>NZ_JACXBS010000001.1 GCF_014698015.1 Kocuria sp. cx-455
AACGACGCAGGCACTCAGCCATCGGCCACATCAGCCCCGTCGAGTTCGAGATGCAACACTGTAACCAGACTGCGGATCTTCAACAAGCCGCACAACCCCGTGTCCACCATCCGGGGTCAAGGCCACAGGACGCTGAGCGACCAGTCCGTCCAGACAGCCCTCACCGCCCCGTACCCAAACCCCGTCAGTCCTTGCCCATCCAGCACCATGACCGCCCGCCATCAACGCGACGACTCCAGGGGCTCACCCCCCGGCGCGGGTCTCACGGGTGAGGCCTGTGCCGTCGCCCATCCCCGGCGCCCCACCCCACTCCCCCGCGGCCCGATCCTCGGCCGCCGCGCGGGCATACTCGGCGGAAACACGGCGGTACACAGGAGTAAGAAAGGCAAGGGCCGCAGCCAGGATCATCAACGCGCCGGCGCACAGGAAGACGAGCGCGATTCCCCGGGCGGTGCCTTCTCCCAGCAGCGGTTCCAGGGCCGCGGCTCCGGCATTGCTGCGGGCGTAGGGGATGATCCAGAACTCCGCCAGCGGCGCCACCACGAAGGCGGTGACGGGCGCGGCCGAGGACTCGAAGGCCATGGCGAACCCGAACACCCGGCCCTGCCGGGCCAGGGGCACCACGCGCTGGATGACGGTCTGCTCGGCCGCCTCCACGGCGGGGAACAGCGCCATGTACAGCCAGATTCCGGCGATGTACAACCAGCCCCATTCCCGGATCGTGAACAGGGCACCCAGCAGACCCATGACCATCACCACCAGCAGCATGGTGCGCAAGGGGTTCTTGCCCAGCCCCACCTTCCCGATCACCGCGCCGCCCACCATGAACCCGGTGGACGCGATGGCGAACAGGACACCCCACATCTCCACGGAGAACAGCTCCAGCCCGTAGGGATCCATCAGGGCAATGTAGGCGCCTCCGATGAAGTTGTTGAAGGTGCTGAAGAGAACCAGGGCGAACAGCCCGGACACCGCCATCACTGCACGCCAGGAACCGACCAGATCGAACCCGCCGTGGGCGTCCGACGGCGCCGGCGCGGCTTCCTCCGGCATCCTCACCGTGAGCAGGTGCCCTAAGGCCAGAGCGGTGAGTACCACGGCGATGACCACCGTGGCGCCCATCCCGAGCAGGCCAATGGACAGCCCCGAGAGCACCGAGGTGACCATGAACGCGATCCCCTGGACCATCCCCACCAGTCCGTTGGCGTTGGCGCGCCGGTCCGGTTCCACGAGGATGGTCACCGTGGTGGCCAGGGCGATGTTGCGCATGTTCTCCACCACGGCCCCGATGAGGGTCACGGCGGCGAACCCCCAGAACCACGGGCCGTCCAACCGAGCGACCTGGCCCTCCGGGGCGAGGACAAAGATCGCGCCGGCGAGCAAGAACATCACCAGGGTGAACAGTCCGGCAAAGCGCATCACCACCAGCTTGCGGTACCGGTCCACCAGCGTGCCAAAGCTGATGGAACTCAGGGCGAGCAGCAGCATGTAGATCCCGCCCACCACCCCGGTGGCGATCACGTTGCGGGTCTCCAGGTAGATCCAGAACGTCAGGGCGAACCACAGGTAGCTCGTGGTCAGGTTGGCCACGGCCGTGTTCACCAGGATGTTCACAAACGTGCGCCGCCGCGACAGTTCGGATCGCGCCTCAGAGGCCGGTGACGTTCGGTTCTCGGTCACACATTGAGCGTAGTTGAACTCGCAACCGCCGGACAGAGCCTCCCGCTGCAACAACACACGTGGACACGTTGCGTAGGCCCGGCGGGGCAGTGCGGACCTTGGTCACCGCGTCGCGATCAACTCCCCCAGCCCCTCCCCGTCCAACACACCCGCCGGATGCGGTCCCGCGGCCTCGAACGACGCCGCCCATTCCCGCGGCAACCGCCGGCCGCCCACCAGAACGAGATTCCCCGCATGTTCACGCGTGAGCAGCTGCCGGTCCGCCAGGCACCACACGTCCGCGAACACCGAACGCATCACCCGGGCCTGGTCCGCGAAGAAGGTGAGGCCTGCGTCATCGCCCACGTTGACCACCATGACCCCGCCCGGGGACAGCAGCTGCGCGGCCTCTTCGTAGAACGAGGCCTCCGTGAGGTGGGCGGGCGCAGCAACGCCGGTGAGGACGTCGAGCACCAGCACGTCCACGGTGCCCGGTGCGGCCACGTGCGGAAGGGCCGCGCGAGCGTCGTCGGCGACGATCCGCACGTCCGAGCCTGCCGGCAACGGCAGCGCCTCGAGCACGAAACCAGGCAGCTCCGGCGCCACCTCCACAGCTACCTGCGCGGACCCGGGCCGCGTGGCCGCAATGTAGCGAGCCAGGGTCAGGGCGCCCGCGCCCAGGTGCACCGCGGTGATCGGGGAGCCCGCCGGGGCCACCACGTCCACCACATTGCCGATTCGCCGCAGGTACTCGTAGAAGATCTCCTCCGGGTGCGCGAAGTTCACGTGCGACTGCTCCGCGCCGTCCAAGGACAGCACCCACCCGCCGGCCGTGAACTTGTCCGGAGCGATCTCCGCGTGCACTCCGGCCGCCTTGAGGTACCTACGCATACCGTTCATGGAGCCGGAGAAGCCGGGGTCTCCCCGCTCACTCCCCGTCGATCTGTTGGGACTCGGCCCAGTCCCGGCCGGGATCCCCACCCCACGCGTCCCACGCCACACGCCCCGGGGAGGGGTAACCGTCCTCGCCTCCCTTGAACCCTGCTGCGGAGCGGTCCACGTCATGACGCTTGAAGTACGCGCGCATCTTCTTGATGACCTCGTCATCCACGGTCTCGCCCTCGGCCAACTGGTGCGCGCGGTGCTCACCGGTGTTCGTGAAACCCTTGCCGGCCTTGCCCTCGTCGATCCATTTCACGGCGCGCTGGGCCGCCTCCTGCACTTTTTTGGGTGGGCGGTGACCTGAGTCGTCATCCTTGTCACCGTCCGTGGCATCCGAGAGCGCAGACTCGTGATGGGCGGCCTGCGAGCCGGTCTTCTCGGATTCCACCACGTACACCGGATCGTCCTTGTCGGCCCGGAACGTCTGGTTCTTGAACTCTAAATCCTTGGTGTGTTTGGACTGCACGGTCCCGTACGTGGTGCCCTGCGCGGTGTTCCATCCGACCCGGTCACCCTTGCTGAAAGCCATGTGAACGCCTTTCTCGTCATCGACCGCAGATCCTGTCGAGCCGGGGTTGCGTTCCGGCCTACCCCGTCCGCGGGCCTTCAGTAGACCACACGGGGCGACACTGCGTCACCGGCACGTACCCGCCGCCGACCCACCGATTTATGGTTCCCTATTCCCTTATAACGCCTCACAAAACGTAATACGGAACCTTAAACCTCGCGGTGGCCATCAGGAGACCCCCGCGCCCACCCCGGCGCCCGCTCCGGCCGCGGCCCCACACCCACCGCGAGCGCCGGGAACACACTCAGCCAGGGCACGTGCTGGACGAGCATCACGAACCACATTGGCGGCCGCAGTTCCCGCCCGTTGATCGCGGGCATGATCAGCCGCGCGTGCAGGATCCGCTGCAGGCCCTGAACCACAATGGTGGGCATCATGCGTCGGCGCTGGATCCGGGCCAGCGCCCTCTGCTCGGACCGCCCGGACAACGTGCCGGCCAGCAACAACGGCGCCAACACACGCGCCGCAGCCACCGCATCCTGCACTGCAAGGTTGATGCCCACGCCACCCACCGGCGACATCGCGTGCGCGGCATCCCCGATGCACAGCACACCCGGGGCGTACCAGCGGCGCAGCCGGTCCACGCGCACGTCCAGGTGCTTCACGTCGGCCAGGGACTCGATCCCGGACACCCCGTCCGCCGCCTCGGGGAACAGCGCCGCGGCGTCGCCCCGGAAGGCGTCGAGACCGCGGGCGCGCACGGCGTCGTCGGCGCCCTTGGGCCCGAGCTGCGCGACCTGGATGTAGCCGTCGCGGGGAATGCCAATGGCCACGCGCCCGCGGTCGGTGCGCGGCAGCAACGACTCGCCCGCGTGGCGGGCGGCGGGGAGGCGGTACCACCAGACGTCGAACGCCACGGGAATCTCACGCGCGGGCAGGCCCACGTCCTGGCGGATCACGGACCAGCGACCGTCGCACGCGATCGTGAGGTCGGCCAGCACGCGGCCGGGGCCATCCTGGGATTCCACGACGACGCCGCTCACCCGCCCGTTCTCGCGCACCACCCCGGTGACCTCGTGCTCGGTGAGCAGGGTGAAGGTGGGTTCGGCGGCGGCCGCCTCGGCCAGCAGACTGAGCAGATCCCACTGCGGGACCATCGCAATGTAGGGGTGGCGCACGGGCAGGCGCGAGAAGTCGACCATGCGCACGGAGGACCCGCCGGGAAGGGGCAGGTCCACGTGGGTGACCTTGGAGTGCGAGATGGCGTTGAAAGTCTCGAACAGCCCGAGGTCCTCCAGCAGGGCCAGGGTGGTGGGGTGCACGGTGTCACCGCGGAAGTCCCGGAGGAAGTCCTTGTGTTTTTCCAGCACGGTGACCGCCACGCCGGCTCGGGCGAGGAGCAGGCCGAGCACCAGGCCCGCCGGGCCACCGCCGACGATGGCGCAGGTGGTGCGTCGTGTAGTACCGGGCGACGGCTTCGGATCCTGAGACATGTCAGCCTCCGTCGCGCGGCTCATCCCGTTCGCCATGCCGCCTGCGGCGCCGCGTCCCCCCGTGACCCTCGTGGGACTCGTAAATGGGCTGCCCCGCCGCCGTGGCGTCCACGGCCTGGATCTGCCCCGTGTCCGGGTCCGTGCTCTCCCGGGTGACCAGTGTGAACTTCTGGTGCCCGTAGTCGTTGACCGCGGAGCGGATCGCGCGGCGCATCACGGACTCGGACAGCCGCTGGCGCAGCCACATGGGGTCGGCCTGCAGGTCACGGGTCAGGGCGATGCAGAGCACGAACATCACCAGCACGAACGGCAGCGCCGCCACAATGGTCATGCGCTGCAACCCGCCCAGCGCCTCGTCCGGGGTGTCACCACCGGCCAGGAGCATCACGGCCGCAACACCTCCCATGAGCACGCCCCAGAAGATCACCACGGGCCGGGACGGTTCCAGGGTGCCCCGGGAACTCAGCGAACCCATGACGATCGAGGCGGAATCCGCACCGGTGACAAAGAAGATGCCCGTCAGGATCATGGCCAACACGGCCAGGCCCGCGGTGAGCAACTGCGGTGCGTCGAGCGCGTTGAACATGTCGTAGAGGGCGCCGTCGAACGAAATGGTGGGAACGCCGTCGACCATGGTGGCAATACCGTCGTTGGGATCGGGGGTGCCGTCCGCGGTGTGCTGGATGTTGATGGCGGTGCCGCCGAAGACCGCGAACCACAGCAGGGACACCAGCGACGGGACCACCAGCACGCCGGTGACGAACTGCCGGATGGTGCGCCCGCGCGAGATGCGGGCAATGAACATGCCCACGAAGGGCGTCCACGAGATCCACCAGGCCCAGTAGAAAATGGTCCACCCGGACAGCCACTCGCGCATGGCTTCGTCACCGACCGCCTCCGTGCGGGCGGCCATGTCCGGCAGTTGCTGGACGTACGAGCCGATCGCGGAGGGGATGAGGTTGAGGATGAACAGGGTGGGTCCCACCACGAAGATCACCACGGCCATCAGCACTGCGAGCACCATGTTGGTGTTGGCCAAAAACTGGATACCGCGCTCGATCCCGGACACCGCCGAGGCCACAAAGCAGAACGTCAGCACGGCAATGATTGCCACGAGCATGGGCGTGGCGACCTGGCCGATGAGCCCGTTGAACTGCAGGCCGCTGCCGATCTGCAACGCACCCAGGCCCAGTGAGGCCGCCGAGCCGAACAGCGTGGAGAAGATCGCCAGAATGTTGATGATCTTTCCACCCGCGCCGTCCACGGCACGTCGGCCGAAAAGCGAGACGAACGCCTCCGAGAGCAGATTCTTGCGGCCCATCCGGAACGTGCCGTACGCGACGGCGATACCGAGCACCGCGTACATTGCCCACGGGTGCAGCGTCCAGTGGAACAGCGAGGTGGCCATGGCCGTCTCGATCGCCTCGCTGGTCTGCCCGTCCACCGTGGCCGGGGGCGGGGAGATGTAGTGAAACAGCGGTTCGGCCACACCGTAGAACATCAGGCCGATGCCCATGCCGCACGCGAACATCATGGAAATCCAGGACCCGGTGCGGAACTCGGGCTGCTCGCCGTCCTTGCCCAGCGGGATCGCGCCGAACCGGCCCAGCGCCAACCACAACACGAAAATCACGAAGAAGGACGAGCACAGCACAAAGATCCAGCCGGTGTTCTCCATGACCCAGTTCAGGGCCGTGGTCGAGATGCTCGACAGGCTCTCGGTGCCCACGAACCCCCACACCACGAACGTCACCACGATTGCGCCGGTCACGCCCAGGATCACCTTGTCGAGGCCCTCGAACCGGTCCCGGATCGGCCGACGACGCCGCTCCACCCCCTCTTTGAGTGCCGCCAGGATCTCCGCTTCGTTCTTCTCCGCGTGATGCAGCTCGGTGGGGTCATCCACGGGACTGGCCGCTGTCGGCTCCGTGCCCGGGCCTAGACCACCCGCGTCATCCGACGTGCCCGCACTCGAACGTTCACTGCTCATCATGGTCCCTTCGACTCAGCTGCGCTGCCGACCTTGTCCATGACCCAGTCGTGGAAAACTCCGATGTGGTGCTCGCTGGGAACCAGGACCCCGCCCTTGGCGTAGATCCTAGACCCCATGGCGGGCTGACAACGCTCGCACGCGTCGAAATCTTGCTGGTTGACCCGGTGGAACAGTTCCACGGAGGCGGAGACGTCCTTGCCGGATTCCACGACCGAGGGCAGGTACAGCCAGTCGCACTCCACGATCGTGTGGTCCACGGCCAACGGGAACATGCGGTGGATGATCACGTGATCGGGTACCAAATTCACGAACACGGTGGGCTTAATGGTGATCGCGTAATAGCGCCGGTCGTGGTCCTCGTCGACCCCTGGAATCCGGTCCAGGCCTTCGGAGCCGTCCACCGTGAAGCCCTTGATGTCCTCCCCGAACTCCGCGCCGTGGCCCACGAAGTACTGGGCCGCCAGCCCGTCCGCGAATTCGGGCAGCACCTCGGTGAGCTCCGGGTGGATGGTGGCGCAGTGGTAGCACTCCATGAAGTTCTCGATGATGAGCTTCCAGTTGGCCTTCACGTCATAGGTGATCCGCCGCCCCAGGGAGAGATGGGCAATGTCATAGGCCTGGATGGACTCGGAGTCACCCAGCCGCTCCTCGATGGCACCCATGACGTCATCTTCAAACGATGGCGGTTCGTCCGCCAGGCACACCCACACGTACCCCAGGTACTCGCGTACGGGGATGGTCACCAGCCCGTACTCCTCGCGGCCGATGTCCGGCATTTTGGTGAGGTTGGGGGCGGCAATCAGCTTGCCGTCCAAGTCGTAGGTCCACGCGTGGTACGGGCACTGGAAGGACCGCTTGGCCTCACCGCTGTCCTCCGTGCACAGCTTGGCGCCTCGGTGGCGGCACACGTTGTAGAAGGCGCGAATGCCGTGCTTGCGGTTCCGGGTGACGATGATGCTTTCCCGACCCACCTGCACGGTCCGGTACGCGCCGGGCTTATCGAGATCCGCGGCTCGCGCGGCGCAGAACCACATCCGTTCGAAAATCTGCTCCTGTTCCGCTCGGAAGAAGTTCTGGTCGGTGTAGGTGCGGCCCGGCAACGTGGCAATGAGGCTTTCGGAAACAATGTTGGTGGACACGGGGCCCTCCTTGCAGAACTACTTCACACGCGGGAAGTGGGGATCGGGTGTCGGTTGCTGTGGTTCAGGCGATCAAGCGTTGTTCGGCCGAGGCCACCGCCAGCTTGGCCAAGAACTTGCGCCAGCGGGTGAACTGTTTCGGCTGGTTCCGGCCCAGAACGGCCACGGGATCATCGCCGGCGTAATAGACGGCCAGGAAACTCTCCTCGCCGGGCCCGCCGTGCTCGTACATCACCCGATCCGAACCGGTCACGTCCCCCACGAACTGCAGGCGCGCGCCGTACTGGCAGGACCAGAAGTAGGGCTGCTCCACGGGCAAGTGCGCGTCCTCATGTTCGAGCAACGCGCCCACCGCGATGGCCGGACGGCCCAGCGCACCGGCCCAGTGCTCGACGCGCCGGTGCTGCCCGGTGCGGGGGTCCAGCCACGCCGCGCAATCGCCCACGGCCACGACCCCGGGCACGGAGGTGCGCCCGGCGGCGTCGCAGACCACGCCATTGCCGACGTCGATCCCCGAACCTTCCAGCCAGGCCACGTTGGGTTGGGCTCCAATGCCGACCACCACGAGGTCTGCCGGGAGCACGCGACCGTCGGCCAGGCGCACGTGGGTGACGGAGCTGTCCTCCGTGTTGAAGCCGTCGATCTCGACCCCGCACAGCAGTTCCACGCCGGCCTGTTCGTGCAGCCGTGCCACCACGGAACCCATTTCGGCGCCGAGCGGCCCGCACAGCGGGGTGACCGACTTCTCCAATACCGTGACCTGCAGGCCCAGTGAGTGCGCCGTGGACGCGACCTCCGCGCCGATGAATCCGGCGCCCAGAACCACCAGCTGACCGCCGCGTTCCACGAGAGCCCGCAGTTTGCGTGCGTCCTCGAGCGTGCGCAGGGTCAGCACGTTGTCGAGGCCCGTGAGCTCCGGCAGTTGTCGTGCGGAGGCGCCGGTGGCGATGACCAAGAGATCGGCGTGGACCGTGCGCCCGTCCGCGAGCGCGATCTCACGAGCGACGGGGTCGAACGAGACGGCGCGCACGCCGAGCAGCCATTCGGCGTCGAGCTGCTCCCCGTCGATTTCCAACGTCAGGTCCGCCGCCTGGAACTGGCCGCTGAGAAATTCTTTGGAGAGCGGCGGGCGGTCGTAGGGGCGTTCCGGATCATCACCGATGATGACCAGGCGGCCCGTGAATCCTTGACGGCGGGCGGCTCGGGCGGCGGACAGGCCGGCGAGCGAAGCGCCGACGATGACGAGGGATTCCATGGTGGACCCCTTTCGACTAGCTGGTCGGGACCTCGGAACTGCACCGGCGGGACGCCCGAGACTCAGGTTCCTCATGACGCGTATTACGCAACGCACTGCGTCATGCGATTAAGTGTGAAGCGGGTCACGAAATGGTGTCAAGGGGTGTGGAGCATCCGTTACACGGTGTTCACATCACGGCTGTTTCCCATGTCCCAAGCTGTATTTTCACCGGCCCAGCCCCCTTGACACTGCCCGAAAGCGGCTCGGAAAATGTTGCGTATTACGACATGAGTTGCGCCCCTCGAGATTTTTCTCACCGATTGTTCGAGGCCCCTCATCCAGGACCCAGTGAAAGAACCGCGCCCATGCACAAGGTCTGCCCCCTTTCCGATCTCGAACCCGGAGACGCCGTCCGCGTCGAGACGACCCCGCCCATTGCGGTGTTCCACACCGAGGAGGGCGAGCTGTACGCCCTTGATGACACCTGCACCCATCAGGACGCTTCCCTGGCCGACGGCTGGGTCGAGGGGTGCGAAGTGGAATGCCCACTGCACGCGTCCAAGTTCGACCTGCGCACGGGTCAGGTGGACGCGCCCCCTGCCAAGTTGCCCGTGCGGGCGCACCGGGTGGCGGTGGTCGACGGCGTCATCATGGTCGAGGAATCCAATGAGCGCCCCAACCTGCCGCCCGGTCTCACGGTGGACGGTCACGCATAAAATACGATGACGGGCATGGCCTCCCCCGAAAAATCGTCACCCCAGCCGCCCTCCGCGCCGGAGGACACAGCGGCCGGCGAGGGCGTGACCCCGGGGGGCGTCCAGTCCGTGGACCGGGCCATTACCGTCCTGGAACTGCTGGGGCGATTGGGCAGTGCGAGTGTCGGCCAGGTGGCCGAAGAGCTCGGGGTCCACAAATCCACGGCGTCCCGGCTGATCAGCGCGCTGGAATCACGCGATCTGGTCATGGCCAATCACGAGTGGGGCAAGTACGAACTGGGGTTCGGGATCCTGCGCCTGGCCCACGCCATCCCGGCACGCTTGAGTCTGGTCGCGGAGGCCCAGGGCGAGATCCGGCGCCTTGCCGACGAGTACCGCGAGACCGTCAATCTTGCCGTTCTACGGGAGGGCGTTGCGGTCAACGTGGCCCAGGAAATCGGGCCCACGTCGCTCGGCACCCACGACTGGATCGGCAGCCTCACGCCCCTGCACGCCACCTCGAGCGGCAAGGTGCTGCTCGCGGCGCTCACGTCCGCGGAGCGCGCCGAACTGATCAAGAAAGTGCGCCTGACGTCCTATACCGCGCGCACGATCACCTCGCGCCGGCAGCTCGAACGGCAATTGCTCGACGTCGCGGCGCAGGACTACGCAATCGTCCTGGAAGAACTCGAAATCGGCATCAATGCCATTGCCGTTCCCGTGCGCGACCACCTGGGCACGGTGGTTGCCGCGGTCAGCATCTCCGGCCCTGCCTTCCGGTTCACCGAGGACACCATGGTGGCCATGAGCGAGGATCTCAAGGCCTCGGGACTGACCATCAGCCGCCGCCTGGGCTACGACCCGCGGGGCTGACCGGACTCATCCCGCTCGGCGCAGCACCACGGTCTTGGGGCCCTGCAGGATCACCCTGCCTTCGCAGTGCCACTTCACGGCATCGGACAGCGCCTTGCATTCGGTGTCCCGGCCGGCGGCCACCAGATCCTCGGGGCCGAACGTGTGGTCCACCGGCACGGTTTGCTGGGCAATGATCGGGCCCTCGTCGAGTTCGGCATTGACATAGTGCGCGGTCGCCCCCACGGTTTTGACCCCGCGTTCGTAGGCCTGGTGATAGGGCTTGGCCCCCTTGAAACTGGGCAGGAACGAATGGTGGATGTTGATCACCCGCCCGGACATCCGCGTGGCCAGCGAATCGCTGAGCACCTGCATGTATCGGGCCAGAACCACCAGGTCCACCTCGAAACGATCCACCAGGTCCAGCAGGCGGGCCTCGGCCTCGGACTTGGTGTCCGAGGTGACGGGCACGTGGTAGAACGGGATGCCGTGCCACTCCACCAGCCGCTGGTGATCCAGGTGGTTGGACACCACCGCCACGATGTCCACAGGCAATTCTTCGGTGCGGCTGCGGTAAAGCAGGTCATTGAGGCAGTGGCCGAACTTGGAGACCATCACCAGCACCCGCCGCTTGGCCCCGTGCACGTTGAGTTGCCAGTTCATCCCGAACCGTTGCGCCACCGGTTCCAGATCCGCGTACAGCGCATCCCGGTCCAGGGTCTCTCCGGCCGCCGGGGCCACGTGGACGCGCATGAAGAAGTGCCCCCGACGCCGATCGTCGAACTGCGTGAGTTCCACGATGTTGCACCCGTGATCCAGGAGCACCCCGCTCACCGCGTGCACGATCCCCAGGGTCTCGGGGCATTCTAGGGTGAGCACCAATTCCGGCGACGCCGCGCTGGGCGCGTTGGCTTCTACGGTTTCTCTCGGCGCGCTCATCGCGCCACCTCCTGGGATACGAAGTCGGTCATGGTGTCCATCAGCCGCGCAGCCGGGTCATCTGCGGGTCGAAGAGCGGATCCGCTGTGACGGTCGCGGGGATGCGGGTGCCGAAGTACTCGATCTCCACCTCGTCCCCGAGCTGCACCGAGGACGGCAAGTACGAATAGGCAATGGGCTTGCCGAGGGTGAACCCGTAGGCGGCGCTGGTGACGTACCCGGCGGGTTCGCCGTGGTGGAACACCGGTTCCTTACCCAGCACGATGGACTGCGTCCGGTTGATGACCAGGCACCGCAGCCGACGGTCCACGGTCTCCTCACTGAGACCCTCCAGGGCGTCCTTACCGACAAAATCTCCCTTGTCGTGTCTGACGGCGAACGAAACTCCGGCCTCGTAGGGGTTGTATTCAGTGGTCATGTCCGTGCCCCACGCGCGGTAACCCTTTTCCAGTCGCAGGGACGCGAACGCTGCCCGCCCCGCCGGAATGATTCCGCGCGGTTGACCCGCTTCCCACAGCACGTCCCACAACCGCTGCCCATTGTCCGCGCTCGTGTAGATCTCCCATCCCAGTTCTCCCACGTAGGACAGCCGCATGGCGGTCACCGGAACCCCGCCGATGCGCGCCTTCTTGGCGCGGAAGTACCGCAGGGCCTCATTAGAGAAGTCGTCGTCGCTGACGGCGGTGACCACCTCGCGGGCCAGCGGCCCCCACAGGCCGATGCAGCAGGTACCGCCGGTCGTATCCCGGACCTGGACCCAGCCACCGGGCACAGCGCCGTCGGTCTGGGCCTTGGCCTCGCGCGTGAGGTAGGCCAGGTCGATATTGCCGTTCGCCCCGACCTGGAACAATTGCTCTCCCAATCGTGCGACCGTGATGTCGCTGCGGATCCCGCCCCGGTCATCCAGGAGCAGAGTGTAGATCACCGCGCCGGGCTTCTTGTCCAGGTTGTTGGTGCTCAGCCGCTGTAGGAGCGCCAACGCACCGGGGCCGGAGACCTCCAGGCGTTTGAGCGGCGTCATGTCGTACATGGCCACCGCGGTGCGGGTCTTCCACGCTTCGACCGCGGCAATGGGCGAGTGGAACATTTGCGACCACGCGTCCCGGGCCGGCGGACGCCACTCGGTGGGCAGTTCCTTGAGCAGACGGGCGTTGGACTCGAACCAGTACGGCCGCTCCCACCCGCCGGATTCCAGGAAGTAGGCTCCCAGCGCCCTGTGACGCGCGTGGAACGGAGTGACCCGCAGGTCCCGCGGGGACAGCCGAGGTTGCAGCGGGTGGAGCACGTCGTAGATTTCCACGAAGTTCTGCTGCGAGGTTTCGCTCACGTACGAGGGGCTGAGCTGCACCTCCTCGAAGCGGTTCACATCGCACTCGCCCAGGTTCGTCTCGGAGCGACCCGTGGTGATGAGTTCGGCCATCGCCTTGGCCACGCCGGCCGAATGGGTGACCCACACGGCCTCCGCAATGTAGAAACCGTCCACCTCGGGGGACTCACCCAGGAGGGGACCGCCGTCCGGGGTGAAGGAGAAGATGCCGTTGAACCCGTCCTCGATCTCGCTGTCGCGCAGCCCGGGCAGCAGATCTCGTGAGGCCTCCCACGAGGGCATGAAGTCATCCGGGGTGAACTCCAAGCGCGAGGGCATGTGTTTCTCGGTGATGTCCTGCGGTGCATAGACCCCCAGGTCATCGGGATCCACCGGCATGGGTCGGTGAGCGTAGGAGCCGATGCCGTAGCGATCGCCGTGCTCGCGGTAGTAGAGGTCCTGGTCCTGGAAGCGCAGGATCGGCAGTCCCGCGCCGTTGGGGTGTTCGTTGCGGCCCGCCAGGTCCGGGACGGGGGTGGTTTTCACGTATTGGTGGGCCAGCGGCAGCAGGGGCACGTCCATGCCCACCATCCGTCCGACCTTGGGGCCCCAGAATCCCGCGCAAGAAATCACGATGTCCGCCGGCAGGACGTCCTCCGCGGTGCGCACGCCCGTGACCCGGCCGCCGGACTGTTCCACGTCCACAACCTCGGTGGAACCGCGGTAGGTGACCCCGGCTTCGGAGGTGCGCTCGATCAGCAACTGGACCGCGCGGGCCGCGAGCGCCAGGCCGTCGCTAGGCACGTGGAGCCCACCCAGGACGAGGTCATCATTGATGAGCGGGTAGAGCGCTTTGCATTCGGCAGAGTCCAGCAGCCGGCCCTTGATGCCCCAGGAGGTGGCGTAGCCGAGCTTGCGATGCAGATCCGCCCAGCGGGTTTCGGTGGTGGCAACCTCCAGCCCGCCCACCTGGTTGAAGCACGAGCTGCCGTCCTTCCGAAGTGCCTTGAGTTTGCTCACCGTGTAGTGCGCGAACTCGCTCATGGTCTTGGAGGGGTTGGTCTGGAACACCAGGCCCGGCGCGTGGGAGGTGGACCCGCCGGGCATGGTCAGGGGGCCCTGGTCCAGGACCGTGATGTTGTTCCACCCCCGGGCGACCAATTCGTCCGCCAGGTTGGCCCCGACGATCCCGGCTCCGATGATGACAATGCGCGGTGTGGACATGTGCTTCTCCTGGGGTGGGTATGGTGCGGAAGCGGTGAATTGTCGGGTGTCCGGTGGATAATCCAGGCACATATACATATGAGACCGGATAACATATATATTAGAGTTGCATGTAGCGTAGATAACGCTTTTTCACCCGTCAAGGGTGCACTGAAAATCACTGTGGGAGGCCCAGTGGACGTGAGGATTTTCGGGGCGGAGCAATCGGCACCCAAACGATCGTCGCTGGCCGACACGGCCTACGAGGCGCTCCGCCAACAATTACTCACCCTTGACATCCGTCCCGGCGACCCATTGAACGACGCCGCTCTGGCCGAAAACCTGGGCATGGGCCGGACACCGGTGCGCGAGGCCCTGAAGCGACTCGAGGTCGACAAGCTGGTGGTGAGTTACCCCAAGCGCGGGACGTTTGCCACGCGGGTGGAGATCACCGATCTGGTCTACGTCTCGGAAATCAGGATGCAGCTGGAGCCCATGGCGGCTTCTCGAGCCGCGCGCGTGGCCACTGCGGCTACGCGCGCGGAGCTGGCGGGCATTCAAGAACAGCTCCGCGGCTTCGACATCGAGCACGCCAGCGTCACGGACATCCTGACGTGCGACTCCATGGTGCACCGAGCCGTGTACCGGGCCGCGGGCAATCCGTATCTCGAAGACACCCTGATCCGCTACAACAACCTGGCCACCCGCATCTGGTGCATGGTGATCGACCGGTTGCCGCGGCTCGCCGAGCACGTCCAGGAGCACATTCAGTTGCTGCAGGAAATCATTGACGGTGACGCGGACCGGGCTTCCGCGTTGGCGCGCCACCACGTGGAAGGGTTCGAAGCCGCCGTTCGTTCGGCGTTGTTCGCCGCATGATTCCCGTCACGTGCTGTCACTAACCAGCACTTCCCCTAAGTTTGCTTACTGAATCCCCGTCAAAGGCGTAGCGTGAGAGAACCCTCCCCGCTAGACCGTTAGCTCACCCGAACAGCATTGGAGATTCACACCATGATCATGAAGACCCTTCACGATGCCGGCATCCGTTCCGAGTACGCCTACGCGGCCGGCATGGGTTCCATTGCCCTGTCCTTTGTTTCGTGGGGACTCTCGCGTGTCAAGAAAACCGACTCCAAGGCCCAATCGGACCGCTGGGGTATTTTCGTGGGCCACTGGGCCCCTACCTTTATGACCGTGGGCCTGGCCTTGGCGCAGTACGAAGACACCCTAACGACCAAGAAGAAGTAACACCGATTCACCCACTCGGCGAACCGCTCCGCGTTGCTACACGCGGGGCGGTTCGTTCTTCGGTAAGTGGCTACGCGCCTCGTACCTGCGTCGCAGCGCGGAATTGTGCTGGTTGTCGGCGGGGTGCTGTTGATCAAGCCGGGGGCGGCGACAGCACGTCGTACGCTGCGTCCAAGAACTCTTTGGCCAGCGGCGCGCCCGTGACCGAGCCGTAGTCGCCGTCCTCCACGAACACGGAGAACGCGAGGTCGCCCTGCGCCACGATGACCCACGAGTGCGTCCGTGGGAATCCACCTCGGTCAGGGTCGGGTTGACCGAACTCTGCAGTGCCGGTCTTACCCAGCACGTCTCCTCCCGGATGATTGTTTAGTTGCTCCAGATGGCCCTCGGTGACCACGGCGCGCATCAGCTCTTTCAACTGCGCGGCCTCTTGTTCGGTCAATGTTGTCGGCAGCTCCCGAGCCGGTTTCTCTTCGGGCACCAACTGTGGGCACACGCAACGCCCCCGCACCACACTGGCCGCAAAAACGGCCATGGCCAGCGGTGACGTTTGTATTCTGCCCTGACCGATCATCGACGCCGCATGTTCGGTCCCCGCTTCGTCATGGGGAATATTGCCGGAATATGCAGAGATGCCGAGATCCCAGTCCGCGCCTATGCCGAGAGCCTCTCCCGCGGATGCCAGGTCGCTTTGGCTCACGGAATCGTGCTTGTCGATCAACGCGGTGTTGCAACTCTGCGCGATCGCCTCCCGAAGCGATATGTCACCCAGGTGGTCCGGTAGATATGTGCCGGCGTTCTTGAACGTCTGGCCGTCCACGGTAATGGATTCGGAACACTGCACGGCCGAGTCGGGTGACGCGCCGTGACGCAGCAACGCAAGCGACGTCGCAATCTTGAATGTGGACCCCGGCGCGTACTGACCCACCGTGGCGGTGGGATATGAATTGTCGTCGGGCCCGGAAGCCACCGCCAAAATGTCGCCCGTTGAAGGCCGCACCGCAACAATCGCGCTGGGACTCCCCGTGTCCTTGATGATTCCCTCGGCAGCTTTCTGCACATCGACATCAAGTGTCGTCGTCAAAGGACTCTTTGCCGAGGCCTTCTGCTCCCACAGCGGCCCCGCGAAGACCGGTGGCGCAGAGCCGTCCAGTTCTCGGATCGTCACTCGCAACGACGGCGCCGCGCGAAGTTTTTCGTCGAAGGCCTCCTGTAGCCCTCCCGCGCCGATCCACTCGACATCCTTGATCTCGTCGCCTCTGTTCTCGACGTCTTCTGCGGTGGGGTGGCGCACTGACCCCAGCACAGCGCCCGCGAAGCCCCGCTGCAGAGACAGCGGCATGATGTTGGTCAGAACCTCGTAGCCGGTAATGGTTTTCAGCGCGGCCGCGTCCAACTCGAGGAAGTCCGACCGCCGTAGCGTGAGAGCATCAACGAACGCTTGGGGGCCGTACGCTGCGACTTTCTCCTGGTAGTCCTTCGGGTCGATGTCGAGCACTGCGGCGAGCTTGCGGGCGGACGCCGCGGCCTGGTCATCGGTGAGGCCCTGCTTATTGATCCCGGGCAGGTGCACTTGCTGGTCGGAGACCAGTGCGGCGCCGTTCCGGTCAAGTATCTGCGCGCGTTCACCCGGGATGGTGGCCAGAACGAGCCCCTGCCCCTCCTCGAGGCCAGGGTGCAGAATTGAGTCCTCCCACCGCACCCGCCATTGACCGTCAACCTTCTCCAGCTGCGCCTGGGTTTCATAGGTCCACGTCTGCTCGGGATCGGTGGACGGCCAGGTGAAACCGAGGCGGGCGGTGGCCGCGCCATCGCGTTCATCGATCCCCCGCACTTCCACGGCCGGGCGCTGCGACCCTTTCATTCGTTCTGCGAGGAACGATTGAGTATCCGAGGGCGGGGACACCAGGGGCACCCCGGCAACATCTCCTTGCTGCAGGGACGTTGCAAGCCGCCCCGCAACGTCCCGGGGGCTCTCTGAACGGGCCCCGGAACAAGAGGTCAGCATCCCGGCTGACACGCTCGCCAACCCCAGTCCGGACCAGGTGAGGAAAGTGCGACGGTTGGTGGATCTCATGCTTTGAACCTAGGAGCCGCAGTTGCCATAGGTCCAATATGATGAGAACCCAAAGTCCATAAGCAGAGGATTATCATGGCGGTCAATGTGACACGTCTGGCCACCTGTTTCGTGGCCGTGAGTGAATATCTGCATTTCGGTCGCGCCGCGGAGTATCTCGGAATGAGCCAGCCTGCCCTCTCGCAAGCCATCCGGCAGCTTGAAAGCCTGCTGGGATGCCAACTATTCATCCGATCCGGCTCCGGAGTGGCTCTTTCCCGAGATGGCGAGACGGCCCTGATGCAAGCTCGCACTCTCATCAGGGCCGAGCAGGATTTCCTGGCCACCCGCGATCGGGCGGTGCCCTTGCTGGGGATCGCTCACGAGGTGCCCCAGGGGCTAGCTCTCGCCCTGATTCAACGGCTGCAGCCGGTCACGGCCGTGCGCCTCTCCAGCGCCCAGTGTGTGGCGGACGTACGTTCGGGAGCGCTGGCCGCCGGCGTCGTCATCACCCCGGCCCTGCTCACCGGTGTGAAGCCGCTGGTTGGCGCAGCGGCGCAGGTGATGCTGTGGACAACTCAGCACGACGGTGCCATCACCACCGCCGCGCAGTTGCGCTCGGCGGCGGGGACCGAACTTGCCGTCTCACCGCGGCGCTGGAACACGGCCGTCTCGCATGAAGTTCAGGACAGTATGCGGCGCGCCGGGGCCACCGCAGCCCTCACCGAGGTCGAGAACGATGTGGCCGCGTTCAACGTCATCGCCCGTGGCGGGTGCATACTCAACCTAGGCCGCGAAGTTCCCGGATGTAGAAGCCGGCGCATTGATGCCGCCCTGCTGCGGATCGGATTTCAACTCATTGTTCAGCCCACCATCCGGGACGACGCCGGGTGGGCGGAGGCCTTCACAGTGGTGTTCAACCATCTGGATCGCCCATGACCTGGCTTGGGGACTCACTGGAACAGATCGCCGACGACGCCGCCGTCGAGTTCACCGTCAGCGCCCGTCACCTGGGTACCGGCGCCAGGTTCGACGTGCGCGCCGACGTCCCTTGGACTGCGGGATCGACGTACAAGCCCATCCTGGCGGCGGCCTGGCTGGAAGCGGTCGCGGAAGGGATAGCGGATCCACACCGCCGGGTTCTGATCGATGAGCAGACCCGCCGAGACGGGCCCACGGGACTCTCGCTCACCGATGATCCGGTGGAACTCAGCTACCGGGATCTGGTGCGGTCCATGCTGATCGTCTCGGACAACACGGCAGCCCACTGGATCTGGTCCGATCTTGGGGCCGAGTACATACAGGTGAAACTGAAGACCTGGGGAGCCGATGTCACGAGCATCGTCGACACCGGGGAGCAGAACTTCTCCCGCGTGGAACTGGGCACCGGCGACGATCTCTGGCCCAGTGAATTAGAAGTTTTCACCTCGGAGAAGACCGACCTGCAGCTTTTCAGCGTTACCTCCGCCTCCGATCTGCGCATCATCCTGGAGCGACTGTGGACCAATCAACTCGCCACTCCGGAACTCTGCTCCTGGTTGCGGAGCGTCCTGGGGCAGCAACTTTTTCGCCATCGGCTGGCAAGCGGGTTCGACTACGACGGCGTGGAAGTTGCGGGCAAGACCGGCACGTGGGGGCCGTACCGCCATGAAGCGGGAGCGGTCACCCACCCCGGGGAGCCTCCGGTGGTCATCAGCGTCATGACTCGCTCCGCACGCGCCGCCCAGCAGCAGCCCCTCGCCCATGCTGCCGTGGGCCACATCGCAGCGGCGATCGTCCAGGCAATGAGGCAAGGGTGGACAGGGGAAGGTCCCGGGTCCCCAGGCTGAGACTTGACCGGCCCACGCCCGTTCGGTCAGGGCTAAGCGGAGAAGGATTCGTAGGCCTCTATCAGTACTGCCCCGTCGCCTGGTTTGCCCGACACGTGGACATCGGCACCTGCCCGAACTCCGCACGCGGGATCGGCTCGCGACACAATCGAGCCGTCCGATTCATATCCCAGTCCACGTATACATACCAGCCATCAGCCTCTTCGGACACCGATCTGACCACCCCCACGGCGCACACCTCCTGTCGCTTGGACAGGTAGGTCCACATCAGATCCCCGGATCGCATATTGCGGTATCCGCTCCGCAGACACCACCGATCCGCCCGCTGCGAGCGCCCGATGGCTTCCCACACGGCAGTGGCGTCAGCACGGGTCAGCCAGTCCGCCGGTTGGAACTCCAGGTGCGCCGCCGGGTTGATCGGCAGCAACCAGTGCACGCTCACGTGGATTCCTCGGTCGACAGCAGCGCAGCATACCCCTCACGGTAGGTCGGGTAGCGCAGCTCCCCCACGAACTTCTGCATGAGAGAACTGTCCAGCACCTTGCCGCGCGGTGCGGTATCAATGGGCGATGAACTGTCCGGGGGCACGGGTACATCCAACAACCCGGCAATATGCGCGGCCACGTCCCCCAGTACCGCGGGCTCGGTATCCACGGCATGCATCAGCGCGGGCGGCTCGGGAGATTCCAGCACGGTGTGCAGGACAGTCACCAGATCGTCCCGGTGGATCCGATTGGTCATCCGATTGTGGGCCAGCGCCTCACCGCAGCGCACGCGATCAATCAGCGACGTGCGTCCCGGACCGTAGATCCCCGCCGGTCGCACGATGATCACGCCGGGGAACAATTGGGCCGCCAACTCCTCGGCCGCAAGCAATACGCGGGCGGTGTCCCGCGCAGGAGACGGTGGGGTCGCTTCCGTGACAACCTCTCCGTCACCACCGCCCAGCACCCCGGTCGAGGACACCAACACCACGCGCTGAGGCGCACTCCCACCGGAACGCAGCGCTCGATGCAGTCCCCGCAGTGCACCCAGATAGGTACGTTCATAGGCAGCAACGTCACGCCCGTCCGCGGTCAACGTGATGACCACGGCATCAGCCGGTGGCAGCGCGGCGGTTCCAGGGTTTGCCAGGTCCAAAGCGACGGGTGAGATCTCCTCGGGAAGCCGGCCGGGGCGGCGTCGTACCCCCGTGGCGTGCCAACCGTGCTCCACAAGGCGCCGTCCCAGGGCCGTGCCCACATCACCGCAACCGGCCAGAAGTACGTGGTGAGTCATGGGTCGAGCCTTTCATCCGGTGCCGGGGAGCGCCTGCCCGTCATCGCAGACATGGTCGAACGGTCAGCGGTCGTTGCCGAAAGCCTGCGCGATGGCTGCGAGCTGCGCCATCAGCAGGTGGTAGTCCTGCCCCTGCACGGGGAACCGAGCGGCAATCGTTTCGGGAACTTTTTGGGCGAGCGCACGGAGATCGCGACCGGCATCGGTGAGCCCGATCAGACGACGTCGTTCGTCGTGTTCATCGCGGCGCCGCACCACCAGGCCGCGCTGTTCGAGCCGGCGCAGCACGGGAGTGAGCGTGCCGCTGTCCAGGCCGAGGAGGTCGCCGAGCTGGCCGACGCCCAGCGGATGGTCCGTCTGCCACAACGCGAGCATGGCCAGGTACTGCGGGTATGTCAGGCCCAGCCGGTCCAGCTCGGTCTTGTAGGCGCGCACCACGGCATGACTGGCACGGTACAGGGCGAAGCACAGCTGGTTGTCGAGATCCAGCGGAGAAGTCGAGGCGGTCACACCTGAATCTTAGCAATAACGCTGGACACATTTAGATTGTGTCCAATATAGTTGTGTCGCTATCACACACGAAGGAGACACCATGGAACCGATCTACACCGCAGAGGCCCTGAGCACCGGCGACGGCCGTTCCGGTCACGTCCGCACCAGCGACGACACCATTTCCATTGATCTGGCCCCGCCCCAGGAAATGGGTGGCAGCGGTAACGGCAGCAATCCCGAGCAACTTTTCGCCGCCGGTTACGCCGCGTGCTTCCACTCGGCCTTGCAGTTGGTGGCCAAGTCCGCGAAGAAGGACCTGGGCGATTCCGCCGTGGGAGCCCAGGTGTCCATCGGCAAGGAGGGCGAGGGCTTCGGCCTCTCGGTGATCCTCGAAGCCGTCATCCCGAATTTGCCCGAAGACGAGGCCCGCGAGCTGGTCGAGCAGGCCCACCAGGTATGCCCCTACTCCCGCGCGACCCGAGGCAACATTGAGGTCGAGCTGCGCGTCACCGACGAGTAAGCCTCTCGTTCCGAGCTGGGCGGCGCGGTCTCGTTCCGAGCGAGCACGCGCCGCCCGACGACGCTCCCGGACGATCAACCGAGTCGTCTTGAGCAGCTTCATACTGTTCGCGGGCATCGCGCACCTGACCTTTGACCGCGAGGAGTTCCAGGCACAAGTTCCCTCGTGGCTACCCATTGACCCCGACCCGGTGGTGCTCGGCTCCGGCGTGGTCGAAATTGCCCTGGGCGCCGCGTTGAACGCGGCCGCGCTGTGGTCCGCTGGGCTCCCAAGACGCCCCGCGCCGCACACACGCTCCATCGGCGCACGTGACACATATGCTTTCTAAACGGGACGTGTGACTTCCCATCCCGCCCATTATGGAAAGCAGGCCCGCATGTCAGACATCAACCCGCAGAACCAGCGTCCTGACCGTGAGCGGATGGCCGCTGCAACCAATGAGGATTCGGGGTACAGCATCGAGGGAGATACTCCGCCCGCTGAGGGTCTGAGCGTGGGGGACACCAATAACGAGCTGGATGTCGACCGCCCCGGTGACCGTTCCAAAGGAAAAATCACGGTGGCCGTGCTGGCCGTTCTCGTGGCCGTGTTCCTGATCCTCGCGATCATTGGTCGCGTGGTCGGGTTCATGTAATCCACTGCCGCCTGCCGGGATCAGAATCCTTGCGCCTGAATGATCGCGATCTTCTGCCACACCTTGCGGGCCATGTCGGAGGTGAGGGTTTCAATGCCCTCCACGGCGTCGAGTACGTCACCGTCCGTGGTGTCCTCGGCGAAGAGCGCGGCCGTCTTCCCGACGAGCGAGAGCATCTCCGTGCAGTAGTCGAAGTAGTGGGCGAGCTGTTCCCGGGTGAGGTCCAGCCCGCCGTCGGCCCGAGAACCACGCTGGAGCCGCTCCGGCACTTTGGTGAGCTGGTGCATATCAATCACGTGCGCCAATGAGCGCAGGCGGTGCACCAGGCGCAGCACGCGGGCGCGTTCCAGTCGTTCGGGGATCGCCACCAGGAAGAAAATGGCAATGCCCGCGAACACCAGGTTGTTGACCACGGTTTCCAGCAGCGGGAGCCAGTCCACCGGGCCCAGCGAATCCGGTGTCTGCCAGATACTGACGGCGGCAAGCACAATTGCGCCACCGAAAATCGCGAGCACCGCGATGATTCCCAGGCGGGAGAGCAACCGGGCGAGCCGAATGCGACGTCGACTGATGCCTCCCCCGCTGGTGACTTCATCGACGAGTCCCAGCAGTTCTCCGCACACCTCCCACAGGCCACGGTCCGGAAAGCGCGAATACACCCGTTTCTGTAGGGCCGCCGTGGATTCGCGGACGGCGGTGCTGTCCAGGTGTTGGTAGCGGGACCCGGCGGGAGGAGCGTCGTCGTGATCGTCGGGCCGGGCGGGGAGTTCAACGGGATAGTGCACCCATAGAGGGTACGGGACGGGACAGACGGAGGGCCGCCGATTCTCCCGATCGGCGGCCCTCCTCACTTCACGACGTGCTGACTCCCCGGTCGAACCGCGCTCCGGCGGGGTTCGGCGGCAGCACGTAGAAGACCAACAGAATGATCGGCCCGAGAAACGGAATCAGAGACAGCAAGTACAGGAAACCGGACATGTTCACGTCGTGCAGTCGCCGCACGGCGAGCGCGATGCCCGGAATGATGTGGGCCAATACGAACACGAGGAGCAAGAGCGACAGGAAGATCCCCAACCCGTTGGGCTCACTTCTCGCGGAGTACGAGTAGGACGTGGCGGATGTGACCGTATTGCTGCTCATCACCTCGCTGCCGACCGTGCTGATGAGCACCGTGAACAGGATGTAGATCAAAAACATGAAAAGCGCGATCCACCAGTATTCGGAGCGGCTGGCCCGCCCGGAGAACTGGGCGTACTTCTTGTAGAACCGTTTGATGGCTTGGCCGGGTCCCACGGGAACGCCCGGCTGGGAGCCAGGTTGCCGGTAGCCGCCCTGGTCGTCACCGGGTGCGCGGCCGGGCCGATACTGATCGGCGGCCGGATAAGCGTCGTACCGTTGGTAGTTGCCTGGTTGCGAGTCTCCCTGCTGGGAGGCATCAGAGTTGGGGGTGGTCATGGTATGCCCTTCACACGTGCGAATGATGTGTTTACATACACTAACCCGTGAGTAGCCGCCGTTCCGTTAGCTCGCGAGAGTCCTTTCCGAGCCTCCCGACCCGGTTTCGCCGGTAATTCCAAGCAATCAACCCCCGCCTTAACCCAGGGGAACGGGTAGGTTAACGGTAGTCGTTTTCAGGTGCCCGGTACGGGCGGATCCACGGATGCTCGGCAATGGGCTGGGCATCGCACGCGAGGAGTTCTCATGGTCACCCGGACCCTCCCTGCAATCCGCCGGTTTGGCGTGATCCTGGGGTACCTCCTGGTGTACGTGTTGATCTGGGCCGGTCTCGCCATGCTCATTGCCGCGATCGGCATCCGATACTACTTCGGCAAAATCTCCTTCGGGCAGATGCGCCTCAACATTGTCACCTTGGAAACCGACGGCGGCGGTGGTTCCCTGGTCTGGATGGGCATTCTGGGCATCGGTGTACTACCCCTGGTCATCACCGTCGGCATTGCGGTGTGGCAGTATTTCCGGCGCCGCAAGCGCCGTCGGCTGGGGTGCGACACCCGGCCCCACGGCAAGAAATGGGCCATGCGCGGGATCTCGACCGCCCTGGTGGCCGCGGTTGCGGCGGGCGGGACCACGGCGTTCGCCTCCACCGTGGGTATCGGTGACTACATCCGTTCGGCCAGTTCGCCGTACAACATGGGCGATTACTACGCGCAACCCACGGTCACCAGCGCGGACGCCAAGCGCAATCTGGTGACGATCTACTTGGAGTCCGGTGAGCAGACCCTCGCGAATGACGAGCACTTCGAGAAGGACGCGTTCGCTCCCCTCAAGGACGTGACGCGACCCGAGGACGGCTGGCAGAGCATCGAGGACTTCAACCAGTACGAGGGCGGCGGCTGGACCATGTCCGGGCTGGTTTCCACGCAGTGCGGTGTACCGCTCAAGGGCGTGGGGGCGTCGGTGGACAGCGGTTCCCCCGACCAACTCGTCGGCAGCATGAACAGCTACCTGGGTGGCCTCACCTGCCTGGGCGACATCCTGGCCGAGCAGGGTTACACCAACGTGTTCCTGGGCGGCGCCAACCCGTCCTTTGCGGCCAAGGGCACCTTCCTGGCGAACCACGGGTACACCAAGGATCTGGGCCTCGATGACTGGCGCGCCGCCGGGGAACCCGAGGAGAGCTTCCGCAGTGACTGGGGCCTGAGCGATCAGCGCCTCATGGCCAACGCCAAGAACGAGATCGATCAGCTGTACGCCACGTCGGTGCAGACGGGCCAGCCGTTCAACCTGTCCATGCTCACCCTGGACACCCACGAACCGGTGCACATTTACGATTACTGCACCGTGGACACCGACAGCGAAGTGACCTCCGCGTTCTTCTGCTCCATGACCCAGGTGGCGGACTTCGTGGAATATATGGACCAGATGGGATATCTCGAGGACACCTCCGTGGTGATCATGGGTGACCACCTCAAGCACATGAGCGCCGGCGACGCCTTCCACGAGCAGCTGGGTGGGAACACCAACCGCACGATCTTCAACCGGATCTGGGTTCCGGGTGAGACGGGCACCCCCGAGACCCGCTCCGGCGCCGATCAGCTCAACATGTTCCCCACCCTGCTCGAGGCCGCCGGGCTGACCCTGGAGAATCGCGAGGCCGGGTTGGGCGTTTCCGCGTTCACCTCTGACATCCCCGGCAGTTCCGCGCAGAGCTTCGAGCCGGATCCGTACAAGGACCTCTTGGAATCCCGGTCGGAGAAGTTTTACTCCGGGGCTTGGGCCAGCACCGCACCGTAACTTGGGCAGCGCCTGACCTAACGACGACCCCGCGTGCGCGCGTTGCTCACGCGTGCGCGCCGAGCGCCTCCAGCACCGCGTCCCCGTACTCCGCGAGCTTCTTCACGCCCACGCCGCTCACGGCGCCCAATGCTCGCACACTCGTGGGCTTCGCCTCCACGATGCCCACGAGCGTTGCATCCGAGAACACCATGTAGGGCGGAATCTGCTTCTCCTTGGCGACCGACGTGCGCCATGACCGCAGGGTCTCGAAGACTTCGCGGTCCGCCGTCCCCAAACCCTCGGCGGCCGAAGCGCGGGCGCCCCCGGCGGAGCGAGGAGCGCGCCCGCGAACCGACGACGTCGGCGCCCTGTCGACCGCCAAGTCCAGAGTGACGTCGCCGCGCAACACGGGACCGGCGTTCGGACCGGGGACGAGCACGCCGTAGTCACCCACGGCCTCCACGATCCCGCGCGCGAGCAGCTGCCGCAGCACCGAACGCCATTCACGCTCGGTCAGCTCCGTGCCGATCCCCCACACGCTCAACTCGTGGTGGCGTGATTCCACGGAACGCTCGTTCTCACGGCCGAGCAGCACGTCGAAGACCTTGCCCGAGCCGAATTGCTGACTGCGCTCGCGCTGCAATCGGATGAGCGTGGAGAGCAGCTTCTGCGCGGGCACCGTCGCATCCCACATCTTTGGCGGTTTCAGGCACGTATCGCAGTTGCCGCACGGCTCGGACTCCTGGCCGAAATAGCGCAGCAGTTGCACGCGCCGGCACGAGACGGTCTCGCACAGGGCGAGCATCGCATCCAGGTGCGAGCGCGCATTGCGCATGTGCAGTTCGCTGCCCTCGCCGCGGTCGATCAGGCGGCGCTGGTTGACGACGTCGCCCAGACCGTAGGCCAGCCACGCGGTCGACGGGAGCCCGTCGCGTCCCGCGCGGCCCGTCTCCTGGTAGTAACCCTCGATGCTCTTGGGCAGGTCCAGGTGCGCCACGAAGCGCACGTCCGGTTTGTCGATGCCCATGCCGAACGCAATGGTTGCAATGATCACGATCCCCTCTTCGCGGAGAAACCGTTCCTGGTGGTCGTGCCGCACTGATGCGTCCAAACCCGCGTGATAGGGCAGCGCCGCGATCCCGTGCTTCTCCAGCCACTCAGCGGTGGTTTCCACGCTCTTGCGGGAGAGGCAATAGACGATGCCTGCGTCGCCGTCGTGTTCGGTGGTGATGAATTTCAGCAGCTGGTCGCGGCCGCGGTCCTTGGGCTCGATCCGGTACTGGATATTGGGGCGGTCGAAGTCGGAGACGAAATGGACGGCGTTCTCCATGCGCAGACGCTCGGTGATTTCGCGATGCGTGCTGCGGGTGGCCGTGGCGGTCAGCGCAATCCGAGGGACATGGGGGAACGCGTCCGCAAGCACGGAGAGGCCCAGATAGTCGGGGCGGAAATCGTGGCCCCACTGGGCAACACAGTGCGCCTCGTCAATGGCGAAGAGTGCGATCCGGGCCCGGCGGAGCAGGTCCAGGGTGCGCGGCAGGATCAGTCGTTCGGGTGCCATGTAGAGCAGATCGATGTCGCCGGCGAGCAGTTGTTGTTCCACCGCTTGAGCCTGCTGGAAATCCAGGGAGGAGTTCAGGAAGGCCGCTCGAATTCCCACTGCCTCAAGTGCTGCCACCTGGTCCGACATGAGCGCGATCAGAGGCGAGACCACGATCCCGGTGCCCTCCCGGAGGATCGAAGGGATCTGATAGCACAGCGATTTCCCGCCGCCGGTGGGCATGAGGACCACCGCATCTGCCCCGCTCATCACCTGATCGATGATGGCGGCCTGTTCACCGCGGAACTCGTCGTAGCCGAAGACGTCGGAGAGGACGCTCAGGGGTGTGGGTGCGGCGTCGACGGTCTGCATAGCGGTGTGGTGGTCCTGCATGGTCTCCACACTATGTCCGGTTCCGGATGCAGAAAGACCCGAGCCAATCAGTCCTCACGCGGGGGCGCCGTTTGAACCTCCGACACCGGGGGCAGATCCATGATGACCGTGGTTCCTTCTCCCTCGACCGAGCGCAGCTCCACGGTCCCGCCGTGCTGCTCCACAATCGTGCGCACGATCACGAGCCCTAGTCCCGTACCGGGGATCTGCTGATCCGCGGCGTTCGAGGCACGGGTGAAACTGGTGAACAACAAATCGATGTCCTGAGCTGGGATTCCCATCCCCGTGTCCTCGCACGTCAATCGCGCCCCGTTGCCGTCGGGTGTCCGGGAGAGGGAGAGGGTCACTGTGCCACCCGGCGGGGTGAACTTCACGGCATTGCCCACCACGTTGGTGATGGCACGTTCCAATCGGTCCCTGTCCCCCAGCGCCGGCCAGGTTCCCGCAAGTTCCTCCGTGAGGGTCACCTGACCCCTCGTGGCCTGCGGCACGAGATTGGTCATCACCCGGGAGGCGCAGTCGGCGAGGTCCAGCTCGCGGTAGTGCCTCGAGCGACCGTCTTGCTCTTGGTCCAGCTTGATGATCAGCAGCAGGTCCTCGATGAGCACTTGCAACCGGTTGGTATTGCGCTGGACCACGTTCAGCACACGATCTTGCTCCGGAGTGATCTTCCCGAAGTCCCCGTCCTGCAGCATTTCCACGTAACCGCTGATGGAGGTGAGCGGGGTGCGCAGCTCGTGGTTCGTGGTGGATACGAACATGGATTTCTGCCGGTTCAGCTCGTGCAGTTGCTCGACCGTCCGCTCGCGCTGAGTGACCACCTCCCTGGCCTCCTTAACCGCCTCGTTGAAGGTCTCCGCGAGGTGGATGAGTTCCACGGCACCCCGCGAGGTGTCCGCAACGGCGTCGGCTTCCCCATGTCTTTGTCGAGCCACGGTGCGCTGCAGATTGCGCAGGGGAGCGGCCAAGAGCTGGTCCACCCGGCGCAACGCCACGAGGATCACGGCCGAGGACACCAGCGCGGCCGCGAGCAACGCTATATTGGCCACCCTCATGGACCGGTTCAGTTCCGTCCTGCTCTGCGTCCGCAACTCCACCGCGGTGTCACTGAGACTGCCCAGCTCGGTCAGAGCCTCATCCATGGCCGCCGCGGTCTGCTCCAGGTTGATTGTCGACCGCGGGGAGGAACCATCCGGCCTGCGTGTCAGGACCAGCCATTCATCCACGGCCTGGTTCATGCGTTGGATCTGGGACAGGCGCCCTGCCGCGACGGTCTCGAGCCGCTCCTGCGCATCGGTCAGGTCAGCGGTCGCCCGCACGTAATCCTGCGCGAAGTTCTCATCCTGGCTGATGACGTACCCCCGCGCGGCGGTCTGGGCGCGCAGTAGGGCCCCTTGCATTTCGTGGGTCGCGTCCACGAGGGGCGTAATGGTGCTCCGGGTCGTCTCCACGTGCTCCCGCACCGATGCCAGTCCCCACGCGGCCGTGGACCCCGTGATCAACAGTGCCACGAACCACAGGACCACCATCCGCTGCAGGATGACGCGTACTCTACGGTGGCTCGCACTACCCAACCGTGCGCGCATGCGCTGAACCCGGGAACTCACGAGTCCACCTCGGTGAACCCCGAGCGGGTCATGGTCCCCCACTTTTGCTGGCGTCCCGTCAGTGCGGCGAACCAGCCCTCCAGACGCCACCACGCGGTGAGTTGACGATATCCCGCGTTCTCGAGCACGGCGGCTATCAGGGTGATCCCCAGATCCCGCCAGCGAGGGTACTTGTGGTAGCTCAGTTCCTCCACGGTCACGGCCGCCAGGGTCACAATGATGGCGTAGGCGTAAGCCACGAACATGAAGAGCAGGAAGTACTGCCATGACACGAGCCCCAGGGCGAACCCGAGGACAATGAGCGCCAATCCGGCGAGCTCCAACAGCGGGGCGATCAGCTCGAAGATCCAGTAGTAGGGCACCGCCATGAGGCCCAGTCGACCGTAGCGGGGATTGAACAGCATGCCCCGGTAGGCCCACAGCGTCTCCCACAGGCCTCGATGCCACCGTGACCGTTGTCTGCGCAGCACGGGAGCGGTGTCGGGCACCTCGGTCCAACAAATGGGCTCGGTCAAGAATGTGACCCGGTAGGGCTTACGCTGCCGCCGAAAGGTCTTGTGTAACCGCATGACCAGCTCGAAATCCTCACCGATGCTCTTGGTGTCGAAGCCACCCACCGAGATCAGCGCGTCACGGCGGAACACGCCGAAGGCCCCGCTGATCAACAGGAGCGCATTGATACGGGACCATCCGGCCCGTCCCAGGTGAAAAGCACGCAGGTATTCCAAGACCTGGATGTCCGCAAGCGGCTTTCCGGGCATCCGAACATCCAGCACGCGTCCGCCCTTCACCCGGCACCCGTTGGCGGCGCGGATGACCCCTCCCGCGGCCACGGTGGTGATCGGGTCCTCAATGAACGGCCGGGC
Source organism: Kocuria sp. cx-455 (assembly GCF_014698015.1). Lineage (GTDB taxonomy): Bacteria > Actinomycetota > Actinomycetes > Actinomycetales > Micrococcaceae > Kocuria. Next base: position 29,664 of record NZ_JACXBS010000001.1, read on the forward strand.
CACCGCGAGCAGCGCCCCGGGGTCCAGGATGGAGTCCGAATCGACGAACAGCACGAGGTCCTCGCGGGCCAGGTTCACGCCCGCGTTGACCGAATCACTACGGCCCGAGTTGGCCTTACGCACCACCGTGAGCCGGGTCCGCCCGTCGCGGGGCACGTGAATACTCGTGGGCGCTTCCAGAACTGCCACGTCCTGGGGCATCCGGCGTGACACCGGGACCAGGTCGAAGGCTTTGCGCAGCACCTCGAAGCCGTTGTCGGTGCTGCCGTCGTCCACCACAATGACCTCGTGGTGCGGGTGTTGCAGGGACAAGAACGATTCCACGGCCACGCGGATCCCCATCTCCTCGTTATGCATGGCCGTCACCACGCTGATTCCCGGCATCGTCCGGGACCGCATGAGTTCCTCCCGACCGGCGAACGGGACCCGCCGCCGATGCGACACGAAGTCCACGGTCGCAAGCACGATCATCGCCAGGTAGGAGGTGTTGATCAGCAGGAAGTACACGAGAACGGGCCACGCGACGAACGCGAGCACGGCCGCAACGGCGGCGCGCAAGAACTCAATCCAGTCCACGGGTGGCACTCCTCATGGCGACTAGTTGCAGTGCGTAGGTGGCGGGCAGCTCGGCGGGACCCGGTGCATCGGCAAATGTCCGCAGCCGCTCGCGGCCCCTCGGCCCCAGCTCGGCGAGGGCCACGGCCGCGCGTTCGGACAGTCTCGGACGGGTGTCCGCAACGAGCGGAGCCAACGCGTCCACCGAGGAGGGCAGCCCGATTTCTTCGAGGGCGTCCACGGCAGCGAGCGCCACCGTCTCGTCCGAGTGCTGCGCGAAGCGGGACAGCATGGGCAGATCGAACGACCCCCCGATCTCGCCGAGTGCTTCCACGAGCGCCGCGAGGGTCCGGGGGTCCTCCTCCACGGCGAGCCGTTTCCGAACCACCGGGGCCGCTCGCGGTAAGGGGCGGGTGCCGATCACCGTGGCCGCGACGTGGCGCACGGAAGGTTGCGGGTGCGCCGTCGCCTCCGCGACCACGGGGGCCACGGCGTCGTCGAACGCGCACAGGGACTCCACGGCCACCCAGCTGGGCAGCCCGCGCGGACGACGTCGTGGGGCCACCGCGCGCATCACGGGCCGGGCGGCCTTGCTGTCGCCGAGCAGTGTGAGGGCGCGCGCTGCGGCGACCACCACGTCCATGGACCGGTCCTGGAGCAGGGGCACGATCTTGGAACCCGATTCGCGCTCCCGCATCAACCCGAGGATCCAGGCCGAGTACGCGCGCCGGATCGATCGCTTGGAGGCCAACCCCCGCAGCGCCCAGTCCGCCCGACCGTGCGCGCGCAGTACCCGGGCCAAGGCCCGGGCCGGTTCCCCCTTGACCTTGGAAAGCATGGTGGAGACCGTACGGTCGACCACGCGTACGCGCCGGTGGGTCACCGTGGTCAACCGGCCCAAGGCGGAGGAGTCATCGTCCTCCCCCGAGGCCACCGCGAGCATGGCGGGTCTCAGTTCATCGAGGACCTGGCGTTCCCGGCGTTCGCGCCATAGCCGCCCGGCCCGCGAGCCGAGGGTCACGGCGAGCAGAAAAATCGCGGCCCACACCAGGACCCACAACACCACGGTCAACAGCTGCGGGGCCACCAGGGTGGGGGATACCACGTATGCCTCACCGCCCCCGGCCGAGCAGGGTGTTGACCCGGTGCAGCAACTCTCGCGGACTGAAGGGCTTGGTCACGTACTCGTCAGCGCCGGTGTTGTAACCGTCGTCCACGTCCGTGTCCCGGGCGCGTGCGGTCAGCAGGAGCACCTTGACCGGCTCGAGTCGTTGCTCGGCCCGGATCTGACGCAAGACATCCAATCCGCTGAGTCCCGGCATCATGACGTCCAGCACCACCAGGTCCGGTGTGGTGTCCTTGAGTACCTCGAGGGCCGCATTGCCGTCCGCCACGGCTCGAACATTGAAACCGGCCTGTTCAAGTTTGAAGACCACGAGGTCCCGAATATCGGGGTCGTCGTCCGCCACGAGAACTGAATGTTGGGCAGGGGTCACGAGGGAACTCCGTGTGGTGGGGGGGGGTGAGTACGCTCCGCGGGGGGGGGTGCGGATGAGGAGCTACCACCAAGAATATGCGAGTTCATAGAAAATACCGGGATTGCCCGCTTTCATGCCGCGGGCCCTGGCTGTTCTCGGGTTCTCCCGGACGCCGTCGGTGGCCTAGGACGAGCACGCGGGCCCCACCGGCTCAGCCCTCAGCCTGAGGTGAGGAAAAAGCAGCACCGCGGTCTCAGGGGAGGCAAGTGCACGGATTCCGCGGCGAAACGGCATCTTCCTCACATGAGACTTCCGCGCTGCAGAATCCCGACTCAACCCGTCACTGCGTGAACGGCTTGGAGAAGATCGGGACCATGATGTCGCGGAAATTCTCCTCGTCGGCCATCTCCTTGCGGAACACACGACCTGGGTACTTGTGGGTGAACTGCTTGCGGCGGCTGGCCCACAGAGCCTCGGAGGCGAGGTATTGACCCAGGATGCCCCCCATGGACAGGCAGAACGCGGTGATGGCGGCGTCCAACAGCGATTTGTTGGCGCCATCCATACCGAAAATCGTGCCCAGCACACCCTGGTACACCAGCATTCCGGGGAACAGCGGCAAGAGCACGACCATCAGTGAGGCGTTGGACGCCATATTGAGTGCGCGCGTGAGGACCACGCACACGGCCCCGGCCACAACTGATGCGATCAAGATCGCCCCGAAGGAACTGATACCGGCGGTGGTCAGGGACAGCATGAGAAGAGTCACCAGACCGCCGAACAGACCAAGGGCGCCGAGCTTCCAACCGCGTCCTCCGGAGGCGAGCGCAAAGCCGGCCGACACCAGAACGGCACCGAGCACTGACAGCCCCCAGCGGGTGTCGTCCATCTCGAGGTGTTCGATGAAGTTCATGTCCTCACCGAAGATCGGCTGCATCAAATGGATACCCAGAGTCACACCGGCGACCAGGCCGGCGGTGCTGGTGACCACGTCCAAGATGCGGCCGGAGGCAGAGAGATACCATCCGGTGATGACATCGTGCACCGCGCCGTAAGCGGCGATACCTGCCAACCACGCAGCCAGGGAGGCCACGATGCAGACCGCGGGCTGCGACGTCGAAAAGAAGAGGCCTGAGACGCATGCGCCCATGACCGCGGTGAAGCCACCCGCCGCGAGACTGAAAATCGAGGGCGCCTGAGTGCGCACGACCAGCGCGTAGACCGCGTACACCGCAGCGGCAATAAGGGCGGCGCTGATAGTCGTGACCAGCCCGCCGCCCAGAATGAGGGAGAACCCGATACCGAACATCGCGAAGCCAGTGGCCGTCAGGCGATGCCCGATGACACGCGATTTCGCCGTGACTTCTTCCATCTCTCTGATGGCCTCTTCAATGGAGAGCTCATTCATCACGAAGGCTTCGAGTACCTCACCGGTCTCGGTGCGCAGGCCAATGTCCAGCGTGCCCGGTTCGGATTCGAGGATGCGGGTGCTGGGAGCGTCGTCGGGCTCTTCCTGGTGACTGATGGTGACCTGACCCAAACTGACACTCACGGTGACGTTGGGCATCTCGGTCTTTTGGAAGATCGACAGGAGGGACTTGGTGGTACTGGCCGATCCCGAACCGCTCCGGATCAGAGCATCCGCGATCAGAAAGGCCAACTTATAAGCGGCCTGTTCAGTGGAGAGCATGACGGTCACCCTAACGTCACTTCACAGATGCCGCCAATGACGTTAGAAACGGAACAACACACCTGATCAGACCCGGGTGCCCCTGTCGACTCGCACCGGGCGACTGTAGTCTGTGCAAATGCGGATAATAAGAAAATCTGAGGACCTCCGGGACACCTCCCCCCAGAACGCATCACCGATCGCCGCGACCTGGCCCCTACTAGCGGAAAGCCCCGCACTGTGATTCTCGCTCCGCTTCAAGGGACCACGTGGCGCCGGGTCCAGGAGGCCGAAGGTCGCCGTGTACTGCCCGGCAAGGGAGAAGGATGGATGGCACAGGCCATCGTGGAGGAGCGGCGCGTCGGCCGCTACCTGTACTGTCCCTACGGTCCGGTGGCTCGAGACGACGCATCCTTCGACGCCGCACTGCACTGGCTGTTCACCCAGGCTCGAGAAACCGGATCGTGGTTCTTGCGCGTGGAACCACCCAGCCCGTCGGGCTGGTTACGGCAAGCGACCGACAAGGAGATCTTCCGGCGCCGAACGGCCCTGCAACGCCGAGGCTTCCGACGAGCGGCTCGCGCGCTGCAGCCACTCCGCACCCGGTGTCTGGACCTGACGGTGGACGAGCCGGAACTGCTGGGAGCCATGACCGGCACCAACCGCACCCTCCACCGCAGTACGGCAAAACGTGGCCTGACAATTGAGGCCAGTCACGACCCGGGTGACATCCACCATTTGATCAGTCTGCTGGCCTCGACCGCGCAGCGTCAGGACTTCAGGTCCCGTGACTCCACACATCTCAAGACCCTGGCCGAGACCGCACTCCCCACCGGCGCCGGCACCCTCTTTCTCGCCCGTCAGGATGACCACGTGCTCAGCGCGAACCTGGTGATCGATGACGGCGGTGTTCGAATGTTCCTCCACGGTGCATCCGATCCCGCGTACCGCAAATTGCGAGCACAACAATCGCTCACGGTCGCGGCCGTTCTGGACGGTCGGGAACGCAGACTCGAGGCGGCCGATCTGTTCGGAATCGCGCCCAATGACGATCCCGAACACCCGTGGGCAGGGTTCACCAAGTTCAAAGCATCGTTCGGCGGTCATGTCCTGGAACATCTGGGGGCCTGGGACCTACCCGTTCGACCCGCCGCGTACCATGCACTGCGGGCTGTGCAGAGGCTCCGGTGAGCACCGCGTGATCAGGCGTGATGTGGGTTACCGGCTGTGCGGTCTTCGGCGCTTCATGTCACTTTGAGTGTTCTCACCTCGGGGCGTGGGACGCGGCCTGCGGTGCAAACGGTGAGGCAAGGTCCGCGAGCGCAGCAGCGCCGTGATCAGCGCTGCTCCCCAGAGCAGAAACAGCGGATCCCACAGCCACGCGTGTCCGATCATGCCCGTTCGGTCATAGTCGCTGTCAGGCATGATCAGCCCCGCCAGGACGAGGTTGGCGGTCACGGTGTTGATCCCGCCCCATGCCACCAGCACGACGGACCCGGCCCACGAGACACCGCGCACCGCGCGTTGCGAAGGCCCCGGCCAGTCCTGGGCGAACCAGGGCAACCACGCCGCCAGGAGCTTGACCACCCCGACGAGCAGCAGGACCCAGAGGCTGTCCCGTAACGTGGACACCAGGTCCCGCCCCACGGTGTCCAACAGCCAGGTGCCCCCGAGGCCCCAGTAGAGGCTTGCGAGTGCGTGCAGGGTGCCGGCCAGCGCGGCGATGCCGAACCAGATCCTGCCCGCCGGTGTCGTCGCCATCCGGCCAAGCCTACGGGAATGTGGGCGGCGCACCAGGGCCGTGGGAGATCCCGCCCCCCACCCTGGTACCCGGGGCATCGTCACCGCGCCGATAAGGGCGTCGAATACGGCGCTGCCGATGACCCGGTGGACAGCGGTGTGGGCCCGGCCCGGGGGCGCCAGCACCAGGCCGGTGCGGACAATCGGAGCATCCCTTCTCCTCTGCTCCCGGACGGCAGAACGCCCCCATCGTGCGGTGGGGGCGTTCACCCGGCTCGCCGGGTGGCGGAAGCCGGGGACTACTTGTTCTTGTCGGAGGGCCGTCGGGTCTCGGCGCTGATGAACCACGACTGCTGCTCGAGCTTCTCGAGGTACTCGTGGAGCAGGTCCGCGCTGGTCGGGTCGTCCTCGTCGACCGCGTCGTGGACCTCACGCATGGTCCCGGTGCAGGCCTCGATCGAGGAGACGATGTAGTCGATCGCGTCAGTGCTCAGCATCTCTCCCTGCGGGAGCTCCGGCAAGGAGGTCTGCGCGGCCACGACACTCGGGCGTCCGTCCGGGGTCGCGTGCAGCGCGCGCAGCCGCTCGGCGAACGTGTCCGCTCCCTCGCGGGCGATCGTGACGATCTCATCCAGGTTCAGGTGCAGGTCGCGGAAGTTCGGTCCCACGATGTTCCAGTGGGCCTGCTTGCCCACCAGGTGCAAGGCGATCATGTCCACCACGACCTTTTGCAGGTTTTCACGCAGGGATTTGGGTGCCTCGAAGCCCCTCTCCGCGTTCTCTTCGCGGGTCTTGGTCTCTCCGGCGGGCTCCGGCACGGTCACGGTCTCGGCCATCGTGTTCTCCCTTTGTTCGATGGTCGCCGCCGGGGACGGAGCGCGTGGTCGGCGCCCGCCCATTCTCCTCGGGCCGACCAGCCGTGGCACGCCCGCCGTTCCCGGCGGCCGGAATACTCACATTTCTCACTACAACTCCACCCGCGGGGCGGTCACAACTCTCTTATGCTAGGAGCGCACGCGGCGCCCCGCCCCGGGGGCGGGGCCGCGGTGGGCATGAGCCCGCTGTGGCCGGTGAGGTTCTCCAGCCCGGGCGAGGGCCAGCAATCACCAGGATGAGCAACAGGCAGCCCGCAAGGTGGGCGAGGATCGCGGCCGATCCGGCGGGTTGTCAGGGGCCGGTAGCCCTGCGAGAGGTCCTGTCAGGCCTCGGTAACCCGGTGAGGACCGGGAATCGGTGCTCCTGGATCGGGGTCGTGCGCAGGGCCCGCATCAGGAGGCGGTGCGCGGGATCGTGTTCTCCCAGGTCCTCGTGAAGAACTCCTCCTGCCCGTCCCGGCACGTGACCGTCGACTCGGTGTAGAAGTTCTGCGCGTCGCACCGGATCCGGGTGATCGCCTCCAGGGAGGCCTCCCACCCGCTGTCCGGGCGGGCCAGCCGCACGTTCCACACCGCCTCCGTGCGGGCCGAAAGGGGATCGCCGGAGATCCAGTAGCGCTCCACGGCGTCCTCGTCGTAGTGCAACCCGTCCGGGTAAACTCTCGTTCCGCCGTAGGCCGGGTCCACCTGGATGACGGTCTCCCTGGCTGCGACGTCCCTGCTGATCAGCCGTTCCGGCCTGCTCACCCCGGCGCGGCCGGCCTCGGGGTAGTGCACGTCCAAGCCCTCCGGCTGCACCGGCGGGTCGAAGCGCACCGCCGCGTCCGCCTCCGCACCGGCGGTGTCGACGGCGCGCCGGGGCAGCACCAGCGCACTGGCGTCCAGGTCGATGCGCAGCCCCTCGTCCTCGGGCTGGGGCCAGATCCACGGCCAGTACGCCGTGGTCACGGCCACGCGCAGCGTGTGCCCGGCGGGGAACCGGTACCCGATCCCCGTCATGGCCACGTCCACGTCCACCCACTCCCCCGCCGGGAACGGGACCGTGGACTCCCGGCCCTCCCGAGCGGAGAGATTGAGGTTACCCCGGGTGACCAGGGTGGAGGAGCCGTCCGGCGCGACGTCCAGCAACCGGACGTAGACCTGCCCGCGGGTCGCCTCGGTGGTGACCCGCAGCCGGGCGCGGGCGTTGCCCAGGATCTCGAGGTCCTCGGTGAGCGGGTGGTCGAAGAACACCCCGCGGGCGTCCTCCGCGCGCTGGTCCACCGGTAGGTCGGCGTCGTTGCCGAACGGGAAGTAACGGCCGGCGTCCTGACCGGTGTGCTGCGGGGACTTCACGTACACCGAGCCGTCGGCCAGCCCCGCCGTGGGACCCAGGTGAGACTCGTCGAGCACCACCGGGTGTTCGGTGACCTGTGGGGAGGGCCACCGCGCTTCCGCGACCCACCGGCCGGGCACCTCGTCGTACACGGAGGAGGGACGGATGCTGTCGGTGATCCAGGTGCGCAGCAGGGGGGTGTCCATCACATCGTTGGGCTCGTCCTTGAGCCAGCGGTCGAACCAGCGCAGGGTCTCACCCAGGAAGTCGATGTGGGGGCCGGGGCGCAGGTCCCGGTCCGGATACTGGTGGGCCCAGGGCCCGATGATCCCGCGAACGTTCTTGCCCAGGGCCGAGAGGTGCTGCACGAGCCGCAGCACGGTGTCCCGGTACGGGTCGAACCAGCCGCCCACCGCCAGGACCGCGGTGTTGATGCGGGAGTAGTCCTCGCACACCGAACCGAATTTCCAGAACTCGTCCCGGGTCTGGTGGCGCAGCCACTCGTCCAGGTAGGGCTCCATGCCGTTCAGCCGGTGCTCCCACTGCTCGCGCCACTTCTCGCCCCACACCCTGGGGTCCGGCGGGCGGGACTCGAAAGCCAGCATGGTGGCGGCCCACGCGTGCATGTCCACCCCGAGCAGGGAGCCACCCATGTAGTGCACGTCGTTGTCGTAGCGGTCATCGGCGGAGCAAGTGGTCACGATCGCCTTCAGCGCCTCCGGCTGCCGGGAGGACAGCTGCAGGGAGTTGAACCCGCCCCAGCTGATCCCGAACATCCCCACGGACCCGGTGCACCAGTCCTGGGCGGCGAGCCACTCGACGACCTCCACGCCGTCGGCCTGCTCCGCCTCGTCGTACTCGTCCCCGGGCACGCCCTCGGAGCCTCCGTGACCGCGGATGTCCACGCGCACGGAGGCGTAGCCGTGACCCGCGTAGTAGGGGTGGCGCTCGTGGTCCCGCGGTGCGGTCCAGTCCCCGTGCCGGTAGGGCAGGTACTCCAGGACGGCGGGAACCGGTTGGTCGGTGACGGGCCGCCAGATCTTGGCCCACAGCCGGGTGCCGTCGGACAGGGGGATCCACTGTTCCACGATCCTCGTCTCGAACGGGAAGTCCTTGATGATCTCCACGGTCGCTCTCCTCAGGGGGTCGAAATGGGACGCCGTGCCGCACGATGTCACGGCATTCGCGGCGAACTGTCATTCCCACCGTAACGCGGGTGCCCGCCGGGGCCCGGGCAGGGATGACGGGCGCCGGTCAGGCCACAGAGTGCATCCTGCGCCTCAACCACGGGGTCAGGGCGATCAGCAGCACTCCGTACCCGGCCACCACCAAGCCCTGGATGCCGTAGTACACCGCCATGTTCTCGTAGCTGAAGAGTTTCACCAGCTGCGCCTGCAACCCCTGGGACAGGGCCATGGCCGCGAACCACATGGCCATTGTCTGGGAAGCGAACGCGCGGGGTGCAAGTTTGGTGGTGGCGGACATCCCCGAGGTCTGCAGGACGAGGTCGCCCAGGCCCAGGAACACGTAGCACGCCACGAGCCAGGCGCTCGAGAGCAGTGCGGTCCCTGGTGACACCATGGCCCCCAGTGCGACCACGAGGAACGCCACGCCGCCGAGCACGGCGCCGAGCCCCACCTTGGCCGCCACGTGCGGTTGCCGCCGGCCCAGCCGTACCCACAACCATGCCAGGACGGGTCCCATGACGATCTCCACGATCGCCGTGAGAGAGATGTACCAGGTGGAGGGGTACGCGAGACCGAGGAACGTGTTGTCGGTACGCTCCAGCGCCACGAAGTTCAAGGTGTTGCCGGTCTGGAAGTACGTGAGGTTGTAGGCCACCAGGGCGATCAGCAGGAGCACGAAGGGGAAGAGGTTACGCCGTTCCACGTCCGTGACCTTGGGGGAACGGTGCATCCAGAGCAGGTACACCACGGGCACCACCATGGTGATCCCCGTGACCACGTTCACCAGGTTCGCGAGCGCCTCCGCCGATACCACGGCGAACACCACCCCGACGGCCACGGCGGCGGCCACCACGCCGACAGTGCCCCAGAACTTGGCGTTCGGGCGAAAGGCCTCCCGGATCAGCACGGCGCGCTCACGCCCGGCAAGGTTCTTGCTGCCCGCCACGTACTGCGCGATACCCAGGATCATGCCCACGGCCGCCGCCGCGAACCCGTAGTGCCACGAGTACGTCTGTCCCAGGAAACCGGCGACCAACGGCCCCAGGAAGGCACCGATGTTGATGCCGGCGTAGTAGATGGAGAACCCGGCGTCCCGGCGTTGATCCCCGATCTCGTAGAGTTCTCCCACCTTGGTGGCCACGTTGGGTTTCAGCAGGCCGGTCCCGGCGATGATCAGCGCGAGTCCGATCCACGTGGTGGTCTCCGCCGGGATCCCCATGCTGATGTGGCCGGCGGCGATGATGATCGCCCCCCACAGCACGGCCCGTTGCGTGCCGGTCACACGGTCCGCGATCCACGCACCGGCGATCGCCACCAGGTAGACGAGAGCCCCGTAGGCGGCGACCACCGAAGACGCCGTGGCGGAGTCGTAGCCCAGTCCGCCGTCGGCGATCGAGTCCGCGAAGTACAGCGCCAGGATCGCCTGGAACCCGAGGTAGGAGAACCGTTCCCACACCTCCAGGTTGAACAGAGTGAACAGGCCGCGCGGGTGGTGGAACACCTCCCGCTCCCGGGCCCGCCGGTCCTGAACGCGTGCGGCGCCTGTGGCGGTCTTGGGCAGTGGATCCGTCGTCATGCGTCCATTCTCGGCCCGTCGGCCGTAATGTCCATTTCTCCGACGCCCCGGCGTGTGGCACGGTTCCGGTCGCCTGGGATCCTCATCGCCCCCCGAGTTCGCAGCTCGGTCCCGGACGGCTCCCGATTAGCCGGTCGGACGACGCGGGGCTCGTCAGGACCGCTGCCGCAGCTGCCGCCGGGAGGGAGCGCGATGGCGGGGACCCGTGGTCCGGGACGCGGGCCTCCGCACCGCGGAGGAATCCTCGACGGGGGCCCCGGACGGGCGGACGGGGACGGGACCCGGGGCGGTATCGGATTCCCGGCAGGCCTCCAGGTCCGCGACCGCGGCGGGCGTGGCGACCTCCACGGACGCGGTGGCCTCACCGACGCGTCCTTCCCGCGGGATCAGCAGGACGATACCCATGCCCGCGAGCGCCGCCAGCGCGCCGATGAAGAAGCACAGCTGGAACGCGGCCCCGGTGGGCACCGGATCCGCACCCGCCCCCAGTTCCTGCGTGTTGCTGGTGAGCACCAGGGCCATGACGGCCCCGGCAACGGTGGTGCCCACCGAGCGCATGAGGCTGTTGAGTCCCACCCCCGCGGAGGCCTCCTCCTCGTGGACGTTGCGCAGGATCAGGGTGGGCATCGCGGCGTAACCGATACCCACGCCCGCGCTGGCCACGCAGGACGCGACCATGAGCTGCCACGGCGCGTTGATCATGAACACCGCGATCACGTAGCCGCCGGCCAGTACGCCGGCCCCCCACTGCCAGGGTGATGCGGCCACCGAGGGCGTTGAGCAACCGGGAGGAGATCGGGGTGAACAGCATCATCACCAGACCGCCCGGGGCCATCCACAGCCCGGCCTGCAGGATGCTTTGACCCAGGCCGTGGCCGGTGGCCGTGGGCAGTTCCAGCAGCTGCGGGACCACCACGGACTGGGCCATCATGCCGAAGCCGATGAGTACCGCGGCGATGTCGGTGAACAGCACCGGGGCGCGGGCTGTGGTCCTGAGATCCACGAGTGGCTCGTCCCGGCCGAGTTCGTACCATCCCCACAGCAGCAGGACGACAGCCCCGCCCACGAGCATGACCAGGGTCAGGGGCGAGCCCCAGCCCCACTCGTTGCCCTTGGAGAAGCCCACGAGCACGCCGAGCAGGCCCACGGCCAGCCCCACAATGCCCACCACGTCCAGCTTCCCGGGGTGGGCGTCCTGCAGGTCAGGGACCACCGTGAGGCTCAGGACCATGACCACGGCGCCCAGTGCGGCGGAGACCCAGAAGAGGTTGTGCCAGTCCGAGACCTGCGCGATCCAGGCCGCCAGCGGCAGACCGAGCGCGCCGCCCACCCCGAGGGTCGCGCTGACGCCGGCCACCGCGGTGTTGCTCAGGTGCACCGGCACCACCTGCCGGACCGCGCTGATGGCCACCGGAATGTACCCCATGGCGAAACCCTGCAGGACACGCCCCGTGAGCATGAGCGTCACGGAGGGGGCGAGCGCGCACAGCACGGAACCCAGCAGCAGCATGGCGGCCGTCCCTACCAACACGGGCTTCTTGCCGTGGATGTCGGCCAACCGCCCGCCCACGGCCACCCCCGCCGAGAGCAGGGTCGCGGTGAGCACCCACGAAGCCGTGCTGGGGCTCGTGGCCAGCAGGTGCGGCAGGGAGCCCTGGATCGGAATGACCAGGCTCTGCATCAGGGCAGCGCTGAGTCCACCGAAGCACAGCACCGAGAAGATGGCGGCGGACCGGCCGGGGAACGGTGCAGTGGAAGGGGTGGATGACTTCATGGGGCGGGTAAACTACTATCGAAGACTTATGTATGCTACATACCCAACAGATCGGCGTAAAGTCGTAGCCATGGAGACTTCGGCCACTCCCTCGGACCCCCTGCGCCACGTGCCCGACGCCGCGCAGCGCCAGGACGCGTGGCTGCTCGACCAGCTCCTGCGCCTGGACGTGCACCGCCGGGCCGTGGACCACCGCAGCACGCTGGGCACTGCGGACAGCCGGCTGCTGTGGCTGCTCTCCGACGGCAGGGCCCGCACCCTGCGCGAGATCGCCCAGGACCTGCGACTGGAGCAGTCCACCGTGAACCGGCAGGCCAATGCTGCACTCGCGGCGGGGCTGGTGGCGCGCCGGAAGGGCGAGGGTTCGGCCGGGATGGTCTTCAACCCCACCCCGGAGGGCAAACAGGCCCTGGACGACGCCACGGACTTCGCCCTCGACTGCTGCACCCGCGGTCTCCAGGTCCTGGAACCGGAGGAGAGGCAGCGGTTCCTGGGGATGCTCCGGCGCTTCATCGCCGCCTACGGCATTGCCGCGCACGCCGATTCCGGGGCCGGTGGCGGCTGATCACCCCGCGCCGCCGGGTGGACAGCCACCGGGTCTTGTTCCCCCGCATCGATCATCACTAGCCTGAGTATTTCCAGTACCTGCATTTTCGCAATACGACAGCAAGCAGAAATCAGGGGTTCCCATGCGTAAGAGTGCCACAGCAACCGTCTTCCTCCTGGTCGCGCTCGCGCTGGGGGGGGTTGCTCCAGTACCGATCCGGGCGGTGGAGACCAAGGAGCCGGTGAGAGCCCCGAGGTCAACGCCACGATGGCCCCGGACCAGTCTCCGGGCATGCAGACCCCCGCGGCGGCCGCTGAGACCTATTCGGCGACGATGCCGGGAACGGAGAACCCCTCGGCCTCCGGCAGCGCGGACGCCAGCGGGCCCATCGATCTGTCGAATCACGAGTTCCCCGTAAGCTGGCAGGACGCACTGCAGAAGGCTCAGGACAAGTTCGACGGCGACGTCAGCAAGATCGAGCTGCTCTCCGACCAGCAGAAGTACGCGATGCAAGTGGACGCAAACTCTGGAGACGTCGCCAACGAGAAGACCGACGACTTCGACGGCGACAAGGTCGGGACCGAGCGGCAGCAGAAGCGCATCGATATGGACAGCGTGGTGTCCCTGGACGAGGCGATGGACGCCGCCAAGGGCGCACAGGACGGGCCGATCAACAAGTGGAAGCTGGAGGGCAAGGAGTCCGGCCCGCAGTACGAGTTCGACATCGACAAGTCGGACAACCCGCAGGACGGCGACTACAAGGTGCAGGTGGACGCCAAGACCGGGAAGGTCACCCAGCAGGGCTGACCGACCCCGGCGCCCGCCCGTCGATCGTTCGGGAGCTGCCGGGTGGGCGCCGCCGTCGGCGCGCCGGTGAGACCCACCGGCGCGCGTTACTTTTGGTGCTGCACGCACCCGCTTCCCTCGGCAGAAAGACCGTGATAACCGCAGGGCCCGCCACTCGGCCTCCAATTCCTCCACCGCACCCCACGCCACCCGGGCTCCCGAAAAGGGCGGCACGGGACAGCGGCGGGGCGATGGCGCACCCGATCCCCAGCGGTGGAAGATCCTGGCGGTGTTGCTCGTGGCCATCTTCATGTCCCTGGTGGGCGTGAGCATCCTCGACGTGGGGTTGCCCTCCATCCAGACCGGCCTGGGTGCCAGTCAGTCCCAACTGCAGTGGATCCTCTCCGGCTACGCGCTGACGTTCGGGGTGGTCCTCGTGGCCGCGGGCCGGCCCGTGGGCGTTGTACGGGCTGCTGTTCACCATCGTCCTGGCGATCGTGGGCCGGGTCATCGGCATGTTCTGACCCGCCACCCTGCCCACCCCGGGCGGGCCGGACACGGCGGCGCTCAGGCCGCGGCGTCATCCCGGGCGGCCCGCCGCCGTCGTGCCACCAGCACCACCGCGCCCAGCACCGCCCACGCGACACCCACCAGCAGGGCCACCCGGGTGGAGTTCGCCAAGACCGCCAGCAGCACGAACGCCCCGAGCACCGGCACCACCACATGCCGGGCCACGGATACCCGGCCGCCGCGGCGTCGGATCGCGAAGTAGGCGATCACCGAGGCATGGACCAGCACGAAACCGGTCAGCGCGCCCACGTCCACCAGCGAGACCACCAGATCCAGCCCGTCCCCCCGCGTGGCCGCCCAGCCGGCGACGAGCACGTTACCGAGCGCGGCCACGAGCACCCCCGTCAGCGGTGCCCCGGTACGCGCCGAGACGCGGGAGAAGAACGCGGGCAGGGCACCGGACCGACCCATGTCCAGCATGATGCGGGATGCCGCCGCCTGCCCCACGAGCGCGGAGAACACCGCGCCCACGGCCTTGGCCAGAGCCAGCAGCCAGTACAGCACCCCGGAGATCTCGGACTGCACCATGGCGTAGTAGGCACTGCCCTGCAGGGACGGGTCCGCCTGCAGTTCGGCGGTGGACAGCGGGCTGAGCAGAGCACCCACGTAGGTCTGGGCCATGAACAGGATCCCCACCACCACCAGGCACACGAGCGTGGCCCGCCCGATCACAGCGCTGCCGCCGCGGGTTTCCTCCGCGAAGGTGGCCAGGGCGTCGAAGCCCAGGTAGGACAGCACCGCCACGGCCACCGCCCCGAGCAGCAGGTGCCACGAGAGCCCGGCCGCGCCGCCCGTAAAGGGTTCGAGCCAGCCGCGCACCGGGCCGTGCAGGGCCAGTACGCGGGCCCCGGCCGCCAGGACGGCCAGCAGTACGAGGGTCTCCACGATCACCACCACCATGGAGATCCTGGCGGTGACCCGCACCCCGGCGATGTTCAGGCCCGTGGTGACCACCACCGCCACGATCACGAACGCCCACACCGGCACGGCGGGGAACAGCGAGTTCAGGGCGATCCCGGAGAACAGGTACGCCACCGAGGGGATCAACAGGTAGTCCAGCAGCACCATCCACCCGGCCATGTGCCCGGCGCGCGGGCCGATGGCCACCTGCGCGTAGGCGAACACGCTGCCGGCGCGCGGCACCGCACGGGACATCAGCGCGTAGCTGGAGGCGGTGAGCGCCATCGCCAGGGTGGCCACCAGGTACACCAGGGGCACGACGCCGCCGGACTTCGCGTCCAGCGCCCCGAACACCCCCACCGCGGCGGCCGGGCCGATGAACACGAGCCCGTAGGCCACCAGCTGGAGGAAGGTGACCTCGCGGCGCAGCCCCCGAGGGTGCGTTCCCGGAGACTGCCGGGCGGGGTGGTCGGAGCCCACGGGCTTTTCGGATGATGACATGGCGGCAAGCCTAAGACAGCGGCGGAACCCTGTCGCCCCGGCCGGGCCCGGCGGTACCGTGACGCCATGACCGCGCACAGCCACGGACCTTTGCTGCCCAACTTCGCCTCCGACAACGCCGCCGGGATCCACCCCGACGTCCTCGCCGCCATCACCGCGGCCAACGAGGGCCACCACCCCGCCTACGGGCACGACCCCTACACGGAAAAACTGCGGCAGCGGACGCGGGAGGTCTTCGGCGAGCACGCCGTCGTCCACCCCGTGCTCAACGGCACCGGCGCCAATGTGACGGCGCTGCAGACCATGCTGCCGCGCTGGGGCGCGGTGATCACCGCGGCCTCCGCGCACATCAACACCGACGAGGGCGGGGCGCCCGAGCGCACCGGCGGCATCAAACTGCTGCCCGTCCCCACCGCGGATGGCAAGCTCACCCCCGAGCTGATCGACCGGGAGGCGTGGGGCTGGGGGAACGTGCACCGCACTCAGCCGGCGGTCGTGTCCATCACGCAGGTCACCGAGCTCGGCACGGTCTACTCCCTCGACGAGGTCCGCGCGCTCGCCGATCACATCCACGACCGCGGGATGCTGCTGCATATGGACGGCGCGCGGATCTGCAACGCCGCGGCAGCCCTCGGCGTCACCCTGCGGGAGGCGACCACCGATGTCGGCGTGGACGTGCTCAGCTACGGCGGCACCAAGAACGGGGCCATGCTCGCCGAGGCCGTGATCGTGCTGAACCCCGACGCCGCACCGGGCCTCGACTATGCCCGCAAGTACCTCATGCAGCTGGCCTCGAAAATGCGCTTCCTCTCCGCGCAGCTGACCGCGCTACTCACCGACGATCTCGGGATCCGCAACGCCCGGGCCGCCAACGCCATGGCGGCCCGGCTGCGCGAGGCAGTGGCGGCTGGCATGGCGGACGGTTCGATCCGCGGCGTCGGGTTCAATCAGCCGACGCGGGCCAACAGCCTGTTTGTCACCCTGCCCGCCGGTGCGGCCGAGCGGCTGCGCGAGCGGTTCCGGTTCTACGACTGGGATGCCGCTCACCGGCAGGTGCGGTGGATGTGCAGTTTCGACACCACCCGGCAGGAGGTGGACGAGTTCGTGGCGGAGATCGCCAGGGTCACGTCCGGCTGATACTCCTCCGAGCACCCCTGCTACGGTTGCGTCACAGCCCACACGAGAGGCTTCTTCGTGCCTGAGACGACGACGTCCCAGACCACTTCCCGGAACACCTGCGCGGTGGTCAACCCCGCCACCGGGGAACTCGTCGAGGAAGCGGAGGGCGCCTACGGGCCGCTGTCCTCCCGGACGGCCGCCGAGGGTGCCGAGATGCCGTTCGGCGGCGTCAAGCGTTCCGGGTTCGGCCGGGAACTCGGGCCGCGAACTGGACCGCGCGACCAACTCCGTCAGGCCCTGCGCAGCCAGCACGCCGGCCGGGTGCGGGCCGGCGGCCGCGAAGTACGCCGCCCACTCCCGCGGCAGGGGGTCGCGCCCGCCCACCAGCACCAGGTTGCCCGCGTTCCGGCCCGCGAGGCACCACACGTCCGCGGAGACAGCCCGCATCGCCCGGGCCTGGTCCGCGAGGAACGCGAGCCCCGGGTCGTCGCCCACGTTGACCACCATCACCCCGCCCGGCGCCAGCAGCGGGGCGGCCTCCTCGTAGAAGGCCACCTTCGCGAGGTGGGCGGGGCGAGCCGCGGCCGGTGAAGACGTCGAGCACCATCGCGACCACGGTGCTCGGAGCGGCGACACGGGGCAGTGCCGCGCGGGCGTCGTCGACGACGATCCGCATTCGCGCCCCGTCGGCAGCGGTAGCGCCTCGAGGACAAGACTGGGCAACTCTTCCTCCCGCTCGACGGTGACCTGCCCGGAACCGGGGCGGGTCACCGCGATACAGCGGGCCAGGGTCATAGCCCCCGTCCCCAGGTGCACCGCGGTGATCGGGACGCCCGGGCGGAGCCACGACGTCCACGACGTCGCCGATCCGCCGCAGGTACTCGTGGAAGATCTCCTCCGGGTGCGCGAGGTTCACGTGCGGCTACTCGGCCCCGTCCAGGCGCGGCACCCGGCCGCACTCGACGAACCGGTCCGGAACCATCTCGGCGTCCACTCCGGCCGTCTCCAGGTACCTGCGCATGCACCTCATCCTCCCGGTCTCTTCGTGCCAAGGAGAGTGTTGGCCGTCAGGGTTTCGTGACGTCTCGACAGCACCGCGGTGGCGTCGTTGGCATGGCAGACAGACACCGGTACACGGCCGAATTCCCAGCGGAAAACGGGGTTCCGGCACAGCTGCCCCGTCCGTGCGGCGTCCCGGTCGATGTGCACGAACCACGCGCCGTCCTCATGCACCACGGCCCGCACGACGCCGCCGGCGCACACCTCCTGCCGATTGGACAGGTACGCTCCGCTCACCCCCTGCTGTTGCGGATCATCGAACACCGCATGGTAGCTCTCGCCGTACATCGGGGCGTGGAGCGAGCCGCCCTCACACCCGCCCGGCCAGCACGTGCCCGTCCCGCCCGGCGACCAGACCCGTCACCAGCTGGAGCACCAGCACGATCCCGAAGACCAGGATCGGCACTTCCCAGCCGTCCGTGAGGCTGTGCAGGGCGCCGATCCCCAGGGGCCCCAGGCCCGCGATGACGTATCCCCAGCCCTGGGCCATGGTGGAGAGGTGCCCGGTGTGGTGAACATCCGGGGAGCGCCACACGATGAAGCTCAGCCCCAGGCTGATCGAGGCCCCCTGCCCCAGCCCGATCAGCGTCATCCACACGTAGGCGCCCTGCACCGGCGCCAGCAGCAGGCCCAGGAATCCTCCGGCGGTCACCAGCACGGTCAGCACCACGGCCAGGCCGGCCCGCCGGAGGCGCTGGGCGAGCATCGGGGCCAGCAGCGCCGTCGCGATCGCGGGGAACTGGGAGAAGGACAGCAACCACCCAGCGGTGTGCTCGTCCATCCCGCTGTCCCGCAGGATCGTGGGGATCCACGTGATGGCGGTGTAGTAGCTCATGGACTGGAATCCCATGAACAGGGTCACACCCCACGCGAGCCTATCCTTCATGAGCCGGCGAAAGGTCGGCTCCCGGCGTTCGAGGACCTCGGCCACGGCCTCGCGCACCGGCTGCCGGCCGCTGGACCAGCGCAGCTGCGGCAGCCAGAGCAGGAAGGCGGCCAGGGCGGGCAGCGCCCCCGTGGCCAACGCCAGCCGCCACGATCCGGTGGCCGCGGCCACCGGGGCGGTGACACCGGACGCCGCGGCGGCGCCGACGAACAGCGCCGTGGAGTACAGGCCCATCATCAGCCCCGCGCGGTGAGCGAAGTCCTGCTTGATGATCGTGGGCATCACCACGTTGCCGATGGCGATGGTCATCCCCACCAGCACGGTGCCCCCGAACAGCGCGACGGCGTGGACCTCCAGCCGCAGGGCGATCCCCGCGGCCATCACGAACATGGTCATGCCCAGCAGCCGGTGCATGCCCCAGCGCTTCTGCAGCCCGGGCGTGAGGAACGCGAAGACCCCGAAGGCGAACACCGGGATCGCGGTCAGCAGGCTGGTCACCGTGCCGGAGAAGCCCATGTCCGCCCTGATCTCGGCGATCACCGGCCCCACGGCGGCCACCCCCACACGCAGGTTGAACGCGATCAGCAGCAGCCCGGCCGCGAGCAGCAGGGGCCGGTCCGCGGGTGTGCGGGGGCCCCGTCCGCGCGACGGGACGACGGGCGCGGGGGTCTCGGGCGCGGGCGTCGTGGCCGCCGGGTCCACGGGCAGCGAGGACGCGGCCCCGGGCCCCTCGGGCGTCACGGCTGGAACGGAACCGGTGGACACGAACACGGAACTCCTCGGGTGGTGGGGTGCGGCGGCCGGTCCGGTCGCGCGCAGGAACTGGGCCAGTACATCCTGGATCGTCGTGTCCCGCGACCGGTAATATGCCATGTTGTGTCGGAAAACCGCCAGATCGGCTCTTTTGAGGACCCGTACTCTCCCGAGGGGACGGACAAGCAGGTCCACCGCTTCAACCACCGTCACCTGACCCCGCTGCATTCCCACCACCGCGGTCACCTGGTCTACCCCGTCACCGGTGTGCTCTCCCTGACCACGGTTCAGGGGTCCTGGATCGCCCCGGCCAACCGCATCGCGTGGGTCCCGGCCGGCGCCGTGCATCAGCACCGGGCGCACGGCGCAGTGGACATGCGCCTGGTGTATCTGGACCCGAACCCGGCCGAGCAGTTGCCCGAGCACCCGGCGGTGCTGCTCATGACCCCGCTGGCCCGCGAGGCGGTCCTGGCGTTGACCGGCGGCGCCGCGGGCGAGGACACGAGCCGCGGACCGGAGCGGCGCGCGCGGTTGCGGCAGGTACTGCTCGACGAGCTCGGCCCGAGCCCCGAGCAACCCTTACATCTTCCCTTGCCCCGGGACCCGCGGCTACGGCAGGTCGCGGCGCTGCTCGCCGAAGATCTCTCCCGCCCGGTCACCCTGGAGCAGATCGGGCGCCGGATCGGTGTGGGGGAGCGGACACTGAGCCGGCTGTGCAGAGAGGAACTGGGCATGGGCTACCGGCAGTGGCGCAGCCAGTACCGGTTGCACCGGGCCATGGTCCTGCTCGCCGAAGGCCGTCCGGTGCTGCGCACCGGCGCGGAATGCGGCTGGTCCACCGCGAGCACGTTCAGCGACGCCTTCAAGCGGCTCGTAGGGAAAACGCCCGGCGAGTACCGCCGCCTGGCGGCCGGGCAGGGCGCAGGAGATTCCGTCCTGGCGCCGCGGTGACCGCGGCACGGCGAGCACGGCGTGCCGCGGGTGCTGCACCTCCGGCACGGCCCGCAGCACGGTGACCAGGTCGTCCCGGTGAATCCAGTTGGTCATCCGGCGGTGCGCGAGAGTCTCTCCGCGAAGCACCCGCTGGATCAGCGACGTCAGAACCCCTCCAACGCCATGTTCGCGAACCGGGAGTAGTGACCCTGGAACGCCACCACGATGGTCTTGGTGGGGCCGTTACGATGCTTCGCCACGATCACGTCTGCCTCACCGGCACGCGGTGACTCCTTGTCGTACACGTCCTCGCGGTGCAGCAGGATGACCATATCCGCGTCCTGTTCAATCGAGTTGTGGACGGTCACGCCGTTGGCCACGAAATTGTGGGCGCCAACCACGGTGGCATCGAAGACTTCCTCCACGCCGTCATCCTCGATGGACACAATGCGATCCCAATACAGATCGTTCATCGCCATCATGTCCAGGTCGTGGGTATCGAGGGCGGAGACGACTTCCTCCAGCCGCGATTGGGGCGGTCGGGTCATCGTTGCTGTGCCGCCACCAGCCACAGCGGATACGGAGGAATCGCCGGACACCGCTACGCGGTTTTCCAGAAGACTCCGGACCTCGTCCCACGCGTTGTACATCCCGCCGGAGCCAGGAGCAGCTTTCTCGGCCTTCTTAGCTCGCAAAGCAGCGCGCAGCTGCGCCGCAGCCACCGCGGATCCACCGTTCACAGGGATCTGCTCCAGGAACATCAGCTGATCCTCAAACTCGTCAATCGACACGACAGAACCAGCAGAGACACCGTCAGCAGAAGAAACGGTCCCCACGATTCCAAACCGCAACAACAGGCGGGCCACGGCGTCGGCAGCCTCGCGCGACGTCGTTGCCAAAGACATCTCACCGCACTCACCGGAACCCGCATCCGAAACCGATCCGAAACGGGACCATACTGAGCCGAGTAGCAACCGCACCTGCTCCTTGGGAAGCGCGAATACGGACGCTGGCACGGACGAGAGCCCGGCCAACTGAGCGCCCAGTGCGGACACCTCAGCGTCACTCATGGACACAGAAGAAGCGGGCGCCCCCACATGCCGCGGGATCCCCACACGATCCCCCACACCCAGGTCGCCCAGAGCCCGCCAGCCCGCGTACGTGAAGAACTTGTGGTTCGCCGTCGCCCGCACTTCGCGCCCGGAGGCAAGGCCTAACCGGAAGACAGGCTTCACACCGGTGGAGAACACATGCGTCATCGGACGCTGCACGTAGCGCAGATCGTCCGCGAGCGCCCACACGGGCACATCCTTCTCGCCCGACTCGTACAGCTCACGCATGGTCGTCTCCGCGCCCGTGTCCGCGCGCAAAATCCGAGTGTCGCCGGTCAGGCAACCCGATTCACGCAGATCACTCACCTGCGGCTTCTTATCCGTGCGTTGCTCGGAACCACGGTTGAGCTGGGACAGCGCGATGACCGGGACTTCGAGCTCCTTGGCCAGCAGCTTGAGCGCGCGGGAGAACTCGGAGACCTCTTGCTGACGGGACTCGACCTTCTTGCCGGAACTCATGAGCTGCAGGTAGTCGAGCACCACGAGCTTCAGATCGTGCTTCTGCTTCAGGCGCCGGCACTTTGCGCGGATCTCCATGAGCGACATGTTCGGCGAATCATCGATGAACAGCGGCGCCGAGTCCATCTTGCCCATGATCTGCGCGATCTTGGCCCACTGCTCGTCCTGCAGTGTGCCGGCGCGCAGGTCCTGCATCTGCAGGGTGCCCTCGGCGGCCAGCAGACGCATGGCGATCTCGTTGCGGCTCATTTCGAGCGAGAAGATCACGGACGTCATGTTGTGCTTGATGGACGCGGAGCGTGCGATGTCCAGCGCGAACGTGGACTTACCCATGGCCGGGCGCGCCGCGATCACGATCATCTGGCCACCCTGGAAACCGTGGGTCAGCTCGTCCAGTTCAATGAACCCGGTGGGCACACCCTGCATGCCCTCGCGGTTACCGGCGGCCTCGATCTCATCGACCGCGGCCTCCATGACCTCGCTGAGCACCACGTAGTCCTCGGACGTGCGCCGCTCCGCCACCTGATAGATCTCACCCTGGGCCTCGTTGACGATGTCATCGACCTCGCCGTCCTGCGAGTACCCCAGCTGCGCGATCTTGGTACCAGCCTCCACCAACCGCCGCAACACCGCACGCTCACGCACGATCTCCGCATAGAATCCCGCGTTCGCCGCGGTCGGCACGGACGCGATCAGCGAGTGCAGGTACGCCACACCACCGATGCGTTCGATCTCACCGCGCTTGGTGAGCTCGTCGCCCACGGTGATCGCATCGGCGGGTTCGCCGCGCCCGTACAGGGAGATCACGGCGTCGTAAATGGATTCGTGCGCCGGCTTGTAAAAATCCACGCCGCGCAGCACTTCCACCACGTCCGCAATGGCGTCCTTGGAGAGCAGCATGCCGCCCAGCACCGACTGCTCCGCCACGTTGTCGTGCGGCAGCGAGCGGCCGTACTCCTCGCGCGATCCGGACGTGTATTCCGACACCCTGACTCACTTCCATTCCTCGAAGACTGCGCTCCATTGTCGCACCGTGCGAGGACATGGATAACACGCATTCGCCAAGGGGGACTACGACGCCGCTCGCCCCCTGGAAACTCCCGGGTTCCGCCTGTAGATTTGTCCCGTTTTATACCTCGCGGCGCACCGAGCGCGGCCTTCATTAAGATACGGAGATCATGAGCGCCCCTAGCGACGCCCCCTGCAAAAGACCCGGTTTTCTGAGTTGTAGCCAGGGGTGGTGGAGCTAGTGGAAGTCGTCTCCGTCATCATCGGAGTTGTGCTGATTGCAGCGTGCGGTGCCTTTGTGGCCGCCGAGTTCTCCCTCATCACCGTCAATCGCAATGACGTAGAGGCCGCCGCCAAGACCGGCGACCGCCGCTCCCAGGGTGTGCTGAAGGGTATGAAGACCCTGTCCACCCAGCTCTCCGGAGCTCAGCTGGGCATCACGGTGACCAACCTGGGTATTGGCTTCCTCGCGGAACCGGCCATTGCCGCCTTGATCACGGGCCCGCTCACCGATGCCGGTCTGTCACCGGTCGCGGCCCGTTCCACCTCCATCACGCTGGCGCTGGTACTGGCCACCGGCCTGACCATGATCTTCGGCGAACTGGTACCCAAGAACCTTGCCATTGCCAAGCCGCTGGCCACCGCTAAGGCGGTGGTCGGCTTCCAGCGCGGCTTCACCAAGGTGCTGGGTTGGCCCATCCGCCTGTTCAACAACAACGCCAACACGATCGTGCGCGCGGTGGGCGTGGAACCACAGGAGGAACTGGCCTCAACACGCTCCCCGGAGGAACTCGCCGGACTGGTCCGTCACTCCGCCAATCAGGGCGCGCTGGCCTCCCAGACCGCGGAACTCGTGGAGCGTTCGTTCGCGTTCGGTGACCGCCGCGCGCATGACGTAATGACCCCGCGCGGTCAAATGGTCACCCTGTCCCCGAACAACACCGTGCGGGATCTGCTGCGGGAGTCCAAGGCCACGGGCTTCTCCCGCTTCCCCGTGCTCCACGAGGACAAGGAACACGTTCTGGGCCAGGTGCACGTGCGCCAGGCCCTGGCCGTGCCCTACGTCCAGCGTGAGTCCGTGACCGTGGAGGACATCATGGGCGAGGCGCGATTTGTCCCGGACACCGTGGAGCTCGATGACCTCATGGACGTGCTGCGCACCGGTGCCCTGCAGATGACGCTGCTCGTGGACGAGTTCGGCGATATCGCCGGGCTGGTCACCCTGGAGGACCTCGTGGAGGAACTCGTGGGTGAGGTGCGCGACGAGCACGACCCCCAGGACGAGCCTCACGCCGAACAGCACGACGACGTCTGGACCTTCGCCGCCGCCCTGCGCCCGGACGAGGCCAGTGAGCACCTGGGTGTCACGGTCCCCGAACACGAGGACTACGAGACCTTGGCCGGGCTCATCACCCTGGATTTGGGCCGCCTGGCCGAGGTGGGAGACACCGTCACGGTCGCATCCGATCCGGACCCCGGTGAGGAACCCCGGCTCATCACGTTCGAGGTGACCGGCCTGGACGAACACCGCATCACCGAGCTGACCGCTCGCGTGCGCGAGCTGCCGTCCGAGGATGAGACCGAGCGCGAGAACCGGGAGCACCACGCGAAGGCCACGGACCGCCCCGAAGCCGCCAGCGGCGTCGTCGAGCAGGAGGAGAACCGATGAGTGACTTCGCCGGACTGCTGTTCACCGTGGTGCTACTGGCGGGCAACGCATTTTTCGTGGGCGCGGAGTTCGCCCTGATCTCCGCCCGCCGCACCGTGATCGAACCCAGGGCACTCGAGGGTAAATGGGCCGCCAAGGTCACCCTCAAGGCCATGGAGAACGTCTCGCTCATGATGGCCGGCGCGCAGCTGGGCATCACCATCTGCACCCTGGCGCTGGGCGCCATCAGCGAACCGGCCATCGCGCACCTGCTCGAGGTCCCGTTCGCCGCGCTCGGGGTGCCCGAGGCCGTGCAGCACCCGATTGCGTTCGCGATCGCGCTGGCCCTGGTGACCTATCTGCACGTGGTGGTCGGCGAGATGGTCCCGAAGAACATTGCGCTGGCCACCCCCGAGCGCAGCGCCCTGGTGCTGGGACCCATGCTGACGGGGGTGGTGACCGTGCTGCGGCCGCTGCTGTGGCTCATGAACGGGATCTCCAATGGCATTCTGCGCCTGATGCGGGTGCAACCCAAGGACGAGGTCACCTCGGTCTTCACCCGCAACGAGGTGGCCGCCCTGGTCGCCGAATCACGCCACGGCGGGCTGCTCGAAGCCAACGACGAGCGCCTGCTGCTGGGCGCCCTGACCTTCGAGGAACGCAGCGTCAACGGCATTCTGATCCCCATGAGCGAGGTGACGTGCCTGCCCTCGGGCGTGACCACGGCCCAGGCGGAGATCATCGCCGCAGACAGTTACTCGCGCTTCCCGATGCTCGCCCGAGACGGCTCGCTGGCCGGTTACGTTCATATCAAGGACCTGATCGAAGAGGACGACGCCGCTCGCGACCTTCCCATCCAGGCCTCCCAGGTGCGCGCGCTGCCCCGCATTGGCGCTGATATGCCGCTGCGGCAGGCGCTGACCATCATGCAGAATTCGGGTGCCCACCTGGGCGCTGTGACCTCACCGGACGGCCGGGTGGAGGGCATCGTGACGCTGGAGGACATGCTTGAGGAACTCGTGGGGCAGATCCGCGACGACAGCCGCATGATTCGGGAGGCTTAATGACACACGCTGTCCACGGGTTGTGGAAAACCTGTGGACAGTGTGTGGAACACGCCGCGTAACTTGTGCACGGGTTGTGGGCGGCGCTGTGGATAACTAGAGCGCGACGGCCATCAACCCAAGCCATAGCAAGGGTGAGAACAGCAGCGACAGTACCAACAACATGATGAATCTCCCCCTGAGCAGGGGAAAAGCAACCAGCCCGGCAATGGCCAATATCGCCGCAGTAATGGATGCTACGACGCTGATGACCAACCCGACCACCAGTACCACCACGGTCCCCTGGGGATCCAGGGAATTGCCCAGGGAAAAACTTCCGGCGAAGGCGGCCACGGTCAGGCCAAGGCAGCCCAGCCCAACCCAGTAAAGCCGGGACCCGCTGAGTCCCCTGTGTGCCTTGATCTCCATATGAAAATCGTTGCACGTAACCCCCTGGGACGGCCGACCGTGACACGTGGGAAAGTCATCGGTGCCGCCCGGGCCGTGGAACCGCAGAGAAAAATCCCGCAGGTCAGTGACCTACGGGATTTGTCTCCATCACATTCTGGGGACATTGTGCGAAATGCCCAGGGGATGAAATCAGGCGGGGACAACCTCGAACTCGACGTTCGCGTTGACCTCTTCGTGCAGCCGAACCACGGCCTGATACATGCCGGTGGTCTTGATGCGCTGGGTGAGCTCGACACGACGCTTGTCGATGGAGCCCAGACCCGAGGCCTCAACGGCCTTGGCGATGTCGTCAGCGCGCACCGTGCCGAACAAGCGGCCCTCGGCACCGGACTTGACCGGAACGGTCAAGGTGGTGGAGGTCAGCTTGGCAGCCAGAGCCTGTGCGTCCTCCAGGGATGCCAGGTCACGAGCGGCACGTGCGTTCTTGATGGATTCGATCTGCTTTTCAGCGCCACGGCTCCAGGGGGTTGCAAAACCGCGCGGGAAGAGGAAGTTACGGGCGTAGCCGTTCTTCACGTCAACCACGTCACCGGCTGAACCCAGCCCGGAAACTTCGTGGGTCAGAATGATCTTTGCCATAGATTCTCAGTCCTCTCAGATCAGCGGCCGGCGCCGGAGTAGGGCAGCAAAGCAACTTCACGAGCGTTCTTGATCGCCAAAGCAATCTTGCGCTGCTCCTGAACGGACACGCCGGTCACGCGGCGTGCACGGATCTTGCCGCGGTCGGAGATGAACTTGCGAAGCAGAGCGACGTCTTTGTAATCGATCTCGGTGACGCCTGCCGCCTTGAGCGGGTTCTGCTTTGGTTTCGGCTTGCGAATTTCAGCCTTGGCCATCGTGGTGCTCCTTTTCGGATGCGGAGCCCGCAGGCGAACCTGCGGGATGGGGTGAATAAGTGTGTTTAGAAGGGGGGCTCGTCTTCGGAATCAGTACCCCAGTCGTAATTACCACCGGAGGATTGACCCCAAGGATCGTTGCCCTGTTGCGGACGCTGCTGCGGGCCACCGCCGCGGTTGGCACCGGGGTTACCCCCGCCAAAACCGCCTTGCTGGTTGCCGCCGCCGGAACCGGCGAAGTTGCCGCCCTGGTTTCCACCAAAGCCGCCCTGCTGGCCGCCGCCGTATCCGGAGTCTCCCCCGAATCCGCCACCGCCGCCGGTGTTACCGAAGTTCTGGTTGCCGCCGTAGGAGTTGCCTCCCTGACCACCACCGCGCGAGTTCCGGTTGACCTTGGCGGTTGCGTACCGCATGGAAGGGCCGATCTCGTCGACTTCCAGCTCTTGGCTGGTGCGTCGCTCCCCTTCCTTGGTCTCGTAAGAGCGTGCTTTGAGCCGACCTTGAACGATCACGCGAGTGCCCTTGGTCAGGGACTCGGCCACGTTCTCCGCCGCCTCACGCCACACCGAGCAGCGCAAGAACAGGGTCTCCTGATCTTTCCACTCATTGGACTGCCGATCGAAGGCCCGCGGGGTGGACGCAATCGTGAAATTGGCCACCGCGGCTCCGGACGGAGTGAAGCGCAGTTCGGGGTCGGCGGTCAGATTGCCGATCACTGTAATGACGGTATCGCCAGCCATGTGAACCTCCGGTATCTGTGGACGCTGGATGCGAGACGTTGTGGGTTTTGAAGCATCTCACGGTTAACCCGTACGGGCCGTGTGTGAGGCACCCTGTGCAGCCCTGGTGGACCGCACAGTCAACTCACTTGGCTTCGATCTTCTGTTCTTCAGGACGGATGATCTTGGTGCGCATCACGGCTTCGTTCAGGCCCAGGACACGGTCCAGTTCCTGAGCGGTGTGCGGCTCAGCGGTGAAGTTCACAACGGCGTAGATGCCTTCGGCCTTCTTCTGGATCTCGTAGGCCAAGCGACGACGGCCCCAGATGTCGACGTTGTCGACGGTGCCGTTCTCCTTGGTGACGACCTCGAGGAACTTCTTGAGGGTCGGCTCAACGGCGCGCTCCTCGACCTCGGGGTTGAGGATCACCATCAATTCGTATTCACGCATGTAAAGAACCCACCTCCTTCGGGCTAAGCGGCTGCGGTCCTTCCGCAGCAGGAGGTTCTGTGCGTTTGTCGGTACCGATCGCGTATCGAACGGCACACAGACTTACCGAGTTTACTACAACTGCGGCTCAGTAGCCATTGACGCGGCGGGCCAGCCGCGCATTGAGCTGGGCGACCCGCAGCGGAATGAGGAACAGGTCAATGATCATGAGCAGTCCCCAGAAGCCCAGGATGAACCACCCGATGATGATCGGGGTGGTGAACCATCCAAGCGCCCACAGCAGGATGTAAAAGATCCCCTGGAAAGGCTGCTGCAGATAGAACTTGTGCACGCCCAACCACCCCAGGAAGAACCACAGCACATAGGACAACAGTGCGGACTTGCCGCCCACCACGTTGACCACGGCCGGGCCCTGGAGGGGTTGACCCCACTGGGACTGCCCGGGGTGGTGCTGAAAACCACCGGCGCGGGCGCCGTCGCGCGGGGACAGCGGTTGAGGTGTGTAGTATTCCGGCTCTTGGGCCACGATGACTCCCTCTTCGACTGATTCAAGTTTACGAGTCGTCGAACGCACGCTCGGTATCGGTCAGCGCTCGGCGCAATTGCACGTCCGTGGTGATGTCGTTGCCGGTGGAGCGAGCGGTGACGTCCAGACCGAATTCCACGCGCTCGGTCTTGGCGCGTCCGTCGTCGCGGTACGTCACCTTGGCCACGGCCGGGCGGTAGCGCTGCGCATGGAACTCCAGCGGATCCGTGTCATCGGGTTGCAGAACCAGGGCCGGCCGGGCTTCCAGCTCCCATTCCACATTGGTCACCCCGTCCGGCAGGGCGTCGGGTTGCGCGCTTTCCGAGTCCGACGCCGCTCCCTCCGCCCATGCGCTGGGCGCCGGGCACTTTTCGAGGTCCAGGCGAAGCCCACCTTCGCAGTCACCGAACACCGCGGTGATCTCGCGGTCCACGGTCTCCCACATGCGCGGGGAGGGCCCGAATGTGAGTGCCATGGACACGGGCCGCGGATCCCCAATGTCTATACCTCCAGCGGCATTCTTGCGGGCCGCCAGGTACGAGTCCTCTGGGAAACCCACGTCGTAACTACCGGGGAGGCCTGCGAACTGCCACGTGCGGGCGGGCCCGTCGTCCGTGGCGCGCAACGCGGCGGCGGTTGGCCGTACCGACTGGCCGTTCACGGACAGGGCATCCACCTTCGCGGGCAGCTTCACCTCGACCGTTTGGTCGTCCAGGTCGTTGAGCCGCCACGTGTCGTTGAGGAAACCGGACGTGACCAGCTTGTCCACCGTGTAGGTCAGGCGGTGGGTCAGTCCGTCACCGGTGCGAACATTCACCTCGACGTCAGCCTGGGTTCCGTGCTGGGAGACCGACACGATCTCATGGGCCACCGGACGGTCGTGCGAATTGTGGTACACGGAGTTGGGCAGGATCTGCACGGTGGGATCACTGCTGGTAATGCTCAGCGGGGCCAAGACCTGCCGCGCACTGCCCCGCTCCAATTGCTCGAGGTAGTTCTCGACAGCGTACTGGGGTTCGCGTGCGACCAGGAAGAAGTTGATCACGGTGCTCCACAACACAACCACCACGACCACTCCCGCCAAGATCAACAACAAGGGCTTGCTCAGCGATCGCAACGAGGGCGGTTGCCAACGGGCCACTGCAGACTTGGTGTTCTCCATGATCCTTGTCCGAGAAGCAGGAGTGGGTGGGTTCAGCTCATGGTCTCGTGAGCGGGGCCGCATCATTTTAGAGCGGACACCCCGAGTGCCATCGCCTTGCGGCCGCGGAACATGTCGATCACCACGGCCACCACGAAGTAGATCAGGAACAAGTAGCGGATGACCGCCAGAATGTCCTGGGGCGCCCACCCGAATTGCTCGACCCACGGCAGGGTGGGCCAGGCGGCGGCGGGGAGCACCACCGTGGCCCAGTAGAGCACCTCGACCACTTGCCACAGACCGAATTCGATCCAGTTACGGCGGCACAGGATCACCAAGGGCACCAACCACAGCACGTAGTTGAGCGAGTAGTCCTTGGCCAGCAGCACCCACAGGGCCAGCAGCAAGAACATCACCTGCACCACGGACGGTTCGCGGCGGCTCAGCAGAGAGACCAGCAGCACGAACACCAGGCCCAGCACCATGGTCAGGAGCACGTACTGGCCCACGCTGCCGCCGTCCAGGGCCAGCCCGGTGCGCGGTTCAATGTTGGTGTTCCACACATTCCAGAACGAGGACTGCTCCGTGGTGGAACCCACAATGTTGTCGAACTGTGCCCGCCATTGATCCCACGCCGTGAGCATGTATGTGCCGTTGATCAGAATCCACGCAATGGCGGCGCAAATGAACGCGCTGATGAAGTCCTTGATGAACCGGTGGCGCGCGGCCATGATGAGGATGGCCAGCAGGACCACCACGGGGAAGAACGCCACGGACGCACCGAAGCCCACCATGAATCCCGCGAGCGCCGGGTTGCCGCGCACGTAGCCCAGCAGGGCGAGCATCATGAAGAGCACGGCCCACAAGTCCCAGGTCTGGAAGCCCACGAGCACCACCACGGGTGACAGGGCCATGACCAGCGCATCCGATGTGCGTGAACCACTCAGCGAGGACACCACGGCCACAATGGCCAGCCAGACCAGGGCCAGCAGTACGAGCGAGAGGTCCAGGTAGATGCCCTGGTCCACGTCGATGCCCAGCAGGGAGGAGAGGTTGGAGGCGAACCACCCGATGATCGTGGTGATCATGCCCACCAGGACCGGCTGATCCCCGGTCGGCCCGCCGGTGAAGAAGCCGCTGGCCACGTCTGTGGAGCGAACACCCAGATCGCCGGTGCCGATCACCGTGACACACAGTTCGGGGACGTCCTCCGCGAGGTTCCAGTCGGGCACCCGGCACGGCACACGCAACAGATACGCCATCATGACCGTGTAGAGGCCCAGACCGAGCAGCAGCAGGCCGGAGTTTTTGCCGCCGCCGCGCTTCTTGGCGCCTTCCATGCTCATGCACGTACTCCTCCGGTGGACACAGGGACGGCATCAGTCTTCCATGGCCCCGCCCCGTTCGCCGCTCGTGGCGCGATCCACTCCCACAATTTACGACGCCGCTCGCGCACGGGTCCGGGACCGGTGCGGGCCCGCAGACTTCACGTCACCCACCGTGCGCGTGCGCCCGCCCGGTGGGCCGCGCCGTCAGGCCGTGCCGATGCCTTTGGAGCGGGCCCACTCGATGAGCCGTTCGCGCGCCACATCCTCACCCACTGCGCCTTGGTCCAAGCGCATCTCGAGCAGGAACTTGTATGCCCTGCCCACCTCGGGACCGGGGCCGATCCCCAGGGTGTCCATGATCTGCTGGCCGTCCAGCTCCGGCCGCACGGCCTCGAGCTGTTCTTGTTCGCGCAGCTCGGCAATGCGCCGTTCGAGGTCGTCGTAAGCGGTGGCCAGGCGCGCGGATTTGCGTTTGTTGCGGGTGGTCACGTCCGAGCGCGTGAGGCGATGCAATCGCTCCAGCTGGTCACCGGCATCGCGGACGTAGCGGCGCACTGCTGAGTCCGTCCAGCCCGCATCCCCATATCCGTAGAAACGCATATGCAGCTCGACCAGACGGGTGACCTTCTTAATGGTGTCGTTGTCGAAGCGCAGCGCCTTCATTCGTTTGCGGGTCAGCTTGGCACCGACCACTTCGTGATGTCGGAAGCTCACGGCGCCGTTCGGTTCGAAGCGGCGGGTGGCCGGCTTACCCACGTCATGCATGAGCGCGGCGAAACGCAGGGCGAAGTCCGGAGCCGGGACCGGGCCGTCCGCATCGGTTTCTTTCTCCGCCGCCTGCTCCATCACCGTCAAGGAATGCTGGTAGACGTCTTTGTGGTGGTGGGCCTCATCGGTTTCCAACTTGAGCGCGGGCACCTCGGGGAGCACGATCTCCGCAAGACCGGTATCCGTCATGAGTTCTATGCCTCGGCGGGGATATGAACCGCACACCAGCTTGACCAGTTCTTCGCGCACGCGTTCGGCGGAGACGATCTCAATGCGCTGCGCCATGGCCGTCATGGCCTCCCGGACGGGCTCGGCCACGTTCAACCCCAACTGTGAACTGAAGCGCGCCGCCCGCATCATGCGCAGGGGGTCGTCCGTGAAGGAGTCCTCGGGGGTGCCCGGGGTGCGCAGCACACCGGCATGCAGGTCCTTGATGCCGCCGAACGGATCCACGAGGTCGAGGTCCGGCAGCCGCAGGGCCATGGCGTTGACGGTGAAATCGCGGCGTCGTAAATCTTCGGTGAGGTTTTCACCGAAGGCGACCACCGGCTTACGTGAATCGGGATCGTAGGCCTCTGCGCGATACGTGGTGACCTCGAGCTGCAGACCCGCCTTGCGCATCCCGATGGTTCCGAAGTCCCGACCGATCTCCCAGTGCGCGTCCGCCCAGTTCTTAATGACCGCGAGGGTCTGCTCCGGGGTGGCGTTGGTGGTGAAATCCAGGTCCAGGGCGTCCCGGTTCAGGAAGAGATCACGCACGGGCCCGCCCACCAGGGACAACTCGTATCCGGCGTCGGCAAAGAGCCGCCCCAGTTCGAAGGAAACGGGGTGGAGAGAGGAGGTATCGAACAGCTGCGTCATGATGGCCGTAATTGTCTCATTTCTTCCGCCCCTGCCTGGCCTGCGGATTCCCGGGTCAGGGAGTGTTCGGGGAATGTGGCTAAGGTAGGAGTCATGGCTTTTCCCGTCCCTAGCGCACCCAAGAGGCGACCGAACCAACCGGTCTCCGCGCTGCCCACGGTGGAAGAAGTCTCGGCCGGCGGCATTGTGGTGAACCTTCAGGAACCCACTCATCCGGTGGCCATCATTGCTCGCATCAATCGCGGTGGCCGCCTGGAATGGTGCCTGCCCAAGGGCCACCCCGAAGGTAATGAGACCAATCAGGAAGCTGCTGTCCGTGAGATCGAGGAAGAAACCGGCATCATGGGCCGCGTCCTCTCCCCCCTGGGCAGTATCGACTACTGGTTCACGGTTTCCGGGCACCGAGTTCACAAGACCGTTCATCACTTCTTGTTGGAAGCCACCGGCGGTTTCCTGACCACGGAGAACGATCCCGACCACGAGGCCGTTGACGTCGCCTGGTCCGGGATCGACGATCTTGACCGCAAGCTGTCCTTCCCCAACGAGCGGCGCATTGCTGACATCGCTCGGGAGTACATCATTCATCAGTTGTAATCGCGCCCGCGGATCGGTTCCGCGGTGCCTGCCGTTGCAATCCCCGTGCAGGAAGGCCTGTTTCATGGAGAGATCCGGCGCGCGTTCCAGCGCCATCATGGCGTCCGGAACCCTGGTCTCCCGGGTTCTCGGTTTCGCCAAGGCCTTGCTGATCACGGTGGCCATCGGCTCGCTGACCACCATGGCGGACGTCTTCGAACTCGCCAACAACCTGCCCAACCTGATCTACGTACTGATCGCCGGCGGCGTGTTCAATGCCGTGCTGGTTCCGCAGATCATCAAGGCCTCCAAGAACCCGGATGCGGGCGCGGACTACATTTCCCGACTGATCACCCTGGCCGTGCTCGCACTGCTCGGTGTCACGGCGGTGGTGCTCGCGTGTGCGATCCCGATCATCCGCATCATGGGCCCCGGGTGGTCCGAGGGCCAGCTGGCCATGGCCATGACATTCGCCCTGCTCACCTTCCCCCAAATTTTCTTCTACGGCCTCTACACCGTGGTGGGTCAGGTGCTCAACGCCAAGGGTGCCTTCGGTGCGTACATGTGGGCGCCGGTGTTGAACAACATCATTGCAATTGCCGGCCTGTTGGTGTTCATTTACCAGTTCGGTCCGTTCGCGCGCACACACCACACCCTGGAGAATTGGACCGCGGCCCAGACGTTCTGGCTCGTGGGAATGTCCACGGTGGGCGTGATCGCTCAGGCGCTCATTCTCTTCTGGCCGCTCAAGCGCCTGGGCCTGGGGCTGCGCCCCAAGTTCGGCTGGCGCGGCATTGGTCTGTCCACCGCCGCCAAGCTGGGCGGGTGGACACTGGCCACCGGCATCATTGCCAACCTCGCGTTCCTGGCCCTGACCCGTACCGCCGCGATCCCCACCGGCGCCCGTGACGTGGGCCCGCCCGGCGGGGTCCCGGAACAGATCGCCGGTGTCACCGCGCTCAACCAGGCCTCTCTGCTCTACTCACTGCCCCACGGGGTGATCGGCCTGTCCATCGCCACGGTCCTGTTCAACCGCATGGCCGCCGCCGCGGACGCCAAGGACCGCGACAGCCTGGTCTCCTCGTTGTCCTCCAGCATGCGCATCACGAGCGTGGCCACGGTCTTCTGCATGGTCGCGCTCATCGTGTACGCGGGCCCGCTCGGCATGATGTTCTCCGGCGGCATCGCCCCGGCCGGCGCGGTGATCGGCCAGGTCATCACCGTCATCGCGATCGGCGCGCCGTTCATGTCCACCGCGTTCATGCTCGGGCGCGCCTTCTATGCGCAGGAGGACGCCCGCACGCCGTTCGTGGTCCAGCTGATCGTCTCGATCTTCACGGTTGTATCCGCGATCGGCATCGCCCGTGCCCTGCCGCCCGAATACATGGTCTTTGCCGTGGCCGGTTGCTACGCCGCGCAGAACATCCTGGCCACACTGCTCTATCACTTCGCGCTCAGGCGCCGCATCGGCGATTACGACGTCGCTCGCATCCTGGGTGCCCACGCGCGGATCCTGGCGGCCTCGCTGGTAGCGGGCGCGGGCGGCGTCGTCGCGTTGTGGCTCATGGGCGGTTACGACACCGCTGGATTCCCGTGGCAGAACCAGATCACCGCGTTGCTCTCCGTCCTGGTGGGCGGTGTGGCCATGGGCCTGGTGTATTTGCTGGCCATGAAGCTCTTCCGGGTCGAGGAGTTCGGTTCGCTGATCGGCCCGTTGAAGGCCCGCTTGGGCCGGTAGACTGCGCAACAGTTTGTCATCGCGCCCGCGAACCGCTCCGGGCGCCGTAACTCGAGGGAGTTCGCTGTGTCCCAGCCCATTGCGCTCGGAACTGTCCTGGGTGGCCGCTACCAGGTCACCGCGTCCCTGCTGACCAGCGCCGACGGCGATCACGTGTTGCAGGGCGAGGACCAGATCCTACGGCGCAGGGTGTCCATCCTGGTGCCCGGTGACCACCACGAGCAGCTCATGGTGTCCAACGCGCGTTCCCTGGCCTCGGGCTCGGGCAGCGACCGGTTCCAGATCCTGGACCTCGGACAGGCCCATGACACCACCTATCTGGTGACCTCCTACGCTCCCGCCGCGGACCTGCTGGACACCCTGCTCGTGGCGGAGAACGAGTTGGAGGACGAGTCCCTCTCGGACGACATCTTTGGCGACTCCCGCTCCGCTCCGGCATCTCCGTACGTTTACGAAGAACCCGACCCCACGCAGCCCCACGAAGCGGTGCCCAGCGCGGGCGCCCCGTACGATGACGATGCCGACACGGACGAGGGCGCGGCGCCCGGGAACAAACCCGCCGTGACCCGGTGGAGCGACGACGAGTACGAGGCATACGAGAACGCCCCCGCCGCTCCCTCCGTGCGGAACAAACTGGGTCGGGCCCGGAAAGTGGATCCCCAGTCCACCCGGTCGACACTCTTCGATCGCGCCGCCTCCGGTGGCAACGCGGCCGCGGTGGGGGCATCGGCCGCCGCTGCCGGGAAAATCGATCCCACCTACGACGGCGACAACCGCTATGAGAGCTTCGAGGCCACCGAGGGGAGCCCGGAACGTCTGGCCGGCTATCCGGTCGGCGAGCCCGAGACCCCGGCCCAGAGCCACTCGGGTGCCGGTGCCGCGGGCACGGCGGGAGCGGCGAGCGCAGTCGCCGGTGGTTCTGATGGCGGTTCCGGTACCGGTCATGGCTCCGATCCCTCCCACGATCCCGGGACACGACGCAAGAAGCGCAACGGTCCACTGCGGGCCCTGCTGTTACTCCTGCTGATCCTGGCCCTGCTGGCCGCCGTGGTCCTCGGCTTTCGCGCGCTGGGTTCGTTGACATCGCAGCCCGATGACGGCCGTGACCCCGCTCCGCAGGGTGGGCAAACGGCGTCGGCGCCCCAGGAAACCGATGCCGACGGCTCGGCGGCACCCACCGAACCCCGCGCGCAGGCCGTGACCCGCGTGACCTCGGATCCCAACTTCATGGCTGCCACGGACGCCACCCTGAGCCAGGCCATTGACGGCAACCCCGCCACATACTGGCTCAGCTACGGCTTCTCGAACGCCAACTTCGGCAATCTCACCGACTACGTGGGACTGGCCGTGGAACTCGAGGAACCGGCGCCGGTGTCCGAGGTCACCATCGACCAGGCCGGCGGCACCGGCGGCAACTTCACCGTGTACGTCTCGGATTCCCCGTCCATGGACGGCGCGCAGCAGGTGGGCACGGGTTCGTTCACCGGTCCGCAAATCACTGTGCCGCTCAGCCAGGCGGCACAGGAGGGCGAGCACGAGTACGTGCTCATCATGTGGGAACAGCTGCCGCAGCTCACCAACCCCATTGGCGGGTACCAGTACGGTTTGCGGATCGGGGAAGTTGCCGTTCGGTAACGATCCGGAATATTCACGCCGTACCGGCACGTTCTTCCAGTAGTTTCCCGCCGCGAACGCGGCCATCCCCAGAAAGGTTTTCAAACACGTGAGCAATGATCTCGGCCCCTCCTTCGCGAACGCCGTGAACTTGAACCTGACGCCCGTCCAGGCGCAGGAGACCGCCCCCGGAACCTCAGACGACGCCGTCCACGACGTGGTCATCGTCGGTTCCGGACCCGCCGGTTACACCGCCGCTATTTACGCCGCTCGAGCGGACCTCAAACCCATTGTGATTGCGGGCTCCGTCACCGCCGGTGGCGAACTCATGAACACCACGGACGTCGAGAACTACCCGGGTTTCATCGAGGGCATCATGGGGCCGGACTTGATGACCAACATGCAGCAGCAGGCCGAGCGCTTCGGTGCGGACATCCGCTTCGAGGACGTCACCTCCTTGGAGTTGGACGGCGAGATCAAAACCGTGACCGTGGAGGACGGCACCGTGCTCCGCACCCGCAGTGTGATCATGTCCACCGGTTCCGCCTACCGGAAGTTGGGCCTGCCCAATGAGGAGCGACTGTCCGGTCACGGTGTGTCGTGGTGCGCCACGTGTGACGGGTTCTTCTTCAAGGAACAGAACATCGCCGTGGTGGGTGGCGGCGACTCCGCGATCGAGGAGGCAACCTTCCTGACCAAGTTCGCGTCCAAGGTGACGCTGATCCACCGTCGAGATTCGTTCCGCGCCTCGGAAATCATGCAGCAGCGAGCATTCGATGACCCCAAAATCGAAATCCTGTGGAACAAGCAGGTCACGGACATCCATGGCGAGTCCAAGGTGGAGTCGCTGACCCTGGAGGACACCGTGACCGGGGAGACCTCGCAGCTGGACATCACCGGATTGTTCGTGGCCATCGGCTCCGATCCCCGCGTTGACCTGGTGAAGGATCAGCTGGAGCTCACGGTGGACGGCACCATTGCCGTGGACGGCCGTTCCTCCACAACCTCCATCCCCGGTGTGTTCGCCGCGGGTGACGTGCTCGACGCCACCTACCGCCAGGCCATCACCGCGGCAGGCTCGGGATGTGTTGCTGCCATTGATGTGGAGCACTATCTGGCGGCGCTGGACAGCTGATCACAGGTGTCTGCGTCATAATCAATCTCAACCACTGGTGAGTACTCCGGCCCGTCCGGGTGTTCACCCGCTTGAAAGGAACAATTCGACATGAGTGCAGCCAAAGACGTCACCGACGCCAACTTCCAGGCCGAGGTGCTGGAGAACTCCAAGCCGACCATCGTGGACTTCTGGGCCGAGTGGTGCGGACCCTGCCGGCAGTTGGGCCCGGTGTTGGACGCCATTGCCGCCGAGCACGCGGACAACATTGACGTTGTGAAGGTCAATGTTGACGACAACCCCGCCATTGCCTCCAAGTACGGCATCACCTCCATTCCGGCGGTGTACTTGTTTGCCAACGGTGAGGTGGCCAAAACCTCGATCGGTGCCAAGCCCAAGTCCGCCCTGGAAAAGGAATTTGCGGACTACCTGACCCCGTCGGCCTGAGCGCACGGCACACCGCCAACGCGCTTCACGTTTCATAACCGTCAGGGGGAAGACCAGTGACATCCGAGCCACATGCGGCCAATCTTCGCTTGGGAGTGACCGACAGGCGCGTGGTGGGGCTCCGCGAACGTCTCATCCGCGCCGGCAAGGGCGCCACTGGTCTGTCCCCGGACACCGTGAACGACCCGTCATACTTCGACGAGACGCTTGACGGCGCTCTGCGGATTTTCCAACAGAACAAGGGCTTAATCGTGGACGGTGTGCTCGGCCCCGAAACCGAGACTGCGCTGACACAAGCTCAGTACACCCTGGGTGATCGCCCGCTGTATTACGACGCCGAGCACCCCCTGCGTGGCGAGGACGTAGAACTCATCCAAGCCAACCTGTCCCGGTTGGGTTTCTATTACGGTCATCTCAACGGCACGTTTTGCCGTAAGACCCACTACGCCGTGGTGGAGCTGCAGCAGAATCTGGGCCTGGAGCCCAACGGTGTGGTGGATCTTGACACAATTGCGGCGCTTGCCCGCATCAACAAGAACATCACGTCATCCAAGGCCTACTCACTGCGCGATTACCACCGTTTGGAACAGGCAACCAATGCCCTGAAGCAGCGTGTAGTGATCCTGTTGCCCTGGGCCGCTTCCGGGCAGGTCGTCTCCCCTACGGCACCCGATGAGTTCACCGCGGATCAGGAGCGTATTACCACCGACGTGGCCCTCCGCACGTATGAGCTGCTGAACAACGTGGGCGCGTCACCGGTGGTGCTCGGCAACGGCGACTACACAACCCGGTCCGGCGAGCCGGTGCGCATGGTGGAGTCCAAGGCAGCGGCCACCGAGGGACACCCCGATGCACTCGTACTGACGCTTCATTGTGACTGGAATGCCTCGGCTGCTGCCAATGGGGTGGCCACTTACTACTGGGGTAACCAGGACGGCGCTGAGACCTACTCTCCGATAGGCGAGACCGCCGCGCGTTACATTCTCAAGGAACTGATCTCCCGTACCGGGGCACAGGATCTCGGCTGCCACGCGCGCCAATGGGAGCTCCTGCGCTACTCGAACGCCCCCACCGTGTGGATCGACCTGGGGTACCTCTCTAGCGTGGCCGAACGAACACTTCTCGAGGATCCGGAACATCGGGAGCGCCTGGCGGAGTCCATTCTGTGCGCACTACAGCGCATGTATGTCCGGTCCGCCGATAACGTAGCGACCGGCACCATGAGCTTGTCGGACATCCAGGACTACTACAACACGAACTGACTCGGGCATCCGGAGATGAAGGTGGCCCCGATGTTTCACGTGAAACATCGGGGCCATCTTTTGTAGCGGGGGGCCGATCTGCCGGGGTGATAGATGATCCTAACGCTCCGGCTAGTGCCTAGCTTTGGCCGCCCACCTTCGGGTCCAACACGTCCATGATGCGGTTCAAATCTTCCACCGACGCGAATTCAATGGTCATCTTACCTTTGCGTGCGCCCAACTGAATTTTGACGCTGGTGTCCAGTCGATCTGAGAACGCGTCCGCAATGTAGTTGAGCCGATCATCATGGCGGTGGGTGGCGCTCTTACGCTTGGGTGCATGACGCTTGAGACCGTCCGATAGCGCAACGGTTTCCTCCGTGGCTCGCACGGACATGCCCTCGGCCACTACCCGCTGCGCCAGTCGCTCCATTTCGGCGGGGTCGGTCAAACCCAGCAATGCGCGCGCGTGACCGGAACTCAGCACGCCGGCCGCCACGCGGCGTTGCACCAACGGGGGCAGGCGCAGAAGACGAAGGGTGTTGGAGATTTGCGGACGTGACCGGCCGATACGGCGGGACAGTTCGTCCTGGGTGGCACCGAACTCCTCCAAGAGCTGCTGATAGGCGGCCGCCTCTTCCAGGGGATTCAGCTGTGACCGATGCAAGTTCTCCAGGAGGGCATCGCGAAGGAGGTCGTCATCGGAAGTTTCCCTAATAATGGCCGGCACTGAGTCGAGCCCGGCCTTCTGAACGGCGCGCCAGCGACGCTCGCCCATCACCAGTTCGTACTTGGCACCCTCGCCTTCGCGGCTCGGGCGCACCAC
The DNA here is from genome assembly GCF_014698015.1 of Kocuria sp. cx-455. Taxonomy (GTDB): domain Bacteria; phylum Actinomycetota; class Actinomycetes; order Actinomycetales; family Micrococcaceae; genus Kocuria. The sequence goes on from NZ_JACXBS010000001.1 coordinate 69,811, forward strand.
GACCGGCTGGAGGACTCCCAGTTCCTTGACGGAGAACGCCAATTCGGCGAGTTCGTCCTCGTCGAAGACTTGCCGGGGCTGTTTCCGGTTGGGGTGTATGTCGGCCACCGGGATTTCCGCGAACTCTGCACCCGGTACCACGCCGAGCTGACTCGCGTCGAGGCCGATATCCGTTCCGTCACCCGTGCCGGTGGATGTTTCACGTGGAACGCTGGCGTCCGGCTCTGTCGTTTCGGGGGGGTTGGGACTGTTTTTGCTTTGCGGAGATTGCTGGCGTGTGCGCGGCTGACTATCGGCGGCCCCGTCGATGCCGGTAGATTCTAAGGAGTCGGGCGCAGCGTTCGCAGATTGCGGACCTTTTTCGGATGTGTCATCCAGAGTTGTTCGCTCGCTACCAGGGCTCATATCGTGATGAGACGTCTTCGATGTTTCACGTGAAACGTCGTGCTCGGGCCTCTCGTTGGACAATCCGGCAGGGTCCTTTGAGGCAGATTTGGTTCCTGCAACGTTCGGCTCAGCCGAGTCCTCGATACCGTCGGACTCGTCGGAGGGAAGAAAGAACATGTCTACCGGGCGACGAACGGTGGTGGTACTCCTGAGCGCCTGGCCCATGTCACGTCGAGCACGAGCTGCAGGCTTGCCACTCTTGCTCTTGTCGCGGCTTTCGGGCGATGTTTCACGTGAAACGGCTGGTTTCGTGCTTGAAGCTGCGGCAGTAGTATCTTCCACCTGAGCCGGTGAATTGCCTTCTCCGGATCTCTTCCTTCCGGCAGCAGCTTTTTTAGCTGGCTCGCCGCCTTGCCGTGGACCGGCAGGCTGCGCGGAGGTCGGCTGCGCGACTACCCCGCTGCTCTTCGACCGGTGCTTGGAGGGCTTGGTCGATGTGCTCTTGTTCGATGCCGTCTGCCCTCCTGATGTCTTGGACGACGCGGCGGGCGTTCGGGCGTTGGATTCGGTCCTGGTCCGCGTTTGACTCTGGTCCTGTTTCGAGGTCCCGTCGTCAGACAATGAAGCCCCATTCTTGGCCCGTGCCGGGCCAGTCTCCGGCGCTGGCCCGCTGGGGATCAGGGCGCCAAGGCCGCGACCTAGACCTCGTCGTTTCTCGCTCACGTAAATCCTCTCGTCGTTTCTCCGACGTTCATCTTATCTGCGAGCAGCCGCTCGCACGCGCTTCGGAGGCCTGGTGGCACCGTGTTATAGGCCGATGTTTCACGTGAAACGCGATAAAGCGCCGGACAATTCCTACAGCAAGGAGTCCAAGATACGCCAAGGGCCGCGAACCCGTGCAGTTCGCGGCCCTCGATTGCTATTTCCGCGGTATCAGCGGGCAAGGGGTATGTTTCACGTGAAACATGCCGCCTAGTGCTGGGGTGAACGAGCTCCCAGTTCCGCGGCTGCCTCGAGATAGGAAAGTGCACCGGTCGAGCTGGGGTCGTAAGTAATGACACTTTGCTGGTAGCTCGGGGCCTCGGAAATCCGCACGGATCGGGGAATCATTGTCTCCAAGACCTGGTCCGGGAAGTGCTGACGCACTTCCTCGGCCACCTGCGAGGCAAGATTGGTGCGTCCGTCGTACATCGTCAGCAGAATGGAGGAGACGGACAGGTCCGGGTTCAAGTGCTTTTGAATCATTTTAATGTTGTTCAGAAGCTGGCTCAGACCCTCCAATGCGTAGTACTCGCACTGAATGGGAATGAGCACCTCGGTGGCCGCGACGAACGCGTTGATGGTCAAGAGGCCTAGGCTTGGCGGGCAGTCGATGAACACGTAGTCCAGGCGTGTCTCGCCCCGCTCTTCACGTGCCTTCCCGTATGCCTTGAGGGCCCGCTGTAACCGTTGTTCGCGGGCCACGACCGACACCAGTTCAATCTCAGCGCCGGCGAGGTCAATGGTCGCCGGCAGCACCCAGAGGTTCTCCATTTCGGGGGACTTCTGGACCACATCCACTACGGGAGTCTCATCGATCAGAACATCGTAGACGCTCTCGACATCCGTTCCATGGGGGATCCCCAGGGCGGTGGATGCATTGCCCTGGGGGTCATTATCGACCACCAGGACGTTTTGCCCCTGTTGGGCCAAGGCAACCGCCAGGTTCACGGAGGTGCTGGTCTTACCCACGCCACCCTTTTGATTGCTGATCGTGATGTACCGGGTTTCAGCAGGGGGATCGATCTTGGTCTGCCTGAGTCGTGCGCGACGTTTGTTCTCTTCCACGAGCTTCCTCCCAAGGGCGGTATCCGCTACTGCTTGCTGCGCTGCCGTACCGTGTGGGGTGTCTGTTTCACGTGAAACGTGACGTCCTCGGTCCGGAACAACCTTTTTTGTTTGTGCTACGGGATCCGGTGGAAGACCGAAGTCATGGCCGCGCACCCGGTCGTTCCGAGTTTCGGAGTTCTGCTCCACTCGTACCACTCGTCCTCTCCGACGGTTACAGACTGTCCTGCGTTAGCTTACCCAGCCACATCGAGCCCACCGATCAGGATCACAGGCTCAGGCGGACCACCGTGGTGGGTTCACTCAGGAAATCCTCACCCACGGTGAGTACTTCCGCGGACCGCACCCCGAACCGATTGAACTTCTTCCTGGCCTTATCGATTTCGTCCTGCGCCGACCGACCCTTGAGGGCGAGCAGCTGTCCCGATCCCTTGAGTAGGGGGAGTGTGATGTCCATCAGACCTGTCAACGCGGAGACCGCGCGAGCCGTCACCACGTCAATGTTCTTCAGCTGCGTTTTGGCCTGTTCGGCGCGCGTCCGCATGACGGTCACGTTGGGCAGTTCCAGGTCGTCGATTACTTCGTGGAGCCACTGGACACGGCGTTCCAGGGGCTCAACCAGGGTGATCGAGATGTCGGGGCGGGCCAAGGCGAGACACAGTCCCGGCAGGCCGGCGCCGGATCCCACGTCCACCACACGTGCGTTCTCCGGGATGAGCTCTTGGACCACGGCACAGTTGAGTACGTGACGCTCCCACAGCCTGGGCGCTTCGCGCGGGCCGATCAACCCGCGGACGATTCCCGACGACGCCAGGTGTTCCGTGTAGCGTTCGGCAAGTTCCAGTCTGTCTCCGAAGAGCCGCTGGGCGGCGGCCAATTCCGAGCCCGTCAGCGGAGGAGCCGGCTGGGGATCGGGGGCCGGTCGGGAGTCAACGGGAGGCTGTGAAGGCCCCGAGGCGGCGTCGTGCGCCTTGGACGAACGTGACTGTGCCACAGACCTAGTCCGCCGCGGAAATCACGATGTGACGGCCCGGGCCTTCGCCCTCGGACTCCGAGACTAGACCGGCCTCGGCCACGGCGTCGTGAATGATTTTGCGTTCATAGGCGGACAGCGGTTCCAAATGCACGCTGTCGCCGCTGGACTGCACTTGGGCCACGGCCTTCTGCGCCATCTCCCGTAGTGCCTCGGCGCGGGCCACGCGGTAGCCCCCGACATCGAGCACCAGGCGGCTGCGACGCTCCGTGGCGGATAGGACGGCCAGGCGAGCGAGCTCCTGCAATGAATCCAGTACCTCACCCTTGGGGCCAACGAGGGCCTCCAGCTCGGAGTCTTGATCGTCCTCGGTCACCACGGACACGTAAGTACGACCATCGCGGACCTCGATGTCGATGTCACCGTCAATGTCCGCGGTGTCCAGTAGCTCCTCGATGTAGTCGGCCGCGATCTCGCCTTCTTCTTCAAGCGGGCTCAACTGGGTCACGGGCGCATCGCCGGTCTCGTTCTCGGTCGTGACGTCATGACCGTTGTCAGTCTCGTTCATTGGATGCTCTCCCTCAGGACCCTTGCTTCTTGCGGGACTGCTGTTGTTTCTGGCGTTTCTTGGACACGGGCTGCTTGCGCTGCCCCGCGGCGGCACGCTGGCGCTGTTCTTCCAGCTTCTCCTCGTGCTCCTCCTTGCTGACACCCACCGGGGGCAGACCCTTGGCTGCGCGGCGTTCGTTGAGCTCGCGCTCGGCCTGTGAACCCGGAGTGGGGTTGTTGCGGATGACCCACCACTGCTGGCCCATGGACCACAGGTTGGAAACGGTCCAGTAAATGAGCACACCCAGCGGGAAGTTGATGCCGCCGATCGCGAAGACCAACGGGAACAGGTACAGCATCATTTGCTGCTGGCGGTACATGGGCGACTGCTTGGCGGCATCGCTCATGTTGCGCACCGTCAACTGCTTCTGCGTAATGAACTGCGTAGCGGACATGGCCACGATCATGACGATCGCCAGCACCACGGTTGCGGTGTGGTTACCGATACCGGGCTGCATGAGGGTGGAGAACAACGGTGCACCGAAAATGGTGGACGCGTTGAACTGCTCGACCAGCTGCGGGGTCAGAACATGGATGGACTCACCATTGCCTGCCGCCTGGGGCACCGAGCGCAGCACCTTGAAAAGCGCGAAGAAGATGGGCATCTGCACCAAGATGGGCAGGCATGCGGAGAACGGGTTGGACCCGTGGTTCTTGTACAGGGCCATTTGCTCTTCGGCCATGGCCTGACGGGAGAGCTGATCCTTCTTGCCCTTGTACTTGGCCTGCAGTTTGGCCATTTCGGGCTGCAGTTCCTGCATGCCGCGCATGGACTTGATCTGCTTCAGGAACAAGGGGATGGTCAGTGTACGCATCACCAGGGTCAGACCCACGATGGACAGCACCCAGGTGATACCTGAGGCCGGGTCCATCCCAATGGCGGTGAGTAGCTCGTGGAAGACCCACAGCACGGCCGAAACGGCCCAGCTGAAGGGGAAGAGGATGATGTCGAAGAAATTCATCGAACGTTGGCTCCTTGGGTCACGCCGTGGTGGTGACCGGGGCGGTCGCACGTGGCCTCACGTGCGAGGTTCGGGTGGTTGAGCAGCATGATTTTGGGCGTCTCGGACAGTGAATGGAACTCTCGTCCACCGCCAGGAACTCTGTCGATTCCGCCCGCCGCCCATGGATGGCACCGCAATAAGCGCTTGACACTCAACCCGAGTCCACGGGCCGCACCGTGAACGGTGAAGGCCTCGAGCGCGTAGGCCGAGCATGACGGGAAGTAGCGGCACACGTCCCCGTAGAGCGGGGACACAATGGAGCGATACAGCTTGAGCAGAGCAATGCACACGTTCTGCGGGGCGTACTTGATGGCGCGGAGCGCATTGTTCGCCCTGTGGTACTCATGGGGCGCTCGGTTCAGGAGAGCGTCGGCTGCCACCCGGTCTTCCACGTGTGCGCCTCCTCCAATACCTTGCACATCGAACGGTACGGCATTGCCCTGGGCAATGCCGGAGTCTGTTGTCATCCGGCCTTCCGGAATGCGCTCTGATACGCACCACGGTAGTCGTCACCGAGCTCGCTCCACACCGCACCCGCCGAGGCAGGTAGGGCGCGGACCACCACATCATGCCCGGTGGGCCGCAAACGCACGGTGTCGGCCGCGAGTTCACGCAATCGACGCTTGACCTTGTTGCGAACCACGGCGTTACCCACGGCCTTGGACACCACAAAACCCACTCGGGTGGGCTGGTCCTGGTCGCTTATGCGTACGGATACGACGACGTTCCGGCGTCCACTACGGGCGCCGGAACGTACGGTTGCAGAAAACTGCGCCGAGGTGCGCATCCGATGCTGGACGGGCAGCACGGTGCGGGGCCTCTACAACGTGAACTTAGGCCGACAGGGAAGCGCGACCCTTGCCACGGCGGGCATTCAGGATGGCGCGGCCTGCGCGGGTGCGCATACGAGCGCGGAAGCCGTGCTTACGGGCACGACGGCGGTTGTTCGGCTGGAAAGTCCGCTTGGTCATTAGTCACTCCACAAGGTTGGGACAACGGTGCCCGAACCGTGCGGTTGCACGGGGATGGGCACGCGGTAGGTATTTGGGTGCGTAGGCACGGCAGAAAGGCCCGAGCATAAACGCACAAGACTGATTTACAGTAGTCAATCGCCCGCCTCCGGTCAAATTCGGGCGCTCGCCGGCAACTTCTCCACAGTTGTGAATCCACAGCCTGTGAATCATGTGGACAACCTCATCCACCACGCGCCGCGGTGGAGTTTATCCCCAGGCACGAACTACAAGGTTGTAGTTCCCCACATCCGCCCAATCGGGCTATGAAGTGCCGCGATGCATGTTCTAGGCTGTTCGATACGGCTTCCCCCACTCTGGTTTATCCACCGCTGTGTACAACTCTGTGGAAAACTGGGCAGAACCCGCCGCTACCGTCAGGAGAAATTCATGTACCAGGACAATCAGCCCCTGCTCCAACAGTGGGCCGAATGCGTCCGGTACATGAAGGAACACCCCAGCGTGACCGGCCGGTCCCGGGGCTTCATCTCCTTGTCCGAGCCCCAGGGACTCATGGGGACCACCTTGCTGGTGGCCGTTCCCAATGAGCGCACGCGGGAGTACTTCCAACATCGCAGCATGGCCACCGTGCTCGACGAGGCCGTGGGTCGAGTGTTCGGGCCGGAAACACTGGTCGCGTTCGTGGTGGACACAGAACTCGGTCTGACCGAGCCGCAGAACGAAACACCGGCCGTGGACTCGCAGGGCCCTTCGATCGAGGAACTCGAGGCGGAACGCACTCGCAGCGCCCCGCAGACGCCGGCCCATTACGAGGTGGACGTGCCGCGTACCGACCATCCGCGTCCGATGCCCAGTGGTCTGACCGACACCATGGCCGCGGAATCCACCACCCGCGATTACGGAGACCTACCCCCGCGCCGAGATCCGCAGGCCGTCCCGCCGGTTCGCACCCGCGAACCGCTGAGCACAACGAACGGCACGGACACCAGTCCCTCGGACGCCGAGTGGGACAGCTCCGCACGGTTGAATCCCAAGTACGTGTTCGATTCATTCGTGATCGGCCAGTCCAACCGCTTTGCCCACGCGGCAGCCTTCGCCGTGGCGGAGACGCCCGCCAAGGCATATAACCCGTTGTTCATATATGGGGATTCCGGGCTGGGTAAAACCCACTTGTTGCACGCCATCGGCCACTACGCCAAGCGGCTCTATCCCAAACTGCGCGTGCGCTACGTGAACTCCGAGGAGTTCACCAACGATTTCATCAACTCGATCCGCGATGACGAAGGCTCCTCCTTCAAGGGTATTTACCGCAACGTGGACATGCTGCTCATCGACGACATCCAGTTCTTGGCCGGGAAGGAACACACGCAGGAAGAGTTCTTCCATACATTCAACGCGCTGCACAATCACGAGAAGCAGATTGTGATCACCTCGGACATGCCGCCCAAGCAGTTGACCGGCTTTGCCGAGCGCATGCGATCCCGCTTCGAGTGGGGTTTGATCACGGACGTGCAGCCGCCCGAATTGGAAACCCGCATCGCGATTCTGCGGAAGAAGGCCATCAGCGAGGGCATGGACGCCCCGGATGACGTGATGGAGTACATCGCTTCACACATCTCCACCAACATTCGTGAGCTAGAGGGCGCCTTGATCCGTGTCACGGCATTCGCCTCACTGAACAAGCAGGCGGTGGATTTGCCGTTGGCCGAGCTGGTGCTCAAGGACTTGATCACCGAGGACGGCGGCCAGGAAATCACGGCGGCATCGATCCTCGGCCAGACCGCGGCGTTCTTCAACATCACCTTGGACGAGCTCAAGTCCAAGTCCCGCACCCGCACGCTCGTGACCGCGCGGCAGATCGCCATGTACTTGTTGCGCGAGCTCACGGATATGTCGCTGCCCAAGATCGGTCAGGAGCTGGGCGGGCGTGACCACACCACCGTGATGCACGCGGACCGCAAGATTCGCACCCTGATGGCCGAGCGGCGACAGATCTTCGATCAGGTCACGGAGCTGACCAACCGCATCAAGCAGCAGTCCCGCGAGGGCTGAGCACGCGTTTCACCACTGCGTAAGGGTCCCGGCCAATAGGTCGGGACCCTTCCTATTTTGTGATTCATTCACAGGTTCCCACCGCTCAGGACCAGCAACGACGCCGCTGCATGCACAGTTCCGGGCGGCCATGTGGACGGGTTGTGCACAACCCGGAATCACTCCATGTGGAAAACTTTGTGGACAACGATCGAGCTTCGGTGGATAAGCATCCCGGCACGGGGGACGGCCCTGTGGATTCCGCGGAATACCACGGAAGTTACACACTGAGCGGCCACAGGTAAGCCCGGAGTTAAGCACAGGACGTCAACAAGCGCGAGCCGTTCGAACAGCGGGAAGCAGACGGTTATCCACAGTTTCCACATGGGTTATTAACACTCTTACCCTTAAAGAGAAATCCACCGAATAACAAAAATCCTGTTCCCACGCCTCGCCTCGAGCCCGGTCAGCAACCTGTAATTACAAGTTTGCGCACTCCACTCGGCTCCTGCGGGCTCGATAGTCGCGGCTCAAGGCGGATACGATGCACAGGGCGAGTTACATATTTTTAGACCAAAGGGGCATTGCCGTGAAGTTCTCCGTCGAGCGCGACGTACTGGCTGAAGCAGTCACATGGACGGCACGATCCTTGTCACCACGCCCGCCGGTCCCCGTTCTCTCCGGTCTTCTGATCAAAGCCGACGGCGGTTCACTATCGATCGCAAGCTTTGACTACGAAATCTCTGCTCGTCTGACCATCAGCGCTGATGTCCAGGAGGAGGGCACCACCCTGGTCTCCGGCCGCCTCTTGGCGGATATTTGTCGTTCCCTGCCCTCCGCACCCGTGCAGGTGGAGGTCGAGGGCGGCAAGGTCACGCTCACGTGCAAGTCGTCCAAGTTCAACCTCGCGGCCATGCCCGTCGGTGACTACCCCCAATTACCGAACCTTCCGGAACTGTCCGGTGTGATCGCCGGTGACGAGTTCGCCCACGCCGTGGGTCAGGTGAACATCGCCGCGTCCAAGGACGACACCCTCCCGATCCTCACTGGTGTACGCATGGAGATCGAGGGCGAAAAAATCACGTTGCTAGCCACGGACCGGTACCGGTTGGCCATGCGTGAACTCACCTGGCGGCCTTCTGATCCCACCATTTCCACGGCGGCTCTGATCAAGGCCAAGACCTTGAACGACATTGCCAAGACCCTCGGCGCCGCCGGGGACGTCAATGTTGCACTGGCCGACAACGCGGAGCTGGTCGGTTTCGAATCCGGTGGCCGCCGCACCACCAGCTTGTTGATCGACGGCGAGTATCCCAAGATTCGCTCGTTGTTCCCGGAGAACACCCCGATCACCGCCGCGGTCAAAACGGCGGATCTCGTGGAAGCGGTCCGCCGCGTTTCCCTGGTCGCCGAACGCAACACCCCGGTGCGACTGGCCTTCACCCAGGGACAGGTGGCACTGGACGCCGGAACCGGCGAGGACGCGCAGGCTTCCGAGGTCCTGGATGCCCAGCTCAACGGTGACGACATCACCGTGGCGTTCAACCCCACCTACCTGTCCGAGGGTCTGCACGCCTTCGATTCGCAGTACGTGCGGTTCTCCTTCACCGCACCTCCCAAACCCGCGGTGCTCTCCGCCCAGCAGGAGTTGGATGGCGAGGACAACGTGGATTACAAGTACCTGCTGATGCCGGTCCGGTTGCCCAACCAGTGATCGTGTGTTCGTAGACCACCTGTCCCTGCTGGACTTCAGGACCTACGCGAGTCTCGATCTGCCCCTGGACCGCGGGCTGACCGTATTCGTAGGTCCCAACGGCGTGGGTAAGACCAACGTGGTCGAGGCCATCGACTGGGCCGCCAACCTCTCCTCACACCGCGTGGCCAGCGATACCCCGCTGATCAAAACGGGGTCCGAACGAGCGATCGTCAGGATCCGAGTCCGTCGTGCCACCCAGCGCACGATTCTGGAGTTCGAGCTCAACAGTGGGCGGACCAATAGGGTCCAGATCAACCGCGCAGCTCCGGTGCGAGCACGGGAGGCCATGGGCATTCTTCACACCGTGGTGTTCTCTCCGGAGGATCTGACTCTGGTCAAGGGAGACCCGGGGCACCGGCGGAAGTTCCTGGACGACCTGGCGACCGCCATGCGGCCGGTGTTGGTCGCGGCCCGCAGCGATTACGAACGCGCCCTGAAACAACGCAATGCGCTGTTGAAATCCGCACGCCACTCACGCCAGAACGCGGAATCCCACAGGGCAACCCTGGCCGTGTGGAACGAGCAATTGGCGCGAGCCGGCGCCGCGGTCATGGGAGCACGACTTCAGCTGCTCAAGGCACTGGAGCCCGAGGTGGATCTGGCCTATCAGCAGCTCACGGACGGCCCGAAACACGTGGCCTTGCACTACGAGTGCTCGTCATTGGACCCCGCTGCTGACCCGGCGGCCCTGGAGCATTTCTCCGTGGCGGACCTCTACCAGCTCATGCTGCAGGCCTTCGACCGGGTCGAGCGGCAAGAGCAGGAACGCGGGATCACACTGGTGGGTCCGCACCGTGACGACATGATGATTTCCCTGGGGGACACTCCGGCCAAGGGCTATGCCTCCCACGGTGAGACGTGGTCCACGGCCCTGGCTCTGCGGCTGGGTTCGTGGTACGTACACGTGGCCGATGACCCCAACGAGGGCGCAGCACCCGTGCTGATCCTGGACGACGTGTTCGCCGAACTGGATGCGCGACGTCGGCAGAAGCTGGCTCAACTTGTCCAGCGAGCCGAGCAGGTACTGGTGACCGCCGCCGTGGACGAGGATCTTCCGCAGGCGCTGCGCGAGAACCCGCATCGCGTGGTGCGCGTGAGCCCCGGTCAGGTGGGCGTGGAGGATTCTCCGGCCGACGAGGCACCCCCCGATCGAGGCGAGCATGACTGATCCGGCCCGGGACGACGTCGTCGATGCCGCCGCATCCGCACTGCAACGCGTGCGACGAGCCGCTCAGGAGCGCGGGGACGCGCGACTGTCCAAGGCGGCCGCGGCCAAGAACATGAAGTTCTTTGGGCAGGCGATGGAGGACGGCACGGGATCGCCGGCACTCAAACAGCGGTACAACCGGCCCGTGGATGCCCGGCAGATGGGTGGTTACTCCGGCCCGGGCAAATCGGCGCGAGACCCCCGCAAGCTGGGCAGTATCGTGGATTCACTGATCGTGCACCGTGGCTGGAAAACACCCGTGAACGTGAGCAGCGTGCTCGCGGACTGGGCCTCTCTCGTGGGTGCGCGCAACGCGGAGCACACGTGGCCCGAGAGCTTCGAGGACACCGTGGTGCGCGTGCGCTGCGACTCCACCGCATACGCCACGCAACTTCGGTTGATGCAATCGCAGATCCTGCGCACTTTCGCGGATCGACTGGGGGAGGGCATCGTGACCAAGCTCGATATTCACGGGCCGGTGGGGCCGAGTTGGAAGAAGGGCCGATGGACCGTCCAGGGTCGCGGGCCCCGCGATACCTACGGATAACCGCGTTCCATGTCCCGGATGAGGCGGTAGACGCCGCAATTCTCAGAATCACCCCCGGCTCATGTGGTCCCCCAGCGGATGGGGCCTCCGGGGCGTCTGCGGGCCGTTGAGCGCTTTATCCGGTAGAATTGCGGTACAAGATCTTTTTGTCCCGCCAGCCGATGAGCCGCGCGCCGTCTCATCGGCTGTATTCATGCGGGCCGACCAATCGATCTACGTCGATTACGCAGGAGGACCGGAGACCCCGTGGCTACAGAGGATCCCCTACAGCACGAATACGGTGCTGGTGATATCACCGTCTTGGAAGGCCTGGAGGCCGTCAGGAAACGTCCGGGGATGTACATCGGTTCCACCGGACCTCGCGGTCTGCACCACCTGGTGTACGAGGTGGTCGACAACTCCGTGGACGAGGCGCTCGCCGGCTACTGCGATCACATCGAGATCACGCTCCAGGCGGACGGCGGTGTGCGCGTTTCCGATAACGGCCGCGGTATCCCCGTGGACATGCACCCCAGCGAGGGCAAGCCCACCGTGGAGGTGGTCATGACCATCCTGCACGCCGGCGGTAAGTTCGGCGGCGGCGGTTACGCCGTCTCCGGCGGCCTGCACGGTGTGGGTATTTCCGTGGTCAACGCGCTGTCCTCCCGCGTCAGCACCGTGGTGCGCCGGCAGGGTTATGAATGGCGGATGAACTTTGCCCACGGCGGTGTTCCGCAGGGCCAGCTGCAACAGGGTGAGGCCACCGAGGAGACCGGTACCACTCAGACGTTCTACCCCGATCCCGAGATCTTCGAGACCGTCGATTTCGACTTCGAGACGCTGCGCGCCCGCTTCCAGCAGATGGCCTTCCTGAACAGGGGACTGCGCATCACGCTGACGGACGAGCGACAGAAGGACGAGTCCGGTGAGGAGATCGCCGGGTCTCAGACCAAGGTTTCCGCGGAGGAACCGGTCGAGGGTCAGGATGGCGGCACCGTCAATGCCGTGAACGGCGAGACCCACACCAACCCGAACGGTGACCTGCGGGTCGTCTACAAGTACGACAACGGTCTGCTGGACTACGTGACCTTCCTGAACTCGTCCAAGAAGGCCGATCTCATCCACGACGACGTCATTGCGTTGGAAGTGGAGGACGACGACAAGAAGATGTCGTTGGAACTGGCCATGCAGTGGACCACCGCGTTCACGGAGTCGGTGCACACCTACGCCAACACCATCAACACCCACGAGGGTGGCACGCACGAAGAAGGCTTCCGTTCCGCGCTGACCACCCTGATCAACCGGTACGCGCGGGAGAACAAGCTGCTGCGCGACAAGGACGAGAACCTCACCGGTGACGACGTCCGCGAGGGCTTGACCGCGGTGGTCTCCATCAAGCTGGGCGAACCCCAGTTCGAGGGCCAGACCAAGACCAAGCTGGGTAACTCCGAGGCTAAGACCTTCGTGCAGCGCGAGATGTTCGACTTGTTCGGTGACTGGCTCGAGCGCAATCCCGCCCCGGCCAAGGACATCATCCGCAAGGCGATCTACGCGTCCCAGGCGCGCCTGGCCGCGCGTAAGGCGCGTGAGACCACGCGACGTAAGGGCTTGCTGGAATCCGGTGGCATGCCGGGCAAACTCAAGGATTGCTCGTCCAAGGACCCCACGCTCTCCGAGATCTACATTGTGGAGGGTGACTCCGCGGGCGGTTCGGCCGTGCAGGGCCGCGACCCCGCCCACCAGGCCATTCTGCCGTTGCGCGGCAAGATCCTGAACGTGGAGCGCGCGCGCCTGGATCGCGCGCTGTCCAACGCGGAAGTTCAGTCCATGATCACCGCGTTCGGCGCGGGTATCGGCGACGACTTCGACATCGAGAAGGCCCGCTACCACAAGATCGTGCTCATGGCCGATGCGGACGTGGACGGTCAGCACATTACCACGCTGCTGCTCACGCTGTTGTTCCGATTCATGCGCCCGCTCATCGAGCACGGGTACGTGTATCTGGCGCAGCCGCCGCTGTACCGCATCAAGTGGTCCAACGCCGCCCACGATTACGTGTTCTCGGACGCCGAGCGCGACGAGGTCGTGGCCAAGGGCCTGGCCAACAACCGTCGCCTGCCCAAGGACAACGGCATTCAGCGCTACAAGGGCCTGGGCGAGATGGACTACACCGAGCTGTGGGAAACCACCATGGACCCCGAGCACCGCACGCTGTTGCAGGTCACCATGGACGACGCCGCAGCGGCGGATCAGGTGTTCTCCGTGCTCATGGGCGAGGACGTGGAATCCCGCCGCGAATTCATCCAGCAGAACGCCAAGGACATTCGGTTCCTCGACATCTAGATATGCTGTCTACCGCATATTCCGTATGCGGTATGAATGCCGAATCGTGGGATCTGAGAAGAAACGGATAGCAACGAATGAGTGACGAGACTCCGGACGGAAACGCCCCGGTCGACCCCGAGAACTCGACCGAGCTCGAAACGGGCGAGGGCGACGTCGTCGTGAGCAGCGGCGATCACGTGGAGCAGGTGGACCTGCAGACCGAGATGCAGCGCTCGTACCTGGACTACGCCATGGCCGTGATCGTGGGCCGCGCGCTGCCGGATGTGCGCGACGGTTTGAAGCCCGTGCACCGCCGGGTGATCTACACGATGTTCGACGGCGGTTACCGCCCCGAGCGTTCCTTCAACAAGTGCGCCCGCGTGGTCGGTGACGTGATGGGTAACTACCACCCGCACGGTGACTCCGCGATCTACGACGCCCTGGTGCGACTGATTCAGAACTGGATCATGCGCTACCCGCTCGCGCTCGGCCAGGGCAACTTCGGCTCGCCCGGTAACGACGGCGCCGCGGCACCGCGTTACACCGAGACCAAGATGGCTCCGCTGGCCATGGAGATGGTCCGGGACATTCACGAGGACACCGTGGATTTCCAGGACAACTACGACGGCAAGCAGCAGGAACCCACCGTTCTGCCCTCGCGCTTCCCGAACCTGCTGGTCAACGGTTCTTCCGGTATCGCCGTGGGTATGGCCACCAACATTCCGCCGCACAACCTGCGCGAGGTGGCGGACGGCGTGCAGTGGTACCTCCAGAACCCCACCGTGGATCGCGAGACCCTGCTCGAAGAACTCATCAAACGCGTCAAGGGCCCGGATTTCCCCACGGGTGCTCAGATCCTGGGCCACAAGGGCATCGAGGACGCCTACCGCACCGGCCGTGGTTCCATCACCATGCGCGCCGTGGTCAATGTGGAAGAGATCCACGGCCGGACCTGCCTGGTGGTCACCGAACTGCCGTACCAGGTGAACCCGGACAACCTGGCCGTGAAGATCGCCGACCTCGTCAAGGACGGCCGCGTGCAGGGCATTGCGGACATGCGCGACGAGACCTCCGGTCGTACCGGTCAGCGTCTGGTGATCGTGCTCAAGCGCGATGCCGTGCCCAAGGTGGTGCTCAACAACCTCTACAAGCACACGCAGCTGCAGGAGAACTTCTCCGCCAACATGCTGGCGCTCGTGGACGGAGTGCCCCGCACCCTGTCCCTGGACGCTTTTGTGCACCACTGGGTCACGCACCAAATGGAAGTCATTGTGCGTCGCACCCGGTACCGACTCAAGCAGGCCGAGGAAGAAGCACATATTCTGCGCGGTCTCCTCAAGGCACTCGACGCCCTGGACGAGGTCATTGCGCTGATCCGCCGTTCTCCCACCGTGGAGGAAGCCCGCAACGGGCTCATGGAGCTGCTCGACATCGACGAGGCCCAAGCGCAGGCCATTCTCAACATGCAGCTGCGCCGCCTGGCCGCTCTGGAACGCCAGAAGATCCAGGACCGGCACGCGGAACTGGAGCGTCTGATCGCCGAGTACCAGGCGATCATCGCCTCCGAGGACCGGCAGCGCGAAATCATTTCCGAGGAACTCGCGGAGATCGTCAATCACTTCGGTGATGATCGCCGCAGTGAGATCCTGTTCGGTTACGACGGCGACATGTCCATGGAAGACCTCATTCCCGAAGAGGAAGTGGTCGTCACCATTACCCGCGACGGGTACGTCAAGCGCACGCGCTCGGACGAGTACCGTTCGCAGCACCGTGGTGGTCGCGGCATCAAGGGCGCACAGTTGCGTGGCGGTGACGTGGTGGAGCACTTCTTCGTGACCACCACGCACAATTGGATTTTGTTCTTCACCACGTTCGGTCGCGTGTACCGGGCCAAGGCGTACGAACTGGTCGAGGCCGGCCGCGACGCCAAGGGTCAGCACGTGGCCAACCTCTTGGAGTTCCAGCCGGACGAGCGCATCGCCCAGGTCATGCAGTTGCGCACCTACCAGGACGCCCCGTACCTGGTTCTGGCCACCCGCCGCGGTCTGGTCAAGAAGTCCCGGTTGTCCGACTACGACACCAATCGCACCGCCGGCGTGATCGCCATCAACCTGCGCGACGACGACGAACTGGTCTCGGCCATGCTCGCGACTCGCGCGGACGACATCATGTTGATTTCACATCTCGGTCAGTCGTTGCGTTTCACCGCCGACGACGACGCTCTGCGCCCCATGGGGCGCGCGACCTCCGGGGTGACCGGCATGAAGTTCCGCGACCGTGACGAATTGCTATCGGCCAATGTGGTCACCGACGACGCTTTCGTGTTCGTGGTGACCGAGGGCGGCTACGCCAAGCGCACCGCGGTCAGTGAATACCGCGTGCAGGGTCGCGGTGGTCTGGGTATCAAGGTGGCCAAGCTTGCCGATGACCGCGGCGATCTGGTCGGTGGCCTGATCGTGGGCGAAGCGGATGAGGTCCTCGTGGTCATGTCCGGCGGCAAGGTGGTTCGTTCCAACGTGGCCGAGGTTCCCGCTCGCGGGCGCGACACGATGGGCGTGATCTTCGCCAAGCCGGGGCCTTCGGATCACATTGTCGGGGTTGCTCACAACGCCGAACGTGAGATCGAGAAAAAGGTGGATTCCGAAGCCGAAGAGGGCGGCGACGTCCGCCCCGAGGAAACGCAAAAAGATGCGGCGGACCAGGGCAGTGATGCCGGGGCTCCCTCGGACGATGCAGTAGCGTTGGAAAACCACGACAACGGAGGTGAAGCATGAGCGCAAGCTCTGCCTCGAAGGGTTCCAAGCCCCCCACGAACTCCCCGGTGAGCCCCTCCAAGGGTGGCATCAGCACCGCGGAAAAGAAGCCGAGCTCTCCGACCGCGGCGAAAAAGTCAGGCTCGCCCGCTGCGAAGAAGCCGCAGAATCAGCCCGCCAAGGGACTGGTCCGTCCGGCACCGCGCGCCAAGGTGCGCCGCGCGCGGCTGGTGGTGTCCAAGGTTGACACCTGGTCAGTCCTCAAGCTTGCCTTCCTGCTCTCCGTTGCACTGGGCATCATTGTGGTCGTCGCATCGTTGGTGCTGTGGCTCGTGCTGAACCTCACCGGTCTGTTCGACGGGATCAACGAGATGCTGTCTATGCTCGGCGGGAATGCGGGCGGCACGGACATCAAGGAATTCCTGTCCCTGGGCAACGTGGCGCTGTTCGCCACGGTCATCTCGGTGGTCAACGTGATCCTGCTGACCGCGCTGGCAGTGTTGGGCGCTCTGCTGTACAACATTGCGGCCGCTCTGATCGGCGGTATCGGGGTGACCCTGACCGACGACTGATCGGTTCTCGATTTGGCGCCGGGGGAAACCTCCGGTAAAGTTTCAGCTCGGTCAACCAAGAGGTTAATGTGTTGGTTGACTGTGCTACGGGCGTATAGCTCAGACGGTTAGAGCGCTTCGCTGATAACGAAGAGGTCCCAGGTTCAATTCCTGGTACGCCCACTCACTGAGTTCACGATTCACATCGTGTGGAGGTAGCGATGAAGGCACGACTCGCAGCACTGGCTGCACTCGCGGGCCTGTCCGTCGCAGCCTTCAAAGCCTGGCGTGAGGCGGAAGCCAAACGTCAAGCGTGGGACTCAGTTGTGGATCCCGTGGACTGAACGGTCAGGGAATGCGGCCCACCCGCGGGTGGACTAACAATGAATACGGGGCCTTAGCTCAGTTGGTAGAGCGCCGCCTTTGCAAGGCGGATGTCAGGAGTTCGAATCTCCTAGGCTCCACAGTCACAACCTCCGGGTTCCTGTTGCGGCAGGGGCCCGGAGGTTTTTTGTGCCCCGAGTGTTAAGCCTTCGACGCGCCGCCACGACCGGCTGAGGCCGGAACACGAACCACGCGGCCGCTACCGCGAGCAGGATGACCAGCACGGTGGTGACCGTAGTGAGCGGTGCGGCGGCGGTTACCTGGGACAGCGTGCGGGTGGGCACCAGGGCCGCGAACAGGAACGCCGCCCATAGGCCCAGGTACGAACCGACCATGTTTCCCCGATGCGCTTGCACGTTCCCGCGGCGAATGGCCACAACTCCCAGGGTGAGAGAAATGAGCGTCCACGCCGAGAGTGCGTGGAGCCCGGACAGTGCCGAGAACGGCTGTTGAATTCCAAAGCTTGTGACCGCGGTGATCACCATGGCGATGACCCACGTGCGCCCGAGCATGCGATGGGTGCGATCACGTTTCCGACGCACCAGGTTGAACGGTCCGACCGCCAAGGCGAAGAGCGCGGTGATCACGTGAACAATGAGGAGGGGACTGGAGACCAAATGATTGAGCGCTTCCATGCTCATAAGATAGTTTGAGTATCCAAGGCTGTCACCGTAGATAGCTGACACCGGAACGGGTATCCAAACCACGGGTGGAGAACTGCCCGGATCAACAACCGGAGAAGCACCATGAAGCTTAAAGAGCTCGCGGAAATCACGGGTGTTCCGACCAGTTCCATTAAGTTCTACCTCCGTCATGAGCTGTTGCACCCCGGGGAGAAGCTCAATGCAACCACCGCACGCTACGGACACGATCACGCGGAGCGGTTGGAACTTATCAAAGCGCTGCGCCAGGTCATCGGACTGTCCCTCGAGCAGTGCGCGCGGGTGGTCACCGCGGTGGACGCGACCGAGACGGTGACCACCGTGGCACTCATGGGTCAGGTGCAGACCGTGGTCCAAGAATTCTTGGGCGAAAGTCCCGGTCCGAGTTCGTCCGAGGAAGGTGGGGTTGGCGGCACTGAAGATGGCGCAGTTCGTGCTGATGCACCGTTGTCCCAAAGCACCCGCCTCACGGCGGATGACATCGTGGACGCCATGGGGTGGCTGTCCGGCACGGATGAATCCATGGTTGCCCTTGATCAGGAACTCCACCGCATGGCCCTGTGGGGATTGGCTCCTCGCCTGGATTCTGCGTTGGTGTACGCGCGAGCAGTGGACGCGGTAGCCGCGCACCAGCTTCGCATCGCACGGGACCGCAGGGGCCTCGAGGAATGGCAGCGCATGGCGGATCGGGGCGGCACTTCCGGGGACGAGTCGGTGAGTCGCGACCAGCTCGCCATGTACGTGGCGCTGGGGGTCTATTCGTATTCGCGCTTCCTGCTCAAACTTCTGGCGGTGGCTCAGGGCTCTCATGCGCGTTCGAGCCCGGGAGAAAAGGAAGGCGGCCACTGACCGATCGGGACGCCGGTCAGGAAGACGGCCGAGCGGCGTCGTCGGGTGAAATATTCGAATACTTCCCTGCCACAGTTGTTTACCAAAGCGCCCCAACAGTTAGCGCATGAAATGATGATGAGTAATTGTTGTGACCCTTCCCATGCTTGCCAAGTCACTGGAGTAACCGAATGCGCGATAAAACAGCCTTGTTACCGGATACGTCGGTGGATCCGAGTGAGCAGTTGGAACGGGTCAGGAAATGGCGGATCGTGGGCCCCGGCCTGGTGGTTGCCGCCACGGGCGTGGGCGCAGCGGACATGGTTGCGACCCTGACCGCGGGTTCTCGTTACGGGTACGCGCTGCTGTGGGCCGTGATCGTGGGCACGGTCATGAAGATTGTTCTGGTCGAGGGCGCCGGGCGTTACTCGTTGGCCAGCGGGCGGACCATCTTCGAGGGTTGGCGGTCGCTGGGGCGTTGGACGTCCTGGTACTTCGGTCCGTACATCCTCATTTGGGGTTTCGTGTACGGCGCGACCGCTATGTCCTCATCCGCACTTCCCCTGGCGGCTCTTTTCCCGATCCTGCCGTTGTGGGCGTGGGCCATCTTGATGGGTCTGATCGGTTTCGGCATCGTGTGGTTGGGACGCTATACGGCGGTGGAGAAAATCACCGCGGCCATGGTGGGCATCATGTTCCTGGTCATGGTGGGGCTGGCGATCATCACGCTGCCCAACATCCCGGAAATGCTCAAGGGCCTGATCCCCGTGATTCCGCAGGGGGGCGTGGTTTACACCCTGGCACTGGCCGGTGGCGTGGGCGGTACCATTACTCTGGCGGCCTACGGTTATTGGCTGCGTGAGAAGGGCTGGCACCAGCCGCGGTGGATGCGCGTCATGCAGTTGGACAACACCGTGGCGTACACCATTACCGGTATTTTCGTGCTGGCCATGCTGGTGGTGGGCGCCGAGGTCCTCTACTCCGCCGGCTACGCCATCAGCGCCGGTGATCGCGGTCTGCTCGATCTGGATGCGGTGCTGCGCGAACGCTACGGCGATGTGATCGGCCTGATCTTCCTGGTCGGGTTCTGGGCGGCGTCGTTCTCGTCCGTGGTGGGCGTATGGTCCGGTGTTTCGCTCATGTTCGCCGATTATTGGGGCAATATCCGCAACCGACCCAAGGACCACCCGGACACCCGCAACGGCGGCAAGTACTTCAAGTTCTACCTGCTGTGGCTCACGTTCCCGCCCATGCTTTTGCTGCTGTTGGACCGGCCGGTGTTCCTGATCCTGCTCTACGGCGTGCTGGGAGCATTGTTCATGCCGTTCCTGGCCATCACTTTGCTGGGCCTGCTGAACACCTCGCGCACCCCCAAGATCTGGCGTAACGGCATGTTCACCAATGCGGTGCTGGTGATTTGCGCAGTGCTGTTCGGCATCTTGGGCATTTACCAAGTGTGGGACACCGTCTCGAGCGTGTTCTCCTAGCGGCACCGCGCTGCACAACGGTCTTAAACGGCGACGCCGCCGGCGCCCCTTCCCCGGGGCCCGGCGGCGTTGCGGTGTTACTCAGTCAGCGCGAGGCCGGCTCAGATCACTTGTTGTTGTCCTCGGGCTTGGAACCCTTGATCTGTTCCTTGACCTCGTTGACGGTCTGCTTGGCGTCGTCGGCAACGGACTTGGCGCTGTCGGATGCGCGGTGAGCAGCCTGGGAAGCAGTGCCCTGGTCGTTCACGGACGACGTGGGATCCTTGACGTCATCAACCTTGGCACCCTGGCCCGCGGCCACGGTGGTGGAGTTGTGGACCGGGGAAGCGGACACGCGCGGTGACGTGGTGGCCGGGGTCTTCCACGGATCCTGAACCGGACGGGATGCGCGCCATGCGGCCACGCCTGCCACGGCACCTGCCGTGATGAGACCCAGGAGCAGCAGGCCCTTGTTGCCGCCCTGAGCCTTCTTCTGCTTCTTGGCGTACTCCTTGGCGGAGTTGCGAGCGGCCTTCTGGATACGTTTGACGGTCTTCTTGTCACCGGTGAGCTTGGTGATCAGAGCGTCGAACTGCTCCGAGGTGTCTGCATCCGCAACCTTGGCTGCGAGAGCAGCCACGGCGCCGTCGTACTTGCCCTGAGCCGCGGCGCGGCCCTTGGCGGTGTTCTTCGCTGCCTTGGCGGCCAGGGGAGCGGCGGCGGCTGCACCGGCTGCGGCGGCCTTCTCACCGCGAGCCTTCACGGTGTCGCCCAGGTCCTGAGCCTTGCCCAGGCCCTCCTGGACGTAGGGGCCTGAGGACTGAACTCCGGTGGCCAGGGCGGAAGCACCCGTCTCCACACCGTGCTGCAGCTTGGTACCCAGGTGACCGATTTCGTTGGACAGCCATGCTCCGGCGTCCACGACCTTCCCCTCGGCACCCTTCTGCGCGGCCTTGGCCTTCTTCTGGCTTTCGCTCTTGAACAAGCTCATAACGTGTCCCTCCTGAAGTAGTGACATTAGAAAGCTCCATAATCAGCATACGGGCTGCCGAGTGGCCCAGGAGGGCTCAATCAGCGGATTCACGGGCTTTTCACTGTGCGCTGAACGACTCTCGGCACCCTGGCGCACCCCGGGGAGCGTGCCACAATGGCACCATGACTGCTATTGCCACACACAAGGCGACCATCCACACCAACCACGGCGACATCGCCGTGGAACTCTTCGGTAACCACGCGCCCAGGACCGTGCAGAACTTTGTCGGTCTCTCGGACGGATCCCAGGAATGGGCCGATCCCCGCACCGGTGAGAAGCAGAACGGTCCCCTCTACAAGGACGTCGTGTTCCACCGCATCATCAAGGACTTCATGATTCAGGGCGGTGACCCGCTGGGTCAGGGAATCGGTGGCCCCGGGTACAACTTTGACGACGAGATCCACCCGGAACTGAATTTCAACGCGCCCTACATGTTGGCCATGGCCAATGCCGGTCTGCGCAACGGACACGGCACCAATGGTTCCCAGTTCTTCATCACCACCGCGCCCACCACGTGGCTGCAGGGTAAGCACACCATTTTCGGTGAGGTTACGGACGAGGATTCCAAGAAGGTCGTTGACGAGCTCAACAACGTTCGCACCGGCGGTCAGGACCGCCCCGTGGAGGATGCCGTGATCACCTCCATTGATATTGAGAAGCTCTGACCCAGAAGCTTTTCGCAGCCAAGGCCCACCCGTCGACCGGGTGGGCTTTGTCATCGCTATGACCAGTAGATATACGGGAGCAGACATGAACGAGAGTCCCCGAGAGAACTCGGACGATCCGCAGGGCCCGCGGGGCGATCGGCCCGTTCCTGCCCCGCAGTACGGTCAGTACATTTCGGGCCCCGGGGGAGGCTCCGGCCGGAGCAACCCAACCGAGTCTGCTCGCTATCCTCAGTCGCCTCAGCAGCGCGGTGGCCGCGGTGCGCGACGCGGCCGCGGGGGCGACATGCCGGCCTCTTGGTCCATCATTGGGTTGTGCGTGGCCGTGTGGGGTCTCCAATGGCTGGTCTACGTAGCTACGCCCTACAATCTGGCGTCCATCTTGGGCTATGCGCCGGTACTGACCACGTCCCAGCCGTGGCGCATGCTCACCTCGGGTTTCGTGCACTCGATGCCGTCACCCGTGCATCTGTTGCTGAACATGTACACCCTCTATCTGTTCGGCCGGATGCTCGAGCCACTGTTGGGGACGTGGCGGATGGTCGTGTTGTTTGTTCTCTCCGTTCTGGGCGGCTCCCTGGGTGTTCTACTGCTGGGTCAACCCAATGTCCTGGTGATCGGGGCTTCGGGTGGTGTCTTCGGATTGTTCGGGGCAGTGTTCATTTTCATGCGCCATTTCAAGCGCAGCATCACGCCCATCCTGGTGCTCATCGGGATCAACCTGGCGTTCGGATTCCTGGTGGGCGGGATTGCATGGCAGGCCCACGTGGGTGGCCTGATCGTGGGCGCATTGATCTCTCTGGGCATGCTTCCGGGGTTACGAAAACGGCGCTGACGACACCTGTCCACAGGAGTTGTCCACACCTGTTAACAACTTACAAACATGTAATTCCACAACTGTGAACAACCCTGTGGATACCGGGATGGCACGGTCGAGGGACTCTACGGCGTACATGTTGATCGGGATATGCACAATGTTCTCCACACCTGTGGATAACTCTTGTGCACGGGCTGGGGAGAATGACACGTTTCGGGTGAATCGCACCACAAGTAGTTCACCCCACGAACAAAAACCGGCACCCTGGTAGACGCGCCACCATTCGCCGCGCCCACACCCCACCCTTTGAAAGGCTCTGCCCGCATGCCCCAATTGACTCCCGCCCGTCGCAGGCTCGCCCTGCTCGCACTTGCCCTGGGTGGATTCGGAATCGGGTGCACGGAGTTCGTCTCCATGGGGTTGCTACCCCAGATCGCACAAGACATGTTGGGCGAGATGTACGCGGCGGCGCCCGAGCAGGGCATCGCCCGGGCCGGATGGTTGATCAGCGCATACGCCCTGGGTGTCGTGGTGGGTGCACCACTGATTTCCGTGCTCGTGGCACGCGCGTCCCGGACCAGCATGCTCCTGGTGATGGCGGCCGCTCTGCTGGTGGGCAACGCGGCCTCCGCGGTGGCACCGGAGTTCGAGACCTTGTTGGTCATGCGCTTCCTGGCGGGTTTGCCCCACGGCGCGTACTTCGGTTTGGCATCTCTCATCGCCGCGGACGTGATGGGTCCCGGTAATCAGGCCAAGGGCGTTGCACTGGCGCTGTCCGGACTCACCGTGGCCAATGTGGTGGGCGTTCCCACCATGACCGCGCTGGGTCAGGCCTTGGGCTGGCGCGCGGCGTACGTGGCCGTGGCCGTGGTGTTCCTTGTGACCCTGGCCGCCCTGTGGTTCACCGTGCCCTCCCAACGTCCCATTGCCGGATCGAGCCGCAGGGGTGAGATGTCCGCACTTCGCTATGGGCAGGTATGGATCGTCATGGGTGTTGCCGCCATCGGTTTTGGTGGGTTCTTCGCGATCTTCAGTTATCTCACCCAGATGAGCCGTGAACTGGCCGGGTTGCCCGGTGGTGCGGTGCCGTGGTTGCTGGCGACCGTGGGCGTGGGCATGACGGTGGGCAATATCGCCGGTGGCATCAGCGCTGACCATTATCCCAAACAATCCATGATCGTCGGGTTCCCGGTGCTCGCCCTGATCCTGCTGGCCGTGTGGGCTCTCGTAGGGAACCCCGTGGGGATCTTCGTGGCGGGCCTGGCCATGGGCCTGGCCAACTCGTTCGTCATGCCGTCCATTCAGAGCTGGCTCATCGACGCCGCCGGTGACGCACGTTTGCTGGGCGCGTCCCTGAACCACTCGGCCTTCAACGTGGCCAACTCCATTGGGGCCGTACTGGGTGGTGCGGTGATCTCGGCGGGCTTCGGCTACCGCTCGCCGGCCCTCGTCGCGTGCGCCCTGGTGATCGTGGGCGGACTGCTCGCCCTGTACGGGGCCAAGCGGCAGGAGGGATTGGCGCGGCGCCACCGAATCACGGTCTAGAAGGCTGCTACGGAACCAGGAACCGGCCGAAAACCGGTCATTGCAACCGATAGTCTCTCGTGGTTCGCCGCGCGGCGGAGGCGAGTAGCCACGATGGGTCGTGACCACGTGCGTCACGTTACATCACGTGGACCACGGGGCGAGCGGCGTCGTCGGGCTCGGCACGACGCAGGATCTCGTGGACCACCGACGCGGTCTGGCCCTGGCCCCACAACAGGAACCGCAGATAATTGCGCACGGGTGAGCCTGCGGACCACTCGAGATACACGTGGGGTGGCACACCGGTCTGATCGCGCACCCACAAGGCGACCCCCGCGAGGCACGTGGGAACGGAGGAGCCGTCCACGTGAATGACGTGATGCGAACACACGGTGCGTGAGACCAGAGAGATCTTGTCCGAGAAGTCGGACGGATCGCGCAGTTCGACCTCCACGAACCACACATCCGAATCCTCGATCAGGGCGTGGGAACGGCGCTCGACGGACAGTTTTTCCTGGTAGTCCTCGGCCGCGTTCTGGGGTTTGGGTTTCCGCGGGATCAACTGGACAGCGTGGCCGCGAGCGGCGGTCATCGAGGTGCGCAGGGCGGAATCGGCGCGGAGGCGCGTGATGCGCAACTCCGAGGCGCGCCACACGCGCGAGGCGAATGAAATCACCAGGATGCACACCACGAAGACCGCTGCAATTTTGATGCCGTCCGGGCGTTCCACCACGTTGGCCACGGTCGTATAGAGGAACACGGCCGTGACCAGTCCGTACGCCCAGGCGAGGCGCGGGCGGTCATGGTGTCTGGCGGACAGCGTCACCGCGAGCGCCGCCGAGGTCATGAGCACCAGCACCCCGGTCGCGTAGGCCCCGCCCTGGGCGTCCACGTTGGCGTCGAAGAGCCATGTGATGACAAAGGCCACCAGGGTGAAGACCAGAATCAGGGGACGTACGGCGCGAGTCCATTCCGGAGCCATGCCGTAGCGCGGTAGATATCGGGGCACCAGATTGAGCATGCCGGCCAGTGCGGAGGCCCCGGCAAACCACAGGATCAAGATGGTGGACAAGTCGTATGCGCTGCCGACAACCGGTCCCATGTACTCGTGCGCCACGTACGCCAGTGCACGACCGTTGGCCTGGCCGCCGGGCGCGAATTCCTGCGGGGGAATCAGCAGGGTGGTGACCATGGACGAGGCCAGGAGCATGACGGCCATGATCACGGCGGCCAGTGTCAGCATTTTGCGGGCGCCCTTGATGCGGCCGGCGACGGCGCCGTGGCCGGCCTTGGCGGCGTCGGCCGTGGACCCCGGGTGGATCTGCGTCATGACCGAGACACCGGTCTCGTATCCGGACATGCCCAGGGCGAGTTTCGGAAACACGATGACCGCCAGCAGCAGGGCCATCCAGGGATTGGAATGTTGGGTGGACACCGCGGACGCCCAGGCGTTCAGAACCTCGGGATGGGTCAGGATGCGCTCGAACCCCACCGCCATGACCGCGACATTGAGAGCCAGGTAAATGGGGACCAGGAAAACGGCCAGGGCAATGGCCTCGCGAAATCCCTTCAGAAACACGGCGGCGAGCAGCGTGATCAGACCAAACGTGATCCACAACTTGGCTCCGTTGCCGTGCAGCGGCATGACCGGATTGTCCACCAGATGGGTCGCGGCGTCCGCGGAGGACAGGGTGATGGTGATCATGAAGTCCGTGCACGCGAATCCCAGGAGCACGAGCACGGCGATCTTGCCGTTCCACCGCGGGAGTAGTTTCTCCAGCATGCGGATGGACCCCGCACCGTGGGGGCTGACCGCGGCAACCCAGCGGTACACGGGCAAGGCCCCGCACAGGGTGACGAGCACCAACACGAGTGTGGCAACGGGAGCCAGTGAACCGGCCGCCAGTGCCGCAATGCCGGGCTGGTATCCCAGTGTGGAGAAATAGTCCACCCCGGACAGGCACATCACGGCCCACCAGGGGCGGGTTCGTGTGTCGTCACGCGGGCGTTGATGCGGCCCGTGATAGGCCGCCGAGTTCTCCTGGTCGTTGAACAACCAAGCTCGGAACCGATGTAAAACCGCAGTGGTCATGACAATCCTCCGAGGCGTGGGCACGCGCGGTGTTTTTGGTGCATCGCGTGCCTCCGTGGGCCACGGAGCGTGTCCGTACGCTGGTGATATCTGACAGCATATTCTTCTCCCGGGTCTCGCACACCGGTGGGA
This sequence comes from Kocuria sp. cx-455, assembly GCF_014698015.1. Classification (GTDB taxonomy): domain Bacteria; phylum Actinomycetota; class Actinomycetes; order Actinomycetales; family Micrococcaceae; genus Kocuria. The sequence continues at coordinate 96,334 of NZ_JACXBS010000001.1, forward strand.
CAGGAAGGCCGCGACGGCGGAATGAACTCCCCACTTCGTACGTTGCTGACTCCTGGGAGGAGGCTGCTGCGCCGGGCGCAGGCCTTCGGGCAACTTTTCCCCGCCGGGTGTGAAGTCCCGGAATCGTCGGCGCACGGTGCCGACACACTTCTTCCGCGATGAACACGGTTCCGGGACCATGTTCACCCACCGGCCACTACAGAAAGACGTCAACCACACCATGGGCCGCCACTCATCCTCCGATACACCCGCCCACGACAGCCGCGCCTCGGTGTCCCACGTCGACAGTTCCGTTTCCGCTCCGGCCACGGGCGCCCAGCGACCTACCGAGCCCGCTTCCGGGGGCGACGCCGCTCTGGGCACCGACCAGCCGGATCCGCGCCGCTGGCGCATCCTGGCCGTACTTCTCGTGGCAATCTTCATGTCCCTGGTGGGCGTGAGCATCCTCAACGTGGGACTGCCCTCCATCCAGGAAGGCCTGGGCGCCAGTCAGTCCCAATTGCAGTGGGTGCTGTCCGGGTACGCGTTGACCTTCGGTGTGGTGCTCGTGGCCGCAGGCCGTGCCGGAGACATCTTCGGGCGGGGGTTCATGTTTATCGCTGGCGTAGTGGTGTTCACCGTGGCTTCGGTGGCGGCGGGAATGGCCGGTGATCCCACCACCCTCACGGTGGCGCGCTTCGTGCAGGGCCTGGGTTCCGGGCTGCTCAACCCGCAGGGCATTGGCATGATCCAGCAGTACTTCCGCGGAGCCGAACGCGGTAAGGCCTACGGAATGTTCGGCAGTATGGTGGGGATCTCCGTGGGGGTGGGTCCCCTGTTGGGCGGTCTGCTCATCCAGATCGGGGGCGCGAGTGAGGGCTGGCGTTGGATCTTCCTGATCAACGTCCCCGTGGGCATCCTGGCCCTGGTTCTGGCGTTCCTGTGGTTCCCCAAACCCCTGTTCAAGCGCACACGCGGGCAGAGCCTGGGGAAGACACTGCGAGAGCTGGACCCCGTGGGTGCCGTAATCCTGGGACTGGCCATCCTGGCGCTGCTGTTGCCGTTCATGGAAGCGCGCACGGCGGCCTCCGCGTGGGCGTGGGCCCTGCTACCCGTGGGCCTGGTGCTGCTGGGCGGCTGGGCGGTATGGGAGAAGAAGCACAAGCAGAGCGGACACAGCCCCATGGTGGATCTGTCGATCTTCCGTGTGCGCAGCTTCCTGCACGGGTCGGTTCTGATCGGTCTGTACTTCCTGGGCATCACCAGCATCTGGGTGCTCGTGGCCCAGTACATGCAGGAGGGGCTGGGTCACACCGCCCTGGAGAGCGGGATGATCGGGCTCCCCAACGCCGTGGCCAGCGCCGTGGCCTCCAACTGGGCCGGGCGGCACGTGCTGCAATTGGGGCGCAAGGTCGTGGTGGCCGGGATGGCCAGTGTCCTGGTTGGTCTCGCGCTCAGTGTCATGATCATTCAATTGCGCGAACACGAGTTGGTGAGCGAGTGGTGGCTGTTGGCCACCCTGGCATTCGTGGGCTTGGGACAGGGCGCCGTGGTCAGCCCCAATCAAACCCTCACGCTGGCCAAGGTGCCCATGGAGTACGCCGGCAGCTCCGGGGGCATCATGCAGACGGGCCAGCGCATCGGTACCTCGATCGGGATCGCCATGATCACCGCGGTTGCTTTCAGCGTGCTGGCTCGCACCGACTGGGGACAAGCCATTACGGCGGGCTTCGCGGCCACGGCCCTGGCGGTCATCGCGGCACTGGTCGTGGCCGTGGTGGACATGCGCTACCGCGCTCGAACGGGCACGGGAGGAACCACCACGGGGTGAGCCTGTGTGGAGCCCGCGCTCAGAAGCCTTTCAGTGAACGGGGAGCATTCTGGTCCTACGCCACCGGAGATTCTGTCTGCGGTCACGGCAGTGGCTCACGCCGGGTGCTGTTTCGCGACCGGGCTCTGCAATACCGTGGTGGCCAAGCGGCACGGACATGAACTGACGAAGGAATAAGCATGCGATTGTTGATCGTCGATGACGAAGTGGACCTCTCGGAGTCATTGCGCCGCGGACTCATCAATGAGGGGTTCGTGGTGGACGTGGCCAACGACGGCGTCACCGGCGCGTGGCTGGCCCATGAGAACCCGTACGACGTGATCGTGCTGGATCTCATGCTGCCCGGAAAGAACGGGTACACAATCCTCAAGGAGATCCGCGCCGCCAAGAACTGGACACCCGTGCTCATGCTGACCGCCAAGGACGGCGAGTACGACGAGACCGACGCGTTCGACCTCGGTGCGGACGACTACCTGACCAAACCGTTCAGCTTCATGGTCCTGGTGGCCCGATTGCGAGCGCTCATGCGCCGCGGCGCCCCCGAACGGCCGGTCAACATCACCGTGGGAAGTCTGGAACTGGACCCGTCCCGCCATAAGGTCACCCGGGGGGACACGGTGATCGAGTTGACCGCCAAGGAATACGTGATCCTGCAGTACCTCATGCAGAACGCGGACACGGTGGTGTCCAAACTGCAGATCATGGACAACGCGTGGGACGCCGCCTTCGAGGGTTCGGAGAACATCGTGGAGGTCTACGTGGGGTACCTGCGGAAGAAGATTGACGTTCCCTTCGGCCTCAACACCCTGCAGACCGTACGCGGCATGGGGTACCGGCTGGTAGCGGACACTCCCGCGCCGTGAGCATGCAGGGCGTTCGCAGACGCTGGGGTGTGCGGCGCAAAACCACGGCGGCCGCCGCCCTGCTCATGATCGTGGTGCTGGTGCTGTCCGGTGTGTTGCTGTTGGAAGTACTCAAACGCAACATCGTGTCCACCGCCCACGACCAAGCGGTGACGAGTCAGCAGCAAGTGCTCTCGCGGCTGGTGGATGAGCAGGGTCCCCCCGATGACCGTGTGATCTACGTGTGGTCCCGCGCGGATCCCGCCGATCTGCTCCGCGCGGTCGGCCAGCCCGGCGTGCTGGTTCAGCTCACCGATCAGGAGGGCTCGGTGGTGGCCTCTTCTCCCCCGATGGCCGGGGACATCGACTTGAACTCGCCCGTTCTCACCCCCGGAGACACGTTCGAATCACGCTCGGACAGCGACTCGCTGCTGCGGATCCCGAATGACTTCGTCTACGTTTCCGAAGGCATCGTGGTCAACGGCGAACCACACACCCTGGTCGTCGCGGTTCCCGTGAACCTGCAGACCAGCTCCCTCACCGTGGTCGCCATCTTCGTGCTGGCCGTGGGCCCGCTGCTGGTGCTCCTGGGCGCGTTGACCATGTGGTGGCTCACCGGGCGTTCCCTGCGACCGGTGCGGCGCATTACTGATCAGGTGCGCACCATCGGCGGGGCCAACCTGGACGAGCGCGTGGACGTGCCGCCCACCCGGGACGAGATCGCTCAGCTGGCATCGACCATGAACGCGATGCTCGACCGGCTCCAGGCCTCGGACCAGGCGCAGAGGCGCTTCGTGGCCGATGCCTCGCACGAGCTGCGCTCGCCGTTGGCCACGCTGTCCGCCACGTTGGATGTGGCCCGCAACGATCCTTCCGGGCAGACCTGGCAGGAACTGTCGCCGGTGCTCGTTTCCCAGTCACAGCGTATGGGGCAGCTGGTGCAGGACCTCCTGACGCTCGCGCGCGCCGACGACGCCGGTCTGGACATGCGCGTGGCCGACACCGACATGGACGAGGTGGTCTCCGAGGAGATCGCCCGCATCAAGCCGGCGCTCCGGCAGGAGCTGACGGTCTACATTGAACCGGTGCGGTTGCGTGCGGACGGGTCCAAACTGCAACAAGTGGTGCGGAACCTGCTGTCCAATGCGGGCCGCCACGCGGAGTCGCTGATCGAGGTTCGGCTCAGCACGGCGGCGAAGAGCGCGGTGCTGACCGTGACCAACGACGGGGACACCATTGCGCCCGAAGATCAGGAGAAGGTTTTCGAACGGTTCGTCCGGCTGGACGCCTCGCGCGCTCGTGACACCGGGGGTTCCGGGTTGGGGTTGGCCATCAGTCGCGAGATCGTGCGCGCCCACGGCGGTTCCATAACGGTTGACCAGGATTCACACGGGCGATGCCGCTTCACGGTGACCCTGCCCCTCCCGCGGGACGCTTCGTAGCGTCCACCGTGCGCGAAGGCCGCCGCTCGGTGCTGCGATCGAGTCTCCCGATCGGCGTCGGCGGGATGAGCGGGGCGGCGGGATTACGGGACGATGGTGAACTTGACCTGGCCGTCACCACCGCGTTCGGCAATGCGGAGCACCTCGGCCACCTGGTCGAGGGTATGGGTGGGGCCCAAACAGTAGTCGACCTCGACCTCACCGTCGTGGATGCGGCGCATCGCTTCATGGAAGGATTTCAGGCCGGGCTCGGACTGGGCCGCCACGGAACCCTGTAGGCGCACGCACTTGCGGAAGACCTCGAAGATCGGCACGAGGGTCGGTTCGAAGCTTTCGTACAGGCCGAACCAGCCCACAATGCCGCGGTGGGCCACGATGTCCACGGCCTGGGTGCGCAGCTCGTCCGAACCCACCGCCTCGATCACCAGATCCGCGCCGTTGTTGCCGGTGAGCTCCGAGACCACGGCGCCCAGGTCCTCGTCCGGAATCAGCACGGTGCGCGCACCCAGCGTGCGCGCGATCTCGAGACGGGCGGGCTGCTTGTCCGACACGATGATGCGCTCGAACCCGCGGCGCTTCGCATCCTGCAGGAAGAACAACCCCGCGGAACCGGCGCCCATGATCACGCACGTGCCGGCTGTGCGCGCCGGAACCTCGGTGGGCCAGTACAGGTCGAACGCGTAAATGCAGGTGCCCAGCTGCTGGGCCATCATGTAGCGGCGCATCTGCGTGAGATCGTTGCGGTCCAGATCCGAGGGCAGTGCGACCGCGTGGTCATCGTCGAGGAGCATGTACTCGGCGAAGGCCCCGCCGAACTCACCCGGGGGAACGCACAGCACCGTGGTGCCCTCGGGAAATTTTTCGGAATTGGATTCCGCGACTACGCCCACACCCTCGTGGCCCGGGTAGCCCGCGCGCTCGGGGCCCATGGGGTGCAGCGTGCCGTGCAGGGCCGCGTGCAGATCCGATCCACAGACCGATGCCGCCGTCATCCGCACCACGAACGTTCCCGGCTCGGTGGCCTGGGGCTTGGGCCATTCACGCACGGTGATCACGCCGGTTTCGGGTACGTGGGTTGCGCGCACGGGGAGCTCCTTTGCTGGGAGACGGAAAAGTCGAGTGTGTCAACGGTACGTCACGGGCCGCCCCGGTCTCTGGCGCCGGCTCTGATACCGCGGTTCCAACGGGTACTTATAGGGTGAGCCAATGGCACTTCCCCGCGCGCTCAAACCCTTCGGCACGCCCGCCTACGCGGTGTTGGCATGTGCCATGTGCATGAGCGTGTTCGGATCCGGTCTCTGGGCGGTCGCACTGGTGGCCAAGGTCATGGCACTGGGCGGCTCGGCCGTGGACCTGTCCATGATCACCGCCGCGGGCGCCGTGGGAGCGGTCGCCTTCGTCCTGGTGGGCGGCGTGACCGCGGATCGCGTCCGGTTGAGTCTCATCCTGCGTTGCGTCGAGGCCGTCAACCTGGTCACCGCCGCCGTGATCGTGGGGCTGACCTGGACCGAGAACCTCGCCCTGTGGCACCTGGCCGTCGCCGGGTTCGTTTTCGCGGGGGCCCTGGGATTCTTCTATCCCGCCTACTCGGCCGCGTTGCCGCGGATCCTGCCCGCCGGCCAGTTGTTGGCCGCCAACGGTGTGGAGGGGACCGCCAGACCCCTGTTGCAGATTGCCGCCGGCCCCGCGGTGGGTGGTTTCCTGGCGGGCCTGGCCTTCCCCGCGCTGGCGGTGGTCGCGATTGCCGTGTGCCACGCGACGGCCTTCGCCCTGATGATGTTCCTGCGCATTCCCACGACCGGTCGGTTCGGGGAGGAGGAAGCGCAGGGTTCCACGGCGGCGCCGGCCACGTCGATCCTGCGGGATCTGGTGGACGGGTTCCTTTACTCGGTGCGCACTCCGTGGTTGTTGTGGACCCTGCTGTGGGCCATGACCGCGGTGTTCCTGTTCATCGGCCCGCTGGAAGTCCTGGTCCCGTTCCTGGTGGTGGATCGGCTGGGTGGCTCCGTGGCGAGCTACGGCGCAATGCTCGGCCTGTACGGGGTGTCCACGGCGCTGGGTTCACTGATCACGGCGTCCGTGCCCCTGCCACGTCATTACTTGACCACCATGATCTGGTTGTGGGGCTTCGGCACGCTGCCCTTCGGCCTGGTGGGTATGACCGATTCCTGGTGGGTCATGGCCATTGCCCTGTGCGTGTTCGGTGCCACCGGTGGTGCGGGGCAGGTCATCTGGGGCACGTTGCTGCAGCGCCGCGTGCCGGTGCACATGCTCGGCCGTATCTCGTCCCTGGACTTCTTCGTGTCCCTCTCACTCATGCCGGTGTCCATGGCGGTGGCGGGGCCGGTCTCGCACATCTTGCCGCCCGAGGCGATCTTCTGGGGCGTGGCCATCGCCACGCCCCTGCTCGGTGTGGTCGCGGTGGTCGCGGGTCGCATGTACAAGGACCAGGCCGAGCACCCGCTGCGGTAGTCCGTCGACCACACCACGACGACGCCGCCCCCGGCCTTTCGCGCCAACTGCCGGGGGCGGCGTCGTAACTAACTGACGTGGCTGTATGCCCGAATCAGTATGCCTTGTGGCGCTGTTCGACGATCAAGTGGATGAGCGCGAACGTACCCTCTTGGTCGATCGCCCGGTAAGCCTGCTCGAGCGCCCCGGGGATCTCCGACTCGCGCTCCACGCGCACACCGAAACCACCGAACGAGGTGGCCATGCCCGCGAAGTCCGGGTTCTTCAACTGCGTACCGGATACGCGATCGGGGTACTGGCGTTCCTGGTGGGTGCGGATGGTGCCGTACTCCTGGTTGTCCATCACGATGACCAGCGGCGTGGCACCGTACTGGGCGGCGGTGGCCAGTTCTTGACCGTTCATGAGGAACTCGCCGTCGCCGGCAATTGAGATCACGCGACGGTTCGGGTAGTTCAAGGAGGCGGCCACGGCGGAGGGTACCGAGTACCCCATGGAACCGTTGCGCGCCGAGATCATGGACGCGTAGCCGTTGGTCGGGAAGTAGCGGTGCGCCCAGTTGGTGTGCTCGCCGGCGCCGAAGGTCACCATGGCGTCCTCGGGAAGGGTCGCCACCAGGTTGGCCATCATGGTGTCCATGGTGGCCGGGCCGTCCGCGGGGTGGGTGTCCTTGGGTTCGGCGAACTCGACCTGCTGCTGACGCATGCGCGCGCACCAGTCCTTCCACCCTTCCTTGGCCGGGAGGTCCATGCGCACCAGGTCGCGCACGAACACGGCCGGCTTGGCCACGATCTGATGCGAAACGGCACCGGAGCGCCCGCGCATGGACGGGTCCATGGTCACGATGAAGTTCTTCTTGGACCAGTCCTGACGCACCAGGAAGCCGTTGGTGATCACGTCACCGGGTACGGTCCCCACGAACACCAGAAGGTCGGTTTCCTCGAGCAGGTCGTAGGTGGGGCGCGGGCGGCCGTAGCCGATGGGGCCCACGTAGGACGGGGAGTTGAACGGCACGGTTCCCTCGGTGCGCCATTCCGCGGCGGCGGGGATGTGGTGGTCTTCGAGCCACTGGGTGAACTTCTCGGCACCCTCGTGGGTCCAGTCGTTACCGCCGGTCACGAACAGGGGCTTCTCGGATTCCTTGAGCGCGTTCTCCAGGGCCTTCCAGTCCGTCACCGTCATGCCGCCGCCGGCCACGGGGATCCGGGGGTGCAGGGTCGCATCGATTTCGCGGGTGATGACGTCCTCGGGCAGACCGACCACCACGGGACCCGGGCGGCCGGATGCCGCGGCGAACATGGCCTCGGCAACGTACTCCGAGGCGCGTTCGGCATGGTCCAGGACCATCACGCGCTTGGCGCCGGAACTGAACCACTGGTGCGGATCGAATTCCTGGAACGCTTCCTTCTCGCGATGCTCGAAGGGGATCAGGCCCACGAACAGCACCATGGGGGTGGAGTCCTGCCACGCGGTGTGCAGGCCCACGTGGGCGTTGGCGGCACCGGGTCCGCGCGTGACCATGGCCACGCCGGGAACGGGATTCAGTTTGCCGTCCGCGTCGGCCATGTAGGCAGCGCCGCCCTCGTGGCGGGTGATCACGGTGTTGATGGGGGACTTGTAGAGGCCGTCCAACACGTCCAGGTAGCTCTCGCCGGGTACCACGTAGGCGCGTTCCACGCCGTGGGCCACGAGTGAATCCACGATCACGTGGCCGGCCGATTTACGTCCTGCCGTGGCCTGTTCCGAAGAATTCTGGGTCACCGTTGGGGTCCTCATTTCGCCATTGAAAAATCGTGAAGAGTGTGGGCGATTCCACGGGGATCGTCCGCGAATACCGGATTCGAAACTACCCGAGAATGCGCGGGACGGGGGTAGCGAAGCTCCATATTGGTTAATCCGACAAACTATGACCCTCTCGTGCCCCCGCGCGAAAGGCTGCGGGAACGACGTCGCCCCGGTTCCGTACTTGCGTACGAAACCGGGGCGATCGTGGCCGGGTGGCGGAGGCGTCAGTCGTGCATGTCCTCGAGCTCCACACCCTTGGTCTCGGAGACCATTTTGATGGTGAAGATCAGCGAGACCACCGCGAAGAACGCGTAAATGCCGTAGGCCAGCCCCAGCGAGAAGTTGGACAGCGACGGGAAGGTGACGGTGACGGCCCAGTTGGCGATCCACTGCACGGCACCGGCTACAGCCAGCGCTGCGCCGCGAATACGGTTGGGGAACATCTCGCCCAGCAGAACCCACATGAGCGGGCCCCACGAAACGCCGAAGAAGATCACGAACAGGTTGGCGGCGATCAGCGCGACCGGTCCGGCCACGGGGCCCAGGGCCGGGGTGAGCTGGCCGTCCACCATGACCTTACTGGCGGTTGCGAAGATCACGGCCAGGGTCGCGAGGGAGACGGCCATGCCGGTCGAACCCACGAGCAGCAGCGGCCGGCGACCCACCTTGTCCACCAGGAAGATCGCGACGATGGTCACCAGCACATTGGTCACGGAGGTGGCCACGGAAATCACGAACGAATCGGATTCCGAGAAGCCCACCGACTCCCACAGCACGTTGGAGTAGTAGAAGATCACGTTGATGCCCACGAACTGCTGCAGGGCCGCCAGGCCGATACCGACCCACACGATGGGTTTGAGGCCACCCAGGGAACCGCGCAGATCGGCAAAGCGAGGGGTGTGTTCCTGGTTGATGGTTTCGCGAATGCGGGCCACGCGTTCTTCGGCCACCCGATCGCCGTGGATGCTGGTCAGCACGGAGCGGGCTTCGTTCTCGCGACCGCGGGAGACCAGGTAACGCGGGGATTCGGGAATGGTGAAAGCACCGATGCCGTACATGATCGCGGGGATCGCCATGACCAGGAACATCCAGCGCCATGCCTCAAGACCCAACCACAGCTCGTTCGCGGCACCGCCGGCCCAGTTGGCCAGCAGCGCGTCGATCAGCAGCGACAGGAAGATACCGAGCACAATGCCCATTTGCTGCAGAGAGCCCAGGCGACCGCGCAGGTGTGCGGGGGAGACCTCCGCGATGTAGGCGGGCGCGATCACGGAAGCAACGCCCACGCCCACGCCACCGATCACGCGGAAGATGACCAGGATGGTGATGTCATTGGCCAGGCCGCAGCCGATCGCGGAGGCCAGGAACAACAAGGCCGCGATCTTCATGATGAGGATCCGGCCGGTGCGGTCCGCGATGCGAGAGCCGAAGAAGGCGCCCACTGCTGCGCCCAACAGGGCGGCGGCCACCGCGAAGCCCAGGGGCCCGGGGCCCACATCGAAGTGGGATTGAATGGAGGACACCGCACCGTTGATCACGGCGGAGTCGTACCCGAAGAGCAGGCCACCGAAGGCCGCGACCGTGGTGATCCTGATGACCGCGCCGGTGTTCGCATCGTGGCGCTCCGACGGTACTGCTTGCGCTGCTTGGCTCATCGCGCAGCTCCCTTGCTGTAACGAAGTAAGAATGCGGGCCCCCAGGCGTAGGACACGGTGGGGACGGGGACCGGAAGTAGGCTTGCCGGTAGTGGATCAAGAGTAGGACTCAGATCACTAAATGTCCATGTCTTGAATACAAAAATGTCGGCTGTGTCTCAAAGGGGCAGGGAAATATTTTCGAGCGCCATGATCAGGGCCCCGGTGAGGTGCGCCTCCGGGCCGAGTTCAGCGGCGCTGATGGTGAGCTCCCGGGTGCAGCCCTGCACTCCGTAGCGGGACACGATCTCCCGTAACGGCTCCAGCAACAGGTCGCCCGCGCGGGCCAATTCGCCGCCCACGATCACGAGCTCCGGATTGATGATGTTGCACAGGTTGGCCACGGTTGTACCCAGGGTGCGGCCGGTGTCCCCGATGACCCGCGCGCAACCGATGTCCCCGGCCAAGGCAGTGTCGACGAGGTCGGACACCGTGAAATCGGGACCCCGGGTGGTTGCCATGAGGCCGAGGACAGCCTCGGAGGATATGAAGGTTTCCAGGCATCCGCGGTTGCCGCAGCGGCACACATCACCCTGTTCGTCCAGGGTCATGTGGCCGAGTTCCCCCGCGGAACCCGTGGCGCCGCGGAACAGTCGACCGTTGAGGATCAGGCCCGCACCCACACCGTGGGAGACCTTGATGTAGGCCATGTTCCGCACGCCCCGCCCCCTACCCTGGGCAAACTCTCCGACGGCCCCCGCGTTGGCATCATTTTCCACCGTGACGGGAAACCCCAGTCGGGTCGAGGCGGCCGCGCGGACATCGGTGTCCGCCCAGGCCGGGAGGATGGCCCCCGCACTCACCACGCGTCCCTCGAGATCCACCGGGGCGGGCAGGGTCAGCCCGGCGGCCAGTAGTTTGGCTCGGGATAGCTTCAACTTTCGAACCATGGACGTCAACGTGGAATCGGCGGTGTCCAACACCTCGGCCATTGCATGGCCGTGCGGTAGGTCAAAGCGCTGACGTGCCCTGACGTTGTGGTTGAGATCAGCCACGGCCACGGTGAGGTGGCGGTGGCCCACATCGAGGCCCACCACGAAGCCGGCGTTGTCGCTGAATCGAACCAGTTGTCCACGGCGCCCGCCGTGCGATGAATCCATGGCGAGCACCCCCGCGGTCACCATTTCGTGGACGATGGAGGACACCGTGGACGGCGCCAGCGCGGTTTCGCGCGCAATGGTGGCCTGGGTAGTGGTGCCCAACGTGCGCATGACTTGGATCACCCGGCGCTGATTGGCTACGCGCAGTGACGTCTGTGAGCCTGGGGCCGCCTCGTTCCGAGCGGTCGTGGAGTGCAGGGACATCGTCGTCCTCAATTTCCTGTGAAGATTCTCTTGCCCCGGAGTGTAGCCTGCCTTCGGTTTTCGAAGACAAAGACGCAGCTCATGAGGTGAAGCCGCGCTCGCACGATACGTGCGGCGCGGCTTCACCCGGCTGGTGTGACCGTGCTCAGGCCTCGTCGAACAAGCGCAAGGCCATGGCCGTGTGCGTCACGGCTGCGCCGGCACGCAGACCCGCGGCCACCATCCCCGCCTCCACGATCTGCTCGCGGGTGGCACCGGCGGCCTTGGCCTTTTTGGTGTGCACCTCCAAGCAGTACGGGCACTGGGTGGTCAGTGCGACACCAATGGCAATGAGCTCCCGGTTGAGGGGGTCGATGTGACCGCCGTCGCGGCCAATAGCTGCGTCGAAGGCCGCGAATTTGGTGAACTCCTCGGGCGCAAGTTTCTTCAGTTCGCCCAGAAGCTTGAGGTCTTCAGGAGAGTGGTAGTGGTCGGCCATGAGTCGTCCTGCTTTCTGTGATTACCGGTGCTGACTGTCTCAGTCTGCGGTCGCGGGGGTGGCATTGGCCAGCAGTTGGCGAACCTGGTCGGGGGCATCTGCCGCTGCGGCAATGAAGTGGGTGTCCCTGGTGACCACGGTGGGAACCGTGGAGTTGCCGTCGTTCAGGGACGCCACGTACTCCTTGGCCGCGGAATCTTCCCAAATATTGGTCCACGTGGCCTTATGACCGTCGTCACCCAGCCCGTCTTCGAGGCGCTCGCAGAAGGGGCACCCTGGGCGCCAATAAATTGCGACGCCATTGTTGTCGATGTGCTTGAGTGCCTCGTCTTGTGAGACCTGCGGGTGCTGAGAGTTCATGGACGTGGTGCCTCCTCGAATCGGATTGGTTCGCAGCTATAACGACACAGTGGGACTATCGATTCCATCCCACGCCAGAGGCTAAACCTCTTGAATATGCTAGAAGTCTTATACAACCTCTAAAGGGTTATTATGGCGATTTGGTTTCACGTGAAACCTTCAGGCACGCAGTAGCCGACGCGCGATTTCAGCAATCATTCGGTGATGGGTGACACCATGGGTCCATGACCTATCCGGCGCAGAAAACTTCCCCCTCGCCGGGCGGGTCCCCGTGGCGCTTGCCGCAGTTGCAACATCGGGTGGCCGTACCTCTGGTCACGGTGCTGTTGGTTGCAACCGTCGGTCGATTGCTGGTGGTTTCACCGGGAATCACGCACGGGGAGACCGCGTTGCTCGAGGGGCTCGTCCACTACCGCAACGCAGCCTATGATGCCATCGCCATGGTGATCCACGTTGTGTTCTCCAACGCGGGCATCGTGTTGATCATTGCCATGATCACCGGGTGGCTGGCGGTTTTCCGGCGGAGACCTCTGGATGCCACGGCGTTCCTCATGACCTCGCTCATGGGCTGGGCCGCCATCGGTCTGGTCAAGGTCGCGGCGGAGCGTCCCCGTCCGTCCCTGCCGACAGGCGAGCAGCTCCTCCATCTCGAAGGAGCCACCTCATTTCCCTCCGGACACACCGGCGGCGCGCTGGCCATCGTCTTGGCCCTGACACTGGTGAATTTCCGGTCGTCCAAACGCAACCGAATTCTATTGTTCGGGTTGGCAGCCGTGGCACTGGTCGGAGCAAGCCGAATATACGCTACGGCGCATTATCCCCTTGACGTGCTGGTTTCCATTCCAGTGGCCTGGGCGGGCGTGATGATCGGTTGTTCCCTGGCAAACTTGCTGGTGCCGGCGTTGGCGTACGGCTTCGGGTGGTCGCAGGCGGACCTCACGGTGACCGCTCCGGAAAGTACGCGAGTCACGACCGGCGCGACCGCAGCGTCGTCGTGGCGCGAACCCGCCCTGGCAGAAGGAAGCCGCCCGGCCGTCGACCTGGGCGAGTCGGAAGCGGACCGGGCGGCCTGAGGGCGGCTGAAGAACTCAGTCGTCCACGGTGTAACCCGCTTTAACGCACAGCACCGGGCATGAGGCCTCCAGCAGGATGCGCTGAGTGGTGGGCGCCATGATGAGCTTGCCCACCGGTGTGCGCTTGCGCGTGCCGATGACCAGCAACTCGGCGGTGACGCGTTCACATGCGTCCAGGATGGCGTCCGCGGGGTCGCTGTCCGGGTGAACGGACACCAACTCGTGCTCGATACCGCTCTCGGCCAGAAGTTCTTGGTCTTCCGCAGATGCGGCCGGTGAGGCCTGCTCTGCGGGGCGGCCGAAGCGTTGCTTGGGTGCGGGGGCCTGGACGATGACCAGCTTGCTGGAGCGCAGTTTCGCTTCGTCGATGCCTGCCCGCAGGGCGGCTCGTCCGGCGGGGGTGGGCAGGTAGCCGACAACAATGCTCATGGGTATCTCCCTGGGGCGTGTGGAATGAACGCGGTTAGCGGTCGGTGTCTTCGAGGTGTGCGAGATCTTCGGGGTGGTGGAACCGTGTGCGGCGGCCCGTGAACAAGCGGTCGTACAGGAAGTTCAGCAGCCAGAGGGCCACTCCCAGACCAATGAGGATCACGGCGATCTGGTACTCGATGGGGTCCTGCGCCCACGGGCCCAGCAGGTAGGCACAGGTGATCACGCCCAGGTAGGGCAGCACCTTGGGGGCGTGGAAATAAGCGTGGTTTTCCTGGGACTTGTCGCGGCGCAAAATAACGGCCGCGATATTGACCACGGTGAACACCGCCAACAACAGCAGCGCGGTGGTCCCGCCCAGTGCGGAGGCGGTTGACTTACCCATGAAGTTGTTGACGATCAGGATCAGCAACATTCCCAGCACGGTGGTGAAGATGATGGAGGTCCACGGCGTGCGGCGTCCCGGGAGCACCTTTCCGAGGATCCCGGGAATCACGCCCTGGCGGGCCATGCCGTACAGCAAACGAGACGCCATGAGCATGTTGATCAACGCCGTGTTGGCCACCGCAATGATGGTCAGGAACGGGTAAATGGCATCGATCGGGATACCGGGCGCGCCAATGCGGACCACGTCCAGCAGGGGGGTGGTGGATTCGCCGAGCTGACCGATGGGAACGATCGCCACGGTGAAGACCGAGACCAGAATGTAAACCACCAGGGTGATACTCAGGCCCAGCAGCATGACGCGGGGGAAGTTCTTGGTGGGGTCCTTGGTCTCCTCGACCATGTTGACCGAATCCTCGAACCCCACGAAGGAGAAGAACGCCAGGGAGGTCACCGCGGTCAGGGCCATGAAAATGCCCTTGTCCTCGGAGGTTTCGAACACCACCGTCTGGCTGAAGTCCGCCTCGCCCTGGGATGCGGCCCAGAAGCCGACCAGGATCACGATCAGCAGGCCCGTGAGTTCAATGCAGGTGAGTACCACGTTGAGTTTCACGGACTCGGACACACCACGCAGGTTGATCAGCGCCAGGATGCCCAGGAACACCATGGCCACCACGGTGATGCCGAACGGGCTCAAATCCAGGTGAAAGCCCTTGGCAAAGTTGGACGCCACGGCGGATGAGGCGGTGGCGGCCGATGTCAGGCCGGAACACAATACCGCGAACGTCACCAGGAAGGTCATGAAGTGAATGCCGAAAGCCTTGTGCGTGTAGAGCGCGGCGCCCGAGGCACCGGGGTACTTGGTCACCAGTTCGAGGTATGAGAACGCGGTGATGGTGGCCACCACGAACGCGATCAGGATAGGCGCCCAGGCGGCACCGCCGATCTCGCCGGCAATGTTGCCGGTCAGGGCATAGACACCGGTGCCCAGGATGTCGCCCACAATGAACAACAGCAGTAGGCCGGGTCCCATGACCCGTTTCAGTTCGTGGGATTCGCCGGACTTCGGATCGTTGCCTTTGACTTCCGCCGACGCCGCCGAGGCACCTTGGCCGGGGGATGTTTCGTTGCTCATGAGTACCTCTTGCTACAAGTGGGCGTTGTCCACAACCGGCTGTGAGACCGAGGGTCGTGACGCGGTGCCGAACGTAATTGCTACGTGAGGTCAATGTAGGCGATTCCCGTCACACTTGCCTAGGGCAACACGGTGTACAGAGCGCCCCGTACCTCGCCGAGAGGTGCGGGGCGCTCGCAACGGCCGGAGCGGCGTCGGCGGCGGAAAATTACCGCACGCCGCGCATGAGGCGCGTGATGGGCTTGGCCAGCAGGAGCAGGACTATACCCAGGATCGCGGTGATGATGCCCAGCGTGCCGAAGTATGCGCCTTCGGTGTCGGAGGTGTAGTAGACCGCGAGCACACCGGAGAGCGTGGTACCGAGTGAGACCGCCAGGTTGTTCAGGGCCACCATCTGGGCCGGGTACTTGTTCGGAGCCAGCTTGGTGGTCAGGGACAGGCCCACGGGGGAGAGCATGAGCTCACCGAGCGTGGCGATCAGCAGGATCAAGGCGATCCACAACAACGGAACGGATACGCGGCCCACCATGGGCAGGAAGGTCAGGAACGCGGCGCCAATGAGCAGCAACGCCAGGCCGAACTTGACCGGGGCGGGGGGTTGGCGGCGGCCCAGCTTGGTCCACGCGGCGGCGAACACGGGTGCCAACAGGATGATGAACACGGGGTTGATCGACTGGACCCAGGACGGGGGCATTTCCCAACCGAAGAGGTTCAAGTTCAGGCGGGTGTCCGCGTAGATCGCGATCACCGTGAACTGCTGCTGGAACAACGCGAAGAATGCCGCGGTGGCAATGAACATGGGGATGAAGGACATCACGCGGGAGTGCTCGTCCGAGCTGAGATCCTTGTCGCGCAGCAGGAGAGCGAAAATCGCGACGGCCGCCACAATGACCACAACGGTGATGACATTGGCGAGGTTTGCCGCGTTCAGGATGCCGAGCAGCGCGGCCACGATGATGATGGCAAGGACAGCCAGGGCAATGGCGATCCACTTGCCGTACTCCGAGCGGGGCAGCGGGTTGGGCACGTGGTGCATCGACTGGGGGAGCTTGCGGCGAGCGCGCGTGTAGAGGATCAGACCAATGGCCATGCCGATCGCGGCCAGGCCGAAGCCGAAGTGGAAGCCCCAGGCGTTCCACGCGGCGCCGGTCAGCAAAGGACCGGCCAGGCCGCCGATGTTGACGCCCATGTAGTAGAGCGAGAAGCCGGCGTCACGGCGCGGATCTTCGCGCTCGTAGAGGTGGCCGACCATGTCGACACACGTGGTCTTCAGGCCGCCGGAGCCAATGGCGATGCAGATCAGGCCAATGGCCAGACCGACCACATTGGGGATCAGAGCCAGTGAGATGTGACCCGCCATGATGAGCAGCGCGGAGTAGAACATGGTCCGTTCGGAACCGAGCAGCCGGTCGGCGACCCACGCGCCCAGGATCGAGCTGAGGTAGACGCTACCGCCGTACGCTCCCACGATGCCCACGGCCACGTTCTCGGGGATTCCGAGACCGCCGTCCGTGACGGCGTAGTACATGTAGTACAGGACCAGGCCCTGCATGCCGTAGAAGGAGAACCGCTCCCACATCTCCACGCTGAACAGGTGGGACAGCATGCGCGGCTGGCCGAAGAATGTTTTTCCGCTGGGATCCTGCGGAGCTATGTGCGAATTGGGGGTCACCGGCACGGTTGTGGCGCGCGGCTCTCCCGGGGTGTTGTGTGTCATAACGTCCAATTCTGCACCTGTTGGGGGAGCGAATGCGACACTTGCGGGCCTGGTCGGCGGTGCGCGGTCCGGTTTTCTGCCCGGCGGCTGGGCTTACGCGAAGGGCGGGTCGCAGCCTCAACAGTGGAAAAACAACCCCGGATCCATTGCTGGAACCGGGGCCGTTTCACTGCGGCACTAGTGATCAGTCGTTGAAGTCCTCCGGGGCGGAGCCGATGCGGCCGTCGTCGCGGGTGAGACCGTCGATCAGGGTGATCTCCTCGGAGCTGAGCGTGAGGTCCTGCGCGGCCCAGTTCTCCTCAATGCGTTCGGGAGTCACGGACTTGGGGAACACCACGTTGCCGATGGCCAGGTGCCACGCAATGATGACCTGAGCCGGGGTGGCGTCGTGAGCCTTGGCGATCTGGGCGATGGTCTCGTCCTGCAGGTCGGCTTTGCCCTGACCCAGCGGGGACCAGGCCTCGGTCACGATGTCGTACTTCGCATCCAGATCGCGCATGGCCTGCTGGTTGAAGTAGGGGTGCAGCTCGATCTGGTGCGCGGCGGGAATGTCACCGGTGTCGATGATGTCCTGGAAGGCATCCTCACCGAAGTTCGAGATACCGATGGACCGGGCCTTGCCCGATTTCTTGATCTCCTGGAACGCCTTCCAGGTCTCCAGGTACTTACCCTTCTTCGGCTGCGACCAGTGAATGAGGTACAGGTCCACGTAGTCCAGGCCCAGACGTTCCAGGGAACCGTCGATGGCCTTCAGCGCGGAGTCGTAGCCCTGGTCGTCGTTCCACAGCTTGGTGGTGATGAACAGGTCCTCGCGGGCAATGCCGCTCTTCGCGATGGCGCGGCCCACGCCTTCTTCGTTGCCGTAGATCTTGGCGGTGTCGATGTGGCGGTACCCAGTCTCGAGGGCCTTGGTCACCACTTCTTCAGCGACGTCCGGGTCGACCTGCCACACGCCGTAGCCGAACTGGGGAATGACATTGCCGTCATTGAGGGTCAGGTTTGCATTGCGAGGCATGAAAATCCTTTCGTAGGGAAACTATTTCCAGTGAACTCCCGTGCACGCGGCCCTGACAAGCAGTTAAGTTATGAGAGAAGTCATGGGCGTCAGGTGTATGTCAGCCAGTCATGATCAAATAGAGGTATGAAGTTCAACTTCCGCCGTGTCAAAACTCCCGCGTACATCACCTCCATCGCCCTGGTGGTGATCGGTCTGCTGTTCGCGCTCGGTTCCGTGCCCGTGGCGGCGTGGATTTTCGTGATTCTGGGTATCGTGCTCAACGTCATGGCCGTCTCGATCACTGAGGTCAACGACACTCCTCGCGCCCCCCGCGAATTCAAGCGCTCCTCGGTGGACAACGGCACCCGCGTGGTGATTGAACCTGACGTGGACACTGAGCAGCAGGAGACCGTGCCCGCCCCCTCCAAAACGAAGTTTGCGGCTTCCATCAAGGACGAGAAGCCGTCCAAGCGCATGGGCTCCTCCCCGCTGCGCGCCAACCTGGCCAACAAGTCGGGTTCGCGTCCCGCCAACCACCGCCCTCAGGACTCGCACCAGGTCAAGTAGATCTTCCCCGTGTGACGACGACGCCGCTGCGTCGTCGCGAAAACGGCCTCTCACCTTCCGGTAAGAGGCCGTTGGCATATCCACGATGTGCACGTGGGATGGCTAGTTCATCGCCGCACCCTGATAGATCTGGCGGATCCGCGTATCGTCCAGGCGGGTTTCAATGCTCACGGTGTTCTCGGGATCGGAACGCAAGTAACGCACCGGCCCGTGTGCTCCCACGGTGAGTTTTTCGGAGTCCGAGGTGTTGTACACGGCATCCACCGGCGCTTGGAACCCGGGGCCCTGCACCGGGTTCACGGACAGCACCAGGTGAGCGGTGACGGTGTCCGAGACGCCGTTCTCATCGAAGGGTGACTCCACATCCACCTCGCGAATGATGCCCACGCCGTAGCCGATCACTCCCGGCAGGCGGGTGGCCAGGTGACCCTGCGCGCGGGCGAAGGCTTTCTTCACGCTGGAGATCCACGTGATCGCGGCCAGTACCAGGATCACGGCAATCGCCCCCAACCACAGGCCGTTGTCGCTGTCCGCGTAACGCATCCAGCACAGCACGATGGCCAGCGCCGACACCAGCGGGATCACCAAGATCATGGAATTGGCGAGTTTCTCGCGGGTGCCCACCTTGGCCGGCGCGGCGGGTGTCGCGGCAGCCGCCGCGCTGGTACCGGACGCAGCGGCGTCGGAAGCGACGTCGGCGGGCGTCGCGGTCGCGGACGGACCGCGTCGTAGCTGCTGCATGGCTTTGAGGTCGAAATCCCGGTCATCAACGGTAACGGGGGTGGGCCAGGTGTCCATGGAATCCATGGTTCCCATTATGGTGGCATGACGTCCTAGAGAGGTGGTCCATCCATGCCCGAGCGTCCCGCTCAGCCCCCGGTCAACCGCGGCCACCGTGCCGGTTTGCTGCTGGTGGGGGTGTTGTTGCTGGGCGCGAACCTGCGCGCCGGCATTACCGCGGTGGGCCCCGTGCTCCCGGAGATCGAACAACAGGGTGGGTTGACCGGGTTCGAGGCGTCGCTGCTCGTGAGTCTGCCGCTCATCGCGTTCGCCGTGATCTCACCGTTCGCGCCGCGGCTTGCCGAGAGCCTCGGGTTGGAACGTGTCCTGGGTCTGGCGCTCGCCGTGCTGGCGCTGGGCATTGTCATTCGCTCCACGTCCGGGCCCGGTTTCATCTGGATCGGCACCGTGCTGCTGGGGGCCGCCATTGCGGTGATGAACGTGCTGATCCCCTCGCTGATCAAACGCGATTGGCCGCACAAGATCGGCCCCATGACCGGTGTGTACCAGTCAGTCACCGCGCTCACGGCGGCACTCGCCTCCGGCGTGGTGGTCCCCATTGCGCAGGTGGCCCCGTCCGGCTGGCGCTTCGCGCTGGGGATCTGGGCGGGTACGGCAATCATCGGTCTGGCAGTGTTCCTGCCGTGGATCCTGGGTCGCCGCAAACCCACCACGGACCTGCCCGGCCGTCCCGACCTGCGCGACGAACACGGGGCATTGCGGACGACGCCGCCCGCTCGCCGCCACGCCAAACTCCCCTTGGGTTCGGCGCTGGCCTGGCAGGTCACCGCGTACATGGGGCTGCAGTCCACCGTGTACTACACAATGGTCACGTGGCTTCCGGCGGTGCAGGTGTTCAACGGTGCGAGCGCGGTTGCGGCAGGGTGGTACCACTTCGCGTTCCAGGCGTGCGGGCTGGTGGGCACCCTCTTCGCGGCGGCCATGATCCCCAGGACCCGCAGTCAGTCCGGGCTGGGCATCCTGTTCACCAGTTCGGCCGTGATCGGTGTGATCGGGCTGCTGACCATGCCCGGGCTGTCACTGGTGTGGGCGCTGTTCATCGGCTTCTGCACCGGCGGGGCCATCGTCCTGGCCATGGCGCTGTTCGGGCTGCGGACCGTGGATTACCACCAGGCGGCCGGACTGTCCTCCATGGCGCAGAGCATCGGCTACCTGCTGGCCGCACTGGGTCCGGTCATGATCGGCGTGCTGCGTGATGCCACGGGAACCTGGACCATTCCGCTGCTCACGATTCTCGGGGTGATCATCCTCCAGGGTGTGTTCGTGGCGCTCGCCGGACGCAACCGCACGCTGCCCGCGTAGGGCGGGCGAGCGGCGTCGCCGGTCGTCGTCGATCGTCGACGAGCTAGGCGAGCTGGAACGAGCGCTTGGACAGGCCGAGCTTGTAGCCCTCGACCGTGGTCTTCACTGAACCTTCGGGATTGTCCGCCGCGCCCAAGGTAATGAACAGCGGCGTGAAGTGCTCCACGGTGGGGTGGGCGTGCGGCATGCCCGGGGCGTCGGCGCGGAAGCGGGACAGGCCGGCCACATCGCCGTCGGCGAGCAACTGGGCGGCCCACGCATCGAAGTCCACGGACCAGGACTCGGGCTCGACCGTGGTTCCCAACAGCAGCTGACGCGATGGCATGCCGTGCGTCATGAAACCGGAACCGATCACCAGGTAACCCTCCTGACGCAACTGGCGCAGGTGACGGCCCAGGTCCATGAGGCGTTCGGGGGAGTGCGTGGGCATCGAGACCTGCAGCGCGGGGACATCTGCCAGTGGGTACATCGCCCGCAGCGGCACCCATGCGCCGTGGTCCAAGCCGCGGTTGTGGTCGATGTGCAGGGACTCGTTGTCCGGCATCATCGCGGCGATCCGCGCACCCAGGGTTGAGGCGTCCGGGGTGGGGTAGATGAGTTGGTAGAAGCGCTGCTCGAACCCACCGAAGTCGTAGACCAACGGGGTGTTGGCGGTGGGCGAGGTGATGGAGGTGGGAGCGTTCTCCCAGTGAGCGGACACCACCACCACGCCGCGCGGCTTGGGCATGGTCATGGCCCACTCGAAGAGTTCCGAGAGCCAGAGCGCGTCATCGAGCAGGCCCGGGTAGCCGTGGCTCAGGTAAATGGAAGGCAACGGCGCGTCACCGTCTTGCCAGCGCGGTTGCGCGGCCGAGCGGGGGACCGAGGACATCTCATGACGGTCGAGAACGGTCATGCTCATGGTAGTTACTTCCTTACAAAATAGTTTCTGTTGCAAGCAACTGTAGGGGGCAATATTTGCCGCGTCAATATATTCCACCTAGAATCGAGGTTATGAGCGATACAGAATGGTTGTCCGAGGACGAGCGCGAAGCATGGCTGGCGCTCGTGTCGATCATGTTCCGGCTGCCCGGTGCTGTGGAGACACAGCTGCGCAGCGAGGAAGATATGTCTTTGGCGGAATACCTGGTTCTGGCGATGCTCTCCGAAGCCCCCGACCATCGACACCGCATGTCCGAACTCGCGGCGGCCACCAATACCTCCCAGTCGCGGCTCTCCCGCATCGTGGCGCGCATGGAAAAGGCCGGTCTGGTTACCCGTGAAGGTCGCCTCGATGACCGTCGCGTGGTCATTGCCGAAATCACCGACGCCGGCATCGAGCGCATCCAGCAGGCCGCGCCCGCTCACGTGCGTCACGTGCGAGAGATCGTCTTCGACCGGCTGAGCTGCGAGCAAGTGGGGCAGCTCGTCGAGATCGGCCGGGCGCTCAACTGTGGACCGGTCGAGGACGTGGCGAGGGGTCTGCGCTCGATCGTCTGATCGCCCAGCTGCTTCAAGTACCTACTAATGTGAGCACCCTTTCTCGGGCGCGCTCAGCCTCCCCAACGGACGCCCCACGTGCCACTTGCTCGCCGGTGGCACAGCTGCTCCTTGCCCCTCTTTTGCGGGTCTAGAGTGGCGGGGTGAGTATGAACAGCAGTCCGTACCGGGTCATGATGGGCGCCGTCAAGGGCCAGGAGTACAAGGGGCGCAGGATCAGCGGTGCCACCATCAAGCGCATCGTGACTTTTGCGCGCCCGCATCGTAAAACCATTGCGCTGTTCATTGTCGTTTCGGTGGTGCTGGCGATCCTCGGCGTGGTGACGCCGGTCCTCGCGGGACGCGTGGTTAATGCCATCACCGGCGGGCAGGATGTCTCTGCCGTGGTGTGGCTGGCCGTGGGAATTGCCATTGTGGCACTGCTGGATGCCGGCCTGTCCGTGCTCAACCGGCTGCTGTCCTCGCGCGTGGGCGAGGGCTTGATCTACGACCTGCGCACCACCGTGTACGACCACGTGCAGACCATGCCGCTCGCTTTCTTCACTCGCACCCGCACGGGCGCGTTGGTCTCCCGGCTCAACACCGATGTGATCGGTGCGCAGCGCGCCTTCGCCGGAACACTGTCCGGTGTGGTCTCCAATGTGGTGTCGCTGGCGCTGACCGTGGGTGTCATGGTGACCATCTCGTGGCAGGTCACGGGTTTGTCGCTGCTGTTGCTCCCCATCTTCTTGATTCCCGCCCGCGCCATGGGTGGACGACTGGCCGGTCTGCAACGGCAATCCGCGCAGTACAACGCGCAGATGTCCATCCGCATGACCGAGCGTTTTGCCGCGGGTGGCGCCACGCTGGTCAAGCTCTACGGCGACCCCTCGAGTGAGTCCCGACAGTTCGCCGAACGCGCCGCGAGCGTGCGCAATGTGGGCATTCGCACCACCATGCTGCAGACCACGTTCGTCACCGCGCTGACCTTGGTCTCGGCTCTGGCGCTCGCGCTGGTGTACGGGGTGGGTGGTGCGCAGGCGATCCTGGGTCATCTGGATGCCGGCGCCGTGGTCACCCTGGGCATGCTGTTGACCAGGCTATATACGCCATTGACCATGTTGGCCAATGCCCACATGGACATCATGAGTGCCGTGGTGAGCTTCGAGCGCGTGTTCGAGGTGTTGGACATCAAGCCCCTCATCCGTGAGGCTCCGAATGCCCGCGCCATTGCACCGGGCCCCGCGTCCGTGGAGTTCGACGGCGTCCACTTCGCCTATCCCTCGGCAGACCAGGTTTCGCTGGCCTCCCTGGAGGACGTGGCGGTCCTCGACTCGCGCGGCGGTGAGGAAGTGCTGCACGGGATTTCCTTCAACGCCCAGCCCGGTCACACCGTGGCCCTGGTGGGGTCCTCGGGCGCGGGTAAGTCCACGATCGCCCAGCTGGTGGCGCGTCTGTACGACGTCGACGGCGGCGCCGTGCGAGTGGGCGGCCAGGATGTCCGTGACACCACCTTCGAATCCCTGCGGGACACCGTGGGCATGGTCATGCAGGACGGTCACCTGTTCCACGACACCATCCGCGCCAACTTGGCCCTGGCCCGGCCGGAGTCCACCGACGAGGACCTCTGGCACGCCCTGGACCGCGCCCGCATGAAGCACGTGATCGAATCCCTCCCGGACGGACTGGACACCGTGGTGGGGGAGCGCGGCTACCGGCTCTCCGGCGGTGAGCGTCAGCGCCTGACCATTGCCCGGTTGCTGCTTGCCCAGCCGCGCGTGGTCATCCTGGACGAGGCCACCTCCGCGCTGGATTCCACCAACGAGGCCCACGTGCAGGCCGCCCTGAGCGAAGCAATGATTGGGCGCACGGCCATCGTGATCGCCCACCGACTTTCGACCATTCGGCAGGCCGACCAGATCCTGGTGATCGAGGCCGGCCGGATCGTGGAGCGCGGCACGCACCGGCAATTGCTCGAGGTCAACGGCCGGTACGCGGAACTGTACGAAACGCAGTTCTCGACGGCCGAGTGAGCGGGCCTAATCTGGGGCCATGCCCATGAACGTCTCGCTACCCGACCAGCTGATGGAAGAACTGGGGATCACCGGAGCCCACGCGATTGCCGTGGTCCTGTCCGCGGTGGGAATCTACCTGGCGTTCCTCGTGTTCGTGCGGATCTTCGGTCAGCGCGTGCTCATGGCCATGTCCACCTTTGACGTGGTCATCACGGTCATGCTCGGTTCGGTGGCCGGTCGCGTGATCCTGGGCCATCCGCCCACGCTGACCAGCGGCATCCTGGGCCTTGCCACCCTGTTCATTCTGGAGGCCGTGTTCGGGCAATTGCGCTCGTCGTTGCGGGTGCAGAGGCTCATGAACAGCCCGGCGCGGTTGCTCATGATCGGGCCGCAAATTCAGGAGAAAACGCTCAAGCGCTCTCACATCACCCCGGGGGAATTGCACGGCGCATTGCGCAGAGCGGGTATCCGTTCATATCAGGAGATCGCGTGCGTACTTCAGGAACCCGGGGGCGGCATCAGTGTGCTGCGCCGCGGGGTTCCCCTTGACCCGCGGCTGCTCACGGACGTCGCCGGTGCAGACCGCATCCCGGCCGAGTTCCTGGGTCAGGACGGATCTGAAAAATAAACGCGGACAACACCGTGACATAACGGAGCACGCTGATGATTTCCGTGGATAGGATAAACGCACGCCACGGAAGGGACTTCAGGGCATGACCGAAACGGCCATTCGCTATTCAGGCGTGAGCAAGGTGTATCCCAACGGGACCACCGCCGTGGATCACTTGGATCTGGAGATCCCCACCGGCTCACTCACCGTGTTCGTAGGCCCATCCGGCTGCGGCAAAACCACTTCTCTGCGGATGCTCAACCGCATGGTGGAACCCACCTCCGGCACCGTGGAGATTGACGGCCGCAACGTGGCGGACGTTCCCGCCGCGCAACTGCGCCGTTCCATGGGCTACGTGATGCAGCAGTCCGGGCTCATGCCCCATCGCACGGTGGAGGACAACATCGCCACCGTTCCCCGGTTGAACGGGGTGGCCAAGTCCACCGCGCGTGACAACGCCCGCAAACTGCTCGGCTCCGTGGGCTTGGACGAGTCACTGGCCACTCGCTACCCGGCGCAATTGTCCGGCGGACAGCAGCAGCGGGTGGGCGTGGCCCGAGCGCTCGCGGCCGATCCGCCCATCCTGCTCATGGATGAACCCTTCTCCGCGGTGGACCCCGTGGTGCGCCAGGACCTGCAGCGCGAACTCCTGGACCTTCAGAAGCGACTGCACCGCACCATCGTGTTCGTCACCCACGACATCGACGAGGCCATCACCCTGGGCAACCGCGTGGCCGTGTTCGCCCGCGGCGGCAAGCTGGCCCAATACGCCACCCCGGAAGAACTATTGCGTGCGCCCGCCGATGACTTCGTGGCGGATTTCATCGGCCGTGACCGTGGCTTCCGGTCCCTGACCTTCGACCGCGCCCCGGTGACGGTTCATCCCGTCACGGTGTTCCACGCGGACACCGGCCAGCGCTCGCGGGTCGACTCTGCTCGCGGCGCCGGCGGCGCTCCCTGCCAGGCCGACGGCGCCCACGGCGCCACGCACGCGGCCGCAGGAATCGGCGCGGGCGCGGCGTCGTCGGAGGGCTGGATCCTGCTGGTCAATGAACGCAACGCGCCGCTGGGTTGGCTGCCCGTGGACGATGCCGGCACCCCGGCCCCGCGCGAGCAACTGCGCGTGGGCGGCACCCTGTGGCACGCCGGTGATTCGCTGCGTACCGCCTTGGACGCCGCGCTGTCCTCGCCGTCCGGGCAAGCCGTGGCCGTTCATGAGGATGGCACCGTGGCCGGGATCCTGCGCGGCGACGAAATCATGCGCGCCATTGAGGACCAACGTGACGAACGCTCCGACCGGCGGGAGCGGCCGTGAACTGGCTGTCGAACAATTGGTCCACGGTCTTCGAACTCACGGGCACCCACCTGCTGCAATCGGTGGTTCCCGTGGTGGTGGGATTGCTGATTTCCGTCCCCCTGGCCCGGTTGGCCGCCGGCAGCACGTGGTTACGGCCGCTGTTCGTGACCGGATCGTCGCTGCTGTACACGATTCCCTCGCTCACGCTGTTCGTGGTGCTGCCCCTGATTCTGGGCACGCAAGTGACCTCGCTGATCAACGTGATCGTGGCGCTGACCCTGTACGTGATCGCCATTCTGGTGCGCTCGTGCGTGGACGCGTTCGAGGCCGTGGACAAGGACATCCTGCAGGCGGCAACCGCCATGGGGTACAAGCCGGTGCGCCGATTCTTCGGCGTGGAACTCCCCTTGGCGGTGCCCGTGATGATCGCGGGGCTGCGGGTGGCCACGGTGTCCAATATTTCCATGGTGTCCGTGGGTGCGGTGATCGGAATCCAGTCCTTGGGCACGCTGTTCACGGATGGCCTGCGGCGCTCCATCATGTCCGAGATCCTGGTGGGCATTGTGGCCACCGTGATCCTGGCCGTGGTGTTGGACCAACTGCTGCGCCTGATCGGTCACGTGCTGACTCGATGGCGCCGTGCCGGTCAGGTCAGCACCGGGAACCGGAGTCGTAAGGGGCACGGCGCCGGCGCGGATCAGCGTCCCGTCGCGAGCCACGACCACGAGGCCGGGGACGAGGACTCCCAGCGCGCCCGTTCCATCGCCGGGGTCGAATCCGGAGGTGCGAAAGCATGAACCTGATCGATCAGGCCCTGGCATTTCTCACCGATCCCAAGAACTGGACCGGCGCCGCCGGCATCCCGCAACGCATGCTCGAGCACCTGGGCTACACCGCCCTCACCATGGCGATCGCACTGATCATCGCCGTACCGCTGGGCCTGTGGGTGGGCCACACCGGGCGCGGTAGCGGCGTGGTGGTCGGCATCACCGGCGCGCTGCGATCACTGCCCACGCTGGGTCTGCTGACCCTGTTCACCCTGCTCATGGGGCTGGGTCTCCTGCCGCCCATTCTGGCGCTCGTGCTGCTGGCGATCCCACCCATCCTGTCCGGTACGTATTCGGGTGTGGCCTCGGTATCGCCCGCGCTCGTGGACGGCGCCCGAGCCATGGGGATGACCGAACGCCAGACGCTCACGCGCGTGGAGATTCCCGTGGCACTGCCCGTGATCCTGGGCGGTATCCGCAACGCCGCGCTGCAGGTGCTCGCCACCGTAACCATCGTGGCCTACATCAACCTGGGCGGCCTGGGTCGATACCTGATCGACGGGTTGGCCGTGCGCGACTACGCGCGCATGCTGGCTTCCGTGGTGCTCGTGGCGGTGCTCGCGCTCGCCGCCGATGCAATTTTGGCTCTGATTCAACGCCTGGTGACCTCACCGGGGCTCAGATTGGCAGGAGAACGCTCATGAACATTTCCCTTTTCCGGCGCGCGGGCGCGTGGCTGGCCGGGCTCTTTGCACTGACGCTGGTGCTCACCGCGTGCGGCGGCGGTTCCGATCCGCTCGATGATTCCGGGGACGACGCCGCTTCGGGCGGGTCCCCGGAGACCGTCACCGTGGGCTCGGCGGACTTTCCCGAGTCCCAGGTGGTCGCGGAACTGTATGCGGGTGTTCTGCGGGACGCCGGTCTGGAGGTCGAGACCAACACGGGGATCGGTGCTCGCGAGGCCTACACCGGGGCGATCAAGGATGGCTCGGTGGATGTGGTTCCGGACTACTCCGGGAATTTGTTGCTCTTCGCGGACCCCGAGGCCACCCAGTCTTCCGCCGAGGACATCATGAGCGCGCTTCCGGGCGCCCTGGAAACCGAGGGGCTGTCCGTGTTGGAGGCATCGGACGCGGAGAACAAGGATTCGCTGGTGGTCACTCAGGCCACCGCGGATGAGCGCTCATTGACGTCCATCGAGGACATGGCCCCGGTGTGCGGTGAGTTCGTCATGGCGGGCCCGCCCGAGTTCCAGGAACGCGCCTATGGCGTGAAAGGGCTGGAGGAGAAGTACAACTGCACCTTCAAGTCCTTCGAGCCCATCAATGACGGCTCCGGGCCCCTGACCGTGCAGGCCCTCACCAGCGGTGATGTGCAGGTGGCCAACATCTTCACGACCACCCCGGCCGTCGAGGACGAGAACCTGGTGGTTCTGGAGGATCCCAAGAACAACTTCATTGCGCAGCAGGTCTTGCCATTGACCGCCCCGGATCGTCTGCCGCAGGAGGCGCGGGACGCCCTGAACGAGTTCTCAGGCAAGCTGGCCACGCAGGATCTGATTGACCTGAATCGTAAGGTCAGCGGTGAACAGCAAATGAACCCGGCCGATGCTGCGGCTGAATGGTTGTCGGAGAACGGCTACAAGTCCTAGTTTCCACAGGGGTTGTCCACAGTTGGTGGGTCTTCTGGTAAACCGGGGTTGACCTGCTCGAATACGGTATTCGAGCAGGTCATTTCTCATTCGACACGCCGCACTTTCCACACTTGTGGATAACTCTGTGCACAACCTGTGCAGTAAACGTGGGGTAACGGAATGCAATGCTACGTGTCACATTGTTAGGGCACTAACAATCATGTTTATGCTGGGAAAGCCACGATCCACTGGATGGTGGCATTGTCCGCGAGGGCTCGGCGTCAAGGGGGATCTCGAGCTCGGAACCACCTCACAGATCTATTGCCGTGAGGAGACCGAGGAGACCACTGTGGTGCAACAAGAAATAATCCTCCCGACCGTGACGAGCCATGACGAGCTCATCGGCGCCATGAAACGGCGGCTGGCTCAGGATGATCGTGTCTGCACGGCCGATCGCGAGATCTTTCTGCGCCGACTCAGTGCCCGTGCCGGTCAACTCGTGAGCGGACTGCGCGCCGTTTACGGGCATCGCGCGGACTTCTGGAACCTGGTGGCCGCTAGTGTACTCACCGCGTGGGATTCTTACGCGCAGCGTCCGGTCGATCTCAAGACCCTGGATCGGGACCGGGAGGCGGAGCCGTCCTGGTTCCTGTCCCGGCAGGCCGTGGGCGGCGTCTGCTATGTAGACCGTTACGCCGGGGACATCGCCCGATTGCGTGAGCGCATCCCGTACTTCAAGGAATTGGGGCTCACTTACCTGCACCTGATGCCGTTGTACGAAGCCCCCGAGGGCAATTCTGACGGCGGCTACGCCGTGTCCTCCTATCGGCGTGTGGATCCGAGCCTGGGCACCATGCACGACCTGGCGGAACTCGCGAAAGACCTGCGTGCGGAGGGCATAGCCCTGGTGCTGGACTTCGTTTTCAACCACACCTCCAACGAACACGAATGGGCCAAGGCCGCCGCGGCGGGGGACCCGTTCTACGAGCAGTTCTACTGGATTTATCCGAACCGCACCGTACCCGCCCAGTTCGAGGAAACCGCCCGCGAGATCTTCCCTGATGACCATCCGGGGGTGTTCACCCGAGTGGATGCGACCCCCGCCGGCCGCGCCGCCAGTGGTTCGGAGGAGGATCCCCGCTGGGTGTGGACCACGTTCCACCGTTTTCAGTGGGATCTGAATTATTCCAATCCCGCGGTGTTCCGGGCCATGGCGTCCGAAATGCTGTTCCTGGCCAATCAGGGTGCGCAGGTGTTGCGGCTGGATGCGGTGGCGTTCATCTGGAAACAGTTGGGGACCACGTGCGAATCCCAGCCACAGGTCCACGATCTGTTGCGTGCGTTCAACGCGATGGTCAAGCTGGCCGCCCCCGCCACGGAGTTCAAGTCCGAGGCCATCGTGCACCCGGACGAGGTGGTTCGCTACATCCACACCGACCAGTGCGCGTTGTCGTACAACCCGCTGCAAATGGCTCTTGGATGGGAGGCCAGCGCGACCCGCAAGGTCGCCCTGCTGCAACTGGCACTCAACGAGCGGCACAACACTCCCGAGGGGACCGCCTGGGTCAATTACGTGCGCAGTCACGATGACATCGGCTGGACGTTTTCGGACGAGGACGCCGCCCGGCTGGGGATCAACGGGCACGATCACCGCCGCTTCCTCAACGGTTTCTACACCGGCCGCTTCGAGGGCAGCTTTGCCCACGGTGTGGCGTTCCAGGACAACCCGCGCACCGGTGACTGCCGGATCTGCGGCACTACGGCGTCGCTCATGGGTTTGGAGACTGAGCCCGGCCCGGCGGCGGATCGCATCCTCTTGGCCTATTCGCTCGCCATGAGCACCGGCGGAATTCCCTTGATCTACCTGGGGGACGAGGTGGGTCAGCTCAACGACCCGGAGTGGGACCGCAACCCGGACAACGCTCTCGATGCCCGCTGGGTCCATCGACCGGAATATTCGGCGGCCGATTACGCACGGCGCCACGACCTCTTCTCCGTCCAAGGGCGCATTTTCGGCGGCATGCAACGAATGATCTCGGTCCGGCAACAGACCGAGGAGTTCGACGGCACCCGGTTGATCCCCTTCGACACCCACAACCCGCACGTACTGGGCTACCAACGCCCCGGGGAACACAGTGTCGTGTTGTGCCTTGCCAACTTCAGTGACTGGTCACAGTTCGTGACCGGGGAAACGCTGTCCGGATTCCTACCCACGGGTGTGGAACTGCATGGCAACAACACCCTTGACCTGCGCCGCGGCATTCTGCTGGACGCCCACGGCTTTTGGTGGATCCGGGTGATCCCCAGCGGGGAGAACGCGGAGGTGGCGTGCACACGGGTGGGCACCCTGCCTGATACCCGCCGCTGACATCGCAAGATCCCGCCCGACGGGCTGGACAGGTTTCTCTTTCACCACCGGGTCGACAGTTATCCACAAGAGTTGTCCACATGGTGGATAACTCACACGGGTGTGATTCCACCCGTGTCATGCAGATGTGTTCGAGTGGAAGCTCCCAAAATCCCCCGGAATTGCGGTAGTTTCCATCGAAATAAATGTTCTTTGTCATCCGTGCTCGGATACGTCTTCGAACTATTCACAACCCTGTCCACACCTGTGGATAACTTTCTCCACCCATGTGCACAATGTGTTAATGGCGTTGCGGGGGTGGATTTCTAAGGTTGGTGAGCCAAGATGGTAGACATTGACGCGGCAGGCGTAGATCCACCGGCGGGCTGGCCGGGGGCCTGGGAGAAGCTGCGTCCGGGGAATGATCTAGGGGATCGACCATGCATGAAATGGACATACCGCACGGATTTCTCATCAGCACGCAGGACATTGTCTCGGTGAGCGCTGGTGAGTTCGAACGTGCGCTCTTGGCGCCCGGGTCCATCGCCACGTGGCACAACTTGGAACTCACGGCACCTGCGGATCCTTGTGCGCCGATGGACGTGGGCGATGCCATGGAGTTCACGGCCAATGTGGGGCCGCTGTCCTTCGACTACGTGATGATCGTGGCTTGTCGCACCCCCGGTGTGTCTTTCGTTCAGCGAACCACCAAGGGATTCGTGGAGGTCACCATCGAGTACTCCTGGAAGCCTCACGGGGAGGGCACCTTGGTCGCGGTGGATGCGATGTATCGCTTGACCGGATCGCCGTGGTGGAAGAAGACCCTGACGCAGCTGGTGGCTCGGCGGTTCGTGCGCACCGCAGGTCGGAACATGCGCGACATGTTTTCCGGCGAAGGAGCAGCGGCCGAGGAAGCGTGAAAATTTTTTTCAGGTCGCGGTTGATCCGGGGATCAGTCCAGCCGAAGTTCGTGGCGCAGCACCGTCACGTGGAAATCCTGGTGGGCCACGTAGAAATTCTGCGTCCCGCAGGATTGATAACCCAGGCCCTGGTAGAACTCGGCCAGCCGCGGGCTGTTCACATCGCAGTCCAGGCGCACCATGTGGCGGCCCGAGTCCCGCGTGACCTTCTCCGCGTGGCGCACCAGCGCCGGGCCCGTGCCGGTACCGCGTAGCGAACGATCCACGGCCACTCCGTGCACGTAACCGGCGGGCTCCTCCTGTACACCCCAGATCCTCAGGTCCTCCCACAGCACCTGCACACTCGCCAGCACCACGGTGGGATCCTCAGGGGATTCAATGACCCACCACTCGTCGCGCCCGATTTCCTCGGCGACATCCACCGGGTCGAATTCGCCCTCCCGCCACTGGTCGATTCCGCGCCCCTGGAGCCATCTGGCAATCCGATTGCGCAGGTCGACGATGCCCTGGGCGTGCTCGGTGCGCGCCGCGATGATGAGGCCGGGAGCGGTGTGGTTCTTTTCTGATGAATCAGGCACGCACACGAGAATAAGACATCCGGATGACGGCTTATGACATGGAAAGTATCTTTCCTACGCTAGTGGCTGAACCTTCTTGACCCTGCCGAGTGCCCTGGCGTTAGGTGGAAATATCAACACCAAGCGCTAGGAAGGATGATTCTCTGTGGCTGAAAAGTTCACTCTGCCCGATCTCCCGTATGACTACGCCGCTCTGGAGCCCCACATCTCGGCTCAGATCATGCAGTTGCACCACGACAAGCACCACAACACCTACGTGACCGGTGCCAACACTGCGCTGGAAAAGATGGAAGAGGCTCGCGCCAACGGTGATGCTGCCGGTGCCGCCAAGCTCTCCAAGGATCTCCAGTTCAACCTGGGTGGCCACATCAACCACTCCATCTTCTGGAAGAACCTCTCCCCGGAGGGCGGCGACAAGCCCGAGGGCGAGCTCGCGGCAGCCATCGACAACTTCTTTGGCTCCTTCGACAACTTCCGTGACCACTTCACCGCCGCAGCCACCACCATTCAGGGCTCCGGTTGGGCGATCCTGGCGTACGAGCCCATCGCCGGCAACTTGGTGATCGAGCAGATGTACGACCAGCAGAACGGCGTTCCCGTTGCCACGATCCCGCTGCTGCAGCTGGACATGTGGGAGCACGCCTTCTACCTGGACTACCAGAACGTCAAGGCCGACTACGTCAAGGCCTTCTGGAACATCGTCAACTGGGCAGATGTCGCAGAGCGTTTCGAGAAGGCTCGCACCGGCGCCAAGTCCCTCATCTGATTGCGGATTCCAACCCGCACTTCACCCCTGTGAGGTGAATCGAAACCCCGCCCGGCAGCATCCGTTGCCGCGCGGGGTTTCGTCTTCCCCAAGCCGTTTCCACACCTGAGGAGAGTTCGTGAGTACACATCGTTTTCTGGTCACCCGAGAGATCCCGGAGCCGGGACCGTCCATCCTGAAGGATGCGGGCGACGTCGTGATCAAGGACGGTATGAGCGCCGACGAACTGCGCGAGGCCGTGACAAGCGGCGAGTACGATGTGGTGCTCCCGCAGGTTTCCGACACGTTCGACGCCGAGCTGCTGGCCCAAGCCAAGATCCGCGGAATCGCCAACTACGCGGTGGGCTACAACAACATCGACGTGGCCGCTGCCGCAGACCACGGGATCGCCGTGGGCAACACCCCGGACGTGCTCAATGAAGCCACCGCGAACACCACCATGCTCCTGCTGCTGGGTGCCGCCCGCCGGGCGTATGAGGCCTCCGAGTACCTGCGGGAGGGGAAGTTCACGGGCTTGGGACCCAACCTGCTGGTGGGCCAGGACATCACCGGTGCCACGTTGGGGATCGCGGGCCTGGGGCGCATTGGTAAAGCCGTGGCCCATCGCGCCCTCGGGTTCGGCATGAACGTGATCTTCACGCAGCGCCCACCCGAGGACCGCCCGGTGTCCGACGACGAGTTGGGAGATCTGGCCGGACGCGTGAGCCAGGTGCCGTGGGACGAACTGATCGAGACCAGTGATTACATCTCGCTGCACGTGCCGCTCACGGAGGACACCACCCATCTGATCGACGCGGACGTGCTGCAGCGGATGAAGTCCACCGCGGTGTTGGTGAATACGGCGCGCGGCCCGGTAGTTGATGAAAATGCATTGGTTAGAGCGCTGCGAGACCGTGAGATCTTTGCCGCCGGGTTGGACGTGTTCGAGAACGAGCCGCAGCTAGCCGAGGGGCTGGCCGAGCTGCCCAATGCCTTCTTATTGCCTCACGTGGGCTCCGCCGAGGTCGGTTCACGCTCGGGCATGGCGCGCATGGCCGCCGAGAATGCCGTGGCCATGGCACACGGTGAGACCCCGCCGTACGAGGTCATGCCGTAAGAATCAGCGGGGTCCGCAGCGTGCGGATCAGTGTGCGCCACCGCGCAGCCGCGCGATGATCTGCGCGGTGGCGCGAATCGCGTTGTCGATGTTGGCCTCGGAGGTTTCCCTGCCCAGGCTGAAGCGCACGGACGTGGTGGCCACCTCCGCGGGGACCCCCAGGGCCGTGAGCACGTGGGACGGTTCCGAGGAGCCGGTCGCGCACGCGGACCCGGATGAGACCAATACGCCCTGATTCTCCAGATCCACGAGCACGGTCTCACCGTTCACGCCGGGGAAGCAGAAGAATGCGTTGTTCGGCAGGCGTGAGGTCCCGTTCAGCCCCGACGTCGCGCCCGTGTCACGCGGGTTCGGGCCGGTGAGAAGTGCGCCCGGCACGGAACCGAGGATCCCGTCGATCAGACGATCCCGCAGTGCGGTGACCCGAGCGGTGTATTCCTCCCGTTCCCGCTCCGCCAGCTGGAGGGCGGTGGCCAACCCCACGGCGCCGGCCACGTTGGAGGTGCCCGAGCGGCGCCCTCGTTCCTGGCCGCCACCGCTCATGAGCGTGCGCAGGGGAGTGCCGCGTTTGACCCACAACAGTCCGATGCCCTGAGGGGTGCCGAACTTGTGACCCGCCAGGCTCAGCGCACTGACGCCGAGTTCGTTCACGTCCAACGGAAGAGTTGCCGCGCTCTGGACGGCGTCCGTGTGCAGTGGAACTGCGAACTCCGCGGCTATCCGGGCGAGCTCGGGAATGTTCTGCACGGTTCCGACCTCGTTGTTCGCGAGCATCACGGATGCCACGGCAACCGAGCTGGGACCCGGGGTGCTACCGGATCCGGGGCGGGCGGCGTCGCCCTCGGCCAGGGCGGCACGGAAGGTGTCCGGGGAGACGAAACCCGCCGAATCTACGGACAACTCGACGGCGGTGAAGGCCTCGTACTGCGCGAGCGAGCGGGCGGATTCCAGAACGGCGTCGTGCTCGATGGAGCTCACCAGCACGCGGTTCAACTCCGGCCGGCGCTGCCTGCGAGCCGACGCAATGCCCTTGACCGCCAAATTATCCGCCTCGGTCCCGCCGGAGGTGAAAATGATTTCACTCGGGCCGGCTCCCAAAACGGCGGCGATGCGCTCGCGGGCGTCATCCAGTGCTCGAGCGGCGCGCTGGCCACGTTCGTGATGACTGGACGCGTTGCCGAAATTCTGGGTGAGCCACGGCCACATCGCCTCGATCACTTCGCGGCGCGGCGCGGTAGTGGCTGCATGATCCAGGTAACTCATGGGGTGACCTTTCGGGCTGGCTGACCTGTGGTGACAGTGACTGCGGGGGCGGAGTGCTGCAAAATGGAGTATGGAAGAAAACACGCTGACCACCATCGCCCAGTCCATGCTGAACAAGGCCCGCGAATCGTCCAGCGGTCGATCCGCGCACAACCTCTACGGCGGCCGTGAGCACAAACTGCAGCAGACCCTGATCGCGCTGGTTCAGGGCCAGGATCTCAAAGAACACGAGAATCCGGGCGAAGCCACGATCCAAGTGATCATTGGCCAGGTCCAACTGGTTGCCGGTGAGGAGTCGATCATGCTCCACTCCGCCGATCACGCCGTGATCCCCCAGCAGCGACACACCCTGCACGCTCATGAGGACTCCGTGGTGTTGTTGACGCTCGTGGGTCAGGGCTGATCCACCGCAACGTCCAGACCCAGGTCCAGCGCCCGCACCGAATGGGTGAGGGCGCCGACCGAGATCACGTCCACGCCCGTGGATGCGATTTTGCCAATGGTCTCCAGCGTGATGCCCCCGGAGGCCTCCACGACCGCGCGACCGTCCACCATGGCCACGCCGCTGACCAGGTCCGCGAGGGCAAAGTTGTCGAGCATGATGGTGTCCACACCGCCGGCCAGGACGTCCTCGATCTGGTCGAGTCGATCCACTTCCACTTCCATATGTGTCGTATGGGGCATCTGTTTGCGGAGCTCGCGCAGCGCATGCGTGATGGTGGCTCCGCCGGCCGTGAGCACGGCCAGGTGATTGTCCTTGAGCATCACGGCGTCCGAGAGCCCAAAGCGGTGATTATGTCCGCCACCGCAGGTCACGGCGTGCTTTTCCAGCGCTCGCAGTCCCGGGGTGGTCTTGCGGGTATCGGCCACACGGGTGCGCGTGATGGTTCCGGCGGGCAGCTTGTTGGCGCTCTCCACCTCCGCAACGGCCTTCTCGACCTCCGCCACGTACCGGGCAGTGAGCGTGGCGATCCCGGACATCCGCTGCGCCAGGTTCAGCACCGTGCGTTCGGCCGTCAACAGCGGCCGCGCGGGTCCGGTCACGGTCGCGATGTCGGTTCCGGGAGTGACCGGGTCGCCATCGCGCACGTGAAGCGTGACTTCAAGCCGCGGGTCCACGGTGGTGAAACCCGTGCGGATGACCTCTTCGCCGGCGAAGACACCGTCCTCCCGCGAGGTGATGGTCGCGGTGGCGGTGGCTTCCGCGGGGATCACGAGTTCGGAGGTGATGTCACCCCACGGGGCATCCTCGACGAGGCTCGAGCGGATCACGGCTTCAACGGCCGAGCGAGTCAGCATGGACTGTCCTTTCGTGGGTGGACTCCGCGGTTGGAGCGGCAATCCACCGGGTGCTTATGGCTTGCTGGGCATCGGCCGAGGGGAAGTCCGCTCGCTGATGCGCCCCGCGGGATTCGGTGCGGGTCAGCGCGGCGGTCACCAGGGCATGTCCAACGGTCAGGAGGTTTCGGTCTTCGACGTCGGTCAGGGTGTCCGGGGCGTCGGTTGCACCCCAGGACGACGACGCCGCCAGCCAGCCTTCCAGCGTCGCTTTCGCTTGCTCGAGGCCCTCCGCCGTGCGGAAGACACCGGCGCCCCGCCACATGGTGTGCTGGAGGGCTTCGCGGGTGAATGGTTCGGGGGTGGTGCCCGAGCGTGAGCGTGGGAGTTCGTGAGGCTCGCGTTCGCTGACGTGAGACGGAGGCCAGGGGACCGAGGTCGGGCTCGACTCGGCCACCAGCTCACCGATCCGGCGTCCGAAGACGGTAGCTTCCAGTAGGGAGTTGGAAGCCAGGCGGTTGGCTCCGTGCATGCCGGTGTTCGAGCACTCACCGGCGGCCCACAGGCCGGTCACGTTCGTGCGGCCCTGCTCATCGGTGACGATTCCACCCATGTGATAGTGCGCGGCCGGGCTCACGGGAACCAGCTCCGCGGACCAGTCGATGCCGTGGGCTTTCAGGCTTGCATCAATGGTGGGGAATCGCTGGGCCAGGAACTCTGCACGGGTCAGCCCCTCCGGAACGGGAATGGTCGAGCAATCCAGGTACGCGGTGCCGTCGCCGGAACCGGTGCGCACCGCAAAGACCGCCCGGGCCACGACATCCCGCGGTGCGAGTTCCGCGCGCGGGTCTACGTCCGTCATGAAGCGATGACCGTGCTGATCGCGCAGTACCGCTCCCTCGCCGCGAACAGCCTCCGAGATCAGAAACGATCCCGGTGCCGCCAGTGCGGTGGGGTGGAACTGGAAGAACTCCAGATCCCGAACCTCGGCACCGGCGCGCAGGGCCAGGGCAATGCCGTCACCGGTGGCCACCTCGGGGTTGGTCGTGTACGGATACAACTGACCGGCCCCACCGCTTGCGAGCACCACGTGATCCGCGGCCAGGAACTCCTCGGGACCCAGCCGGCCTCCGGCGAGAACCGGGCGAAGTGTGGCACCCACGACACGGTGGCCGCCGGTAATAACTAATGTGACCAGTGTGTATTCCAGTATCCGGATATGCCCGGTGGACGCCGCGTCCCGCGTTCGATCGGACAGCGCCTCCTGGATCACGTGCCCCGTGGCATCGCCTCCGGCGTGCAGAATCCGGGACACACTGTGTGCCGCTTCCAAGCCTTGAACCCACGGTGACCCCGGCCCCGCCACGCGATCAAAGGTCACGCCGCGGCCGGTGAGGTCGCGAACGGCGTCGGCGGAATCCCGGACCACACCCTTAACGACCGGGGGCTCGCACAAACCAGCGCCCGCAACCACGGTGTCCTGGACGTGCAGCCGCGCCGAATCCTTGGATTGGCCCTGGGGCAGGGAACTGGTCATTGCGGCCATGCCACCCTGCGCGCGATCGGTCGCGGTGTGGGTGAGCGCAGCCTTGGTGACCACGGTGACGCGGGCGCCCGCCTCGGCCGCGGACAGCGCCGCGCTGAGACCGGCAATCCCGCTGCCGATGACGATCACGTCAGTCATGAGTCACTTCTTCGGGACGGCGGCCAGCATCCGCTCGAGGGCCACGGAGGCCTCTTGAGCGATACTGTCCGAGACGGAGACCTGATTGATCACGCGTCCGGCCACCAGTTCCTCCAGCACCCACGCGAGGTAACCCGGGTGGATGCGGTACATGGTGGAGCACGGGCAGATCACGGGATCGAGGCAGAAAATGGTGTGCTCGGGGTGTTCGGCGGCCAGGCGGTTGACCATGTTGATCTCGGTGCCGATTGCGAAGGTCTGACCCGGTTCGGCGGCTTGCACGGCCTTGCGAATGTGGTCGGTGGAACCTGAGGAGTCTGCGGCGTCCACGACCTCCATGGGTGACTCAGGGTGCACGATCACGGTGCAGCCGGGGTGGTCCGCGCGAGCCTGGTCGATCTGGCCCACGGTGAAGCGCTTGTGGACCGAGCAGAAACCGTGCCACAGGATCACGCGGGAATCCTGGAGATTCTGCGCGGTGTTGCCACCCAGTTCCTTGCGCGGATTCCACAGGGGCATCTGCTCGAGCGGCACGCCCATGGCCTTGGCGGTGTTGCGCCCCAGGTGCTGATCCGGGAAGAACAGCACGCGCTGGCCGCGCTTGAACGCCCACTCCAGCACGGTCTGCGCGTTCGAGGACGTGCAGACGATCCCGCCGTTGCGGCCGCAGAACGCTTTGAGCGCGGCCGAGGAGTTCATGTAGGTCACGGGGATCACCGAGGCGAGCGGTTGACCGCTCTCGTCCCTGGCGATCTGGCCGTTCTCGTCCACGGCGTGCGGGCCGAGCACGTCCATGAGGTCCGCCCAGCAGTCCGCCACGGAGGCCTCGTCCGCCATGTCCGCCATGGAGCAGCCCGCCGCGGGGTTGGGCAGGATCACGGACTGGTTGTCCTGGGAGAGGATGTCAGCGGTCTCGGCCATGAAATGCACGCCGCAGAACACAATGGCCTCCGCCTCCGGGTGGGCCTTGGCCTGCTGCGCCAGCTGGAACGAGTCGCCAATGAAGTCCGCGTGCTTGACCACTTCATCACGCTGGTAGAAGTGGCCCATCACGACGGCGCGCTCGCCCAGGGTTTCCTTGGCCGCGACGATCATGGCGTCCAGTTCCTCCGGGGAGGCATCCCGGTAGCGCTGCGGAATGGTGGGCTGGGCGGGGGAGCCGGCGGGGGCGACGTCGTTCTGGGACGCCCCGGGTCCGTAACCGTCCACGAGCGGGGTGGGGAACTCCCACGGATCCTGGGCGAGGGAGCTGTTGCACGAGCCGCCCTCGAGCGTCACGGCGGTGCCGGACGGGCGCGTGGGCAGGAGATTGAGCTGGGTGGCTACGGAGGTCATGAGGTCTCCTCGGTACGGTCTGACGTGGGATGACTGAACAATGTGGATGGCTTGGCTTGTCCGAAGCGGTAGAGCTTGGGCGGGCGATGTCGGGTACCTTCCAGGCGCTCGCCGGTGTCCTCGAGCTGCCCGGACGAGAGGACGTGGCGGCGGAAATTGGCGGGGTCCAGGGGGTCTCCGATGATTGCTTCGTGCACCTCGCGCAGCGCGGCGATCGTGAACGTCTCCGGGAGGAACGCCTTGGCCACGGTGGGCTCGGTAATCCGGTTCCGCAGTCGATCGAGGGCGTGGGTGACGATGTCCGAGTGATCGAAGGCGAGATCCGGGAGGTCGGTGGCGCGCAGCCAGGTGACGTTGATGTCGTTCTCACCCAGGGCCGCCTCCTGCGGGGGCAGTGAGGCCCAGTAAACGACCGTGACCTGACGTTCTTCGGCCCCGGCGGAGCGGGTCAGGCCACCGAACGTGGCCAGCTGTTCCAGGTGCGTAGGGGTGAGGCCTGTGGTGAGCGTGAGGTCGCGCAGCGCGGAGTCCTCCAGGTCCTCATTGGGCCGGAGCGGACCGCCGGGTAGGGCCCACATGCCGCGATACGGGTCGCGGATCCTGCGGACCAGGGGGAGCCACAGTTCATGGGTGCCATTCTTGCCGGTGGGGCGAACGGTGAAAATCACGGTGGACACGGCCAGGAGCACACGCTGATCAGTCATGGTGGCTCCCTGTCTGCTCGCCGCGGCACGAAGCCGTTGGGTTAGTGTCAGAATGACTTTAACATCTTAAAGTCTAGCTGACTATAAGTGAGCGCGGGGGGAGTGCTGAGGGCAAGGTGCAGCGGCGTGTGAGGCAATTGCGGCAAGGCAATCTGGTGTGGAGAAAGTGCTTGATCCGGGCGGAATCTCGACACTTTCATCACATGAGAGGTCGCGCGTGCTTTTCCCTCACCTCAGGCCGACCTGCCCGGGAAAGACTTTAGGCCCCCGACAGCATGACCGCGCACGATGCCCACAAGGTTGAGAGAATGGTCCTCGTGCATCCGATTGATACCCCTGAGCTGATCGTCACTCGCGAATTCGAGGACGCCCTGCAGCGGCTGCACCACGGCGAGAATGTGTTCCTCACGGGCAAGGCGGGCACCGGTAAGTCCACGTTGATCCGGGAGTTCATGGCCCACACCCGCCGGAACGTGGTGGTCGTGGCACCCACCGGGATCGCCGCGCTCAACGTGCAGGGCTACACGATCCACCGGTTGCTGTCGCTGTATCCGGGCATGACCCCGGAGCAGGTGCGCACCGGGAAGTATTTCCCCGGCAGGTTCGCATCGACGCTGCGGGAGCTGCACACCTTGATCGTGGATGAGGCCTCCATGGTCCGTGCCGATCTCTTCGATTGCCTGGTGGCTGCGCTGGAGAGGTTCGGCCCCAAGCCCGGTCGGACGTACGGCGGGGTGCAATTGGTGCTGGTCGGGGACCTGTATCAGCTGCCTCCCGTGGTCACCGACTACGAACGTGAACACTTCGCCACCCGCTACAAGACCCCGTACTTCTTCTCCGCGGACACCTACCACCCGGAGGATTTTGCCACGGTCGAGCTGAGCACGGTGTTCCGTCAGATCGGCGACAACCGCCTGGTGGACATTCTCAACGCCGTGCGTGAGGGCAGCCTGCTCGAGGAGGCCCGCCGAGAGCTCAACGCCCGCACGGATCCCGACTTCATGCCTCCCATCGAGGAATTCTGGCTGACGCTGACCACCACCAATCGCATGGCCACCTCACGCAATCGCAGGATGCTCGAGCAGATCGAGGAGGAACCGATCCATCACGCCGCACTTTTCACCGGCGACCTGGACGGTTTCGAAATCCCCGTGGACAAGGAACTGATCTTCAAGCGTGGGGCTCAGGTCATGATGCTCACCAACGACCCCGGTGACCGCTGGGTCAACGGTACGATCGCCAAGGTGGCCGACTACTTCTGGGAGGACGGCGAGCTCATCGTGTTCGTCGAGCTTCCCAACGGCGATTTCGTGAAGGTGGAGCCCAACCTGTGGGAGGTGACGCGCCCGGTTGTCGAGCACGGAACGCTCCGCCACGAGGTGATCGGCACCTACACCCAACTGCCCTTCCGCCTCGCGTGGGCCATCACCATTCACAAGAGTCAGGGCCAAACACTCGACAACGTGGTGGTCGACCTGACGGGTGGCACGTTCGCGGACGGCCAGTTGTACGTGGCCCTGAGCCGCTGCACATCCTTCGAGGGGCTCGTGTTGCGCCGCAACGTCCTGCCGCGCGATCTGAAGGTTGATCAGCGCATCCGCCGGTTCCTGCGGTCCGGTTCTCACGCGGCCCAACCGACCAGGGGCAATGTCTACCTGGGCATCTGCAGCGTGGGCGACGAGGGCGATCGCTGGCGCCCCCGCCCGGTGGAAATCGCCCTGGTCACCGACGACGGCCTGGAGCTCAGCACCCTGGTCAACCCCACCCGCGACATGGGTGACGCACGCGTCGCCTACGGCATCACCGCGGGTCAGGTGCAACTCGCGCCCCTCCTCACGGACGCGTGGGCCGCGCTCGCACCGCACCTGGCCGGCCGCGTTCCGATGGGCATCGGCATCGATCGACAGCTCGGTTACCTTGACTACGAACTCAAACGCACCGGTTACGTCACGCGCATGCCCATGGGGTACGACGTCGCCGCGACACGACTTTCCGCGCAGCAGCGCCGTGCCCTCGACGCGCCGACCGCCCTGGAGCGCGCCCGAGCGGTGCGGGATCTGGTGGCGGTCAAGGACCTGTCCGAGGTCATGGCGGATCCGTTCCCGGAGGCTCAGGATCATTCCGGGTACCTGATGCCCAGGCCCGCTGAGACTACGGAGTTCACCGTTCGGTGCAGTGCGGATGCCGCGGGCTCAACCGGTGCGGTGTTGGCGGAGAAGCTACGCCAAGCCGGTGAACGCGGGCGTTTCTCCGCCGAGAGCCTCGCGGTCGTGCGGGCGGTGGAGGAGCAAACCGGTGAGCACATCCTGGACGAGTCAGCTGACTCAGCTCAGAACATCGATTCCGTGTTGGTTCCCGGCACTCGCATCTGCTTCACCGGAACGGTCATCGGTGCTGACGGCCGCGAGGTCTACCGCGAAGATCTGGAGGATATGGCTGTGGAGCGGGGCCTGCAGCCGATGAACAACGTGACCAAGACTCGCTGTGACGTTCTGGTCACCGCAGAGGACGGTTCTCAATCCAATAAGGCCAAGAACGCGGCGAAGTGGGGCAAGCCGGTCTTCACCGCGCGTGAGTTCATGGCGTGGTGGCGCGGTGACGGCGGTTCCAGCGAGCCAGCGGAAAGCGCTCACGTGAAAGTGACGATCCGGTCGGACGACGTTTCCCTCCCACAGCGGGTGCTGCCGGATCAGGTGCTGTAACTTCCGGCCGGATCTGAAAGATTCAGAAATTCCAGGGGTTGATCAGGTGCACACCGGCCCCTTGGAAGTCCCGGATGTTTCGAGTGGCAACGGGCATGCCACCCGCCCTGGCGGTGGCTGCAATCATGGCGTCGACTGTGCCTACCGCGCGGTGCCCG
The DNA here is from genome assembly GCF_014698015.1 of Kocuria sp. cx-455. Classification (GTDB taxonomy): domain Bacteria; phylum Actinomycetota; class Actinomycetes; order Actinomycetales; family Micrococcaceae; genus Kocuria. The sequence continues at coordinate 139,535 of NZ_JACXBS010000001.1, forward strand.
AGCTGGAACCGGCGCGGGCGGGATTACCGGTGAGAGCGGCGTCGTCGTCGGGAAGAAGGGTGCGCTGGCGGCCCTTGCCCTTGACGAACGTGAAGAACACACCGGTCATGATGACCAACCACGCGAGACCCACGATCAGGGCGACCCGGGTGTCCGGGGTGAAGGCGAGCAGCACGATCACGAAGGCCATGAACGCCAACGCGAGGTAGGTGCTCACGCGGCCGCCGGGTAGCGGGTAGGAGCTGCGCGGAGTGCCGGCGCGGGCGCGTTCGCGGGACATGCCCGCGTGGGACATGAGGATCATGATCCACACCCATACCGTGGCGAACGTGGCCAGGGACGCGATGATCAAGAAGACGTTTTCGGGGATCACCGCGTTGAGGACCACCCCGATCACCAGAACACCGGCCATCAAGGCAACGGTGAGGGTCGGAACGCCGGTGCGCCCAACGTGCGTGAAGGCCTGGGGCGCGTGACCCTGCTGGGCCAGACCGTAAACCATGCGGCCGGAACCGAAAATGTCCGAGTTGATGGCGGAGATCGCGGCCGTGATGATCACCGCGTTGAGGATGTGCGCGGCGAAGGGTACGCCCAGGGAATCAAAGATCTGCACGAACGGGCTGACCTCACCGGTGACCTCGTTCCACGGGAACAAGCACATGAGCACGAAGAGCGTGAGCACGTAGAAGAGCAGGATGCGCACCGGAACCGTGTTGATCGCGGCGGGGATGGTCTTGGAGGGGATCTTGGCCTCACCGGCGGTGATGCCGATGGTCTCGATGCCACCGAACGCGAACATGACCACGGAGAAGGACAGCAACAGGCCGGTGAGGCCGTTGGGGAACAGGCCGCCGTGATCGATCAGGTTGTGCAGTCCGGGTGGCGTGCTGGAGGGGACGGAGAAGCCGAAGACCAGGATGGCGAAACCGCCCACGATCATCAAAACGATCGCCGTGACCTTCACGATGGTCAGCCAGAACTCCAGCTCACCGAACACCTTGACGTTGAGCAGGTTCAAGCCCGTGATGAGTAGCACGATGGCCAGCACCCAGATCCACTGCGGCGTATCGGGGAACCAGAACTGCATGTAGATGCCGAAGGCCGTGACGTCCGCCAGGGCCACGATGGCCATTTCGAACACGAACGTCCACCCCGTGATGAAGCCGGCCAGCGGTCCCAGGTAGCGGCCCGCGTACTGGCCGAACGACCCCGTCACCGGGTGCAGCACGGCCATCTCGCCGAGCGCGCGCATCACCAGGAACACCACCGCGCCGCCGATCATGTACGCGAACAGTACGGCGGGACCGGCGGCTTGAATGGCGGAGGCGGAACCGTAGAACAAGCCGGTTCCAATGGCCGAGCCCAACGCCATGAAGCGCACGTGGCGCACGGTCAGGCCGCGCTTGAGGGCAGCGGGGAATTCGCTCACGGGAGTACCTTCAGTAGGTGATTCTGCTCAGGCTTTGCTCAGAAATGCGCGCCGTCCGGCGCGGAAGCCTCTAGGAGATTACACCCGTTGTCGGGCGCCTCCTTAACCCGGGGACGGGCGAGGTGGCCCGGAATACATGGTTCGTAATGCTCGCGTGCACAAGCGCGCCACGGCCCGGCATCACCGATGGGCGCTCAACCGGCGGGTACTTTTGTCGTCAACCGACCGTGACCGCCTCGAGAAATGGGCCGCGCCATGTCCTCGCCATCACAGCCAGCCACCTCCCGTAAGAGGCCGAAGAGCGGCGAGGGTCCGCTGCTCAGGGTGCTCAACTGGATTGAATGGGTGGGCAACAAACTTCCGGATCCGTTCTGGTTGTTCTTCATTCTGGCGGGCATCGTGTTGCTGCTCAGCTGGATCCTCTCCGCGGTGGGGCTGAGCGCGGTGAACCCGGCCACGGACGAAACCATCCGGGTCACCAACCTCCTGGCCCCGGACGGCCTGCGGCAGATCGTCTCGGACGCGGTCACCAACTTTGTGGAGTTCCCGCCGCTGGGGCTGGTCGTCGTGATCCTGTTGGGCGTTGCGGTGGCCGAGGAATCCGGGATGCTCTCGGCCGCGCTGCGCGGTTCGGTCTCGCGCGTGGGCCCCAAGTGGCTGACGTTCGTGCTCGCACTGACCGGCATCACCGGCTCGATCGCGGCGGACGCCATGTATGTGGTGCTCATCCCGCTCGGCGCGCTCGCCTTCAAAGCGGCCGGTCGCTCGCCGGTGGTCGGGTTGATCGTCGCGTTCTGCGCGGTCGCGGCGGGCTTCAACGCATCGCTGTTGCCCACGGCGTCGGACGCGTTGCTCGCGGGCATTACGACGGCGGCCGCGGGCCTCATCGACGACAGCGTGCTGGTCACTCCCATTTCCAATTACTTCTTCACGTTCGTCTCATCCCTGGTGTTGGCCGCGATCATCACCGTGGTCACCGAAACCGTGCTGGCCAAGCGTGGTGAGGCCATCGAGGAGGACACGGACACCAAGGAACAGAACATGGGCAGCTTCGAGGACATGTTTCTCACCCCTCGTGAGAAGCGCGGCCTGCGCAACAGCGGCATTGCCTTTGCCGTCATGCTCGCCATGTACCTGGCGTTACTGCTGACCCCGGGCTCACCCCTGCGCGCCGAGGACGGCTCCATCCTGATGTCCCCGCTGCTGCTGAACGTGGGCATTGTGATCGCGTTGATGTTCGCGGTCATGGGCTGGGTCTACGGTCGCGCCGCCAGGACCATGACCCGGGCCCGGCAGATCCCGGAAGCCATGGCCAAGGGGCTGTCCTCCGTGGCGCCGGTGCTCGTGCTGTTCTTCGCGGCCGCGCAGTTCACGGCGTACTTCCAATGGTCCGGAATCGGCCCGGTGCTCGCGGTCTACGGCGCGGACTTCATTGGTGGACTGGGGCTGCACCCGATCATCACGTTCACCGGTGTGGTGGCCATCGTGGCGGTCATGAACCTGCTGATCACCTCCGGTTCCGCGCAGTGGACCCTGCTGGCGCCGGTCATAGTCCCCATGCTCATGCTGCTGAACGTGTCACCGGAAATGACGCAGGCGCTGTTCCGGATCGGCGATTCACCCACCAACGTGATCAGCCCGGTCAGCCCATATTTCGCGCTGGTACTGGGGTACTTGCGGCGCTACCAGAAAGAGGCCGGGGTGGGCACCCTGATCTCGCTGGTGCTGCCCATTTCCATTGCCATGCTGGTCGGCTGGTTTGCGCTGTTCGTGCTCTGGTACGTGCTGGGCATCCCGTTGGGACCGCAGGATCTGTAAGAAACACACAGTAAGGGGAGAGGCTATGTCTTCATCAGCGTACGGTCCGGCGGGCGAGCCGCGGCCGGAGCACGAACCGCAGGGTTCGCAAACAACCAAGACCATGCCGGCGGTCGGTGGACCCACGGGTGAGAGACCTGCCACCGCCCCGGGTGCCGCAGGGTCGCAACTGCCCGCACCCCTGCGCGCCATGACCGGCAGGCACTGGTTCGTCCCGGTGATTGCGGGAGTCGGAGGCTATCTGGCCACGGTCCTTGCCACGGTGTTCGCCCTACTGATCACCGTGATGGGACTCGCACTGGCCGGAGATTCGTCGACCAACGACCTCACCTCGGACGTCACCGGGGGCCTGGAGACGAGCCCTGACGGCAATCAGGTGTGGGTGCTCATCTGTCTCCCCTTCCAGCTGGCGGCGCTCGCGTTCCTGGCCCCGCTCCGGCTGGTCATGAGCGGAGCCGGGGAAGGCGCCTCCATGGGGCTGATCTTCCCTCTCTACCTCCCCCTTTTGTGTGGCATTGCCACCGCGTGGCTGCTGGCGCGCAAGCTCAGTGGCCGCCTCACCCTCGACAACCGTGTGGTCCACTGGCTCATGGCGGCCATCGCCGGCCTGGCGTGGGCGGCCACGGCGCTCATCATCACGGCCATCACCGCGGTGCGCACGGAGGTTCCGCTGTTCCTGTCCACCCTTGAGATGCGATTGACCGGCGTCAGCTTCGCCCTGGTCGCGGTCACCTTCCTGGTGGGGTTGTTGAGCACGGCCGCGGCCCTAGACGTTCGGGTCGCGCAGCCCGCGCCCGGCCGCGTGGTGACCACCACCGAGCGGTATGCTCCGGGCTTGCTCTCCGTGCTGCGCCCCGTGGTGGTTCACCTCCTGGTGTTCTGCGTCTTGGCAGGCCTCGGAATCGTGGTCTACGCATTCGTGGAGGGCGGCGCCGCGGCGGGATTCTCGGCGGTGCTCTGGGTGCCCATGGCCGCCGGCATGTTGTTCGTGCTTTCGCACCTGTCGGCCGTCACCATCACCGGCGCGGGTGGCTGGCTCGCGGAGGCCTCGGGGTCCTCGAACGTCGCCTACCTGTGGACCGACAATGATCAGCCCGTGTGGGCCATGCTCCTCCTGATTCTGCTGGCAGTGGTCTCGGCAGTGTGTGCCGCGCTGAGCTGGACGCACGTGCGTCCGGTGGATCAGCGGGTCGCCGGCGCGGTGCAGTCGTGGGCCGTCTTGCCGGTTGCGTATTTCCTCCTGGGGTTGCTGTTCATGTGGTTGTTGCGCGCCTCCGGTCAGCTGGGTGGGCTGCTCGGCCTGGACGGTGTCCTGGCCGTGCGTCCTGTCGCGTGGACGTGCATCGTGTTCCTGCTCTGGGGCGCCGCCATCGAGGCGCTCGCCCGGTTCGTGGCGCCGGCGTTGGTCGGTGTGCTCCCCGGCGGCGTGAATCGGGCTCTTCGCGGCTCGGACCGGGCGCGGGGCCGGGCCGCCGTGGTCGCGGCGGCAGCGGCCATGGCGGGCGGCGCGGCGGCAACGGCTGCGGGACGCGCCCCGCACGACGACGCCGCACGGCCGACCTACGAGCCCGGCTCCGGTCCCGCGTACGGCTCGGGCGCTGCCCCCTCGGTGGCAACACCAGCGCCCAGGGAGCCCATGGACCCGGCCAAGAAGAGACGGATTCGCCTGCTGGTCATCATCGTGGGGTCAGTCATCCTGCTGGCCGTCATTGCGGCCGTCGTGTTCTCCGTGGTCAGCCGAACGGCATTCGGGCCGGACAAGAAGGCCGAAGAGCTCATGGAGGCCGCGGTGAACGGAGATGCCCAGCGGGTGATCGAACTGGCCGATCCGAACGTGTCCACGCAGCAGCGCGGTCTACTCACGAATGACATTTACAGCGCTGCCGAGAATCGGATCTCCTCCTACGAGATCACCGACACCACGGTCACCGGGAACAGCGCCGTGGTGGACGCAACGGTCACCCAGGACAATGTGACCACGGACGTGGCCATGAACCTCGTGTCGGACGGTCGTGACGGGTTGTTCAAGTCTTGGCGCCTTGAGAGCCCGGAATCACTGCTGTATCAGGAGGCCACGGTCCAGGTGCCCGCCGGTGTCGACACCATGAACGTCAACGGGAACCCGGTGAGTATTCCGAGTGAAGCGGAACCGCATTCCGTCTCACTCACGGTGCTGCCCGGCGATTACGACATGTCCGTGGACGCCCCCAGTAAGTACGTGACCTACGGCGAACCGCAAACGGCAGAGGTGCGCGCGGATGACCGGTTCATGAGCGACACCGTGCAGTTCTCCATGGAGCACACCCCGGAACTGGTGCAGGAGGCCACGCGGGTGGCCAACGCCAAGCTGGACGAGTGCGCGGCGTCGGGATCCTTCGATCCGGAAGGGTGTTCCTTCGGGTTCAATTCCTACGCGGACGACGAGGACTACCGGAACCCCACATGGACCATCACCGAATACCCGGAGTACGAGGTCTACGGAAGTGGCGACTCCCTGACCCTGAGCACGTCCTCCGCGGGCGAGGCCAAGCTCGAATACCAGTACAACTCCGAGTGGGATGACGATGAGCCGGCGGACTGGGAGGACCAGGACACGGAGACGAGCCTCTACGGCTCCGGTGATCTGGTCGTCACCGGCGAGACGGTGGAGGTGAACTTCTCCGACTACTGATGACTCTTCGGTGACCTACGACAGGGTCCCGGACAACCGCGCCCGCATCCGACGGGACGGTAGGTTGAGACCCTGAATCTTCACGGTGGTGCCGTGGGAGCGGTACTTGTCCGTGACGGCATCCACGGCGGCCACCGTGGAGGCATCCCAGATGTGCGACTCGCTGAAGTCGATCACCACGGTGGCCGGGTCCTCCGCATAGTGGAACTGGGTGTAGAGGTCGTTGGAGGAGGCGAAGAACAATTCGCCGCGCACGCGGTAGGTGGCCACGGCGGCGTCGTCGGGAGTCACCGTACGATCCACCGTGACCACGTGCGCCACGCGCCGAGCGAAGCCAATCATCGCCGCCAGGACACCGGCCGCAACCCCGAGCGCCAGGTTGTGCGTGGCCACCGTGACGGCAACGGTCACGAGCATGACCACGGTTTCGGACAGCGGCATACGGCGCAGCGTCGAGGGGCGGATGGAATGCCAGTCGAAGGTCGCCCAGGCCACGAAAATCATGACGGCGGCCAGCGCGGCCATGGGAATCATGCCCACGATCTCACCGAGCAGCACCACGAGCAACAGAAGGAAGAGCCCGGACAGAAACGTGGAGATCCGGGTGCGCGCACCCGAGGCCCGCACGTTGATCATCGTCTGCCCGATCATGGCGCAACCGCCCATGGTGCCGAACATGCCGCTGACCACGTTGCCCACGCCCTGACCCCAGGTTTCACGGGTCTTGTTGGAGGGGGTGTCGGTGATGTCGTCCACGAGTTTCGCGGTCATGAGCGACTCCATGATGCCCACCACCGCCATGGTCAGGGCGAACGGCGCGATGATCTGCAGGGTGTCCAGGGTGTAGGGGACGTCCGGGACGATCAGCTGGGGCCAGGAATCGGGGAGTTTCCCCTTGTCACCCACCGTGGGCACGTTCAAACCGAGCAGCACCACCACGGGGGTGAGCAGCAGGATCACCAAGAGCGGCGCGGGCACCGCGGTGGTGATTCTGGGCAGGCCGAACACGATCAGTAGTGCCACCGCGGCAATCGGGTACACCGCCCACGGCACGTCGATGAGTTCCTCGAGCTGCGGGATGAACAGCAGAATGCCCAGCGCGTTCACGAAGCCCACCATCACCGAACGCGGAACAAAGCGCATGATCCGAGCGAACCCCACCGCGCCCAGCCCGATCTGGAAAACACCCGCCAGGATCACCGCGGCGATCAGGTAGTTCACGCCGTGGGATGCCACCAGCGGGGCCATGACCAGCGCGGTGGCCCCGGTGGCGGCGGAAATCATGGCGGGACGCCCACCCACGAACGCCAACGTCATGGCCATGAGGGCCGCCGCGAACAACCCCACCTGCGGGTCCACGCCGGCGATCACGGAGAAGGCAATGGCCTCGGGAATCAGGGCCAACCCCACCACCAGGGCACCCAGCACCTCGGTCTTGAGCCACGACGGGGTGCGCAGAGTACGAGCCACGGACTGGCGCTGCAGCGGCGTGACGTGGTGGACGCGCGCGAAAGAGGACACGGAACTCCCGGGTGAGATCGAGTATGAGATGCAAGGCGATGGGCGTGGAGGGCCCGGGCGTGGAGCTGGACGCATTCTGATCGACGTTAGAGCCAGGGATCGGCCTGTTCTTGGTCTTATCGTCGATCAAGTTGCACGGGGCGGCCAACCCAGGACGCTAGGGCAGCGGAACCGGGCCCTCGGAACCGGCCGGGTACTCGAGCAGGGCAGCGTCAGTGACGTAGGCGTTCTTGATGAGATCAATGATCCGCCAGCCCTCTTCGGTCGCGTCCGCGCGCACGGTGAAGGTGGGGTCCCCGTCCAGGATCCAGCGCATCACGGAGCCGTAAGCGGTGAGGCCGGGGGCGGGGGTGCCGCTGGACAGCGTCAACCGGTTCATGCCCCGGGAGTCGTAGGGGCTACCCACGTTGAGTTCGATCTGCACCTGCTCGTCCTCGAAACCCACGCTCAGGGCATTGGGGGCCAGCGGGTGCGGCCAGCCCTCGTATCCGTGCGGCGGTTGCCGGAACGTGACCCGAATGTGCTGGACCGGATTGCCGATGGCCTTGCCCGAACGCAGCGTGACGGGCACACCGTTCCACCGCCACGTGTCCACTTCGAGGGTGACCTGGGCAAACGTTTCCGTCTCCCGGGAGGGGTCCACGCCATCTTCGGAAGCGTAATCGGGGAGCTCGTGACCGCCCACGGTGCCCGCTGTGTACCGGCCGCGAACCACGGGCGTGATCGACTCGTAGTGGGGCGAACGGGTGGAAGAATCTTCATTCCACAACCGGGCGGCGCGGAGGATGTGCGCGGTATTCGCGGGGACCTCCACGGGGTCGAAACGCGAGGGTGGCTCCATCATGATCAACGCCATGACCTGCAGCAGGTGGGACTGGATCATGTCCTCGGCGGCGCCGGTGGAGTCGTAGAAACCGGCCCGGCCCTCCAGGGCCAGGGTCTCGTCGAAGACGATCTCAATGGATTCAATGTGCTCACGGTTCCAGATCGGCTCGAACATCCGGTTGCCGAAGCGCAGTCCACTCACGTCGAGAACCCCGGGCATGCCCAGGAAGTGGTCCACGCGGAACGTGTGTTCCTCATCGACCAGCTGGCCGACCAGGGAATTGAGTTCGCGGGCCGATTCCAGGTCCGTACCCACGGGCTTCTCGAGAGCAAGGCAGAGATCATCGGGCAGCGAATCCAGGCTCTTCAGGGCCTCACAGGCCTTCCGGGTGATCGCCGGCGCCAGAGCGAAATACAGGCAGACCGGTCCTGCCACGTCATCGAGCAGCGCGGCCAGTTGGGACGCATCGGCCGCGTCGCATTCGATCCAGCGCGTGGACTCTTTCACCCGATCCACGGAGGGGCCGGTGGCGCCCACGGAATCGAACGCCTTGGCGACCGTTTGGGGCCAATCGGCGCCCCGAACGTCGTCGTCGGGACCCAGCGGGCCGGGAAAGGCACCGCGGGCGGATCCGATCACTGTGATGTCCCGTTCGGGCTGGTGGTCGAGCAGCGTGCCCAGGCCGGGAAGAAGTAGGCGGGCCGTGAGATCTCCGGAGGCGCCTAGGATGACCAGTGTCCTGATGTTGTCCATACCCCTACGTTATGGCACCCGGGTGAACCGGCAGGGGTGAGATCTTCCAGGTGTCCGCAGGTTGCTGATGATTGAATGACCCCTATGAGTACCCCTCTTGAGGACTATGCCCTGCTGGCCGATCTCCACACCGGACCGCTGGTGTCCCGAGAGGGCAGCGTGGACTGGTTGTGCTTCCCGCGCTTCGATTCCCCCGCGGTGTTCTGCTCGATCCTGGGCGACGAGGACAATGGTCGCTGGAAACTCTCCGCGGTGGACGGTGAGGTGGTCTCGCGCCGTTACATCCCCCGAACGTTCGTGCTGGAAACCGAGTGGCGCACGCCCACCGGTCGTGTTCGGGTCACGGACTTCCTGCCGCCCAGTGACGTTCATGCGGACCTGGTGCGTCGCGTGGAATGCCTCGAAGGCACGGTCCAGGTGGCGCACGATCTGCGCATCCGCTTCGATTACGGCCGGGTTACCCCGTGGATCCGTCGCGTGGAACTCAATCCGCCCGGTGCCCAATCCCACGATCATGACCACGCGGCTCAGTCGTCGCGGTCCGGCACGGAGCCTCACCCGGTGGGCACCAACCAGGACCTGCGCGAACAGGACGGGCAGGGTCCTTTGGAGCGTTCGTTCAAGAGCCGAACCGATGCCGGCTCGTACAAGAATTTCCGCGGCAGGGTCCGCCACGCGGCAAAGAAGGCTTCGGCCAGGCGGGACGTGGAGCGCGGTCTGCTTGCCGTGGCCGGCCCGGACGCGTTGCTGCTGACCGGGCCGCAGCTGAAGCCCTACCTGTTGGATCGCAACGGAAAGTCCGTGCCCTCGCGCGGTGAGAAGGCGCACGGCCCCGGCGCGGACATTCGTGTACTCGAAAAACTGCGACGGGGCCACCAGGGCACGTTCGATCTCACTGCGGGGGACCGGATGGACTGGGTGCTCACATGGTGCCACTCCTACGACCAACTTCCCGTTCCGGCGGAACCGGGTCTCGCCCAGGAGGCCACCGAAGAGTTCTGGCGCGACTGGGCCTCCGACGTGACCTCCGACGGTGAGTACGACGAGGCAGTGTCGCGCTCGCTGCTCGTGTTGCGTGCGCTGACCGATTCGGAGACCGGCGGCATTGTGGCTGCCCCCACGGCGAGCCTTCCCGAGGACTTCGGCGGTGAGCGGAACTGGGACTACCGCTACACATGGTTGCGGGACGCGGCGCTGACCATTGAGGTTCTGGTGCAGCACAACCACCAGGACGGCGCGCTCTTGTGGCGGGACTGGTTGCTGCGAGCGGTCGCGGCGGACCCGGACCAGTTGCAGATCATGTACGGCGTCGATGGGCGGCGGAATCTCGCGGAACACGAGCTGGGGCACCTGAGCGGTTACGAAGCCTCGGCTCCCGTGCGCGTGGGCAACGGCGCCGTGAACCAGTACCAGGCGGACGTCGTGGGCGAGGTGATGATCGCGCTGGCCACCCTGCGCGAGGCCGGGATCAAGGAGAACAACTACTCGTGGGGGTTGCAGTGCAACCTCATGGCCTTCTGCGAGATCCACATGGACGTGCCGGACAACGGGATCTGGGAGATGCGCGGTGAACCGCACTTCTTCACCCACGGTCGCGTGATGATGTGGGCGGCGTTCAACGAGGGCATCCGGGCCGTGCGAGAACACGGGCTCGTGGGCGACGTCGAGCACTGGACCACGTTGCGGGACCGCCTGCATGACGAGATCTGGGAGAAGGGCTACAACAAGGAACTCGGGATCTTCACGCAGACCTACGACAACACCGAGGTGGACGCGTCCCTGCTGCAGCTGCCGCACACCGGGTTCATCGAACCTGATCATCCGGCCATGCTGCGCACCACCGCGCGGATCGAGGAGGACCTGCAGGGCGGCTACGGGCAGGTTTGGCGCTACCGCACCTTCGATTCCGGTGAGTCCATGGACGGTTTGAAAGGCCACGAGTACCCGTTCGTGATCTGCACCTTCTGGCTCGTGGAGCAGTACGCGCGTTCGGGCCGGCTGGACGAGGCCCGCGAGCTCATGCGCACCACGGTCGGGTTCTCATCGGACCTGGGCCTGCTGGCAGAAGAGTACGACGTCGCCGCGCACAGGATGGCGGGCAACTTTCCCCAGGCGTTCAGTCACCTGGGATTGATTCGTGCGGCGGACGCGCTGCGGGAGGCGGGTGGGTGAGCGGCCCGCCGCTCAGGCGCCGGTGTGGCCCATGCGGCGGGAGATCTCCGTGGCCGCGAAACCCACTGCGTGGCACATGTGCCGCGCTTGTTCCTCACCCACGCGGAAGCGTGGTGCAGCGATCATGAGTCCGGCCACCAGATCGCCCCGGTGGTCCCGGATCCCGGCGCAGATGCCCACCTCGTCCACGGAGGTCTTGCCGTAGTTGAGGGCCACACCCGAAAGTCGGACCTCCGCCAGTTTCTCCAGGTAGTTCGCCACGTGGGATTCGTCCTGGACGGGTAGCTCGATGGCGCCCGACATCACCAGGGACCGGATACGCGGTTCGGGCTGGCCGGAGAGGAACAGTTGGACGGATGAGCTGTACGCGGTGTTGTACCGGGTGCCCAGGGGAGAGGTGTGCTTGATCGGGTGCGGGCTCGGCAGTTGTTCCACGCACACCGCCTCGAAGCCGTTCCACAGCAGCAGCGCGGTGGTCTCTCCGGTCTGCGCCGTGAGCTCCTGCATGTGCGGGTAGGCCACGCGCCGCACGTCCATGGTGGCCAGCAGCGGTCCGGACACCGTGATCAGCCCCATTCCCAGGCGGAACTGGCGGGACGCGGGGTCCTGCTCGACCACGTCAGAATTCTCCAGCGTGGCGAGGATGCGGGAGACCGAGGACTTGTGTAGCCCCACCCGGTTCGCGATCTCGGTGACCCCCAGAAGCGGTTCCTCCTCCGAGAAGCAGCGCAGGACGGCCAGGGCGTGGTCGATCACCGAGTTGCCGTGCGGCCTCCCCGGTTGCTGGGAAGTTGCGCTCATCGGTGTTCCGTCCTTCCGGAGGGGTGGGCAGTGGGCCGGGGGCTCGGTGCTGACACGGGTGGGGGCCGTGGGGCGGCAGCACCGTCCCACGGCCCCGGCCCGTTCGGAACCGCACCTCCGTGCGGGGTGTGGTTCGCCGGTATTGCGGATCAGGCGTCCACGATGTTCTTCTCCGGACCGTACGGGAACTTGGTGATGTTCTCGGCGCCGTCCTCGCCCACCACCAGGATGTCGTGCTCACGGTACCCGCCCGCCCCGGGCTGGCCCTCGGGGACGGTGATCATGGGTTCCATGGACACGACCATCCCGGGTTCCAGAACGGTGTCGATGTCCTCGCGCAGCTCCAGGCCCGCCTCGCGGCCGTAGTAGTGGGACAGCACACCGAAGGAGTGCCCGTAGCCGAAGGTGCGGTTGGGCAGCAGGTTGTGCGAGACGTAGATCTTGTTCAGTTCCGCGGCGATGTCCTTGCAGACGGCGCCGGGCTTGATGAGCTCCAGGCCGGCCTCGTGAACCTCCACGTTGATGTTCCACAGTCGCAGGGATTCCGCGTCCGGCTCACCCAGGAACATGGTGCGTTCCAAGGCCGTGTAGTAACCGCTGGTCATGGGGAAGCAGTTCAGGGAGAGGATGTCCCCGCGGCGCAGCTTACGGGTGGTGGCCCAGTTGTGGGCGCCGTCCGTGTTGATCCCGGACTGGAACCACACCCACGTGTCGCGGATCTCGGAGTCCGGGAACGTCCGGGCGATCTCGTGGGTCATCGCCTCGACGCCGGCCAGGGCGACCTCGTACTCCATGACGCCCTCGCGGATGGCCTTGCGGATGGCCTCGCCACCCAGGTCGCCGATGCGGGCGCCGTGCTTGATGACCTCGATCTCCTCCGCGGACTTGATCGTTCGCTGACGCATGGAGTCCTGGGAGACATCCACCAGCTCGGCGTCCGGGAAGGTCTCCCGGAAACGTCGGCGGATCAGCTCGGGCATCGTGTCGTCCTCCACACCGAGGCGCTTCGCGGAGATCCCGCGTTCCTGCAAGGCCTGCTGGACCCCGTAGTAGAAGTTGTCACGGCGCCAGTCGGTGTAGACGATGTTCTCGCCGTAGCTGCGCCGCCACGGCATGCCGGCGTCGATATTGGCCGTCACCGAGACCGTGTCCTCGGGGGTGACCACCAGGGCGTACGAGCGGCCGAAGTAGGTGAACAGGAAATCGGAGTAGTACTTGATGCCCTGGTAGCTGGTGAGCACCACGGCGTCCAGGTCCTTCTCCGCCATGATCCGGCGCAGCCCGCCCAGCCGGCGCTCGAACTCCGCGTCCGAGAACGTCAGGGGCGTCTTCTCGCCGTTGTGCAGAACCTTGAGGCGCTCGAGGTCGGAGACGCTGGTGGTGGTGTGGGTATTGGTGGTCATTATTTCTCCTTCGTGTGTGTGGATGTTTGGACTCGAGTGCGTACGGTCAGCGCTCGAGCCCGAGTTCGGTGGAAAGATCGGTGGCCAAGTCCGCAACGGTCTGCTCGAACAGCAGCCGTCCATTCTGCGCCGTGGAACCGCTCGGCGCGGACAGTGCGCCCGTGTGCGGGGTCCGTTCCGGAACGACCGGTAGCCGGTCGAACCGGGGGAGCAGCGCGGGGTCATGGTCCACAGCCTCGTCCAGGTGCACCAGTTCGGGGTGCAGGTGGAGCATGAGGGAGGTTTCGAGGACTCCGCCGTGTTCGATGTCCCAGCCCGGGAAGCCCTGGGGATACACGGTGGCGAGGGTGCTCTCGGAAACGTAGTCCCAGTAGGACAACAGCAGGACCGACGGGCCGGCGGGGTCGGACAGGCCGAGGTCACGCAGCGCCAGGTCCACGCCCTCGTAGAGAAATTGGTAGTTCTCGTAGTGGCCGTTGACGAACACCAGGTTGCGGACACCTTGCTGCAGGAACGAGCGGGTGATGTCCCGGGTGATGCCGATCAAGTTGTCGGCATCGAGGCTCAGGGTGCCCCGCAAGTGGTTTCCCCCGCCGGACTTCTGCTGGGATTTGTATCCGTAGTTGAGAGTCTGGGCCACCTTGGCGCCGGTGCGCTCGGCCGCCCCCAGGCTCACGGCGGTCGCGAGCAGGCTGTCGGTTCCCAGGGGGAGGTGGGGCCCGTGTTGTTCGAGCGCTCCCACGGGAACCAGGACGGTGGCGCGTTCGTTGTCGAGCCAGTTGGAGAATTCAGGTGCCGTGGCATATGCGAGCAGGGAAGTTTTCACGCGTGTTCCCCTTTCACGGGATCTTCACCCGGCGCGGTGGAAGGCCGGCGGGAATCTGCGACGGAGGTGTCGGTGAGGATGGGCATCTCTCCGGTGGGGAGACCGTGCTCGTCCACGTAGTCGTCTTCAGGACGAGGATTCGGGTCGTTAATCTCCTTCTCAAGTCTCCTGCTGTCCTTGGTCCGTGTGACCAGCCTGCGGATCAGGTTGGCGATCATCAGGAAGATGATGAAGGAGAAGGGGAAAGCCCCGATAATGGTGCCGGTCTGGACCGTGTCGACCACCGAGGTGCCACCGATGGACAGGAGCACGGTTGCCACGGCGGCAATGCTCACAACCAGGACCACCCGGAACCACGGACCGGCCTTCCGGGGTGCGGACACGAACTCGGCAAGCGCGTAGGTCCCTGAGTCAAGGCTGGTGACGTAGTAGGTCGCCACGAGGATGGTGGCCACCACCAGGAGGATCCCTCCCACGATCGGGACCATTTCGAGCGCTGCGAACAGACCGGAGGAGGTGTCTGCGGCGACCTTATCTGCAATTTCACCGCTGCTTTGCTGGTTGTAGTACACCGCGGCGGATCCAATGATGCCGATCCAGATCATGACGATCAACGACGGGATAATGGTCACGCCCAGGATGAATTCCCGGATGGTGCGACCACGGGAAATCCTGGCGATGAATCCCCCGACGAAGGGGGAGAAGGCGATCACCCAGCACCAGATGAAGACTGTCCACGGTCCACTCCAGCTATCGGACCAGCTCTCGAGCGGGGCACCGGCTGTGCCGGAGTCGGACCAGAAGCTCATCGGGATGAAGTTGTAGATGAAGGTACCGAAGGTCTGCGTCAGGTTCGAAAGAACGAAAACGATGGGGCCGAAGAGGAAGACCCCCACAACCAGCACGATACTGAGCACCGAGTTGGCCTCGCTGATGCGCTTCATGCCCTTGTTGACCCCGACGAATGCCGAGAAAGCGGCGAACGCGGCTAGTGCGATGATGACGATGACCCATACGGTGATGCTCGGCTCCACGCCGGTGAAGGTGGACAGGCCGCTGGTGAACTGCATCACGGCAAAACCGAAAGAAGTCGCGAGACCCAGCACTGTGGCGATAATGGCCAGCAGCTCGACAACTACGCCCGCGGGACGCTGCAGGGGTGCGGGGAGGATGTCAACGGTGGCCTCACGGAAGGTCAGGGTCTTCCCCAGATTATGGTGGGAGTAGGCAAGGCAGATGGCAACCACGCAGTACATCGCCCACGCGGTCAATCCCCAGTGGAAATAGGCCCAGACCATCCCGGGTTCCCCCGGGCTGTCGGAGCCGGGGACCACGGGAGCCTCGTCGCCCAGCAGCATGGGCTCGGCAACGGACCAGAAGATCAGTCCCACGCCCTGCCCGCAGGCGAACAGCATCGAGTACCAGGCGAACTTGCTGTGCTCGGGCCGAGCCTTCGGGCCGCCCAGTCGAACCCGGCCGATCTTGCTGAACGCCAACCACGCGCACACTGCGATGGCCGTCAAGGAATAGAGCACGAACCACCAGGTGAATCCGGAGGTCACCCACGTCCGAAGATCGTTGATGACGCGAGCCGACCCGTCGGGATTGACGCTGACGGCCACGATGACCGCGATGATCAACAGCGGGGGCAGGACCGTGATGATCGTTCGATCGACCGGTGGGATCACCCGTCCTCGGAACCGTGGAAGCGAAACCTTCAGCTGCTGATCTGCCTCGGGCACTGCTTCGCCCGTGCGGTCCGTGACCTGCTGGTCTCTTGACTGGGCCATGGGACCTCCTTCCATCGCCGACGGCCTTGCCGACGACCGTTCTGTCGAAAAAAGCTGGGTGATGGTCTCTCTAACGAAGTTGCATCTAGCAATACGGTGTTGCAATTAAAGTGAACAGCATCACACCTCATTGGTCAAGAGTTCTTATGAATCCGCGATCTTCAAGCGAGTGCGCGGGATCCCACCACGTAAAGTTCAGTCGAACGGAACCTGTGCGCAACTTTGTTGCAACACTTGTCGGTTCTGCGACCCAAGCGCAACGGAAGGTGTAGGGACGAACGCGATCAATGGGTGAGTGGGCGGCCTGCAGTCTCTTTGGAGACGGCTACGGCGATCAAAGATCCAAGGGCTGCAACCACCAAGTACCATGCTGGTGCCAATGGCGTACCGAGAGCTGATATCAAAAGAGTGGCCATGAAAGGCGCGGTGCCGCCGAACAACGCATTTGAGACGTTGAAACTGACGGCAAAGCCGCTGTAGCGCATTCGGGTGGGGAACGATTCGGCCAGGAAGCTGGGTAGTGTCCCGTCGTTCAGAGTCAGCATGGCTCCGAGGACCACCTGAAGTATGAGGATCAGAACAAACGAACCGGTGTCCAGGAGCATGAAGATGGGCACCGTAAGCACCATGAAGCTGATGGACGCCGCCATCAGGACTTTCTTGCGCCCAAATCGATCTGAGGCCATTCCTGTCAGGAAAATGAACCCCACGTATGTGACCAGGGCAATGGACGTCGCAATGAAGGACTCCGTCTGGCCGAGCCCCACTTCCTCATGAAGGTAGGTGGGCATGTAACTGAGCAAAATGTAGAAACCCACCGCGTTCAGTAGTACCGCGCCGATGGTGCGCAGCAACGTCCACCAGTGGTACTTCAACATGTCCCGAACCGGGGTTGACTTCGTCTGTTCTTGCTCTGCGAGTTCACGGAACACGGGTGCGTCCTCTAGGCGGTTACGGATGTATCGGCCGATGAGTCCCATGGGTCCCGCCAGAAGGAACGGAACTCTCCAGCCCCAGGACAGCATCTGATCGTCGGAGAGGATCGCCGTGAGGCCGGCGACGAACAATGAGCCGAAGAGTAGGCCACTGGCCGTACTTGCCGGTACCACGGCTGCATAGATCCCTCGTTTGTTGGCCGGGGCGTACTCCACCAGGAAGGCCGAGGCACCCGCGTACTCGCCCGCGGCCGAAAAACCTTGAACCACGCGCACGACCAACAACAGAATGGGTGCCGCAATGCCGATCGTTCTGTAATCGGGGATCAGGGCGATAGCGAACGTGGCGGCGGACATCACCAGAATGGAGAACGATAAAGCCACCGTTCGCCCGATCTTGTCCCCAATGTGCCCCCACACGAACCCGCCTATCGGGCGGATGAAGAACGAGATGGCGAAGAGCCCGAAAGTTGCGAGCAAGGCCGTTTGCGGGTCCGAGTCCGGGAAGAACACCCGAGAGATGGTTGCGGCCAAATAGCCGTACACCGCGTAATCGAACCACTCGACGAAGTTGCCGACGAAGCTCGCAGCAATGACTCGGTGTCGCTCGCTGGAGGTGACCGCTTTCGAGGTGGTGCTGGACGTTTGTAGTGCCACGGGATTCCTTTCGGGCGACCTGCTGTGCAGATGCAGATGCAGGTGTGTGATCAGTGGCAGTGAAAACTCACTGGGTGGACAATCCGGTTGCAGTGAGTGCAAATAAGTTGTTCAAAGGTAAGATGCATCACATGTCGAGTCAAGGCTCGGAGGGCAAGTTTTCCTCATGTCGATCGGCAGCGGGGAGGCTCGTAAGAGAACTCGTCCAGAAGCGCAAGGGTCTGAGGAGTGCAAGGGCAAGGAGGGATCGAGCCCGACTCGTTTGTCTACCCCAATGCAACGTTGTTGTTGTTTTTGCAACCTTATGGTCTGTTCCGCATGATTGCAGCGGCCGCACTACAGCCCGCCAGCCCCGGTGGATTGGCCGGGGGGTGCTTCTATGGTTTTCGTCAAGCGGCTAGGGCCACGACGGGTGGGGTGGGTTCGCTGTAGAACGTCCCGTCGCGCAGCATCGCGTAGAGGACATCGGTGCGGCGTCTGGCCAAGGCGATCACGGCCTGGTTGTGGCGCTTGCCCTGTGCGCGTTTGCGGTCGTAGTAGGCACGTGAGGCGGGACTGGCGTTGATCGAGGCGAACGCGGAGAGGAACAAGGCTCGTTTGAGGACTTTGTTACCTCGCCGGGAGGGCGACTCACCGCGGATCGAAGACCCGGAACGTCTGGTGACGGGGGCGATGCCGGCGTAGGAAGCAAGGTGGGCTGCGTCTTTGAAGTCCTTGCCTACGACTTCGGTGAGGATCCGTGCTGCTGTCCTGACCCCTACCCCGGGCATGGAGGTCAGGACCTGGGTGAGAGGGTGGGCATCGACCACTGTCAGGATCTCGGTCTCGATCTCCGTGCGCTGAGCTCCCAACTGAACCAACTGCTCAGCTAAGCGCCCGATGATCTTCTCCGCCGCGCTGGTGCCCGTCACGATCACGCTCTGCTCAGCTAAGGCCGTGAAGATCTCTTCGGTGAGTTTCTCCGCCAGCCGGGGCGCGTGTTTCTTCAGTACGCTTCGGACGTGGCCCCGCCCGGCGGTTCGCAACCTGGCCGGGGAGGGGTAGCGAGTGAGCAAGGTGATCACGGCGCGGTGGTCCAGTCGTGGTCCGAGGACTCGTTCCAGGGCGGGGTGGATCTGGGTGAGGAACCCGCGTAGCCGGTTGCGGACCTGGGTGATCTGGGCCGCGAGGTCATCGTCGAAATCACATAGCATGGAAAGTTCCGCGATGCTCTCTTCGCTCACGGTGATCCCGCGCAGGGTGTGAGGCAAAGTCCGGGCGGTGTTGGCGATGATGAACGCGTCTCGGGCATCGGTCTTCGCCTGGCCCGGGTGCAGGTCAGCGACCCGGCGCATGGTCAGCCCGGGCAGGTAGGCCACATCAATACCGAGGTCCTGGGCCACCGCGATCACCAGGGCACCGATGGTTTTGGGCTGATCCACGACCACCAACACCGGGCCGTGTGTGGCCTGCAACCCTTCCAAGAGGGCCCGGATCTTGGGTTCGGACTGGGGTAAGGGTTTGTCGTGGACGACGGTGCCTGCCGCGGTGATGCCGGTGGCGTGGTGTTCGGTCTTGCCGAGGTCGATGCCGAGGTAGAGCTGGTGGTCCATTGCGGTTACCTTTTTCATCACTCAGGGGTAAGGGTGAGGTAACCAGGTGGTTCACTCGCCCACGTCCACGTTACAAAGCCCCACGCATCGGGTCGTGCTTCTATTAGCGGTCCGTGTGAACCAGTACCGGCCCCGGCTGCCTTCACCGCCTGCGATCATGGTCGACTGGGGGCAGACATCATGCCGGGACCGGCTGGTTACCTACGCCTACATCCTCCCGGAACCAGGCGCCACGAAAAAGGTAACGGGGGACGGGATTAGCCGACCCCGGGCATCGTGCAATGTAGTCCACGGATTCGGTGCTGGAATACGGCAGCCGTCAACGGATCCCGCTATGCCGAACGACCGCCAACACTGTCCGGTGGCCCCGTAAGGCGTCAGAGCACCTTGCGCATGTGCTGCTCGAACTCGCCCACGTGCTCGCGCATGATCTCCGCGGCGTTCTCAGCGCGGCCACTCAGAACGGCATCCAGCAGTTGGGAGTGAATGGCAATGTGTTCCACGGGGGTGGGGTTTCGGGTGGCGGCCAGGCACCAGATCCGGGTGGCCAGGTTTCCGTACCGGTTCAGGGTGGCCTCCAGATGAGCGTTGCCGGCGGCGTGGTAGAGGGCACGGTGAATCGTGCTGTCCCAGCGCAACGCGTCCTGCGGGTCGGAGGAATCTCCCGGGGAGGCGGCATCGAGCTGGCCCTTGAGGTCCTCGAGCTCACCGCGTGAGCGGTGGTCCAGTCGCTGGGCGGCCAGCCGCGCGGCGAGGGGTTCGAGTACCTCCCGGACCTCCGAGACCTCGGAGAGCACGGTGATGTCCACGGAGGTGGCGAACGTGCCGCGACGAGGGAAAGTGGTCACCAGCCGCTCGGACTCCAGCCGCTTCAGCGCCTCACGCAGCGGAGTGCGACCCACCTCGAGCTCGAGCCCCAGCTGCGTCTCGTTCAGCGGGTCGCCGGGGGCGATGTCCAAGAAGATGAGCCTGTCCTGGAGAAGTTCGAATGCGCGAGTGGCCAACGATCCGCTTGATCCCATGTCCTTCATCCGGCCCCTCCTCTCGGTTCCGACCAGATTCTAACCGGGGTTCGCGCCGACAGACCGCTGGCTCACCGGGCCGCGGCAGCCGGCCCGGGACCGGCCCCGGTGATGCCGGTCATAACTAATTTGAAAAATCCATTGACGGGTCGCAACCGTGACCGTAACCTGAGTCACAGTCTGATATATCAATTACGTATCAGGAGACGGAGCAACACCTGAGGAGGCCGAGGATGGTCGATCTGAATACTCATCTCGCCCAGGGCGACCCTGAAGTGGCCGAGGCCATCGAAGCCGAGCTGCGACGCCAGCAAGGAACCCTGGAAATGATTGCGTCCGAGAACTTCGCGCCCATGGCGGTAATGCAGGCGCAGGGGTCGGTGCTGACCAACAAGTACGCGGAGGGCTACCCCGGCCGTCGGTACTACGGCGGCTGCGAACACGTGGACGTGATCGAGCAACTGGCCATCGACCGGGTCAAGGACCTGTTCGGCGCCGAACACGCCAATGTGCAGCCCCACTCGGGGGCGCAGGCCAACGCCGCGGCGATGTTCGCGCTGTTGGACCCAGGGGACACGATTCTGGGGTTGAACCTGGCTCACGGTGGTCACCTGACCCACGGCATGAAACTGAATTTTTCCGGCAAGCTCTACAACGTGGTGGCCTACGGCGTGTCGGAAGAGGACTTGGAGATCGACATGGCCGAGGTCGAGCGCCTCGCCGTCGAGCACCGGCCCAAGCTGATCGTGGCCGGCTGGTCCGCCTACACCCGCCAGCTGGATTTTGCGCGCTTCCGCGAGATCGCGGACCAGGTGGGGGCCTACCTCATGGTGGACATGGCCCACTTCGCCGGTCTGGTGGCCGCCGGCCTGCACCCCAATCCCGTGCCCCACGCGGACGTGGTGACCACCACCACGCACAAGACCCTGGGCGGCCCACGCGGTGGGGTGATCCTGTGCAAGCAGGAGCTGGCCAAGAAGATGAACTCCGCGGTGTTCCCCGGCCAGCAGGGCGGCCCGCTCGAGCACGTGATCGCGGCGAAGGCCGTGGCCTTCAAGTACGCCGCCGGTGAAGAGTTCAAGGACCGGCAGCGCCGCACCCTCGAGGGCGCCAAAATCCTGGCCGAGCGACTGCTGCACGATGACGTGGCGGAGCAGGGGATCGGGCTGGTCAACGGCGGCACGGACGTGCACCTGGTGCTCGTGGATCTGCGCAACGCCCAGCTGGACGGCAAGCAGGGCGAGGACCTGCTGCACCGGGTGGACATCACGGTCAACCGCAACGCGGTGCCTTTCGACCCGCGCCCGCCCATGGTCTCCTCGGGGTTGCGGATCGGCACCCCCGCGTTGGCCACGCGGGGCTTCGGCCCCGACGAGTTCCGCGAGGTCGCCGACATCATTGCCCGGACCTTGCTGACGGCCGCCGACGACGCCGCCGCCCTCGACGCCCTGCGCGAGCGCGTGAACGCCCTGGCCGCCGCCTTCCCGCTCTACCCCGAACTCTCGGCGAGCAATGCTGACGTCGAATCCACCCATGACTACGCCGAAGCGGCGATGAACGGAGTGTCCTGATGGCTGATCTCTTGCCGGACCACCCGGATTTCCTGTGGCGCAACCCGGACCCCAAACCTTCCTACGACGTGGTGATCGTAGGCGGTGGCGGGCACGGACTGGCCACCGCCTACTACCTGGCCAAGCACCACGGCATCACCAACGTGGCCGTGCTGGAGAAGGGTTGGCTGGGCGGCGGCAACATGGCCCGCAACACCACCATCATCCGTTCCAACTACCTGTGGGACGAGTCCTCGGGGATGTACGAGCACTCCTTGAAGTTGTGGGAGCAGCTGCCGGACGAACTCGAGTACGACTTCCTGTTCTCCCAGCGCGGGGTGCTGAACCTGGCCCACACTCTGCAGGACGTACGTGAAAGCACACGGCGCGTGAATGCGAACAAGCTCAACGGCGTGGACGCGGAGTGGATCGACCCCCAGCAGGTCAAGGAACTGTGCCCCATCATCAACATCGGTGACGACATCCGGTACCCGATAATGGGAGCCACCTACCAGCCGCGCGCGGGTATCGCCAAGCATGACCACGTGGCCTGGGCCTTCGCCCGCAAGGCGGACGAGATGGGCGTGGACATCATCCAGAACTGCGAGGTCACCGGTTTCGTGAAGGAAGCCGGGCGGGTGATCGCCGTGGAGACCAGCCGGGGCCGGATCAACGCCGGCAAGGTCGCGCTGTGCGGCGCGGGTAACTCCTCGGTGCTGGCCGAGCTGGCGGGCTTCGAGCTGCCCATCCAGTCTCACCCGCTGCAGGCTCTCGTTTCCGAACTGCACGAGATGGTCCACCCCACCGTGGTGATGTCCAACCACGTTCACGTGTACGTCTCCCAGGCGCACAAGGGCGAGCTGGTCATGGGTGCCGGTATCGACGCCTACAACGGCTACGGTCAGCGCGGTTCGTTCCACGTGATCGAGGAGCAGATGGCCGCCGCGGTGGAACTGTTCCCCATCTTCGCCCGGGCGCACGTGTTGCGCACGTGGGGCGGTGTGGTGGATGTCACCCTTGACGCCTCCCCGATCGTGTCCAAGACACCCGTGGATCAGCTCTACGTCAACTGCGGCTGGGGCACCGGTGGTTTCAAGGGAACCCCGGGGGCGGGCTTCACGCTCGCGCACACCATCGCCCACGACGAACCACACCCGCTCAACGAGCCCTTCAGCCTCGAACGTTTCGAGACGGGCATGCTGATCGACGAGCACGGCGCTGCTGCCGTGGCGCACTAGAGGGAGCGAACATGCTGCAGATCAATTGCCCGTGGTGCGGTCCACGGGACGAGACCGAATTCCATTACGGGGGAGAGGCCCACGTGCCCTACCCCCAGGACCCATTCGAGCTGGACGACCAGCAATGGGCCCGCTACCTGTTCTACCGCGCCAACCCGCGGGGGCTGCTCTCCGAGCGCTGGTCCCACGCCGCCGGCTGCCGCCGGTGGTTCAACGCCGTGCGTGACACGGTGACCTACGAGTTCAAGACCGAGTACAAGATGAGCGACCCCCGGCCGGACCTGGGAAATGTTGGAGGTGCCCTGTGAGCGAACAGACCCATCGCCTGGCGGCCGAGCGTGCCGCCGGCCACGGCATCGACCGTTCCACCCCGCTGGAGTTTACCTTCGAGGGCGCCCGGTACACGGGCTACCGCGGGGACACCGTGGCCTCCGCGCTGGTGGCCAACGGCAAGATCGATTGCGCCCCGTCCATGTACCGGCGCCGCCCCCGCGGGCTGTACTCCGCCGGTGTGGAGGAGCCCAACGCGCTGATCAAGGTCTCTCCCCGTCACCAGCAGGACGTGGCCGAGTCCATGCTGCAGGCCACGGTCACCGAACTGACCCCCGGGATGGACGCCGTCTACCTCGGAGGCCACGGGCAGTTGGACCCCGAGACCGACCGCGCCTACTACGACCGCAAGTACGTCCACACGGACGTGCTTGTGATCGGCGCGGGCCCGGCGGGACTGTCCGCCGCCCGGGACGCCGCGGCCTCCGGGGCACGCGTGATCCTCATGGATGACCAGCCGCGCCCGGGCGGGGCCCTGCTGTCCGGCAAGGGTGAGCGCATCGACGGTGTCCCGGCCCTCGAATGGGTCGAACGCGTGAGCGCCGAGCTGGAGGCGGCCGAGGAGGTCACGGTGCTCACCCGCACCACCGCCATCGGCAGCTACGACAGCAACTACGTGGTGGCCGTCCAGCGCCGCACCGACCACCTCACGGGGGAGGTGCCCCGGGGCGTGTCCCGCGAGCGGGTGTGGCACGTGCGGGCCCGGCAGGTGGTGCTCGCCCAGGGCACCCACGAACGCCCCGTGGTCTTCCGCAACAATGACCGCCCCGGGATCATGCTGGCCTCCGCGGTGCGCAGCTACCTCAACCGCTACGGCGCCGCCGCCGGCTCCACCGTGGTGGTGGCCACCAACAACGACTCCGCCTACCGGCTCGTGGCGGATCTCGTGGAGCGAGGCATCACGGTCGCCGGGATCGTGGACGCCCGCCCTCAGGCATCTGCGGTGTCCGCCGAGATCGCCGAGGCCGGGGGCCTTTCGGTGCGCTACGGCTCGGCCGTGATCGACACCACCGCCGACGCGGACGGGCGCGTGAGCGGCGTCGTCGTCAGCGCGCTCGACGACGCGGGCGAGCTCGCCGGCGAGCCCGAGACCATCGAGGCGGACCTGTTGGCGGTGTCCGGTGGTTGGAATCCCGTGATCCACCTGCACAACCAGCGCCGCGGCCCGCTGCGCTGGAACGAGACGATCGCCGCGTTCGTGCCCGAGACCGCGATGGCCGGCCAGCACGTGGCCGGCGGGACCGCGGGCACCCTGGATCTGGCCGGGTGCCTGGTCGAGGGCGCCCAGGCCGGGGCGAACGCCGCCCGCGCGGCGGGCTTCAGCGCCACGGCGCGTGCCGCCACGACCGACCCGGAGGCCCCGGGGCTCGTGCGCCCGCTGTGGCTGGTCCCCGGCGCCGAGGGCGAGCCCGGCACGTGGGACGAGCACTTCGTGGACTTCCAACGCGACCAGGCCGTCAAGGACGTGATGCGCTCGCTGGGTGCCGGGATGCGCTCGGTGGAGCACGTCAAGCGCTACACCTCGATCTCCACGGCCAACGACCAGGGCAAGACCTCCAGCGTGAACACCATGGGAGTGATCGCCACCGCGCTGGGCGGCAGCTCACCGGACGAGATCGGCGTGACCGCCTTCCGCGCCCCCTACACCCCGGTGGCCTTTGCGGCGCTCGCGGGTACCCAGCGCGGGCAGATGTTCGACCCGGCCCGGTTGTCCGCGCCCCACGAGTGGCACCTGGCGCACGGGGCGAAGTTCGAGGACGTGGGGCAGTGGAAGCGGCCGTGGTTCTACCCCCAGGACGGGGAGGACATGGACGCCGCAGTGCTTCGCGAGTGCGCGGCCGTCCGCGACTCCGTGGGGTTCATGGACGCCACCACCCTGGGAAAGATCGAGATCCGCGGCAAGGACGCGGGGGAGTTCCTCAACCGCGTCTACACCAACGCGTTCAAGAAACTGAAGCCCGGTATGGGCCGCTACGGCGTGATGTGCAAGCCGGACGGCATGGTCTTCGACGACGGCGTGACGCTGCGGCTGGACGAGGACCGATACTTCATGACCACCACCACCGGTGGGGCCGCCAACGTGCTGGACTGGCTCGAGGAGTGGCTGCAGACCGAGTGGCCGGAGTTGGACGTGGTGTGCACCTCCGCGACTGAGCAGTGGACCACCGTGGCCGTGGCCGGGCCCCGTTCCCGGGACGTGGTCGCCAAGCTCGTACCGGAGCTGAACGTGTCCAACGACGCGTTCCCGTTCATGGCCTACCGTGAGGTCTCCCTGGCCAGCGGGATCCCCGCGCGCATCTGCCGGATCTCGTTCTCGGGGGAACTCGCGTTCGAGATCAACGTGCCCACGTGGTGGGGAGCGGAGGTCTTCGAGGACGTGTGGCAGGCCGGTCAGGAGTACGGCATCACTCCCTACGGCACCGAGACCATGCACGTGCTGCGTGCCGAGAAGGCCTTCCCGATCGTGGGTCAGGACACGGACGGCACCGTCACCCCGCAGGATCTGGGGATGGATTGGGTGGTGTCCAAGCGTAAGGACTTCATTGGCAACCGCTCGTACTTCCGCAAGGGGCTGGAGGGCGAGGTGCGCAAGGAACTGGTCGCCGTGCTGCCCGTGGACACCGACTACAGGTTGCCGGAAGGTACCCAGCTGGTTAAACAGGGCACACCGATCACTCCTCAGGAGGGACCCGTGCCCATGGAGGGGCATGTGACCTCCAGTTATAACAGTGCCGCGCTGGGTCGGACCTTCGGGCTGGCCCTGATCAAGGACGGCCGCAACCGCATCGGTGAGACCCTGCAGGCACCCCTGGACGGGCAGCTGGTGGACGTGCTGGTGGCCGAACCCGTCGTTTACGACCCGGAAGGAAAGCGTCGAGATGGCTGAGCAAACCATGATGAACAGGGCCGAGCGCACGGCGGAGCACGCGGCGCACTTGCGCCGCAGCCCCGTCGAGCACCTGGCCGGGGAGATGAAGAGCGCGAGCGTGCCCGGCGAGCGCGGGGTGAGTCTGCGGGAGGTGCCTTTCCTGACCATGGTCGGGATCAGGGTGACGCCGGGGACCCCCGCCGCGGAGGCGGTCACCGAGGTACTCGGCGTGGGGCTCCCCGCCGCATGCGGTGAGGTCACGGGGGACACCTCGGAGGCAGCCGTGGTGTGGCTGGGCCCGGACGAGTTCTTGGCCGTCACCGGGGACGAGGTCGCCCCCGTGCCCGGACTGGACACCCGCTCCGAGCGCGACCCGGGCGCCCTGCCCACCCTGGCCACCCACCCGCTCGCGCAGAAGCTCGCGGCGGTCTTCGTCGAGGGTGGCCCGGCCGGGCAGGCCGTGGACCTGTCCGCCAACCGCACCACGCTGGAGCTGTCCGGGCCCTCGGCGCGCGCCGTCTTGGAGAAGGGCTGCCACGTGGATCTGCACCCGCGCAGCTTCACCCCCGGGCGGGCGGTGTCCACGTTGCTGGGTCCGGTACCCGTCCTGCTGTGGCAGACGGAGGACCTCACCTACCGGATCATGCCCAGGGCGTCCTTCGCCGATTACACGGTCCGGTGGCTCCTGGACGCGATGGTGGAGTACTCCGGGGAAGAAGTCGCCTGAGGGTTCCGCCCGTGACGGTCACCATCAGCTCACGGGCGGAACCACCACAGTCGTGAAAGATCGAAGAAGGAGTTGCCTCGTGACGGACGTACAACGGGCGCGCACCGGCGCTGAGACCACCGAACTGGTTCTGACCCTCGACTGCCCGGAGGACGTGGGTATCGTGCACGCGGTCACCGGCGTGCTGCTTGAGCACGGGTGCACCATTGCGGAACTGAAGCAGTTCGACGATCGCCGTCAGGAACGGTTCTTCATGCGCGTCCACGTGGTGTCATCCAGGGGTGAGGCACTGGATGAGCAAGCGCTGCGGGCGGACTTGGAGCCGGTGGCGCAACGGTTCCACATGAACTGGGAGCTGCGACCTCACGGGCAGAAGCGCCGCGTGCTGGTGATGGTCTCCAAGTACGGTCACTGCCTCAATGACCTGCTGTTCCGTGCCCGAGTGGGGGAACTTCCCATTGAGATCGTGGCGGTGGTGTCCAACCATCTGGATCACCAAGCGTTGGTGGAGTGGCACGGCATCGATTTCCATCACGTGCCCGTGACCAAGGAGAACAAGCCGGAGGCGGAGACACGACTCCTGGACCTGGTGGACCAGTACACCGTGGATCTGGTGGTACTCGCCCGGTACATGCAGGTACTGAGTGAGTCCCTTGTGGAACGCATGCGGGGGCGGGTCATCAACATCCACCACTCGTTCCTCCCCAGTTTCAAGGGCGCCAAACCGTACCACCAGGCGTACGAACGCGGGGTGAAGACCGTGGGGGCCACCGCACACTACGTGAGTGACGAACTGGATGAAGGCCCCATCATTGCTCAGCAGGTTCTGGAAGTTGATCACACTCACGGCCCGGAAGACCTGGTGGCCGCGGGGCGGGACTCGGAATGCAAGGCGCTGTCCAACGCCGTCCGGTGGCACTGCGAAGGCCGGGTGATTCTCTCCGGGCACCGCACAGTGGTGTTGCGGTAGCCGAAGTGGCCGTCTCATCCGCAGGCGGTCTGTGTGGCCCGGTATCGCCGGAGCCAACATTGATAGTGTTCAGGGATCAGTCCCACGAGAAAACCGGAGGTGAGATCGTGGCACTTAGCGCATTGGATCTGTTCTCAGTAGGTATCGGCCCGTCCTCGTCCCACACGGTGGGTCCCATGCGGGCCGCCCGGCTGTTCGTCGAGGGCCTTGAGCAGGACGGCCTGCTGGAATCGGTGGCCCGCGTTCATTCCCAGCTCTTCGGCTCCCTGGGTGCCACGGGCTGGGGCCACGGGTCCGATAAGGCTGTGATCTTGGGCCTGATGGGCGAGGATCCCGAGACGGTGGACACCGACTCCGCCGATGATCAGGTCCAATGGGCCACTGAAGCCCGAAATCTGCTGCTGGGGGGGCGTCAGGAGATCAATTTCGACCGTTCGAACGACGTGATCATGCATCGTCGTAAGTCCCTGCCCACTCACCCCAACGGCATGAGTTTCGAAGCCTACGATGCCGCCGGTGAGCTGGTGCGCGAACGTGTCTACTACTCGGTGGGTGGCGGTTTCGTGGTGGACGAATCGGCCTCCGGCTCGGACAAGGTCGTCGCGGACACCACCCCCGTGAAGTACCCGTTCAACACCGGTGACGAATTGCTCGCCGTGTGCGAGACCGAGGGGCTGTCCATTGCCCAGGTCATGATCGCCAACGAAGAATCGTGGCGCCCCTTGGAGGAGACCCGGGCGCAACTCCTGCACATCTGGGACGTCATGCAGGAGTGTGTCGAGAACGGGTGCACGCGCGAGGAAAAGACGCTGCCCGGGGGACTGAAAGTGCGGCGTCGGGCCCCGGAACTGCGCAAGCGATTGCTCGCCAAGGAAGCCGACAACGATCCCATGCGCGGCATGGACTGGGTCAACCTGTGGGCGCTCGCGGTCAACGAGGAGAACGCGTCCGGCGGTCGCATCGTCACCGCGCCCACTAATGGCGCGGCGGGCATCATCCCGGCGGTGCTGCACTTCTACACGCGCTTCATGGAGGACGCCAGCGATGACGAAGTGCTCAACTTCCTGCTGACCGCCGCTGCGATCGGCATCATCATCAAGGAAAACGCGTCGATTTCCGGCGCCGAGGTCGGCTGTCAGGGTGAGGTGGGCTCGGCGTGCGCCATGGCGGCAGCGGGCCTGTGTGCCGTGATCGGTGGGACCCCGCGTCAGGTGGAGAACGCCGCCGAACTGGGAATCGAGCACAACCTGGGTCTGACGTGCGATCCCGTGGGTGGTCTGGTGCAGATTCCGTGCATCGAGCGCAACGCGATCGCCAGCGTCAAAGCCATCAACTCGGCGCGGCTGTGCATGCACGGCGACGGCGAACACAAGGTCTCGTTCGATCAGGTCGTGAAAACCATGCGCGAGACCGGCGCGGACATGAAGGTCAAGTACAAGGAAACTTCCCGCGGTGGCCTGGCGGTCAATGTGATCGAGTGTTGAGCGCGGCAATTCCATCGTGACCACATCCATTCTGTTGCTCGCCGACACCCACCTCCCCAAACGCGCCAAAGCCCTCCCGGATCAGGTGTGGGGGGAGGTGGACGCCGCAGATGTCGTGATCCACGCCGGCGACTGGGTGGACCTGGACACCTTCGAGGCTCTCCGGGACAGGTCCCAGCGTTTGATCGCCGTGTGGGGCAATAATGACGGTCCGGAATTACGAGAGCTCATGCCCGAGACCGTTCACTGGGACATGGCGGGTCTGCGCTGGGCCATGACGCATGAATCCGGAGCGTCGAGCGGGCGCGAGAAACGCATGGACAAGGCGTTCCCTCACACCGACGTTTTGATCTTCGGTCACAGCCACATCCCCTGGGATTCCGTGTCACCCGCGGGCATGCGCCTGCTCAATCCGGGCTCACCCACGGATCGCCGCCGCCAGCCGCACTGCACGTACATGCGGGTCACCGCCGACGACGGCGCGCTCACCGCGGTCCAGCTGGTCCGGTTGCCTCCCCGCACGTGATCACTCAGGGGCGCGGAAGCCGAATTGATGCTCGTCCACGGGTCCATTACGGTCACTCACGGCCGAACATCACCTCGAAAGGCTTAACGTCCCATGAGCGACACCGTCACCGAGCGTCCCGCCGCACAGCACGGGGTGGTCAAGGACCTGTCCTTCCTGAATCGCTGGCTTCCCGCGTGGATCATCGCGGCCATGGTCGTCGGCCTGTTCTTGGGGCGGTTAGTCCCCGGCCTGGACACCGCACTCGAAGCGGTGAAGATCGGTGAGGTCTCACTGCCCATCGCCATCGGCCTGCTGGTCATGATGTACCCGGTGCTGGCCAAGGTGCGTTATGACGAGACCCACCGGGTCACGGGGGATCGCAAGCTGCTGGGTCTCTCCTTGGTGCTCAACTGGCTCGTGGGTCCCGCGCTGATGTTCGCCCTGGCGTGGGCCTTGCTTCCGGACCTGCCCGAATATCGCACCGGGCTGATCATCGTGGGTCTGGCCCGCTGCATTGCCATGGTGCTGATCTGGAACGACCTGGCGTGCGGCGACCGGGAGGCCGCCGCGGTTCTCGTTGCCATCAACTCGGTGTTCCAAGTGCTTGCGTTCGGTCTGCTGGGATGGTTCTACCTACAGCTCCTGCCCTCTTGGTTGGGGCTGCCCACCACGAGCGCCGAGTTCAGCATGGGTGCCATCGTGTTGTCCGTCCTGGTGTTCTTAGGGATTCCCTTGCTGGCGGGATTCCTCACGCGAACTCTCGGCGAACGCGCCAAGGGGCGAGAATGGTACGAAAACACGTATCTGCCCACGATCGGCCCGTTCGCCCTCTACGGTTTGCTGTTCACCATCGTCTTGCTGTTCGCGCTCCAGGGTGACGCCATCATCTCCAACCCGTGGGACGTCTCGCGGATCGCGCTGCCGTTGCTGGTGTACTTTTTCGCGATGTTCGGCGTTGGCCTGTTGGCCTCGCGCGGTATGGGCCTGAGCTACGCCAAGTCCACCACGGTGGCGTTCACCGCCGCGGGCAACAACTTCGAACTCGCGATCGCCGTGGCCATCGGAACATTCGGGGTCACCTCGGGTCAGGCGCTCGCCGGTGTGGTGGGTCCGCTCATCGAGGTACCCGTTCTGGTGGCACTGGTCTACGTCTCGCTGTGGGCCGGCCGCAAGCTGTTCCCCGGCGACCGCACCGTTCCCATTCGCTGACACACAGTCATCGGCTCAAACGGATGCGCCTGATCCGCGACGACATCGCGGCTAGCGCGGAGAACCTTCTGGCCGGACTCACGCAGTAGCCACCGCCCGGGATTTAGGGTGGGGTCATGAGGCTGTTTGCGGCTGTTTATCCCACGAGGACCGCGCGCGAGCACTTGTGCGGTGCCCTGCGTGAGGTCCGAGAGATCACGGGCACGGCCCTGCGCTGGGCTGATCCAGAGCAGTGGCACGTCACGCTCGGTTTCTACGGTGATCAGCCCGAGGGCGCGCTGCCCGACCTCGCGGAGCATCTGAGCGGCGTCGCCCGCGAGACCGCGCCGTTCACCTCGTGCTTGCGAGGGGCCGGGTCGTTCTCCGGGACCACGCTGTGGCTGGGGCTGGGCGGCCAATCCGATCGCATGGTCGACCTCATGCGGGCCTGCTCTCTCCATGAGGAGGAGCGCGCCCGGCAAAGAGCCCACCTCACGGTGGCGCGTATGTCCCGCGCCGAGCGGACTCGCAAGGCCCGCGAACAACGGCGCCGCTCGCGCACCATTGCGCGCCCCTCTCCCGAGCTGTCGGACGTGGTGCACGCGCTGTCCGTGTACAAGGGCCCCGAATGGACCGTCAGCGACATCAGGTTGATGGCCTCGGTGCTGGGTGAGGGCCGGGGCGGGGGAGCACTGCATCACGAGGTGGAACGCTTTCCATTGCGGGGGCGGTGAACCACACGGCACGACCCTGCGGCGAGTTCCAGTTCATTTTCGACGTCGGTCAGGTCTCATTCCCGAGTTCTTCGCGGAGCTCCCCGGGTGATGTGCACTTCAGTGGCTGCGGTCGGTGAGGTGGGGCAGGCCGTGCTTGTCGACCCGGCGGCGGGAGATCTCGTAGCCGATATTGGTGCCCACGAGAATCAGCACGCCCGCGATCAGGCTGTAGTACCAGTGGGGATTCCGGACGTCGAACATCATGTACCCGGCCACGGCCACGAGGAACACGAGGCAGACCCAGTTGGTGATCGGGGCGCCGGGCATCCGGAAGCCGACGGCGTGGGCGTCGCCCCGGGCGACCGCGCGTCGATAGCCCAGATGGGAAACGAAGATAGAGATCCAACCGAAGAGGATGAAGACCGCGCAGGCGCTGAGAACGACCTCGAAGGCGTGGGAGGCGCCCAGGAAGTAGATCATGATGATCCCGGCCAGATAGACCCCCAGGATGGTGATGAGAGCGCCGGAGGGCACGCCACGGCGGGAGACCGTGGAGGTGACCCTGGGTGCCTGCCCGTGGGCTGCGAGATTGCGCAGCAGCCGCACACAGGCGTACAGGGTCGCATTGACACCGGAGATCGCTGCGGTCAGGACCACGAAATTCATGATCCCGGCCAGCGCCGGGATGTTCAGTGACGCCAGTGCGGTCACGAAGGGGGACTCGGAGCCGGAATACTGCGAGGTCGGTAAGAGCATCGAGAGCACCAGGATGGATCCGATGTAGAACAAGGCGATGCGCAGCACCACGGACCGGATGGCCCGTGGCATGGACGCCTGCGGATCTCTCGCCTCACCAGCGGAAACACCGACGACCTCGATCGCCGAGAAGGAGAAAACCACCCCGGCCAGCACGATGACCAAGGGTAGGGCGCCGTGGGGCGCGAAACCGCCGGCCCACAGATTCGTCAACGATGCCTGGGTGGGCGCACCGAAGACGTCGCCCGCAACGATCAGGACGAGCCCGGCCGCGAGGAAGAGCATGATGGCCAGGACCTTGATCGCCGAGGCCCAGAGCTCAACGACCCCGAACCATCGGACGCTGAGCAGGTTGACGGCCACGATCACCAGCGCCGCCACCAGCGACGGGATCCAACCGGGCATCGCCGGCCACCAGTACTGCACGTACACGGCCAGGGCCGAGATCTCCCCGACCCCGGCAATCGCCGCCAGGAAGACGTAGATCCACCCGGTGATGAACGCGAACCGGTTGGAGACGAACTCACGGGCGTAGGAGACCCAGGCCCCGGTGGTGGGGCGGTAGATGACCATCTCGCCCAGAGCGCGCATCAACAGGTAGACGACCACGCTGACGACCAGGTACGAGAGCACCAGCGCGGGTCCGGCGGTCGCCAGGCGATCCCCGATGCCAAGAAAAAGCCCGACACCGACGGCGCCGCCGATCGCGATCATCTGGATCTGGAAGTTGCCCAGGGAGTGTTTGTACCCGGCGTCACCCCGATCCTTGTACATGCTGATCGCGCCGGTCACCGGCGCGTCCGGGTGGATGGGCATACGGGTCTCCTTCGAGCGGAAATGATGTGGCTTATAGGGTGACACAGGCCATGAGCGTCGTCCACGTATTCGACCGATATGAGCTAAAAAAGTCTCAAAGGCTTCACAGGTACAAATATTTGTGCTGATATTGAACTAATCCGGATCGGTTGCCGGACCCGGGGCGGGACGCTCCGTGGCGCGGCGTTCCGCCGCTTGCATTCACCGGCACCAGCACGACAACGAGAGGACGGCGACCATGGCGCTCGACGTGATCTTCACGAACGGACGGATCCGCACCCAGGACGAGGACCGCCCCATGGCCCACAGCCTCGGCATCCACCACGGTCGTGTCGTGAGCCTGGATGACGACCTGCCTGCCTCCGCGTTCGACCGGGTCGTGGACCTCGGCGGGGCGCCCGTGCTCCCGGGTTTCAACGATGCGCACTGCCACGTGAGCTTCGTCGGAGAGGCCCTGGTCCAGGTGGATCTGCGCCCCGAGGTCGCCCCCACTCGTGCACATCTACTGGCCGCCGTGGGCGAACGGGCGGCAAGTGTGTCCGTCGGGGAGTGGGTCGTCGGCGCCGGATACGACCAGAACTGCTTCGACGACGGTGCGCACCCCACCGCGGCCGAACTCGACGCCGTCGCCCCGGATCACCCGGTGTGGCTGTGGCACAACTCCCGGCACATGGGCGTGGCGAACACCGCGGCCTTCGCCGCGGCCGGCCTGCCCGAACGTACCGGGTTCCGGGTCCCGGAGGGAGGCGGCGTTCCTCTCGACGCCGAAGGTCGAGCCCTGGGCCTGCTGCAGGAGACGGCCAAGGCCCTCGTCACCGACGCGATCCCGGCGAAGACCACTGAGCAGGTCGCGGATCAGATCGCCGCGGCCTGTGACCAGTTGCTCGCCCACGGCATCACCTCCGCCACCGAGCCGGGCATCGGGGCGCCCGCCCACATCGGCCAGTGCGTCACCGATCTCGCCGCGTTCCAGCTCGCCCGCGAACAGGGCCGGCTGGGCGTGCGGATGACCGTGATGCCCTACCTGACCACGCTCCACCCCGTGGATCCCACCGGCCGCACGGTGGCCCAAGAGCTGCCGACCGAGGGCCGGCCCTTCGGGCTGGACCTCGGGATGCATACCGGTCTTGGCGACGACCGGTTGCGGATCGGCCCCGTGAAGGTACTGTCCGACGGCTCCCTCATCGGTCGCTCCGCGTTCATGTGCGCGGACTACGCCCTCGACGCGGAGCAAGGCGCGTCCAACCGGGGACTGCTCCAGTTCGCCCCGGAGTACCTGCGCACCCGACTGATCGCTGCCCACCGTGACGGTTGGCAGCTGGCCGTCCACGCCATCGGTGACGGTGCCGTGGACCTGGTTCTCGATATCATCGCCGAGGCGCAGGAACGGCACCCGCGACCGGATCCGCGTCACCGCATAGAGCATCTCGGGGTGGCCAGCGACGAACAGATCGACCGCTGTGTGGCCCTGGGTGTGGTCCCGGTGTCCCAGGGGCGCTTTGTCCGGGAGCTGGGAGACGGCGTGGCCCGGGCGCTGGGTCCCGCGCGCACCCCGCTGGCCTACCGGATGCGGTCCCTGCTCGAGGCCGGTATCAAGGCCCCGGCCTCGACCGACGCACCCGTCGTCGATGATCGACCACTGCTGAACATCCACGACATGGTCAACCGCCGCACCAGCTCCGGGGCCGAGTTCGGACCCGAGGAGCGCATCACGGTCGAGCAGGCCGTGCGCGCGTACACGGTGCACAGCGCCTGGGCCGTGCACCGTGAGCAGGACATCGGCACCCTGGCCCCCGGCATGCTGGCCGACTTCGTGGTGCTCTCCGAGGACCTCCACGAGGTGAACCCGCAGCACATCGAGGACGTCCAAGTGATCGCCACCGTCGTCGGTGGCGACCTTGTCCACGGCTCTCTCGACTGAGACCCTACAATTCCGCGGTACCACGATCGTGCGGCCCGCACCACGCAGACTTTCCCCCCTCCGCCGGCGAGGCGGGGGACGAGACCAAGGAGCACCATGACCACCCAGTCCGCAGGCCATTTGATCGTCGAATCACTGAAAGTCCACGGCGTCGAGCGGGTCTTCTCCGTGCCCGGGGAGAGCTACCTGGATCTGCTCGACGGACTCTACGGGTCCGGGATTGAGAACGTCGTGTGCCGCCAGGAGGGCGGTGCGACCTACATGGCCGAGGCGGTCGGTAAGGCAACCGGCCGGCCCGGCGTGGCGATGGTCACCCGCGGGCCCGGCGCTGCCAATGCTTTTGTGGGTATCCATCTGGCGTGGCAGGACTCCACCCCGTTGGTGCTGT
Source organism: Kocuria sp. cx-455 (assembly GCF_014698015.1). Lineage (GTDB taxonomy): Bacteria > Actinomycetota > Actinomycetes > Actinomycetales > Micrococcaceae > Kocuria. Next base: position 175,212 of record NZ_JACXBS010000001.1, read on the forward strand.
TCGTCGGCCTGATCCCGTTCGGCCACCGCATGAAGGAGGCGTTCCAGGAGTTCGACCCCCACGCCTGGTTCGGCACCCAGGCCAAGCGCGTGTTCGTGCTGGACGAAGCCGCCCGGGCGTCCGAAATCGTGGCGCAGGCCTTCTTCGCGGCGACCTCGGGCCGACCAGGTCCCGTCGTCGTCGGCCTGCCTGAGGACATCCTGGCCCAGGTGGTCGACAGCCCCGTCCACCCGCCCGTGCCCGTCACCGAGGGCGCCGTCAGCGCGGAGGAGCTCGCCGAGCTCACCGCGGCCCTCGAAGGCGCACACCGCCCGGCCCTGCTCGTGGGTGGGCCCCGCTGGACTCCTGAGGCCGCCGTCCAGGTGACCCGCTTCGCCGAGGCCAACAGGATCCCGGTACTCTCTGACTGGCGGGCCGCCGACCGTGTCCCCTGGGACTCCCCGGTCAACGCCGGCGAGCTCGGCTATGGCCGGGCCGCCGCGACCTGCGAGGTGCTGGAGCGGGCGGACGTTCTAGTGGTGGTCGGCGGAACCCTCTCCGACGTCCCCACCGACGGCTTCACCCTGCGCCAGGACCCTGCGGCCGTGAACTGGGTCGTCAACATCGACCCCTCCCTGCGACAGCACTCCGGGGCGGTCACCCGCCACCTCCTGGCCAGCCCCGTGGCCTTCGGCCGGGCTGTCGAGAACCTGACGCTGGGTGATCACGCGGACTGGAACGCGTGGGTCCGCGCCGCGGCGGAGGACCACGCCCGCACGGTCGCGATTCCGGAGCAGCCCGGGGCGAACCGGCCGGGCACGGCCAACATGACGAGGGTCATGGCCGAGATCCGCCGGCACTTACCCGCCGACGCCGCCGTGGCGTACGGCTCCGGCAACCACACGGCGTGGGCGCACTACTACTTCCCCTCCACCGTCTACCCCTCCCAGTTCTCGGTGCGCAACGGCACCATGGGCTACAGCATCCCCGCCGCGGCCGCCGTCTCCCTCACCCGGCCCGAGCGTTTCGTCGTCGCGGTCGCCGGGGACGGGGAATTCCAGATGAACAGCCAAGAACTGGCCACCGCCGTGCAGTACGGGGCAAAGGCCCTGGTCCTCGTGATGGACAACGGCCAGTACGGCACCATTCGCTCCCATCAGGAAGCCCACTACCCGGGCCGCGTCTCCGGAACACAACTGGTCAACCCCGACTTCGCCGCCCTCGCCGCCGGCTATGGCGCGTTCGGCGCCGTCCTCGACGACGACGACGCCATCGAGGAGACGATCACCGCCGCCGTGAACGCTGTGCGCTCCGGCCGGCTGGCCGTGGTCCATGTCAAGGTTGACCGCGCCCTCATGCTGCCCTCCGCGAACTGACCGACCCCCTCCCAGGAGCCCCACCATGTCCCACACCACCGATACCGACCACAACACCGCTCTCGGGTTCGGTCTTGAGCACTGCGCCACGGGCGTGCGCAATGCGAAGGCCTCCGAGGTTCGCAAGGTTTTTGCCATGTCCGCCCGTCCCGGCATGATCTCCTTCGCCTCCGGGCTGCCCGAGCTCGGTGCCCTGCCCTACGATCAGCTGGCCGACATCGCTGCCGGTCTGTTGCGTGAGCGGGGCCCCGAGGTCATGCAGTACGGGGCGAGCACCGGAACCCCCGGGCTCAAGGAACAGATCCTGGGGCTCATGCGGCTCGAGGGCATCGACAACGCCGCCCCCGACGACGTCGTGGTCACCACCGGATCCCAGAACGGCCTGGATTTGCTGACCCGTATTCTTGTCGACCCGGGAGACGTGGTCTTGGCCGAATCGCCCTCCTACTCGGGCGCCCTGGCCGTCTTCACCGGGGCGCAGGCCGAGGTCGTGCATGTCCCCTCGGATGATCAGGGTCTGCTGCCCGACGAGCTCGAGCGCACCATTGCACGCCTCCAGGGGCAGGGGCGGGCGATCAAATTTCTCTACACCATTCCCAGCTACCAGAACCCCGGCGGGACGATGCTGTCGCAGGAGCGCCGCGACCGCGTCCGACAGATCTGCGCGGACGCCCATGTGCTCGTGGCGGAGGACAACCCCTACGGCCTGCTCGGCTTCGATGGGACGCCCGCCCGAGCGATGCGCGCCGACGACCCGAACGTGGTCTACCTCGGCTCGTTCTCCAAGATGTTCGCCCCCGGCCCGCGCGTGGGCTGGACCGTGCTGCCGTCCTCCCTGGCCCGTCCCTTCGGGCTGCAGGCCGAGGCTGCGGTGCTGAACCCCTCCGTGCTCACGCAGGAGATCGTTGCCGCCTACCTGCGGGACACCGACTGGCAGGCCGTGCTCGAGCACTACCGGGCGCTCTATGCCAGGCGCGCCGAGGCCATGGTGCGCGGGCTCCAGGAGCACATGCCGGAAGGTGTCACCTGGAATGTGCCGCGGGGCGGATTCTACTGCTGGCTGAGTCTCCCGGAGGGTGTGGATTCCTACGAGTTGTGCTTGGCCGCCATCGACCAGGGTGTGGTCTTTGTCCCCGGCACCGCGTTTTACACCGACGGGCGCGGGCACCGGGAGGCCAGACTCTCCTACTGTCACCCCACCGAGGAGAAGATTGCCGAGGGCACCCGTATCCTTGGCGCCACCCTCACCTCGTTCCTGAACCGGTAAGACCGAGTCAGCAGGAACCTCAGCTCAAGGGCAGTTCCGGGACGATGAACCGCTCGCTGGCACCGCCTCGTGGGTCCAGGACCCATCCCAGGCGCTTCACGGGACGCAAAGAGATCACCGACTGCTGGATTTCGATGCCCGGTACCAACTCCTGGATTCGCTGCTCGGTCTCCAGAACGTGTGCCACGGAGCTCAGCCACATCACCACCAAGAAGTTGGCGCGACCAGTCACCGAGGCCAAAACCCGTGTGCGGGGGTCCTCGGCCAGCCGCTCGGCGGCGGCCGCGTGCTCTGCGGCATCCAGGCGGGTGAACCACTGAACGGTGAGCGGGAAGCCGGCCAGGGGCTGGGCCACATCGCAGCGCAGGTTGAGCATCCCGCTGGCCAGTACCTTCTGCAGGTGGCGCCGCGCGGTGGCCGGGTGCAGTCCGGTGAGCCGGGCGATCTCGGCGGCGCTGGCGCGGGCGTCGCGCATGAGCACCTCCACGACCGCCCGGTGCTCCTCCTGCAACGATGCCCGCCGGGGCAGTTCCTCCTGTTCCCGCGCGGCCACCGACTGCACCTGCGCGAGCTGCTCCGGGTCCAGGACATCGAGCCGCCACCGGTGCCCGGCCACGTGCAGGTGGGAGGAGAGCATGACCCGGATCCCGCCGACGCCCGCCACCGGGGAGATCCGCTCTTCGACCAGCTCGCTGAGCGCGGCGAGGTCCTGCGTCACCACGGTGAGCCCGATGTCAGGATCCCCGGAGAAAGCGTCCACGGACAGTACCTCGGGCATCGCCACGAGTTCGGCCAGGGCGTCCCCCCGCGTACCGGGACGGCAGGACAGCTCCACGAAGGCGAGCCCGGCCGGGGTGTCGGAGATGTCGAGTTGCGCGGTCAGCCACGCGGCACCGGTTTCCCGGAGCCGTTCCCAGCGAGTTGCGAGTGTCGTGGGGTGCGCGCCCAGGATCTCCCCGGCGTCGCCCCACGTGATGCGAGGCGCCCACTGCAGGACGTTGACCAACGCGAGGTCCTGCTCGGACAGTCCCGGGTCCTCGTGGTGGCGCTCTGTCATGGGTCCTCCGGTTTCTCCTCATGACGATCCTAACTGACCGGACGATCCCGGGCGTGCCAGGGTGCAGACAATTTTTGTAATGGGAATAATCAATGCAATTTTTTGCGGAAGTCTAGCCATCGAGTGAGTTATAGATCACACTATTGTCAGGCAGTCGCACAAAAGCTTCAGAATGTGTCGGCCGTGCCCCGAACCCTCGACCGTCAGGATCCCGCCCATGAGCTCCACCGCTACCGGCGCCCACACCACGCCGTCGCCCGTCGCTGCTCCGCAGTCGACGCGCAAGACCCTGTTCAACACCGGCATCGGCAACGCCCTCGAGTGGTACGACTGGGGTATCTACGCCACCTTCGCGATCTACTTCGCCGGCGAGATCTTCAACCCTGAGGATCCGGTGGCCGCGATCCTGGGTGCCATGGCCGTGTTCGCCGTCGGTTTCGTCTTCCGCCCGCTGGGAGGCTTCCTCTTCGGCTGGATGTCGGACCGCTTCGGCCGCAAGTCGTCCATGGTTTCCACCGTGGGATCCGCCTCTCTCGGTTCCCTGCTGATCGCCGTGGTGCCCTCCTACGAGTCCATCGGTTTCTGGGCCGCCGCGATCCTGCTCCTGGCCCGCGTCCTCCAGGGCCTCGCCCACGGTGGCGAGATGCCCACGGCGCAGGCCTATATCGCCGAAGCGGCCCCGCGGGAACGCCGAGGCAAGTGGTCCTCGCTCATTTACGTCTCCGGTACCGCCGGCATCCTGATCGGCATCCTCATGGGGGTGCTCCTCGACCTCGTTCTCGCCGCCGAGGCCATGGCCGCATGGGGCTGGCGCATTCCCTTCGCGGTGGGTGCCCTCATGGGGCTGTGGGCGGTCATCGCCCGCTCCACGATGCACGAGACGCAGCACTTCACCGAGGAGCGCAAAGCCGACAGGCCCCGGATGTTGCCGGAGATCCGGCGTCACTGGCGCAGCGCCCTGCGCGTCATTGGCTTGTCGGTGGGCGGCACCGTCTGCTATTACGTGTGGTCCGTATCCGCCATCCAGCAGGCCGTCGTGGTCCACGGCATGGCCCAGGGCACGGCGCTGCAAGCGAGTCTGCTGGCCAATCTGATTCTCATCTGCACGCTGCCGTTCTGGGGCGCGCTCTCGGACCGGATCGGGCGCAAGCCGTTGCTGATCCTCGGCAACGTGGTCCCGGCCCTGCTGTTCTTCCCCCTCAACGCCATGGTGGGACAGTCCTTCCTGTCCCTGTTCGTGCCAGCCACGATCATGCTGATTCTCATGGGATCGGTCCTCGCTATCACCCCGGCCGTGTTCAGCGAGCTGTTCCCCACCCGCATCCGCACCATCGGCGTGGCCGTGCCCTACTCGTTCGCCGTGGCGATCTTCGGCGGCACCGCGCCGTACCTGCAGAACTGGGTCAGCACCACCTACTCCGTGGGCGCTTTCTCCTTCTACGTCATCGTGCTGCTGGTGGTCTCGGTTGTCGTGGCCGCCACACTGCCGGAGACGAGAGCCAAGGATCTGCGCCACTGACATGCCACACGGTGCCTCGACCCCCCCGCGGGGGTCGGGCACCCGCCCGGTCCCACCGCCCCGAAAGAACGGACCCCATGACAAAGACCACCACGACCGCCAGCAGCGCGCTCAAGCAACGCATCGTCGAGCACCTCGACGAGCGCCGGGAACAGCTCTTGGACTTCAGCCACCGGCTCCATCGGAACCCGGAGCTGGGCTGGGAGGAGGTCAAGGCCTCCGGCTGGTTGGCGGAGGAGTCCGCCAGCGGCCGCGGAGCGCGGGTCCAGCAAGGCCTCGGTGCCCTGCCCACGGCGGTGCGCGCCGAGGCCGGCACGGGTGAGCTGGTGGTGACGGTGTGCGCGGAGTACGACGCGCTGCCCGGCGTCGGCCACGCATGCGGGCACAACGTCATCGCCGCCGCCGGGCTCGGGGCGTTCCTGGCCCTGGCCGAGATCGCCGAGGAGATCGGCGTCACCGTCCGGCTGCTGGGCACCCCCGCCGAGGAGAACGGCGGGGGCAAGATCGTCATGCTCGAGCAGGGCGAGTTCGAGGGCACCCACCTGGCCATGATGGTCCATCCCATGAACCAGGAACGCTCGAACATGCTTCCCATGGCCTGCGCCGGGTACACCGCCGCCTACACCGGGCGCAGCGCCCACGCCTCCGCCATGCCCTGGGACGGTATCAACGCCCTCGATGCCATGGTCATCGCCAACACGGCGATCGGCCTGGCCCGTCAACAACTCGAGCCGGACCAGCAAATCCACGCGATGCTCACCGGGGCCGGGGACGCCCCCAACGTCATCCCCGGTAACTCCTCCGGAATGTTCATGACCCGCGCGCACACCCTGGCGTCCCTGGAACGGGTCGATGAGACGCTGCGCCGCTGTCTCGAGGCCGGGGCGCTGGCCACCGGTTGTTCCCTGGACCTGCAACAGGTCGGTCGTTCATACTCCCACATGGAATCCGACACCGGGCTCGAGGCCCTCTGGACGGAGAACCTCCGCAGCCGCGGGCGCGAGCCGCTCCCGGCGGACACCCGCGGCGGCTCCACGGACATGGCCAACGTGTCCCTGCGGTTCCCGACCATCCACCCCACGATTCAGATCTGCGCGGATGTTCCCGTCCACAACGAAGCCTTCGCCGCCCACGCGGGCGGACCCGACGGGGACCGCGCCGTGCTCGACGGCGCCTACGGGCTCGCCGCCACGGCCGTGGACGCCGCGACGACCCCCGCCGTCCGGGCGAGGCTGCTCGCGGGGCAGCGCACGCTGCGCCGCGACCTGCCCGCCTGATCGTTCTGATTGTTCCCAGGCGGGGGCGGTGACCCCGCACGCCGAGCCCACGATCAGGGGCGCGAGTAGGCTGGAGGCGTGAGCACTGCACCCGACCCCACCGTTGTCCTCGGTGACCAATTCGCCCGGGAACTCAACGAAATGGCCGTCCCCTGGCACGGCCAAGAGGTGCCCGACGCGCGCCTGCTCGTACTCAACGAACCCTTGGCCGCTGACCTGGGTCTGGACCCGGGGTGGTTGCGCACCTCCGACGGGTTGCGCCTGCTGGTCGGGAACCTCGTCCCGCCGGGTGCCGCACCGGTGGCGCAGGCGTATTCCGGGCACCAGTTCGGCGGGTTCTCCCCGCGCCTCGGTGACGGCCGCGCGTTGCTGCTGGGCGAGATCACCGATACCGCCGGCCGGCTGAGGGACATCCACCTCAAGGGCTCCGGCCCCACCCCGTTCTCGCGCGGCGGCGACGGACTGGCTGCCGTGGGGCCCATGCTGCGCGAATACGTCGTCAGCGAGGCCATGCACGCGCTGGGTGTCCCCACGACACGTTCCCTGGCCGTGGTCGGCACCGGGCAACGGGTACGTCGCGACACCTTGCTCCCCGGAGCCGTGCTGACGCGGGTCGCGAGCAGCCACCTGCGGGTGGGCAGTTTCCAGTACGCCCGCGCCACGGGCAATGTCGACCTGCTGCGCCGGCTCGCGGACCACGCGATCGACCGTCACTACCCCCACACCGCCAGCGCGGAGCACCCTTACCTCGCATTATTCGAGGCGGTGGTCGCCGCGCAGGCGGAGCTGGTCGCGCAGTGGATGCTCGTGGGTTTCGTCCACGGAGTGATGAACACCGACAACATGACCATCTCCGGGGAAACCATCGACTACGGGCCGTGCGCCTTCATGGACGCCTTCGACCCGCGGACGGTGTACAGCTCCATCGACGAGACCGGCCGCTACTCCTACGGCAACCAGCCGTTCGTCGCGGAGTGGAACCTCGCGCGCCTCGCTGAGACCCTCCTGCCCCTCATCGACGATGACCAGGACGACGCGGTGTCCCGGCTCAGCGAGGCGCTCGGGGCGTTCCGGGCGCACTACAGTAGCGCGTGGTCTGCGGGTATGCGGGACAAGCTCGGTCTGCCCGAGGCTCTGGACCGTGAGGTCACCGCTCCGCTGATCGACGAATTGGTCACCCTGCTGGGACAGCACCGGGTGGACTACACCTCGTTCTTCCGGGGTCTCGGCGCGGTGGCCCGCGGTGACTCCGGGCCCGCCCGGAGCATGTTCACGGATCCGGCGGCCTTCGACGTCTGGGCCGAGCGCTGGCGTGCCCTGGGCCCGGATGCGGAGCGCATGGACCGGGTCAATCCCGTCTACATCCCTCGCAACCACCTGGTCGAGGCGGCCCTCGCCGCCGCCGAGAAGGGCGACACGGGCCCGCTCGATCAGCTCCTGGGCGCCGTGATCCACCCCTACCACGAGCGCCCCGAGCTGCAACGCTACGCGGAACCCGCACCCGAGGACTTCGGCCCCTACCGCACCTTCTGCGGGACCTGAGGCTCGGGGTAGCTGCCCATTCGCGTCACCCTGCGCCCGGCCGTAGCGGCGCTTGGTCGTGGCCGCGCAGGTGGCGGAGTAGCTGTTGGATCCGGACTGTGATGGGGACCTCACCGATGTGCCCCTCGCGTCCCCCGAGCCCCGGCAATGTACAGTGCACACCATGAGTCAACATACATTTCCTGTCACTGTCGAAACCCGGTTCGTGCAGCGCTCGATCGACCTGGCGCTGGAGAATGTGCGCGCCGGTGGCAAGCCCTTCGCGTGCCTGTTGGTGCGGGACGGGCAGGTGGTGCTGGAGGCCACCAACAAGGTGGCCAGCACCGGTGACGTGACCGCCCACGCCGAGGTCATGGCCCTGCGCCAGGCCGCGGAGCAGGGCCTGACGGACTTCAGCGACTGCGATGTCTACATCACCGCCCACCCCTGTCCCATGTGCCTGGGCGCGCTCTACTACGCCGCGCCCCGCTCGGTGATCTACGCAGCCACCCGCGAGCAGGAGAACGAGCACTACGAGGACGGCAACCGGTACATGAGTCTGGCGACGTTCTACGACGAGTACCCGCTGGCTCCTGAGGACCGCGCGCTGCCGATGAGCCAGGGCCGGATCGCGGACCCTGCCGCGCCGTTCCGCGCCTGGTCCGAGCAGCACCCGCAGTCCTGACCGCGGGTGCAGGCACCGGCGCCGCGCACCCCACCGGGGGTCAGGCGGCGTCGGCCGGTACCGAGACGATGACCCGGCCGCGGCTGGATCCGTCCAGCAGGGACTCGAAAGCCTCGGGGATGCGCTCGAAGCCGTCGAACGTGCTGTACACGCCCCGCACGATGCCGCTGCGTAACCATCCGCCAACCTCCGCCTCGAACTGCTCGCGCAAGTTCTCGTGGGCCGTCACGGTGAAGCCGCGCATGGTCAGCTCCTGGTGGATCAGCTGCCGGTAGTTGCGGGGGGCACCGGAGCCGCCCCCGCTCTGTGACACGGCCCCGCAGATCACGGCGCGCCCGCCGAAGACCAGCGTGTCCAGGGCTGCCTCCAGCTGCTCGCCCCCGACGTTGTCGTAGAACAGATCGATGCCCTCGGGCGCAGCTTCGCGCAGCAGGTCCACGGCCGGGCCGTCATGGCGGTTCACCGCGGTGTCGGCGCCGAGCTCATCGGTGAGCAGGGCGGCCTTCGCCGAGGAGCCCACGCTGCCGATCACCCGGGCCCCGCGCGCCTTGGCGAACTGCACCGCGCACGAGCCGACACCTCCGGCAGCGCCGGAGATGTAGACGGTCTCGCCGGCCCGCACCTCACCCACGTGGATCATCCCGGTGTACGCGGTGAGGCCCACGTGGCCCAGGACGGTGAGGTGATCCTCCAGCTCCACTCCGTGGCGTTCGGGGTCCACGGGCCGGAGCCCGTCGGCATCGCACACCCCGATGCTGCGCCAGGCCACCTTGCCCACCGCGAGATCCCCCCGCTGGAACGCGTCGCTGCGTGAGTCCAGGACTTCCACGACCGCGTCGCTGGCGGGGGTGTCCCCGATCCCGATCCCGGGCCCGTAGGAGGTGCCCTCCCGGCCGATGCGGTGGGCCAGCCCGGCATTGAGCCCCAGCCGGCGCAGCGCGACCAGCACTTGGCCGGGGCCGGGCTCGGCCACCTCGGCGTCGAAGACCCCGAAATTCTCGGCGGTGACGGATTCCTTGGGCAGCGACGTCAGCTGCACTTCACGGCATGTCATGGGCCCATCGTATAGCCGGGCCCCGGTCATGATCCCGGCCGATTCGGGGTCACACTGTTTCACCACCGTGGACGGCAACGCCCGCAGTGGTGTTCACAGCATCTAGACTCGTGTCGTCATCCGCGGCCGCCTTCGGGTCCCGCCGTATCCGTACCCGATCCGCATCCCGGAGGAGCGACCGTGATCGACTCGCAGAACATCAGGGCCTACGTCGAGCGCATGGCCTCGGACGAGCCCGCCCCCGGCGGTGGCGCCGCCGCGGCCTTGCAACTCGCGCTGGGTGCGGCGCTGGTCGGCATGTCCGCCCGCTACACCACCGCCCCGGAGCATGCCGACGATGCCCGGCACGCGGCCGGGCGCGCTGAAGAGCTCATCCCCGCGGCCCTGCGCCTGGCGGACGCGGACGCCGAAGCTTTCGGGGCCCTCTCCGCGGCGTATGCACTGCCCAAGGACTCGGACCAGGAACAGTCCGAGCGGTCCCGTGCGATCCAGGAGGCCACCGTGGGTGCCGCGCGGCCACCACGGGATCTGGTGGACGTGGGCACCGAGGTGCTCGAACTGACCCGTGAGCTGGAGACGTGGGTCAACCCCAATGTTCTCAGCGACGTGGCCGCGGCCGCCGAGGCCACCCGGGCCGCCGTTGCCACGGCCGTGGTGACGATCGAGATCAACCTGGCCTCGCTCAAAGACCCCGCGACGCGGGAGGAGCTGGGCGCCGACGTCGAACGCGCGGAGGAACTGGCCGAAGGCACCGCGCGGCTGGCGCGTCGGATCAGGGAGCGGATCCGCGCTTGACCGCGGCAGAACCGGGTGTCATGACCGGCAGACGGTGGAAACGGGTGGGTGCGTGTGACTGATTCCGACCGTCCATCCGGTTCCGGGGTGTGGTTGTGGCTCTTGGTGGCCTGTGCGGTGCTCACGCAGTCCACGGTGAACCTGTTGCGCCCGGTGACCTCCTACAAGCTGCTCGCGCTGCAGGCGGATTCCGTGACCATCGGTCTCACCACGGCCGCCTACGCACTGGTTCCCCTTTTTACCGCCGTGTGGCTCGGTCGGTACTCGGATCGTGCCCCCCAACTGAAACTCCTGACCCTCGCCGGGGTGGGGTTGCTCGTTGCCGGTGGGGTGTTGTTGGCAGCCTCTGCCACGGTGTGGGCCATTGTGGCCGCCAGTGTGGTGCTGGGCATGGGCCACTTATGTTTCACCATCGGCGGGCAGGCCGCTATCGCTCGCTATGCCGCAGATCGCGATTTGGACAAGGGGTTCGGCTGGTTCACCGCCGCCTTCTCCGCCGGGCAAATGATTGGCCCCTTATTGGGCGGCTGGTTGGTGGGTCGGAGCGCCGGGGTTGATTCCGCCGAACGATTGGCTGACGTCAATCAGGCCCTGTGGATAGGCACCGCACTGTCGCTTTTCGCCGTGCCGCTCTTGATCTTCCGGTTCACACCACCCAGATCGACGACGTCGCGGCCCGGCCAGCCGTGCACCGGCCAGGTGGGCCAGGTCTCGGCGGAAAAGCCCACGGTGCTCAGAGTGCTCAAGGTTCCCCGCGTGGGTTCCCATGTGCTCGCGGCACTGTCCTTGCTGGCCATGCTGGACATCCTCACGGCGTTCCTCCCAGTCGTGGGGGAAGACGCTGGGGTGGCACCTACCGTGGTGGGTGTGCTGCTGGGTGTCAGAGGCCTGGCGTCCATCGCCTCCCGAATACTCCTGCCGTGGCTGTCCGGGCGCTTCTCGCGACGCTCACTACTGCTGACCTGTTTGTTCGGTGCGGGATTCACCTTGCTGGTCCCGCCCTTGTTCTTTCAGTATTTCTGGGTCACGGCCGTGTTCTTGGCCATCGGTGGTTTTCTCCTGGGACTGGGGCAACCGTTGACGATGACCATGATCGCCACGTCCGTGCCGTCCAACTGGCGTGGTTCCGCGCTGGCCGTCCGGCTCACGGGCAACAGATTGGGGCAGGTGGTGCTCCCGCTGCTCGCCGGGGTGGTTGCTGCCCCGTTGGGCCCTGCCGCGGCCGTGTGGATGTGCTGCGGTGTCCTGTTGGTCAGCGGTACCGAGAAACTCTGGGGAGACAGCCGTTCCGCTCGCTGAGCCACTCACGCCCATGCGTACGATGACCGCAACTGGTTCCTACCCCGGGAGATCTCATGACCGCACCGCATCAGTCGTTCCTGCATGATTTTCAGCTCATGTCCCGCAATGGCGGGCTGGACTCCGGCGGTGTCGAACGCCAGGCCGCCACCGCCGCGGACGGATTGAACCGGCAGTGGTTCGCCGGCTGGTTGGCGGCGCGTGGTGCCACGGTGCACTACGACGAGATCGGGAACCAGTTCGGCACATTCGAACTTCACCCCGGCGCCCCGTACGTTCTGGTCGGATCGCACCTTGATTCCCAACCCAGGGCCGGGCGGTTCGACGGCGCCTACGGCGTACTCGCCGGGGCCACGGTGTGCGCGGAACTGCACCGAGCGGCGTCGGCGGGGGAGCTGGAGCTGACGTACAACTTGTGCGTGGTGAACTGGTTCAACGAGGAAGGCTGCCGGTTCAAGCCGTCCATGATGGGCAGCCTGGTGTACACGGGCAAGCTCGAGCTGGAGACCGCGCTGGCCACCGAGGACGTTCACGGTGTAACCGTGCGGGACGCCCTCGACACCCTGGGCCAGCGTGGCAGCGAGAGCATTCCCGAGGCGGCGGCGTACGTGGAGATCCACATCGAGCAGGGCAAGTCCATGGAGGAGAACGGGCAGACCATCGGCCTGGTGGAGGCCACGTGGGGTGCGCGCAAGTATGAATTCCTGGTCACCGGTGAGCAGTCCCATACCGGCGCCACGCTGATCGAAGACCGCAAGGATGCGCTGCTGGGCGCCTCCCTGCTGATTGCGGCGGCGCGCCGGATCGCGCTGGCGCACGACGTGATCACCTCGTGCGGGGAGTTGCTGATCCTGCCCAATTCGCCCGTCGCGGTCGCGCGCGAGGCGCGCTTGTTGATCGACCTGCGCAGCCCCGACGCCGCCCGGCTCGACACCGCGGACGCGGCCTTCGCGCGGGAGGTCACCGCGGCGGCGTCGGAGGCGAACGTGGACATCGAGACGCTGAGCCGCAACGCGTGGGACGTGAAGGAATACGCACCGGAGGGTGTGGCGCTCGCGGAGCAGGTCGTGCGGGAACTGGGGTTGCCGTACACGCGGATCATGACGCTGGCCGGCCACGATTCCACGAACGTGAAAGACGTGATGCCCGCGGTGATGTTGTTCGTCCCGTCGCACAGGGGCATCACGCATAACGAGTACGAATTCACCTCTGACCAGGACATGCTTGCCGGGTTGGACATGCTCACCGGGGTGCTGACGCGGGTGGCGCAGGGCGAGCTGGCGTGACCGCGCGCCGCGCGCGCCGAGTGCGGGTGGGTGCGGGTTATGCGCGTCCCCGCCGCCCCTTAGAGTGTGGGGTGAAACACAACCCGGCAAGGAGGCCCAGTGACCCAACCCACGCAAGCCCAGGAAGCCGCCACGCGGCAGACGGATGAACGGCCTGAGACCGTCCTCCCGCTCGACGGCGTTGTGATCGCGGATTTCTCGCGCGTGCTCGCCGGTCCGCTGGCCACCATGACACTGGCGGATCTCGGCGCGCGCGTCGTCAAGGTGGAACGCCCTGGAGCGGGCGATGACACCCGCAGTTGGGGGCCGCCGTGGTCTGACACCGGAGCCACCTACTTCGAGTCCGCCAACCGCAACAAGGAGTCCGTGGCCCTGGACCTCACGGATCCCGAGCACCTCGCCCTCGCCCGAAAACTGGCCCTCACAGCGGACGTACTGGTCGAGAACTTCAAACCCGGTGGGTTAGCCAAACTGGGGCTGGGTTATGAGGATTTACGGGACGGGAACCCAGGACTGATCTACGCCTCGATCTCTGGGTTCGGGTCCGCCGGGGGCCGTCATCTGGCCGGTTACGACTTCCTGGTGCAGGCGGTCGGCGGACTCATGAGCATTACCGGCCCCGCCGGTTCTCCCTACAAGGCGGGCGTGGCCCTGGTGGACGTATTGTGTGCCAAGGACACGACCATCGGGGTGCTGTCCGCCCTGGAGGCCCGGCGACGGAACAATGGCCGCGGCGCGCACTTGGAGATCAACCTGCTCTCCAGTCTGCAGGGGGCACTGGTCAATCAGGGTCAGGCTTACTTGGGTGCGGGCAAGGTGCCCTCGCGCCTGGGCAACGACCACCCGTCGATCGTCCCCTACCAGTTGCTGGAGTGCTCGGACAGGCCGCTCGCGGTGACCATCGGCAACGACGGTCAGTTCGCCCGGATGGCCGCGGCGCTGGGGGTGCCCAAGCTTGCGGAGGATGAACGTTTCGCCACCAACTCAGCCCGGGTGGCCCATCGTGAGACCCTGGTTCCCCTGCTCGAAGAAGCCCTCTCGACCCAGACCGCCCAGCACTGGGAGGACGTATTCACAGGCGCGGGGCTGCCCGCGGGCAAGGTGGGTGGCATCGATGACGGTGTGGCCCTGGCCGAAGAGCTCGGACTCGACCCCACCGTGGACGTTCAGGATGCCTCCGGACAGACCGTGGGCCGCCAATTCCGGCACCCCGTGACCTGGGAACCGCCCCTCCCATCACCCACCGTGGCACCACCGAAGCTCGGGGAGCACACGGAATCCGTGCTGGAATGGCTCCAACGAATTTCTTAGGCAACCGATATAAAGACCGGGGCTGACGCAGTAAAGTTTCGCGAGCGGCGCTCTCCGCGTACCGTGAGTCACAAATGCGTACCGGGTGCGGTCGCAGTCCGATCCGGGCCCCTCCAACACCGGCATGACCATTGATGCAAAGGAGCACCATGACCACTTTGACCACCCCAGAGCTGTCCACGGATCCCTCAGATCTGATCAGCTTCGATTCCCTGCTCACGTCCGAGGAACTCGAGCTGCGCCAAGGCGTGCGCGAATTCGTGAACGCGCAGATCAAGCCCCACATTGCCCAGTGGTTCGCGGACGGCCATTTCCCGCTGGAGATCGTGCCGGAAATGGCCAAGTTGGGCCTGCTGGGCATGCACCTCAAGGGTTACGGTTGCGCGGATCGGTCGGCTGTGGAGTACGGCCTGGCCGGCGCGGAGCTGGAGGCCGGGGATTCGGGTCTGCGCACGTTCGTGTCGGTTCAGGGTTCGCTGGCCATGAGCGCCATCTACAAGTGGGGTTCGGAGGAGCAGAAACAGGAGTGGTTGCCGCAGATGGCGGCCGGTGAGGCGATCGGTTGCTTCGGCCTGACCGAGCCGACCGCCGGCTCTGACCCGTCCTCGATGACCACCAACGCCAAGCGTGACGGCGATGACTGGGTGCTCAACGGCACCAAGCGCTGGATCGGCCTGGCGAACGTGGCCAAGGTGGCCGTGATCTGGGCGCAAACCGATGACGGCATCCGCGGTTTCGTGGTCCCCACCGACACCGCCGGCTACAAGGCCACACCCATCGAGCCCAAACTGTCGATGCGCGCGTCCATCCAATGCGAGATCGAGCTGACGGATGTGCGCCTGCCTGCCAGTGCAATGCTTCCCGATGCCAAGGGCCTGCGCGGCCCGTTCTCGTGTCTCAACGAGGCACGCTACGGCATCATCTGGGGCGCCATGGGTGCTGCTCGCGATTCCTTCGAGGCTGCCCTGGACTACTCCAAGCAGCGCATGCAGTTCGACAAGCCCCTGGCCGGTTATCAGCTCACGCAGCAGAAGCTCGTGGACATGGCCCTGGAAATCAACAAGGGCTTCTTGCTCGCGCTGCAGATCGGCCGCATGAAGGACGCCGGCACGCTGCAGAACCACCAGATCTCGGTGGGCAAGCTCAACAACTGTCGCGAGGCCATCGCGATCGCGCGCGAGGCCCGCACCATCCTGGGCGGCAACGGCATCACCCTGGACTACTCGCCGCTGCGCCACGCCAACAACCTCGAGTCCGTGCGCACCTACGAGGGCACCGACGAGGTCCACACCCTGATCCTCGGCCAGCACCTCACCGGCGAGCCGGCCTTCCGCTGATCACCACGTTCCACACGGCGCTCGCGGCGGATTCCGTCGCGGGCGCCCCCGTTTCGGTGCCGGATTCGCATCCGAATGTGGGTCCGAATCCGCGTTCGAGTTCGAGGGAGACTTTCGCATGAGCATCACCATTGACAGCATCAAGAAGATCACCGTAATTGGCGCCGGTGCCATGGGCCGCCAGATCGCTATGACCGCCGCGCTGGCCGGGTACCGGACCACGGTGCAGGACATCAGCCGGGACATGCTCGAGGCCGCCTCCGCCGAGATGGGCGGCTGGGCCGAGTCCCGCGTGGCCAAGGGCAAGCTCGAGCAATCCGCCGCCGACGCCGCTCTGGCCAACCTGGCGTGGGAAACGGACCTCGAGCGCGCGGCCGCGAACGCGGATTTCGTGATCGAAGCCGCTACCGAGCGCCTGGATATCAAGCGCGGCATTTTCGAGTCCCTGGGTTCCCTGGCACCGCAGCACGCGATCCTCGCGACCAACTCCTCGACCCTGGGTTCGTCCAAGGTGGCCGAGGCCAGCGGGCGGGCGGAGCAGGTGTGCAACATGCATTTCTTCAATCCCGCCCTGGTCATGAAGTGCGTGGAAGTGGTTCGCCACGAGTCCACGAGCGACAACACCGTGGACGTCACCATGGAACTGGCCCGCCGCATGGGCAAGGAACCGGTGCTCATCAATCGCGAGATTCCCGGGTTCATTGCCAACCGAGTGATGGGCGCCATCAACAAGGAATCCCTGTTCCTCTACGAGAACGGGTACGCCTCCAAGGAAGACATCGACGGCGCGATCCGCACCGGACTGGGCCATCCCATGGGGCCGTTCGAGCTCATGGACATGGTGGGCCTGGACGTCATCGATTTCATTGCCCAGGCCACCTACGAGGAAACCGGGGCCGAGGAGGACAAGCCCAACGAGTCCATCTCCAAGCTCGTGGCCGAGGGAAAATTCGGCCGCAAGTCCGGCGAGGGGTTCTACGAGTACGCGAAGTAGGGCGCTGTTGTAGATGGGAAGAACCCGAACTCAGGGAGGCTGAGTCCGGGTCCTTTCCCTGTGGTAGCTACTTGACGTTGGTCACCGATTCCAGGTTCTGGGCGAGCTGGTTCTTGTAGAGGTTCTCTTCCTTGCACTGGAAGTTCGTGTACAGCTCCAACTGGTCCTGATAGTGCGGCGACGTGGTGCCATCGGGGGCTACGAAACCGCTCTGACCCGGGGGAGCAGCCACGCACATGCTGGCGCCCTCGGGGTTGAGGTGCACCAGATCGTTCTGCGTACCGCGGTTCATGTACTGGTGCGTGCTGAGTGCCTCGGACGGGTCGGCCTGCGGAATCCCCATGAAGTTCTTGGTCTTGTACTCGTGGGGGATTACCGGGGTGGTCCACTGTGCGGGGTCGTCACCGCGCGTCTCACGCAGCTCATCTGTTGCGGCCTTGAAAGTATCGCGAAGCACCTTCCCGTGGTCCTGGCCGTTGAAGAAGTCCACGCTTTGGGGTACCGCGGAATCCTCACCGGCCAAGGCGTTGGACAGCAACTTGGTGGTCTCCGCCGGCCGGACGGATCCGCCCGGCTTGCGGTAGATCGAGGCGGCGTACTGGTCGTAAACCTCCTGGGGCAAGTCATCCTTCAGGACCGCCTCTGAGAGCTTGGGCAGCCAGGTGCGCATGATGGTGGGGGCGGCGCCGTCGTAGTTGCCGTCCTTGTCCTGGTCGACCGTCTGTCCGTCCCACTCGAGCAGGATGTTCGCGTCTGAGCGCAGCTGGTCATCGGCCGGTACGTACTCGATCGCCGATTCCAGGTGGGGGCGGAGGTAACGAATGTTGAGGTCCGCGAACGACGTTTCCTTGTTGATGTCCCAGATTTCCTGCGGGGTGAACTTCTCCTGGGATTCCAACCGGGACGTGATCTCGTTGAAACGATCCACCGAGGACCAGTTGCCACTGTCCGAATTAAAACCGGCCGCGGACTGGTTGTTCCAGTTGGCCACGTAGCCCTGTTCGGGGTTGTAGGTCTTGGGGTTGTCCTCGAACGGGCGGAAGCCCTGCCATTCCATGGTGCCGTCACCCTTGGCCGGTACGCGGAAGTCCTGGTTTTCCGGCCGTGCGGGGAGCTTGCCCGGAGAGACGTAGCCGATGTTTCCGCCCTTGTCCGCGTAGTACCAATTGATGGTGATGCCCACCTTCTCGGCCTGCGCCAGGTACTCGTCCCAGTTCTTGGCCTTCATGATGTTCACCCAGGCCATGAGGGACTGCACCTCGGTACCCTTCCACGCGCGTTTCTTGGAATAGGCCGAGTTGTTCTGGGGATCGGTGGCCGTCACGGTTCCGTGCACCGTGGACTGCACGGTGAAGTCAACGGGCGCGGAGTCTTTCACCGCGATCTGTTCGGTCCGTTCGGTCATGTCCCGGTACTGCCCGTCAAACATGTACTGCTTGTGGTTCGCCGGGTTGAGGTCCTCTTGGTAGATGTCATTGACATCGAGCGGCCCCGCCGTGGATCCCCAGGCAATGTCCTTGTTGGTGCCGAAGAGAATGGACGGGTAGGCGAACGGTGTGTTGCCGGTGACGTCGATGCCCGCGCCGTGCAGGCCGATCCCGTACACGTAGGACGGGTTGAACCAGTCGAACTGCGGGCCGTTCAGCAGCGTGGAACCGCCGTCGGTGGTCTTCTCCTTGCCGGCGATCCAGATGTTCGATGCTTCGGGCGCCGCATGGGGCCAGCCCTGGCCTCCGAACGCTGCGGCGGTGTCCGCGGAGCTGTCCTGAACGGACGGGTCGATCGGAGCGAGCGCATTCGATCCGGAGGACTGTGGGGACACCGACTCGCCCCGCGGAACCGTGGTGGGTGCGCTGGGGTCTTCCGTCCAGATCAGCTGGTCGAACAGCTTGGCGCCCTCATCCGCTCCGTGTTCGGCAATGAGCTGGTTCTTGACCTTGAGGTTCTCCACTTCGCTCGTGGAATCCGAGAACCGGTTGGCCATGGTGCCGATCCAGATCATCGCCACGTCGTACTCGGTGAAGTGCGAGGGCTGGAAACCGAAATCGGTGAATTGTTTGGGCAGCAGGGTGGCTTGGTCCGCGAGGACGGTGTCCACGTACTTGTTGTACCCGCGCGCGTATCCGCGCAGCACCGCGCGGTCGTCCTCAGAGAGCTGGTCGATCTGCTGCTGAATCGACTCGGGGTCTAGTGTCGCGCGGGAACGCTTGTCGTTTTCGACGCCGTTCTCACCGATCACTTCGGAGGACGTGCCCAGCACGGAGCGTTTGGCCATTTCCATCTGGAACATCCGGTCCTGGGCCACCGCATATCCGTAGCCCGTGTAGAGACCGCCAATGGTCTTGGCGTACACGTGTGGCACGCCGTAGTTGTCGCGCTTGATGGTCACGTTCTTCTCGACGCGTTCCTGAGGGCCCTGGCCGTGGCCGTGCCCCTGGCCGTGACCGTGCTGGGCGCTTTGCGATGCGATGGGAGCCGCGGTCGCCGGGGCTGCGGTGGTGCCCGCTATCAGGGCGACCGTCAGCGCGGGCATCAGAATGCGGGTCTTGAGTGTGGGCACAGTGTCTCCTGGGGAAGTGAGGTGAATCACGCTACGGAGTTCACTCTCCAGTCCGCCCGGAAGGTTGTCAAGACTTAAACGACCGATCGGTCAATATTACTTGCGGGTAGCACATGTACGCTCTGACCTGGGGCGCAGTAGAACTCCCCTTAACCCGTCAACCCCAGACGGCCCGGGCCAGCCTCGGGGCGCCCAGCACGGGTTCTTGGCTCAGGACGGTCACGTCCAAGACGTCGGAATCCGCGAGAAGCTTCTTTAGTCCCTCGCCCACCGCAGTGCGGGCGAGTCCACCGCCCAGCACCACGGGCAAGGGCCCGCGGATGTGCCCCGCAACCGTGATGACCAGCGAGTGGAGCTCCTTCGCGGCGCGCTGTGTCAGATCCAATGCGGTTGCGTCACCGCTTGCGGCGTACTCCACCACCGTGCGGGACAGGCCCGCCCAGAAGGAACGCTCCGGGCGGTCGTGGAAGGCGGCAATGAGTTCAACGGGTTCGCGGACCCGAGACTGTTTCACAATCGCCCGGGCAAACGTGCTCGCAGGGGCATCGGGTTCGCATTGGTGTGCGCGCAGTACGGCGCGGACGGCCTCACGGCCCAGCCAGTAGCCGCTACCCTCGTCGCCCAGGAGGTAACCCCAACCGCCGGCGCGGCGCTCGCGGCCGGTGGAGTCAATGCCCCAGGCCACGGAGCCGGTCCCGGCAATCACCGAGATGCCGATGGTGTGACCACCCGCAGCAAGGATCAGGCGAGTGTCGTGCACGGCGGTGACGGGGACCTCGGAGGGCACCCGAAAAACGGAACGAATGAGAGCCTCGAGCCGGGCGGCGTCGGCGGGGGTGTCCACGCCGCCGGCGCCGGCGACCACGGGAACGGAAGGCCCAGCCCCCAGCTCACCGAACACGCCGCGCAAGGCTGAAGCGGCGGCGTCGGGCGAGACGTTTTGAACGTTGGCGCTGGGGCCCCTGGCATGGCGGACGGCCCGGCCATCGCGGAACAGCACCCCGCGTGTGGTGCTGCCGCCGATGTCCAGGCCGATCAGGTCGCCGGTGAAAGTCACTGGACTTTCAGCTCACCCATTTCATCCCAGCCGTCGCCGTCGATCTGGCGGGAAATGATGCGGGGAGTGGAGCTGAGGTACTGCGGAAACTGCTCGGTCATGGTGGTGAAGTGCTCGGATTTCACGTGGGCCTCGGCGGCGTCGTCGTTGAAGGCCTCCACGAGCACGTACTCGTTGGGGTTGTCGAGGCTACGTGACCAGTCGAACCACTTGTTGCCGGTCTCAGCGCGGGTGGCCTGGGTGAACTCCTGGACCAGCTGCGGCCAGTTGTCCGCGTGCTCGGGCTTCACGTCGAATTTCACAACGATAAAGATCATGGTGGGTGTGCCTCCTCGGGTTGCGGTCTTCTCCTCCAGCATATGGGTGGAGGCCGGTGATATCCGGGCACCTCGCGTCCCGCGAACGGGCGCATGCGAAAGGCCCCCGCCAGTGGCGGGGGCCTTTCGGTCGAAAGATTGCGTGGTGCGGAATCTAGTTCAGTCCGTCCTTCAGATTCTTACCGGCGTCTTTGACGTTCTCCACGGACTGCTTTGCGCCACCAGAAGCCTTCTGGGATGCGCCTTCAGCCTGCATATCGCGATTCTCCGTGGCATCACCAAGCTTTTCCTTGGCGGATCCGGACGCTTTTTCCGCAGCATTACTAATTTTATCGCCGAGGCCCATAAGCACTTCCTTTCGTAGAACGAACAGGTACCCATAATCTAGACGGACTTGGCTGGGAGGGGAAGAGCCAGCGCCTGAGATTTCGCCCAAAGCGTGCACCCAGCTCGCCTACGGATGCACAGCGAACAACGTCAGAGGCGGTTACTGATAGGACACGAACCACGGCTTGGGCTCAAGGTTGTACGTCTGCTCCGGTGTGAACATGGGGGTGTCCTCGTCGTAGAAGTTCTTCCACGCCATGCGGATGCCCTCGGGCAGGCCCTGTTGCAGCACACCCCAGGTTTCCATCTTCAAGTCCGGGGTGCCGTGGCCGTCAGCGTGCAGCACCAGTTCCAGTTCGGGGTGGTCGGTCTTGATGTTCTCGCGATTCTGAATCATGGACATGGAGAATTGATGCAGGATCACGACCTTTTGCGGCAGGTTGTTCGCTGCCGTGAGCTCGGCCAGCCACTCGGTAGTCTCATTGATCTCATCCGCGGAGACCGAGCCGATTTGCTGCATGTGCACCTGGCCCGGGGCCAAACGCCATTCGGGATCCAGCGCCAGGCCAACGTTGGGCCGTTTCAGGAGTTCCTCGTAGCGCTTGGCCTGAGTCAGGAAATCGGTGTGGCCGGGCTGCAGATCGAGCACCACGTACACGCCGTTCTTCTCGGCGGCCTCGATGTAGGGGATGAAGTGATCCACGGGAACCTCGTTGGAGTAGTTGCCGTCCGCTCCGGGTTCCGAAGAAGCCGCCGTCACAATGATCTCGAAGGCGGGAATGACCTTTTCTTCGCTGTACGGCTGGTACTGCTTGGCCAGTTCCACGGCCCGCTGCGCAGAGGCCTCCGGTCCCTGCTCACCCAGTGCGCCCAGCCCGGGCGTTCCGGGATGCCCGTAGAGCGCCACGAAGCGCCGGTCGGGGAACAGCTCGGTTCCGCCGCCGATCAACTCGGGCGGCTGGGTGGGCGAGGGCGTTGCCTCCGGTGATGCCGACGCCGCGGCGGTTGCGTTCTGCGTGCTGGGCGCCTGCTCTTGGGGTTCGGACTCCCCAGTGCCGCAACCGGAGAGCAGAAGGGCCGCGCAGGCGGCGGTGGCGAGAACGGCGGACAATCGGCGCATGATGCAAACACCTCAGGGGGGTAGGTCGGTCGCGGGGCGTCACCACTTGTCAGCATGCTGTCCATGTGGCGGTACCGCCAGCCTATGCGTAAACAGTTAGGGCGCATGGGAACATGACAGTACTCATCCCCCCGGAGGTTTTCATGAGCTCGTCCTACACACCCCCCTCGGGTCCGCAGGAGCCTTCGCAGGACGGCTCACCGGATCAAGGACCGCAGGAATACGTCCCGGCCTACGGTGCGCCCACAGCCCGCGAAGGCACATCCGTCAAGACGGCCATTCTGCTGATCGGTCTTGCGGCGCTCCTCGGCCTCCTGCTTCTCGGCGCTCTCCTGTGGGCGATCACCAGGGTTGCCCCCACGCTGCTTCCGGGTGGCGGCGGGGAGGACCTGCCGGCGCCCCCACCGACCACGGCGGTTGCCCAACCCACCGCGACCCAGGACCGCGAGTCGACGACGTCGCCGTCGGTGGCGGCGTCGAACGCACAGAGCCCCGCGAGAACCACCGAGCCCCCACGCGCCATGGCCCGGAGCGGCAACCTGGAGGTGCCCACCGAGGGCGCCCTGTTCGGTAAGAAAGGCGCGTTCGAGGAGACAGTGCTGGAGGAGAAGAGTGAGTTCGCGATCGAGGTCCCGGATCACGACGGCCCGCTGTTGATCACCTGGTCCGTTGCCAGTGACCGCGAAAATGCCGGAGTTTTCCTCAATGCCTACGAAAGCAAGGGCGGGGACATGACCGAGCACCTGGGCGCCGTCAATAGCGGGCAGACGGGCATGATGCTGATCGACGCGGATCCGAATGCACCCAAAACCACGGTGATTTACCCCGAGGGCAACAGTGACACCGAATGGAAGGTTCAGGGGTTCCCCGCCTCCGAGATGCCGCGTGTCGAACGCGGCGCGGAGATCACCGGTGGCGGACCCGCAGTCGTGGTGCTCCCGGCCGGCGAGGAGCAGGACTATCGGTTCACCTCGGAGGAAGGCGTTCCCCGGGTTGAGGTGTATGACAAGGACGATCTGAGCAGCTGGACCCAGTTCGAATACGGAACGGGACCCGTGGAACTGGATGTCACGGCGGGTTCTGCCGAGCAAGTCATCATGGTGCACGCGGACGGAGAGTGGACGCTGGAGCCACGCTGAGGCCCATTCGCTGGACACTCAGTCCAGTGAGATCTTCCGGAGTATATCCAGCAGGCTGGCGCGTTCCTTGTCGGAGAGGTTTGAGAGCGTGCAGTTCGATGATGCCTCCACGGCAACCTTCGCCTCCTGATAGAGCTTCTGCCCCTGCGCCGTGGGCACGATGATTTTGGAACGGCGGTCGCTGGGGTCGGTCTCACGGTGGACCAGGCCCCGCTTCTCCAGGGCATCCACGATCAGGACGATCTGGCTGGGATCCAGCACCAGGTGGTAGCTCAACTCGCGCTGAGTGGGGTGCTTCTTTCCGCACACCAAGGACAGCACCGAGTAGTGGCGCACCTTCAAGCCCAGATTTGCCAGGGACCGGTTGGCCGTGGCCGAGCCCAATGAACTGGCGCGCGCCATGAGAAACACGGGCTCTTGCGAAAGATCGGATTCCCTCAGTGTGTGCGGCATGCGTCAATCGTACCGGCAAAACGCTAAGTAATGGAGAATATTGATCATTGACATAATCAACGAAATACGATGCGATGGACACAGCACGTTGTGAACCGCAGCACTGAATTTGGGAGCAGACATGACTCAGTCACCACTGGCCGGCAAGGTCGCCATCGTCACCGGGTCGGGCCAAGGCCTGGGCCTGGCCTACGCCCAGGAACTCGCTCGGCAGGGCGCGTCCGTCGTGATCAATGACGTCAACCAGGACACCGCGGACGCCGCCGTGGAATCCATCGTGGCCGAGGGCGGTAAGGCCGTGGCCGTCGTCGCCCCCGTGGGTGACACCGAGGCCGCAACCGCGCTGGTCAACGGCGCTGTGGATGCCTTCGGTCGCCTGGACATCCTGGTCAACAACGCCGGCGTGCTGCGCGACAAGTCACTGCTGAAGATGACCGACGAGGATTTCGATCTGGTCATCAAGGTTCACCTGCGCGGCACCTTCACCTGCGTGCGCGAAACCTACCGCTACTTCAAGGAGAACGGCGTGGCCGGGCGCATCATTGCGATCGGTTCGCCCACCGGCCAGTACGGCAACTTCGGCCAGACCAACTACGCGGCCGCCAAGGCGGGCATCGTGGGCATGGTCCGCACTTTCGCCCTGGAGATGAAGAAGGCCGGCGTCACCGCCAATGCCGTGATCCCCGTGGCCGCCACCGCCATGACCAAGACCATCCCGTTCTTCCAGAAAGCCGTGGAGGCCGATGAGCGCGGCGAGGCCATGCCTTCCTTCTTCCGACACGACCTGGGCTTCGGCACCGCCGCTGACGTTGCAGGCTTGATCACCTGGTTGGCTTCCGACGACGCCGCTGACGTCACCGGCCAGGCCATTGGTGCCGGTGGCGACCGCCTCCAGTTGTTCAGCCACCCGACTCCGCTGGTCACCGAGTACCGGGAGGGCGGCTGGAGCTACGAAGCCCTGGCCGAGCAGGCCCACGGTTTGTTCGAGGGAAAGCTGCAGACCTGCGGCGAGATGATGCCCCCGCTGCCCGAGGAACTTCAGCCCGCGCAGGGCTGAACCGCGGTCCGGACCGGTTGAACTGAAGGGAAATCACCATGCGTTATGAATTCGGTGCAGAGCTCGCCCAGCGCGACGGCATTGACGTGCACGTGCACATCGAGTGCTCGGACCACGGCCACGCGTCACTGCCCCAGGCCCTGACGGACGCGTCTGCCAAGTACTTCAAGGCGGAGGATCGCTCCCCGTCGCTGGACACCATTGCCGAGCGTTACCGCGAGTGGAATCTGGCCGCGGTCGTATTCACCGTGGACGCCACCACCGCACTGGGTCACGAGCCCAACTCGATCGAAGAAATCGCGGAAGGCGCAGCGCGCAACAACGACGTGCTGATTCCGTTCGGTTCCGTGGACCCGCTCCAGGTTCCGAAGGCCGTGGAACGCGCCCGGCAGTTGGTCGAGGAGTTCGGGGTCAAGGGTTTCAAGTTCCACCCGTCCCTGCAGGGCTTCGACCCCTCGGACGAGAAGTACTATCCGATCTACGAGGCCATCCAGGAGCTTGGCGTTCCGGCACTGTTCCACACCGGCCAGAACGGTATGGGTGCCGGCCTTCCGGGTGGTTACGGCATCAAGCTGGGCTACTCCAACCCGTTGCTGCTGGACTCGGTGGCCGCTGACTTCCCGAACCTGCAGGTCATCATGGCCCACCCCTCGGTGCCGTGGCAGGAGGAAGCCAACTCGATCGCCACCCACAAGGCGAATGTGTGGATCGACCTGTCCGGATGGTCGCCCAAGTACTTCCCGGAGTCCCTGGTGCGCGCCTCCAACGCAATGCTTCAGGACAAGGTGCTCTTCGGCACCGACTACCCGCTGATCACTCCGCAGAAGTGGCTGGGCGCCTTCGAGCAGCAGCGCTTCAAGGACCAGGTCAAGCCCAAGATCCTCAAGGGCAACGCCCTGCGGCTCTTCGGCCTCGGGGAACTCGAGGAGAGCTACGAACCCAGCGAGGGCGGCGTCGTCGCTGCGGCCAAGGCCTACGCCGCCGAGAAGGCGGCCCAGGCGCACAAGGTGGAGCGCGCATGAGCCAGCTGTACCCGGACTGCGATCCGTACGGCATTGCCGACCGGTTGAGCGCGGCCGAGCGCGCGCCCATCCTGCGGTTGCGCACGGTGCTCGAGAACGAGATCACGCCCCTGGTGGCCGAGTACTGGGAGAAGGGCGAGTTCCCCTATCAGATCGCGCCGTCCCTGTACGGGTTGAACCTCATGACCCCGGACGAGATCGAGGGTGCGCCGCGCTCGCTGTACCACGGGTTCCGGATCTTCGAACTGGCCCGCACAGACGCCTCCATGGCCACGTTCTACACGGCGCAGGCGGGTCTGTTCCGCACCACGTGCCGCGTGGGAGCATCCCCGGAGCAGTTCGCGGAGCTCGACCCCAAGATCACCAGCTTCGAGACCACCGGTGTGTTCTGCCTGACCGAACCGGATCACGGTTCGGACATTGCCGGCGGGCTGGCCACCACGGCCGAACGCCAGGGTGAGGAGTGGATCCTCAACGGCGCCAAGCGCTGGATCGGCGGCGCGCTCACCGCCGATTACCTGGCCGTGTTCGCCCGCGACGTGGCCGACGGTCAGGTCAAGGCATTCCTCGTGGACCGCGAGGCACCCGGGGTGACGCTGGAGAAGATCCACGGCAAGACCGCCCTGCGCATGATGCAGAACGCGGACATCACCCTTGAGAACGTGCGCGTTCCCGAGGCGCAGCGGCTGCAGAACTGCAACTCGTTCAAGGATGTCGCAGCCATGCTGCGCGTGATGCGCTCGGACGTCGCGTGGATCGCCACCGGCATTCAGGCCGGCGCATACGAAGCTGCGCTGCGATACGTGCGTTCCCGCGAACAGTTCGGCAAGTCGCTGGGCAGTTTCCAGCTCGTGCAGGAGAAGCTCGCGCGCATGCTGGGCAACGTGACGGCGTCCCTGTCGATGGTCTCCGACCTCGCCGAGAAGCAGGATCGCGGTGAGTACCGGGACGAGGATTCCGCGCTCGCGAAGATGTGGATCGCACTGCGCATGCGCGAGACCGTGGCCCTGGCCCGCGAGGTGGTCGGCGGCAACGGGATCACGCTCGCGACCGACGTCGCCCGCTTCCACGCGGACGCCGAGGCCGTCTATTCCTACGAAGGCACCCACGAGATCAACGCGCTCGTGGTCGGCCGTTCCATCACCGGCAAGTCAGCTTTCGCCTGATTCGCCGACGACGCCGCTCGCACCGTTGTGCGCGTCTCTGACTCACTATTGCAAGGAGAATGTCATGACCGCCAAGACCGTAGTTTCCTTCGCCGACGTTGCCGATCTCGCCGGCAAGAACCTGGGCTTTTCCGAGTGGCGCGAGATCACCCAGGACCAGGTGAACCTCTTCGCGGACGCCACCGACGACCACCAGTGGATCCACACCGATCCGGAAAAGGCCGCATCCGGGCCGTTCGGCGCGCCGATCGCGCACGGTTTCCTGACCCTGTCGCTGCTGATCCCCATGTGGTCCGAGCTCTTCGACGTGTCCGACGTGCAGACCAAGGTCAACTACGGCCTGGACAAGGTCCGCTTCACCTCACCCGTGAAGGTGGGCTCGCGCGTGCGCATGACCGTGACCATCACGGAGGTCTCCGAGGTCAAGGGCAACGGGCTGCACCTGGTGGCCGATGCGACCATCGAGATCGAGGGCGAAGAGCGCCCCGCCGTGGTGGCGCGTTTCCTGAACCGCTTCTACAAGTAGGCGTCCTTCAGTTCTCGCGCCTCAGGGCCCGTTGGAACCCTCCGCCACACGTGAAGGCTCAGTAGAGCCTCCACGGCGTGGTGTGAAGGTTCTAACGGGCCCTGACGTGTGTTCGAGGGTTCCAGCGGAACGCGGTGTGCAGGGCCCAACTCAGAGGAATGACGCTGAAGCTGCCACCTAAGAAATGTTTAGTGGTATGCATGGCAGGAGCATCGCGAACTGCGCGGGGCTTGCCGGGAGCGGCCGCAGAGGAGCGCACAGTGCAGATGGATATCGGGGTTCAACCGACCTACCTCGATGTGCTGCGCCTGCCGCACTTTCTTCGCGTGCTCGTGCCAGCAGTCATAGGAAAGCTCTCGTTCGCGATGGTCTCGCTGGCGTTGTTGCTCTTGCTCCAGACCGCGTCTGCGGGATTCGCGATCTCCGGAGCTGTAGCCGGAGTGTTCGGTGTCTGTAACGTGGTTGTCGCGCCTCTGCGTGCGCGGCTTGTAGACAAGTACGGAGCACGCCGCGTTCTACCGTCTCTGGGGCTTGGCTATGCCATCAGCCTCGTCGGGCTTGTCATCCTCGTGGTGGGTGGTGCCGATTCAGTTTGGTGTCTTGTGCTCTTGGGCGCGGCAAGTGGCGTGTGTGCGCCCCCGCTCGGTGCCGTGGTCCGAGGGGTGTGGGTCCTGCTCTCACCAACGGGTGGGCATCGGGCTCGGGCCTACAGCCTGGATGCGGTCATCGAGGAGTTGGTCTTCATTATCGGACCATTACTCGTTGGGGGGTTGATGCTGTTGCCCAGCGGGCCCGTCATCGCGGTGATCGTAGCGGCCGCAGCTGGTCTCATTGGAACGCTTGGTGTTGCGGCTGGGCCGACCCCCGAACCGGTGGAACGTACCGCCCATGGCTTCGAGTGGCGTAACTGGGTCGGTCCTTTGCGACATGTTCGATTCTGGCCGGTACTTCTCGTGCTTGCAGCGGTCGGTTTGGTTCTAGGAGCCGCGGAACTCGTTTCCACGGTTCAGGGCCGCGCAATCGGAGACGCGGGTCCCGGCGTGTTGGTCGCAGGACTTGCGGCCGGGAGTGCGGTTGGTGGGCTGGTTTACGGCTCTCGGAACTGGAAATCGTCTGCTGTGCCACGAATGGTATTTCTGGCTCTGTGCGGGCTTATTGTTCTGCTAGCGCTGGCATGGATCAGCCACTTCGGTCTGCAGCTCGCGGCTTTCGTGGTGATGGGTCTTTTCGTTTCGCCCTCACTGATTTCGGGGTATCTCGCTGCGGATGATGTTGCCCCAGCTGAAGAGCGCACCGAAGCGTCCGTCCTGATCAACACTGCAGTGAACGCCGGTGCAGCAGTGGCGATCGCACTCGGCGCAGTGTTGCTGGATGACACCGCCGTCGGCGCAGCAGCTGCTTACCTCGCGCTCGGTGGGGGAGCTCTGGTCTTTTTTGCCACTGCAACTCATGCCCTGTGCGGTCGGACGCAGGCGACATCCATGCATGGGTGATTCATGGGGGGCCTGACCGCATGGGGTGCCCGAGCTGCAGGCTGGCCCCTTAGTCCTTAGGCGTCCCGCGCTCCGCGACCCACTTCTGGAACACCACGGAATCCTGCTCGCCCAACCCCGCGTCGATGAGCTGCTGGGCGGCGTTTGCAATGGGGCCGCCCAGTACTGATTTGGTTCCGGTGGCCCGGGCTGCGTCCAAGTAGGCGGACACGTCCTTGTGCACGAAGGCCGCCTGCGCAGAGACCGAGTAGTCGCGGGCCACCAGTTTGGGGGTCTTGTCGTTCATGATCACCGACCCCGCATAGCCGCCCTGGAGCAGATCCAACAGTTTGGCCAGATCCAGTCCGGCACGTTCGGCCACCACGCTGGCCTCGGAGAGGGCCACGATTTCTGCCGCGCAGATCAATTGATTGCAGGCCTTGGCCACCTGCCCCGACCCCAACGGCCCCAGGTGGACGGGGCGACCGCACGAGGACAGGACGTCCGAGACCAGGCCGACGGCGGCGTCGTCGCCACCCACCATGATGGACAAGTCCCCGCGCTTCGCGCCCGCCTGCCCGCCGCTGATGGGAGCGTCCACGAATTCCACACCCGTGGTGTCCCGGTGCCAGCGGGTGATGTCCACGGGGGAGACCGTGGAGCTGACTGCCAGGATCAGGCGGTCGTGGTCGGGGTCGCGCTCGCGGGCACCCTCGACGAGTTCATCGAGCACCCCGTCAATTTCCGGGGCGCCGGGGACCAGCAGAATCACGACGTCGCACTGGCGCGCCATGTGCCGCGGCGAATCCACCGCGCGTGCCCCCTGGGCCTTGTGGAGGCTGCGATGCAGAACCACCACGTCGTGCCCGGCGTCAATGATGTGCCCGGCCATGGGCTGTCCCATGGCTCCGAGACCAATGATCCCTACGGTGTGCGGTGACGGGCTCATGTTGTGACTCCTCGCGACGGTGACGGCTGGTTCCATCATGCCGTGAAGGGCGGTGTGGGCGTCCAGGGGCGGGATTGAATAGCCCCCCAACGTGGGGAATTTCGGAGTTCAACTTGGAGATTTTCGGACCCAAAGTTAGAGATTTTCGGGCCTCGAGAGAGCCTCCCGCGTCATCAGGGCGGCCAGTGCAGGACTGACTGTACGGCATATATGAGAATGACAATCACTTAAGATAGTGTGCTCGCATGCACACCATCGAACGCAACGCCCACGAAGGGGCTCAATCGCCCATGTCCGGATCCATCAAGGCGCGCCGTCATGCGCCCATGACGATGGCCGCGATGGCCGTCGCCATACTTGCCCTCACCGCCTGCGGGGCGGGCGGCAATGGGGAGGCGGGAGCGGCGCCGTCGTCCCCGAGTCCCAGTGAAACCGCGAGTGAGGCCGCCGCGAAGGAAGTCTCGAGCCTGACCCCGCGCGCCGTGGTGTCCTACGACGGCGGGCTGCTCACCGTGGACACCGAATCCGGCGAGGTTATCGATGACACGAAGCACGAGGGGTTCCTGCGGCTCAACAACGCGGGCGACGGGCGGCACGTGATGGTCAGCGACAGCGACGTGTTCCGGGTCCATGACGCCGGCCTGGACGCGCAAAAACACGGCGATCACTACCACTACCGCGAATCCGCGCCCGAGCTGACCGACGTGACCTTCGATGCCCCGCACGCCGGGCACGTGGTGGTTCACAACGGCAGGACCACGCTGTTCGGTGATGGGGACGGTTCCATCAAGACCTTCGACTCCGAGGCGCTCAAGGACGGCACACCGGAGATGACGGAAACCGCCACCGAGAATCCGCACCACGGTGTGGCGCTCGAGTTGGCCGACGGCACACTGTTCACGACCCAGGGCACCGAGGACGAGCGCAACACGGTGCAGGCGCTCAATGAGGACGGTTCAGTCAAGGCCGAGACCACGGACTGCCCGGGTGTGCACGGCGAGGCCGCTGCGGAACCAGGTAAGACCACCGACACTGTGATCGTTGGCTGCGAGAACGGGCCCGTGATTTACCGCAATGGTGAATTCCACAAGGTGTCCGTGGCGGATGACTACTCGCGTTCGGGCAATCTGGCCGGCTCGGAAGAATCGCCGATCGTGCTGGGTGACTACAAGGTGGACGAGGACGCCGAGCAGGAGCGGCCCACCCGCGTCGCGCTGTTCGACACTCGTGATGATTCACATCAGCTGGTGGACCTGGGCTCGTCCTACTGGTTCCGCTCGCTGGCTCGCGGCCCCGAGGGAGAGGCTCTGGTGCTGACCTACGACGGCAAGCTCAACGTGATCGATGAGAAAACCGGCACGGTGGCCCAAAAGATCGACGTGATCGAGCCGTGGGAGGAGAAGGAGGACTGGCAGGAGGCCGGTCCCGCGGTCAGGGTGGCGGGTTCCAATGCGTACGTGACCGATGTGGAGGACAAGAAACTCCACGTGGTCGACCTGTCCGAGGGCAAGGTCGCCAAATCCATCGACCTTCCGGAAACCCCGGTGGAGATGGCCGTGGTGACGGGTAAGCCGGAGGCGCCGGTTGTGCGCGTTTCTCTTGGGGGTTCAAAAATGAACGGCGATCATTTAGAGTGATCCACACAACTTGGTGTGTCGGGCACGAGCTTCCGTGCATCACGTGACGGTGACGACACGGGCACCGTGAGACGCACTCACAAGCAGGGAGGATTTCCATGACAGAGGTGCTGCAGAACTACATCAATGGTCAGTTCGTGAAGGCTCATGGGCGGGACACCATCGACATTGTGAACCCCGTCAACGCGCAGACGGTTGCGGTGGCTCCCATCTCTGATGAGCAGGATGTCAATGCCGCATTCGAGGCAGCGGTGGCCGCGGCCAAGACCTGGCGGCGGTCCACCCCGGCCGAACGTCAGGACGCGCTGCTCAACCTCGCCGAGGGCCTCCGGGAACACCGGGACGAACTCGTGGCGGCTCAGCACCGCAACACCGGTCAGCCCAAGGAGCAGATCGGTGTGGAAGAAGTGGACACGGGCATCGATAACCTTAAGTTCTTTGCCGGCGCGGCCCGAACGCTCGAGGGCAAGGCGGCCACCGAATATATGAGCGAGCACACCTCCTACGTTCGCCGTGAGCCGGTGGGCGTGGTCGCTCAGGTGACACCGTGGAACTACCCGCTGTTGATGGCCATCTGGAAGATCGGTCCGGCGCTCGCCGCGGGCAACACGATCGTGATGAAGCCCAGTGACACCACACCGGAGTCCACCTTGGTGCTGGCCAAGATCGCCGGAGAGGTTCTCCCGGCGGGTGTGCTCAACGTGGTCCTGGGTGATGGCGGAACCGGTGCGCTCCTCACCGAGCACCCCGTGCCGGCCATGGTTTCCATCACCGGATCGGTGCGCGCGGGTCAGGCCGTGGCCAAGAGCGCCGGGGCGGGGGTCAAGCGCACCCACCTGGAGCTGGGCGGTAAGGCGCCCGCGGTGGTTTTCGCGGATGCGGATCTGGAGCGCGCGGCAGAACAGCTGATCGGCTTCGGCACCTTCAACGCGGGTCAGGACTGCACCGCCGTCACCCGGATCCTGGTGCAGGACAGCGTTCACGACAAGTTCGTGGAGCTATTGGCTGCGGAGGCCAAGAAGGTTGCGACCGGCAACGCGGACGAATCCAAGAATGACTACGGGCCGCTCAACAACAAGCGCCACTACGCGGACGTGTGCGGCAAGCTGGAGAACATCCCGGCTCACGCGACCGTCGTGACCGGTGGGAAGCCGGTTGCGGGTTCAGAAGGTTTTTTCGTGGAGCCCACGGTGATTTCGGGCGTGCACCAGGACGACGTGCTCGTTCAGGAGGAAACCTTCGGTCCCGTGCTGACCGTGCAGTCGTTCTCATCCGAGGAGGAGGCAGTGGAGCTCTCCAACGACGTCCCCTACGCTCTGGCTTCCAGCGTGTGGACCTCGGACCACGGCACGGCGATGCGCGTGAGCCGCGACTTGGACTTCGGGTGCGTGTGGGTCAACACCCACGTGCTTCTCGTCTCGGAAATGCCCCACGGCGGTTTCAAATATTCCGGCCACGGCAAGGACCTGTCCCTCTACTCGGTCGAGGAATACACGCGCGTCAAGCACGTGATGCACTCGCTCGAGGTCTGAGGGTCGCGTTCTAGTCGGCAGCGGTGCGGTCGTGCAGGGCTTGCAGAGCCAAACGGAATCCGGCCAGCAAGCTCCGCAGGCCCACATCGAAAGCGACGTCTGCCGGCGACGGCGTCCGGGGCGCCTCGGGCGCGCGGGCGGCGTTGTCCGGTACGGAACCCAGGAGGAGGTCACGGTGAGCAACGGCTGCGGAAAACACGGGGGCGATGTCACTGAGCTCGCCGGGATCAAAGATGTTCTCGGGGGCCACGGCGTCATAGGCGGAACCGAAGACCAGGGACTCGACCGCCACGATGGTATTGACCACCCAGGACTCGGGCCACCCGGCGCGAGTGAGGCCCGTGGCAACCTTCTCGTACATGCGCAGCGTGTGGGGGGAGTTGGCCACGGGCAGCACGGCCATCACGGGAATCAACGGGATGTTGCGTATGTAGACATCGCGGTAGGAGCGGGCCCATTGATCCAGGGCCACGTCCCAGGGCTCACTCTCGAAGGCGCCGCAATCGATGTCCTGGTTCACTCGGTCCTGGATGAGGATCATGATGTCCCGCTTGGAGCCCACATGGTTGTACAACGCGGATGCGGAGACCCCCAGCTGCTCAGCCAGCGCGGACATGGTCAGGGCCCGGTAACCCCGGCTTTGGATCAGGGCCACGGCCGCGGAGGCAATCTTGCGCTGGGTCAGCACGGGGCTCAAAGGCCTCCCTCGGCCGCGTGCGCGATCGTCCTGACTCACTGATCCTCCTGATACCCCGGGCTCCACACGCGGTGACCCGCGGGGATGGACAACAACAACAGTAAACATGACGTGCCGTGATGCACGACAGCAATAAATGAATTTCATTCATAAAAGTGAAAGGAACACACCGTGTCTGACCAGCGAACCGTAGGATCCCCCGAAGCAATCGAACGCGACGTCGTCATTGTCGGCGCCGGACCCGCAGGACTCATGGCGGCCCGCCGGCTGTCCCAGGCCGGCAAATCGGTGGCCGTGCTGGAGGCCCGCGACCGCGTGGGCGGCCGCACCTGGTCCAATGTGATTGACGGCGCGTTCCTGGAAATCGGCGGCCAGTGGATCTCCCCGGACCAGACCGAGTTGCTGTCCCTCGTGGAAGAGCTGGGCCTGTCGACCTTCCAGCGATATCGCGACGGCGATTCCGTGTACATCGCCCCGGACGGCACCCGGCACACCTACACCGGCCACATGTTTCCGGCCTCGGAGACCACCAAGGCGGAGATGTCCAAGCTCATCGAGCTCATGGACGGGCTCGCCGCGGACATCGGCGCCAGGCAACCGTGGGCCCACGAGAAGGCTCGCGAGCTGGACACCGTCTCCTTCCAGGACTGGCTGCGCCAGACCAGCTCGGACGAGGAAGCGTGCAACAACATCAGCATCTTCATTGCCGGTGGCATGCTGACCAAGCCTGCTCACGCGTTCTCCGCGTTGCAGGCCATCCTCATGGCCGCCTCCGCGGGTTCCTTCTCGAACCTCGTGGACGAGGACTTCATCCTGGACCGCCGTGTACTGGGTGGCATGCAGTCCGTGTCCATCACCATGGCCGACCAGCTGGGCGTGGATGACGGGACGGACGTCCTTTCCGGTTCCTCGGACGCCTCCGTGTTCCTCAACTCCCCGGTGCGCACCATCAACTGGGCCGGTGAGGGGGAGACCTATGACGAGCATGACCCCAACTACACCGTGACCGTCTTCTCGGACCGGGTCAGCGTCAAGGCCAAGGACGTGGTGGTTGCGGTTCCCCCGAACCTGTATTCGCGCATGTCCTTCGAGCCGCCGCTGCCGCGGTTCCAGCACCAGATGCACCAGCACCAGTCGCTGGGCATCGTGATCAAGATCCATGCCGTGTACGAGACTCCGTTCTGGCGTGAGAAGGGCCTGTGCGGCACCGGATTCGGTGCCTACGAGCTCGCCCAGGAGGTCTACGACAACAGCAACCACGGGGACACCCGCGGCACCCTGGTCAGCTTTGTGTCGGACGAGAAAGCCGATGAACTCTTCCGCCTGCCCGCCGAGGAGCGCAAGCGCCAGATCCTGGAATCCCTGTCCCACTACCTGGGTGAAGAAGCCAAGAACCCGGTGGTCTACTACGAGTCCGACTTCGGATCCGAGGAATGGACGCGCGGTGCGTACGCGGCCTCCTACGACCTGGGCGGCCTGTCCCGCTACGGCGCCATCCAGTCCGAACCCGTGGGCCCCATTCGGTGGGCCTGCTCGGACCTCGCCGCCGAGGGCTACCAGCACGTGGACGGCGCACTGCGTCAGGGCGCTCTCGCGGCCTCCCACATTGTCGAAGCGCGGGATCGGGCATGACAGCCCGGGACAACGAGCCCGGCGCCAAGGTGCCGAGCCCCGGGGCGGCGGGAACGACGTCGTCCACGGTGCGGTACCTGGTGGGCTACGGCGGTGACAAACGAAGTAGAGAGGCCGTGAAACTCGCCGCGGTCATGGCCAGGGCCTTCAACGCCCAGCTGGAGATCGTGTGCGTACTGCGCGCTGACGATCCCTACCAGCAGGTGTATCCGCCCGTGGGCGATATTTCTCCCATGCTGCGCGAGCAGGCCTCGGGGTGGCTCCGGAAGGGTCTCGAGCTCGTTCCTGACGACGTCCCAGCGCGCACCCATATCCGCACCTCACCCTCGATCGCGGGCGGTCTTCTGGACGCCGTGACCGAATTCGGTGCGGGACTGATCGTGGTCGGTGCGGCGAGCGGAAAATACACGGCCAAGTTCTCCGTGGGGCCCGTGACGGACACGCTGCTGCACCGCGCCACCGTTCCCGTGGCCCTGACGCCCCGAGGTTACAAGGGGACCGAGCCCATCACCCGCATGTACGCGGGCGTCGGATTGCGACCGGGCGCCCAACGGGTCATTGACGTGGCTAAACGCGCTGTGAAACGCACCGGTCTGGACCTGGTGTTGGTGAGCTTCTTGCCACTTGATCAGATCCATGGGGAGCCGGAGCAGGCCATCGACGCCGCGCGCGAAAAGCTTCAGGAGAACGCCGCAGAAATCGGTGTCGACCACCCCGTGAGCGTGACCGTCGCTGAGGGAAAGAACCTCAGGGAGACCGTTACCAGCATGGACTGGGACACCGGTTCGGTGCTGTTCGTGGGCTCATCACGCCTCGCCGGAGATCGTCAGATCTTCTTGGGCAGCACCGCCGCACGCATTGTGCGGCACCTGCCCGTTCCCATGATTGTGCTTCCCCGCGGAGCAAATGATCCGAGTGCGCCCACTGCGGACGACCGTCACGAAGGCGGCCGCGGAATGGGCGGTGCCGGACCGGATGAAGAGGAGGTGCGCTGATGAGCGAGATGACCAGCAGCGACACCAGCAAGGGATTGAGTTCGGGTTCCGTGGGCCTGTTGGGCGCCGTGGTGATCGGTATGTCCTGCATCGCCCCCGCCTACACGCTGTCCGGAGCGCTGGGGCCCACCGCCGCGGCGGTCGGTACCCATTTGCCCGCCATTTTCCTGGTGGGTTTCATTCCGATGTTGCTCGTGGCCGTTGGCTACAGGCAGCTCAACCGGGCCATGCCCGACTCCGGCACCACGTTCACGTGGACGTCCAAGGCTTTCGGGCCGTGGGTCGGATGGATGGGCGGTTGGGGGCTCCTGGCCGCCACCATCCTGGTGCTGTCCAACCTTGCGGGCATCGCCGTGGACTTCTTCTACCTGATGCTCTCGCAGCTCACCGGCAACGACTCTCTGGCTGATCTCGCGCGGAACGTGCCCGTCAACATCCTGACGTGTTTGGTCTTCATGGCCGGCGCATGTTGGATCTCGTATCGAGGGATGGAAGCCACCAAGAAGGTCCAGTACGTGCTGGTGGCCTTCCAGATCATCGTGCTCCTGTGGTTCGCGATATCCGCCTACATTCACGTGGCCAACGGCACCGCTTTCGGTGGCCTTCAAATCGAAGCCGAGTGGTTCAATCCGTTCGGGGTGCCATCGTTCTCCGCCTTTGCCGCCGGGGTCTCCCTGTCCGTGTTCATTTACTGGGGCTGGGACGTGGTGCTGACCATTAACGAGGAAACAACCGGTTCGTCCACCACTCCGGGCAAAGCCGCGTTGGCCACGATTTTCTCCATCGTGGTGCTGTACATGGTCATCGGGCTGGCGGTTCTGAGCTTCGCCGGACTGTCCGATCAGGGGATCGGCCTCAACAACGCTGAAATCCAAGAAAACGTGTTTGCGGCGCTGGCGGGGCCCGTCATGGGGCCCTTGGCAATCCTGCTGTCGTTGGCGGTGCTGTCATCCTCCGCGGCCTCCTTGCAGTCGACCTTCGTGTCCCCGGCTCGCACTTTGTTGGCAATGGGTTACTACGGGGCCCTGCCCAAGTCGTTCGCCCGGATCAACCCGCGGTTCCAGTCCCCGGGTTTCGCGACCGTGGCGGCGGCCGTGATCTCATCCTTGTTCTACACATTCATGCGGATCGTCAGTGAGGATGTCCTGTGGGACACCATTACGGCGCTGGGAATGATGGTGTGCTTCTACTACGGGGTCACCGCCCTGGCATGTGTGTGGTACTTCCGCCGCTCGTGGTTCCGGTCCACCAAGAGTTTCTTCACCAATCTCGTGGCCCCGCTGCTGGGTGGTGTGCTGCTGCTGGTCTTCTTCGTGCAGACATCGGTGGATTCCATGGACCCTGACTACGGGTCAGGCTCCCAGATCGGTGGAGTGGGGCTCGTCTTCATCCTAGGGGCGGGAATTCTGGTACTCGGGTTGGTGGTGATGTTCACGCAGTACCTGCGCAACCGTTCGTTCTTCCGCCAGCGTTTCGAAACCACTGAACTGCCCGTGGTGGAATAGGTCCTTCTCGCGGTCCATGCCGGGGTAACGGGCGCCGAATTTGCCGTGGCCACGGGTGCCCCGAATTTTCCGCCCCGCGGCGCCCCGAGTAGCGTGGGAGCATGCCCGCGAATGCCAATGAACCAACCAGCGTGCGCCTGGACGTATGGTTGTGGTCGGTGCGTCTGTTCAAGACTCGATCCGCTGCAACCACCGCGTGCCGGGCCGGTCACGTGCGGCTCAATGCGGCGCCCGTGAAGGCGGCGCAGCCCGTGCGCGTGGGGGATCGAGTCACGGTGCGGCGTCCCGGGTGGCAGCAGGAATTTCAGGTCACCACGTTGATCGTCAAGCGCGTGGGTGCCCCGGTGGCGGCGCAGTGCTACATCGATCATTCGCCGCCACGGCCGGCCGAACTCAGTGTTCCCGTGGGGCGCCGTGACCGCGGTGCCGGTAGGCCCACCAAGAAGGATCGCCGCGAGATGGAACGACTGCGCGGTCTGGACGGTTCGCGCTAGTCCGCCATGCTTTGCGATGGATGCCCGCGCGGAGATCGGGAACCGAGCTCGACCCAACTGCTGAGCAGCGACACCGGCGCAGCTACATCGACTGCAGCATCCCGAAGGCATTGATGGCCAGCAGCACACCCACAATGCCGATAATCCATGACGTGGTGGACTGGGCGTTCTTCGTGAGCCAGCGGTCCAGCGCGGACAGCGGGCGCTCCAGCGCATTGCGGGCTACCAATCGTCCGAGAGTCAGGATCAACGCCGGCGCAATCATCACCAGGCAGTACCCTGCAAGCAAAACCAGTGAAATCGTCAGGCTCGGGCTTGTCGACGAGATGATGCCGATGCCCGCCAGGTACGGAACCATGGTGGCCACCTCGAGCGAGACCCCCACTAGGGCCAGACCCATGAGCGCAGCCAGGGATCCGGCACCGGCGCGAGTGTCGGCGGGAGCGCCGTCGGCACCCAGGATTCGGCCGCGCCAGCGCGAGACTCGGCCCCCGGTCGACGACGCCGCCTCGCCGGCCGCCGCGCGTTCGGCGGCCATGCGCTTGGCCCGCTTAGTGCCCGGGTCCATCAGGTAGCTCAGGGTGACCAGGCCGATTCCCAGCACTAATTGAATGATGTACGCGGTGCGAGATTCCAGGGCATCCCCGAAGGTGTCGAGGAAGGCCGTGGCGCCCAGCATGACAACCACGCCGATCACAAAATACGCGGCCATCACCGTGGCCAGGTAGACGAGCAAGCGGCTTGTCCTCAGGCGACCGGGCGCCATGAGTAGCCAGATCGGGATGAGCAGTGTTCCGAAGCTGGTGGAATCGACTAGGGCGAGAACCGCAAGAATTCCGAGAGTCTCCATGGGGGGCCTTCCGTGTTGAACTAGCACGGGCGTGCCAGATCAAACTAGCACAACCGTGCTAGTTTTGGGTTATGCCATCCAGAATTGACCGTGAAGCGCGCAAGGCCGAACTTGCAGAGGCCGCGTGGCGGGTGATTCTCAGGTCGGGTGTTTCTGCGGTGTCCGTGCGAACGGTGGCGGAAGAAGCGGACCTGGCGGTGGGGTCATTGCGGCACGTGTTTCCCACCCGCACCGAGCTGCTCGTATATTCCGCGGAACTCATGATGGAGCGGGTGTACGAACGCATCGTGAATCTTCCCCGGCACGGCAGCACTGAAGATTACGTTCTCGAGGTGGTCAAGAACCTGGTGCCCTTCACCGAGCAGACCCGGGCGGAAATGGACGTCAACGTTGCATTGATTGCCGAGGCAACCGCGGTGCCCGAACTTAAGACTTTGCGGGATGCCGCCCACGACCAGTTGGCCTCCGCGTGTATTCGATTGGCTGCCCTGCTTCGCGAAGAAGACCCGGAGGCCCCCGGCCCAGAAGCAACGCGGAGGGGCCGGCGACTTCACGCCCTCACGGATGGCCTTGCGCTGCATCTCATGCACCGGGACGCGTCCGAGGACAAGGACCGCGCCGTCGAGACCCTCAGGGATGAAATCCGGAATATCTCCGGCGGAGGGGAACGCTGAACGTGTTCGCAGCGCGCCACGGCGGGTCACCGGTCGTTCGCGGACCCGTTGCGTTTGCCCTTCCAGCGCGTCATGGCGTAACTGAGCAACGACGGCGCTTCCTCCGGTTCCTTGGTATTTGCGTTCCGCAGCCTGTCCTGGCGCATGCGCTGGTGCTCATCCAGGTACTGCTCGTAGCGGCGCTGTTGTTGGCGTTGCTGTTCCTGTTCGGATGCACCGCCCAGGTCGTCGCTGTCCGGGTGGCGTTCCACGGAGGTGATCGTGTGAGGTGGCTGGTCATCCGGGGAGCGGCGATTGCGCTGGCGCCGTTCCATGACCAGGCGTTCACGCTCGGCGCGCTCGGCCAGCCTGCGCTGGGACGCGCTCACCCTCTTGGGGTGCGAGTAGTTGTCCCGGATCCGTTCGATGACCGGCAGCTCATCCGTGGTCTCGTACGCGACCTGCTCGTCATGGGCGCGGTAGGTGGGCGGAGCGTCGTACGCCGCGCGCTGCCGGGGGATCGGCTGGGTGGTTTCGCTCTCGCGCAGCTCGGTGACCGCGGGGAGGGGGCCGGTGTCCGCATCGTCCGCGCGGGCGGGAACCCAGTCGGCCTCGGAAAAGGCCTGGTAGCTGCTGAAGCCGCGCCAGAGTTTCCAGGCCAGGTACGCCACGCCCAGCAGGATGACCGTGGCCGGGGCGCCGTAGCCGGTCGCGTAGTAGACGGTGGCGACCACCA
The DNA here is from genome assembly GCF_014698015.1 of Kocuria sp. cx-455. Lineage (GTDB taxonomy): Bacteria > Actinomycetota > Actinomycetes > Actinomycetales > Micrococcaceae > Kocuria. The sequence goes on from NZ_JACXBS010000001.1 coordinate 215,865, forward strand.
GCAGAACCAAACCCAGCCCCACGGGCGCGAGCGCCATGGGCGTTTGCACCGGCAGCGCGCCGAGCAGGGTGCGGGTGTACCGGTTGGTCGCGTCCGAACCGTGCAGTGCGTGGGCGCGGATCTTCACGCCGGGCGGGGTGGTGTCGGTGAGCTTGTGGACAACTACCGGGGGTTCGTCCGGTTGGGATGCATTGCGGACGACGTCGCGCGCTCGCCCCGCCGCCAGAGCCGCCCTGTTCGACGCCGTGGCGCCCGCCAGCACCAAATAGCCGCCCATGGACAGCAGCACCCCGGGGAGCAGCACGGCGATGGCCAGGGCCAGAACGCGCCAGATCCAGGGAACGCCGGCGGCCGGGAAGTTCTCGAACTGCAGCACCCCGTGGGTGAACCACAGGATCACGCCCCCGATCAGCAGGCCCGTGATGCCGTTGATGATGGCGAACACGCGCAACCGAGGCCAGCCGCGCGCCGAACGAGCGGCCCAGCGTTGTTCGCGTGTGCGCATGAGAACTCCTGATGTCCCGGGGAAGTGGGCTCCTTTCAGGGTAAATGGTTCCGGAGGCTTCGGCGGTGCCGTGCCCTGGATTGTGGGCCTAGGATCGACCAGTGCCCCGTTTACTGCTCGATATCACCCCACTACGTGAATCCCCGGCGTTCCGCCGCCTGTGGATCGGCTCCACCATGTCCATGCTGGGGAATCAGTTCACGGTCGTGGCGATCAGCCTGGAGGTCTTCGAGCTCACGCGCTCCACGTTCGCCGTGGGCATGGTGGGTGTTGCCGCGCTGGTGCCGCTGATCATCTCGGGGTTGTACGGCGGATCCATGGGGGATGCCCACAACCGCCGAACCGTGGGGTTGTGGACCACATTCGGACTCTTCGCGGTCACGGTCGCGCTGGCCGCGCACTCGTGGGCGCAGATTTCATCCCTGACCGTGCTGTACACCCTGGTGGCCCTGCATTCATTTGCGCAGGGGCTCAACCAGCCCGTGCGAGGGGCGATCGTTCCCCGGCTGGTGCCCGTGAAACAGTTGCCAGCTGCCAATGCGCTGTATCAACTGACCATGGGTTCCACACTCATGGTGGGGCCGTTACTGGGTGCATTGACCGTGGCCGGGCTGGGTTTCCAGTGGGCCTACACCGTGGATGCCCTGACCTTCATGGCCAGTCTGTGGGCCATGTACCGGCTGCCGTCCCTTCCGCCCGACGGAGTCGCCTCCCGCGCCGGTTTCCGTTCCGTGATCGAGGGCTTCCGGTTCCTGGCCACCCGGCCCAATCTGCGCATGACCTTCCTGCTGGACATGGCCGCAATGTTCTTCGCGATGCCGCGCGCCCTGTTCCCGGTGCTGGGGGCCACGGTGTTGGGCGGCGATCAGTTCACCGTGGGGTTGTTGACCGCGGCGCTCGCGGCCGGTTCCGTGTTGGCGGGGTTGCTGTCCGGGCCGCTGGTGCGGTTGCATCGGCACGGCAAGGCGTGCGCGATGGCGGTGGCCGGTTGGGCCGTGTGCATCATGGCGTTCGGTGGTGTGATTCTGCTGGCCTCCGAAGGCTGGGGGCGCGAGACCGTGTGGCCGCTGGCGGCGTCGTGCGCCGTGCTGGTGGCGGCCGGTGCCATGGATGCGATCTCCATGCTGTTCCGCACCACCATCCTGCAAGCCGCCACACCGGACGCGCTGCGGGGTCGGTTGCAGGGCATCTTCATTGTGGTGGTGGCCGGCGGCCCGCGCCTGGGCGACGCGTTCATGGGCACCGCGGGGCAGTTCGCTGGCCCCGGCCTGGCCGCCGTGGTGGGTGCAGTCGTGTGTCTGGTGCTCGTGGTTGTACTGGTGCGAAAGTTCCCCGCGTTCAACCGCTACGACGCGCGCGATCCGCAACCGTAGGGATGACTCCAGTGTGAGTTCCAAGGTGCGCAGTGGCAGCCTCTTGAGCCGAATTCATGTCTTGTACGTCACAATGGAAAAGAAATCGGGCGCTGTGCAGGGCCTTGCGCACGGCGCACATCGATCCACCAGAAGGAGCGAACAATGGCAATCCTTGAGGACACCCGCTGGCACGGGAAGCTCTACATCAATGGGTGGCGTGACGGGTCCGGCGAGCCGATCTCCGTTCAAAATCCCGCCTCAGAAGAGGTTCTGGCCACGGTTGGTTCCGCATCCCCGGCCGATGTCTACGACGCCGCTCGGCAGGCCTCCGAAGCGCAGGTCGCCTGGGCCGGGCTCAAACCGACCGAACGCGCAGCGGTCCTGCGCAAGGCGGGCCAGCTTTTCGAGGAGAACGCGGACGAGATCATCGACTGGGTGGTGCGCGAGACCGGGGCGATCCAGCCCAAGGCGGGGATGGAAGCAAACGTGGCAGCGCAGGAGTGCTACGAGGCATCCGCACTGCCCACGCACCCTTCCGGCGAGGTCTTAGCCTCCGATGAGCCGCACTGGTCCTTTGCCCGGCGCGTGCCCGCGGGGGTGGTGTCGGTGATTTCACCGTTCAATTTCCCCTTGATCCTGTCCATCCGTTCCGTGGCCCCGGCGTTGGCCCTGGGGAACGCGGTGTTGTTGAAGCCGGATCCTCGCACACCCATTAGCGGTGGGGTGCTGATCTCCCGGATCTTCGAGGAGGCGGGGCTGCCCCAGGGAGTCCTGCAGGTCTTGCCGGGCGGCGGCGATGCGGGCGCGGCCGCGGTGGATGCACCCGAGGTGCGGATCGTGTCCTTCACCGGGTCGACCGAGGCGGGCCGCCATGTGGGGGCCGCCGGTGCCAAGCACTTGAAGCGAACACACTTGGAGCTGGGCGGCAACAACGCCATGGTGGTGCTGCCCTCTGCCGATCTGGACTTGGCGGCGAGCGTCGGCTCCATGGGATCGTTCTTCCACCAGGGGCAGGTATGCATGACCACGGGCCGGCACATCGTGCACGAGGATGTGTACGAGTCTTATGTCGCCAAGTTGGCGGAGCGCGCGGACGCGCTGGCGGTGGGCGATCCGTCCGAGGGGCAGGTTCACCTGGGGCCGATCATCGACGAGAAGCAATTGAAGTCCGTGGATTCCAAGGTCCAGGATTCGGTCATCGCGGGTGCTTCCATCCGCGCGGGCGCCACGCATGACGGCCTGTTCTACCGACCCACGGTTCTCGCGGATCTCTCCGTGGACATGCCGGCGTGGAATGAGGAGATCTTCGGCCCGGTGGCACCGGTCATCAAGGTGTCTTCCGTCGAAGAGGCCGTGAACCTGGCGAACAATTCGGAGTATGCGCTGTCGCTGTCGATCATTGGTGACGTGGGTGAGGCGCTCAAGGTGGCGGACCGCATCACGGCGGGCAAGATCCACATCAATGAGATGACCGTGATGGACGAGGCCACCGCCCCCATGGGAGGCATGAAGGCCTCCGGGACGGGCGCTCGTTTCGGTGGTGCGGCCGCGAACATCGAGGCGTTCACCGAGAGCCAGTGGGTCACGATCAGCCCTGACATTCCCCAGTACCCGTTCTGAGCCTACTAACCAGTGCAGCAAGGTGACCGTGCAACAAACGGTGACCTTGCTGTTTCAGTAAGGCACAACGACCGTATCTGGCCAGTAGTTATGCATTTGCATTGAAAAGTTTTCCACAGGATTTTGCTCGCGGTGGATTGTGCCGAACGAAATTTCGTAAGCTCGAATGGCTGCCGCATGACGGTGGTGGCCGCGAGCTTCATTGAGTTAGAGGGGACTATCCAATGGGGGATACGCTGAGGCGTAGTAAGTTCGCGGCGAGCCTGGCCGCGCTGGCGTTGGGGCTAACGCTGGCCGGCTGCGGCGACACTAACAACCCCGGGTCGGAGGGTACGGCCACGACTGCCGACGGTAGTGCATCTCCCAGCACCGGTGAGACCGGCGCGGAGTCATCCGATTCGCCAGCCTCGACACCGGATCCGTCCGCCAGCGGCGACTGGTGGCCCGAGCAGCCGGACAAGATGGCTACCGGCCAAGAGTTCCCGGATGATTACGAACCTGCCACCCTTGAGCACCCCGCCCGCAATGTGCCCAAACCGGTGATGCCGGAAGAAGCTAAGCAGGAGACCGAGGCGGGGGCGCAGGCGTTTTTGGACTACCGCACGGACGCAGTCTGGTACGCGTTCCAGACGGGGGACACCTCGTTGGTGCGACAGGTGACAGCAGAATCTTGCGCGCAATGCTTCAGTCAGTTCGACAGCATTGACAACGTGTATTCGAAAAATGGGTGGATGGCTGGAGGCTATGAAAGGTCTGAAATTATTTCCGATTCTTTTTATAGTGGAGCCAACGGGATATATACCCTACCTGTCGATGTTGAAAGCTCTGGAGTAAAAAGTATGGAAGACCAGCGATTGACCCTGCAACAGCAGCCCTTTGCGACTAACGACGGATTCAACGTAAATATTGATTTCAGGGATGGCATGTGGACTTACGTAACCGGTTCTCCAAGAAACGCCTGACTGTTCTTCTTGTACCATTTTGTCTGATTTTCTGTTTTCTAGATTTTGCCCCTTACCCGACGGCGTCTTGGGGGGTTGAGAATAATTCTCCGGCTTATGGGTTGGGGGGTGAATCGGGGGTTGCGAAAAGTACTTCGGCAACTGCGCAGCGGGAATTTACGGACATCAAAGTCGACTGGGGGGCAAAGGGCACCGGCGACGCAGGGGACATTTCTGTGTCCCTCGGCCGACCTGGCGCTAGTCAGGACACCGGAGATAGCTCTGGTGCCGTGTGGGATCCTGATGAAGACCCGGACTTCCAGAAGGCATTACGCCACAGATTGATGAGCGACGATGACTCGATCTTCTTCGACCCCACCAAGATGGATGCGGCGCTGAATCGAACCACTTATAGCCTGCAAGACCCATGCGCCGGAGAAGATGGCGATGCTTTCGATGACTGTCGTCAAGCACAAGAGTGCACGGTCGATGGTGGTGGTGAAGGCGTCAACATGGACGTGGTTGTCGGCCAAGCGGGGGAAGAAGGCCGTGCATCGCGCGGAACCCAGATGTGCGTGGCCAATGCTGATGCGGCAGAAGCAGATGACGAGGGTGTTATCCCGCTCCCCGTATTCACCCTGCAGGATTTCCAACGCCTGAACGTCGCGCCCGCTGTCTCTACCGTCGAACCGGCGCCGGACACTCTCAAGAACATGAACACCAATGTGTTCGCCGTCGCGGGTGCCCAGGTGTTCCAAACTGAGCTGGGTGGTTTCCCAGTTGCGGTGCGGGCGTATCCCACGCAGTACTCCTGGAACTATGGTGATGGGGCCACCCTTGGTCCCACGCCTCTGACGGGTGTTCCGTTGGCGGAGGGCGATTGGGACATCCCAACGGATACGTCCCACGTCTATGCGGAAACCGGCGACTACAGCGTCACGTTGACCACCTACTTCTACGGCGAATACAACGTGGCGGGCACCGGCTGGCAGCCGGTTGCTGGCTTCAATGAGGTGGCTTCCGCTCCCGTTCCGATCAGCGTGTGGAAAGCCACTGTCCGAAACGTTGCCGATGACTGCAACGAGAACCCCCGCAGCTTTGGCTGTCCCGGAACTAACTGAACCATGGAAGTTCGGTTACTGCCCCGACCTCGAAGAAGTCAGATGTGAGGAAACTGCAGCCCTCAAGACTGGTGTGAGGGAAGGGTCCAAAATGGAGCAAGTTTGGACATTTCCATCACTTGAGACTTGGTGGCTGCAGTTTCCTCACATGAGGCCGCGTGCCCGCGAGGGAACCTCCTACGTATCCCGCTTGGTTCGGCTGGTGATCTTGCTCCGCAGGGTCACCAGCAGCACGATCGCCAGCAAGCCGTAGAGCGTCAGGGCAATCGGGCCCTGCACGAGTACGGAGGCATCGCCGTCGGCGCTGATGAGGGCATCGCGCAGGCTCGTCTCAGCCAACGGCCCCAGCACCATGCCGATGATGAGCGGCGCCAGCGGATAATCATGCATACGCATCAAGAAGCCGACAATGCCCACACCCAGTAGGAGAAGCAGGTCGAACGACGAGCCGGACGTCGCATAGATGCCCAGTCCACAAAACACCGTGATGCCGGCGTACAGGTAGTGGCGCGGAATCAGCAGGAGCTTGGCCCACACCATGGCGAACGGCAGGTTGATGATCAGCAGCACGACCATCGCAATGAAGAAGCTCGCCAACAGTGCCCACACCAAATCCGGGGCGCGTTCGAACAGCAACGGGCCCGGCTGCAGGCCATACTGACGGAACGCCGCGAGCATGATGGCCGCGGTCGCGGAGATCGGTAGGCCCAGAGCCAGCAGGGCGCCCATGGCCATGCCGGTCGTGGAGTTGCCGGCGGCCTCCGGGGCCGCCAAGCCTCGGATGGCGCCCTTACCGAACTGCGGGTCATGACGACGTCGATCCAGCTTGCGTTCCGCGCCGTAGGCCAAGAACGTGGGGATCTCGGAACCACCGGCGGGGACCACTCCGAAGGGGAGGCCGATGGCCGTGCCGCGCGCCCAAGCAGGTGCGGCTTCGCGGAGCTCTTTCTTGCTCAACCACGGGCGGCCCTTGGACCGGATCATCTGGCCCTCACGTTGGAAACGCGCAATGGTCGCGAAGTAGATGACCTCGCCCAGAGCCAGCACCGCCACGGTCACGGTGACCAGCGAGATGCCATCGAAGAGGAACGGGGAGTCCATGGTGAAACGGGGGATACCCGTGACGCCGTCAATACCCACCACCGCGATACCCAGACCGAATGCCAGAGACAACAGGCCCTTGACCGCAGAATCCGTGACCACGGAGGACGTGGCCATGAACGCGAACAATGCCAGGGCAAAGAACTCCGCGGGCCCGAACTGCGTGGAGAATTCCGCGAGGAACGGCGCCAGGAACACCACCACGCCGGAGGCAATGAAACCGCCCACGAACGCACCGATGGCCGCGGTGGCCAGTGCCTGTGGAGCGCGCCCGTCCAGGGCCATCTTGTGACCTTCGAAGGTTGAAGCAATGGCGGACGCCTGCCCCGGGGTGTTCATCAGAATGCCCATGGTGGAGTCACCGAACAAGCCTCCGAAGTACACGCCGGAGAACATGATGAACGCGGCCGTGGGTTCCAGGGCGAAGGTCACGGGCAGAAGGAGTGCCACGGCCATGGATGAGCCCAGACCGGGCATGACGCCCACGGCGGTGCCCAGAAAACACCCCAGGACCACCCAGAACAAGTTCTGCCAGGTGAGGGCTCCAGCGAAGCCCTCCATCAGTAAGGACAAAGTCTCCATTTAGAAGCCACCCCCGAGAATTCCAGAGGGCAGCGAGAGCCCCAGTGCCATGTCGAACGCGATGTACGCAACGGAGCTGACCGTCAATCCAATGATCAATGAGACCAAGGGCCGCTTGGACCCGAATCCGCGGGCCACGCACCAGAACAACAGCGCCGCTCCAAGGATCCACCCCAGAAACTCCAGAAGCAGGGAGAAGGCTAAGAACCCGCCGATGACCCAGATGAGCGAACGCCACGAAAAGATGGCGGGAGCGGCGTCGTCGGTGTCGCCCAACGTGCCGCTGGACCAGTGACGAACAACGGTGATGATCTGCACGACCACCAGGACGTAAATGACGCCCGTAATGATGGCCGGGAAGAAGCGCGGGCCGGGGAAGTCCACGGAATCCGGGACGTCCATCACCAGCATGCCCACGAGCAGATACGTGGCGAACGCGGCGAACACCACTGGCATGACGAGGGCGCGAAGTAGAGCGCCGGCGGAGCGTGGACTGCCGCCGGAGGAAGGGGCGGCGTCCGTCCAGGGCGCGGGCGCCGAGGAATCCGAAACCGATGCGTGACTCACAGTCCCAACTCCTTGTACAGGGCGGTGATTCGCTCGGTCTCGTCCGTGATGAACTGCGTGAGCGCATCGCCGGTGATCACATTCTCGTTCCAGTTGTAGCGCTTGATGGCTTCGCCCCATTCGGGAGTGGCGATCGTTTCCAGCACGATGTTCTCCAGCTCTTGTTTTTCGTCATCGGTGATGCCGCCGGGAGCCATCAGGATGCGCCAGTTGGCCAGAGTCACGTCGTAGCCCTGTTCGACGGTGGTCGGAATGTCGACGCCCTCCACGGGTTCCTCCGCCACGATCGCGAGCGCGCGGAGCCTGCCGGACTCGATCTGGTCAATGGAATCCGGGTAACCGCTGGCCGCCGCGGCCACGGTGCCGTTGAGCAGCGCCTGCGTGGACTCGCCGCCGCCGTCCGAGGACACGTAAATCATGTCCGCCGGTTTGATGCCGCCGGTAATGGCCATTTCGGTGACCACCAGCTGGTCGAAAGAGCCGCCGCCGGTCCACGGGACATTGCCGGGGTTCTGCGACCAGGCCCTCAAGAGGTCGTCAAGGGTCTTGTAGGGGGAGTCGGCGGGAACCACGATCACGTCGTACTCCTCGACCGTGACGGCCAGGGGGCTGACGTCGTCGTACTTAGTGGCGGAATCGTACTGAATGGTTGCGGCCAGCTGGCCGGTGCCGCCGACCATCAAGTTGTTCGCGTCGCCGTCCAGAACGGACAGGTTCCCCAACGCGATGGTTCCGCCAGCGCCCGGCATGTTGACCACCTGCGTGTTGTTGATGATGCTGTTCGCCCGCTGTGCCTGCTGCATTTCGCGGGCAACGGTGTCCCAGCCGCCGCCGGCCGCGGCCGGGGCAATGATGGTCATGCTCGAACGAAGGTTGTTACCCCCGGAGGCGGACGTGATGGATCCGGTGACGGCGGTTCCAATGGCACCAGCCGCGATCAGCCCACCGATCCCGTACGTGATGAACTGCCGACGGTTCGGCGGACGTTTCTCGACCAAACGGGTCTCCTGAATTAAATGCACTGGTGGCGAGCGGACTGGCGGCCTGGGACCGACCGAAAGATTGTGACCTAGAGTACACATAAGCTCATCTGAGAAAGTAATCAATCACAGAAGTCGCGCATAATTTAGGTAACAACAAGTCGTGCCGCTCAATGAGTTGCCCCAGCCCGTAGACCGAGGAGAAGTTTCCAGAAATGACCATCATCCTTGCCAGCGCAGACACCCCCGCCGGGCACGCCGCCCGAAACTTCGCCATTGACGAAGCCCGACGCCGCGGCGCGGACCTCATTGTGTTTCCCGTGGACGGTTCCACCCCGGACATCTCCGGCTTCGGCTACGACCGCGTCACCCTGGAAAACGCAGACGGCCGCAGCAAGGACGCCGTGGGGGACCTCATCGACGCCACCAACCGCTCCGAGGTCGAGGCCGTGGTCGTGGGTGTGAAGCGACGCAGCCCCGCGGGCAAGATCTTCCTGGGCTCCTCCGCCCAGCAGATCATCCTGGAGGCCGCCGTCCCGGTGATCTCCGTCAAACCCGCCACCTGACCTTCAATGTGATCGGCGGGGCGGCCAATCACATGTGAGGAAACTGCACCCCCGAAGTCTCATGTGATGCAAACGTCCGACATTGAGCCGAATTCTGCATCTCCCTCCCCTAAGGCTGCACCACTGCAGTTTCCTCACACCAGACTCTTCGACTACTCAGCACCCCCTACTCTGGACGGGTGCAGCCCGAACCCGAATCCCCAGCCACAGCAGAGCCCCGTGACACCCGGTCCCTGAACCGGCAGATCCTAGCGCTCGCGGTCCCCGCGTTCGGCGCGCTGATTGCGGAGCCGCTGTTCCTGCTGGCGGATTCGGCGATCATCGGCCACCTGGGCACCGCGCAACTCGCGGGCGTGGGCATCTCCGCAACGGTGGTGCAGACCGTGGTCGGGCTCATGGTGTTCCTGGCGTACTCGACCACCCCCGCCGTGGCGCGACATCTCGGGGGTGGTCGGCTCAAACAGGCCCTCGAAGTCGGTCGTGACGGTCTCTGGACCGCGGCCGGTCTCGGTGTGCTGCTCGCCACCGTAGGCATCCTCGCGGGTAGGCCCCTGTTGCAAGCGCTCGGTGCGCGGGGTGAGGTACTGGAGCACGCGACGTCGTACTTCGTGTGGTCCATGCCCGGGCTGCTGGCCATGCTGGTGGTGCTGGCTGCAATGGGCGTGCTGCGCGGGCTGCAGGACACCAAAACCCCACTGATCATCGCGGGTATCGGCGCGGCGGTGAACGCGGGACTGAACGTCGCGCTCGTCTATGGTGCAGACCTGGGCGTGGCCGGGGCGGCAATGGGTACGAGCATCACTCAGTGGGCCATGGCCATCACGTATTTGGTGCTGCTGGGCCGGCAATTTGCCCGTGAGAACGTGCGGCTGACCACCGGCTGGCGCGGCATCCGTGGGCACCTCACGGTGGGATCCTGGCTCATGCTGCGCACCCTGTCGCTGCGCGCGGCGATCCTCGCGACCGTCGTGGTGGCAACGGCCCAGGGAGCAGAAAATCTGGCGGCGTACCAACTGACCATGACCGTCTTCAACTTCTTGGCGTTCGCGCTCGATGCGCTCGCGATCGCCGCCCAGGCCCTGCTCGGAAAGGAACTCGGTGCCCGCGACCTCGACCGGCGGACCGAGCGGGACGGCGTGCGCCACCTCATGCACCGGCTCATCCGGTGGGGGCTGGGATTCGGCGTGGTCACGGGCTTGGTGGTGGGCTTGGCGGGCCCACACCTGGGGTTCCTGTTCACGCCGTCGGAGCGCGTGCAATACCTGTTCGGGATCGCGCTGGTGGTGGTCGCGGTGGGCCAACCCCTCGCGGCATATGTGTTCGTGCTCGACGGCGTGCTGATCGGCGCCGGCGACGCCCGGTACCTGGCGCTGGCCGGCCTCATCAACATCGTGGTGTACGCGCCGCTGCTGTGGGCGGTCATGCAGTTCGCCGGTGGTGGCGCGGCCGGTATGGCCTGGCTGTGGGTTGCATACGCGGGCGGGTACATCGGCGCGCGGGCGCTCACGCTGGGCTGGCGGATACGCAGCGACCGATGGATGTACGCCATGGCCTGACCACACGCTGGTTTCAGCCGTCGACCGCGCCGCTCGCGCCCTTCGGATCGGGCGTTACCCCGCGAATCGACGGGCGAAACGAGTGGCGCACGTCTCTATTTACACGGGCGGATCTACTATCCTTAAGGCATGAACAAAGACGTTCCCAACACCAAGTCCGCATCCGTCAACGGCCCGATCTTGGTGGGCATTGACGGTTCCGAAATTGCACTGCGAGCCCTGGATCGCGCCATCGAGGAAGCGCGCGTCCGCAACCTGGGTGTGCGCCTCATCGGAGCATTCCCGGTGGTCGGTGTGGGAGACCCCGGCCTGGAGCGTCGCTTCCGTGAAGCCGTGACCGCTGAGAACGACCAGAACCTTCAGGCCGCTCTGGACCGCGTAGCACAAGCCGATGTCACGGTGGACACCGTCAGTGGTGAGGGAGACGCGGCCAAGGCCATCATTGAGGCCGCCAAGGACTGCAGCCTGGTGATCATGGGTAAGCGCGGTAAGGGCGGCGCGTTGCGGGGCCGCTTGGGTTCGGTGTCCGCGGCAGTGGCCGCGCACAGCCCGGTGCCCGTGATCGTGGTTCCGCCTCATGCAGACGATGACAGCTCCGATGTGGAGTCCGCTCGCGAATCCGCCCACCACAAGGACGTCCACGTCACCGATGAGCAATCCCAGGGCGACACCCGCACCCCGGCCTCAGAGATGGACTTCACGGGATCCGTGGTGGTCGGTGTGGACGCCGCGGGAGAGAAGAACCCGGCGGTGGCCCAGGCCATCGAGTACGCCAAGGCCCACGGTTCCACGCTGAGCCTCGTGTCCGTCAACGGTGCCCTCTCCGGCACCCCGGACTGGTTCCAGGACCAGTACAACCAGACCTACTACTTCGATGAGTCCGTGCGGAAGCTCAACCAGATCGCTCAGGATCTCACGGAACAGAACCCGGATCTGAAGGTCACCCGTCACGGGTTCCTGGGCCGCCCCGGTCGCGTGCTGGTCCAGGCAACCCGCACCGCGGACCTCGTGGTGGTCGGCTCACGCGGCATTGGTGGCTTCACCGGCCTGCTGCTCGGTTCGGTCTCCCAGTCGGTGCTCGGTGCGACCGCCGGACCCGTCATGGTGGTCCCCAACGGCAAGTGAGCCTGAAACAGTAGCCATTCACTACACACAGAAACAGGTGCGAAACAGATGTCACAACGAATCGTGGCGGCATACGACGGCTCCGACTACAGCGAACGCGCGTTGGACTGGGCCATCCAGGAAGCAGCAGCTCAGGAGATTCCGCTGAAGATCGTGGTCTCCACCGGTCGCCCCGTGGGTGTGGATCAGTCCCTGTACGGTCCCTTCCTGGACGCCGTGCAGGAGGAGTCCGAGAAGCTCACCCGCGCGGCAGTGGCCAAGGCCAAGGACGCCGGCGTGCAGGTGCAGGGCATCATCGAACGCGGTGACGCCGCCGGCGTGATCGTGTACGAGGCCAAGGATTCCTCCCTGGTGGTCATGGGAAAGCGCGGCCGTCACGGCGTGCGCGGCCGCGTGGGATCCGTTTCCGCCGCTACGGCATCCCACTCGCCCGTGCCCGTGGTGATCCTGCCGGAGAGCTGGAACCCGGCTCAACGCGAGTCCCGTTCCGAGGACGAGTCCTTCGAGGGCGCCGTGGTGGTGGGCGTGGACAAGCTCGGCGCCAAGAACAAAGCGGTGCACGTGGCCGCCGATTACGCCCGCGCGCACGGTCTCACCCTGGCGGTGGTCAGCGTGGTTCCGACCACCAGTTACCTGCCCATGAACTCCTCCGAGTTGGAGCGCGCGGTGCAGGAGCAACTGCTGGCCCCGGCGAAAGAGCTCACCGACCAGGTAGCCCAGGAATTGGGCGCCACGTACCCGGATCTGAACATCGTGACCCGCGTGCTGCAGGGACGCCCGGCGGATGCCCTGGTGGATGCGTCCCGCACCGCTGACCTCCTGGTCATGGGTTCGCGCGGTTACGGCGGATTCCGCGGGCTGCTCATGGGCTCGGTCTCCCAGGCCGTGCTCGCGGACACCGAGTCACCGCTGATGATCGTGCCCAACCGCGAAAAATAGGCAACGTAGCGTACGGGAGGCCCCGTGCGACGTCGGCGCCCCGTCTCCACCGGCGGGGCGCCGTTTTCATTCCGCGGGTGGATCCGTTGTGGGCGTGCGGTGCCTATTGTGGTGTCAATCGCACCCGAGGAGGCATCATGCTCACCCTGACGAGCCCGCGTTCCAGCCGCGTCCCGCGCTGGGTCGTATTTTCCCTCTTTGCGCTTCTCGCGGCGGTGTCGCTGGTGGTCTGGTCCGCCGACGCCGCTCGGGCCGCTCAAGTGCCCCCGCGTCCGGATTCCGGGGCGGTGCTGGACCAGGCCGAGATCCTCTCCGACGCTGACGAGCAGCACATCAACGAGCGGATCGGCCGCGGCAACGAACAGAATGACTTCATCCGCGCGGCCGTACTCACCGTGGACGGCGTGGACGGGGATTTCGAAGACTTCACCCGGCAAGTGGCTACCGAATGGGGCGTGGGTGAGGCCGGTCGGGACAACGGTGTCTTGATCGTCGCGGACATGGACGACCGCAACCTGCGCATCGAAGTGGCCGACGGCGCACGTCAAGTGCTCTCGGACGACACCGCGGAAGTCATCATGGAGGACCATCTGGAGCCCGGTTTCCGGGACGAACAGTACGCCCAGGCCTTCCTCGCGACCGTGGATTCGGTGTACGACCAAGCGAACCCGGAGTCGGCGGCCCAGGCTGCCGCGGATCGCGAGCGTAAGGGGAACATCGTCACCGCGATGCTCCTCGGCATTGCCGGGTTGGTCGTGGCCGTGGTGCTCGGGTCCATCCTGTGGTGGCGCAGGGACCAGAAGAAGATCCGTGAGCAGGCGGACCGTGAGATCGAGCGGTACCAACGCGAGCATCCGGGCGAGGAGATCTCGGATGAGGTCCGCAAGAAGTACTACACGTACCGTTCCAATCACCGGAAACCGCCCAAGGAGGGTAAGAAACCGCCCACAGCCAAGGACCAGGACGGCGTGGAGCGGGACGTGCAGTACGCCTCGACGTTCCAGAGTTGGTTGCCGCTCTACCTGATGTACCCGGCGATCTACAGCGGCGCCAACCACTCGACCTCTGCGAGCGGTTCCTCCGGCTACTCGGGTTCTGCCGGTGCGTCCTTCGGTGGTGGCGGTGGTTTCAGCGGCGGCGGTTCATCGGGCAGCTTCTGAGGACCTGGGGGGTACCCCCCCCAGCGGCGGCGTTCGCTCTTTCAGCGAATACCCGTGCGGGCGATGCCCTGCACGAACCACTTCTGCAGTATCAGGAACAGGATCACGAGGGGTAGACAACTGATCAGGCCAGCGGCCATGAGCCCGCCGTAATCGTTGCTGAATTCGCCCTGCAGGAAGCGTAGTGACACGGGCAGTGTGTAGAGCTGCGGGTCCTTGAGCACAATCAACGGCCATAGGAAGTCGTTCCACGTGTTCATGAAGGCCAACAACACCATGACCGCGATCAAGGGTTTGGCCAGGGGCAGCACCACGGACCAGAAGATCCGCAGCTGACCGGCGCCGTCCAACTTGGCGGCCTCCAGCAGTTCATCCGGGATGGAGAGGAAGAACTGGCGGGCCAGGAAGATTCCCAGAGCCGTGGCCGCGGTCGGCAGGATGACTCCCCAGAACGTGCCGTAAATTCCCAGATTGGACACGATCCTGAACTGCGGGATCATGATGGCCTGCGCGGGAATCATGAGCGTACTCAGCACCAGAATGAACAGTGCCGAACGGCCCCGGAAAGGAATCTTGGCGAACGCGTATCCCGCGAGCAGGTTGATGCTCACGGACAGCACCACCGTCACCAGGCTCACCGCCACCGAGTTCAGGACCCACGTGCCAATGGGATACTTCTCGAACAGGTTCTGGAAGTTGGCCAGTGTCCAGGAATTCGGGATCAGGATGTTCCCGGCGAACAATTCGGAACGGGTGGAGAAGGCCATGCGCACCATGGCGTAAAGCGGGAACACCATGATCACGGTGATGACCGTGCAGATGGCCACGCGCAGTCCGGTTCTCATGATGCGTCCTTCGTAGCGTGGGGTGCGCTTGCGGGGCCGTCGGTACGAACGCCGTGGGCCCCCTTACGACGTGTGCGTCTCGTGGGTCCGGTGGACTCGGACTTGGGGGAGCGCAACTGGAACGCCGTCATCACGAGCGTGAGCAGGAACAGCACCACGCCGATGGTCGAGCCGTACCCGAAGTCACGGGCGGGTCCGAACCCCTGGTCGTACGCGTAGGTCACCAGCATGGACGTGGAGTTGCCCGGACCACCCCCGGTCATCACGTAGACAATGTCGAAGATCTGGAAGGACCAGATCACGTTCATGATCACCAGGAACAAGGTGGAGGGCGCCAACAGGGGGCGGGTGATGTACCAGAACTGTTGCCAGGAGTTCGCTCCGTCCAACCGTGCGGCCTCGTAGAACTCTTCCGGGACGTCCTGCAGGGCGGCCAGGTAGATGACCATGGCGAAGCCCGCGCGGGTCCAGATGGTCATGAGCACCACGGAGATCATGGCCAGGCTCCCGCTGGACTGCCACGGCAGCCCGCCCACGCCGATGCTGCGCAGCAGGTTGTTGAGCACCCCCACGCCCTCGTTGAACAACAGCAGACCCATGAGCGAGGTCACCAGGTTGCTCAGCACGATGGGCAGGTAAATGGCGGTGCGGAAGATCCCCCGCCCGGGTATCGCTTTGTTCAGCAGCAGTGCGAAGCTCAGGCCCAGGCCAATGCTGATTGGAACGGTCAACACGGTGAACACCACGGAGTTGAGCAGTACCCGCCAGAAAATGGGGTCGCGGAACAACCGTGCGTAGTTGTCCAGGCCCACCCAGCCGTTGCTACCCAGCGGGGTGGCGGCCTGGAAGGACACCACCCACGTGAGAATCAACGGCAGGAACAGGAACGCGATCAGGATGATCATGTTGGGTGTGACGAACGCCCACCCGGCCGCATTGGTCCCCGCCGAGCGCTTGGCGCGGACCGGCGGGGGCGGTGTGGTCGTTGGGGGTCGTGTGCCCGGTGCGGGCTGGGTGGCGGAACCCGGGTCCGCCCCGGTGGCTGCGAGACTCATCCGCCCACCTATGCCGAGACGATCTGGTTCACGCGATCCGCGATGCCCTTGAGGGCATCGTCCACCGACCTGCCGCCCACGAAGCACTGCTCCAATTGTTCCTGCAACTCCGTGTTGATCTGGCTGAAGCCAGGGATGGTCACCTGGGCGACGTCTTCGGGCTTGAGGGTGGTGGCCTGCGCGGTGAAGACCGGTGCCAGATCGGGGCGAACGCTGAGGTTCAGCTTCCCCTCTGCAACGGAACGTCGTGTGGGTAGCTCGATAGTCTCCTCGCAGAACGCTTTCTGGTTCTCCGCTTCCATCATGAAGCGCAGAAACTCGCCGGCCTGGTCCGCCTTGTCGGTGGCCTTGTTGATCACCAGTGCATTGCCGCCCAGGTCGGAAGCGGCCCGCACGTCCTGCGGATGGTAGGTGGCCTGCCACTCGAACCGGGAACCGACGGCCGTGTTGAGCTCGGGAATTGTGAAGTTGCCCAGGGCAGCCATGGCCGTTTTGCCGCCCACGAACGCGTCACTCGAGTACACCCCGCTCTTGGGGGAACTGTTGGAGGGCACCACCTTATTCTCAAAAAGCGCCTTGGTGGTCGTGAGGGCGCGCCGCCCGGCGTCGGAGTCGATAGCGGCGCTCTTGAGGTCGTCGCTGAGCAACCGCCCGTTGGCCTGGAACAACCAGTTGAGCCAACGGTAGGCCCCGGCCTTCTGCCACTGGTAGGAATACGGTGCCACATCAACGCTGAGGGAGCCCTTCAGTTTGGTGAGGACCTCGTTGAACTCCTCCCACGTCCAGGCGTTCTCGAGCGAGTCCGGAACGGACGTGATGCCCGCCTGCCGCAACAGGTCGGGGCGGTACACCGTGGCGGTGGTGTCTGTCTGGTGGGGAACACCGTAGGGCCTGCCGTCCAGGGACACCGCCTCCATGAACGCGGGAATCAGATCGTTCTTGAGATCGTCGTCCATCTGGTCGCTGAGGTCCAAGAGCTGGTCCGCACTGCTGTAGGAGGCCAAGGACGTGTAATCCACCCGGAAGATGTCCGGAGCCGAACCGTCCTGCAACTGAGCATCGATGGTCGTGAACATCTCCGCGAACGGCACGAACCGCAGATCCACCGTGACCCCAGAGCTCTCCTGATACTTCTGCACCAGTTTCTTGAACGCTGACTGCTCGGAGTCCTGCCCCCACGAGACCATGGACAGGGTGTCGCCGCCACCCGAGTCGCTGCCTCCGCCGCCACCGGTGAAACCCGAGCAACCGGTCAACATAGCTGCGCCCGAGAGTCCCACGGCTCCTCGGAAAAGCGTTCTGCGTGAAATGTTCATGGGCGGGACTCCGTTCCAGACGCGACCTGTCGCAGGTGCACCAGACGCTCGATTAGTAAGCATCATGATGACATCGGAAGTCACCCATGTCACCCCGCACTTTCAGAGGTGAGCTTCACGCGGGCCGACATTATTGGCAGAGGTCCGCAGCGTCTTACGCCCGAACGCTGCGGACCTCTGCCATATTTGTCAGGCGGCCGACGCTTCCGCGGATCGCCGAGTGCGAACCAGCCCCAACAGCTCCTCGTGCACCGTGGTGTCCCCGGTGAGTTCGGGGTGGAAACTGATGCCCAGGATGTTGTCCTGCCGCACCGCCACCACCGCATCACGATACCGGGCCAGCACCGCCACGCGGTTACCCACTCGGGTCACGGCGGGCGCGCGGATGAACGCTGCGCGGACCGCGTCGCTCGGGGCCGTCACGGCGTCGGCGGCCGGACCGAACGGATTAGCCGCGGCATCATCACATGGCTCACTGCGACCGGAGGGCGCTCGGGAACCCGCCCACTCCAGCGAAACCTCTGCGGAGTCCACCTGTGAGCCGAACGCGTTGCGGGTCACGGTCACGTCCAGAACTCCCAGCGATTGCTGACCGGGTGCGGGGTCCTCGATATGTGTGGCGAGCATGATCAGCCCCGCGCACGTACCCAGCAC
Organism: Kocuria sp. cx-455; assembly: GCF_014698015.1. Taxonomy (GTDB): domain Bacteria; phylum Actinomycetota; class Actinomycetes; order Actinomycetales; family Micrococcaceae; genus Kocuria. The sequence goes on from NZ_JACXBS010000001.1 coordinate 233,853, forward strand.
GGGCAGACCGGCGGCAATGACCTGCCGCAGCGGATCGAACAGCCCGAACGTGCGGCACAGTCGATCCATGGTGGAGGACTCACCCCCGGGGAGGACGAGCGCGTCGATGACCGGAGCGCCGCGGTCCCCGACCACGTCCGATGCGGACCGGACGCGGACCGCCCGGGCACCCAGCGATGCGAGTATCGCCAGGTGCTCGGCCACGCCGCCTTGAAGCGCGAGAACGCCGACGACCGGTTGGGTCACCAGCCGCGCTCCGCGAGCCGGTGCGGAGCGGCCAGATCAGCCACGTTGATGCCGACCATGGCTTCGCCCAGGCCGCGGGAGGCTTCGGTGATGCGGGCGGGATCGTCGTAGTAGGCGGTCGCAGCAACGATGGCGCGAGCGCGCTCGGCCGGGTTGCCGGATTTGAAGATCCCGGAGCCCACGAACACGCCGTCCGCGCCGAGCTGCATCATCATGGCCGCGTCTGCGGGAGTGGCAATGCCGCCGGCGGTGAACAGCACCACGGGGAGTTTGCCGGTGCGGGCCACCTCGACCACCAGGTCGTACGGGGCAGACAGTTCCTTGGCCTTCACGTAAAGGGCGTCGGGGGCGCAGTTGTAGAGGCCCTGCAGCTCGGCGATCTGCGAGCGAATGGTGCGGATGTGGCGGGTGGCCTCGGAGACGTCGCCGGTGCCGGCCTCACCCTTGGAGCGGATCATGGCCGCGCCCTCGGTGATCCGGCGCAGGGCCTCACCCAGGTTGGTGGCACCGCACACGAACGGCACGGTGAAGCGGTGCTTGTCGATGTGGTGAGCGAAGTCAGCGGGGGAGAGCACCTCGGACTCGTCGATGTAGTCGACCTTCAGGTGCTCCAGGACCTGCGCTTCCACGAAGTGGCCGATGCGCGCCTTGGCCATCACCGGGATGGATACGGTGTCGGTGATCTGTTCGATCAAATCCGGGTCACTCATGCGGGCCACGCCGCCCTGAGCGCGGATGTCCGCCGGCACGCGTTCGAGGGCCATCACGGCCACGGCTCCTGAATCTTCGGCGATCTTGGCCTGCTCGGCCGTGACCACGTCCATGATCACGCCGCCCTTGAGCATGTCGGCCAGTCCGCTCTTGACCAGCTTGGATCCGGTCACGGGAGTCTTGTTGTCCACGGGAGATTGCACGGTTTGCGTCATATTGACCATGCTGCCCGCCAAAGTGGCCCGGTGACAGATCCATAATTGAGTAATTCGAATAGTCCACTTTGGAGGAGCCCATGCGGCATGCGCGTGTAGTGGATGTGCCATTGTCCGTCGACAGAGCCTCGGGTGTCCCGCTCGGCGAGCAACTGGTCGGCCAGGTCCGTGACCTGGTCGCCCGCGGTGTCCTGTGTGCGGGAGATCCGTTGCCCTCATCGCGGGTCTTGGCCGAGCGGTTGGGGACCTCGCGCGGCACGGTGGTCACGGCGTGGGACGTGCTCGCGGGCGAGGGATACCTCACTGCGGATCATGGGGCCACCCGCATTGCCCCAGACGTTCGCGTGGTCCCCGCGGCGAGCGAACTCCCCGTGTCGACGACGCCGCCCCGCTCCTCCCGCCCTCGACGTAGCGTTGTGAACACGGGCCAGATCGACCTGCGGCCCGGCAAAGCACTCATCGCGGAACTGGATACTCCGGCTTGGCGGGGTGCCTGGCGAGATGCCGCGAGTGCCAACGCGGGGGAGGTGCCGTTACGGCAACACCTGGCCGAATACCTGCGATTGAACCGAGGGGTGGTGAGAGAACCGGACGACATCGTGATCACCGCGGGTGCCCGGGACGGACTCCAGCTGGTCCTGCGAGTCCTGGGTGCACTGCGCGGCCGCAGATTGCGCGTGGCGGTGGAGGACCCCGGGTACTCCGCGCTGCGCAGGGTGGTGGAGGCCACCGGGCACGTGGCGATCCCGATCCCCGTGGACGGGTTTGGTCTCGATCCGGCCAACCTGCCCACCGGCGAGTGGGCGGGAACCGGCACGTGGGATGTGGCCGAAACTCCGGATGTCGTGGTGGTGACGCCCGGACACCAGTACCCGCTGGGCGGCACCATGCCCGTGAGCCGCAGGCTGGAACTGCTGCGCTGGGCTCGCCGCCACAGCGCCGTGGTGATTGAGGACGACTACGACTCCGAGCTGCGCTACACCGGACAGCCACTACCCGCGCTGGCCGCCCTCGACACCGACCGCGACACCGTGGTCACCCTCGGCAGCTTCACCAAAGTGCTGGGCAACGGCGTGGGCGTGGGACACCTGGTGGCACCCGATGATCTGCTCCCCAAGCTGCACACCCTGCGCGCGGAGCTGGGGTCACCTGTTTCGGTCTTGGCGCAGCGGGCAATTGCGCGATTCATGGATTCGGGTCACTTGCAGCGCCACACCGCCCGGATGCGCCGCGCCTACCGCCGACGCCGCTCACTCATCGGACAGTCGCTCGCGAGCCTGCCCGGCGTGGCCGTGGTGCCCATGGCCGGTGGTTCCCATACCGTGATCGAGGTGCCGGACGAGGTCGCAGCGGTCGCGGCTACGGCCCGACGCGGGGTGCTGGTCAGTGGGCTGGGAGAATACTGGGCGGCGTCGGCGAACCGGGCGAGAACGCGCACGATGACCCCTGCGCTGGACACGGCAGAAGGCGGATGCACCGCCCCCGGTTCGGAACTGCGCAACGGGCTGGTGCTGGGGCTGACGGCGTCGGACGCGCACCTTGAACGAGGAATGCGAGTGCTGCGGGATGTGCTCACACCGGGCCCGTAGTCACTTCGGGGCCGGCACGGGCGTCAGCGAACACCACCAAGTTCTGCTCCCGGACGGCCCGCAGCTGTCTCCACTAGACTGGCCCGGTCCCACCCCGCCAATGAGGAGTATTTCGCGTGTCTCAGCAGATCCCGTCCCCCCGCGGCGGCGCATCCGGCGGCCGTCGCAACGGAGCGGATGTGCGGCACGTTCTGTGGGTGCCCACGCTGAGTCGGTCCCTGGTCGCGCTGGTGTTCGGCGCGGTCACGATCTTCTGGCAGGAACCCACGGAGAACGCGGCACCGTGGGTGCTGGGTCTGTTTCTGGTGGCAACGGGCGCCGCGTGGCTGTTCCTGCACTTGCGCCTGAAGGCCCGCGAGGACGTTGACCTCGGCTCATTGGCCAATATCCCTCAGCTCGCGGGAATCCTGTACATCCTGGGCGGGGCGCTCATTGCGATCATGGCGCAGCAGAACTGGCTGTTCGTGCTGCTGGCCGCCATGGTGCTTGGCCTCTGCGGCATCCTGGAACTCGCTCTGGGACTGCGTTTCCGCCAGAGCTTCCCGCTCGGTAGGGACTGGACCCTCAGCGGTCTGGTGACCGTGGGCGCGGGTATGGGCATGATGCTCGTGGAGGCGCTGGGCGCCAAGGCGGAGCTGGGCGTGGTGGGTGGCGTGGCCATCATCATCGGCGTCACCCAGTTCATTGCCGCGCTGAGCTTGCGCCACGATGCGCTCGCAGCGGACCGCGCGGGCTCTCCGGATAACGGCCGGCCGAAGCGCGTAGACTGAACAGTTGATCTCGACTATTTTTCGCTTGTTTTCGTAGGAGGATTCACGTGGCCCAGCGCACCGAGCACAACGGCCGTCGCAAGACTGATATCAAGGGTCCCCTTGTCATTTCAGCCGTGCTGGCGGTCGTCGCCTTCGTGGTGGTCTCGGTAGCAGCCGCCGGCGGCACCGACAACGCCGCCCGTGTGGGGCTGGGTTTGATCGCCGCGGGCATCGCGTTCATCGCATCCGTGATCGTGTGCTCCACTCTCATGCTCCTGGAAAAGCCCAACGACCCCGAACTCGGTCAGGGCACCGGCGTGAATCGTTCCTCGGCCAAGCTGTTCGCCGAGAACAAGGCCCGCCGGCAGGCCGAGCAGGCACGCGGCGGGGGTTCAGGGTCGACGTCGCCCGGCAAGCCGTCCGGTGCCGCCGATTCCACGGACAATGGTGAACCCCAATACGGCCAGCGCGTCCGCCCCGACACCCAGGGTGAGGAACCGGGTTCGAGCGCCCGCTGATCAGCACCCCGCAACGAAGAACGCCCTGGACCGTGAATCACGGTCCAGGGCGTTCTTCGCGCAACCATCAGTAGGGATTACCGCCCGAAGCGCTTCAACCGCAGCGAGTTCAGCACCACGAACACGGAGCTGAAGGCCATGGCGGCCCCGGCGATCATGGGGTTCAAGAAGCCCAGCGCGGCCACCGGAATGGCCACCACGTTGTAGGCGAAGGCCCAGAACAGGTTGGACTTGATGGTCCCCAGGGTCTTCCGGGACAGCTTGAGTGCGGTGGGGATGGCGGTCAGTTCGCTGCGGACCACGGTGATGTCCGAGGCTTGCATGGCGGCGTCCGTACCGGAGCCCATCGCGATGCCCAGATCGGCCTGGGTGAGTGCGGGAGCGTCATTGACGCCGTCGCCCACCATGGCCACCACGCGACCCTGCCGCTGCAGGTCGGTCACGGCCTGGACCTTACCGTCCGGGGTGACATCGGAAATGACGTCCTCGGGGGCAAGACCCACCTGCTCGGCCACGGAACGTGCCACGGCGGAGTGGTCACCGGTCAGCAGGACCGGACGCAGGCCCAGTGCCTTGAGCTGCGCGATCGCCCGGGCGGACTCCTCCTTGATGGTGTCCTGCATGTCGATCAGGCCGGCCAGGTTGCCGTCCACGGCCACGAGGATGGTGGTGAATCCGTCCGCGCGGGCGTGCCCGAGGGCCTTGCGATCGGTCTCCGACAACCGGACACCGTTCTTGGCCAGCCACTGCTCCCGACCCACCACCACGGAGCGGGATTGCATGCCGTCCGCGACATATGCTTTCACGCCGCCGCCGGGGGCGGACTCGAAGCGGGCCACTTGGAAGCGCTGCGATGAGGCATCCGCAATTGCTCGGGCGATCGGATGTTCGGAGTAATCCTCCACCGCCGCGGCGAAGTCCAGCACCTGGTCCTTGGACCACTGGGACACCGAGTTCACGGCCGTCACGGCCAGCTCACCGCGGGTCACGGTGCCGGTCTTGTCCAGCAGGATGGTGTCCACGTTGCGGGAATCCTCGAGCACCTCCGCGGAGGTGATCAGAATTCCCATTTGAGCGCCGCGGCCCGTGCCGGTCAGCAGGGCGGTGGGGGTCGCCAGACCCAGGGCGCACGGGCACGCGATCACCAGCACGGACACCGCAGCCACGAAGGCTTGATCCACGTTGCCGGTCACAAGCAGCCAGATCACCAGGGTCAACAGCGCGATACCGATGACCACGGGGACGAACACGGCCGAAATCCGGTCCGCCAACCGGGCCACGGGGGCCTTGGTCGCCTGAGCGCGAGCCACGGTGCGACCCATGGACGCGAGGACGGTGTCCGCCCCAACACGGGTGGCTTCCGCGAGCAGCCGCCCGGTGGTGTTCACGGTGGCGCCGGTGAGCTCGTCACCCGGTCCGACCTCCACGGGCAGGGATTCCCCGGTCAGCATGGCCGCGTCCACGGCGGATTGGCCGGTCACCACCACGGAGTCCGTGGCGATTTTCTCGCCCGGACGCACCACGAATCGATCACCCACCGTGAGCTGTTCCACGGGGACGGATCGTTCGGTTCCGTCCTTGGTGAGCACGGTCGCCTGCTGCGCACCGAGGTTCAGCAGAGCCTTGAGCGCCTCACCGGAGCGAGCCTTCGCGCGGGCCTCGAGCCAGCGCCCGAGCAGCAGGAACGTGGTGATGATGGCGGCGGATTCGAAGTACAGCTGGTGGCTGGACATGTCCATGGCCTGGCCGGGGTGCGCGTGCGCGGTCATCCCCGGGTCCACGAGCAGGTGCCACAGCGAGAACAGGTAGGCGGCGGCCACGCCCATCGACACCAACGTGTCCATGGTGGAGGACAAATGCCGTGCATTGATGGCGGTAGCCTTGTGGAACGGCCACGCACTCCACGTCACGACCGGCAGGGTCAGTGCCGCGGCGACCCAGCCCCAGTGCGGGAACTGCGCGCCCGGAATCATCGACATGATGAACACGGGCACGGAGAGGATCGCGGCCACGATCAGCCGGACCCCCAGGTCTCGGCGGCGCTGGTCCGCCGGGGACAGATCGGCGGCGGGGTCCGTGGAGTCGGTGTTATGTTCCAGCTCCTGTTCCGCAGATGCCGACCGCTCCACTCGCGCGCCCTCCCCATCAGGGGTTCCGGCGGTCTTGGGAGAGCCGGAGGCCTCGGGTGTCTCGGATGGCGTCGCGGGTGCCGGGTCCGCCGGTGCAGTGCGGTCGCCGCGGTCGGAACGTGAGGCAGCGGCGTCGTCGGCGGTTGCGGGAGACTCGTCGCGATCCGAGGAACGGGACCCGCCCGTGATTTCCGCGCCGTAACCGGCCTTCTTGATGGTCTCGACGATCTGGTTGTCCGAGATGCTGTCCGGAACTTTCACGGACGCGGATTCGAGGGCCAGGTTGACCGCGGGATCCACGCCATCGATCTTGCGCAGCTTGCGCTCGATGCGACCCACGCACGAGGCACAGGTCATCCCGCTGATCTGAAGATCCAGCTCACGCAGCGGCCCGTGAATCTGAGTGTCCGTGACGGGGGATTGAGTGGATTGATTAGACAATGGTGTAACCAGCTTCTTCGACGGCCGCGGCAGTCTCTTCTGAGCTCAGCTCGCGGGTGCTTTCAATGGTCACGGGCGATACCCCGCCGGCGTTGAGATCCACGGAAACGGACTGCACACCGGGGACCTCGGCGAGCTCTTCCTTGACGGAGGACACGCAGTGGCCGCAGGTCATGCCGGAGACGGTAATGGTGGTGATCATGGGGAGACTCCTTGGTTCTCGGGGGTGGGTCAGCTTTTCACCAGGCGGGCGATGGCGGCGTTCGCCTCCGCGAGCTTGGTATCCAGCTCGGTAGTGTCACCGGTGTCATGGGCGTGTTCCACCGCGTGGCGCACGCAATGACCCAGGTGTTCCTCCATCAGCCCCAGGCTCACTGACTTCAGGGCCGACTGGATGGCAGAAATTTGGGTGAGCACGTCAATGCAGTAGGTGTCCTCGTCGATCATGCGTTGGATCCCGCGCACCTGCCCCTCGATCCGCTTGAGGCGACGGCCGTACGCGGCCTTGTCCTGGGTGTACCCGCGGGTCACGGGCTGCTCGGTGCTCATGATGCCAATTTATACCCTAGGGGGGTATAAATCAAGGGGGTCGACGACGCCCGCCATCGGCACCGCTGGTCGGGCGTGAACGCGCCACCCCGCGAGTATGAAATTCTGGACCCATGGCTTCATGGATCGAGGATTACGCGCTGCTGTCCAACATGCGCAGCGGCCCGCTGGTGTCCCGCACGGGTTCCGTCGATTGGTGGTGCGCACCCCGCTTTGATTCCCCGGCGATGTTCGCCTCTCTGCTGGGCGGGCCCGATCACGGGCGGTGGCTGCTGGCGCCGGCGTGCGCGGTGGACGAGAACAGCGAGGTGGTACTCGACCGCGCAGGGGTTACGGCCGTTGAACGTTTCTACGCGGAGAACACCTTTGTGCTGCACACCGTGTGGACCACCGAGACCGGAACCGTCCGCGTCACGGACTTCATGCCGCTGTCCTCCCGCACCGCGCTGATCCGCCGGGTCGAAGGCCTCACCGGCGAGGTGGAGATCTTTCAGGACGTGCGTCTGCGCTTCAACTTCGGCGCGTCGGTGCCGTGGCTGAGCCGTTTCGACGTGGCGGAAAGCGATACGTCCGGCGAGCACACGGAAGGTGTGCTGGTGGGTATGGCCGGCCCGAACGCCGTCGTCTTCCGCGGCGATCCCTTGCCCGAAGCGGACGAGGACCGTTCCAAGCGCCGGCACACCGGCACGTTCACCGTGGCCGCAGGTCAAATCAAGGACTTCTCGCTCACGTGGTTCCCGTCCCACAGCACGCCACCGGAAGCCGTGGACGTCAACGAGACGCTCACCGCCACGATCAATCTGTGGCAGGAATGGTCCGGACTCTACGATCCCGCGGCCACCGAAGCCAAGCTCGCGGAACGGGAGGACGCCCGGCGCGCGCCCACGCCCGCCGAGCGGGCCGCGGAACTGACCGTCACCCAGGATGCCCGTGAGGACATCATCCGCCGCAGCCTACTGGTGGTGCGCGGGTTGATGCACCAGGCCACCGGCGGTCTGATCGCCTCGGACACCACCTCCCTGCCCGAGGTGCTGGGCGGGGACCGCACCTGGGACCACCGCTTGTCGTGGCCGCGCGACGCCGCATTCGCCCTGGAAATCATGCTCGACCACGGCCACGACCGTGAGGCCGCCCAGCTGCGCAACTGGTTACTGCGCGCGGTTGCCGGGGACGTGGACCACCCCTCCAACGTCTACGGCCTGGACGGTTCCGTGGTGGGTCGCGAACGGCTCGTGGACCTGCCCGGTTACGAGCGCGCTCGGCCAGTGCGCGAGGGCAACACCGCCGGTTCGCAGTACCAGGCGGACGTGGCCGGTCACGTGCTGGTCGTCTTCGAACGCCTCCGACGCCGCGGCGTCCAGGAGGATCACCTGTCCTGGCCGTTGCAGCAGGGGCTGCTGCGCGCCGTGGTGGCCAACTACGAGGACAAGGACCAGGGCGTGTGGGAGATGCGCGGTGAGCCCCAGTACTACACCTATACCCGCGTGATGATGTGGGCCGCGCTGCAGGCCGGGGTGGATGCCGTGCGCATCCACGGGCTGCCCGGAGACGTGGAGACCTGGGAAGAACACCGTGATCAACTGGCCCATGAGATCTGGACCAACGGCTATGACCCCGAGGTCGGTTCCTTCGTGCAGTACTACGGTTCCACCGCCGTGGACTCCTCGCTGTTGCAACTGTCCAAGGTTGGTTTCGTCGCGTATGACGATGAGCGCATGGTGGCCACGGTCGCCCGCATCCAGAGGGAACTCACCGACCGTTCCGGGCTGCTGCACCGCTACCGCAACCTCCCGCAGCTCACCGACCTGGACGATGCCGAGGCGTTCGCATCCTCGATCGGCCAGGACGGTTTCGCCGGCCAGGCGGCGCCGTCGGTGTCCGCAACGTTGCAGTTGGCGGATCAGCTGGCGCGGTGCGATCGCGTTGCGGAGGCCGTGAAACTGCTGGACACCGTGCTCGCAACGGCCAACGAGCTGGGCCTGTTGTCCACCACGTATTCGACATCCGAACGCAGGGCCACGGGCAACTTCCCGCAGTCCGAATCGCATTTGAACCTCATTCGTGTGCTGGACACCTTGAAGGTCGTGCAGGGCGGGGGTTCCGCGTAATCGTGAATGGTTCTTCTTCGGTCACGGTGGGCTCGGAGTCGGTCATCCCCTGGCGTTCCTCGCCCGCCGTGCGCGTGGGATTGTCGCTGGGCATCGCCACGGGGTTGTACGGCATTTCGTTCGGTGCGCTCTCGATCGCCGCGGGGCTCACGTTCTGGCAAACGCAGGCGCTGTCCGCGTTGATGTTCACGGGCGGGTCCCAGTTCGCGTTCATCGGGGTGCTCTCCGGCGGCGGAACGGGCGCGGCGGCCCTGGGTGCGGCGTCGCTGTTGGGTGTGCGCAACACGGTGTACGGCATGACCATGAATGCGCTGCTGCGCCCGCGGTCGTGGCGCAAGGCGGTGGCCGCCCAGGTCACCATCGATGAATCCAATGCCGCGGCCTCCGCTCAGCCCACCGGTGTGGAGCGCAAGCGCGGTTTCTGGGTGGCCGGGGTCAGTGTGTTCCTGCTGTGGAATCTGTTCACGGCAGTCGGCGCTCTCCTGGGAGACGCCGTGGGGGATCCCGGTCAGTGGGGTCTCGACGGCGCCGCCGTGGCCGCCTTCCTGGGGCTGCTCTGGCCGCGGTTACGCGACCGCGAACCGCTGGCCGTCGCCGTGGTGTGCGGGGTGGTCACCGCCATCAGCATTCCGCTGGTCCCGTCGGGCATCCCGGTGCTGGTCGCCGCGGTGGTCGCGTTGGCCTGGGGTCTGGTGGGCGCGCGATCGGCACGAAAGACGGTGCGCTCATGAGCATGTGGTTCTGGGTACTCGCCGCCGCCGCCATCGCCTACGTCTCCAAGCTCGTGGGGTATTTGGTTCCCGACGCCGTTCTGGACCACCCGCTCGTGCCTCGCCTGGCCGGGTTGGTCACCGCGGGTCTGCTCGCGGCACTCGTGGTCATGAACACGTTCGCGTCCGGCACGGAGCTGGTCCTGGACGCCCGGGTGGGTGCGCTCGTGGTGGCCGGTGTGGCCCTGTGGTTACGGGCTCCCTTCCTTGCGGTGGTGATTCTCGGCGCCCTGACCGCAGCACTGCTGCGGTGGGCCGGTTGAGCGGTGTGAGCGGCGGCGTCATTGGAGTCATTCTCAGGCCAGTATGCAGATCTCAGACACGTTGGAGCCCCCTTCGGAGGCGGTGTATGGCTTCACTATGACTCATAGATCAATGCTGGCGTAAGAGTGCCTCAGATCCACCGGCCAACCCATTTTCCGCTCGGGTCGTGGGGCTCCAGCTTCTGGTTCCGCGCGTGAGCGTTCCGCTTAGCAAATGCCGGGGGAGCGTGGTGTGAGGAAAATGCCGGAAGAAGTTTGAGGGGAGGTAAATGTCTAGATCCGCGCGGATCCAGGCATTTACCTCCCCTCACGCCGCGGAGCGACAGCTTCCTCCCATAGCGGTGTGAGCGGCGGCGTCATCCCGTGCTCCCGACTACTCATCAGGGCGCTGAACACGTTAGCGTTGACGGACCAGCCACGCAGGGCCCGGATCACCTCGGCTGGTGGCCGAGGGAATGCCTCGGTATCTCAGCCGGGCCGAGATTCTGGAGGTGCTGCGATGACCAGCAACATCACCGCTGTGACCGATCCCCGCGAACTCGCGGATGCATCCGTGGACCTGGTACGCCAGTGGCTGGGCCGGGCCAAGGACAACAAGAAACGTAGTTCTCAGAAGAACCCCGCCGAAGATCGTCTGGCCACCGTGTTACAGGATCCGCACGGACTGGAGTTCACCGTGGGTTTCGTGGACCGTGTGATCCGCACGGAAGACACCAAGGCCGCGGCCAAGGCACTGCAGGACATTGCCAAGCTGACCCCGGAGTCCATGTCCGCGGTGGACCGCGCCCAGATCAAGGCCGGTACCGCGCTCTCGGACAAGCTCCCATCCATTGTGGTTCCGGCCGCGCGTACCCGCCTGCGCCAAATGGTGGGACACATGGTGGTGGATGCCCGCCCGGGCCCCTTCGGTAAGTCCGTGAAAACCATGAAGGAGCAGGGCCACCGCCTCAACATCAACCTGTTGGGTGAAGAGGTGCTCGGTGAGCAGGAAGCCGAGAAGCACCTGCAGGACGCCAAGGACCTGCTGCACCGCCCGGATGTGGACTACGTCTCCCTCAAGGTCTCCTCCGTGGTGCCGCAGCTGTCCCACTGGGGCTTCGACCGCACCGCGGATCGCGTGGTCGAGCGGTTACTGCCGCTCTACGAGGCCGCCGCGTCCAAGGAGGCCGGCACCATGTTCATCAACCTGGACATGGAGATCTACTCGGATCTGGAACTGACCATGGAGGTCTTCCGGCGTCTGCTCGACAAGCCGCAGCTGAAGAACTTAGAAGCCGGCATCGTGGTGCAGGCCTACCTCCCGGACGCCCTGGGCGCCGTGAAGCGCCTCTCCGAGTGGTCCGCCGAGCGCGTGTCCCACGGCGGCGCGCAGATCAAGGTTCGCCTGGTCAAGGGTGCCAACCTGGCGCTGGAACGCGTGGACGCCGAGATGCACGGCTGGCCCATTGCCACCATGCCCTCCAAACAGGCCACGGACACCAACTACAAGCGCGTGCTGAGTTGGCTGTTCACCCCGGAGCGCATGAGCGGGCTGGCCATGGGCGTGGCCGGACACAACTTGTTCGACATCGCCTTCGCCCACCTGCTCGCCGAGCAGCGCGGGGTGACCGATCGCATCGAGTTCGAAATGCTCCAGGGCATGGCCACGGAACAGAGCGAGGCCGTCTCCACGGACGTGGGTCAGTTGTTGCTCTACGTTCCAGCGGTCCGCCCCACCGAGTTCGACGTGGCCGTGTCCTACCTGGTGCGCCGCCTCGAGGAGAACTCCGCGAGCGAGAACTTCATGTCCGGGATCTTCGACCTCTCCCCGGACAACCGCATCTTCCGGCGTGAAGAGAGCCGTTTCCGCGCCGCCCTGGGGGATCTGGAAGCCGAGCCGGAGGTCATTCCACCCTCCCGCACGCAGGACCGCTCGCGGGAGACCGTGGGGGAAGAGCCCACTCAGCCCCTGGATGAGCCGTTCATGAACGAGCCGGACACGGACATCTCCACCCGTGCGAATCAGGCGTGGGCCGAGAAGATCGCCGCTCGCATCGCGGACAGGGAATGGTTCGAGAACCTGCCCGTTCCGGAGGCGCTCGCGGGCCTCGAGGACGACTCGAGCGGGGCCGTCGAAGCCGTGAACGACGTCGTGGCGCGGGCCATGGCTGCCGGCAAGACCTGGGCGGCCACTCCCGCCCGCGAACGCGCCGAAATCCTTAACCGCGCCGGCGACATCCTCGCTGCTCGCCGCGGTCACCTCCTGGCCGTTGCCGGTGCCGAGACCGGCAAGGTGCTCGAACAGGGCGACCCGGAAATTTCGGAGGCCGTGGACTTCTGCCGCTACTACGCGCGCCGCGCCCTGGAGCTGGAATTCGTGGACGGCGGTCAGTTCATCCCGCACCACGTGACCGTGGTGACCCCGCCGTGGAACTTCCCGATCGCGATTCCCACCGGCACCACCGTGGCGCCGCTGGTCACCGGTTCGGCCGTGATCCACAAGCCGTCCCCGGAGACCCGTCGCTGCTCGGCGGCCATTTGCGAGGCCCTGTGGGAGGCCGGTGTGCCGCGCGACGTGCTGCAACTGGTGGACGCCGTGGAGGGTGATGCCGGTAAGGCACTCATCTCCCATCCGGACGTTGAGCGCGTGGTGTTGACCGGTGCGTACGAGACGGCTCAGCTCTTCGCCAACTGGTTCCCTGAGCGCCCGCTCACCGCGGAGACCTCCGGTAAGAACTCCTTGGTGATCACCCCCAGCTCGGACCGTGACCAGGCCGTGTGGGATCTGGTGGCCAGCGCGTTCGGTCACGCGGGCCAGAAGTGCTCGGCGGCTTCGCTGGGCATCCTGGTCGGTCCTGTGGCGACCTCCGACCGGTTCCGCCGCCAGCTCATCGACGCCGCGTCCTCCATGGTGGTCGCGTGGCCCGATAACCTTCAGGCGTCCGTGGGGCCCACCGTGGAGAAGCCCCAGGGCAAGCTGCTCAAGGCGCTCACGGAGCTCGAGCCCGGCGAGGAATGGCTGATCGAGCCCGAGCAGCTGGACGATTCCGGCAAGCTGTGGCGTCCAGGTATCCGCGCGGGCGTGAAGCCCGGTTCGTTCTTCCACCTGACCGAGTGCTTCGGCCCGGTGCTGGGCCTGATGCGCGCGGACGACCTGGACCACGCGCTGGAACTGCAGAACGCCGTGGACTACGGCCTGACCGCCGGCCTCCATTCCCTGGACGCGGACGAGATCCTGCACTGGGTGGATCGGGTTCAGGCGGGCAACCTGTACGTGAACCGCGGCATCACCGGTGCGATCGTGCAGCGTCAGCCCTTCGGCGGCTGGAAGCGTTCCTCCGTGGGACTGGGCGCCAAGGCCGGTGGTCCCAATTACCTGGCGTCACTGGGTCGCTGGTGCCGCGAAGGTTTCACCTCCTCGAGCTCGGACCGCGGTGCCGCCGGCGCCTGGGTTCTCGAGCCCCGCGTGCACCGTGGGCTGGACGCCGTTCTGCCGCTGGTGGACCAGGAGGATCAGGTGTGGCTGCGCCGGGCCGCACTCTCCGATCAGTCCGAGTGGCAGCGCGAGTTCGGCCAGGTCAAGGACCCCACGGCCCTGATCAGTGAGGCCAACCTGTTCCGCTACCGCCCCCGCACCGTGATCGTGCGCGCGGCGGAAGGGGCCTCACTGACCGATGTGCTGCGCGTGGGGCTGGCGGCTTCCCGGTCCGGGTCCGAGGTCATCCTCAGCCCGGCGGAGGAACTGCCGGAGCAGGTGGGTCGGCTGTTCACCACGGTGCTCTCCCCGGCCTCGGACGTGGACTTCGCGCACGCGCTGGGCGAAGGGTCACTGGGTGTGTTCGCGGAGCTCTCCGACCGGGAGGTCCTCAACGGCACCGCTCTCGACGTGGACCACGGCGCTCGCGTTCGTGTGATTCAGCCGTGGGACGGTAGCGACGATGATCTCAAGCCGCTGTACGAGGTCCGTGCCGAGCACCCGGACATCGCCCTGATCACCGACGACGTGGTGGGTACCGGGCGCATCGAGTTGATGTACATGCTCTCCGAGCAGGCGGTGTCCATCACCATGCACCGCTTCGGCAACCACAGCCCGTCCATGGACCGGGTGGTCGCGGAGCTCCGGACCAGCAGGTAATCCGTTTTCTCAGTTCCCAGCCGAAACATGTGAGTCCGTAAAAGTGCTTCTTCGCGCTCGTGAAGAGCACATTTACGGACTCAGATGTTTGTGCAGCTCGCGGGGGCCTTACAGCACGAGCGTCAGCAGGAAGATGATCGCGATGATCACCAGGAACACGATGCCCCAGTTGCGCAGCACGTGCTTGTCGCTGTCGCGGGTTTCCTGGCTGTCGGGGTCCCGGTCCGCGTAACGGTCACTGCCCACGCCGTAGTACAGCTCGGACGTTGAGGGTTCGCGCGGCGGGGCCGGCTGGGTGGGAGGTTGGGATGCGGGAGGATCACCGGCGGCGTCGTCGGTCTTGCGGGGGCCCATCGGCCAGAAGCGGTCGGCGTCGAAGATCTTGTCCCGCTTGGGCTGATCCTGCGCATCCGGGCGCGGACCGTTGAGTGAGTCGCGCACGGGTACGCCGGTGCCGGGGTACTCGGTCCCGCGCGGGTCCTTGTGTGAGCTGCCCGTGCCGAACGGATCCGGCTCGTCATCGCCGACCAGCTCCGACTCCGGAATGCCGCTCGTGGTCACGGCCGGGTCCGAGCCGCCCGTGGATTTCACCGGATCTTGCGGGGAGGGCTTCGATGCGGGTTCCGCAACCGTCGACGTCGTGCCATCCGTTTCGCTCACACGATCCGCCGCCTGCCGCAGCACCTCCGAAACCCGTTCGAGCGGGCCGCGTTGATTACGCTTGGTGCTCTGCTGCGCAACCTGCTCGGCGCGGCTGGCCACGGAACGCAGTACGGAGGCGTCCTGGAGCTCCAGGTCCCGGGCGGCCATGGCGAGTTCGAGCGGGGGATCGGCGGGATTGGGCTTGGTGGCCCATTCCAGCAAACCGGTCAGTACGGGACTGGACAGTGACTTCTTGAGCGCGGGGCGCAAGGCTTCCACCTCGGACAGCGCCACGAGTTCGCGCGGCGGGGTGGAACCGTAACTGCGGGCGGCCTGATCCAGGGGACCGCGGTCGTTGAACAGCGCGGCAAGCATGGCTGCGGAGGCGTAGCGGTCTTCCGTCGAGGAGGCCTCGGAACTCTGCGCGAGCAATTGCCGTTGCGCCGGCGCTCCGGCATTGCGCACCACCTCCAGCAAGGCAGGGTCTGCACGCACGAGCCGGGCGGGCTCGCTCAACGCACGGGCAAGGTCCGGGTCAAGCTCTTCACTCATGTCGATCGCCTCCGTAGTCCGTTCTACGAGCCTACGTGAGGATGCGCGCGCCGTCTTGAGCCATGAACGGATGCTGGGGGAAGGCGGTTCCAAAGAGCCGGTTATTAATATGCGCTACAGACTCAAAACTAGTAACTTAGTCTCGCTGACTTATATTTAATCTACTATGCGCCCAACGATGAGCGCTCCGCATCTACGAGGGAGAACCAATGGCGGTAGCTGCCGCGCCCAGTGCGAAGGATCGTCACACCAAGCTGGTCCAGGAAGTCATCGATGAGGCACCGATGAATGGGCGCCGCGCTCTCGTTGTGGTCCTGTGTTTCGTCATTGCATTACTTGACGGGTTCGACACTCAGTCCATTGCTTTCATTGGTCCGGCGATTGCCGCGGATTTCGAGATGGGCACCGCCGAACTGACCTGGGTCATCACGGCCAGCACCATCGGTATGGCACTTGGCGCGATGACACTCGGTAGCCTGGGCGACAAGATCGGCCGGAAGAAAGCAGTCCTCATCGCGCTGGGGCTTTTCGGTGTGTTCTCGATTCTGGGGTCCATGGCGCCCAACCCCGAGACGATCATCGGACTGCGTTTCCTCATTGGACTCGGCATGGGTGGTGCAACACCGTCCCTGCTGGCGCTGGTCGCTGAATACAGTCCCCTCCGCAGGCGCGGAACATTCATGACCCTCGTGATCCTCGGGTTGCCCGGCGGTGCGCTGTTGGGCGGACTCGTGGCGGCCGCATGGCTTCCCGCGGTGGGGTGGCGTGGCATTTTTCTGATCGGCGGCGTTCTACCGCTGATCCTTCTGGTTGTCAGCGTGTTCTTTCTGCCAGAGTCGCCGGGATATGTGGTGGGGCGAGGAACGGAACAAGCTCAAGCACGAGGTCGGGCACTCATCGAGAAGATGACCCGGCGTGACATCCCCGCTGACGTGAGTTTGCGGACGGAGAAGCCCACCGCCAAACAAGGCTCGGTAGCCGGACTGTTGTCCGGCGAGTACCGCAAGGTGACGATCGCCGTCTGGGCGGTCTACCTGTTCAACTGGATCGCCTGGTTCCTGCTCTTGCAGTGGATGCCCAGCGCCCTCCATGCCCTGGGTCTGCCGACCTCGACGGCCGCGCTCGGTACGGTCACCGTGAATGGCGCATTCATTGTCTTCGCGATTCCCCTGTCGATTGTCTTGCCGCGGGTGAACCCGAGGTCCTTGCTGCTCGGAATGTTCGGGATCGGAATTCTCGTGGCCGTGGGGCTGGGACTTGCGGGCAGTTCTTGGACGTGGGTCTTCATCCTGCTGGCGTTGGCGGGATTCGGGATCGGCGGGCAGCAGCTGGTTCTCAACTACCTGATTGCAAACGCCTACCCCACGTCTCTGCGATCCACCGCCACGGGATGGGCCATCGGCATCGGGCGGCTGGGGTCCATTGTGGGCTCTGCTCTGGGTGGGTGGCTGCTGGCCACGTTCCAGCCCGGCGGGTACTTCATGGTCTTGGCGATCCCGCTGGTCATCGCCGCGGGCGCGACGTTCTTGGTGAGCAAGAGGCAAGCGAGTCTTGGAAGCTGACGGCGGTGCCGAGCGGGGGAGGCCTCGGCGCGCGTGATGACCGGGGCAACGTGGCTGTCGGCGGCCACACCCACCACCGCAGCCCGTCCCGTCTCGCTCTCCGGACCACCCCTGTCGCGAATCAGTTAGGCCCGCTAATGTGCTTTGGGTGACACGTCCCACATCTAATGCATCGAGCCGAGCACCCGGAGTGCTTTTGGTCGTGCTGATGGGGGCCATGGCCATCGGGCCGATGTTCAATTACGCGCTGGGGTCCCTGAGCGCGCTGATCGTGGACGAGTACGGCATCACCGAGGGCCAGTACGGGTTCATTCTGGCCGCTGTGTATCTTTCCGCAGGCCTCACGGCCACGTTCCTCGGGGTGCTCGCGGACAAGCTCACCCCGCGCTTCCAGATCGCATTGATCTTCTCGGGCATCGTGGTTGCATTCCTGGTGAGCGCCATGTGGCAGTCCTTCGTGGTATTGCTGGCCGCGGCCCTGATCGCGGGTGTCGCGCAGTCCTTCTCGAATCCCGCCACCAACCGTCTGATTGCCCAGCGCACGAGTTTCACCCAGCGTGCCCGGTGGATGGGCTGGAAACAGTCCGGGGTGCAAATGGGCCTGCTGATTTCGGGGCTCACGTTCCCGTTTCTGGGTGCGGCTCTGGGCTGGCAGACCTCCGCCCTGATCGGCGCGGCGGCGTGCGTTCCCGCGTTGGCGATCGCGTGGCTGATCATCACCAAGCTCGAGCGCGACGTCGTCTCCCGTCCCGCCCCCGCGGCGTCTGGGGTGCCCGATCGCGGAAAATTGCCGACGGCGGTCTGGCTGTTCTCCCTGGTTGCGTTCCTCAATGCCGTGGGAACCCAGGGCGTGACCGTCTACTCGTCGCTGTTCGCGGTGCGAGCGTTGGACTTCCCGTTGACCGTGGCGGGAATGATCATTGGCGTGATCGGTGTGTTCGGCATCCTGAGCCGCATCGGCTGGGGACGCGTGGCCGGCCGAATGGCGCGGCCGTCCGTACTCATCCAAATCATGAGCCTGGGTGGCGTGGCCGGGTTACTGTTCCTGATCGCTGCCGAGCTGTTCCACCAGGGGTGGCTGATGTGGGTGGGCATCCTGTTCCACGCGACTCTTCCGCTGGCCGCCAATGTCATCATCAACTCCGGCACGGTGGCGGCCGCCCCGGCAGCCAAGGTGGGAGCGGCGTCGGGCCTGGTGGCCACCGGCATGTACCTGGGATTCGGCGCGGGACCGCTGATCGTGGGGCAGCTCGTGGACCTGACCGGGAGCTTCACCGCGGGTTGGATTGCCGTGGGCGTCACGTACGTGGCCAGCGTGGTGGTCGCGATCATTCTGAGCCGACTGCACAAAAGTTCGGCCTGAGATTGCCGCGTGTGGTCCCATGGAAGCATGGGCACCCCACGCACAGACCTCGCACACGTTCTCACGCGCCTGGAGGGCAACAGCTACGGCGCCTACAAACAGCTCAAGGGTCACTGGCGCATGGGCGACTTCGAGCTGATCGTCGATCGCGTGCAATCGGATCCGTACGCACCACCGTCCATGGTGCGCATCCGCGTGCCGCGGCGGGTCGCGGGCATCCCGGGGCATCTCATGAATTCCGCGGCCCAGCGGATTGCCGCCGGTGATTTCCTCACGCGCGCCTTCGGCCGAGCCGCACGGGACCTCGGCCCGGACGGGGGCAAGGGCTCCGGCGGGATTTTCGTGGTGCACGTGGGCCAGGAAATTCTGCAGCGCTCGTCCGTGCTCATCGACCACGCCGCGATCGAGGTCCGCTGCGAAATCGCCCTTCCCGCCGCGGGCCGCCGTATCAAGGGCCGCGCCGCGCAACGGTTGTTGACCGAGGTGCTGCCGAGCGTCGTCAAGCGTTCCCTGCTTTTCCGCAACCTGGACGCCGCGGCGTTCGATCGCCACGTGCGCGGTTACCTCGACGCCGAGCACGTGCGTTCGCAGCTCGCCGCTCGGGCTCTGGTGGCCTTCGTCGCCGACGGCGCCGTGCTCCCTCGCGCGTCCGGGCATCGGGATGAGCCCCTCACCGATCACGCCGTGCCGTTCGAGTCACCCGACAACCTGCGGGTCACGCTCACGCTCAGCGATGGCACGGAGGTCTCCGGCCTGGGGGTTCCCGAGGGCGTGACCGTGATCGTGGGCGGGGGGTATCACGGCAAGTCCACGTTGTTGCAAGCACTCGAGCGCGGGGTGTACGACCACGTGCCCGGGGACGGTCGCGAACTGGTGATCACTCGGGCTGATGCCATGGCGGTTCGCGCGGAGGACGGCCGCGCGGTCAGGGAAACGGACGTGACCCCGTTCATCAACAACCTCCCCACGGGCGCGGACACCAGGCGGTTCAGTACCACGAATGCCTCGGGCTCCACGTCGCAGGCGGCCTCGATCACGGAGGCCGTCGAATCCGGGGCGACAGTGTTGCTCCTGGACGAGGACACCTGCGCCACCAACCTCATGGTCCGCGATCAGCGCATGCGCGCCCTGGTGCCCGGCGAACGCGAACCCATCACGCCGTTCGTCGACCGGGTAGGGGCGCTGTATCGGGACAAGGGCGTGTCCACGGTGCTCGTGACGGGCGGTTCCGGGGCGTTCTTGGACGTCGCGGACCTGGTGATCGCCATGGACGCCTACCGGGCCTCGGACGTCACGGCCCGGGCGCGTCAGGTGTCCGCTGATATCCCATCCGGGGAGCAGACCCGGCCCACGGAGATTTTCGGCGAGTTGCGCGAGCATGTCCCGGCGGCCACGTCGAAGGACGACGGCGCTCGCGGTGTCCGTGCGGGTGGCCGCGGTGGTGAGCGGGGCGGGTACCGCGAGAAACCGGCCCGTGGGCGAGGTCTGGGGACCATTCAGCGAGGCCGGGAGGACGTGGACGTATCCGCCCTGTCGCAGCTCGTGGACCCCTCGCAGACCGAGGCGATTGCGCGGCTGTTGGATCAGATCGACCGCACAGCGGACGGGCGAGAAAGCCTGAACGAGCTGGTGGACCGGCTCATGACTGACGTGGAGCGCGACGGACTGGACGTGCTCGCTCACCACCGGGGACACCCCGGGCATCTGGCGCTGCCGCGCCGGCAAGAGGTGCACGCCGCGTATCACCGCAGGCGGTGACCGGCTGCCTCATGGCGGTGCGCGGGGTGAACGAGGGCCGGGGAGCACTCGGTTAATAAGTCACAAATGAAAAACATTCCGCCGCGTCGACGTGACGTTGCAGTCACTTAAGGGAAGACTGAGGACGGTGCGCAACCCTGAAATCCGGGGGGAGAGACATGGTTGCGCCGTGGAATGAGTGAAACAAGGGGAGTGATTTTGTGGTTTCGATCCGCGAATTTGTAGCACATCTGCCACCTGACAAGCGCGAACTTCTGGCTGCGCCGGCACGGTTGCTGCCGGCCAAGATGCGTTACGGACCGGTCTACGAGCGCACGGCTCGGGAGATCCACAAGGCGCGTACAGCGCCGTCGTGGGCGAAAAGCACGGTGGATGAGCGCCTGGCCGAGACACTTTGCACCGCGCGTAAGACTCCTTATTACGGCAAGGGCCAGCACTACGACGTGCTGAACCGAGTGGCCGCGGGGGACGTGAGTCCGCGGGAGGCCCTGGCGCAGTTGCCGATCCTTAGGCGTGAGGATTTGTCCGCGCACTACCGAGACATGCTTGCGGCCCCCGAGAAGACGGTGGAACTCTCAGCGAGCTCCGGCACCTCGGGTGATCCCATTTTCTTCCTGCTGGACCGTGATCGCGGTGCGCGGGAATGGGCCTACGTCGTGGATTCCTGGGCGAGCACCGGGTATCAGCTGGGGCAATGGCGTGTGTTCTTCCGCGGCTTGGACTTGCCACAGAACCGGCCGTATTTCGTGATGAACAGCACCGGCGAAATCGTGGTGCGGATCCAGACGCTCTGCCCGGACACCGTCCGGGAGTACTGGGAGATGATTGCGAAGCGAGGCATTGAATACCTTCACGGGTATCCCTCCACCCTCGTATACCTGGCCAGGCTCCTCGAGGACGCCGATTTCGATACGTCCTGGCGGTATCGTATTCGCGGTGTATTGCCGGTATCGGAGCAGTACACCCCCGGACAGAGGGATCTCCTGCGGCGCTTGTTCCCCAACGCCAAGCAGGCCGTGTTCTACGGTTTGAGCGAGAAGTCGGTCTTCGCCTCGCTCGACGAAGACTTCGTCTACCACCCGTACCCGCTCTACGGGCATGTGGAGCTACTGCACCGGGATGGTAAGCCCGTGGAGCTGGGGGAGCGCGGGCGCATCGTCACCACCACGCTGGATGGGCGCGGCATGCCCCTGATCCGCTACGACACGGGTGATTCGGCAGAACTCGTAGGCCACGACAACGTGGGTACGCCGCTGTTCAAGAACATCCTGGCTCGGAGAGGCCGCGAGGGACTCATCAAAGCCGACGGTCAGACTTTTTCGACCACGCCGTTCAACGTTCACGGGCACGAGTTCGAGTGCGTGCACCGATTCAAAATCCGTCAAGAGGTCCCCGGCAAGGCAGTGCTGCTTGTCCAGCCCTCGCAGAAGGCGACCGAGGAAGACCTGGAGCAATTCCGTCAGCTGATGGTCCGGCGAACCCAGAATCAGGTGGAGCTGGACTTCGAACTGGTCGACGAGTTGCCGGCCACTCTGAACGGGAAGTTCACACTGCTGGACCAGCGAATCCCCAATGCGCCGTCCATGTGGGCGTGAACCGTAGCGTTTGCAAAATCGGGTGGGTTCAATTCCGATTCCCCTCTGACCAGGCGTTCAATGTATTGTGATTCAAGCTGTACACGCATGAGGGGGAACAGTGATGGTATCGATCCGTGAATATGTGGGGCATCTTCCGGTCGAACAAAGGGAGCTTCTGGCTGCCCCGGCAAGATTACTTCCGCCCAAGGTTCTTTACGGGCCAGTTTACGAAAGCACATACAGGGATATCCAGAAAGCCCGTACCATGCCGTGGTGGTCCAGGCAAGAGGCGGCCAAGCGTCTGGGTGAAACGCTGAGCACAGCGCGGCGGGCCCCCTACTACTCCGAGGGTCCCGCTTACCGTGCTCTGGAGTGGGTGGCGCGGGGGGAGCTGGGCGCCCATGAGGCGCTGCGGTCACTTCCCATCTTGACCAGGCGAGATGTTACCGATCACAACAGGGACATGCTCGTGGTGGATGAGTCCCAGGTCGAAATTTCTGGGACGTCCGGGACATCGGGCGAGCCGGTCCGGTTCTTTCTGGATCGCAACCGCGGGGCACGGGAATGGGCGTATGTCGTGGATGCGTGGTCGGATTCCGGTTACGAACTCGGACAGTGGCGTGCTTTCTTCAGGGGTCAGACGCTGTCTCGGAACCGCCCCTTTATTCTCATGCCCAGCATCAGGGAATTATTGATCCGACTCCAGGCCGTGCAGCCGGAATCAATTCACATGTTCTGGAATCTCCTTGAGAAGCGGAAAATACGTTTCCTGCACGGTTACGCGTCAACGTTGCTGTACCTGGCGCAATTGATCGAGGAATCCGATTTCGATACATCATGGCGTCATGAAATCAAAGGTCTATTCCCGGTTTCCGAGCAATTCACGGCCGCGCAGGAGGAAATACTTCGGCGCGTTTTCCCACACGCTGTCATTTCGGTGTTCTACGGGCTCAGCGAGAAAACCGCATTTGCACGAATGGATCGGGATCATAACTACCACTCGTACCCGCTGTACGGGTACGTGGAGCTGTTGGACCCGGAGGGCACGCCGGTGGGAGTCGGTGAACGCGGTCGCGTGGTGACCACGAGTTTGGACGACCGCGGAATGCCCCTGTTGCGTTACGACACGGGTGATTCGGCGGAATTCATTGGTCAGGAGCCCAACGGATCCGTGGTGTTCAAAGACATTCTCTCTCGGCGGGGTCGGGAGGGGTTGGTCAGAGCGGACGGTAAGCTTTTCTCGCTCACGTCCTACGGCTTCGACGGAGAGGAATTCCCGTTGATTCGCCGGTTCAAGCTCCGACAAGAGGTTCCCGGCAGGGCAGTCCTGCAGGTTCAGCCCTCGCCGGCCGCCAGCGAGTCCGACATTGCCGAATTCTTCAGGGAAATGTCGCTGCGCGGCGAGCATCACGTGGAACTGGAGTTGGAGGTCATCGACCGATTCGAGCCGACCGCCAACGGCAAGGAAGTCATGCTGGATCAGCGCATCCCCAACGCTCCGTCCACCTGGGCATAACGGCGTTCGACACCGCAGTTGCCGTTTCTTCGCCGGAGGTCATGGGGTCCGTTGGTGGATCGGGCCCCATGACCTCGTGAGGCGATGTCCACGTCTCAGCGGCGTCGGTATTGTGCCCGCGCAATGACGATGAAGAGACCGAGAAGCAAGCCGATCAGAGCACCCGCCACGATCAGCACCATCGGGTCAGTGGACGACGGGTCCTGAGGGAGCGAAGCCTGGCCCACCGGGGTGAGCTCCACCGCGGTACCGGGCGCGTCCGTGCTGTCATCCAGTTCACCGACATTCGTGCCCAACACGTCTACCCAGGCGTCCGCCAGTTTCTGAGCCTGTTCCGGTGACCCCGCAGTTGCCGAGACGCGAACCTCGGACGTGTCCAGAGGCACCGTTGTGGTCACGTTCTGAAGCAGCGCCTCGGGTGTCTGGTCCAGGCCCAGTTCCTCGATGACCGCAGATGCGGTCGAACTGGTGCCGGAAATACTGCCAAAGGTCACGGCCTTGGACTTGGACAAGTTTTCTCCGGCCAACGCTTCGGTGGAGTCGGAACCACCGTTGGCGACCACTACTCCCGAGGCCGTTGACGTGTATGTAGTGCCCAAGACCGTGGACGCCGCCCAGCCCAAAGCCGCACCCAACAGCAAGGTGATGAACGGGAGCCACCAGAGCCTGCGGAGTGCCCTGCCGAATTGACCCGTGCTGACTTCGCCGCGTTCATACGGCCGACTCTGTCCGATCGTCTGTTGACTCATAACGAGTTCGATTCCCCCTCAGCCCTCCCGCGGAGTGTGATCCGCGGGTTATGCGTCGAATATGCGCGCCTTCCCCGGGCGCGCAGACGTGGTCCATGGTAAACACACTTTCCTCGCCCGCGAATTTCTCGCGTGTCGGCCCAATGAGGGACAACCGCCCATTCGTGGGACCACAGAAGTGCAGTCTTACGTTTCGAAAGAACACATTCCATGGTTACTGTAGTGTCTAGCCGCCCTGAACAGATTTCATCATTGCGGTGGCCGCATTCGGGGGAATCGCGGTTCTGTGACGGGTAGCCACGCGTGAGCGTGACACACAAAAGTTTGGGGGAGACGTTCATGTTCAGGGCTCTGGGCCGCGGGTGGTCATCATGGTGATGGCTGTGGCAACGGTAGCGGCTATTGCGGTGGGTGCCCTGTGCTGTGTGGCCCTGGGGCTGTGGCCCAAAGCAGGCGCCGCCGTCTTGTTGTGTGCCACCGTGATTGCGCAGACGCTGCAAACCATGACCGGTAGCTCCCTCGTCGGGTATGTCGATGAACTGGCGGTCCTGGTTGCCGCGGTGGTTTTCCCCGTGCGGCGACTACTGATCCACGGAACTCTGAGGTTCATGGCCGCGTACTGGTGCTTTGCCGGTTACGCGGCCCTCGGGATCATGTCGGCTCTCATGAACTCGGTTCCGCTCAGCGTGTGGGCGGTCAGCGGTTTCCTGTTTCTCAAGGGGCCGCTTCTCATGCTCGGCGTACTGCAAATCGACTGGCAGCGTGCCGATCTGCCCAGGATCGCGCGCTTCGGAACCGTCGGGGTCCTGATCATCCTGGTCTCCGCCCTGCTCAACGCCGTGGCCCCCGAAGCCTGGAACTCGATAGTGGGCCGACAAGACGTCAGTTACCGGCTGGGCATTCCCAGCCTGACCGGAATTTTTGACCATCCCGTTGGCCTCGCATCCGTGATGGGTATGGCATTTCTAGCCATCCTCTCCTACCGGCGCATCGTCGAACGATCAGTCGTATCTTTCGTGTTGTTGCTGACCACCGGCGTGGTAGGAATTCTCACGTTCCGTCGTAAGTCGATCGCTTCGGTGGCCATCGTGGCAGTTGGCTCCAGGTTGGTGTTGCCCGGAAGGCGGACCCGCTTTGTAGTTCTGCTCGCGGTCCTTCTTCCCGTAGCGCTTCTCATTGCATGGCAACCACTCGTCGACGTCGTGACCAGTACCTACAACGAGTACTTCAGCAGCGTGGACACCACGGCGCGTACCACCATGACTATCGATTCCGCACGGTTGGCCGCCGCAGCCTTTCCACTGGGTGTGGGGTTGGGGCGGTTCGGATCGGCGGTAGCCTCGTCCAACTACAGTCCGCTGTACGAACAACTGGGGTACACGCGAATCTACGGTATGGGTCCGGGTGAGCGCGGTGGGTTCCTCACGGACACCTTTTGGCCCTCGATCCTCGCAGAGACCGGGATTTTCGGTCTGTTGCTCTACGTAGCCGGTCTCATGCTGGCCGTCCGGCCCGCCTGGAAGCTCCTGCGTCATTCGAGCCACCCGTACATGCAGTGGGTCGGCACTGTGGCTGTGGCCTGGATGGGGCAATTGCTGATCGAGTCCATTGCCGCGCCGGTGTTCACAGGTCCGCCAATGTTCGGACCGGTCTTCATGCTGGCCGGCATTGCGGCCGCGGGTCAGCTATCGGAAGAGTACTATCGCCAGCCGTACGAGGGCTACGCCGCGCGAAGAGCTTACCCAGAGCGTTCAGGGCCCAGCCGCATCGAACCGTTAAGGCATGCGAAGGTGCACAGTCCAGGTCGCTATCGGGGGGCCAAATGAATTACGCAGTAGTTCTCGGAGCAGTCCCGGATTCTGCGGGAGGTATTGGGGTGCTCATGGGGCATCTCTCGCGGACCGCGTCGGATCGTACGCGGATTTCTTTTGTGGACTCGGGGGGGACACCCGGCCCCGTGCGCGTACGACTGAGGAATTTCGCGCGCGCCGTGGCCACATGCCTGGGACCGGTGCCTGCCCACACGGTGTTCCACCTCAACCAGGCGTCGAACGTCAGCACCTGGCGCAAGTTGGTGCTCGTAAGTGCCCTGCGCATGCGTAATCGGCCCTACATCCTGCACATTCACGGGGGGAAGTTCGACGAGTTCCTTGAGGGGCTGAACCCAGTTGCTCGTCGCGTGGTGAGCAATATGTTGCAGAACGCCTCCGGGATCATCGTTCTGGGGAATTACTGGCGGGACTATATTGCCCGGGTTGCAGGCGTTGACGATGAGAAATTCCACGTGGTGCCCAATGCCGTTCCGGGCCCCTCCCAGGTTCCTAAGGACCGAGGAACGCCGGTGGTGTTGTTCAGCGGTCAGCTCACCCGCCGTAAGGGTGTGGTTGAGCTGCTCAGGGCTTGGGCCATGGTTCCCGAGGATCTTAGGTCTCGCTTGGTTCTGGCCGGGGATCTGAATGACCCGGATGGTGAGATCTCCCGCCTGCTGGAGGTCACTCCCGACATTGAAACTACCGGGTGGATTGGCCCTGAGGGGATCGCCGAACAGTTGGCGGAGGCCAGCGTATTGGTGCTTCCCAGTTACGGGGAGAACTTGCCCATGTCGCTTTTGGACGGGATGGCATGGGGTCTGGCCCCAGTTGTGACCAATGTGGGTGCCGTGGGCGAGGTCGTGGAAGACGGTAAGAGCGGATGGGTCATTCCCACGGGAGACCCGGAAACCCTCGCTCGAGTCCTGGAAAATCTGCTGCGAGATTCGGAACGCAGGCTTTCACTGGGGCGGGCAGCGCGGCGTCGTTGGGAAGAGCGATACCAAATCGACAGGTACCGACAGCGGCTGGACCAGGTATACGCGGAGGTGCTGAGGAAAGGTCGATAGCGAGACCAAGGGCATCAGCATCTGAAGTCGAGGGATCGGTTGCTGATGGATTCTATCCAAGGGGGAACTAATGAGCTTGTACACTCATGAGATTTTAAGAAAGACGCTGGGGGACGATATCCACTCGGCGACGGAGGCGGCCCTGCGTTTCGCGCGGACTCGTGATTACGCCGGTACGGATCCGTATGATGGATTGCTCTCGCCAGTGGCTCCGATGTTGCGGGGCCGGCTTCCGCGGCAGGTATGGGTTCAGGCCCACAAGCGACTGGGTAAGTCGCTGCGTTCGGTGACTCGGGTCCCCAAGGTCACCATGACCAAGGCCATGGCCCTGTTCGCCATGGCGGAGCACTGCGATGGACACACGGATCGTGCTCAGGATCTGATCACCAAGCTCCTGTGCATGCGGGGCAGTGGGCCGTGGGGTTATGAGTTCGACGTCCAGACCCGTTGGGCGCACTACCTGGCCAACTCCCCGAATGTGGTGGCCACGGTCTTCGCGCTGCGGGCGATCTCCGCCATGGACCGGCTGGGTGAAATATCGCCGAAAACCACCACCTGGCTGGAGAACCTGGCCCACCCGGAGGGCTTCTTCCGTTACACGGAGGCCTCCGATCGGCTGGTCCACAACGGTTCGCTGTTGGCCGCGGAGTCCCTGGCGATCTTGGATGGGGACAGGACGTTGATCCAACAGGCCGTCACCCGCACCGTGAGCGCGCAAGCCGCAGACGGCTCCTGGGCCTACGGCGAGGGCAAGGGTCTCGAGTGGGTTGACAGCTTCCACACCATATACGTTCTCGACTCGCTGTTCTTCTTGAAACAGCGGGGCTTCGAGATCGGTGACTCCTACGAGCGAGGCCTCGCGTACTGGTACGCCCACTGTCTCAATGCTCAGGGGTTACCCGTCTACAACGCGGACGAGGTCGATGCCTCCCACGACGTCCACAACGTGGCCACCACCGTGGGGTTCCTGGCCGGGCTTGCAGGCAGGGGAGACCTGGAGGTCAATCCGGAACCGGCCATCCGGCATCTCCTGTCGCATCAGGGTGAAGACGGCGGCTTCCGGAACAGTCCCAAGTCCCTGCCACACATGCGCTGGAATCAAGCACACGCCAGCTACGCACTGAGTCGGTGGATCGCCCTTCGCAAGGATGAGAAGTCCGAGCAGGTGCGGTCATGAGATTGCTCCACCGACCTCACATCAGCCGTCAAAGGTCCCATGTGCACACCCCGGTCCCGCCCGAGCCCACCAACCGCCTGCTGGGCACCCGCGTCGACCCGCTCACCATGGACCAGACGGTGCGGACCATTGAGGACCTAATCCAGGATCACTCCGGTCACCACAACCACCTGGCGATGAACGCGGCCAAGCTGGTGGCGGCCAGCCACGACCAGCACCTCGTGGCCAAATTCGCCACCGCCACACTGGTCACGGCCGACGGCCAGTCCCTGGTGTGGGCCTCCAAACTCCTGGGCGCACCGCTGCCCGAACGCGTGGCGGGCATCGACCTCATGGACCGGCTCGTGGACGCCAGCGTCGCGAAGGGATACCGGATCTACCTGCTGGGCGCCACCGAGACCGTGGTCCGGCAGGTGCGCTGGCGGTTCCTGGCGCGCGGGGCCAAGGTGGTGGGTTTCCACAACGGGTTCTGGCGCCGCGAGGACATGACGGACCAGCAAATGGCCGATGAGATCGCCCGCAGCAACCCGGACATCGTGTTCGTGGGGGTGCCGTCCCCGCTCAAGGAGGACTTCGTGTTCGCCCACAAGAACCGCACCCGCGCGGGGATCTGCGTGGGGGTGGGTGGTTCCTTCGACGTGGTCGCGGGCATCACCTCCCGCGCACCCAAGGCGGTGCAGCGACTGGGTATGGAATGGTTCTGGCGCCTGGCTCAGGAACCGCGCCGAATGTTCAAGCGCTATCTGGTGGGCAATTCCAAGTTCGTGTGGCTCGTGGTGAGAGCGCGATTGAACCGTGACTGAAGCCACCAAGACTCGAGCGGCGCCGGGCAGCGTGGCTCCGAGTCCCCCCGCCACCTCCAACACTGGACCACGTCACCGGACATCTCCCCGGCGGCCGGGTGCCCCGATGAGTGCCGCCAAACAGTCCATCTTGGTGCTCGGTATTCGGGTGGGCGGGGCCGTGCTGCAGATGCTGCTAGTTGCCACGGTGGCCGTGCGCTTCTCCGTCACCGAGGTGGGTCTCAACGGCATCCTGTGGGCGGTGGCCCTGGTCGCGCGCATGGCCGGACCCCTGGGTCTGGACGTCATGGGGTTGCGCTCGCAATCACCGTTGTGGGCCGAGGGTCGCAATGACCAAGCCGCGGCGCTGGCACGTCGATACTCGGGCGCGCTCGTTCGTGTGTGGGGCGTTGTTTTCGGTATCGCGGCCTTAGCGTGCGCGGCCCTGGCACTCGGCGGCGGCCCAGGATCCTGGTTCCTCGCCTTGGCCATCGTTGCGGTGACTTCCGCGTTCATGCAGCTGTACGTTGCCCAGCGACAAGCGCGTAATTGGCCCCTGCTGGGCCAGTTCATGGAGTCGGTTGCGCTTCCCGCGCTCGGGCTACTGGGCGCTTTGCTCACCTCGGTGTTCGCGCCGAACTGGTTGATCGCCTCGCAGGTCATGGCTTTCGTGCTGGTCACGGTGGTTTTGTACGCGGTCTCTCCGTCCGTTCAAGAGGCCCGCGCAGGACGACGCCGCGCGGCGTCGTCGGCCTCAACCGCACCGTTCATCGGGCGGCACGCGAGAGCCGTCCCCGAACCGGATCCCTCATACGTCCCCCGGCATGCCTCCGGTGGGTCACGCCCGGACGACGCCGCCTCGGCCCCCGTTCCGTGGCGCCCCGCGCTGACCGTGGGTGCGGGCAATGCGCTCACGTCGCTGTGCGTGCGCGGGCCGATGTTCGTGATCGGCGGGCAATCCCTGGCCGCCGCGGGTGTGTACGAGGTGGCGCAGAAGATTCAGTCCGGCGGCGCCATGGGAACCTCCGCCGTGGCCACCGTGTTCGCCCCGCGGATTGCCGTGGCGCTGCGCAAGCCCGTGGCGCTGATCAAGTTGCTGTTGCAGGCCAGCGCCAGCTCCTTGGTGGTCCCGCTGGGGCTGCTCCTGTTCCTGTTCGTGGTCGGTTCGGACGGGCTCGTGGCCGTACTGGGCGACGAGTATCAGGGGGCGTGGGCGGCGTCGGTGATTTTGGTGGTGTCCACGGTGATCAACGCGGTGACCTCGGCCATGAGCAATGTGATGGTGCTCGGTGGTCGGGAACGGATGTTCGTCGTGATCGCGGCGGTGCAAATGACGGTCGTGGTGGGTGGTGCACTGGCGAGCGGGGCGGACACCGCGGCGAGCATGGCCGTGTGGGTGCTCATGGGTGAGACGTTCAGATCCGCGTGCATGGCGGCCGGACTGGCGCTGCATTTGAGGGCTTTACGGGGCTCGCGGGCCTGAGCCGAATCAACTACGTTCGGCTTCGCGTTGCAGCAGGCTGGACATACGCAGGGGCATGGCCTCGAGCAGTGAGATGGACGTGGTGGTGCGCAGCAGACCCGGAGTCTCGAGGATCAAATTGGTGATCCGGTGCAAGTCCGAGGTGCCCTTGGCCACCAGCCGCACGCGCAGGTCCGAGTCCCCGGTGGTCGCGTAAATTTCAATGATCTCCGGGATCTTCAAGAGGGCCTTCTGGGCGTCCTCGCTGGTTCCCTGGCGGATGGAGAGTTCCACGAACGCCATGAGATCGTAGCCCAGCGCACGCGGATTGAGTCGTTGGCTGACGGGGCCCATGACTGCTCCTTCCGAAAGCCTGCGAAGCCGGGCGTGGACGGTGTTGCGTGCCACGCCCAACCTTTGGGCCAGGGCCAGGATTGTGGCGTTGGGATCCTCGTCCAATGCCATGAGGATGCGGGCGTCCAAGGGGTCGAGCCGGTACATATAGTGCATTGTGTCACCCGAAAGAGAGGTAACTGAGCACTAAGCGCAGTCAAGAATTAAAGTATTGCGCACGCCGGTCAGGTGGCTCACCATCGTGTGAGCGTGTCATGGCTCACACCTTGAGCCGACGTCCCACCGCGTGTCCGTCACCCGGACCCTTGGCATCCGAAAGGCCCCTTGATGACCACCAGCTCCACCGCCAGCCGGCTAGCGAACCCCGAGACCCCGGAACTGCGAGACGAGGAACCGCGCGTGCGCGACGTCGTCTCGCAACTTCCCGGTTACGTTGCCGGCCGCCGCGCCACCGGCGATCTCACTGCCGCGCTGGCGTCCAACGAGAGCCACTACGAACCCCTCCCGGCCGTAGTGGACACCGTGCAGCGCAGCGCCCACCGGATGAATCGCTACCCGGACATGGCCGCAACCGAGTTGCGGGAGCGGCTGGCGGATTTTGTAGCCGTGGAAGTCGGTGAAGTGTCCGTGGGACCCGGCAGCGTGGGCGTGCTCCAACAAATTCTGGCGGCCACGTGCGGTCCCGGCGACCAGGTAATTTTCGCGTGGCGCTCCTTCGAGGCCTACCCCATCCTGGTGAGCCTGACCGGCGCCACCCCGGTGCCCGTGCCGCTGAACGCGGACGAAGGTCATGACCTGGAGGCCATGCTCACCGCCATCACCGACCGCACCCGCGTGGTCATGGTGTGCTCTCCCAACAACCCCACCGGGGTCGCGCTGGAGCACGAGGATTTGGCTCGTTTCCTGGACCGGGTTCCGCCGCACGTGCTCGTGGTGATCGACGAGGCCTACACCGAGTACCTCGACGCCGATCAGACCCTGGACGCGCTGGCCCTGTTCCGCGCCCACAACAACGTGTGCGTGCTGCGGACTTTCTCCAAGGCGTACGGACTGGCAGGACTGCGCGTGGGATACGCGGTGGCCCACCCGAAGCTGGCGGAAGCACTGCGTCGCGTGGCGCTCCCGTTCGGCGTGAGCACGCTGGCCCAGCAAGCGGCCCTCGCGTCGCTCGAGGCCCAGGAACAGTTGCGCGAGCGCGTGGCCGCGGTGGTCTCCGAACGACGTCGTCTTCTCACCGCCCTGCGCCGGGCCGGCTGGGACGTCCCGCACAGTCAGGCGAATTTTGTGTGGTTGCGGGCGGGCGAGGAGCTGAGGCGGGCCCTGGTCGATGCCTTCGATCGTTCCGATGTCCTGGTGCGCGCCTACGCGGGAGACGGCGTGCGGATCACGCTGGCCGACCCCGTGACCAATGACCGGGTGCTCGAGGTCCTCAAAGATCGTTCCGCATTCCCCGCCGCCTGACCCGCAGTTTTCTCCCACCGCCTGTGCCGGGTTCGCCCGGCCTCCTGGAATGCACCCGGCCCATACTGTCGGTGCAGGCCCGAAAGGAACTCCCCATGTCTCTACGCCATAAGTCGCCGCTCTCCACACGTGAGGGCGCGGCTCGATCTGATCGGGATGTCATGTCCGCAACTGCCCCCACTCCGCACCCGGACATCAATAAATCTGATGCCTCGCACATGAAGACCCGCCACCTGGTGATGATGGCGCTGGGTTCGGCCATCGGCACGGGGTTGTTCGTCGGTTCGGGTAACGCCATTGCCGTGGCCGGGCCCGGTGTGCTGATTTCGTTCCTGGTGGCGTGTGTGATCCTCGTGCTGGTCATGCGTGCCATGGGAGAGATGGCAGCGGCCGAACCCGCTCGCGGCGCCTTCTCGCTCTATGCCGAGCAGGCCATGGGTCGCACCGCCGGTCAGACCCTGGGCTGGCTGTGGTGGGTTCAGCTGGTGATCGTGATTGCCGCCGAGGCCACTGCCGCCGCGCAGATTTTGAACGAGATGTGGCCCGTGATTCCCCAGTGGCTCATGGCGCTCGCGTTCATGGTGATCTTCACGGCGCTGAACCTCATCAGCGTGAAGGCCCTGGGCGAGTCCGAGTTCTGGTTCGCGCTGCTCAAGGTGGGTGCCGTGGTCGTGTTCCTGCTGGTGGGGGTGGCCTTGCTGCTGGGGCTGTTGCCTGCGCCGTCGCCGGGGCTGAGCAACCTCACGGAGCACGGTGGCTTCATTCCCAACGGGTTCACGGGTGTGGCCGCGGCGCTGCTGATCGTGGTGTTCGCCTTCGGTGGCACGGAATTGGTGGTCGTGGCCGCCGCCGAAACCGAGAACCCCAAGGAGAACGTGGTCAAGGCAATCCGCACCATTGTGGTGCGCTTGCTCGTGTTCTACATCGGCGCCGTGACGCTCATGGTGATCATCTTGCCGTGGAACGACGAAACACTGTCGTCCAGTCCCTTCGTGGCCGTGCTGAGTGAGGTCGGTTTGCCCGGTGCGCAGGCCGTCATGGCCATTGTGATCGTGCTGGCTCTGCTTTCCGCGCTCAACGCGAACCTCTACGGCGCATCCCGCATGCTGCACTCATTGTCTTCACGTGGCTACGCCCCGGCCCGGTACTCCAGGTTGAGCCCTCAGGGCGTGCCCCGCGCGGCCGTGGTGGCGTCTGTCATTGTTGGATTCCTGACGGTCGGCGCCAATTATCTGTGGCCCGAGCAGTTGCTCGGATTCCTGCTGAACACCATCGGCTCCACCGTTCTGGTGGTGTGGACCTTGTCCTTGATCTCGCAGATCATCCTCCGACGCCGCTCGGACCGCGCGGGACGTCGGCTGTCCTTCCGCATGTGGGGCTACCCGTACCTGTCGTACGTGGCGCTGGGCCTCATTGCATTGATCTTCGTGCTCGGCTTCTTCGACCCCGTGGTCCGGACCCAGTTGCTGCTGACCGGCAGCTTGGTGCTGATCATCGCGGTTGCATGCAAACTGCGGACGGCGCAGAAGTCGCGGACAGCTTCCGCGCCGGTCGACCGGTGACCGTGGCGGGCTCGTTGGGCACGTTTGTGCTGGAGCGACTAACCTGCGGACATGGCTTATCACGCTGATTCCGCGGACCTGCAGACCAAAGAAGTACTCACGTGGGAGAGTTTCGGCACCGCCAGCCGTGATCTCGCCCAGATGATCGTCGACTCCGATTTCACTCCGAACATCATCATTGCCGTGGCCCGCGGTGGGTTGTTGCCCGCCGGTGCCCTGTCCTACGCCATGGGCGTCAAGCTCTCGGACGCGGTGAACGTGGAGTTCTACACGGACGTGCACGAGACCCTGCCGGACCCCGTGCTGCTGGCGCCCATGCTGGACACCGAGTCGATCAGCGGCAAGAAGGTACTGGTCGTGGACGACGTGGTCGACTCCGGGCGCACTCTGGCCCTTGTACTGGAACTGCTCAGTGGGTACGGCGCACAGTGCCGTTCGGCCGTGGTCTACGAGAAACCCCAGTCGGAAGTGAAGCCGGACTATGCGTGGAAGGCCACCGATGAGTGGATCGTGTTCCCCTGGTCGGATCAGGATCCGGTGACGCGGCGCAAGTAGGCGTTCCAATCCTCGGTTCCTGTCCTTGACTGGAATTGAGCGGCCGGGTTGACGGCGGGTGTGGGGATTCACGGTGTTCGACTCTTCAGTCCGTAAAAGTGCATTGAGGGGCTTGGGGCCGGCACTTTTACGGACTGAATTGTTTACCGCTGCTGCCCGAGGTGCTGTGACAGCCATTCGAGCAGCAGGTGGCGGCGTCCTGGGTCAATGAGGTCTTCCCACACGACGTATCGCACCCGCCAACCGGTGTCTTCGAGTCGGTGACGGCGGTACATCTCATCGCCGTACTGACGACGGTCCAGGTGATCAGCACCGTTGTACTCGACAGCGATCTTGGATTCCGGCCAGGTCAGATCCAGGTAGCGATCGGCGCCGTCCACGACCACGTGGAAATTCAGAGCGGGCGGCGGACATCCATGAGCAATGATGATCAAACGAGTCAGGGACTCAGTGGGGGACCAGGCTCCTTGGGCAGCGTCATCAAGGGCAGCTCGTACTCTCCGCACAGCACGTGACGTGGGAGGCAGTCTGTCGATTCGTCGATTCAGAAGGTCACGGCTGTACAACGGAAATAACCTGCCGCCGGGGAATCTGATCTTGCGAGTCATGAGGGCGTCAAGACATGCCGTGATCCGCCAGCGGGCCACGTGAGGGGCAGCCACGACGAGTGCCTCAACGGGGTCTGCCAACATGCTCCCCCACGGGCCGGGGAAGCGCCCCAGACCATACGACTTGGTCATCAGCACGGTCTTATCCGGACACTTCCGGCGGACGCCCAGCCAGGAGAAATGAGGAGTGGCCAACATTGTCCGATACTCGCCGGCCCGTGCTGGTGGCGCGTGTCCGAGCAAGTGATCCAGGTCTGCGTTGGGCAACCCTAAAGGGAGACCATAGAGCTGCAAAGCAGTCAGACCCGTGACTCGCAGCTCTGACCCCGGACGGTCCAGAACGTGATGCAGTAATGCTGCGCGTTGAAACGCATCTAGAGGCGACGCGGCACGGACCCAGTGTCTGTTGGTGAGTCGTTGCATGTGGGTGTCACGATTCAGTGACCTGGGGGCTCTACCCCATGCCGAGCTCGTGCCCACGAGGGGCTTGATCCCCAGATCGGGCATGCGAATGAGTGGCGGCATAGCCGGAGACTATGAATTTCCGTGTAAATCCGCAGCCACGCGGGGAGATTGTGGAGGGCACATCCCGAAGTTCTCGGAACCTATAACACTTGAGTCCGTAAAACTGCACTTCCGACGGGTCAGAGCGCAGTTTTACGGACTCAAGTGTTCAGGAGCGGGCCTGCGGAGCTACTTCCGCACCCGGTCCCGCACCAACGACGCCGTGGCCTCTGCGATGGCGCGTTCCTCATCCGTGCCGATCACCAGCACCTCGATCGCCGACTCCGAGGTGCTGATCCGCGCCACCTCGCCCTCCGGGGAGGCATTCAACTCGGGATCCAGCGCTATGCCCAGCGCACCCAGCTCGTTGCACACCCGCGTGCGGAATCCCGGTGAGTTCTCACCGATGCCCGCAGTGAAGATGAGGGCCTGCGCACCACCCACGGCCACGTGGTAGCCGCCGATGTACTTGGCCAACCGGTATGCAGCCATGTCCAGCGCCAGCTGGGCTTTCTCGTCACCGTTGGCCGCCCGCTGCTCCACCGCGCGCATGTCCGAGTCACCGGAGATGCCCTGCAGGCCGGACTCCTTGTTGAGGATCGTGTCCAGTTCCTTGGCGGTCATGGCGGGGTTGCGGTCCAGCATGGCCGTGACCACGGAGGGGTCCAGGTCACCGGATCGCGTGCCCATGATCAGACCCGCCAGCGGGGTGTAACCCATGGAGGTATCGAAGGATTCACCATTGCGGATGGCCGTGACGGAGGCGCCATTACCCAGGTGCGCCACAATGCCGTTGAACTGCTCGCGCGGTATCCCCAGCACATCGCACGCCTTGCCCGTCACGTAGTCGTGGGACGTGCCGTGGAACCCATAGCGACGCATGCCGTGCATGACATACATCTCCTCGGGAATGGCATAGCGCCAGGCCTTCTCCGGCATCGTGCGGTGGAAGGCGGTATCGAACACGCATACCTGCGGCATGTGCGGCCAGGTTTTCTGGATGGCGCGCAACCCCAGCGCCGAGGCCGGGTTGTGCAGCGGAGCCAGGGGCGCGAGGCGTTCGATCGCGCGGATGATCTCGTTGTTGACCAGTACCGGCGCGGAAAACCGCTCACCGCCGTGGACCACGCGGTGCCCGGCGGCGTCAATGGTGCGCCCGCCCAGCTCCTCATCGAGCCGCTCGGCCAGGATCTCCAGCGCCTGCGTGTGGTCCTTGATCTCGGACGTGCCGATGTTCTGGATCAGACCCTTGGTGATGATTTCATCGGTCTCGACACCCTCGGTCGCCCGGGCCAGCGGCACGTTCTCGTTGATCGCCGGCATGGAGGAGGTGTACGGGTTGGTCGGTTCATCGGCCGTAGTCACCTCGCGCACCTGGTACTTGATCGACGATGATCCGCAATTGACAACGAGCACGAGCATGATGGGTCCTTCCGCGCGCCCGGTCGGTGGGCGCCTCTGGTGAGCTGGTCGAAGGGGCGACGCCGCCCGCAAACCTCGCGAGCCGCGTCGTAGGTTCTAGAGGCTCTGGGCCTGGATGGCCGTGATGGCCACGGTGTTGACGATGTCGTCCACCGTGCAGCCGCGGGACAGGTCGTTGACCGGCTTGCGCAGACCCTGCAGCACCGGGCCCACCGCCACCGCGCCCGCGGACTGCTGCACCGCCTTGTAGGTGTTGTTGCCGGTGTTGAGGTCCGGGAAGATGAACACGGTCGCCTGCCCGGCCACGTGGGACTCGGGCAGCTTGGACTTGGCGATGGAGGCGTCCACCGCGGCGTCGTACTGGATGGGACCCTCGACCTCGAAATCGGGCTTGCTGGCCCGAACCAGCTCGGTGGCCGCGCGCACACGTTCTACGTCCTCACCCGAACCGGAACCGCCGGTCGAGTAGGAGAGCATGGCCACCTTGGGGTCCACGCCGAACTGCTCGGCGGTCTGCGCGGAGGCCAGCGCGATGTCCGCCAGGGCCCGCTCATCCGGGTTGGGGTTCACGGCGCAGTCACCGTAAACCAATGCGCGATCGGCCAGCAGCATGAAGAAGACCGAGGACACGATGTTGACACCCTCGCGGGTCTTCACGAACTCCAGGGCGGGGCGGATGGTGTTGGCGGTCGTGTGCACGGCACCGGAGACCATGCCGTCCACATCGCCCAGCTGGACCATCATGGTGCCGAAGTATGAACCGTCCGCCATACGTTCGAGTGCTTGCTCCTTGGTCACGCCCTTGTGGGAGCGCAGCTTGACGTACTCGTCCGCGTAGCGACCGCGCAGTTCGTCGTTGTGCTGGAAATCGATCAGGTTGAGCCCATGGGCCTCGAAATCCAGGTCGATGCCCTCGGACTGCGCCAGGGTTCTGATCTGCTCCGGATCGCCCAGGATGGTGAGGTCGCAGAAGTTGCGACGGTGAATCATCTCCGCCGCGCGCAGGATGCGGGGGTCCTCACCCTCGGGCAGCACCACGTGTTTGCGATCGGCGCGCGCGGATTCCACGAGCTCGTGCAGGAAGCGCAACGGGGTGCGCTTCACCGGTCGCGGCAGGTTCATGCGCCCGGCCAGCTCGTCGCTGTCCACGTACTGGGACCACGCGCCGCGGGCCGCCGCGACCTTGCGAGGGTGGGCGCCGCCCAGTGTGCCGCGCGTGGAGGCCACCGCGCTGGCCGCGGTGAAGGTGTCACGATCGGTGGTCAGCACCGGGAACGGCGCGGCGGCTAGCAATGACGCAACGGCACCTTCCGGGCGGAAACCACCGGTCAGCAGCATGCCCGAGGGCACCGGCAACGACGCCGCGAACGACGACGCCAGGGTCGCCGACATCACGTCCGTCCTATCACCCGGGGTGATCACCAGGTCGCCATCCGTGAGCTGATCCAGGAAATGCCCCACGGTCATGGCCGCGATCTTGATGCCCTTGATGTCGCGGTCCAGGGAGTTGTCGTTGAGGTCGGCGCCGAAGCCCTGGGCGTCCACGAGTTCGGCAATGGTGGGATGGGAGATCGCGGTGACCTCGGGGATCACGTAGACCGGCAGGT
Organism: Kocuria sp. cx-455; assembly: GCF_014698015.1. Classification (GTDB taxonomy): domain Bacteria; phylum Actinomycetota; class Actinomycetes; order Actinomycetales; family Micrococcaceae; genus Kocuria. The sequence continues at coordinate 272,349 of NZ_JACXBS010000001.1, forward strand.
TGTGGGCACCGGGTTTGGCGCGCCGGGTCAGTTCCTCGACCTGCTCAGGCGCGGCACGGTTGACGATGACCGCGTAGATGTCGCAACCGGCCTGGCGGAGCTCGGTGCGGGTGACGTCCACGGCGTTGACGGTGTCCGCCACGGACTCTGCGTTGTGAGCGCTGATGACCGCGGCCACCGAACACCCCATGTTGTTGGCCAGGCGGGCGTTGAGGTCGAACTCCGCGGTGGCCGCGTTGTGGGCGACCAGGTCGGTGCCGTCCACCAGGATCACATCGCACTCGCGGGCCATCTCGGAATAAATGGAGACCGCCGCCGAATCCAGTTCGTCATGATTGCCGGAGGCCAGAATCTCCCGCGTGCGAGCAAGGGAGACCCCGCCGCGGCAGCGGAATTCGGGCAGATCGAACGTGCGCTTCATGAGTTGGAGCGCAGAGTCCTGTTCGGGGGAGTCACCGTCATGCACGGGGCGGAAGAACCCCAGTTTGTCCGTGCTGTTGAACAGCGTGTCCGCCAGCCCCAGTGCCACCAGTGTCTTGCCGGACTGCGGTGTCATGGCGGAAACGTAGATGCCCTGGGTCATGGAGATGGTCCCTTTCGGTTGGCGGTCTGCTGTCCCAGTTTAGAGATGCCACATGTGCGGTGGGGCAACAAAGGTGTGACGATCGAAGGTTTCACGGGTGCTCGGGTGGGAGAAGTGCCACACTGGAGGCATGTTGGTCGCCTTCTCAGTCTCTCCCAGCGGCGGGGACAACCCCGACGCCTCCGTTCACGACGCCGTGGCCGCCGCCGTCCACGTGGTCCGCGAATCCGGGCTCCCCAATCGCACGGATTCCATGTTCACCACCATTGAGGGTGAATGGAATGAATGCATGGAGGTGGTCCGTCAGGCCACCGCCGCCGTGGCGGAGTACGGCCCGCGCGTGTCCCTGGTGCTCAAGGCGGACATTCGACCCGGTCACACCGGAGAGCTTTCCGGCAAGGTCGAGCGCCTCGAGGCTGCCATTCACAGTCACGAACTCAACCGTGCCCGGGAACGCCGCGGCATCACGTCCGGCTCCCCGGATCAGAAGTAATCGGGCGTCCCGGGACCAGTGAGCAAAAAACGCAACCGTAAGAATCGGCGGGATCAGGCGGAGCCGGTGAGTGCGGCGTCGTCGGACGCGCCAGGCCTGAGCGAAGGTACCTGGCACACAGACACCGGGACCGTGCAGCTCGAACATGACTCGTACGTGCCCGGCGCGTGGGTGCTGCGCGTCAACGGTGTGCCGTCATCGCACATCGTGCCGGACCGGCCGGATCAGCTCGAATTCGAGTACATGAGGTGGTTCAGCGCGCTCACCGAAGAGCACGTGGACCGTCATCTGAATCCCACCACCCTGCGCATCCTGCACCTGGGCGGCGGCGCATGTTCGATGGCGCGTTACCTTGCCTGGCGCTTTCCCGCCGCCCGCCAGGTGGTGGTGGAGTTCGACGCCGCTCTCACGCGCCTGGTCCGCGAATGGCTTGATCTGCCCCGCGCACCCCTCCTTCGTATCCGTGCCGGGGAAGCCCGTGAAGTGACCGAATCACTGCACGAGTCATCGCGCGAGGTGATCCTGCGTGATGTGTTTACCGGCGAGCAAACGCCGGGGCATTTACGGACTGTGGAGTTCGCGCGGCACGTGGATCGGGTACTGACATCGGACGGGGTGTACCTCATGAACGTGGGGGACACCCGCAATCTGAAGGGAACGCGCGCGGAGCTGGCTGCCCTACTGAAAGTGTTCGAGCACGTGGGCGCGGTTGCGGATCCCGCCATGCTCAAGGGGCGCCGCTACGGCAACGTGGTGTTGGTTGCCTCGCACGCCCCGCTACCCGAACCCGGATCCGAGGCGGGTGCCGCCCTGACCAAGGAACTGCTCGGTGGGCCCCTTCCCGCCCAGTACAAGGACACCGCATGGTGCCGCCAGCTCGTGGCCGAAACTCAGCCCTGGCACGACAAACCGGCGGACCAGATGCCGGCGGTGGGGACCATTACCGGCGCGTGAGTCACCGGTCGCATCTCCGAGCCCCAGGCGTTGTAGCCCGGTGCGCCATTTCATCCGGCTTTACTGCACAGTAGCCTGGCCTACCGTGCAGTAAAGCCGGACCAAATGGCTCTCGGCCCTCCCGCTCCCTGCCGTGCCCCCGTAGCGTGGACCCATGACTAGCCACCTGCACTCACTGGCCATTGACGCCCACGATCCGAAAGCCCTCGCCCGCTTTTGGTGCGAGGTGCTGAACTACCGGATCGATGAGGAGGAAGAGGATTTCGTCAGCGCCTCCCCCAACGAGGGGCAATCCCTGCGGTTGGACTTCATTCAAGTTCCGGAGGGCAAGACCGTGAAAAACCGGCTGCACCTGGACATTAGGGCCTCTGACTCGAATCAGGACGCGGAAGTGGCGCGCGTCGAATCCCTGGGTGCCTCCAGGGTGGACGTGGGCCAAACCAGCAAGGACAGCTGGGTGGTGCTCGCCGACCCGGAGGGCAATGAGTTCTGCATCCTCTCGGATCGGCAGGAGTAATCCATACTGGCCAGTGTGTGGATGGTCCAAGCGCTGATCAGGTCTCAGGGGCAGATCTTCTTCCAGCGCGCCACACTCGGCGGTCTGTTAGTCCTGCTGGCCCTGACGGTGGCGTCACCGTGGTTGACGGGTTTCGCGCTGCTCGGCGCAGCAGTGCAGACCGGCGTGTCCGTGTGGCTGCGTCGGCCGAGCTCCGTGTCAGCGCATCGCGACGCCGCAGACGGGATTCATGGGTTCTGCGGTGCCCTCTCCGGGTGCGCGGCGTGGCTCGCGTGCGGTCCCTCAACCGCCGCGCTCATTTGGACCGTCCTGGGCAGCGCACTGTGCGCGGTGCTCATACGGTTCCTCGAACGGCTGCGTATCTTCACGTGGTTGCCCATGCTCACGGGACCGTTCTGCGCGGTGAACTCTGCGCTGAACCCGGTCTTCGGGCGGTGGCATCGAGACACTTCGGAAGCACCGCCGTTCGAGTTCTTCGGGCCGCTCCCGGAGCTCGTCACCGGCACGGTTCGGGCCTCCGCGCAAGTCCTCCTGACCGATCACTTGCTGACGGGCCTGTTGATCCTCGCCCTCATGTTTCTGGCCGGCGCGCGCGAGGGCCTGTGGTCGCTCACCGGGGCAATGGCCGCCACGGCCCTCGGCTTATGGATCCTCGGTGGGGAACCCGCCACGGCGGGCCTGGCGGGCTATTGCGGCCTTTTGACCGCCCTCGCCCTGGGCGCGGTCTTCCCACCCGACGACGCCGCTCGCGCACTCCGCCTGCTCGTCCCCTTGGCGGGTGCGTGCGTCACGGTGCCACTGTGGTGGGCCATGGACCAGACAGGTATGGCCGTGTACACGTGGCCGTTCGTGCTGACCACGTGGGTGACACTGGTCACGCAGCGACGGTGGACGCGACGGGAAGTGGCCGGGGCGGCGTCGTAGTCGAAGAGCGAGTTACGCCGTCCACCCCTCGATCACGGCAATCCCGAAGAACACCACGAACGCGCCGGCCACCACGTACATGAGCGGGTGGACATCGCGCCAGCGGCCCTGGACCAGGCGGATGAACACGAAGGACACGAAGCCCGCGCCAATGCCGTGCGCAATGGAGTAGGTGAACGGCATGACGGCGAAGGTCAGGAACGCGGGGACGGAAACGCCCCAGTCCTCCCAGTCGATGTGCACCACGTTCTTGGCCATCAGGAATCCCACGACCACCATGGCGGGGGCCACGGCCTCGAAGGGCACCACGTTGACCAGCGGGGTCAGGAACATGGCCAGCAGGAACATGATGCCGGTGACCACGTTGGCCAGGCCGGTGCGAGCGCCGTCGGCGATACCGGTGGAGGACTCCACGAAGATCTGGTTGGACGAGACCGAGCCCGCGCCGCCGGCCACGGCACCGAACGCGTCGACCAGCAGCACGCGGTCCACGCGCTCGATCTGACCGTTCTTGTCCACCAACCCGGCCTGCTGGGAGAGGCCCACCATGGTGCCCATGGCGTCGAAGAAGATGGACAGCAAAATGGTGAAGATCAGCAGCATGCACGCGATCACGCCCAGTTCGCGGAAGGCGTCAATGGGGGCTGCCGAGCCGATCAGGGAGAGGTCGGGGAGTGCGAACAGGCCCTCGGGATTGGCGGGAACCACCAGGGACCAGCCGCTGGTGTTGTCCACGGAGGAACCGGACGGGGAGACCGCCTCGAGGATGTGGGCGAAGATCGTGGTTGCGATCACCGCGATGAGAATGCCGCCGCGCACGTTGCGCACCAGTAGCGCCACGGTCAGCAGCAGGCCCACCACGAACGTAAGTGTGGGCCAGCCGAACAGTTCGCCGCCGTTGCCCATTTGCACGGGAACGGTGGTGCCGGCGGCGTCCGGGATGCGGCGCACGAAGCCCGCGTTCACGAACCCGATGAGCGCAATGAACAGCCCGATGCCCACCACGATCGCGGTCTTCAGGGACGGCGGCACCGCGTTGAACACCGCGGTGCGGAAGCCGGTGAGGACCAGCACCACCATGATCAGACCGGCCCAGATGACCAGTCCCATGACCTCGGGCCACGTCAGGCCCGGGTTCGTGGCGATCGTGACCGCCAGGAACGCGTTCACGCCCAGGCCGGTGGCCAGCGCGAAGGGTGCTTTGGCCCACACGCCCATGGCAATGGTCAGTACGCCCGCGACGAGGGCGGTCACAGCGGCCACGCGCTCGCCGCCCAAGACATTTCCGGCGCCGTCCGGACCGTAGCCCAGTACGAGGGGGTTCAACACCACGATGTAGCTCATGGCGATGAAGGTGGCCAGGCCACCGCGAATCTCTCGTCCCACGGTGGAGCCGCGTTCGGAAATGTAGAAGAAGCGGTCCAGCGCTCCGCGGGGTTCGCGCGTTTGCGATGCGGGTTTGGTCGGTGACGACATGAAGATCCTCACGGGTCAAAGGCACAACGGCAGCGCACGGCACGGCTACCGGAATGGGGGCGTTTGTGTAGAAATACTACGCCGACGGCGCAACCGCTGCCGCGGGCCATGTTCTCGCGCGCTCACCTTATCCGGTGCGGTGTTGCTCACCTCACAGCCGTGCCGGCCCGTCCTCAGTACGCTGGAGTGCAGAGGAACGATTATTGTCCGGGAGGACAAAGCTCATGACGAAGTCCGCAGAGGCACAATTCACCCACGTCACCACATGGCTCACCGACATGGACGGTGTGCTGGTCCGCGAGGACACGGCAATCCCCGGTGCGGCAGAGCTGCTGGAATTGTGGGAAGAACGGGGCCAGGAGTACCTGGTGCTGACCAACAATTCCATTTACACCCCGCGCGATCTGGCGGCTCGTCTGGCGCGCTCGGGATTGCACGTGGCGGAGGAAAATCTCTGGACGTCCGCACTGGCCACCGCGCAGTTCCTCAAGAATCAGAACTCGGGTTCCCGCGCCTATGTGATCGGTGAGGCGGGGTTGACCACGGCGTTGCACGAGGCGGGGTTCGTCCTGACGGACACCGATTGCGATTACGTGGTCCTGGGTGAGACACGCACGTATTCGTTCGAGGCCATCACCAACGCGATCCGGTTGATCCTCAACGGCGCGCGTTTCATCTCGACCAACCCGGATACCACCGGGCCATCGCCGGAGGGGCCCATGCCGGCCACGGGATCGGTTGCGGCCCTGATCACGGCGGCCACCAATCTCCACCCTTACGTGGTGGGCAAGCCGAACCCCATGATGTTCCGCTCTGCCCTCAACCAGATCGGTGGGCATTCGGAGACCACCGCCATGTTGGGCGACCGGATGGACACGGACATCGTCTCCGGTATGGAGGCGGGCCTGCGAACCGTTCTGGTCTACAGCGGCGTGACCGCCCCCCAGGATGTGGAGCGGTTCCCGTTCCGACCCACTCTGGCACTGGATTCGGTGGCCGACCTGTTGGAGCTGCTCACTGCTGACGGGCAGGAAGCGGCCGGGGCTGCGTCGTAAATCGAATCCTGCCTCACCCGGGTGTGACGGAACATTACGCGGGGGTGGCCCGGTGTGTGCGATTGCTCAAATTTCACTACCGTAGAACCCAGTCCCCGCAGGCACGCGAGTGTGCGTGCGCGTTGAAAGGAAATACCAGCTGTGACAGCACCTACTTCAGCACGTCCGTTGCGCGTTGCCGTGATCGGAGCGGGTCCGGCGGGCATTTACGCCGCTGACATGCTCACAAAGTCCGAGGCCGTGCGGGAAGGCGAGCTGGAAGTCAGCGTTGATCTGTACGACCGCTATCCCACCCCGTTCGGTCTGATCCGCTACGGTGTGGCCCCGGATCACCCGCGCATCAAGGGCATCATCACCGCGTTGCGCTCGATTCTGGGCCGCGGCGACATTCGCTTCTTCGGCAACGTGGAGTACGGCAAGGACCTCACGATGGGGGAATACCTGGCGCACTACGACGCCGTGATTTTCGCCACCGGTGCTGTCAACGATGCTCCGTTGGTAATCCCCGGTGCGGACCTGGATGGTTCCTACGGCGCCGCCAAGTTCGTTGCCTGGTACGACGGCCACCCCGACTACCCGCGAACCTGGCCGCTCAACGCCAAGGAAGTTGCGGTCATCGGTAACGGCAACGTGGCCCTGGACGTGGCCCGGGTGCTGTCCAAGCACGCGGATGACATGCTCGTCACCGAGATCCCGGGCAACGTCTACCAGGGGCTGCGCGATTCGCCGGTCACGGACGTCCACGTGTTCGGCCGCCGGGGCCCCGCGCAGATCAAGTTCACCCCGCTCGAACTGCGTGAGCTGGCAAAGTCCCGCGATGTGGACATCGTGCTTTATGACGAAGACTTCCAGTTCGACGAGGCCTCCGAGCAGGCCATGGTCGAGAACAACCAGACCAAGGTCATGATGAAGACCCTGCAGAAGTGGCGCGAAGACGATTCTCCCAAGACCGCATCCCGCCGCCTGCACCTACACTTCCTGCAGACTCCGTCCGAGATCCTGGGTGACGAGGACGGCAAGGTCAGCGGCATCCGCATGGAACGCACCCGCCTCAATGGGGATGCATCCGTGACCGCGACCGGCGAGTACATAGATTACCCGGTCCAAGCCGTCTACCACGCCATCGGGTACCTGGGGTCCCCCCTTCCGGAGGTCCCGTTCAACCCCGACCGCGGCGTGGTCCTCAACCAGGAAGGTCGCGTGGTCGACGGCGAGGGCACCGTGGTTCCGGGCGTTTACGCCACCGGCTGGATCAAGCGCGGCCCCGTGGGCCTGATTGGCGCCACCAAGTCCGATGCCCTCGAGACCATCAACCACCTGCTCGAAGACCGTAACGCCCTGGCCGATCCGGATTTCCCGGAGCCCTCGGCCATCGAGTCGCTGCTCCAGGACAAGGGTGTCGAATACACCACCTGGGACGGCTGGCTGGACCTGGACGAATACGAGCAGAGCCTCGGCCAGTCCTCTCACGACGCCGAGGGCAATCCCCGCGAACGCGTCAAGGTGGTCGACCGCGACGAGATGGTCTCCGTCTCCCGCCGCGGGGTCCCCGCTCGCAGCTAGTTCTCCCGGACACTTTCCCGCCGACGCCGCCGCCCCTCCAGTTCCCGCGTTCACCCCGGGCCGGGTGGGGCGGTGTTGTCGACGGTAAAGCCTCTGAGCGAGAGGCCGTTGCAAACTGGTCGACGGTGCGACCCAAAAAGCCGGTTCTCGGTGTCGTACCGTTGATCAGCCTGCGGTGCGGTTCGGGGCACTGGCTTTAGCGTCGATCCGTGTGCGCGGTGACGTGAACTCCACAGTGAGTACATGTCGTTTCCGGTGACTCGCGTGATTCCTAGCCTGTGAAGCATGAAGAAACTCGGTGACCCTTTGGTGCTCGGACCGCGCCCGCTCGTAAGGTCCACCGCAGAGCTGGGTAGCCGAGCTCGAGATCTTGAGGGACGCCCGGGGACTTACAAATTGGTTCGGGGCACGTGGGTTTGTTCGGGGGTTCCTTTAACGCCCATCCGCAGATCTCTGTTGTTGCACGATCACTATTCAAAAGACGGCGTAGGTCTGAGTATCACCGGTATTCATGCGCTTCAGCTGTTCACGCTGCCGGTTGGATACACCAAACGATGGGTCAACGAGTTCCTGGGCGACCCGCCCCCAATGCGTGCACGAGAGTTGAGCAGGGCTTACGACGTCCCACATCTTGCGTGGACCGAATCCCGTCCCACGGTGCGCGAGCAGGGAATGCGATTGACCAAGTCCTATGGACTGAAAACTTTTGCGGGTCCCTGGGGCACGCGATTGGCCCACCCCGTCGAAGCTCTGGTCGCCGCGGCACCTTACCTGTCCCAATGGCGGCTGACTGCCTGTCTTGATGCGTTGCTGTCCGGTGAACTTCAAATTCCGGAGTTCACCCCTCAGCCAGCAATGACGAAGGACGACATGACGGCAGCAATCTCACTCTTGCCAGCGCGAAACCCCGCTGTCATCGCCCTGAAACGCGCACTCGTCAACGCGGCAGAACCCGTATGGTCACCGATGGAAACGTTGGTCCGACGGATGGTTGTCACACAAGATTTTCCCGAGCCCACGTTGAACCACCCTGTGATGATCGAAGGAAACCTCGCGTACCCGGATCTGTCCTGGCCCGAGCTGCGATTGGGCATCGAATACAACGGAGGAATTCACCTCCTGGATCGCCGTACGTACGGCACCGAGATGAATCGCATCCGCACGTTCCAAGATCACGGTTGGGATCTCAACATTCTGGTGTTGGACGATCTCGAAGACCCCCGTCTCCGCTGGAATTGGCTGCAGTGGTTGGCCGAAAGGCTCAATCGGGGACCCCAAAGCGCAAGCCGATCGACGGTAATGCCACGACTCCCACGCCCCTCGTCATCTGATGAACGGTAGAGCCAGGAAAGTCGACTCGCAGGGTTATTCCGTCGATCAGAATGCGGCTGGCCGCCGGAATGCCCGACTACAGACCCAGCAGCAATCTCGTATGGTCGTTGAGGAGCAGACCGTGGGGGTCCAGCTCGGAGCGGACGGCCAAGAAATCGTCCCAGTTCGAGTACATGGGCTTGAGGGTCTCGGCGGTTTGAGTGTGAATGACTCCCCAGTGCGGGCGGCCACCGTGGTTCAAGAAGATCTGCTCGGCGGCTCGGAAGAACTTTTCGTAGGGGCGTTTGCCGTACTGGCGCAGGCTGATCCACCCGGTGTAACGGCCCGCGGCGGGGGAGAGGTATCCCTGTTCCGGGGGAGAGCACCGCACCAGGACGGGGAAGGACAGGGTGTAACCCTCCCGGTCCACCAGGGCTTTCAACTCGCTGAACGCCGCGGCGGTGTTTTCCAGCGGCAAGGCGTACTCGGTGGACACGAAACGCACTGCGCGCGGGGCGGTGAACACCCGGTAGGACACATCGGTGTAACGCCGGGAGCTCTTGGCCATGGACTCCAATGTGTTCAGACCGGGCACGGTTTTGGGTGCCACGGAAGCCAAGCGGCCCAGGCCGGAGGTCAGGGTGGTGCGCAGAACGGCGTCGTCCGCCCGACGAAGGGCCCGCGAGATCGGTGAGGCCGGACGCGTGTAAATATCCGGGAGGCGGTGCAGCCGGCTGAGAATGCGGGTGTGCACGGTGGCGCGGCCGGGCATCCAGAAGAATTCGAAGTGATCGGCGCCGGACATCCGCTCGGCCAGGGAATCCACCAAGCGGTCGAGAGGCTCGCGGAACTCTGCGCAGTGCAGCCGAAAAGCGCTGACGCACTGGATGGTGACGGACACGATCACGCCCAGGACACCCAGGTGGACTCGAGCGGCGCGCAGCATCTCCGGATTGGAGGACTCGGAGCACGTGAGCAGCTCGCCGGACGGGGTGGCCAGCGTGATTTCCGTGATCTGCTCAGAAAGGGAAGGTTGCCCCAGGCCGGTGCCGTGAGTGCCCGTGGCGATCGCACCGGCAATGGTTTGGCCCGTGAAGTCGGGCATGTTGGCCAGGGCAAGGCCATGTTCCTCCAGGATCTGGCAGATCTGCTGAATCGTGGTGCCGCCGAACACCGTGACCTGCTGTTTCTCTATGTCTATGGAGCTGAGCCCGCTAAGGGCGGTGGCGTCCAAGAGCACGTCCGAGGTGGGGACCAACGGTGCGAAGCTCTGCCCGGAACCGGCAGGACGCACCCGAAGACCCTGTGCGGCGGCATCACGCAAGACCTGTTCGACCTGGTCCGTGTTCTCGGGGCGTACGATCGCCGCCGGTTTTACCGTGAGGTTGCCGCCCCACGAACGCCACGTATCCTTGCCGGTCTTGCCGGTCATCGACGACGACTTTGCGGATTCGCCCGGTGTTGCCGACTGTTCGTTCACGGTTCGTATCCTCCCTCAGGACCTTTCCCTCGGACAGCGGTTCCGGTTCCTGCCCGCGACGCCGATCCGGGTGCTTTCCTTAGGGCCACCCTCCGGACCCACCCCATCATCTCACCACGGGCTGAGAGGCGGCGCTTGTCCTCCGTGGACACCGGAATGTCGTTCATCCGGGCGGTCCGAGGACTACGCTTGACGTGACGGATCGGCGAAAGGAAGGCGCGCCATGACCTTGAACGGCCGAGAAATTATCGTGGGCGTGGACGGCACGGATCAGAGCCTGGGAGCCCTGCGCTGGGCCGCCCGTGAGGCGAAGCGCCGTGGCGCACCACTTCATCTGGTGAGCGCGTACTCGGTGCCGGTCTACGCCGGTTCCACTTTCGACGTCGGGTACGCGGCGTTCGACCAGGCCGCCCTGGACAACGCCGTCAAAGAACTCGTCCGCGAGGCCGCCCTGCACGTGCAGAACCTCAACGTGGAGGTACGGTCCACGGTCGAGACCGGGGACCCCTCCGGTGTGCTCCTGGAGCTGAGTAAGTCCGCCCAACTGCTGGTCCTGGGCTCTCGCGGCCGCGGTGGCTTGCTCGGCCGTCTACTGGGTTCCGTTTCCACCGCGGTGCCGGCCCACTCGCATTGTCCCGTGGGCATCATCCCGTTGCCGTGGGCGCGTGAACACCAGCTCGAGCGGGACATCAACGAGACCAAGGCGTTCGTCGATGGCGTTTCGGTGGGTTCGGACGGATCCGAGCATTCGAGCGTCGCCATGCTGCGCGCCGCGGACGAGGCGCAACTGCTGGGCGTTCCTCTCAACGTGGTGTGCGCGGTACCGCCCATGGCGGGCGCCGCGTCCTGGATGCCCACCCCCGTGGACTTCGCGAATATCTACCAGGAAATCGCGGACGCCCTCAACGCCTCCGTTCGCTGGTTGCGCGGGCACTTCCCGGATCTGGAGATCAACGCCGAGCTACTGGACGGCTCACCGATCGACGTTCTGGTGGAGCAGTCCAACCGCAATCGTCTGGTGGTCATGGGTACCCGCGGTCGCGGCGGATTCGCCGGAATGCTCCTGGGTTCCACCTCCCAGGGCGTGATCCACAACAGCGCGGGGCCGCTCATGATCATCCAGGGTTTCAAGGACGAGCGTTTGGCCGATCGACCCGAGGTCACCCTGTGATACTCGGGTTTGTACAACCGGGGTATTTACCTCTAAGCTACTGAAGGTCCATCGTCCACTGATGCACAAGCGGCAGTCGGGCGACGTTCTGGCCCCCATCGTCTAGCGGCCTAGGACACCGCCCTTTCACGGCGGCGGCACGGGTTCGAATCCCGTTGGGGGTACGTTTTCTCGCGAGATCATCTCACGCGGTGGACGATTTGCTAAGGCAGTGAGTTCTACTGGTAAGATATCCACTCGTTGGAAACAACTAAGGCCCTGTAGCGCAGTTGGTTAGCGCGCCGCCCTGTCACGGCGGAGGTCGCGGGTTCAAGTCCCGTCAGGGTCGCTCAGACGGCGATGAAAAGGCAACTTTTCGCGCCGTCGCGGCATATCCCAGGTGATGTGCCTGGCTCTGTAGCTCAGTTGGTAGAGCGTACGACTGAAAATCGTAAGGTCACCGGATCGACGCCGGTCGGAGCCACTGAACCCTCGCGTGGCTTCTACACGCGGGGGTTCTTCTATTTCTAACAATCGGACACCCCGCACATACCCCGCACTTTCAAATCAGCCCGGCCAGCTGTTCCTCCATAATGGTACCGGCCCGATCGAGCTCCGCCGCCGCAGTCTTGCGGAACGTATGAGTCGCCAGCTCCGGGTAGCCCTGGGCGTCACGAGTATCCCGGAGCTCTTGCTGGGTATCACAGGGATCCCGCAGTCGTATGTGTGTCGTGGGGAATAACAGGGGAGTGAACTCCTTCAGCCGTTCGTGCCGGCGTCGAAGTCAATCGACGAGATAAAGAGGGCACAGGTAACCGCCGTGCCGATCTAGACCGACCGGTGCGGCCTGTGCAGAGAACTCCTCTTTGCCGACCCACTGTGCGAACGAGTACATTAGTATCAAACGAAGCAAACGCAAGACCTTGCGATTGGTGCACTAAAGGAGTATTTCAATGACCGCCACCGACGCCCTGGCCTCGTCGACGCACAGCGCGAGCCATACGCAGCAGCTTGAGCGTGTCCACGACATGCTCGCCGCAGACGAGGCGCTCAGCCCTGTGCCGCGCTACTACCTCGTCGGAGGCGGGGCTGATGATCCGGTCGAACTCCCCGAGGAAATCTACGTAGTGCTCCGCCGCGTCGTGGACGCGATGCAGACGGGCCTGTCGGTGACGATCTCGCCGACGTCCCAGACCCTGACGACTCAGCAGGCAGCCGATCTGCTCGGCATCAGTCGGCCGACGCTGATCAAGGCTCTCGACGACCGCAAGTTGCCGTACACGCGTGCGGGCACGCACCGGCGCCTCACGCTTACCGATGTCCTGGACTACCGGGAGCAGCGTCGACAGGAGCAGTACGCGGCGATCGAGGCCTCGTCGGTCGACGTCGACGAGTCGGCCGACATTGCGGAGGTGCTCGGCGACCTCCGGGCGGCAAGGAAGGCCGTCGCGGCCAAACGGCGAAAGGGCTAAAGTCCCTGACATACTGGCCCTGTGTTTGCCGCCGTCCTCGACACCAGCGTCCTCTGGCCCAGCCTGCAACGGGACTTCTTGCTGTCCCTGGCCGCTGAGGGAAGCTACCGCCCGCTGTGGAGTTCGGTGATCCTCGATGAGCTGATCTTCCATGAGGCGAGGAAACTCGTCACGAGGGGAACACCCACGGGTGAAGCCCAGGCATCTGCGCAGCGGCTGATCGACCAGATGTCCACGGCGTTCGACGATGCGCTGGTCACCGACTGGGAGTCCCTGGAGGGCACCTACGGCCTCCCAGATCCCGACGACGAACACGTCGTGGCCGCGGCCGCCAAGGGTGGCGCAGAAGTCATCGTGACCAGCAACCTGAAGGACTTCCCCGCGGCACACCTGCCCGATCCCATCCGGGCAATTTCGGCAAAGGAGTTCGTCTACGTTACCGTTCGGCAGCACCTGACGCAGGCATGCTGCGCCGTTCTCGAGATCTGCGCGCGCAGTGGGAGGCGCGGGCCTCACCTCACCCCAGCCGAGATGCTCACAATTCTCGACGACCGCTATGGGATGACCGACACCGCTGAACTCCTCTTTGCCGCACCGGGTCTCCGCGAGGCTCTTCGATGAGGGGCGATTCAACGGGTGTCTAGGCTCCGCCGGCTGCTAGGGACCCCGCATCTATTCCCCGCATTCAGCGACAACTCGTAGTAGCTCGCGACATCCCATTTCCGCCCCAAGGACGGGCAGACCGCTACCGCCGCGCGGCCTTCCAGCGTTTGTACGCCCACACGGTCATGACCAGCACCACGATCCACGAGAGCACCACCACGGTGCCGTGGAAGAACGTGGGGTCCGCGACGAACGCACCCAATGCCACCAGGGACACCTGCCCGGGGATTACGGCAATCACGCTGGCGCCCAGGAAATCACGCTGGGTGATGCCGAACGCTCCGCTGCCATAATTGACCGGCCAGTACGGAATGCCGGGAACGAGCCGCAGGGTGCACACGGCTTCAAAGCCCGCGCCGTCCAGGCGGGCCTCAATTTTTTCGCCGTACTTACCGAGCACCCTGCGCACGGCGTCCGTGCCGAGAGCACGGGCCAACCAATAGGCACCCCACGAACCGATCAACACACCGATCACGGAAAACAGGCTGCCCAGGAACACTCCGAAGATCAGTCCACCGGCCACCGCCATGATGGTCACCGGAATGGGGGTCAGGGCAACCACCGCGTAGAGGCCGATGAACACCAGCCAGCTCACCCACCCGTAACTTTCGAGCCGTTGCTGCAGCTGATCGGCCGGGGGAAGTTCCACGTTGAAGAACAACCACAGCATGACCAGCAGCACCACGATCAAAGCGGCGTTGCGGGCAAAAGAACCCCAGGAGATTCCCGAGCTGTCATTCGACCTGCCGCCGGAGGACTCAGGTGCTGCTGACTCGTGACTCACACACTTCAGACTAGAGCACCGGTGGGTCAGGCCAGGGTGTCGATGGTGTCCCAGAAGCATTTACGGAGGTGCTTCCGTACGGACTGCAGATCGGCGTCGGTCTCGCCAATCCTTGCGGCGCAATCCCGCAGCAGGGTCGAATCGATCTCTGCCGGGAGGATGGGTCGGTCCTCCAGAACGGACTGCACCTCAGCCAGGGGAGTGGTTTGGTGCCAATTGCGGGCCAGACGTTCGGCGACCTCCTCCGCCACCGCGAACAACTCAGGGAGATCGGCGTCCGGTTCATTGACCGTGATGGGCGTGGCCTTCTTGCCGGCCAGCATCGCCGGGGGTCACAGTGGCCGGCGCGGGCCCGGAACCCGGCCCGGGACCGGGTGACGGGGTGGTGGCGGGCTGAGGATCGGACTCGGAGACGGTCTCAGACCCCGGCACCACCGCCCGCGTGGCCGGAGTGAACGTGGAAAAGATGAGCTCTTGCGGCAGCACGAGGATGCGGTCCACTTTGTACGCCAAGTGCTCCGCCACGGATTTGATGCCCAAATACCGGTTCTTGTCCTCCAGCGCCAGCAGCACCACCTTCATGCCCAGATCCTGGGCGGCCTCCACGGCCTCGGCCAGAGCGTCGTCACCGCTGAGGAGGTAGGCGACCTTGGCGGAACCATTACGGGCGACCTCGACCAGGTCCAGACCCAGCCGCAGGTCCACGCCCTTCCGCTGCCCGTTCACGCCGATGCGACCGAGTCTGACCTTGACGTCGTCGAGCAGGGAAATTTTCTTGTGCCAGTCGCTGAGCACGCCGTCCCGGGAAGCGTCGTACCAATAAATGCGCAGCGGATCCAAGTTGCAGTTGTCACGGGTGATGCTGACGATCCCCGCGATGAGCAACGTCTGAAGAGGGTGTCTGCCCTATGTTGCGCAGTGTGTCCATCTCCTTGGACCGCTGCCGGGGCCACACGTAGCGTTTAACCAACTCCGACAACCGACCACGGAGAGGAATCTCCATGTCACTGCAGCTTTTCGAAGTAGTCCCCAGCAACGCCACTCGCGAGGGTGCTCAGTCCGTCATTGCGGCCATCGCCTCCGCAGCCGAGCAGAACGGTGCTCAGGTCCTGGAGTCCCAGGTCACCGAGGGCCAGGGCCGAGTGTTCACCGTGGTCGAGCTCGACGGCGATGACACCACCGCTCTGGACCAGGCCATCCGCAACGGCGTGGCCGAGCAGGCCACCGAGGTTTCCGGTCCGGACCAGGTTCGACTGGTGGGCGCCGACATCGAGGACATCCGCAAGGCCAAGCCCTCCGCCGAGTACCTGGTGGAGTGGGACATCCCCGCCGAGATCGACATGGAGACCTACCTGGGCCGCAAGAAGGCCAACGCCCCCAAGTACGCCGAGGTCCCCGAGGTCAGCTTCCTGCGCACCTACGTCCGCGAGGACACCGTCAAGTGCCTGTGCTTCTACAACGCTCCCGATGAGGACGCCGTGGTGCGCGCCCGCGAGGCCGTGACCACCCCCATCGATCGGCTGCACCACTTGGCAGGCAACTGATGCCCGTTCCTTCAACTGTTCAGCAACCGGTCGCGGATTCCGTGCTGGCCGGCGTTGCCGAACGCGCCGCGAGTATTGACCGGGGTGATGTCGAGACCGACGTCGCCCTGGCCGCACTCGGGCGCAGCGGTGCCTTCGACGCCGCAGCCCGGGGCGACGTCGCCGGGGTCACCTCGCTGCTCGAAACGCTGGCCCGTGAGTGTTTTTCCACCGCGTTCAGTGCGTGGGGCCACACCATGGCTATCCTGTTCCACCGCGCTGCGGGGAGCGAGATCCCGGAGGAACTGCTCGACGGTTCCGTGGCCGGCGTCTCCGCCATGGCTCCCGCGTTCAAGTGGGCGTCCGCGCTGGGTGACATCCCCGTGGAGGCGGTGACGGACGGCGACTCCGTGGTGCTCAACGGCAAGATCGTATGGGCCTCCAACCTGTTCCCGAACGCCATCATCATGATGCCGGTGCGTTTCGAGGACGGGACGTTGACCATTGCTCGCGTGCGCATTGGCACCCAGGGGCTCACCGTGAAACGGTCGGCCCCGCTCATGGCGCTCAACGGCACCGCGAGTGGCTCGCTGACGCTGAGCGACGTGCGGATTCCCGCCAGCGACGTCACCGGAGTGCCGCTCAAGGAATTCTTGGCCACTGTCCGTCCCGGATTCTTGCTCGCCCAGAGTGCGTTCTGCATCGGCTTGGGTGCGCGCAGTCTGGACGAGGCGGCGTCGGCGGTCGAAAAACCGGGCCCGAACGCCCTGTTCCGCGACCGGTTCAACTGCCTGCGCGAGACCGAGCAGAGCCTGCGCAACGAACACGCGGCCCTGTTGGAGGAGGTCACTTCGCCGGTGCGCCTGTTGCAGCTGCGGCTCGACGCCGCTCATTTCGTCAGTGCCGCGACCAAACTCGAGGCCACGGTGGCGGGTGGCCGCGGGTACCTGGCGGATACGGACACCACGCGTCGCGTGCGTGAGGCGGCGTTCCTGCCGGTGCAGTCTCCCACCGAGGGCCACCTCATGTGGGAGATTCAGCGCCAGAGCGCCTGATTACGGGCTGCCAGAGCGCTGCACGTGCCCATGGTCAGGACCCTCGCGCGCCTCTAGTCTGATTCCATGACCGCACTCACGGAAATCAAGGGCACGGGTGCACCGCTTCATCGGGCCCTGGCTGAACGGGGCATCACGGAACTCGAGCAGCTGGCCGGAGCCGACTTTCAAGAACTGCTCGCGCTGCACGGTGTGGGACTGAAGGGCCTCAACCGGCTCAACGACGCCCTGGGTGAGCAGGGGCTGGAGCCGATGAGCGGCGTCGTCGCCCCGAAATCCTCGACCACAACGACCAAAGCGGACGTCAAGACCAAGCCCTCCGAGCAATCTGCGGAGGACTGGATCGAATCCCTGCCGTGGCCGCGACGGGTTGAGCAGGGCAGGGCATTGCTCGAGATCTTCCACGAAGCCACCGGTGTCGAGCCCGTGCTGTGGGGCCAGTCCATTGTCGGGTACGGCCACCACCACTACCGTTATGAAACCGGTCGCGAGGGGGACACCGCGCGCGTCGGATTCTCGCCCCGCAAGGCCGCTATCTCCCTCTACGGACTGCAGGGTGACGACGTCGCGCGGGACCTTCTTGATCGCCTCGGCCCGCACCGCCGGGGGGCCGGATGCATCTACGTGACCGCGCTGGACGCCCTGGACCAGGACGTGCTGCGCGAGCTGATCGTTCGCGGGTGGGACACCACCCGCACGTGATGATCGGCTTGCTCCGAAGTGTGCTCCCACCGGGCGGGGACGCGGAAAACCCTCAGCCGTTACGGAGGTTGGCGGCCTAGGTTGAAGGGGTATTTATAATCGTGCACGCCCCGCGTTTCCGGCCGGTTGGGCTGCACCTCACGTGCGGACGGCGGGTGAACCTCTTGACTTGGAAACGAGTTGCGACCGCAACGGCCACCTCGGGTCTGTTGCTCGCGCTGACCGGGTGTTCCTCCAGTGCGGACAGCGCGGAGGGGCCCATCACCTTCGAGGCACCCAGCGAGATTCCCCAACAGGACAGCGAGTCACAGGCCCCCGTGGGCACCGGCCAAACCGCCAGCACCGGAACGTGCCTGGACGTGGTGGAGGTCTACACCGGCCTGGTGGTCCTGCCCATGACCACCGATCAATCCACGGACGCCACCGCCGAGCCCGGCCAGGACTCGTCCGTGGTCGCCGAAGCCACCGCCTCCCTCGAATCGCACCGTAACCGGTTGCCGGAGCCTGTTCTTCCGGCTTTCGACGACGCCGTCCGGCTCCTCAGCAACGCCGGTGAAACCTTGCAGCCCCAGGAGGCCGCTCAGATCCAACGGGCACTGCAACCCGTACAGGATTGGATTTCCACCCAGTGCTCGGCTGCGTTGCCGGAAAAATAGCGTCCACTCGCTAGAGCTTGATCCAGACTGCGTGATCCACGGCGAGCTTCCCGGCCATCGCGGCGCTCTGGCCACTGGTAAGCAGCAGTTCACCGCTGCTCAGCTCGGGGATCTCCACAGCCTCATCGCCGGCGTTGGCCGCGACGAGAATTGTCTCCCCGGCCTCCGTGGTGAGGCGGTAGGCCAGGACTTGCGAACCTCGTTCACTCAGGGGATCCCACGCGAACTCCGCGCGGCCCAGACCCAGCTCCCGCCGAATGCGCAGGGCGTTCTTGTACAAGTTCAGCACGGACTGCGGGTTGCCCAGTTGGTGATCCACCGTGATGTTCTCGAAGCTCGCCGGCTGCGGCAACCACGGATCCGGGCCGAAGCCCAGCCCCTTGCCCACGGGAGACCAGGGCAGGGGTACTCGCGCGCCGTCGCGACCCAACTCGGTGCCCTCGGTGCGGAAGAAGGTGGGGTCCTGGCGGCTCTCGGCCTCCAAATCGGTGTGCTCCGGCAACCCCAGCTCATCGCCCTGGTAGACGTATGCGGAACCGGGCAGGGACAGTTCCACGAGCGCGGCGGCGCGGGCTCGGCGAAGGCCCAGATCGGCGTCGGGCTGTTGGTCCTCCGCACCGATGCCATTGGGGTAGGCGGTGCGGGAACCCAAGCCGTAGCGCGAGGCGTGGCGGACGGTGTCGTGGTTGGAGAGCACCCAGGTGGACGGAGCACCCACCGCCTGGTTGACGCGCAGAGCTTCCGTAATGGCGTTGCGCATGCGGTCGCGATGCCAGCCCGCAATCAGGAAGTCGAAGTTGAACGCCTGCTGCGCCTCGTCCGGGCGAACGTACAAGGCCAGTCGCTCCGCCGGGCCGATCCACGCCTCCACCACGAGCATGCGCTCACCGGGGTACTCGGCCAGCACCTGGTTCCAGTCGCGGTAGATTTCGTGCACGCCGTCCTGGTCGAAGTAGGGGCCGGTGTCCATGGTCTTCTCGGACTGGCCTTGCTCATCCACATCGGTGCCCTCGACCATGTGCACCTGCTCGTCCCAGTCGGGCAGGCCCTCCGCCTTGACCATGCCGTGAGCGACATCCACGCGGAACCCGTCCACACCGCGATCCAGCCAGAACCGGAGCACGCTGCGGAACTCCTCCCACACCTGAGGGTTCTCCCAGTTCAAATCCGGTTGTGATGAGTCAAAAAGGTGCAGGTACCACTGGCCGTCGGCAATGCGGGACCACGCGGGACCGCCGAACAGCGACTTCCAGTTGTTCGGGGGCAGGTCGCCGTTCTCGCCCTTGCCGTCGCGGAACATGTAGCGGGCGCGCTCCTCGGATCCTTTCGGAGAAGAGAGCGCCTCTTGGAACCATTCGTGGTCCTCGGAGGTGTGATTGGGTACGAGATCCACAATGAGTTTCAGGCCCAGATCATGGGCCTCATTGCGCATCCGGTCAAAGTCTTCGAGGGTGCCGAATCGCGGGTCGATGGTGCGGTAGTCGGCCACGTCGTACCCGGCGTCATGCTGCGGAGACAGATAGAACGGAGACAGCCACACCGCATCCACGCCCAGCTGTTTGAGGTAGGGCAGTTTTTCGGTCACACCGCCCAGATCGCCCATCCCGTCTCCGTTGGAGTCCTTGAAGGAGCGCGGATACACCTGGTAGATCACGGCGTCCCGCCACCACTCGGTACCGGACTGTTGACGTGGGGTCACTGTTTCTTCAGACACCCCCTTAACGCTAGTCAGCATGCGGGGTGCGGGGGAAATCTGATGTGAGGGAATCGCAGCCACGAAGCCTCAGGGGCGGAAGATGCGCAAAATTGGCCGAATCTGAACATCTTCCTCACACCAGACTGCGGGGCTGCACGTTCCTCACTTGCGTCTCTGGCTGAGGAACCATGAACCCTGTGGAGGGATATCGGATGAGTGACTGTGGATAAGTTCCGGCCCGTACCGGCCCGGTTCTCTAGAGTCCGAGCATGCTGTACCGACAAGAGCCCCTGCGGCTCGGAGACCGTCCGGTGGTGCTACGCACGGCCGGGACGGGCAAACGCGCCTCGCAATTGATGGCTCATGCGGGGATACAACGAGTGACCAAGGGACTGTGGGCCTTCCATCCCGTACCGCTCACTGCGGTGGAGCGGTCACTGCTGTTGCAACAGCATCTGGGTGCTCCGGGTTCCACCCTCGCCGTGACCCGGTTCAATGCCCTGGACATCCTGAGGTTACCCGCGGGGTACACCGACCATTGGGCGCATCAGTCACTCAGGATGCCCTGTCCAAAGATCATGCAGACCTTTCGGGGGAACGCGAGACGGCCCATTTGCGGTGGTCAGGTGCGCGAACCCAAACCGTTGCCGAGGGAATCAAGTTCTCCAAATCGCTGGGGCTGGAGACTTTTGCAGGCCCTGGGGAAGCAGGATTGCCCACCCGGTGGAGGCGCTGGTGGTTGTTGCCCCTCGGCTGTCGCACTGGCGCATTGTTGCCTGTCTGGACGCAATGATGT
The DNA here is from genome assembly GCF_014698015.1 of Kocuria sp. cx-455. Taxonomy (GTDB): domain Bacteria; phylum Actinomycetota; class Actinomycetes; order Actinomycetales; family Micrococcaceae; genus Kocuria. Next base: position 293,202 of record NZ_JACXBS010000001.1, read on the forward strand.
CCTGGCAATTCACCATCCCCGGTACGGAAGTCGCGGCCGAACTTCCGAGAGCCGTGATCGAGGAGAGCTTGAGTCTTTTGCCGCCGCATTCGTTCGCCGTGAATGCCGTGCGTAAAGGATTGCGGGACGCCCAGGAGTCATGCTTCTCGGCCATGGAAACCCTGACACGCATGATCGCGCTGCACGAAGGACTGCCACCGCCTCAGCTCAACTACCCGGTGACGGTCAACGGACGGACGTTCTACCTGGACCTGGCATGGCCGGAATTCAAGGTGGCGGTCGAGTACAACGGCCGAGTCCACGCGGAGAAAGTGGACCAGTACCGGGACGAGATGTACCGTTTTGGGCTCCTGCGTGACTGCGGGTTGGATCTCACGCTGTTGGTCGCGGACGATCTCAAGGATCCCGGCCGGAGACGGAAGTGGGTTGAGCGGGTACGCCGCGCGACGTCCTCGCAGTTTATTCCGTTCTGACGGAATAACTTGCGTTCTAAGTACGCAGCAGGGAACTCTGAGGGGAGGAACCAGCGCAAAAAGTGCCGGATCTCGGCACTTTCCTCACACCGAATCCGACCACTGTATTTGCCTCACCCGGGACCGGCGGGCCGGCCTCGGCAGCCCCTAATTCGCCGATTGCAGGTGCGCCAACGGAGACCACCGCTGGAAGATCCGCCGCAGGGCCGCTGTGGCGGCGCCCTGGTCATTGTCGCGCAGGAGATCCAGGGCGTCGGCCATGTCGCGGGGACTCTCATCGGGCTGAATCCGGTCGGCCAAGGAACCGTAATCCAGGCTCACGAGTGAAGCGGGGCTGAATGTGCCGAGCCAGCGGCCCAACCGAGTCAGATCATCCGCGAAGGCTTTGGCCTGTTGCGCCTCCTCGGACAGGGCCTCGGCATCCGGCCCGGCAGAAGCCAGGGCGGTGTCCTCGACGATCTGCGCCCCATGAATGACACGCCGCGCGGCGGTGTCCGCCGGCGTGACCAGCCGGTGGAGTTCATGGCCCGCGTGCACAGTGACCACCCGATCCGCCATGGTGAACGCCGCGAACCACGCCAAGGGCACCACGTACGCGGATTCCCGGGTGTACAGCGGCTCGAACAGTTCCCCGGAGATCTTCCGGGCGGCCTCGCGCACCTGCTTTTCCGGAACCAGAAGTGGGAGGAGCTGAGCACCGTCGTTCAGGGTGGCATCCGAGAACAAGCGGAGGGAGCGTCGTAAACGCTGGGGTGCGTGGAAGACCGGGAAGTCTCCCATGCCGCCCACAAAGCGCTCTTCGGCGAGGGGGGCCGTGGAGAACGGGATGGTCCACAGGGGTTCGCGCGCGGGTGGCAGCGGCGAATGGGACGTGTCGGTGAGGCGGGTCAACTGTTCGGTGAGTTCGTTGACCCCGCCCGTCAGAGGATCCAGGGCGCGAGGGATAGCGGGGGCATACTCGGCGTCGAGCTCTTCCTGCGGCACGTAGATTCGCATGGCGAAACGCACGGGAGGCCCAGTGATCCCCCGGAACGCCGTGCCCACGTTCACCAGTGCCATGGGTCAGCCGATCTCGATGACCACGGGCGCGTGATCCGAGGCGCCCTTGCCCTTGCGCTCCTCACGGTCGATCCAAGCGTCCGTGACGCGCGCAGCAAGGGCCGGGGAGCACAGCTGGAAGTCGATGCGCATGCCTTCCTTCTTGGGGAAACGCAGCTGCGTGTAATCCCAGTAGGTGTACACGCCGGGTCCGGGGTGACGGGGGCGGACCACGTCAACGAAGCCGGCATCGTCAATGAAAGCGTTGAACGCCGCACGCTCGCCGTCAGACACGTGGGTGAAACCGTTCTCCTTGAAGAACTGGATGTCCCACACGTCCTCGTCCTGCGGGGCCACGTTCCAATCACCCACCAATGCGATCTCCGCCTCAGGATCATCTGCAACCCACTGCGCGGCGTGGTCCTTGAGCACGCGCAACCACTCGAGTTTGTAGGCCATGTGCGGGTCGTCCAGGCCGCGGCCGTTGGGTACGTACAGGGACCACACGCGCACACCGCCGCAGGTTGCGGCCATGGCGCGGGCCTCCTGGACGGGCTCCTGCTTGCCCTTACCGAACACGGGCTGGCCGGGGAACGTGCGCTCCACGTCCTTGAGCCCCACGCGAGAGGCAATGGCCACGCCGTTCCACTGGCTCAGCCCGAAATGGGCCACCTCGTACCCGGCGAACTCGAACAGTTCCCATGGGAAATTTTCGTCCTTGGCCTTGGTTTCTTGGATGGCCAACACATCCACGTCCGAACGGTCCAGCCACGCTTCGATGCGGTCGGCGCGGGCTCTGATGGAGTTGACGTTCCACGTGGCAATTCTCATGACACCACCGTAGCGAGCCGCGGGCAGAAACAGCCACTCACGGGACGGCTACCTACTGTCCGTCGCGGTTGGGGCGCACCGGGTGCCCGGACAGGATGGAAATCCTGTTGAACGCATTGATGGCAATGGCGGACCACTGCAGAGCGGAGAACTGCTTGTCCGTGAGAGTTTCCCGGGCCTCCGTCAGCTCCTGGTGCAGCGTGGAATGGTTCAGCTCGGTGGCGGTCTCGGCAATGATCAGGGCCGCCCGTTCCAGCGGATCGAACACCCGGGTGTCCCGCCAGGCAGGGAGCACGGCCAACTGCTGAGCGGTCACACCCGCCTCGGTCGCCCGCTTCACGTGCAGATCCAAGCAGTACGCGCAGCCGTTGAGCTGCGAGGCTCGCACGTTGAGTAGTTCCGTGACGGCACGGGGGATATCGGCTGCTTCATTTGCCGCCGCAACTCGGCGGGAGAAAGCGTTGATGGCTCGCCAACTGCCGGGGTCGGACTTGTCCAGGAAGAAGTGCTCGTGTGCGCTCACATCGGTTCCAACGTGCACGGTGGCCGCAAAATTTCGCCCGGGACCGAGCACACCCGAGACGTTACGCGCCTTTTTCGGGGGTTCTCAGGCCAGGCCACGTAGGGTGATTGCATGACGACCAAAGCCGCCGCAGTCCACCACAAGGGACGTTCTTTCCTGTTGAAGACGGGAGTGGTTGCCGCCGGCTCCGTGGCTGCCGCTCAGGCCACGGTGATCGCTTCCCTGGCGGGCCTGGACTGGTGGAAGCACAGGAATCGTAAGGTCCGTGATGCTCCCCGCCCGGGCACCTTCACCGCGCAGGTGGAGGACTCCGAGCTGAAAATCTACACGTCGGGCGCCACCGTCTACGAAGACATGCTCGATGCCATCGACGGCGCCCAGACATCCATCCACATGGAGACTTTCATTTGGAAGAACGATGACGTGGGACAGCGGTTCCTCGATGCGCTCAACGCCGCTGCCGAACGCGGGGTGGCCGTCTTTGTCATCTATGACGGGTTCGCCAACCTGGTGATCCCCAATTCCTTTTATCGGTTCTCGGACAAGGTCAATGTCTTCCGGATGCCGGCCGTCCGACGTAAATGGTGGCGGGGCCCGCTGCGTTACACCGGGGTCAATCATTCCAAGATCCTGGTGGTGGACGACACCACTGGTTTCGTGGGTGGCTACAACATCGGTTCCATGTACGCCAGTCAGTGGCGGGACACCCACGTGCGTGAGGTGGGCCCGGCCGTGTGGGGTCTGCGGAACTCCATTGCCAAGGTGTGGAACGAGGACCGTCACCCGCGCGAACAGATCGAGTGGGTGTCACCGCAGAACTGGGACCCGGAGGTCCGGGTTGCTGCCAACCTGCCGGTGCAGCTCGTGTATCCGATCCGGTACCTGTACCTGAGTGCCATTGAACGCGCCAAGGACCACATTTGGATCACCACGCCGTATTTCATTCCCGACCAACAGATCCTCGATGGTTTGGTGAGGGCGTCCAAGCGTGGTGTGGACGTTCGCGTGATGGTTCCCAAGGACTCCAACCACATCCTGGCGGACTGGGTGTCCCGCGGTTTCTACGGCCAGCTCCTGGACGCGGAGATCACCATCCTGCTGTACGCGGCGGCCATGATTCACGCGAAAACCGCAACGATCGACGGCGAATGGTCCACTGTGGGCACTGCCAACATCGACCGGTTGTCACTGTCGTTCAATTACGAGACCAACGTGGAGATCATCGACCCGGATTTCGCGGCGGAAATGGAGAAGGTCTTCGAAGCGGACTCCGAGCACTGCGAAACCCTCAGCTCCCCCCGCTGGCGCGACCGTCACCGCATGGCCCGTTTCGCGGAGACGGTGTTGATTCCGCTGCGACCCATTCTTTGACCACGGCCAGCCGCCCAGCCGAAATTCTCCGCAAGATTACTCGGAACGCCACCAGTCATCGGCCGGAGTCACGGGCACGGTGCGCTTGTGACGTGACCGCATGAAAATGGTTTCCAGCTGCTGTGCGATCTCGGTGGCGACCTCCTTGCCCTCGAGGTAGTCGTCGATGTCGTGGTAGGACAGTCCCAGTTCGTCCTCGTCCGTGCGACCTGGATTGTCATCGAGCAGGTCCGCGGTGGGTGCCTTGGAGATCAACGGTTCCGGGGCTCGCAGGTGATCAAGCAATTGTCGGTTCTGACGTTTGTTCAGACCGGCCAGCGGTAACAGGTCCGCGCCGCCGTCGCCGAATTTGGTGAAGAATCCCGTGACGGATTCCGCGGCGTGATCCGTGCCGATCACCAGCAGATTGTTGTCCCCGCCCACGGCGTACTGGGCCGTCATGCGCACCCTCGCCTTGGTGTTACCCCGGGTGAAATCGGTCAGTTCCGTTCCGATAGCCGGTTCGTAAGCCTCCTCGAAACCACGCACGGCCGGGGCGACGTCGAAGGTGATCGTGCGGTCCGGCGCAATGAAGGCGAGAGCGGCCTGAGCGTCGTCCTCGTCGTGTTGGACGCCGTGGGGCAGCCGCATGGCCGCGAATTGGGCGTCCTCGCCCTCGGCTCGAAGTTTTGTCACGGCCAGCTGGGCCAGCTTGCCGGCCAACGTGGAGTCCACACCCCCGCTGATCCCCAGGACAAAGCCTCGCGCGCGGGCGGCCCGGAAATAATCACACAGGAAGTCCACTCGGCGTTCCACTTCCGCGGCGGGGTCGATCTGCGGTTTAACGCCGAGTTCGGAAATGATCTGAGCCTGCAATTCACGCATGCGGATATCGTAGCCCGCCAGTGTTTCGCAGGCGTTTCATGCCCGCACCACTGCTCCTCGAGGCTGATCATTGGCCCGCATGAGATGCTGGTCACATGAGTGAAAACACCGAGTACGAGACCATTGTGGTGACCCGTGACGGTCGCGTGGGCGTCATCACCTTGAACCGGCCCAAGGCGCTCAATGCCTTGAACGAGCAAACCATGAATGACGTGGTCGCCGCCGCCACCGAGCTCGACCGAGACCCGGACATCGGCGCCATTGTCCTGACCGGTTCCGAAAAGGCCTTTGCCGCGGGTGCTGACATCAAGGAAATGGCTACCAAATCGGCTGCCGAGATGTACCGCATGGACTTCTTCTCATCATGGGATGTCTTCGCCCGCTTGCGCACCCCCAAGATCGCCGCCGTGGCCGGCTACGCATTGGGCGGTGGTTGCGAATTGGCCATGATGTGCGACCTGATCATCGCCGCAGACACCGCCACGTTCGGCCAGCCCGAGATCAACCTGGGAGTGATCCCCGGAATGGGTGGCACTCAGCGCTTGACCCGCGCGATCGGTAAGGCCAAGGCCATGGACATGATTCTGACCGCCCGCCAAATGGACGCGGAAGAAGCCGAACGGTCCGGTCTGGTGGCCCGTGTGGTCCCGGCCGATCAGCTCCTGGATACCGCCAACGACGTGGCTCGTACCATTGCAGGCTTGTCCAAACCCGTTGCTCAGCATGCCGTGGAATCCGTGAACGCGGCCTACGAAACCACCCTCCAGCAGGGTGTGCAGTACGAGCGCCGCGTGTTCCACGGCCTGTTCTCCACCGCGGACCAGAAGGAAGGCATGGCCGCCTTCAGTGAGAAGCGCACGGCGAACTTCACCCACGAGTAAGCGAGTTGCCCGGGCCCACTATCCGCATTTACGGAATAGATCCCGCAAAGAATCCGCAAGTGCGGATATTGTGGGGTCATGACACGTATTCGAGTGGCGGATGCCGCGCTGTTCCTGGGCGTCAGTGATGACACGATCCGGCGGTGGATCGATCAGGGAGTCCTGACCAAGCTCAACGGGCCGTCCGGCCACACCGGGGTGGACGGACTGGAGCTGGCGCAGCTTGCCAAGAAGCAGGCCACGAATCCCAAGGATCCTGCGGTGATCGCGGGCTCGGCGCGCAACCGGTTGGTGGGGCTGGTGACCTCCGTGGTATCCGATACCGTCATGTCCAAGGTCGAGCTGCAGTGCGGTCCGCATCGCATCGTGTCGTTGATCAGCACCGAAGCAGTTCGGGAACTGAACCTCGAACCCGGATCGGTGGCCACGGCCGTGGTCAAGGCCACAGCGGTCTCGATAGAAACGGCGCCTCAACCATGATGCGCCGGGTGAAGGTTCCCAAGGCTGCGGCCATTGCCGCCGTGCTGGGCACGGCTCTCGCGGGATGCGGATCACCGAGCAGCGGTGGCGGGGATGCGGGCGGGTCTGCGGCGGCATCGTCGGGCGGGGATCGGACGCTGATTGTCTACGCGGCGGCATCCCTGGCGGGCACGTTCGACCAGCTGGGTAAGGATTTCGAAGAAGCCCACCCGGGCACCACGGTGGCGCTCAATTACGGCGGTTCCTCCGGGTTGGTGCAGCAACTGACCGAGGGCGCACCGGCGGACGTGTTCGCATCGGCGGACCAAAAGAACATGACCAAGCTGACGGACGCCCAGCTCAATGACGGCGAGCCCACGATCTTCGCGACCAACACGCTGACCATTGTGGTGCCCGCGGATAATCCGGCCGACATCACCTCTTTCGAGGATCTGCGCAAGGGCGGGGTCAAGCTGGTCACGTGTGCCTCCGAGGTGCCGTGTGGTTCGGCCACCCAGACCGTTGAGAAGGTCAATGGTGTGACTCTCGAACCAGTCAGCGAGGAAGGTTCCGTCACGGACGTACTCGGTAAAGTGACCTCCGGTCAGGCGGACGCCGGAATCGTGTACGTGACCGACGCCAAGTCGGCCGGGGACAAGATCACGACCGTGGGCCTGCCCAAGGCCAACCAGGCCATCAACAAATACCCGATCGTCACTCTCAAGGATGCGAAGAACACCGAGTTGGCCGCCGAGTTCGAGAAGCTCGTCACCGGGCCGCAGGGCCAGGAGGGCCTGAAGAAGGCCGGTTTCGGCGCGCCGTGATCGGCCGAGGTTTCCACAGCGCGCCCCGGTGGGTGGTCGTCCCGGCCGCTCTCGGGGCGTTACTGGTGCTTCTGCCGCTGCTGGGCATGATCCTGCGGGTGGACTGGGCTCAGCTGCCCGAGCTGCTGACCTCCCGGGAGTCGATCACCGCGTTGCTGCTCACCCTGCGCACGGCGTTCGTTTCCACCCTGCTGTGCCTCGCGCTGGGGTGTCCCTTGGCGCTGGTGCTCGCTCGCTGGCAGGGCCGGTGGCTGGGGCTCCTTCGCTCCCTGGTGCTGTTGCCGCTGGTCCTACCGCCGGTGGTGGGTGGTATCGCGCTGCTGTACACGTTCGGCCGCATGGGATTATTGGGGCCGTCATTACGGGTACTCGGTATCGATATCGCTTTCACGACCACGGCGGTGGTCATGGCCCAGACTTTCGTGGCGCTGCCCTTCCTGGTGGTCTCCCTCGAGGGGGCACTGCGCACCGTGGGCACCCGCTACGAGGAGATCGCCGCGGGCCTGGGATCGTCCCCCACCCGCACGCTGTTGCGCGTCACCCTTCCGCTGGCAGCGCCGGCGCTCTTGTCCGGCGCGGCGCTGTCTTTCGCACGCTGCCTGGGGGAGTTCGGGGCCACGCTCACCTTTGCCGGCAGTTTGGAGGGGGTCACGCGCACCCTCCCGTTGGAGATCTACCTTCAGCGCGAGGTGGACCCGGATACGGCCGTGGCGCTCTCGTTGCTGCTCGTGGTCGTGGCGCTGCTCGTGGTGAGCCTCAGCGCGCCCTCCCGCCGCCGCCGCGGCGCCGGGTTTCGCGCCGGACTCTTCCGGTGGGCGCGTGAGGCGGTTTCGGTCCGGGCGCCCACCCCGTCGATGGCGCCCCGTGGGACAGAGGATGACACCGCCGACCGGGAGGCCCCGCCCCGCCCGGGCCTCACCTCAGCGGGGCGTGCTCCGTCGAGGGCGGCGGGAGGAGTGGGGCTGGATGCTCACGTGGTCGTAGCCGAGAGGGGGACCGCCGCCGAGTTGAGCGTCGCATCCGGACGGACCGTTGCCCTGATCGGGCCCAACGGGGTGGGTAAGTCCACGGTGTTTGCCGTGATCGCGGGCCTGTTGACCCCCAGCGCGGGACGTGTGCGGGTCGGTGACCGCAGCGTCGTCGTTGTGGCGGCCGACGAGCGGACGGTCTGGGTTCCGGCCCATAAACGGGGGGTCGCGCTCATGGCGCAGGAGGCGCGACTGTTCCCGCACCTGAGCGTGCTGGACAACGTGGCGTTCGGGATGCGGTGCAAGGGAACGTCCCGAACGGCGGCCCGGAAGGGGGCCACGGGGTGGCTGCGCGAGGTCGGCGCAGAACGGTTCTCCCAGCGTAGGCCGGACGAGCTGTCAGGCGGGCAGGCGCAGCGGGTCGCGATTGCCAGGGTGCTGGCCGCGCAGCCGGACGTGGTGCTGTTGGACGAACCCCTCAGCGCCCTGGATGTGACCGCCCGCCCGGAGATCAGGAGTGTGCTCAAGCGGGTGCTCACCGACCGGACCGCGGTGATCATCACCCACGATGCGGACGACGTGGCGGAGCTGGCCGATCACGTGGTGCGGCTGGAATCAGGGGGATGAGCGGGTGTGGCGCCGTAACGCCCGAACCGTAAGAATCCCCCGTGCGGTTCAGTCCTCCTCCCATTCGAGGAGATCCCCGGGCTGACATTCGAGCACGCGGCACATGGCTTCCAGCGTGGTGAAACGTACAGCCTTGGCGCGGCCGTTCTTGAGCACGGCCACGTTGGCGGGGGTCAGGCCCACGCGATCCGCGAATTCCCCGACACTCATTTTCCGCTTGGCCAGTTCCACATCAATGCGCACGATGATGGCCATTAGATCACCGCTTCCATGTCGGTGCGCAGAGAGGTGGCCTGGCGGAGGAGGGCTCGCATCACCACCATGAGCAGCCCCAGCACGGTGACGCTCGTCAGAACGAGGAACAGCAGGAGGGGTAACCCGGGATCATCGGCGTTGAACCCCACCACGAGGAACACGCCGAGCAGCACGGCCCACCCCGCAGCAATGGCCCACATGATGACATCCACCCATTTCAAGGAGGATGGCGTGAAGATGCGATCACTGCTCACCAACGTCAGCAACTTCCAGGTGCATACGACCACCACTTGAGCGCACACCACCCAGAACACCGTGATGGCGGTCAGCGGCCACCGCAGATGCGCCATCTCCGGTGACTCCTGGGCCATGTGGGCGAACTGCCCGGGAAGGGACATGACCTGCAGTAGAAGCAGGACCGCGAAAAGTATCGCCAAGAAAATTCTGAGGGGCGTGACCGCCCAGCGTTCCGACAGCATAGATTGAGTCTCGGTTGAAACCTATCGAAAGTCAATAGATACACGGTCCCGTTCCTTTCGGGATCACGAGCGATGACATATCCGGGCTCACCTAACGCCCCGGAACATCGCGGCGGCGGAAGGCGGCCAATGCCAGGGCAACCGCAAGAACGGCGGCCGTCGTGACCCAGGTGAGAGCGGCGGCGTCGGCGGCGGAATCATTGGCCAGGCGTGCCACATGATGGAACGGCGAGAGATCGGCAAGCCAGGACGGAACGTTCAGGAGCGGCCCCAGGATGGCGACGACCAATACGAAAATCACCGGCACCCACGCGAGCGCGGTGAGGCGCGGGGCGAGGGCGTAGACCAGCACGGCGATGGACGTGAGCAGGGCCAGAGACGGAAGGTACGTGGCCCAGGTCAAGAGGAGATCCGAATACACGGAGTCGACCGTGATCACCGCGTCCGTGGTGGCGGCCAGAACCAGGGTGCTCAGGAACAAAACCGTGGCGGACACGACAAGAGCCAGTGCCCACCAGCTCAGCAACCAGCGAATCCGAGCAACGGGGAGCGACAGCACCTGTTCGGTGCGAGTCTCCGTCTCCTCGCCGTGGAGTCGGGAGGCCAGGGCCACCGCGAGGGCTGCCGCGCCGCATGCCAGGGTGGTCATGGCGAGATCCAGATAGCCCTGAACGGCGCGCTCCGAGCCACCCATGAGCGCTTGGTAGGACGGCGGGAGGTCTCCGAACGAATCGCGCATGGACGGCGCCAAGGTTCCGTAGGTCACGGCCAGGAGTATCAGAGCAATCAACCATGTGAGATTGGAGGTCCGGGTGAGGCGGAGCCCCAGGCCCAGCGGTCCGCGTAGGTATCCGGCGGCGTGAGCTCGCCCGGAGCGTTGCGGCAGCAGCCCGGCATCCAGGTCGCGGCGTGACTGTAGGGCCATCGCGACCAGAGTCAGTACCAGGGAGAGCCCCGCGGCCGGCAGGAGCGGCCACCAGCGCAGCTCCACAAAGGCACGCGTTTGCATCGTCCAGGCAATGGGCGAGAACCAGGAGAGAGAACTGCCGTGCAGCTCCATGATGTCGCCGATCCCGCGCACCACCACGGCCGCCCCCAGCACCGCGAGTCCGAGTCCCATGGCCCCGCGAGGAGTGGTGGACAACTGCGCACACAGTAATCCGACCGCGCCGAAGACCAATACCTGCAAGCCGATCCCCGCGCCGTAGGCCACGCTGTCCCGAACGGGCAGGTCCAGGGTGAGCATCGACCCGGCGCACACCAGCATGATCAATGTGGCGGTGATGATCAGCATGAGTGTCGTCGCCGCCGGCGCCGCGTGACGCCCCACCCGAGTGGAGCGCAATAACTCGATCCGCCCGGCGGACTCCTCGCCCCGCGTGTGCCGCACGGCCATCTGCAGGGCCATGATCGCGACGGCCACCACGATGAACAGCGTGTATTCATTGGCCATCATGGCACCCACGGTGTAGTCGTCCAGGCCGTAGCCGGGCCCGCCCATGAAGATGCCACTCGGTTGGCCCATGATGGTGGCGCGCACCTGGCGTTCCTCGGGGCTCGAAAAGACTTGTGCGAGTTCCTGCCCGCCCCCGGCCAGCAGCAACCCCACGGCAACGAGCCACACGGGCAGGCGCACGCGGTCGCGTTTCAGGGCCAACCGCAGCAGGGTGGCCGTGCCGTGCAATTCGCGTGTCATGACGCGCCCGGTTCCGCACGGTAGTGGCGCATGAACAACTCTTCGAGTGAGGCGGGGGCGACGTGCAGTTGTCGCACGTGCAGACCGTGCAAGCCCGGGAGGAGATCCTGCAAGGCCGCGGGTTCCACCTGTCCGGTGATGTGGAACCCCTCTGCCATCTCGTGGACCTGCAAATGATGCAGGCCCATAGCGTCACTGAGCAGCGCGGGGTCGTGGGCCGTGATCACATCAATGGTCACGCGGGTGAGGTGACGCATCTCCTCCAGACGACCCTGCTCGACCACGGTGCCCTCCCGGATGATGGCCACGGTGTCGCAGAGCTGTTCCACCTCGGAGAGGATGTGGCTGGACAGCAGCACGGACACCCCGTCGGTACGGCGCCGCCGGACCACCTCCTGGAATTCACGCTCCATGAGCGGGTCCAACCCGGAGGTGGGCTCGTCCAGGACCAACAATTCCGCATCCGAGGCGAGCGCGGCGACCAGGGCTACCTTCTGCCGGTTGCCCTTGGAATACGCACGCGACTTCTTGCGGGGGTCCAGTTGAAACCGCTCGGTCAGTTCCGCTACTGCCCCCTGTCGCGTGCCACCGCGCATCCGGCACAGCAGGTCGATACATTCGCCACCGGTCAGTCCGGGCCACAGGTTCACGTCACCGGGCACGTAGGCCAGGTGACGATGGGCCCCCACGGCGTCACCCCAGGCCTCTCGGCCGAGCACGGTCGCGGTTCCGGAGTCCGCTCGCAGCAACCCCAGCAGGATGCGAATGGTCGTCGACTTTCCCGACCCGTTGGGACCCAGGAAACCCGCGATCACGCCGCGTGGAATCTGCAGCTCCACGCCGTTGAGCACGTGCGCCTTCCCGAAGGACTTGTGCACGCCCCGCAGGTCAACGGCCAGATCGGCGGGGTCTGCCGGTTCGACGGCTCGGGACTTTTCGCCGCCGACGATGCCGCACTCGTCGCGACCCGCGCGCTCACCCGGCGGGGCGGCGTCGTCAAGGGAAGGTGTGGCTGCTCGGTGTCGGGGATGGGAAGGCATGATGCACGGCCTCTGGAGGACGGTTCACGAAACGCGATACCTCTATGTTGCACCCGTCACAGGGGTTTGGAAGGGTTGGATCGGTTTTATCTTTCGTCTTCTTCAGGAGTCCTCATGCCCCGCCGTAAGAGAATCACGCCCGCAGCGCTGCCCTCCCACGTTGCGGACAACAACGCCTACTCGTACGGGGTGCTGGACGGGGACACGCTGCACGTATCCGGCATGGTCGCGTTCGCCCCTGATGGTTCCTACGTGGGTGAGGGCGATATCACCGCGCAGGCCACTCAGGTCTTCGACAACCTGCGGGCCGTGGTCGTTGAGGCCGGCGGCACCCTGGAGGACGTCGTCTCCACGACCACCTATCTCGCCTCCGCGGACTACGCCGGCGCGGTGGGCGAGGTGCGCAAGACGTACTTCACCGGCGAGGTCCCGCCCACCTCCACGGTGGTGGTCGCACCCATGGCGCGCGAGCAGTTCATGGTCGAGGTCTCCGCCATCGCGCGGCTCGCCGAATAGGGACGACGCCGCCGCGGGTTTCCCGACTCAGGTCAGCACGGTGAGCAGCGCCGCGGCAAGCAGCCCACCGACTATCACCCACCCGGTGACCAACAGCGTGGCCCGGGCACCGAAGTGCCGAGCCACCATGATGATGGACGGGATGCTCAAGGCGGGCAGGGTGATCAGCAGGACCCCGGCCACGCCGTAGCTCGCACCGGCTGCGGTGAGACCCACGATCACGGGGATTTCCCCGCCGGTGGGTATCACCAGGGCCGCCCCGATCACGCCCACCAGCAAAAGCGCCGCCCACCCCGCGTTCTGTGTCAGGCCGGCAAAGTCGGACAGCCACCCCGAGAAGAGGCCCACCAGCAGGACCAGGACCACGTACTCCGGGACCAGGATCACCAGGTAACGCCCCAAGGTCTTGCCGAAACGCGTGAGCATCTCCCCCCAGGTCCGGGGATCCTGGGGTAGCGCCTCGGGAGTTTCGATCTCCACGGTGGAGAACCGTCGGCTCATCAGCACGGCTGCGATCAGTACCACCACGATTCCCACGAGCGCGCGGGTGGTTACGAATGGCCAGGTCATGGTCAGACCCAGAAAGACGAGGACCGCCGGATTGAGCAGGGGATTTGCGAGCCAGTACGCCATGGTGGCGCCCGCAGGGGCGCCGCTACGTCGCAGGCCGATGGCCACCGGAGCGGTGCAACAGGTGCACATCATGCTGGACAGGGCGAGTAATGCGCCGCTGACTCCCTGGCCCCATGTGGTTCTGCGGTTCAACACTCGCAACAACCACCGTCTGGGGATCAGGGATTCGAGGGCCGCGGCCACCAATAACGCCACGAGCGCCGCTTTCCACACCGCCTTGAGGTAGGCAAGGGTGAAGTCGAACGCGCCGTGGAACGAGGGGGCGGCACCCGGGGCACCCGCGGTGTCGAAGATTGCGTTGCCCTCCCACGTGCCGGTTTCGGCCAGCGTGTGGGCCTTGAGTTCGTAGGGGAGCCACTTGGCCCACAACAACCCGGCCACCAGGATCAGCAGGGTGATGCTGAGCCCCGCCCATCCCATGATCCGCGAGCGAGGAGAGACGGGGGTCTCAACGGGGGTGACAGAGGTGCTCACGCGTTACTTGCCTCGCAGTGAGGGAAAGTCGGTGTCCGCGTATTCCACGTGCCCACCCGTCGGTGCGGCACCGGCCGCCGGATGCAACCGGGACTCACGGTCGCGAAGTTCCACGCGACGAATCTTGCCCGAAATGGTCTTGGGTAGTTCGAAGAACTCCAGTCGCCTAATGCGTTTGTACGCGGCCAAATTCACGCGGCAGTGGTGCAGGATGCTCTCGGCGGTTTCCGCATCCGGTTCGTGGCCGTGACCGAGCACCACGTAGGCCTTGGGTACGGCCAGCCGGATGGGGTCCGGTGAGGGCACCACGGCCACCTCGACCACGGCCGGGTGTTCAATGACCACGGACTCCAGCTCGAACGGGGAGAGCCGGTAATCGGAGGCCTTGAACACGTCGTCGGCGCGGCCCACGTAGGTGAAGACCCCGTTCTCGTCCCGCGAGACCACGTCCCCGGTGTGGTAGACGCCGTCGCGGAAGGCCTCGGCGGTCTTCTCCGGATCCCCGTGATACCCCGGGGTCAGGCTGATGGGCCGCGGATCCAGGCGCAAGCACAGCTCGCCCTCGTCGGTGCGTTCCTCGCCGGTCGCGGTGTCGATGAGCACGGTCTCGTAACCGGGTAGGGCGCGACCCATGGCGCCGGGTTTGACCGGCATGCCCGGGGTGTTGGCGATCTGCAGCGAGGATTCGGTCTGGCCGTAGCCGTCGCGGATATCGGTTCCCCAGGCGCTCTTGACCCGCGAGATGATTTCCGGATTCAGCGGCTCGCCGGCAGAAACCGTTTTCTGCGGCGGGTTCTTGAGATGGCTCAGGTCGGACTGGATGAGCATGCGCCACACGGTGGGCGGCGCGCAGAAGGAGGTCACGCCCTCGCGGTCCATCTGGTCCATCAAAGCAACCGCGTCGAAGCGCGAATAGTTGTAGAGGAACACCGTGGCACCCGCGATGAACGGTGCATAGAAGTTCGACCACGCGTGCTTGCCCCACCCCGGAGACGCTACATTCAGGTGTACGTCGCCGGGTTCCAGGCCGATCCAGTACATGGTCGAGAGGTGGCCCACGGGGTAGGTGATGTTCGTGTGCTCCACGAGCTTGGGCAGGGATGTGGTGCCGGAGGTGAAGTACAGCAGCAGCGGATCATCGGCCGGGGAGGGCTCCAGCACGTCGAAGGATTCCGGGCCGGAATACGAATCCGCGAGGTGGAGCACCGGGTGCTCACCCACGCTTGATGAGCGCTCGCCGCGCGAAGCGGCGTCGTCGGCCGGGGTGGTGTTGGCCTGCGACGAGGTCGGGGCCGCCGGATTGCTCGGCAGTACCGAGGGTGGGACGGGCTTACGGTGATCGGGCTGGTCATCGACCATGATGATCGTGAAGTCCCCGGCGACCTCGGCGAATTTCTGGGCATTGGTGTGGGAGCAAACTACCCATGTGACGTTGCCTCGCGCCACACGATCACGCAGGTCAGTGGGCCCGAGCATCACGGTCGTGGGGATCATAGGCGCGCCCAGCTTGGTGCACGCGAGCATGGTTTCCCACAGCTCAGCCTGGTTACCCAGCATGAGGAGCACGCGGTCACCGCGCTGCATACCCTGTTCGCGCAACCACGTGGCCAGCTGGGAGGACCGCACGGAGAGGTCGCGGTAGGTGCGGCGGGTTTCGGTGCCGTCCTCCTCGACGATCACGAGGGCCTCGCGGTCGGCTTCCTCGCCGTGCCCGAGGGTGTCGAACCAGTCCAGGGCGAAGTTGAAATACTCGAACCGGGGCCACTCGAACTCGCGGTGTGCGGCGTCCAGGTCGGTGCGTAGGCGCAGCAGCTGGTCCCGTGCGGCGCGGAACCGCTGCGTGACGGAGTGTTCTGAGGCGGTGGTCTCGCTCATGGGATCCTCGCTACGACGTGTGCGGATCCCCGGCCCGTCCACGGGAGGGCGGCCCGGCGCGCCGGTGGTGCTCGCGCCTCGAACCGGGGGTGGCTGGTTCCTCAAATTTACTCCACCGCACCGGGGTGTCGTCGCTGGTCGCGCGCTGACCGGGGCTTGCCGGCTCATGGGGCCCGTCGACCTCCGCGCACCGGAGCCGTACGATCGGGCGGAGAAAGCGACGAACGGCGTCCAATACGTGTCCGCGGACGTCACCGACGAGGACCAGGTGCGGGCCGCCGTGGCCACCGCCGCGGACGTGGCGCCGTTGCGCACCGTGGTCAATTGCGCGGGCATCGGGACCTCCGCGCGTGTGGTGGGCAAGAACGGCGTACACGACCTCGCGTTGTTCGAGCGCGTGGTGCGGATCAACCTGGTGGGCACGTTCACGGTCCTCGCGCTCGCCGCGGAGGTCATGACCGCGCAGGAGCCCGTGGATGAGGCTGGTCAACGCGGCGTCATCATCAACACCGCCTCCGTGGCTGCTTTCGAGGGACAGATCGGCCAGGCCGCGTACGCCGCGTCCAAGGGTGGTGTGCATTCGATGACGATCGCCGCGGCGCGTGACCTCTCCTCCCGCGGGGTGCGCGTGATGACGATCGCCCCCGGGATCGTGGACACCCCCATGCTCGGTCGGGTGAGCGAGGATTTCCGCAGCGCCCTGGCGGAGTCCGTCCCCCTCCCGCACCGCCTGGCCCGCCCGGACGAGTACGCCCAGCTCGCGGGGATGATCGTGGAGCACGACTACCTCAACGGGGAGACTATCCGCATGGACGGCGCCCTGCGCATGGCGCCGCGCTGATCCTCGCTGCCGCGCGCCTGTCCCGTCCCGGCCACGCAGCCACGGGCGACGACACCGCACGGCCCCGCGCATGACGATGCCTCGTCACGGTCCACCCGTGACGAGGCATCGTCGTGATGTGGTCAGAGCTCCGTGGCCCCGGCCTGCGCGAAAGGCCCCGGGAGTCGCCCCGCTGAGGTCGAGACGCCCCCAGGGCGTTCCGCGGATCAGTTGACCGTGAGCACGATCTTGCCCACGGCGTGGCCCTCCTGGCTGGCGGTGAATGCGTCCGGCAGCTGCGCGAGCGGGAAGGTGCGGTCCACGCGGACGGTGAGCTTGCCGTCGTCGGCCAGGCGAGCGAGCTCGGTGAGCTGCTCTGCGTCCGGAGAGACCCACATGTAGCTCCCGCCGTGCTCCTCCACCCCGGGGTCCGCGATGGAGGCGTGCTGGCCGCCGTCCGCGAGCACGGCGACGGAGTCCTCCACCACGCCGCCCACGAAGTCCACGACGATGTCCACACCGTTCGGGGCAAGCTCCTTGACGCGCTCCACGAGACCGTCCCCGTACTCCACGGGCTCCGCGCCGAGCTCACGCACGTAGTCGTGGTTCTTGGTCGATGCGGTGCCGATCACGCGCGCGCCGAACGCCTTGGCGATCTGCACGCCCATGCTCCCCACACCACCGGAGGCCGCATGGACCATCACGGTCTTGCCCTCCGCGAGACCCAGTCGGGTGAGCACCTGGTATGCGGTGAGTCCGGCGAGCGGCAGCCCTCCGGCCTGTTCCCAGGAAAGACTCTTCGGCTTGGGGGCAAGTGCGCGCACCGGGACCGAGACGTACTGGGCAAACGTACCGCCGTGGATCCAGTCCTTGCGGGCGTAGGCGATCACCTCATCGCCCTCGGAGACGCTGGGGGTGTCGAAGCCCTTGCCCACGATGACGCCCGCGACGTCCCAGCCGGGGGCCGCCGGGAACTGGACGGTCATCATGGGATCCAGCCCGCCGGACATGACCTTCCAGTCCACCGGGTTGATGCCCGCGGCCTTCACCTTCACCAGGACCTCGCCGGGGCCCACCTTGGGCATGGGCTGGTCGGTGAGCTCCAGTACGGAGGTGTCGCCGTACTGCTGATATGTCTGCGCCTTCATTGTGGTCATGTCTGTCTCAACAGCCCCGGGCGGGGACCTTATTCCATGCCGCGGCAAGTTTTTCGTGCGCGCTGCCGGACGACGCCGCCCGGTGGCCTTGGTCTTCCAGTCTCCCCGGGGGTACCCGGGCGAGTGGGGGAGCAGCCTCAGGCGGAGATCAGCGCAATGCCCGTGAGCACGGCGGCGCAGCCGATGAGCCGCGGCACCAGGCGGTTCTCCTTGTATATCCACCACGCGAGCAGCGAGCCCACCACGATGCTCGACTCCCGCAGGGGAGCCACGAGCGCCACGGGGGTGGACTGCATGGCGAAGAGCACCAGGATGTACGCGAGCGGGGACAGCAGGCCCACCGCGACGATCCGGTTCCGGTCCACGGCCCACGAGCGCACCATGTCCTGGCGCTGCCGCCACGCCTTGGGCGTCAGGGTGAGCACCAGGACCACCGAGGTCAGCGCGAAGTACAGCACGGGTGGCAGGTCCAGGGTGGCCATGGAGTGGTCGTCCCACAGGGTGTACCCGGCGATGCACGCGCCCACCGCGGCACCCCACAGCACGCCGGTCAGGGCGGACCCGCGGGTGGGTGTGGCAGCGGCGTCGCCCCCCGGTGAGTGCCCGTCCGCCCCTTCCGGGGTCGACGTTCCGGACGCGGAGGAGTCCAGCGGGGCGGCGTCGCGCGCGATGACCGCGCCGGGATCCGACGCGTCGGACGAACTCGGCGGGGCGGCGTCGTCGTCCCGGGTGGAAGTGGGCGTACCGAACGTGGCGACCACGGCCACGCCCACGAGCACGGCGATCGCCCCGGCGGCGGCCGTGAGGGAGAGCTGCTCACCCAGGAACAGGACCGCCACGATCATGGTGATCATGGGCCCGGTGCCGCGGGCCACCGCGTAGACCACGCCCAGAGGTGCGCGGTCGTAGCCGGTCTGCAGGGCGGTGCCGTAGACGGTGTGCAGCAGCCCGGAGACCACGGCGGCGCCCACGAGGGGCCACCCCCAGGACTGCCACGCCCCGGGTTCCAGCAGGCTCACGGGGATCAGCACCACCGAGGAGACGAGCCCGTACCACCACACGAACAGGGTCCCGTTGCCGCGGATGCCCTTGGCGAGGATGTTCCAGACCGCGTGCACCACGGCGGCCAGGAGGATCAGGGACACGCTGAGGGTGGACATCACCGTCCATTGGAGCGCACGCGGGGACGCGCGGCCGAATCGGAGCGCGGATTGTGTCGCCGCGCCACGCCCGCCGGGCGGCGGGCAGCGTCCGGGGCGGTTCAGCCCCGCCGGTACCTCAGCAGCTCCGCCATGGCCGCCACGGTCTCCCGGGCGATCCCCGTGCGGTTCTCCACGTGCAGCTTGAACATGACGCCCTCCCCCAGGGAGATCACCAGCTCCGCGGGAACGGTGGTGCACCCGCTGAGCCGCAGCAGCTCGCGTGCCTGCCCCTCGAGCCGCACGCGCTCCTCCGCGAGCACGGTGGCCAGCTGCGCGTTCTCCCGGGTGCGCGTCCGCGCGGAAGGCTGCTGCGGCACCCCGGTGAAGGCGGTGACGCTGCTGAGCCGCCGGGCGGGCGACGCGGAGACCACCCGCACGCCCATGCGGGAGACCGCACTGAACGGCGAGTACACGGCCCACCTGCCGCAGGCCCGGCCTCGGGTGAGATCGAGTACGCGGTCGAGGCCACCTCCGAGGATGGCCGCGTGCAGCGCTGGCCGCGCCCGTCGAAGGCGTGGCTGCGGGCGGCGATAGACTGACCGACCGTGGCCAAGCTCTACTTCCGCTACGGCGCGATGAACTCCGGGAAATCCACGGCGCTGCTCCAGGCCGCCTACAACTACGAGGAGCGCGGGCAGCGCGTGCTGCTCGCCAAACCCCACGTGGACACCAAGGGCGAGGACCAGATCCTCTCCCGGCTGGGTGTCAGCCGCGCGGTGGACTTCCTGATCCAGCCCGGCGAGAGCGCCATGGGCCTGTTCAAGCGCCACTCCATCGGCGATGACCCGGAGGCCCTGCTCGAGCACGTGGACGCCCAGCCTGTGGCGTGCCTGCTGGTGGACGAGGCGCAGTTCCTGGAGACCGGGCAGGTGGACGACCTGCTACGGATCGCCGTGCTGCTGGACGTGCCCGTGATGGCCTACGGCATCCGCACCGACTTCCGTACCCGTTCCTTCCCCGGCTCCGAGCGGCTCATGGAGCTCGCCCACACCTTGGAGGAGCTCAAGACCATCTGCCGCTGCGGACGCAAGGCCCTGTTCAACACGCGGAAGGTGGGCGACGACTTCGTGTTCGAGGGGGACCAGGTGGCCATCGACGGCGTGGCCGTCACCTACGAGTCCCTGTGCGCGGCGTGCTACCTGCGAGAATCCGGCGGCAGGCTGGGCTGAGGGGTTAGCCCCGACACGTAAACTGCCCGTATGAGCACCGAATTCTCTCCCGTGGATCTTGACACCGCTCGCGAGCGCCTGCGCGACCTCATTATGGGCCTGGCCGTAGTGCGCGGAAATGTGACGCTGGCCAGTGGCATTCAGGCCGACTACTACGTGGATCTGCGCCGCGTGACCCTGCATCACGAAGCCTCGCGCTACGTCGGGCAGGTCATGCTCGGTCTGCTCGACAAGGCGGGCATCGAATTCGACGCCGCCGGAGGTCTCACCATGGGCGCGGACCCGGTGGGTCACGCCATCATGCGCACCGCCGGTGACCAGGGCCGCGCGATCGACACGTTCGTGGTTCGCAAGGCACAGAAGTCCTACGGCATGGGTCGCCAGGTGGAGGGCCCCAGCGTGGTGGGCCGCAACGTGGTGATTGTGGAGGACACCTCGACCACCGGTGGCTCCGCGCTGACCGCGGTGGAGGCACTGCAGAAGGCCGGCGCGAACGTTGTGGCCGTGGCCGTGATCGTCGATCGCCGCACCGGCGCCAAGGAACGCATCGAGGAGTACGCCGGAGTGCCCTGCCTGTACGCCTTCTCGAAGGATGAGCTGGGGCTTGACTGACCCGGCCACACCTTCTGAAAACAATGTCGAACACGTGGTGGGCGTGGGCCCATGGGAAGGTCCGTGGCCGGAGGGCGATCACTGGGACCGTGAGTTACTCGCGACCGGGGACCGCCGCAATGTCGCGGACGGCTATCGCTACTGGGCCATGGACGCGATCATCGCGGACCTGGACACGCGACGGCATGAATTCCACGTGGCTGTGGAGAACTGGGAACACGACTTCAACATCGGTTCCGTGGTGCGCACTGCCAACGCGTTCCTAGCGCGCGAGGTCCACATTGTCGGACGACGCCGCTGGAATCGTCGCGGGGCCATGGTCACTGACCGCTATCAGCACGTTCGCCATCACCCCTCCGTGCCGGAGTTCCTGGAATGGGCGCGCTCGGAAGGGCTGCCGGTGCTGGCCATCGACAACGTTCCCGGTTCCGTACTGCTCGAAACCTTCGATCTGCCCCAAAAGTGCGTCCTGGTGTTCGGGCAGGAAGGCCCGGGGGTGTCCCCGGAAGTCATCGAGGCCGCGGATGCGGTGCTGGCCATTGAGCAGTTCGGCTCCACCCGCTCCATTAATGCGGGCGCCGCGGCGGCGGTCGCGATGCACGCGTGGATCCGCCGGCACGTTTTTGGTCAACGAGTGAACTGAGGAACAACGGTTCGGGGAGCGCGCACCGGCCAATTTCGTCAACCACCCTCTATCCCTGTCTGACCGATCGGTCTATGATCAGACCATGCGGTCAAACAGTGGGCAGGCAGGCTCGAATACCACGTTCACCGAATCGGCTCGGCGGGCCCAGATCATGAACTGCACCATCGAAGTGTTGGCGGAGTCCGGGTACTCGGGCGCCTCACTTGCGGAAATCGCACGGCGGGCGGGGATCAGCAAGAGTGTGGTGCTGTATTACTTCTCCGGCAAGGACGAGCTGCTGGCCAGTGTGGTCTTCGACGTGTACGGACGAGCCGGGCAGGCCATTGCGGAGTCCCTGTCCCGCGAGGTGAGCCCCGGCGACAAAATCGCGGCCTACGTGCGGACCAACCTGCATTTCTTGGAAGAGCACGCGGCCGAGATCCGTGCGGTGGTGGAGATCGTCTCCAATGCTCGCGGTGCGGACGGCACTCACAGTTTTGCCCCGCAGGGCGAAGATCCGGTGCTCGCTCACCTCGAGCAGCTCTTGCGCGAGGGGCTGGACAGCGGTGACTTCCGGAGGTTCGACGCGCACCACCTGGCCATCATCATCAGGAGCGCGATCGACACCGCATCCGGGCGGTTGGTGGTTGACCCCTCCTTCGACCTGCCCGCCTATACCCGCGAACTCCTGTCCGTCGTGGAGCTTGCGACAGGTACTCACCGAGCCGAGGGTTCATCATGAAACGCGTTGTGAAACCCCCGCCCGCTCCGGACAAGCCACCTCCGGAGCGCCATAAGAAAGCCCTGGCCGGGATGATCGGTGTCGACCTGATTCTGCCCTTGGCCACGTACTACGGGATGCGGTGGGCGGGCGCTGATCCATGGTTGGCACTGATACTCGGCGCCGTGGGACCGCTGGTCCGCATCACCATCACCACCATCCGGATCCGCAGGATCGACCGGCTGGGTGTTTTCACCCTGAGCATCCTGGCCATCGGGACGGCGGTGGGAATGTTCAGTGCCGACCCGCGCCTTCTCCTGGCCCGGGAAAGCTGGCTCACCGCCCTTATCGGCATGTGGATCCTGATGTCACTGGCCGGGCGACGCCCCGTCCTGTTCGAGGTCACCATCGCCGTGATGCCGCCCGACGCCGCTGCCCAGTGGGAACGGGACTGGGACACCAGCCCGTTCTTTCGGAAGGTCTTCCGCACCATGACCCTCGCCTGGGGGCTCGCCTTCGTCCTGGATGCGGTGTCCCGCGTGATCATGGCTTACACGTTGCCCATCGACGTGGTGCCCATCGCGAGTATCGGCTTGTTGCTGGTCATGCTCTTCGCAATCGTTTATGGCACCAAGTTCTATGCGGGGCGCAGACTTGCGGCGAGTGAATCCGGCTAGTTCCCCCGGATCGCTGAGCGTGATCGACTGGGTGGCGCGCCAACAATGCAACCGCGTTGACCAAGTGCTCCTAGGGGTGTCCTGATCGACCGTTGGGGCTTGTCGGGGACAGGTTCATACTTTTGGCTCTACCCGGCTCTCGGTATCCGCGTGAGGATTGATGTACGCATTATCGATGAGAGGAAGATCTCGTGAGCCAATATGTAGTGCTGGTGGAGGCAGATTTCCGCAGCAGCAATCTCAATTACCGAATCCGCCGTTCCGACACCTTGCCCCACGCTGAGGCTCGGGCGCTCTTCGACCGCGTCGTTCGCGGTGATGAGCCGGAGCTGTTGAAGGCCAAGGAGGACAGTCTGCTGGTTCGAACCGCAGACAACCAGGTCTGCCGCTTCTGGACCGGGATCAGCAAGGGCGAGTCCATGGACAGGATCACCCTGGCCCCTGTAGCCGTTTGAGGGCATTCTGCCAGGGGCATCGGGTGTGATGCGGTAGGAGGTTGAGGGATGGGAATAACGCTGTGGCTTGTCCTTGGCGTCAATGCCGCATTGGTGGTGGTTGTGGCCGCTGTAGCGTTGGCGATCCATCGCTTCCGCCGGAGTGCTTTACGTTTGCCACTCGACCCCGATTTGAGGGCCAGAGTTCTGTCGCTGGAGCGACGACTCGAAAGACTCGAGTCCCGAAGATACTGATACAACCGCAAGGCAAGTCGTGACAAGGGCCCGGAGAGATCCGGGCCCTTGTCATGCCCGTCGCGGTCTCCGTTCCGGAAAGTGCACCACGGTACGACGAAAGTCGCAAGCCGGAACTGAACTATTGGCTCCGCGAAAGCGAGACCTCCGCATCTACGAGCGGGTGGTGAGCCGGCGGGAGAGTGGTTGTAACAGAAAACGGAACGCGGAAGAGCGGACCGCGAACCAACTACTCGAGGAGGAATCGTGACCGTAACGACGCACAATGCGGCCCAAGGAACACAATCGGTCGAACCCGTTGTAGTGGCCCACCATGTGGCCAAGCACTACGGCGACTTCACCGCCGTGGACACATTGGACCTGAACGTCCCCGCCGGCGAGATCTTCGGTGTACTCGGCCCCAACGGTGCTGGTAAGACCACGTTGCTCGAGTGCCTGGTGGGTCTGCGAAAGCCTACTGAGGGGCGGATCCGCGTGCTGGGGCTGGATCCCCACCGTGATCGCGCAGAATTCACGACCCGCGTGGCGATGCAGCCGCAGCAGGCGAGCATTTTCGAATCGCTCAAGGTGCGCGAGGCCATCGACCTCTTTGGTGCCCTGTACTCAAACCCTGTGGACACGGACGAGATTCTGCGTCTGGTGGACCTCGAGGAATATGCAGACCGCAGGATCACGCGACTGTCCGGCGGTCAGCAGCGTAGGGCCCTGGTGGGCGTCACGCTGGTGGGCCGCCCAGAAGTAGTCGTCTTGGACGAGCCTTCCGCGGGGCTGGATCCCCAGGCGCGGCGTGGTCTGTGGCGGGTCTTGGAACAGTTGAAGGAGCGCGGAACCACGGTGCTCCTGACCACCCACCACATGGACGAGGCAGCAGCGGTCTGCGACCGCGTGGCCATCATCGTGGATGGCCGCATCAAAGCCTTGGGCACTCCGCGAGATCTTGCGGCATCAGTGCGTCCTGAATTGGCACAACAGGGTGGCCGCGTCAGCGGCATCGACCTTGAAGAGGTGTTCCTGCGCCTCGCAGAGACCTCGGACCCCAGCGCCCGGATGTCAGTTCGGAAAGGATACAAGAAATGAGCGCCATCACCACTGATCAAGCGGTGCCTCGCGCCGCCCCCGAAAGTTCGTCAGCGCAACGGGTCACCAGGGCCTCGCGTGCTCGTGTCTTCCGTGCTCTGGCCGCGACCAGCGCCAAGGAGATCCTTCGGGACCCCAAGACCCTCTTTTTCACTGCGGTTTTCCCCTTCTTCTTCCTCGGACTTTTCTGGTTCATGGACAACACCTTCATGAACGATGGCCCGGCACCCCAAGTAGCCGTTGTGGCCGGCTCACAGAGCGAGGGAGTCGTCAGCGCTCTCGAAAACCAGGGCATCACTGCAACGACCGATCCCGCCGCGGGAAGTAATGCCGGGCCGGAGGCCCCGGTGGCTTGGATAGAGACCGGTGATGATTCGGTGACCACAACTTTGACCGGAAGCGAGCTGCCGGCCCGGGGTTCGGTTCTCGAAGGTTTGAGAGATGCAGGCTTCTCCAGGACGGCGGTGGAGTTCACCGGTGCCGACGGAACCGTGATGACGGACATGCTGGCCATCTCCCTGCCCAGTGTGCTCATGGTGGCCTTACTTTCGCTTGCTTTCTTGGGTACTGCGGCACCGCTGGTAGGGCTCCGGCAACGCGGGACACTACGCCTGCTGGGAACCATGCCCATCGACCGAACCCTCTTCATGGTGTCCCAATGGCCGATCCGTGTTGGCATCGCAGGCTTTCAACTGGCCGTTATCGCGGCGGCTGCTTGGACCTGGGGGCTGCTGGACTTCACGCAATTGCCTCAGCTGCTCCTCACAACGTTCCTGGGATTGTTGGCTCTCTTTGCCTTGGGGTACCTGGTGGTTGCACGCATCAAGAGCCAAGAATTGGCCACGGCCATCCTGGCCCTGTTGCTGCCCCTGGCACTGCTGCTCTCCGGAGCCATGATGCCCAAGGAATACCTGCCCGACGCGTTGGTTCGCTTTGCTGACTTCATGCCCACCACGGTGCTGGCACAAGCACTTGGGGAATCCATGACCGGTCAGTCGCAGGGGGGCCTGTCCCTTCCGATGGCTTGGCTCGTCCTGGCCGCAATGGCGGCGCTCTGCGGATTCTGTGCCTCCCGTCTGTTCACCTGGGACCAAGGGGACAAGCAATGAGCGCCCAACCGATCGACCGTGTGGATCGCAACACGTCGCGAGATGAGCGATCGTTGGGAGACCTGCCCAGAGTCGCGGCTCTGGTCGGTGATTACGGACTGGTGTCCAAGACCTACGGCATGCCCATCCGACACGGTGACCCCCGATTCCCCATCACGTGTGGATCACTGGGGGACCTCGCAACTGTGATACCCAATGTTGCCGAATGCACCGGCGGCAAGGGTGTTCGGGGCGGCCTGGACGGCGCCGGTGGAGGGGTGGACGGAGACCGCGCCCGCTACGTGAGCGTGGCGGAGTCCCTGGAACGTTACTCCTCTTCCGTGGTGGCCACGGAACAACTCCTGTGGGCCACTCCGGCCGAATTGGGTAACACCGCGGTATCGCCCGAGGCGTTCCCGCAGTGCTCCGAGACCGAGTTGGCTCATCCCAAGAGCATTCACGGCCCCGTGGATGTCGACTGCCCGATCCGTTGGGTGCGGGGATGGTCGCTCACACGCCGCGAACCCGCATGGGTTCCAGCCGTAGCCGTCTGGCTGCAATTGGCACAGCGAACTCGAGGTGAGCGATTCACCGCGGGGATCTCCACCGGGTCGGCAACGCATACCGATCTCTCCGCGGCAGTGCTCAACGGACTGTGCGAAGTGATCGAGCGGGACTCCATCGCGCTCACCTGGCTGCAGAAGATCCGGTGGCCGGAATTGAAGATCGACTGGACGCACCCGAAACTGGAACCCTTCGCGCAGCGTCACCAGCGTTCGTTCGTCAATGCCCGATTCTTCGATGCGACCACGGATCTGGGTGTCCCCACGATTTACGCATTGGAGACCACCGAGCATCACCCGGCACTGGGGCAGCTGGTCATGTGTAACACCGATCTGGACCCCGTCAACGGAGTGGCCAAGATGCTCCGGGAATCGGCCTCCTCACGCATTGCGCTGCAGTCTCCCCGGCCGGTTCCGGAAGACGTCTTCGAGTTCACCACGGTGTTCCACGGCGCGCTGCACATGGGGGCACCCCACCGGGCGGAAGCGTTCGATTTCCTCTCCTCGGCCAGTCCCACGCGGAAACTCGAGGAGTTACCGTCCTTGGACTCCGGGGACCCTGCCACGGATCTGAACGTGGTGCTCGGCAAACTCGCGGATCGCGGTCACGACGTGATCGTGGTGGACATGACCACCGATGAAGCGAGGGACGTGGGATTCCACGTGGTCAAGGTCCTGGTCCCTTCCCTGATGCCGCTGTCATTCGTTCACGCCGGTCGGTACTTGGCCACTCCGCGCCTCTATCAAGCCCCTCGAGACATGGGTCATCCCGTGCTGAGCGAGGACCAGATCAACCCCGACCCGCAACCATTCGCCTGAGGACACCGAGAACACCATGAGAATTCACATCATCGCGCAGGGCAGCTTTGGCCCAGCCGTCGCCAACAGAATCGAGCAGCTCAGCGCCGCTCATCACACCGTTACCACCACACGTGCCACGCCCTCCGCATTATTGGCGGCGTGCTGGCCGGCCGCCGATCTCCGAGTGCTGATCACGGGTCGGGAAAGCCGGAAATTAGTCGAATACGTGGACCGCTGCGCACACGAGGAACGGACGGACTTCCTCTCGATTTCCCGAGATCATCCTCGGCTGTTCCTCGGGCCGCTCGTCCTACCCGGTCGCACGGCCTGCGCCACCTGCGCCTGCGGTCGCGCGGACCAGCACGACGCCGCTCGGGCGGCCTCACAGCCGCTGCGAGACGCGTACGACCGAGACCTTGACCTGGAGCCCGGAGGGTTCCTCCCCTCCCACGTCGGCATGGCCGCTGCCTACGCGCTCGAGATCGCGGAAGAATTACATGTCAGGGGAGACAGCGAGCGTGCCGGCACCATTTCTCAAGTGAACCTGCACGACGGATCGATGCGGCGCTCCACGGTGGTGGGTATCCATGGTTGCCCGCGTTGCCGAACGACACCTCCGCTGTCGGAATCTTCATGGCAGAACCTCACCCACCTGGGGCTGTCGATGGTGGGTGAACAACGTGGCTGAATCGACCTTGAGCGCGGCCGCCATGTCCGCCGCAATCCACACGGATCCGCAATTCGCTCCGCCCACGCTCCCTCGCCTGATTCCCGGCCTGGTGCGGGTTCCCACCGCCGATGGTCTGATCGTCGATGGCGGGCCGAGCAGACAGTCCTTCACCGGGCGTAGCGCGGCCACGGCCCTCCCCGCGGTCATGGACGCCCTGGACGGAACATCGGATCTCGCCCAGCTCAGCACCATCCTCGAGATGCCGCAGGAGCACGTGGATCAGTTCCTGGCTTTGCTCTACACCACGGGAATGTTGGAAGACGCAGCCACGGACGTCCCGGAATCAGACTCGACCAACGGCTTCGATCCCGAGGCGCGGATCTTCCTGACCAGGTCTCTGGACACCACCCGGGCTCACCGCTCCTTCTCGCAATTGCGTGAGTCCGTCCACCAGGCTCCCCTGGCAGTTCACGGTGACGGACCCTGGACTCGTGAATTGAATGACCAACTGACCGCGGAGGGTTTCACGGTTGTTCCCGGCCATGACGGCCCGGAGGGAACGGGGGTCGACACCCGCTCGCACCGCAACGCCTGTGTGGTCTTGGTGCTGCAGAACGCGGCAGACGTGCGGCGCGCCGACCAATGGCTCGATCACGGTTGGCACGTGTTTCCCGTCCTGCCCGAATTTCGTGCCCTGACCATAGGGCCGTTGCTGGAACCCGCCGCCGCGCCGTGCCCCTCCTGCGCAGTGGATTGCCCGCGCTTCGAGTTCCCAGAGGCGGCGAACAGCGGCCGGGGACTACTGGTACCGCTGGTCGTTCGTCACCTGATGGCCCACGTAGGCAGGATCGGGACCACTCGATCTCGGCTGGATCGAGTTCGCATCGACCTCGAGACCTGGCAGACCGATAATCTCCCGGTGGCCTTCGCCCCGAACTGTGCGCGATGCGCGGCCGTGACTCCACCCCGACGTGCGGGTCACGCGGTGCCCGTGGCACACGCTTTCGAGACCTCCGTGGCGTTCCCCGCTCGCAAGTACTGCGATCCGGCCGGGCATCAGGTGCATTACAAATCATCCAATATTGCCCTGCAACAAGACTCCATTGTGTGGCCGGCCGCCCCTGTTGAACAGGTCTCGTGCGTCACACCGAACGCGGCGAGCGGATGGTGCAACCGGGACACCGTCACGGATTTGATCCGCCGCTCGACGGGCCGACGCCCGGGCCCCCAAAGTACCGGCAAGCACGTCCAGCGCTACGCCCCCACAGGGGGCAACCTGGGGTCTCCGCAAGCCTATCTGGTGGCCCGGGATGTTCCAGGGCTGCAGCCGGGTGTCTATGGCTACCAATCAGGCGAAAACTCCCTGGCACGTTTGACCTGGCTCACCGGTCAGGAACCCGAACTGGGAGGGACGGCACCGGCAACGGTGATCCTCACCGGGGGACTGGCGAAAGTGGGAGGCAAGTACGGGGCCTTTGCCTGGCGGATCGTGCACCTTGACGCCGGCGCCGCTACCGCTCAGATGATGATTCTCGCCGATCACCACCGAGTGAACTTGGCGCTGGCTCCGACCTGGGACGATGACCGGATCCTGGAGTCCCTGAACCTCGACGACCGTGAAGAAGTCATTACCGCCGTGATCCACCTGGACCACGCCGTGGAACAGGAGGACCAACGATGACCACCATCACGATGACGCAAGACCGTAGCACGCAGTTCGAGCTCTTGACGCAGCTGCGGAAAGGCGTGTACCACGCCAGGCGGGAGCTGGCCGTTCATGGCCCGCGCTCGCTCTCGGAGACGGTGCCACGAGTGACTCCCCTGGTGCGCCCCGAAGTGGAGCGGACCTACGAGTTCGCTGCCGCGCCGCCGGTAGAGGACGTGGATACTCTTCTGAGCCACCGGTCCAGTCAACGGTTCTTCGCCGACCTCGCCGTGGACCCGCGCGTGCTTGCTGCGGCCGTCTTGGAAGCCTTGCGCGCAGACAGCGCCTGTTGGCCCGAGGACGAGCCCGTGGACCTCCTGGTGGTCGTGAATTCCGTGACCGGAATGGAACCGGGACTCTACCGGGCGCAACCGGCTGAGTCGACCGACGCGGTGACATTCAATTTCTTGCAGCACATCAGTCGCCAAGACATCGCAGAGATGGTCCTACAACTGGAATTCGCCCACGCCCCGGCCATCATCATGGCCGTAGCTTCCCTGGAAGCCCACCTCCAGAGGTGGGGAGACCACGGGGAACCGCTGATGAACCGGCGAGCCGGTCAGGCAGTGGCTTCAGCCCTCCTCAACGCGCAGCGCCGCGGCGTTGCGGGACAGATTTTCGCCGGATGCCTGCCCTCAGGCTTGGCCCGCCACCTCACGGTGGACGGCTACTACAGGGCACAGCTACTGGCCGCGGTCATAGGACATCCCTGGACCGCCTGAAGACCCATACGTCATCGACGTATCGGGAGACCACGTCTCCACCCGGCCACTTGGCCACACATCACACAGCACCACTCATGAAAGCGAGTACCCCATGCACGAGAACATCAACCCCCACGAGCTCACCACCGATCTTTTCGCAGCGGACCTGGACTCCGTGGGCGCGGACGAACTGCCCACGGATGCCGCCTTCGCCTCGCTGTCCAGCGGTTCCACCGGAGGCAGTGCTTCTTGCCCCGTTTCCTCCGCCAGCACTGTGGGCACCGTCGCCTGCTGGGGCTAAACGGCCACTCTCAGTCATTCATACCTTCAGAACAAAGGAATTACATCATGCAGGACAACAAGAACACCCCCGATCTGAACGCCATTGACCTGGGCGACGCACTATCTGCTGAGGACCTGGATGCAACGGCTGCCCTGGGTACATGGGGCTCCGCCGGAACTTTTGCTAGCGGCTCTTGTCCCGTCTCCACCGCGTCATCCGGCGGTTCGGCGTCCTCATTCGGATAACAAACGGCCAGATCCACTCGTCACACGCAAACAAATCATCACTACCAAGGAGAAAACAATGACGCAGTACAACAACCAGGGCAACGACATCGATCAGCTGATCGCCCAGGACCTCAGCGCAGAGGACTTGGACAACGTCACCGCAGCGGGTTTCACCACTGCGGGCTCGTTCTTCAGTGCTGGCACGGCCTCGTGCCCGGCATCCTCCGCCGGAAGCGCAGGTTCCTTCTCTTCGGCCGGCGGCTGATCCTGAAGCATTCTTGAACATTTGCGGTGGGGTGCGATCCACGCGGTCCGCACCCCACCGCGAACACCATTACGAAAGGACCGTCATGGCCGTTCTCAACGACAGCCCGGCGCCGGCGCCGGCACCCGCGCCCGAGAACGGGCGTGCGGAATCCACCGACGTGGTGACGTGGTTTCTTACCACGCCACATCAACTGAAGCTGCACGTGGAACGCACTCACGGTCTCGACGACCGTGATCTGCTCTACGACCCGGCGCGGGGAAAATACTTGGCACTCAGCGGTAGTGCCGGTGCCCTGATCAGCCATTTCGACGGCACTCGAACCGGCACCGATGTGCTGGCGCAACTGCGGCAAGAACCGACTCGGGCTCAGACGGAACGGGTGGCACGGCTTTTCCACGACATTCGACAGAACGGATTCCTCACCGAGCCCCCCTTGAACGAGCGGGGCCGGGAGGCAACGGCGCGCTTCGCCCGCAGGGAGCACATGTTCCGTTTCCCCATGGTCAGGAATGTGGGTCGGTTCTTGGAGCCGGTCACGTCTCCTTGGCGGTCGGTTCCCCCTTTGGCCCTGGTCATCGGGTGGCTGCTCCTGGCCGCAACCGGGGTGGGCTTCGGAATTGCCGGGGTGACCAGCACGGAGGTCAGGTCCATGCCTACCAATCTGTGGGTCGTTCCACTGGTCATGGCCGCCCAGATCGCTGCTCATGAACTGGCCCATGCGATGGTCTGTCAGTATCTGCGGGTTCCCGCTCGAGAAGCAGGGGTTGCGCTCATGCTCTACTTCCTGCCGGTCGGCTACGTGGACCGGACGGACAGTTATCGCGTGCGATCTCGGTCGGGGCGGATCATGATCGCCATGGCGGGACCCCTCAGCGACCAGGTGTGGTTCGGCGCGGCGGGTGTCCTGGCGTTGACCGCACCCGATCCCGTGGCTCACATGGCCGTGGTCGTCATGGTCTGTCAGATCCTGCTGACCGTGATGAACTTCAACCCCCTCACCCCCTCCGACGGTTATCACGCGGTCACGGCCGCACTGGGGATCATCAATATGCGGGGCAACGCCCTCCTGTATGCGGTGCACCTGGTGCTGCATACACCCCTGCCCACGAATTTCGATGCTAAGGGACCAACCGAAAGGGCCTGGCTCCTGGTCTACGCCGTGGGCTGTCTCGGATTCGTCGT
The DNA here is from genome assembly GCF_014698015.1 of Kocuria sp. cx-455. GTDB lineage: Bacteria > Actinomycetota > Actinomycetes > Actinomycetales > Micrococcaceae > Kocuria. Next base: position 325,269 of record NZ_JACXBS010000001.1, read on the forward strand.
CATCGCGCTCTTGTCCATTGTCCGAGCAGCCGGCACTTACCTGGCCGTATTTCTCTGACCACCACCTCACGGAGGCCACATCATGAGTCAACAAACCATGCACGAAACGGAAGTACCGACCACTCCGGAGCTGTCCGACCTACGGGTGGACAGGGTGGCGGGCCTGTCCGCGGAGGAACCGTTCTTGACCCTCGACCGGACCGTGCTCGTCGAAGCGGAACTGACGTCCCGTGAGAAAGTGTCCGCAAGACTGGGCGAACTCGTCTCCGAGGTCCTCTTCCGTCTCGTCCCTCGGCTCCAGGAGGACCCGGCCGCGCGACGTCGTACCCTGGCGGTGCGCCGCTGCACCCGACCGGGAAAAACACCGCGCTCGGAGGACATCGAGGTGGTGAGGCAGGCAGCATCCGAGCATCTGCATGCAGGGGACCGAGAGCTGCTGGAACAGTGGGTTCAGGCGGTCCGAGCCCGCGACATGACCCGCGAACGCTTTGTGGCCGAGTATGCGCGCGAGGTGGGCGAGGCCGAACGCGCCATGAGATCGGTGGCCCGCCAAGAGCCATTTGCCCGGGGTGTGGCCCACGCCAGCCCGAGTCTCGGTGCCTGCCTGGATTCCATCGATACGGCTCCGTACACGCAAGGCTCCCGTGGCCTCAGCAGTTACGCGAGCCGCGCCGCATTCAAGACGAGCCCGTTCAGTGAGCTCACCACCGTGACCCACAACGGGCGACCGGAACCCCGCAGCGAACAGCTGTACGTGGCGCCCAGCGTGCTCCACGAATGGTTCCTGGCCATGACCCAGGACCCAGAATTGGCCCGCAGTTTTTCCGTGGAGCCATTGGACACCGGACGGACCGATATCCGCCAGGAGCCCGCCTTGGTGGCGGAGACCCTGCACACACCGCAATTCACCTGGCTCCAGGACCAGCGGGTGGATCTGCGCGAGTACGCTGACGTGCTCGACAGGCTGCGTTGGCTGGGGCGACAACCGGTGGCGACCTACTTGGAGGCCATTGGCGGGGACAATCCATTTGCCACCCTGAGTAGATTGTGCGCGGTGAACGTGGTCCGATTCGTTGCACCATGGGCTTACGCCACCACCGATCGACTGGGAGCTTTGATCTCCGCCCTGGAAACCCAGGACTCGGAAAAGTCCCAATGCATCACCCAGCAATTGCGGAACATCCGGAGTGCACTTCAAACGCTCCACGGCGCGTCTGGAGTTCGCAGGGCTGAGATTCTTCGTGATCTTCCCACCCCCAGGTTGCCGGGTGTTCCGTCCACCGCCGTCTTCAGCGACGTGATGGGTGGAGTCAGGGTCCCCAGCTCCATGCCTTCCGCCGAGGCGGAATTGACCAGGGTACTTGCCGATACCAGGCCACTGATCTTCCGGAGTTTCATTTACGGGCAGCTGTACACAGATTTCACGGAGACCTTCGGCGCGGGTGGTCGTTGCGACGACGTCGCCGGGTACCTCAGCGCCCTGGCCGCCACCCCGGCGCTGCACCGCGCCATCATCAAGGACATGACCGCGAGCCTTGGGGATGTGGCCCAGACCCGCAACGCCCCCGTGGGGCGTTCGAGCGCGGCGCCGTCGTGCGCTGTGATGTACCAGGTCAGTGCCGGCTCGACCGAGGAGGCCAGGACCGGGGAGGGGGTGCTGGTGCTCAATCAGTTCAACCCGGGCCTGGGAGGACTGGTTGCCCGGTTCGAACCGGGCGAGAACGGGACATCCGAAGTGCGGGACGGCTTGCGCGCCTGGATCAGTCGGCTGTACCCGGAGGCCACACCGCTCGAATTCATCACGTCCTCCGGCGTCAATGACATGCAAGCGGTATCGGAAGGGACGCTACCTCGATTGGTGTGGCCCACGGACACCCCGCGCGCGGACAACGGCACTCACGCGGTAGTCCTCGCCGACCTTCACCTACGCCACGTCCCGGAGACGGGCACCATTGAGCTCAGGGACAGCGAGGGGCGGCCCGTGGCTCCCGTCTACCTGGGACTGGTGCCTGCCCACCTGCTCAGTGGGGCCCCGCGAATTCTGGCCGTTCTGGGGGACCCGTGGGTGAACAGGGCCACCTGGCTCGTCAAGGATCTCGGAGCCGGGTCCGAAAACCCATCCGGAACGGACCGTGGGACGCATCAACCTCGTGTGCAGCGGGGTCGCGTGGTTTTCAAGCGCGAGTCCTGGACCGTGCCGGCCGAGCACGTGCCCGTCCCGGAGCCGCACGAGACGGAGAAGGACTACTTCAGGCGGCTGCAGCGGTTCCGCGACAGGTGGCTGCTCCCCCGGGACGTGTTCGTCCGAACCCGGGGGCCCCAGTCGGGGATGGGCGGAACAACATCGAAACCCGCGTGGGCTTCCTTTGCATCGCCCCACGCGTGGGCGCCCGTGGCGGAGCGACTCAAGACTGCTAGGAGCGTGACGTTCCAGGAGGCTCTACCCGCCGGTGCGGACGGATACTGGTTCACCGACGACCAGGGGCACCGCCGGGCCGTGGAGCATATCTCCTTTCTCACCTGGCCCTCGGAAGCCACCTTCACGGAGGAGGCAACACCATGAGTGTCAATGCAGCTCCGCGCAGATCCGCCTTGCTCGGCGGATTGATCGACAAGCCCGAATGGTGGTTCGTGAGGCTCTACACGGGCGGGTTCGCCGGGGCGGACGCCATGATTTCGGAGCTGATCCCACCCCTGGTGGCCCATGCACGTGAGCTGGGGATCCACCGGTGGTTCTACATGCGATACATGGACCCCTCGGGGCCCCACATCCGGCTCCGGATCAAGGGCACGCGGGACGTCCTGGATGTCACGGAGAGCGGCTACCGGGCGTTGGTCACGGATCTGGAGACCGCGCTGGCTCAAGAAGAGCACAGCCATCCCTTTGTCATGCCTGTGAACGAACAGAACTACTTGGGCGCCGCCAGTATCGGTGGGCGTGGCGCACTCTACGAACCCGAGTACACCAAGTACGGAGGGATCCACGGCGTGGAACTGGCCGAGCAACTCTTCGAGTTCTCGTCTGACCTCGGTGTCTGGGCCACGGGACGGCTCGATAAGACACCGGACAGGGCAGGGCTGGCTGCTCTCCTGCTGTTCGACGCCGTGCACATCGGCTTGGACGCGGCACGGTTCACCGGCGTCCCCCCGGGGGCGAATTGGCAAGGGTACTGGGATCAGCATCTGACGTGGTGGACCGGAGATTTCGGCGCCAATGCGCCTCGTGCACGGAAGACGATCCAGTCGAGTGTTGAAACCAGGATGCCGGATGTTCGATGCCGGTTGGACAGGCTGGCAGCCATGCCCTCGGTCACGGGATGGCGGCGGAATTGGCGGGCCGCAGTTCATCGTTACGTGGTTCGCGCCATGACCGAGGGCATCGACCTGACGCCAATGCATCTGATCTTCCACCAAGGCCACATGATGACCAATCGGCTCGGGTTCCTGCCCCGAGAGGAGGCGCTTCTGGGTCAGTATGCGCGGCTGTACCGCAGTGAGGACGGGCCCGTCACCTCTGCCCACGGGGGTGAAACTAATCCAGAGTGACCAGGCCATTGCGGTAGGCCTTGATGACCACCTGGACCCGGTCACGGACCCCCATCTTGGTCATGATGCGCCCGATGTGGGACTTCACGGTGGGCTCCGCGATGAAGAGCCCCTGGGAAATCTCCCGGTTACTCTTCCCATCGCACAGCAGGTTGATCACATCGATTTCTCGTTCGCTGAGCTGCAGGCCCTGGGCCACGGACTCGGGATCATTCTTGGGGCGGGACGGGTTGGAGACCACGGAGTTGACCAGAACTTCGGTCACGCGGGGGGATGCCATGAACTCTCCGGCTATCGCAGATCGAATACCGGCCACGATGTCCTCGGGCTCGGAGTCCTTAAGGAGGTAGGCGCTGGCACCGGCTCGAAGGGCGGGGATCACGTACTCCTCCGAATGGAACGTGGTCACCGCAACCACCTTGGTGTTCGGGCATTCAACCAGGACTTCTTCGGTGGCTGCTACCCCGTCCAGACGAGGCATTTGGAGATCCATCAGTACCACGTCCGGTTGAAGGGTCTTGGCCTGGATGACTGCCGAGCGGCCGTCCTGCGCTTCTCCGACGACCTCCATCCCCGGCTCGTTCTCGATGAACACTCTCAGTGCCTGACGCATGAGCTTCTGATCATCGGCCAGGAGAAGACGGATAGGAGCGGCGGGGGGTTCTTCCATGAGCACGACAATAGCGGGAAACACATATTACTGACGGGTAAGAGCCGGGGGGTGGGGGGCCGAGCAGGCGGGGACCCCGAGCGGTGGGTACACGCGGGGGCGCTACGACTTTGGTCGGAACGAGGAGTATCCGAATGGAGCTGTGGCGTGAGTCACGTGTGCGGTTGAGTGGTCCCAAGAAGCCGAGGGAACCCCCAGGCACACCGCTTTCAGAAAGAAGACGATCCATGAAGAACTCGCTCCGCTCCCTCGCCGTCGCTACTTCCGTCATTGCGTGCCTGGCTGTCGGCACTTCGCCGGCCAGTGCTTTGCCTGTGATCTCCGGCCCCGTGGTGCCCGGGCAGCAGCTGGTCAAGGGTGGAGATTCACCCAACGGACTCCTTCCGGATGACTTCCTGTGCAAGCTGTTCCGCAGCTGCTGATCACGAAGAACCCGTCCCCGATCTCACGGACGCCCCCACCATGGTTGGGGCGTCCGTGAGCGTCCGGGGATGGAGCGCGCGGATTCGATGTGCACAGCTACCGGCGGGAAAGCTGTGACCCGGCTAATCTGACGAACGTGACACTGGAGTCCTTTGCGAAAACTGCCGGTAGTACGGCCCTCACCCCACGGGTATCCGTGCGCTCAAGCATGTGGTCCGGGCGAAGGATGCATGTGGTGCTGCGCGTCCTGATCGTGGTGGCGGCGCTGATCAGTGACGGGATCTCGATCGTCAACATCTTGTCCGGATATGACTACGGTTACGAATCCCCTGCGTTCGCCATGTACTTGGCCATTGTGGATCTCGGTTTGTGGATCACGGTGGCCTACGCGCCCAACTGGGTGTGGGTGCTCTTGCTCGGCAATCTGCTTCCGTTCGTGTTTAACGCCAGTGGCTATGGGGCCATCCCGGTGATGTCCTTGGTGGCCATGGCGTTCATCGCCTATTCCGCTCGTCGATCAGCGCTTATTGCTGCTTTATGCGTGGTCTTTGCGTGGGCCGTAGCCGTGACGGTCATGCGCCAGGATACGAATCTCATTTTTCTGTCGATCTTCCTCCCGTTCGGAATCTTTGCGATCATCCCCGGCCTAGGACTGCGTTACATGAACGCGCAGCGACAGGTCGATCAACAGACCATCGAAGAGTTCGACCGGAGAGCTCTGGCGTCGCTGGAGGAGCAGCGCACAGAACTTGCCCGAGAACTTCACGACATCGTCGCTCACGACATCACGGTGATTGCTATGCAAGCGAGGGCCGGGGCCATGAGTCGAGATGCGGACGAGAATGCCGAGACCTTCAACGTGATCGGCGATTCGGCACGCAGTGCATTGGACGATCTACGTCGCCTGCTGCGTATCATGCGTGATTCCGGTGGCAGCGAGGATGTGGCTGAATCCTCGGCGGGCATTGATCTGCTCTCGGAATTGGGTCAGATCAAAGAATCGCTGGAACGTTCATGCATCACCGTGCGAACGAGTGTGTCCGGGGACGTGGATCAGATCCCGGATGGTGTGCGTACCACTGTTCGCCGCCTGTTGCGCGAGGGGGCCACCAACGTGCTCAAGCACGCCCATGTGGAAGTCCCGGTGGAGGTCACAGTGTCCGTGGCAGCGGATGCCGTGGACGTGGAAGTCGTCAACACGGTCATTCCTCGTGAAGGGGAGCGAACTGAGCCACGTTTCGCCCGATCTGGGTTCGGCATCATGGGTTTGCGTGAACGCGTACAGCTCTTGGGTGGTCGGATCTCTTCCGGGGTGGTTGACGGGGGCCGGTGGCACCTCAGCGCCTCCATTCCGTTCCGCCCGGACACTCCCGGCTCACCGCGTACTTGAAGATTCGGTCACGCTCAGCCCACCCAGGGTCGGTCCACTAGACTTGAGATCAGGCCCACAGGCCATGGCTCTACCGTGCATCGGGAATCCAGTAGAAGGAGCACTTCATGCCCATCGCAACCCCTGACGTTTACGCCGAGATGATTGACCGGGCCAAGGAAAAGGGTTTTGCCTACCCGGCCATCAACGTGACCTCCTCCCAGACCCTCAATGCCGCCATCCGTGGCTTCGCGGAGGCGGGCTCGGACGGCATCATTCAGGCATCCACCGGCGGCGCCGCCTACTGGTCCGGTTCCTCCGTCAAGGACATGGTGACCGGTTCGCTGGCCATGGCGGCGTTTGCCCGCGAGGTCGCCAAGAACTACGAGGTCAACATTGCACTGCACACCGATCACTGCCCTCAGGACAAGCTGGAAGGCTTCGTGCTGCCGCTGTTGGCCGAGTCCGAGAAGGCCGTGGCGCGCGGCGAGGACCCCATTTTCCAGTCCCACATGTGGGACGGTTCCGCCATTGAGCTGGATGAGAATCTCAAGATCGCTCAGGAGCTGTTGGAGCGCACCAATAAGGCCAAGATCATCCTCGAGGTCGAGATCGGTGCCGTGGGCGGCGAGGAGGACGGCGTCGAGGCCGAGATCAACGACAAGCTCTACACCACCGTCGAGGACGGCATGAAGACCATTGAGGCGCTGGGCGCCGGCGAGAAGGGCCGCTACATCACCGCTCTGACGTTCGGTAACGTGCACGGCGTGTACAAGCCGGGTGGGGTTAAGCTGCGTCCCGAGCTGCTCCAGCAGATCCAGCAGGAAGTGGGAGAGAAGATCGGTAAGGACCGTCCGTTCGACCTGGTTTTCCACGGCGGCTCCGGTTCCTCGGCCCAGGAGATCGCTGATGCGGTGTCCTACGGCGTGGTCAAGATGAACGTGGACACCGACACGCAGTACGCCTTCACCCGCCCCGTGGCCGGCTTCATGCTGCAGAACTACGACGGCGTCCTGAAGATCGACGGCGAGGTCGGTAACAAGAAGAAGTACGACCCCCGCGTGTGGGGTGCCGAGGCAGAGACCGGCATGGCGACCCGCGTGGTCGAGGCCTGCCAGAACCTCGGTTCCGCAGGAACCTCCATCAAGTAATCGTCGTTTCACGAAACCGGTGCCTCGCACGTTCTCGTGCGGGGCACCGCGTTGTTTAACCGCTGACGACGCCGCCGCGCCACCTCATTCCCGCCCGTGATCCACATCACTTGTTACGCTGCCTAGGCATGGGAACGAGCCACGCAGACCACCAGATTCCTGACCAACCCTTCCTCGATCCGACAGTCAGCCCGGAACCGTCACGCGCTTACTTGGAGCAACTCGAGCGGGACACCGAGCGCCGCAAGAACAAGCTGGCGCACCACCTGGCAGACCACGCTGGTGCGGCAGACGAGTTGCACGAGCGTCTCGAGTCCCTGGTCAATGACCAGGCCACCGACCTGCGCCGCGTGCTGCATGAACTGCACGAGCACCCGGAAACGGCGTTCCAGGAACACTTTGCCGTTCAACAGATCCTCGCGCACCTCGAAGCCCACGACATCGCGGCGGAGAATCCCGCCTTCGGGCTGGCCACCGCCATCCGCGCGGAGGTCGCCTCCGAAGACTTCGATCCGCAGCGCCACCGCACGATCGCGGTCATGTCGGAGTACGACGCCCTGCCCGGCATCGGTCACGGTTGCGGCCACAATGTGATCGCGGTGACCGGGCTGGGCGCATTCGTCGCACTCGTCGGACTCATCCGCGAGAACCCCACTGCCTTTTCCGGCCGCGTGGTTTACCTGGGCACCCCCGCGGAAGAGGGGGAGGGCGGCAAGGAGATCATGGCTCGGGCCGGCGCGCTGGAGGGGGTAGACGCGGCCGCCATGGTGCACTCCTACGTCACGGACCTCGTGGACCAGGTGTGGCTCGGCCGACGCCAATGCACGGTGCGTTACCGCGGTCGGGCTGCTCACGCGTCGTCGCACCCCTTCATGGGACGCAACGCTCTCGACGCCGCCGTGCTCGCGTACCAGGGACTGGGGTTGCTGCGGCAGCAGACACCCCCGACCGATCGTGTCCACGCCGTGCTGCCCGAAGGCGGGGAGCGGCCGAACATCATCACCGAAACCGCCACCTTGCAGTTATACGTGCGCTCCCAACACCCGGAAACCCTCAAAGCGCTCTCGGAACGCGTCACCGACGTTCTCCGGGGCGCGGCCTTGATGGCCGGTGTGGGTGTGGAGATCGACTGGGACTCCACGCCGGCCACGCTGCCCGTGCTGGGTAATTCGCCGCTGTCCGATCGCTGGGTCCTGGCCCAGCGGCGTCGTGGGCGCGACCCGTACCCGGCGGGCACGGTCTCCGAAGTGCTGGCCGCATCCACGGACTTCGGCAACGTCAGTTACCGCATCCCGGGCATTCACCCGCTCATCAGCATCACGGATCAGGACACGGGCTTGCACACTCGAGACTTCGCGGCCGCGGCGGCCACCCCGCTCGCCGAGAGCGCCGGGGTCGACGGCGCCTACGGCCTGGCCGCGGTGGCCCTCGACTACCTGGCCGACGACGCTCTCGCTCACCACGTCACCGAGGACTTTCAGGCCACCGGCGGCGGCTTAGCCGTGGAGAACTACTTCGGCTGAACCGGCTTCGACCGGCCATCACCCGACACGACTCACCCGCCCCTGACCGCGACCGATCACTGACCACCATGGAGCACACATGAGCGCTACCGCGACCAAGAAATCAACTCTGGGGGACAGGCTCCTCACGGGCATTGAACGGGTCGGCAACAAACTCCCCGAGCCGTTCGCCCTGTTCACAATCCTGTTCCTGATCACCGCGATTGTGTCCACGGCCATGGCCTGGGGCAACGTGGTCGTCACGGTTCCGGGGACCGATGAGCCGCTGGCCATCAAGGGCCTGTTCACCGGTGAGGGCATTGCGTGGTTCACCTCGACCCTGGGCGAGAACTACATCGGCTTCCCGCCGCTGGTCACCGTGGCGACCATCCTGCTGGCGATCGGTATCGCGGAGAAATCCGGGTTTCTGGCTGCCGCCATCCGGTACACGATCGGTAGCGCGCCGCGCTGGCTGCTGCCCTACACCGTGGGTTTCGTGGGCGTGGTCGGCTCCATCATGGCCGACTCCGCGTTCGTGGTGATCCCGCCGCTGGCCGCGCTGGCGTTCAAGGCGGCGGGCCGGCACCCGGTGGCCGGCCTGCTGGGTGGTTTCGCCTCGGCGGGTGCGGGGTACTCGACCAATATCTTCCCGACGTCGCTCGATGCCCTGTTCGCGGGTATCACCAACGCCGTGATCCCCACGGTGCCGGCACTGGCGGAAAACGCGACCGAGGTCAATCCGATCTCCAACTACTACTTCAACATTGCCTCGGCGCTCGTGCTCTCCGTGATTGCCGGGTGGGTGATCGACAAGGTCGTGGAACCCCGGGTGGAACGTGCCAAGGTTTCACGGGAAGAGGTCAACCCGGAGACGAGTCAGCTGATGACCGACACCCGGTCCATGCGCATCGTGGGCGACGAGCAGACGGTCACGGAGTCCCAGGAACCCAAGACGGAAGCGGCACTGTCCCCGCAGGAGAAGAAGGCCTTGATCTGGGCCTGCGTAACCTTCGTGCTCATTGCCGTGGTGCTGACCGTGTTCGCGCTGCTGCCCCATTCGCCGTGGCGCAACGAAGAGGGCAACTTCCTCCCGGCGTCCCCGCTGTTGGGCTCCATCGTGTTCATCATCTTCGTGTTCTTCTCCGTGAGCGGGTATGTCTACGGCCGCATCGCGGGTTCCATCCGCGGTTTCAAGGACATTCCGGTCATGATGGGGGAGGCGCTCAAGGACATGACCTCGTTCCTGGTGTTGGCGTTCATCCTGGGCCAGTTCATTGCCCTGTTCAACTGGTCCGGAATCGGCTCGTGGATCGCCGTGACCGGCGCGACCGGGCTGCAGAACGCGGGTGTCACCGGATTCCCCGTGATCATCGGCTTCATCATCCTGTGTTCACTGCTGAACCTGTTCATCATTTCCGGTTCGTCCATGTGGACCCTGATGGCCGCGGTCTTCGTACCGATGTTCGGCATCCTGGGATTCGAGCCGGCCTTCATTCAGGCAGCCTTCCGCGTGGGGGACTCCGCAACCCAGGTGATGACCCCGCTCAACCCCTACATGGTGGTGCTGTTGGCCATGCTGCGTAAGTACGAACCCGAGGCAGGTTTGGGCACGGTCATGGCGCGCATGATCCCGTTCGTGGTGCCCTTCTGGGTCGCCTGGACGATCATTCTCATGGTCTTCTACTTCCTCAACCTGCCGTTGGGCCCGGGTGTGGGGATCATGCTCGAACAGTAAGTCACGCCGGGCGCGAAAGGCCCCGAGCGGCGTCGCCCGTCGTGCGTACAGTGGACAGCAGACCCCGTGACGATCGTGGAAAGGAACCACCGTGGCACTGATTGGCAAGAACCTCCTGGACGGACCGGAGCCCACCTACCTGGAGGAGAACCCCCAGCTGGCCGAGCGCTTCGACGCCGGTGACGAGGCCGAGGATCTCGCGGCCGCGTTCCCCAAGGAGCAGCTGCCCTGGGCCATCCTCGCGGAGGAAGCGCTGGCCGACGGCCGCACGCTGGAGGGCTACGCGTACGCTCGCGTGGGCTACCACCGTGGCCTGGATGCGTTGCGCGGTCACGGGTGGAAGGGCCACGGCCCGGTGCCTTACTCCCACGAACCGAACCGCGGATTCCTGCGGGCGCTGGCCGCGCTGGGCAAGGCCGCCGCGCAGATCGGCGAAATGGACGAGGCCGCCCGCATCGAGAAGTTCCTCGACGACTCCGACCCGGAGGCCGCGGGGCAGATCGCCCAGCGCTAGACTTACTGACCGGGGGCGTTGGTCAGCGTGTCCGGCTGATCGTGAAGTCCAGGGAGTTATCACCAATGGCTCCACACTGCAGCGAGCTGTCTCCGATCGAGATCGTTTGTCCCTCCTCGCAGGAGAAAGTGCCACCCTCGGTACCGCCGGCGGAAAAGGTGGCCGATCCCCCTTCGCTCGCGGTCTCGAGGCGGAAACGATCCGGGACGTTGCCGAGGATCGGGCCGGAGACGGGGAAGGGGAGGTCATTGAACGTGTTACCTGACACCGAGATCTCACAGCTGCGTTGCGCGGTGTCGGTTGAGCACCGCTCGGACCACGTGTCGACCTGGCAGCCGACGAGGGCCGTGGCGGTCAGGCCGATGACCAATAGCGATGCGGGGGCTCGTGTGCGCACGGGACCCACCCAACCAGAGATCCCATCGGGGGTCCAGCGTGACTCCCTGAGCCTTTCTTACGATTGCGCAACGTCTCCGCGCAGCACAGCCAGACCCGGCCCTGTGTCGTGGATGACCCTTCAGCGTGCACAATGGAGGGACACCCCGGGGTTCGACGCAGAGCCTTGAGCGCATCCTGCCTGGCTCGCGCGCCCCGCTGACGGCAGGAGAGCAGCACTATGCGGATTTCGGTTCCCCGCGAAGTCAAACCCGAAGAAGCACGTGTCGGACTCACCCCGGCAATGGCCACGGCGTTGACGGGCCTGGGCCACGAGGTACTCGTGGAGCGCGGCGCCGGTGAGGGTTCAGGATTCGACGACGTCGCGTACGAGAGCGCCGGGGCCCGCATCGTCGGTGTGGATGACGCCTGGAATCACGCGGACATGGTGGTCAAGGTCAAGGAACCGATTTCGCAGGAATACGGTTATCTGCGCGAGGACCTCACCCTGTTCACGTATCTGCACCTGGCCGCCAGCCGGGAACTGACCGAGGCATTACTCACGAGCGGTACCACCGGCATTGCGTACGAGACGGTCCGCGTGGGTCGTACGTTGCCGTTGCTGCGGCCCATGTCCGAAATCGCCGGGCGGCTGTCGATCGGCGCCGCAACCCGCTACATGTTGCACCACGAGGGCGGCCCCGGAATCCTCATGGGCCGCGTCCCGGGTGTGGTCCCGCCGGTGGTGTTGGTCATCGGCGGTGGCACGGTGGGCGAGCACGCGGCGCGAGCCGCCGTGGGGCTCGGCGCGGACGTCACCGTGCTGGACGCCAGCGGTGACCGCATCCGAGAGCTGGACCTCATGCTGCCGGGCGCGCGGATCCTGATGAGCGACCCCCACCGGATCGAGGAAGAGCTGCCCAGGGCGGACGTGGTGGTGGGCGCCGTGCTGATCCCCGGTGCCGCTGCCCCCAAGTTGGTGCGGCGAGAGCACCTGAAACTGCTCAAACCCCACGCGCTCTTGGTGGATGTGGCCGTTGACCAGGGGGGTTGCTTTGAAACAACCCGCCCCACGAGCTACGACGACGCCACATATTACGTTGACGGCATACGTCACTACTGCGTGGCGAACATGCCCGGTGCAGTTCCCATTACCGCGACACAGGCGCTGACCAACGCCACCATGCCCTACGTGCTCAAGCTGGCCGGAGGCATCGACCAAGCGCTGGCAAGTGATCCGGCATTGGCTGAGGGGCTGTCCACGTTCCGGGGCGCGCTGCGCTCCCCGGGTGTCGCGGCCACGTTCCCGGACCTCCCGGCGGAGGTCTAGCCGGGCTCCGGATGGCCGGAGCGTCAGGTGCGGGGAGCGGCGTCGTCCGCTGAGACCGAACCCGCCCGCGGTTTGATGAGGATCTTGCAGGCCAGGGCGATCAGACACACCAGGACGAACGTGGCGATCAGCTGGAACCGGACTGCGGAATCGAGCAGGCCCAGAACGAGGATGGCGCCCAACAAAGCTAAGGCGAAGTAGGACAGCCACGGGAAGAGCCACATCTTGAGGGGCGATTCCACGCCGGCGCGGTCCGCTCGCTGACGCAGGATGATCTGGGAGATCAGCGCCAGACCCCAGACCACCAGGCATGTGGAGCCGATCACGTTGAGCATGATGTTCAGGATGGTTTCGGGCCACAGGTAGTTCAACACCACCGCAATGAAGCCGAACAGCACCGAGACCACCACGGCGGCGCGGGGTGCGCCGCGGGTCGAGGTGGCGGCGAGGGCGTGCGGCGCGGAACCACGCTGGGCCAGCGAGTAGAGCATGCGCGAGCTGCCGTACACATTCGCGTTGAGCGCGGACAGCAACGCCAGGATGATCACGATGTTCATCAGAACATCCGCACCGGGAATGCCCGCCACGTCGAGGACCGCCACGAACGGGCTGGAAGAGAGCTCGGTGTTGTTCCACGGCAGCACCAGGACCATCACGGTCACGGCGCCCACGTAGAAGACCAGGATGCGGATCAAGATGGTGCGGATGGCCGTGGCCACATTGCGCTGGGGGTCTTCGGTTTCGGCGGCGGCAATGGTGACCAGCTCGGTGCCACCGAACGCGAAAATGACCACCAGCAGTGCCGCCGCGACACCCGTGATGCCATTGGGCATGAACCCGCCGTGTTCGGTGAGGTTGCTCAGCCCGGGGGAGGGGGTGGGTAGGACACCGATCAGCAGGAGCACACCCACGGCCAGGAACGCGACGACCGCGGCGACCTTCAGAAGCGCGAACCAGAACTCGGTTTCACCCAGGGTGCCCACGCGCACCAGGTTGATTGTGGTGAAGACCGCCATGAAAATCAGGGCCCAGACCCACTGGGGCAGGGAAGGCCACATCTCGGTGACCAACTGTGCGGCGGCCGTGGCCTCAGCGGCGACCACCACCACGATCTGCGCCCACCACAGCCAACCGAGGGCGCGGCCCACGGTGGGTCCCATGGCTTTGCCGGCGTAGGTGGAGAACGCGCCGGAGGACGGATCCGCCGCGGCCATCTCGCCCAGCGCGCGCATGACCAGCACGAGGAGGAGGCAGGCCACCAGGTAGGAAATCAGCACCGCGGGGCCCGCGGTTTGGATAGCCGCACCCGTTCCCACGAACAAGCCGGTGCCGATTGCCGAACCCAGGGCCATCATCACCAGGTGGCGCGGTTTGAGGTAGCTGCTCTGCGCCTTCTGAGCGTTCTGGGTGGCGCTGTGGGGAGTGTGCTCCACGGGCCCCTCGTGATGAGCGCTGCTGCCCGCACCCTGCACTGACGCGGAGCGAGCGGAATTGGGGCGCGGGTTCGACGGACTCATAGCCAGCAACGCTACCCCGTTCGGCTCCCTTTCCGGCACCGCGAAAGGTCACGAGGCCGTGGTAGCCGTCGCACCCCGTTAGAATCGGGAGGTACGTGCTCGTGGTGCGTACATCTGAACTGTTGTCGTGCCAAGTGGGTTCGCGCCCGGGCAGGAGAATTCTGCAATGCCAGCAATCGTGATCGTCGGGGCCCAATGGGGCGACGAGGGTAAGGGCAAGGCCACGGACCTCCTGGGTGGTCGTGTGGACTACGTGGTCAAACCCAACGGCGGTAACAACGCCGGGCACACCGTGGTGGTGGGCGGTGAGAAGTTCGAGCTCAAGCTCCTTCCCGCGGGCATCCTAAGCCCCAACGCGACCTCGGTGATCGGCAACGGTGTGGTCATCAACCCGCAGGCCCTGTTCGAGGAGATCGACGGCCTCGAAGCCCGCGGAGCGGACACCTCCCACCTGCGCATATCCGCCAACGCCCACCTGGTGGCCCCGTACCACCAGACCCTCGACCAGGTCACCGAGCGGTTCCTGGGCAAGCGGGCCATCGGCACCACAGGCCGCGGCATTGGGCCCACCTACATGGACAAGGTGGGTCGCCTGGGCATCCGCGTTCAGGACGTGCTGGACGAGTCAATTCTGCGGCAGAAGATTGAGGGCGCCCTGCGCCAGAAGAACGAGCTGCTGGTCAAGCTGTACAACCGCCGCGCGTTCGAGGTGGACGAGATCGTGGAGTACTTCATGGGCTTCGCGGACCGCCTGGAACCCATGATCGTGGACTCCACCCGCCTGCTCAACGAAGCGCTCGACCGTGAGGAAGTGGTGCTCATGGAGGGTGGCCAGGCCACGTTCCTGGACGTGGACCACGGCACCTACCCGTTCGTGACCTCGTCCAATCCCACCGCCGGCGGCGCGTCCGTCGGTTCGGGTATCGGCCCCACGCGCATCACCCGCGTGATCGGTATCCAGAAGGCGTACACCACGCGCGTGGGTGCCGGTCCGTTCCCCACCGAGCTCTTTGACGAGATGGGCGAGCAGCTGCGCAAGACCGGCGGCGAGTTCGGCGTGAACACCGGCCGTCCGCGCCGCACCGGCTGGTACGACGCCGTCATGGCCCGCCAGGCCTCACGCATCAACGGCTTCACGGACCTGTTCATCACCAAGCTGGACGTTCTCACCGGCCTCAAGGAGATCCCGGTGTGCGTCGCCTACGACGTGGACGGTCAGCGTTTCGATGAAATGCCCATGACCCAGTCCGACTTCCACCATGCCGAGCCCATTTACGAGAACTTCCCGGGCTGGGAAGAGGACATCACCGGTGCCCGCAGCTTGGACGACCTCCCGGCCAACGCCCGCGCGTACATCAATGCGCTCGAGGGCATATCCGGTTGCCGGATCTCTGCGATCGGCGTGGGCCCCGACCGCGAGGACACCATTGTGGTTCGGGACCTGATCGACTAGACCTTCCGGACTGTTCCACACAATTTTCCGACGGGTGCAACTTTTCCACCGCGGGGCCAGTAGTACCGAGTGTGACCGACAACACGTCGCCACGCTCGGTACGCCCGGTCCCCGGGCTTGGGAAAGGAACCCACAATGCGTAAATCACTTCCGGCAGCCGTGACGGCGGCCATGAGTCTGGTCCTGGTTGCGGGTGCTGTGCCGGCTTTCGCGCAAAGCCCGGCGCAAGAGACGAACACCGCGTCACTGTCGGTGCTGCATGCCGTGCCTGATACGCCGGTGGACGTGTATGTCAACGGTGAGCTCACCCTGGACGACTTTGCGCCGGGGCAGCTGGCGGGCCCCCTTGAGCTACCCGCCGGCGACATCGAAGTGGCCATCACCGCCAGCGACGCGCAGGACGCATCGTCACCCGTCATTGGACCCGTGGACCTCACCTTGGGTGCGGGCACCATGAACACGGCGGTGGCCCATCTGGATGCTGAAGGCGCCCCCACGGCATCTGCATTCGTGGACGATACCTCCGGTCTGGAGGCCGGCCAGGGCCGCGTGACGGTTCGCCATGTCGCGGCCGCCCCGGCGGTCGATGTGTGGGCCAACGGCGAGGTTGCGGTGCAGAGCCTGACCAACCCCAATGAAGAGAGCCTGGAGGTGCCTGCGGGCCAGGTCCAAGCGGCCGTGTCCCTGGCCGGTGAAACCGATCCGGTCCTGGGACCCCAGGACCTAGCCGTCATGGAAGGCGCAAACACGATTGTCTACGCGTGGGGTTCGGCCGCGGACGGCAACCTGGCACTGGCGACCCAGACCGTGCAGGGGATGCATTCGGCTCCGGGCGGGGTGCCCACCGGTGACACTCAGTTGCCCGCCGATTCTCAGGGCGTTTGGTACGTACTGGGGGCGGGTGTCCTGGCACTGGGGGCGGGGGCGGCATTCCTGCTCCAGCGCCGCCGGGCTCGGACGAATGTCTAGAGGTGCCCATCGGGGATCCAGTCCCCTCCGGTTCGGCAGGGCCGGGCACCGCATGTTCCTGGTCCTGCCGTTAGCCGGTCTTTTCTTGTATCTGTTCTGCATGGGAGAGGGCGTGGTACAAGAGCCGATCGATGGCCGAGCCGCGGTGCTCGGCGTGGCCGAGACCCCAGGATCCGAGTCGGGCGCAAGCACGCAGCCTCGCGTGGTCGTCCCACATCCGGATGAGGTGCCGGTCGTGACTGCCACGCCCGGAGCCGTTGTGGAAGTGCCTCCCGTCAGCCTGAACTACCCGTCCTTGGGAATCGACATGCCCGTGGTTCCCACGGGGGTGACCGAGGACGGCCAAATGGAAATCCCCGGGGACGCGGCGACCGCGGGATGGTATCGATACGGAAAAGCTCCGGCGGATGCGGTCGGTCATACCGTCATCGCGGCGCACAACGGTTCACCGGCCACCCCGGTGGGGCCCTTGAACGCAATCGGTGACTCGCGTGCAGGTGACGAGATCAGGGTGGCGGACCGGGCCGGTCATGAGTACACCTATCGAGTTATGTCGGTGGAACATGTGAACAAGAACGAGTTGAACCTGGAGCCCTATTTTTCCCGGGACGCAGCGCCCCGTCTGGTTCTTGTGACCTGCGGTGGCGAGTGGGTGCCCGAAGCGAACACGTATTCCGATAATGTGATTGTCATTGCCGAACCTTCGACGTGAGGGAGAGAGCACTGGATCACCAGCATGTAGCGCGTCTCTTCGTCGCGGGCGCGCCCGAGTCCTTGCGGTTCGTCTACGAGGCCCACTCGACGCTGATTTTCTCCCTGTGTCTCAAGGCCCTGGGTAACTATCATGATGCGGAAGATTGCACGCAGCAGGTGTTCACCCGAGCATGGAAGTCTCGGGCCACGTATGATCCGCAACGCGCCATGGGAGCGTGGCTGACGGGAATCACACGCAGGGTCGTTGCCGACTTCTACGCGGCGAAGGACAAGCAAAACAAGGTGGTGGAGGCGACAGGAACGAATACACCGGCAGCCGGGAACGGGCTATCCGATGATGTGATTCAACGTGTCATGGTGCATCACTCGCTCACCCAGTTGGGACCGCCGCAGGACCGAATCCTGGCCATGGTCTATATCCAGGACATGTCCCAGCGGGACGTCTCCGAAAAGCTCGGGATTCCCTTGGGAACGGTCAAGTCACACATATATCGGGGCCTGGCCACGTTGCGACGTCTGTGGGAGGTGCATGATGGCTGACAGCTCACATCACCTCACGGATCAGCAACTGGCAGAAATCGCCGTGGAAGGTTCCACGGCCGATCCCCGCGACATGGAGCATCTGGCGGAGTGCGCCCCATGCCGGGCCGGCGTGGCGGATCTGAGGCGGGTGACGGGATTGTTGTCCGAACCCGTGGAGATCCTCGCGCCGCCGGCCTCGCTATGGAGCAGGGTCGAAGATTCGATGCGGGAATCAACCGCCGAACGAGCCTCGGCACCCCGGGCTAACGGGAGACACGCGGCCCGTCGTCGGAAAGCTACCTGGGGAGCCGCCCTGGCCGGTTTGGCCGTTGGAACGTTACTGGGTGGCGCTGCCGTGACGGCAACCAGCAACCTCCGCGACACCCCGGACCAAGCTCCGACCTCCAGCCTGGTGACCGTGGGGACCGCCGATCTGGAACCCATAGGCGGGACCACCCTGCACGGGGAGGCCGTGATGGAACGGGATCAGGAAGGGAACCTCACACTTAACGTGGACGTTTCCGAGCTGGCCGACGACGGCTATTTGGAAGTGTGGCTACGTGATGAGAACGCAACACGGTTGGTGTCCCTGGGGGCTGTGACCTCGCGGTCCACCACGGTGGACGTGCCGGAGGGGCTCGACCTCGACGAGTTTCCCGTTGTCGATGTTTCTCACGAACATTTCGACGGCGACCCCACCCACAGCAGCGAGACACTCCTGGCCGGCACCATGGAGTCCAAGGGCGCCTAGGCCTGCCGGGGGTGCAACGAGTCGTGCCGACGTCGCCGCAGGACCTGGGGCGACGTCGTTGCATTGAGGCCGATCACCTGTTAATGGATCGGGTCCGGTAAGATCGCCAATTGTCATTCTCGTTCAGCTCCAATCCCCCCTGTGGAGCCACCCCCGGAACGTGTAGCGCCAAAAGAGAGGCACGTCCGTGTACAAGAAAACCGCTCCGGCTGAGAGCGTTCACACCGAGGGTCAGGGGTTGCGCCGCAGCTTGCAAACTCGGCACATGACCATGATCGCCATGGGTGGCGCGATTGGTACAGGCCTATTCGTGGCCTCCGGTAACTCGATTGCCACCGCTGGGCCCGGTGGCGCATTGGTCGCTTACATCGCGATCGGCCTGATGGTGTACCTGCTGATGCAGTCCCTGGGAGAGATGTCTGCATGGCGACCCACGGCCGGTTCGTTCGGCGATCACGCCGCGAACTACGTCTCGCCGTCCTTCGGCTTTGCCATCGGGTGGAACTACTGGTTCAACTGGGCAATCACCCTGGCCGCGGAACTCGTGGCCGCAGCCCTGGTGATGCGCTATTGGTTCCCGGACGTTCCGTCGTGGATCTGGTCCGCGTTGTTCCTGCTGACGGTTTTTGGGCTGAATGCGTTGTCCACGCGCGCCTACGGTGAGGGAGAGTTCTGGTTGGCCGCCATCAAGGTGGCCGCCGTGGTCGTGTTCTTGGGGCTGGGCGTTCTGATGATCTCCGGGATCATGGGCGGTGAACCGTCCGGTTTCGGCAACTGGACCTCGGGCGAGGCACCGTTCGTCGGCGGGCCCATCACCATTCTGGCCATCTTCATGGTTGCCGGTTTCTCGTTCCAGGGTACCGAACTGGTGGGTGTCGCCGCCGGTGAGGCCAAGGACCCGGAGCGCACGGTTCCCAAGGCCATCCGCACCGTGTTCTTGCGTATCCTGCTGTTCTACGTGGGTGCCATTGCCGTGATCGGATTCCTGCTGCCCTACACGCACCCGAACCTGCTCGCCTCGGATATCGAGGACATCGCGATCTCACCCTTCACCCTGGTGCTCGAGAACGCCGGTGTGGCCTTCGCCTCCTCGATCATGAACGCGGTGATCCTCACGGCGATCCTGTCCGCCGGCAACTCCGGTCTGTATGCCTCCACGCGTATGTTGTGGTCGCTGGCCATGGACGGCAAGGCACCCAAGTTCCTGCGCAAGCTCAACAACCGAGGCATCCCCATGCGCGCACTGGTGGCCACCTCTGCCTTCGGCCTGTTGGCCTTCGGCACCACCTGGTTCGGCGACGGCGCCGTGTACACCTGGTTGATCAACGCCTCCGCGCTGGCCGGGTTCATCGTGTGGGCCGGCATCGCCTGGACGCACTACAAGTTCCGTCAGGCGTTCAAGGCGCAGGGCCGCTCCGTCAAGGAACTGCCGTTCCGCGCTAAGTTCTTCCCCGCGGGGCCGATCATCGCGCTGGCCATGTGCTTGTTGGTGATTGTGGGTCAGAGCTACGAGGCGTTCATCAATGACACCGTCACACCGCTGTCCTTGCTCACCTCGTACATTGGCTTGCCGCTGTTCCTGGTGTTCTGGTTCGGTCACAAGTTTGCGACCAAGTCCCACGCCGTGGATCCGGCTCAGGCTGACCTCTCCCGGAATCCGCAGATCGTAGATCGCAGTGGTGACCTGGTCTAGAACACCACCACGGTGATCAGTCCCAGGACACCCAGGGCCACCACCGCGGTGGACGTGACCACCACGGACGCCGCGTCCGGTGCCACGTGTTCGTTGCTGATTCCCACGGAGCCGCGCCGGTACCGTGCGCGCTGAGTCGTGTAAATGCCGGTGGCGGTACATGCGGCCACACCGAACAGGGTCAGCACGAATGGGCCGTGCGTGGGCAGCCACCGCAGGAAAACGGCGGCCGCGGTACACAGGGCCAGCATGGTGCGTCCCCAGGACAGCACCGTGCGTTCGGGCTGTAGTCCCGGGTCCTCGTGGAAGCGTTCCGCAGTGCGTGCCATGGCTCAGCGGGTCAGAACGACAACCACGAGCACGCCGGAGGCAATGGCCCCGCCCACGGCCACCAGTGGCGCAATGATCGGAAGCGGCAAGGGTGCCTTGTGACGCATGGACCGTTCCACCCCGAGCCATCGGAAGGCCGCGCCCGCGCTCAACAGCATGCCCAGGAGCAACAGCACCGTGGCCAGGAATTTCCGGATGGCCAGGTCGAAGAGGTCGCCGGTGAACGCTTCGATGGCGATGCCGCCGGCCAGGAATGCCAGGGAGGTGCGGATCCACGCGAGGAACGTGCGCTCATTGGCCAGGGTGAATCGGGGGTCCGGCTCGCTGCCGCCCCTTAACACGCGGTGGCTGAACGAACTACGACGGCGCTCGGCGGGGTCTTCTGGGGAACTCACCTGGTGTCCTTTCACGGGTTTCGCCGGGATCAATCACCGGGGTACTAAGGCAGCTTGTCGGGTGACACACACTGTCGCGGTGCGTCAGATAGTGCGGAATCCGCGGGTGTTCGCGATCTATGCGAAAGTATGGAACTAATTGCACATCACGACCTCGCGGAGGCACACCTTGAGCTCTACACATTCTTCGAGCAATGATCCCACGCAGTACCGTGACTCCTCACAAGAGTACGTGCCGCACGGTGAAACCCGGGGGCAGAACCTCACTGTGCCCGCCAACCAGGTTTCGCCGTACTCCCAGCCTCCCGGCCGCTGGGAGTACGTGCCCGCCAGTCCTCAGGACGCGCAGCAGCAGGTCCAGGCGGCCAAGAGCGCAGAAACGTCACTGGTGCTGGGCATCATTGGTGTGGTGATGCTCCCCATCCTCTCGCCGTTCGCCGTGTGGCAGGCCTACAAGTCCGAGAAGCTGGGTGGCCGCGCTACCGCTGGCAAGGTGCTCGGCTGGGTGGGTGTCGCCCTGCTGATCCTCGGCGCCCTGTGGTTGATTGCATTCTTCGCGTTCTTCGGGCTGATGATGAACGAGCTCGATACGGTGACCCGCTCCACCATTTGACGGGGACCACCCCTCACCGGGGTGATCCCGTCACCACCTCAGCGCATCACCAGATCGCCACGCGCTCCTCCTGCGGAAGCCACATCCGGTCCGACTTTTGGACGTCGAAGGCCTCGTAGAAGGCATCCACGTTGCGCGGGGTCTGGGCCGCGCGGAATTCCGCGGGGGAATGCGGGTCCGTGGCGATGCGCGTCTTCAGGGCCTCATCGCGCGACTTCTCCTGCCACACGTAGGCCCAGGACACGAACAGACGCTGTGCCGGGGTGAACCCGTCAACGGTCTCGGTGTCCGGGATGTCCTTCTTGTCCTGCGCGGCGCGCCAGGCCTTGTACGCAATGGACAGTCCACCCAGGTCTCCGATGTTCTCGCCCAGGGTCAGTTCGCCGTTGAGCGTGGGCGCGTTCTCGGAGCCCTCGAACTGCGCCGGGGACAGCGCCGCGTACTGATCCACGAGGCGTGCGGTGCGGGACTCGAACGCCTCACGATCGGCGTCGGTCCACCAATTGCGCAGTTTGCCGTCGCCGTCGCAGGTGGAGCCCTTGTCATCGAAACCATGGCCGATCTCGTGGCCGATCACCGCGCCGATACCCCCGTAATTGACGGCGTCATCCGCGTCCTGGCTGAAGAACGGGGGCTGCAGAATCGCGGCCGGGAACACGATCTCGTTGCGCAGCGGGTGGTAGTACGCGTTGACGGTCTGCGGGGTCATGAGCCACTCATGCTTCTCCACGGGCTGGCCGGCCTTGCGTGCAATTTCATCCACCGCGAACTGCGAGGTGCGCACCACGTTGCCCACCAGGTCCTGCCCGTCCATGAACAGCGCCGAGTAGTCCTTCCACTTCTCCGGGTAGCCGATCTTGGGCGTGAACCCGGAGAGCTTCTTGAGCGCCTCCGCCCGGGTGTCCTCGGTCATCCAGTCGAGGGTCTCGATGGAATCGCGGTACGCGCCCAGCAGGTTGTCCACCAGCTCGTCCATGCGTGCCTTGGCCACGGGCGGGAAGTGCTCCTGCACGTACAGCTCGCCCACGGCCTCGCCCAGCGCACCATTCACCAGCGCCACGCCGCGCTTCCAGCGGTCCTTGAGCTGCGGGGTTCCGGAGAGCACCGTTCCGTAGAACGCGAAGTTCTCGTTCACGAACGCTTCCGGCAGGTACGACGCCCGCGCGGAGACCACGTGCCACCGGGCCCAGGACTTCCAGGCGGGTAGCAGCTCGTCCGTGAGCAGCTCGTCCAGGCCGGTGAAGAAGCTGGGCTGGGCGTTGACCACGGTGGCCAATTGATCCTCAGTGAGCCCCACGCCCAACAGCACGGAGTACCAGTCCAGGCGTGAGACCTGCTCGGCCAGCTCCGTGAAGGTCATGGGGTTGTACATCTTGGTCAGGTCACGCACGGTGACCTTGTCCCAGTGATGGGAGGCGATGCGGGTCTCGAGATCCAGCACGGCCTGAGCCTGCTCGGCGGCGTCTTCGAAGCCCGCGAGCGAGAGCATCTTCTCCACGTGAGCCACGTACTTCTCGCGGATCTCCCGATACTGGTCCTCGCGGTAGTACTCCTCGTCCGGCAGGCCCAGCCCGGACTGCCCCACGAACACCAGGTTGCGTTGCGGATCGCCGGGATCGGAGTCGAGGTCGATGTCCAGGGCTCCGCCGATGCCGCGGCGCAAGGAGGTGCCGAACCAGCGCGAGAGGGACTCCGTGGAATCCACGGCCTCGACCGCTTCCAGGTCCTCGTGCAGTGGCTGCGTTCCGAGTGCTTCGATGCGTTCGGTGTCCATGAAAGAGGCGTAGAGCAAGGCGATCTTCTGCTCGGGACTCTGCCCCGCAGCGTCGTGCTCCGCGTCCGGCTTGGCCTGCGTGATGATGTTCCGCACGGCCTCCTCGGCCTGGTCGCGCAGCTCGATGAAGGCGCCTGCGGTGGCCTTGTCGTCGGGGATGGTGGTGTTGGCCAGCCAGGTCCCGTTCACAAAACGGAACAAATCGTCCTGGGGGCGCACGGAGCGGTCGAATGCCTGTAGATCAAACACGGAAGAGGTCATGGAGCCACGCTACTGAACCGCGGTGACGCGCACTACAGAGCCCCCAAGCTGTTCCCGGAGGGCAGAAAGCACCGTCCCGTGAATTGCGGTCCACCACGCGGCCGGTCGCCTCGCGTGGTGCCGGGCCGCTAGTTCTCCCGGTCCTCGTCCCCGTCCGCAACGGTGGCCTCCGAGATGCGCTCCCCGCGGCGCTCGGCCATGAGCAGCTCCCACGTGCGGATCAATCGGGGCAGGGTGATGATGGCCAGGCCGCCCACCATGTTCAACGGGATCACCCACGCGAACCACACGAACCAGTCCGTATAGGAGTAGTCCCAGCCGGCGTGCATGGCGCCGAACATGACAATGGAGTTCAATGCCCCGTGAAGCATGCCCATGCCCACCACCAGCAGGCCGCCGATGAGCGAGAGGATCGCCGTCATGACGTCGTTACCAGAGCCCTGCTGCATGCGCGTCATGAGCGTGATCGTGGAACCGGCCAGCAACGCCAGGCACGCGGTCTCGAACGTCAAGCCGTTCGCCACGTAGCCCGTGGACAGCGTGAGCAGGGAATCCGTCATGTCCGGGAACGCGGCAACCACGACCCACATGAACGCCCAGCCACCGACCAAATTGGTCACCAGCGTCACGACCCACAGTCGCACCAGCGACAGCCATGAGCCGTGGCCCGCCACCACGGCATTGATGGGCAGCAGGAAATCCTCGGTGAACAACTCCGAGTGGGCCAGCCTCAAGGCCAGCAACCCGATGCCGAACGCGATGCCGGCCAGGAGCTTGGAGCCGGTGGCGTCCATGACGGCCATCATGGCCAGGATGCCCAGGCCCACATCTATGCCGCCGAACAGGCCCGTGACGATCAACGCCCGCCACGTGCGGTGCAATCGGTCGGTGCCTTCTTGGACCGTGTTCTGGAACTCCTGCACCAGCTCGTCCTCGAGGGGCTGATCGGTGCGCCCGGAGGCCCGGCGTTTGGTTTCACTGCTCGACTGGTCGGCCATGAGCAAATGGTAGGTGACCGGCTCCCCGCGGAGCACAGTGGGCAGATGCCGCCTCAGCCCTTGCCGGTGAACTCCGGCTTCCGCTTCTCCTGGAACGCAGCGAATCCCTCCGCGTAATCCGCGGTGGAGCACAGTGCGGCCTGCGCCTTGTTCTCCGCGGCCATGGAATCCCACAGGCCCACCTTGGCATCGCGCACCTGCGCCACGAGCTTCTTGGACGCCACGTACGCCTGCGTTGCACCCGCGGCCGCCTTGGAGGCGCGCTTCATGGTGAAGTCCAGCAGGTCCTCGGCGGGGACGGCGCGCGAGAACAGACCCGCGGCAACCGCTTCCGCGCCCTTCATCATTTCGGCCGTGTAAATCAGATCCAGGGTGCGGTGGGCGCCGAGCCGCTCGGTGAACAGCGCGTGCCCGCCCGAATCGAGTGTGGCTCCCAGGTTGGCGAACGGCGATCCGATGGTGGCGTCCTCGGCCACGTAGACGACATCCGTGGCAATGGCCAGACCCAGCCCCACACCCAGGCATGCACCCTGCACGGCGGCGAACGTGGGGGCCGGGAAAGCGGACATCTGCTGCAGCAGCGGCTGCACCTTACCGGTCAAGTACGCGTCCGTGTCATCGGTGGCCGGGTCCACCCGGGAGATATCGCGTCCCGCGCAGAACGCACGGCCCTCACCGCGCAGCACCAGCGCGCGCACCCCCCCCTGCTCGGCCTCCGTGTACGCCCGGGCCAGCTCGTCCAGGGCAGCCTCGTCCAGCGAGTTCAGTTTCTTGGGTGCGTTGAGCACCACGTGGGCAACGTTGTCCTCGATGGTCAGGTCAATCATGGGGTTCTCCTTGCGGTTCGGTTCCTACGCCCGGTCTCCACCGTGGCGAGCGGGCATATACGACGACGACGCCGCGCGGGTCAGCGCGGCGTCGTCGTCAAGCGAATGAACTCAGGCGTCGAAGTCGACGCTCAGTTCCTTGGAGGTGGGGCGGGTCTGGCAGGTCAGCACGTACCCGGCGTCCACCTCGTCCTTCTCGAGCGCGAAGTTCTCCTCCATCTCGAACTCGCCGCCGGTCACCTTGGCGCGGCACGTGCCACACACACCGCCGGCGCACGCGAACGGAACGTCCGGGCGCACGCGCAGCGCGGCATTGAGGACGGTCTCGCGGGCGGAGGTCGGGGACTCGACCTCGCCGCTGGCGCCGTCGAGATTGAAAGTGATCTTGTAGTTGTCGCCCTTGGGGTCGGCCTTGACCACACGGCCCTGCTGGCCCTGCGGGGCGGCAGGCTTGCCCGTGGTGAACAGCTCGAAGCGCACCTTGGACTCGTCCACGCCGCGTTCCTTGAGGGTGTCGCGGCACAACTGGACCAGCTCGAACGGGCCGCACAGGAACCACTCGTCCGCGGAGTTCACCTGGATCACGTGATCCAACAGCTCTTCCAGCTTGTCCTGGTCGATGCGGCCGGACATCAGCGGGGAGATGCGCTGCTCACGCGAGAGCACGTGATGGATGGCCACGCGGGAGGGGTACTTGTCCTTGAGGTCACCCAACTCCTCGGCGAACATCACGTCCATGGAGGACCGGTTGGCGTACACCAGGTCCATCGACGCGGTGTCCGAAGCCCGCAGGATCGCGCGGGCAATCGACATGATGGGGGTGATGCCGGAACCGGCGGCGAAGGCCACCAAGTGAACATTCTTGTTCTTGGCCACCTCCTTGCGCGCCAGTTCCTCCGGGTTGTTCATGGAGGTGATGTTCACCTTGGATGTGAAGGCACCCTGCGGGTTCATCACGTCCAGGACGTCGCCGGCCTTGAGCTGCTCGTTGGCCCACGTGGAGAACACACCGCCCATGTCCTTCTTGATGGCCACGCGGATCTCACCCGGCTTGGGGTCCGCGCAGATCGAGTAGGAGCGGCGCACCTCGTGACCATTGATCTGGGCGCGCACGGCCACGTACTGGCCTGGAAGGTAGTCGTAGTCGGCCACGAGGTCCTCGGGCACCGCGAACGTGACCTCCACGGAATCGGAGGTGAGCTTACGCACCTCGGAGACCTCGAGGGTGTTGAACTTGCCCCGGCGCTTGGCGGCGGGCTGGGCCTCGTCGGTCGCGGTGCCGGTGGCCTCAATGGTTTCGCTCATGTCAGTGCACCTTGAAGTAGTCGAAGGGTTCCTTGCAGTCGTTGCAGACCCAGAGGGACTTGCACGATGTGGACCCGAAACGGGTCATCTCGCGTGTGTTCAACGAACTGCAGCGAGGACATTTGACGGACAGGGCCAGGCGGACCGGTCCCGAATTGTGCCCGGCGCTCGTGCGACCGGTGGGCGGGGCAATGCCGTATTCGGAGAGCTTGGCCTGGCCGTCCTCGCTCATCCAATCCGTGGTCCACGCCGGGCGCAGCACCTGGACAACGCGCACGTTGCGGTACCCGGCGGCCTGGACCACGGTCTCCAGATCAGCGGCCATGGTGTCCATGGCGGGGCAGCCGGAGTAGGTGGGGGTGATCACCACAACGGTCTCGTCCTGGCCCGCGTATGCATCACGCAACACACCCAGATCCTCGAGCGTGAGCACGGGGATCTCGGGATCGCACACGGTCGCGGCGACATCCCACAGCTTGGCGTCCTCCGGGTCGGAGGGGCGCTGGGACGGACCCAGCGGCAACTCGCGGGGAGCGGCGTCGTGACGAAGTACGGAATCGGAAGAAACGCGAGAGATCATCTACATCACCACTTGGCCCCGGGATGCTTGCGCGCGAGCGACTGCATTTCGGCCAGGATGTAACCGCGGTACTCCGAGTACTCGCCGTCGCGCGGGGAGTCGGACAAGCGAGCCTGAGTGATCTTGGGAACCTCGAGCTCGGCCTCGGCCAGCAGGGCTTCGATGCGCTTCATGGTGTTCTCACGCAGCGTGGACGGGCGGACCGCAATGCCCTCGAGCTCGTCATGCAGCGGCTCGTCCGCGAACAGCTCGTCCAGGTACGGCCACATGTAGTAGAGACCCTCCTGGATGCGACGCTTGGACTCCTCGGTGCCCAGGCCCAAGCGCAGAATCCACTGTGCCGCGTGGTCCTGGTGGTACTCGACCTCCTTGACGGCCTTGTCCGCAATGGCGGCCAACGTTTGGTCCTGGGAGGACTGCAGCGCCGAGTAGAGCTCGTACTGGTAGAAGGAGAACAACAGCTGACGGGCGATGGTCTGCCCGAAATCGCCGTTCTCCTGCTCGACCAGGCGCACCGAACGGAAATCCTCCTCGTCACGGAAGTACGCGAGGTCATCCTCGGACTTGCCCCACGCGGAACCCGCGTAGGTCAACAGGAAGCGGGCGTGGCCCACCATGTCCAGGGCAATGTTGCCCAGGGCAATGTCTTCCTCGAGCTCGGGAGCGCGGGAGATCCACCAGCCCAGGCGCTGGGCCAGCATCAGGGAATCGTCACCGAGACGCAGCGCATACTGGGCGACCGGCTCGGACGCCTGGCCGCCAGAGCCCGCGATGTCCTCGGCGGTGATCGCGTTACCGGCGGACTGCTTGGTCGCGGAATCGTGGGATGCGAAAGCGCTCACAGGTGCTTCACCCCTTCACTCTTGGTGTAGTACGTGGCGTGGCGGTAACTCTTACCCTGAGCGGACTCGAAGTAGCCGCCCTTGGAATCCGGATCGGAGGACGTGATGGCGTCCGCCGGGACGACCCACACGCTGGTGCCCTCATTGCGGCGGGTGTACAGGTCGCGTGCGTTGCGCACGGCCATGGTGGCATCCGGGGCGTGCAGAGAGCCTGCGTGCACGTGGGACAGGCCGCGCGAGGACCGCACGAAGACCTCCCACAGGGGCCAGTTACCGGTGGTGTTTTCGCTCATGTTCAGGCTCCGATGAGTTCGGCGGACGCGCGGCCCGCAACAATGCTGACTTCTTCGTTGTCGGTGGCGGACTCTGCTGCTTGGGCAGCGGCCTCCATCTGACGCTGGGCGTAGGCCTCGGCGGCCTCGCGCACCCAGGCGCCGTCACTGTGGGCCTTGCGACGGCGCTGCATGCGCTGCACGTTGCACGGACCGGAACCCTTGATCACGGACATGAACTCCTCCCAGTCCAGCTGCCCGTAGTCGTAGTGACCGCGCTCCTCGTTCCACTTCAGATCGGCATCCGGCAGGGTCAGGCCCAGAGCCTCGGCCTGCGGAACGATCATGTCCACGAAACGCTGGCGCAGCTCGTCATTGGAGAAGCGCTTGATGTTCCACTCCATGGACTGCTGGGAGTTGGGGGAGTCGGCATCCGGCGGGCCGAACATCTGCAGGGCGGGACCGTAGGTGCGGTTCACCGCGTCCTGGGCCATCTGCTTTTGTTCCTCGGAGCCGTGGGAGAGTTCGTACAGGATCTCCCAGCCCTGGCGCTGGTGGAAGGACTCTTCCTTGCAGATGCGGACCATGGCGCGGCCGTAGGGTCCGTAGGACGCGCGGCACAGGGGTACCTGGTTGCAGATGGCTGCGCCGTCGACCAGCCAGCCGATCGCGCCCATGTCGGCCCAGGTGCGTGCCGGGTAGTTGAAGATCGAGGAGTACTTGGCCTTGCCGGACAGCAATTGCTGGTTGAGGACCTCGCGGGGAGTGCCCAGGGTCTCGGCGGCGGAGTACAGGTACAGACCGTGGCCGGCCTCGTCCTGGACCTTGGCCATCAAGATGGCCTTGCGCTTGAGGCTCGGTGCGCGGGTGATCCAGTTGGCCTCCGGCTGCATGCCGATGATTTCCGAGTGCGCGTGCTGAGAAACCTGACGGGTCAGGGTCTTGCGGTAGGCCTCGGGCATCCAGTCGCGGGGCTCGATGCGGGAATCGTCCGCAATGAGCGTGGCAAAGTGCTGCTGGTCCACGGAGTTCTCGGTGGAAGTGGTTTGTTCAGTCATGGTGTCCCTCAGTTCACGGATGAGTTGGGGCGGAGCAAGCTGCCGCGGACTCCGCTTCGATAATAACTGACCGCTCGTTCAGGATATAACCGTACGGTGTGGGCGTCAACACACAATGCGAAAATTTGTGGTGCACTTGACATGACATCGCATTCCGCGATTCCCTACTGACCATTCGGTCATATAATGTGAGGGAGGCAACATGCCGAACCATCCGATTCTGCGCGGAGACAAGACCTCGGAGTGGCTGGGGATCACGGTTCACCGTGCAGACCCGGGCCACGCTGTGATCAGCATGACCGTGCGGGAAGAGATGCTCAATGGTTTTGGCATCGTCCACGGAGGCATGATTTTCAGCCTGGCTGATTCGTGCTTCGCCATGGCCTGCAACGACCCCACCGGGGATGGCAGCACCATCACGGTGGCGCAGGGTGTGGACATCAACTTCATCAGTTCAGCTCGAGTCGGTCAGACCCTGACCGCCGAGGGTCGTGAGATCGCCACCACCGGTCGCAGCGGTCTCTACGACATGTGCGTCACAGCCGAAGACGGCTCCGTGGTCGCCCAGTTCCGCGGCCGTAGCCGTACCGTGCCCAACCGTCAGAAAGCTTGAAGGTCATGACCACCTGCTCCGTTCCCAATCCGTACAAGCCCACCAAGTCCGCGGATCCCTCCCAGCCGGATCCCGAAGAGACCATGAGCCGGGACCAGATCGAGGCGCTGCAGACCGAACGTCTCAATTGGACCCTGCACTACGCCTACGAGAACGTTCCCGCGTACAAGGAACTCTTCGACGAGCACGGCGTGCACCCGGACGAGTTCAAGGAACTGGACGACCTGGCCAAGTTCCCGTACACGGACAAGGAATTCCTGCGGAAGTCCTACCCGTTCAAGTCCTTCGCCACGCCCATGTCCGAGATCCGCCGCATTCACGCGTCCTCCGGAACCACCGGTCAGCCCACCGTGGTGGCCTACACCGAGGACGATCTGGAGACCTGGGGAACCCTGGTGGCCCGTTGTTTCCGCATGTCCGGCGTGAAGCCCGGCGACAAGGTGCACAACGTGTACGGCTACGGCCTGTTCACCGGCGGCCTGGGTGCCCACTACGGTGCCGAGCGCCTCGGGTGCGCCGTGATTCCGATGTCCGGCGGTCAGACCGACAAGCAGGTGCAGCTGATTCAGGATTTCCAGCCGGAAATCATCCTTTCGACGCCCACCTACCTGCTGACCATTGCCGATGGCTTCCGCAAGCACGGGATCGACCCGCGCGAGACCTCCCTCAAGCATGCCGTGCTCGGTGCCGAGCCGTGGACCGAGGAAATGCGCCACGAGATCGAGAAGACCTTCGACATCACCGCGTGCGACATCTACGGCCTGTCCGAGGTCATGGGCCCCGGCGTGGCCGGCGAGTCCGTGGAAACCAAGGACGGCTCCCACATCTGGGAGGACCACTTCCGCCCGGAAATCATTGACCCGTTCGACGATCGCGTGCTGGACACCGGTGAACCCGGTGAACTGATCTTCACGTCACTGACCAAGCAGGCGCTGCCGATCATCCGTTACCGCACCCACGACCTGACACGCTTGCTACCGGGTACGGTGCGCCCGGGCCACCGTCGGATGGGGCGCATCACGGGTCGTTCGGACGACATGATCATCCTGCGCGGGGTGAACCTGTTCCCGTCCCAGATCGAAGAACTTGCCCTCCAGATCCCGACCCTCTCCCCGCACTTCACGTTGGAAATCACCCGGCCCAAGCGGATGGACCAGATGACCATCCACATCGAGCGCCGCGAGGAGGCCACGATCGAGGAGGCTCAGGAGGGCGGCAAGAAGCTCGTCCACGAGATCAAGACCAAGATCGGCTCCTCGGCCGCGATCAACGTGGTGGAGCCCGGCTCGCTGGAGCGTTCCTCCGGCAAGCTGCGCCGCATCTACGATCGCCGCGAGAAGTAAGAGCTGACCAGCCATGACGCCGAGCACCGGGGGATTTCCTCCGGTGCTCGGCGCGTTCGGCTCGCGGTAGCCTGTAGTGATTGTTCAGTAACTGAAAGTAGAGTCCGGGTTCATGCCAGCACAGCCACGCTCACTTACCCACGACGACGTCGCTTCGGCACCTCGTCGTGGCCGTCCAGGCTATGACCGGGAGACGTTGCTGGCCGTGTGCGTGGAGGTGTTCAACCGTCATGGTTATGACGCCACGTCCATGGGGACGCTGTCCACTCACCTGGGTATTTCCAAGTCCGCGATCTACCACCATGTCGCGTCCAAGGAAGAAATCCTGGAGCAGGCGCTCAATCGCGCGCTCGACTCCCTAGAAGCGGTGTTCGATCATGTCCAGGCCACCGATTCCCGCGCCGTGAACAAGCTCGAGCTGATTATTCAGGGCTCCGTGCGGGTGCTCGTGGAGCAGATGCCCTACGTGACGCTGCTGTTGCGCCTGCGCGGGAACTCGCCGGTCGAGCTGAAGGCGCTCGAGCGGCGTCGGCAATTGACGCGCATGGTGGAGAACCTGGTGCGCGCGGCCCAGGAAGAGGGTGATCTGCGCACCGACATCTCCAATAAATCCGCGCCCCGTTTGATGCTGGGCATGGTCAACTCGATCGTGGACTGGTACCAACCCGAGCGCTCCGGAACCATGGACCAGCTCTCGGACACCGCGGTCAAGATGATCTTCGCCGGCCTCCGGGCCGTGTGACCCTTCGGCTGAACTTGGGTTGGAAGACCTGCCAGAGGTAGCGTAAATCTCCTGCTAGAAGTAGCCTAGAATTTCTGCTGGAGGTAGCCTAGATCTGCTGCTGGAGGTAGCGTATAAGAGTGGATTACCTATGTCGGAGCATTGACCAAGAGCTGGATGAGTTGTTACCCCAGGCGTCAGCCATTGCACTGGACGGCCCCAAGGGGGTCGGCAAGTCGGGCACAGCCGTCCGTCGAGCGGATAAGTCGTGGTTCCTGGACGACCCTGCTCAGTTGGCCCTCTTGGAGGCCGATCCAACCTTTACCGCTGCGCCGAACGGTACTTTGCTAATCGATGAGTGGCAACGACTACCCCGAGTGTGGGATTCCGTACGGCGCCAGGTGGACAACGGGGCCGGTCCAGGAAGGTTTCTTCTGACAGGTAGTGCATCTCCCAATCGTGGGGTGGACACGCACAGTGGGGCGGGCAGGATCTTGTCGCTCCGGATGCGGCCCATGGGAATACACGAACGTGGCAGAGTCAACTCAACGGTGAGCTTCAGGGACTTACTCAATGGCGAATTGGACCGTGTTGAGGGTGAAACTTCCTGGCGAGCCTCTGACTATTTCACGGCAATCGTCGAGAGCGGCTTTCCTGGCATTATGCGGCAGACGCCTCGAGTGAGGCGTGCACAGCTCGACTCATATATTCAACGCATTATCGACCGTGATCTGCCGGAGCAGGGTCATGTGGTGCGAAGGCCAGAAACACTTCGCAGGTGGCTTGCCGCGTACGCAGCAGCAGCATCCACGACCACTGCATATTCAAAGATCCTGGATGCATCCACGGCGGGGGATGGATCCCAGCCTGCCAAGACAACCACGCTCACATACCGTGACTTGCTGAAACAACTGTGGATCCTGGATCCCGTTCCCGGATGGACCCACAGTCGCAACCCTTTGACCCGTGTTCAGCAAGCTCCTAAACATCAGTTGGCCGATCCCGCGTTGGCCGCACGACTGTTGGGACTGTCTGCGGATCTCTTGGGGTCGGACAAGGGTGCGGATATGGCTGGCCCACTCTTCGAATCCCTAGCCACATTGTCCGTTCGAATCATCGCACAGGCCGCTGAGGCCACCGTGGGCCATGTACGGACAAAAAATGGGGACCATGAAGTGGACCTGGTGGCGGAAGGTCCCGAGGGTCAAGTGGTGGGCATCGAGGTCAAACTTGCTGCTGCTATTGATGACTCGGATACCCGCCATTTGAAGTGGCTGCGAGAGAAGCTTCCCGACGATGTGGTTGATCTGGTGGTGCTTTATACGGGGAGCCAGGCATATCGCCGGCGGGATGGAATAGCAGTCGTGCCCTTGGCGCTGCTAGGCCCGTGAGAAAGATGGGGACCACGTTTTTGAGTCATTCTTGAGCCGGCGCCACAATTGAGCCAAACCAATTTTTCACCGGCTCAGGCTCAGGAATTACCGTGTCTCAGCTAACTTCACTCACGTGGTCCGTGTGGCCGGGGGCTGCTCGCCGCAGGCGGTATGGGGCGCGGCGGTAATTATAGTGATTGACCCATATCCCCAAGGCGGTGCGGCGGGCGCGTTCACTGTCGTAAGTACGGGTGTAGAGGACCTCATCGACCAGCAGCCGTTCTCGGGTTCGGATGTACATCGGTCACAGTCACCATCATGTCCTCTCATGAGTGATCCGTGCACAAACTATGTGACACCCCCGATCCGCGTTCACCCCATTGGCGGGGTGAACGCGGTAGCCGAACCGGACACGGCGGTGAACTTCGGCGAGTACCCGTCCCCGGCCTCATATAAGACCCCACCTGAGACGGTGGACAGCGCTCCGGCACTCAGCTCGACACGCTGCGGCAACGGTGAGGAAGCGGAACGTTCAATGGACTGGGAATTGTTCACCAACCCCACCACTCCCGCCCCGGGCACCGGAAGCCCCGCAACGGTCACCATCACGTTACCGGTACCCACATCCACCGAAGCCGGAGTTGACCGCATCAACTACCTTCCAAATCGGATCGAAAAACGACCGGGACACCCAGACCCGATGCTTACAAGCGGTCTCATCTTCTCTCGGGATGGCGGGCTGGCCGTTGAGCTCGGGCCCAGTGCGCATCTGAACGATGGAGAATTTGCGGCGGATGGTCACCGGGCCCGTTTCGTGCAATTGGGCCATGGCCTCGAAACCCAAAGCCGCTTGACGTGTGGTCAGCCCCCCGGTGTCCCCCCCCCCCCCGCACTCCGGCGACCGGAAGGGTGATCATCCGCATCTTCCAGTAGCCAGCCGGGGGAACACTTACGGCATGCAGCAGCAGGACTACTCGGCATCCTCCGGCATTGGCCAGGTCTTGGAGACCAGGGTCAGCACGTCGTAGGTGGCCACGATCTCGTCGTTCTGGTTGGTCAGTCGGGCATCCCAGGCGACCTCGCCGTACTCATCGGTCACGCGCGGGGTGATCTTCTTGGCGGTCAGTGTCACGCGGATGGCGTCGTCGTAGGTGACCGGGGTGATGAAGCGCAGGTTCTCCAGGCCGTAGTTGGCCAACACGGGTCCCGGGGCGGGCTCGACGAATAGCCCTGCGGCCCAGGAGACCAGCAGGTATCCGTGGGCCACTCGGCGGGGGAAGAACGGGTTGGCCATGGCAGCCTCCTCGTCCGTGTGCGCGTAGAAGGTGTCGCCGGTCTTGTCCGCGAACTCCAGGATGTCGTCCAGTGTGACGGTGCGCAGCTCGGACACGAACTGATCGCCGATGCGCAGGGTCTCCAGCGACTTGCGGAAGGGGTGCTCACCCGTGCCGTTTTCCACGTCCTCGCGGGTCACGGTGTTGGCGGTCGCGCCCCAGTGCCACTGGCCGGTGATGCCGGTGAGCAGATCCGGGGAGCCCTGGATGGCGGTGCGCTGCATGTAATGCTTCACCGCGCGGATACCGCCCAGCTCTTCACCACCGCCAGCGCGGCCGGGTCCACCGTGCACCAGGTGCGGCACGGGAGAGCCGTGACCGGTGGAGGTCTTGGCGTCGTCGCGGTCCAGGAACAACACGCGACCGTGATGGGAACCGATACCCGCGGCAAACTCGCCGGCCAACTCGGGTGAGTGGGTGCACACCGTGGCCACCAGGGAGCCGCCGCCCAGCGCGGCGATCTCCACGGCGTCGGACACCGAGCCGTCGTAGCTGATCACGGAGGTGACGGGCCCGAATGCCTCGACCTCATGCACGGCGGGGGTGCGGGCGTTGTCGAAGGACAACAGGGTCACCGGGAAGAACGCACCCTCGGAGGGAACTGAGGACAGAGCCTCCGGACCGCCGAATTCCACGGCCGCGCCGGAGTCGATCAGGGTGCGCACGGAGCGGGCGACTTCGGACTGCTGCTCGGCGGAGGCCAGCGCGCCCACGGTGGTTTCGGGGGAGCGCGGATCGCCCACCGTCGCGCGTTCGGCAACGCGAGCTTCAATGGCCGAGATGACCTGCGAGCGGATGTTCTGCGGGACGATCACGCGGCGCACAGCGGTGCACTTCTGTCCGGCCTTGGCGGTGATTTCCAGGACAACCGACTTCACGAACGCCTCGAACTCGGGCGAATCCGCGGTCACGTCCGGGGCCATGATGGCGGCGTTGAGGGAGTCGGTTTCCGCCGTGAAACGCACGCCCTTGTCCTGCACGGTGGTGTGTGAGCGCAGGGACTTGGCGGTCGCGGCGGAACCGGTGAAGGCCACGTGATCGCGAGCGTCCAGGTGATCGAGCAGGTCACGGGCGGAACCGGAAATCAGTTGCAGCGATCCCTCGGGCAGTAGGCCGGAATCGAGCATCAGGCGCACGCACGCCTCGGTCACGTACCCGGTGGGCGTTGCCGGCTTCACGATGGTCGGCACGCCGGCAATGAACGCAGGTGCGAACTTCTCGAGCATGCCCCACACGGGAAAGTTGAACGCGTTGATCTGCACGGCCACACCGGGAATGCGGGTGTAGATGTGCTCCCCCAGGAACGAGCCGTCGCGCGAAAGCTGCTCCACGGCGCCGTCGACAATCACGTTGGAGTTCGGCAGTTCACGGCGCCCCTTGGACGAGAACGTGAACACGGTGCCGATGCCGCCGTCGATGTCGATCAAGTGATCCTTGGCGGTGGAACCCGTGGCGTAGGAGATCTCGTAGAGCTCGTCCTTGTGCTCGGTGAGGTACTGCGCGAGCTGCTTAAGGATCAGCGCGCGGTCGTGGATGCGCAGCGTGCCCAGGTTCTCCTGGCCCACGGTACGGCCGTAGTCAATGGCGCCTGCGGTGTCCAGACCGTCGGTGCTCACCCGTGTCACGGGCTCGCCGGTCGCCGCGTTGTTGACGTCCGTGATGCGCTCCGGGTTCTCCGGTTGCCACCACTGGCCACTCACGTAACTGGGGAGGATTTCGATGTCCTGGGTCATGGTTTGGGTGCTCACGCGCCGGTCCCTTCTCAACACTTCAAGCCGAACGATCGGTCAGTATTTAGTCCAGGATAACCTAGGTCACAACAGCGCACCACCGTATTTTCTGGCAACGACGCCGCCGCGGTACCTCGCGCACGCAACGCACCGCGGCGTCGAACGCCGAGCTAAGGAGAAACCATGCACGAGGACCCCACCCCGGCGGACATCCGCGCGGACCAGGACCGGAAGAACCGGGAGAAGCTCCCCTTCGAGGACGCGGACGGCCAGCCCTTCGAGCCGTGGGCCATTGAGCTGGGCGAGCTGGACCGGAAAATGGGCGTGGTGATCGAGGAGGAGTCCGCCGAGCGCGTGGTGGCCACCATGCCCGTGGAGGGCAACCGGCAATCGCTGGGACTGTTGCACGGCGGCGCATCCGTGGCGCTGGGCGAGGCGCTGGGTTCGTGGGCGGCGGTGATTCACGCCTCCACGTTCGGCAAAGTGGCCGTGGGCGTGGACATCAACGCGACCCA
This sequence comes from Kocuria sp. cx-455, assembly GCF_014698015.1. Classification (GTDB taxonomy): domain Bacteria; phylum Actinomycetota; class Actinomycetes; order Actinomycetales; family Micrococcaceae; genus Kocuria. The sequence continues at coordinate 362,387 of NZ_JACXBS010000001.1, forward strand.
CCACGCCTCTGCCCGCTCCGGGATGATCCGCGGCGTGGCCACCGCGATTCACCTGGGCCGCTCGGCCACCACCCACGAGGTGGTCATCAGCCACATCGACACCGGCAAACGCCTGTGCACGATCCGCATCACCAACTTCCTCAAGGACACCAAGAAGAAGTCCTGACGCGGCGGCGTCGTAGCTCGAGACTTCTATGTGAGGCAACTGCAACCGCGCAGTCTCGGGTGAGGCAAGTGCAGTTCCGGGGTTCGGATTCTGCTTTTTTGTCACACCAGATTTCACCCCTGCAGTTTCCTCACCTCACACTGCGCACGCAGGTTGCCCGCTGGGTCGTGATCCACCGCGCAACCTGACAGTTGTTGAGACGAGTGTGCGGGAACCGCTCAGAACTGCGCGGTCTCCGTGGAACCCGCCAGAGCGGTGGTCGAGGAGTTGGGGTTCACGGCCTGGGACACCAGGTCGAAGTACCCGGTGCCCACCTCGCGCTGATGCTTGGTGGCGGTGTAACCGCGTTCCTCGGCGGCGAACTCGCGCTCCTGCAGCTCCACGTAGGAGGTCATCTGGTTGCGGGCGTAACCGTGGGCCAGATCGAACATCGAGTAGTTGAGGGCGTGGAAACCGGCCAGGGTGATGAACTGGAAGCGGTAGCCCATGGCGGACAGCTCGCGCTGGAACTTGGCGATCGTCTCGTCGTCCAGGTGCTTCTTCCAGTTGAAGGACGGTGAGCAGTTGTACGCGAGCATCTGATCCGGGAAGTCCTCGTGGACGGCGTCGGCGAACTTGCGGGCGAGTTCGAGATCCGGGGTGCCGGTCTCCATCCAGATCAGATCCGAATACGGTGCGTACGCCTTGGCGCGGGCCACGCAGGGCTCCAGGCCGTTGCGGACCTTGTAGAAGCCCTCGGAGGTGCGCTCGCCGGTGATGAACTCGGCGTCCTGCGCGTCCACATCGGACGTGATGAGCGTGGCGGCCTCGGCGTCGGTGCGGGCAATGATCAGGGAGGGAACGTCCTCGACGTCCGCGGCCAGGCGGGCGGCATTGAGGGTGCGCACGTGCTGCTGAGTGGGAACCAGGACCTTGCCACCCAGGTGGCCGCACTTCTTCTCGGAGGCCAGCTGATCCTCCCAGTGCACTCCCGCCGCGCCGGAAGCAATCATGGACTTCATCAACTCAAAGGCGTTGAGCGGGCCGCCGAAGCCGGCCTCCGCATCCGCAACGATCGGGGCCATCCAGTCATCGACCGTTTTGACGCCCTCGGAATGCTCGATTTGATCCGCGCGGCGCAATGCGTTGTTGATGCGCTGCACCACCTGGGGCACCGAATTGGCGGGGTAGAGCGACTGGTCCGGGTAGGTCTGCCCGGCCAGGTTCGCGTCACCGGCAACCTGCCACCCGGACAGGTAAATAGCCTTGAGGCCGGCCTTGACCTGCTGAACCGCCTGGTTGCCGGTCAGAGCGCCCAGAGCATTGATGTAATCCTCCGTGTTGAGCAGCTGCCAGAGCCGGTCTGCACCGCGGCGGGCCAGGGTGTGCTCCTCTCGAAAGGAACCCTGCAGACGCAGGACCTCCTCGGGCGTGTAATCACGGGTGATGCCCAACCAGCGGGGATTCTCGTCCCAGTCCTGCTGGATCTCCTGGGCGGAACGCTGATTGCTGTTCGTGGTGTTCATGACGGTCTCCTTCGTCCATCCGAGCCGGTGTCGTTGTCTCAAAGATTCACCGGCCTGTACTTCGTGGGTACTACTTTGGCGGATTTTCAACTGGCAGCGCCCAGAATCTTGTGAGAAGAAATGCAGTTCTTCACGTTGTAGGATATTTTCGTAAGCTCGTGGCATGGCACCTCGTTCAACGACGCCGCGGGGCCACCGCACCCGCGCGAGCGCACCATCCGTTCCGCCCGCCGATTCCACTGTCGACGGCGATCCCGCGGACCCCATCGCCGTGGGCCGACGGATCCGCTACCGTCGCAAAAGGCTCCGCGTGACCCTCGGGCAGCTGGCCGATCAGGTGGGCATGGCAGCGTCGGCGTTGTCCTTGATCGAGAACGGCAAACGGGAACCCAAGCTCTCCGCGCTCGCGGCGATCGCCAAGGCGCTGGACACCACGGTCGAGCAGCTCATCGGCGCCAAGGCGCCGTCCAAGCGCATGGAACTGGAGATAGAGGTGGAGCGCGTGCAGCGCGGGCCCATGTACTCGTCGCTGGGGCTGCCCGCCGTGCGCGTCGGTCCGGGCCTGAGCACCGAGGCGCTCGAGGCCATTGTGGCCCTGCAACGTCAACTCGCCCACCGGCTGGATGAGCAGGCGGCCACCCCTGAGGAAGCTCGGCGCGCCAACACGGATCTGCGGGCCAGGATGCAGAAACTCGACAACTATTTCGAGCGCATCGAAACGATGGCCGGGGAGCTGCTGGTGGCCATCGGGCACGGCGGCGGGCCACTGTCCGAGCACCACATCTCGTCGCTGGTCTCCCACGTGGGGTTCGAGATCCATCAGGTTCCGGATCTGCCCCACTCCACGCGCTCCGTCACGGACCTGCAGAACAAACGGTTCTACCTCCCGGCCCGCTCCGGTATCGGTTCCACGTGGTCGGTGTTGTTGCAGGCCGTGGGGCATTTGTTGCTCGAGCATTCGCGGCCGTCCAGCTACGGGGAGTTCCTGGAACAGCGGGTGGAAACCAACTATTTCGCGGCGGCGCTGATGATCCCCGAGACCTCCGCCGTGAGCATGCTTGCCGAGTCCAAGGCCCGCCGGGAGCTGTCCGTGGATGACCTGCGCGACGCGTTCGCCGTGTCCCACGAGACCGCGGCGCACCGCATGACCAACTTGATGACCCATCATTTCGGGATCCCCACGCACTTCGAGAAGGTGCATTCATCCGGGATCATCCACAAGGCCTGGTCCAATGACGGCATCCTGTTTCCCACCGACCACACCGGGGCCGTGGAGGGCCAGCGGGCGTGCCGGTATTTTTCCGCACGCCAGGCGTTCTCCGCGACCAACCGGTTGCTGACGCATTTCCAGTACACGGACACCCCCGCCGGAACCTTCTGGTGCTCGGCGCGTGTGGAGGGCTCCGTGGACGGCGAATTCTCCATCGCGGTGGGAGTGCCCTACGAACACGTCAAGTGGTTCCGCGGCCGGGACACGGACGTGCGCAGGAAGTCGCAGTGCCCGGATCCCGCGTGCTGCCAGCTACCGCCGGAGTCACTCGCGCGCACGTGGGAGGGCCAGTCCTGGCCGTCTGCCCGGCCCGCCTCACACCTGCTCGCGGCCATGCCCGCCGGGGCCTTTCCGGGGGTGGACGAGACCGAGGTCTACCGCTTCCTGCAGCGCCACCAGCCCGCGCCCACCGTTGATCCGGACGACGACCTCACGTAATCTCCAACACAATCCCGCCGCCGACGCCGCTCACGCGCCCCGGCGCCGAGGCCCGCGTTTTCGGGGCCGGCGGCACCCGCGAGCCAAGCGCCGTCGGCGTCCCGAGTTCCAATGAACCCTCTTGTGCCCCACGAAAGGCGACCCATGACCTTCGCGACCGCTGACCTGTACGACGAGCACGGCGAGGACCTGCAATCCGTGACCACCCAGATGATCTCCGTGGGCGGTGTGCACCGGTTCACCGGGCCCATCCGTACCGTGCGGTGTTTCGAATCCAACGTGGAGGTCAAGAAGCTTGTGGCCACTCCGGGCGAGGGCGCCGTGCTGATCGTGGACGGCCAAGGATCCATGAACCGCGCGCTACTGGGTGACAACGTGGCCCGCACGGCCATGGAGAACGGCTGGGCCGGGGTGATCGTCAACGCCCCGGTGCGCGACCGAGTGGAACTGGGCACGTTGCAGATCGGCATCAAGGCGCTGGGCACCAATCCGCGCAAGTCAGAGCCCAACGACTCGGGCGAGACGGACGTGATCGTGAACTTCGGTGGTGTGAGCTTCCGCCCCGGTAAGACCGTGTGGGCCGATGAGGACGGGATCCTCGTGGAGCGGTAAGCCTGCCCATTGCAGGAACCGGAGCTCTCAGAATTGTGGCCCCGCTTCGCAAGAAGCGGGGCCACAATCATGGGGGAATTGCCGGTCAGTGCATTTTTCCGGGTGGGTCATCACTTCTTGGGCGCGAATTTGGAGCCGTCCCAGGCGTACTCGACCGTCTGGCCGGTGTCATGGCCGTTTTCATCGACCTTCTTCTGGATGATGGTGGCTTCACCGGACTCATCGATCTTCAGGCCGGAGTCGGAGAACGGCGCCTTCTCACCCTCGGGCGGCGGCATGGTGCCCTTTGAGTCATAGCCCTGCTCGGTGGGGGTCAACACCGTGACGCCGTCAACGTAATTGATGAAGACGTTGCCGTGCTTGTCCACGTTGGTCTCGTTGGCCAGCTCCCATGGGTGTTGGGGAAAGACCAGTTCCGTGGTGAAGGCGATGACCGTGGCTCCTTCGGCCGGGCCCACGTAGCCCACGGGTGCGCCGTTCTGATAGAGACCGTAGGAGGCCTCCTTGACCTGCGGTGCTGAGTCCGCTTGGAGCGTCTTCTCGTAGGCAACGATCGTCATGGGACCGTACTTCGGGTGAGTCACGGTGGTGACTGCGGACTGAGAACATACGGCGGCACACGGATCGGATACCGCGGGCAACTGTTCACCGCTGCCAGCCTGTTGGCCGTTCTCGGTGGCCGCCGGATCCGCAGCGACGCCGGCGTTCTTCGTGTCCTGCGAGGGTTCAACCACGCCCGAACCATGGGCGGTCTGAGCGGCCGGGCTCGTGGACTCGGTGGGGCTGTCCGCGGCGGGTTCACTGGTGGCTTGCGTGTCAGTCTGGCCGCAGCCGAGCAGCAGTGGAATGGACAGAGCAGTCGCGGCGACGAAAGAAGCTTTCTTCCTCATGATCCTGACCTCCTGCGAGGGGTTGTCGTTCAGCTCACACCCCACACTTCCGGGGACGGTTTGCGATTGCAACACGTTGTGACGCAATCGTGATCCGCCCCGTCGGCGTCTCGGGGCAATTCACGCGGGTGGATCCGCACTGTCGCGGGGAATGAAGCGCGTGCCAGGAATTAGCTCCTGCAAAGATAAACCCCGGTGGGTAGTTCACGAATGAACTACCCACCGGGGCGGGTGACGTGCGCTCGGCAGCCGGCCGAGCGGCGTCGTCGTAAGGAATGAACCGCGCGTGAGAGCGAACGGCGGACGCTACGAGTAGTCGTAGAAACCCTTACCGGACTTCTTGCCCAGTTCGCCGCGCTCGACCATGTCGCGCATGAGCTGCGGCGGGGCGAAGCGCGGGCCGAGCTTGGACTCGAGGTACTCCGCGATACCCAGGCGCACGTCCAGGCCCACGATGTCCGTGAGCGCAAGCGGGCCGATCGGGTGCTTGTAACCGAGCACCATGGCGTTGTCGATGTCCTCGGCGGAGGCGACGCCCTCCTCGACCATGCGGATGGCCTCCAGGCCCAACGCAACGCCCAGGCGGGATGATGCGAAACCGGGGGCGTCATTCACGGTGACCGGGGTCTTACCGATGCCCGCGACCCACTCGAGGGTCAGCTGCTGCAGTTCGTCGCTGGTGCGCTGGCCGATCACGATTTCCACGAGCTTGGAGGCCGGAACCGGGTTGAAGAAGTGCAGGCCGCAGAAGCGCTCGGGGCGCCTGAGCTCGGCGGCCAACCCGTCCACGGACAGCGAGGACGTATTGGTGGCCAGCCACGCGGTTTCGGACAGGTTCGCCTCGACCTGCTGCAGCGAGGAGACCTTGAGGTCCCAGATTTCGGGAACGGCCTCGATGACCAGCTCGCACTCGGAAAAATCGGAGTGCTCCAGGCTCACCGTGAAGTTCTGGGCCCAGGCGTCCAGATTGCCGTCGATCTTGCCGCGCTCGAGCGACTTGGCCAGGTCCGATTCAACGCGCTCCTTGGCGCCCTGAGCGGCCTGAGCGTTCGCTTCGACCACGGTGACCTTGGCGCCCGAGATCAGGAACGCGTGCGCGATGCCCGCACCCATGCGACCACCGCCCAGCACGCCAACCGTGGCGGGAACGGTGCCCTTGGTCTCTTCGCTCATTTCTTGTTCTCCTTCTTCCGGTCCAGGAATGCCTGCATCCGGTCAAACTTGGCTTGGGATTCGAACAGGATGGCCTGCGCGAGTTCATCCACGTGCGGGTGGGCTTCGCGCGGCATGTGGAACACGCGTTTGGACACGCGCACGGCCAGCGGATCCTGTTTACCGATCCGATCGGCCAGCGCGTGCGCGGCGCCCACCAGTTCGTCCGGTTCGTGGATCTCGGTGATCAGGTGCGCAGCCAACGCTTCCTCCGCGGTGAGAATGCGCCCGGCCAGCACAATTTCCTTGGCCACCGGCTCGCCCGCAAGTTCCTTGATGCGCCACAGGGCACCGGCCGCGGCAATGATGCCCAGACCGGTTTCCGGCTGGCCGATCTTCACGTACGGGGTGCCCAGACGGAAGTCCGCGGCCCACGCGAGTTCCGCGCCGCCGCCCAGCGCGTAGCCATCCAGCGCCGCGATCACGGGCATGGGCAGCTTGGCGATCCGGTCGAAGATCTGCGAATTCACCCCGCGCAGCGCGTCCTCACGACGCCGCTCGCGCAGCTGCGCGATATCCGCACCCGAGGCGAAAATCCCCTTCCCGTTCACCTCCGTGCCGGACAGGATCGTGATCTTGGGATTGCGCTCCAGGTAGTCGCACACGGTGTGCAGCTCATCGACCATGGTCTGGTCAATGGCGTTGCGCACCTCCGGGCGGTCCAGGATCACGTGCAGCCGATCCCCGGTTTCCTCCAGGCGCAGGGCGGTGAAATCATCCTGCAGGGTCTGTTGGTCTGCGTCCGTGTGGTTCTTGCCGTTCGACGACGTCGCGTGCTCGCTCATGCGCGCGTCACACCTTCTCCACGAGCATGGCTGCACCTTGACCCACGCCGATACACATGGTGGCCAGACCCTTGTCCGCGTTCTCGCGTTCCATGCGTCCCAGCAGGGTGATCACGATGCGCGAGCCGGATGAACCCAGCGGGTGACCCAGGGCAATAGCGCCGCCGTCGCGGTTGACGATGTCCGGGTTCAAACCAAGACGGCGGATCGAGGCCAGGGACTGGCTGGCAAAGGCTTCGTTGATCTCGGCGGCACCGAGGTCAGCCACGGACCAGCCGGCGCGCTCCAGGACCTTCTCCGTGGCGGGGACCGGGCCCAGGCCCATAATCTCGGGAGCCAGCCCGGCGGAAGCACCGTCGATCACGCGGGCACGGGCCTTCAAACCGTATTTCTCGATGGCGCTCTCGGAGGCCACGATGATGGCGGAGGCGCCGTCGTTGAGGGAGGACGAATTACCGGCGGTGACCACGGAACCACCCTTGACCACCGGACGCAGCTTGGCCAGGACATCCGGAGTGGAGCCCGGACGGGGGCCTTCGTCGGTGTCGACCACGGTCACCGCGCCCTTGCGGCCCTTGACCTCGACCGGCACGATCTCGTCCTTGAAGTGTCCGGCCTCGATGGCAGCAATGGCCTTCTTATGGGATTCGGCGGCGAACTGGTCCGCGTCCTCGCGGGAAATGTTGTCCACGCGGGCTACTTCTTCAGCGGTCTCCGGCATGGAGTAGGTGGCCTTGCCGTCGCGCGACAGCGGACCCTCCTCGAACTTCTCGTTCACGAAGCGCCATCCGATGGAGGTGTCGAAGGTCTCTCCCGGCTTGGCAAATGCTGTCCTGGGCTTTTCCGTGACCCACGGAGCCCGAGACATGGACTCCACGCCGCCGGCCACCACGATATCCGCCGCACCGGACTTGATCATCTGCGAGGCCATGGTGATCGCGGACATCCCGGACGCGCACAGGCGGTTCACGGTCATGCCGGGAACGGTGTCCGGGTAGCCGGCCAGCAGCCAGGCCATGCGGGCCACGTTGCGGTTTTCTTCACCGGCTCCGTTGGCGTTGCCGAGGATGACCTCGTCAACGTCTGCGGGATCGATTCCGGCGGCCTCGACCACGGACTTGATGCAGAGGGCGGCCATGTCGTCAGGGCGGACGGAGGATAGCGCCCCGCCGTAACGACCTACAGGGGTTCGGGCCCCTCCGACTAGATAAGCGTGCGGCATCGAGGACATGCGGACTCCTTCGCAGGGGCAATAACTGACCGATCGTTCATCTAAAGATTCCACGATGTTGTGAGCTACGTCAATACGTTCGGCCAGGTTGGTGGGTTTGTGGCTCTTTGTTGTCGAGTGGGTCGTACCCATGGTGCGGGCCAGAACTGAATGGGCAAGGAACGCGAAGTGGCCGGTCCCTCGGGGGCCCGGCCACTTCGGCTATTCAGTGATGTGTATGGAGGGAAACCTTATGCCCGGTGCTGCGCGTTGCTGGGCTCCATGTCCTCGGGCAGTACCGGGGGAACTTCTTCGCCCGGGTGCTTGGCGACAAATTCCTCGTGGACTTCTTCGACGTGTAGATCGCGGCCCTGATCGGACTTGCGGACAAAGCACACGGCCGTGAAGGACACGATGGAAATCAGGGCAATGTAGAGGCCGATCGTCCAGGACTGGCCGGTCTCGTTCAGCAGCAGCTGGGCGATCATGGGCGCGAACGCGCCACCGATGATGGAGCCGAGCGCGTAGCCGATCGAGATGCCCGAGTAGCGGACGCGCGCCGGGAACATTTCCGCGTACATTGCGGACTGCGGGCCGTAGGACGGGCCCAGCCCAATGGTCAGAATGAAGATCGCGGCGGCGAACAGAGGCAATGATGCGGTATCCAGCATGAACCACATGGGCACGGCCCACAGGATGATGAATCCGTAACCGAGCTGGAAGGTCAACTTCCGTCCGATCTTGTCGGACATCCAACCGCCGAGCATCGTGAAGATCAGCCAGCCCAAGCCACCGATCAATGACGCGACCAGGGTTTGAGAGCGAGGCATTCCCAGGACCGTGGCGCCGTAGGACGCGAAGAACGCGATGACCAGGTAGCCGGCGGCATTGTTAGCGGCGAAGATCAGGGCCGCCAGGGTTACTTCGCGCTTGTTGGTGCGGAACAGCTGACCCAGGGGTGCGGAGGACTCCTTGGCGCGCTGCTGCATGGCAACGAACACGGGGGACTCGTCCACCGCGCGGCGAATCGCGTAGCCTACGCCGATCAGGACCACCGAGAAGAGGAACGGAACGCGCCAGCCCCAGGACTCGAACTGCTCGGGTGTCAGCATGGACGTCAGGCCGAACATGAACAGGGTGGCCATCAGCATGCCCAGGGGCACACCGATCTGCGGATAGGCGCCAAAGAAGCCGCGCTTGTGGTTGGGTGCGTGTTCCACGGCCATCAGGGCCGCGCCGCCCCATTCACCGCCCGCGGAGAATCCCTGCAGTACGCGCAGGCAGATCAGGATGATGGGCGCTGCGATGCCGATTTGTTCGTACGTGGGGAGCACGCCAATCAATGTGGTGGCCGCGCCCATGCCGAACAGGGTCAAGACCAGGGTGATCTTGCGGCCGTACTTGTCACCGATGTGGCCGGCGACGATGGCCCCGAGCGGGCGGAACAGGAAGCTGATGCCCAAGGAGGCCCAGGCGACCACCTGAGCCAGAGCTGCGTTGTCCTCGCCCAGCGGGTTGAAGTAATGCGCGGCCAGGATGAAGGCCGCCGCCTGCGCGTAAATGAAGAAGTCATACCACTCGATGGTGGTGCCCACCAGAGTTCCGGCGAGAACCTTGCGCTCTTCGCGGGACATGGTGTGCGCCTGCTGCTGTGCAGGCGGGGAAGCTGCGTTTGTAGCCATGGAAGCTCCAGGATCATAAGTTGCGCGGTCCGGGCCCGGCAAGATCTGTGATTACTGACCGAATGGTCGTTGGATTAGATACTACTGGCTATCGTGACTCGCGTCACTAGCTGTGCAGAAAAAGTATCAACGGTGACCAAGAAGTTGTCAAAGTTTTGACAAAAGTATGTCGGCGCCCAGTCTGCGGGCGCTGCTCACCAGGCCCCTTCCCTGAACGCCGGGCCCGCCACCCGTAGGCGCCCAGCCATTTCATGCGGCCTTACTGCAGGGTAGGCCGGCCTACCCTGCAGTAAGGCCGGATCAAATGGTTCTGCCCACTGACCCGGCTAGCGCAACTGTTCAGCCAGCCAGCCCAGCCATTGCGCCCGGCGGTCGGGCTGCTTGAGGTCCTCCCAGGTCAAAACTCGGACCTTCCACCCGGCTTCGCGAAATCGTTCGAGTCTGTAGTTCTCGTCCCGGTAGGTCCGGATGTCGACTGCGTGGTCGTTGCTGTTGTACTCCAAGGCGGTGCGTTTGGCTGTCCAGGCGAGGTCCGGAAAACGTTCCTTGCCGTCCAGCATCACCAACGGATTCATGCTGGGCGGAGGGAAGCCGTTCTTCAGAACCAGCAGCCGGGTCAAAGTCTCGGCGGAGGACCAGGTTCGTTCCACCGCGTGGCTCAGAAGCCTGGCGATCCGTTCCGCAGACCGAGAGCGCGGAGGAAGTAAAGAAAGTGCCCGAATGATTTCCTCGCGATCGAAGGGTTTTAACCAGATCCTCTCGGTGACCTGCATCCGGTGCGCCAGCAGATAGTCCAGGCAGGCAATAATTCGCCACGACGACAGATACGGCGCCGCCACGGCGAGCGCCTCGATGGGATGGGTGAGTGCGCAACCCGAGGGTCCCACAAGCGGGTTCAGCCCGTAGGACTTGGTGAGCCTGGCGCCGCCCAGTTCCGAGGTGGGCCTGTAGTACTTCCACGCCAGATGAGGCGCGGTCATGGCGCTCGCAAGGGCCCGTCCTCGCGGAGGGGGTGCGTGTCCGAGCGTCGTATTGACCCAGTGTTGAGTGGAGCCAGCGGGCAGGTTGTACAACCGCAATGCGTGAAGACCGGTGATCGGCAAGCCGCTCATGCCCTGTCGGAAATGCCGGTGCAACAGCAAGGTGTGCATGGCCGGTTCGTAGTGCTCCGGTTTGCGGAACCAGTACCCGCGCGTCAACCGCGCCATGGTGGGGTCAGCACTGAGTTGATGGGCGCGCAAACCCCATGCGGCTGTCGGCAACACGTCTGGCAGCGGAGCGAGACTCAGGGCGCGAGCGGCTTTCATGACCGCGACTGTAGGCGGTCACCCAATCCGGCGGTCCGGGTTATCCACAGGCGCCCTCGTTGGGTTCGGCCACAACGGGTTGAGGCCGCGCCATTTCATCCGGCCTTACTGCATGGTAGGTCGGGTTACTTTGCCGTAAGGCAGCATCAAATGGTGATGACGGCACGGTCCACGGTGACGCTGGCGGGCGCGATGAAAGCGGCGCGAGCGGCGTCGTCGGCGAACCAACGACGCCGCTCGCGAACCTTGCTAGAACAAGCGCTCGGTCGCGAGGCGCGCGCCGTCGACCAGGGAATCGAGCTTGGCCAGCGCGATCGAGGGGTGGAGGCGACCGCCCAGGCCGCAGTCGGTGGAGGCAATGACGTTTTCGCGGCCCACCACGGATGCGTACTGCTCGATGCGGTCGGCGACGAGTTCGGGGTGCTCCACCACGTTGGTCGAGTGGGAGACGAAGCCGGGGTAGACCACCTTGCCCTCGGGGAGCGTGTGGTCCTTCCAGACCTTCCACTCGTGGCCGTGGCGGGGGCTGGACGCCTCGAAACTGTAGCCGCCCGCGTTGATGGTGAGCATGAGATCCACCAGATATTTGAACTCGAGGTCGGTGGTGTGCGGGCCGTGCCACGAACCCCAGCACAGGTGGAAGCGGATCTGGTCCTCGGGTAGGTCGCGCAGGGCGTAATTGAGGGCGTCCACGCGGATCTTGGTGAAGGCCAGGTAGTCCTCCACGGTGGGCTCGGGGTTGATCTGGTCCCAGGATTCGGCAATGGAGGGGTCGTCGATCTGGACGGTCAGCCCGGCGGCCACGATGGCTTTGTACTCTTCACGCATCGCGTCCGCGCAGGCGTACACGAGCTCCTCATCGGTTGAGTAGTACTCGTTGCGAACGCGCGCGCAGGAACCCGGGGACAGCGCGGCGACGAAACCCTGCTGGGCTCCGGTTTTGGCCATTGCGTCCTTGAGGCGGCGGATGTCACCGGCCACGGCGTCCTGACCGGTGTAGGTCAGCGGTCCCGTGATCTTGGGCTGGGCCACGGAGGCGCGGTGAGCGAGAACGCCCGCGGTGGGGTCCTCGTAGGCGTCGCGGAAACGGGCGCGGTCGCGGCGGTCCGGGAAACTCGTCAGCACGATGTTGCCGGGGGAGGAGCGCTTGACCTCGGCATCCTGCCAGCGGTCCTCGTTGGTGGGGGTCAGCCCGCCCAAGCGGGAGAAGGAGTAGTTCCACCACGCGCCGTAATCCACGGAAGAGGACATCGTGTGGCCGTATTCGCCGTCATTGACGACGTCCAGGCCGATCTCACGCTGCTTGCGGACAATGTCGATCACTCCGTTGTCCAGCGCGGCATCCAACTCCTGTGCGGTGGCTTTTCCCTCCTGGAAACGCCCATTGGCCTCCAGCAGATCGGGGGTGCGGGGCAGCGATCCCACGTGGGTGGTCTGAATGCGGTCGGTGTTCTGAGGCATGAACTAGCAGTCCTTTCCATCGGTCCTGGCGGTAGCACCGTGGGCTGAATCCCGGGTTGCTGCGGCGTCCACGAGCCAGATCTCTCGGCCGCTCTGGATGGTTACCCACTCATCAAACATCATGGGTGGGTGGTGGAGCCAATTATGGCGCGCATAATGTGTGGCACGTACATCACCCACTACCGAGGAGTCGGGGCATGTCGGAGAACACGCTCAAGGACAAGAAGGCGCTGGTCACCGGCGGTGCGAGTGGCATTGGCGCCGCAGCGGTTCGCGCCCTCGCCCAACGGGGTGCCCATGTGATCGTGGCCGACATCGATCCGGCCGCGGCGGAAACCATGGCGCAAGAAGTCGGGGGAGAGGCCTGGACCGTTGATCTCACCGACACCGCGGCGCTCGCGGACCTGTCCCTGGACGTGGACGTGCTGGTCAATAACGCCGGCATCCAGAAGGTGGCGCCCATCCAGGACTTCGACCCGGCCGACTTCCACCGGATCCTCACGCTGATGCTCGAGTCTCCGTTCCTGCTGATCCGCGCCGCGCTGCCCCACATGTACGAGCGGGAATGGGGGCGGGTCATCAATGTGTCCTCGGTCCATGGTCTGCGCGCCTCGGCGTTCAAATCCGCGTATGTCGCCGCGAAGCACGGGCTGGAGGGGCTGTCCAAGGCGGTGGCTCTGGAGGGCGCCCCGCACGGGGTGACCAGCAACTGTGTGAACCCCAGCTACGTGCGGACTCCGCTGGTCGATAAACAGATCAAGGACCAGGCCGCGACGCACGGGATTCCCGAGGATGAGGTGGTCGAGAAGATCATGCTCACGGAGTCAGCGATCAAGCGCCTGGTCGAACCGGAAGAGGTCGGGGAGCTCATTGCCTTCCTCGCCGGGCCTTCCGCCGGTATGGTCACCGGCGCCGCCTACACGATGGACGGCGGTTGGACGGCGTCCTGACCGGAGTCAGGAGGGCGGCCGTCAACGATCTGACCGTTCCGAGGTAGGCCACTGGGGAATGACAAAGGTAGGCTAACGGCCCGGACAAAATCCAGGGCGTCAACCGCTTGCACGTGCACGTGGGGCTCGGTGCTGTTTCCAGAATTTCCGAACTCGGCCACCTGGACCCCGATCTGGATGTCTTGACCGAGATGCACGCTAATGCTCCCATGTCGTAGATGACACAGGACAACGTAGTGGCCGCTTCGGGATTCCTGGATCGCCACGTAGTTGCCTGCTAATGCGCCCCACCCTGCTGTGGTGCGGCGAGCCTGGGTGAGCGCATGACCGACGGACGGAAACCCGCGGTAGGCGTGGTGATCTTCGGAGCCATCGAAGGCGAGGGCCACCGAACCAGCCACCGGAGACAGGACCGGTTGCCCGAAGCCGATGAACTTCTCGGGTGCTTCCGGGCGCCACAGTGACCTGGCCGAGAAACGGGCCGAGCGATTTTCTTGATCCACGGGCACGAAATCGATGGCGAACGTGGTGCCGAACCGGTCGGTTCCGTGACTCGGTATTCGGTTCGCGGGGCTGTTCTGCACCAGGCAGCGCCCGTGGAACGGATAGTCGAGTTCCACGGCCTTTATTTTTCTCCGTCCGGCCACTCGTGGGCCCACCATTTCGTCAGGGGTTACGGCAAAGTAGCTGGCTCTACTGCACAGTAAGTCCTCACCAGATGGTCCGACCCATAAACCTCGCCGACGACGCCGCTCTCGCGCCTCTACGCGGCGGGTGCCCCGGAGCGTCAATTCGTCCGGGCCAGCGGCGTCAGACGCAGGGGCATGCGGGCGAAGCCGCGCAGCACGTTGTGGATCCACGGGCTCGGCTCGCCGGTAAGTTCGATCCGGTCCACGCGCGTGGCCAGCGCCTGCAGGACGAGCTCGATCTCGATTCGGGCGATGGGTTGACCGACGCACTGGTGCAGTCCCATGCCGAAGGCCACGTGGCCGGAGGCGCTGCGGTCGAGGTCGAAGACATCGGCGTTCTCACCCCATTTGCGGGGGTCCCGGTTGGCTGCGCCCATGAACAGCAGGATCTTCGAGTCCGCGGGGATTCGGACCCCGCCGATCTCGGTCTCGACCGTGGAAGTGCGGTGGAACATCTGGAACGGGGACTCGACGCGCAGGGCCTCGTCGACGGCGAACTTGGCCAGCTTCGGGTTGGCCTTGAGTTTCTCCCACTGCTCGGGGTGCCGGGCGAGGCTGTAGAGCGTGTTGCCGATGCCGAAGATCGTGGTGTCGACCCCTGCGGAGAGCAGGGCGCGCACCAGCAGGGTGGCCTGCTCGGGGGCGATGCGCCCCTCCTCGGCGACCTTCCAGATGTCGGCTCCCAGGCCGGTGATCGACAGGTTCTCGCGGGCGCAGCTGTCCATGATCCACGCCGCGACCTTCTCGCCCTCGGTGAAGGCCTCCGCGCGGATCTCGTTGTCCGCGCCGAAGGCGTTGAACACCATCGCACCGTAGGGGAGCAAATTCTCTCGGCCTCCGGGGCGAAGGCCCACCGCGTCGGGGAACACCTTCAGGGGGTAGGGCTCGGCGATGTCCTTGATGCCGTCGACGTCGCCCCGGGCCACCACCCGGCCGGCCAGCTCCTCGGCGAAGGGGGTGAACTGCTCCCTCAACCGGCGCATGGTGGACGGGGAGATGACTCCCGCCAGACCGCGGCGCATCACGGTGTGCGTGGGCGGGTCGGACTCCAGGATCGAGGGCGGGCGCCATTCGGGCTCCTTGCGGATGTCCTTGGGGCCGAGGCCGCCGCTGGAGCAGTAGGACTCGAAGTCGGTGAGGATTTCGTAGACCCACTCGTAGCGGGTCACGGCGTAGCAGCCGTACTTCTCCAGCCAGACCACGGGACCGGCGTCCCGGAGCTTGCCGTGCAGCGGGTAAGGGTCGGAGATGTTCTCGACGGAGAAGGGGTTGTCGGGTAGGGACACGGCCTCGTGCATCGTGGCGGTGACAGTCATGGTGGCTCCTGTGGCGGGTCGGTGGTTCAAAGTTCCAGGGTGAGTTTGCGGCACCCGGCGGCGGCGCGGGAGACGCAGATCATCATGGCCTCTCCCGAGTGCTTTTCCTCCTCGTTGAGGATGGCGTCCCGGTGCTCGACCTCCCCTTCCACCACACGGGTTTCACAGGTGCCGCACACCCCGGCGCGGCAGGAGGAAAGCACACGGACCCCGTGCTCCTCCACCACGTCCAGGACGGTACGGTCCGGGGGCACGGTGACGGTCTTGCCCGTATCAGTCAGCTCAACTTCGAAGGGCTCGGCGCTGGCCCCGGCATCGAGATTGGCCGCGACGAAACGCTCCAGATGCAGCGCGCCGGGGGGCCAACCCATGCAGTAGTCCTCGATCACGCGCAGCAACGGTTCCGGGCCGCACGCGTAGACCAGCATTTTCGCCCGGGGCAACGCCAGCAAACCCTCCAGATCAATGCGTCCGACCTCGTCCTCCGGGTAGAGCAGAACGCGGTCCCCGTATTTGGCCACGAGTTCGTCGGCGAAGGCCATCGATGCCCGGCTGCGTCCGCCGTAGGCCAGGCGCCACTCACGGCCGGCGGCCTCTGCGGCCTCGATCATCGGCAAGATCGGCGTAATGCCAATACCTCCGGCCACGAACAGGTACTTCCGGGAGTCGATGAAGGGAAAGTTATTGCGGGGGCCGTTGATGTGGATCGTGTCACCCTCGGCCAGATCCTCGTGGACGTAGACGGAACCACCGCGGGAGTCCCTGGTGTGCAGCACCGACACCTGGATACGGCTGCGATCGGCCAGCGGCGAGCACAGGGAGTACTGGCGCATGTGGTGGGGCAGGATCAAATCGATGTGTGATCCAGGCTCCCACTGCGGGAAATCGGAACCATCGGGCAGACGCAGAGTTACACGGCGCACGCCGTTGGCCACGGTTTCGAGCTTGTCGACGAGGACTTCTTCGACCTCGTGGCGGTAGCCGTTCGTGGGCTGACCTCCCACGGCGGAGTCGGAAACAGTGTTCACGGTGGTCATGGTCCCTCTCACTCAGGCAGTCACGGACAAGGAATCGGCCGCGGCGCGGTGCGCGCTCAGGCCACCGTCCACGCACACATCGGTGCCGTGGATCCAGGCGGCCTCCGGGCTGACCAGGAAACCGATAGCGTGTGCGATATCGGCCGGCTGACCGGCACGGCCCAGCAGAGCGACAGCACCCTCGACCTTGTCGCGACCGTGGTCCACCTTGAAGTCCTCCAGGATGGGGGTCTGGACGGGGCCGGGGCTGACCGAGACAACACGCGCCTTCCCCAGAGCAGAAGAGGCGGCTTCTAGGCTCAGCCAGCGGACGCACTCCTTGGAGAACCGGTAGGAGTTGCCGGTGATCTCAGGATCCGCGCCGACCAAGTCGAGGGCCGCCTCCCGGTCCGCGGTGGAGGTGAACGCAATAACCTGATCGCGGCGCTCGGCCCAACCGTTGGCCACGTTGGAAGCCAGATTGACCACCACACCGCCCGGGACGAGCTTGGGCAGCAGGGCCCGGGTCAGATCCCGGACACCGAAGACGTTGACGGACAGGACCAGACGCCACGGGGCGGTGCCGGGAACGCCGGCGATGTTGAGCAGCCCGTCGATCCTCTCCGGGATCTGCTCGGCGACCGCGGCGACACCTTCGGCGCTGGATAGGTCCGCTTGGACGAAGACCCCGCGGAAGTCTGCGGCCGTGTTACGGTCCACGCCGATCACCTCCGCGCCGGCATCGCGCAGCAGAGCTGCGGTGGCAGCACCGATACCGGAGGCGGCGCCGGTGACAACGAAAGTTTGTCCGTGGAGGGTCATGGACGTGGTCCTTCCAAGAGAGTGGTCCCCGCATGACCGAGGGATCCTTTGCATGCGGTTCGGCTGGCTTGATTCCACTATGTGATGCGGCGCACTCCCAGTTCATCTCCTCTTTTCACTGAGTGGAAGACAGCGTGTATCCAATCACGGAGTGGCTCGAAGCTGGGAAGAGGGGAGGTCTGCCTGCCGGCCGGTGGGTGCCTCCAGTAACATAAGCGATTAGGAGATCCGGTGCCCGCCACCTACGAAGTCATCGACCCTGCCACGCTGGACCCGATTGGAGAGGTCCCTCTGCACCAACCTGAAGACGTGGAGCTGGCTATCACCGCGGCGGCCATGATCACCCGCTCGTGGGCCGCGGACCGTGAGGCCCGCCGGACGGTGTTGCGTCAGGCATCCGAGGCCGTGCTGGCCGAGGCCGAAGACCTGGGGCGGATTCTGTCGCTGGAGCAAGGCAAGGTCTGGGCTGAGGCCACCCAGGAGTTCAAGGTCGCAGCCGGGTTGCTGCGCCACTACGCCGACCTCGACTGGGAGCTCCTCGAGACGCTGCCCGTCCGCGGTGACCGATCCGTCCAGGTTCAGTACGCCCCCGTGGGTCTGGTGGGAGCCATCACGCCCTGGAACTTCCCAATTTCTTTGCTGGCGGTGAAGCTGGCCCCCGCATTAGTGGCTGGATGCACCGTGATTGCCAAGCCGTCCCCATCCACCCCGATGTCCACCCGGGCGCTGGCCGAGGTGCTCAACCGGTTTCTGCCCGAGAACGTGCTGCAGGTCGTCACCGGTCGGGGGGTCCTCTCCAAGGCGCTGTCCGAGATGCCGGGGGTGCGGAAAATCTCCTTCACCGGGTCCACGGAGATCGGGGCCGCCATCATGGCCCAGGCCGCTCCAACAGTGAAGAAGGTGACACTGGAGCTGGGCGGTAACGATCCGGCCATCGTGTTGCCGGATGCGGACCTTGAGTTTACGGCTGCCCGGATTGCCGGCTCCGCCTTCCGCAACGCCGGCCAGGTATGCATGGCGGTCAAGCGGGTCTACGTTCCGCGCGCCCAATCAGCCGCACTGACGGAGGCCCTCGTGGAGGCGGTTTCCACGTTACGAATCGGCCATGGTGTGGCCGAAGGCACCACCATGGGGCCGATGCACACCCGCGGTCAGCAACAGCTTGTGAAGGACTACGTGGCGCGGGCCGTGGCTGAGGGCGGCCGCATCGCCCACGGCGGAAAGCACGGCACGGACCTGCCGGGGTACTTCCTGGAGCCGACCGTCGTCGCCGACACCCCGCACCATACGGAGTTGGTGGCGTGCGAACAGTTCGGTGCAGCACTTCCGGTGGTGGCCTATGACGATCTGGATGCCACCGTGGAGGAGCTCAACGCCCAGGAGTTCGGCCTGGGTGCCTCGGTCTGGTCCCCGGATGTGGAACGGGCCCACGAGGTGGCCTCCCGGCTGGAAGTGGGCACAGCGTGGATCAATCAGCACACGGTCGTCGAACTGGACGCCCCGTTCGGCGGGTGGAAAGGCTCCGGCCTGGGACGTGAGCGCGGCCGGTGGGGCCTGGAGGAGTACCTAGAGCCCCGCACCGTAAACGCCCGCCCGCACGGAGGCTGATACCGCCCGCACGGACGACCGAGGGGCCCGCACCGAGAACGGTGCGGGCCCCTCGAATTGGCGGGAGGCTCTCAGGCTTCGATGCCCAACCGGCGACGCTGCTTCTGCTGGTTGACGAACGCCAGG
The DNA here is from genome assembly GCF_014698015.1 of Kocuria sp. cx-455. Lineage (GTDB taxonomy): Bacteria > Actinomycetota > Actinomycetes > Actinomycetales > Micrococcaceae > Kocuria. The sequence goes on from NZ_JACXBS010000001.1 coordinate 381,452, forward strand.
GCGAGCAAGCCGAAGGTCGCCAGCAGGACAGCGGTGACTTGAAAGGCCAGCCGGTACCCGTCGGCCGGGGTGGCGGCTCCGCCGATCAGGAAGCCGCCGACGGCCGGGGCGAAGACGCCGCCGGTGGTGAGTGCGGCGTTGGCCACGTTGAGGTGACCGCCGCGCTGGGAGATCGTGGTCAGCTCGCCCACGATGAGGTAGGTGATCGCGAACATGGCCGGCGCGGTGCCGAAACCGAGGCTCATCAGCGCCACCCCGAGGACCGGGGAGGAGACGAACGTTGAGGCAAGCAGAGCGGCGCCGGCGCCGGCCCCGGCCAGACCCAGGGTCCAGCCGCGGGAACGGCGGCTGGGGACGCCCTTCTGGTCCATCCGCTGGATCAGGGCGCTGAGGCCCACGGTCGCGACCACACCCCAAGCGGCCGGCAAGGCGATGAGGGAGCCGGCCTGCTGCCCGCTGAAACCCATGACGTTCTGGAAGTAGGCCGGGCCCCAGGACATGGCCAGCGTGAAGGTCCAGTAGGCGAAGAAGGATGCCAGGACGGCGAAGAGCCACGTCGGGTTCAGGATGCTGCGGAAGAAGGGGACCTTCTCCTCGCTCACGCGGGACACCCCCGGGATGGAGGTGTCGATCCCGGTGCCCTCGATCTCTCGCTCGACCGCCAGCGAGGTGTAAGGCCCTTCCTTGCCCAGGATCATCCAGACGGTGCACCACAGCACACCGGTGACGGCCAGAGCGATGAACGCGGCGCGCCAGCCGTGCTGGGCGATGACCCAGGCGAGCACCGGCGCGAACGCCACGATGCCCAGGGTTACTCCGGAGGAGGCCACCGCGGCCGGGGTCGCACCCTTCTTCGAGGGGAACCACTTGTAGACCGCGTGCATGAGCACCGGCGCGAGCGGTCCCTCACCGGCACCCAGTGCGAGCCGGGACACCCACAGGGCCGGGAGGGTCGCGAAGATCACGACCGGCATCACCGACAGGGACCAGATCACGCACATGACCAGCAGCAAGGTCTTGGTCCTGACCTTGTTGGCCAGGGGGGCCGCGACCAGCTGGGCCAGTCCGAACACGAGGAACATGGCGCTGGAGACCAGGCCGAACTGTTCCGGGGTGATGTTCAGCTCCTGCATCAGGGGCACGGCGGCCAGGCCCAGAACCGCCTTGTCCGCCCAGCTGAGCATCATGAGGAACAGCAGCAGTAACGTCAGCATCCAGGCGTAGCGGGAGCGCTTCCTGCTGCTCCAGTACCGTGGATTCCTGGGGTTGGTGCCTGGTCCCGGAGGAGCCGGCTGAGTGGATTCGGGTGTAGCGGTGGTGGTCATGGCGGTGATCTCCCGTCGTGCATCCACAAGGGGCTGCGGGCCGTGGTGAAGTGTCCTGGCGAATCTAGGAGCGTGTGAACTGGAGCACATAGGAGGTTTTCCGGCCAGTGAAAACCTCACCTTCTCCCGCCCGGGGGCTCGGGCAGAGTGGAACCACATCACCCGCTCACCTGCCCGTGCAGGCCGCGTCCCGATCGGAAGGCCCTCCCATGACTGACCGCGTTGCCCCCGGAGCCCCACTCGACCAGGCCCGCGGGCTGCACGTGGTCACCCTCGGAACGGCTGCCGGACCCGCGATCCGCTCCGAGTGCCCCGGCATCGCTACCGCCATTGTGGTAGACGGCCGGTTCTACCTTGTGGACTTCGGCCTCGGAGTCACCCGGGCCGCCCACGCGGCGGGTTTGCGCGGGAGGAATCTGCAGGCCTGCTTCGTGACCCATCTGCATTCGGACCATGTGGCCGAGATCCCCGCCTACCTGTTGTGGAACTGGGGTCATCCGGTACAAGGTTTCACCGAAACGGTGCGGATCCTGGGGCCGGGAGCGGCGAACCCCCAGGCTGGAGCCGTTGGCATCCAGGGTCTCGTGGAGCACGTCCTGCGGGCCTACTCTTACGACATCGACGTCCGCATTGTCGACGAGGGACGTCCGCCGCTGTATGAACTCGTACAGGTGGAGGCGATCGATCTGCCGGCTTCCGCGGCGGGGGCCGACGGGGAGCACACTCCTTTGATGAATCCGTTCTTGGTCTACGAGGACGAGCTCGTGCGGGTGAGCGCCATCCTCGTGGAGCACCCTCCGATCTTCCCGGCCTTCGCTTTCCGCTTCGACACCGCCTACGGATCCGTGGTCGTCTCCGGGGACACGACGGAAAGCCTCAACACCTCCACCCTGGCCAGCGGCGCGGATCTGTTGGTGCACGAAGCCGTCAACCTCGATTTCTACCGGGCGCAGGATTTCGGGCCAGAGTTCCTCAATCACCAGGAGATCTCCCACACCACCCCCGCCGGAGTGGGGCGAGTCGCCACGCGAGCCGGGGCCTCCAGAGTGGTGCTGTCCCACCTGGCCGGTGTCGCCACCGATGCGGAGTGGATCGCCGGCGTTGCTGCCGAGTACGCCGGACCCGTGAGCGTGGCTCATCCCGGTGAGGTCCACACCGTCATTCCCACGCAAGCCCCTGCTACCAGTCCCGCCTGATTCGTCAAAGAAGGGATCAGGCGGGGACCCCCTGTGAACGAGTGATCGCCGCGGACGCCACCTGTAGCGCAGGAACGACGCGCTGAGGATCCTTGATTCTTGCCAAGGCGACGATGCCCAAAGCGGCAATCACGCCACCTTCAACGTCCCGGATTGGCACCGCCAGTCCATGCGCACCGGGTGAGTGCTCCCCGTCCGTCGTCGCGTACCCGCGCCCGCGCACCAAATTCATCTCTCGTTCCAGCCGTGGGATGTCCACGATGCTGCGCGAAGTCTCCCGCACGAGAGCCTGGGTGCAGGTTTCCCACAGCTCGGCGGGCCCGTAGGCCAACAGCACTTTGCCGCCAGCACTGGTGTGCAACGGCAGCTTGTCCCCGGGGCGGGCGATCGGGGCACCGACATGAGTGCCCGCGATCCGATCCAGTAGCAGCGCCTCCGTCCCGTCCAGCACGAAGAGGTTGACGACCTGGCGCGTGGCGAAAAGGACATCCTGCATATAAGGAGCCGACACCTGACGGAGACCTCGTTGGATCGGGGCGAGCATCCCCAGCTTGGCCAGGCGAGGACCCACCGTGTAGGTGCCATCCGATTGACGGCTCACCGCACTCCACCCGGACAGCTCCTTTAACAGGCGATGACAGGTGGCCACCGGAATTCCGCTGCGCCGAGAGATCTGAGACAGGCTCTGCCTGGTGTGCGTGGGATCGAAGGATCCCAGGATATCCAGCACCCGAGAAGTCACCGAACGCCCCGGGGTGGTCGCGTTACCGGCCATGATTCCCTCTTCTACTGGGTGGAAACTTGAAGCCACTCTACTGTGGTTCCACTTCACAATGAGCCGTATGGACCTGCAGACCGTGACCGACGCCGTGGCCGCCGTGGCAGTCCCGCTCTTTGCGGTCACCAGCATGATTGCCGTGGGTCTGGGGCACACGGTCCAGCAGTTTCTCGCACCTCTCAAGGACGTGCGTCTGGTAGTGGCGGCAATGGTGGCGAACTTCGTTGTCGCGCCAGCCGTGGCTTTCTGTCTCATCTGCGCGCTGGGCATCCCTGACGAGGCTCGCATCGGCCTGATGGTCCTCGCCTGCGCTGCGGGAGCGCCGTTCGTGCTCAAACTGTCAAAGCTAGCGCGCGCGGACATGGCCGAGTCCTCTTCCCTGCTGGCAGTCATGCTGCTGGCCACCATCGGATTCATGCCTGTCGCGCTGCCCATCTTGCTCCCCGGTATCGAAGTCGACCCGGGTGCCATCGCTTCCGTGCTGCTGCTGACCATGTTCTTACCCCTCATCGGGGCGGTACTGATACGCCAATTCGCCCCGACGGCCGCGCGCTTGGCGCAAGCGCACGTTGGGCGATTGAGTCTCGTGGCCATGGTTGTGATGCTGGCCAATCAATTCATTGCCGATCATCGGGAACTCGCCGGGCTGATCGGCACCGGCACCATCGTGGCGATTCTCGCGTTCATCGGCTTGAACTTCGGCTTCGGATGGATTCTGGGGGCATGGAAGACAGGGGGAGGGGCTGTCCTGGGCATCTCGGCATCCCAGCGGAACATGGGTGCCGCCACCGTGGTGGTGGTTGCCAACTTCGGGGACTCCCTGGCCGTGCCAACGGTGGTACTGGCCGGCTTCCTCGCCCTGATCGTGCTCATCCCCGTGGCCCGATGGCTCGGTCGCCGTCCTCACCCACAGATCGGCAACGCACTCCCCACTTATTGAGCGACGGGTTCGCGCTTATGCTCAGTCGGGGAACACGGTGGAGGCCCGGGAACAGGGGCGGTCCCTCAGCCCAGGAGTCCCGTAGTAAAGGTCTATAGGTCACCGCACGACATCCGGCCGAGGCGGCTCCGCCCCCAGCCGTGGCCTTTCGGCCGGACGTCGCGCTCACGCGAAGACGCTCACGCGAAGACCTCCCGGGTCCACAGATGGAGCAGCGCATAGCCGCGCCAGGGCCGCCAGGACTGGGCGCGCTCCTCGGCGAGGCGGGCCGTGGGTGTTCCGAGGGCCCGTCGGAGTACAAGGTCACCGGAGGGAAAAGCGTCGGGGTCGCGCAGGGCGCGCAGCGCAATGTACTCGCTCGTCCACGGTCCGATTCCCGGCAGCGCCAGCAGTGCGGCGCGGGTGGCGGTCCGGTCGGCACCCGGGTCCAGCTGCAGCCCATCAGCCGCGGCGGCGGCCACGGCGTGCAGCGTACGCGCCCTGGCCCCGGTCACGCCGGTGGCCTCCCGCAGTTGCTGTGGCCCGACGGCGGCGAGACGGTCCGGGGTCGGGAAGGCCGTGAGGCCCTCGGGTGCGGGTGCGCCGAAGGCAGCGACCAGCCGACCGGCGAAGGTGCGTGCTGCCGCCAGGGAGACCTGCTGGCCGAGGACCGCGAGCAGTGCCGTCTCGGCGCCGTCCACCGCACCCGGCACCCGTAACCCCGGGCGGGCGGCGACCAGCGGAGCGAGCAACGGATCCGTGCTCAAAGCCCGGTCCACCGGGAGCGGGTCTGCGTCCAGGTCGAGCCATCGGCGTACACGAGCCACGACAAGCGGAACGTCGGCATCGTCCATCACGCGCAGCCGGACGGTGACGTGGGCCGGAGCGTCGAAAGCGATGGCCACCACGGCCGGACCGTGCGGGGTGGGCACAATGCGGGTGTGTTCACCACTGGCGGGGTCGTGCCGCTCGAACCCCGGCACGACATGGCCGGCGAGGAAGCGCACCAGCGGCGTCGTCGCGAAGGGCGTCCGGTAGGGCAACCGCAAGGTCAGATTTTCCATGTTGTCAGTAAACCTTGTCGGTCACCCGGCAGCGGCGTTGACCAGTATGTGGGCGCTTTCTAGTCTGAGACGGAGATCGCACACGATGAAAGGGGCCACCCTGGCCCCGGGCGTGACCGAAGAAGAAGTGGCAGAAAGACCAAAGCGAAGTACCGGGGTGAGCTGTTGGACGTCGCCCCGGATTCCGTTCCCGTACAGGAGGACACATGACCGAGAACGCCAATGATGTTGTGATCGTCAATGGGGCGCGCACCCCGCAGGGAAAGTTGCTGGGGTCGCTTGCTGCACTCAGTGCTGTGGAGCTCGGTGCGCACGCCGTCAAGCACGCGCTCGACCGTTCGGGTGTCTCACCCGAGACCGTCGACTACGTGTACATGGGCAACGTGGTGCAGGCCGGCAACGGGCAGAATCCCGCCAAGCAGGCCGCCGTTGCCGCGGGTCTGCCCATGACCGTGCCCGCCATGACCCTGAACAAGGTGTGCTTGTCCGGGCTGGTCGCGGTGACCGAGGCGGCTCGCATGATTCGCGCGGGGGAGGCGTCCGTGGTGGTTGCCGGCGGCATGGAGTCCATGACCAACGCCCCGCACCTGGCTCTGGGCGCTCGCAAGGGCAGGGCCTACGGTGACATGAGCCTCGCGGATTCGCTGGCCCAGGACGGCCTGGTCGACGCCGCTCTGGGCGTGGCAATGGGCGAACTCACCGAGACCGGCAATTCCGAGCGTTCGATCGGTCGCGAACAGCAGGACCGGGTCGCCGCACGCAGCCATCAACTGGCGGGCGAGGCGCAGTCCTCGGGCGTGTTTGCGGAGGAGATCGCGCCGTTGGAGATCCCGCAGCGCAAGGGTGAGCCCATCACGGTCTCCGAGGACCAGGGCGTGCGCCCCGAGTCCACGGCCGAGGGCCTCGGGAAGTTGCGCGCTGCCTTCACCCAGGACGGCACCATCACGGCCGGCAACTCGTCCCCGATTTCCGACGGCGCCGCGGCCGTGGTCCTGACGACTCGCGCCTACGCCGAGGAGAACGGCCTGTCCTGGCTGGCTGTGGTGGGCAGGCCCGGTCAGGTCGCGGGCCCAGACACGTCCTTGCACTCGCAGCCCTCGCGTGCCATTGAGCACGCGCTGGAGCGCGCCGGGTGGTCCGTGGACGATCTGGATTTCGTGGAAATCAACGAGGCCTTCGCCGCAGTGTTGGTGCAGTCGGTCGAGGATCTGGGGATTCCGTTGGAGAAGGCCAACATCCATGGTGGTGCGATTGCCCTGGGGCACCCGATCGGCGCCTCCGGTGCTCGCTTGGCACTGCATGCCGCCCTGGAGCTAGCGCGCAGGGGATCCGGTAAGGCCGCGGTCTCCCTGTGCGGCGGCGGTGGTCAGGGCGAGGCGTTGCTGCTGAGCCGCTGAGTCCGGCACGAGCGGCGTCGTCATTCGCGCTGACGGCAGCGTTTTGGCGACGTCGTGAGTGGCGGTGTTACCCCACGGCATGGGACAGGGGAGCTCGCTGTTCGAGGAGGTGCTGGCCTCGCTCGTAGTCGTCATCGGAGTTGTAGGTGAGCACACCCACGAGCTCGCCGCGGTCGTCGCCGTACCAGACCACGAACCCGTCCGGCCGCTCACGGAATTCGGCGTTGCTGTAGCCGTCACCCCACGCGGAGTACTTGAGCGTGTGATCGCCAATGATGCTCCAGAAACCGGGGACCGCATCCCACGGTGTCAGGTCGCTCTGCTCGACCGCCGCATTGTGTCCGGCGATCTCTCCCATGGCCAGCGCGTCACCCCAGTGCTCGACCATGATGGGCCTGCCCGCCACGGCATGCTGGGCGAGGGCGCAATCACCCGCGCCCCACACGTTGGGGCCGGCCCTCAAATGCTGGTCGGTCATGATGCGGCCGTCCTGGACCTCCAGCGGGGAGTCGTCCAGGAATGTTCCTCCCGGGCTCACACCCACTGCGGCGAGGATCAGGTCCGGGTTCAGTGTGCTCCCGTCGTCGAGTTCCGCCGTCCGCGGTGCCTTGACGGACTCCACTCTGCGACCCGTGCGCACCGTGACACCGGCGGCCTCCAGCCAGGCCTTGATTCTCGACGACGCCGCCGCGCCCAGCCGTTGCTCCTGCGGCCCGTGCTCCGGTGTCACCAGGGTGACGTCGATGCCGCGTCCGGCCAGGGAGGCGGCGGCTTCGCAGCCAATGAATCCGGATCCGATCACCAAGGCAGTGTTCGCCGCCCGTGCGGCATTCACCACGGCGCGGGCGTCATCGAGTGAGCGCAGCAGGTGGATGTCGGCGCTGTCCTGGGCGGTGGGTAAGGGGTTGGAATGCGCGCCGGTGGCTACAATCAGTCGCTCGTATCCCACCGACCAGCGGTGTGATGCCACGGTCTGCTGTGCCATGTTCACAGTCGTGACGGAGGTGGCGAGCAGCAGTTCCACGCTGTCCGGAAGGCCCTCACCATTGATTGGGTCACCCGTGGGTTCTTTCTCGCCGGACAGCACCTCTTTGGACAGGGGTGGTCGTTCGTACGGGCGATCGACGTCTTCCGTGACCATGAGCACGGGGCCCGGCCCACCGGCGTCGATGTACGCACGAGCCGCGCTCACACCGGCCGCCCCGCTTCCGATGACCACCAGGGGATAACGCTCGCGAGACGGGGATGAGGAGGCATCCGAAACTGTCATGGTTCCAGTGTGGTGGCTGCACACGGGGACTGACCAGGGATTACTTGCGTGTTTTGGCGCCGATGACCGTGCGGTGATCCATGATCTTGTCGAGCAGGCTGATGAGCAGCTCGCGCTCCTGCTCGCTCAGGGCCTGACTCCATTGGTTTTCACGGGCATTCTGCAGCGCGAAGACCTCCTGGATCTTGGTCTGACCCGTGTCGGTCAGGTGCAGGATGAGGGAGCGGCCGTCCTTTTCGGATGCCCGCTTGATCAGCAAGCCCTTGGCCTCCAAATTGCCCGCGAGATTCGAGACCGCCGCCCGGCTCATGCCCATGAGCTCGGCGGCGCGATGGGGGGTCAGCGGGCCGGCAACCCACAGTGCGTACAGCATGCGATAGCTGGCCCATGTGCCACCGGCGGGGCGGTGGATGGAGGACTCGAAGTCGTAGATCACCGACGACGACGCCCGGAACAACGTGACGAACAAACGGTTGGCCGTGATGTCCGATTCCGGGAACTCCCGCGCGATGCGTGACGCGGCGGCGTTGGCGAACTGCCAGTAATCCGGGTCTGCCACGGGCGGGGCATCGTCAGGTGTGGGCATGGTCCAAATTTAGTGCGGACCCGAGCCGTTCGGGGACTTTCTCCCGGGCGAATAAGTTGTTAGACATTTTATTACCTGGTGGAGTCTCGGCAGGGCACGCCCGAAATGTGTCACGTCTTGAACAGCTTGCTGAGGGAATGAACAATGAAGGCAGCAACCCCGTTGTCGCGCCAAGGAGTGTTGGGCATGTCCACCGGTGAACCGAACGCACGAAATGAAGCGCGAACGGGACGCGGCGGCGCCGTCGAAACCCGACATGAAGGGCGCCCCGGCAAACGAACCGTGCTGTCAGGGTTGTTGTTCGGCGGCGGCATCGCGGCGTCCATCATTGATCTGTTCATCTTTCACCTGGGTCTGCAATGGCACCACTTCTACGACCTGTCCACCTCTGAAGTGGCCCTGGTGTCCGACGGGTTTTTCCATGCTTTCGGCTGGTTCATCACCGTGTGGGGCCTGTTCTTGCTGGCCGATATCCGGCGCCGCGGCGGCGGGAACTGGAAGCGCTGGACCGGCGCCGTGGTGCTCGGGATCGGCGCGTTCCAGCTTCTCGACGGAGTGCTCAACCACAAGATCCTCGGCATCCACCAGATCCGCTACGGCGTTGACCTCCTGATGTACGACACCGTGTGGATCGGATCCGCGGTCCTGTTCATGGTGATCGGATTGCTGGTGCTGCGCATGACCGGTTCTGGTCGGCGCGCTCGCTGAAAGCCGCCATGCACTCCCACGACTCCCCGCAAACACCTGTCCTTGACGACTGGCTCGCCTTCGAGGTGCTCGTTGCCGCCCTGCTGGTCGCCGCGGCGGCCGGTTATGCCTGGGCCCTGCGGGCGGGGAGGCACCGAAGCGGGCGGACGCTGCTGCGGACCGTCATGTTCTACGCCGGGCTGACGTGCGCTGGCGTGAGCCTGATCGGTCCGTTGGTGCAGGCAGCTCACGGGAGCTTCACCGCACACATGGCAGGGCACCTGTCGCTCGGCATGATGGCCCCGCTGCTACTGGTGCTGTCGGCCCCGGTGAGCCTGCTGTTGCGCGGTCTTTCGGTACGGCGAGCGCGTGCCGTGTCTCGCGTCCTGCGTTCGCCCTACGTCCGGGTGATCACGCACCCGGTGGTGGCCGCGCTCCTGAATGCCGGGGGATTGTGGGTGCTGTACACGACCCCGTTGTTTCATGCGATGCATGCTTCCGTGTGGTGGCACGCCCTGGTTCACACGCACATCTTCCTGGCGGGATATGTGTTCACGGCGTCCATGGTGGGTGTGGACCCGGATCCGCACCGGGCGCCGTTCACCCTTCGGGCGGGCGTGCTGATTGCGTTCATCGCGGCGCATTCCATCCTGGCCAAGTGGCTGTACGCGCATCCGCCCATGGGTGTGGAGACCGCTGACGCGCAGTTGGGCGCCCAGCTCATGTATTACGGCGGCGATGCCGTGGATGTGCTGCTCATCGTGTTGCTGTTTGCCGGGTGGTATAGGGCGACAAAGCCGCGGGCCACCTCACTGGCGGGTATGCGAACGGCGCGGTCGTAGGTTCGTGGCGGGCGCGTGCGGGAGCTATCGCACCATGCGAATGGTCTGCAGACCATTGGAGGAGCTGTCGATCCGTTCGGCACCGTCCGGCTCGAATCCGTTCTTCTCATAGAAGCGGCGCGCCCGTGGATTGTCCTTGGCCATCCATAACTGCGAGGGCTGATCGCCTAGTGAGGCGTCCAGGAGCTCCTGCCCGGCTCCCGTGCCATGGAATTCTTTGAGGACATACAGCATGAAGAGCTGGACGTCCCGCACGTCATCCGCATCCTGCGGGTGAGCGGCCATGGACAATCCGATGATGCGATTATCGGCTTCCGCTACCCAGGGGAACATGTCGTGACCGTGGTTGTCGACGATGGCCTGCCAGGTGCGGCGTCGGGATTCCCAGGCGGTGTCACCGAGGAATGCATCGGGTAGCTGACCCGCGTAGGTTTCCTGCCAGCTCCGGAGGTGAACGTCGGCCAGCGACTCAATATCAGCAGGTTCAGGGCGTCGCACAGTGATCGGTGGAGCACTCATGGTTCGACGCTAGAAGACGGTCCCGGGGGCGGAGCAACCGGAGGGGTGTCGAGTGGCGACCCCGGCGTCGTGTTCGGGGCCGGGTGTGCGCAGGGTGAAGGCTGGCGGGTTCATGGCCCCATGGTATTGCCGTGGCGGGTGCGTATTAATGTCCGAGGGTGCGTTTACTGTGGTTCACATCTCACCCGCGACAGCGCAGCGTTCAGCCAGGAGCCAGTATGAAGATCACCGGAGCAGTCCTAGAAGAGATCGGCCTGGAGCGGCCCTACGCGCAGTCCAAGCCGTTGCAGATCACGGAGTTGGAGTTGGCTGATCCCGGCCCGGACGAGGTGCTGATCCGCGTGCGAGCCGCGGGTCTGTGTCACTCGGATCTGTCCGTGGTGGACGGGAACCGGGTGCGGCCCACACCCATGTTGCTGGGGCATGAGGCCTCGGGCGTGGTCGAGAAAACCGGAGCGAACGTCACGGACCTAGCCGTGGGGGAGCAGGTCACCACGGTGTTCCTGCCCCGCTGTGGCGAATGCAAGAACTGCCTCACGGACGGGAAACTGCCGTGCATCCCGGGCACCGCCGCCAACAACGACGGCGTGCTCATGGGCGGACACGTGCGGCTCCACCGAGCGGGCGAGGCTGTCCGTCACCATCTGGGGGTGTCCGGGTTCGCCACGCACGCCGTGCTCAACCGTCAGTCGGTGGTGCCGATCGGAGACGACGTTCCCGCCGACGTCGCTGCCGTCCTGGGCTGTGCCGTGCTCACCGGCGGCGGCGCCGTCCTGAATGCAGGCCAACTCGATGACGGGGACTCCGTAATGGTCGTGGGTCTCGGCGGCGTGGGAATGGCGGCGCTCATCACGGCCGTTTCTCTTGCCAAGGGCAAGGTCATCGGGGTGGACGCCAACGCGGAGAAACTCGCACGCGCCACGGAACTGGGTGCGGACGAGGTCTACACGCCCGCGCAAGTGGCCGACCGGGGCATCAAGGCCCCCGTGGTGATCGAGGCGGCCGGGCACCCTAAGGCGTTCGAGACCGCAGTGAGCGCTACGGAGGTGGGCGGCACCACGGTGACCGTGGGATTGCCCTCCCCTGATGCCCGTTCCAGCATCTCCCCGCTCGTGCTGACCGCGGAGGCCCGCACGATCAAGGGCTCCTACTTGGGTTCGGCCGTGCCCTCCCGGGATATTCCGATTTACGCGCAGTTGTGGCGAGAGGGAAAGCTGCCCGTCGAAGAGCTGATCTCGGGCCGGATCGCGCTGTCGGAGATCAACAGCTCGCTCGACCTGCTCGCGGACGGTCAGGCCGTGCGGCAGGTGATCATGATGACGGAGTAAACCCGACGCGGCTCTCAGGCCTGCTCCGGGTTCCAGCCCTTGATCTTCCCGTCCGGTGCCGCGTACTTGGCTATGAGGCTGCAGTCCAGGTTTTCGTAGCCCTCCGTGATGAGTTGCTCGAACCGCTGTGCGGCCAGCCGCGCCGCCGGCAGGTCAACCCCCGTCTGTTCCCCAGCGGCCAGCGCGAGGCCGGCGTCCTTGGCGGCGAGCGCGGCGGAGAACGTGGCCTTGAAATTGTTGTTGGCCGGCGCTGAATCCACGATTCCCGGGACCGGGTACCAGGTCTGCAAGGCCCAGGAGTTGCCCGATGACACCGAGGCAATGTCCCAGAACACTTGGGGGTCCAGGCCCAGCCGATCGGCCAGCACCGAGCCTTCCGCGCAGGCCTCCAGGCTGATGAACAGCATCATGTTGTTCACGATTTTCGCGGCCTGGCCGGTTCCCGCCTCCCCGGTGTGGACGATACGCCCGGCCATGGGGTCGATGAATTCCTTGGCTTTCTCGACCGTGTCGGTTTCACCGCCCACCATGAACGTCAGGGTTCCGGCCGCCGCGCCGCTGATGCCGCCGGATACCGGAGCATCCACGAAGTCCAATCCCGCCCCGGCAGCGGCCTTGTGCAGCTCGACCGCGGTTTCCACGTCGATGGTTGAACTGTCAATGAGTAGGGCGTCCTTGGGTGCGAGCGCAAGGACACCGCGGTCTCCCAGGTAGACGGCCCGGGAATGCTCACCCTTGGGCAGCATGGTGAAAACGACCTGCGCTCCGTCCAGAACGTCCTCGATCGAATCGCAGGTCGTCACCCCGTGGGATCGGGCCTCAACCATGGCCTGCTTGATGAGGTCGAAACCACGGACGTCGTGGCCCGCCTTGACGAGGTTGGCGGACATGGGTCCGCCCATGCGTCCCAGGCCGATCCAGCTGATGGTGGTCATGGTCGTTTTCCTTTCGACGGGTTCCCGCTCGGGTCAGGAGTCGGTGAGTGCCGCGCGTTCCTGCTCCAGGCGGCGTCGGTCTTCGGCATCGACGGACTGCAAGGAAATGCCCTTGGTCTCGCGCAAGGTGGCAACGGCGATCAGCGTGATGAGGCACGCGATTGAGATGTAAATGGAAATGGGGACCCAGGAATCGAACTGGCGCAGCAGGGCGGTGGCGATGATGGGCGCCAAGGAACCGGCAACGATCGAGGTGACCTGGTAGCCCAGGGAAACACCCGAATACCGCATGCGGGTGGGGAACATCTCGGCCATGATGGCGGGCTGGCCGGCGTACATGAAGGCGTGGATGACCAGGCCCAGAACGACGGCGGCAAGGATGACCCAGTCGTTCTGGGTGTCGAACATGGGGAACGCGATGAACGACCATACGATGCCCAGCACCGCGCCCGCGGCGTACACGGGGCGACGGCCGATCCTGTCCGTGAACCGCCCCATGAGGGGAACCAGGATCGCGTGGATGATGTGCGCGACCAGCAGCAGCAACAAGATGTTGGAGGTGTCCATCTTCAACTGCGTGGACAAGTACGTGATCGAGAACGTGACCACGATGTAGTAGAGGATGTTCTCCGCGAAACGCAAGCCCATGGCACCGAACACGCCGCGCGGGTAGTGGCGGAAGACCTCGGCCACGCCGTACGCGGCGCCCTTGGCCTCAATGACTTCTTCCTGGGTCTCCTTGAAAATTGCTGCGTCCGTGACGTGCGTGCGGATGTAGTAGCCGACAATCACAATGACCACGGACAACCAGAAGCCCACGCGCCAACCCCAGGAGAGGAACTGCTCGTCCGACAGGGTGCGGGAGAGGATCAACAGCACGATAGTGGCGAGCAAGTTGCCCAGGGGGACCGCAGCCTGCGGCCAGCTAGCCCAGAATCCGCGTTCCTTGTTCGGGGAATGTTCCGCCACGAGCAGCACGGCGCCGCCCCATTCACCGCCCACGGCGAAGCCCTGCGCGAAGCGCAAAATTACGAGCAGCGTGGGCGCCCAATAGCCGACCTGGTGGAAGGTGGGCAGGCAGCCCATGAGGAAGGTTGCGGCGCCCACCAGGATGATGGCCACCTGGAGCAGATGCTTGCGACCGAACTTGTCGCCGAAGTGACCGAAGACGATGCCACCCAGGGGGCGGGCGATGAAGCCGACCGCGTAGATGAGGAAGGCCTTGATGATGCCATCCAGGGGGTTACCCGTGTCCACGAAGAACAGCGGGCCGAAGACCAGCGTGGAGGCCGTCGCGAAAAGGAAGAACTCGTACCACTCGACCACCGTGCCGGCCATTGAGGCGGCCACGACCTTCTTGAGCCCGCCGCGGTTCTCCGGGGTGTCGTTCGGATCGACTTCGATTGTGAGGTCAGCCCGGTCCGCAGTGCTCATGGGGTTCTCCTTATGGATCAAAACTGTGACCGCGATCACGGCGCATTGGGTCAAACCTACTGCCCGTTGAGGGCTTGCTCAATGACCGACGGCTCTCCGGGTCGCGCCGCAGTGTGAGGGGAGGGACGTGCAGACATCGAGCTCGAATTCTGCGATTCCCTCCCCGGAGATTGGACCGGTGCAGTTGCCTCACATCACGCTGCACATCCGCACGTCGAGCATCCTCAGGAGCCGGCCACCAGGGCGTCGTACACGCGCTCGAACCGCTCGTGGACACCGCGGTAGTACTCGCGGTTGTCGTCCTCGGGCGAGTAGGTGCCCGCGGGATCGTGAACGGCTCGTTCCACGTCCGGGGCCAGCGATTCCAGCATCAGCAGTGCGGTGCCGCGGGCCGTGGAGCGCTTCATGACCTGGTGGATCACGGGTTTGCCCAGATAGTCGCCCAGGATCTGCAACCAGGACGGCAGATCCTGGGTCACGCTACCGGCAGCCACAATCTTCTCGACATCCCTGGCGGCTTCTTCCATCTCATCGGCAACGCGCCGGTAGGACGCCGCAATGCCCTCCAGCATGCCGCGGGCCATGGCGGAGGCATCGGTGGAGGCGGAGACATCCACGAACGCAGTCCGTGCGCTGCCGGCCCACCCGGTGGATCGCTCGCCGGTCAGGAAGGGCAGCACCCCCGGTGTCGTGGCAGACACGGTTGCCGCGGCAATGTCGTCCAGGCTGGCACCGTCCAGCCGCAGGGTGTCCTTGAGCCAGCTGACGGCACGGCCCACATCATTGAGGGCACCACCCAGCAAGCATCGCGACGAGTCGATCCGATAGCACCACAGCCCCGGTGGAATGTTGTTCGGCCGGTGATGCAAGAGCACGCGCATGGCCCCGGAGGTGGCAGCGGAAACGACCATGGTCCGTTCATCGTCTCCACCCACGCCAACATTGGCGCACAACCCGTCCGCCACCGGGGCGTACCACTGCGCGTCGGACAGGCCTTCC
Source organism: Kocuria sp. cx-455 (assembly GCF_014698015.1). Taxonomy (GTDB): domain Bacteria; phylum Actinomycetota; class Actinomycetes; order Actinomycetales; family Micrococcaceae; genus Kocuria. The sequence continues at coordinate 396,731 of NZ_JACXBS010000001.1, forward strand.
CAGCGGGAGGTTCGTTCCGGGCTCACATCGGGTAGCGGCTGGTCGGGGTCGAGGATGGGGGACAGAACGTCCTGGCTGATCCCCGCTGCCTTGAGCATGCGCTGATCCCAGTTGCCGGAGCGTCGGTTGAGCAGGCCGGTCCACGCGGCGGTGGCGGTCCCCGCGGCCGTGGTCCCCAGTAGTTTCAACCACACATATTCCCCGATGGACATCCAGCGAGTGGCTTCCGCCATGAGCTCGGGCTGGGTCTCGGCCAGCCAGCGGAACCGCGGTGCCAGGTAGCTCGTGTGCAGCCGCGCGCCCACGATGTCCTGCACGTCTCGCTCGTCCAATTCCTCCCGCAGCTGGGCGAGCTGCGGCGCACAGCGCGAATCCGCGTACGTGAAGCACGGGGTGATCGCATCCCCCTGGGCGGCCACGCCCACCAGAGATGAGGCAAACGTGTCCAGGCCGACGCCGCGCACTCGCCCGGCGAGTTCGGGCCGGTCACACACCAGATCCAGGATTTCGGTCAGTTCCTCGACCACTTGGTCCGGGTCGATCACGGAGGCGCCGTCCGAGGAGGTGGTGAAGGAATGGGAGACCTTGTGCCGGTAGCCACGCACCGGGGTTCCGGTGGCATCGTGGAGAGAACCACGGCTTGCCGTGGAACCCACGTCCAGCGCCATGACCAGCGGATCCACCGCCTTCTTGAGTTCAACGGCGAAATCCACCGTGTCATCCGGGCGCGGCGTGTCCTTGCCTTTGGCCATGATTCCTCCTGCTCCGTTGCAATGGGCGGTGGCTCCAGTCTATGGACCGGGTCTGCATGCAAGGTGGGACCAACTCACGGGGGTGATGCGTGGAACTGAACGGAGCGGCGTCGGCGTATCAAATCTTGAGATGCATGCCCGTTATGTGGATAGCGTCGAGGGCCGCGCGTATTCTTAAAAGAACGACTCTTTCGGGTTGCGGCATCCATCGAGCCGCGCGAGAACCCGAATCACATCTTGGGAAGGAGTCACTGTGCCGCAGCTGCGATCAGCAACATCAACCACCGGCCGAAACATGGCGGGAGCGCGCGCCCTCTGGCGAGCCACCGGTATGGGAAGTGAGGACTTCGGTAAGCCGATCATCGCGATCGCAAACTCCTTCACGCAGTTCGTCCCGGGTCACGTGCACCTCAAGAACATGGGCGAGCTCGTGGCCTCTGCCGTGCACGAGGCCGGCGGTGTGGCCAAGGAATTCAACACGATTGCCGTGGACGACGGCATTGCCATGGGCCACGATGGCATGCTCTACTCCCTGCCCTCCCGCGACATCATTGCGGATTCCGTGGAGTACATGGTCAACGCGCACTGCGCGGACGCCCTGGTGTGCATCTCCAACTGCGACAAGATCACCCCGGGCATGCTGATGGCCGCCCTGCGCCTGAACATCCCCGTGGTGTTCGTCTCCGGCGGCCCCATGGAATCCGGTGAAGGCGTCGAGGGCGTGGTGGAGCACCGCGTGGACCTGGTGGACGCCATGGCCCTGGCCGTGGACGAGTCCGTCACGGACGCCCAGTTGGCCCAGATCGAGGAGAACGCGTGCCCCACGTGCGGCTCGTGCTCCGGTATGTTCACCGCCAACTCCATGAACTGCCTGACCGAGGCGCTGGGGTTGTCCCTGCCCGGTAACGGCACCACGCTGGCCACCCACGTCAATCGCAAGCGACTGTTCCTTGAGGCCGGCCGTCGCGTGGTCGAATCCGCCAAGCGCTACTACGAGCAGGACGACGAGTCCGTGCTGCCCCGAAACATCGCGACCAAGGCGGCGTTCAGCAACGCCATGGCGTTGGATGTGGCCATGGGTGGTTCTACCAACACCGTGCTGCACATCCTGGCCGCGGCCCAGGAGGCCGAGGTGGACTTCAACCTTTCGGACATCGATGCGCTGTCCCGCAAGGTTCCGTGCCTGGCCAAGGTGGCGCCGAACTCCACTAAATTCCACATTGAGCATGTACACCGCGCCGGCGGTATCCCCGCCATCCTGGGGGAGCTGCGCCGCGGTGGTCTGCTGAACGAGGACGTTCACACCGTGCACGCCCAGACCATGGGTGAGTGGTTGGACGAGTGGGACATCCGCTCCGGCAAGGCCTCGGGCGAGGCCAAGGAGTTCTTCCTGGCCGCACCCGGTGGTGTGCGCACCACCCAGGCGTTCTCGCAGGCCAACGAGTACAAAGATCACGATCTGGATGCCGCCGAGGGCTGCATCCGGGATATCGCCAACGCGTACACCATCGAGGGTGGCCTGTGCGTGCTGTTCGGCAATATCGCCGAGGACGGCGCCGTGATCAAGACCGCCGGCATCGACCCCGAGCTGTTCCATTTCAAGGGCAATGCCTACGTGGTGGAATCCCAGGACGAGGCCGTGCATGAAATCCTCTCCAAGAACGTGAAGGAAGGGGACATCGTGGTGATCGCGTACGAGGGCCCCAAGGGCGGGCCGGGCATGCAGGAAATGCTGTACCCGACCAGCTACCTCAAGGGCTTGGGCCTGGGCAAGAAGTGCGCGCTCATCACCGACGGCCGCTTCTCCGGCGGCACGTCCGGGTTGTCGATCGGCCACATCTCACCCGAGGCCGCAGCCGGCGGGGCCGTGGGGCTGATCGAGCACGGTGACGAGATCGAGATCGATGTGGAGAACCGCGTGCTGCGGGTCAACGTGGACGATGCCGAGCTCGCGCGCCGTCGTGAGGTCAAGGGCTCCGCGCCCTGGAAACCCACCAAGCCCCGTGAACGCAAAGTGTCCAAGGCGCTGCGGGCCTACGCCTCCATGGTGACCTCCGCGGACAAGGGCGCCGTGCGCGTCGTGGAGGACTAAGGGCAAACGTTCCAGTAGCTGACCTCCTCACCAGATGAAGAAGATGACCCCGTTGCGCAACGGGGTCATCTTCTTGTCATACGCACCCTTTCCCGCGGCGGGTGCGCTTCGGGTGAAGACACGGGTCATAAGCTCAGCTGTCAGGTACGCACAGTGGTACGGGCCTCCCTCGGAAGGACACTGGGATGGCAGAGCAGGGCCCGCACGTCGGGGCGGCCGAAGAACGTCAGATCCTCAGAGATCGGTTCAGGGATGAAACCGTCGGCTTCCATCAGGGGTTGGGTGCGCGCCAGCTGCAGATGATTGCGATCGGCAGCGCCATCGGAACCGGTCTGTTCCTGGGTGCCGGTGGCCGACTGGAACAGGCCGGGCCATCGCTGTTCATTCTGTACGCGATCTGTGGCTTTTTCGGCTATCTGATTCTCCGCTCGCTCGGCGAGCTGGTGGTGCACCGCCCCTCATCAGGCTCCTTCGTCTCGTATTCGCGCGAGTTCTACGGCGAGAAGGCCGCGTACGTGTCCGGGTGGTTGTACTGGTTGAACTGGGCCATGACCGCGGTGGCGGATGCAACGGCCATCGCCATTTACATCAAGTGGTTCGGGCAGTACAGCCAATTCCTGGCGGATTTCCCACAGTGGGTCCTGGCATTGATCGTGGTGACCCTTGTGGTCGCGCTCAACTTGGTGTCGGTCCAGGTGTTCGGTGAGCTGGAGTTCTGGTTCTCGCTCATCAAGGTGCTGGCCATCGTGATCTTCCTGATCGTCGGAGTCTTCTTTGTCGTCTTCGGTACACCTACCGGTTCCGAGGTCGGTTTCTCCCTCATCCAGGACAACGGCGGTTTGTTGCCGGCCGGTATTCTTCCCGCGTTGATCGTGGTGCAGGGCGTGGTCTTCGCGTACGCCGGCATCGAGCTGGTGGGCACCACCTCCGGCGAGACCCGCAACGCGGAGAAGGTCATCCCGCGGGCCATCAACACGGTGATCCTGCGCATTGCCGTGTTCTACGTCGGCTCGGTGCTGCTGCTGTGTTTACTGCTTCCCTACACCGCCTACAGTTCTACCGAGAGTCCGTTCGTCACCTTCTTCTCGTCCATCGGGGTGGGTGCGGCCGGCCCCATCATGCAGCTCGTGGTCATCACCGCGGCACTGTCCTCGCTGAACGCCGGCCTATACTCCACCGGTCGCATCATGCACTCCATGGCGCAGGCGGGTTCCGCACCCAAGTTCGCGGGCAAGCTCACGAAATCCGGTGTTCCGTTTGGTGGCATTCTGATGACCGCCGGTGTGGCCGTACTGGGCGTGGGTTTGAACTTCGTGGTTCCCGAGCAGGCGTTCGAGATCGTGTTGAATCTCGCCGCTCTGGGGACCATGGCCGGCTGGGCCGCCATTACCTTGTCGCACAAGAAGTACGTGTCCATGGCACGACAGGGCTTCTACAACCGGCCCACCTACCGGGCTCCCCTGGCGCCCTTCACCAATTGGTTGACCCTCGCGTTCCTGGCGGGTGTGCTGGTGCTCATGGCCGTGGACTACCCCGTGGGTACCTTGACCCTAGGATCCTCACTGTTGCTCATTCCCGTCCTAATGATCGGCTGGATCATGGTTCGGGGCAGGGTGAGCGCCATCGCCGCGCAACGACAACAACCAGACCAATAGCCCAGCGGGCTGAGCCGCGCCCACCCCTCAGCAGCAGTTTCGACTACTGTGACCTAGATCAGTGCAACAGCACACGCTAAGTACCCGGCCCCGTTCACTCAGGGCGAGGGTGAGCGGAACCGTTTTGAGAGAGAAGTCCGGGTAATCTCATGGATGTATTAACAGAACTTGTCGCCACGGCGGGAGAGTACGTCTGGTACGTCGTGTTCGCCATTCTCATTGGTGTGGGTCTTTATCTGACCATTCGCACCGGGGTGATCCAGCTACGCGGTCTTCCCGAGATGTTCCGCGTCCTCACCGACCCGCCCGGTGACGCCGAGGACGGTAAGAAGGGCATCTCGTCCTTCCGCGCGTTCACCGTTTCCGCAGCCGCCCGTGTGGGAACCGGAAACATTGCCGGCGTCGCCATTGCTATTAGCCTGGGTGGCCCGGGCGCCGTGTTCTGGATGTGGACCATTGCGGCCATCGGCGCGGCCAGCGCATTTACGGAGTCCCTGCTGGGCCAGCTCTACAAGATCAAGGCGCGGGACGGCTACGTGGGTGGCCCCGCCTTTTACATGGAGCGGGGCCTCAAGAAGCGGTGGATGGGGTTGATCTTCGCGGTCACGATCACCATCACCTACGGCTTCGTGTTCAACTCGGTGCAGTCCAACTCGATCGTGGACGCCGTCAGTGGCTCTTTGAACCTGGACATGGCCGACAGCCAGAACATGTGGATCCGCATCGTGATCGGCCTGGCGCTGGTGGCCATCACCGCCGCTGTGATCTTCGGTGGCATTCGGTCGATCTCCAGCGTGACCCAGATCGTGGTGCCCGTGATGGCCATCCTGTACCTGATCCTGGGCCTGTTGATCGTGGCGATGAACATCACCGAGGTCCCCACCATGTTCCTCATGATCGTGGAGGGCGCCTTCGGCATCCGTGAGTTCGTGACCGGCAGCCTGATCGGTGTGATCATTCAGGGCATGAAGCGCGGCCTGTTCTCCAACGAGGCGGGTATGGGTTCCGCTCCCAACGCCGGTGCCACCGCCTCCGTGTCCCACCCGGCCAAGCAGGGCTTCGTGCAGTCCCTCGGCGTTTATTTCGACACCATGATCGTCTGCTCGGTGACGGCCTTCATCATCTTGCTCTCCAACCCAGCCTTCGGTGACTCGCGCCAGGGTGCCTCGCTCACACAGACCGCCCTGGGTGCACAGCTGGGCGACTGGGCCATTCACTTCCTCACGGTCGCGATCTTCCTCTTCGCCTGGTCCTCGGTAATCGGCAATTACTACTACGGCGAATCCAACATCCGTTTCATGACCGGTTCTCGCGCGGTCATGACCGGCTACCGGGTCCTGGTGCTGGCGTGCGTGTTCCTGGGTGCCCTGGCAGCGCTGGACCTCGTGTGGTCGCTCGCGGACCTGTTCATGGCGTTCATGGCCACCATCAACCTGATTGCACTGGTTGGATTGGCGGGGGTCGCGGCCAAGGTCCTTCGCAACTACATGGATCAGCGCAAGGCCGGCGTGGAGCCCGTGTTCCACTCCGGTGACATCCCGGGCCTGTCCGGGTTGGGCGCGTGGGACGGCACGGACTTCGTGACCACCCGCGAGCACTGGATCGTGCAGGCGCAGGAGAAGGCGGCCAAAAGCGGTTAGCCCCGCGGCGGCGTCGTCATGAATCGCCCGCAGTTAAGGACGACGACGCCGCCCGCTCACCACGCACAAGCTCCCCGTCACGTTGTGGCGGGGAGCTGTTCTGTGCGGGCTGTGGCTCGAGTCAGCGGGAATCCTGCGAGTCGGGAGTCGAAGCCTGGCCCGCGTGCGTTTCGGTTTTCTTGCTGAGGCTGCGAATGACTTCCTTGTCAATGGCTCCGGTGATGGCATCGCCGTCGGCGGTGGATTCCTCGGCCGCCGCCCGAAGGCGCTTTTCATGGCCCTCGGGGAAGTCCTTGTCCTCGGATTCCTTCAGGGTCAGCAGTGCGCGCATGCGGTTGCGGCGGCTTTGCTCGCTGGCGATCTGGGGGCGGCTGCGGAACCACCAGATGAACATGACGATCACCATGACCATACCCACGTAACCGATGGCGGGGTACACGTACGCCATGAGCGTTCCGAAGCCGATCAGGCTCACCAGATAGCCGGCCACGCACGTGCCCAGGAACACCGGAACGTAGCGCTTGCGGTGGTTGACGGTAATGCGGCGACCGAGCGCGTAGAACATGCTGATGCACGTGTTGTAGATCATCACGAAGGTCACGACCACCATGCACAACGCGGCCACGGGGTGCATGGTTTCGAAGAGCATGAGCATGGGAATGTCCGAATCACCCACGGACTCGTAATTGACCAACAGGGCCACGGCGTTCATGATCAGCAGGATCGTGTAGAACGTGCCGCCCAGGACACCACCCCAACCGGCCACGCGGGGGTTGGACGTGTTTCCGCCGATCATCAGGCTCATGGACACGCCCAGCATCAAGGCCATGCACGTGTAGTTAATGGCAGACAGCCACCACGGGGACACTGGTGAATCGGCCTGCACCGCCAGATCGCTCATGGCACCGAGATCCACGGGAAGCTGCAGCATGGTGTAGACGAATGCGACTATCACGGCCACGAAAATCAGCGGCGTGACCGCGGAAATAATGTTGGTGACCTTGTTGACGTTCAACAGACCCGTCAACATCACGATGCCCATCATGATGGCCGAACCGATCCAGGAGGGCAGGCCGAATTGCTGCTCCAGCGTGGAACCGGCACCGGCGAGCATTACGAAACCCATGGCAAACAGTGTGAGGGTCACGCTGATGTCCAAGAACTTGGAGACCACCGGGTGGGAGACCGAGTGGAAGACGGCGCGGTGCTCCTCGGCCAGGAAGTAACTGCCGATCTGGATGATCACCGCTCCGGCGGCAATCATGAGAATCCCGGAGACCACGGCCCCGGCAATTCCCCACGTGCCGAAGGAAATGAAGTACTGCACAACTTCTTGACCGGTCGCGAAACCCGCCCCGACCAGGAGTCCGACAAAAGCCAGAGTGACTTGTAATGTTTTTCTGGCATTCACGCGAAATAGCTCCTCGAAGGTAGGGGACACATGGTGTGAACCACTGAACCTACCCAGGATAGGAGCACTGCCCGTCGGAAGCGACCTGTAGTGCCGGTCCGGGGTGAGATACTCGGTGCGCAACGTTGGGCGAGAGGAGAACCACATGGCACAGCAATGGGAAGCCGACCTCAAGGACTGGGTGGCCGGTTGGGATGCGGTCCGAGGCGCTGAGGTGGCCCCGCAGAACGTGGTCGCGTGGGACGGCACGGTCCCCTCCAAGGACGGACTGGTGTTGGTCTGTGGGGAGGATCAGGCCGTCATGGTCCGTGGTGCCGTGAACGCCCAGCAGAAGGATGTTCTCTCCCAGGATGTCTTGTTGACCGGCGCGGTGCAGGAGCTGGACCGTGGACTGGGATTCCCCGGTGAGGCCGGAATGTTCGACGCGCCCATGGGTGATGTCACTCGATTCGAGGTGGACGAATGGGGCAAACCGGTCGCACACTCCACCCTGTCCGTGCAGGACGAGGTCGCATACATGGGACCGCTGCTCGCGGAGGCGTCCACCGAGCGCGATCCCGCCGAGGTGCTGGACCCGCTGGTCTCGGCCATGGCCAACGAGGCTTTCCTGGCGGACGCCGAACGCATGTACACCGTGGTCCCGGAGGATGAGGTCCCGGCCCGCGAGTCCCAGGGCTGGGAACGGGCGGCCGTGGTGCTGCGGCTGGGCTGAGAGCGGCGTCGGCGGCCCGGAGCCAACGGGCGCCAGAACCATCTGATCCCGCCTTACGGCACAGGAACCATGGCTACTCTGCAGTAAGGCGGGATCAGATGGTTGGTCAGCCGATACCCGTCAGGCAACCACCTGACGCTTGGAGGAGATCACCCCGGTGTTGAAGCCGGCCAGGTGCAGGCCGCCGTGGAAGCGCGCGTGTTCGATCTTCACGCAGCGGTCCATCACGGCGTTGAGCCCGGCGTTCTCGGCGATCGCCGCGGCTTCCTCACTCCACGAACCCAGCTGCATCCACACGGTCTTGGCACCGAGGTCCACCGCCTCCTGCGCCACACCGGGCAGGTCCGCATCCTTACGGAACACATCCACCATGTCCGGAACCTCGGGCAGATCCGCCAGCGACGGATAGACTTTCTGGCCCAGCACCTCGTCCAGCACCGGGTTCACGAAGTACACGCGATACGGGGATGACGACAGCAGGTACGTGGCCACGAAATAGCTCGCCCGCGCGGGCTTGTTGGACATGCCCACGATCGCGATCGAGTTGGTGTTGCGCAGGATGTTCAGCCGTTCGGGGGCGCTGGGACCCACCCAGGTGCGTTCGGCGCTCATGCCTGTTCTCCTTCGGTGCCGGACAGCGCGAAGGCCGCTGCGCTGTTGTCCTGGTCAAGGGTGTCCCTCGCTGCCTCGTCCCGGACAGCGGCGGGTGCGGTGACGACGTCGCCCTCGCGGTTGATCCCGGTCGCGGCGGTCAACGCCTGGTCCAGATCCCAGAGGATGTCCGCGGGGTCCTCGAGTCCCACGGAAATCCGGATCAGATCTTCCTTCACGCCGCCGGATTCCAGCTGCTCGGAGCTGAGCTGCTGGTGGGTGGTCGAGGCCGGGTGCAGCACCAGGGTGCGGGCGTCACCGATATTGGCCAAGTGCGAGGCCAGCTGCAGGTTCTCGATGAACCGGCCTCCTACGTCCCGTCCGCTGAACTGCTCGGTCGCTGCCACACCGAAGGCGAACACGGAACCGATGCCGTGGGGTAGGTACTTCTGGGCGCGCTCGTGGTGCGGATGGTCTTCCAGTCCCGCGTAGTTCACGTACGCGATGCGGGGATCGGTGGCCAACCACTGCACGACCTCTTGCGCGTTCGCCACGTGCGCGTCCATGCGCTGGGGCAGGGTTTCCACGCCCTGCAGCAGGTTCCACGCGGCCTGCGGGGTCAGCGACGGGCCGATGTCGCGCAGCTGCTCGGAACGCAGCTTGGTCAGGAACCCGTACTCGCCAAAGTTCCCCCACCACGTCACGTTGTTGTACGAGGGGACCGGTTCGGTCATCGCGGGGAACTTGCCGTTGCCCCAGTTGAAACGGCCGGACTCGACCACCACACCCCCCAGGGTGTTGCCGTGGCCGCCCAGGAACTTGGTGATCGAGTGGATCACGATGTCCGCGCCGTGCTCGAACGGGCGGGACAGGTACGGGGTGTTGAGCGTGGCATCCACGATCAGCGGCAAGCCCGCCTCGTGGGCGACCTCCGCCAGTCCTTCCAGATCGGCGATCTCACCGGACGGATTGGCCACGAGCTCGGTGTAGACGGCCTTGGTGTTCTCGGTGATCGCCGCCTTGTAATCGGCCGGGTCGGTGCCGGGCACAAAGGTGGTCTCCACGCCGAAGCGGCGCAGGGTCACGTCCAACTGCGTGACCGTGCCGCCGTAGAGCTGTGAGGAGGCGACCACGTGATCGCCCTGACCGCACAGCGCGGCAAAGGTGATGAACTCCGCAGCCATACCCGAGGAGGTTGCTACCGCACCGATACCACCCTCGAGGGACGCAATGCGCTCCTCCAACGCCGCCACGGTGGGATTGCCGATACGCGAGTAGATGTTGCCGTACTTCTGCAGCGCGAAGAGGTTGGCGGCGTCGTCGGCGTCTTTGAAGACGAACGAACTGGTCTGGTAGATCGGGACGGAACGGGCGCCGTGCTCGGCGTCCGGGGTGCCGCCCGCGTGCAACGCACGGGTGCGGAAACCGAACTGATGCTCGGCCATAGGGTCCTCCTTGTCGGCCGCGTACAGCTCCCGTCCGAACACTGCCCGGGCCCGCGCAGCACTCCATCGGTCCTGGCGGTAGCACCGTGCAGTGGGCCGATCACTGCGGGTTGCTGCGGCGTCGTCGATCCAGGTCTCTCGGCCGCTCGGGATGGTGAGTCCATTGTGTCGCGTGGGCGGCGGCGTTCACAAACCGGGCCTATCGCCGACCACGGTGCGTAATGACCGCCGACGCCGCCGCACGGCACCGTCCGCGCGGTGCTGAGCCGGTAGAGCCGCCCGAAGCCTTCGGGAGGGCTGCGACTAACGTAAGTGAAAGGTCGTAAGTTAGCTTAATATCGTGGCCCGCGGGGGGCGCCGCTGGATCGGGGGAACCCGCCCGCACCACCTGAGGAGGACCCGACCATGAGCGCTGGGGGAGACGGACGACCGAACAACCTGGCGCTGTGCATGGACCAGTGGGATGTGCAGATGGACCTGGCCCCGGAGGTGGAGCCACCGGCCATCCAGCGGCTCGTGGGCGCCGGCGTGAGTCTGTGGGACAACACCAACTTCCCGTGGACCGATGTGCTGGACGAGGGTGTACCGGCGGTCGGCACGATGCTGTGGGAGCAGGGCGACTACACCGCGTTCAAGGGCAAGTGGCACCCGCCCCACCTCGTCACGCAGGTGGCGTTGCCTGATGGCCGGGGTGCGGGGTGCGGGGCATGAACGCCGCGGCTACCGTGCACCTCATTCTGGATCTGACCGGAACGTTCGCGTTCGGCCTCAACGGAGCGCTCACTGCGGTGCGTGCTGCGCGCGTGGACATCGTGGGCGTTGTCACACTGGGGATGATCACGGCGCTGGGCGGGGGCATCATCCGCGACATGCTGCTCGACGACCTGCCACCGGCCACCTTCCGCGACTGGCGCTACCTGGTGACGGCCGCCGCGGGCGCGCTGATCGCCTTCGCCCTCGGCCGGCACCTGCACCGGCTCGCCGGGCTGATCACGGTGCTCGATACCGTGGGGTTGAGCGTGTTTGCCGTCAGCGGGGCCAACAAAGCCCTGGAATTCGACATCGGTGTGGGGCAGGCGGTGATCCTGGGCACCATCACCGCGGTGGGTGGCGGAACATTGCGCGACGTTCTGATCGGACAGATCCCCACCGTGCTACGCACCGGGTTCTACGCCGTTCCCGCCCTCGTGGGGCCACCGTGACGGTCGTCGCCAGCGGTTTCGGCGTCCACGGGCTGACGGTGGCCATCGCTGCGGCCGCGGTCTGCTTCCTTATCCGGATGTTGGGGCTCCGCTTCCGCATCGATGCGCCGCATCCGCCCGGAACGTCCGGGCAGTCGGAGCCTCCGGAGCAGACGTGACGTTTCGGTGCCCCCCGGTTCGCTCGGCGGGCGAGCCGGGGCCACTCGCTCGCCGCCGGGGCTGTAGAGCCACGCGATCTGATGAACGCTGTGTCGCGATCCATACGCTTTCTGGCGCAGACGCCTCTTAGATTGCTATCCGTATCTCCGCGGGTCTTTCCGGCGCAGGTTTTCCCGCGCCACAGCGGTGAGGTTCTCGAGCGGGAGGCCGGCGGGGCAGACCTCCACGCAGTCGCCCAGTAGCGAGCAGGGGCCGAACTCGTACTCGGCGGCGTCGAGGACCTTGCTCGAGCGCTCGGAGCGTTCCTCCGGCGTCTTGGCCAGTGGCGGGAGTTCCTTGAGCAGCGTGCCCACGTACAACTGGCCGGAACCGTTGGGGCACGCGGCCACGCACGCGCCACAGCTGATGCACCCGGCGTTGCCCAGGGCCTTGAGGGCGACCGGGAACTTGGCTTCCTTGGCCACCCGTCGCAGGGCCTTCTTGTCCACGGACAGGTCCTTCTTGACCGGGAACGAGCCCGCGCGCATGGGTTCGATGAAGATCTCGTCCCCGTCGCGGTAGGCCCGGAGCGACTGCGTACACGAGGCCTGGTTCTTGTCCGGGCCGTGCGGCACGCCGTCCACAGTGACGCCGCACTTGCCGCAGATGCCTTCGCGGCACCCGTCGTCAAAGCTGACGGGGTCATCACCTTGGCGGGTCAGGGTTTCGTTGACGGCGTCCAGCAGGTCCAGGATGCTCATGTCCTCGCGCGCCTCGACCGGACTCACGGCCACGAACGTACCGTCATCCTCTGCGGTGGCCTGCCGCCACACGTGCACGGTCAACAGCATCAGCGCACCACCCTCGTCTGTACGGCCACGGGGATGGTGACATTACCCAGGGCGACGACGGCGCCCACGACCTTGGCTGCTACTTCCACTGTTTGCGCGCGTTGCGCGGTGGTCGTGAAACCCGCATCCATGGCGGCCGTGCGCATGCCGTGGATCATGTGGCCCGCCAACGCCGCCATGGACGCGGTGTAGAAGAATGCGACGCTCGGTCGGGACAGACTTGCCACGAGGTTGCCGTACGCATCACCGTGCCGATGCTTCGAGGACGCCGCCGGGCGCGCCCCCACCGTCAGATCCGCCACGTGATAGACGGTGAACAGGCCGAGCACCACGCCAGTGGAACGCATGGAGCGCGCGATGATCTGGGGGACCGAGCGACGTCGGCCGCGAGGGCGCCTGTGCTGTTTGCCCGTGAGCTGGCGCTTCAGGTCCCGAATCGTGCCCTGAACCGTGTGGCGCTCCGCGCGCATGGCCCGCAACGTGAGTTCGGTGCCGGCCATGCTGTGGCTCGCGGCGCTCGCGAGCAGTCCCACTCGGACCACCCACAGCACGCCATTGCGCGGCACCACCGGCGCGCCGACCGTTCGAATGAACTCCGCGTACTCGTTGTAATACTTCCGACCCAGGTAAACCTGCATGTTCCCGGCCATGTGCCCCGCGGTGAACAAGCTCAGAATGGTTCCGGATGCGGCCATCGCGAGTTTGAGCTCGGAATTGGTGGCGTCCTTGAACATCACTTCCCACGCGCTGGGCTTGGGAACGGGGGCGGTAGTGTCCGTCGGGGGTTGAGCGGCGGGATTCATCACTGGATCATCCTAAGAGTTCTGCTCGGAAGTATCAGTTCGACTGCCCCGGGGAGTAACGAACGTCCCACGCCGTAACGCACGGCGCGGATTTCTGGTTCCTGCAGCGCATCGCGAGACGGGACTCGCGTCCGGGCCCGATATTCTCAAGGGGACGAACCCATCTCAACTTCACCGGCGACGTGACCCGTGAAGGGTCGCTCCGAGAAGCTGCCATCATCCTCGTGCTGTTGAGCCTGCTGGCGATCGGATGCGCAGTGCTGACGCGTTATCCGCGGATCTTCAACTTCCCCGTGACACTGACCCGGGGAACTTGAGGTGGCGCCGCAACCAACGAATACATCTCAGGAGCCGGGAGAACCCTCATGCGACCTAGCAATGGTTCTAGCGGCCCCTGAGATGGCGAACAAGGTTCTAAAGACGCGGGTCAACCGCGCGCGGCCAAGACCTCCGCGATCGCATCCAGTGCTTCGTCGTTCTGCAGCGAGGAACGGTCGCCCAAGGCCTGACCCTCGTACAGCTGGGTCAGCAATCGACGGGTGATCTTCCCCGAACGGGTCTTCGGAAGGTCCGGGACCGCGATGACCTCCCGGGGTTTCGCGATGGGGCCGATCTCCTTGGCCACGTGGGCGCGCAACTCTTCACGGACCTCATCCGCGGACAGTGACTGCGCCTGCGCCGTGAGCACCACGTAGGCGAGTACGGCGTGCCCCGTCACCTCATCGCGAATGGGGGTTGCGCCAGCCTCCACCACGTGCGGGTGGGTCACCAGGGCGGACTCGATCTCGATGGTCGACAGTCGGTGCCCGGACACGTTGATCACATCGTCCACGCGGCCCAGGATGTACAGATCACCCTCGTGATCGGTGCGAGCGCCGTCCCCGGCCAGGAACCATCCGCGCTCGCCGTAGGCCGCCCAGTACGAGGACAGGTAGCGTTGTGGATCGCCCCATACCGTGCGGGCCATGGACGGGCCGATCTTGTCGATCACGGCCAAGCCCTGCAACCCCGCCGGAACTTCTTCACCGGACTCGTCGAGCACACGTACCGAGACACCCGGGACGGCGCGTGTAGCGCAACCGGGCTTCAGGGAGGTACGCGGAGCGGCGTCGTCGAACGTGCCGGGAGGCGCGAACTGCGGATCGTGGGGGCGCGGGGAGGCCACGCACGAGCCGGTCTCGGACTGCCACCACGTGTCCACGAACGGAACCTCGTCGCGGCCGACCTGCGCGCGCAGCCAGCGCCACGCCTCGGGGTTGATGGACTCGCCGACCGACCCGAGCAGGCGGATGGACGAAAGGTTGTAGACCTGCGGCAGGCCCTTGGGAAACGCACCCATGAGCGAGCGGATCAGCGTGGGCGCGGTGTAGTAATTGGTCACGCCGTAGCGTTCGATGACCTCGAAGTGGCGCCCGAAATCCGGGGTGTTGGGTGTGCCCTCGTAAATCACTTCGGACACGCCGTTGACCAGCGGACCATAGATCTCATAGGTGTGCGCTGTGACCCACGCGAGGTCCGCGGTGCACCAGTGAACGGTCGAATCCACCTTGGCCGGATCGTTGACCGCGGAGAGTTCGTCCGGGCGCATCACCCCGTGGGCGTCGGGCACGTCCGGGAGCAGGTCGAACATCAGGGCGTGCGTGTATGCGGTCTGCACCAGGTACCCGCCCATCGTGTGGACCAGGCCCTTGGGCTTACCCGTGGTACCTGAGGTGTAAATGATGAACAGGGGCGTCTCGGCGTCGAAGGCCTCGGGCACGTGCACGTCCGAGACTTCCGCGGTCAGCTCGTGCCACCACACGTCGCGCCCGCGCGTCCACGGCACGGTGTCCTCTTCCTTGGAGCGCAGCCCGCGGGTGCCGCGCGGCAAATCCATGCGGCCGGGCCTGGAGGTGCGGCGCACCACGATCACGTGCTCGATGTCGTTCGTGCCGCTGCAGGCCTGGTCCGCGTTGGATTTCACGGGGACCACGACGCCGCGCCGGTTCTGCCCGTCCGTGGTCACCAGCACCTTGGCGCCGGTGTCCTCCACACGGAACCTGAGGGCCTCGGCAGAGAAGCCTCCGAACACGAGCGAGTGGATCGCGCCGATGCGCGCGCACGCGAGCGTGATGATGACGGTCTCGGGGATCACCGGAAGGTAGATGACCACGCGGTCACCCTTCTCCACACCGAGTTTCAGCAGCGCATTAGCGGCCTTGGAGACCTCACGCTGCAGGTCAGCGTAGGTGTAGACCAGGCGATCGCCGGGTTCACCCTCGAAGTAGAGGGCCACGTGGTTACCGCGGCCTGCCTCGACATGGCGATCCACGCAGTTGTAGGAGACGTTGAGCTTGCCGCCCTCGAACCAGGCGATCTCGGGGACGGAGAGAATGTCGTTGCCGTCCTCGTCCGTGCTGATCTTCTGCGGCTTGTCGAAGCGGTGGGTCGTGTGCCACGGTTCGGCCCAATCCAGCCGGGTCGCCTGCTCGGCCCAGAACTCCTCACGGGCATCATCCGAGATCAGCGCGGGATTGGGCGTGGGGGAATGAGGGTCTGAGTAGGAAGTAATCTCGATCAACTCCATCGTCTCCTGGCATTAGCACCTTGTACCGCGCGGGTACCGGTTGCTGCGACGTCAACGAGCCAGGTCTCTCGGCCGCTCCGGATGGGAACCGTTCCATTCAACGTCCCGGGAGGTCGCGGCCGCAAATCGGGCCATGGAGCGGAGCACGAACATTTGTGGCAGAGGATCGTACGAAACAACGCCTTGCGAGCGCGAACCTCTACCCAGAATGTCTGGGCTACTGAAGCCGCGGGGCCTCGATCAGCGGGCAGGTGTTCATGACCACCTTAACCCCGGCGGCCTTGGCCCGCGCTGCGGCGGCCTGGTCCGAGACACCCAGCTGCAGCCACACTGCCCCGGCACCGATCGCGATGGCCTGATCCACCACTTCTCCCACGCGCCGGGAGTTCACGAAACAGTCGACCACGTCCACGTGACCCGGGATGTCCTTGAGCGAGCGGTAACCGGTCTCCCCGTGCACGGATTCTCCGGCAAGGTTTACGGGGATGATTTCCTGCCCGAACTCGTCACGGATCCGGCGGGACACCGCATGGGCCGGCCGGGCGCGGTTGCCGGACAACCCCACAACGGCCCACCGCCCCGGGGTGGTGAGTAGCTCGCGAATCAGGTCCGGATCGTTGACGTGGCGATCACTCATACACCCATGGTCTCACCGCGCGTCCGCTGAATCCTTATGTTTCACGGGCCGGTACGGAAACGGTACTGTGGAGCCCAGAACGATCATGAGTTCCGACGCACAGCCCTGGCTTGTCGGACGGCAACCCTCTCCCGTAGCGGGGTGCCCCAGGTGAGGATCGGGCCGCATGACACACCGCATGCGGCAAGTACGGCGCCACACAAACGCGCTGGACCCGCAGAGTAGGCCGCCGTAGGTGGCGCACGGGGCGCGGGTCGCGTTCAACCCGAAGGGGCACTCATGACCAAGAAGCGGATTTCCGTGAACGCCTTTGACATGACCTGTGTGGACCACCAGAGCTTCGGCCTGTGGCGTCACCCGCGGTCCAAGGCCACCGAGTACAACACCATTGAGTACTGGACCAACCTGGCCAAGACGCTGGAGAAGGGCAAGTTCGACGCGCTCTTCCTGGCCGATGTGGTGGGCATCTACGACATTTACAAGAACTCCGCCGCACCCTCCGTGACGGACGGCGCGCAGGTTCCCGTGAACGACCCGTTCATGCAGATCTCCGCAATGGTCGCCGTGACCGAGCACCTGGGCTTCGGTGTGACGAGTGCCGTGACCTACGAGCAGCCCTACACGCTGGCCCGCAAGTACGCAACGCTGGACCACCTGACCAAGGGCCGCGTGGGCTTCAACGTGGTGACCTCCTACCTTCCCTCAGCGGCCGAGAACCAGGGTCTGCCACGCCAGATCGAGCACGATACCCGTTATGAGATCGCCGAAGAGTTCCTGGACGTGTGCTACAAACTCTGGGAGGGTTCATGGGAGGACGGCGCCGTGGTCGAGGACCGCGCGGCCGGGGTCTACGCCGATCCCCACAAGGTTCACCCGATTCAGCACCGGGGCAAGTACTTCACCGTCCCGGGTGCCGCGCTCACCGAGCCGTCCGCGCAACGCACCCCGCTGATCTTCCAGGCCGGTGCTTCGTCGCGGGGCCAGGCGTTCGCGGGTCGTCACGCGGAGGCCGTGTTCGTGGGCGGTCTGCGTCCGGACCTCACCCGGTTCGTCACGGACAAGATCCGCGATCAAGCGGAAGCCCAGGGCCGCCACCGCGACGACATCAAGATCTACGCGATGCTCTCGGTGGTCGTGGCCGAGACCGAGGAGAAGGCCCAGGAGAAGTACCGGGAGTACCTCTCCTACGTGGACCTGGAGGCATCTCAGGCGATCATCGGCGGCTGGTCCGGCGTGGACCTCAGCCAGTTCGACGAGGAAGAAGCCCTCAACTACGTCAAGACCGACTCGATCCAGTCCTTCCTGACCCCGTTCACATTGCAGTCCAAGGACAAGAAGTGGACCCGCGAGGAGATCGCCAAGCACTGCGCCCTGGGTGGCATGGGTGACGTGATTGTCGGGTCTCCGGAATCCGTGGCCGATCAGCTCGAGGAATGGGTTGACGAGGGTGGCCTGGACGGCATCAACCTGGCCTACCACGTGAGCCCCGGCTCCTTCGAGGACTTCGTGGAGTACGTGGTTCCCGAGCTGCAGAAGCGCGGCCGTTACCGCACCGAGTACGAGGGCTCCACCCTGCGCGAGTCCCTTTACGGCGCCGGTCAGCCCCAGGTCATGGACACCCACCCCGCAGCCCAGTACCGCGGCGCGTTCGCGGACAAGCCGTCCGTGGCGGAGACCCCCGCTCGCGAGTTGGTGGGCTGACAGTCCGTTTGACGACGACGCCGCTGCCGCGACCTTGTCGAGCGGAAGGTCGCGGCAGCGGCGTCGTCGGCGTTACAGCAGGCCCGAGGTGAGGCGACAGACGTTCTCCACGTACTTGTGTCGCAGGGGGCGTTTGTTCCAGGCGTGGAGATCCAACAGGGTCGAGGACGCCTTGAATTCGTCCACGACCTCCTCCATGCGGTCGTGGAAGTCCTGGTCCACGATCATCACGGACACCTCGAGGTCCAGGGCGAAGGAGCGCTCGTCCATGTTGGAGGAACCGATCACACTGATCAGGTCGTCCACGAGCACGAACTTGGCGTGCAGCACCGTGGGGGAGCTGTAACGGTAGATCTTGACGCCGGCCTCCGCGAGTTCCGAGTAGTAGGAATTCTGGGCGTTCTGTGCCAGGAAGTGGTCCGAGGACTCACCCACGAAAAGCTCCACGTCCACCCCTGACTGCGCCTCGGTGGTGAGCGCGTGCAGCAGGGACTCGTCCGGCACGAAGTACGGGCTGGAGATCACCACGCGGCGATTGGCGTTGTAAATGAGGTGGTTGAACAGCCGCAGGTTGTTCTCGGTCGTGAACCCGGGACCGGACGGGACCACCTGGGCGTACACGGGGGCTTCCACGTTGGGCAGAACCTCGGTGGCCTCGTCCAGGAGCAGGTCATCGGTCTCCGAGTACCAATCGGAGACGAACACCGCGTTGAGTTCGGACACCACGGGCCCGGAGCAACGGATCATTAGATCTTTCCATTCCAGGCCGCGGCGAAGGTTCTTCCTCTTGTTGTAGGAGCGGTGAATGATGTTCTGCGAACCGGTGTAGGCGATGGACCCGTCCACCACCAGGATCTTGCGGTGATTGCGCAGGTCCGGGCGTTGCCACTCACCGCGCCACGGGCGGATCGGCAGCATGCGCCGCCAGGGGATGCCGGAGGCATCGAAACGGCGTACGAGTTCCGCGTACCCGGGGTAGCCCAGCGAACCCACGTGGTCGATCAGGATGCGCACCCGCACACCGCGTTCGTGCGCCCGCACCAGGGAATCCAACAGCACCCGGGACACCTGATCCGTGGCCACGATGTAGAACTCGAAGTGCACGTAATCGGTGGCCCGATCCACATCACGGGCCATGCGTGCCATGGACTCGTGGTTGTCCGTATCGATGTCGAAGCCGTTACCGCCCACCATGGGCAACGCGCCCAGTTGATAGTTCAGCTTGGCGGTCGTGGTGACCCATTCGGGTAGGTCGTCGAATTCCTTGCCCAGGGAGAAATCCTCGGGGGTGTTCTCCCGGATGATGTCGTTCATCTTGGCCTGCTTCTCCATGCGTTTTCGCGGCAGGCGGGAGGAACCAATGATCAGGAACAACAACAGCCCCGCGTACGGCAGGAGGAAGATGGCCAGTAGCCATGCCAGAGCGACCGATGGTCTGCGCTGATGGGGGATCCAGCCGAGCGCACCGATTCGGAGCAACAGGTCGATAATAGCCAGGATCACCAGGATCCACTCGGGGACGGTATCCGGGGAGAACAGGTCGTACGGGGCCCAGGGGAACATAGCCGGCCAACTCAGTTACTGGAACGCATCTCCGGGCGGGGATGCACATACGTGGCTTCGATCCCGCCACTCGGACATTCGGTGAAACCGTGCTTGAGCAACAGCTTGCGGGCGGGCTCGTTGCCCCACGGCACGGAAGCGTTCACGGCCTTGACCTCGGGATCCTGGAAGGCCAACTCCATCAGGTGGGGGAGCACCTCGTCCGCGTACCCCTGGTTCTGGAGGCTCGGTATCACGGAGCCCACGACCTCGAGTTCGTCGTCAATGGGCGGGCCCACAAAGCCCGCCATGCCAATGATCTGATCCGAGGCCGTGTCCACGATGGCGAACATCGAGTACATGGTTTCGGTGAAGAAATGGCTGCCGGCGTCCAATGCCGTGTGGGCCCAGTCCTGATCTTCGGGAGTGGGGAACCCCGGGGCGAACTGTGCCAGATCCGCTGATTCCGTGATCGCCTCGAGCTCGTCCTGGGTGAATGGACGCAACACGAGACGCGCGGCGCGTATCAATCGCTCCGGGCTGAGCTCTTCGGAAACGTCAGTCATGGTGTCTGTCCTTATGGTCAACCGAAATACCTGGGCAGGGTGGAGCTATGGGCTTCGCGCAAGGTGCCCAGCTCCACGGAGAACTCGCCCTGAACATCCAGGGCTCCGGACTCCGCGTCCACCACGCCAATGCGCGCGAACGGATAGTTGCGCACGGTGCACATGTCCTTGAAGCGCACCTCTTCCGAGCGGGGGACGGCCACCACGGTCCGGCCCTGGGACTCGGAGAACAGTAACGTGAAGGTGTCCACGCCGTCACGATCGGCCACTTCCCCCAGACCGATTCGTGCACCCACGCCAAAGCGCAGGGCCATTTCCGACAGGGTCGCGGCCAAGCCACCCTCGGAAACATCGTGTGCTGCGTCGATCATGCCGTCCCGCGACATGTTGACGAGCATATCCCCCAGGGTGCGCTCCCGCTTCAGATCGACCTTGGGGGGCCGGCCACCCAGGTGACCGCGCACGCGGGCCCATTCGGAGCCGTCCAACTCATCCGCGGTCTCACCGAGCAGGTAAACGGCCTGGCCGTCCTCGTGCCACCCGGACGGGGTGCGGCGAGCGACGTCGTCGAGCACACCCATCAGGGCGACCACCGGGGTCGGGTTGATGGCGACGCCGCCGGTCTGGTTGTACAGCGAGACGTTGCCGCCCGTGACGGGCACGCCCAGCTCCTGGCAACCGTCGGACAGCCCGCGCACGGCCTCGGCGAATTGCCACATGATGTCGGGGTCCTCGGGGGAGCCGAAGTTCAGGCAGTCGGAGACGGCCGCCGGGCGAGCGCCGGCGGTCGTGACGTTCCGGTAGGCCTGGGCGAGCGCGAGCTGCGCGCCGGCGTACGGGTCCAGGCGGGTGTAGCGACCGTTGCAGTCGGTGGACAGGGCCACACCCAGGCCGGTCTCTTGATCCACACGGATCACGCCGGCGTCATCCGGCATGGCCATGGCGGTGTTGCCCTGCACGTAGTGGTCGTACTGGCTGGTGACCCAGTCCTTGGAGCACAGGTTGGGTGAGGCCATCAGTTCGAGTACTGCCTGACGCAGCTGCGCACCGGAGGGACGGGAGGCATCCTCGGGGGAGCCGCTGAAGTGGTTGGACTGCAGCTGATCCTGGGACTCGGGGCGAGCGAAGGGTCGTTCGTAAACCGGGCCGTCATGGGCCACGGTGCGCGGATCCACGTCCACAATCACCTCGCCCTGGTAGTCGATGACCAACCGGCCGGTGTCCGTGACCTCACCGATCCACGAGTACTCCACGTCCCACTTGGTCATGACCGCCTCGAAAGCCGCGACCTTTTCCGGGGTCACCACGGCCATCATGCGTTCCTGGGACTCGGACATCAGGATCTCACCGGGGGTCAGGGTGGGATCGCGCAACAGCACCTTGGTCAGGTCCACGCGCATGCCACCGTCACCGTTGGAGGCGAGCTCTGAGGTGGCGCAGGAGATACCCGCGGCGCCGAGATCCTGAATGCCCTCCACCAGGGAGGCCTTGAACAACTCCAGGCAGCACTCGATGAGCACCTTTTCCGCGAACGGGTCACCCACCTGGACGGCGGGGCGCTTGGACGGTTTGGAGTCGTCGAAGGATTCGGAGGCCAGCACGGAGGCGCCACCAATGCCGTCGCCGCCCGTGCGGGCACCGAACAGCACCACTTTATTGCCGGTGCCGGAGGCGTTGGCCAGGCGGATGTCCTCGTGACGCATGACGCCCACGGCCAGGGCATTGACCAGCGGGTTGCCCTGGTAGCAGGGGTCGAACTCCACTTCACCGCCAATGTTGGGCAGACCCAGCGAGTTGCCGTAGCCACCCACGCCGGCCACCACACCGTGCACCACGCGCTGGGTGTCCGGGTGGTCGATGGCGCCAAAGCGCAACGGGTCCATCACGGCCACCGGGCGGGCGCCCATGGAGATGATGTCGCGGACAATGCCACCCACTCCGGTCGCGGCACCCTGGTAGGGCTCCACGAAGGACGGGTGGTTGTGGGACTCGATCTTGAAGGTCACGGCCCAGCCGTCACCGATGTCCGTGACGCCGGCGTTCTCGCCGATGCCCACCATGAGGTCCTTGCGCATCTCGTCGGTGACCTTGTCCCCGAACTGGCGCAGATGCACCTTGGTGGACTTGTAGGAGCAATGCTCGGACCACATGACCGAGTACATGGCCAGTTCCGCGGCGGTGGGGCGGCGGCCCAGGATGTCTTTCACCCGATCGAATTCGGATGCGGTCAACCCCAGCTCCGCCCAGGGCAGCTCGGTGTCCGGGGTGGAGGCGGCGTGCTCAACGGTGTCCAGGTTGAAGTGCGTTTCGCTCATGTCGTTTACGAGAATCCCTTGCCGTGGTGGTGGGCGCGTACGGTGCGTTTGCGGCGCTCACGCAAGAATGTCTGATGAAGGTGCGGGCCCGAATACTGACGGGCCGGCGGGGCGTCAGCGGGTCAGTCGCTCCAGGACGGACACGAAGATGTCCAGACCGTCGGTGCCCTGGCGCATGTCCACCTCACCGGCACCGGAGGAATCCGCGCCGAATCCGGGTTCCACCGCGTGCTCCGGGTGGGGCATGAGCCCCACCACGTTGCCGCGCGCGTTGGTGATTCCCGCAATGTCGTTGCGCGAGCCGTTGGGATTGCCGCCCATGTAGCGGAAAACCACGCGGTTCTCGGCCTCCAACTCGTCCAGGGTGCGCTGATCGGCCACGTACTGGCCGTCCTGGTTCTTGAGCGGCACCACAATGGTCTGACCCTGCTCGTAACGACCGGTCCAGGCGGTATCCGCGTTCTCGATGCGCAGCGCCTGATCACGGCAGAGGAACTTCAACCGCTCGTTCTTGATCATGGAGCCGGGCAAGAGATGCGATTCGGTGAGCACCTGGAAACCGTTGCAAATGCCCAGGACGGGCAGAGCGGCGTCGGACGTGGCGGCGTGCGCGATCTTGGCCATGAGCGGGGCGAATCGCGCGATCGCGCCGGCGCGCAGGTAATCACCGTAGGAGAAGCCACCCGGGAGGATCACGGCATCCACGTTCTGCAGATCCTCGTCCGCGTACCAGAGCGCAACGGCGGTGCCACCGGCGAGCTGCACGGCGCGCATGGCATCGCGGTCGTCCAGGGTGCCGGGGAAGGTGACCACTCCCACGCGTACGTCCTGCAAGGCAGCATCGGGGCCGGGCTGGGAGAGATCCGCGATCAAAGGGGTCTGCTCGGCGGTCAAATTCTGGGCCACGATCAGTTCTCCCCGCCGAGCACCGAAACGTTCACGACGTCCTCGATGACTGGGTTGGAGAGCAGCTTCTCGGCGGCCTCGCGAGCCTGGGCGAGTACCTCGTCCGTTGCGTCACCGTCCACGGTGAGTTCGAAACGGCGGCCCTGACGGACCTCGCTGAAACCATCCAGCCCGATCCGGGGCAGTTCGTTGGCAATTGCCTTGCCCTGCGGGTCAAGGATTTCCGGCTTGGGCATTACATCAACCACGATACGGGCCATTACAACTCCTGAGATTCGAGCCAATCCTCGCCCATCCTATCTGTCAGAAGGCTCGTCCGCGGCAGCGTGTGAAGCACCGGGTCCCTCAATGGGTGGCCCTCCGGCGCGCGGCCGTATGACTCCGTTTCCGTTCCGCACGGATGGGGGCATCGAAGTGGCTCGGGGATCAGGGCTCTCCTACGATAGGCAGCACACTTATTTTATCGAGCACATGCAATGTGAGGAGTGGGCGGATGAAGACAACGCGGCTCCGCGCGGTACCACTGAGTGAGCTGCCGCCCCGGTGCAACGGGTACGTGGATCTGCGCTCCTACGCGGCGATCGGGGACGGCCGCACGGTTGCCCTGGTCTCCCACGACGGGTCCGTGGACTGGTACCCAATTCCCGACCTGGATTCGGCGCCCACGTTCGCGCGATTGCTCGACGCCGAGCACGGTGGCTGTATTGAACTGTGCCCGGATGAGCGGTTCGAGGTCGACCGTGCGTATCTCCCGGGCACCAACATTCTGCAGACCACATACACCACTGCTTCGGGGAGGGTGCAGGTCACCGACTCCTTGAACGTCGGTTCGACCGGGCGACTGCCTTGGAATGAACTCGCACGGGCGGTGGAGGGTCTGGAGGGAACTGTTCCCATGCGATGGCGTGTGGCCCCGGGGACCATGCTCAACACGGTCTCCCCCTGGGTCGATGTCACAGCGCGCAAGCCCGTGCTGCGCGCCAACGAGGTCTCGGTGGGGGTGTGCGGTGAACACGTGGGGGAGAGCAAGGTCGAGGAGCAGCAGATCTCGGGATGCTTCCGCACCACGCCCGGCTCGCAGCACCTGCTGGCGGTGGTTGCAACGCACAGTGAACCCCTCCGGCTACCGGCTCCGCGGGAGATCCGCAAGAACCTCGAGATGACCCGAGAAACCTGGCTGCGGTGGGGGGATCTGCTCGAATCCGACGGGCCCTACGGCGAGGAAGCCCAACGCAGTGCGCTGGTGTTGAAGTTGTTGAGCCACAGCCCGTCGGGGTCCGTGGCAGCGGCCGCAACCACCTCCCTGCCCGAGAACATGGCGGGCACCAAGAACTACGACTACCGCTTTGCGTGGATCCGTGACGCCACCTACGCCCTGCAAGCGCTGTTGCAACTGGGGGAGCAGGAGGACGTGCACGCCCAAGTGTCCTGGCTGCTTCGCCTGGTCCGAGCCCAGGTGCCGCACCTGCACGTGCTCAACCGTTTGAACGGCGAAGTCCCCGAGACCCGCATGACAGAGTACGACGTCCCAGGATGGCGAGGAACCGGCCCGGTGGTGGCGGGCAACGCTGCGGCCGACCAGTTACAACTGGGTGTCTACGGGGACGTGTTCGATGTGGCGCACCATTACGTGGCAGGCGGTAACGTGCTGGACACGGCCACCGCGCGGATGTTGGCCGACCTCGCGGACGCGATCTGCGACGCGTGGCGCCGCCCCGATTCGGGAATGTGGGAACTGCCCGAACACCGCCACTACACGAGCTCCAAAATGGGGTGCTGGCACGGGTTGGACTGTGCCGTGCAGTTGGCGGAGGACGGCCATATCCCCGGCTGCGTGGATCGCTGGCGGGCAGAAAGAGAACGCATCAGGGCGTGGATCGACACCGAATGCTGGAGTGAGCAACGGGGCGCCTACGTCTGGTACCCGGGGACCGAAGAGCTCGACGCGTCAGTCTTGCTGCACGCGATGACCGGCTTCGACCGGGGTCCGAGGATGACATCAACCATTGCCGCCCTTCGCCAAGAACTCGGCCGCGGGCCGTTGCTGTACCGCTACAGCGGGATGGACGCGGAGGAAGGCGCGTTCGTTGCGTGTTCGTTCTGGACCGTCGCCGCGCTGACCGCCGTCGGCCAGCGCCAGCAGGCCGTGGAGCTCATGGACCGCATGATGCCATTGGCCAACGATCTTGGCCTGTTCACGGAGATGATCGATCCCGAAGACTACTCGTTCCTGGGAAACTTTCCGCAGGCTCTGAGTCATTTGGCGGTGCTCAATGCGGCACTCGCACTGCGGGGTCATGACACCGAGTCCTGAGCATGGGGCGGGGCCGCAGCGTGCGGCCGGGGCGGCGCCGGAAGGTGATCCTCAATTCAGCTGAAACGGGCCATGACCCAACCGTCCGTCACGGTGACGTCCGCCCGGGTCAGGTCCTTGCTCGGGTCGTCGGTGGCAGCCCGTCCCGAAGCCACGCTCAGTCGCGATCCCAGAAACCGGCCGTCCGGGGCGAACAGCCAGTAGTGATTGGGGCACTCAAAGTGTTCCGCGCGCCCCGCGGGTTCGCGGCAAACGGTGGCCCGCTGGTGGGGACACGTGTTGGACAGGACATGAAGGGCACCTGCGGCGTCACGGGTCACCAGAACGGACCCTGTGCTGCAGCGAGCCGTCACGAAATCAAAGGATTGCGGAAGCGCCGACACCTCAACAACTCGTTCCCACTGTCCGGGTGATGCCGGATCGATCACGAAGAGACTCCTCCAGCGCTCACAGGAGAGTCCGTCGGACGGGGAGCGGCCTGGCTCTCGGAGGATTCGGCGTCCGCGAGCAGGCGGTCGGTGACAGCGAGAATTCGGTGGCGCAGGCTCTCGGATCGGGTGGCAAAGTCCCGCTGACGCCGGACGTATTCCGCTTTCCCCGCGGGAGTCTCGATCCGCACCGGTTCGTAGCCCCAACCGCTCAGTTCGTACGGCGATGCTTCCATGTCCGTGCGGCGCACCTCCCACGCCAGCTCGAAGCAATCGGCCAGCAGATCCGAATCCACCGCGGGCAGTAGCTTGTAGGCCCACTTGTAGAGGTCCATGTTCGCGTGCAGACACCCCGGTTGTTCCATGCCTCGCTGGGATTCGCGGGAGGGCTTCAATTCATTGCGATCCACGGCCTGCGGGTGGAAGAACCGGAACGCATCGAAGTGCGAGCAGCGGATCCGGTGCGATTCCACCACCTGGTTGGTGCCTTCAGCGCCCAACCTCAGCTCCAGATAGTCGTGACGCACGCCGTTCTCCTGCGCCTTGTACGCCATAGCCCACTCGTGCAGGCCAAAGCAATCGAACGTGCCGGTTTTGGCCACGGTGTTGGACAGCAGTTCCCGGGTGAAGCGGATCGCGGTCTCGCGTTTCGCGATGAACGCCTCGTGATCCAGAACGACGCCGCTCACCCCCGCGGGCGCGCCCGTCACCCGCAGCTCGGCCGGGGTGGCGGGGCGGTAGAACTTCCAGCCCGCCCTCTCCGGGGCGTCCAGCAAGATGGTCCCGAACCCGGGGTGCCACCGTGTGAACTGGGCGGGGGACAGCGTGTAGTACGTGAACAGGAAATCTTCCACGGGGTGCCGGCGGCCCTCATGCCTGCGATTCAGGAACGGGGTGGTGAATCCGCAAATACGCTGTTCGTGTGCCCGGGACGCTGCCAGCCATTGCTCACGGAACAGGACATCAAGCACGCGATGCTTCTTCCGCCCGGGTGATCATATGGTGCATGGCGGTGTTGAGGTCCTTGACCTGTTCCGCAGTGACGCCCAGGCGTTCCATCATGACCAGGGGAACGTCAGAGGCTTTCTCCTTGAGCTTCCGACCCTCGTCCGTGAGAGTAACGGCCAAAGCACGTTCGTTCTCGGGGTCGCGGTCGCGGCAGATCAGGCCGCGGGACTCCAACCGCTTCAACAACGGGGACAGTGTCGCCGAATCCTGCATGAGCTCGGAACTCAGGTGCTTCACGGTGCGGGGGCTGGAACCCCATAACGAGAGCATGACCAAATATTGCGGGTGAGTCAGTCCCAACGGTTCCAGAATGGGCCGGTAGCTCTGGACTACCATTCGTGATGCCACGGACAGGGAGAAACACAGTTGGTTCGTCAGAGCCAGTGGATCGTGCGGAGCGTTCTCGGAAAGGTTCTCACCAGCTTGGCTGTCCATGTGTGCCTCTTCAACGTCTATGACGCGTCTGTGAATTTGTGCATTAAATTTTAGGTCACGGGCCACCCGGATGGCAGCCCGTGACCTCACTACCTATAAAACCAGGATTCTCAGCGGCCGGTCCCCCCGTGCACTGTTGCCTCTCTGTCCGCGTCCAGACCGAAAGCGGTATGCAGGGCGCGTACCGCGGTATCCAACTTGCGGACATCGGTAATCACGGAAAGCCGCACCTCGGAGGTGGAGATCATGTCCACGTTGACGTCCGCCTTGGCCAGGGCCTGGAAGAACTCGAACGACACCCCCGTGTTCGTTTTCATGCCCGCGCCAACCAGTGAGATCTTACCCACCTGATCATCGTAATCGAGACTGGAGTAGCCGATCTTTTCCTCTGCGGCGCGCAATAAGTTCATTGCGAGATCGCCCTGGGACTCGTCCAGGGTGAAGGACAGGTCGGTCAGTGGACGGTCACCGGTGGAGACGTTCTGGACGATCATGTCCACGTTGACCTTGGAGTCCGCCAGCAGTCGGAAGATCCGGGACGCGATTCCGGGGCGGTCGGGAACTCCCACCACGGTGATTTTGGCCTGCGTGCGGTCATGTGCGATTCCAGAAATCAGCGGCTGTTCCAAGGGAATCTCCTTTTGCGGCGTGAAGTTTTCGTGGGGCGTGGGCATGACCCAGGTGCCCTCGTTATGGCTGAACGACGAGCGAACGTGCAAGGGCACGTTGAAGCGGCGCGCGTATTCCACGCAACGTAGGTGCAGGATCTTGGCCCCGTTGGCCGCCAGTTCCAGCATTTCCTCGGAGGACACGTGATCCAGTTTCTGTGCGGAGGGCACAATTCGAGGGTCCGCGGTGTACACGCCGTCCACATCCGAATAGATCTCGCACACGTCCGCGTCGAGTGCGGCGGCAAGCGCCACCGCGGTGGTGTCGGAACCTCCGCGGCCCAGTGTGGTGATGTCCTTGGTGGACCGGTGCACACCCTGGAAACCCGCGATGATGGCAATGTTGCCGGCGTCCAGCGTCTCGCGGACACGCAGAGGATTGACCTCCACGAGTTTGGCGGCACCGTGGTCGCCGTCCGTGATCATCCCGGCCTGAGAGCCGGTGAAGGATTGGGCGGGTACACCGACCTCGGAAATCGCCATGGCCAGCAGGGCCATGGAAATGCGTTCCCCGGCGGTCAGGAGCATGTCCAGCTCTCGGGCCGGTGGCTTGCGAGTTACCTCGTTGGCCAGATCCAGGAGGTCGTCGGTGGTGTCACCCATGGCGGAAACGACCACCACGACGTCGTTACCTGCGTTGCGGGTTTCTGCCACCCGGCGGGCAACTCGGCGGATTCCATCGGCGTCGGAAACCGAGGAGCCGCCAAATTTTTGAACAATGAGGCTCATGTATTCCTCTCGGACAGCGTGCATACCACGGGATCAAGTGGTGTGGCGTCCATGCTAACTGTTCATGTGCCCATGATTGTTTTGAAGTCCAATGATCATCTCCGAGTCCAATGAGGCGGAGCTGAGGAACTAGTTCGCTTCCGCGATGACGGTGCGCCCTTCGAAGGCCCGGCCGAGGGTGACCTCGTCCGCGTACTCCAGGTCACCGCCCACGGGAAGACCGGAGGCCAAACGTGTGACACGGATGCCCAGGGTCTTGAGCATCCGGGAGAGATAGGTGGCGGTGGCTTCACCTTCCAAATTGGGGTCGGTGGCCAGAACGATTTCCTGGATCGTCTCATCCGACAAGCGGGTCATGAGCTCGCGGATCCGTAGCTGATCGGGGCCCACGCCCTGGAGAGGAGAGATAGCGCCGCCGAGCACGTGGTACACACCGCGGTAGCTGCGGGTCCGTTCAATGGCCATGACGTCCTTGGACTCCTCGACCACACAAATCACCGTGCGATCGCGGCGGGCATCACGGCAGATGGCGCATTCTTCCTGCTCGCTCACGTTGCCGCAGACCTGGCAGAAGGACACGGATGTCTTGACCGTGGTAATGGCGTCCACGAGCTGTTGAACCTCGTCCTTGTCCGCGTCCAGCAAATGGAATGCAATGCGCTGTGCGGATTTGGGTCCTACGCCCGGGAGCCGTCCCAACTCATCGATGAGGTCTTGGACCGCGCCTTCGTACACAGTTCTCCTTGGGGAATTTGGTTAGTTCGCTTGGTGGGGGCGCTCCTCGATGAGCAAGCCTCCCAGAATTCTTTCGATGGCCGCACGGCCGTACAACGAGGAATCCTCAATGGACTCGTCATCCGCGCTCGGCGAGAAATTCTCGTCCTCGGTGCTGTCCGACGTGTCACCCACCTGCGGCGTTGCCGGGCGTTGCCGCGCCGCCGCTATTTCCGCAGCATGCCGTTCCCTGAAGCTCGGTCGCTGACCGCGAGGGCTGGTGGCCCGGGCCGGTGCTTGTCCACTCGACCCGGCCGGGCGACGCTCCGGCACCTCGTAGAGATCGGCGGGGGGTTCGTCTTCCGGAGGGGGCGGTGGTTCGTTGGGAGTCCAATACTCGTTGCTGGGTTCCGGCGAGTGCGCGGAATCCGACGGTGACTGCCGGGGTGCTGGGTCTGGCGGGGAAGCGGGGCTCGTTCCCACGGGGCCGGACGACCGGCCCTGTCCCTGTCCGAGGTCCTCGTCCGGTTTAGACTCCGTGGCCGTATCGTGATCGGAGCCGTAGGAGTCGACCTCGGGTGAGATGTCGGGGGTGTTGTCGCCGGCATGAGCGGCGGCATCCTCAGAATTCGGGTCAATGGTGAAGTCGGCGGGGGAGAGGGGCGTCGGTTCCGACGACCCGGCAGAGGAGGCGAATCCGTCCGAATTCGTAGCCGCCTCGGCCGGATCCTCCGGAATCGTCTGGTTCGGAGCGGAAGATTCGGCGGGCCCTCCCTGCGGGATCTTTGCCACGGACCATGAGGTCACGGGCTCATCGGAATCGGGTTCCGAATCGGGCTCCGGAGCCTCTTCACGGGATTGCCGGGTCTGGTGGGAGGGCCGTTGCTGCTCCTGGGCATCATGGCCCGTCCGAGAGGAGTCCTGTTCCCCGCGCGGTTGCCCAGCCTCAGGTGCGGGGCGACGACGCTGCGCGCCGAAGCCTTCCTGCTCGCGGAAGTACACGGGCGGTTCGTCGGTGGACTGCTGTCCGCTAGTGCCTTGATCGGTTCCGCGCGTGGGTCCTCCGGGACCGCCGCTCCCCGTGCCGCGCTGTCCGCCTCCAGCCGACCCGCCGGGACCGTTACCACCCGGGCTCTTGCCGCGGGTGGGGCCGCCCGGATTTCCGCCGCCGTGGCCGCCACCGTGGGTGTCACCGGGGCGTACCGCTTCGATGCGGCAGTCGATTCCGAGTACGGAGTGGATGGCCGCGCGCACATCGTTTTCGAAGCGGGGGAAGTTCAGCAGATCACCCTCCGCTTCGAAGGCGATGCGGAGCGTTTGGCCGTCGAAGGTCACGGGGGTGCCGCGCATCGTGACCGTCCAGGCGACGCGGCGAATCTCGGCCAGGGCGGACACGATCTCGGGCCAGGAGGCGCGCAACAGCTCGATTTCCCCGCCCTGGTCAGATGTCTCCGAGACGGGGCGTGCCGGCTGGGTATCTCGATGCTCGGGGCCGTGATCGGCAGGCTCATGGTCCTGGGCGGCCTCCGGTTCACCCCGGCCGGTACGCCCGTCCGCGGGCGGCCTGCCATGGTCGACCTCACGGTCTTGTTCGGGAACCGGTTCCGCAGCTGCCGGGTGCGAGGTGCCTCCCGATTCTTCGGTGCCGTCCTGGGGATCCGTGGGTTCTTCCACGGTGGGCGCGGTCATCCCGGCCGACGGCGGAGCCGCAGTGGGCGGGGCTACGCGCTCGGGCGCGGTGCGGTGCTGTGGTGCGGCAGCGGCGTCGTCGGGGGAGGAGTGCTGCTCGTTCTCAGAGGCGCCCGGGCGAATTCCGGCGCCGCGGGGAATGCTGAGGCGGCGCTCGAGGCGGTCCACACGGGCCGTGATGCCGCGTGTGGTGTGGTCCGCGGAGGGCAGGAGGATGCGCGCGCACAGCAGCTCGAGGTGGAGCTGCGGCGAGGTGGCCCCGGTCATCTCGTTGAGTGCGGTGTTGGTGATGTCAGCGGCGCGGGAGAGTTCCGCGGCCCCGAGCTGGGTGGCCTGATTGCGCAGCCGGTTGATTTGATCGGTGGGCATGCCGTGCAGGATGTTGGCGGCGGAATCCGGAACGGCGTTGACCACCACCAGATCGCGGAAGCGTTCCAGTAGATCCTCCACGAACCGGCGCGGATCCTGACCCGTCTGGACGACGCGGTCAATGGCGCTGAAGACCGTGGCGGCATCACCGGCGGCAAAGGCATCCACGACATCGTCGAGCAGTGCCGCGTGGGTGTAGCCGAGCAAGGCCACCGCGAGGTCGTACGTCATGCCGCGATCGTCCGAACCGGCCATGAGCTGGTCCAGCACGGACAACGAATCACGAACCGAACCGCCGCCGGCGCGAACCACCAGGGACAGGACGCCGGGCTCCGTGGCCACGTGCTCCTGCTCGCTCAGCTGCTCCAGGTACTGCATGAGGGGCTCCGGCGGCACCAGGCGGAACGGGTAGTGGTGGGTGCGCGAGCGAATGGTGGTGAGCACCTTGGACGGCTCGGTGGTCGCAAAGATGAACTTCACGTGCTCCGGTGGCTCCTCCACGATCTTCAGGAGGGCATTGAAGCCCTCGCGCGTGACCATGTGCGCCTCATCAATGATGAAGATCTTGTAGCGATCCCGCACCGGGGCGAATGTGGCGCGTTCACGCAGGTCACGCGCGTGGTCAACGCCACCGTGGGACGCGGCGTCCATTTCGATGACGTCCAGTGAACCCGCACCGTCACGGGAAAGATCGCGGCAGGAATCGCAGTGACCGCACGGGGTGGCCGTGGGACCCTCGGCGCAGTTGAGGCAACGGGCCAAGATGCGGGCGGACGTGGTCTTGCCGCAACCGCGCGGACCGGAGAACAAGTAGGCATGGTTGACCCTGTTTTTACGCAGGGCAGTCATGAGGGGCTCGGTCACGTGTTCCTGACCGATGACATCCTCGAAGGTCTCCGGGCGATAGCGGCGGTACAGGGCGGTAGTCACGTATGAAACCTTAGCCGCGGTCACCGACAGGCACAGCGTGACCGCGCGGTTGGGGAGTTGGAGACGAAAAGACCCCTCGCGCACCCGCCAGAGCCCATTTACCCTTGCTACCTTCCGGTCCTGGGGGAGTTCAACAGGATGACGCCACGCGAGGGGCTGACCACTACTTTAGCTCAACTGGGAGCAGAGTTCTAAACCGGTGGGGCGGTTGAGGAGCGCACCAGGAAATTGGTGGGATGCACCTCGTGCGAGGCCGCCACCGGGCCCCCGGACAGTTGTTGCAGCAACAGCTGCGCCACCCGGGTGCCCTGTTGCCGTGCGTGCTGGTCGATCGTGGTCAGTCCGAATGCATCTCCTATTGGGTGGGCGTCGATGCCGATCACCGACAGGTCTCCGGGAACCTGTAGGCCCAGGTCTTTGGCCGCCAGGATGGCCCCGGCCGCCATTTCGTCGGCCGCGGCAAAGATGGCGGTGGGGCGACCCGTCGGCCCGGCGAGCAGGCTCTTGACCCGTTGGTAGGCACCCGAGAACGTGAAATCGGCCACGAGCAACCACCGCGGGTCGATCTTCAATCCGGCCACCGTCACTGCTCGTTCGAAACCGCGGCGCCGATCGCTGGCCATTGGGAAGGAACGGCCGGATTCGGGAGGCCCGCCGAGAAAGGCGATCCGCCGGTGGCCCAGCTCGATCAAATGGTTGGTGGCGCGAAGTCCGGCGTCCAGGTCGTCCACGCTGACCGTGGGGGCGCCCTCGAGTGAACCGCCGATCCCCGCCAGGGGGATGCCGGCCGAGAACAACTGCTCGGTCTCCGACGGGTTCAAGCGCAGTGACACCACGGCGGCCGCGTCCAGGTGCCTGCGGAGCAAGAAATCGGTGAGCACGCTCTTGCGGAAGTTCTCGCCCTGCAGGTTGTACAGAGCGGCGTCGTACCCGGCACCCGTGAGTGCACCGGCAATACCGTCGAGAACGGTCGCGAAGAACCAGCGATCCACGTAGGGCAGGACCACGCCGATGTTGCGACTGCGACCACTGGCCAGACTCGACGCGTGATGGGAGGCAACGAACCCGAGTTCCTTGGCGGCATCCGCGACCCGTTGTCTGGTTTTCGACGAGACGGGGCCACTGCCGGTGAGCGCACGCGAGACCGTTGCCGTGGATACTCCTGCTCTCGCCGCGACGTCCGTCAGGCGAGGCGGGACCTGAAGCGGACGATACGCCGGTTGTTCAGGGGTGGCCATGAACGTGCCTTCGTTTTTCCCGGCTCGGGGACGCGACTCGTGGTGATTGCCACACGAAAGTGGAATCGCTTACATTAGTGATAAGCGTAACAACTTTTTGGGTCGTGCCGCTGATCGGCAGCCTGGCCGCGGGGTGCCGAACCTCCCCGTGACGGGGTCTCTGAAAGGAATCTCTGCCCATGGCTGCCGTGACCTTCGACCGCATCACTTGTCAATACCCTGGGGCCGAGCGCCCATCCGTGACGAATCTGGACCTCGACATCGCGGACGGAGAATTCTTGGTCCTGGTGGGCCCGTCCGGCTGTGGTAAGTCGACCACCCTGCGCATGTTGGCGGGGCTCGAGGACGTCACGGACGGCAAGATTCTGATCGGGGATCGCGACGTCACCGACGTGCCTTCCCGCGACCGTGACATCGCCATGGTCTTCCAGAACTATGCTCTGTACCCGCACATGACCGTGGCGGAGAACATGGGATTCGCACTGAAGATCGCCAAGGTGAACGCGGAGGAACGCCGTAGGCGGGTCGAAGATGCCGCCAAGGTCCTGGACCTGACCCAGTTCCTGGACCGCAAGCCCAAGGCCCTGTCCGGCGGTCAGCGCCAACGCGTGGCCATGGGGCGGGCCATCGTCCGTTCGCCGCAGGTATTCCTGATGGACGAGCCGCTGTCAAATCTGGACGCCAAGCTGCGGGTCCAGACACGAACCCAGATTGCTGCACTGACCCGCCGCCTGGGTGTCACCACCGTCTACGTGACCCACGACCAGGTGGAGGCCATGACCATGGGTGACAGGGTGGCCGTACTCAAGGACGGTGTGCTCATGCAGGTTGACACCCCCAGGAAGCTCTACGACCACCCCAACAGCGAGTTCGTTGCCGGGTTCATCGGTTCACCGGCCATGAACCTGTTTCGTGCGACCGTGCACCACCGGCAGGTGAAGTTGGGGTCCCTGGCCCTAGATCTCTCCCCCGCCCAGCAGGAGGCACTGACCACCGACGAAGTCACCGTGGGTATCCGCCCCGAGGACATGGCTACCGCTCAGGAAGGTACAGGGCTGCCCATTGTCGCCGAGGTGGTCGAGGAACTCGGCGCGGACGCCTACGTGTACGGCTACCTCGCGCCGGTCACTGCTGCCAACACCGTGGTGCGGGTGGATCCCTCCGCGCAGGTTGCGGAAGCCGATCCCGACGCGAAGGACGATGGCGCCAGCCCCGTGGTTGTGCGCACGGACGGTCGCACGCCGTTGCGGGTCGGTAGCACCGTGTGGGTGGCTCCGAACACGGAACATATCCACTTTTTCGACGCGTCAACCGGTCATCGGTTGCCCCAATGAGACCGGTCTCCGCCCTCGCGTGGATCGGCCACTTCATGAGCACACGGACAACTGAAGAGGACAATCTCATGACTCCCTCACGCCGGTTAGTCGCGGCAGTCGCCGGCTGCGCTCTTCTCCTCGCGGGGTGTTCCTCCGCGCCCACCACGGGGGTGGCAGCGCTGGGTGTGGGCCCGGGAGAAGTCACGATCCAGGCCGGTGACGACGAAATCCCCGCGCTGCGCCAAATCGCCGAGAAATACACGGCGGACACCGGTGTGGACGTGCGTTTCATCGAGCGGGAGATCAACGCCCAGGCCATCTCCAACTTCATCTCCCAGTCGCCCACCGGGCAGGCTCCGGACATCATCGTGTCCCCCCACGACAACTTGGGTCAGTTGGCCGCCAACGGCGTGGTCGCGCCGGTCGAACTGGGCGACCGGGGTGAAGAATTCACCCAGAACGCGCGGGACGCCGTGGTCTACAACGGGGTCAGCTACGGGGTGCCCTACGCGGTGGAAAGCGTGGCGCTGGTGCGCAACAACGACCTGACCACCGATGATCCCGAGACATTCGACGCATTGCGCGCGGAAGGTCACCGCCTCATGAACGAACGGGGTGTTGACTACCCGTTCACGGTGAGCCAGTCACCCGATGCCGGGGACCCTTACCACCTGTACCCACTGCAAACCTCCTTCGGGGCGGAAGTTTTTGAACGCGACGAGGACGGTGAGTACTCGAGCGATCTGGCCATGGGTGGCCAGAGCGGACACGCATTCGCCCGATACCTGGCAGAACTGGGCCGGAGCGGAGACCTTAGGACATCCATGACGCCGGACATCGCCAAGGAATCCTTCATGTCCGGCGAGTCCGCGTTCCACATCGCCGGTCCCTGGGATCTCGTGGACATCGAAGCCGCGGACATGAACGTGAGCGTCCTGCCCGTACCCCCCGCCGGTGGTGAAGAGGCGCGTCCGTTCGCCGGCGTTCAGGCCTTCTTCGTCAACGCCAACGCATCGAATCCGGTGGCGGCGCAGGACTTTGCCGCCAATTACCTGACTCGCCCGGAATCCCAAACGGCGATGTACGAAAGCACCGACCGGCCCCCGGCCAGCGAAGTGGCGATCGAGAACATGAAGGATGACCCGTTGCGTTCGGCATATGCGGAAATCGCCACCACGGCGTTACCCATGCCGGCCATCCCCGCCATGGGCGCGGTCTGGGCGTTCTGGGGGACCACCGAGAACGGGATCGTCAACGGCAACGGCGACCCGGTTGAGCTTTGGGATCGCATGGTCGCCAATATCGAAGGACAAATCCAATGAGTACGAGCACCGATCGTCCTGACACTTCTGCTGCGATTAACGGCTCGGGCCACGGTGACAGCTTGAGCGCTCCCCTGCACATCCGGCATTCCCACTCACGCGGCTTCAGTGCGGGGTTCGTGGTCAAGCTGGTCCTGATGGCATTGGTCAACGCCTTCGGTTTGTTCGGGATTCTCTCCGCGTGGGCGGCAGGGAGCTGGGGAATCCTGGCGTTCCTGTTGATTGCATTGATCGTTGCCGACCTGGTCTATTTCCTCCCGACCCGCAGGGTGTTGCCGGCCAAGTACCTCTACCCCGGGTTGATCTTCCTGCTGGTGTTCCAGATCTTCGTGGTCCTCTACACCGCGGCCACCGCTTTCACCAATTACGGCGACGGCCACAACTCCACCAAGGAAGCGGCCATCAATCAGCTCACCCGCACGTACGAACAGCGTGTGGAAGGTGGCCGGGAGTACTCCGTGAGAGTGCTCAGCAACAACGGTGAGCTCGCGTTGGCCACAACGCAGGACGAGCAAGTGCTGGTGGGAACGCAGGATCAGCCGCTTTCGGCAGCCGGGGATGCTCAGGTCACCGACGGTGTCATCGCGGAAGTTCCCGGCTATGACCTGCTGGACTACGGCCAGGTCACGGCTGCGTACGAAGAGGTCATGGACCTGCGGGTGCCCGTTTCCGAGGACGCCGCCGACGGCGTATTGCGCACCGATGACGGTCGCACGGCGTACGCCTACACACCGTCCCTGGTGTACGACGAGCAGACGGACGCCATGGTTGCCAATGACGGGACCGTGTACCCGAACAACGGAGAAGGCTCATTCGTCAGCCCCGCGGGTGAGGAACTGCGCCCCGGTTGGCGGGTTTTCGTGGGACTCCAGAATTTTGCGGCCATTTTCAATCCGGAGATCCTGGGCGGCCCGTTCGTGTCCGTCACTCTGTGGACCTTCGTGTTCGCCATCCTCTCCGTGGCTCTCACATTCTTCCTGGGTCTCCTCTTGGCCATTCTGTTCAACGACAAGAACTTGAAGTTCCGCACCGTCTACCGGGCGATCATTTTCCTGCCCTACGCGTTTCCCGCGTTCCTGTCGATCCTGATCTGGGCGGGACTGCTCAACGCGGACTTCGGGTACATCAACCAGGTGCTCCTGGGTGGCGCAAACATCCCCTGGTTGGACAACCCTTGGCTGGCCAGGGCCTCGTTGCTGATGGTGAACCTGTGGCTGGGCTTCCCCTACATGTTCCTGGTGACCACGGGTGCCCTGCAGTCCATCCCGTCCGAGCTGTACGAATCGGCGGAAATGGACGGCGCGGGTGCTGCGCAGAGGTTCCGTTCGATCACCCTGCCGATGCTCATGGTGGCCGTTGGTCCTTTGCTGATCGCCTCGTTCGCCATGAACTTCAACAACTTCAACGTCATTTACCTGTTGACCGGTGGCGGGCCGCAGAATCTGGAATCCACCACTGGTGTGGGTGCCACGGACATCTTGATTTCTTTCGTGTACAAGATCGCCTTTGCGGGCGGTACTAATGATTACGGCGTGGCTTCCGCGCTGTCCATCCTCATCTTCATCATGGTCGCGTTGGTCTCGGCACTGACGTTCCGCCGCAGCAAGGCTTTCGAGGAGATCAACTGACATGTCTACTTCAACCACCTCGACCGTCAAGAACGATCGGCCCGGTTCCCGCTCGCGGCTCAGCGCCGGACAGCGTTTTGCCCGCAGGGGATGGAAACACATTGCCGCGGTCGTGGCCTGTGTTTTTGCATTGTTCCCGCTGATTTATGCGTTTTCGGCGTCCTTGTCGCCTACCGGTTCGCTGTTGGGCTCCAATGATCTCTTCGCGGAGGTGACCGGCGCAAATTACCAGAACCTGCTCACCGATCCGCAGAACCCGTTCATGACGTGGTTCGGGAACTCCATGTTCATTTCCATCACCACCGCGGTGGGGGCGGTGCTGATGGGGGCAGCCGCAGCTTACGCATTCTCACGGTTCCGCTTCAAGTTCCGTGGGGGCGGGCTGATGTCCCTGCTGATCATCCAGATGTTCCCGCAGTTGTTGGCGTTCGTGGCGATCTTCCTCCTGCTCTTCAGCATTTCCGAGGTTTACCCGTTCCTTGGCCTGAACTCACGGCTGGGTCTGGTCGCGGTCTACCTGGGGGGCGCATTGGGTGCCAATACGTTCCTGATGTACGGGTTCTTCAACACGATTCCCCGGGACCTGGACGAGGCCGCCACCCTGGACGGCGCTTCGCACTCCCAGATCTACTGGACGATCATCCTTCCCCTGGTTACACCCATCTTGGTGGTCGTGGGCATGCTTTCATTCATTGCGTCCTTCTCCGACTTCCTGCTGGCGCAGATCGTGCTGCAGGACCCCGAGAAGTACACCCTGGCCGTGGGGCTGTACCAGTTCGTGTCCGTACAGTTCGGCGAGAATTGGGGCGTGTTCACCGCCGGTGCCATCCTGTCGGCAATCCCCGTGGTGCTTCTGTTCTTGCTGCTGCAGCGTTATATCGTCTCGGGTCTCACCGGCGGCGCTGTGAAGGGCTAACGTTCGGTAGGACGACGCCGTTCGGCTCGGATCCTGCCGCTGGTTTACTCTCGATTCGCATCAGGGGTTCGAGTTCCGCTATGCTGAATGCCGCACGTTGCCCACGCGTTGGGGAATGTGCACGCCTGGAGGATTCGCCTAGCGGCCTATGGCGCACGCCTGGAACGCGTGTTGGGTTAACGCCCTCGGGGGTTCAAATCCCCCATCCTCCGCGTTGTGAAGTAGCCCCTGACCAGTGGGAACACCGGTCAGGGGCTACTTTTATGCTCGCACGTCCAGCACCGTCATGGACGCCAAGCTGCGGCTGCGGACGAAACCGTTATCGCTTCTTGGGTGTGAACGATGTCGTGCACTTCCAGGTGGTGTTGCCCTGCTTCGCTGAGACCTCCACGACCACCTTACGGCCGGGTGTGGCGCCGGCAATGGGGTATTTGACCGACGCGGTGCCCTTGGTGGAGGCGGTCGCGTACTTGGTGTTCGTGGTGGTTTTGTACTTCGCCTTGGTGGTGACCTTGGAGCGTGCGCCCACTTTGGACACGTTCACATACGTGTTGGTGTACTGGCGCGGTTGTGTGACGGACATGGTGGCCTTGCACGGCTTCACCACGGCGGCTTGGGCGGGGGCGGCACCCACGGCAACGGTGCCGGAGGCCAAGAACAAGGCAATGAGTCCGGTCGTCACGGAACGACGGAAGGAAGATGCGGCAATCATGCGCGGATCCTTTGTTATGGGCGATAACTCCTCGATCCCAGAACCAAGGTTCCGCGTCACGACGGCCCAGCCAGGCCGTGAGTTCCTCGCCGATCAGGGGGATGCTTACATCATAAGGACACTCGTGACCCGCAAGTAACTATTGTCACAAAATGACGCGGTTAATTGTCGTGTCGACGCA
The DNA here is from genome assembly GCF_014698015.1 of Kocuria sp. cx-455. Lineage (GTDB taxonomy): Bacteria > Actinomycetota > Actinomycetes > Actinomycetales > Micrococcaceae > Kocuria. The sequence continues at coordinate 436,853 of NZ_JACXBS010000001.1, forward strand.
ACTACCGGTTTATCAGAAGACGTTGCCAGCAGACCGATGGAGGACTCGGGTGCGCTTCAGAGTTCAAGTACCCGCGCGTGGATCACCGAGCGGTGATGGAGTGCGGTGCGCAGGGCGCGGTGGACTCCGTCCTCAAGGTAAAGCGTGCCGTTCCAGGAGACGACATGCGGGAAGAGGTCGCCGAAAAATGTGGAGTCGGCGTCCAGGAGCTTGGACAGGTCCAGCATGGACTGAGTGGTGACCAGATCGGTCAACCGCACTTGCTTGGGTGGGATCTTTGACCAGTCAGCGGGTGTGACCAGGCCGTGTTCGGGATAGGGGCGTGAATCACCCACGGCCTTGAAAATCATGGGCTCAGCCTAATGTGTTGCACTCCCACGATTGTGCAGTGCTGTTCGTTGGAAGACGTGTTACGAAACCACGCTCAAAGCCGGCCGGGTCGAAGGCAGTTGAACGGGGCGGAAGTTTCGGTCGAACTGCGCGCCCAGACCGCGTTGGATGAACAGCACGGTGGCGTCCATCCGAGCATCCTGAGCACGCGTGCTTTCGGCTCCGTGACTGCGGTCCGCGGTGGATGCGAGTGAGCCGTGCACCAATTGCGTGAGCTGGGCCGGATCGGTGCGGGGAAGGTAACCCTCGGACATGGCGCGTTCCAGAATGCCCACCAGGACGCCTCGCAGCTTGCCCACATGCTTGCCGAGCTTGGCGAAATCTTCGGGCGCGAGCACGGTCTTCATGGCCTCCCCAGGGGGGAGGTGGCGGCGGCTCATGTCCTCGAGCTGCGCCCGCACGTAGGTTCCCAATTGGTCAATGGGGTTCTCGGTCTCCGCGAGGTCCCGCTCCAGGTCCGCCACGAACCGTTCGGTCTCATCCAGGGCGTAGGCGACCAGTAGTTCACCCATGTCCGCGAAGTAGTTGTAGACGGCCGTGCGCCCCACGCCCGCGGTCTTGGCCACCTGGGTCATCGTGAGGTCGGTGAGCCCCTGCGTGTAGAGAAGCTGCCCGAATGCGGTGAGAATGGCGCGCTGGGTGCGCTCGCGTTGGGCTGCGTTGCTGGAAGCTGAAATGCGGGGCATGTTGACACCTTATCTGATTCCGTCAGTAAATCCGGGGACGTGCTGACTGAGGCGGGTGACGTTCTGTCAGTACATTCAACGGCACGGGGTGGTAGATGTAATCCAGGCGCAGCGATCTCACCGAGACCTTTCAGGAAATGTCCCGCTCATGCCCCGGATACGACGACGCCGCGCTCACCGGGCCCAGCGTGGGGAACCGGCGCGCGCGGCGTCGTCGGGCGGGCAACTCAGGATTCGGCGGCGAACCCGCCCTGCCACAGCGATTCGAACGGGAGGCGTGAATCGAGGCGGTGGCGAATACCGGCGGAGACGAAGGCCTTGGCCGTGCGCGCGGCGTCGATCTCGGGCGCACCCTTGGCCAGTTCGGCAGCCACGGCGGCGGCCAATGAGCAGCCGGCTCCCGAAACCGGGATCTCGCCGACCTTGGGCTCGCTGAGCACCTCGAGCTCGGAGCCGTCATAGAAGACGTCCACGGCGTCCGGACCGGACAGGCGTACCCCGCCCTTGGCCAGCACCGTGGCACCGGAGGAATCGTGGATGCGCTTGGCGGCTTCCTTGAGGTCCGCCACGTTGTCGATCGAGTCCATGCCCGACAGTGACAACGACTCGAAATGATTGGGCGTCACGAACGTGGCCAGCGGCAGCACTTCGGCCTTGAGGGCCTGGTCGGTGTCCAGGGCTGCGCCGGGCTCCTGGCCCTTACAGATCAGCACGGGATCCAGGACCAAGTGACGCGGCTTGAGGTCGGTCATGGCCTGGGCCACCGTGTGGATCGTGGCGGGTGAACCCAGCATGCCGATCTTGACGGCGTCCAGGTCGTAGGCGGCGGAAATGGTCTGCAGCTGATGGGCCAGGGTCTCCTGGTCCACGGGAGTCAGGCGGTGGGCCCAGTCGTTCTCCGGGTCGAACGCCACAATGCAGGTCAATGCCAGGGAACCGAAAACCCCCAGCGACGTGAAGGTCTTGATATCCGCAAGCGCGCCGGCCCCGCCGGTGACTTCGGAACCGGCGATTGTCATGGCGACGGGAGGCTGCGGGCGGGAATTTTCAGTCATGGGGATATTGTGCTCCTGCAATCCCCGAGCTCGCGAATTCAACGCAACGGGCGTAACCATTACACTGATCCTCGACGCCGGGTGGCAGACGACGTCGCACCAGTTCCCTTGATTCCGTGGAGAGTTTGTCGTGCCCCATTCCGCCACCCCGCTCACCCGCGACGTTTCAGCCACCGCGGCACCGTCCGACGCCGCCGGCCCCGCCTTCGCGCGCCGCCCCCGCACGTACTTCGACCTGATTCTGGCCGCGTACTGCGTGATCCTGGTGCTCTCCAACATTGGCGCCACCAAGGGGGTGGAGTTCGGTCCGATCATCACGGACGGCGGTTTCTTCCTGTTCCCTCTGGCCTACGTGCTGGGTGACGTGGTGTCCGAGGTGTACGGCTTCAGGGCCGCTCGGAAGGCCATCATTACGTCCTTCGTGTTCGGTGCGTTCTCCTCCGCGGTGTTCTGGATCGTGATCATCCTGCCGCCGGCGGAGTTCTACGAGAACCAGGGCGCGTTCGAGGCTGTGCTGGGGCCCGTTCCGCTGATCGTGGCCGGCTCGCTGCTCGGGTACCTGGTGGGTCAGCTACTCAACGCCTATGTCATGGTGAAGGTGAAGGCCAAGACCCAGGAAAAGCACCTGTGGGCGCGTCTCATCGGCTCCACCATGGTGGGCGAGCTGGTGGACACCGTCGTCTTCTGCTCGATTGCCGCACCCATCATCGGCGTCGACTCGTGGTCCGGGTTCTTCAACTACGTGATTGTGGGATACGTGTACAAGTGTCTGGTCGAGGTGCTCATCATGCCACTGACCTACGCGGTGATCGGATGGATCAAGCGCCGCGAGCCGAGCTACGGAACGGTTCAGGGCGGCGTCGAAACCCGCGCGTAGATCGGCAGTTCTGACCGTGGGCCCGCGGCCGTGGCGCGTGGGCCGACTAGTAGCCCAGATACGCCAGCTGCGCGGCAATCGAATGTTCGGCCGCGCGACGCACACCGTGCGGAACGTCCGTGTACACGGCATCTGTGATGGCCGACAGGCTGGCGTTGCCGCCCAGTTCATGGAGCACCGAGCGCACTTGGTCCAGCCGCTCCAGGCGGTGGTCCGTGAGCTCCTCACACACTTGCTGGATGTCGTGAAGCGGGCCGGCGTGGGCGGGGAGCACCAGGGCTCCGGAGTAACGAGCCAACACGTCGAGGGAGCGCAAGTAGTCGCCCAGGGAACCATCCGGGTGGTCGATCATCGTGGAGCCGTGCCCCAGGATCGTGTCGCCGGTGATGATGGTCTCCGGTTCGTCATGCGGAATTCTGAAGCACACGGAATCCGATGTGTGACCGGGGGTTGCAATGACTTGGATTCGCATGCCCGCGGCCACGATCGTGTCGCCGTCACGCAGTGGTTCACCCTCACGGCAGTGTTCGGGAAGAACGGCGCGCACGGGGGCCCCGGTGAGCTCGCGCAATCGGTCGATGCCGTCCGTGTGGTCACCGTGCCGGTGGGTGATCAGAATCAACACCACGTTCCCGACATCCGCGATGGCCTGCAGATGCCCCGGATCCTCGGGGCCGGGATCAACCACCACCACGTCGCTACCGGGCCACGACCCTCTGCCCTGCGCGGAGGGATGAGCGCCGTAATGGGGATGCTCAGGGTCGGAGCCTCGTGCCGAAAGGATCCACGTGTTGGTCCCGTCCAACGTCATGGGCCCGGGGTTGGGTGCCAGGATCACCCCCGCGCACGCGCTGACCCGGCGAAGCTCGCCGGGGTGGGCGCGGGGTTCCTCCGGGTCCATTAGATGCGGTTTTCCTGGACGGCCGCGGCAATCGTGTCGAACGCGGTCAGGGTGGTCAGCAGCATCCACGCATCCTGTGGGACGGGCCAGCTGGACAGCTTGGTCGCCACCACACGGGCCGGCCGGTTGATGTAAATCATCTGACCGTGGATACCCAGGGCCAGGATCACGTCACACCCTTCGCGGGGGATCCAGAACTGGTTGCGGTACATGCCCCCTGGCATGCGGGTGTCCGTGGGGGAATCAGCAAAGACCTGGCGGGAATCCGGGCCCCCGGCCATGGTGTCGTAGATCCATTCGGCGGGGGTCACGCGCGCGCCCGTCATGGAGACACCGTCACCCAGGACCACGCGACCCACGCGGGCGATATCACGCAGCGAGGCGGAGATACCTCCATCGAACATGCCGGTGCCGGTGCTGTCCACCCCGATGTTGGCATCTTCTTCTGCGCCGATGCGGCTCCACAACAATCGGGACATCAGCTGCTGCATCCGGGCGCCACCGGCGGCCTCGCACACCCAGCCGAGCACATCGGTTTCCGCGGAGCGATACTCGAAGGTTCCGCCGTGTTCGCGGACCTTCTTCAGGCCGAGCAGGAATTCGTACATGCTGCGCGGGCCCGGGTGGGTCCAGGGCTTCCAGCCGATGGCTTCCTCGAGCTGGCGCACCTCGGCGTCGGGGTCCGTGTACTCCTCGGAGAACCGGACACCGGTGCGCATGTCCAGCAGGTTGCGCACGGTCGCCCCGGCATAACCCGAATAGGCCAGCTGTGGCACGTAAGCGGTGACGGGCGCGTCCAGGTGCAGCAATCCAGAGCCCCACAGGGAGCCTGCAACCAACGAGACCATGGACTTGCTCACGGACATCAGCAAATGCTTGGTGCCCGCAGCCATACCGCCGGGGTAATGCTCTGCAAGGATCTTGCCGTCGTGTTCGACCAGCCAGCCGTCCGTGTAGGTCCAGTCCATGACCTCGCCCACGGTGAGGAAACGGCCGTCCACCGTGACGAGGGGAAGGTTCTCCACCGCGGCGGGAGCACTCTCGAACGGGGCAGCGGGCGCCGCAGCGCGTGAAATCGCGGCGGTGGGCAGAATGTCCGCAATGTGCTGGAAGGACCACGCGAGTTGCTCGGGGGTCTGCCAATTGTTGAGAGTGACTCCCATACCCGGGGAGCCGCTGGTCTCGCTGAGCAACCTAGGCCTTCAAACCTGCGGATCCCTTGGCCCCTGCTGGGCGCACCAGGGGAGTCACGGCGTACATGTTTCGGAAGGATTCAATCAAGTGCTTGGCTCTGATGCTCAACGCGGTGCCATTGCCGGTGTCGCGCTGCAATCGCCCGATCGAGACAATGATGCCCAGGTCTGCGCCCTTCCAACGAAACTCGCCGGGACCGTAGATCCGCATGAAAAAGACTTCCGACGAGTTCTGAAGCTGATGCCAGTCTAGCGCCGGGCGGCGGTAGACGAGGCCCCCGTCAGCGTCCACGAAGTACTGGCCGGTGCGCGGTGCCTCGTCGATGCGGGCCACACCCGGGGAGATCTCCTTGACCACGGCCTGGCTCCACACGTCCACGGCCGCGAGCTCGGCCCAGCGCTCATTGATCTCGTCCACGTCCAGTTGCAGTTCCACATCCATGTACTGCAGGAGATGGAACAGGAACAGGGGGACGTCAGCGTAGGCGCCGGCGGTGACCTGGGTGATGGAGGTGGCTCCGGAGATCCGCGGATTCAGCTCACCCAGGTACACGTCCTTGGTGTCCAGGTCGATCAGCACGTCCACCTCGAAGAAGCCCATGTAGCCTTCCTCGCCCAGGCGGTCGCCCAAGCGACGCACCATGTCGGAGGCAACGGCCCGGGTCTCGTCTTCAAGCACGTCCGGGAACGTCTCGTTGCCGCACCAACCGCCTCGGTAGGGGGTCAACTCGGGGTAACCGGTCAGTTCGGTCATGAACGGGCCCACGATGGTCCCGGCGTCCGTACGCACCGCTTCCACCGCCACGGGGAAGTTGTTGATGCGCTTCATGACCTTGACCTCTTGGCCCACGATCTGGTCCTTGTACTCGTCCCAGTCCTCCTCCGAATCAATGAAGAAGGTGGTCTTTCCGGAATCGCCGTACGCCGTCTGCACCACGAGATCGGTGCCCAGATTGTTCTCCCTGGTTTCCTTTGTGAGAGCATCCCACGAGTCCACGGTGGTGAGAATGTTCGGCACGGAAGGGACCCCCACCTCATTGCCCAGGCGCGTGGTGATCAGCTTGGAATCCAGCTTTTCGCGCAATTGCGCCTTGGGCAGGATGAGGTCGTAGCCGAGCTCCTCGCAGATTTCCTCGGTTTCCTCGTTGAAAAACACCAGGGCGATCTTGGGGCGAGTGCCTTGAGGGGTTCGCGAGTCGATCAGGGCGCGCATCTCGTGGTGGCGGAGCAACCAGTTGTTGATGTCTTCACCGGACTCGAACTCGCGGGCGGGCTTGGTTTTGGGGGTGAAGATGCGCGGGTGCGCGCCGTCCCAGCCGTCGTAGAACGAAATGTAGGAGAGATTGCGCACCCAGCGGTCCAATCCCAGCAGGTTGAACGGGGTGGCACCCACGAAGAAGACTGGTGTGTCATTGACGCGGAAGAAGTGGCGCACCTCTGAGATGTTGCGCAGAACACGTCGTGTGGGACCGGCCATGCTGGGCGGGACGTACTTGGCGTCCACGCCCACACCGTACCCTCCGGCAGTGACCTGGTTGGATTCATCCACGGATGCCGGCCGACCGGGCACCACACCCTTGGCCGGTTGGTCGGTGTCCTCGGCCTCGCGATGATCCACGAGCGAAATCACGCCAGTGGGGGGTGACATGAAATCCTGGTCGACCGGTTCGCTGGCACGAGTACCGGCGAGAGCCTCACTCGCGCCGGATTCCGCGGCATCCTGCGCGGGTGTGGGCGTGGAATCGGAGTCCACGCCGGCTTGATCCTTGTTGTTAGTCATGCTGACCACCCCTTTGGCTCGCTGTAATTCCCGTTTATACAGGCCCGCGATTATGGTGCACAACATGGGGTGGCGTGTCCCGCGGTTTGCGAAGCAAGATTTCACAGTGTGGGACCGTGACAGGGCGATAAGCAGTATGGTGATCATTGCATTTGGTAGTAATTTCTGAGAGTTCTGTCCCGGTATTCGAAATAATTTCCGTGATTGATGGCGTGACGAGCTCCGGACACCACGTCCAGGATGAACCGTTCGTTGTGGATGGATGCCAGGGTCGCCGCGTTGCGCTCCTTGGCTTTGAACAGATGTCGCAGGTACGCCCGAGTGTAATGCGTGCACGTGTAACACGGGCATGTTTCGGAAATGGGGGTGAAGTCCCTGGCGAAGCGTGCGTTCGTCAGGTTGAAGCGACCGGTCGGGGAGTAGACCGCCGATGAACGGGCCACGCGGGTGGGAGAAACACAATCAAAGGTGTCCACACCGTTGTCAATGGCCGTGAAAATATCGTCGGGCTCGGAAATTCCCAGAAGATGTTTCGGCGTATTTTCCGGTAACTCTTCCGTGCACCAACGAACAATTGTTCCCAATTGCTGTTTTTCCAAGGCCCCGCCGATGCCGAAACCGTCGAATCCCATGGTGGACAGGTCTCGGCACGCCTTGCGGCGCAAATCCTCGTACTGAGCGCCCTGAATGACTCCGAACAGAGCCTGATACGGCTTGTGCGACCGCTCCTCCGTCAGACGCTGGTGCTCGGCGATGCAGCGCAGGGCCCACAGGCGCGTGCGCTCCAACGCCTCCTCCTGGTAACCGCGGGAGTTGTGGAGCGTGGTGAGCTCATCGAAGGCGAACATGATGTCCGCGCCCAGGTTGTGCTGGATCTGCATTGATTTCTCCGGGGTGAACCGGTGCAGATCTCCGTTGATGTAGGAACGGAACCACACGCCGTCGTCATCAACGTTGGCCATGCGTTCCTGGCCTTTGGCGATGTCGTCGTCACCGAGCGGTTCCTTGACCGTGGACATGTCGATGACCTTGCCCAGACCGGAGCCCTGGGACATGACCTGGAAGCCGCCGGAATCCGTGAAGGTCGGGCCGGGCCAATTCATGAAGGTCCCCAACCCGCCTGCGGCGTCCAGAATGTCGTCCCCGGGCTGCAGGTACAGGTGGTAAGCGTTGGCCAGCATGGCCTGGGCACCCTCGTCCGCCATGGATTCCGGGAGCACGGCCTTGACCACGGCCTGGGTGGCCACGGGAATGAACGCCGGCGTCTGAATATCGCCGTGCGGGGTGTGAATGGTGCCGGTGCGGCCCTGGAACTGCCCACCGTTCGCCTCGATCTGGTGCGCAGCGGGGGAGGAGCTGTCCCGCAGGCGGGTCTCGATCTCGAAGCTGAAAGTGGCGGTGGCTGTTTCGGTAAGGGGTGTGGACACCACACCATTGTGCCGGTTCCGGCCGACTGCGAGAGAATGGGCCCGGCTCAATGTTCCAGACAGAAAGGTAGGCCGCACCCAGGTGAGCACGGTTGCCCAGTTCTTCGCCCTCCCGCCATCCCAGCGGGATCACATTCCGGCGGCGCGTATTGCGCTGTCCGTGGCCATACCCCTGTTGGTTCTGCTGGTCCTGGATCGAACGGACCTGGCGATCTACGCGGCCTTTGGCGCGTTCACCTCCATTTACGCGCGCAACGAACCCATCCGGGATCGGTTCAAGCACCAGTCGCAGGCGGCGCTCATTCTGCTGGTGTGCATCCTGCTGGGTGCGCTGTTGTCCAACTTGGGCGCTGCGCAGCTGGTGACCCTGGCGGTCACCGCGGTGGTCGCCGGTGTGGGTGCCCTGGTGGCGGCCTATCTCAACCTGAAACCGGCGGGATCGCTGTTCTTCATCTTTGCCGTGGGTGCGATCGGTTCCCTGCCCGACGCGGCTCCCCTGTGGTTAGCCGGCTTGATCGCGGCACTGTCCGCCGGGCTGTCCGTGGCGCTCGGGTTGGCCGGTCAATGGGTGGGCGAAGGTGTCCAAGGGCCCATCGCTCCCGTTCGCGCCCATCACGGACTCACCACAGGGCAATTGTGGTCGCACGCCGGTCGGTTCTTCCTGGCCACCTCCGTTGCCGGCGCGCTGGGTTTGCTGAGCGGAATGTCCCACAGCTACTGGGCCATGGTCGCGGCGGCCGCGCCGATTGCCGCCCCTGACCTGAGTGCCCGGCTCCAGCGCGGCGTGCACCGCATGGTCGGCACGCTGGGCGGCGTGGGGGTGACGGCGTTCTTACTGTCCATGCAGTTGGAGACCTGGCACATCGTGGTGTTCGTGATTCTGCTGCAGTTCCTGGCAGAGCTGTTCATCGGCCGCAATTACTCCATTGCGCTCTTGTTCATCACCCCGTTGGCCCTGCTGATGACACAGCTGGCCCACCCGGTGGAGACACTGTCCCTGTTGCAGGCCCGCGCGGTGGAAACCGTGATCGGTGCGGTGTGTGGTCTGGCGGTCGTGTACTTCTTCCGGTCCCGCTCGGAGCGGGAGGCGGACACCCGTGCCGTTCCGCTGATTCGCCGGGCGGCCAACGGTGAGCAACCGCAGGACTGACGCCAAAAGGGTCCGACGTCGACCGCGACGCTGCCTCTCTCACGGTCGACCGCGGCTGCACGGGCCGTACGCGGCGCGTAGGGCGAGCAGCGCACGAAACGCCATCGAGCGGCGTCGTCGAAACTCAGCGGCCCCAGCCGGCGTGGGCGATGGCCTGGCGGATCAGGTCCCCGCGACCGCCTTCGAACTCGCCCTGGACGTCCGCGGACAGTGCCTCGTCCGGAGTCATCCACGACAACTGCAGGGCGTCCTGGCGCGGTTCGCATTCGCCGCGCACCGGAATGATGTAACTCAGGGCCACGGCGTGCTGCCGGTCGTCGGTGAGGCCGGTCTCGGACGGGGACGGGAAGAATTCGGAGACCGCGAACGGCACCGTGGAGGACGGCATTTGCGGGAACGCGAGCGAGCCGAGATCCTTCTCGAGGTGCCGCAGCAGCGCCGCGCGCACGGTCTCGCGGTACATCACCCGCCCGGAGACGAACGTGCGCACCATGTGGCCTTCCGACGTCCCCTGCAGCAGCAGACCGATCTCGGAAATGCAGCCGAGGGGGTCCAGGCGCACGGGAATGGCCTGGACGTAGACGATGGGCAGCAGCGACCGGGCGCGATTGAGGTCTTCCTCACTGAGCCAGCCTGGATTGGGGTCCGGAGTACGTACAGAACTCATACAGTGTTTCTACCGCAGCACACCCTTCTGGGCCATGCCGAGGGCCGGATTCGCGGGGTGGTTCAGCGCACAGCCGAACCTTATGCCAGGCGTGCCGCGGCCTCTAGAACGGTCCACGCCTGCACCTGCGTGCCCAGCTCCACGGGGGTTCCCACGCGTTGCGCCTGGTTCGCGTGCCGGGCGGGTTCGGGGGAGAACACCACCACCGTCTCGCCTTCCTCTCGCTGAGAGCCAGGCTTCGAGAAGTCTTCGGCCGGATCGAATTCGCGCCGACCGTCCCACAACGCCCGGGCAGTCTCTTCGACGAGTTCACGAGCCAGGCTCCGTGCCTCCGGTTCCACCAGGGGCGACGACGCCGCCTGGCCCAGATAGCGCGTCAGGATTCCCATGAACAGCCCACCGTCCCCGCCTCCGTGGGCGCGCAGCACGGGTGACCCGTGGGGGCCTCCCTCGGTGAATTGCTCGGCGGCACCGTGCACGATGGCGGCCGCGCGATCCGACCACAACTGCCGCTCCTCGGAGTGCTCGGTGAGCTCGGCCAGCTCCAGGACCGCGCCGAGCACCGGGCCGGAGTTGTAGCTGTACAGCGCCCGATCCACGGCCGTGGTTTCCGCACCGGACCCGGCGGCCACCAAGCGGATGCCGTCCAGGAAAGCGCCACGCTCTTCATCCCACAGGGTGTCGAACAACCAGTTCAACTGGTCGCGGGCCTCAGCGACACGGTGGGTCCGTAGCAGCGCGAGAGCCGTGGGAGCCGTGGCGGCGGTGTTCTTGTAATCTCGGGTGGTGTTCCACCACGTGCCGCCGCCCAGGTTGGAGTCGCAGCCGGAATCAAGCCGGCTCATGAGCGAGCTGCCCGCGCTGAGCACGTCATTGCCGCACGTGCCGGTGGCCGCGAGGTCCTCCTCGCGCAGTCGTCCCAGGGCGAGGGTGAGCCAGGCCATGTCGTCGAAGAACACATTATTGGTGACTCGTCCGCCGCTGCGGACCGCCATGCCGCGTAACAGACGGTGGGCTCGGGAACGGTGGCGTGCAGCGGCGTCGTGGTGACCGGCCAGGCGCTCGCGGGCGGCGGCGTCGATCAAAGCATCCAGGAGATGGGCCTGCCACCAGTAATGCCACGGGCCCACGCGCGGACGCGGGAACGCCACGGCGCCCAGGTAGGTGCCCGGCATACGCAGTGCGCGGGAGCCGAACAGGTGATCCACGGAGTGCGCGGCTTTGGCGGCGCGGTACGCCGGGGTCTCGGACATGGCAGTGCTCCTGGGCCGGAAAACGGGACGGACCGAGCCTAGCGGTCTAGCCGAGCTGGGCCTGCAACTCCGGCTCCGCGATCTGCGAAACGAGCCACGGGCTGAACGCGAACGGGGCTCGCTGCACGGCACCGGCCAAGTCCTGGGGTGCGGCCCAGGCGTATTCGGCGACCTCGGACGCCACGGGGTCGGGCTCGAAATCGGTGATTGCCACGAAGACCGGGCAGAACTCGTTCTCCACGATCCCGGAGGCGTCCGTGGCGCGGTAGCTGAACTCGGGGATCACGGGGGCGATGTTGCGAATCTCCAGGCCGAGTTCCTGCTGCGCGCGACGCGCGATGGCCGATTCGAAGGACTCGTCCGGGCCCGGGTGACCGCAGAAACTGTTGGTCCACACGCCCGGCCAGGTCTTCTTGCTCAGCGCGCGGCGGGTCACCAGGACCTGGCCCTCGGTGTTGAGCACGTGACATGAAAAGGCGAGGTGCAGTGGAGTGTCCTCCGTGTGGACCTCCGACTTGAGAGCGGTGCCGGTGGGCCGGTGCTGGTCGTCCAGGAGCACCACGTGCTCCGCGGTGGTCTGCTGGGTCACGATGAGCCGCCTCGAGGTGATGTGTTAGGTTCCAGCCCATGGTAGCTGGCAGGTCTCACACGATATGAGGAAGCGTCGCACCGCACCGCCCCTGCTTATGGACCGCGGGGTGGGGCCAACGCGGGTTCGGATGCCGGGTCCGGGTGCGCCGGATCCCGTTTTGGTGGCCCTGGGGACATTACCCACCACCGCCGTCTCGTATGTGATGCAGCGATTCCCCGATAGCGCCGCGTGGTTCGCGGACGAGGTCGCGGCCGGCCGCGTCTTATTCGACGGCGCCGCCGTGGTCACCACCTCATCCCCGTACGCTCCGGGCACGTCCGTGTGGTTCCACCGCCCCATCCCCGACAACGACGCCGCTCCCGTCACCTTGGACGTGCTTTACGAGGACGAGTGGATCATCGCTGTGGACAAGCCCCACGGCCTGTGCAGTACGCCCAAGGGCGAGAACGTGCGCCGCAGCGCGGTGGTGGCCGGGCGGGTGCAGTTCGACAACGATGAGATCTCCGCCCTGCACAGGCTGGATCGCTCCACCGGCGGAGTCCTGTTGCTGTGCAAGCGGCGTGCGGATCGCGGGGCGTTCCACAAGATGTTCGAGGAACGTTCCGTGTCCAAGACGTATTGGGCGGTGGCTGCGCTCAATGATCGTGTGGGTGCCGAGCCGGTGCGCGTGGAATCGCGAATCACCAAAACCCAAGGGGAGCTGCAAGCCCGCGAGGACCCGGGGGAGATCAACGCGATCACGGACGTGCGGTTGTTGTCCACGTTCTGCGACTCTTCCGGCGAGTGGGGACTCTACGAGGTGCGTCCGCTGACCGGGCGCACCCACCAGATCCGCGTGCACATGACCTCGCTGGGGTTGCCGCTGCGAGGCGACAAGCTGTACCCGGTGCCGCGTGAGGACTTCGATGTGGAGGATCCGGACAACCCCATGCAGTTGATCGCGAGATCCATGTCCTTCGTGCACCCCATGACGGGGGGTCCGGTGACGATCCATTCTCGGTTGACGCCCAGTAGCCATGCGGGGGCTGGCGCCGGATGATCGAAGTCCTTCGCCGCGCAGCATGGTGAACTCCGATGCGGGGAAGCAACGAAAACGGCTGTTACCGCCTGGGGACCCGACCTGAGTGCGGCCAGTGTCGAATGAGCAGAAGGTGAAAATGACACGAGTTCTGGGGAGCCTGGTCGACGACCAGACGCGGTGCGTCCACTACCGCACACCGTTGGATGTGGTCGCTATCAAGTTCCGCTGCTGCCACGAGTACTACCCCTGTCATCTGTGCCATCAGGACAGTGCAGGCCATCCGGCGGAGCAATGGACGGCCGCCGAGTACGACGCGGCGGCCGTCCTCTGCGGGGTTTGCGGCCATGAGCTGTCCGTACGCGACTACATGGGTGTAGATGCCTGCACGCGATGTGGGGCGCAGTTCAATCCGGGATGTCGCCTCCACGCCCACTTCTACTTCGATACCGGTACCCAAGACCAGCGCCCCACGGCACCACTGGGTGCTGGTGAGTACGACTAGCAAATGGCGGGCGCACGGAATGTTGATTAGGTAACCCTGGTCGCTGCCTTCCCATCAGGTCGGCACCGGCTCGCTTCGGTAGGTCTGCACCAGGGCGTTGTGGACATAATCGTTGGCGTCGTCGATGCCGTCGTAACCCTGCAACCAGAGCGGGTAGCCGTCGACGACGGGCTACTGCGCGATCGGCGCCTCGTCAGCTGGGGAGGCTGAAGAGGTGCCGGCGGTTTCACCGGTGGAGTGGCTAGGGGTGGAGCAGCCGCTCAGCGCCGGGAGGGTCGCAGCAATCGATCCAAAAAGCGCAGCCGATGTCGTTGTGGTGGGGGATTCATATGACCCAGCCTACGATCACGCCCACCCTGCATCCCGCCGGCGGGACATTTGCCGGGGCTGAATGCGATCCACGACATGGTTGCCGCTATCACGGAGTACCTGGGCTTCCCGATGGAATCCGGTTCCACCCCTGAAAGAGGAACCCGGTGAAAAAGTCTCATTGTTGCAAAGAAAGAGGATGTATAACGGCAAGATAACGTCACGGTGTGTAGTATCAACCGTGGCTCTTCTTCCCCCCAGCCACCTTACGGTGGACGGTGCCTTTTTTCTGAACCGCTTATTTGACGCAGCCCCCCGTGCGCAATTTCGTCAGGTCCCTGGATGACTCTGCGCACTTCTGCGCCCGACGACGAAATGGCCCGATACTGATGTTCAAGTACCGCACCCCCAAACACGCTGCCCCCAAACGTCGACCCACCCGTCGACTCCTGGCCACCACCACAGCCGCTTGCATCATGCTCGGTGGTGTGGCCACGGTGGCACCGGCCCAAGCCGCACCCGCAGACATTGTTTCCGTCTCCCAGGCAAGTCGCGCCACCGATGCGCAGAACATGCTCAATCAAATCAATGCCCACCGGGCGTCAAAGGGATTGGCTCCGGTGAAATACTCGGCCAGCTTGTCCGGTATCGCGCAGGGTCAGTCCAATCGATTGGTGCAACAGGAAGTCATTAACCACAGCAATACATTCCTGACCGACCCGCGTGCCGCCGGATATAACGCGGTGGGAGAAATTCACGCTCTCTCGTATCAAAATTCCGTCACCGACCTCGTGCAATGGTGGAAAGGCTCCCACGGGCACAATAAGGTACTGACCGATCCTAAAATGACGGTCATCGGCATAGGCTTGACCTACGTGGACGGCTCCCTGTCCGGCACCGGGGCCGGGTGGCGCTTGGTGGGAACTGTCGCCTCGTACGGCTTCCCCCAGGGGAAGGGACCATCCGATGTGTCCACCACGGTTGCGGGAAGTCTTCTCGGCGGAGTGGCCACGCAATCCAACACGGTGGCTCCCAAGCCAACCACCGGCTACACGGTCAAGGGCGGCATCAAAGCTAGGTACAACGCCCTGGGCGGAGCAGCGGTCATAGGATTCCCCATCACGAACGAGCGCGGCGGGCTCATCAACGGCGGCGTGTATCAGGTCTTCCGCAACGCAGCGGGGGTGGAGCACAAGATCATGTGGTCCCCGGCCAGCGGTGCGCACGCGGTCAAAGAAACCGGTGCTATTGGGAGTGCATGGAAAAGGGCAGGATTCGAGCGCGGCTGGGGTTACCCCACCACCGAGGAGTACCGGGTTGGCAGCGAAGTCCGGCAGCGTTTCTCGAACGGCTACGTTGCCCACTGGTCCTCGGTGACCGGGAAAACCTGGGTCACGCGGTAGTTCACCTCTGCGCGCCCCGCGTAGACGGGCCCGGCACCACGGCCCCGTCGGCGTAGTTAGACTCGGCAGGAACGGCCCGTTATCGCTGTGCAGCAGCGATAACGGGCCACTGACGTGTGTCCGGGGCAACCTGCCGCAGCACTGGACGCCGGCCCCGGTACCGGGCGCCGGTGGTGGGACCCAAGGTAGGTATCGGGTTCTCTCAGCGTTAGCAAAGGTTTCCAGTGAGAAGATGGCGCTGCCCGGCTCGCGACGACAAGAGGCGAGACGCTACCTTGGGGGTGCGTCTGTGCTCCGAGCAGGCAAGGCATCTATGGGGGAAGCATGAACGCGACAGCAGCCGCGGCGGGGAACGATCGCCGCGGAGAAGTAGTAACGGCACCGAAAACGTCGTCCAAGAGACTGGTGGGCATCGATGCCGCCCGGGGACTGGCGCTGGTCGGGATGATGGCGACCCACCTCCTGCCGTCGTGGAACGAGACCACCGGGGACGCAACTCTGAGCTGGAGACTGTTCTCCGGCAACGCAGCGGCATTGTTCGCGCTGCTGGCCGGGGTCGGTCTGGCACTGAGCACAGGAGGCAGACACCCGCACGAGGGTCGGCGCATGACAGCGAACCGGGCCGGGATAGCCGTGCGGGCAATCCTGATCAGTCTGGTGGGACTGTGGATCGGCACCCTGATGCCCGCGGACCCTCCCGCCTACAACATCCTGATCTACTACGGGGTGTTCTTCCTGCTGGCGCTCCCGTTCCTGCGGGTCGGCCCGAAAGCGCTGTTCGTCTCGGCGGCGGTCTTGGCGCTGGTAGCTCCGGTGCTGATGCAGAATCTCCTGGATGTGCTGCCCAATTGGAGTTCCTACAATCCCACCCTGGGCACTGTGCTTGCCGAACCGGTTCCCACGGCGTCGCAGCTGTTGTTGACGGGTAATTATCCGGCGCTGCAGTACATGACGTTCCTGCTGACCGGGATGGGCATCGGACGGTTGAAGCTGCGCGAGATCGGTACTCAGGTGCGAATTTTCGTGGTGGGCGTGGGGATAGCGGTACTCGCGCACCTCACGTCCTACATCCTGCTGTACGGACTGGGCGGCTACCAGCGGTTGCTGGAGTCCTCGGGCCTGCGGGCGAGCACTCTGAACGAGTGGCTGACGTGGGGCCCGGACGCATTTCCGACCGACACGGCATGGTGGTTGGCAATCACCACGCCGCACACGGACACACCCTTGGCGCTTGCGGCGAGCTTGGGTGTGGCCATGGGCGCTCTCAGTGCCTTCTTGTTGATCGCCCGCAAGGCCGGCGCCTGGCTGTTGCCCCTCACGGCCATGGGCATCATGACGCTCACGATCTACACGGCCCACCTGGTGGCGCTGTCCTTCGAAGTTCACTACGACCAGCCGTACCTTTGGTACGTGATTCACCTGGGTGTCGCCGCGGCCTTCGCCATGGCGTGGTACCTCAATCTGGGAAAGGGTCCTCTCGAACGAGTGATCGGCTACGCCGTCACCGGGGCTCGCAGGATCGTGCTGGGCGGGGCGGCAAACAACCCCGAACGTGGCACAGGACGCTGATGGGATCGCGGCGGCTCATACGCCCCCGCTCTGGCATGCCGGGCACCACGCAATCTGTCGCAGGTGCTGGACCGCGGAAGGATCGCGCGCTTCGGTGACGGACGGGGCGGCGTCGTCGATCTCACCGCGCTTGAGCCGCGTGCCGCAGCGGCGGCACGGCTGGTCGTAGTGGCCGTAGGCCCAGAAGAGCGGGCGGCCGGTCGCTGGGTGACCCACCGTGGAGCGAAGCGGCCGATCGCGGTTGAGGTTGAGCAGCTTGTGGGCCAGCGTCACGATCTCGGTGAGCTTCCCGTCGGGCAGGGACCCCACGGGCGCCCACGGATTGGTGCGCGTCATGAACAGCACCTCCACCCGGTACACGTTGCCGATGCCCGCAAGGTTGCGCTGGTCCATCAGCGCCGTGCCGATCGCGCGATCCGGTTGGGTCCGCAGCCTGCGCAGCGCCTCGTCCAGGTCCCAGTCGGGGCCGAGGATGTCCGGGCCCAGAAAACCCACCAGCTCTTGATCCTCGAGCCGCGTGGGCACCAATCGGACGTCCTTCACGTCGTAGCCAATGGCATCCACGGTGACGGTGCGTAGGATCGCGCGAATCGTGTGCGACCCCTGCCCGACGGACACGTCCGCGCTCAACGGCGTGCGAGCCTCCGCGCGGGATCGCACGCTCGCGGAGCGGCGATAAGGTTGCCGGCCGCGCCGTCCGCGACCCGCCGGGGCTGTCCCGGACGACGACGCCGCCCGCGCCCCGGATGCTCGTTCCGCATCGTCCTGGGCGGCCCCGGCACGCTCGAACACCCGCCATGTCCCGTCCATCATCAGATGCGAATGCAGGGTGAGCGGTTCGGCCCCGGACTTCAGCTCGGACGCGTCGGGGGCGGCGGACAACCGGATCAGAATGTGTTTGCCCCGCGGCACCACGTCCACCACCGTGCGCTCGGACAAATCCGTGGTCGCCAGCGCGGGCACCCGAAGATCCGAGGAATCTAGCACCTGCCCCTTGAGCGCGGCACGGAGCATCTTGCATTGCCGGTACACGGAATCACCTTCTGGCAAGGGACATCACCCGCTCAACGGGGCTCGCATGCGCACCCCGCGTGGTGTTTGGTAGAAGCCTCCGGACACCAGCCCCTCGCGAAGAGCAGTGACCATCTCGATCGAGGACAGCACGGATTCACCGTTGACCTTCTCAACCACGAGCGAGTCCACGGCGCGGCGCTGCACGAGCGCGGCCACGGCCTCCGCGGCCGGGCGCAGCTCGCTCTCGGAGGACGTGAACGCCAGCGCGGTCTTGCCGCCGCGCTCCAGGTACAGCACCAGATCTCCGTCCACGAGCACCACGATCGCACCGGCCTTCCGCCCCGGACGGTGCTTGGTCGAGGACTCCAGCGCCACCGCGTCCGGCCAGTCCAACGCGGCGCCGTACGGGTTCGCGGGATCGGTGGCGGCCAACGCGAGAACCTGCGGTTCCGGGGCGCGCACCGAATCGTCCTCCGTGAAGCTGCGGAGAGTATCAACCGTTGCCGGTTGGGTGAATTGCGCGGCACCCAGGCCCTCGATGAAGTAGCCGCGCCGGGCGCGTCCCGCATCTTCCAATGCCCGCAGCACCTTGTACACGGTCGCGAAGCCACCCGGCACGTCCTCCACGGTCACCGGGCCGCGCGTGAGAATCCCGTAGCGGTCCAGCAACAGCTCGGCCTGTGCTTGCGCCCGCACGGTCGCGTTGAGGGGTTCGGGCCGCAGCACGGACCACCGACCGGCCGTGGTGCGTTCCTCGGCTCCGCCCTGGGCGCGCACCCCGCGACCACCCGCATCGGCACCGGCGCTTTCGGATGAGACTCCCAGGCCCGACGCCGCCCCCGGCCGGGACAACCCCCGCAATCGGGCCGCGCCGCGCCGCCCGGCCGTGCGTGAGCGAGCGGGTCGTTTGGGCGCTTTGTGCGAGGAGTGTCCGCCGGCCATGAGCGCCCGCACCGGCGCATACGTGTCGTTGGTGATGAGCCCGGCCCACAGCAGGTTCCACAGCGCGGTCCGCAGCTGCGGCATGCCCGCGGTCAGCCCCGCCCGGGACAGCGGCTCGATCAGCTGCCACGCGAAATATGCCCCACCGCCCTGCAACACCGCGAGCACCTGTTTCTCCAGCTCGGAATCCAGCTCCGACGCCGCAACTTGCAACTTTTCGACCGGCGGCAGGGACAACTCGGAGGACTCCGCCAGGTGGAACGCAACCCAGCCGTCCTCGCCTCCCAGCGAACCGGCTCCGGAGAACAGCACCTCGCCGGTGGCCATGAGCTCGTCGAGCATTCCCGGGCGATACCCCACGACCCGCTGCGCCAGCACGAGCGGCTCCCACGCCGAGGCAGGAATCGGCACTCCCGCGAGCTGGTCGATCACGGTCAGCACACCATCCAGCCCGCGCAACTGATGGCCCTTGACCGCGTGCTGCCACGCCGGCAGGAACTTGGCGTAGACGCTGGGCGCCACCGGCTCCACGTCTTCGCGCAACGCGGCGAGCGAGCGGCGTCGCAGGGTGCGCAGCACCTCGATGTCACACCATTCCGAGTCCGACGCCGCCGGGTCGCCGCTGGGACGGAACGCCCCCTCATTGACACGGCGCTGGGTGCCCAGGGCCCGCAGCGCGGACTCGACCACCGCCGGGCCCAGGTGCAGCGCCGTGGCTGCCTCGGCCACGCTGAACGGGCCGTGCGTGCGAGCGTAGCGGGACACCAGGTCACCCACGGGGTCGGCCACCGGTTCCAGGAAAGCCAGCGGCACACCCATGGGCAGCGGAATCCCCAGGGCGTCGCGCATGCGGGCGGCATCTTCCACGGCGCAGTGGACCTCGGTGCCGCCCACGCGCATGATGATCGCGCGGTTGGTGCTGACCAACTGATCCAGCAGTGCCTTGGCCTCGGACTCGCTCAGGTGTGCGTCATCGGTCTCCGGTGAGTCCTGCGGGCGCAAGCGCAGTGCGGTCTCGGCGGGCGTCATCGGGCCCAGCAAGCGCAGCAGATCGGCGGCACCCTCCACCCCGCGCAACCTGCGATCCGGTGCCAGCCGCTGCAGCTGCGCCACCATCTGCTCGATGACCTCTTGATCCAGCAGCTCCCGCAGCTCGGCCCGGCCCAGCAATTCGTTGAGCAACGCCGGATCCAGCGACAACGCGGCGGCTTTGCGTTCGGCCAGCGGGGAATCGCCCTCGTAGAGGAACTGCGCCACGTATCCGAACAGCAGGGTGCGAGCGAAAGGAGAGGGCGTGTCCGTGGTGGTCTCGACCATCCGCAGCTTCCGCCCGGCCAGCTCACGCTGCAACCGGAGCAGGGCGGGCAGGTCATAGACATCCTGCAGGCACTCGCGCACCGTTTCCAGGATCACCGGGAACTGTGGATACTTGCGGGCCACGTCCAACAGCTGGGCCGAGCGCTGACGTTGCTGCCACAGCGGGGTGCGTTTACCGGGATCGCTGCGCGGCAGCAGCAGGGCACGGGCGGCGTTCTCGCGGAATCGGGACGCGAACAGCGCCGAACCGCCCACTTCCTCGGTCACCGTGCGCTCGAGTTCGTCCGGGTCGAAGAGGAACAGCTCGGCCCCGGGGGGTTCCTCGTCCGTGGCGGGCACCCGCAGGACGATACCGTCGTCACCGGCCTGTGACGCGGCGTCGAGACCCCAGCGTTCCTCCAGGCGTGCACCCACGGCCAGCGCCCAGGGGGCGTGCACCGGTTTACCGAACGGGCTGTGCAGCACCACGCGCCAGTCGCCCAACTCGTCGCGGAACCGCTCGACCACCAGTGTGCGGTCATCGGGAATGTGCTCGGTGGACTGGCGTTGCTCGTCCAGGTACGCGAGCAGGTTGTCCTGCGCCCACTCGTCGAGCCCGGCGGTGGCCAAGCGCTCGCGGGCGGACCCCTGGGAGGCCCCGCCGATCTCGCGCGTGAAACTGCCGACGGCGCGCCCCAGCTCCACGGGCCGGCCCAGTCCGTCGCCGTGCCAGAAGGGGAGCTTGCCGGGAACCCCCGGGGCGGGGGAGACCACCACGCGGTCGTGGGTGATGTCCTCGATCCGCCAGCTGGAGGCACCCAGGGCGATGATGTCCCCGGTGCGGGATTCGTAGACCATTTCCTCGTCGAGTTCGCCCACGCGTTTGGGGTTCTTGCCGTCCTGATCGCCCACGAGGAACACAGGGAACAGGCCGCGGTCGGGAATGGTGCCGCCGGAGGTCACGGCCAGCCGCAGCGCACCGGGCCGGGCCTGGAGTGTGCCGGTTTCACGGTCCCACACCACGCGGGGTCGTAGGTGCGCGAATTCGTCGGAGGGGTAGCGCCCGGCGAGCAGGTCCAGCACGGCGTCGTAGGCGGAGCGCGGCAGGTTCCGGAACGGGGCGGAGCGGCGGAGAGTGTCGAACCAGGCCTCCACGTCCACGTCCCCGGCGGCCGCGGTGGAGATCGTGTGCTGGGCGAGGATGTCCAACGGGTTGGCGGGGACCGCGAGGGGTTCCAGGCGGCCGGCGAGCATTTGTTCGGAAATCACGGCGGCATCGCGCACGTCACCGCGGTGCTTGGGGTACATGCGCCCGATGGAGACCTCGCCCACCTGGTGCCCCGCGCGTCCCACGCGCTGCAGACCCGAGGACGCCGAGGGCGGTGACTCCACCTGCACCACCAGATCCACGTGCCCCATGTCTATACCGAGTTCCAGGGATGACGTGGCCACCACGCAGCGCAGCCGCCCGGTCTTGAGGTCTTCCTCGATCAGGCTGCGCTGGTCCTTGGACACCGAACCGTGGTGCGCGCGGGCCAGCACGGAGGTGGCACCTTCAAAGCGATTGTGCTGCCGTGAGATGTCCGCGAACTCACCGGTCGTGGTGGCATCGGCGGTCGCAATCGACTCGGCCTGGTCAGGGTCTTCCGTACCGGAGGGCGCATTGTTGATCCGGAACTCGTGAATCTCGTTGAGCCGCGCGGTGAGCTTCTCGGCCAGCCCGCGGGAGTTGGCGAACACGATCGTGGAGCGGTGCTGCTCCACCAGGTCCACAATCCGTTCCTCCACGTGAGGCCAGATCGAGGCGGTCGCCTGATAATCGGAGGCCTCCAGGTTCGCGTCGACGTTCGCCGAATCCACCGAGGACGGCGAGGCCGAGGCGCCACCCAGCGCGGTCATGTCCGGAATCGGCACGGACACCGTCAGGTCCCAGTCCTTCTCGGACGGCGGCCGCACCACCGTCACCGGCTGTGCGCCGCCCAGGAAACCGGCCACGGTGTCCACCGGCTCCACGGTTGCGGACAGGCCGATGCGCTGGGCGGGTTGGTCCAACAAATCATCGAGCCGCTCCAGACTCACCGCCAGGTGCGCCCCGCGTTTGGTGCCGGCCACCGCGTGCACCTCATCGATGATCACGGTCTTCACCCGCCGAAGCGTCTCCCGCGCCTTGGAGGTGAGCATCAAATACAGCGACTCGGGCGTGGTGATCAGAATGCCCGGCGGGTGAGCCAACAGCGCTCGCCGGGTGGCCTGCGGGGTGTCACCGGAGCGCACACCCACGGAGACCTCCGGCGGGGCGATGCCCGCGGCCTTCGCGGCCTGGGTGATGCCGATCAGCGGCGCGCGAAGGTTGCGCTCCACATCCACGCCCAGGGCCTTGAGCGGGGAAATGTAGAGCACCGAGGTGTGCTCCTCGGCGTCATCGTCGGAGGGGCGGGTGATGAGCTGATCGATGGCCCACAGGAAGGCCGCGAGGGTTTTACCCGACCCGGTGGGGGCCACCACCAGGGCGTGGCGACCGGCTGAGACGGCCTCCCACGCGCCGCGCTGGGCGGCGGTGGGGCCGTTGAACGCGGCGTCGAACCAGGAGGCCGTCGCGGGTGAGAAAAGCTTCAGGGACGGGTCAGGACCCAAAGCCACGCACCTGGAGTTGGTCGATCTTGGGGTTGCCGCACGCCTGGCCCTGGTAACTGAGAACCAAGGATTCGTAGCTTCCCGGCGGGTAGACGCGCACGCCGTTGGCCTGCTGCGGGTTGCACAGCTGGCCGATCGTGCCCGGCTGGGTGATCTTCAGCGGGGCCGAGGCGGACTGGCCGGGCTGCAGGGTGACCGCGGTTCCGGGGGCAGCACTGTCACGAGCCGCGGGAGCACCCACCGTGCCACCGTTGCGGTCCACGAAGGACACTCCCGGATAGCCGTGCAGCACGCACGGTTCGCTACCGGTGTTGGTCAGGTTCACGGAGGCGAGCACCGATCCCGCGGCACCCTGATTGGGTGTCACGTTTCCGGACAGCTGGGACACACTGCATGAGCCGGCTTGCGCACCGGGGTTGCTTTGACCGCCCGCGGCGGGCGGGGTGAACGGCACCGCCGACGGCATGCCCAGTTCAGGCGCCGACGCCGTGCGCTCGGGTTCCGGGGTCTCGGGCGCCGCCTCCGTTCGCGCGGCTTCGGAGGCAGAGCGGGTCGGTTCGGGGGTCCCCGACGTGGACGGTGATTCGGATGCCATGGCACTCACCGACGCGGACGGTGACTGCGTGGCGGATTGGTCATCGGCGGCGGTGTCATCACCGGCACCGCAGGCGGACAAGAACAGCACGGCGGCCAGGCCGGTTGCAATCATGACGGGACGGGTGCCGGTGCGATTGCTCTGGGGGGCGAGAGTGATTCTCCTCATGGCAACAGTGTGCTACTTTTCCGGCCGAATCGCTGCACGCATCACCTGGGCGAGGTGAACTCCTTCTGCGCCGGTTCCCTGGGCGATCTGCGTGCGGCACGAAAAACCGTCCGCGAGCACGATGGTCCCGGGCTCGGCTGCGCGGATGCTCGGGAACAGTTCGCGCTCGCCGAGGGTCTGGGAGACCTCGTAGTGGCCCGGTTCGAAGCCCCAGTTGCCGGCCAGCCCGCAGCAGCCCCCGCCCACCACGTTGGTGTTAACGCCCAGCTTGTCCAGGACCTTCAGCTCGGGGGAGTAGTTTCCCATCGACTGCTCGTGGCAGTGCACCTGGCACAGCGCCCGGCCGGGCCCCGTCTGGGTGTTGAGGGTGCCGAAGGGCCAGTGGCCGCCGTCCTCGGCGTGCTGGGCGCTGAACTCGCCCAGGGTGACCGTGAGGGCTCGCACCTTGTGGGCTCGAGGGTCCTCGGGCAGCAATTCGGTGATGTCATGCTGGAGCATCACCGTGCAGGACGGTTCCAGGCCGATGATCGGGTAGCCCGCCTCGAGCAGTGGCTCCATCACATCCAGGGTCTGCAGCAGGGTTTTGCGGGTCATGTCCAACTGCCCGGTCGAGTGCCATGTCAGCCCGCAGCACACGTTGCCCATGGGCATGAGCACGCGGTAGCCCATGGCTTCGAGCACCTCGATCGCGGCCTTGCCGGGGGCATCCGCGGAGAAGTTGGTGAAGGTGTCCGGCCACAGCACCACCGACGGCTTTTCGTCCCCCGCCGACGCCGCCCGGTGACCGCCGCGGGCAAGGTCGCGAGCGGCGTCGTCGCCCTTGACGCGGGACCTGTACCAGGAGGTGAGCGGGGCGTTGTTGAAGCGAATCATGCGGCGTTTCGGCTCGATGCCGCCGAGCTTCTTGGTGAGTTCCTCCACGGGGCGGAAGCGTTCCAGAGCGTTGACCGCGCGCAGCGAACCGGGGACCTTGGTCACGAGTTTCATGAGCCACGGCATCCACCCCATGGTCAGGTGCGCCATGGGGCGGCGGTTCTTGCCGATGAACGAGGTGAGACCCTGGCGGAAGTGGTGGTGCAGGAACTCGGCCTTGTAGGTGGCCATGTCCACGTTGACGGGGCACTCGGTGGCGCAGGCCTTGCAGGACAGGCACAGGTCGAGGGCCTCCAGGGTCTCCTTGGATTTCCACCCGTCCGTGATGGTTTCCCCGCGGAGCATCTCGGCGAGCGAGCGCATGCGGCCCCGGGTCGAGTGGACCTCGTCGTGGGTGGCCTGGAAGGACGGGCACATGGCGCCGGCGTCCGAACGGCACGCACCCACGCCCACGCAGCGGTTGACGGCCTGGCCGAAGGAGCCGTTGTCCGAGGAGAACGCGTGGACCGGGGTGAGCTCGAAGGTGCGAGCGCCGGGGCCCGGGCGGATGCCCTGGTCGATGGGCTCGGGATCCACCACCACACCGGGGTTGAAGACGTTCTCGGGATCGAAAATCCGCTTGAACTCGGCGAAGGCTTGGCGGGCTTCGGGCGAATAAATTGTGGTCAACAGCTCGGAGCGGGCGCGACCGTCACCGTGTTCACCGGAGACCGATCCGCCGTAGCGGTGCACCAGGTTCGCGGCGCGTTCGATGAACTCGCGGTACAGGGCCACGCCCCGGTCGGTGTTGAAGTCGAAGGAGATGCGGATGTGCACGCAGCCCTCGCCGAAGTGGCCGAACGGGATGCCGCGCAGGTTCATCTCGTCCAGCAGGTCGTAGAGGTCCTTGAGGTAGGCGCCCAGGTGGTGAGGGGGCACTGCGGAGTCCTCCCAGCCGGGCCAGGCCTCGCCGCCGTCCGGTAGGCGGGTCACGATACCGGCACCGGCCTCGCGAATGCGCCACAGGGCACGGGCCTCGGCGGGGTCGCCCACGACCACTGAGTCCACCACGGTTTCCGTCACGAGCGCGGGGAGTTGCTGGGCCGCTTCGAAGGCCTTTTCCTGGGTGTCCGCACCCACTTCGCAGTAGAGCCAGCCGCCACCGGCGGGGAGTTCACCGCCCGCGTTCTCCTGGCCCGGGCGGGTGCGCAGCGCGGTCAGCAGGTCCGAGCCCATGCCCTCAATGGTCGTCACGCCGGGTACGCGGAATTTCGGTGCCGCGGTGGCCGCCTCGATCGCGTCCTTGAAGCCGAGCACGGCGAGTGCGGTGAACTTGGGTTTGGTCACGAGCTTGACCGTGAGCCGGGTGATGATCCCGCACGTGCCCTCGGTGCCGGAAAACGCCTTGGCCACGTCAAAGCCGTTCTCACCCAGCAGGTAGTGGAGCCCGTAGCCGGAGACCTGGCGCGGGAACTGACCCAGTTCGGTGCGCAGCATGGCCAGGTGACGGTCGCGCAGTCGGGTGAGCTGGGAATTCAGGGCGGCGTCCGAGGTGCCGCCGGCCTCCAGGGTGACCTCGCGCCCGTCGGCGAGCATGACCGTGACCGCCACCAGGTTGGACGCGCTGGTGCCCCACGCGACCGAGTGCGAACCGCACGCGTTGTTGGCCACCATGCCCCCCACCGTGCAGCGGGCGTGCGTGGACGGGTCCGGCCCGTACGTGAGGCCGAATTCGCTCGCGGCGTCGCGCAGCTGATCGCAAATCACGCCGGGTTCGATCGTGGCCGTCTGCAGCTGCGGGTCGATCTCCAGGATGCGGTTGAAGTGCCGGGAGGTGTCGATGATCAGGCCATCACCCATTGCGTTGCCCGCCACCGACGTTCCACCGCCGCGGGAAATCACCGGCCAGCCCTTCTCCCGGGCGGTCGCGAGCAGGTCGCGGATTTCCGCCACGGAGCGCGGTTCCGCCACGGCCCGGGGCAGCCTGCGGTAAATGGAAGCGTCGGACACGTACGCGGCACGGGTGGTCAGGTCATCCCGGAGAGCTGTCATGGTCTAACTTTCGCGCACCCGACCCCGGGATTCCAATTGGCTCGCCCGCGGTCCGTGTTGCGGTGTCCTGGACGGACCACGACGCCGCCCGCGCGCCTTCGTGGGGAAGGTGCGCGGGCGGCGTCGGCGGGAGCTATAGCTGGTGACTCACCACTCCGGGGCAATGGTGATCTCGGCACCCTCGAGGTCCTCGTTCCACTCGACCTGGCAGGTCAAACGGGAGTTGTCGTGGCGGGTGTCGTCGAGCATCTCCAGGAGGTCTTCTTCCTCCTCGTTGGTGCCGCCGGTCTTCACGAACGATTCCTGATCCAGGTACGAGTGGCACGTGGAGCACGAGGCATTGCCGCCGCAGGTCGCCAGGATGGGGAACTTGTGACGGGTCAGGGCCTCCATGAGGGACTCGTAGTCCTTCCACTCGACGCCCTCGGTGCGCACACCGTCACGGTCGGTCACATTGACTTTGATGCTGCTCACTCGGGTGGACCTCCTACAGTTACGACCCGTTGTGGATTCTCGGAACCAGTGGCCATTCTACGGTTGCAGCGTGCGGGGGGAGCCACCGGATTGCAAAGTGTGATCAGTGCCCCATGCGGCGCACGGTCAGCGCCTGGGCCACGCGCCCGATCGGTCCGTTCTCGTCGAAGAGTTCCGAGTGGGTTAGTCCCACGCCGACCGCGCTGATTTCAACGTTGGTGTCCAGGCCCACCCATTCGGAAACCGGTTCGCGGATCAAATGGATGGACAGCTCCACATTGGGGAACGCCCACTGACCGGGCTCAACGCGGGGCGCAATGCCGTTGGCGGCGTCAATGGCACTGACAAAACGCGCGGTGTGGGAAGACGTTTCGCCCGCCACGATCCGATGCGTGATGCGCAGCCACCCCGCCGCACTTCCCGGGCGGGGTTCGCGCGCCATGTGAGCCTCCATGGTGGCGATGAAACCGCCGGCCCACGTCTCGGTCATGTCCACCGGTGGGCATTGCTCCACCGGCGGTAGCGGGCGGATCTCGCCGCCGGCCACATCCTGGGTGTCCGAGGTCTTGAGCCGCCACATGTTCAACCGGATGCAGGAGCGGCCGCCCCCGCTCATGGTGGCCTCGAGCAGTTCGATGGTTCTGCCCGGGCGCAGCACGCGGGTGTGCACCTCGATGTCACCGCCGGGAATGAACCCCAAAATGTCGAACGACAACCGCACGGGAATCACGTCTTTTCGCGGGTGGTTGCGTTCCACCTCGTGAACCAGCAAGCCCGACGCCGCCGCCATGTGCTGTTCCAGCGGGCTCCACGCACCCTGCGTGTACACCGTGGTCCGGAAACTGTGGTCCCCGGTCCGCACGTAGTGGGCGTCGGGGATCTCCTCTCCGGTGGCGCCGAGGTGCTGGGGTTCGGGCTCGGTGGTCATGCTGCGGGTCCTCCTGGAAAGTGGTGTTGTGTCCTGGGTTACACCATAGAGTCCCGCACCGGGTTCGCCGTGCACCCGCGGCTTGTCGAGCCATCAGCCGCGGACGGTCACTCCGTCTCGTCGACGCTATGTCCTTCCCAGTTAGGAGGCGCGCATTCCCATCGACTGTAACGCCAAAGATCCCGCAACTATTGGCGCTACCGTCGACCACAATGCAGCGGCGCGGGACCGAGGGTCGTAGCGTCGATACGTCCGCCCGGCGGATGTGTCCACGCGCGCAGCCGCGGACACGAAAAACGCCCGCTACCCCTGTTTTATAAGGGATAACGGGCGATTTTCAGTGGCGGTGACGGAGGGATTTGAACCCTCGTTGGCTTTAACACCAAACATCATTTCGAGTGATGCACCTTCGGCCGCTCGGACACGTCACCAGCTCGAAGTACTTTACCGTCAGGTTCCACCGGGAACCAAACCGCGCCGGCCGCGGCTACGTGCGGTGGGCCTCGAAGAACTCCCGCAGCAGCGCGGCGCATTCGGCCTCACGGACCCCACCGGTGACTTCCACCCAGTGGTTGAGCCGCGGTTCACGGACCACATCGAACACCGACCCGCAGGCCCCGGCCTTCGGATCCCACGCCCCGAGCACCAACCTCGGCACCCGGGACAGCACGATGGCCCCGGCGCACATGGCGCACGGTTCCAGGGTCACCACCAGCGTGCAGCCCCCGAGTCGCCACGAGCCCGTACGGGCGGCGGCGTCGCGCAGGGCGAGAACCTCGGCGTGGGCGGTGGGATCACCGGTGGCCTCGCGGCGGTTGAAACCGCGCCCGACCACCTCACCCCGGGGGCCCACGACCACCGCGCCGATCGGAACGTCCCTGCTCGCCGCGGTGTGCCGGGCTTGCGACAAAGCCAGGTCCATCCAGCGTTCGTACTGGATGGACCTGGCAGTGGGCGGTAACGCCATGTGTGACTTACCGGCGGTTGTTCTGCGCGAAGTACGCGGAGTTGGGAGCCTTGAACGCGGTGACGATCCACAGGATGTCCACAATGACCGCGATGATCGCAATCACGATGAGCACGATGCCCAGACCGCCGTACATGAGCGCGCCGAGCATTCCGAAGAGATACGACAGGATGGACAGGGCCGCAAAGACGGTGCCCAGGATGCGGGCCCAGTTCTTACCCTTGGCCAGGCCTCGGTAAACCAGGAAGTACAGCAGCAGTGCAATGACCAGGCCAATGACGGATCCGACCACGCCGCCGGCCGAGCTGGCGACCATCTCCGCCTGTTCACTGCTCAGGCCCTGATCACGGTAGATCGCTGCCAGATCGGTCGTGGAATTGGCGATGAGACTCACGATCGTGAACACCACGTACAGCGCTGCGGACAACAGCGTCAGCTTGAGCAGTCTGTCCAGCAACCCGGGGCGCTCTACCATGCCGGTGTACTGGTTGGGGTTGTACTCGCTGGTGCCGTACTTGCCACCCTGCCGGCCGTAACCGTGCTGGGGGGCCTGGCCAGCACCCGGCTGATCATCGCCGGGCTGAACGCCGAAGGGCTGAGCGGGATTGGGCATCGGGCGGTGTTGATCCCCGAACTGCGGGTCGCGAGGATCGTTGGGCGTGGTGCTCATGGGGGAAGTTCCCTTCTTCGATTCGGTGCGAGTACTGCGGATAAGTTATTCGTATCGGAGGGCGTTGATGGGATCCTGTCGTGCGGCTCGCATGGCGGGAATGGTGCCGGCCAGGAACGCAATGACCATCACGGACAGGATGATCAGGACGATCTTGACCGGGTCGAACAGGAACAGGCTCAGGCCGGGTAGACCTTCCAGTAACCCATTGGACAACACGGAACTGATGATCGAGCCGGTGACCACACCCAGGGCAGCACCAATGGCCGAACCCAGGAAACCAATGAAGATGGCCTCCAGGGAGAACAAGCCGAAGACCTTGCCTCCGCTCATGCCCAGGGCCTTCATCAGGCCGATCTCACGGGTTCGCTCCTGCACCGACATCAGCAGCGTGTTCACAATGCCGAAGCCCGCGGCCAACAGGGCAATGATCGCGAAGGAGTTCAGGATCCACACGATGCCGTTGATGACCGCGCGGAACATGCCGAGTTGGTCCTCCACGGTCAAGCCCAACATGTTCTCGTCCGCGAGCTGGGATTTGATCTGACCGGCGTCGTCGATGTTCTCGATGTTGGCCACGGCCATGAAGTAGCTGTCCGGGACCTCACGCGGGGACCCGGAGGTCTGGTAGTCGTAGAGCTTCTTGTTGAGGCTCGATGACGGCATGGGCGTCAGGGATGCGCCCGCCAGGGAGGCCTGTGAAACGCCGGCAATGGTGACCTCGAACGTCTCGTCCTCCCCGGCCATGTTGGTCATGACCACGTCCACGGTTTTACCCACCGCATCCTCGTTCGAATCGAAGCCCAGGTCCTCCACCCACGAGGCGGGAACAAGCATTTCGTCGCTCTCGCGTGCGGGGATCTCGCCGGCTTCGAGCTGAACGCCCTCTGCATCGGAGGGCATGCCCAGGCTCAGCTGGAACTGTTTGCCGTTGGGGGCTTCCAGGTACGTGGGGGCCACCATGTACATGGGGTCCACGGATGTGACTCCGTCAATGTTCTTGATGGTTTCGATGTCAGCGTTGCTCAGGCCGCTGGCCGATCCGAAGCCCGTTTGAACGCTGGATTCCTCCGGGTCGTATTCGCGGGGGCCATCGTCCTGGGGCGCGGTTTGTTCCTCCACCTTCTGGACGTAAATGGCCTTCTGGTCTCCGAAGCCGGCCACCGTCTTGTCGATGTAATCGTTGACGCCGGTACCGACACCCGAGGTGAGGGTCAGCGTGAACGCACCGATGAAGATCGCGATGACGGTCAGAACGGTTCGTGCTTTGGAACGGAACGTGTTTCCGATGGCCGTCCGCAGCAGATCGACAAACTTCACTCGGAGACTCCCTGCTGGTCGGTGGTGGTCGATTGGGCCCAGGGGGCGGCATGGCGACCCGCGCGGTGGGGGCGGCGAGCGGCCTCGGCGATCTCGGCGGCGTCGGTCTCGCTCAGGGCGATGAGTTGCCCGGTCGCGGGTTCCTTGACGGTGACCTGCCCTTGCTCACCGGGGCGAGGCCGGGAGCGGTCCGCGAACAAGGACGACGCCGCGGCGGGCGAGGCGCTCTGGTCGATTTCGCCGTCCACCAGGTAGAGCTGGCGGGAACAACGAGACGCGAGGTCTGGATCGTGGGTGACCACCACCAAGGTGATGCCCTTGTCCTTGTTGAGGCCGAACAGGATGTCTTCCACCACGTCCGAGGTGGCGGTGTCCAAGTTGCCCGTGGGTTCGTCGGCAAAGATCACGGAAGGTTCGTTGATCAGCGCGCGGGCAATGACCACGCGCTGCTTCTGGCCGCCGGAAAGATCCGTGGCCTTGTTGGAGGCCTTGTCCGCCATTTCCAGCTGCTCGAGGGCTTCCATGCCGCGGCGCTTGCGTTCAGCGGAGTGCACGCCGGCGATTTTCAGCGGCAGCGTCACGTTCTCCAGAACGGTCTGGTTGGGCGTGAGGAAGAACTGCTGGAACACGAAACCGAACGCGGAGTTGCGCAATTCGTTGAGTTGTTTGGCGTCCAAATCGTTGGTGGGCTGCCCTTTGAGAGCCACCACACCGTGGGTGGGGGCGTCGAGCAGGGCCAACAAGTGCATGAGGGTGGATTTGCCCGAACCGGACTTGCCAACAACGGCTACTGACTCGCCCTCGTTGATCTGCAGGTTCACGCCCTTCAGAGCGTCGAACCTGGTTTCCCCTCTGCCATATATCTTGACCAGATTCTCGGTTTCGAGGACCGGAGCCGTCATAAGAGGCCGTTCCTTTCGGGGCTTCAGCTGATGTATCAATGTGGTTGAATTCCACTCTTTCCTATCGACGATAGGCCACGCATCCTACGACGGGTGGAACTTTCACCCATGACACCGGGGCGAACCGGTTGAGCTCCGGGGCGAAGAAGAGCCGCCGGTGCTAGTTTGACCGTATGCGAGTCACCGTTTTGGATCACCCCCTGGTTGCCCACAAGCTGAGCGTTCTGCGCGATAAAACGACACCGTCGCCGGTGTTCCGGCAACTGGTCGAAGAACTCGTCACGCTGCTCGCGTACGAGGCCACGCGCGAGGTGCGCGTGGAGCCCACCACCATTGAGACCCCGGTGGCGCAGACCCAGGGTGTGGGGCTGTCGCGGCCCCGCCCGCTGGTGGTTCCCATTTTGAGGGCCGGGCTGGGCATGCTCGAAGGCATGACCCGGTTGATCCCCACCGCGGAGGTCGGCTTTTTGGGAATGGCCCGGGATGACACCACCCTGGACATCATCACCTACGCCGAGCGATTGCCCGAGGATCTGACGGGCCGCCAGGTCTACGTCCTGGACCCCATGCTGGCCACGGGCGGCACCCTGCGCGAAGCCATCAAGTTCATGTACCGCCGCGGTGCCGAGCAGATCACGTGCGTCTGCTTGCTGGCTGCCCCGGAGGGTCTTGGCAAACTCGAGGAAGAACTCGGAGACGCAGAAGTGAACTTGGTTTTGGCCGCCATCGACGAGCGACTGGATGAGAGCGCTTATATCGTGCCCGGCTTGGGAGATGCCGGTGATCGCCTGTACGGCGTGGTGGACTGACCCGTCCCGTGTGAAGCAAAATTTCGCGTACGTGGTACCGAGCGTCCCAGGTTCTTGACTCGGGTTAAAAAATCTGATTCATACGCTCACACTCCGAATCACATCCCGAGATAGTGCGGTTTTTGGCGTTTTTGAGGGAACGGTTGGCCTTGCCTGCTCCTTACCGGATGCGCTCATAAAACGTGATGTGGATTACATTCAGCCCCTTTTGTCTCATTATGTGAGAAATATGCGGGTTTGTTACTTGCCAGTCTTCGTGTTGTGACCCACGATGTTGAGTACGCCGCGTCCAGGAAACTCACGGGTTCGGCGTCTCACGAGGCAGGGGATACTCATATGTCAGGTGCACCGGGCTACGTCCACATTTCTCAGCGGCATCGATTGAACGCCGCGCAAGCGGCCATGCGTTCGCGCGGGCCACATCGCGTGGCGGGGTCCGTCGAGGAATATCGCACCCTGCGTTCCCTCACCGGCGACCAGTCCCCGGATGCCCGCCTGGACCGCCATTCCGTAGCGGACCAGCAGCCCACCGAAGCGCGCGGATTCGTGGTTTACGTTGGCGTGGATGAGCAGGCCGCCGCGGATCGCGGGATCAACCTGGTTCAGCTGGTTCAGGACGTGCGCAATCACATCAACCAACTCGTTCCCGAATCGGATTCCTACGCGGCCGTGGCGCTGGCCCCGATCAACGCGGAAGGCACCGACCTCGAGGTCGTGCGTAGCGCACTGGGCGATCCCACGTGCGCGGACCCGGTGATCGAGCCCATGGTCCCGTTGCCCACGTCGGCATCCGGATCCACCATCGACCACCAGCGTGTGGGCGTGCTGATCGACCTGTCCCGCCGCGAGGTGTTCCTGGACGGCGATCTGCTCAACCTCACGCACCGCGAATTCGAGTTGCTCAACTACCTGGTGGAGAACGGCACCCGCACCGTGGGCCGTCTCGAACTGCTGGACAACCTCTGGGACGACGCGGAAGAGGTTCCTTCCGAGCGCACCATTGATGTTCACGTCCGCCGCTTGCGCTCCAAGCTGGGCCGTCTGGCCAATACCGTGCGTACCGTGCGCGGTCAGGGTTACCGCTTCTACGACCACCCGGAAGTGGTCGTGTGGGCGGCTCCCGAATATTCGATCTGACGCCTTCTCGGATTTCTTCACCGCCGACGCCGCTCTTGCGCCCCGCCCGGGCCGCCGAGCGGCGTCGGCGTGGTTGAGAGAGCGAGGGCGCGTGTCAGACTGGTGGGCATGGCACGCCACGATGTAAAACACCTGGTCATCATGCGGCACGCGAAAGCGGATCACCCGCCCGGTGCCCTGATGGATCACGATCGGCCCCTGATGCCCCGCGGTGCTCACGATGCCGCCGCCGCCGGGAAGTGGCTCGCGCAGCAGTACACCCCGGATATGATCATGGTCTCGTCCGCGCTACGCACGCGCCAGACCGTCACGTGGGTGTGCAGTGAGCTGGGGGAGAAGGCGCCCACCCCACAACTGGTGGATGAGCTGTACAACGCGCACGAAACCGCGATCATTGCGGCCATCAATCATGCGCCCGAAACCGTGCGGACCCTTCTGGTGGTCGCCCACATGCCCGGCGTGCTGGACACGGTGCTGCGATTGGCCTCCCGCGAGTCGGACGTGGACGCAATGATGGATGTTTCCGGTGGTTTCCCGACCTCTGGGATCGCGGTATTGGAGGTTCCGGGCGACTGGGCCCTGTTGGACGGCGGGGATGCGCGCCTGGTGCACTTCGAGGTGCCGCGGGGCTAACGGTCGAGCAAACCCTGGTCAGCCCAGTTCGACCTCGTATTCGGGCATGAGGGCCTCGTAGGGTGGCCACTGCTTAGTGCTGACCCGCCCGGTTTCCACGGTTTCCACCATGCGATCCAGGTAGTACTCCCACCCCGCACCGATGTATTTCACTTCCATCCCGGGCGGGACGGGCATGGCGAACTTCACATGCGTGCCCGCATCGGTTTTCGATAACTGCACGTCCAAAATCCACATCTGCGCGGGGTTTTCATGGGTGCTGTGCACGCGCAAATGAGTGGGTTGTTCGCACTTTACGATCACATAGGGCTCGGACCCGGCCTCCTCTTCGTAGGCCATGCTGACCTCCACCCGGCCCGAGGCGGGGTCCCCCGTCCAGGTGCCGAACCACAGGGCCAACTGATCCGACTCGGTGAACGCCTCCCACACCTTCTCGAGAGGCGCGGGAACGTCGCGGGTCAGCACCAGATTCTGCGTACCGTCAATGGTTTCCAAGGTTCCAGTAATCACGAGGGCACTCCTTGTTGCCGGGGCCGGCATTACCGGGGATCGGTTGCCCCCGTTCAGTGCTCAATTAACCATCCGTGACGTGAGCTGTCGAGAGTCGCGGCATGGGTCAGCGGCGGGTCTCGCAGGCAACGCCGTCGCCGTCGCCATCGAGACCGGGGCGGTATCCCGGCTGGCCGGCGTAGAGCGGGGCGGCGCGGGCGGCGCGGGCATCGGCGCATTTTGCGAAGTACGCCCCGCCCTGTGCCTCGGGCGCGTCCGGGGCAGGTACGGCCGTGGCGCCACCGGCCGGGGATTCCACGGGGGCGGGCTGAGTGGGAGCCGAGGCGGCCGGAACGTCGACGGGTTCCGGGACCACGGGGTCGATGATCAGCTGCTGGCCCGGGCACTGACTGAGCACCGCATCCATGGCCCGCTTCTCCGCGTCCGTGACCCACAGTTCGTAGCGTTGCTTCACGGTAATCTGCCGGGCCACGTACTCGCACCGGAATTCCTTGGCGGGGGGCAGCCAGGTGGCGGCGTCGCCGTCGCCCTTGGCGGAGTTGCTGGGCCCGTCCACGGCCAGCAGATTCAGTGGGTCGTTGGCGAACTGCGTGCGCCGGTCAGCATCCACGTTCTGGGCGCCTTTCTGCCACGCGTCGGACAGGGCCACCACGTGGTCGATCTGCACATCAGAACTGGTTTGGACGCCGGCCACAAAATCAATGAACTCGCCGGTGAAGGGACTCGTGAGATCGCCGCTGAGCACCTTGCATCCCTGGGTGCCCGGGGCCACGGCCACGTCCGTGAGATCGCGGCGAAGAATGTCATTGCGGGTGTCGCACCCGTTGCGATCGGTATCGGACCACCGCGCGCCGAATTGCTCTCGCGAGTAATCGGTCTTCGGAGCCCGCCCCTTCACAGGCAGCTCGTCCAATGCTGCGCGCGCGGGGCTCTGGTTCGCTTCGGTCGCCTCGCTCTGCTGCGCAGTGGCCTCGGGGGTCTGTGTGACGGCCGGTTCGCCGGTCCCGGGAACGGGCACGGGCGGCGTCGTACTCGAAACCGCCGACGACGCCGCTGCGCTCGCGGTTGCCGACGGGCCGGGGGGCGGCGGTGCGTCCACGGGAGCGCAACCGGAGAGCACACCGACCAGTGCGAGTGCGGCGAGCGCGCTGGTGCGCAAGGACGAGCGGGGGGAAGCAGCCACGAGACCGACACCTCTGTCATGGGGGAGGGGGGACAGTTGAGATCGTAGCGGGTTCTGCGGGAGGGGCAGCACCGACGGTTCCATGCACCTACCGCGCTGGATCCCGGAGGCCGCAGAGCGCGGACATGAAAGAACCCGGACCCTCATGGGGGTCCGGGTTGTCGCTGATCTCCTGAGAGATCACAATGGTGCGCCCGGAGGGATTCGAACCCCCAACCTTCTGATCCGTAGTCAGATGCTCTATCCGTTGAGCTACGGGCGCATTTGCATCAACCGACGTGCTCGGCTGCAACGGGTAATAACTTACACCGGTCGCGGCCAAGTGCAAAATTTACGGATCCGGCTAACGATGTGATGTAACGCTCCTCGGGCGGTGGCGTTGCCGCGATAGACTCTGGGGACACGCATAACCCTGCCGGAGCTAGTCCCCCGGATCTCATCCAACAATGTAGTTGGGAGATCGTTCGACGGGCAGCTGCATCGCCGACCATGAGCGCGGCAAGACGGCCTCAACGAGGAGACATGTCAATGGCTGACAACACCACTGCAAGCACCGAATCCACCGGACTCAACCAGGCTGCGCGTGAAGCGCTCGACAATGCCCCCACCACCCACCGGCGTCTCCTGGACTGGGTTCGCGAAATGGCCGAAATGACCCAGCCGGACGCGATTCACTGGGCAGATGGTTCCGAGGAAGAGTGGAACACGCTGACCACCGAGCTCGTGGATGCCGGCACATTCGTTCGCTTGGATGAGGAAAAGTTCCCCAATTCTTTCGCCGCTTTCTCCGACCCGGATGACGTAGCCCGTGTCGAGGAGCGCACCTTCATCTGCACCAAGACTGCCAAGGGAGCCGGCCCCACCAATAACTGGGAAGACCCCGCGGTTATGAAGGAGACCCTGACCGGTAAGTTCACCGGGTCCATGCGCGGGCGCACCATGTACGTGATTCCGTTCGTGATGGGCAGCTTGGAGGCTGAGGACCCCAAGTACGGCGTGGAGATCACCGACTCCGCCTACGTGGTGTGCTCCATGCGGATCATGGCCACCATTGGCAGCTCGGTGCTGGACAAGATGACCCGCGACAACGCGTTCTTCGTGGAGGCCCTGCACTCCCTGGGCGCTCCGCTGGAGCCCGGTGAAGAAGACGTCCCGTGGCCGTGCAACCCGTCCAAGTACATCGTGCAGTTCCCCGAGGACCGCGCCATCTGGTCCTTCGGCTCCGGTTACGGCGGCAATGCGCTGCTCGGCAAGAAGTGCTACGCGCTGCGCATCGCCTCTGCGATCGCTCACGACGAGGGCTGGCTGGCCGAGCACATGCTCATCCTGAAGATCACCGACCCGGAAGGTGAAGCTCGCTTCATCTCCGCAGCTTTCCCGTCCGCGTGCGGTAAGACGAACTTCGCCATGCTCGAACCCACCATTGACGGTTGGAAGGCCGAGATGGTTGGAGACGACATCTCCTGGATCCGCTTCAAGAACGGTCAGGCTCGCGTGGTCAACCCCGAAGCCGGCCTGTTCGGTGTGGCTCCGGGCACCGGTTGGTCCACCAACCCCAACGCCATGCGCGGAGTGGCGCGCGGCAACACCATCTTCACCAACGTGGCGCTCACCGACGACGGTGGCGTGTGGTGGGAGGGTATGACCGACGAGGTTCCCGAGCACCTGACCGACTGGAAGGGTAACGACTGGACCCCGGAGTCCGGGCGCCCGGCCGCGCACCCCAACTCTCGCTTCTGCACCCCCATCAAGCAGGTCGACATCCTGGCCGAAGAGTACGACGATCCCGAAGGTGTTCCGCTGTCTGCCATCATTTTCGGTGGCCGTCGCAAGACCACTGTGCCCCTGGTCTCCGAGTCCTTCGGCTGGGAACACGGTGTGTTCCAGGGTGCGACGCTCTCGTCCGAGACCACCGCCGCGGCCAAGGGCGCGGTGGGTGTGGTTCGTCGCGACCCCATGGCCATGCTCCCCTTCATCGGCTACAACGCCAATGACTACCTCGAGCACTGGCTCGACACCGGCGCCCGCGTGGGTGAGGAGAACATGCCCAAGATCTACTACGTGAACTGGTTCCGCCGCACCGCGGACGGCGGCTTCGCATGGCCGGGCTTCGGCGACAACTCCCGGGTGGTCAAGTGGATCGTCGAGCGACTCAAGGGCACCGCGGGCGGTCAAGAAACCCCCGTGGGCGTTGTTCCCACCAAGGAGGATCTGGACCTCAGCGGCCTGGACATCTCCGATCAAGAACTCGACGCCGCGCTGCGCGTGGACAAGGACGAGTGGCTGGCGGAGCTGCCGGGTGTCGACGAGTGGTTCCACAAGCTTGGCGACGTTCCGGAGGTCATCCTGGAACAGCGCGCGGGTCTTGAGGAGCGCCTCAAGACCTCCTGACCCCACGTGGGGACGCCCCGCCGGCCACTGTCCCCGTGAGGTAGTTACGCCGTGCCCGCCACTCTGCGCAGGAGTGGTGGGCACGGCGTTTCCAGGTGCGATGTCATGCCTTGCTCGCGGGCGCGGCCCGCCGCGGAATTTTCCGTTGCAACCAACGGTTATGGCAAGGTTCGCAACGTTACTGGATTCGAGCCCCAAGAGGAGGCCCGCAACGTGAAGCTGACGGCTTTTTCGGACATTGCCCTGCGCGTGCTGCTCCTGATGGGTGGCTTGCCGGAGGGCACTTTGCTGTCCACCCAGCGCATTGCCGAAGGCGTGGGTGCCCCCTATCACCACGTGACCAAAACCGTGGCGAAACTGCGCTCCATGGGTCTGCTCGTCTCGCTGCGCGGCCGGTCCGGGGGCGTGAGCGTGACGGAGGAGGGCCTGCGGGCAAGTGTGGGTTCCGTACTGCGCGAACTCGAGGCCAATACCGCCATGGTCGAGTGCGAGGCCGATGAAGCGGCCTGCCCTCTCAATCACGGCTGCCGCTTACGCGCCGCACTGGCCGGGGCGCGCGAGGCTTTCTATCGGGAGCTGGACCACATCACCATTGGCGACCTGATCAACGACCGGCAAACCGGCAAGGTGGCGGTCAGCATCGGGCTGGCACCACCGGCAGACTCCCTCATGTGAGAGTTAGATTACTTGTATCTAAGATGCTAGATTTCGAGGCACAAGGTTTCCCACCCGAGGAGCAATCGTGCTGTCCGAAAAGTCTCGCCCCGTCATCGAACAAACCATTGGTGTGATCGCCGAGCGGATCCCCGCAATCACGCCCGAGTTCTACAAGTCCATGTTCAACGCCCGCCCCGATCTGCTGGACGGTATGTTCAGCCGCTCCAACCAGAAGAACGGCACACAACCGCAGGCTCTGGCCGGTTCTATCGCGGCCTTCGCCTCGCACCTGCTGAAGAATCCGGATTCCTACCCGGACGAGGTGCTCTCGCGCGTCGCCCACAAGCACACGTCCCTGGGCCTGCTGCCCGATGAATACCCCACCGTGCACGAGCATCTGTTCGGTGCCATTGCAGCTGACCTGGGCGATGCTGCGACTCCCGAGGTCGTTGCCGCGTGGGACGAGGTCTACTGGCTCATGGCAGACGCCTTGATCAAGCTTGAGAAGGGTCTTTACGGCCAGCAGGCCAATGACGTGATGTTTGCGCCGTTCAAGCTGATCTCCAAGGAGAACATTGCCAAGGACGTCATCGCGTTCGAGTTCGAACCCGCTGATGACACGCCATTGACCCGCCCGATCCCGGGCCAGTACGTGACCATTCAGGTCAAGGTCAAAGATGGTATCCGGCAGCCTCGCCAGTTCACCCTGGTGCCCTGTCAGGAGGGCCACCGCCGCGTGGTGGTCCGTAAGGATCCCCAGGGCGAGGTGACCCCCATTCTGCACGAGGACATCAACGAGGGGGACATTCTGGAGATCTCCAATCCCTACGGTGACGTGGTGCTGGACGAAGGACACGGCGCGCTGGTGCTGGCTTCGGCCGGTATCGGTACCACCCCAATCGTCTCGTTCCTGGATCGCCTGGCCAAGGAAGGCTCGCAGCGCAAGGTCACCGTGCTGCACGCGGACCATTCCTTGGACCGTTGGCCGGGACGTCAGATCATGGAGCGCCTGGTGGACAGCCTGCCCAATGCTCAAATGATCACGTGGCTGGAGACGCCCGGCGAGGGCG
The DNA here is from genome assembly GCF_014698015.1 of Kocuria sp. cx-455. GTDB lineage: Bacteria > Actinomycetota > Actinomycetes > Actinomycetales > Micrococcaceae > Kocuria. The sequence continues at coordinate 476,832 of NZ_JACXBS010000001.1, forward strand.
ATCACGAGGGCTTCATGGACCTTTCCGAAGTCGATTTGGACCTCGACCAGGACACCACCGCGTTCATGTGCGGGCCCCTGCCCTTCATGAAGGGGCTGCGTTCGCAGCTCATTGACAAGGGTGTCCCGGGCCGGAACATTCACTACGAAATCTTCGGTCCCGACCAGTGGATGCTGCACGACGAAGCCCGCAAGGCCAACGTCTGAGGGGTTTTCCCCCTCATTGCCCCGGCCGGCCGGGGCGTCACCCTAGAACGACGCCGCCGCACGGGAAGTCCCGCGCGGCGGCGTCGTATCCAATGCGGAGGTGGCCCGGATTCTCAGTCCTGACGCACCAGGCCCAGCACGGTGTCCCGGACCCGCTCCATGGTGGCGGTATCCGGGGCCTCCACGTTCAGCCGCAAGAAAGGCTCGGTGTTGGACGGACGCAGGTTGAACCACCAGCCCTCACCCGGGTGGGTGAAGGTGGTGCCGTCCATGTCCTCGACCGTCACGGCGGGGCCGTGTTCGGCGTAGTGTGCGCGCACCCGATCCACTGCGGCAGTCTTGTCCTCGATCTCCGAGTTGATCTCGCCGGACGCCACGTAGGGGTCGTAACGCTCCATCAGATCACTCAGGGTGCCCTGCTGTTCTCCGAGGGCTGCCAGCACATGCATGGCCGCGAGCATTCCGGTGTCAGCGTTGTAGAAGTCCTTGAAGTAGTAGTGGGCGGAGTGCTCACCACCGAAGACGGCCTTCTCGGAAGCCATCACGGCCTTGATGAAGGAGTGTCCCACGCGGGTGCGCACGGCGCGGCCACCGCTGGCCTCCACGAGCTCCGGCACAGCCTTGGAGGTGATCAGGTTGTGGATCACCACGGGCTGCTCGTCGCCCCCGCTGTGGGCCCGGGCGATCTCGCGTTCGGCCACGATGGCGGCAATGGCCGACGGCGAGACGGGTTCGCCGCGCTCATCCACCACGAAGCAGCGATCCGCGTCCCCGTCGAAGGCCAGCCCGATATCCGCACCGTGTTCGCGGACCGCGGCCTGCAGATCCATGAGGTTTGCCGGTTCGAGCGGATTGGCGGGGTGATTGGGAAACGTGCCGTCCAGCTCGAAGTACAGGGGCACGATCTCCAGGGGTAAAGCCTCGAGCTCGGCGTCACCCAGGACCGCGGGAGTCGTCAGCCCGGCCATGCCGTTACCCGCATCCACGACCACCGTGAGGGGACGGATCGTGCTGAGGTCCACCAAATCGCGCAGGTAGCGAGCGTAGTCGGCCAGCACATCTCGGCTGGTTTCCGTACCGTGCCGTTCGGTCTGCGCAATCTCGCCCGAGTCCAGGTACTGCTGGGCGAGGTCACGGATCTCGAAGAGCCCGGTCTCCGAGGACACCGGGACGGCACCGGGCATGGACATCTTGATGCCGTTATAGGCGGCGGGGTTGTGGCTCGCGGTGAAAGTCACACCGGCGCAATTGAGTGTGCCGCACGCGAAGTACAACTCGTCGGTGGAGATGGTGCCGATCTTGACCACATCCGCGCCGCGCGCCATGGCACCCTGGGCGAACGCATCGATGAATTCCGGGGACGAGGGACGCATGTCTCCGCCCACGGCCACGGTGGCGCCTGCCAGCCCGAGCACATCGACGAATGCGGCGCCGGTAGCCCGCACGCTGTCCGCAGTGATGGTGGAACCCACAATGCCGCGCACATCGTAGGCCTTGAACGAGGAAGAAAGATCTATGGTCACAGGGCCGCATTCTACGTGAGACAGGCGGGCACCCCGGCAAGGCCCACACGAATCCTCAAGCCCGCTGTGATTGGATGATTCGTATGGCAGAGTTCTTTCGGATGGACAATCCGATTCAGAATTACGCGTGGGGATCACGATCGGTGTTGGCCACCATGCAGGGCAGGCCTGTGCCCAGTGAGCACCCGGAGGCGGAACTGTGGATGGGCGCCCACTCGAGTGCGCCGTCCATCATCGAGGTGGATGGACACGCCACGAGCCTCGTCGACGTTCTGCCGGATCTGCCGTTCCTGCTGAAGATTCTGGCGATTGCTGCCCCGCTGTCCATTCAGGTTCACCCGTCCACTCAGCAAGCGAGGGAGGGTTTTGCGCGGGACAATGAGCAGGGGATGCCCCTCGAATCCCCGTCCCGCAATTACAAGGACGACCGAGCCAAACCGGAAACTGTGGTCGCTCTCACCGATATGTGGTTACTAGCCGGACAACGAACGGGCGCGCAGTTGCGAGAGCTTGCTCATGAGTTGCGCTTGGACTGGCTGTCGCGGGCGGCCAACGAGCCGTCGGCGCTGCGAGCGGCACTGTCGCTGTCGGAGGAGCGCGCGGCGGAGTCCGTCCGAGCGTGTGTGAGCGCCGCCGCCCGGCTACGCGGGACTCGCTTGGCGCATCTGCCCCGAGTCGACGAGGACGCGGCGTTGCACCCCGCGGCCACCCCGCTGGAACGGGCCGTCCATGTGATTGAGCTGCTGGATCATCATTACCCGGGTGACCCGGGCATGCTCGTGGCCCTGTGCATGAACCTCGTGCATCTGCACCCCGGACAGGCGGTGCACACCCCGCCCCAGCAGCTGCACGCGTACATCTCCGGAACGGCCGTGGAGGTCATGGGCTGTTCGGACAACGTGCTGCGAGCCGGACTCACAACAAAGCACATGGACGTGCCGGAGCTGCTGTCCGTACTGGCTCCGCAGCAGGCCCCGATCGAGATTCTCGACCCGGTTTCCAGCCCCGACGGGTCTGCGGACTATCCCCTGTGGGACACCTCGCTGAGCATGGTGGCCTTCCGGGTGCACCGCGGGCACGCCCTACGACGGCGGATTCCGGGGACCTCCGTAGTACTGGTCGCCCAAGGACACGTGACGGCCAGGATCTGCGAGACCGGGGCCTCGGATCATGAGGCACGGGCCGGGCATTCGCTGCTGTACCGCGGTGAAGCCGGGTTCGTGGAGTTCGCCGGTGAGGGCCTGGTGTTCGTGGTGAGCGGCCTACTCAACCCCAAAGGGGGTACTGGGACATCCGAGGATGTCGTTCAATAGGAAGTAAGCGTATTATTTAGCTTCTCATTGGATGGTGGAGATCTTCATGGATCGACGAATAGAGCGAACGCGTAAAGCGGTGGTGGATGCCACGGTCGATCTGGTGGCCCGCTGCGGATCCCACGTGGGCATGACCGAAATCGCCCAGGCCGCCGGCGTGAGCCGTAAGGCCGTGTACGAGAACTTTGGTTCACGCGAGCAGGTATTGCTGCAGGCCACCGTGAATCTACTCCGCGCGGAACTGTCTTTGAAGGGCGCCGGCAGCACCGGAAACGGTGATGTCATGGAACGACTCGCGTACACCGTGATCGAGCACATGAGTGAGTACCGACAGTACTACTCCGCCGTGCTCTCGGGCCCGGGTGGTTATCTGGCGGGCAATGCGCTGGTTCTCCAACTTGCGGTCGCGTGCCGTCAACTGCGTAACGACTCTGGCCAGCCCAGCCCTTCGAGCCTTTACGACCGGTTCATGATCCACGGTCTACTGGGTGTGTTGACCGAGGCGCTGGTGGAACATGACAGCGCGGACCTGCATGCCGTGGTGAGCAGGTTGTACAGGGAGCTCGGGGCGTCCAACAAGAACTCGTAAGGAGGACTCGTCGTGGCACAGGAATACCGGCTGACGGGAGCCGACCGACCCAATGTCCCCATACCCTCGCTGGCATGGGTCGACAAGGTATGGAAACGCCGCCTGGCCGTGGTGGCAGTGGTGACACTCGGTGCGGGCATTGTGGGGATAGTCGCCGGTGACCGGCTGAACCAAACCGGTGTCTTCGACAGCGCCTGGCAGTGGCCGGTACTCCTGGCGGGCGCGGCGGCGTCGCTGGGGGGCGTGACCCTATCGTTCATGCGTGTCGACCAGGTGCCCCGGGTGGGGATGATGGAGGAACGCTCCGTGGGTTCCAAAGGGGTCCGTGCGAGTGCTCGAACCGGCCGTTTGCCGCAGGACACCGCGCACCTTCGGGTCCAGGACTACATGGCCGTGGAAATGGTGCAGTACGGCTGGCCCATGGTTCCGGCCCTGGTGGGAATGATCTTGGTGCTCATCGCGCTATGGACAGTGGCACCCGCCGTGGTCATCGCCCTGCTGCTGGTAGCGGTGTGGGCGGCCATCCGAATCAACGGAACGACCACGGCACGGAAGTACTACCGGCTACGGAAGGACTAACCATGTCGAACATCATGATCATCGGAGGCCATGGCAAGGTGGCCCTGCAGCTGAGTCAAATCCTCTCGGGAGACGGGCACCGGGTGAACTCGGTGATTCGCTCCGAATCGCAGATCCAGGACGTCGAGGACCGCGGCGCGACAGCCGTGGTTGCGGATGTCGAGAAACTCGACACGGACGGCTTCAAGGAACTCTTGGCCGGCCAGGACGCCGTGGTGTGGTCCGCCGGCGCCGGTGGCGGCGATCCCGAGCGCACGTACGCCGTGGACCGCGATGCCGCTATTCGCTCCATGGACGCGGCTCAGGCCGCGGGCGTCGAACGCTACGTGATGGTCTCCTACATGGGCGCGAGCCAGGATCACGGCGTACCGGAGGACGATTCCTTCTACGCGTACGCGCAGTCCAAGGCAGACGCCGATGACCACTTGCGCGAGAGCTCCCTGAAATGGACGATTCTGGGTCCGGGCAAGCTCACCGATGACGAAACAACCGGCATGATCACCACCAAGCCGGGCGAGGGGGAGAACGCCGCCAACACCGCGCGCGGCAACGTGGCCCTGGTGGCCGCCGCCGTCTTGGCCGACCCTGACACCACGGTGGGAAAAAAGATTGATTTCGCGGACGGCGACACGGTGATCACCGAGGGTCTGGCGGAGCTCTCCTAGGAGGCGGTCCCCAGAAAATCTCCCATTCCCAGGTCACGCTGGGAGGCGCCTCCGGGGTCGTTCTCCCAGCGCTGCCCTCGGGACACCCTGCGTTGCAAGATGCGCCATCCCGCCTCGGTGTGCACCCATTCGTCCAGATAGTCGCCCGAGGCCAAGCTCCGGTCGTGGCGCACGATGAAATATTTACTCCACGACCGGGCACGCTTCCTGCCCTCCGAATCGACGGGCAGCCGGTGGATCACGGTGTTCGTGGTGTAGTGCGGGTGATACGGGCTCACCTGTTCGATGCGGCCCGGAATATCGTCCCGGGAGCGGGTGTAATTCCCCGGGCTCCCGAATTTCACATCGGGAGTGAAGATGCGGGAGAGCTGTTCCCAATCGCGGTTGTCGATGCAGTGCGCGTACCGCGCCAGAACCTCATGGATTTCAAGCGCGTCAACCGCGGTCGGGCGCCGCCACCGAGCGGTGCTCATCGGGTCTGCTCCTCGCGGCTGGGGTGCGCGGTGTTCGCCGTGGTTTCCTGGGCACGAACAATGGCCTCATTGAAGTGCATAAACGTATAGGGACCCGGAACGTACCCGGCGCCTGAATGCTCCGGCTCGCGCAGCATGTTCCGTGCGTGAATCACGCGTCGAGTGATTCGCCACCCGTCCGGGGTACGCACCACCGTGTCCACAGCATCGGTACCCACGGCCCTTTGATCGAAGGAAACCAGGATCATCCTGCTCCACGTGACCGCGGTGTCCCCGTCAATGGGTTCGATGACGGTATTGAGCACGTGCACGCTGCCGTACCGGGCCAATTGTGACAGTTCGTAGCCTTGCCGGATCCCCGCGGGCCCGTGCAAGGTCATGGCGGGCGCCAAGTCCGCCACCGATACGGGGGTGACCATGCGAGGGGCCAGGTATTCGACGTCCTCGGTCACCGTGTCCGCCAGATGATCCCATTCACGGTTGTCGATCACGTGAGACAAGAAATGCAAGGTTTCCAGGATGTCGAGCCGATCCTGCGGGTCGAGTGCGGGGGTTTCGGACATGGGTGAGGTGACCTTTCACGGGTGCTGCCGAACAACGCAGTATATTCTTCCAGAAGTATCTCCTAATCTGGGCCCATGGATATGCCACCACTGCACCCGCGTGCCTCCGACGACCGTGCACCCGAAGAACTGGATCTCAACGAACCTCTTGCCATGACCGCGGTGATTCATGGAACCGTACAAGGCGTGGGGTTTCGCTACTGGGCCTGGAGACACGCCGAAAAACTCGGGCTGGTCGGGCACGCGACCAATAATTCCGACGGCACCGTGACCATCACGGTGGAGGGCCCTCGCTGGGCGGTGCGTGACCTGCTCAAATCGCTCAATTCCAGTGACACCCCGGGTGTTGTGATGACCGTGGACGCTCATTACGGTCCGGTCACCGGAGCGTTCACGGATTTCAGCCGGCACTGACGGCAGCGCCGTTCACCGTTTGTCAATGTGGTGTCACTACGGTGAACGGACACCATAGGAGCAGGAGGTTGACCGGACCATGAGCCAAGTGCCAGACCGTGTGTTCCAGCAGCGTCGCGAAGTGGCGGCGCAGGCCATGGACGCGGTGGAGGAATTATTCCGCGTGGTGGGCAAGGCGCGGACCGCGCAAGTGGATCGCATCAACCGTGTGCGCCCCCGTCACCGGTGGTCCGCCGTCAATTTGGTCGATTACGCCGCGGTGCGCAGCCAGGACGTCCGCCAGTTACAAGCGGACCTCTCGGAGCTGGGGCTCTCATCGCTGGGCCGCATGGAAGCCGGGGTGGAGGACCACCTCAAGGCGGTGCTGCTGAGCCTGGCGGCCATTGCCGGCAGGCCCGAACCCGATCTGGGCATGCTCGACGTGGGAATCGAACCCGGGGAGAACCAGCGCAGCGGCCAGAAAACGTTGGTGCGCAACACCGTGCATCTGCTGGGGCGGGCCCCCGAGGGCCGAGAGACCCGCATCATGGTCACGTTGCCGTCCGAAGCCGCCGGCGACGCCGCCACGGTCCGGGACATGGTGGCAGCCGGGATGAACGTGGCCCGCATCAACTGCGCGCATGACGGGACCGAGGAATGGGCGCGCATGATCGAGCACGTGCGCGCGGCGGCGTCGGAATTGGACAAGGATCTGAGGATCTCCATGGATCTGGGCGGACCCAAGGTGCGCACCGGTCCCATTGAGCCGGGGCCGCGCGTCGAGAAGATCAAACCCACGCGCGACGCGAGGGGACACGTCACCGAACGCGCCCGACTCTGGCTGGGGAGCTCGCCCCACGACGATGTGCTGCCCAGTGTGCCGGTGAGCCCGGCATCGTGGTTGGCGCGGCGCTCGGTGGGGGAGCGAATCCGGCTGCGGGATGCCCGTGAATCCGGTCGCTCCCTGCACGTGGTGGCGGTCGAGGACGGCGGTGTGCTGGTGGAATTCGCCAAGACCGTGTATTTCGCCACCGATTTGGTCCTCAAGGCCGCCAACGGGGACCACGCGGTCCTGGGCGAGCTGCCCGAAACCGAGCAGGCGCTGCGTCTGAACATCGGCGACACCCTGCGACTCGTGCGCAGCCTGGAACCGGTGCCTGCGGTGAGCCACTCCCCGTTCACCATCGGGTGCACGCTCCCCGAAGCGTTCCAGGACGTGGAACCGGGGGACCGGGTGTGGCTCAACGACGGCAAGATCGGCGGAGTCACCCGCTCCGTGACCGCCGACAGCATGGACATCGAGGTTCTGCACACCGGACCCAATGGCGCCAATCTCAAGGCGGAGAAAGGCATTAATTTCCCGGACACCGAGCTGCGGATCCGCTCCCTGACCGAGCAGGACCGCCAGGACCTGGAGTTCGTGGCCCGCAACGCGGACATCGTGAACATGTCGTACGTGCGCAGTCGCACGGACGTCACCGATCTGCTGGACGAACTCACCCGGTTGGACGCCACCGACGTGGACGTGAGCCTCAAGATCGAGACGGTGGGTGGGTTCGAGCAGCTGCCGCAAATGTTGTTGGAGGTCATGCGCTGGAAGGACGCCGGGGTCATGATCGCCCGCGGCGACCTGGCGGTGGAAACCGGGTTCGAGCGTCTCGCGGAGGTTCAACAGGAGATCCTGTGGCTGTGCGAGGCCGCCCATGTGCCGGTCATCTGGGCCACCCAGGTGCTGGAGAGCCTGGCGAAAAAGGGTATTCCTTCCCGCGCGGAAGTCACCGATGCCGCCCAAGGCCAGCGCGCCGAGTGCGTGATGCTCAACAAGGGCCCGTTCATCATCGACACCATTGCCGCGCTGTCCTCGATCCTGGGGCGGATGTCGGGCCATGTGATCAAGAAAACGGACCTGCTGCGCAAACTGAACGCGTGGGACGAGTTCGTGCGCGCGGATGGAAACCACCCGGGGCGGTGAGATGGGCGGGAACCCGGCTCGTGCGGCGTCGTCGGATAGCGAACGCCCGCGCGGTGATCAGCGGGCTGTGCAATAGTTGACGCCAGTGACAGGCGAGACCAGCCCGACCGATTGAGTACGCCTCGAGGAGTGCACCGAAATGGACATGAACCCGCTGAACAAGGCCTTTGACGAGGACGGCAAACCCAAACCGGGTGTCAACAAGTTCTTGAACCATGTGCTGCGTATGCAACGACCCTTGGTGGTCAAAATGCTGCAGCGTGAACGCGAGCAGCACCCCAAGGACACACCCGCTCAAATTGCCAAGCGCCTGACCAAGACCTACCAGCGTTCGGTGACCGTGGGCGGCGGGGCGGTGGGTGCCACAGCCATGGTTCCCGGTATCGGCACCATTGCGTCGCTGGGTCTGTCCTCGGTGGCCGTGGTCGGTTACCTGGAGGCCACCGCGCTCTACGCGCAGGCCATGGCCGAACTGCACGGTGTGCACCCCGATGACGAAGAGCAGAACCGCACTATGGTCATGGCCTTGATGCTCGGGGAAGACGGCAACCAGCTGATGAGCCAGATCCTGGCGAATTCCAGCCGTTCCAAGGGCCTCACCAACAAGTGGGGGCTCATGCTCGGCAAAGATGAGAGCAACAAGAAGTTCGATGCCGGGCGAACCATCCGCAACATGTTCGTCAAGCGGTTCCTGGCCAAGCAGACCGGTGCCGTGATGGGCCGCGCCCTACCGTTCGGCATCGGCGCCGTGGTGGGCGGGGGCGCCAACCTGGCCATGTCCCGCCAGGTCATCAAGGCCACCGAGGAAGCGTTCGGTGAGTTCCCCGCGCAGTTCCCGGCCACGCTGGATGTGGCTGCGCGCGCGGAGGCATTCGGGGACGGCACCAAGGTCAAGGACCCGGATTCCATCGAGAAGTGATGCGCTGCTGCGACCGGTAGCGGTTTGCACGCAACGCCCCGGGACCGCTCACGTGGTGCGGCACCGGGGCGTTCAGCTGTCCGTCACGGGCCATTGACCGGCAGATCAGGGCGAGTCAGCAACGGGCGATACGGTGGACGTGTGTTCACCGCACGTGAATCATCCGAACAGCTCCTGCGCGGCACTGCCACGGAGCAAGCACCGCGCATGACACGCGACGATCCGCGGCCCGGGCGCCCCCTGATCTACGCGCACCGAGGTTCTTCCGCGGCATTTCCCGAACTCACCCGCTCCGCGTACGTCCAAGCGATCCTGGACGGCGCCGACGGAGTGGAATGCGATGTCCAGCTCACCCGGGACGGGTACCTGGTTCTCCACCACGACGCTCAGTTGGGCCGCACCTCCAACGGCACCGGGCCGGTGTCGCAGCACACCCTGAAGCAACTACGGGCCCTGGATTTCGTGTCGTGGAAGGGCGTGCCGATTCCGGAATCCCACGGCCGCCGGCACGAGCAGTTGCTAACTCTGGATGAGCTGCTGGACCTGCTGGAATCCGCGGGCCGCACCCTGGGACTTGCGGTGGAGACCAAACATCCCAGTGCGTTCGGTCAGGGGCTGGAAGAAGCCGTTCTGGTGCTGCTCATGCGCCGCGGCTGGGATCCCGAGACCGGGTGGCTGGGCAACATCAAGGTCTCCGTCATGAGTTTCCATCCCGACGCCGTTCGCTACTTTCTGCAGTCCGTCCCACCGCGGCACGTGTGCCAGTTGGTCGCGGACACCACCGTGAGCTCGGTGCGGCACAGCATGCGGGTGGGGCCCGCGGCTGCCGTGGTCTACCGGGCCGGTATGAAACTCGTGGTGCCCCCGGCCGTCCCGATCATCGACAACGGTGAGGTGGAGCTGGCCGGGCCCGGGATCCAGTACGTGCGTGATCACCCCCGGGACGTGCTCGCGTGGCGGTCCAACGGATCGGTCCTGCGCGTGTGGACGGTCGACTCGTTCGCGGACACCCACATGTGCCTGTCCCTCGGGGTTCACCAGATCACCACCAATGTGCCGGCGGACGTGCTGCGCTGGGTGGCAGACGCTTCCGGCGGTGTTCTCGGGCGTCGCGCGGCTCAGTTCGCGTAGCGCTCCACGAGCTGCTCGGCCAAACCGGTGTACTGCCCCGGGGTCAGGGCCTTGAGCCGCTGTTCGGCAGCCTCGGACAGGCCCAGCTCACCAATGAACTCGCGCATGCGCTCGCCGTCCACGCGGTGGCCGCGGGTCAGATCCTTGAGCCGCTCATAGGGGTTGTCCATGCCCTCACGGCCCGCAACCGCCTCGGCGCGCATGGCGGTCTGGACCGCCTCGCCCAGTACCTCCCAGTTCTCGTCGAGGTCTTCGGCCAACAGGTCCTCGGCAACGTCCAAGCGTTCCAGGCCCTTGATCACATTGGAAATGGCGAGCATCGAGTGACCGAAGGCCACGCCGATGTTGCGCTGTGACGAGGAATCCGTGAGGTCACGCTGCCAGCGCGAGGTCACCAGCGTGGCGCCCAGGGTGTCCAGAAGCGAGCACGAGATCTCGGCGTTGGCCTCGGCGTTCTCGAAACGAATGGGGTTCACCTTGTGCGGCATGGTGGAGGAACCGGTGGCACCCTCGACCGGGATCTGCTGGAAGTAGCCAATGGAAATGTAGGACCACACATCCGTGCACAGGTTGTGCAGGATCCGGTTGAACCGGGACATGTCCGAGTAGAGCTCGGCCTGCCAATCGTGGGACTCGATCTGGGTGGTCAAAGGGTTCCAGTCCAGTCCCAGGCCCTCCACGAAGGACCGGGAAACTGCGGGCCAATCGGTGTCCGGTGCCGCGGCCACGTGGGCGGCGAACGTGCCGGTGGCGCCGTTGATCTTGCCCAGGTACTCGGTTGTCGCAATGCGGTGCAGCTGGCGGTTCAGGCGGTGCGCGAACACCGCGAGTTCCTTACCCAGCGTGGTGGGGGTGGCCGGTTGGCCGTGGGTGCGGGACAGCATGGGTGTGGCCTTGGCGCCCTGGGCCATCCCGCTGATCGCGGCCACGAGTTTGCGGGCGGCGGGCAGCCAAGCGTCCGCCACGGCATCCTTGACGCCCAACGCGTAGGACAGGTTGTTGATGTCCTCCGAGGTGCACGCAAAGTGCACGAGGGCCTTGAGGTGCTCCAGCCCCAGCTGCGGCAGGCGGCGCCCGATGTAGTACTCCACGGCCTTCACGTCGTGAACGGTCACGGCCTCGATCTCGGCCAGCTCGGCCACGGACCGGGCGTCGAAATCGGTGATGATGGCCCGCAGGCCGTCCTTCTGTTCCCGGGTGAGCGGTTCCAATCCGGGCAGCGCGCGCTGTTCACACAGGTGAATGAACCATTCGACCTCCACGTGCACGCGCTCGCGATTCAGCGAGGCCTCCGAGAGGTAGTCGACCAGGATGCCGGCCTGGGGTCGGTATCGACCGTCCAGAGGTCCCAACGCGATCGGAGGGTTCTGCTGGCTCAGGGCCACGCGTCCGGAGGGGAGAGTGTGTGGAGTTTTCGACATGAACCTCATTGTTCCACGCCCGCGCGAGCGCTCCGGCTCGGTGTTCATCGACGACGCCGCGCTGCCGGCGCTCCACGGACGCGCCGGTTCGTGGTCGCCCGGTCGCGTGTCCACAACCGGGCGCGAGCGGCTGCTTTTCCCGCGGCCGTGGTTCTAGCGTGAGGTTCTCCGCGGAGTCCACGTCAGGAAGGAACAGGCCATGTCGTCACCCACTGCATGGAACGGCCCGGGATCCCCGGGTGTGCCGGAGATCTCCGGCCCGTCACCCTCCGGTGTGGCGGGACTCGTCCACGATCGCATTGTCATGCTGGCCGGTGGCTACGAACGCGCGGCCGGTGAGCTGCTGGCGCTGGCGGCGGAGCTGTGCGCGGCGCAGGCACCAGAGTGGAAGGGGCAGGCCGCGCGGGCCTACCGGGTCCGACTGGAGGGGCTGACCGCCGACATCCGGGGCGTTGCTCACGGGTACCACAACGTGGCGGCAGAGCTGCGCGCGGGTGCCGCGGGGCTCTCGGCCCAGATCGGAGCGGTCGAGCAGTTCCTGGACCTCGGTGCCCTGGGCGCGTCGGTGGTGGGAGTTCTGGCTCAGACGGGACTGTCCGCTCCCGCGCACATGCCCACGGGGTCGTTGGGATGACCAGGGAGGTGGAGCGCGAGGTCACGGGGCGAGCCGAGAACCTGCAGGGCACGCTGTTCGGAACGGAGCCCGGTGCCCGACCCGTGCTGGAACACCCGAACCTTCCGGAGAACACCCGTGCGGCCATTGCGTCCGCCACGGAATCCATGCGGGTGAGCGGGGGCACCGCACCGGGAGCCCTGGAGGTCAACACTGCGGCCATCGCGGTAGCCGCCGGGGTCCTCTCGCGCGTGAACGAACGGGTCGGTGACGTGCTTCTGGGGACCACCGTTGCGGACATGGAAGTCGCCGCGTGGAGCATGACGGGACATCCGCTGCTCGGTGCCGCGGCGGCGTCGGCGGCGCATTCGAAGGCCGCGCTCGTGGCCGCTCAAGCCCGCGTGACGCTGACCCACCTTCAGGTGGCGAGCGCTCAGCAACACTACGAGATGGTGGAGGCCAGCGTGGGGTCGTTGTTCGGACCGAACATCCTGATCATGCCGGGGTGGAACCTCACGGGCTCCGCCACCCGCGGGATGCGCACCGTCCTGGACGAGTTCACCACCGCCGTGCAACGAGCGGACATCACGACTCCGGCCCAGTTCGCGACCAAGGTCCGGGTGACGTCCTTCGGGGTGGTGGTGGCCGGGGGCGGGCCCGAGGGCACCAACGCGGTGATCCGTGGTGTGGGGCTGGACGACGTGCTCGACTCCGGTCTCCGTACTCCGTTGCCATCGGCGGTCATGAGTCGCACGCAGGCCTGGCGGGAGCTCGGCGGTCAACCGGGTGACGAATTCACCGTGGGCCAGTACGCACGAGTGTGGGCGGACGGTCTGCTGACGGGGATCGGGGAGACCGAGGCGCAGCTCGGCGCCGAGGAGGCAGGTCTGCAGTCGGAGCTGGGCGCATCGTGGCCGGTGGTGCGCGCCGCCGTCAACGGGCTCAGCGGCAAGCCCGGATTCGAATGGCTCACCCCGTACACCACGGGCCGAAACCTATCCCCGGCGGAGCGGCTGCTGTACCCGTACGTGCGGGCTCACGCCGTGCGCCCGAAAGCCAGGGAAACCATGACCGGCATCGCGCCGAGCAATGCTTCCGAACACGGCATAGCGCCGCTGGCCAGGCGACCCCTGCCCGCGGGCGTTGAATTCGACGGCGCGGCACCGACAACCGTGGGAGGCACCGCGGCGGCGCTCAAGGACGCCAAGAACGTGGTCCAGGGCCGGGAGAACAGCACGGTGCTGGTGCAGAAGACCACCGACAGAGCGGGACGGGCGGCATTCTCGGTGGTGCTCACCGGGACGGAAGTCTGGCACGACGGCCGGGGCGTTCACGACATCGCAGGCATCGTCGCGGCCATGAAAGCCCGGCCGCACGATTCGCTGGGGGATCTGCCTCCAGCCCAGCGTGCCGTGAGTGAGGCCCTGAAGGACGCCGGGATCCAACCCGGTGATTCGGTCGTGTTGAGTGGACACAGCCTGGGCGGAATCGACGCCGCGGGGCTCGCGATGAACCACGAATTCCAGCGGTTGTACTCCGTGGCTGCCCTGACCACGTTCGGAGCGCCCGTGGGAGGCTTCGAGTTCTCCCGGGAGACCTCCGTCATGGCGGTGGAGCACAACGACGACATGGTGCCACCCCTGGACGGCATCAAGAACCCGGACCACGAGAACCGCTCCACGGTGCGCGTGGACACCCAGTACAACGACCAGTACTCACCCGCGGGAAGCCTCAGCGGGGTGGGCGCGCACGACATGTATGTCTATACGCTGGGCGCGCAGGGAATCAGCAATTCCGGGGAGCCAGCGGTCATGAAACACGAACGGGCGCTGGGCGCCGCCATTGCCTCCGGCGCCGGGACACGCACCGAAACCTACATGTACGAAGTCCTGGAGGATCATGTTGTCCACAACCCGGAGGATCCATAGCGAGAGTTAGCATGGGGCCTATGAGTAACGCCACCCCGCCAGCCGATTCATCGGGCGCTGAGCAGAACGCCGAACGGGTCAGCCCCCGGGACGCACTGGCTCAACTTCCCGCGTACGCCGCAGGAAAACCCGCCGCCGAGATCCCCGGGCTGGTGGCCTACAAACTGGCGTCCAACGAGAACCCGTACGGCCCCGTTCCCGCGGTCCGCCAGGCCCTCCACGACTTCGATCTGATCAACCGCTACCCGGACCCCTCGGCCACCGTGCTGCGCGAGGCGCTCGCGGGCTACCTCTCGGTGCCCGCCGCGGATATCGTGGCCGGTGCGGGCAGCCTGGGCGCTTTGAACCAGCTGTTGGCCGCGTTCGCGGGAACCGGCCGGGACGGTCAACCGGACGAAGTGATTTACGCGTGGCGTTCCTTCGAGGCCTACCCGATTTCGGTGGGGTTGACCGGAGCGCAGAGTGTCCAGGTCCCCAATTGCCCGGACGGTTCCCATGACCTCGAGGCCATGGCGGCCGCGATCACCGAACGCACCCGCGTCATATTGCTGTGCACACCCAACAACCCCACCGGACCCAGCCTCCGATCCGCGGACGTGCACGAGTTCATGAAGCGTGTCCCCTCGCGCGTGCTGGTGGTCATCGACGAGGCGTACTGGGAGTTTCAACGCGCCCAAGGCCTGGTCAACGGCATTGATTTCTACCGTGAGTACCCCAACGTGGTGTCGCTGCGAACCCTGTCCAAGGCGCACGGTCTGGCGGGGCTGCGGGTGGGCTACACGGTGTCCCAACCGCACGTGAGCCAGTACCTGGGACAAGCGACCCCCGCCTTCAGCGTGACGCAAGTGGCGCAGTTGGCTGCGGTGGCCTCCATTACACATATCGACCAGGTGGACGAGCGCGTCCAACAAGTGGTCGATGAGCGTGAACGGGTCCTGGCGGGCTTGGCCGAACTCGGGTGGCAGCACCCGGAAACCCAGGCCAACTTCGTGTGGCTCCCGCTGGGAGAACACAGTGAGGCGTTCAGCGAGTTGTGCGATGCGCACGCCCTGTCGGTCCGGCGGTTCGGATCGGAGGGAGTGCGCGTGAGTTTCGGCGAGGCGGAGGCCAACACCCGGCTCCTGGAACTCTGCGCGCAGTTCCCCCACCCCAGCACCATGCCCATGAGCAGCACCAACTAGGCCACACGGAAGGACCATCCAACCATGGCAGCAAAGACACACCCCGGGACGGTTGAGAGCACCGTGCCCAGGCTCCAGTTGCTCGACGAACAGGGCGCGGTTCACGAGGACCCCACACTCTCGCCGTACGTCCAGGACGTCGACACGGTCGAACTCAAGGGACTGTACCGTTCCATGGCGCTGGCCCGGCGCGTGGACGAGGAGGCCACGTCCCTGCAGCGTCAGGGCCAACTGGTGTTGTGGGTTCCGCTGCGCGGCCAGGAAGCGGCACAGGTGGGTTCCGCGTGGGCCACCGAGCCCACCGATCGCCTCTTCCCGTCCTACCGGGAGCACGCCGTGGTCTTTCACCGCGGCGTCACGCCCGGCCAGCTGCTGCAGTTGTTCCGCGGTCACACCGCCGGCGGTTGGGATCCCAACGAGTGCAACGTGAACCTGTACACGATGGTGTTGGCCTCTCAGGTGCCGCACGCCGTGGGCTACGCCATGGGCACCGCGCTCGATCGTAAGGCGGCCGAGGACGCCGGGGAGCCGGCCGGTGAGAAACCCGAGGCCGTGGTCGCTTACTACGGGGACGGCGCGAGCACGGAGGGCGAAATCCACGAGTCCATGGTGTTCGCCGCCTCCTACGACGCCCCGATACTGTTCTTCGTCCAGAACAACCAGTGGGCCATCTCGGTTCCTTTCTCCACCCAGTCACGTGTGCCGCTGGCCACGCGCGCCGCCGGCTACGGTTTCGAAGGCCTGCGGGTGGACGGCAACGACATCCTGGCCGTTGTTGCAGCGACCCGCTACGCACTCGACAAGATCCGGCGCGGAGAAGGCCCGGTGATGATCGAGGCCGAGACCTACCGGATGGGGGCCCACACCACCGCCGATGACCCCACCAAGTACCGGCAGCGGGATGAAGAAGAACAGTGGGGCACCCTGGATCCGCTCGAGCGGCTGGAAATGTTCCTGCGCGAAACCCATCACGTCGGTGACGAGTTCTTCGAATCCGTGGCCAACGAGGGTCGCGAGATGGCAGGGGAACTGCGCGCGGACGTGCTGGGGACGGCCGCTCCGACCTTCGATGAGTTCTTCGACAAGGCGTACGCGGATCCGCACTCCCTGGTCACCGCCGAGCGCGCCGAGTACCTGGACTACCAGGCCGGTTTCGCCCCGCAGAGTGACCAGGAAGACTCCGGCTCGGAAGGAGCCCACGCGTGAAACAGCTGACCATTGCCAAAGCGATCAACGCGGGGTTGTCCCGCGCCATGGCGGAAAACCCCAAGGTCATGCTCATGGGCGAGGACATCGGGTCCCTGGGGGGTGTCTATCGTGTGACGGAAGGCCTCAAGGACCGCTACGGAGCCCACCGTGTCCTCGACACGCCCCTGGGGGAAGCGGGCATCGTGGGGACCGCCGTGGGTTTGGCCCAGCGCGGTTACCGGCCCGTGTGCGAGATCCAGTTCGACGGGTTCACGTTCCCCGCGTTCAACCAGATCACCACCCAGCTCGCTAAAATTCACGCCCGTTCCGACGGCAACCTCACGGTTCCCGTGACCATTCGCATCCCCTACGGCGGCGTGATCGGTTCGGTGGAGCACCACTCGGAATCGCCCGAGGCGCTGTTCGCCCACACCGCGGGTCTGCGCATCCTTGCCCCGTCCAATGCCCAGGACGCGTACTGGATGTCGCAGCAGGCCATCGCCTGCAACGATCCGGTCATCATCTTCGAACCGAAGCGCCGCTACTGGCTCAAGGGTGAGGTGGACGAGGACCGGCCAACGGGTGACGCATTCAGCGCTGCCGTGGTTCGCGAGGGGCAAGAGGCCACGATCGTCGCCTGGGGTCCGCTGGTCCCCGTGGCGCTCGCGGCGGCCGAGGCGGCCCGGGAGGATGGCCGCAGCGTGGAAGTGATCGACCTGCGCAGCCTGTCACCCATTGATTTCGACTTGGTCACCGCGTCCGTGCGAAAGACCGGTCGCCTGATCATCGCCCATGAGGCCCCCACGTTCGGTGGCCTGGGCGGCGAAATCGCCGCGCGCGTGACCGAACGGGCGTTCTACTCCTTGGAAGCCCCCGTGCTGCGCGTGGGTGCCTTCCATATGCCGTATCCGCCGGCCGCCGTGGAAGACCACTACGTTCCGGACCTGGATCGTGTGTTGGAAGCACTCGACCGTTCCTTCGCTTACTAAATCGTCCTAAGTCACGAACCGCCCCGCATGCGCGGTGTCGCAGGAGGTAGAACTCATGTCCCAGGTATTCACGTTGCCCGATGTGGGTGAGGGCCTGACCGAAGCAGAGATCCTGTCCTGGAAGGTGGCCGAAGGACAGACCGTCACCGTCAACCAGGTGATCTGTGAGATCGAGACCGCCAAGTCCGTGGTGGAACTGCCCTCACCGTTCGCGGGAACCGTTCTGAACATCATGGTGTCCGAGGGCGCCACGGTGGAGGTGGGTACGCCCATCATCACCGTGGGTGATTCCGAATCCGACCCGTCCGGCACGCCCGATCCCGGGTACGCCGGTTCGGTCCCCAAGGACGGCGTGGAGGGTGAACCCGGCCCGGAGCACCTCACGCCCCGGGAAGAATCCACGTCCGGTTCCGGGCGCAGCATGGATTCCGGTGACTCGGGGAAAGCCCTCGTGGGCGCCGGTCCCAAGGCCGATCCCGTACGACGCCGCCAGCGCACCCGCACCGCCATGCGCATCGACGCCGAGCAGCCCCAGGGCCTCGACGAGCAGGGTAAGCCCGCCGCTCAGGAGCAGGAATCCCCGAAGGCGGGTGCGGCCCGCATGGCCGCCGGCTTGGCCGATCGGTTGTCCAAGTCGGGTCTGGGCACGGCGGCTCAGGACCTGGCGGACAGGGCCGGTAAGTTCAAGGACCGCGGTGAAACGTGGCTGCGTTCCCTGGACGACACCGCTGCGCAGCAGCAGGGGGCGGCTCAAGCGTCCATCCCGCGCCGTCCCAGCATGGCCAAGCCGCCGGTGCGCAAGGCCGCCAAAGAAATGGGCATCGACCTGGCGAACGTGACCGCCACGGGCGAGGGCGGCCAGGTCACCAAGCGTGACCTGCTGGCCTACGCCGCCCACCTGCGCGAAGTGGAGGACGGCCCGGACACCTTCTGGACCTCGACCAACGCCCCCGCACGTTCACGCGAGGAGCGAATCCCGGTCAAGGGGGTCCGCAAGCTCACGGCCCAGAACATGGTGCGCTCGGCCTTCAGCGCCCCGCACGTATCGATCTTCGTGGACGTGGATGCCTCCCGGACCATGGAGTTCGTCAAACGGCTCAAGACGTCTCCGCACTTTGAGGGCGTCAAAGTCACGCCCCTGCTGATTTTGGCCAAGGCCGTGATCTGGGCCGCTGCCCGTAATCCGCAGGTCAACGCCACATGGACCGATTCCGAAATCATCATCAAGCGTTACATGAACCTCGGTATTGCCGCGGCCACCCCGCGGGGACTGTTGGTGCCCAACATCAAGGACGCCCAGGACCTGAACCTGCGCGAACTGGCCATTGCCCTGAACGAGCTCGCTCAGACCGCCCGCCAGGGCCGCACCCAGCCGGGTGACATGCAGGGCGGCACGCTGTCCATCACGAACATCGGTGCACTGGGGATCGACACGGGAACGCCCATCATCAACCCCGGCGAGGTGGCCATCGTGGCCTTCGGCACCATCAAGCAGAAGCCGTGGGTCGTTGACGGTGACGTGATTCCGCGCTGGATCACGACCCTGGGTGGCTCCTTCGACCACCGGGTGGTGGACGGAGACCTGTCCGCCCGGTTCATGGCGGACGTCGCACGCATCCTGGAGGAACCCGCCCTGCTGCTTGATTGAGATCAAGGCACCGCATCAACCCGCCGGAGCGGGAGACTGCTCCGGGTCCCTTGGATGCGCGCGGAAACAACCACGGACGTGGCCGGGTGCCCGTGCGATGCGCTGCAACCAGCGATGGGCAGTGACCGGGCCGATGAGTTTGAAGCCGCGCTCGCGAAAAAGGCCGGAGAGCCTGCGTGACTCGGGCGTGCTGTCGGGCAGGTCCAGGGAGCGCAGCGGAGGATCGGCGGGTGCGGGTACCTGCGCCTCGGCCAACAGCGCCTGCCAGTCCGCGACCGACCAGTCCTCGCACGCGCGCGCGTTGTGAATGACGGCCTCAATCTTGGCGCGGTTGCGGATGAGCTCCGGGTTGAGGAGCAGATCCTCGACGTCGTCCTCGTCCAGCCGAGCCACCCTGGCCGGCTCCAGATCCGCCATGTACAGATACCACGATGGGTGCCGTCCGGATTGGGACCAGCGGGCCAAACCCGAATCGAGTACTTCCATGCTCAAGGCCTGGAAGTACTGCGCGGAGTTGTCCGGGGGCACCGCCCAGTCGTGGTCGTGATCAAGCAGGGTGCCGGGAGTTGCCACAGCCCATGGGCACCGTGGCTTTCCGTCCGCGCAGCCCACGGCCGCGAACGCCGCGTGCGGGTGATCCTGCGGATCCGAAGGGTCGAACGGGTCGAGTTGGGAATCGGGGAGTGTGTCCATACGGCACACGCTAGGCAACGGTGGACCGGGACGCCGGAGAGAGTGTCCAAGATCCGGAGAAACACCCGCCACGACCCCCCGGGCGAGGGGTCCGTGCAGTGCGCTCGCCGCGGCGTCGTCGTGCGGGTACGACGCCCGCAGGCCCGTGCGGCTATCCTCCGAGCGGGTGAGCGAAGCGCGGGATCCCGGTGGTGTTAGAAACGCGAGACCTCGCCGGTGACGTCCGCGATCTCGATCGCGATCGGGTCCTCTTCCTCATTGTCGTTGTCGTGCACGATGAACACGGCCGTGGGATCGCCCTGGGGGAAGGCGCGAATCGTGACCACACCGCACTGGGCGTGGTTAAGAACCTCGGCCAGTTGCTCCGTGGTGGCCTCCAGGACCCTGGGTGGCAACGGTTGACCCCGCTCGTCCAGGATGTCCACCGCGACACCGCGGTCGCGGGCCGCGCGGGCGAGCTCCAGGATGTAGGGCGTGGCAATGGAACGGCCCCGAATGGTGTCGCGCAGTTGCGCTTCCGTGAGCCGGAACCGGTTGATGTCGTGCTCGGTGATCTCGGACGGGTCGTAGGCAATGCGTTCGAGCAGCCCGCCGGCCAACCGGCGAACGTCCTGAACGCGCTGGTAGGAAGCGTTCTTGGTGTTCTGCTCGGCCTCGTCGCTACTGCGGGCGGTGACCAGCATGCTCTGGATCTCCCGGTTGCGTTGGGTGAACCGCATGAACTCCCGGTACCCCATCCACGTGGCCAACAACAACCCCAAAGTCGTTACGGGGTAACTTTCGGTGGGGACCAGAGTGTCACGGAACACGGCCCACCGGCCCAGGGACATGAGGCTGACGGCCACCCATAACAGCACCGCCCACCAGATCCTTCGCCGCAAACACAGAAAGGAAATCATGACCGTGAAACCCATGGCGAACCACGGGCTCTGGCCGGCAATGGGCACCGCTATCGTCGCGGCGTAGCCCCGTTCGGCCGCGAGCGAGAAGAACAGGACGGCAAGCACAGTGGAAAGCAGCGGTAACTGCCGGGTGGTCCACCGGGGGAGCGTAATGATCACCGCGGCCGCCGTGTAGAGCACGAGCGAGACCACCATGGTGGTGGGATCCTCGGCCGACGTCAGCTCCGCCACCCCGACGACGAGGGAGACACCGAAACCCATGATGGCCAGCGCCGTGAGGAATTTTTGACTGAGCCCGAAATTTTTCACGACCGCGCATCCTTGGGCCACGTGAGGATGACCTCGGTGCCACGTCCCGGGGCGGAGCGCAGTTGCGCATCCCCGCCCACCGTTTCAACGTTCTCCACAATGGACACGCGCACGCCCAGGCGTTGGGCGCCCACCTCGTGCAGGGCGAAACCACGGCCCTCGTCACGGACGGTGAAACGCAAGTAGAAGCCTTCGGGGTTGATGGGGGTGGGTGGGCTCTGCCCACCGTCCATGGATACGTAGGTCACGTCCGCGCCCGAGTGTCGAGCGCTGTTGGACACCGCCTCGGTGATGGCCTGGGTGAGGCCCTGTGCCACGAACGTGGGAACAAACACGCGTGGCTCACCCACCGGTCGAATGTGGGGGAGGAGATTGCTGAAACGCACCCGTGCACGCCAGGGCGAGAGGGACTCCATGATTTCGTCCATGAGTACGTGGACCATGGTGGTGGTCTTGCCCGACAACCGATCGTTCTCGTGGGCGAGGACCTCCAGAGCGCGGGTGGCCAGTTCCCGAGTTCGTTTGGCCAGCGGTCCCTCCGCGCGAGAGGCGTCCAGCAGCGCGGCCATCACGTTGTCGTGGATGAGCCGGTCCACGCGTTCCTGGTCCGCTGTTTCGGAGCGGCTCCGGGTGAGGGCAAGTTCCTGAGAGAGTGCTTCGGTGTAGTCATGGTCCAGCTTCTCAACCGCTCGCGTGGTCACGACGACCACCAGGATCGAGATGAGGCCGTAGCACACGCGGCCGAACATCACCGCGCCCAGGGAATCGGCGCGCGAATCCACCGGAATGAGTTGCGTCATGATCAGGCCGTAGGCCAGCTCGACGCCCAGCATGTACACCAGCGCGACCCAGGGGCTCCATGCCAACGTGATACTGCAGAGGCTCACAATGATGAACCCGCCGATCCACGGGTACTGCAACAACACCCCGCCGTTCCACGCCAGCGGCAGGGCCAGGACCCCCACTCCAACGACGGCGGCCAGGAGCAACGGAATCCAGGGCTGTACCGAATGAATGAGACCGAACACCGCCAGCAGTGCGGCGATGCCCAGGATGGCCGCCAGGAAAAAGGTGTACCAGGGCGCGAAGAACCCTTGCTGTTGCCAGAGAATGGGCAGGGCTTCAATGAACAACGCCACGGTGAGTAGCGCAAGACCGGTCATCCACAGCCAATAAGCGCGGTACGAATTGAGACCGAGCTCTTCGGGGGACGTGATGGCCAGGAATTTTCGTCGGCGAAACCGCGTGGGGACCTTGCGATAGGTCCTTACTCGGTTTGCTCCGGGGGCGTCGTGTTTAGTCATTCCGCACCTTAGAGTTAGCGGCGCGGAATCATTACAGGTGCTTTTCGGCCGCGGTGACGTCCGCTTCCGGTTCGACCAGGCCGTCTTCGATGGCCCTGATGCGTAGGTCGATCTTGGTGGGCGCAGGACGGCCGATGCGCGCATACTTCTCGCGGATCCGGTCGATGTTGGTCTTCACGGCGGACTGCTTGATACCCATGCGCCGCGCAACCTGGACCTGGGCGAATCCGGAGGCATACAGGCGCAGGGTTTCCTGCTCACGTGGCGAGAGCGCGGCTCGGGAGAACTCCACGTCTCCGTCGATGGCGGCGGCGAGTTCCTTGGTGATCACGGGCTTGCCGTCCGCGATATTGCGGGCTTCCTCAATGGCGTGCTCCAACGGCTCGGACTTTCGGACGAGCCCTAGGGCACCTGCGCGCAGGGCCTCACGGATCAAGCCGGCGTTCTCGCCGATGCTGAAAATCAGCACTTTCATGCCAGCGCTGCGGAGCCGTTCCACATTGCCGGCCGGGCGCGAGCGGTCCGCGAGCGACAGGTCCAACAGGACGACGTCGCACTCGATCCTCTTCGCCCCGTGCGCGGTCAGTGCAGGGTTCTCGGGATCGCGGCCCAATTGGTCCAACAGCGTTGACACGGAACCGGAGGAGCCCACGAGTTTGACGTCCGCCTGTGATGTCATGGACACCAGGCGGACACCTTCGCGAACCACTTCATGATCGTCGACAATGGCGACAAGAGTGGACGGCATGGATTTGGACCTCCAACTACTCCCCAGGAAATTCCGACCCCCGGAACCTCCTACTGTGGCGAGTCTAACCGTTAATTACATTCGAATGGGTCCACGTGTCGACTTTCCGGTGATACCGCATGCCCCATGTGCCGCCCAGAACGGCCGCGACGAGGTCCAGGACCACCACGGCGGCCAGAGCAACCAGCCCCCAGCCCAGCGTCGGGCCGATCACGGACTGGGCCGCCAGGCTGTGCGGGGCCAACCCCACGGTGCCGGCCCAGAGCAGCGCCGCCACGGACGCGATCGCGCGAGCCAACAGGGACCACAGCCAGACGCTGACGCCCTGGGCCACACCCGAGAAACGGGCCATGCGACCGGCCACATAGCCGCCCGCGAGCAGGGCCAGGAACTCGATCACGGCGAACACCGCCAGGGCGAACCACCC
Source organism: Kocuria sp. cx-455 (assembly GCF_014698015.1). GTDB lineage: Bacteria > Actinomycetota > Actinomycetes > Actinomycetales > Micrococcaceae > Kocuria. The sequence continues at coordinate 500,509 of NZ_JACXBS010000001.1, forward strand.
GGACGCGTCCTGAGGGTTGAGCAGGCCGTGGTCGAGAGCGCGGCCGATCCCCTGGGTAGTCTCGATCCCCCACTGGGGGCCGAACAGACCCGAGGCCACCAGGAGCACTCCGCTCACGGAGAGGGCGGCCAACCAGCCGAAAAGACCGGGCAGCAACTGCATCCCGCCGAATCGCTTCATCTGCGCACCGCGGAGATTCTCGGTGGTTGGTCTTCCGGCGCCGGAGCCGGATGCCGGCACCGCCGGGCGCACGCTGTCCCACGCCGCGGTCGCGCTGACGCGCTCGCCCTGCGGGGTCAAGTGGTCGCTGCCGATGGGCTCGGTGACACCGGTGTTCGGATCTGGGCGGTGTAGACGGCCGGAGGCCACGCCGGAACGTGACGATCCGGCGGCGTCGGCGTGCGGAAGGGGCCTGGTGGTCTCGGCGTCGGCGGAGTCGATGGGTGCGGTGGGCTGCTCGGTCCAGGGAGCGTTGCCGGTGTCCAGGGGGTCACGTGAAGCGGAAGAGGGGGTCATGGGGGCTCGATTCATCCATGGGGGCGCATTATCAACTGCCCGAAGTCTATCGACTCACCGGTTGCCCGCGCGCGGCCCCGGCGCGGTACCCGATCGTCATCGAGTGTGAGGGCCCACACGGGAACGGGTAACCTCAAAGCCATGCCCAGCGAGACCTCCCGAGATTTTTTGGCAACCCGACCGTGGACGCGCAGCTACAGTCCCGACGTCCCCCGCGATCTGTTGCTCCCCGATACCTCTTTGATCCACATGCTCGAGAAATCTGTGGCCCGCCACGGCGGGAAGACCGCCCTGGAATTCTTCGGTGCGGGCGTCAGCTACGCGCAACTGGGTGACCAGGTCCAGCGCGCGGCCGAGGGATTGCGCCTCATGGGCGTGGAGGCCGGTGACCGCGTGGCCATCGTTCTGCCCAACTGCCCGCAACACATCGTGGCGTTTTACGCAGCCATGCGCCTGGGCGCCATTGTGGTCGAGCACAACCCGCTTTACACGGCCCCCGAACTCCGGCACCAGTTCGAGGACCACGGTGCTCGAGTCGCCATCGTGTGGGACAAGATCGCCTCGCGGGTCACGTCCATGCCCAAGGATCTCAACATTGAACACATTGTGTCCGTGGACATCACGGCCGCAATGCCGCTGCTCATGCGCACCGCACTCCGATTGCCCGTCAAGAAGCTCAAGCAGCAGCGAGCTGAGCTCACCGAGGCGGCGCCCGGCACCGTGCCGTGGCGCAAGCTGATCAGCGCGGAACCGATTCGCGCGGATCACCGCCGCCCCTCAGCCGCGGACGTGGCTTTGCTGCAGTACACCTCCGGCACCACCGGTACACCCAAGGGCGCAATGCTCACACACCGGAACCTGGAGTCCAACGCGGTCATGGGTCAGCACTGGCTGGGCACCACCTCCGAGGAAGTCGTGTACGGAGTACTGCCGCTGTTTCACGCGTTCGGTCTCACCCTGGGCATGACATTCGCCATGTCCCTGGGTGCCAAGCTCGTGCTCTTCCCCACGGTGCGAGCGGATTTGATCCTGAAGGCCATGAGGAAGTCCATGCCCACCGTGTTACCGGCCGTGCCGCCGGTGTACCAGAAAGTTCTGGATGCGGCGCGGGAACAGGGCAAGGACCTGTCCGGCATTCGCGTAGCGGTCTCCGGGGCCATGACCCTGCCCGTTCCATTGGTCAAGGCCTGGGAAGATGCCACGAACGGCATGTTGATCGAGGGTTACGGTCTGACCGAGTGTTCACCCCTGGTCTCCTGCAATCCGCTGAGCGACCAGCGCACCGCCGGCTCGATCGGTATTCCGTTCCCCAGCACCGACATCCGCTTGGTCGATCCGCAGTCCCGGGAGGATGTGGCCCCGGGTCAGGAGGGTGAGCTGTGGGTCACGGGCCCTCAGGTCACCCAGGGGTACTGGAAGCGCCCGGAGGAAACGGCCAAGTTGCTCACCGAGGACGGTTGGCTGCGTACCGGGGACATCGTCACCGTGGACGAGCACGGCTTCCTGCGCGTGGTCGATCGCATCAAAGAGGTCATCATCACCGGTGGCTTCAATGTGGCGCCCACGGAAGTGGAAACGGCGCTCAAACTTCACGACTCGGTCGAGGATGCCGCGGTGGTGGGCATTCCCAACGACAACGGTAACGAGACCGTGGTGGCCGCGGTAATGCTTGTTCCCGGGATCTCCCTGGACGAGGAGCAGCTGCGCGATCACTGCTACGACAAGGTCACCCGGTACAAGGTGCCCCGTCGTATCGTGGCCATGGACGAGCTGCCGCGCACCATGCTGGGTAAAACCCTGCGCCGCGCGGTCAAGGAGAAGATCCTCGAGGAGAGGTTGCTGGAACGCTGAGTGCTCCGGGGTCGGGCACGGTTGCCTCCTTGCCCAGTTCCGGCTCACCACACAGGCCGACGCCGCCGCGAGAGTCTGGCGGCGGCGTCGTCCGTCAGTGCGCGGTCCGTCGGCGCGTCAGGCGGGATCGCCGTCGGTGTGATTCTTGCTGGCGTCGTACGGGATGCGCCGGATCGATCGAATCTCGCCCAGGCCGGCCCATTCGTCGTGACCCAGGCGGGCAATCGGATCCAGCGCCCGCGCCACTGGCCCCCGCTCGCCCAGCGCGCTCGGGTTCACGGCCACGTGCGTGACCTCACCGAAAACCACGTACCCGTTTCCCACCCGCAGGGGCTCCCCATGCAGGGTGCATTCCATACTCGCCGGCGATTCCGCCACGCGCGGCGCCGCAACCGTGCGGGAGGGTTCCCTGGTGAGACCGGCTCGGTCGAACTCGCTGACATCGGGTGGGTAATCGGTCCCCGTGGCATTGATTTTCTCGAAGAGCGCCACGGGGGTGTGGTTGACCACGAACTCCCGGGTCTCCAACACATTGCGCAGGGTGTCCTTCACCCCGGTGGAGACGAACTGAATAATGGTCGGGTCTGAGGAAACCATGGTGAAGTACGAGTGGGGCGAGAGATTGTCCACGCCGGCGGCCGAACGGGTGGAAATCCACGCAATGGGGCGGGGGATCACCAAGGATTTGACCGTGGCCGCCCATGAGCCCTGGGCGGTGGGGGTCAGCTCTTTCTTGGCCTGGGGAGTCTGGTCGGTCATGGCCACCATTGCATCACGCGAGGGCGTGGATTGACACAAGAGATCGTGTGCCATCAATAACTGTTGACAACCACAATGATTGACGATTCCATGGTTTGCACGTGACATTCGTCGCAGTGCTGCGCTCCCTCGGGGGAGCTGAGGAGGAAAACCGTGAACCTTGGAATCGGCACGTGGCCCGCCCGCCGCGTCATGGTCCGTCCCGACGCAACCGCCGTGGTGTTCGAGGGGCAGTCCGTGACCTACCGGGACTTCGAACTGCGGGTCCGCAAGTTGGCCAACGCGCTCCGCGCGTCCGGGGTGAAACACGGGGACCGGGTCGCCTACATGGGTTTCAACCACCCGTCATTGCTCGAAACGTTCTTCGCCACGGGCCTGCTCGGTGCTGCCGCGGTGCTGATCAATCCGCGGTTGCGGCGGGCGGAGGTCGACTACATCCTGCGCGACTGCGGCGCCACCACGGTGGCCTTCGGCCGGGACCAGGGCGAGAATGCTACGGCACTGGAACCGGAGCTGACGGAGGTGCGCACGTGGCTGACCGTGGACGGGGGTGGCCCGGGGCAGGCTTTCGAAGCGTTCTTGCAGTCCGGTGGGGAAGACCCCGTCGATGAACAGCTCGACCTCGATGAGCTGGCGCTCATCATGTACACCTCGGGAACCACGGGTAAACCCAAGGGCGCCATGCTGAGCCACAACAACCTCTTCTACCAGTACGTCAACGCCATGATCGGCCAGGACCTACGCCAGGACGAGGTGCACCTGGCGGTGGCGCCGCTGTTCCACATTGCCGGGCTCAACATGATGACACTGCCCACCTTCATGCTGGGCGGGACGATCATCATCCATCGTCAGTTCCGAGCCGAGGACGTGTTGCGCGAACTTGAACAATCCCGCGTGACGTCCTCGTTCTTGGTTCCGGCCATGCTGGATTCGCTCTCCCACGCGGAAGGCTTCGACACTGCCGATTTGTCCTCCGTTCGCGCGTTCATGGTGGGTGGTTCCCCACTGCCGGAACGGATGTTGCGCACCTGGGCCGAGCTGGACGTGGCCGTGATGCAGGGCTTCGGCATGACCGAGACCGCCCCGGGTGTGCGGATGCTCGAGCCGCGAGACGGCGTGCTCAAATTGGGTTCCGCGGGACGCCAGCACTTCTTCACCGAATCCAGACTTGTTGATCCACTGGGTGATCCCGTGGCCCCGGGGCAGGCCGGGGAGGTCATCGTTCGCGGGCCCAACGTCATGGCGGGGTACTGGAACAAGCCGGAGGAAACCGCCAAGGCCTTGGACGGCGGGTGGTACCACTCGGGCGATATTGCCGTGGAGGACGAGGACGGCTATTTGTTCATCAAGGATCGCATCAAGGACATGTACATCTCCGGTGGGGAGAACGTGTACCCGGCCGAGGTGGAGAATGCCCTGCTGGATGTGCCCGGAGTGCAGGAAGCCGCGGTCATCGGTGTACCGGACGAGAAATGGGGTGAAACCGGCCGGGCATTCGTGGTGCTCTTCCCGGACGCCACCGGCCTGGCGGGTCGACAGATCCGGGAGCAACTCAAGGACCGACTGGCCGGCTACAAGTTACCCGCCGTGATCGACGTGGTGGATGAGCTACCCCGAACGACCACGGGCAAGATTCAAAAGCACGTGCTGCGCGAGCGCCCATGAAAATGTCACGGCCCGCGGTGGCGAGCCGCCACCGACATCAAACTATTTTATCCAAACATGTTCCTAATCACCCCGATTGTAGATAGGATTCTACTAAAATCACGTCGGGAAAAAGTGGGACCCCATGGAGCTTCGACAACTGAACTACTTCATAGCCGTGGCCGAGGAGCGTCATTTCGGGCGTGCGGCCAAGCGTCTGCACATGGCACAGCCTCCCCTGTCGCAGCAGATCCGCCAGCTCGAGGAACAGCTGGGCGTCAAGTTGTTGGACCGCACCACGCGCCGCGTTGATCTCACTGCGGCGGGGCAGGAACTACTGGACCGCGGGCGCAAGATCGTCAACGAGGTGGAGACCCTCAAAGCAGACGTCTACCAGGTGGGCAACGGTGCCACCGGTGTACTGCGAGTGGGGTTCTCCGGATCGGCGACCTACGGGGTCATGCCCAAGATCGTGCGTCACGTGAAACAGGCGCTGCCCGGATTGTCCATGACACTGCAGGGGGAAATGCTCACGCCCGCCATGGAGGCCGGGTTGCGTGATCACACACTGGATGCCGCGATGCTGCGCCCGCCGGTTGCTTCGTCGGAGATCGAGTACAAGGTGGTGGCGCGCGAGAAGCTCGTGGTGGCCCTGCCGTCCCACAGCCCCTTGGCCACCGGCCGCCCCGTGGCCATCAACGAACTCCAGGAACAACCCTTTATTACCTACCCGCCGGAATCGGTCCTGTATCGGATGGTGTCCGAACTGTGCCGCCGGGGCGGCTTCCAGCCCCGCATCGGCCAGGTGGCCAAGGAAACGTCCACCATGCTGTCCTTCGTGGCCGCCGGAGGGGGAGTGGCCGTGGTCCCTGAAGCGGTGTGTTCCTTCCAGCTCGAGGGCGTGGTCTACGCACCGCTGGAAGATTCTCCGGACAGTGAGCTCGCCGTGGCGTGGCGTAGGGAAGACCGCTCCACGCTGCTGCACAACTTTGTGAACCTCGTGATGGATGTCAGCGAGGCAACCTCCGGCACGAAAGGCCATGCATGAAAATCACCCGCATCGAGGCGATTCCCTATTCGATTCCCTACGTTCACCCCCTGCACTTCGCGTCGGGCTCGGTGGAGGAGGCCGATCACGTGTTGGTGCGTGTGCACACGGATGGCGGCATCGTGGGGGTTGCCGACACCCCGCCCCGCCCCTACACGTACGGTGAGACGCAGAAGTCCATCGTGGCGGTCGTGGAGGACATCTTCTCGCCCCAGCTCTCCGGTCTGGACATTTTCGCCCGCGATCGCATGCAGACCGTCATGGACCGTACCGTGCACAACCAGACGGCCAAGGGCGCCGTGGACATTGCCGTGTGGGATGTGATCGGCAAATATCTGAACCAGCCTGTGTCCTCCTTGCTTGGTGGCTACACGGACCACATGACGGTGTCGCACATGCTCGGGTTCAAACCGGCGCAGGAACTGCTGCAGATCGCGTTGGAGTTCCGCGAGAAGCACGGCATCAACACGTTCAAGCTCAAGACGGGGCGCCACCCCATCACCCTGGACATCGAGGCAGCGCGCGTTCTTCGCGAGGGCCTCGGCCCGGAGGCGCGCCTCTACATGGACGCCAATCGCGGCTGGTCCGCGAACGAGTCCGCCGAGGTGCTGCGCCAAACGGCGGACCTGGGCATGGAGTTCCTGGAGGAACCCGATGACGCCCGGGAAGTTCTCGGACGACGCCGCCTGGTCACCAACTCGCCCATTCCGATCGCCGCGGATGAGTCCGCTCCGGATCTGGGCACCGCAGCCCGCGAGATCTTGACCGGCGGTGCGAACTTTCTGGCGATCAAGACCGCCCGGTCCGGTTTCACCGAGGCGACCAAGATCCTGGGCATGGCCCAGGGCATGGGGATCGACGTGTACGTGGGCAACCAGATCGACACCCAGGTGGGCACGATCGCCTCGGTGACCTTCGGTGCCGCGTTCGCGCACACCTCCAAACGAGCGGGGGAGCTGTCGAATTACCTGGACATGGCCGATGACTTGCTGGCCGAGCCCTTGACCATCGACGACGGCAAGATTTTCGTCCGAGACGTACCCGGCGTGGGCACCGCAATCGATGAGGACAAGCTCGCGCATTACCGCAACCACTGAGTTTCAGCCGGGCCGTGACAAGAGCCCGGTGACATCTCGCCCGCGCGCCGAAACACGGGGCCCTCGGTCCCCGACCGGCGCGGTGGGTCAAGAAGTACAACCCAACACGTGAGGAGAACACCGTGAAGTACCTGGTTCACATGGACGTCAACATTCCCACCGATCTGCCGGCGGACGAGGTCGCCGAGATCAAGGCCACCGAGAAGGCCTACTCGCAGGAGCTACAGCGCTCGGGCAAGTGGCCCGAGATCTGGCGCGTGGTGGGCGAGTACGCCAACTACTCGGTCTTCGATGTGGAATCCAACGACGAACTGCACGACATCCTGCAGAACCTGCCGCTGTTCCCGTACATGGACATCACCGTGGTTCCGTTGGCCAAGCATCCCTCGGACGTCAAGTAATCACGGCTGCGGAGAAATCCCCGTCGCGCACATCTGAGGATGTACGCGGCGGGGATTATTCGTTGTCGCGGTAGCGTGCGGCCAGTTCGCTGCGGGAGCGGATGCCGAACTTCGTATAGATCCTGGTGAGGTGGTACTGAACCGTCTTCTCGGCAATGAAGAGGTGGCTGGCGACCTCTTTGTTCGTGGAACCACCCGCCACGAGCTCGGCCACCGCGGTTTCCTGGGCGGTGAGCTGCACCCGCTCACGCTGTACGGCCGCGAGGACGGGATCGGCGGGATCGGGGGCGGTGCCCTGGTCCACGCCGGTGGCCTTGAGCTCACGATCACAGCGCTGCACGTACGTGTGCGCCCCCAGCATCTCGTAGAGATCACGGGCCGCGCGCAACACCGACGACGCCAGCCGTCGCTTACCGGCGCGGCGCATCGACTGCCCGAAGGCGAAACTGATGCGCGCGTGCAAATACGGGCGGTTCACCGTGCGTAGTTCGTGGAGTGCGTCCTCGAAATAATCACGGGCGGCGTCGGGGTCTCCCTGGGCGGCCAGCAACCGACCGCGCGCCCACTTGAGGCGGGCCTGGTCGGTGGGAATGTGCTCGGGGCGGTCAATGGCTTCGAACTCGTCCAGGAACTCCTGGGCGCGGTCGAGGTTGTTGGTCATGACCAGGGAGTTGACGTAGGTGTCCTGCCAGGACCAGAACGAGACGCGGGTGTTGGTCCAGGGATCCAACTCGGCCACGCGGGTCATGCATTCCAGGGACCCCTCGTAATCACCGCGGGCCTCGAGGAAGCGGGCCTTGGCCAGCAGTGACGGTACCGACATGCACAAGAAACTGTCTGCGGGAACGGCCGCGAGGGAGACGTAATGGCGGGCCAACTCCCAGTCGCCGCGCATCGAGTACAACTCGGCGGCCGTCCAGTACAACAGGGGGCGCAGCATATCCATCTGCGCGGTCTCGAGCTGCGGCGCGGCTCGGGAAATGGTCGCCACGGCGGCATCCCAATGACCCAGCACCAATTGGGTGCGAGCCAACCATGCTTCCGACCACAGCGAGATCCGCAGCGATCCACCGCGGAATTTGGTGGGCCCGGCGGATTCGAACTGGGTCTGCGCGGCCTCCACCTGGTCCGTGCGCAACGCAAGCCACCCGGCCCCCATTTCTATGCGCTGCTTCTGGGCGTTCTCCTCGCAGCGTTCGAACGCCTTGGCGTACGCCGCACGTGCCTCTTTCAGCTGGCCCGTGGCGAACAATCCCAGGCCGTAAATCGCCTCGGTCTCGATGTAGGCGGGGGTGGTGGGTTCCGTCAGGGACATGGCCTTCTCCGCCCACGAGATCATGGCGGGCCCGTCCCATTGCGCCACGCCACGCAGGACCAGGCGCTGGGCGATCTGCCCCGCGGTATCGGGGTCCTGTTTGATGTTCACGCTGCGCCAGGCCGCGCCGAGCTGATTCTCGGCGCTGCGATCCTGTCCGGTTACCACGGACAGGTAGCCCAGCACGGAGGAGCGTAAGGCCGAGGGCTGCAGATCATCCACCGCGGCGGCCCAGGCCTTGGCTTCGGCGATGTTGCCGGAACCGATGATCGCGTCCACCGCGCGCAACAACAGGTCGTTGCGAAGCCTGGTGTCATTGGTCAGGCGCGAGGCGGACAACAGGGCTTTGGCGGCGTCGTGCCAGGCCCCCTGGGAGGCCTGTTCCGCGGCAAAGGCTCGCAACCGGGCGGCCAGTTCGGGATTCGCCGACGGCGCCGAACTCACCAGATGGCCCAGCCGACGGGACTCGTCGGAGACGACCCTGCTCGCCCGATGATGCAGCTCCACCCTGCGACTGGGCAGCATCCGCTCGTAAATGGCGCCCGCGGCGGAGGGTTCGAGGAACTTCACCTGACTACTGGCCTGGTTGAGTTCCAGGGTCAGCAAATCGGCGCGGTGGCCCTCGTCCAGGGCCGCGAGCAGGCGCGCCTGGCCGGTGACACCGCAGACCTCCGAAATCTCGGTGAGGGAGGAATCCTCGCCCATGAGCGCCACGGCCTCTGCCACGTGGGTGAGGTCCTCGGACGCTGCGGCCATGATGCTTCCCACGCGGGCTCGTACCCGACTACTCGCGGGAAGGTCGGGGAACCAGGAATGCCAGGTGTCCCGAGGCATTTCTCGCAGTAACTCGTTGATCTGCTGCGGATTGCCGCGTGTGTGACGAACCAGCTCATAACTGGCGGCCGAGGACAGGTCGATGTTGAAGCGGCGTCGGGCGAGTTCCTGGGTGTCACGCGGATCCAGAGGTTCCAGCGTGATCTGCTGTACCTCGTGTCCGATGAGCTGATCCAGCACCGTGGCCGGCATGCCCTGGGCCTGATTGCGGTCCAGGGTCAGCAGGAACATGACTTTCTTGGCATGTAACCGGCGCAGCACGAAGGAGAGAATGCGAAGGCTGGCCTCATCAATCCAGTGGGCGTCGTCGATGACCACCAGAACGGGCGAGCGTTCCTGCATTGATTCCAAATGTGTGCCCAGAGTGGCCGCGTGATTCATGAGCCGGTCCGGGGTCAAGGCCTGCGAGCCCACGGGCGTGCGGGCAATATCGATGTCGTATCCCTTGCCCGAGCGCACGGGTGAGGCCATGATCAACTGGCTGTACCCGGCCAGCTGCAACTGGGCCTCCCACTGATCGCCCTGAGCCCGCAGGATCCGCGGTGGCCGGGTGCCACTCTTGACGTGTGCCGCGAACTCCGAGATCAAAGACGTTTTCCCCATGCCCGCTTCGCCGTTGATGACCACCGTGTTCACTCGCCCCTTGCGGGAGTCCCTGAGCAGGTCACTCAACCGCTCCAAGGCGGGATCCAATCCGATCAACACGCGATGCATGGTGTCGTGGGTGGGCACCACGGGGTGCGGGGACTGGCTCACGATCACTCCTGGGCGTCGGCGACTGGGGTGAGTACCTGCGGATACTGTACGCACCGGGCGAGTTGAAAAGACTCACCCGGTGCGTCGCACATGTGGGCCGTCACTCAGCCCATGTCACCGCCGCTGACCTGGATCACCGACCCGGTCATGTAGGACGCCTCGTCCGAGGCCACGAACACGATGGGCGCGGCTTGTTCGTCCAGGGTTCCGTAGCGCTTGAAGAACGTGGAATCGGTGACCTGATCCACCACGTCCTTGACCCACGCCTGCTCCTGCTCACCCTCGGGTCCCGGCCCGCGTTGTACCTTCCGGGGTGGTGCCTCCGTACCGCCCGGGGCGGTGGCCATGACCCGGATACCGCGGCAGGCGGTCTCCATGGCCAGCGCCTGGGTGATGCCGTTGACGCCGCCCTTGGCCGCCGAATACGGCACGCGATTGATGCCGCGCGTTGCATTCGAGGACACGTTCACAATGGTGCCCGACCCCGCGTCCAGCATGGTGGGCAGAACCGCGCGGCACATCCATAACGTGGGGAACAGGGAGCGGTTGATCTCCTTCTGGATCTGTTCGGCATCGAAATGCTCGAACGGACGCATGAGGATGGCTCCGCCCACGTTGTTGATCAAAACGTCCACGCGACCGTGACGCTCCAAGGTTTCGGACACGGCGTGCTCCGCTCCCTCGAAGGTCTCCAGGTCCACACCGGTGACCGCGCTCGCGGAACCGTTGGAACGATTCTGCTGGGCGTAGGAGTTGATGCCTTCGGCCACCTGCTCGGCGAGCTCGGAACGGTCAACCAGAACCACGGTGCCGCCCTCGGCGCCGATCCGTTCAGCCACACGCTGCCCGATGCCCTGAGCGGAACCGGTCACCAGCACCACCTTGCCGTCGAAACGGCCCGGGCTCAGTGCATTGAACGGTTCGGGCAACTGGTTCACTCGGACTCCTTCTTCTCGATGGCGGCTTCCATGGTCTCCTTGGCGTCCCGTGCGTGGGCCATGATGACCTCGCGGGCACGCTCGATGTCCTTCCTCTCAAAGGCGTCGACGAAATCCACGTGATCCTGGATGACCCGGTCGAAGATCACGGTTCCGGACTCGAAGGTGGCCTGCATTTGATCGGTCAGGTCCAGGCGACGGTAGGACTCCAGCAGCGAAGGGTTGTCGGAGACGGTGAAGAGGTACTCGTGGAACTCCTCGTTGTAGCGCACGAAGTCCTCGGGCTTCATGACCTCGGAACCGCTCACGCAGTCCGCGGTGGCGGCTGCCAGCCGGCGCAGGTTCTTGACCTGCTCATCCGTGATCTTGGGCATCATAAGCTCGGTGATGGCCAGCTCAAGACCCATGCGGGCGTCCAGCTGCGCAAAGGAATCCTCCTTGGCGAAGGACAACCGGCCGGTCTCCATGGACGAAACGGCCTCGGACTTGGAGATCGAATCACCGGACGCTGCAACGTCCTCGGAGCTGACGGGTGCGCCCGTCTCGGCGTCGCCGCCGGTCTTCTCCTTGGGCGCGAAACGCTCGAAGTAGAAGTTGGCGGGTTCAATGCCCTCGGTCTCGAGCCACTTGGCCACGGCGTTGACCATGGGCGGGGGACCGCACAGGTAAATGTCCACGTCGCCGTCGTTGAGGTGGCCCGGCTCGATGATCTGGGTGACGTATCCGGTGTGCGGTGCCGAGGTGCCCTCTTCGGACGCAATGTAGTCCCACGTGAAGTTGGGCAGCTTGGCCTTGTACTTCTCGATCCAGTCCAAGCCCACGATGTCTTCCTCGCGGGTCACGCCGTACACCAGGTGCACGGCGTGCTCCGGCGGGTTTTCCGAGAGCTTCTCCAAGATGGACAGCAGCGGCGCCAGACCGGTACCGCCTGCCAGCAGCAGTAACGGGCGCTTGGGGTCGCGGAGGAAGAAGGAGCCGAACGGGCCCGAGAGGGTGATCTCGTCGCCCACTTCTGCCCGGTCACGCAGGTACTCGGACATTGCACCCTTGGGTGCGGTACGCACCATGAAAGAGGCCGCCTCGGTGTTGGGTCCGCTCGAGAACGAGTACGAACGCTCCACATCGGCGCCGGGGATCTTGAGGTTCACGTACTGACCCGGCAGGTAGGCCAGCTCCGAACGTTTGTCGATCTCCAGGGTGAAGGACGTGGTGGTCTCGGAATGACGGTCCAACTGAGTGATCCGCGAGGTGTACGAAGAAGCCGAAGTCTTTGCGGACTCCGACGTTGCGGGAATGTTCACTGCCATGTCCGATTCCGGCACGGTCTGGCAGGTCAGGATGTAGCCCTTCTCGAACTCTTCGTCGGTCAGGGCGTCCTCGATGAAGTCTCCCGGGTCGAACTCGCCGGATTCGCAGAAGGACTTGCAGGTGCCGCACGCGCCGTCACGGCAGTCAGAGGGGATGTTGATGCGCGCCTTGTAGGACGCGTCCATGATGGTTTCGTAGTCATCGACCTTGATGACCTTGGTGACGCCATCTTCAAAAGTTAGTGCAACCTGGTTCGGCATGGGTGATCTTCTCCTACTGGCGGTGAACCGTGATCATGGGACGGGTGCATTCACCGCCATAGCTGTGGTGTGGAATGGGCCAATCGGTGCGGACAGCACCGGTGCCCGGACCCCTGAGGCGGGGCCGGGCACCGGACCGTCCGTCACAGCGAATGGACTCAGATCATGTAGATATCGACCACGTGGTGAATGTAGTCGTTCTTCAGGACAACCTTCTTGTCCATGATCTTGGGCTGCTCGCCCGCCATATTGATGGTGTACAAGCTGTAACCGAAGTACGTGTCGGTCACGTTGTAACGGAAGTACAAGGTGAACCAGTTGAACCGGACCTTCACCTCGTCACCGTTCTGTTCCAGGATCTCGACATCCGTGATGTTGTGTCCGGTGCGCGGCTCAGGCAAGGACGTGGCCGATGAACGGTCGGTCTTGATGCGGAACACGCGATCCTCGATGCCACCGCGGTTGTCGTAGTAGATCAAGGAAATTTCGCGCTGGGGATCCTCGGTCAGCTGGCCGTCGTCGTCCCAGGCGGGCATCCAGTAGGAAGCGCTCGGGTCGTAGCACTCGATCCAGGCGTCGAAGTCGCGGTCGTCGAGCAGGCGGGCTTCGCGGTAGAGGAACGCGCGCACCTTTTCAATGGTGGAGGTACGCTCTTCGGTCAACGTTTCAGTCATGGTCTCGCAATCTTTCGTCGTGTCGGTGGGGGCGAACGTGGCTCAGACAGTCGCCGGATCGTCGTCGAGCTCGCTCGCGGCCTGGTCCATGACCTGCTTCCAATAACCGTGCTGAACGGGGTAGAGGCCCTCGTCCTCCGTGCGGACGCCGGAGGCAATCACGTTGTTCATGCCCAGTGCCGCAGCCTGCTCGTCCGGGCCGGAGATCTCGTGGGCCACGCCTCGAGTCATGTCGTTCCAGGGAGCGGCCGAGGCTAGGTAGGTCTTCTGGCAGGAGCGGAATTCCTCGAGGTCATCCGGGGTGGCCATGCCGGTGGCGTTGAAGAAGTCCTCGTACTGGCGAATCCGGTGTGCGCGGGACTTGTCCGACTCGCCCTTGGGGGCGATGCAGTAGATGGTGACCTCGGTCTGATCCACGCTGATGGGGCGGACGTGGCGGATCTGCGACGAGAACTGGTCCATCAGGTACACGTTGGGGTACAGGCACAGGTTGCGAGAGATGTTGATCATGAAGTTGGCCATTTCCTCGCCGTACTTCTCCACGAGCTCTTCGCGGCGGTCCCACAGCGGACGGTCCTGGGGGTTGCCCCACTCCTGCCACAGCAGCAGGTGGCCGTGCTCGAAGGAGTAGAAGCCACCCTTGGCCTTGCCCCACTTGCCGGCGTCCATGGCCTTGGTGGTGTTGGTGGAGTCACCGGCGGTACGGCGCGAGGTGGTCGCGGCGTAGTTCCAGTGGGTGGCGGTGACGTGGTAGCCGTCCGCGCCGTTCTCCATCTGAACCTTCCAGTTGCCGTCGTAGGTGTACGTGGACGAACCGCGCAGCACCTCGAGGCCCTCGGGGGACTGGTCGACGATCGAGTCGATCACCTTGGTGGCGTCCCCCAGGTGCTCCTCCAACGGCAGGACGTCCGGGTTCAGTGAACCGAACAGGAACCCCTTGTAGTTCTCGAAGCGAGCAACCTTGGTGAGGTCGTGGGAACCTTCCTTGTTGAAGTTCTCCGGGTAGCCCGCGTTGCGGGAATCCTTCACCTTGAGCAGCTCACCGGTGTTACGGAAGGTCCAACCGTGGAACGGGCAGGTGAAGGTGGTGCGGTTGTCGGTCTTGCGGCGGCACAGCATGGCACCGCGGTGTGCACATGCGTTGATGAGAGCGTTGAGCTTCTCTTCTTTGTCGCGCGTGATCACGATGGGCTGGCGACCGATGAAGGTGGTGAAGTAGTCACCCACGTTGGGGATCTGGGACTCGTGAGCGAGGTACACCCAGTTGCCTTCGAAGATGTGCTTGATCTCGAGTTCGAAGATCTCCGGATCGGTGAAGATCTCACGGTTGGCGCGGATGATGCCCTGTTCGCGGTCGTCGACGAGCGCGTTTTCAAGGACCTGGTGAAGGTGGCTGAGGGTTTCAGTCATGACGTAACTCCTTGGACTTCGGTGCACCGGGTTGACCCGGTCCGTCTTGTGGTGCGGGTGATGGTGCTTAAACCCGCAGGTGAACCACAGGTTGCGTATGTCTCATTCTGGTCGCTAGTGATACCACTCACATCAGGGCAAACCCTAGGGTGAAGTAAGGGGGGTGGCTTATCGTCATCCATAATCAATATTGCCCAATTACATATTTGTTAGATATGGATTCGCTTCGTAGGCTTGAGACAAGCGTCACGGTGTGTCACCCACCACAGGTTTACGTCAAATTATTGGGTGGGTCCTCGCATCACCCCCGGGGCGTACAGCTTTTCAATGATGAGAAAGTGGAGGTCACCATGACTGATACCCGCAAGGAAAACGAAGGCACCGCAGTCGAGGCCGGCTCGCTGGCCACCGAGCGCTTTGCCCAGTCCGGCAAGCTGAACAAATTCGATGTTCCCAAGGAGCGCGTCTCGCTGCTCGCAGGTGAGCTGATCCAGGCCGCCAACGATATCGTCGTCAAGCACGAGGTCACCTACGAGGAGTACAACGCTCTCAAGGCTTGGCTGATCAAGGTCGGCACCGACGGCGAGTGGCCCCTGTTCCTGGATGTGTGGCTCGAGCACACCGTTGAGGACGTCAACTCCAAGGAACGCCCGGGCACCGTGGGCACCATCGAGGGCCCGTACTACGTTCCCAACGCTCCCGAGCTGCCCACCCCGGCAACCCTGGAGATGCGCGAGGACGAAGAAGGCACGCCGCTGCTGTTCCACGGCAACTTCACGGACACCGAAGGCAACCCCATCAAGGACGCGCAGGTGGAGATCTGGCACGCTGACGCGGCGGGCTTCTACTCCCAGTACGCCCCCGGGCTGCCCGAGTGGCTCTTCCGCGGCACCGTCAAGGCGGACGAGAACGGCTACTTCGAGATCAACACCATGCAGCCTGCTCCCTACCAGATTCCGACCGACGGTGCTTGCGGCCAGTTGATCGGCGCTGCAGGTTGGCACGCATGGCGTCCGGCCCACATTCACATCAAGGTTTCCGCTCCCGGTTACCAGTTGGTCACGCAGCAGCTCTACTTCCCGGGCGACCCGCACAATGAGGATGACATTGCTTCGGCCGTGAAGCCCGAGCTGATGTTGGACGTCAAGGAGCGCGAGGGCGGCCAGGGCAACCAGGTTGAGTACAACTACGTGCTCGCCAAGGAGAACGAGAGCAAGTAATCAACCCTTGGCCCGCGGCGATCGCGGTCCCGCAGAGCGCTGAGCTGTGAAGAAGGCGCCCCGATTCCAACGAATCGGGGCGCCTTTGCGCGTGCGCGGTGGATGTTTCGGCCGATCTTGAGGCCCGGGATCACCGCGTGTTGTTAGTATCCCCAGGAAGTGCAGTTTCCTGGGCTCCGTGTCGGGATACATGCCTCCCGGTCGCAATAATGTGAAGTCATGTAAATCACCGTGCTTATTACTTGCATCTGGATGTAATTGCCCCCTAGAGTGGTGATGTCAGTCGAAGTGGCCCGGGCGCATCCCCCCAAGAGCGCCCGGATGTTCCCCCGATTGGCCGGCGTCCCGTATCTCCCCCGATCGGGATGTCCGACGGGTCCTGTCGATTCCCCCAAGCGACAGGACCCGTCCCCTGTTTAAGGGGCTGGTGTCTCAGAGCAGATTCATTTTCTCCAAGCGCGGGATCACGCTGTCGGCCATGGCCACCAAGGCGCGCATGTCCTCGGTGCTGAGATGGTCCACGAACGCTTCGCGCACCATGGCCAAATGAGCGGGTGCGGCCGCGTTAATCGCCTGGCGGCCGTGGGCGGTGATTTCCACAATGAGCCCGCGGGCATCGTGCGGGCTGGGTTTACGGCAGACCATGCCGCGCTTTTCCATGCGGGACAGCATGTGTGACAGGCGAGAGCGTTCCCAATCCAACTGCCGCAGCAGCTCACGCGAAGCCATGCTGCCTTCCTTGGATTCGGACAGGGGGACGAGCACCTGGTACTCGGGATTCGACAACTCACTGTCGCGTTGGAGTTGCCTGTCAATGGCGCGCTCCATGCTTCGCGACAGCGCCAGGAAGCTACGCCAGGCGGCATTCTCGTGCTCCGACAGCCAGGGCACGGAATTCGCGGAAGAGGACGTCTGCATGGTGGGGAGAACTTTCTGTTCTGACTGGGGTTACGGATCAAGCGCTGCGGATCATTCGCGGGGGCCGTGTCTGATCCAATCGGAATCGTAGTAGCTCGGCCGCGCATCGCGGTCGCGTTCACGAGCCCGCTCCGCGTAATCGGTGGGCCGTAGCGGGGAGTCGTCGTCATCGGGTCGGGTCAACACGGCCATGGCTACCAGCCCGAATCCGAGACCCGAACCCACCACCATGGTCATACCGGCCACGATGAACGCCAGGATGTAGTCATCCACGAGGTCCTCCGGGATGGAACGGCCCCTGACCGGCTCCACCAGGAACGACGCGCCGATGACCAGTAACCCGATCACGAGCAGGGCACCGGGGATCAGCCAGAGCTTGGACCGCCTGCGGATGGCCACGGCGTCGGGGTCCCTGAACAGAGCAAGGATCTGGAATTGAACCATGAAGTATCCCAGGGCACCCAGCAGAGCCAGAGAGGCACCCACGAGCCACCCCTCGGCAAAACCAATGGCCATTAATCCCAGGCCGACCAGTGCGCCCAGCAGAATCACGGTGAAGGACAATCCGCGGCCCATGCGGCGGGCGGCCCTGGGTGATACCTGGCGGTACTGGGACGGTGTCTCGGGCGGTGGTGCCGCGGGATGTGTCGAGGTCTCGTTGCCGGGGAGGCGCACGCCGTACCGGGGGCGTTCGGTCTCGTGGGGACGAGGATCGTCAGAGGGATTGCTGGTTGTGCTCATGGTGTACACCCCCACGGAAGAAGTAGTAGGCCGCCACATCAGGTGCGGTTGTAATCAGCAACTGTAGTCCTGACGGCCGTATCCGATACCGGTGATCCATGTCACGGCAGCGGCACCTAATGATGACGTATCATCAAAATAAATCATAGACGTGAGGAGCACATCGTGACCGACGCGAAAAGCCAGGACAAAGATCAGTACTCCACAGCGGGGGCTTACGTCCACGCCGGTGAGGAATTCAACCGGGACACCACGTACATCGAGGATCGGATCGTGTCCGACCTCGAGAACGCCGAACTCAGTGAGGGTTCCCACGCCTGGCCGGTCGAGGCCGGCCGCTATCGCCTGGTGGCCGCGCGCGCCTGCCCCTGGGCCAACCGCACCCTGATCGTGCGTCGACTGCTGGGCCTGGAGGACGCCATATCCATCGGCCTGCCCGGACCCACCCACGATGCCCGTTCGTGGCAGTTCGATCTGGACCCCGAGGGCAAGGACCCGGTGCTGGGCTCGCAGCGGCTGCAGGAGAATTACTTCAAGCGTTTCCCGGACTACCCGCGCGGCATCACGGTGCCGGCCATCGTGGACATCCCCACCGGCGAGGTGGTGACCAACAACTTCCCGCAAATGACGGAGGATTTCGCCAAGGAGTGGACCGCATTCCACCGGGAGGGGGCACCGGATCTGTGGCCCGCCGAGCTCGAGGACGAGATGCGCGACGTCATGGAGCGCATTTACACCGAGGTCAACAACGGCGTGTACCGCTGTGGTTTCGCCGGCTCTCAGGAGGCCTACGAAAAGGCCTACGACCGCTTGTGGGTGGCTCTGGACTGGCTCGAGCAACGCCTGGGCGAAAAGCGGTATCTGATGGGTGAGCACATCACGGAGGCGGATGTCCGGCTGTTCACCACCCTGGCCCGTTTCGACCCGGTGTACTACTCGCACTTCAAGTGCTCCCGTCAGAAACTGACCGAGCTGCCCAACCTGTGGGGCTACGCCCGCGATCTGTTCCAGACCCCCGGCTTCGGTGACACCGTGGATTTCCAGCAGATCAAGGAGCATTACTTCATCGTGCACGAGGACATCAACCCGTCCCAGATCGTTCCCGTGGGCCCGGATCTGAGCAATTGGATGTCGGAGCACGGTCGTGAAAAAATGGGTGGCTCTCCGTTCGCGGACGGTGCTATCGCGCCGGGCCCCGTGCGTTCCGGTGAAGAGGTCGATCCCGCGCACACGCCCCTGCGATAGTCCCTGTCCAGCACAGTTTCCTGAAGTAAAGGCAGAGTAGTGACTCCGTACCGTAATCAGCGCGCCGCAGACCTGCCCGCTCGGCTCTCACGTTCGTGGCTGCTGACCTCTGCGGCAGACACGTCTTTGTTCGCCCCGGCGCTGGCCTCGGAGGCGGATTCGGTGATCTTCGACATCGAGGACGCCGTTCCCGAAGAGGACAAGGACAACGCCCGGGTCAACATGATCCAGGCCATGAAGGACGGCGCGAGCGCGTGGGTCCGCGTCAACGACATCACCAGCCCCCACTGGGAGAAGGACCTGGCCGCGCTGAGCGAGGTCAACAATCTGCGCGGCATCGTGCTGGCCAAGACCGAGCACCCTGACCACATCACCAAGACGGCGATGATGAGCCGCGCGGGCACTCCGGTGGTGGCGTTGATCGAATCGGCCGTGGGTCTGATGAACGCCTACGACATCGCGCGCGCTCCCGGTGTGTTCCGCCTGGCCTTCGGCGTGGGTGACTTCCGCAAGGACACGGGTGCCTCGGGCGATCCCATGGCGCTCGCATTTGCACGTTCCACCCTGGTCACCGCGTCTCGCGTGGGTGAGCTGCCCGGCCCCATTGACGGTCCGACCAACGGTGTATCCCGCGAGGGGCTGGAGGACGCCTGCAAGGTCACGCAGTCCATGGGTATGACCGGCAAGTTGACCCTGGATCCCGATCAGACGGACACCATCAACCACGCGCTCGCCCCCAGCGAGCAGGAGATCCGCTGGGCCCGCGAAATGATCGAGCAGGCCAATTCCGGTCACGCCGGTGCGGACGGTTCCTACTTGCCGCGCCTGGCTCGCGCCAAGAAGGTCTCGGAGCTGGCAGAGACCTACGGTCTCTGGAACAGCTGATCGCCCTCGGCACGACGACGCCGCGGCGCCCCGTTTCCCGCCGTGCGGCAGGAAACGGGGCGCCGCGTGATTCACAGCCGGTTACAGCCCCCAGCCGGTCATGAACTCCCGCACGCGCGGGTCCGCGAGCGAATCCGCAATGAAGTGACTGGCGAGGGGTTCGTCATGACCGTTGGGCACTCCCAGGACCCACAGTCCGGCCTTGGACGCCGCGGTGGTGCCCGCGGGGGAGTCCTCGACGGCCAGGGCCTGCCCCGGCTCCACACCCAGGCGGCGGACGGCTTCTTGGTAAATGTCCGGTGCAGGTTTGCCGTGAGCGACGTCGTCCGAGCTGACCCACGTGGTGATGGTTCCTTCCAAGCCCAGCGCACGAACCTTGCGATCGAGGACCTGCGCGGTGGAGTTGCTGGCGACCGCCACGGGCATGCGCTCGGTAAAGGCGCGCAGGGTTTCCAAAGCACCCGGCAACGGTTCCAGGACACCGGAAATCACGGCGGCCTCGACCTCGCTCAGGTGCTCGTAGACCTCGGTCAGACCGGGCGCCTCACGGCCCTTCTCGGCAGCGGACTCGGCGGCGCGATCGGTGATCCAGCGTGCAACGTCCGCCGCAGACAGTCCCATCAGTTCCCTGAGCGAAGCCTCCCCGAACGCGACGTCGTAATCGGCGCAGACCTGTTCCTGCACGCCGGCCCACGCGGTTTCTGTGTCCATGAGCACGCCGTCGCAGTCGAAAACCGCGGCGGCGGGGCGCCAGTCTGTGGGCGGGGCGGGCAATGACGGTTTCATGGGGCGATCCTCACATGACGG
Organism: Kocuria sp. cx-455; assembly: GCF_014698015.1. Lineage (GTDB taxonomy): Bacteria > Actinomycetota > Actinomycetes > Actinomycetales > Micrococcaceae > Kocuria. The sequence continues at coordinate 521,136 of NZ_JACXBS010000001.1, forward strand.
GAGCGGCGGTGGGCGGGGCAGGTAATAGCATCGAAGACGACGACCCAGTGAACGGCCGGTGAAAGGACCACACCGTGGTAGCAACCCAGAATTCTCACGTGCACCTCTCCGCCTTGGATCTGGTCCCCATTATCCAAGACCGGTCGGTCGCCCAGTGCGTGCGCGATGCCACAGTGCTCGCCCAACGGCTGGAGACCGCCGGTTACGCACGGGTTTGGTATGCGGAACACCACAATTCGGAGTCCTTCGCGTCCTCGGCCACCGCTCTGCTCATGGGGCAGACGCTGGCGGCCACCTCCACCATTCGTGTGGGTTCCGGCGGCATCATGCTGCCCAATCACGTCCCGCTCACTGTGGCCGAGAACTTCGGAACGTTGGAGAGCTTCTACCCGGGGCGAGTGGATCTCGGATTGGGCAGGGCACCCGGAACCGATATGCGCACGGCCTTGGCGCTGCGCCGTGGTCAGGGAGGTCACGACACCTTCCTTCAGGACATTCACCAGCTCGAACGCTACTTCGGAGGGCAGGAGGGCGAGCCCATTCGCGCTGCGGTGGCTCGCAACACCCGCGTGCCGCTGTGGATCCTGGGATCCTCGACCGACGGTGCCCTGGTCGCGGCGTCCCTGGGTCTGCCCTACGTGTTCGCCTCACACTTCGCGCCGGCCATGATCATGGCGGCCATCGAGACCTACCGGGGGGCCTTCGACGCGTCCGCGCCCACGGCCACGCTGGACGAACCGTACGTGATGGTTGCCGCCAACGTACTCGCGGCCGATACCGAGGCCGAAGCGCGCAAACAGTTCACCAGCCACCAGCTGCTGGTCCGCGGAATGGCCCGCAACAACCGGGGGCCGCTACAACCCCCGGTGGATCAGGTGGACCTGACCCCGGCCGAATCCGCGTTCGTGGAGCAACACCTGGCGGTCTCCGCCGTGGGAACCCCGGGGCACGTGGCTGATCAGCTCGAACAAATCGTGGAGCTCACCCGCGCGGACGAGTTGATGCTCAACAGCTACGCCTACGACCCGCAGGTACGTGCCCGTAGCTTCGAACTCACCGCCCAGGCCTGGAACGCCTCATAGTCCGCGCGGACGACCGAGGGCAGGTCATGCGGGCCGGAGATGGTCACCCGGCTGATTAGAGTGGGACCATGGCGGACAGCGCATCACACTCGGGCGAGACCCCACTGCAGACATTGGCCTCCCGCTATGGCGTGGCCACCAACTACCAAGGTTTTGACGGGGAAACCAAGACCGTTCCGGACAAGACCCTGCGCGCGGTGCTCACCGCGCTGGGCGCGGACGCCTCATCGGAGGCCGCGGCACAGGAGAGTCTGCGGGCTCGGGATGAGGCCACCTGGCGGCGCATGCTGCCCCCGGTGGTGATCACCGAGGCCGGCACGTACACCACGGTGGACGTGACCGTGCCCTCCGGTGCCGATTCACGTGTCAGGTTGTGGCCCGAGGACCACCCCGAGGCCGCGCGGCAACTGGACGCTGCGGCGCCGTCGGACAGCCGCGAGATCGACGGCGTGATGCGGGAACGGCGCCGCTACGAGCTGCCCGAGGATCTCGAGCTGGGGTGGTACCTCCTGGAGGCAGAGAGTCCGGAAGTCCAAGACGGCCGAGGGGAAATGATCCACGTGGCCGTGACCCCGCAACGTTTGAACACCACCGACAAGCTGCGCGGGACGCGGCGCTGGGGCTACATGGCGCAGCTCTACTCGCTGATGTCCTCGCGCTCGTGGGGCGTGGGTGACCTGTCCGACCTGGCTTCGCTGGCGGCCATCAGCGGCACGCAGGGCGCGGACTACGTGCTGATCAATCCGCTGCATGCCGCGGAGCCGGTCCCGCCCGTCGAACCGTCCCCGTACCTGCCGTCCAGCCGACGGTTCTTCAACCCGCTGTACCTCAGGATCACGGACGTGGCCGAGTTCGCCTACCTGCGTCCCAAGGATCGCGAGGTGGTCGAGCAACTGGCCGTCGTGCAGCGCAAGACCGTGCTGGATCCGAGCCGGATCGAGCGTGACCCCGCCTACCAGGCCAAGCTCACGAGCCTGGGCCTGCTGTTCACCGTGAGGCGCTCGCCGTACCGCCAGCAACAACTCGAGGCGTTCGTGGCGCGCGGGGGACGGGCGTTACAGGATTTCGGCCTGTGGTGCGCGCTGCGCGAAGAACTTGGCGAGGATGCTCCCGAATGGGACGACGGCGCTGCCTCACCGGAGGCGCCCTACGCGCGGGAGGCGCGCACCCGCCTCGCGCGCCGCATCGACTTCTACGTGTGGCTGCAATGGTTACTGGACGAACAGCTCGAAGCCGCCCAGCGCGCGGCTCATCTGGCGGGCATGAGCATCGGCGTGGTGCACGACCTGGCGGTCGGTGTGAGCAAGAACGGCGCCGATGCCTGGACCTTGCAGGACACCATGGCTAGTGGCGTGAGCGTGGGAGCTCCCGCGGATATGTACAACCAGCTCGGCCAGGACTGGAGCCAGCCGCCGTGGCACCCGCAGCGGCTGGCCGAGGCCGGTTATCAACCCTGGCGGGACATGCTGCGCAACATTTTCCGCCACGCCGGTGGCATCAGGATCGACCACGTGGTGGGGCTGTTCCGGCTGTGGTGGATCCCGGACGGCAACCAGGCCTCCGAGGGCGCCTACGTCTACTACGACCACGAGGCCATGGTGGGTGTGCTGGCGCTGGAGGCCGAACTGGCGGACGTGGTGGTGATCGGTGAGGACCTGGGCACCGTGGAACCCAGTGCGCGCCAGTACCTGGAACACAAGGGGGTGCTGGGTACGTCCATCCTGTGGTTCGAAACGGCCGAGGACGAGCCCCTGGACCCGTCCGAGTACCGGGAACTGTGCATGGCCTCGGTCAACACCCATGATTTGCCGCCCACCGCGGGGTATCTGGAGGGCGTGCAGCTCAAACTCCGCGAGGACCTGGGGTTGCTCGCTCGTTCTCCCGAGGAAGAGCGTGAGCAGGCGCGGCAGCAACTGGAGACGTTCTTCACCGCGGTGGAGGCCGCGGGATTGCTCCCCGACGGCGCACAGAGCAGCGAGGAGGCCAAGATCGAGGCGCTCTACCGCTATCTGGGGCGAGCGCCGTCCATGCTGTTCAACGTGTCCCTTGTGGATGCGGTGGGGGAGCGGCGGATCCAGAATCAGCCGGGTACCAGTGACGAGTACCCCAATTGGCGGGTTCCGCTGGCGGACGGGCAGGGAAAGTACGTTCTGCTGGAGGAACTCAACGCCATGGCGCGCGTGCAGAGCCTCGTGCGGGCCGTCAACGAGACCCTTGGAACCGAATCCCGCGCCCCCGAGGTATCGGTGCACGAGCCGCTGGAACACCGGGATATCGCGGAACCGAGGCGGAAATAACGCGTGACGCAGAGGGGTTCCCCCCGCCAGCAAATTAGATTAGATTAGTCTTACCTAATCTCCTGGGTGAGGAGATGGGAACCGCACAACGTGTTCTGGGGTGTGCGCCGGGTCATGGACGGCGCGCACCCCGAACTCGTGTTAAAGGCTCTCGAGTTTGCCCCCTGCGCGGCTACCGCTAGGATGGTTCTGCGCTCAATCGCACCGTTTTTAACGTTGAGTTTGCGAGAGAGATCGTAGAAGCCTAGAATTTAAGGCTGTCGTGTGGTGGAGTCCATCTACCGGCGCCTGATCTTCACCGTCTTCGTCGTGGCGAGTGCCCTGACCGGTACTGACGCGGGGCAATTGAGTACCACCGCCCAGCGCACGAACGGTGGCATTTTCTTGAGGTGACGGATCACTCTTGGCCGCAGCTGACAGCGTCAACACCAAGCACTGACAGCGGCCACGCGTGCCGTCATTTCGTCGACATTGGACATTGGAGGAGAACACTATGGCAGCGCACTGCCAGGTGACCGGAGCCCAGCCGGGTTTTGGACACAGCATCTCGCACTCGCACCGCCGCACCAAGCGCCGGTGGAACCCGAACATTCAGAAGAAGCGTTACTGGGTGCCCTCGTTGCGTCGCAACGTCACGCTCAATTTGAGCGCCAAGGGCATCAAGGTGATCGATGCTCGCGGCATCGACTCCGTGGTAAACGAGCTCATTGCACGTGGGGAGAAGATCTGAGATGGCCAAGGACAAGGACGTACGTCCCATCATTAAGCTGAAGTCCACCGCCGGGACCGGCTTCACCTACGTAACCCGCAAGAACCGCCGCAACAATCCTGACCGAATGGTCATGAAGAAGTACGACCCGGTGGTTCGCCAGCACGTCGATTTCCGCGAGGAGCGCTAAATACATGGCCAAGAAGTCCAAGATCGCCAAGAACGAGCAGCGCAAGGTCATTGTCGAGCGCTACGCCGCCAAGCGTGCAGAGCTCAAGAAGACCCTCGTGGACGAGAACGCGTCCCCCGAGGCTCGCGAAGAGGCCCGCCTCGGTCTGCAGAAGCTTCCCCGTGACGCTTCCCCGATCCGCGTTCGCAACCGCGACCAGATCGACGGGCGCCCCCGCGGAACGTTCCAGCGCTTCGGTATCTCCCGTGTTCGCTTCCGCAATATGGCCCACCGCGGCGAATTGCCGGGTATTACCAAGTCGAGCTGGTAATTTCTCCCTCGGAAGCAATGGGTGCGTAGGCGCCCTTTCCACCGAGAACGCCAATTAAGTCCAGGAGGACAAGCACATGGCTAAGAACCGCAGCGAACTCGTTGCCGAGGTTGCCGAGAAAGCCGGCACCACACAGGCCGCCGTCAACGGCGTGCTGGATGCAATGTTCCAGGTCTTCGAGAGCTCCGTTTCCAACGGCGAGAAGATCACCATCCCGGGGTGGATGTCCGTTGAGCGCACCGACCGTGCGGCTCGCCAGGGCCGCAACCCGCAGACCGGTGAAACCATCCAGATTCCGGCCGGCCACGGTGTCAAGCTGACCGCCGGCTCCAAGCTGAAGGCTGCTGTCTCCTCCAAGTGAGGTTAGCCTGCGCGCGCAGTGCGCGCGTAACAGTTCGAGGGGCCGCCCACGTATTCTCGTGGGCGGTCCCTCGTTCTTTCCCGAGTTCGTGAATTCCCCGGCTGGCACGCATAATGGAGGGGAATTTATCGGCTGATCAGATCCCCGGAGGTGTGCGGTGGCTTCGCGTGCGCGCCGTCTTGCCCGGGGTTGGGCCGCGTCCCTGATCGCCACGGGCCTCGGTGCCGCCTCCCACGCCGCCGTGGACGGTACGTGGCCCCCGGTCATCCTCATGCTCTTGTCCGCGTCTCTCGCGGCTCCCGTGTGCATGCTGCTGGGCGGCAAGGTGCTCTCCCGGGTGAGCGTTGCCGCAGCGGTCGTGGCGAGTCAGGGCCTTTTCCACAGCGTGTTCGCGCAGGCCGGTCACGGGATCACCGCCGTTGACCACACCCACCACGCCGTCGGGGCGGTGGCCGAGGGCGGCCCGCAGCTGGTCGTCACGACCGCACCGGACCTGGTCCATCACGGCGCCGGCATGCTAGCGGCGCACATCGTCGCCGCCGTTGCCACCTACCTTCTCTTGCGTCACGGCGAGGTCGCCGCGATGCGCCTGGTCGACGCCGTCTCGTTGCGGGTCTCCGCCTGGGTCAGCGTGCCCTTGCCTCCGATGATCCGCACGGTGCCGCGCCGCATTGCGTGGACCTCCCCGCGCGCTCTCACCGATCAGCTGCTCCTGCCGGTAGTGCATGGCTTCAGGGGCCCGCCCGCTCGGGTGACGGTCCCGGTTCTCGCGTAGTTCGTCGGCGTTGGTGGTCGGCGTGGTCGCGGGTTCCGGAGGGCCGTCATGGTCGCACTTCACTTCCCGCTTCGTGCCGCGCGCTGCGGCACTATCGCGTCCTTGACGCAGGAGAACTTCATGCACACTTGTCATTCCACAGTCCCCGCCCGTTCCGCGTCCCTGGCGCCGGCGACGCCGCCGCGTACCGTGGCGGGTTCCGATCGGCGCCCGCTCGCGGCGCTCCTGCTGGCCCTGCTGACCGCATTGTTCATGCTCGTCGGCACGGCGCAGCCGGCCGCGGCCCACGACGAGATGATCGGCTCCGACCCCGAGTCGGGGGCAGCGCTGGAAGCGTCGCCGGAGGCGCTCACCCTCACGTTTTCCGGAAACATCATGGACATCGGACGGGAAGTCCGGGTGACGGACTCCACGGGCGCATCGCAGGTCGCCCAGGAACCGACCGTGGAGCGCCAGAGACTGATCCAGCCGCTCAACAACCCCGGTCCCACCGAGGATGAGACCTACACGGTGGTGTGGCGCGTGGTGTCCGAGGACGGTCACCCCATTGAGGGAACCTTCGAGTACACCGTGGGAGCGGGAGCCGGTGAGGTAGCAGGTCAGGGCCCCACTCAGGAACAGTCCGCCACTGCCGCGGGTGAACAGCGGGACGACACTGCGTCCGACGCTGTCGAGCCCGCCGCTGAATCCGGCACGCCCGGTTGGTTGGTCCCCGTGATCGGCGGTGTGGGCGCGCTCGCGCTGCTCATCGTGGTACTGGTGCTGGCCACCCGCCGTCGGAATAACTGATCAGCCACCGCATCCCGTTGGTTTCTGGGTTCCGCCCCGTATCCTCACCGCGGCATACTCGCACGCCCCGGGCGGTTCGGGGCGGACCCCAGGTACGAGAAAGACACCATGATGAACATGATGATTGAACGGCCTTGCGGTCCCCTGAGCCGTCCCCTGCGCCGCGGCGTGACGTCCCTGCTGGCGATGGGCCTGGCCGCGACGGCATTGACCGGCTGTTCCGCGAGCGGCAACCAGGCGAGCGAGACAGCGCAAACCCCGGCGGCGTCGGCGCAGGCGACCGCGGTGACCGAGCAGGTCGTGGACTTGGCGGACGGCTGGGCCAAAGCCGCCGATTCGAACATGACCTCCGTGTTCGGTTCGCTCAAGAACACCGGTGACCAGGCCGTGACGCTCCAGTCCATTGCCGCGGCGGACACCGCTGACGTGGCAGAGCTGCACGAGACCGTGATGAATGACCAGACGGGCTCCACTGAGATGAAGCGGGTCCAGGACGGCTTCGAGATCGGGCCCGGAGAGACCAAGACGCTGGAACCCGGTGGGGACCACATCATGCTCATGGAGCTGACGTGTGCGGTGAAGCCGGGAACCGAGCTGACCCTGGACCTGGGGTTCAGCGACGGCCGGTCCCAGGAGATCACCGTGCCTGTGCGCGACTACGCGGGAGCGCAGGAGCACTATGCCCCGGGCGAGGAGCACAGCGGCCACAGTGAGCACTCACAGATGCCCAGCGCGGAATCCTCGGCCCTTCCAGAATGTCATGAGCACTGACGAAACCCCTCGTTCCGGGGGTCTGCACCGGCGATCATTCCTCCTCGGCGCGGTCGCCGGTGCGGGCGCCACCGGAATTGGAGCCGCATCAGCGGCGGCTCTCGGCGGGGCACCCGGTTCAGCGGACCGGCCCACCTCCGACCACGGCGACGCCGCACGGCACGGCCTGCGGACGGAACCGTTCCACGGCGCCCGGCAGGCCGGTGTGGCCACACTGCCGCAGGCCTTCTCCGCCTTCATCGCATTGGACCTCAACACGGGCGCGAGCAAGGATTCCCTGCGGCGCATGCTCCGGGTGCTCTCCGACGACGCCGCCGCACTCACCCAGGGCCGCGCCCCGCTATGGGACCAGGAGCCGTGGCTCGCGGAGAACCCCTCTCGGCTCACGGTCACGTTCGGATTCGGGCCGAAGGTCATGTCCCTGATTAATGCGGCCCGCTCACCTGAGTGGCTCAAACCGCTCCCGGCGTTCACCATTGACCGGTTGCAGGACCGGTGGGGGCAGGGTGATGTGTTGGTGCAACTGTGCTGCGACGACAAGCTCACCCTGGCCCACGCCCAGCGCGTGCTGCTCAAGGACTCGCGGTCCTTCGCGACCGTACGGTGGATCCAGGACGGGTTCCGCAACACGGTGGGGGCCACGGTTTCAGGCCAGAGCCTGCGCAACCTGTTCGGCCAGGTGGACGGCACGGTCAACCCGTATCCGGGGGAAGCGGACCACGAGAAGGTGGTCTACGGGCGGGAAGGATTCGAACCGTGGATCGAGGACGGTACGTCGCTGGTGCTGCGCCGCATCCACATGAACCTGGACACCTGGGACGAGGCTGATACGCCCGCCCGTGAGGACGCGGTGGGCCGGAAACTGGCCGACGGCGCACCCCTGACCGGATCGCAGGAACACGATGAACCGGACTTCGAGGCCACGGGCCCGTTGGGGTTCCCGGTGATTGCCTCCTACAGCCATATCCGCCGCTCGCGGACCGACAACCCCGACGAGAAGATCTTCCGCAGGGTCTACAACTATGATCTGCCGGTGGCCGATGCGTCGGGGATGAGCCGTTCCGGGCAGATCAGCGGTGGAGTGTCCAATACCGGATTGATCTTCGCGTCCTACCAAGTGGATCCGGTCAGGCAGTTCGTGCCCATCCAGACGAGGCTGGACGAGATGGACATGCTCAACACCTGGACCGTGCCCATCGGCTCGGCGGTGTTTGCGATTCCGCCCGGGTGCGAGGAAGGTGGATTCGTAGGTGACCGACTCTTCTGAGCGGATGAATCGCAACACGACAGGGGCGCCGGCCCATTACGCGGGAATGGTCACGGAGCACGGGGCCGAAGGAGCACACGAATGAGCACTGCCACTGGGGCCAAAGCTCCGGGAAGCACACCGCCACGGCGGTCCGAGATCGCGGGCGTGAGCCTCACCCCGTGGGCCGTGGCCGTGATCCTGGTGAGCGCCATGATCGGGATGACCGCCGCCCTGGTGTACGGCGGTGCCTCGGACCCGCGCCAGGTTGCGGACCCGGGGTCCCTGGTGCGCTGGGGTCTGCCGACCCTCGAGACCGTGCACAACATCGCGATGGCCACGGTCATGGGCGCGCTCCTACTGGCGATCGGTGTGGTCCCGAGATTCGCGGACCCCACGCACAAGCGGCCACCGCGCAACAGCCGCGACCAAGCCGCCGAACCGGAACACCTCGTGTATGCGGCGGTGCTGCAACTGGCCCAGGCCGCGTCGGTCGTGTGGACCGTCTCCGCGATCGCGGTGCTGATCTTCACGTACTCGGATGTCTCGGGTACGGGATTGGGCGCGGGTGAGAACTACACCCAACAGTTGACCCACTATGTCACCGAGATCGCCACGGGCCAGGCGCAGGCCACCGTGGTGATCGTGGCGGCGGTGGTCACCACCTTGATCTTCGGTGTGCGTGCGCTCCTGGGGCTTTTGTGCACGCTGGCCCTGTCCATGGTCGCGCTGGTGGCGCTCGCATTGAACGGTCACTCCTCGGGCGGGGCCGACCACATGGGGGCCGTGAACTCGCTGGGGCTGCACCTCTTGGGAGTTTGCCTGTGGGTGGGCGGTCTGATCGCCTTGGCGTGGGCCGGCCCGCTGCTGGCCAAGGAGTCCACCGTGATTGCCCACCGCGGTGAGACCAAACGGCGTGTCCCGTTGCTGGCCGTGGTGCTGCGCCGGTACTCGGTGGTGGCCCTGGGGTGCTACTTCTTGGTCCTGCTGTCCGGGATCATCAATGCCCAGGTGCGCATCGGTACGTGGGAGCAGCTGAACACGGGTTACGGCGGGATCGTGCTGGCCAAGCTGGTGCTGACCCTGGTGCTCATGCTGGTGGGCTACGCCCACCGCCAGTGGCTGATCCCGGGCGTGGCGGACGGCTCCCGCTCGCGCACGGCCACCCTGTGGCGCGTGATCGTGGTGGAACTGGTGCTGATGGGTTTGCTGATGGGCATTGCCTCCGCACTGAGCCGGACGGCTCCCCCCGTGCCCGAGGAGATGCCCACGGACGCCTCCCCGGCGCGCCTGCTCACATGGTACGAGCTGCCCCCCGAACCGACGTTCGGTTCCTGGTTCACCGAGTGGCGCATCGACTGGTTCTGGGCCGCGGTGGTCGTCTTCTTCGCCATCGTGTACCTCTGGGCCGCCGTCAAAGTGTGGCGACGCGGGGATCAGTGGTCGGTGCTGCGGACCGGTTCTTGGCTCTTCGGGTTAGCGCTGCTCATGTATGCGACCTCCGGGGGTGTGGCCGTCTACGCCCGCGTGCTGTTCTCCGCGCACATGGTGGAACACATGAGCCTCACCATGATCGTGCCGTTGTTCCTGGTCTCCGGGGCGCCCGTGACGGTGGTCCTCAAGGCCCTGGAACCCCGCGGGGACGGCACACGCGGACCGCGCGAGTGGATCCTGCGCCTCGTGCACTCCACGTGGGGCAAGATCGTCACCCACCCGATCTTCGCCGCGGCCAACTTCGCGTTTTCGATCGTGTTGTTCTACTTCACGGACCTGTTCCACTTCACACTGCGTTATCACGTGGGTCACGAGTTCATGATGATCCACTTCCTGTTCACCGGATACATGTTCGCCCTGGTGCTGATCGGTATCGACCCGATTCCCAAGCGGCCCACCTATCCCATGCGCCTGGTACTGCTGCTGGCCACCATGGCCGCGCACGCGTTCATCGGCATCTCCATCATGAGCATGACCGCGGTGCTGCAGGCCGGCTGGTTCGGCAACATGGGCCGACCCTGGGGCCCCAGTGCGCTGGAGGACCAGGAACTGGGCGGCATGCTCATGTGGGGCATCGGCGAGTTCCCCACGTTCCTCCTGGCCGTGATCGTGGCCATCCTGTGGGCGCTCGAAGGGAGCAAGGAGAACCGACGGGTGGACCGCCAGGCGGACCGCACCGACGACGCCGAGTTGAAGGCCTACAACGAAATGATGGCAAACCTCGCGGAGCAGGACGAACGCCGCCGCTGAGGCACAGCCGGCACCCCTCGTGCCCGGGAAGATGCGCGCGGCGGCTAACGTTGATGTGAAAGACCCGATTTTTGCATGCCTGGAAGGACTCATCACACTGTGAAGACACAGCGGAGCACAACCCCCGTTCGAGCTTCGGAGCTCACCGGCCGCGCCTGGCTCAACACCGGCGACCGCCAGCTGGATCTGGAAGCCCTGCGCGGCAAGATCGTGGTGTTGGACTTCTGGTCCTTCTGCTGCATCAATTGTCTGCACGTGCTGGACGAACTGCGCCCGCTCGAGGAGAAGTACTCGGACGTGCTGGTGACCGTGGGCGTGCACTCGCCCAAGTTCGAGCACGAAGCCGATCCGCAGGCGCTGGCCGCCGCGGTGGACCGTTACGAGATCACCCACCCCGTGTTGGACGACCCCGAATTGAAGACCTGGGACGCCTACACCGCGCGCGCCTGGCCCACCCTGGTGGTGCTGGATCCCGAGGGCTACATCGTGGCGCACCTGTCCGGTGAGGGCCACGTGCAGGGCCTGGAAACGCTGGTGGCGGAGCTCGTGGCCGAACACGACGCCAAGGGCACCCTGCACCGCGGCGACGGCCCGTACGTGCCGCGCCCGCGCCCCGAGGGCGACCTGCGTTTCCCGGGTAAATCCGTGCGCCTGCCGGACGGTTCTTTCATGGTCACCGACACCGGACACCACCGGCTGGTGCAGCTCGAGGACGATCTCACCACGGTGCGTCGCGCGATCGGTTCCGGCACCAAGGGTTGGGCCGATGGCCCCGCGGAGGCCGCCCGCTTCAATGAGCCCCAGGGCGTGGCTTTGTTGCCCGAGCCCGTGCGTGCGGATCTCGGATACGACCTGATTGTCGCGGACACCGTCAATCACCGGTTGCGCGGTGTGGAGCTGTCCACGGGTGCGGTGCGCACCCTGGCCGGTAACGGCGTGCAGCGCCTCCTGGACGACGCCCGCGCCCGCGGGGTGGACCCGAACGAGGTCCCCGCCGACGCCGCTCCCACGGACGTTGCGCTGTCCTCGCCGTGGGACGTGTTGTGGTCCACCGCGGTGGATGCCCTGGTGATCGCGATGGCCGGTACGCACCAGCTGTTCTCCTTCGACCCGCGCACGGGTCAACTGGCCGTGCTCGCCGGCACCGGGGACGAGGGCCTGCGCGACGGCGCAGCCACCGATTCGTGGTTCGCCCAGCCGTCGGGCCTGGCGCAGGACGCCTCTGGCGCGGTATGGGTCGCGGACTCCGAGTCCTCGGCGCTGCGCCGCGTGCGCTTCGACGAGTCCGGTGCGGTGTCCCGCGTGGACAGCCCCATTGGGGAGGGCCTGTTCGATTTCGGTTTCCGCGACGGCGCCGCGGCCCAGGCCCGCCTGCAGCACTGCTTGGGCGTGGCCGTTCTGCCCGATAACTCCGTGGCCGTCGCGGACACCTACAACGGTGCGATCCGCCGTTACGATCCTTCGACCGATGAGGTCTCCACCCTGACCCGCGGTCTGGCTGAGCCCTCCGGCGTGATCCTGGACGACTCGCAGGATCAGCCCGTCATGGTGGTCGTGGAGGCCAACGCCCATCGTCTGGTGCGCGTCCCGGTGCCCAAGGACGCCCAGACGGTGGACGAGGGCGCCGCGCAGATGCAGCGCAAGCGCACCCCCATTGCGCCGGGTGAGCTGGATTTGGCGGTGCGGTTCTCCGCTCCCACCGGTCAGAAGTTGGACAACCGCTGGGGCGATCCCACGCAGTTGAAGATCTCGTCCTCACCGGCCGAAGCGCTCGTCGAGGGCCACGGCACCGCACAGGGGCTGACTCGTACGCTGCGGCTGGCGGACGGCGTGAGCGAGGGCGTTCTGCACATCACCGCTCGCGCGGCCGCGTGTGATGGCTCTCCGGACGGCGAGATACCCGAGCACGCCGCGTGCCACCTGTACCAGCAGGATTGGGGGATTCCCTTCACGGTCTCGGCTGACGCCGAGTCCGAGCTGACCCTGGAGCTGCGGGGGCTGGACTGATCCCGCCGCGGCTCACGGCTCGGGTGTGACCGTGGCTTTGTCCTCGGTGACCCCCAGGTCGCCCTTGAACGTGAAGGGCACCTCCTCGGACACCTTGCTGGTCTTGCCGTCGAACAGGTTGACGGACGTGAACTCGATCTTGGCCTTACCGGGGGCGTCCATGAGGGTCCACCTGTCCGCGGTGGGCCCGCCCAGGCGAACCTCGGGCTGCGGGTACTCGGTGATGGACCACTGCACGTCGTCCAGGACTCGTCCCGTGAACTCGTAGGAGAACGGGCAACTAGCGGGGTACAGGGTGTCCTGCCCGGCACAGTTGTCCAGGTACGTTTTTACCTGCCCGTTGACCTGCGATCTCAGCTCGTCCGAGGGGCTGGCGACCAGTTCCAGGTCCGCTTGGTTCCCGGGATCGGTCACCAGGATCCGTTCGGGCTCCGCCGTCACCATGGGGGACGTGAAAGAACCGGTGTACACGCCGGGGTAGAACACCGCGAAGTCACGCGCGGAATCGGTCAGCGCCACGGATTCGCCGTTGATGTCCACCGCCGTGGAACCGGCCATGCTCACGTGCATGGTAGGCAGGGTCGTGCGGTCGAAGTCCCACACGGTGAAGAAACCCCACTGGGTGTCCGCCGGGTGGAGGGTGAACTCGGAACTGTGTTCCTGACCGTCCAGGGTGTAATCCGCACGAACCACGGCCTGGTCGCCGGTCGAGGACACGGTGGAGATGGACACGTCCTCCAGTTTCTCCGCCGCCGCCTCCAACGGCTCACCGTCCAGCAGGGCGGCGTTCGAGTCCGGGACCTCGGCGTTGAGCGCACCGAGGGCCGCCGCGCCGTCGCCGGCTTCGAGCGCCTCGAAATAGGCCTTGACGTCCGTTTCGGGGCCGTACTGATACTTGTTGACCAGGGCGATCGTGACCGCCGCCGCGGCAACCGAGAGCAGGATGAGGAAGAGCCATGCCCCTACGGCCTTCAGTACGCGGTCGGTTCGTTCCATGAATCATCACGTTAGTCCATCGGCAGGTGCGAGTCGTAAGACGGCGCGATACGACGATCCGCTCCGGTGTGCTGCGCCCGTTAAGCTGGTGCGGGCCCACACCGACCTCAGCGGGAGAAGTTCAACACGCCATGGCAGAAACAGTCCGACAGGTTCCGGAGAAGTATTCGCTCCCGCAGCACGTCTTCCACCCGCGCATCACCTCGTACGGCCGCCGGATCTGGGCCGCCGTGCCTGCGTTGTTACTGGTGGCCGTGGCTTTGCTCGCGCTGTACTACCGCCGCCCGCGCGGGCCCGTGATCGCGGTGCTGATCCTGCTGGCTCTGGTCGGGGGGATCATTGCCTACGGCTACCTGCGCCCCGCACTGACGGTGATCACCCGGACGCACGTCCTGAAGTCACGCTGGATCGGATTCCACGCCGTACCCCGCGACCGGGTCCACCAGGTGGTGACGGTGGACAAACTTCTGCCCCCGCGCCCCAAGCCTGGTAAGACCAGGGGCAGGCCCTACTTGTGGCTCGTGACCGAGACCGGCAGGCGTGCCATGGCGCTCGACGGGATCGTGTGGGACACGGCCTCGCTCAAAAGTGTCGCGGACCTGTCCGGCGCGCAGCACGTGAACTTCAAACAGGCCACGCCCGAACAGGTCAGCTCGCATTGGCCCAAGCTCGTTTCCTGGCACGTGCGCTACCCGCGGCTGCGCTACGCGGCCTCCTCGTTGGCCCTGGTACTCGTGATCGCGCTGATCATCTGGTTGACCTTCGTCCAAGCCACGTTCCTGTAACAGCTGCGCACACGCCGACGCCGCGGTGAGACGTCCCGGGGGAGTCTCGCCGCGGCGTCGGCGTTTCGTGAACGCTCCGGGCGTTAGGCGCTGGTGCTGCCGCCCTGCCCGGCCGCGCCGGCCGCGCGGTGTCGGCCACCCGAATCGGACCGGTCGCCGGCGCCGTTCGACTCTTGGTCGGCCTTCTGCCGAGCGCGCTCGATCTCCGACTTGCGCTCCTCGGTGGCTTCGCGGGTCAGCTCCGCACCGGCCTCCTCGTCGCGGGTGAGGTTCTCACCGGTCTCCGGATCGAACACGTGCATGCGTCGTGCGTCCAGCCAGATGTTGGCCGCCGTGCCGCCGCGAATGCGGGAGGAGGCGTCCAGGGACACGACCACCTGCGACGGCATCTCGTCCGCGTCCAGGTCCTTGGCCAGCTCGTCCAGCTTGTGCTTGACGGCCTGGTCCTGCTCGAACTGGATGTAGCCGTACTGCTGGTTACCCAGCCACTCGGTGTGGGTGAACTCGGCCTCGAAGGTGGTGCCATGGGGCACCTTGGCCTCATCCACGAACTTGGAGTCCTCGAAGTGCTCGGGGCGCAGACCCAGCAGCACGATGTCGTTCTTTCCCGACACCTTCCGCTGCACCCGCTCCGGCACCTCGATGTCACCAATGGGTGTTTTGAACACGTTGCCTTCGATGCGCGCCGGCAAGAAGTTCATGGACGGCGCTCCGATAAAGCCCGCCACGAACAAGTTGGCCGGCTGTTCGTAGAGCTCACGCGGGGACGCGATCTGCTGCAGTACGCCCTTCTTGAGCACGGCCACGCGGTCACCGAGGGTCATGGCCTCGGTCTGGTCGTGGGTCACGTAAATGGACGTGATGCCCATCCGGCGCTGCAACTGCGCGATCTCCGTGCGCATCTGACCGCGAAGCTTGGCGTCCAGGTTGGACAGCGGCTCGTCGAACAGGAACGCATCGGCGTCACGCACGATCGCGCGCCCCATGGCCACACGCTGCCGCTGACCACCGGAGAGGTTGGCCGGTTTACGCTCCAGGTGCTCGTCCAGGTCCAGGGTGTCCGATGCCGCCCGAACCTTGCGGTCGATCTCCTCCTTGGAGAACTCGCCCTTGGACAACCGCAACGGAAACGCAATGTTCTCGTACACGGTCAGGTGCGGGTACAGGGCGTAGTTCTGGAACACCATGGACAGGTTGCGGTCGCGCGGAGCCTTGTCGTTGACGCGCTCGCTGTTGATGAGCAACTCGCCGCTGGTGATGTCCTCGAGTCCCACGACCATGCGCAGGAGCGTGGACTTACCGCAACCCGAGGGGCCCACGAGGATCAGGAATTCACCGTCGGCCACGTCGATGGAGACGTCGTTGACCGCCGGAAAACCGTCGTCGTACTTCTTGACGAGGTTCTGCATGGTAATAGCTGCCATGTCTACTCAGTCCTTACTGTGCTTGAGCTTGAAGTGTTGAGGGACCGGCGGGATCAACCCTTGACCGCGCCCTGGGTCAGGCCGGAAACGATCTGGCGCTGGAAGGCCAGGACCAACAGCACCACGGGGATGGTCACGATGATCGCTGCGGCGGAAATGGCACCGGCGGGATCCTCGAACTGCGACGCGCCCGTGAAGAAGGCCAGCGCCGCTGGCACGGGACGCGCCGCCGACGTGGAGGTCAGACCGATTCCGTAGACGAAGTCGTTCCACGCAATGAAGAACGCAATGATCGCGGTGGTGAACACACCCGGGGCGGTCAGCGGGACGATCACCTTGCGGAATGCCTGCCAGGTGGAGGCGCCGTCGACCTGGGCCGCCCGCTCCAAATCCCACGGGATCTGCTGAAAGAAGGCCGCCAGCGTCCAAATGGAGATCGGAAGGGTCAGCGACAGGTAGGGGATGATCAGACCGGGCCAGGTGTCGTACAGGCCCACCTGACGCCACAGATTGAACAGCGGCGTCACAATCGAGATCACCGGGAACATGGACACCATCAGCGCGGTGGTCAGCACGATCCGCTTACCCGGGAAGTCCAGGCGGGCGATCGCATACGCGCACAGGGTGGCCAACACCACGGCAATGAACGTGGCGATCAATGAGATACCGATCGAGTTCCGCAAAGCGGGAAGGAACAGATCCTTGGCGTCGCCCACGAAGATCTGTTCGTAGTTGTCGGTGACGAACTGGGCGGGCAAGAACTTGCCGGAACTCAGATCGGCCGGGGTCTTGAACGAGGTCATCAGGATCGACAGCACCGGGAACAGCGCGTAGATCAACACCAATACGGTGACGATGGCCCATCCGACCTTTTGCTTGGTGCTCAACATGGCGGGTTACCTCCCCTTCCCACTGCCGGCAAGATCCACCTTGAAGACCTTGATCGCGGTGAAAGCAATGAGCATCACGCACAGGAACAAGATCACGGAGATCGCCGAGCCGAGGCCGATTTCCAGGCGTCCGATGGAGGTTCGATACGCGAGCAGCGAGAGCGCCTCCGTGCCGTACTGGCCCTGGGTCATGATGAAAATGTTGTCGAAAATACGGAACGCGTCCAGCGCGCGGAACACGACGGCCACCATGATGGCGGCCTTCATGTTCGGCAGGATCACCTTGGTCAGGCGCTGCCAAGCGGTCGCACCGTCCACGCGGGCCGCTTCGGAGAGCTCACCCGGAACCTGTGCCAATCCGGAGAGCAGCAACAGTGAGATGAACGGCGTGGTCTTCCAGATCTCGGACGCCATGATGATGGTCAACGCGGGACCCTGGGAAGCGAACCAGTTGAAGTCCGGTCCGATACCGGGAACCCAGTCGAACCAGTTGTTGACGTAACCGGTGGTGATGTCGAACGCGTAGAACCACGCGAACGCGGAGACCACGGTGATGATGCCGTAGGGCACCAGAATTGCGGTGCGCAGCAGGCCACGGGTGGCCTTGATCGCACTGTGCATGACCAACGCGAGGGCCAGACCCAGCACGAGTTCCACGAGCACGGTCACCACGGTGATCAACAGGGTGACACCCAGGTCTCGCCAGAACAGGGTGTCGGAGAAAACCGTGGCGTAGTTGCCCAGGAACACGAACTCCTTGTCCCCGGGCGCCGTGAGGCGGAAGGAGAACAGGGAGTCGTAAAGGGCCTGCACAATGGGGTACAGGGTCACCAGCAACATGATGACGAACGCGGGACCGGCCAGCAGCCAACCGAGCTTTCGCTCCGCCCGGACGCGGTCCGAAATCTGCCGCTTGGCCTTGGGCGCTTGGGTCTCAGGCGCTCGGGTCGAAGAATCGACGGTGGTACTCACAGCAGCGCATCTCCCTTCAGGACTTGCTCAATAAAGGCAGTGGTCTCCTTAGGAGTGTTCTCGTTCACGCTCTGCGGTGGCGTCCACTCCTGCTGAATGGCGGTGGAAATCTCGTTGTAGTACGGAGTCTGCGGGCGCGGTGCCGCGTTGTCCAGGGATTCCCGAATGACCGACGCCTGCGGGTACGCCTCACGCACCGCAGCGTCGTCAAAGGCCTTGGCGGAGGACGGCGGGTTGCCGTTGGTCGCGAAGTACTGCGACTGGTGTTCCGGGGTGACAATGCACTCCACGGCCTGCCACGCGAGATCCTGGTTTTCGGAGGTGGCACCCACACCAATGTTGATACCGCCCAGCGGAGGGGCGGACGGGGTGTCGGCGTTGACGCGGGGCCACTGGGCCCAGCCGATGTCGTCCACCAGGGACTTGTCCAATGAACCTTCTTTCACGGCGGCGTTGGTCGCCGCCCAGACAAAGGGCCAGTTCACCATGAACGAGCCACTGTCCCCCTGGAACTGGATCATGGATGAATTTTCGTCCTGAGTGGGGAGACCCGGTCCGCCCAGGCCCTCCTTGCCGATGGTGCCCACGATCTCGGCAGCCTTCTCACCGGCCTCGGTATCCAAGGTGATGTCCGCGTCCTGACCCTCTTCGCCGGCGGTGATGATCTGGCCGCCGGCCGAGGCAACCAGTCCGTTGACCCACACGGTCATGGACTCGGCCTGGGTGCCTTGAACGCCCAGATATTTGTCCTGGGTGCGTGCGGCGTCAATGATTTGATCCCACGTGACCGGCTTGGACATGTCCAAACCGGCTGCTTGGGCGACCGACTTCCGGTACCAAAGCAACTGGGTGTTGGCCCAGAACGGTACGGCCACGAGCTCGCCGTCCCACTTGGCGCCCTCGAGCGGGCCGTCCAGGGTGTCCGCGGTGGTCCTTTCGACCACGTCCGCCGGCGGTTTGGCCAAGAACCCGGGCTCGGCGAGCTCGGGAACGAACGGCGGATCCAGGCTCATGATGTCCATGGACGTGTCGCCGGCGGCCAATCGCCGGGCCAGCTGCTCTCGCTGCGAGGACGCATCGCGGGGCAGCAGGGACGTTTCGATCTTGTACTTCCCGCCGGAAGCCGCGGAGCATTGCTCCGCGATGGTGGCCTGTCCGCCGTCGTCCGGGTTGATGTACCACGTGAGCGTGGGCGGGCCCGAGTCTTGCGAACCGCACGCCGTCAGCAACATTGCCGACGCGCCCGCGAGCGCAACCGTGCTGCGGATCCGGCGTCCCCTCCGCGCCCTGCGTGATGTGTGAGTGGCTTTCACTTGATTCCTCCCCTGTGGCAAGGTCATGCACTGGGCAGTGAGCCCGCGGACCCGGGAGGGTCTTCAGGCTGCTCAGCGTTTACTCAGTCTAGGGGTGGGGTATCTCACACCCGTCGACCGACGCGGTCACGAAAGCACAACGGCAATGATTGCCATGGTGACCATCGAGAACACCGTGGTGACCAATACTGTGTCACGGCTCACAGTGGTTGCGCGGTTATACCGTACCGCCGCCACGTAGAGATTCTGAGCAGTGGGTAGGGACGCCATGATCACCGTGGCGTAGAGGGCGGGGCCAACAAGACCCAGGAGGTGTCCCAGGAGTAGGGCGAGTGCGGGGTGGATGAACAACTTTGCCGCGGAGGCGAGCAAGGTATCCATGCGTTCACGCTTGTCCGAAAGGGGCCGTGAGCCCACCAGGGACATGCCGAAGGCCAGCAGCATGGCGGGGATGCTTGCACCGGCGACCAGTTCCACGGGCTGCAGCACCAGGTCGGGCAGTTGCCACCCGGTGGCTCCGAACAGGATGCCCAGCAGGGACCCCACGATCAGGGGATTGGTGAACGTGTTCTTGAGGATCGAGCCCGGGGTGGGTCTGTGGCCGTCGGTGAGAGTATCCATGGCCGTGAGATAGAGGGGCGAGTTGATGGCCAGCTGGAACAACATCACGGGTGCCACCTGGGACGCGTCCCCCAGGACGAACATGGCGATGGGGATACCCAGGTTGGCGGCGTTGACCTGGCCGGCAGCCTGGGATCCCAGCACCACGGTGGCGGCATCACGTTTGAGTGCGAAGCGTGAGACGCCCGCGTACAGGCCCATGGTCAACCACGCGGAGAGCATGGCGATCAGCAGGGGAGTGGACAGGATTTGCGCAATGTCCGCTTGCGAGATGGTGAGGAACAGCAGCGGCGGAGAAGCCACGTAGAACGCGAGCTTGGACAGCACTACCTGTCCGTGCGGGCCCAGAAAACCCGAGCGGCCCACCAGAAAGCCCACACCGATGACGGCCCAAATGATGAAAAACCCGGAAAATACGCCGCTCACGGGCGGGTTCTCTCGGGGAGGGGCCGTTCGTGGGGCGTAACCCCGGGGTCTGGTGAACCGAGAAGCACCGTGGTGGCTACAGTGCCGCTACAGCGGCGTCTTCCTGGGCTCGTGCGTGGTCCCTCGCCTGGGGCGGGCGGACCATGTCGCCGGTGACCGCGTCCGCCGGATCCGAACCCAGCGCCACGATCTTGTTGTTCTCGTCCACGTGCACCACGTGGGGGTTGTAATTCTGGGCTTCCGCGGTGTCCATGAGCCCGTAGGAAATCAGGATCACCAGATCACCGGGGTGCACCAGGTGGGCGGCGGCACCGTTGATCCCGATCACGCCGCTGCCGCGCTCGCCGGCGATCGTGTAGGTCTCGAGCCGGGCGCCGTTGTTGATGTCCACGATGGACACCTTTTCGCCCGGAAGAATATTGGCCGCATCCAACAGGTCCTGGTCCACGGTCACGGATCCCACGTAGTGCAGGTCAGCTTGGGTGACGGTTGCCCGGTGGATCTTTCCGGTGAACATGGTGCGCAACATGGGTGCTCCTCGACGCGTGCAATGTGTAACACGAACCCCGGGTCCTCGAAGGTGTCCCGGGGCGGTGGCGCGATATGTGGAGCGGCTGACGGGAATCGAACCCGCGTATCAGGCTTGGGAAGCGTGCGCTCTACCATTGAGCTACAGCCGCGCTATGTATCGAATCAGACCTTGCGGCCCGATTGAACGCCACCGAGTCTACAACAACTTTCGCCGGGACTTTCTTCCCCGCTCCCGAACCCGGAGAAATCGGGAAACCGCGCAAGGACTGAATTCTGCCGAGCGGGCGTCATGACAAGAACTTTGTGACCGGTACGGGTGCACTACCGTGTAAGCGTGCTCATCTCCGATCGTGACATTCGCAGCCTCTTGGATTCCGGCCGTGTGCAGCTGGAACCGTACGACCCCGCCATGATCCAGCCCGCCAGTGTGGACGTGCGCCTGGACCGTTGGTTCCGGTTGTTCGACAATCACAAGTACGCGCACATCGATCCCGCCCAGGAACAGCCCGAGCTCACGCGGTTGATCGAGGTGGATCCCGAGGAACCGTTCGTTCTGCACCCCGGCGAGTTCGTGCTGGGTGCCACGTACGAAAAGGTCACGCTCCCGGACGACGTCGCCGCGAGACTCGAAGGCAAGTCCTCCCTGGGCAGGCTGGGCCTGCTCACGCACTCCACCGCGGGGTTCATTGATCCGGGCTTCTCCGGCCACGTGACGCTGGAGCTGTCCAACATGGCCACGCTGCCCATCAAGCTGTGGCCCGGTTCCAAGGTGGGGCAACTGTGCTTCTTCCAGCTCTCATCCGCGGCAGAGCATCCGTACGGCAGCGGAACCTACGGAAACCGTTATCAGGGCCAGCGCGGCCCTACGGCTTCCCGGAGCCACCTGAACTTCCACCGCTCGGCGGTCAGGCCTGAACGGTCGTGAATCCCCTGGGTGGCTTGGGCGTGAACAGCAGCAGGAGCAAACCCACACCCACCACGCTCAGGATTCCGAGGATCCCCCAGATCTGGGCCCCGAACGCGGTGACGAAAATGCCGAACATCATGGGCGCGAGGAAGCTCACCGCCCGGCCGGTGGTCGCGTAGAGGCCGTACATCTCGCCGTCCCGACCCGACGGGGTCAGGCGACCCAGGTAAGTTCGCGACGCCGCTTGCGCCGGCCCCACGAATAAGCACAGGGCCAGGCCGCACACCCAGAACGCGGTGGATCCTTCCCAGAACAACAAGACGGAACCGGCCACCATGATGCCGAGCAACGACACGACGATCACCGCGCGGGGGCCGGCGGCGTCGTCGAACGCGCCGCCCACGATCGCACCGAGGGCCGCGGCAATGTTGGCGACC
Source organism: Kocuria sp. cx-455 (assembly GCF_014698015.1). GTDB lineage: Bacteria > Actinomycetota > Actinomycetes > Actinomycetales > Micrococcaceae > Kocuria. The sequence goes on from NZ_JACXBS010000001.1 coordinate 543,219, forward strand.
ACCGCGAAAATGATCACCTCGGACATCGAAAACCCGAACGTTCCGGCCGCGAGCACGCCGCCGAACGTGAAGATGCCGGCGAGCCCGTCCCGGAAAATGGCCGAGGACAGCAAGAAGTACACGGTGGCGGGGGAGCGGCGCCAGACACGGGCGATCGTTCGGAAGAGATCCATGTAGGACGCCAGGACGCCCCGGCGGGCAGTGGGTGCTGCGGCGTCGTCGGTGATCTCGAGGGGGCGGTAGGGCATGGTTCGGGCCCGCAGCATCAGGGGAAGGCAGAACACCAGAACCCATGCGGCGCTGAACAGGGCCACGGAACGGTAGTTGAGGGCGTGGTCGGTCGAGATACCCAGGAACCCCGGCTGGACGAAACCGAAGAGCACGAAGGCCAGCGCCACAATGCCGCCCAGGTAGCCGGAGCCCCAGCCCCAGCCGGAGACCGCACCGATTTTCTGGGGTCCGGCCAGGCCGGGGAGCATGGCGTTGTAGCTGACCTCGGCGAATTCGGCCACGATACTCGCGAGGGCGATCATGGCAACGCCGAAGACCAGGTACGAGGGTTCGGGCCGGGCGAAGAACCCCAGACCGGTGAAAAGCGCGAGTAATACGGTATTGACGCCGAGGAACCGGGAACGGGACCGGGGTGCGTCGGAGCGCTGGCCGATCAACGGGGCGGTCAGGGCGATGAAGAAACCCGCAATGGCCATGCCCGCGCTCAGGACGGCCGATGTGTGCTCGGGGGAACCGAAGGACGAACTGGTGAGGTACACCGTGAAGACGAAGGTGAGCATGATCGCGTGGAATGCCGAGGAACCTGTGTCCCACAAGCACCAGGCGAGGACCTGTGTGCGTGTTCCCACGGTCTCCCGCGCTTGAATGGTCATGGCCCCAGACTAGGGCCCCCGGACGGGCCGCGGGTCACGCCCTGGCCAGCGTGGCGTGTGCTGTCCGACGTGGAGTTCACCCGTAGATAAATGCGAACGCGCCATGAAGTCGCTTTGTTAGGCTGAGTGGGAATCTTCCGACCCGTACGTTGTGGGTAGAGCCGTGCCTTCGTGGGGTCACGTCCGCCTGTCCGCGACCTCCAGAGGGGTTAGGTTCTTATGCTCGCTGTGTTGCTCATTCACGGCCTTGCCGCCCTGTGCGCACCAGCGATCCTCAAACGAACCGGGCGTTCGGGTTTCTATGCCGTGGCGCTCGTGCCGCTCGGTTCGCTGATCTGGCTGTTCACCCAGACCCCCCGCGTCTATTCCGGGGAGACCGACGGGTGGTACGGCACCCTCGACTGGATCCCCCAACTGGGGATCACGCTGTCCTTCCGAATGGACGCGCTGGCCTACATGATGTCCCTGTTGATCCTGGGCGTGGGCGCGCTGGTGCTGATGTACTGCGCGCGCTACTTCAAGTCCGACGCCGACGGCCTCGGCGCGTTCGCCGCGCAGCTGGTGGCCTTCGCGGGAGCCATGTTCGGCCTGGTCACCGCGGATGACCTCCTGGTGCTGTTCGTCTTCTGGGAAATCACCTCTGTTCTGTCGTTCCTACTGATCAGTTACTCGCGCACCAAACTCGCCGCTCGCCGCGCCGCGCTGCAAGCGCTCGTGATCACCACCGCGGGTGGCCTGGCCATGCTCGTGGGCATGATCATGCTCGGCGAGGCCGCCGGGACCTATCGGGTGTCCCAGATCGTTGACGCCGCCCCCGAACTGATGGCCTCGTCGGGCACCATCAACGTGGCCATTGTCTTGCTCCTGGTCGGCGCGATCTCGAAGTCCGCGCTGTTCCCCACCCACTTCTGGCTCCCCGCGGCCATGGCGGCACCCACCCCGGTGTCCGCCTACTTGCATGCCGCGGCCATGGTCAAGGCCGGTATTTACCTGGTGGCGCGTTTCGCCCCGGGTTTCGCCGCAACCGAATGGTGGTTACCCATCACGGTGTCCCTGGGCCTGGCCACCATGATCTTCGGTGGGTGGGTTGCCCTGCGCCAGTACGACCTCAAACTCATTCTGGCCTACGGCACGGTCAGCCAATTGGGTTTCATCACCGCCGTCATCAGCTTCGGTTCCGCGGACACGGCCATGGCCGGATTGGGGATGGTCATGGCACACGGGCTGTTCAAGGCCACCCTGTTCCTGTGCGTGGGCATCATCGACCACCAGACCGGAACCCGTGACATCCGCAGACTCTCGGGCGTGGGACGCAGCGCCCCCAAGCTCTTCGTGATCTCGCTCATCGGCGCCGCTTCCATGGCCGGTGTTCCGCCGCTGTTCGGCTTCGTGACCAAGGAGGCCGTGCTCACCGGTCTCGTGGACCACAGCGGTGAGCCGGTGGGCATGGTCCTGCTCGTGGGCGTGGTCGTTGGTTCCATCCTGACCTTCGCGTACAGCGCTCGTTTCATCTGGGGTGGCTTTGCCCGCAAGTCGGGCCAATTCTCCGATCTGGACACCGCAGCGGACGGCCAATCGGTCATCGGTGATTTCAAACCTGCCCCGTGGGGTTTCATGCTGGCCCCGGCCGTTCTCGCACTTCTCACCGTGGTGTTCGGCCTCTACCCCGGCCCCATGGAAGCCGGTATCAAGCCCTACCAGGAGCAGTTCGCGGACGCCGCGGAATCCGGCGTGCACCTGGTGCTGTGGCACGGATTCACGGTGGCCCTGGGGCTGTCCGCGCTGATTATTGCGATGGGTGCGGTGCTGCACCTGGCACGCCGCCCCGTGCGGCAGTTCCAGGACAGGCTGCCGGAGGTCCCCACCGGTGACTTCGTCTACCGCAAGATCGTCAATGCCCTGGACCTGGTGGCCGTGTGGGTCACCGGTCGCACCCAGCGTGGTTCGCTCAAGTTCTACCTGTCCGTCATCCTGGTCACCGCCATCGTGGTGCCGTTGGTGGCGCTGTTCTGGTACGAAACCCCTCCGCTGGCCGGCGCCCGTTACGCGGATTCCCCGGGGCAGTTGGTCACGGGTATCGCCATGATCATTGCGGCGCTGCTGGTGCTCACCGCCGGCAAGCGGTTCCTGGCCGTGTTGCTGGTGTCCGTGACCGGTTACGGGTTGGCCTTGATTTTCGCTCTGCAGGGCGCCCCCGATCTGGCGCTGACGCAGACGCTCGTGGAGACCATTTCGCTGGTGGCTTTCGTCCTGGCATTGCGTTCACTGCCCGGCCCGCTGTGGAATCGCCGCCCCGCCGGTCGCAAGGCCTTCCGGGTGATCTTCTCCGTGGTGTTCGGCCTGTTCATGATGGCTCTGGCCGCCTTCTCGATCTCATCCCGTTCCGCCGAGCGGATTTCCCTGGAGTTGCCGCGCCTGGCCTACGAACAGGGCAACGGCGCCAACGTGGTCAATGTGATCCTTGTCGACATCCGCGCCTGGGACACTTTTGGGGAGATCACCGTTCTGGTGGTCGCGGCCACCGGTATCGCTTCCCTGATCTTCGTGAAGAGCCGCGGTGACCGGCTGCGCAGCGAACGCCACCAACTGGACACGTCCGAACTGCAGATCGTCCGCCGCATGAATGCCGCGGCACACTCGCAGAACGTGAACACCGAGCAACTGGATCTCGCACGGCGTTTCACGTCGCGGCCGGAAGCGGACCCGTTCATCCTGGCCGGGCGGACCCTGGCCCCCGAACGCCGCTCCATCATCTTCGAAGTGATTGCCCGGTTGCTGTTCCACACCTTCATGTTGGTGTCCATTTACTTGCTGGTCGCCGGTCACAACGACCCCGGCGGCGGTTTTGCCGGCGGCCTCATGGCGGCCCTGGCGCTCACGCTGCGTTATCTGGCCGGGGGCCGTTACGAGCTGGAGCGAGCCACCCCCGTCAACGCCGGTTGGATGTTGGGCGCGGGCCTGGCCATCGCCTCGCTCTACGCGATTGTGCCCGTTCTGTTCGGCGGCACGGTCATGCAGAGTTACACGTTCGAATGGGACATGCTCGTTTTCGGCCACGTGAAGTTCGTGACCTCGGTGATCTTCGACATCGGCGTGTACCTGATCGTGATCGGTCTGGTCCTGGACATCCTCCGCTCCCTGGGCGGCCGCATTGATGAGCGGCGGGAACGTGAAGCCTTCGACGGCCCCGCCAAGGAAAGCCGCGGTTCCCGCATCCGCGTGACCCGAACCGGCCCGTCCGTATCCGCGCACCGCGTTGACGACCCCGCTTCGTCCGATGCTTCCGGTGTTTCGGCCCAGGGCAGCAACCCCTCGGAGGTGCAGGAATGACTGTCAATCTGATATTGCTGCTGGTCATGGGCGTGCTTTATGCCGTGGGCGTGTACCTGCTCCTGGAACGTTCCCTGACCCGCGTGCTGCTGGGCATCATGCTCCTGACCAACGGGACCAACCTGTTGATCCTGCACGCGGGCGGGGTGCCGGGATTCGCGCCGCTCTACAATTCCGAGCTTGACGGTTCCGAGTACTCCGACCCCCTACCGCAAGCCTTGATTCTCACGGCGATCGTGATTTCGCTGGCCACCACGGCGTTCATCCTGAGCATGATCTACCGCTCCTGGACCCTGGCGCGTCGCGACGAGATTCAGGACGACCTGGAAGACCGCTTCGTGGCTCAGCAGCCCGCCTACGACGCCGAGGACGACGACGCCCTGCCCCAGGACCCCTCCGAATTCACCGATCCGGATGATCAAAGGGAGCCCGCTCGCCACAACGAAGAAGAAGCCACTGAGTCCCCAGGACACCGCCGAGCACACCACCTGGCCGCGCCGTCATCCCCGGATTACGTGGAGCACGCCGAGGGGCATCGCCTTGAGGGACACGGGCCCGAGGACACCGGAAGGGAGGAACGGTCATGAGTTATGACTTCGCACAGCTGGCTCCGCTGGCCGTGGTGATTCCGTTCCTGGGTGCCGCGATGAACCTGCTGATCGTGCACCGGAACCGGTTGCAACGTTTCGTGACCATTGGTGCCATGAGCCTGACCTTGGCCCTGAACGTGCTGATCATGATCACCGTGTGGAACCAGGGGCCGCAGGCCGTACATCTGGGCGAGTGGGCGGCACCCTTCGGCATTGTGATGGTTGTCGACCAGCTGTCCGCGCTGATGCTCGTGGTCTCGGTGGTCGTGTCCCTTGCGGTGCTGATCTACGCCGCGGGCGAGGGTGTGGCCGACGGCGACGCCGAAGGCCCCATTTCGATTTTCTACCCCACCTTCTTGATCCTGGTGGCCGGTGTCTCCAACGCATTCCTGGCCGGGGACCTGTTCAACCTGTACGTGGGTTTTGAGATCCTGCTGACCGCCTCCTACGTTTTGCTGACCATGGGCGGAACGGTGCAGCGCATCCGCGCCGGTGTCACGTACGTGGTGGTCTCGGTGATCTCCTCCGTGTTGTTCCTGATTTCGATCAGCATGATTTACGGCGCCACCGGCACCGTGAACATGGCCGACCTCTCCGTGAAACTGGCGGACCTGCCGCAGGGCACCCAAATGCAGCTGCACCTGATGCTGCTCATTGCGTTCGGCGTGAAAGCCGCGATCTTCCCGTTGTCGTTCTGGTTGCCCGACTCCTACCCGACCGCCTCCGCGCCGGTGACCGCCGTGTTCGCCGGTCTGTTGACCAAGGTGGGCGTCTACTCGATCATCCGCGTCGAGACACTTCTGTTCCCCGGAACGCAGATCAACGAGCTCCTGATGTGGGTTTCCCTGCTCACCCTGCTGGTGGGCATTCTGGGTGCACTGGCGCAGATCGACATCAAACGTATGCTCTCGTTCACGCTGATCAGTCACATCGGGTACATGATCTTTGGCATCGCGGTGGGCACCGAGGAAGCACTGGCGGCGGTGGTGTACTACATCGCCCACCACATCGTGATCCAGACCAGCCTGTTCCTGGTCGCGGGTCTGATCGAGCGGCGCGGTGGCTCCACCAATGTGGATCGACTCGCGGGCATGCTCAAGATCTCGCCGTTGCTGGGCATCCTGTACATGATCCCGGCTCTGAACCTGGGCGGCATTCCCCCGTTCTCCGGGTTCCTGGGCAAGGTGGGGCTCCTCGAAGCGGGCGTGAGCCGCGGCACCGGCTTGGATTACCTATTGGTCGGTGTCAGCGTGTTCGTGTCGCTGCTGACCCTGCTGGCCCTGATCCGCGTGTGGATTCGCGTGTTCCTGCGCAGCGTGGACGATGCCGAGTACCCGGACCCCGTGCTGCGCTCGACCACGGTGGACGGCAAGCAACCCCGGACATCCGGCCCCGCGTCGCGTGATGAGTCCAGTACGTTCGCCGGCCGCAACGCCGTGTTGCTCATGCCGAGCTTCATGGTGGGCGCAACCACCGCTCTGGTGGCCGTTGGTGTGGCCCTCACCGTCTTCGCAGGCCCCCTGTTCGACCTGGCCGACAACGCCTCACAGAACCTGATACACCCGGATCGCTACATCGATGCCGTCTTCGCCCCGGTGGGCCAGGGTGGCGTGAGTGAGGAGGCGCAGTGAGTACTTCCCCCACCCAGAAGCGTTTTCAAAGTACGTTCCGCGCGGACATCCCGCTGTTGCTGTGGCTGGTTGTGGTGTGGGGCGCCCTCTGGGGGGACTGGCGCCTGGGAAACTTGGTCTTCGGTCTGATCCTGGCCTTCATCGTGACCCGCGCGCTCAGCTTGCCGCCCATTGAACTGTCCGGGCGATTCAACGCGATTCACTTTGCGGTGTTCGTGGTGTCCTTCATCTGGCAGGTGGCCACGGCAAGTTTCCACGTGTTCAGGGTGGCCCTGGTCCAGGGACCCGATGTGCAGAACGCCGTGGTGGGCGTGAAATTGCGGCAGAACAATGACTTGTTGATGACGGCAGTGGGGCACACCATGGCCTTGATCCCCGGTTCGCTGGTGATCGAGGTCGATCGCGGTTCGGGCATTCTGTACTTTCACGTCCTAGACGTCGCCAACAAGAAACAGGCCGAGATCTTCCGCCACTCGGCCCTACGGGTCGAGGCCGCGTGGATCCGCATCATGGGCAGCAAGGAAACCCTGCGCGCCCTCAAACAGGAAACCCAGGGCAACGAGACGACCACGACCGGAATGATCCATTCACCGTCCACCCAGATGCATCGCGCCGGTGGCGAATCCGAGCGGGGAGAGGAGTAAACCATGTTCGAGATAGCCGTGTGGATCTGCGGGGTCTTCCTGGCGCTGGCCGCGGCCGGGACCATTTATCGCCTCGCCAAGGGGCCCTCCCTCCTGGATCGAGTAATTGCCAGTGACGTGCTGCTGGCCATTGTCGGCGCGTCCCTGGCCATCGAGATGGTCTACAACCATCACATGAACAACATTTTCCTGTTGCTCATCGTCTCGCTGGTCGGCTTCTTGGGCTCGGTGACCGTGGCGCGCAACGCGGGAACGGGGAAGTCATGACGTGGGAGCTGATTCTGGACATCATCGCCGTCGTGTGCATGGTGGTGGGTTGCCTAATGTCGCTGGCCGCAGCCGTGGGCCTGGTGCGTTTCCCGGACCTGCTCTCACGCATGCACGCCGGGACCAAGCCCCAGGTCTTCGGTCTGTTGTTGCTGCTGACCGCGGTGGCCATCGAGGGACGCGACCCCGCGATGATTCCGTTGTTGATCCTGGCATGGTTGTTCATGCTGTTGACGGTCCCCGTCTCCGCCCACATGGTGGGTCGGTCGGCCTACCGGTCCAAGCACCTGCACGAGGAGAACCTCACCCAGGACGATCTCAAGAACGTGATCGAGTACGCCAGTACCAAGCGTGACGACTAAAAATCTCGACCCGCGGCGGGCCGAATTGGTCGAGGAACCAGCAACTGCTTCGTATGCTTAGTGAAGCAGCGAGAACCGTGAAGAGGAGCTTCCCATGAGCAAAATGTACGATTTGGCCGGAACCGCAGCATCGCTCGGTGGCGTGGCACTGTCCAACAAGGTGCTGACCGCGGGCTGGAAAAAGGTCACGGGTAATGAGCCCCCCGCCAAGAACCCTGACCCGGACGAGGCCTGGCGCGACATCATTGTGTGGGCCCTTCTGACCGGTCTTGTGGGCACGATCATCAAGGTGGGGGTCCAGCGCGCCATCGCCAAGATGGACACGGACCAGGACAACACGTCACAGAGCGAGATCTAGGTTTTCCGACTGCCGGAAGCGGCGGGGTGGCGTCCAACGGACGCGACCCCGCCGCTTCTTGTGGTCTAGAATGAAGGACTAACGACAGGGGAGCGCCCGAGCGGCGCTGAGAGTGCGCACCAGCGCAGACCCTCGAACCTGATCCGGTTCATACCGGCGCTAGGGAGTCGAGCATCTCAAAGGACCCGTGCACGGCTCGTGCGCGGTTCTTTCCCCTCCTGTACATCTCAGGAGGATGAACATCATGACTCGGATTGAATCCAGCACTGCCCCCGCACAGCGGCACTCACCCAAGAAGCCGTGGCGCGTGGTGGACATCGTGGTTGCTGCGGTGCTGGCCGCACTGTGCGCCGTCGTCTTCTGGGCGTGGGCCAACCTGTTGTACCCGGTGGTGACCACCGCGGCGGTTGCTTACCCGCCGGCCACCGGCGTGATCGGCGGCGGGTGGCTGATCGCCGGCACCCTGGGTGCATTGATCATCCGCAAGCCCGGGGCCGCGATTTTCTGCGAACTCCTCGCCGCCGTCCTGGAAGGCTTCCTGGGCACACACTTCGGCTGGCCGGTGGTGTTCTCGGGCCTGATCCAGGGCGCCGCCGTAGAGATCGTCTTCCTGCTGACCCGGTATCGCCGCTTCGGCCCGACCGTTGCGGCGGCCGGTGGTGCGCTCGCGGGGCTGGCCATGGGGATCACCGAAAGCATCATCTACAACTACGAATGGGCCTTTGATCAGCGGGTGGTTTACACCGCTCTCACCACACTTTCCGGCGCGGTCATCGCCGGAATCCTGATGTGGCTGGTCACCCGGGCGCTGCAGAGAACGGGCGTGCTCAACGGGTTGGCCTCCGGCGCCGCACGACGATGAGTGCGCACGCGGCCGTGGCGCAGCGCGGTGCGGATGTGGCGCTCACGGACTTCGGGTGGCACTACCCCGGCCGTGACGAACCGTCCCTGCGTCGCGTGAGCGCTCGGATCCGGCCGGGCGAGCGCGTGCTGCTCCTAGGTCCTTCCGGGGCCGGCAAGTCCACGCTGCTGCAGGCCTTGGCCGGTGTCGAACAGGACCCTGACGGCGAATCCCGCTCCGGCACGCTCACCGTCAACGGCGTGGATCCGCGCGACGCGCGGGGGTTGGTGGGCTTCATGCACCAAGATCCCGAAACGCAGGTGATTATGGGGCGCGTGGGCGACGACGTCGCCTTCGGCCTCGAGAATCTTGCCGTACCCCGGGACCAGATCTGGCCCCGGGTGGAGGCAGCGCTTGCCGAGGTCGGGCTGGACCTTCCGCTCCAGCACCCCACCACGTCTCTGTCCGGGGGTCAGAAGCAGCGCCTGGCGTTGGCCGGGACCATGGCGATGCGCCCACAGCTTCTCCTGCTCGACGAACCCACCGCCAGCGTGGACGAACGGGGCGCGGTCGAATTGCGGGACGCGGTGGACCGCGCCGTGTCACGGGCGGGCACCACGATGATCGTGGTCGAACACCGGGTGGGCCTCTGGGAGTCCGTGGTGGACCGTGTGATGGTGCTCGATGACCACGGGAGCGTGGCGTTCGACGGTCCCACGCGCGAAGTCCTCGGGGACTCACGAGAGCTCTTGCAACGGCAGGGTACGTGGGTTCCGGGTTGGACACCGCACACCATGCCCGCACCGGCATACAACGGGCGGGCAGCGCCCCTGCTGGAGGCTCGCGAACTGGCCGTGAGCCGAACCCAGCCGAGCTCGCGAGTGGTGGCGCGGCGGCGTCGTCGGGAGCGCAAGGCCTGGTCTCGCGGAACACCGGGACCGGGTGAGACATGCGCCGCTGGGAATGTCGTACCGGCCGCCCGCGACATCACCCTCACCGTGCGCGCGGGCCAGGCTCTGGCCATCACGGGCGAGAACGGGGCCGGGAAGTCCACCCTGGCACTGACACTGGCAGGGTTGTTGTTGCCGGTTGCGGGAATCGTGAAGGCTACGGCGAACCTGGCCGGGAATGCCCCCGCCGACCCCTCGCTCTGGGAGGGAACGGAACTCATCACCCGCATCGGCAGTGTCTTCCAGCACCCGGAGCATCAGTTCCTCTGCTCGTCCGTGCGAGCGGAACTTGAATACGGGCCGCTGCGAACCGCCAGGCACGGTGCCGGCCCGGGGGCGGACCAGGCGCGCATTGACACCCTGCTGCGCCGCCTGGGCCTGACGGAGCTCCAGGACGCCAACCCGTTCACGCTGTCCGGCGGGCAGAAACGGAGGCTCTCGGTGGCGACCGTGCTGGCCTCCGCCCCGGAGGTCCTCATCCTGGACGAGCCCACGTTCGGCCAGGACGCACAGACCTGGCGCGAACTGGTCGACATGCTGGTCGAGGAAATGGAACGGGGCACCGCCGTGGTGGCCGTGACCCACGACCGCGAACTCCTCAGGGCCCTCAACGCGGTGGAAGTGAGGTTGGGAGCATGAGCGTGAGTGCCCTCGCCGATTCCGTGAGAGCCAGCCCCGTGGGCCGCTCCAACGCGGTGGTGAAATTACTGGGCGCCTTGCTCATCACCGTGGTGCTGGTAGTGAGCGCGGACCCCGTGACCAGCGGTCTTGCGTTGCTGGGCCAACTGGTGCTGCTCGGCGCCGCAGGGCAGAAACCCCTGCGGCTGTTGACCACATTGTGGCCCATCACCGTGGCGGCCCTGATCAGCGGGTGGGGCACCGCCATGCTTTCCCCGGAGGGCGGAACCGAGCTGGTGCACCTGGGATGGGTCACGGTGACCACGGGTTCCCTGGCCGCCGGTGCGGCCATTGCGCTGCGTGGCCTGGCCATTGCGCTGCCGGGCATCACGGTGTTGCTCACCACCGATCCCACCGACCTGGCCGACGGGTTGGCGCAGACTCTGCGCCTGCCCGAACGATTCGTGCTGGCCTCGCTCGCGGCGATGCGACTGGTCGAGGTCATGGTCACGGAATGGTCCGTGCTCGCGTCGGCCCGACGCGCACGCGGCGCCGGCAATGATCACGGACCGGTGGGCATCGTCAGGGAATTCGGTGGGCAGGGGTTCACGCTGCTGGTCCAGTCACTGCGCCGCGCCACACGCCTGGCCATGACCATGGAAGCACGCGGATTCGGAGCCGGAAAGCGCACGTGGGCGCGCGTTCCCCACTACAGCCGCGTGGATCTCTCCATGGCCGGGGCCGCGATGCTGATCGCCCTCGGGGCCCTGGGAGTGTCACAGTTGCTGGGAACCCACCGGTTCATCTGGCAGTAGCGGACCCGCCGCTCCGCCACTCGGGTACCGCCCACGGTGGGAATCGGCCGGGCGACCGATCCGCCGGGTAGCCGGACACCCCGCGGCTCAGTGACCCACCAGGTACCCGGTCAGCAGCTGCGTGAGGTCGTGGGTGTGCGGCAACGGTTGCTGATCCAGGCGCACCACGGGCACCGCGAGCCGCACGGACGAGGTGAGCCATACGGCGTCGGCGCGCAACAGGTCCGCCGGATAGAGCGGACCGTAATCGATGCGCCAGCCATCCTTGCGTGCCGCCGCGAAAATCCGCGCCTGGGACGTGCCCGGCAGGATCCCGTGGGAGGGCTCCGGGGTCACCAGGGTGCGCTCGCCGCGCCCCGTGCGAGCGCAGATCACGGACGACGTCGCGGCCTCCAGGACGCGGCGATCGGTCGAGGTGGTGAAGATGGCCTCGTCCGCGCCCAGGTCCCGCGCATGACGAAGCGCGGCCATGTTGACAGCGTAGGACAAGGTTTTGGCTCCGGGCAGCAGCCACGCGCAGCCGGAGTCCTCGGCGGGGTCGTGCCCGCGCGGCAGCAAAACCGCGGCCACACCGTTGCGCCGCACGGCAAAGGTCTTTTCGCCGACCGGGGTCACCGTGAGCCAGGCCCACGGGGCACCACCGGGAGAGCCGCGGCTGATACAGAGTTTGATCGAGTGCTCCGCGCCCAAGCCCGCGTTGCCCCCCGGGCCCGCGTTCTCCAGGCCCAGCGCAATGGCGGTGCGGCAGGAATCCTCGGACGGCACCGGGAGCTGGGCCAATCGTGCGGAGGCGCACAACCGTCGGTAATGCGCGCGGAACTTATAGACCTCGCCATCCAGGGCATGCAGTGTCTCGAACACCCCGTCGCCCCGGGTCAGACCCTCATCATCGATCAGCACGAGTGGCTGCGCGGGATCCACCAGGTGGGGCTGTCGATCCACGGGGGCCATCATGACCACCGCGCGTTGGACCTCGCTCATGACCCACCCCGTTCATCGTTGGGAGCTTCGGGGACCGGGCCGGGGTGCAGCACATCCGCGTTCTCCCACACCGGGTCAGCCGCAAGATAGGACTCCTCCTGTGCCGACCACGTGTCCCAGAATTTTTCGTAGGACCTGCCATCGCGTGCCATGGCGCGCAGCTTCCGTGACGCGGCCGGGAGCTCGATCCACACCGATGTGTCCAGCAGCGGCCGGGCCAGCTCATTGCAAGCGCCCACGCCCTCCACCAGGACGATTTCCGCGGCTCGGGTCAGGCGCGGAGTGCCGGGTTCGTTGGTCAACCAATCCCACGCGGTCCAATGGGCATCCTCTCCGCGGCGTAGCGGCTGAAGTACTTCGCGCACAAAGGTGTCCATGCCCTGCGCCAAGCCGTTCCACCCAGGGTAGATGTCCTCCAAATGAAACACCGTGACGTCGTGCCGACGTTCGAGAACGGCAGCCAGTTGCGCCGTGAGGCTGGTCTTCCCGGCACCGGAACGACCGTCGATGCCGATGATGAATGGCCGCCGGGTGGGCACGGGAAGCAACCGCGCGAGATTCACGCCGTCGGGGTAGGCCGCGAACAGGGCGTCGTCGAAGTTTTCCTCGGGATCGATCACGGTCTCGTCAGCCTTTGCGATACCTCGGAGACCACGTGCGGGGCGGCCGCGTGGATCTGCTCCCAGGCCAGGTCGAAGTCGTCGGCGCCGCCGTACCAGGGATCGGCGATGTCCAGGTCGTTGTCGTTGCGATTCCCGGTCCCGAACGAGCGCATGAGGCGGACCTGTTCGGCCTGCTCGTCCCCCAGCCGACGCCGCAGCTCCGCTTGGTGTGCCGCGGTCATGGCCAGCACCAGATCCGCATCGCGGAGCTCGTCGTCGGTGATGCGGTGGGCCTGATGGTCGGGCAACTCGAGGTCGTTGCGGGCCAGCACGGTCACCGCGCGGGAGTCCACGGGATTGCCGTGTTCCTCGTCACTGATTCCGGCGGAGAACACGCTCACCCGATCCTGCAATCCGGCGGCGGACAGCTCCGCAATGAGCAGAGCCTGGGCCATGGGGGAGCGGCAAATGTTGCCGGTGCACACCGTGACGATTTTGAACATGACCTCCACTCTACGAAACATTCCAACCAATGTGACGGGTCCGGCCCATCTCGAACCACAGAAATGGGGGCCCGGTACCGATCGGTACCGGGCCCCCGGGGCGAGGCAGTGAGCCATGGACTGCCGGCTATTGCTGCGTGGGTGACTCCTTGTCCTGCTGCCAGGGCGCCTTCTCATCCGGGGTGGTTTCCGCAATGTCGTCCACGGGGGATGATGACCAGGCGGTCTGGTACTCGAAGTGGATCTCCTTGCCGTTCTCATCCGTCTGGCGGTACCACTCGGTCACGGACGGGTCGTGCGAGTCGAAGTCCTGACCCGCCGCGCGGTGGCCTTCGGCGTGCTCGACCTGCAGGGCAAAGTCATCGCCGTGTTCGGCCAGGCCAGCGGAAACGGCCTTGTCCACGGCGGAGGACGCGAAGCGTGAGCGTAGGGTAGCGGGGTCCTTTCGTAGATCCTTGAAGAGCGAGATCATCATGCCCGCCATGATGACCGCGAACGGTAGCGCGGAGACGATCACCAGGTTTTGCATGCCGGCCAGGGCATTGTCCCCGCCCACCAACAGCATCACGATGGCGATACCGGCCAGGCACAGGCCCCAGAAAATCACGATCCACTTGGCCGGGACGGGCTTGCCCTTCTGTGTCATGGTGCCCATGACCACGGAAGCGGAGTCCGCGCTGGTGACAAAGAAAATGCCGATCACGATCATGGCCAACACGGAGGTGACGGCCGACAACGGCAATTGGTCCAGCAGACCGAACAGCATGGATTCCGCGCCGTCCTCCACGGTCAGATTCGCACCGTTCTGCGCGTAGTACATTGCGGAGCCACCGAACACGATGAACCACAGGACACACACTGAGGCCGGGACCACGAGCACCACGGTCACGAACTGACGGATGGTACGCCCGCGAGAGATCTTGGCAATGAACATGCCCACGAACGGGGACCAGGACATCCACCAGGCCCAGTAGTACACGGTCCAGGCATTGGAGAATTCCGCGGCAGCAGGACCCCATGCGGCCGATTGGCCGGTCATGAACAGGAACTCGGAAATGTAGGTGGAGAACACGGACGGGATCAGGCTGAGCATGAACACCGTGGGCCCCACCACGAACACGAACAGAGCCAGGATGAAAGCCAGTACCAAGTTCGTGTTGGAGAGATAACGAATACCGCGGGAGACACCGGAGACCGCGGAGACGATGAACGCGATCGACAACACGCAAATCACAATGATGGACACGGTGTTACCGGCCGGCTCCACTCCGCCCACGATCTGCAGACCCTGCGTGATCTGCATGGCGCCGAAACCCAGGGAAGCGGCGGTGCCGAAGAGGGTGGCGAAGATGGCGAACACATCAATGAGCTTGCCCACGGTGCCTTCCACCTGGCGCTGACCCAGCAGGGTGGTGAAGATTCGGGAGATCAATGGTGCTCGGCCCCGGCGGTATGCACCGTAGGCCACGGACACGCCCACCACCGCGTAAATGGCCCACGGGTTCAGCGCCCAGTGGAAAGCCGACTGAACCAGCGAGTAGACAATCATTGAATCCCCGCCGGGCTCGGATACATCCTCGAATCCGGGAATCCCGCCTTCGAAATAGGTCATCGGTTCGAAGGCGCCATAGAACATCAGGCCAATGCCCATACCCGCGGCGAACAGCATGGCCAGCCAGGAGAAGAAGGAGTACTCGGGCGCTTCGTTGTCGCGGCCCAGTTTGATCCGGCCGGTGCGTGTGAAGCCGATGACCAGCATGAAGAGAACCGACGCGGTGGAAACCAAAATGAAGAACCAGCCGGTGTTTGCGGTCACCCAGGCCAAGGCATTGGATGAGACGTTGGTCAGGGTCTCTGTGGAGAGGACGCCCCACAGGATGAAACCCACGATCAATGCGGCGGTCACCAGAAAGACGAGCTTGTCCAGGCGGAAGAGCAACTTGCGGTCTTCCACGCCCACGCCCGGCACCAGGGCGGGGTGGATTCCGTGGGGGTACGTCAGTTCGTCAAAAATTCGGCGTGGCCTACTGCGGTTGTCCCGGTAAATGATTTCACCGTTGGGTGGTTCTGCAGTTCCTGAGGAACCGGAGGCGGGTTGCTGTTGTGAAGGGTGTGGCGGCGTGCTCAAGACGGTCCTCCTGGACATGGCGTCGAGTGAATGAATCGTGGAATCGGGAGGGGTGTTTCTCCTCGGTAGAAGCGGGGCCCTGCGCTGACTGGCGCGCGGAGACGAGAGTCCCGCGCGCACAAACACACGATTGTATCGAGTTCTTGGGATTTAGTCAGACTGCCCAAAGGAGACCCTACTTATGTCAGCTCCATCACTTTGAGTGCTATGGACTCAAGTTAACTTGACTCCTGACGCTCATATGGCAAACTTGAGTCATAACAGCTCAAGTTTGAGTTTGTCCCGTGCACTCGCCCAGCGAGCGAACGGGAACAGGCACAAGCAGTCGACAGAAAGGACCTGCAACTATGTCTCGTGCAGTAGGTATTGACCTCGGCACCACCAAC
This sequence comes from Kocuria sp. cx-455, assembly GCF_014698015.1. GTDB lineage: Bacteria > Actinomycetota > Actinomycetes > Actinomycetales > Micrococcaceae > Kocuria. The sequence continues at coordinate 559,109 of NZ_JACXBS010000001.1, forward strand.
TCGGTGGTCGCAGCCCTCGAAGGTGGCGAACCCGTAGTCATCGCCAACGCGGAAGGTAATCGCACCACCCCCTCCGTCGTCGCGTACTCCAAGGACGGCGAAACCCTGGTGGGTGACGTCGCCAAGCGCCAGGCCGTCACCAACGTGGACCGCACCATCGCGTCCGTGAAGCGTCACATGGGTACCGACTGGAAGACCCAGGACATCGACGGTAAGAAGTACACGCCGCAGGAAATCTCGGCTCGTATCCTCATGAAGCTCAAGAACGACGCCGAGGCGTACCTGGGTGATGCGGTCACGGACGCCGTGATCACCGTTCCCGCGTACTTCAACGACGCCGAGCGTCAGGCCACTAAGGAGGCGGGTGAGGTTGCGGGCATGAACGTGCTCCGCATCATCAACGAGCCCACCGCCGCGGCCCTGGCCTACGGTTTGGAGAAGGGCAAGGAAGACGAACTCATCCTGGTCTTCGACCTCGGTGGCGGCACGTTCGACGTCTCGCTGCTGGAAGTTGGCAAGGACGACGACGACTTCTCCACCATTCAGGTGCGCTCCACCGCCGGTGACAACCGGCTGGGTGGTGACGACTGGGACCAGCGCATCGTGGATTGGCTGCTGCAGCAGGTCAAGTCCAAGACCGGCGCGGACCTGTCCAAGGACAAGATTGCTCTGCAGCGCCTGAAGGAAACGGCTGAGCAGGCCAAGAAGGAACTGTCCTCGGCGACCTCCACCAACATCTCCTTGCAGTACCTGTCCGTGACTCCCGAAGGTCCGGTGCACCTGGACGAACGCCTCACCCGCGCCAAGTTCCAGGAACTGACCGAGGATCTGCTGGCCCGCACCGACAAGCCCTTCAAGGACGTCATCGCGGAAGCTGGCATCAAGGTCTCCGATATCGATCACGTGGTACTCGTGGGCGGTTCCACCCGTATGCCCGCCGTGGTCGAGAAGGTCACCGAGATGGCCGGTAAGGCCCCCAACAAGGGCGTGAACCCGGATGAGGTCGTGGCCGTGGGTGCCGCGATCCAGGCCGGCGTGCTCAAGGGCGACCGCAAGGACGTTCTGCTGATCGACGTGACCCCGCTGTCCCTGGGTATCGAAACCAAGGGTGGCGTGATGACCAAGCTCATCGAGCGCAACACGGCCATCCCCACCAAGCGTTCCGAGACCTTCACGACCGCGGAGGACAACCAGCCCTCCGTGTCCATTCAGGTTTTCCAGGGCGAGCGTGAGTTCACCCGCGACAACAAGAACCTGGGCACGTTCGAGCTGACCGGTATCGCTCCGGCTCCGCGTGGCATGCCGCAGATCGAGGTCACCTTCGACATCGACGCCAACGGCATCGTGCACGTGTCCGCCAAGGACAAGGGCACCAACAAGGAACAGTCCATGACCATCACCGGTGGTACTTCCCTCTCCAAGGAAGACATCGACCGCATGGTCAAGGATGCGGAGGCCAACGCCGAGGCCGACAAGAAGCGCCGCGAGGCCGCTGACCTGCGTAACAGCGCCGAGCAGCAGGCCTACTCGGTGGAGAAGCTTCTCAAGGAGGACGACGGCAAGCTGCCGGAGGACACCAAGTCCGAGGTTCAGGCCGATGTGGACGCCGTCAAGTCCGCGCTCGAGGGCGAGGACGACGACGCCGTGCAGGCCGCGTTCGACAAGCTCCAGACCTCGCAGACCAAGATCGGCGAGGCGCTGTACGCCCAGGCTCAGGCGGACGGAGCATCAGCTGACGCCGGAGCTTCGGACGAGGCTCCCAAGGAAGACGATGACATCGTGGACGCCGAGGTCGTCGACGACGAGGACAACGGAAAGAAGTGAACGTGAGCGATTCCGAGAACACCAAGGGCCACGGCCAGTCCGTGCCGGAGGAGGACCCGGAGCAGCCCGCTCAGCACCCTTCCGGCGAGCAGCAGTCCCAGGGCGAGCCGGGGTTGACCGTGGATGACATCCTCGGCACCCCGCAGTCCGAGGGCGTCGAAGCTGCCGATGCGGCGTCGTCGAATGCCGACGACGCCGCCCCGGCGGGCGACGCCGCCGCCCAGAAGCTCGCGGACGAGCGACTTGAGGATCTGCGCCGCCTGCAGGCGGAGTTCGTGAACTACAAGAACCGCACCGCCCGTGAGAAGGAGCAACTGCGCGACTTCGTCTCCGCGGACATGATCACCGCGTTGCTGCCGGTGATCGACGACATCGACGCGGGACGCAAGGTCGGGGACATCACGGACGGACCGTTCGCGGCCATTGCCACCAAGTTCGAGGAGACGCTGACGCGTCAGGGTCTCCAGCGACTGGGCGAGGTCGGTGAAGTCTTCGACCCGACCATTCACGAGGCCGTGATGCAGCAGCCCACCGACCAGGTGGAGCCGGACCACGTGTCCCTGGTGCTGCGATCGGGTTTCAAGATCGGTGACCGGGTGGTCCGCGCGGCTCAGGTGGCCGTGGCGGCACAGCCGTAACACAGCACAAGGGTCAGGGCGGGTCTTCATGACAAGACCCGCCCTGACTCGCACAAAAACACATACTCTTAGTTGAAAGGAGGCGTCATGGCCAGTCAGGACTGGATCGATAAGGATTTCTACAGTGTCCTGGGCGTCTCCAAGGACGCGTCCCAGGCAGATATCAAGAAGGCCTACCGCAAGCTGGCCCGCAAGTATCACCCGGACCAGAACCCAGGGGATGCCGCCGCGGAGAAAAAATTCAAGGACATCTCCGAGGCCAATTCGGTGCTGTCCGACCCCGAGGAACGCGAACAGTACGACGCGATCCGCGCCATGGGTTCCGGCGCTCGCTTCAGCGCGGGCGCTCCCGGTGGCGGTGGTGCCGCAGGTGACGCGAGCTTCGAGGACATCTTCAGCGGGATGTTCGGTGGCGGAGGCGGTCGACGCACACGCCACTCCACGTCCGGTGGGGGCGGATTCGAGGACCTGTTCGCGCAGTTCGGAGGGCAAGGTGGCGGCACCCGGTTCAGCACGTCGGGCGGACCCGCCTACGGTGCGCCCGGTGGATACGGGGGTTATCAGGGCCCGCCCGCCAAGGGCGAGGACATCCACACCACCACCACCATCCCGTTGCGATCGGCCTACAACGGGACCACCGTGAAGCTGCGCCGTGGCAACGGTCAAACCACCACGGTGCGGGTGCCCAAGGGCGTCAAGGACGAACAGCGACTCAAGGTGCCGGGCAAGGGTCACTCCGGACCGGGCGGAAACGGCGATCTGATCGTGACCATCCGGGTCAAGGATCACCCGTTCTTCAGCCGCGACGGGCAGAACGTGGCCGTCACCGTCCCGGTGACCTTGGACGAGGCCGCCCTGGGGGCCACCCTTGAGGTGCCCACCCTGGATGGGAATCACGTGAACGTGAAGATCCCGGCGGGCACGTCATCCGGACGTCGCTTTCGCGTCAAGAACAAGGGATTCACCTCGGGATCCACCACTGGAAACATGATCGTCACTGTCGACATCGCGCTTCCCGAGTCGTTGAATGACGAGGCCAAAGAGGCGGCGGAGGCGTTCGCGCAGGCGACTGGGGATTTCGATCCGCGGGGCGATCTGAGCGCGAAGGCGGCGAAGTGACATGGCCTTCGATTTCACGCAGCCGGTGTTCGTGATCTCGGTAGCCGCCGAGCTCGCGGAGATGCACCCGCAGACCCTGCGCCAGTACGACCGTTTGGGCTTGGTGACACCGTCTCGGGCTTCGGGGAGGGCTCGCAGATACTCCCAGATGGATGTCGAGAAACTGCGCCAGATCCAGGCGTTGTCGCAGGAAGGCGTATCGCTGGAGGGCATCAAGCGGATCATTCAGCTGGAGAACCAGGTGCGCGCGTTGCAATCCCGCGTCACGGAACTGTCCGAAGAACTGGAGAAGGAACGCGAAAAATCACGGATCTTCGCGGCCGACCCTTCCGGGGACGTGGTCAGCATGACCAACGGGGGGCATCGTGCGCCTCGCAAGGTTTCCCAATCACTCATGCTGTACCGCCCGGTCAAGGTGCGCGGCCTGAGGAAGTGATCGAGCGGCGGCGTCGTGACGCGGCATGACCAACGCGCCGGTTTCGGTCATGGCGTCCACGGTGGCGGGATCTGCGGATCCGGGGCGCACCTGAGGGGCCGTTAGAACCTTCTTCACCTCGCGAAAGGGTTCTAACGGCCCCTCAGATGTGGGACGGGGCTCCGCCGTCACCGACGTCGGTACGTCAGGTCCCTCGGGATCCGCCCGGCCTCGGTGGCCTTGCGTTCGAAGCTCGTGAGGATGCGGCCGTCCCAGCGGGGAGCCCACCCTTGGTCGGGGTTCTCGTCGGTGGCGGCGGGACCGGGGTTCACATTCTCGAAGTCGGCGGACGCGCCGTCGAGGACGTCGCGCATGACCACCGCATATTCCTGCCAGTCGGTGGCCAGCCGCCACAGACCACCCCGTTCCAGCACGCGAGCGGCAAGTTCGGCAAAGCGCGGTGACACCAGTCGCCGCTTATGGTGGCGCGTCTTGTGCCAGGGATCCGGGAAGAACACCCACAGTTCATGCACCGAACCGGGTTCCAGCATGGACTCGAGCACCTCAGGAGCGTTGGCCTGGGCAACCCGAACGTTGGTCACACCCGCCTGGGACGCCTTCATCAGCAGGTCCGCGATGCCCGGTTTGTAAACCTCCACGGCCAAGTGGTCCAGCTCGGGGTGCGCGAGCGCATGATTGACGACCGCCTCGCCCAGACCGGAACCGATCTCGACCACCAGCGGCGCCGTGCGACCGAACAGCGACCCGTGGTCCAGCCGGAAGGACGGATCCACGGAGGTGTCCGTCATGACGCGGGGAATGTCCAGGACCCACCGAGGGGCGTACTCATCCCACGCCTTTTGACGCTTGGGGGAGAGGCGATCTCCGCGGCGCACGAACGAGTACGGCTGTTTGTGGAAGACCGGGCGCTCGCCGGATGCCTGCGAATCGGGGGTCTGGGACTCGGGGGTCTGGGAGGAATCATTGCTGGAGTTCATCGTTGAACATCCTAGGTCCCCGAGCGACACAGTGACTCACGAAGAACCCGGAAGGCCCTAGCATTGAGTGGCCCGCAGCAGCTTCAGCAGGTCCGGGATCACGCCGGGCACCACTCGGACACACGGAGCGGGACACCACCCAGAGGAGCAGGACACCCATGAGCCAGAATCCCGCTGAGTCCCACCCGTTCCGGAGCCGGTTGGGCCTGAGCCCGCGGCTGGATCGTGTGGTGTTGATCGGTGCGCTGGGCATCCTCTCCGCGGTCAGCCCCATGGCCACGGACGTGTACCTCGCGTCCATGCCGGATATCAGCGAGTACTTCGATTCCACGGCGTCGCTGGTCCAACTCACCCTCACCACGTACATGATCGGCATTGCGCTGGGGCAGTTCGTGCTGGGCCCGCTGTCCGATGTGCTCGGTCGCCACAAGCTCGTGGTTGCCGGCAATGCGCTGTTCGTCGTGGCGTCACTGGGTATCGTGTTTGCGCCCACCATTGAAGTGGTGCTGGCACTGCGTGCGGTTCAAGGGGTGGCCGGCGCCGCCGGAGTGGTGATCGCCCGCGCCATGGTCTCGGACATGACGACCGGTCGTATCGCAGCACAGCTCTACTCCATCCTGGCCCTGATCACCTCACTCGCACCCGTGGTCGCCCCGCTGCTGGGTGGGGTGATCGCCACGCTCGCTCACTGGCAAACCGTGTTCTGGGTGCTGACAGGTTTCGGGTTGGTGATGCTCGCGTGCTCGGTGTTCGTGATCCCCGAAACGCTTCCCAAGGCCATGCGCTCGCAGGGCGGCATGGGCCGGATCGTGCGCAACGCGATCACGGTTGTGAAGGACCGCCGGTTCACCCTGTACGCCCTGACCTTCGCGTTCGGGTTCGGTTCCCTGTTCTCCTACGTCTCGGCGTCATCCTTCGTGATCCAGAACGTGATGGGGTACAGCGCCCTCGCGTACTCGGTGATCTTCGCCGTCAATGCCGCCGGTGCCATCGTCACGGCCATGCTCAACACACGACTGGTCAAGACCCACGAACCCCGCGCACTCCTGCTCGTGGGGGTCATCGGTATGAGTGCTACGGCCTGCCTCAACATGATTCTGGTGTTGCTGGGTGTCGTGGGCATCCCCACACTGATCCTGTTGTTCCTCATGCAGTCCTGCATCGGGTTCATCTTCGGTAATGCGGTGGCCCTCGCTCAGGATCGCGCGCACGCCCACGGGCTGTCAGGCACGGGATCCGCGGTGGTGGGGATGTCCCAGTTCGTCCTGGGCGGTATCGTCTCGCCGCTGTCCGGCCTGGCCGGAGACCACTCCGCCGTCCCCATGGTCGTGACCATGGCCGGGTGCGCCCTCGTTGCGCTCGGTACGGTTCTGGCCGCCCGCAAATAACGCGTTCAGGACCACCAGGGCCGACGACGCTGCTCGCGCGAGCGGCGTCGTCGGCGTCCCGAGGCGCATTGGAGGCGAATGAGAAGGCCGACACAATCAGCAGGGGAACGCCCGATACCTGGTGATTGACCATGAATGTGATTCAATTCCACCCAACGAGATACAGCTCACAATGCAGTGGCGTATCACAGACCCCACCTCTCAACCCGAGGAATCTCTATGATTGAGTCACTCACCGGCATTCTGGATACAGCGGGCACCTTCATCTGGGGCCCGTTCTTCCTGATTCCCCTTCTTTTGGGAACCGGTATTTATCTGACCATCCGACTGGGTGGCCTCCAACTGTTCAAATTGATCCCCGCATTGCGACTGGCGCTGTTCGAACGTCAGGACAAAGACGCCCCCGGCGGAGACGTCTCCCAGTTCCAGGCACTGACCACCGCGCTCGCGGCCACCGTGGGCACCGGCAACATCGTGGGCGTGGCCACGGCCATCTCCATTGGCGGCCCGGGCGCTCTGTTCTGGATGTGGGTCACCGGCGTGGTGGGCATGGCGTCCAAGTACTCCGAAGCCTTCCTGGGCGTGCGATTCCGCACCCGTGACGCCGCCGGCGAGATCTCGGGCGGCCCGCAGTACTACCTGGTGCGCGGCATCCCCAACGGGTTCGGTACGTTCCTGTCGCTGTTCTTCGCAATTGCCGCAGTGCTGGCATCCTTCGGTATCGGCAACATGACCCAGGGCAACTCCATCTCCGCGAACGTGGAGTCCTCCTTCGGTGTGCCCGTGTGGATCACCGGCCTGGTGCTGGCCACTCTGACCCTGTTGGTCCTGGTCGGCGGCATCAAGTCCATTGGTAAGGTCACCGCGGGCCTGGTGCCCGTGATGATCATCTTCTACGTGCTGGGTGCGCTGTACATCCTGATCGCCAACGTGGAGGCCATCCCCGCAGCTTTCGCCTTGATCTTCGGTGACGCCTTCACCGGAACGTCCGCCGTGGGTGGCTTTGCCGGTTCTGCCATCATCCTGGCCGTCCAAATGGGTGTGGCCCGCGGCATCTTCTCCAACGAGTCCGGTATGGGTTCGGCCGCCATTGCCGCGGCCGCGGCCAAGACCACTCACCCGGTCCGTCAGGGCTTGGTGTCCATGACTCAGACCTTCATCGACACGATCATTGTGGTGTCCTGCACCGGCCTTGTCATCGTGACCACCGGCGTGTGGGACCAGGGTGAGGACACCGCCGCCACCATGACCGGTGAGGCATTCGCCCACGGCTTGCCCGGAGTATGGGGCCACCTGATCGTGACAGTGGGCCTGGTGCTCTTCGCGTACTCGACCATCCTGGGCTGGGCCTACTACGGCGAACGATGCATGGAACGGCTCTTCGGTCGCCGGGCCGTGATGCCCTACCGGGTGTTCTTCTCCGTGGTCGTGTTCATTGGCGCAACCGTTCCGTTGGCCATCGTGTGGTCCTTCTCCGACGTGATGAACGGCCTGATGGCCCTGCCCAACTTGCTGGGTCTGCTGATCCTGTCCGGGTTGATCGCGCGCGAAACCAAGCACTACTTGCGCAACGACCCCAAGCTGCGGGCCACCAGAGATGACGTGGACGCTTTCATGAAGGACCGCGAGGGTGGAATCGACACGTACGAGCTCACCAACCGGTGATCACGCGGAAGCGATTCGTTCGCCGAGCCGTGTGAAGTGAGTCAGTGCAACGACCCCTGGGCCACGAGCCCGGGGGTCGTTGCCGTGGAGGCACTGCTGTGGCGGTGGTGAGGAGTACTGTCTGACGGTATGACTCACCAGCGCGTCGCAGAATCCACGCATGACCGGCCCGGTCTCAGCCGGGGGCTCACCAATCGGCACATCCAGCTGATCGCGATCGGCGGTGCCATTGGCACCGGCCTGTTCATGGGATCCGGGCGCACCATTTCGCTGGCGGGACCCTCCGTGGTGTTCGTTTACATGGTCATCGGGTTTTTCCTGTTCTTCGTCATGCGGGCCATGGGTGAGCTGTTGCTGTCCAACCTGCATTACAAGACGTTCGCGGATTTCGCGGCGGATCTGGTGGGGCCGTGGGCCGGATTCTTCGTGGGCTGGTCCTACTGGTTCTGTTGGGTGGTCACCGCCGTGGCCGAATTGGTGGCGATCACGGCGTACGTGCAGTTCTGGTGGGCCGATGTCCCGTTGTGGCTTCCCACGGTGGCCGTGGTGGCGCTGATCTTCATCCTGAACGCGGTGAGCGTGAAGAATTTCGGCGAGATGGAGTTCTGGTTCGCCCTGATCAAAATTGCCGCCATCCTGTCGTTGATCGCGGCGGGCGTGATCATGGTGGCCACACGGTTCACCTCCCCGGACGGTCACGTGGCGCAGGTGTCCAACCTGTGGAACAACGGCGGATGGTTCCCCAACGGGGCCATGGGCGTGGTCGCTGGGTTCCAGATCGCGGTGTTCGCGTTCGTGGGTCTGGAGCTGGTGGGTACCACCGCCGCCGAGGCGCGCAATCCCCGTAAGACCCTGCCGCGCGCCATCAACTCGGTGCCGGTGCGGATTCTGATCTTCTACGTGGGTGCATTATTGGCCATCCTCATGGTGACCCCGTGGAGCTCGATCGATCCCGGGCAGTCCCCGTTCGTGTCCATGTTCTCGCTCGTGGGTCTGGCCGGCGCGGCCTCCGTGGTCAACTTCGTGGTGTTGACCTCGGCGATGTCCTCCGCCAACGCCGGGGTGTTTTCCACGTCCCGCATGATGTTCGGTCTCTCCGCCGAGGGCAGTGCCCCGCGTTTCTTTCGTCACTTGAGCGCCGCTGGTGTGCCGGCCCGCGCCCTGGGCTTCACGGCACTCGTGCTCCTGCTGACCATCCCCGTGCTGTACGCGGGGGACTCGATCATTGCGGCCTTCACCCTGATCACCACCGTGGCCGCGCAGTTGTTCATGTTCGTGTGGTCCATGATTCTGGTGTCCTACATCTGCTACCGCCGCAAACACCCCCAGCGCCATGCCGCCTCCGAGTACAAGATGCCCGGCGGCCTGGTTATGTGCGCGGCGGTGCTGGCGTTCTTCGTGTTCGTGGTGTGGACGCTCACCACCGAACCCGAAACGGCGGCCGGCCTGGTGTCCCTGCCCGTGTGGTTGGCCGGTCTGGGCATCGCGTGGGCGTTCGTGCGGCGCACGGCAACCCACCAACAAGCCTTCGAATGGTTCAAGGCCGAGATGGCGAAACCCGTGGACCATGCCGAGCTGGAAAGGTAATACTCCGAGCGTGCTGCGCTTTACGGCGCCCACCAGTGCCTAAGCTGGGGACATGACTCGACTTCCCGCGCCCCTGACACTTTCCTGCCCGGCCGGTTCGGGTGCGGTCCGCACGTACGGCGCTCATGTGATGTCCTGGGCGCCCACCGGGTTCGACCCGGTGCTGTGGGTGTCGTCCCGGGCCAAGGACAGCGTGGGGGAGGCCATTCGCGGCGGCGTGCCGATCTGCTTCCCGTGGTTCGGCCCCGGCCGCTCCGGAGACCTGAAACCCGCCCACGGTTTCGCGCGCATCACCGAGTGGAAGCTCGCGGACAGGACGTCTGACAACGACGGCGCGGCCGCCACCGCGCGCTTCATCCTCACCCACGAGGACATCAACCCTCAGCTGCGAAGCGTGTTCCCGCACCCGTTCCGGGCCGCCTACACCGTGGCTGCCGGTGCCGAGCTGAGCATGTCGTTGACCGTGACGAACACCGGTCCCACCGCGTTCGAGTTCGAGGAAGCACTGCACACCTACCTGTCGGTGGGGGACTCCCGGCGCATCAGCATCGAGGGCTTGGACGGCGCCCGGTACTTCGACAAGGTCACTCAGCAGCAACAGGAACAGGCCGGTCCCATTGCCATCACGGATGAGACGGACCGTGTCTACTACTCCGATGGCACCGTGCAGGTGAAGGACCCCGCCATGGGGCGCACCCTCACGGTGGCCAAGGAGGGCTCGGACAATACCGTGGTGTGGAACCCGTGGACCGAGAAGTCCAAGGCGATGGGCGATTTCGCGGATGACGAGTGGCAGTCCATGGTGTGTGTTGAAACAGCCAACGTGCTCGACAACGCCGTCCGCCTGGACGCCGGCGAATCCCACACCATGACCCAGATTCTGTCGGTGAGCCTCAATTCGCTACTTCGGTGACGTCGCGCCGTCCGGGTGGTTCGGCGAATTCAAGGGATCAACGGCTTTGATCACCGGCTTGGACCCGGTTTCACTGAGCGCAGGTCGGCTCGAATCGAAATTCACCGTGTGATCGATCTGCGCGTCCAGCGCGCCCTGGTGATCTCCCATGAACTGGTCGATCTCCTCCGTTGTGGCGGTGAACTTGGGATCGTGCTTGAGGTAAAGCCTGGTTTCGCGCACCACCAGTCCGGACAGCAGAACCAGTCCGATCAGGTTGGGGATGGCCATGAGCCCGTTCATGATGTCCGAGAAGGACCACACCAGCGTCAACGGTGCCAGCGCACCCAGGCCGGCAGCAAGGGAGAACAGCACACGATAGACGGCCGCCGCCCTGTAGCCGGCCAGCCGTTCCATGTTGCGCTCGCCGTAGTAGGCCCAACCCAACACGGTCGAGTACCCCAGCAGCACGAGACAAATGGTCACCACGATCCCGCCCCAATCCCCGGGCAGACCGGTGGAGAATGCGATGGAGGTCATTGTGCCGGGATCACCTTGGTCCCACACACCGGTGGTGAGGATGACGAAACCGGTGATCGAGATGACCACCAGGGTGTCCACGAAGGTCTGGGTCATGGACACCAGGCCCTGGCGCACCGGGTGGTTGGTCTGAGCCACGGAGGCCGCAATGGAGGCGGTGCCCATGCCCGACTCATTGGAAAACAGCGAACGGGCGGCGCCCATTTGAATGGCCATCATGATGGTGGAACCCACAAAGCCGCCGGTGGCGCCCGTGGGGGTGAACGCGCCGGTGAAGATCAACCGAATGGCCTCGGGGATGCCCTGGAAATTGACGCCGATGATGTACAGACCCGACAAAATGTACAGAACGATCATCAGGGGCACCATCAACGTAGTGACCTTGGCAATGGATTGGATGCCGCCCAGCAACGCCAGACCGGTGGCCACGGCCAGCACCACGGCGGTGAGCAGGGGCGGCACGGAGAAGGTGTGTTCCAGGTTGCTCGCAATGGCGTTGCCCTGCGTCATGTTGCCGATACCGAAGGTGGCCACCACGCAGCACACCGCGAACATCAGGGACAAGAAACGCCCGAACTTGTTGGGTATGCCGCGCACCAGGTAGACCTGCGGTCCGCCGGTGAGTTGGCCGGACGAATCACGCGTGCGGAACCGGACGCCCAGGAAGCACTCCGCGTATTTGGAGGCCATTCCGAACAGGGCGGTGATCCACATCCAGAACAATGCGCCCGGACCGCCGATGAAGATGGCAGCTGCCACACCCACGATATTGCCGGTGCCCACGGTCGCGGCCAGCGCGGTGGACATGGCCGCGAAAGACGAAATCTCGCCCTTCTCACCGTTCTGCTTGGAACGACGCCCGAAGCCCAGGCTCATCGCCATCCCGAAGAAGCGGAATTGGATGCCGCGTAACCGCACGGTCATGAAAATGCCGACTCCCAAAAGGAGTGGGATGAGCAGCCATGGCCCCCAAATCACATCGCGGATGGCGTCGAATACTGATTGCAGCGTGTCCATGGGGAGCCGTGGCTTTCCTTGAGGGGGGTCTACGAATTGATCGTTAACGTACCAGCGAGTGACGCACCCCCAACCGCTCATTCGGCGGCGAGTCCACGTCCGGAGAGGCCTTAAACGGCGACGACGTCGCAGCGGCTCGCTGCGACGTCGTCGAAATTCCCGCTCGGGGAAAAAATTACTTCTGGACCACCAGGGCTGCACCAATGGCCGCCATGAAGGCGTCCTTGGACAGGGACAGGCCGGACTCGGACGGGCGGACGCCATCTTCCTGGGTCATGTCCGGGTTGCGAAAGTACATGGAGAGAAGGCCTGCGGAGAAAACCAACAGGCCGGCACCGGCCAGGCGCTTGGAGACGAAAGGCGTGACCAGCAATGCGCCAATGGCCAGCTCGGAACCGGCAATGAACTTACCGAAGGTCTCCGAATCCCAATCGGCGAACTGGGGAACGCCCGTGGCAGCGAATTGCTTGAGGCCTTCTGCGGACTCGGCGTCCAGGCTGAGCTTGCCGTAACCGGACTGCAGGAGGAACGCACCGGGTACGGCGCGGAGGATGGCGTTGGAAATGCGCACGTCAATGCCCTTTCGTCGAAAAATCACGGGCGATGAACACGACCCGCTACAACTGTCGATTTCAGGCTAGCAGCGCAGGTACATGATCTGTCAACATTTGCTGAGACAAGGTGCCTTCAGCGAACGCGGCTGGCTGCCCAACGGCCGCCCCGCCTAGGGTGAACTCGTTCACACGCGCACTTGCTGCGCGTCGGCCGAAAGGAGCACGCATGGACATTGCCACCATGAAAAAAGTTCTGTTGGTACTCACCAGCCATGACACCCTGGGCGACACCGGAGAGGCCACCGGTTACTTCGTGGGCGAGGCAGCGCACCCCTGGAAGGTGTTCCGCGACGCCGGCTACTTCGTGGACTTCGCGTCCATCGGGGGTGGTCAGCCACCGCAGGACGGAATGGATCAGGAAGATCCCATTCAGGTCGAATTCACCACCGACGAAACCGTCAAGGCATCCCTGTACAACACCCCCAAGATTGCTGTGGTGGATCCTTCCCAGTACCACGCGGTGCTGCTGGTGGGTGGCCACGGAACCATGTGGGACTTCACGGGCAACAAGGATCTGCAACAGCTGATCGCCTCCGTGTACGACAGCGGCGGTGTGGTGGGCGCGGTCTGCCACGGCCCCTCCGGCCTGGTGGACGTGGAACTGGGCAACGGCATCGGCCTGCTGTCCGGTCGCAAGGTGGCAGCGTTCACCAATGCCGAGGAGGAGGAAGTGGGAAAGGCGAACGTGGTTCCCTACCTCCTTCAGGACAAGCTCGAAGAGCAGGGCGCCACGGTCAAGGTTGCCGATAAATGGGAGGACAACGTGCAGGTGGACGACCACCTGGTCACGGGTCAGAACCCGCAGTCCGCGGCCAGCGTGGCCAAGGAAATGACCAAGCTGCTCACCGAAGTGGTGCTGGAGGAGAAGGCCGAAGAAGAGAAGGCCTCCGAGCAACTGCGCGCCGAGAAGGACGCGGAGAAGGCAGCTGAGGAAGAGGACTGACTCCTCAGCTATCAGCAACACAGGGGCATCCCTGGCATTTGTGCGCGAAAACACTAAGACTTGAAGGGAGAAAGTGACCCCAGCAGAAGGAGTGGACATGTCTGAGTTCAACGGACGCGTGGCATTGGTGACCGGAGCGGCGTCGGGAATCGGCGAGGCGATTGCCAAGGACCTGGCCAAGCGCGGTGCCAAGGTAGTGGTGACGGACATCGACTCCACCGGTATCGACAATGTGGTCCAGGCCATCATGGCCGACGGCGGTAACGCGGCGGGTATTCGCCAGGATGTCGCCAAGCGCGAGGATGCGCAGGCCGCCGTTGACTTTGCCGTGCAGACCTACGGCGGCCTGCACTATGCCGTGAACAACGCCGGCGTGGGCGGTCAGGTGGAAGCGCTGGGCGAGACCGACATGGATGCCTGGGACCGCACTGTTGCCATCGACCTCAACGGCGTTGCCTACGGTATGGCCGCCCAGCTACCGGTTATCGAGCAGCACGGGGGCGGGGCGATCGTGAACATCGGTTCGATCCACTCGACCGTGGCCACCGGCGTGGGCAACAGTGCGTACACCGCCGCGAAGCACGGTGTGATGGGTCTGACCAAGCAGACCGCCGTGGACTACGGCCAGCGCGGCGTGCGCATCAACGCGGTGGGTCCGGCGTACATCGAGACCCCGCTGCTCGCGAATCTCCCGGCCGGTGCCAAAGAGGCCCTGGTCAACGCCCATCCCATGGGTCGCCTGGGCACCTCCGAAGAGGTCGCGCAGCTGACCACGTTCCTGCTCTCGGAGGGCGCATCCTTCATGACCGGTGGCTACTACCTGGTGGACGGTGGCTACACCGCCATTTGATGGGCCACTTCTTGTATCCGTGCGGCTCGGGGCCCGACAGGGTCCCGGGCCGCTGGCGGTTTTCCGTTCGGGGTTGAGGGCACCTGTGGCATGCGTCCTAACCGGTCAGTGAGTGACGCGTGTACACTGACTAAGTTCCCTCGTGCATTTCACGAGGTTGGCGCGCCGGTCCAAGGCGCGCAGTTCGCGCCCCGTTTATGGCTTATGGCGCGTGCGCGCGGAATCGTTTCGCGTGGACCAACCTGAAAGACTTTCCTTGTCGACTAATTTTGTACACCTCGGCGTGCCCGAGGTCCTTTCGGCTGACCTTGCCCGCACGGGCATCACCGAAGCCTTCCCCATTCAAGAAAAAACCCTCCCCGATTCGCTGGCCGGCCGTGACGTCCTAGGTCGTGGCCGTACCGGGTCCGGTAAGACCGTGGCCTTCGCGTTGCCGCTCGTGGCTCGACTGGCCGGCATGGTGGAGGGCGCCGCTCGCGCACCTCGCCGCGCCAACCGTCCCACCGGGTTGGTGCTGGCTCCCACACGTGAGCTGGCCACCCAGATCGACCGCACCGTGGCCCCGCTGGCCAAAGCTGCCGGCCTGAGCACCACCGTGATTTTCGGTGGTGTGTCCCAGAAGCGCCAGGAGCAGGAACTCGCCAAGGGCGTGGACATCGTGGTGGCCTGCCCCGGCCGCCTGGACGACCTGCTCAAGCAAGGCGTCCTGACCCTGGACGAGATCCGCGTGACGGTCCTCGACGAGGCCGATCACATGGCCGACATGGGCTTCCTGCCCGTGGTCACCCGCATCCTGTCCCGCACCCCCAAGGGGAGCCAGCGGTTGCTGTTCTCGGCGACCTTGGACAACGGCGTGGACACCCTGGTGAAGAAGTTCCTGAGCAACCCCGTGTTGCACTCGGCGGACGTGGCCCAGGCTGCGGTGACCACCATGGATCACCACGTGCTGGTTGTGGACAATGACGACAAGCAGGCACTGATCGAGACTCTGGCATCGGGCACCGGCCGCCGCATGATGTTCACGCGCACCAAGTACCGCGCCAAGAAAATGGCCAAGAAGCTCAACCAGTCGGGTATCCCCGCGGTCGACCTGCAGGGCAATCTGTCGCAGAACGCTCGTGACCGTAATCTGTCCGCGTTCTCCGACGGTGAGGTGCGCGTGCTCGTGGCCACCGACGTGGCCGCCCGCGGCGTTCACGTTGACGACGTGGAGCTGGTCGTTCATATCGACCCGCCCGCCGAGCACAAGTCCTACCTGCACCGCTCCGGCCGCACGGCTCGCGCCGGTGCCTCCGGTTCTGTGATCACCATTTCCACGACCGAAGAGCGCGGCGACGTGGACAAGCTCATGCACAAGGCCGGCGTGCGCGCTCGCGTTGACGCCGTGTCTCCGGGGTCCGAGATCGTCGCGGACCTGGTGGGCGAGCGAGCCGAGCGCGTCGCACCCCAGCCCGCGGCCCAAACCGGCAACGGTGGTGGCCAGGGCGGTCGTGGTTCCAAGCCGCGCTCCGGGGGCCGCAATCACAACGCTCGCTCGGGCGGTCGCAACGGCGGCCGTTCCGTTGGCGCTCGCTCCCGCACCGATCGGGACGGTTCAGCTCGCGACGGCGCTGCCCGCACCGAGAACAAGCGTCCCGGCGGTACACGCTCTGGCGGTGCGCGCAGTAACGTGTCGCGCTCGGATGCCAGCGGTTCCGGTAACCGCCGCGTGGGCGGTAAGCCGCAGGGCGCCGGTTCGACATCGGGTGCTCGCGGTGACAAGGCCCGCGGGGGGAGCGGCACATCCACTCAGCGTTCGCACCCGACCGGTCAGACTCCGGACCGTGCGACCGCTGCGGCCCAGCGACGTCGCCGGGCGAATCGCCAGGGTCAGGGCGCTCGCTAGCCCCGAGTACTGACAAAGCAGGGCGGCCGGTTTCGGATTGAAACCGGCCGCCCTGCACTGTTGTGCGCGCCCTTCGCAGTGCGCGAATCGCGCTACTGAGCCGGACGAGGTTTTGAATTTTTCGAACCGGTCCGCGCGATCTCGAGGAAATCTCGCGCAGCAATCGATAGGGCTGCGGAATCCGTCCACAATGCTCTAAGAGTGCGGTCAAGATCGCGCCCACTAATCGGCACCTCTATCAAGAGTCCACTGCGTAGATAGCTCTGAACAGCAAGCCGGCTCAGAACGGCTGGACCGATGCCTTCGATGACAGCTTGGCAAATTGCGGAGTTGCTATTTAGTTCCAGCAGGGGAGGCGGTCGGTGGTTCCCCACGAGTCGGTCGAGAAAGGCGCGGGTACCGGAACCCTCCTCGCGTTCCACCAAGGGCGTGACGGCTAGTGACTGAACATCCAATGGCCTGTCTGGCCTCGCCCAAGGGTGCGCTTCATTAACCACAGCGACAAGTTGATCTGTCCATACGGCCGTGGCTGACAGAGGCGGTGGAACGTCCGGGGTCTCGACAAACCCGAGGGTGACTGCTCCGCTGCTCACTTCTTCGATGACTTGAGCGGAGTTCATGACCCGCAACTTGGTCGTCACCTGCGAGTGCCGTGCGCGAAAAAGGCCAATCCACGCTGGAAGTAGATGCTCTGCGATGGTCATGCTGGTTCCAATGGTCAGTTCCTCATCCCCCCTATGGGAAAGTGCCTCGGCTCCAGCGCCGAACCTATCCACTGCGTCCAAGATTTCTCGGGCCCACTCCACGGTAAGGACGCCCTCTTGGGTCAGGGTTGAGCCCCGAGTTGATCGACGCAGGAGAGCGTAACCGAGGCGTCGCTCCATCGTCCTGATGGACCTGGAGGCATTGGATTGAGCTACATTCGCGGCTCGAGCAGACGCGCTCAGACTGCCGTGATCCGCCACGCCCACCACGAGCCTCAACATGGACAAGTTCAACCAGTTATCGAGACTCGCCGCTAGGTATGACATATCACCATCATATGGCAGCCTTGGTGGATCGGAGGCTACTGCGCGGTGCCAAATGTTGTCATGGTCGATGGTATGGGTACTACAGATCGCAACACGCTTCACACCGATAACGTCGAGGTTCCAGTACCGGCAGCCGACGCTGAGCCCACGGGCATCCGAAAGGCAATGCGACGTGCGGCGGCGGACGTTCCCGGGGTCGTGGTGTGCTTGCTCGGTGCCGGGGTCGCATGGTTGGCATCCCAGGTGCTCACGGGTGTGAGTGCGTTACTGATCGCCATAGTGTTCGGCGCTTTGTGGCGCAACCTTGTCACCGTCCCCTCGGTCCTCGCGCCGGGGGTCGGGTTCGCGTCCAAACGACTCCTGCGCGCCGGTATTGTGCTTCTCGGGCTGGAGCTTTCACTGTCTGCGGTGCTGGATCTGGGCGGTGGTGTACTGCTAGTCGTTGTGTTATCGGTAGCCGTAACCTTCTTCGTCACGGTGTGGGTGGGCAAACTCATGGGAGTTGGCCTCGCCCAGAGAATCCTCATTGCGACCGGTTCCTCGATTTGCGGCGCCGCTGCGGTGGCTGCCGCTGAAGGGGCAATCAAGGCCAAGAGCGATGAAGTTGCCACGGCTGTTTCACTGGTCGTTCTGTACGGGACCCTCATGATCCCTCTGGTCCCCTTCTTCGGCGGCCTATTCGGACTGCCGGATGAGTCGATAGGAATGTGGATCGGAGCCGTTACCCATGAAGTGGCTCAAGTAGTGGCTGCTGGCGGGGCTGTCGGTAGCGGTGCCTTGGCCGTGGCAGTCACGGTCAAATTATCGAGGGTTATCACGCTGGCTCCCATTATCGCGGGAATCTCGCTTTACATGAGACGTCAAGGTTCCGAGCCCGGAGATCAGAAGCCCCCGCTTGTGCCTCTCTTCGTAGTTGGCTTCATCGTCTCCGTGTTGGTCCGAACGGCGGGAATTCTCCCCGAAAGTCTCTTGGCGGGTTTGCACATCGTGCAAACGCTTCTGCTAGCCGCAGCCATGTTCGCATTGGGGCTGGGTGTGCACATACCCAGCTTGATCCGGGTCGGGGTCAAGCCTCTGCTCCTTGGGCTGATATCCACAATCGTCATATCGATCGTCGCCCTCATAGGAACACTCGCGTTCGGGGCGTTTTAAGAACGGCTAGAACCCAAGGCTGGCCGCCCTGACGTGTGCATCCGGTACCTGGGTTGAACGCCGGTGCGTTACGGCTTGAGCGTACGCAGCAAGTCCAGGGTGAGTTCCGAGTGGTTGGGTACGTGGACCACGCCGGCCTGGGGCAGAATTTCCTGCTCGCCGGGAACCGCGACGGTGATGATGCCGGCGGCCACACCGGCCTGCGCCCCGGACGGGGAATCCTCGATGACCACGCAGTCCTCCGGCCTCACACCCAGGCGCTTGGCCGCTTCCAAGTAGGCGTCCGGGTCCGGCTTGGGCTTCACACCCGCTGCGACCTCTTGATCACCGATGATCACCTGAAAAAGGTTGTCCGGCGCAATGGAGGCGGTGTACTTTGCCACGTCCGTGGTGGCATTGGTGACGATGGCCGCGGGGATACCCGCTTCCGCGAGATCCTGCAGCAGCGGCTCGACGCCGGCGATGAAGCCGGGCGGGTTCTCCCCAAGGATTGTTTCGAGCACGGTGTAGAACTCCTGGAACACCTGATCCTGGTCACCGGGCACACCGAGTTCGCTGAGTCGTTCAACCGTTTTGGCGATGGGCTGACCCAACGTTGCATCCGTATCTGTTTGGGTCCATTCCCCGCCGTGGGTTGCCGCCAGCTGCTCCTTACCCTGCGCCCACAAGGGTTCGGTGTCCACCAGCGTTCCGTCGTGGTCAAAAAGTACTGCGCGAGGGAATGAAGTATCGGTCATGTTGTCACTGTACTGGCCGAAGCATTCAGCGCCATGACGGCGAGCATCAGGGGACTGAGCCGCATGGCCCTGGTTCGGTTGTGGCGCACTTACGATGAAGGCATGAGCTCTCATGAGACGCATCCCCGCGCATTGCACCGATCCGGTTCCGCATGGCGGCGCGTACTGCCCAGGATGATGCCCACGGTGGCCATGGTATTGGTGATCTGGGTCGTCTTCGGGCGCATCGTCGTGGACGCGTTAGGGTCGCTCGTCTGGGTGTACGCCTTTGCCCTGGGCCTTCCCCTGATGGCGCTGCACACGGTAGCCGCGGGGCTGTTCGGCAGGGACGCGAAGTTCTACCCATCGGAGTCGGTAAGTCTTCGGGGGAGTCTCACGGCGGCCGGTTCGTGGATCGCCACGGCGTTGTTCGGGTTCTTCCTTCCGGACTCCACGCCGGACGGCACCGTATCCGTGTTCACCGCACTGACCGGCCCGGACATGATGGGGATTTCCTACGGCTTCGCCAATACCTTGGGCGTGATATCCGTGGCCATGGCGGTAGCCCTGGTGCTGCTGGCGCTCACCGACCTCCGTAACACCCGGCGGGCGCTGCGCGGCGAACCGCTCAGCGAGGACGACATACTTGATCGCATGGAGGCCCAGCGTGCCCACGGTGAGCCGGGGCACCAAGGTGGCGCAGCGGCGTCGTCGGAATCCAGGCGTTCGTGACGCGGCCGCTGACGTCGCCTCGGCTCGTATTGCGGCCCTATTCCCTGGCGGACGCGGCCTTCGTCCAGGACATGTATGCGCGCCCGGAGGTGCAGCGTTACATAGGTGACGGAACCCAGCGAGTGCGAACATTGGACGAGGCGCGGGCCAAGATTATTGCGTGGAACGAGCGCTATCTGGCCGAGCCGACGCAGGGGTTGTGGGCGGTGTGCCGCAAGGACGGCACCGTGACCGGGTCCCTGCTGCTCAAACCGATCCCTGACAGTAAAACTGCGGTCGAACGGGACATCGAGATCGGGTGGCATGTCCATCCCGACCACTGGGGTCACGGCTACGCCACCGAAGCAGCCCGGGCGGTCCTGGAACACGCCTTCGCATCCGGCCTCGAGCGCGTGGTGGCCGTGACCCACCCGGCCAATACGGCATCGCAGGCGGTGTGCCTGCGTCTGGGCATGACACATTTGGGTTTGAGTGATGCCTATTACGACGCCGCGTGCGAGCTCTTCGACAGCACCGCACCGGCCGCGGGAGAGGAGCAGGGTGGCGAGCAATCCTGATCTGGTCATCGGCGAGGACGGGCTGGCGCGGCCCGTGTGGGCCGCCAAGGATCCGCTGCTGCGTCAGTACTACGACACCGAATGGGGCCTGCCCGTGCGCGACGAGGCCGGGATGTTCGAACGCGTGGCGCTTGAGGCCTTCCAGGCCGGACTGTCGTGGCGCACGGTGTTGGCCAAGCGGTCGGCTTTCCGGGAGGTGTTCGAGGATTTTGAACCGGACCGGGTGGCGGCCTTCGGCGAAGCCGACGTGGCCAGGCTGATGCAAGATCCACGCATCATCCGGAACCGGCAGAAGATCGCAGCCACCATCAACAACGCACAGGCCACGGTGGCTCTGCGCGAAGACGGGGGACTAGTTGAGCTGGTGTGGTCCTTCACACCCGAGCACACCCCGGAACCGGTGACGTTCGCCGAGGTGCCCACCGTCTCCAACGAATCCAAGGCCCTGTCCAGGGAGCTGAAGAGACGCGGGTTCACGTTCGTGGGTCCCACCACGATGTTCGCCCTGATGGAAGCGATCGGGATGGTGGACACCCACTTGGTGGGCAGTCATCGGCGCGGGACGTCCGGGGTCTGGACCTGACGCGCAAGGACCCGTTCATCCCGGCCCGATACGGCGGTGGGGTTCTTACTGTCCTCGGCGGCGCAGATATGTCTGGCCGTTGGCGTCCTTGACCATTTCGAAGTCGTTCTGGAGGTTGTCGTACCAGTCCTTGGCCTCGTCGCTCATCTCCGTGTTGCCGCGCAAGTTCATGGAACTGCGGTTCGCGGGCCCCACAAAGCGCATCACGAAATTGTCGAAGCGGCGGAATCTGCTCGGTTTGCGCGGAGCTGGCTCCTCGGACGGGGAATCGCTGGTCACGGTGGGTCCCTTCGGAAACGGCGGGCAACGTGCTGCGCGCACGCGGCGCCCGTGAACATGTCTCACAGAAAGCTTAGTGCACTGACTGGTCACCGGTGGGCGAGGGGAGGGCCCCCGACCGGTGACCAGTCAGGGGCCCTCAGTAGTACGCACAACAGTCGGACATCACGCTTGCTGGGTGTTGTCCTTGACGTTCCTGGCGGAATCCTGAGCCGAATCCTTGAGCTGGTTAGCTTCTTGCTGGCCCTGGGACTTGACCTTCTCGGCACCGGACTGCGCGGTGGCCTTGACGGACTGGGCGGCTTCCTGGGCCGGTTCCTTCAAGTCCTGGGCAATGTCCTTCGCGGCTTCCTTGGTGGAATCCACGGCGCTCTGAACCTGCGGCTGAACGCGGTCCGCGGCCTCGGCCACGAGTTCCTGCTCCTTCTGACTCGATGGCAGCAAGGAACCGACCAGCCAGCCGGCACCCAGGGCGATCAAGCCCGCAGCCAGCGGATTGCCGCGGGTCTTTTCCTTGGCAGCGGCCGGCGCATTGCTGACGGCGTTACCTGCCTGATCCATGCGGTAGGAGGCCTCGTCGCGCAGATCGCGGGCGTCGTCCTTGGAGCCCATGATGGATTCGCGCACGTCCTGGATCTTGTGACGGGCCTTGGCCTTCTGGCGATCCACGACGTTCTCCGGGGTCACCTTTTCGGTGACGGCGTCCACGTCGGCGCTCAAGCGAGCGCGGGTGGCTTCGATCTCGGCGCGGATTTCTTCGGGGTTCTGCTGGCTCATCGGGTCTCCTTCGAGGGATTCACGGTATCCGGGATTTCGCTGACGGTTTCGCGGGTTCTCGGCAGGGGATTACTGGTGGCTTGCGCCATCTTCCGCTTGCTCTTATCGAGGCTCTTCTTGCCCACCGCGGCGAGGATCGCAGCAATGATGGCCCAAATGACCGCGACGATCACTGCGGACCAGCCAAGGCCCACCACATTACCCAGACCCCACATGAGGGCGAGGGACAGGAACAGGAGAACGAAGTGACCGGCTACGCCGGCGCCGCCCAGCATTCCCGCGCCCTTGCCGGCGTCTTTGGCCGAGTCCGTGGCTTTCTGAACGGCCTGAGTCGTCTCTGCTTTGGCGAGAGCGATCTCCTGCTGAATCAGGGTGGTGAGGTTGGTGCTCAGCGACTTGAACATTTCGCCGAGGGACTCGTTCTCCGCGCGTCGCTCGGGTTCGGTAGGTGGAATGGGGTGACTCATCGACGCTCGCCATCCTGTCCGGGGTAGACGGAACCGGGGACCTGGTCGGTGTAGGTGCGAGGCGCAGGGGCTTCGGCATCGGCGCGGTATGCGTAGGTCTCGTCGGCCGCAGGGGTGCCGTAGACACGGGGCTGTCCGCCAGAGGTCTCGTTGCTGCTGCCGATCTCGTCGCTGTCCTTGGCGCTGCGGGTTGCGCGCCCGGCGAGCAAGCCGATACCGGCAGCAATGGCCAGGAACGTGCCGGGGCGGCGGGCTGCAAATCGACGGACGTCGCCGAGCAGATCCTCAGCGTTCTTGTTCTCCAAGGAGGCGGCAACCGAATCAACTGTGCCGGAGACACTGCCGAGCAGACCGGAGACGTAGTCGGTTTCGGGCTTCTCACCCTGCGAAATGGCGTGGACCTCGTCGCTGACGGAGCGCACGGTGGAGGCGAGTCGTTCCTGCTGCGGACCAACGTAACTCTGCAGATCGTCCCTGAGCTGGCCCAGGAGGTCTTTGGCCTGGTGTGCGGCTTCGTCCTTGGCGGCGACAGCCTGATCCTTGGCGGTCTCCTTCACTCGACGGCCTGATCCGGCCGCCTCGTTCTTGAGCTGCTGACCCTCGGCCTTGCCGGTCTCCGCGGCGATGTCCTTCTTGGACGGCGCTTCGGTGGAACCCTGGGCATCGGCCTGGTGGCCGCCCGGACGCTGGTTGTTCTTGTTGCTCATAGTGGCACCTTTCATACAACACGTGGTCGACGTGATAAGCCTACAGATCTTTGGTCAACAAGTAAGGGTGCATATCATTTTCCAGCACAGGGCTATGGGTGATGGCCACCGTCTCGGGGATCACCGGTTTCACGGTCGGGACCGGCCAGGAAGTGCTCGCCAGCCCGCGCCCCGCGATTGAATAGGTCAAGTTTTTGCGCCCGGGAGATATCGAAATCGGTGCTGCGATAGCCGGTTGTGTCCACGAAGACGGTCCGGGCCGTTACCTCCGGGTCGTTGATGTGAATGCTGTCCCGAGCGTTGACCAAGGTCGCCATCACCGACACCGCGTACTGGAGGATGTTGTGGTTGGGCCGCCACCCGGTGCTGGCGGTCTCCTGCGCGGAGAGCTTGACGCCGATGGTGGGCCAGCGCGGGGGCAGGAGGTCCGTGCGGTCGAAAATGCTCACCGGGAACCGGGACAGCAGGCCGCCGTCCACGCCCAGCACCGAGCGGTGGCCGACCACGAGGGGGTCCGCAGGCAGCCGGCGAGGCCGGAAGAAGAACGGGATCGCGGCCGAGGCATAGAGCGCATCGGCAACGGGTTGGTCATCCGGGTCCACGCCCAGCCGCTCCCGGTAGTCCCACGGCAAGCGCAGGACACGGCCGCGGGAGATGTCGGAGACCACGACCACGAGCTTGTAGCGCTGGTCCGGGGTCAGCGAACTGCCGGGGTCCTCCTGACGCAGGTCGGCCCACGTCCGCACTCCGAGGTCCGCGAGCAGATCGGTGAGGAACGCATGCAGTGCCCTGCCTCGGTACATGCCCTGGTGCAGCAGCAGCCCCTCGACACGGCCCAGTGCGGGGACGTATCGGAACAGCGGGGTGACGTCCTCGAACTCGGTGAAGTCCTGGCCGAGCATCGTCTGCTCCATGAACTCGACCGAGGCACCCGCCGCGGTCAGCGCTCCGACGATCGCACCCGCCGAGGTCCCGGCAACGCGCTGGAACGTGTAGTTCCCGGGATCTTCGGTGAGCGCGCTGATCGCCCCGATCAGGCCGGGCAGCTTGGCGCCTCCGCCCTCGAGCACCAGATCCGCGAGCGCCATGGTTCCTCCGTCCGTGAGCCGGGATGACAGTCAGTATGCTACGGGGCGACTTGGAGGGGAATAAACCCTTACACGCCAGGGTTGAGTAGAGTAGACTCAAGTTAAATGAAGGGTTCGGGCGCATGCATGCGGTCCATGGTTTCTAACCCAAAGAAACATCACCTAAACAAGACAAGGAGATGCTGTGGACACCAAATTCACTACCAAGTCTCAAGAGGCACTGGCCGCAGCGGCCACAAATGCCTCAACTGCGGGTAATCCGCAGATCGAACCGGCACACCTGCTCAAGGCGCTGATGGATCAGCGCGAGGGTGTGGCCGTGGCCGTGCTCAACGCCGCCGGCGCCAATGTGGACGCCGTCTCGGTGAAGGCAAGCACCATCATCAGCCAGCTACCCAGCGCATCGGGGTCGAATACCGCGCAGGCCCAGCTCAATCGGGCGGGGCTCCAGGCGCTGCAGGCTGCCGAGAACTACGCTCGTGAGCTGGGGGACGATTACGTTTCCACCGAGCACCTGCTGTTCGGTATTGCCTCCGGTCACGACAAAGCGGCCAGCGTGCTGGCGGACGCCGGGGCCGGACCGGAAGAGCTGCGCCGGATCATCCCCTCGGTTCGCGGTGACCGCCGCGTGACCAGCCCTGACCCGGAAGGTACGTTCCAATCGCTGGAGAAGTTCGGTACGGACCTTACCGCCATTGCCCGTGAGGGCACGCTGGATCCGGTGATCGGTCGTGATTCCGAGATTCGCCGCGTGGTGCAGGTGCTGTCGCGCCGGACCAAGAACAACCCTGTCCTGATCGGTGAGCCCGGCGTGGGTAAGACCGCCGTGGTCGAGGGACTGGCTCAGCGGATGGTCGCCGGTGACGTGCCGGAGTCCCTGCGCGGTAAGACGCTGATCTCCCTGGACCTCGGTTCGATGGTTGCCGGAGCCAAGTACCGCGGTGAATTCGAGGAACGGCTCAAGGCCGTACTCGATGAGATCAAACAGTCCGAGGGTCAGATCGTGACCTTCATCGACGAGATCCATACCGTGGTGGGCGCCGGAGCTTCCGAGGGTTCCATGGACGCGGGCAACATGCTCAAGCCCATGTTGGCGCGCGGTGAGTTGCGTTTGATCGGGGCCACCACCCTGGACGAGTACCGCGAGAACATCGAGAAGGATGCCGCGTTGGAACGTCGCTTCCAGCAGGTCTACGTGGGCGAGCCGTCCGTGGAGGACACCGTGGCCATCCTGCGTGGGCTCAAGGAACGTTATGAGGCCCACCACAAGGTGCAGATCGCGGACTCCGCCCTGGTCGCCGCGGCCACGCTGTCCAACAGATACATCCCCAGCCGACAGCTGCCGGACAAGGCCATTGACCTGGTGGACGAGGCCGCTTCGCGGTTGCGCATGGAGATCGACTCCGCTCCGGAAGAGATTGACCAGCTGCGCCGTCAGGTGGATCGCTTGACCATGGAGGAACTGGCCCTGGAGGGCGAGACGGACCCGGCGTCCGTCGAACGCCTTGCCGCGCTGCGCCAGGACATGGCGGACAAGAAGGCCGAACTGGATGCGCTCAATGCGCGCTGGGAGGCCGAGAAGGCGGGCCTGAACCGCGTGGGCGACCTCAAGGCCAAGATCGACGATCTGCGCTCACAGGCCGAGCGCGCCCAGCGCAACGGTGACCTGGGTGAGGCTTCGCGGCTGCTCTACGGTGAGATCCCGGGCCTGCAGAAGGACCTCGATGCCGCGCAGGCTCAGGAGGAGGCCGGTGAGCACCGCGAGGACACCATGGTCTCGGAGGAGGTCTCAGCGGATGACATCGCCGAGGTGATTTCCGCGTGGACGGGCATTCCCGCGGGCAAGATGCTGCAGGGCGAGTCGGAGAAGCTTCTCCACATGGAGGAACTGCTCGGCAAGCGTCTGATCGGTCAGAAGCCCGCGGTCACTGCGGTAGCGGATGCCGTGCGTCGTTCACGTGCCGGGATCTCGGATCCGGATCGCCCCATTGGTTCGTTCCTGTTCCTGGGGCCCACGGGAGTCGGTAAGACGGAGCTGGCCAAGTCCCTGGCGGATTTCCAGTTCGACGACGAACGTGCCCTGGTCCGGATCGACATGTCCGAATACTCGGAGAAGCACTCCGTCTCACGCCTGGTCGGTGCCCCTCCGGGGTACGTGGGCTATGACGAGGGCGGCCAGCTGACCGAGGCCGTGCGGCGTCGTCCGTATTCGGTGGTTCTGCTGGACGAGGTGGAAAAGGCCCACCCCGAGGTCTTCGACATCCTCCTGCAGGTCCTCGACGACGGGCGGCTGACCGATGGCCAGGGCCGCACCGTGGACTTCCGCAACGTGATCCTGATCCTGACCTCGAACATGGGTAGCCAGTTCCTGGTGGACCAGAACCTGGATCTCGACGCCAAGAAGGAAGCGGTCATGAACGTGGTCAATGCCTCGTTCAAACCCGAGTTCCTGAACCGCTTGGACGACATCATCATGTTCGATCCGCTGTCGGTGGAGGATCTGGCCAAGATCGTGGACATCCAGGTTGCGCAGCTGGCCAAGCGGCTCGAACAGCGCCGCCTGGCTCTGGACGTCACCCCCGCGGCCAGCGAGTGGCTGGGCCTGGCCGGTTACGACCCGGCCTACGGCGCCCGCCCGCTGCGTCGGCTGGTCCAGCGCGAGATCGGTGATCGCCTGGCCCGCGGCCTGCTCGCCGGCAACATCACCGACGGGGACACCGTCCGGGTGGACGTCAATCCGGACGTCGCCGCGGACGGTCTCACGGTCACGTCCTCGCACGACGACGCCGCGGGCTCGCCGCCCGGCGGTCATGACGACGACATCGTGGACGCGGAGATCGTCGACGACTGATCCGCCAGGGTGAGGCTGCGGCATCGGCCCGGCCGGCCCGATACAACTTGGCGCCGGTGGCTGCCCTGACCGGGGCAGCCACCGGCGCCATGCTGGGTGGGGACCTTACCGGGAATCGTCGTCCTCCACGTACCGATCTTCGCGGTAGTCGTAGTCCACGGGTTGATCGTCCTCGTCGGTGCGCTGGTACCAGGCGCTCATGCGCTCCGAGGTGGAGTCCACGTCGTGACCGGCGGCGGTCGGGCCCTTCTCGCGGCGGATCTCGATGGCGAAATCGTCGCCGTGCTGGTCCATTCCCTGGCGCACCGCGTTATCCAGTGCCTTGCGGGCGTAGCGATGGCGCAGGCTCATGGGGTCGGTGCTCAGATCCCGCAGGAACGCGGGGATCAGGGCCAACAGGATGACCGCGAACGGCAATGCCGCCACGGTTACCAGGTCCTGAAGCCCCTGCAACGCGTCCGAACCCCCGACCAGGAGCATGATCGAGGAAACACCGGCCAACGCCAGGCCCCAGAAAATGGTGATCCTCCTGTCCGGGTGGGGTTTGCCCTGCTGGGACATGGAGGCCATGACCAGGGTCGCGGAGTCCGCGGAAGTGATGAAAAAAACGGCCAGCAGAATGATGATCACGATGGGCGTGATCTGGCTGAGGGGCAGCGCGTCCAGCATCAGGAAGAGCATCGCCTCGGGAGAGGCGGCGCTGGCGATGTCCGCGCCGGAGCGCTGCAGCCAAATGGCCGTGCCGCCAAAGATGGAGAACGCGAGCACGCAGATCAGGGTGGGCGCCAACAGCACCACGCTCACGTACTGGCGTAGGGTGCGGCCGCGCGAGATGCGAGCCACGAAGGTGCCGACGAAGGGTGCCCAGGAAACCCACCAGGCCCAGTAGAACAGGGTCCAGCTGCGCATGAATTCCTCGGCCTCCGGGCCCCAAGAGGCGGACATCGAGATCATCTGGAACATCTCACCGAAGTACGTGCCCACCACGGAGGGAATAAAGTTCAACAGGAATACGGTGGGGCCGGCAACGAACAGGAAGAACGCCACGATGGCGGCCAGGACCATGTTGAAGTTGGAGAGTCGACGGATGCCCTTGGCCACTCCGGAGACGGCCGAAATCAAGAACACGCAGGTCAGAATCGCGATGATGGCGATCAACAGGCCATTGCCCACGTCGCTCATTCCGGTGATGATCTGCAGACCGCTGCCGATCTGCAGGGTTCCCAGGCCCAGGGACGCCGAGGTTGCGAACAGGATGCCGATGATGGCAAACGTGTCGATCAGTCGGCCACCCACGGTCAGATGTGCCCGCTGGCCGAAAATAGCGGACATCAACAACGGGCGACCGCGGCGGTAAGCGGCGTACCCCACGGCGGCACCCACCAGGGCGTAAATGGCCCACGCCTGCAAACCCCAATGGAAGATGGTTTGAGCCATGGCAGAGTGCATGGCATGGTACGTCTCCGCTTCCGCGCGGCCCGGCGGGGGAGTCATGTAATAGGTGATCGGTTCATAAACACCGAAGAAGATCAAACCCACGCCCATCCCGGCGGCGAACAGCATCGCGATCCAGGACCCCATGGAGTAGGCGGGCGCTTCACCGTCCTTGCCCAGGGGAATTTTGCCGTACCGGGAGAAACCCACGTAGAGCAGGAACAACAGCACCACGGCGGCCAGCAACGTGAAGATCCAACCGCCGTACGTGACGACACCGGTCAGTGCGCTCGACGCGACCCGGGTCAAGGTTTCGGTGGACACCGCACCCCACACCACGAAACCGATGATCAGCGCCCCGGCCACACCGAATGTGATCTTGTCGGTGCGGTAGCGGACGCGCTGCTCCTCCACGGAAACACCCGGAACCAAACCCGGGTGAGTGTCGTGGGGATAGCGTGCGGTGGCGTCGTCGGACCCGGCAACCGGGCGGGACGAGGATCTCATGACGGAACCTGCGTTCTGAACTGAAGATGGCGGCGTCGGCCGCCCGGACCGTAACACCTTAGCGGGCAGCCGCCCGCGGTTGGGCCCGCGAGGGTCGCCCGAGAGACACGTGAGTTCGCCAACACCGTGGATTCGGTGCCCAGAGTGGTGGATTTGCCGTGCGTTTGCAACGAGCGAGACCGTGTAAAGAGATTCTTGTCATGTGATGAAGCGCTCGTCAGCAAGGGCGGGTAAAAGCATGTAACCTGGACCTACGAAAAACTGACAAGATACTCCGGGGCCGTACTGTGTGCGCAGTGCGTTGATACGGTGCCGCCCATCGGACACGAGACGCAGAGGGGGTCACGCCATGGGGCGCGGCCGTCAAAAGGCGAAGGCGACACGGCAGGCGCGGGAGATGAAGTACTTCAGCCCGCAAACCGACTACTCGGCGCTGCAGCGCGAGCTGCGGTCCAGCAAACCGTCCTCCCGAGCCGTAGACCACGAGGATCGTCACGAGGAAGAAGATGATTACTCGGCCTACGCGGAGAAATACTCCGACTACGACTGACCTGGTTCACGCGGAAACCCACTGAGGCCCGCGTCACCGCCAGCACAACGCATGCGTCACGCGAACGTGGAGCACCATGTTTCGGGTCCGAGCACGTTGTCCTTGACAAGCAACCGCCCCACACCATAAGTGGTTGGGGCGGTTGCTTGTGCGCACTTCCTGTTGATACGTAGGACCGGGAACGATCAGTTGGCGTAGGTGCCCGTCATGAGCACGCCGCCGCCGTCCACGCCCTTGGCTCCTTGCACCCAGTCCGGCCCTGCGTGCTTGGCGCCGGCGTCCACGGGGCCTACTTCGCCCATGAGCCAGGAATTCACGCCACGCTTGTTGAGGTGCTCCACGGCGGCATCCGCCACCGAGGGATCCACAATGGCAACCATGCCCACGCCCACATTGAGGGTGCGCTCCAGATCCGGCAGGGGAACATTGCCCAGCTGACCAACCAATTGGAAAACGGCCGGCAGCTGCCACGTGGAACGGTCCACGGTGGCTTGCAACCCCGAGGGAAGCACGCGGGCCAAATTGGCGGCCAAGCCTCCGCCGGTCACGTGCGAGAACCCCCGGACGCCGTGGCCCGTCTGCCCGTCCTCGCCGTTGACGGGGAAGGCCCGGGCCAGGTCCAGGACATCGGCGGTGTAGACGCGCGTGGGCTCGAGCAGTTCCTCGCCCAGGGTGCGACCGAGTTCGGAGACCTGACGTTCCAGCTGCCAGCCGGCCACATTGATCACCCGGCGCACCAGGGAGTACCCGTTGGAGTGGATGCCGGAGGAAGCCATGCCGATGATCACGTCACCGGCCCGCACACGGTCCGGTCCGAGTAACTCATCCGCCTCGACCACGCCGGTGGCCGCTCCGGCCACGTCGTACTCGTCCGGAGCCAGCAGGCCCGGGTGCTCGGCGGTCTCGCCACCGACCAAGGCGGTCCCGGCGGCGTCGCACGCGGCCGCAATGCCACGCACGATGTCAGCGATACGCTCGGGAACCACCTTGCCCGTGGCGATGTAATCGGTCATGAACAGCGGTTTGGCGCCCACCACCACGATGTCGTCCACGACCATGCCCACCAGGTCCCAGCCAATGGTGTCGTGGATGTCCAGGCTCTGGGCAATGGCCACCTTGGTGCCCACGCCGTCCGTGGAGGTCGCCAGGTACGGTTTGCGGTACGTGGTGAGTTCCGAGACGTCATAGAGCCCGGCGAATCCACCCACGCCACCGATCACGTTGGACGAGTGAGTGGCCTTGACCGCAGACTTCATGAGTTCCACGGCGCGGTCACCGGCTTCAACGTCCACTCCGGCGCTCGCGTAGGTCACGGACTGGGCACCGGCGCCCTCGTGGATGTTGCTCATGCGCTGTTCTCCTGGGTGGCAGGGATCTGGGGTACGGTCTGGTTCGGCTCGCGCAGCTTCGCCGGCGGTGCCGTGCTGCCCGGAGCTTCGAGAACGGCCTTGCCGAGCCTGTCGGCCTCGGGCAGGGGAGTGGGGTACATGCCGGAGAAGCATGCCGTACACAGGATCTCCCGGGGCTGCTTGGTGGCTTCGACCATGCCGTCATGGGAGATGTACCCCAGCGAATCGGCACCCAGGGATGCCCGGATGTCCTCCACGGCAAGCCCGTTGGCGATCAGTTCCGCGCGAGAGGCAAAGTCAATGCCGTAGAAGCACGGCCATTTGATGGGCGGTGAGGAGATCCGGATGTGGATTTCCGCAGCCCCGGCCTCGCGCAGCATCCGCACCAGTGCGCGCTGCGTGTTGCCGCGCACGATCGAGTCGTCCACCACGATCAGCCTCTTACCGGCCACGATCGAGCGCAGCGGGTTCAGTTTGAGCCGGATGCCCAGCTGGCGGATGGTGTCCGAGGGCTGGATGAACGTGCGGCCCACGTAGGAGTTCTTGACCAGCCCGTGACCGAACGGGATGCCGGAGGCTTCCGCGTAGCCAATAGCGGCCGGGGTCCCGGATTCGGGGGTGGGCATGACCAGGTCCGCGTCGACCGCGTGTTCGCGGGCCAGCTGGCGGCCCATTTCCACGCGGGATTCGTAGACCGAGCGCCCGTTGATGGTGGTGTCCGGGCGGGCCAGGTACACGTACTCGAAGACGCAACCGGCGCGCTTGGCCTCCGCGAAGCGGCGGGTTCGCAGGCCGTTCTCGTCCACGGCAATGAATTCACCGGGTTCGATTTCACGCACCAGCGATGCGCCCACGATGTCCAGGGCAGCCGTTTCGGACGCGACCACCCAGCCGCGCTCCAAACGACCCAGCACCAGTGGGCGGATGCCCTGGGGGTCGCGAGCAGCGTACAGCGTGGTTTCGTCCATGAAGGACAAGCAGAAGGAGCCGGTGAGTTTGGGCAGCAGGTGCATGGCGGCGTCCTCGAGGGACCCGTGAGGGTGCTCCGCCAGCAGCGCCGTGATCAGGGCGGTGTCCGTGGTGTTGCCCTGGGCCATTTCACCGCGGGACGGGAAACCCGACTTGTCGATGAGCTGGTCGTGCAGTTCGGCGGAATTGGTCAGGTTGCCGTTGTGGGCCAGCGCCACCGTTCCGTGCGGGGTGGCACCCAGGGTGGGCTGCGCGTTGGCCCAGTGGGACCCACCCGTGGTGGAGTAGCGACAGTGGCCCACGGCCACGTGCCCCTGGAGCGTGTTCAACGTGGTCTCGTCAAAGACCTGGGACACCAGCCCCATGTCCTTGTAGACCGAGATCCGGTCGCCATCGGACGTGGCAATGCCAGCGGACTCCTGCCCGCGGTGCTGCAACGCGTACAGCCCGTAGTACGTAAGTTTGGCTACGTCCTCGCCGGGGGCCCACACGCCGAAAACGCCGCACGCGTCCTGGGGGCCTTTTTCACCGGGCAAGAGGTCATGAGTGAGTTTTCCATCGGATCGAACCACCACAATAGTGTCTCACGATCCGGGGCGGTCACGACTTTCGCGCACGTCATCTATCTGCGCGGTGACATTGCGGCGGCGTTTGACCGAAAGGCGGTCGATGATCAATGACACCACCGAGCCCGCGGCCGCGCCGATCAGAAGGCCGATGACCAGGAAGAATCCCACGATCGCGCCGCGCGTGTAGTACTGGGACTCCGGGCCCAGGAGCCCGAACAGAAAGCCCGCGACCGCGCCCAGAATCATCCCCGTGATGAGGAAGGCGAGCAGATTGGGGGCCCGGCGGATGGTCATCCGTTCCTTGCGCGAAGGCTCGGGGGAAGCAGACTCGGGGGTGTTGTTGGGCACGGAACTCATGGGTGCCAGGCTATCGCGGGTTCACCGGCCCGCGGTATTCGCGGGCCGGTGAGCGCCGGGGATCTGCTGGCACTCACCTCAGTCGAACAGCGGCAGCCAGTCGGAGAGGTCGGTTCTGGTTCCCGACGCCGCCACCGCGCCGTCCGCCACGGCGCTCGCCCAATCGAGTTGGCCGGTGGCGAGGCGCAGCCACGTGAGGGCATCGGTTTCCACCACGTTCGGGGGTGTGCCGCGGGTGTGGCGGGGTCCGGCCATGCACTGGGTCACGCCGAAGGGGGGTACCCGCACTTCAACGGAGTTTCCTTCGGCGCGGGTGGCCAGTTCTTCCAAGCAGTAGCGCACGGCCAAGGCCGTGGTCTTGCGCGGTGACGCATCGGGGTCCTGGCGCCACCGGGCCAGGGCCAGGGTGCCGTCCGCGGGATTGACCTTGCGACGCACGCTCACGGTGCGATGCCTCCAGAAGTAGTAGCGATTCGTTGGCTGGGGATCCGTCGAGCGGAGCCGGTCAGCCGAGCAGGTCCAGCACGGGACGCGCGAGCTTAATGGCACCCACGGGTTTCCCGGCCCCGGTAATGGGGCGCAGCACCTTGTCCAGGACGCGAGCGGCGTCCCCGGTGGAAATGGCACCCACCTGAGCGAGGAGTGTGAGGCCCACCAGCGCGTTGGCGCGGGACGAGCCGTCGAGCATCTTGATGGCCACGGACCAACCACCCCGCGTTCCCAGGCCCAGCACGCCTTCCGCGCCGAGCTTGGTGATCACGTCCAGCTCCTCCATGATCACGGTGTTCGAGCGGCCGGGACCCTGGACGTACTCGGGATAGTCGAGCATGGAGGTCGCCACCGTAGCGGCGCGGGCGTCCGCCTGAATGTTGCGTGCCGCGCGACCCAGCGTGGAGTACATGCGGGCCAGCCCGGTCAGGGTGAGCGCCGTGAGCGGTGCCCCGCAGCCGTCGATGCCCACGTGCTGGGCCCGTTCGCCGGAAAAATTCTCGATGGTCTCGATCACGAGCTGCTGCAGCGGATGCTGCGGATCCAGGTAGCTGTCCAGGGGCCACTCGTTGACCACGCAGGCCCACAGGAACGCCGCGTGCTTGCCGGAGCAGTTCATGCACATGCGGTTCTTGCCGCGCTCGGTGCGGATCAACCAGGCACGGGTGTCCTCGTCCTGCGGCCAGTCCTGGGGGCACTGCAGTGCGTCCGGGGTCAGCTCTGCTGCTTTAAGGATGGAGCTGACCGCATCCAGGTGATCGAAGGTGCCCGTGTGGGAGGCGGCGGCGATGGCCACCTGATCTCCACGCAGCGGGGCGCCGGCCTTCATGGACGCAATGGCCTGGAACGGTTTGAGCGTGGAACGGGGGAAGATCAGTTCGTCCGGGGCGCCCAAGGACAGGGCCACGGAACCGTCCGGGGCTAGGACCACGGCCGAGCCGCGATGCCGGGACTCCACGAACCCGCTGCGCTCGACCTCTGCGAGATCAACGGCCTGTTCAGAACTGAAAGTGTGCATGCACCCCAGTATGTCAGCGTGATCACGGGAAACGTTGGAGTAGGTGCACCCCGTGCCGATACGCTGAGCACGTGAAGGTTTTGGTGGTGGGCCCAGGCGGCCGAGAACACGCGATAATCAAGTCCCTGCTGAGAGATCCCAAGGTCAGCGAAGTTCACTCCGCACCCGGTAACGCCGGGATCGCCCGGGACGTTCCCGTCCACGCCGTGAACGCCCAGGACCCCCGAGCGGTCACCGAGCTGGCTCGTGAACTGCGCGCGGATCTCGTGGTGGTGGGCCCGGAGGCCCCGTTGGTCGCGGGCGTGGGCGATGCCCTGCGCGGAGCCGGGTTCGCGGTGTTCGGGCCCTCCAAGGACGCCGCGCGCATCGAGGGCTCCAAGGCGTTCGCCAAGGAGATCATGGCCGCCGCCCACGTCCCCACGGCACGCGCCGTGGCCACCTCCGACATGGCAGAGGTCCGCGAGGCGCTCGCGGAGTTCGGCGCGCCGCACGTGGTCAAGGACGACGGCCTGGCCGCGGGCAAGGGCGTGGTGGTCACCAGCGACACCGACCGCGCGGAGGCCCACGCTCGTGAGTGCATCGAGGCTGGCGGCGCCGTGGTGATCGAGGAGTTCCTGGACGGCCCCGAGGTCTCCTTGTTCGTCATCACGGACGGCGAGCGCGTGGTTCCGTTGCTCCCCGCGCAGGACTTCAAACGCGTACGCGACAACGATCAGGGCCCCAACACGGGCGGCATGGGGGCGTACACGCCCCTGGATTGGCTGCCCGAGGGGTTCACGGACGAGGTCGTGGAGCGTGTGGCCCGCCCCGTGGTGGCTGAATTACGACGCCGCGGCACACCTTTCGTGGGTGTGCTCTACTGCGGCCTCGCGGTCACCCGGCGCGGCATACAGGTCATTGAATTCAACGCGCGTTTCGGAGACCCCGAGACCCAGTCCGTGCTGACCATGCTCGAGTCCCCGCTGGGCGAGCTCATGCTCGACGCCGCCGCGGGCCGCCTCTCCGAGGACCGTGCCCTGCAGTGGAAGCCCGGTGCGTCGGTGACCGTGGTGCTCGCGGCGCAGAACTACCCCGGAGCTCCGCGCAGGGGTGATCCCATCAGTGGTCTGGACCGGATCGACTCCGTGGCCGAGACCCACGTGATCCACGCGGGCACCGCCGCCGACACCGCGGGTGACATTGTCTCCGCGGGTGGCCGCGTGCTGGCCGTGGTGTCCCACGGTGCAGATCTCCAAGAAGCTCGTGAGCGTGGTTATCGTGGAATGGAATTGATCTCCCTCCCCGGTGGGCATTACCGCGGTGACATTGCGCTCGCTGCCGCCGAGGGGCGCGTCACCCTCCCGACCACAGCTGAGGAACAAGCATGAGTGAGCATTCCGTACCGCCCGAGATTCCCGGCTGGAAGCACGCCTATACGGGTAAGGTCCGCGAACTGTATGTACCGGACGAATCCCGCCTGCGGGCCACCGGGGTTGCCATCCACGACAACGCCGAGTACCGCGCCGGATCCGTCTTGGTGCTCGCGAGTGACCGGATCTCCGCGTTCGATCAGGTGCTGCCCACCGAGATCCCGGACAAGGGCATTATCTTGAATCAGTTGTCCCTGTGGTGGTTCGAGCAGCTCACGGGCATCCCCAATCACATTCTCACGACCGACGTTCACGAATCGGTGCGCGGCCGTGCGGTGATCTGCAAAAACCTGTCCATGTTCCCGGTCGAGAACATCGTGCGCGGTTATCTCACCGGCTCGGGCCTCAAGGATTACAAGGCAACGGGATCGATCTGCGGCGTGGAGTTACCCGAGGGGCTGAGGGACGGAGATCGGCTGGAGAGCCCCATGTTCACCCCGACCGGTAAGGCCGAGCTGGGTGAACACGATGAGCCCATCACCTTCCGGGAAATGTCCGATGTGGTGGGTAACGCAGTGGCGGACCGCTTACGTGAGCTGTCGCTGACCATTTATTCGGAGGCCGAGGAGATTGCACGCGAGCGCGGCATCATCGTGGCCGACACCAAGATGGAGTTCGGGCTGGACTCCTACCGAGGTGCCATTACACTGGGTGACGAGGTTCTGACCCCGGACTCCTCCCGCTTCTGGGATGCGGAGACCTACAGACCGGGTCAAGCGCAGCCCTCGTTCGACAAACAGTACGTCCGTGACTGGTTGCGTTCCGAGGAGTCCGGGTGGGACGGTAACGGCCCCGTTCCGGAACTTCCCGAACACGTGGTCGAGAAGACACGCGCGCGGTACGTGGAAGCCTACGAGCGGCTCACCGGGCGGGTGTTCGAGCCCAAGGGCCCGTTCTTCGAGGTCGCGGGTCCCGCGGAGTACTGAGGCCGGGGCTTTCCACACGGGGTGTTCACTGCCTTGGGTCCGAGAAGAATTCCGGGGGGTCGTCCCAGCGTGCGGTTTGCATCGCCACCTGTACGAGGTGGCCGTCAGAGTTCTTGAGCGGGGTTCCTTCCGCCAGGTAGTGCTCGCGTGCCGCGATCTGGAGGTGATCCGGCAGGGAACCGTCCGCGCGCACGATCCGCCACCAGGCGACGTCGTCACCGGCGAGACCGCGCGAGAGGATGCGAGCGGCCAACCGCGGGGAACTCAGCCCGGCGAGTTCGGCGAGATCGCCGTAGGACAACACCCTCCCGGGTGGCATCGCGAGCACCACACGGCGGACGGCTCGTGCGGCGTGATCACCGGAGAGGGGCGCCGCTGGCTCACGCATTGGCGAACGGGATCCGCACGTCCAAGACCCAGCGACCGTTGTCCGGCCCATAGGTGACATCACCGTTGAGCAGCGCCACGCGCTCCTGGATGCCGTGCAGCCCGTAGCCGGACGTGAGGGGATACTCGTCAGGACCGACCTCGTATGAGTGCTGGAGCTGGTTCTCCGTACGGATGAGCATCACGTTGGTATCCAGGGCGAGGAACAACAGGCAGTCCGAACCGGCGGGCGCGTACTTGATGATGTTGGTAGTAGCTTCCTGCAGAATACGCGCTGCGGTGCCGCGCACGGTGGTGGGCAGCTTGTCGAAACCGTCATGGGCGTTCACGGTGACCCTGAAGCCGGCTGCGCTGAGACTCGCACTGAGGGAAGCCATCAAGTTCTTCAAGGAGCCGGTGGTCAGACCGGATGAGCTGTCGTTCCTGGTCACAGCCCCCGGAGACTCGCGCAAAATGTGCAGCAGGGTGCGCAGTTCTTGGAGGCCGGACCGGGCAGCGTTCTCCATGGTGGAGATGGTCTCGTGCAGTACTGCGGGATCCTCCTGCCGGTGGGAACCCGCAGCCTGCATGGTCACGAGAGTGAGTTCGTGAGCCACCACGTCATGGAGGTCACGGGCGAGTTCCAGGCGTTCCTGTTCACGCAGCTGCTGGTGTGCGGCCTCCACACTTCTCAAGCGAGCCTTGTTCTCCCGATGCTGGATGACCAAAAACCGTAGGGCTACGCCGATCATCACCCCGACCACCAACGGTGTTCCCATGATCCACAGGGCGTCCGTGGTGCTTTCCACCACGACGGCCGTGATGGTCCAGGCTGCGAGGGCCAAACTGTAGACCATGGTCAACAGGCGTGGCAACATGCTCACGGTGGCCACCGTGACAATCACCGCGCAAATAAGGGTGGAGGCGTAGTTGTGGGTAAGCAGCGCCAGAACCAGAGGAACTGGCATCAATGCACTTGCAACGCCCGGTCGCCATGCAATCAGAGCCAACGACACGTAGCCGAGTGTCATCTGAACGGCCACGAGAATCATCGTGGATGCAGCATATGTCGCCGGGTCTAGTGCTCGGAGATCGTCAAAAAGTCCAATTGCAGCGAAGAGAACCAATGTGACGCGAAGCCAGACAGGCAGTGGACTGGTGCGGCTGAAGCCCTCCCGCACGGAGGTAGATCCGGTCGGTGTGGCGATTACCACCCGCCGCAGAGCTGGGGGATGTAACGGCAAAGGGCGCTGCCCGGGCCCTTTTCGGCGGGACCCTGCTGAGCGGTCAACGCGGGGCCTCCCACGGTGAACAACAGGGAGCAAGCAATCAGAGTCGCTGCGAGAGCCTGCTTGAAACTCTTTGCGGCTCCGGTTTGGTCAGTATGGCGGGGGGAAATGGTGTGAGGTGAGTTCATGGGATCAGTTTATGATCAGAATATGGATTCGTGCACCCTTATGTTGGTCGATGACCACCCGCTCATGCGCGATGCACTGCGAAATCTATTTGATGCCGAGCCAGGATTCCAGGTCTTGGGTGAAGCGTCCGAGGGAGCCGAAGCCGTTCAAATGTGCTTGGAGCTGGATCCCGATGTAGTGCTCATGGACATCCGGATGCCCGGAATGGACGGGATCGAGGCCACCGCGCAAATCGTCCACCAGGCGCCCCGCAGCAAAGTTCTCGCACTCACCACTTTTTCTACGCTCGAGTATGTCGTGCCAGCACTTCGGGCGGGGGCCTCCGGATATTTGGTTAAAGATGCTCGCCATGAAGAAATAGTTTCTGCAGTGTTGCAGGTACGAGAAGATGAAATGACGCTGTCGCAGTCCGTGGCGAATTCGTTGGCGAACAATGTGCTGGGTGATGTGCCGGTCCCCTCGGTACGTAGAAGTTGGAATGAACCGACCAATACCCCTCCGGTGGAGTCATACGGCGCGGCGAGTCGGCAGTCCTACGTCCCGGAGCTGACGGCCCGCGAACTGGACACCCTGCGGTGGATCGCCAAGGGACTCAACAACAACGAGATCGCGGAGAAGATGAAAGTCTCCCACGGAAGCGTCAAGGCGTACGTGTCGCAACTGTGCGACAAACTCGGCGCTCGGGACCGGGTCCAGGTGTTGATCGCGGGTATCCAAAGCGGCTTGGTGAAGCCGGAACTGACCGAAGATCTCACCCGGTGAATTGGTTCACAGGCTTTTCACAGGTCGGGGGCCTCAACTCTGGCCATTTGGCCATGTTCACCCGGCGGTGCGGTGCGGCACAGTAGTACATGAACGCGACGAAAGAAGTGTTCACCGGCTCAGGTTCTTGGGTGAGGCAGCAAGTGTACGGTGCCGCCAATATATGCCTGGGTCACGCTGAACTCGCGGCGGGGGTCTTGTTTGGCCCTCCCCGGTTAGAGCTCCGGAAGACTTGGATCACCTTGCGTGATGCTCCGAGACTCCCGTCGCGTCAGCACCGTAGAAGTAAGATGCGGCCCCTCTCGACTAGGAGGGGCCGCATTTCTGCTGCCGCACGTTGTGAGGCTACCGCGATGGATTCTGGGTGCGCGGCACCAAGCTGTAGAACCAGTTGATGTGATCGCGCAACAATCGGGTTGCTCGCTTGCCGTCGCGCTCGGTGACGGCCGCGAGAATGCCACGGTGCTGGGTCTGCAACGAGGAACGGATACTTGCCCAGTCCTCCAAGGTAGCCACGGTTTCTTGAACGTAGCCAATGGTGGCGTCACGCAGCGACACCATGACGGTCTCCAGCACCACGTTACCCGCCAGGGAGGTCAGGAGCAGGTGGAACTGGGCGTCCAGGGCGTGGAACTCATCGTTGGGCATGGCGGGGTCGTCCATGCGGTCCAGCATGTCGTGGGCCTGGGTCAGAATGGCGTCCCGGTCCGTGTGATCATCGTTGTCACCCGACGCCGCATCCCACGCCGCTTGGGTTTCCAACATGAGACGTGTGGTGACAACGTCCTTGACCGGTAGCGCCTGGGTGGCAATGTGCATGCGGAGGGCCCAGCCGAGGGCGGCGGAAGGTTCGGAAATCACCGTGGCGCCGGCGTGGGAACCGGAGCCGGTGCCCGAACGCACCAGCCCCATGGCGTCGAGGATGCGGATGGCCTCACGTACCGACGCGCGAGAAATGGAGAAGTGCTCCGCCAACGCTCGTTCCGCAGGGAGTTTGTCACCCACGCGAATCTTCCCATCGCGCAACTGCTCCTCGAGCCAGTTCAACACCACCGTGTAAGCGGGGGTGGAAACCATGTGGTCCTCCTGCGGGTTGTTGAAAGAAAACCGCCCGTCACCCGTGATGCACGAGTGGCGGGCGGTTTGTGCATCGTCAAGTCTATGCCGCGGGAAGCATCCAGGCGAGCACGTTGGACTGCAGAAACACCAGGCAGCACAGCGCGAGCAGCAAGCCAATGGACCATGGAATCACCGAACGGAAAATCTTGGACTCCTGACCTTGCATGCTCACCGCGGTTGCGGCAATAGCCAGGGACTGCGGTGAAATCATCTTGCCCACCACGCCACCGGACGTGTTGGCCGCGGTCATCAAGTAGGGGTCCAGACCGGATTCCAAGGCCGCGGTCTTCTGCAGGTTGGCGAACAGCGCGTTGGCGGAGGTGTCCGAACCGGTCACGGCGGTGCCCACCCAGCCCAGCACCGGAGAGAAGAACGCGAACGCCGCACCCAGGCCGGCCACGAACGTTCCAATGGAAATGGTTTGGCCGGAGAAGTTCATGACGTAGGCGAGGGAGAGTACGGAGGCAATGGTCAGAGCGGAGAAACGCATCTTCCATGCACTGCGGCCGATCTCGGCGAGTGCGTTGCCCACGGTGAGCTTGAAGCGGCCGTGGTGATTGAACACCGAGTAGATGATGGCGACCAGCAAGCCGGAGATCAGTAAGAGCGTGCCCGGGCTGGACAGCCACTGGAAGTTGTACACGGAACCGGAAATGGGTTCACCGGCGGAGTTCAACAGGTGACCGTGGAGACCCGGCCAGGGGATCTTGATATCGGTGGCCGCGAGGGACTTGGGGACATTGACGCCCCAGGTCCACAACTTGGCGACACCGAAGACCACGACCACCAGGATGTAGGGCAGCACTGCCATCCAGGCGCGCACCGGGGTCAGGCCGTCCACGCTCTGGGGGCGGTCGATGCCCAGATCCGCACGAACCTCCTCGGCGCCCTTGGGTTTCCAGAAACGCATGAGGATCACGGCCGCGGCAAGGCCCGCGAGGGATGCCACCACGTCCGTGAGTTCGTAGGAGAAGTGCGTGGCGCACCACCACTGGGCAATGGCAAAGGCGCCGCCCACGGCCAGCGCAGCGGGCCAGGCCTGCTTGAGGCCACGCACCCCGTCGACAATCATCAGCAGGAAGAACGGAACCACGAACGCGAAGAATGGTGCCTGGTGGCCGACCACGGCGCCAATGTGTGCCGGGTCCAGGCCCGTGAGCACGCCGGCGGTGGTGATGGGGATGGCGATCGCGCCGAAGGCAACGGGTGCGGTGTTGGCGATCAGCACCACGGTGGCCGTCTTGAGCGGCTTGAGGCCCAACGCCAAAATCATGGTTGCGGTAATGGCCACGGGCGCGCCGAAACCGGCGAGCGCCTCCAGCAGACCGCCAAAGCAGAACGCGATCAGCATGGCCTGGATACGCAGGTCACCGCCGCCAATGGTGTCGAAGATGGTCCGTAGGTCCTCGAAGCGCCCGGACAGCACCGTGACCTGGTAGAACCACAGTGCCATGACCACGATCCACACGATGGGGAACAGGCCGTACACGGCACCCTGCGTGGCGCTCAGTGCGGCGAGCTGGGCCGGCATGTTGAAGCCGAAGATCGCCACGAGGAGCGCGGCGCCCAGCGCGGTCAGGCCGGCCACGTGCGCGCTGGTCTTGAAGGCCAGCAGCATCACGAAGAAGGTGAGCAGAGGGATGCAGCCCACCAGGGCTGAAAGTCCGACACTGCCACCCACGGCGTCGGTCATGGCGGTAAATGTGGTCACGCTGTCTCCTGCGGGCTCCGGCGGGTCCGGTCGTATGGTCGGACCACTATGGTCAGACCACGAAGCATACATGATGCGCGTCACACTGCACAGTCACTTGGGGAGCGTCTCCGGTGGGTTGCCACGATAAGCCTGCTTGTGTGATCGCGTTCACTCACCTAGCATGGTCAGACCACAGGAGCCGGAGTTGATCGGAGATCAATGTTGTGAGAATCGCACTGTTCGCCACGTGCATCGTGGACGCTATGTATCCCAAGGTTGCGCTGGCCACCGTGCGCGTTCTGGAGCGGCTCGGCCACGAGGTGGTGTTCCCGCAGGGGCAGGGTTGTTGCTCGCAAATGCACGTCAACAGCGGCTACTTCGAGGACGCCATGCCCGTGATCCGCAATCATGTCAAGGCTTTCACCGAGGTCGAGTACGACGTGGCCGTGGCGCCGTCCGGCTCGTGCGTCGCGTCGCTGGGCCACCAGCAGCCGATGGTCGCGCGAAAGTGCGGGGACGACGTGCTGGCCGAACAGGCCGCGGATGTCGCCGCCACCACGTATGAACTCTCCGAACTGCTGATCGATGTGCTGGGCGTGACCGATGCCGCCGAGCAGCTCGGCTCCTGGTTCCCGGAAACCGTGACCTATCACCCCTCGTGCCACGGCATGCGCCTGCTGAACCTGGGGGACCGACAGAAGGACCTGGTGAAGTCCGTGGGCGGTATCGACTATCGCGAGCTGCCGGACGCGGAGGAATGCTGCGGTTTCGGCGGCACCTTCTCCTTCAAGAACCCGGACGTCTCCGGTGCCATGGCCGAGGCCAAGCTGCGCAACATCGAAGCCTCGGGTGCTTCTCTGTGCACCGGCGGTGACTCGTCCTGCCTGATGCACCTGAGTGGTGCCGCGTCCAAGTGGAAAGCCCCGGTGCGCACCGTGCACCTCGTGGAGATCCTGGCCTCCACCAAGGAGAACCCACTCGTGGTGGAGGGCCCCGTGGAACTGTCCATACCCGCGCAGGGTGCGCGGGCGGCGTCGCACGCTGGAGGTAACCGATGAGTATCACCGATCTGGGCATGCCCGCGGTGCGACCCGTGCACGGGCAGGGCAATCTGCACGCGCAGGTCGCATTCCCCAAGGCGGCCAAGGAAGAACTCAAGAACGATCAGATGCGCGCCAACATCCGGCACGCAACCCACACCATTCGCGGCAAACGGGCCAGCGTGGTGGGCGAGGTTCCGGACTGGCAGCAACTGCGCGATTCCGGATCGGCCATCAAGGAACGCGTGATGGCCAACCTGCCCGAGCTCCTCGAGGCATTCGAACAGAACGTGATGGCCCGCGGCGGCGTGGTGCACTGGGCGCGTGACGCGGACGAGGCCAACCGGATCGTGACCGAGCTCGTGCGGGAAACCG
This sequence comes from Kocuria sp. cx-455, assembly GCF_014698015.1. Taxonomy (GTDB): domain Bacteria; phylum Actinomycetota; class Actinomycetes; order Actinomycetales; family Micrococcaceae; genus Kocuria. The sequence continues at coordinate 602,774 of NZ_JACXBS010000001.1, forward strand.
GCACCACGGATGTCATCAAGGTCAAGTCCATGGCCACTCAGGAAATCGGCCTGGACGCTCATCTCGAGGAACACGGCATCACCGCCACCGAAACGGACCTGGCGGAGCTCATCGTGCAGCTGGGCCGCGACAAGCCCTCGCACATCCTGGTCCCGGCGATCCACAAGAACCGCGAGGAGATCCGCGAGATCTTCCGCCGCGAAATGCCCGGAGCCACGGACGAGCTCACGAGCGAACCGCGCGTTCTAGCGGAGGCTGCCCGGCAGCATCTGCGAGAGAAGTTCCTGACCACGCGCGTGGCGATCTCCGGTGCGAACTTCGGCATTGCCGAGACGGGCACGCTGTCCGTGGTCGAGTCCGAGGGCAACGGGCGCATGTGCCTGACCCTGCCGGACACCTTGATCACGGTGATGGGTATCGAGAAGCTGTTGCCGGCCTACGAGGACCTCGAAGTCTTCTTCCAGTTGCTGCCGCGCTCCTCGACCGGCGAGCGGATGAACCCCTACACCTCGCTGTGGACCGGGGCGACACCGGGTGACGGGCCGCAGAATTTCCACGTGGTCCTGTTGGACAATGGTCGCTCCGCGGTGCTGTCCGACCCGGACGGCCGTTCGGCGCTGCATTGCATCCGCTGCTCCGCGTGCCTCAACGTGTGCCCGGTGTACGAGCATGCCGGCGGTCACGCCTACGGCTCCACCTACCCGGGGCCCATTGGCGCGATCCTCTCGCCGCAGCTCACCGGCATCACGTCCGAGAAGAACGCCTCCCTGCCGTACGCCTCCTCCCTGTGCGGCGCGTGCTACCAGGTGTGTCCGGTCAAGATCAACATTCCGGACATCCTGGTGCACCTGCGCGACGAGGATATTCGCACCCAGCACGGTCAACGCACCCAGGACGACGCCGCTGCGGCTCCCGTGTCGCACGACCCCGCAACGGAGTCTGCGGACGACTGGCGGTCGGAGAAGGTGCTGACCGGTGATGCGGATTCCGACCGCACCGATCCGGGCTCGCGGACACCGCGCGCCGCCACCCGCGGAGCCGCGAGTGACGTAGTTGCATCCGTGCGATCCGCCGGGCGCAAGATCGCCCAGTCCGCGCCGGCCCGGAAGATCCCCACGCAAATGGACGCCATGATGAAGGGCGCCTCGTTCGTGATGTCCTCGGGTAAGCGGATGTCACTTGCGGAAAAGGGCCTGCCGCTGGGTCGTGTGGTTGCGGGTCGTGATCATGCAATCGGTTGGCTGCCCGGTGTGGTGGGTGGTTGGACCGACCAGCGTGACGTTCCAGAACCGCCCAAGCAGTCCTTCCGCAACTGGTGGAAGAAGCACGAAGGTGAGACCGAGCAGCGGCTGGCCCAGGACGGCGTGGTCGCTTCCGACCCCAGCGACGGTTCTGCGGACGGGCCCGCGGCCGAGCCGCCCCAGTCCAGCAACGGCAACAACGATCAGGACGGAGCGCAGCGATGAACGCGGACGCCAAAACCGAGATCTTGGCCCGCATCCGCGGCGCACTGACCGACCAGCCGGTTGTGCCGGAGACGCCGCGCGCCTACCGGAAGACGTCGGAGCTGTCCCGCGAGGAGATCGTGGAGATGCTCGAGGACCGGCTGCTCGATTACAAGGCGAATGTATTTCGTGAAACGGCGGAGTCCGTGGCCGAGCGCATCGCAACCCAACTGGGCGCATCGGCTCGCTACGTGATTCCGGAGGGATTCGATACGGCGTTCCTACCGGAGGACACGGCCGCCCGCCGTGTGATCATGGATCCCAATGATGCCCGTAAGGCGTCGGCTCTGAGTGTGCGGGAACTGAACCAGGTGGATGCGGTGGTGACATCCTCCACGGTGTCCTGCGCGCAGACGGGGACGATCTTCCTGTCCGGTCGCCCGGATGAGGGCCGCCGCGCCATCACGCTGGTTCCGGATCACCACATTTGCATTGTGCCGTTGGACTCGATCGTGGAACTGGTCCCGGAAGCCATGGCGCGGGTGGAACCGACCGCACCCACCACCATGATTTCCGGCCCGTCCGCCACATCGGACATCGAGTTGGAACGAGTGGAGGGCGTCCACGGTCCCCGCACCCTGGACGTGATCCTGCTGGGTTGATCCGCAGGGCCGCCCGCGACGGATCGGGCGGCCGTGCGGATCACCAGGAGGAGTCGCCGCGGGTCAGTGCGTCGTAGCCGGAATCCACGAACAACACCTGACCGGTGATCTTGCCGGCTGCGGTGGAGGTCAGGAAGCAGATGGCGGCGGCGATGTCCTCGGCGCGGGCCGGACCGTTCAGGGGAGAGGGCATGCCCTGCTCCATTTGCTGGCGGCCCTCTTCGGTGGCGAAGAGCTGCTCGGTCATGGGCGTGATGACCACACCGGGAGCTACGGCGTTGAGCGAGATCCCCGCACCGGCGAACCGTTCGGTGGTGGCATTGCGGCGGATCCAGCGGGTCACGGCCTGCTTGGAGGAGGAATAGTTGAGATAACCGGCCATTCCGCCCGCGGCCACCAGCTGCTCGCCGATCGCTGCGGCGGTTGCACGGTCACCGTTGAGCATCGCCTCGAGGAGGTCGTCATGGGCTGGGTGCAACGACGCCGCGCTGGCGGTGATGCATACCCGCGGCGCATCGGACTGGTTGAGCAGGGGGAGCAGGCCCTCTACCGTTCCCACCGCGCCGAAGAAGTTGACGGCCACGTCCAGGGGAGCCTGCAACGAGGTTCCGGCATTGGCGATCACGCCGTCCACCACGGAGGTCAGTTGCGAGATCTCTTCCACCATCCCGGCGATGCCCTCCTCGGTGGAGAGGTCCGCGACCACTTCCGTATTCTTGAGATCAACGCCGATGACCCGGTGGCCTTCTTCGATGAGCTGAGCGGCAGAGGCCTGACCGATGCCGGATCCGGCTCCGGTGACCACATAGACGCGAGGGGCAGCAACTTCAGTGTTGGGCACGATCTCTCCTCAGTGACACGGCCGGCCCCAGTGACTCGACCGTAAGTTTCATGGTGACACGTGTGACTGTTAAGGCCCCGAGAAGCTCGCCATATCGTCGATCTGGGCAGAACCCCTCCCACCCTGAAGTCAGGTGTGAGGTAACTGCAGCGGCGCAATCTGGTGTGAGGTCAGTGCAGAATTCTTGCCCTCATCCCGCATTTGCCTCCCCTGACGCTGCCGGCAGCGTCAGTAGCGCGGCAGTGACGGGTCCACCTGATCGACCCAGGCGAGCACACCGCCGTCCAGGTGCTTCACCGTGTCCTCCCGCAGCGCGTAGTCCCCCCGCAATGCACCGAGAGCCCTAGCGGAGCGTACTCCCGCCTTGCAGTGCAGAATCACATTGCCCTCCGCCGAATCCGGCAACGCGGACACACCGCGGTCCAGGATCTCCTCCAGCGGGACCTGTACTGATCCAGGGATAGCAACCAGATCCCGTTCCCAGTCTTCACGCACATCGATCAGCGTGAAGGACGTTTCACCTAGGGAACGAGAGGTCAGCAGCCAGGCCAGCTCCGGGGCGGTGACGGTTTCGTGGGACGCAGGGGCGGCGTCGTCAGCGGGAGGGACCCCGCAGGACACGGCGACCTGCGAGAGATCGGTGACCGGAGGGCGATCGGGATCCGGTAGAACGGTGAGTTCGCGCCAGGTCTGGGCGAGGGCGTCGTGGATGAGCACACGCCCCACCAGCGGGCGGCCGACACCGGTGATCAGTTTGAGCGCCTCGGTGACCATGACCGACCCGATGGTGGCCGGGAGCATGCCGAGCACGCCGCCCTCGGCGCAGGAAGGAACCTGACCGGGTGCCGGCGCCTCCGCGAAGAGGTCGCGATACACCGGGCCGTGGCCGGACCAGAACACAGACACCTGCCCGTCGAAGCGCAGGATGGACCCCCAGACCACCGGGATCCCCACGAGCTCGGCGGCGTCGGACACCAGATACCGCGTACCGAAATTGTCCGCGCCGTCCATGACCAGGTCGTAGCCGGAGAAGATCCCCACGGCGTTGTCGGGGGTCAGGCGCTCGCCGTGCGTCCGGACGGTGACCAGGGGATTCAGGCGAACCACGGCGTCAGCGGCGGAATCAACCTTGGCGCGGCCGATGTCGGGCATCCCGTGGATCACCTGACGTTGCAGGTTGGACACGGACACCACGTCGTCATCGACCACACCGAGGGTCCCCACTCCGGCCGCCGCAAGGTATTGCAGAGCGGGGGCACCCAGGCCCCCGGCACCGATCACCAGAACGCGCGCGTTCTTCAGCCGCCGCTGGCCATCGACTCCGAGTTGCGGGAGCGTGAGGTGACGCGAGTAGCGTTCGAGTTCTTCGCGGCTGAGCTCCGGGGCGGGCTCGACGAGCGGCGGGAAGGGGGACGGTGCGGTCATGAAACGTGCGACTCCGAGTCTGACGGGGCGGGTGAGGACAACGGTGAAGACGATGAGACGGGGGAGGGCGCCGGCCAATCCCCGCGGGGCACATCAGCTCCAGAGGTAGCGGACCCGGCAGTATCATTCCCCGTACCGATCCGCCCGGCCATCGGTGACGACGCCACAGCGTGCGTGCGGCGTGCGATTCGGCCCGCTCCGCGCGCCAACCGCCCGGCATCCACCGCGTACCGCATGGCCTGAGCCATGGCCACGGGATTCTGGGCGCGAGTCACGGCGGAGGCGAGCAGCACGGCGTCGCAACCCAGTTCCATGGCCAGTGCCGCCTCGGATGCCGTGCCGATCCCCGCATCCAGCACCACGGGAACGCTCGCCCGACAGGCGATCAGCTCAATGTTGTGGGGGTTCAAAATGCCCAGTCCGGTTCCGATCGGCGCGCCCAACGGCATCACCGCGGTGGCCCCGGCCCGTTCGAGGTGCAGCGCCAGAACGGGGTCGTCCGAGGTGTACGCGAACACTTTGAAACCCCGCGCCACGAGTTGTTCGGTGGCGTCGAGCAGTTCCACGCCGTCCGGGAGCAGGGTGTCCTCGTCCGCAATGACCTCCAGTTTCACCCAGTCCGTTTCCAGCGCTTCCCGCCCCAGCTCCGCGGTCAGCAGCGCATCCCTGGCGGTGTAGCAGCCGGCCGTATTGGGCAGCACCTTGATGTCGTTGCGGTGCAGGATTCCGTAGAGACTGTCCCGTGGCGACGACGCCGCGGCCCCGTGGTCGGCAGCATTGGTTCCGTTGCGCGGCGCCACCTCTTCAGCGTTCCGGCCGGCGCGGCCGGTGCCCGCGCCAAGGCCCGATCCGGGCGCGTAACGCCGCACCGCCACGGTGGTCAGTTCGGTGCCCGATGCCAGGAGCGCACGCTCCAACATCGCCAGATCCGTGAGACCGCCGGTGCCCATGATGAGTCGGGAGCCCAGGCTCACGCCGTCGATGATCAACTGATTGCTCGCCATCTCAGCCTCCCTGCACCGCGGTGACGATTTCCACGGTCTGGTTGGCTTCGAGCATGGTGTCGGACCAGCGGGCCCGGGGGATCACCGCGTGATCGAGTGCCACAGCAATGCCCAGCGGCTTGCCGTCGGCCGCGCGGCCCGCGGCGGTGATGTCGCGGCCGGTCAGGTCGGCCACGGCATCGGCCACCGACAGGCCCTCTGTGAGGGGTACGGGGTTTCCATTGACCAGGATGGTGTCCTGCGGGGCGGTATTCATGGCGTCACCTGCTACATCTCGGGGTGCGCGGGAGAATGCCGCGCGGGGTCTGTCGAGGTCAAGAAGTCGTGGTCGCGTTCGTGGCTGACGACCGGGTCCAACTCGCCGGTGGCCAGTTCGGCGGCGAGCCGTGAAGCCACGGGCGTGAGTAGGATGCCGTGCCGGAAGTGGCCGGTGCTGATGATCAGCCCGTTCACGGAACACAGCCCCACGTAGGGCAGATCGTCCGGGGTTCCGGGGCGGGCGCGGGCAATCATTTCCAGGACATCGCAGTCGTCCACGGCGGGCATAATTGCTCGCGCGTCCCGCAATAATTGATGCACGCCGCCAGCCAGCACCGAGTCGCGGCCGTCCTCACGGCTCGTTGCGCCCAGCACCAGCGTGCGGTCCGCGCGGGGCACCAGATAGACGGGCCGCCCGCCGACCCGCCCGCGCACCGTTCGCGCGATCAGGTTCTCCTCGCCCGGCAACAGCAACGAATCGGGTACCCGGAGCCTGAGAACATCGCCGTACACGGGGCGCAGTCGCAAATTCAAGTCAGGCGGCAGCTGTCCGGTGTCACCGGCGTTCAGACCGGTCGCCAGGACCACCGCGTCGCCCTCGACCGTCTCGCCACCGTCCAGGAACACTCCGCTCACCCGGGGTTCGGGTCCGCGAGTCGAGAGAACCCGGTCCACCCTCGCGTGGAACCAGCGCACGGGGCCGGGATCGGTGGCACCGTTCAGTGTGTCGATGACGGGCGCATCGAGCGCGTGCATCAGCGAGGCCGCGAGTAACCGGGGATCCACCTGGTGATCCGTGGGAATCCTGATGGCAGCGGCGAGATGCGGTGCGAGAGCGGGTTCGAGTTTTCGGGCCTCGCGGGCGGTGATGTTGTCCACCTGCATGCCGGCGGCCCGCTGATGATTCGTAAGATCCTGGAGGCTCTGCGCGTCCGCGGAATCCGCCCCGACCACCAGGGTCTCCTCCGTGCAGTAACCGCTGGGTAGTCCCGATGCCGCGGAGACACGCTCGATGAACGCCGGATACTCCACGGCCGAGGCGGCCATGAGCGGGTAGAGACCCTCTTGCCCGTACTGTGTTTCGGCAATGGGAGCCAACATGCCGGCGGCTGCGTAGGTGGCTCCCGAGGCAGGTTCGGGATCGGCGAGCGTCACGGCAACCCCGCGGCGTCGTAATTCGAAAGCGGTTGCCAGGCCGATCAGGCCGGCGCCCGCGACCACTGCGTGCCGTGGCGCACCGTGGTGACAAACGGGTGGCATAAGTACCACTTCACTCCCTCCGGCGGCATGATCCGCATCAGGTTTCCGGTCGGCGGCTCACGCCCTCTCAGCCCGCTGCGGTGGTTGCCGAGACAACAAGTGCGGACTCCCGTGGAACTACCGGCCGTGCGACCGATACCTGCCAGTGTAGCCGTGACCCGTGGCACCATGGCCACATGAGTGAGGAGCAGAATCTGGGAACCCGCAGGCGTGACGCGTTCGCGAAGGCCAAGCTGTACGTGTGCGTCACCGCGCGGCAAGACCGCGGCGACCTGCGGGAATTCCTGCATGCCGCGTACGAGGGCGGCGTGGACATCATCCAACTGCGTGACAAGACCCTCGAGGCCGCGGCCGAGATCCGGGCCATCGAGGTGCTCGCGGACGTTGCTCGGGACCACGGCAAGCTCTTCGCGGTCAACGACCGGGCGGACGTCGCCCTGCTCACCGGCGCGGACGTTTTTCACGTGGGACAGGGCGACCTCACCACCCCGCAGGCGCGCCGGCTGCTGGGTGATGACGTGATCATCGGCCGTTCGTGCCTGTCCCGCGAACAGGTGGACGGCGCCATCGCGGATGAAGGGCTCGATTATTTCTGCACCGGGCCCGTGTGGGAGACGCCCACCAAACCCGGCCGAGCGGCCGTGGGCCTGGAACTGCCCACGTACGCGGCGGAGCACGCGGGCGACAAGGCGTTCTTCGCCATCGGCGGGATTGACGCGCAGCGGTTGCCGTCCGTGCTCGAGAGTGGTGCGTCTCGGATCGTGGTGGTTCGGGCGGTCACGGACGCCGCCGATCCCGAAGCTGCCGCCCGAGAGCTCCGGGCATTCTTGTAATTACGTGGTTCTGGTCGAGCATTGCCCCGGATGCTGCTCGCACCACGGAGTCACACCGGGGAACTTTCCGCGGTGGTCGGCAACCCACTGGTAGACACGATCCTGAAGCATTCGCGCCGGCGGGACGCGATACAGCCGGCCGAAGATGCGTGTGCCGAGGGCGGTGTCCAGGGTGGCGGCCACGGCGGCCGCGCCGGCTGTTTTCGTCTGGCCAGCCACGGCCCAAACTGCCGCGTGCGCTTGTGATTCGGTGAGACCGAAACGTTCCAGCACGTCCGGTTGTTGGTACGCGTGGGTGGTGATGCGGCCGTGCCGGTCGAGGATGCGTACCCACCCCACGGCGCGGGTGCAGAAGCCGCAGCGGCCATCGAAGATCAGGTCCAGTTCGCCCTTGCCGGGTCCGCTGTGCCGGTCGCTCACAGCAGCGCCGATCCGCTGATGCACGTGGTGCAGTGCCCGCCCACCCACACGGTGTCCTGGGCGTCCGAGGTCGCGGTCACACGCCCGCGGCGTCCCATGGCCGTGCCCTGTTGAGCGACGTACGACGACGGCGCACGGCCGGTTCTCATGAGCCACTGCGCCAGACTCGCGTTGAGACTCCCCGTGACGGGATCCTCGTACCCGCCGGTGCCGGTCACGAAGGCGCGGACTTCGAACTGTTGCGGGCTGCCCTCCGGATAGGGGCCCACCACGCCGATCTTGTAATTTCCCAGTGCCGGGTAATCCGGTTCGATGGCCAGGACGTCGGCGGCGGAGGGGAGCAGAACGGCTGCCCAGCCCGGTCCGTTGTCGACCCACTGATGAGCCACAATTTCCTCGTCATCCAGGCCCAGCCCGGCCGTGACTTGTTCGAGCATGGCCGGGTCGAAGCTCCCCGTCCGCGAGGTGGGCGGCGCGGCGAAGGTCAGCGCGCCGTCGTCGGTGGCTCGAATCTCGACCAGTCCGGCGGCGCATTCCTGCACGATGACATTGCCGGAGCGGGCGGCGTTTCCCGCCTGGAGCCAGGCGTGCGCCGAGCCGAGCGTGGGGTGACCCGCGAAGGGGAGTTCGCCGCCGGGGGTCCAGATCCGCATCCGGTAGTCGGCGTCCGGCGAGGTGGGTGGCAGGACGAACGTGGTTTCGGACAGATTGGTCCACCGCGCGAACCGGGCCATGTCCCAGTCGCTGAGATCCGTGCTGTCGAGCACCACCGCGACCGGATTGCCCATGTGGGGCTCGCGGGAGAAGACATCGACCTGGGCGAACGGACGCCGGCGTTGCTGATCAGTCATGGGTTGATTCCATCACATGCCGATCCGGGACTTCGCCAGCCGTCGCAGCGGATGCGTCCCGGGCGGCCAGTTGGGGAACCTGCTCTTTGTCGCGGCAGTCCCGCGGGATGCGCACGGAGGCCTCCGGACATGAAAAATCCCCTTGCCGTCACGGACAGTGAGGACAAGGGGACATTTGGTCGGGATGACAGGATTTGAACCTGCGACCTCGTCGTCCCGAACGACGCGCGCTACCAAGCTGCGCCACATCCCGATGTTGGCAGGCGTACCCGCAAACAACTGCTCCAGCATAGCGGGACTCAAGTGTGATTGTGAAATCCACGTTTGGCCACGGTGGGCGACCCGTGGACGACTCACTATCTCCAGTGTCGAGCATCACAGGTAAGGTCTCCTCTATGACTACGCGGCCCGCCATCGGTGACAAGAACTCCGCGTCCCGAGGCGGCGCCATGACCTCTCGCACTTGGATCCGCGTGGGACTCGCAATGTTCGCGGTGGGGTTCGGCACCAACCTGTTCGCGCCCATGCTCAAGGTGTACCGCGATCAGGACGGCATCTCCGAAGCCTCCGTGACGGCGATGTTCGGTATTTACGCTGTCGGTCTGGTGCCCGCGCTGCTGATTTTCGGTCCCGTCTCCGACCACTACGGCCGCCGGGCAGTGGTGCGGTCGGCGCTGATTCTGGTCGCTGTGGCCTCGGGCATTCTCGCGGCCGGTAGTGAGGCCACCGAATGGGTGCTGTACGTGGGCCGCTGGATCATGGGCTTCGGGGTGGGCATGGCCATGTCCTCGGGGTCCGCGTGGATCAAGCAGCTGTCCGTGGACCGCCCAGCGGCCGGCCCGCGACGTGCCACGATCGTGCTGTCCGCGGGCTTCGGTGGAGGACCCCTGATCGCTGCGCAATTCGCCCAGTTCGTGCCCGCCCCCCAGGTCACCCCGTATCTGCTGCACGTTGCCCTGGTCCTCGTGACCGTCCCGCTGGTGTGGGGTGTCCCCGAAACGCAGTTCCCCGGTGAGGGGCGCATCAAGCGGCCACCTTTGGTGCCGCGGATCGCACTCACCGGCCGCTTCTTCTGGGCGGTCGCCGCGTGGGCACCGTGGGTCTTCGGCACGGCCACGGTCGCGTTCACGAGCATCCCGGGTTTCGTCACGGACAACGTCGCGTATCCGGTCGCCTACCTGGGCCTGATCTCCGGCGTGGGCATGTTTTCGGGTGTCTTCATCCAGCCGGTCGCCGCGCGACTCGCCTCGCACGGCTGGTTGCCGTTGTCGGTCGTGGGCCTGGGCACAGCGAGCGTGGGTCTGCTGACCGGTGGCATCGCCGTCGAGCTGGACAGCGCACTCCTGGTGGTTCCCGCCGCCATCATTCTGGGTTGCAGCTACGGCATCATGATGGTTTCCGGTTTGCGGGAGGTGGAGATCATCGCCGAACCACACGAATTGGGCGCGCTCATCGGCGTCTTCTACACCCTGACCTACACGGGTTTCGCGGTGCCGTTCGTTCTCGCGGTGCTGGGCCCGTTCGTGGGCGAGATCCTCGGGATCGGCCCGGTCAGGGGCTTCATCGCGTGCTTGGCTGTCGGCGTGGTCGTATGCCTTGTCTCGGCCGTTCCCGTGGCACGGGCCGCCTCCCGAGCCGTGCCGCACCCGCGCCGTGAGATCTGACCACGCCGCTGCGAACCGCCCCGGCCTTCCGTCACCTGCTTGCGCGCTCCAGTACCTGCAACACGTGCTCGTAGGGCTTGCCGGTGGCTTCGGTCATGCCCTGTTCGCACGTGCGGTTGAGGGAGACATAGGCGTCGTAGTGGGTGGCGTTCACCTCGGCGGCTTCCGGAGCCGTGGCCGCAGCCGTCAGTTCCGGGTGCAGCATGCCGCGGTCACCGGCGTACCCGCAGCAACCCCAGGCAAAGGGCACGGTCGCCTGCTCCGCTGCGGCGTTGGCCAAGCGCATCAAGTGGTCGTTGATGCCCAACTGCACGGAGGAACAGGTGGGGTGCACGGCCACCGAACGCACCCGCTCGGAGACGGTCAACCGATCCAACACGTGGTCCGAGACGAACTCCACGGCGTCCACAAAGCGCAACGGCGCGTACTTCTCGGTCTCCCGAGCCAACTGCTGCATGGTTTCCAACCCCTCGGTGCACGATGACGCATCGCACACCACTGGCAGCCGGCCGTGATCGGAAGCCTCCCACAGCGTCTCCAACGTGCGGTGGGACATGGTCTTGTAGCCGGTGGGTAGGCCCTTGGACTTCCACGGAGTGCCGCAACACGTGGCCGTGATGCCCTGGGGAATGCTCACGCCCACTCCGGCCCGCCGGCACAGCTTGAGGAAAGCCTCCGAGACGGAGGGGCCGGCACCCTCGACCGTTCCGAACATGGTCCCGATGCACGCGGGGAAGAACACGGCACGGGCTTGTTCGGCGGAAACATTCGCGGGCGACGTCGTCAAGAAATCCCGTGAACGGCCACCCGCCGGGAGCTGGGGCTTGTACTGCGGAACGTTGTCCGCGCCCAGAGCCGCCCGCGCCACCGCGGTCGCGCTGACCGGCAGCACCGCGGGCAGCCGTTTGGCCACGGACAACGCAAAGGCGGCACCGGGAGCCGTCACGGACCAGGACCGCGCCAGACCCGCCCAGACGGCATCCGCGACCCTGGAATGATTTTCCGCGCGCAACCGACGCACCAGGTCGCCCGTGTTGATGTGCACGGGGCAGGCGGTCACGCACATGCCGTCCACGGCGCACGTGTCCAGGCCGGCGTAGTCGTACTCGCGGGACAACCGTGCGGCCAGCGCCTGGTTTCCGGCGTGCTCCGCTTCCGCGATCTCGCGGCGCCCCGCAATCCGCTGCCGCGGAGTCAGTGTGAGGTTCTGCGAGGGGCACACGGGCTCGCAATAACCGCACTCCACACAACGGTCGACCTCATCCTCCACGGTGGGCGCCGTCTTGAGGTCGCGTAAATACGCGGTGGGATCATCGGTGAGGATCACGCCCGGATTGAAGCGATACTGCGGGTCGATCAGGCGTTTGAGCTCGACCATCACCTCGTAGAGTTCATCACCGTACTGCCGCCGCACGAACGGCGCCATGATGCGCCCCGTTCCGTGCTCGGCCTTCAGTGCGCCACCGCGATCGAGAACCAGATCCACCATGTCCTCGGTGAACTGTTCATAGCGTTTCAGTTGTTTAGGGTCGGTGAACTGCTCGTTGAGCATGAAGTGCACGTTGCCGTCCTTGGCGTGCCCGAAGATCACGGAATCCTCGTAGCCGTGCGCGTCGAACAGTGCGGTCAGTTCCTCGCACGTCTCACCCAGCTGCGGCACCGGCACCACGATGTCCTCGAGCAGCGCGTTGGAACCGGTCGGTCGATTGCCCGCCACGGTCGTGTACAGGCCCTTGCGCACGGTCCACAGGCTCGCGCGTTCCTTGGGGTCAGTGGTCAGTTGCGCGGGGGTTTCGAGCCCCAGGTCCGCGAACAACGACGACGCCGCGCTGGCCTGGTGCCGCACCTCGGCTTGCGAATCCGCCTGGTACTCGACCAGCAAAGCGGCCTGCTGATCCACGGCAATGTCCATGATCACCGGGGGAGCCTGGCCGGTGCGCTGGGAAACCTTCAGCGAGGTGGCGTCCAGCAACTCGACCGTGGCGGAGTGGGCGTCCACCAATTGCGGAACGGAGCTGGTGGCCGCTACCACCGTGGGGAACACGAGCAGGCCGGTGGCCACGAAGCGATGAATGGGTACGGTGCGGAACACCGCCTCGGCCACGAAACCCAGCGTGCCCTCCGAACCGATCATGAGGTGCTCGAGGATCCGCACGGGTTCTTCGAAGTCGACGAACGCGTTGAGCCCGTACCCCATGGTGTTCTTCATGGCGAACAATCGCTCAATGGTGCGCACCGACTCGGGGTTCGCCACAACGCGTTGCCGCAACCGGAGCAGCCCCTCGTGGAGCTCGGGCTCGGCGGCGCGCAACCGGGCGTCCGCGTGCGCATCGGCGGTGTTGACCACCGTTCCGGAGGGCAGCACCACGGTCATGGATTCAAGGGTGCGGTAGGTGTTGAACTCGGTGCCGCACGCCATACCCGAGGAGTTGTTGGCCACCACGCCACCCACGGTGCATGCGGCCTCACTGGCCGGATCCGGGCCCAGCTTGTACCCGTGGGGCGCCAGGCGGGCGTTGACCTGACGGATGGTGACCCCGGGCTGAACGCGGACCCTGGCGCCGCCGTCCAGTACTTCGACATCGCGGAAGTGACGGCGGGTGTCCACCAGAACCTGATCGGTGACGGCCTGCCCGGACAGTGACGTACCGCCCGAGCGCAATGTCAGTTCCACTCCGTGACGGGCCGCAGCGGCAAAGACATGACCCACATGCGCAGCATCTCGAGGGCGCACCACGGCTTGGGGTTGCAGCAAGTAGTGGGATGCGTCGTGGGCCAGAACCCGTCGTTCCAGCTCACTCTCGGCAACCGATCCTGCGCCGCACGTCTCGCGTACCTGCGCCACGAATTGCTCGGTGGCAGTGCTGGACTGTTCCTGGATGGGTGCGCTCATGCGATGCTCCTGCGGGGTGTGAGGGTGCTAACACCCATGGTAAGACCAGAGGCCGACAAGCGCGCGGAAGAGCTGCTCAGTCCGTGAGCGTGATCAGAACCGCTTGGGGCGGGCAGAACAATCGCACGGGGGCGAAACGCGATTCGCCCAGCCCCTGGGAAATGTTCACCGGAACACCGCGGTGATCGATCAGACCCTTGCAGATGGCGGGATCCAGATCGCAGTTGCTCACCAGGGCGCGGCCACCGGGAAGACAGACCTGGCCACCGTGGGTGTGACCCGCGAAAATGAGATCCGCGCCGTCTTCGACGAATCGGTCCAGGGTTCGCAGATACGGGGCGTGCGCCACGCCGATGCGGAGGGTGGCGACGTCGTCATCGGAACGTGTCTCCGGGAAACCGGGGTGACGATCATAAGCGAGGTGCGGATCGTCCACGCCTGAGAAATCGAGCACGGTGTCCCGCACGCGCAGGCGATCGTGGCGATTGATCAAGCCTGTCCACCCGGCGGCGTCGAATGCGCGGTGCATGTCCTCGGTGGGTAACCGCGTGGTGTCCGCCGGATCTTCGCTGGCCGTGGTCCGCCACAGGTACCGGAGAGGATTCTTGGGCTGGGGTGCGAAGTAACAGTTGGAGCCCGGCACGTACACACCCGGGAACTCGAACAACGGCTCCAAGATCTCCAGCAGATACGGCAGTGCTCGCAGGTGCGAGAGATTGTCCCCGGTGTCGATCACCAGGTCCGGCCGCAGCGCCGCCAGTGACCGGACGAAACGCTTCTTGGTCTCTTGGCCGGGGACCGTGTGCAGGTCCGAAATGTGCAGGATGCGCAGCGGCCTGGAACCGGCGGGCAAAATCTGCACCGTCTCCTGCCGCAATTGGAACCGACGCCGCTCCCCGAACACCGCCCACGCGGCGGTGCTCGCGCCCGCAGCTGCTATCCCCGCGGCCACCACCGCGGCTGCGTGGGCACCGTTACTCATGGAACTCACTTATTGGTGGAGAGCACACGGGACGGCGGATCCGAGAACTCGGACGTGTCGTAATCCCGGGCCACATCGTTCATGAAGTTCTGCCACTGTTCACCGGCGTACGTGGAACCATCGACCCAGTCGGTGCCGCTACCTCCCGTTCGGCCGCCGATCGACAGACCGTTCAACGACCGCGAGCCGAGCTCGTAGTTACCGACCCAGGACGCCGTGGACAGGCCCTTGGTGTAACCCATCATCCACGTCTGGGTGGAGTTGTCGGTGGTGCCGGTCTTGGCCGCGGAAGCCCCGGGCAGACCGATGTCACGCTGATAGCCGGAACCTCGGGTCAGGACTTGCTCCAGCGTGTAGTTCACGCCCTGGGCAACTTCTTCCTTGATGGCACGTTCACACTTGTCCGCGGGAATATCGTAGGTTTTCCCGGTGAAGTCCTCGACCTTGGTCATGGAACGAACCTCGCACAGCACGCCGTCGTTGGCGAAGGCCGAGAACGCACGGGCCATGGTCATGGGTGCGATGTCCACGGAGCCACCCAGCAAGGAGGACAAGATGGTGGTATCCACCGGCTCACCGGTCTTACCGTCGTGGATGCCCAAGTCCTCGGACATTTCTCCGATGTCGCACAGGTCCAGATCCGAGGCCATCGCGTACAACGCAGAGTTGATCGAGTTGTACAGGCCGTAGTCCACCTGCATTTGACGCTCATAGCCGCGCGTCGCGTTCTGGAACGAGAGGCCGTTTCCGTCATCACCGGGCTCGTACTTCACTCCGCCGGGCAGGCAGGAAGCCCGCCACTTGTAGTCGGCAGGGTAATTCGTGCGACGTGCATCAATGGTCGCCTTCACACCCTTGCCGGCGTTGATCCACTGGGCCAGCGTGATCGGCTTGTAGGTGGAGCCCACCTGGAAACCACCCGCACCACCCATGGTGGTGTCCACATTGAAGTTGTAGGTGGTGTTTGAAGCGCCCTCCTCACCGGAGTAGAACGTGTTTTGGGCCATGGCGGCGATGTGCCCGTTCTTGGGCTCCAGGGACACCAGAGCGGTGGAGACGTTGTCGGGGTTGTTGTCGCGCGGCTGGGTCCTGTTGACTTCGCGCTCCGCGGCACGCTGGGCGTTCATGTCCAGCGTGGTGTGAATGGTCAAACCGCCGCGCTGCAGGGTGGCCAGGCGCTCGTCGGGGGTTGCACCGAAGGCCTCGGACTGCATGACCTCGTTCTGTACGTAGTCACAGAAGTAGGGCGCGGTCGCGGCAGCGGAACAACCGGAATTGCTGGTGTGGATGTCCAGATCCAGGGGAGCCGCGGCAGCTTGATCATGTTCCTGCTGCGTGATGGCACCGGTCTGCACCATGGTGTCCAACACCAGGTTGCGGCGCTGCTCGGAAGCTTCCGGATTGACCTGCGGGTTGTAGTAGTTGGGGGACTGCACCATGCCGGCCAAAGTGGCGGACTGCTGGATGTTCAGCTGCGAAGCGGGGATCCCCCAGAAGTACTGGGCGGCGGCTTCTACGCCGTAGTTCTGCCCACCGAACAACACGATATTTAGGTAGCCCTCCAGGATCTCGTCCTTGGACATTTCCTGTTCCATGGACAGGGCGAGCTTGATCTCCTTGATCTTGTCCACCACGCCCTTGTCCGCTCCAATGGTGCTGGCCTGTTCGCCGGCGCGCACCTGTTGGTCGATCAGCAGGTTGTTCACGTACTGCTGGGTGATGGTGGAGGCGCCTTGGCGGGCGCTGGGGCGCAAGATGTTGTTTCCCATGGCGCGAACGATGCCGCCGGTGTCCACGCCGCCGTGTTCGTAGAAGTCACGGTCCTCAATGGCCAGGATGGCGTGTTGCATGTCCTCGGACATGTCCTCCAGCGCAACCGGTTCTCGGTTCTGCGCGAAGAACGTGGCGAGCTTGGTTCCGTCGCGAGCCACCACCGTGGAGGAACGGGACAGCGGCCCCATCTCCATCTCGTCGGGGAGGGACTTGAACCAGCCAATGGATGCGTTGGCTGCCATGCCGGCTGCTGCTGCGGGGGGTACGAGTAGCCCTGCCGCCACGATGCCTGCGACGACTGCGGCGGCGAAGAAAGCCACAACATTGCCGAAGACCGAGGCGGGCTCGGAGTCCGAGTTCTTGCGTGATGCCATTGCGCCAGTGTACAAGCCGGGGCTGGAAGCGAGGGTGCTCCGGAGAGCACAGTCACAGGGGGTGATCAGGAACCGGTGAAGGGACACAACCCGGGGCTGGCACTATGGTGGTGACCATGACCACTTGGGAGTACGCAACCGTTCCGCTCATGATTCACGCTACTAAGCAGATCCTCGACAACTGGGGTGACGACGGCTGGGAGCTGGTGACCGTCCTGCCGGGCACCCAGGCCGCGGATGTGCCGGCCGCCAATGTCAATGCACCGGTCCAGACCAACCCCATTGCTTATTTCAAGCGACCCAAGAACTGATCGATCCGCGCCGAAAGGGCCCGTCATGACAACGAGCAGTTCCATTGATGACCGTATTGCAGAGCTGGGTCTCACCCTGCCCGAGGTCGCCGCGCCCGTCGCGGCGTACGCCCCGGCAGCGGTCTCCGGCAAGTACGTCTTCACGGCCGGCCAGTTGCCGTTCATCGACGGCGCTCTGCCCGCCGCCGGGGTGGTCAGTGAGACCGAGGGCGAGAATCACGTGAGCCCGGCACGCGCCCAGGAATTGGCCGCGCGGTGCGCGCTGAACGCGGTGGCCGCCGTGAAGGCGCAGATCGAAGACCTGGACCGCGTGGTCCGGGTGGTGAAGGTGACCGGTTTTGTGGCCTCCGCCCCCGATTTCTACGGCCAGCCCGGAGTGATCGACGGCGCGTCGACCCTCCTGGGGGACATCTTCGGTGAGGCAGGTCGACACGCTCGTTCGGCAGTGGGCGTGAGCGTACTGCCGTTGAACTCGCCCGTGGAGGTCGAACTGATTGTCGAGTTCAGCTGACCTAGCTGCCCGCGGATCCTCCGAACGGCTGTTTCACGTTCCGCTGGCTCACCGGAAGGCCGCGTTGGCCTGGCTGGACCGGGGTGTGGGAATCCACGGCTCGGCTCCCAGACACGCGGCCTCCGTAGTGGTGGTGCGTGACGGTGAGAACGGCGTGGAGGCCCTCATGATCCACCGCCCGGAGCGGCCTTCCTTGGGGCAACTGTCCTTCCCGGGCGGCCTCCTGGAACCCAGCGACGACGAGCCATTGGTGTGGTCCGGGCCCGGTCCCACCGAGTGGGCCAAGCGGCTCGGCTCCGAGGACATCGGCTTGTCACGCCGCTCGGTTGTGGCCGCGGCGCGCCGTGCCTTTGTGGAAACGGGGTTGCTCTTCGCGGGTTCCGAGGGGGACGTCGTGGCGGAGAACGTGGACGGGGCGGACTGGATGCTGGCTCGTGAGCAGCTCTGCGCCCTGGACATCTCTTTCGCGGAGGTGCTCGCCAACAGGTTGTTCGTTTTCCGATCAGAGCTGTTGAAACCCCTCGCCCGGTGGATGACTTCCGATTTCGTGCACCAGAGGGTGGACTTGAGGTACTTTGCCGCGGTGCTCCCCGTGGGCCAGCGCTGCGCACCCCTGCAGCCCCGCGGTCAGGGTCCCTGGCTGGGGTGGGTGGATGCGGCGACCCTGCTGGAGAATCCCGGCGAATCACCGGTGTCAGCGCTCTTTGCGGGGGATGATGACTTACACCAGGAGTTCGACCTGGGTGAGGTGGCGAACCCGGGGGTCCAGGCGATCCTGGAGATGATCGCGCAGGCGGGTTCCGCGATCGCGTTCCTCAGCGCCCGCCGGGACATGACCGTTCGGACCCCCACTCTCGAGGTGCGTGACGGAGACCCGGTCCTGGTGCTCAGGACCTGATCACCGATGCTCATATGCTGCCCCGTAGGGGCGGACAGCACCGACTCAACGACCACGGTCCGCCTCACCTTTTGGGAAGGCTGCATCCGAAACGCCGCGGCACCCGAGTGGGTGCCGCAGCGTCGTCGGTGAGGCAGCGCGTCAGAGGCGACCGCGATGCTGACGTCTTAGCGTGAACGCTGCTTGAGGCGCTGCAGGTCCAGGATGACCACGGCGCGAGCTTCCAGGCGGATCCAGCCGCGCTGCACGAATTCCGCAAGGGCCTTGTTCACGGTTTCGCGGGAGGCGCCCACGAGCTGGGCCAGCTCTTCCTGGGTGAGCTCGTGAGCCACCAGGATGCCGTCCGTGGCGGGGCGGCCGAAGCGGTCCGCGAGGTCCAGCAGGGCCTTGGCCACGCGGCCGGGGACATCGGAGAAGACCAGGTCGGCCAGGTTCTCGTTGGTGCGACGCAAGCGGCGGGCCAGAGCCTGCAGCAACTGGGCGGAAACCTCGGGTGAGCGGGTGATGACCTTGCGCAGGTTCTCATGCTTGAGACCGGCCAGGCGAGTTTCGGACACCGCGGTGGCGGAGGTCGACCGGGGGCTCGGATCGAACAGGGCCATCTCGCCGAAGATCTCACCGGGTCCCATGATGGCCACCAAGTTCTCACGGCCGTCGCTGGCGGTGCGACCCAGCTTGATCTTGCCGGAGACGATGAAGTACAGCTGATCCCCGGGATCGCCTTCGTAGAAAAGGGCGGAGCCGCGGGAGAGGTCAACCTCGGTGATCTCCTCGGTCAGCGCGGCAAAAGCCTCATCGTCCAGCGAAGCAAACAGTGGGGCGCGGCGGAGGACGTCGGTATCCAAGGTGGTTCTCCTCAACAGTTGGGGGTGCGCCGATCGAAAGCGCTATTTGGCACCATCGTAACGAGTTTCACACTTCACGGGGCTGACAAGCTCTTGCGCTGAGTGTGAACGTGACGTTTGACGGTTTTATGACGGTCTGTGATTAGCGTAACGCACGGTCCGGTTTCACGATTTTCACAGACCTGACCCCTAAGCTCACTAACTACTTGTTGACCGCCCGCGGTCTGCGGCGCGACGGAGAAGGACATTCATGAACCTGGCCCTCAACCTGCTGGACGTCATCTTGGTGATGGTGTTGGTGGGCTACTTGATCGCTGGGCTGTCCAGGGGCTTCTTTCGTTCCCTCGCCTCGCTGGCGGGTTTCGTACTCGGCGCCGTGGCCGCATTCTGGGCGGGGCCGTGGATCTCCGCACAGGTCGGTTCGGAACTGCGGATTCCCTTTGTGCTCGTCACCGTGTTGGGGTTGCTGGCCCTCGGGCAAATCGTGGGTGGCATCGTCGGAAACTTTCTGGCGCGACTGACCGAAAAGACAGGTTTGGGGATCTTGGACCGCCTCGGCGGTGGGGTCCTGAACGTTGCGGTCGCGGCCATCGTGCTGGCTCTGCTCGGTTCCCTGGTGGGCCAGTTGGGTATTCCCTCGCTGTCTCAGCAGGTGGCGGGCTCCTCGGTGTTGCGCACCATTGAGAAGTACACCCCCGAACCCGTGCGCGAGGCCATGACCCACACCCGCGACACGGTCAGCGGCTCACAGGGGATCCGCCAACTCGACTCCTTACTGTTCCCGGCCGAGGAGGCCCCCGAACCTGAACAGGCCTCCGATTCCAACGCCGTCGAAGCCGCGGGCCAGTCGGTCGTGCAGGTCTACGGCACCGCCGATCGGTGCGCCCAGAACCAGACGGGTTCCGGTTTCGTGGCCGCGTCCGGCCTGGTCGTCACCAACGCCCACGTGGTGGCCGGTGTCGATGAGCCCGTGGTCCAGACCCGCGACGGTCGCGTCTACCCGGCGCAAGCCGTCCAGTACGACGACGCCGCGGACCTCGCCGTGCTCTACGCCCCGGATCTACCGGAGGCCCCGCTGTCGCTGAGCAACGCCGTGGAACGCGGCCAACAGGTCTCGTTCGCGGGCTACCCCCTGGGCGGCCCGTACACGGTGCGTCCGGCCACGATCCAGGGTGAAGCGGTTGCGCCCGTTCAAAACGTGTCCACCGGTGAGACCCTGTCGCGCAGCATCATCCAGATCGCCGGTCGCGTGGAACAGGGCAACTCCGGCGGGCCCATGTTGGACGCCAACGGCAACGTGGTGGGCGTGATTTTCGCCAAGGCCGTGGAGGGCGAAGCCGGCTACGCGATCCCCATGGAACAGGTCACCAACATCCTCGAAGCCACCGGCGGGTCAACCGCCCCGGCGTCCACCGGCGAGTGCGTGCTCTCCTGATCACACGAACCAGGCGTTGACCGTCTCCGGGTTGCGTTCCAGCCACTCCCGGGCGGCTTCCAGCGGATTCTTGCCGTCGAGGTTCACGGCGCGGTCCATCTCGTTGACGGCGGCCAGGGGGTAATGGATCCGGGACACCACGCGGCGGGTTTCTTCCGGCATGTTCTCCCAACTCTTTCGGTAGGCCAGAAGCGAGGCGCGATCCGGGGCGGGGAAGGCGCCGAGCGGATCCGCCAGCGGGCGCAAATCATAGACGTCGTTGAGGTACTGCGGCTGCCACAGGGGAGTGGCGAACCAGTCACCGGCAGTCATCCGCTGGTTCACGGTGTCGATGATGGCCTGCAGGTCCCCGATGTTCTGCTGCCACCCGACCGTGGCCAAACCGTAGGACTCGATGAGCTTCTCCGAACGCATGGTCAGACCCGCCCCCGGGGTGGTGCCCTGCACCGTGAGCGTGGTCATCCGGTCGGCCACCTCCGGGTTGGCCAGATCCTCGAGTGACGAGATCAGGCTCTCAGGAATGTAGGCCGGGACGGCCCAGTAGAACATGCAACCCTCGTAAAGCACCGCGGCCTCCACGGCAGTGTCCTTGACCTGTTCCCAGTACACCTCGTGTCCGCCGGGCAGCCACGCGTCCGCGAACAGGTCCATGTCACCGGCGGCCAGTTGCGGGTACATCTCCGGATGCGGTCCCTCGACCACATTCACGGTGTGGCCCAGTCGCAGCAGAACGTCCTCCACCACGGCGGCGGCCACCTGATGGAAGGACTCGTTGATGCGCCCGTAGCCCAGGGCGTGGGGGAAACGGTTTTCAGCGGAGGTCATGGGGAGTCCTAACTCGTGGACGATATTTTGCGCAGTTCGTTGGCCACTACGTGCACGCCCAGCTCATACCCGAGCACGCCGGCCCCGGCGATCACGGCAGTGGCCTGCGGGGACACGTACGAGACGTGCCGGAAGGATTCCCGCCGATGCACATTGGAGATGTGGACCTCCACAATGGGGATCTCGCACATCTCCAGTGCGTCGTGGATGGCGATCGAATAGTGAGTCAGGGCTGCGGGGTTGATCACGATCCCGCAGGCCTCGGTGCGTGCCCGCTGAATCCATTCGACGATCTGGCCCTCGTAATTGGACTGTTCGAACATCACGTCCAATCCGAATTCTGCGGCCTTGGCCCGCACCTTGGCCTCGACGTCGCTCAGCGTGGTGTGCCCGTAGATCTCGGGCTTGCGCGTTCCGAGGGTGTTGAGGTTGGGGCCGTTCAGGACAAAAATCGGGAGCTCGCTCATGGGTCCATTCAACACGACTACAAGATGACGACGCCGCCCGGTGGCCAATTCGAGCGAAAGGCCACCGAGCGGCGTCGTCGGTCGGTCTGCACGATCGGCTACTTGGCGCCGAGCGAATCCACGATTTGCTGCATGACCGTCTGGTCCGCCAGCGTGGAGACATCGCCCACGGGGCGGTCCTCGGCGACGTCCTTGAGCAGACGACGCATGATCTTGCCGGAACGGGTCTTGGGCAGCTCCGGAACGATCAGGACCTTCTTGGGTTTAGCGATCGGGGAGATCTCCTTACCCACGTGTCCGCGAATCTCCTCGGACAGCTCGGTTTCATCCCGACCCTCGGTGGTGGCGTGATCGGAGAGGATCACGAACGCGAACACGGCCTGTCCGGTGGTTTCATCCGCGGCCCCAACCACCGCGGCCTCCGCCACGGACGGGTGTGAGACCAACGCGGACTCGATCTCCGGGGTGGACAGGCGGTGACCGGACACGTTCATCACATCGTCCACGCGGCCCAGGATCCACACATCGCCGTCCGCGTCTCGCTTGGCTCCGTCACCGGCGAAGTACTTGTCCCCGAACTGGGCCCAGTAGGTGTTGACGAATCGATCGTCGTCGCCCCAGATGGTGCGCAGCATGGACGGCCATGGTTTGCGGACCACCAGGAAACCGTCGGTCTCGTTCGGCAGGGACGTACCGGCGTCGTCCACGACGTCCACGGCGATACCGGGCAGCGGGATCTGCGCGGAACCCGGCTTGGTCTCGGTGACGCCCGGGAGCGGGGAGATCATGATGGCCCCGGTCTCGGTCTGCCACCAGGTGTCCACGATGGGGCACTTCTCGGCGCCGATGTACTTGCGGAACCAGGTCCAGGCCTCCGGGTTGATGGCCTCGCCCACGGTGCCCAGCAAGCGGAGCGAGCTCAGGTCGAACTCTGCGGGGATTTCCTCGCCCCACTTCATCATGGTGCGAATGGCGGTGGGGGAGGTGTAAAGGATGGTCACCCCGTACTTCTGCACGATCTCCCAGAACCGGCCGCGGTGCGGGGAGTCCGGGGTGCCCTCGTAAATCACCTGGGTGGCGCCGTTGAGCAGCGGGCCGTACGCAATGTAGGTGTGCCCGGTGACCCATCCGACGTCAGCGGTGCACCAGTAGACGTCCGTTTCGGGCTTGAGGTCGAACACGTTCTTGTGGGTATACGCGGCCTGGGTCAGATAGCCACCGGTGGTGTGCAGGATGCCCTTGGGCTTACCGGTGGTGCCGGAGGTGTAGAGGATGAACAGGGGATCCTCGGCGCCCTGCTCGGACGGGGTGTGTTCCGTGCTCGCGGCCTCGAGGGCTTCGTGCCACCACACGTCGCGACCGTTCTCGAAGGGGACATCACTACCGTTGCGCTTGACCACCAGCACGTGCTTGACGCTCTCGCCGCCCTTGGACAAGGCCTCGTCCACTGCGGGTTTGAGCTGGGTGGGCTTGCCGCGGCGGAAAGAACCGTCCGCGGTGACCACGAGCTTGGCCTCGCCGTCATCGATGCGCGAACGCAGCGCGTCCGCAGAGAAACCGCCGAAGACCACGGAGTGGATCGCTCCGATGCGCGCGCAGGCCAACATGGTGATCACGGCCTCGGCGATCATGGGCATGTACACGGCCACGCGGTCACCCTTGGACACACCCAGGGCCTCCATGGCATTCGCGGCCTTGGACACCTCGTCCTTGAGTTCCGAGTAGGTGTAGGACTTGCTGTCCCCGGGCTCACCCTCGAAGTGCAACGCCACGCGGTCGCCGTTGCCGGCCTCCACATGGCGGTCCACGGCGTTGTACGCCGCGTTGAGTTTGCCGTCCTCGAACCACTTGGCGAACGGTGGGTTGGACCAGTCCAGGACGGAGTTGAACGGGGTGGACCAGCTCAACAGATCGCGGGCCTGGTTCGCCCAGAACTCCTCACCCTGCTCCTCGGCCTGCTTGTACAGGTCCGCGGTGGCGTTTGCTTGCGCGGCAAATTCCTTACTGGGTGCGTACGTGCGCTGTTTCGTTGAGTTCGAGTCCTGAGACATGGCGCTCCTTAGTGTGTCGCTTCATGGCTAGAGGCCCCGCAAGTATTCCCTGCGTGGCGCAGTTCACATTTGAATCCAGCGTAGTAGAGATTTCGGCGCCACATCGAACCGAATCGCGGGCACGAAATATCAAGTCGTGGTGTGACCTCCGGGGTCGTCGCACGGGTTTGACCCTGGTTGCCCGGCCCAGCATGATCGAGACCATGGACAACCCCGCAGCTGCCGAGCACATTCGCTACGTGTCGCCGGATGAGGCGGCCACGGCGGCCGCGCGGCGTCGTCGGGCGGGGCAGCAAAGCCGCTTGTCCGTGACCAGGCGTGCGCGCAAGATCCAGCGAATTCTCGCCGAAACCTACCCGTACGCCGTGGCCGAATTGGATTTCGACGACGCCTGGCAGCTTCTCGTGGCCACGGTGCTGTCCGCGCAGACCACCGACGTGCGCGTGAACTCGGTGACGCCCATCCTGTTTGCGACCTTCCCCGGGCCCCGAGAACTGGCCGAGGCCGAGTCCGAATCGGTGCAGGAGATCGTGCGGCCCCTGGGCTTCTACCGTTCCAAGGCGCGCTCCATCCAGGCACTCGCCAACCGGGTGGTGGACGAATACGACGGCGAGGTGCCCGGAAAGCTCAAGGACCTGGTCACGCTGCCGGGCGTGGGGCGAAAGACCGCCAACGTGGTGCTGGGTAACGCGTTCGGGGTGCCAGGTGTCACCGTTGACACGCATTTCGGGCGCCTTGCGCGCAGACTGGGCTGGACCACCCAGGAGGACCCGGTCAAGGTCGAGAAAGATGTCACCGCACTGTTCCCGGCCAAGGTCTGGACCGAGCTGTCCCATCAGCTGATCTATCACGGGCGGCGCATCTGCCACTCCCGGAAACCGGCCTGCGGGGTGTGCCCGATCGCGGACCTGTGCCCCTCGTACGGTGCAGGACCCACGGACCCGCACGTGGCGCGCAAGCTGCTGGCTTACGAATTGAAACCCGGCCGTGAGCAACTGCTGGACCGGTACATCAACGGGGCCACGCGACGCGAGCTGCGGGCCCAGGGGCACACGCTCAGCGCGTGACCCGCGAAAGGATAACCATGAAACCCACCTCGCCCGGCACCGGGCACGCTCGCGAGCAGTTGTTGGAGCTGGCCCAAGAGGGGCACACCGTGTACATGGAGGACCGCGAGCCCTGGCGGATCGGAACACTTTCCGAGGACTACCGGCAATCCGCGGTGTTGATTCTCTTCGGTGCTCTGGACGAGATTCCCTCCCGGTACCACGAGCACGGTGAAGGCCCCGGCCGGGACCTGGACGTGCTGCTCGTGCAGCGCTCGGCCACCCTGCGCTCACACCCCGGGCAGGTAGCTTTCCCGGGCGGCCGGCTGGACCCGCCCGACGGTGAACCCGGCGAAGTCATGATCGTGCCCGGCGGCGAGGTGAGCGCACCCCACGTGCGCGGTGCGCTGCGTGAGGCCCACGAGGAAACCGGGTTGGATCCGGAGGGTGTGGAGGTGCTCGGAACCCTCAGCCCCGTGCCGCTGCCGGTCAGCAACCATATGGTCACCCCGGTCATCGGGTGGTGGCAACGCCAGTCCGAGGTGGACGTGGTCGATCACGCGGAATCCTCGCTCGTGTTCCGGGTCCCGGTGCTGGACCTGATCAACCCGGCCCACCGTTACTACGCGACCGTGACCCGCGGGAACCAGACCTACAAATCACCGGCGTTCGACGTTCGCGTGAACGAAACCGGGGAAACCGTCACCGTGTGGGGCTTCACGGGCATCGTGATGGATCGCATCCTGGAGTGGCTTGATTGGTCCGTCGACTGGGACCGCAACGACAAACGTCCCGCGCCCCTGTGATGACCCATTGTGCCGGGAGTGGTTACTTGGCGTCCGCGTAGCTGGTGACCACGCTGGTCGTCACCGGAACCTCGACCGGCACTCGGCCGAACACGGTGCGCACCGCCTGCTCGGCGGCGTCCAGAACCACGTGCTTGACCCGTTCGGACTGGTCCTGGGCGCAGTGCACCATGACCTCGTCATGCAGGAAAAAGACCAGGTGGGCATCCAGACCTTCACGGTGCAGCCCATGCCGGATGTGCCCCAGCCAGGCCAGAGCCCACTCCGCGGCCGATCCCTGCACCACGAAGTTGCGGGAGAACCGCCCATGGGTCCTAGCCGCTTGGGCCGCGCGGCGCTCGCCGGCGGCGGTGTCCGTGGCGCGCTGAATTTCGAACCACTCCGGTTCCGGCAAGGGCGACCAGCGCCCGAGATAGGTACAGACCTGCTCTCCTCGTTCGCCCACGCGAGCGGCGTGTTCCACATAGCCCACGGCCCGGGGGAACATTCGGGTGAGGTGCGGCATGAACCGGCCCGCAGCCCCCTGGGTCGCGCCGTACATGGCACCCAGCAGCGCGACCTTGGCGTGAGGCCGTTCCTTCAGTTCCGAACCCCGTTCCCGGCCCTGCTGGGCCATGGACTCGTAGAGGTCCCGATCCCGTGAGGCCTGGGCCAGCGCATCGTCGCGGGCCAGGATGGCGAGCACGCGGGGCTCCAGTTGAGCGGCGTCGGCGACGACCAAGGTGCGGCCGGGATCGGCGCGGACGGCGTCACGAATGAACTTGGGGATCTGCAGTGCTCCGCCGCCGCGAGCGGCCCAACGGCCGGTGACCACGCCGCCCACCACGTACTCGGGGTGAAAGCGGCCGTTGTCGACCCAGGTGTCAAGCCAGTGCCAGCCCGTCGCGGAGAAAATGCGGGACAGTTTCTTGTATTCGAGCACGGGGGTCACGAGTTCGACCCGGTGCGAATCGGGTTGGCCCGCGACCATCGCCCAGTCCTTGAGCACCCAGGCGCGGGTGGATGCAATGTCGATGCCCGCGGTGCGCAGGGCCTTGAGGAGCTCATGCGGGGAATCGGGATTCAGCGTGGGAGCGGCCAGAACCCGGCGGATGTCCTCGGCCAGTTCTTGCATGCGGGCGGGACGCTCACCCTCCTTGGGGCGGGAACCCATGGCGGCAACGAGGATCTGCTCGTGGATGTCCGGGTCCCACGGGATCCCCTGATGTCGCATGGTGGCGGCGACCAGTGCGCCCTGAGATTCGAGGCCCAGGAGCATGTCCAGCCGTTTGGGATTGCGGGCCGTGCTCACGGCGCGGATCTGCTCTGCCAGTTCGGCGACCAGATCGTCGAGCCCCGGCCCGCGGTCCGTGGCCATGGCGAACAGTGAGGTTTGTGAGTCCGCCACCGGGCGTGGGCGCGGTCCCGAAACATGTCGGGGGTCTGCCGGGTCGATCACCGGGGTGTAGCGCATGGGTCGGGGCTCACCGGAGTTCGGGTCCGGCGCTCCGGAACCGGGCGCGTCGGAGGCGGTGGCGAGGATGGTGGCGCACAAACCTAGATCGCGGCATTTGGTGGCCCATACGTCAGCTTCGCAGAGCAGCGCGGCGGGTACGGACGTATCCATCCAGGTCCAGACCGGCGGCTGCACGCCCGCTTTCAGCGCGGCGGCTTCTCGCTGGGCCACGACGCCCGGAAATTCCTGGTCCGTCACCGTGAGTGGTTGCCCCGCCCGCCGGCCGTTGGCCGTGACCACCTGCAGGGTCCAGCCTCCGGCCCCGGTCTCCGCGGGAGCCACCACTATGTGCATGCCCTCATTATCCCGTGGGGCACCGACACGCAGTGGGTGGGGTCCGCGCTGCGCCGCTTCCTCAAGCCTGCGACGCCGCCGCGTCCAGTAGGTCCGCGACCTTCCGGACGGTGCGCATGTTCCGGGCGGTGATGGTCATGTCCGGCAGCTGCCTACCGAGTGCGACCGGCAGTTTGGACGCGTGGATGCCCTTGTCGCTGCCGTACCAGACGTAGATTTCCGAACCGTTGACCACGATTCGTTCGTCCTGGTGGATCGGGAGTGCGGCCAGGTCCAGTTCGAGCACGGGGCGGTCACAGAAATGCACCTGGTACAGCTTGTCGTCGGTGGCGATCTGACGCAGCGGGTCCGCGGCGAGCACGGCCGAGAGATCTTCGAGTGTCCGGTGAATGACCGGGCTCCTGACGCCGAATTCGGATTCGATGGCGGCTGCAAGGTCTCCCGCGAATTCCGCGGGATCGCCCGGAGGAACACACACCACATTGCCGCTCTGCAGGTAGGTCGTCACCTGGTGGGCACCGAGCTGCTGCGTCAGCAGAACGCGCAGTTCCACCATCGGAACCCTGTTGTTGACCCCCACGTTGATTCCACGCAAGAAGTACGCCGTGGGCTGGTTCATGGCCACATCCTACGACCCGGGGGTGCGCCGCTTCTTGTTCCCCACGGGCGACACCGCGCGGTCCAGAACGGACTTCACCGCACCGTGGATGGGCGGATAAATGACACCCAGTGTTTCCGGTTTCAAGGGTTTGGAGAGCACCGCGCGTTGGTGGGTGAAGGTGTCTCGTGACCATGTGCCGTGATATCTTCCTTGGCCGCTGGTGCCTTTACCGCCGAAGGGCAGGTAGGGGCTGCCCACGTGCGCGACCGGGACGCCGATGCTCACACCACCGGACGGGACCTCAGCCATGATGTGGTTCCGTACTGACGTGTCCTCCGCGAAGATGTAGAGGGCCAGCGGAGTGTCCCGGGCGGTCATGCGTTGCGCCGCCTCTTGCGGCCCGCGCACCGGCAGGACGGGCAGCACCGGACCGAAAATTTCCTCGCCCATGACCGGATCGGATTCCGCCGCGGGATACAGGACGGTCGGGGCAATGTAGCGATTTTGCCTGTCCACCTGGCCACCACAGACGACGTTGTCCGAGCCGACCGGCGGGATCATGGCACTCACACGGTCCACCGCGCCGGTGTGAATCATGCGCCCGAAATCCTCGGATTCCTCCGGCCGCGCGCCAAAACTCTCGCGCACGGCAGTCGCGATTTCCGCGGCCAGGGCAGCCGCAATGTCCTGGTGCGCGTAAATGTGATCCGGTGCCACGCAGGTCTGACCGGCATTGATGAACTTGCCCCACGTGATCCGACGGGCAGTGGCACGGAGGTCCACGTCATGGTGAACATAGGTCGGGGACTTCCCGCCTAGCTCGAGCGTTACGGGAACCAGTTGGCGCGCCGCGCGCTCGGCCACGGCGGTGCCGGTGCGAGTAGAACCGGTGAAAAACACGTGATCGGGACGGGCGTCGATGAGGGCGGTGGCGGTGTCGGCCGGGCCGGTGACCACCGCGATGGCTTCTTGATCGAAGTAGCGCGGGGCCAACTCGGCAAAGAGCTGTTCCACGGCAGAACTGACCTCGCTGGGCTTGATGACCACGCAGTTACCCGCGGCCAAAGCTCCGATCAACGGGGAGAGCTGCAGTTGCAGTGGGTAGTTCCAGGGGGAAATGATGACGACCACACCCAGCGGGTCGTAACGCACCCACGAACGGCCCGGGAAGAACTGCAGGGGGGTGCGGACCGGCTGGTCCTTGTACCACTTCTTGAGGTTCCGGCGGGTGTGTTTGAGCTCGGTGATCACCGGATAGATTTCGGTCATCGTGGCTTCGAAGGCGGACTTGCCCAGGTCCTGTCCCAGCGCGATCTGCCACTGCTCGCGATGGTTGACCAACATGGCCTCCAGCGCGTTGAGCTGGCCCCGGCGCCATTCCAGGGGCCGGGTCCGTCCGGCACGGAAGGTACTGCGGAGTCTGGCCACAACGTCAGCGTTCATGGATCCAGGCTACGGGTGGTCCCTGACAGGCATACCGCAACGACGGCTGTGGGGAGTGTGGCTGCCCGTGGCACAGTGGAAGGATGTCCGAGCAGATTCCCGATGACCACGACATTCCCTGGGCCATGCAGCTGGTGGTGCACCGGGATCGGCAGTCTCCCGCGCGGCAAGTGGACGTGGCTGAGGCCGCCGCGCGCGCCGTCGTCGCCCTGCTCGCCGACCCACGGTGCGCACCGGACGGGACCTGGTACCCGGCCATGAAGTACTGGCGGGACGCGCGCATTCGCAAACTGGTGCGGCGCGCGGACGGCAAGCGATGGACCGATGTGCAGCAACTGCCCGGCGTGACGGTCACCCAGCAGGGCAGCGGCGAATTCGGCGACGCCGCCGTGCGCGCCTTCGTGCCGGGCCCGGTCAAACCGCTGCCCAGGGAACTGAACAAACTTCAAGTCTCGGGCACGACTTTTCCCGACGACGGCGCATCGCACTCGAGTGACGCCATGGTCACCGTGGAGGTGCGGCCGGGGCTGGAGATGACCAGCGGCAAGCTCGCGGCCCAGTGCGCCCACGCCGCGCAATTGGCATGGGAGACCATGTCGGATGCCGATAAAGAGCGGTGGCGGGACGATGCGTTCCGTGTGCGCGTGGACTACCCGAGTCAGGAGGAATGGGCCGCCATCACGCGTCCGGTTGCGGTTGTCGACGCCGGACTCACCGAACTTGACGGGCCCACCGAGACGACCAGGGCGTGGTGGTGACCGGGCAGCATCCGGTCATGACCGTTCTTGGTCAGTCTGGCTCACGGCTGACCGCCCCGCGAGGGTGATAGCTCGCGGTGACGCCACTGCACAGGCTCGAGCCATTCCGTGAAGGGGTGGGTCCGGCTCCACAATCGGAGCCCGGTTAACCCTCGGCGCGGCTGATCCGACGACTGTAAGGGCATGACCCCTTCAACGCACAGGTCCCCGGACACGGTGGTGATTCCGCGGACCCGCAGAGCCCAGCGCACCGCCATCGATCGTGCGGTCGTCGATCGTCGAGGCTCCGCTGAGCCGGTGTCTGGCCTGACCAAGACGGTCCACCTATTGAGCGAGGATCCGCAGCTCATCGAAGCCGTGGAGGCCGTGTGCGTGAGCTGTCGCGTGGAGCTGGCCGCCGTGGAAAATCTCGGGGACGCCAAAGACGCGCAGACGCTGCTGATCGATGCGACCGCGGAGGTGGCACACGCCCCCAAAGGCGCCATGATTGTGGCGCTGTCCTCCCACACCGCAGCCTGGGAGCTTGCGGCGCGCAGCGCGGCCAGCGCCGTGGTTGTCCTCCCCGACGCTGCCGAGTGGCTCGCAGAGATGCTCTCCCGCGATGACCACGATGCGAACGCGGTTGACCTCGGACGCGTCATCGGCGTGGTTGGTGCCGCCGGCGGGGTGGGAGCGTCGACGTTTGCGTGCTGGCTCGCCCAGGAACTCTCGGGGACCGGCGCGCCCACGGCGGTGGTTGATGCGGATCCCGGCGCGGCGGGTCTGGACCTGGTGCTGGGCACCGAATCGGAGGAAGGTCTGCGGTGGCCGGAACTGCAGCAGTTCTCCGGTGCTGTAGCTGCGGACCAATTGTGGGCCGCTATGCCGAGCACGGGACCCCTGCGTTACCTCTCCTGGGATCGCCACGGCACACACGCCACCAGGGTGCCCGTGAGCACCGTGATCCACGCGCTGCGACGTGCGGCGAGCTATCTGGTCGTTGACCTGACAGCGGACTGCCTCGAGGAACAAGCTCGCTGGTGCTCCACCGTGCTGGTGCTCACGCCACGCACCGTCAGGGGAGTGTTGGCGGCAACACTGGCGGTTCAGCGCTGCGGTGACATTCCCGCCATGACGGTCCTGACCGGGCTCAACGTGGCGGACGTGGATACCGCTCTGGTGGAATCGGCGTGCGGAGTCGGGTGTGCCGGGTCACTGAGTTTCGACCCTCGCCTGCCGCAAGAACTCGACAACGGTGCCGCGCTGCAGCGGGGCCGGCGCTCCAAGCATGCGAAAGCCGTGCGCGCCATCGCCCAGAGGCTGGAGGCGGGCTCATGAGCGGCACGGAACTCGATCCCCGGTTCCTGGACGACGTCCGCAACCGCTTGCTGCAAGAAGGTGGTGCCCTCACCGATACCCGGATTGCCCGCGCCATCCGGGACACCGGACGGGTGCTGGGCGCGGTGGGATCCATCAGGGCCGTACAACACATCAGGGCCGAACTCACCGGGCTCGGTCCGTTGGAACCACTCTTACCCACCACGGGTCTCAGCGACGTGTACGTCAACGGGCACGAGAACGTCTTCATCGAGACCCTCGGGGGTGTGCAACGGGTCCCCTCACCCTTCACAGCGGAGGCTGACGTTCGAGCGCTCGCGGTGCGTCTCATCACGGCCGCGGGACGCCGGCTCGACGACGCCAATCCGTGCGTCGACGTGCAGACCGCCACCGGGCTTCGCGTTCATGCGGTGATCCCGCCAGTCTCCACGAGCGGCACGTTGCTGTCCATCAGATTCCGGGCACCCCAGCGTTTGTCCCTGTCCGACCTGGTGCTCCGCGGGGCCATCCATCCGTTCATGGCGGATGTGCTGTGCTCGGCCATGAGAGCGGGGGCGAACCTCATGATCAGCGGGGCCACGGGATCCGGGAAAACCACGGTGCTCTCCGCGCTGCTGTCCCAGAGCCGCCCGTCGGAACGTCTGGTCCTCATTGAGGACGCCGCCGAGCTCGATCCCGACCATCCTCACGTGGTGGGGCTGCAGGCCCGCCATGACAACGTGGAAGGCAGCGGCGGCGTCGACCTGGCGGAGCTGGTGCGGCAGGCCCTGCGCATGCGACCCGACCGCCTGGTGGTCGGGGAATGCCGCGGGGCCGAGGTACGTGAGCTTCTCACGGCCCTGAACACCGGCCACGCCGGTGCCGGCACCGTGCACGCGAACTCCGCGCAGGCGGTCCCTGCTCGATTGGCGGCACTGGGATCCCTGGCGGGTATGAACCGAGAGGCCGTTGACCTGCAGGCATTCAGCGCCCTCGATCTGATCGCCCATGTCAGCAGGGGACCCCAGGGCCGGCGACTGGAGACCCTGTGCACGCTCGAACTATCGAGCGGGCGACTCAGCACCCGGTCCGCCCTGACCTGTGTCGATGGAGAACCGGTCAAGGGTCCGGGGTGGCCACGTGTGGCGCAGCTGTTGTCGAGCGCTACAACTCACGTGAGCGCACCCGAAGCTGCACGTACGGCCGCTGCGAGCGCGCGAGGTGCGTCATGATTCTTACGCTGGCCGTGGGAATCCTGGTCGCCGCAGCCGGTCTGATCTGGGCCGGTGGGACCGGGGGCCGCGCGCTCGTCCATCACGGCGCTGCGGTGGCGAGGAACCATCACAGAGCACACGGGGGAACGACTCCGGCCCTGAGGTCTTTCGTGTCCCGGCGGTGGCGTCGGGACCGCGCGGCCGAAGCAGCCCAGTGGGTCACGCTGGTGCGGCGGCTGGCAGCCTTACTCAGCGCCGGGCGCAGCCCGTCCCTTGTGTTCGGCCATGCATCCCGGGCAACCGGTCACAGTCACGCCAACCCCACGGCGGTGTGGATCGACCGGTTGTGCAGAGAGGTTCACGCAGCATCGGAGCTCGGCGTTCCAGCATCGGGCACGCTGGGTCGCGTTGCCCACACCGCGCCGGACGTGTCCGACCATGAACTGGCCCGTTGGGCCCGCTCCGCCAGCATGCAGCTCGCGGCCTGCTGGGAGATCTCCGAACGATCCGGCGCCTCACTGTCCAAGACCCTCCACGGGTTGGCCGACTCCGTGGAGTCCCAGATCGACGCCCAAGCCGCGCGCGAGAGCGCGCTCGCCGGTCCCCGTGCCACGGTCCGGGTGCTGGCCTGGCTGCCGGTACTCGCCCTCGGGCTCGGCATTCTCATGGGAACCGACCCGATCACCACGTTGATCACCACTCCGTGGGGACGGATAGCTCTGGTCGCGGGAGCCGTTCTCACCGTGGCCGGCCGGTTGTGGACCCGCCAGCTCATGCGCCATGCCGAGGGGGTGGACGGGCCATGATGGTCGCCCTCAGCGCGGGCCTTTGTCTGGCCGCAGCGTTTTTCGTCTGGTCCTCCCCTCGGCTCCTTGGTGCTTCCGTGGTCACCGCTGCCACCTCACGAGCAGGCATGTCCGACGACGCCGCCGCGTCGCCTTCGCCAAGTAAGTCTCCCGGGTTGCCGGCGGCCACACTGGTGGAACTCACCGCCACGCAGCTGGATGCCGGGCTGCCCCTCGCGGAGGCCGTGTCGATCCTGGCCCACAGCACCGCGGGTTCCGGTTACCCGGAGCTGCGGCGGGTCGCCGCTGCGCTGCGATTGGGGCTGGACTGGGGCACCGCGTGGTCCTCGGTCACCGGGGCGTCTCGAGCATTATTGGATTACCGCGATGCGCTCGAATTCACGGCCACGTCCGGGGCGGCCTCGGCATCGGTCCTCCGGGGCCAAGCCGAGCAGGTGCGGCGCGCCCAGTTCCGCCGGGCAGAACGTGCGGCGGAGGCGCTGTCGGTTCGGCTGGTCCTGCCGCTGGGGCTGTGCTGCCTCCCCGCCTTCATGTGCTGGGGTGTGCTGCCCGTGCTCATGAGCCTGTTGCCCAAGGTGTTCGGATCATGATTCGCAACCGAGCGCCGCCCGGGTGCGGCGACAACACGTTCGTTCAGCCATCACCCCACACCTTTGAACCACAGGAGAACCCCATGTCC
This sequence comes from Kocuria sp. cx-455, assembly GCF_014698015.1. Lineage (GTDB taxonomy): Bacteria > Actinomycetota > Actinomycetes > Actinomycetales > Micrococcaceae > Kocuria. Next base: position 637,240 of record NZ_JACXBS010000001.1, read on the forward strand.
ACCATCGTTGCCTCCACTTCCACCCCCGCCGCACCTCCAACCATCGCGCCCGACGCCGTCCTGGAACCTCACGGCACGGACCTCGCCTTACGGGCGGATCACCCCGACCTCGGGGCGTCCACGGCGGAGTACGCGGTGATTGTCCTGGCCGCCGCCGCCTTCGGCGGTGTGATGGCAGCCGTGCTGTCCTCCGACTCGGTCTCGGGACTGCTGCTGGGCATCATCCAGAAGGCGCTGTCGGTGTAATCCGATGGGACGCCCCCGTGGGGCGCGTGTCCACCACGGGGCGCGCCCCACGGCCCCTCGCGAAGTCTCGGAAAGGTACCGACATGAGACCACATCACATCGTGACCGCGCGCTTCTCTTCCGGCTGCCGGCCTGGACGCGGAACCCCGGACGAGCGGGAGAGGGGAGCGGTCACGGTGGAAACCGCGGTCGTCATGCCCGCTCTCGTGCTCCTCCTCGCGGTCATGCTGGCCGCCGCCGCGGCGGGGATGACACTGGTCCGTTTCGAAGAGGCGGCTCGGGCATCCGCGCGGGCTGCCGCCCGCGGCGAATCCGTGGCCGTGGCCCAGGACAGGGCGCGTGAGATCGCTGGCGAAGACTCCGCGGTGACCGTGGCTGCCGGGGCGGACCGTGTGACCGTGACCGTCAGTGGACCCGCGCCCGGGATCCTGGGCACATGGAGTCACTGGACGTTACAGGCGGATGCCATGGCCGTGACCGAAGGGGCGAGGAACGCAGATGCGGGCCACTAACCGTCGTTCAGCTGCCCCGAATCCCCCGAGATCCGTGCTCGGCGGGCCCGCCGAGCACGGTCATCCGGACGAAGGGTCGGGAACCGTCCACGGCATGAGCATTGCCGTGCTCATGTGCGCAATGCTGATCGTGATTCTGCTGCTCGGTCAGGCCGGGATCTCGATGCACCGTGCTGCCAAAGCCGCGGACCTCGCGGCGTTGGCGGCGGCGGACACGGCCCGCGGATTGGCCAGTGGCGTGCCGTGCGATGTGGCACGTGCCGTGGCTGCGGAAAACGGTGCCGTCATGGATCACTGCGAGCTGGTCACGCGGGAACAAACCACGGTGGATGTCCGCACGAGCATTGCGTTGTTCGGTCCGCTGGAGCCACTCGGTCCAGCGGTGGGCATGTCACGCGCCGGCCCGCCGCCGGGGCAGCCGTGATCCGGCCCGTGAAACCCTCGGTGCTGTACGCCCGTGACTACAACCGTGTTGTTCGCGCCACTGTCATGGCGCGGCCACGACATCCGGGGCGAAACGCAGCACCCCGTTCAACAGCTTGAGCGCGCCGGCTTTGTCCAGCGGATTGTTGCGGTTTCCGCACTTGGGGGACTGCACGCAGGAGGGGCAGCCGGCCTCGCATTCGCACGCGGCAACGGCGTCCCGGGTGGCGGTGATCCAGCGGTGGAACATGGCGTAGCCGCGCTCGGCGAAGCCCGCTCCGCCGGGGTGGCCGTCGTGGACGAAGATGGTGGGCAGTTCGGTGTCCACGTGCAACGCCGTGGACAGACCTCCCACATCCCAGCGGTCGCACGAGGCCAGCAGCGGGAGTAAACCGATCATGGCGTGTTCGGCGGCGTGCAGTGAACCGGGGATGTCCGGCTCCTCGATCCCCATGGCGGCCAACCGGGGCTGGTCCACGGTGAACCACGTGGCGGTGGTGGCCAACTGGCGGGGCAGTAGCTCCAGCGGTTCTTCACCGACCACCTCGTTGGAGGCCGTGAGCTTTCGCTGAAAACTCGTCACCTGAGTCGTCACGTCCACCCCGCCGCGGTGGATGGTGATGGGACCCCAGCGCTGGGTGTCGGCCACGGTGCGCACCCGCACCTCGGTCACATCGCGGGCCACCGTGTAGAAATCCGGGAACGCGTGCCGCACGGATGCCACGTTGAGTTCCTGGTCCAGGTCCTCGACCAGGTACGTGCGGCCCTGGTGCACGTACACCGCCCCGGGGTGCGCCTGGTAGTGGGACTGGGGCGCGCCCATGGTCCCCAGCACAACACCGGTTTCCGAGTCCATGATCTGCACGGGCCCGCCGTCACCCGAACGAATGGTGATCATGTCGGCCGGGCGCTCGGATCGGCTCCAGAACCACCCGCTGGGGCGGCGCCTGAGGTGCCCTGCCGCCTCCAGCGACTGCACCACGTCGTGCGCCGTGGGACCGAACTGGTTGAGCTCCGAGGCGCGAAGGGGCAGTTCGGCCGCCGCTGCACACAGATGCGGTGCAAGCACGTACGGATTGGACGCCTCGAACACCGTGGCCTCCACGGGCACGTCAAAAATGGCCTCGGGGTGATTCACCAAGTAGGTGTCGAGCGGATCATCGCCGGCGATCAACGTTGCCAGAGCATGCTGGCCCGCACGCCCAGCACGGCCGATCTGTTGCGCGAACGAGGCACGAGTGCCGGGCCACCCCGCAACCAGAACGGCGTCGAGCCCGGCGATGTCAATGCCCAGTTCCAAGGCGGAGGTACTGGCCACCCCGAGCAGCCGACCGTCCCGCAGGGCCTGTTCCAGCTCGCGCCGCTCCTCCGGAAGGAAACCCGCGCGGTAGGCGGCCACCCGGTGCGCGAGCGAAGGATCAACTTCTTCGAGTTGCCGACGGGCGATCTGCGCCATGGTCTCCGCTCCCCGGCGTGAACGAATGAACGCGATCGTACGAATCTGCTGCAGCACCAGATCGGTGAGCATGTCCGCGGATTCGGCGGTCACGGTGCGCCGGGAGGGCGCATCGTTGTCCGATCCGCCCGGTGATTGCTCCGGCTCCCACAACACGACCGTGCGCGAACCATGAGGAGAGGTGTCGCGTTCCACCGCGGTCACTTCGGCGGGCGAGACGCCGATCAACCGTGCGAACGAATCCTGCGGAGACGCACTCGTGGCGGACGCACCGATAAAGATCGGATCCGCGCCGTAATGGGCCGCGACCCGTGTGAGCCGCTTCATGAGCACGGCCACGTGAGAGCCGAACACCCCCCGATAGGAGTGGGCTTCGTCAATGATCACGTAGCGCAGCCGCCGGAAGAACCGCGACCATCCCGTGTGATGGGGCAGCACCCCGTGATGGAGCATGTCCGGGTTGCACAGGATCACGTCAGCGTGGTCGCGGATCCAGCGGCGTTCACCGCTCTCGGTGTCGCCGTCGTAGGTGGCCGCGCGCACGCGGTGGAACCCCAGGGAGCGCAGTGACGTCAACTGATCGGCGGCGAGTGCTTTGGTGGGCGACAAGTACAGCGCGGTGGCTTCCTCGGGGTGGTGCAGCAGCCCGGGACGCGAAGCGATGGCGATCTTGCCACGGTGGACCGCGTTGAGAACCAGCGATTGGTAGACCAGCGATTTTCCGGAGGCGGTCCCGGTGGCCACAATCGTGTGCCGCGGTGCGGTCATGGCGGCCACCTGGTGGGCGAAAGGCTCGTGAATGCCCAACCGCTCGTACGCCGCACGAACGTCCGGATGAATCCCTTCGGGCCACGGCGCGTACTCGGCCTCACGCGCGGGCAGTTCTCGGACGTGACGGACCTGCTCGGGCCGCGGTCCGCGGCCGAGCAGGTTGACCATCTCCTGGGAAGAACTCACGAGCCCATTCTCCCGCACGCGGCCGCACGCGGACATCACTCACTGGCGCGCCCTGGCCGCCGCCGACGCCGCTCACGACGCCGCCCCGGCCGTCACCCGTGCCGCTCGCCCTCCACCGCAGGCCCCAGCGCGTCATGGGACCGTGATCTGCGCCTTTTTGGCGGTGGTCTCCCCGCGAACGCAGCGCGCATGGAATTATGAAGACATGAGCACTCCGGAGCAGGGACACCCCATGAACATCGCCAAGGCCCACGACGAACAGGACGAACCCAAGCAGCCGCCCATCCAGGAACTGTCCGAACAGGAGAGCTGGGATCTGCTCAAGCAGGCGCGGTTTGCCCGGTTGGCCACTCGAGACGGCGATGACATCGACATCACCCCGCTGAACATCGTGACCGATGGTGAGCGACTCTACTTCCGCTCGGCCAAGGGCACCAAGGTGCTCCAGTTGCAGCTGAACCCCAGCGTGACCCTTGAGATCGACCGCGCCACCGGTTCCGAGGCCCACTCGGTGGTAGTGCGCGGCACCGCTCGGATGCTGACCGAGACCGCCGACACCGAGCGTGTGGAGTCGTTGGGGCTGCGCCCGTGGCTCGAGACCGAGAAACTCGAATACGTGGAGATCACACCCACGCGCATCACCGGTCGCAAATTCCGCCTGGGCCACTGAGCGTTGGCTGATTCCCCCGCCGCTGCCGCGCCGTTCAGCGCGGTGGCTAACTCGCCGCGCTCGCAGGAACCCCGGGCGGTCCTGGACCTTCACCGGGATCTGACCGACAGCAATTTCACCGTGGACGGGGTCACCGACTTGCTCGGTGATCGCGCCATGGACGCGTGGCTGCGTGAACAGCCGGTCCCGGCCCGCATGGCACTCGATCGCGTGGGTGCCACCCAACCGCGGCTGGCCGCCATGATCGCCCTGTTCCTGCTCGGGGATCCCGTGCCCGCCGCGGCTGTCGACACCGCACTGCCGACTGTGGGCGCCTCGGGCCTTGCTCGCCTGGGACTGCTGGAGGACGGTAACGGCGGTGATGATGCAACGGTGCGCGCCGCCGTGGACCTGCGCCCCAATTCCACTGATGTGTCCGGCGAGCTTTACGTGGTCAGTGACCTGGGCGCTTTCCAACGTCCCGGCGTGCTTCGTCATGATCATGTGCTGGGTATCGGAGGCGCCTCACTGACCCTGGTCCGCGCCACTGAAAGGCGAGAGGTGGAAACCGCCCTGGACGTGGGGACCGGGTGCGGGATCCAGACTTTCCACTTGCTCTCCCACGCCCGCCACGTCACGGCCACGGATCTCTCGGAGCGCGCGCTGGCCACCACGCGGTTCAACCTGCTGCTCAACGCCCGGGCCTTGGGTCTGGACCCATTTGACCTGGAGGCTCGCGTCGCGCTGCTGCACGGCAGTCTCCTGGAACCGGTCGCGGGCCGGACCTTCGACCTGGTGGTCTCCAATCCGCCGTTCGTCATCACCCCGCGCCGCACTCGCGAAACGGACGAGGATCGTTTCACCTACCGCGACGGCGGTAAGGCGGGCGACCGGCTCGTGTCCGAACTGATCACCGCACTGCCCAGCGTGATGGCATCCGGGGCGTCCGCCCACTTACTGGCCAACTGGGAAATCCCGGACGCACCAGGCACGGACCCGACAAAGACCTGGTCGGAGCGCGTGGAACAGTGGTTGACGTCGGGTACGGGCGCATGGGTCATTCAACGCGAGATCCAAGACGTGTGCGAATACGCCGAGACCTGGTTGCGGGATGCCTCGCAGCAGCGCGATCCTGAGGCCTACGAAGCCGCCTACCGCGATTACCTGGCCGACTTCGCCTCCCGCGGTGTGGGCGCCGTCGGTTTCGGTATGGTTCGGCTCGCGCAGCCCCAACATCCCAGCCCCGACCACGACCCCCTGAGGATTTTCGAGCACATCGACCATCCCATCCAGCAACCCATTGCGGCGACCTTGGCGGCGGAGTGGCACCGCGCGGACGTCATGTTCCGGGCGAAGGGCGCGAGCGGCGTCGTCGCGGGCGCGTGGCAGGACAAGCATTACGACGTCGCTCAGGACGTTACCGAGGAACGTCACGGTCGCCCCGGCGCGGAGGATCCGGCCCTGATCCTGCTGCGTCAGGGCGGGGGACTGCGGCGAACGGTGGTGCTCAGCAGCGAGGCCGCGGGATTCGTGGGGGTGTGCGACGGAGAACTCAGTGCGCGTCAGATCCTGACGGCCCTGGGATCGTTGCTGGGTTGGCAGGGCGGTCCGTCGGAGCAATTATTACGTGAAATCAGGGCGCTCATCACCCACGGCCTGTTGGTGGAAGTGTAAGACTGATGGCATGAGCACCGGCGAAACCTACAATCCGATTCTGCCCCTCGACAGCACAGCGGTGTGGGAGCTCTTGGGAGAACTCCCGTTCGGCCGATTAGCCGTGCAAGCCGCAGGCATCGTTGACATCTTCCCGGTCAACTATGTGGCCAAGGACCGTAAACTGTATTTCCGGACCGCGCAGGGCACCAAGCTGGCGAGCCTGGTGGTCAACAACCAGGTGGCCTTCGAAGTGGATCGCGTGGTCGGGGATCACGTGCGCTCCGTAGTGGTACACGGTCGCGCGCGGCGGTTGGAAACCCAGGCCGAACGAGAAACTGCCGAACAGCTTCCGTTGAAGCCTTGGGCGCCCACGTACAAGTACCACTTTGTGGTGATAGACGTTGACTCGGCCACCGGCCGGGAGTTCACCATGACCACCGAGCCGGATCACGATCCGGCCTAAGCATCGAAACGCGTGGTAAAACCTTTCGTGTGAGACGGTTGTGACCACGGGGCATCCGTGCAGCCCCCAACCGGAAGGACCAGACCCGCTCGAATCCACGGGTCATGACGAGGAGTACCGTGCCAACTAAGGCCACCAAGAACGCTGAGACCGGCAAGAGCCTGCTGATCGTGGAGTCACCGTCCAAGGTGAAGACCATTGCGGGTTACCTGGGTGACGCCTACGAGGTCGAATCCTCGATGGGTCATATCCGGGACCTGCCGCAGCCTTCTGAGCTGCCCACGGACATGAAGAAGGGCCCGTACGGCAAGTTCGCGGTGGACGTGGAACACGGATTCGACCCCTACTACGTGGTCAACCCGGACAAGAAGAAAAAGGTCACCGAGCTGCGTCGCAAGCTCAAGGATGCGGACGCCCTCTACCTCGCAACCGATGGCGATCGCGAGGGCGAAGCCATCGCGTGGCACCTGATGCAGGTGCTCAAGCCCAAGGTCCCGGTGTACAGGCTGACCTTCCCGGAAATCACCCGTGAAGCCATCGAGCGCGCGTTCGGGCAGCTGCGCGAACTCGACAAGGACCTCGTGGACGCCCAGGAGACCCGCCGCATCCTGGACCGTCTCTACGGCTACGAAATCTCCCCGGTGCTGTGGCGCAAGGTGTCCTCGGGCCTGTCCGCCGGCCGCGTGCAGTCAGTGGCCACCCGCCTGGTGGTGCAGCGTGAACGCGAGCGCATGGCGTTCGTCCCCGCCGATTACTGGGACCTCACCGGCACGTTCGCCCGTCTCGAGGGCCAGGACGCAGGCCGCGGGTTCACCGCTCGGTTGTCGTCCCTGAACTCTCAACGCGTGGCCACGGGCAAGGATTTCTCCGATCGCGGCGAACTCAAGAGCGCCCGCGGTGGCACCATGGCTCACCTGGACGAGGCCTCAGCCACCGCGCTGGCCGCCGGGCTACAGGATGCCGAGTTCACGGTTCGATCGCTCGAGACCAAGCCCTACACCCGCCGCCCTGCCGCGCCGTTCACCACCTCCACGCTGCAGCAGGAAGCCGCGCGCAAGCTGCGTTTCACGTCCCGCACCACCATGCGGGTGGCCCAGCGGCTGTACGAGAACGGCTACATCACGTACATGCGTACGGACTCCGTGGCGCTGTCCGACCAGGCCGTCAATGCCGCCCGTCGCCAGGCCAAGGAGCTCTACGGCGAGGATTTCGTGCCGGGCAAGCCACGCGTGTATGCCTCCAAGTCGAAGAACGCGCAGGAAGCTCACGAGGCCGTGCGACCCGCGGGTGACTCGTTCCGCACCCCCTCGCAGGTTCGCTCGCAGTTGTCGGTGGACGAATACAAGCTGTACGAGCTGATTTGGAAACGCACCGTCGCGTCCCAAATGCAGGACGCGAAGGGCTCGACCGCAACGGTCAGGTTGGGTGCCGCGGCATCTCCGGCCGCCGGTGAGCTTGCGGGCGCCGACGCCGAGTTCTCCGCTTCCGGTACGGTCATCACCTTCCGTGGCTTCCTGGCCGCGTACGAAGAAGGCAAGGACGAGAACCCCGAGGCCGCCTCCGGTCAGGGCAAGGACGAGGACAAGCGGCTGCCGGTCATGGCCGAGGGCGATGCCCTGGACGCCACGGACGTCACCGCGGACGGTCACACCACCACCCCGCCGGCCCGTTACACCGAGGCCTCGCTGGTGAAGACCCTGGACGAGCTGGGCATCGGCCGGCCGTCCACTTACGCGGCCACGATCTCCACGATCATGGACCGCGGGTACGTGCAGGTGCGCGGATCCGCGCTGATCCCATCCTGGCTGGCGTTCTCCGTGGTGCGGTTGTTGGAGGACCATTTCACGGACTACGTGGACTACGACTTCACGGCCGAGCTCGAAGACGACCTGGACCGCATTGCCCGCGGCGAGGAAGAACGGGTCAAGTGGTTGACCGGTTTCTACTTCGGCGACGGCCAGAAGGAACCCGGGCTCAAGCCCATCGTGGAGGATTTGGGCGAGATCGACGCCCGCGCGGTGAACTCGATCCCCATCACGGACGAGATCACCCTGCGCGTGGGTAAGTTCGGCCCGTACCTGGAGGTGGCCGGAACCGTTGATCCGGAGACCGGGGAGATCACCGACCCGGTGCGCGCCAATGTTCCCCTGGACCTGGCCCCGGACGAGCTGGACGCCGCCAAGGCCCAGGAACTCATGGAAATCGGCAAGGCAGACGGCCGGGAGTTGGGGGTCGACCCGGAGTCTGGTCGCATGATCGTGGCCAAGGACGGCCGCTATGGTCCGTACGTGACGGAGATCGTCCCCGAGCCCACTCAGGAAGAGCTCGACGCGATCCCCACCGAGTACTACAAGAACGGCAACCCCAAGCCCAAGAAGGTCGAGAAGCCCAAGCCCCGCACGGCGTCCTTGTTCTCGTCCATGAAGCTGCAGGACGTGACCCTGGACGACGCCCTCAAATTGCTGTCGCTGCCGCGAGAACTGGGCGCGGACACGGACGGTGAAACCATCACCGTGCAGAACGGTCGCTACGGCCCGTACCTGAAGAAGGGCTCGGATTCGCGTTCGATCGGTTCCGAGGATCAGATCTTCACGATCACCCTGGACGAGGCCAAAGCCATCTACTCCCAGCCCAAGCAGCGTGGCCGCCAAGCGGCCAAACCACCGCTCGCGGATCTGGGCGCAGACCCCATCACCGAGAAGCACATGGTGATCAAGGACGGTCGCTTCGGTCCGTACATCACGGATGGTGAAACCAACGTGACGGTTCCCCGCGCGGAAAGCATTGAGCAAATGACCAATGCGCGCGCCTCCCAGTTGCTGGCCGAAAAGCGCGCCAAGGGCCCCGCTCCCAAGAAGACGACCACGCGCGCCCGTTCCACCAAGACCGCAACGAAGTCCAAGACCTCGAGTAAGGCCAAGGCGGGGACCAAGGCAGCGCCCACCCGCAAGGCATCGGCCAGCAAGAAGTAATCCACCGCGGATCACGATCCGCGGTCGAGTAAAGGAACCACATGCGGCTCTCAGTCCTGGACGTCGGCTCCAACACGGTCCATTTGCTCCTGTTGGATGTGTATCCGGGGTCCAAGCCGGAACCGTACGCGTCCCACAAAATGGCCCTGCGGCTCGTGGAACACCAGGACGAGCAGGGGCGGATCACCGATCACGGGCGGGATCTGCTGACGGCATTCGTCATCGAGGCGCGAAACTTCGCGGTGGACCACGACGCCGAGGATCTGCTGGCCTTCGCCACATCTGCCATTCGCGAGGCCGCCAACGGTGGCGATGTGCTGGACCACGTGCAGTCCCGGTCGGGGGTCACCCTCACGGAGATCTCCGGCGATCAAGAATCCGCGATCACCTTTTACGCCGTGCGTCGCTGGTTCGGCTGGGGTGTCGGGCGCATCATGGACTTCGACATCGGCGGGGGCTCGTTCGAGATGGCCGTGGGCACCAACGCCCTACCCACCGTGGCCACCTCGGTCCCGTTGGGTGCCGGGCGGATGCACCGAACGTTCCTGGGTAGCAGCGACGCCGCCTCGCCGGCAGACGTGAAGAAGTTGCGCCGGCATGTTCGCACCACACTGAAGCCCGCGGTGGAGAAGATCGAGAGGGGTGGCCGCCCGAACCTGGTCGTGGGAACGTCCAAGACGTTCCGGTCACTGGCGCGAATCTGCGGTGCGGCGCCGTCGGCCCAGGGGCCGTACGTACCGCGCACCATGCACGCGGAAGACCTGCGGTTGTGGACCCGGCGGATGGAGGCCATGACCGTCTCCGAGCGCGCCGAACTGCCGGGTGTCTCCGACCATCGTGCGGCCCAGGTGCTCGCGGGCGCTATCGTGGCCGAAACCGCAATGGATATGCTCGACATCGGAACCCTGCATATTTCCCCGTGGGCGTTGCGCGAAGGGCTCATTCTGCGTCGACTGGACCGGTTGACCACCGGGGCAGCGATCCACACCGTCAACCCCAAGAATTTGGTGGCCAAGTGATGTCCCAGAACGAGGATCCGTATCGCCCGCACGTGGCGCTGTCCACCAGTTCGCTCTATCCCAAGGGCGTGCCTGAGACGTTCGACGCCGCTCGGCGCCTGGGGTACGACAGCGTGGAAGTGCTCGTCACCCATGAGCGGATAAGTCAGTTGACGCACCGACTCCTGAATCACATCCAGGAGTACCAGGTGCCCATCTCCACGATTCACGCGCCCACGTTGTTGTTCACCCAGCAGGTCTGGGGCAAGGCCTGGACCAAGGTTCAAATGGCCGCCAAACTCACCGAGCAGGTGGGCGCCGAGGTGGTCGTGGTGCACCCACCGTTCCGATGGCAGGCCAAGTACGCGCGCAACTTCGTGCAGGGGGTGCGCGAGGTGTCCCGGATGACGGGCATCAAGATCTCGGTCGAGAACATGTACCCGTGGCGTGTGGCGGGCCGCAAGGCGGTGGTGTACTCACCGCACTACAGCCCGCTGGGCCAGGACTACGACTGGGTCACCTGGGACTTCTCCCACGCGGCCACCGCACACATGGATTCCCTGGCGGCAGTGCAAGAACTGGGCTCCCGCCTGGGCCACGTGCACCTCACCGACGGTTCGGGGGAAACCATGGCGGATGAGCATCTGCTGCCCGGGCTCGGCGTGCAGCCGGTGGCTCAGACACTGCAGTACTTGCGCGACACCCGCTGGCAGGGAGTGGTGGGCGTGGAAGTGTCCACCCGGAAAGCCAAAAATGCCGACGAGCGGGACGCCTGGTTGTCCGAATCCTTGGCGTTCGCTCGCCGGCACATGGAGGAAACGAACTAGGGGACCGTTTCCTGTTTTATCCACTCGCACCAATCGAGGTGGAATCAGCATAAGTACCCGGGTGGGGAACGAGCAGGGCGCAGCCTGATGATCCTCTGGCAACTGCGGGCCGTGTTCGCCGGGAACGGTTCCCACTCGCGTTTCCAAGGCCTCCGCCGGCGCGATACGGTCGAGGAAAACCCAGATTCTTCAGCGAAAGGAGCTTTCGCATGAGCGAGCTCGTCCTGTCTTTCCTCGGTACGGGATCCATGAACGGATCCATCCTGCGCGGCGTCCTGGCCGGTGGTACACCCGCCGAGCAGGTACGCGCAACCACCAAGTCCGCCGCATCGGCTGAAACATTGCGCGAGGACACCGGTGTCACCGTGTTTTCCGGGGAGAAGAACGAGAAGGCCAACCGCGAGGCGGTCAAGGGCGCGGACGTGGTGCTGTTGGGAGTCAAGCCCTACGCCATTCTGGATCTCGCCCGTGAGATCGCTCCCGCGCTGGAGCCCAAGACTGTGGTGGCATCCGTGGCCGCGGGCATCACCCTCGGCGCACTCGAGAAAGCGCTGCCCGAAGGCCAACCCGTGGTGCGCACCATGCCCAACACCCCCTCCAGTGTGGGCCGCGGTGTCATCTCCGTGACCCCCGGAACCCACACCACCCGGGACCAGCTGGACGCCGTGAAGGAGGTGCTCTCCTCCGTGGCCACCGTGGTCGAGGTTGAGGAGCACCTGGTTCGCGCCGTCACCGGTGTCTCCGGATCCGGCCCGGCCTATGTCTTTTACCTGGCCGAGGCCATGCAGCAGGCGGGCGAGAAGCTCGGGCTGCCCAGCGACGTCGCGCGTGTGCTGGCCAAGGAGACCATCGCGGGCGCGGGTGTGCTGCTCAGCCCCGACGACGCCGATCCCGCCGCCCTGCGCAAAGCCGTCACGAGCCCCGGGGGCACCACGGAGAAAGCCATCAACACCTTTGACGACCGCGGTCTCCGCGACGTGATCGCCGCCGGTGCCACGGCTTCCGCCGAGCGCGGCGACGAGATGGAACAGGAATACTGCGGGCACTGATGCCCGACACTCACCCCGTCCGGCACGGTGGCCGGGGGCGGCCGGACGGGCTAGGGTCGCGCGGCGAAACGCTCGATGAGGTCCACGTGGCCCGAGACGATCAGTAGGTCTCGCGAAGTCACCATGGTTTCCGGGCGGGCGTAGGTGAAGTCCTCGCCGGGGGATTTCACGCCCACCACGGTCACGCCGTACTTGGAGCGGATGTCCGATTCACCCAGCGTGAAGCCCTGGGTCTCGCGGGGCGGGTACATTTTGACGATCGCGAAGTCGTCGTCGAATTCGATGTAGTCCAGTAGCCGCCCGGACACGAGATGTGCTGTGCGGCGGCCGGCGTCGGCCTCGGGGAAAATCACGTGATGAGCGCCGATGCGCGCCAGGATCTTGCCGTGGGCGGGGGAGATGGCCTTGGCCCAGATCCGGTCGATCCCCAGGTCCACCAGGTTGGCGGTGATCAACACGGACGATTCAATGGACGTGCCCACGCCCACGACGGCCGCGGTGAAATCGGTGGCCCCCACCTGACGTAGGGCGTCGATATCGGTAGCTTCCGCCTCGACCACGTGCGTCAGCTGCCCGGACATCTTCTGGACCAGGGTGGCGTCCCGTTCGACTCCCAGGACTTCATTGCCCTGTCGCACCAGCTGCATAGCTGTGGCGGACCCGAAACGACCCAGACCGATCACCATAACCGGTGCGGAGTGGGATGAGTTCTTAGCCAATGATGGGCCTTTCTTCCGGGTAGGAATACAACCGACGCCGTGAGCGCAGCGCGAGTGCCGTGGCCACCGTGTTGGTGCCGATACGGCCGATGAGCATGATGACCGCCAGAACGTATTTTCCGGCATCCGGGGCGTCCGCGGAAACTCCCACGCTGAGTCCGCATGTCGCGTAGGCTGAGATGACCTCGAACAATACGTGGTCCAAGGGGCGGCCGGTGAGCCCCACCAGGATCGCGGAACCGGTGAGCACCACGGTGGCGCCCATCATGATCACGGAGATGGCAATGCGCAGCACGGAATCGGGGATGGTGCGGAAGAACGCGATCACGGATTTATCACCGCGTGCTTCGGCCAGGATTGCCAGAAACACCACGGCCAACGTGGTCACTTTGATGCCGCCGGCGGTCGATGCAGAACCGCCACCCACGAACATCAACGCGTCCGTGAGCAGCAGGGTCACCTGAGAAGTGTCGGGCATGTCCACCAGGTTGAAACCGCCCGAACGCATCATCACGGACGCGAAAAAGCCATGGAAAATGCGTTCGCTGGCGGGTTTGTCACCGATCGTGGCGGTGTTGTCCCACTCGAAGCTCGAAAACAGGAGCCAGCCGACCAACAACAGGATCCCGGTGGTCAACAGCGTCAGCTTGGCGTTGAGATTCCAGCGACTGAACCGGAACCCTGCCTCGCGCAACACCAGGATCACGGGGAAACCCAGCGAGCCGATGAACACGCCAATGCAAATGGGAAACAGGATCAGCCAGGAGTCCAACCCGGTGTGGTCGTAGGGCACCAGGCCGTCACTGTGCGGAGTGAACCCGGCGTTGTTGAAGCTGGAGATCCCGTAGAACGCCCCGTGCCACAGGGCGGTATGAAGTGGTTCCCCGGCCACCAGGAAGCCCACGGTCAGCACCACCGTGAGAGCCGCTTCAATGGAAATGGACGTCACCACAATGATGCGCAGCAGCGAACCCACCTCGCCCAGCCGGCCGATGTTGAGCGCCTCCTGGGTGATCAGTTTGGATTTGAGGCCCAGTTTGCGGCCGATGGCCAGGGCCAAGAGGGATGTCATGGTGAGGGTGCCCAGACCGCCGATCTGGATGGCCACCAGGATGATCACCTGGCCGAACAGGGACCACTGATCCGCGGTGGACACCGTGGTCAACCCGGTCACGGTCACGGCGGAGGTTGCGGTGAATACGGCGTCCGCTACGCCGGTGTCCTTCCCCGGAGCGGCCGAGACGGGCAACCACAACAACGCGGCAAAGGCCAGATCCACGATCACGAAGACCATGACCGCCAGTCTCGCGGGGGAGGAGTTGGCAATTCCGTCCACGAAATCCCGTACCCCGAGTGCTATCCGCGTGGGGAACGGGTCACTATTGGACGGGGGGTGTTCCGGGGCCGGATCGGCCTCTTCCAACTCGCTCACCGCACCTCCTCCAGCGTCGCATTCCGATGTATTGATAGTGGCCCCACACACGAGCGGTCAGCACATTATTGCCCTAAATCCGCCGTCACAGTGCAAACCACGGCCCGGTGAGGCGTTGTCAATGATCTAATGGTCGTGTGAGCCCCGCAACAAACGGTGAAGGCGCCGTGTACCCCACCAGCGTTTATTGGGATCCCCAGTTGCTCCAGTACAACTTTGGGGATTACCACCCCATGCGCCCGTCCCGGTTGGACGCCACCATGCGATTGGTGCAGCAACTGGGCCTGGACACCGCAGAGAATGTTCGGGTCGAAATCCCAGAAGTCCCGGATGACCAGGTGCTTCAACTGGCTCACACCGCGGATTACGTGAAATCGGTGCACGCAGTATCTGCAGATCCCACCAAAGAGATTCCGGAATGCGGGTTGGGGACCGAGGATACCCCCGCGTACGAGGGCATTCACGAATCCAGCGCCAGACTGGTGGGAGGCACCTACCAGGGCGCCGTGGACATCCTCGAGGGCAGGGCCGTTCACGCCGTGAATTTCGGCGGCGGCATGCATCACGCCGCCAGGGACAGGGCCAGCGGGTTCTGCGTGTACAACGACTGCGCCGTGGCCATTCAGCACCTCCTGGACAACGGGGTGCAGCGCGTGGTGTACATCGACGTGGACGGCCATCACGGTGACGGCACCCAGTCCATTTTTTTCGAGGACCCTCGGGTCATGACCATTTCTCTCCACGAGACCGGGTTGTCGTTGTTTCCCGGAACGGGCTTCGCCAACGAGATCGGGGCGGGCCAGTGCGCGGGTACCTCGATCAACGTGGCCCTGCCCACGCGCGCGGACGATTCCCAGTGGCTGCGCGCGTTCGACGCCGTGGTGCCCCAGCTGGTGCACGAGTTCCGTCCCGAGGTGATCGTGTCCCAGCACGGCTGCGATTCCCACTTCCAGGACGAGCTGACCCACCTGCGCGTGAGCGTTGACGGGCAGCGGCAGGTCGCCCTGGCGGTCTCCCATCTCGCGGACGAGGTGTGCGAGGGTCGGTGGATCGCCACGGGCGGGGGCGGCTACGACTGCCACGACGCCGTGCCGCGCTCGTGGGCACACCTGGTGGGCATTTCCAGCGGTCATCCCGTGGCGGTGAGCACTCCCGTTCCGCAGGAATGGCGCACGTACATGAACGAGAAGTACGGCGGCCACGCACCCGAAATGATGGGTGACAACGTGGACCTGTGGTGGCGATCGTGGGAGATCGGATTCGACCCCAACGACGAGACCGACCGGTCCATCATGGCCACCCGCAAGGAAGTCTTCCCCCACTGGGGCCTGGACCCCTGGTACGACTGAGGCTGATTGGGGCCTGATCGGGGTTCACGATTAGGGTGAATCCCATGGCCAACGACTCATATTCAGCTCTTTCCGACCCCACTCGACGCCGGATCCTGTCCGCATTGCGCCATGGCTCCCGTCCGGTGGGAGAGTTGGTCGAAGAACTGGAAGTCTCCCAGCCCACCGTGTCCAAACACCTCAAGGTGCTGCGGGACACAGGATTGGTGGCCACGCGCGCCGAGGGGCAGAAACGCTTCTACAGCGTGCAAGCGCAACCCCTGCGCGAGGTGGTCGTCTGGATCGAGGATCTGCTGTCGGCGGCCGAAGTCCCCGTGGCCCCCGATACCGGTGACGAACCACGTCATCTTCCCTGGTTCGGCGCACCAGAGGCCGTGGAAGAACCTGCGCAGGATGCCGGGCAAACCGTCACCAACGAAACCTCCGAATCCATGGAGCTCGACTCCGAGATTGCAGAAACCCCCGTGTTTGGTGTGATTTCGGATGATAACGAAACTTCAGAGCGCGAAAACGTGCAAGAAACCCCGGAAGAACCCGAGGTTTCGGACGCATCAAGCCTCCCCGATGCCGTTGCCTTAGGCACGGAGGTGGAAGTCACAGGCGCTAGTGTGGAAGCCAACACCGACGTTACTTCCGCTGAGCCCAGCGCGGATTCAGTCGAGTCCGATGGTTCGAACACCGTGAAACCCGAATACGGGATTCCACCTGTGCGCAGCGGAGGCGCACACCGGCGTCAGAGTGGTCTGCTGTCCACTCTCACCGGGTTCCGGCGTCGTGGGCGGAGCTCGCGGCGATGATGGCACGGTGAGCATGTACAACCGATAGACGGCAGGAGACCCATGCACGAGAATCTGATTCCGATTCGGCAAGCAGTGATTGCTCGCAACCCCGGAGAGTCCGAGTTCCATCAAGCAGTGGACGAAGTCTTTGAATCGCTGGGCCCCGTGGTGGCGCGCCACCCCGACCTACTCGAATCGGCCATCCTGGAACGCATCTGCGAACCCGAACGACAGATCATTTTCCGCGTGCCGTGGACCGATGACAACGGTCAGGTGCATATCAACCGCGGTTTCCGGGTGGAGTTCAATTCAGCATTGGGCCCCTACAAGGGTGGCCTGCGGTTCCACCCGTCGGTCTACCTGGGCATTGTCAAGTTCCTGGGCTTCGAGCAGATCTTCAAGAACTCCCTGACCGGCATGCCCATTGGCGGCGGTAAGGGTGGTTCGGACTTCGATCCCTCCGGGCGCTCCGACGCCGAGATCATGCGGTTCTGCCAGTCCTTCATGACCGAGCTGTACCGCCACATCGGCGAGTACACGGATGTTCCCGCCGGTGATATCGGTGTGGGTGGACGTGAGATCGGCTACCTGTTCGGCCAGTACAAACGCATCACCAACCGCTATGAATCCGGTGTCCTCACCGGCAAGGGCTTGGCCTGGGGTGGTTCACTGGTGCGCACCGAAGCCACCGGCTACGGCACCGTAATGTTCGCGGAGGAGATGCTCAAGACCCGCGGCCAGGACATGGACGGCCGGGAGATCATCGTGTCCGGTTCCGGCAACGTGGCGATCTACGCCGTTGAGCGCGCGCAGTCGTTGGGTGCCAAGGTGCTGACCGCCTCCGACTCGAGCGGGTACGTGATGGATCCCGACGGCATCGACCTGGATCTGCTGAAACAGGTCAAAGAGGTGGAGCGCGCACGCATCAGCCAGTACGCCGAGCGCAAGGGCGGTCGTGCACGATTCATCTCGGACGGTTCCGTGTGGGACGTTCCCGGCTCCGTGGCGTTGCCGTGTGCCACCCAGAACGAGCTCAACGGCCGTCAGGCCAAGAAGCTGTTGGCCAACGGAGTGGAGGTCGTGGCCGAGGGGGCGAACATGCCCACCACCGCCGAAGCGATCCGCCTGTTCCAGGACGCGGACGTGCTCTTCGCTCCGGGCAAGGCTGCCAACGCCGGCGGCGTGGCCACATCCGCTCTGGAAATGCAGCAAAATGCTTCTCGCGACTCGTGGACCTTCGACTATACGCAGCAGCGTCTGCAGGAAATCATGCGCGGAATTCATCACCGTTGCGCAGAAACGGCCGATGAATACGGAATGCCCGGTAACTATGTGGCCGGCGCCAACATTACGGGATTCATCAAGGTGGCGCGCGCAATGTCGGCCCAGGGTCTGATCTGATTTCTCGGCGATACCCAGTAAGCTCATGAGTCGAAGCACATGCTGTGATTGGCACGTGCTCAACACACGACTTTAGGTTGGTGACCATGGCAACGCATCGTGAGGTTCTGCAATGGCTCGAGAACGAGCTGTTCGACGGCAACCTCGTGCTGGGTCAGCAGTTGCCCATCGACAAAGACCTCGCAGCAATCTTCAGGGTCTCCCGTAACTCCATGCGGGAGACCCTGAAGGGGCTGGAAGCTCGGGGGATCGTCAAGTTGTTCGACGGCCCGCACCGGTCCATCCTGCCCTTTCTGGTGCGAGAACCGGCCGCCTCCGCCGGTCCCGCGTTGCGACTGCACATGGCTACTTCCGAGTATCCGCTGCGGGACATTGTTCAGGCGCGGGTGCAGTTGGAATCCTGGGCATTGGAAAACGCTACAAGGGCCAATGTCCCCATCACCGAATTGCGATCCATCATGGTGGAAATGGACCGAGATGATGTGGGGCTGAAGCAATTCCACAACTTATACGTGAGCTTTCATATTGCTCTGGTGAAGTCCTGCGGTAATACGGCCATCACGGCGCTGTTCACGGCGCTACGCGATTCCATGTACGAATACACCATGGCCCTGGTCGGTCATGTTCCGTTGTGGTCCACCACGTCCAGCCGCATCCGTGCCGAGCACCGTGCGATCTGCGGCGCGTTGGAAGCGGGTGACTTCCACATGGCATCTCGCTTGACCACTGAACACATCATTTTTCAGTACCGGGAAGCCGGGCTCGATCCGGACCGAGGCCGCGACGGTGAGATCGATGATCACGGTGATGCGGCGGAATCGAGGGACAATCCGCCCGTGGGTCTGAAGCGCGCCCGCCAGGCCAGTGCGTGAGCACCCATTTTCAAGGATTCGGTGCACAGGCGGTAGGGTAGATCAATAGTTTGCCGTTCATGCGGATTTTGCCGTCCGGTTAGCCGGCCGGCGGGGTTGCGTTCAGGCGCGACCCGTTCAAACAGTCATCGTCTACAACAATGCGAGGGATCCTATGGGTTCAGTCATTAAGAAGCGCCGCAAGCGTATGTCCAAGAAGAAGCACCGCAAGCTGCTTCGTAAGACTCGTCACCAGCGTCGTAACAAGAAGTAAAACGACATCGCGGTAGGCCTCGTTCTTCACCGAACGGGGCCTTTTGCGTGCCCGTAGCATGGGTCCATGAGCTCGCCCCAAAAACCCCAGAAACCCCAGAAGCCCCTGTTGTCCGCAGAAAACTGGGCGGCGGCCGCCCCCGCGCATCACGTGACGTTGCTCACCAAGGACGGATGCCATTTGTGTGCGGACGCCCGCACCGTGGTCGCGGCCGCGTGCCGGGACACCGGTAGCGAGTTCTCGGAAGTGGACATCACCACGGACGCAGCCCTGCTGCGCGACTACGCCCATGTCATTCCTGTCGTGTTCGTGGACGGGGTCCCATGGGATCAGCTGCGCATTGACGAGCGGCGCTTGCGGAACGTATTGGGCTGACGGGGGCGGGGAGCAAAGGATCCTCGGCCTTGCAGCGGGCGGGTTCACACGGTTCGCGGGCGTTGCCTTGGAGGCCCCTGAATTGGGAGGTGGCCGGGGTTTTGAGAGACTGTCATCATGTCCTCCGCCACCGTTCATTTACTGCGCCACGGCCAGGTTCACAACCCTGACGCGATTGTTTACGGGCGCATGCCGGATTTCCATTTGTCCGAGCTCGGCGCGCGCATGGCAGAAGCCGCCGCCGCGGACTTCAGGGCCCGCGTGAACCAGGGGGACCGCTACGTTTTGCTGGCGTCGTCCCCGTTGACACGGGCACGGGAGACCGCCGCGCCCGTGGCCCGTGAGCTGGGGTTGGACGTGGTCACCGATGAGCGCATCATTGAGCCCCGTAATCACTTCCAAGGTCTGCACGTGGACGAGAAAGTGCTGTCGCATCCCAAGCACTGGCCCTTCATGCTCAACCCGCTGCGTCCCTCGTGGGGGGAACCCTACCGGCAGCAGGTGACCCGCATGGCCGAAGCCGTCCGCGATCTGGCCCGCCGCGCGGTGGACATCGGTGGCGACGGCGCCCAGGTGATCGCGGTGTCCCACCAGCTACCCATCTGGTTGACACGCTTGTCCGTCGAGGGCCGGCCACTGCCGCACGATCCCCGCCGCCGTCAGTGCAACCTCGCGTCCATCACGTCCCTGACCTTCGACGACGTGGCCGAGCCGGGGCTCCCGCGGCTGAACTACCGGGAACCGGCAGCCCACCTCTACCCAGGGGTCAACCAGCTTCCCGGCTCATAATTGCTCCCGAATCCCACTCCGTACCGTCAGGTGACATACCCGTGAAATTGGCCCGAGTCCGTTCCGCTCAAACCGCCCGATCCCGCCGCTCGCGCACGCGCGTGGCGGCGGCGTCGTTGTCCGTGTGCGCCGCGCTGGCGCTGACCGCGTGCGGTGGCTCGGAATCGGACAACCTCGCGCAGCAGGCGAACGACGGCGGCAGTAAGGGCTATGTGGCCGGCGACGGCTCCGTGAGCGAGTATGCCCCCGAGGAGCGCGGCGAACCGGTCGAGTTCGACGCCAAGATGTTCGACGGTTCCACGGTTTCCGCCGAGCAACTGCGCGGTGAACCCGCCGTCCTGAACTTCTGGTACGCGGGTTGCGCCCCCTGCCGGGCGGAGGCACCGGATCTGGTGAGCCTGGCCGAGGAATATGAGGGCGACGCCCAATTCATGGGCGTGAACCTGCGTGACCAGCAGGCCACCTCCGAGGCCTTCGAGCGCACCTTCGGGATTCCGTACCCTTCCGCGTCCGATCTGAACGGTGAGGTGCTGTTGGCGTTGAGCGACTATGTTCCGCCGCAGGCCGTGCCCACCACTTTGGTACTGGACTCGGAGGGTCGTGTGGCCGCCCGCGTGTTGGGTAAGGCGGACCATTCCACTCTGGACGCGCTCATCAAGGACACGGTGGCCGAGAAAGTATGACGGGCAATCCCTTCGCCGAGGTCATCCTCGACGGCTCACTGATTGCCGCGCTACCGGTGGCACTCATCGCGGGGCTCGTTTCCTTCGCTTCCCCCTGCGTGCTTCCCCTGGTCCCCGGTTACCTGGGGTACGTGACCGGCCTGACGGGTGTGGATCTGCAGGAGCAGAGGCGCGGGCGCGTGGTCTTGGGTGTGGTGCTGTTCGTGCTCGGATTCTCCGCGGTGTTCGTGGTGATGTCCGTGGTGCTGGCCCAGCTGGGGGCATTCGCCTGGTTCCTGGGGCAGCAGTGGATCATGGTGGTGCTGGGCATCCTGGTGATCCTCATGGGCATTGTGTTCATGGGCGGTTTTTCGTGGTTCCAGCGTGACCGCAAAATCGAACGTCGGCCACCTCCCGGTCTGTGGGGTGCGCCCCTGCTGGGCATGACCTTCGGGTTGGGGTGGGCGCCGTGCATCGGCCCCACTTTCGCCGCCGTTCAGGCGCTGGTGTACGTGGACGGTGCCTCCACGGGCAAGGCCGTGATCCTCACGACCGCCTATTGTTTGGGACTGGGCATCCCGTTCGTCCTCATCGCACTGGCCCTGCGCCGGGGGATGGGTGCCATGACATTCTTCCGCCGTCACCGTCTCACGCTTCAGCGTGTGGGCGGTGCAGTTCTCGTCCTGATTGGTCTGGCCATGGCCACGGGCGTATGGTCCGCACTGGTTTCCTGGATCCAGGCCGAGTTCGTTACCGATTGGGTGATGCCGATATGACGCAGGTGCGCGATGACCGCGATCAGAAGGGCAACGGCAGCGATTCCGTTGCGGTGCCCGCACTCGGTCCCCTGGGTATGCTGCGGTGGGCATGGACGCAGCTGACCAAGATGTCCACGGCGTTGGTGCTGCTGCTCATGCTGGCCATCGCGGCCGTGCCGGGTTCCCTGTTCCCGCAGCGGATTCAGGATCCCGATGCCGTCAACAGTTACATCGAGGCCAACCCCACCTCGGGCCCGTGGCTGGACCGGTTCCAGATGTTCGACGTTTTCTCGTCCTACTGGTTCTCGGCGATCTACCTGTTGCTGTTCATCTCCCTGATCGGTTGCGTCATTCCGCGGGCGATCCAGCACTACAGGGCGTGGCGGGCCAAGCCGCCGCGCACCCCCAAGCGGCTCACCCGCCTGCCGCAGTACCGCCGGGTGCTGTTGGGCGCGCGCGACGGCGCCGCAGCTCCGCTGCCGTCGGAGGCCATCCAGGACGCGGCCAAGGCCTTGAAAAAGCGCGGCTACCGTGTGAACGTCCGTGATTTGGACGGCGATGCACCGTCCGTGGGTGCCGAACGCGGCATGTGGAAAGAAGTGGGCAATATCCTGTTCCACGTGGCGCTGTTGGGGGTGCTGGTCTCGGTGGGAATCGGCTCGTTGTTCGGGTACAAGGGCCAGAAAATCATCGTCGAGGACGAGTCCTTCGTGAACACACTGGTCGCGTACGATTCGTTCACCCCCGGTACCAATTTCACCGCTGACTGGCTCAACCCGTTTTCGGTGCGCCTGGACAAGTTCCAGGCTGACTTCAACCGTGACACCACGGATCCCGACCAGTACGGGGCTCCCACGGATTTCGAGGCGGACGTGTCCGTGACCGAAGAACCCGGTGCGGAGCCCACGAGCCAGAAACTGAAGGTCAACGAGCCCCTCAACGTGGGCGGCACCAAGATTTACTTGGTGGGTAACGGTTACGCCCCGGTGATCCGGGTGACGGACGGTGAGGGCAAAGTGGCCTACGAGGGTCCCGTGGTGACCATCCCGACCGACTCGGTCTATACGTCCTCGTTGGTGCTCAAAGTGCCCGACGCCGCTCCGGATCAGCTCGGTTTCGTGGGCCTGCTCCTGCCCACGGCCGTCATGAGCGAGGGTTCCATGCCCCGGTCGGTGGATCCGGGGTTGAGCAATCCGGTGCTGATCATGTCCTCATACTTCGGGGATCTGGGCCTGGACAACGGTCAAGCCCAGAACGTCTACGTGCTGGATGTGGACTCGCTGACCGAACTGAATTCCATGATGTCCGACAACGGCGCCATTACCCTGGACGGCGCCAACCGCAGCGCCGAGCTACCGGACGGGAAGGGCACCATCGAATTCGTGGACGTCAAGCGCTACGTGGGTTTGGACATCCACAACGATCCCGGACGTATTCCCGCGTTCATCTCGTTCGTGGCCGCTTTCGTGGGGCTCATCATGACCCTGTTCATCGCCCGTCGCCGGGCATGGGTGCGCGCGTTTGTGGGCCGGGACCACAATGGCGTGCAGTGTACTGTTCTGGAATACGGACTGTTGGCTCGCGGTGAGGATCACCGCTTGGGCGCGGAAGCCGAGAAACTGACAGCTTTGTGGACCTCGCTGTGGGAAGACCGCGGTGTGCGCGATTTCCCCCTCAACTCGTCAGATAAGGCGTGAGTGATCTATGGGTAGCAACATCAATGAAACGTTAGGCGTCTGGAGCGAATGGTTCATGCTCCTGGCCGCATTCACCTACCTGGTCGCGTTCGTGGCCTTCGTGTGGGACATGGCCTCGCACTCCAAGGCGATCGGTGACGCTGAGCGCGCCGCGCAGCGTCAGAACGCCGTGGGCCGGGAGGATTCCAAGGAACTGGTGGGCGCAGGTTCGCGCGGTGGTTCCGTGAGTGTCTCGGCGTCCGCGCCCGGGCGTACCGTGGGCCACGACGACGCTCATAACGGGGCCGTGGACAACGGTTCCGTGGCCGGCGAGTTCCGCACCACTGCGGACGCGCGACCCAAGGGCGCGGACGAGTTCGAGGCCCTCAATTACAAGGACTCCGTCAGTCGCCCCGCCGCTCGTGCGGCCGTGGTGGTCATGGGCATTGCATTCGTGTTGCACGCCTTCGCGGTGGTGGCCCGTGGGATTGCCGCGGACCGCGTGCCCTGGGCCAACATGTACGAGTTCTGTTCCACGGGTGCTCTCGTGGTGGCGGGCGTCTACCTGGTCACGTTGAGCTTCAAGGATCTGCGTTTTGTGGGACCCATGGTTTCCGGGTTGGTGCTGCTCATGCTGTGTGCGGCCACCATTGCGTTCCCCACCCCGGTTTCCCCGTTGCCGCCGGCGCTGCAGTCCTACTGGCTGGTCATCCACGTGTCCATTGCCGTGGCGGCATCCGGCCTGTTCACCATTACGTTCGCCATGGCGGTGCTGCAGTTGCTGCAGTCCCGTCGCGAGAAGAACGCGGCCGCGGGGGAGGACACCAAACTGGGGTTCCTGCGCGTTGTCCCCAACTCGACCACCCTGGAGAACTTCGCGTTCCGTCTCAACTCCGTGGGTTTCGTGTTCTGGACCTTCACCCTTGCCGCCGGTGCGATCTGGGCCGATCAGGCCTGGGGTCGTTTCTGGGGTTGGGACACCAAGGAGGTCTGGACGTTCGTGATCTGGACCGTGTACGCCGCCTACATGCACGCCCGCGTGACCCGCGGCTGGAACGGGAACCGTTCCGCGTGGTTGTCGATCGCCGGTTACATGTGCGTGGTCTTCAACTTCACCGTGGTCAACGTGTACTTCCCGGGTCTGCACTCGTATTCGGGTCTGTAAGCATGTGATCCACGGTTTCCCGGGACCGATTCCGCTGCGAGAATCAAGCGCGGCCAACCATGGTTTGACGAAAGCCCCCCGCACCTCTCCAGAGGTGCGGGGGGCTTTTCGACCGAGTACTTATGCGGCGTGGGGTTTCATGTCGGTTCCTAAGTGCGGTGGCCGGGAGCCGTGTCCGGTGCCGGACCCTCATCAGGGTCCCGCGGGCCATCCTCCCCAGACCCGGCTGCGGTGCTTCCACCCCCGCCGGGGAATTCGCCACCGGGGTCTTCCACACCGTGGGTGTCCGTTTCGGAGGCGCCGTCGGCGTGGTCCGGGGACTCTCCGCTCAGGCGGGGGTCATCCGGGTCCAGCGGTTGAGGCTTTTCTCCCGCGGGACGTCCCGTTCGTTTGAGCTCGTTCTCCCACTCCTGGAGTCTGCGCTCGTGCGCCTGCTGCCGACGCCGCTCCTCCAAGTTCCGCAGGAACTGGGGGTCGTCGTCCGGGCCGCGACCGCGCTGCGGCTGGGTGCCGGGCTCCTCCTTCTTGGGGCGGCCGAAGAACAACCAGAGGACCGCGCCAATGACGGGAAGCAGCAGGATCACCAAGATCCACGCACCCTTGGGGAGGGACCTGACCTTGTACTTCTCTGTTTGGGCGCATTCGATGAGTGAATAAATGATCACACCCACGGCGAGGGCGCCTGCTCCGATAATGAGTATCGCTCTGCCCATGGTGCCAATCCTAGGGCAGCATGCTGATGGTCAGCGCATCGGTTTCTGGGCGTTATGTCATGGGCGTAGCCGCGATGACACGTTGCACTGATGATCGCGTGCGGAAGCGGCATGGGGCGGGCGTCCAGGGCGTGGCGGTAGACTGACTCGCGTGAATTTCCTCAAGTACTCCCTGTTGCGGTTGGGCATCCTGGTCGTGGTGTTCGTGATCGCCATGTACGTGGGTGCGGGGCTGATCCTGTCCGGCATCGCTGCGGTGGTGGCCGCCTTCGCGATTTGTTACATCTTCTTCCCCAAGCTCCATTTGGCGGCCAGCCAGGACTTCCACCGCTGGATCGACCGCTCTCCCAAGCCCAGGAACCGCGTGGCCTTGGAGGATCAGGAAATCGAGGATTCCTACACGGATCAGCAGGCCCGCAGGGACATCTGATTCATCGACGTACGTCCCGGGGCTAGACGTACTGGTTGACCAGCACGGCCAGCGCGTAGAGCACGGTGAAGCCCAGGTTCACCAGCCCGCATTGTTTGAGCACGGGGATCAAGGCCCGGCGGTCGCTACTCTTGAGCACCGTGGCGCTGGCCGCCAGGGCCAACGGGGTCATTGCGTAGACGAGCAGGACCCAGGGATTGTACGGCACCAGCAGCAGCGGTAAAAGCATGCCCACGGTCATCTCCGTGGCGAACGTCAGGCGTGCGGCCGGGTCGCCCAGCCGGACGGCCAGCGTCTTCTTGCCCACCTCGCGGTCGCCGGGAATGTCACGCACGTTATTGGCCATCAACAGCGCGCACGCGAACAAGCCCGTGGAGATCGCCATGAGCCAGGCGTCCAGGTTCAGCCGACCGGCCTGCGTGAGCGTTGTACCCAGCGTGGCCACGGGACCGAAGAAGATGAACACGAAAATGTCGCCCAGTCCCAGATAGCCGTAGGGCTTCTTGCCGCCCGTGTATCCCCAGGCCGCGAGGACAGCGGCCACACCCACGATCGCGAACCACCACTGCTGGGACAGCACCACGAGCGCGGCACCGGCCAGGGCCGCCAGGCCGAAGCACACGAAGGCCGCGCACTTCACATGCGCGGGCCGCGCCGCTCCGGAGCCGGTGAGGCGCAGCGGGCCCACGCGGTCATCGTCGGTGCCGCGCACACCGTCGGAGTAATCGTTGGCGTAGTTCACGCCGATCTGCAGGAACAGCGCCACGAGCAGCGCCAACCCGGCGTGCCCCAGGTGCACGGCGTGCATTTGCTGGGCGGCTGCGGTGCCGGCAATCACGGGAGCCGCGGCCATGGGCAGGGTCCTGAGGCGTGCGCCCTCCACCCACTGTGCTGGCGTGGCCACGGATGTACCTCCGAAAACTGGGGAACTGAATCGAGTCATTCTCTCACGCAGGGCACCGCCCGGGAGCTGAGGTACCCGTCACCTCCAGGCCCGGGGCGGTGCCTAGGCCTCGCGGGTGGAGGTCTTCTGCTCGGGATCCCACCGACGCAGCTCGGTGGCGGTCACGGTGGTCGGTGCAGGCCGGTCGTGCAGTACTCCCAGCGCCCGCCCCACCTGCGAAGCACTCAAACGCTTGGCCAGGGTCACGTGGGGTGTCCACGGGCGCAGCCACCGGGAGTTCCCGTCCACCCGGCGCTGCCACTGCCCCACAATGCCGTGCATCTCGGGCGGGGCAAGTACGTGCTCTGCCAGGACGAACGGCCCGGAGCCCAGCACCACCACACCGTTGAGGGCCAACGGCAGCGGGAGGGCGTCCGAAAAATGGGCGCGGGCGCGGTCCAGTACGTCGGCGGGAATCCGGGCTGCCGCGAGAACGGTGATGTGCGGGGCGTTGAAGGCCCCTCGGTGGTCGGCCAGGCTCGGCAAACCCGCCGCGCGCAATGCCTGCCAGCGATCCCGGAACACGGAGTCGTCCTGCGGGGCGAAGGTCAGATCCAATGAATGAGCGGGCATATCGATATCAGCCATTCTCTGGGCGTGGTGCATCGGCGTCGGCATCGGCGGTGTCGAACAGCTGCGCGGCGGCGCGGCGGTCCGGTTTGCCGGTGCTGAGCAGGGGGAGCTCCGCTACGCAGCGCCAGTACTTGGGAACGGCCGGGGAGCCGTGGTGTTCGCGAACCAGGTCAGTGAGTTCTCTGCGCAGCTCGTTCGTGAATTCCCCGTCCCGCGGTACCACCAGCGCCGCCACGGCGTGGCCCCACTCGGCATCCG
This sequence comes from Kocuria sp. cx-455, assembly GCF_014698015.1. Classification (GTDB taxonomy): domain Bacteria; phylum Actinomycetota; class Actinomycetes; order Actinomycetales; family Micrococcaceae; genus Kocuria. The sequence continues at coordinate 664,595 of NZ_JACXBS010000001.1, forward strand.
GTACCGGAACCACGAGCGCCCCACGGACTCGGGGGTGCGAGGTGAGCGCTGCGGTCACGACACCGGCCGAGACCTTGATCCCGCCGGTATTGATCACGTCATCCGTGCGGCCCAAGACGCTCAGCCCGCCGTCATCGTCGATGCTTCCCAGATCGTCCGTGCGGTACCAGCGCTGCCCGTCGATCACGCGGAAATGCTCACCGGTCTGCCGGGGGTCGTCCAGATAGCCCCCGGCAACCACGTGGCCGCCCAACCAGATGCGCCCTTCTCCCGGCCCGTGGCTGGACGGGGAGGTGAAGTGGGAAAGGTCGTCTGCGGCGTCGTCGGGCACCGTGCGGATCCGGACCGTGTCCAAGGGACGCCCGTTGTACACACAGCCGCCGCACGTCTCCGACATGCCGTACGTGCTGATCAGGGTGAGGCCGGCGTCGCTGGCTCGTTGGGCGAGGGCGGGGGACAGGGCGGAGCCGCCCACCAGGATCGCGTCGAAACGCGCGAGAGCGTTGACGGCTTCGCGGTGGGGAGCGCCGTCGGCGGGGTCCAGGATGCGTTGCAGCTGGGTGGGAACCACGGACACGTACCGCGTCTCGTGGTTCATCTCCGAGACCGCCCGTGCAAACCCCTCCGGTGTGAAGGGCCCGGGCGCCATGAGCACGGGGGTGGTGCCGGCCAGTACGGACCGCGCCAGCACCTGGACGCCCGCGACGTAATGCGCGGGCAGACACAGCAGCCACTGGCCGGGCCCGGCGGTGGCTCGTTCGGTGGCCCGCCCGGATGCCGTGAGAGCCTCCGTGGTCAGGACCGTCTTCTTGGGGCGGCCCGTGGACCCGGAGGTCGAGACGATCACCGCGGGGCCGGGGCGGGCCAGCGCACGGTCGAGGGGTTCGAGGAGCGCGAGCGGATCACCCGTCACGGGGCCGTCGAACGCGACGGTGTCCCATGGCACGTTGTCGCTGGTGGGTGCGCTCAGGGGTTTTCCGGGAAGTTCAGACATGGGTGCTGTCACGGAGAAGAAGTGGGCGGATCAGAAGTAGTAGGGGAACGCGGACCAGTCCGGGTCCCGCTTTTGCAGGAAGGCGTCGCGGCCCTCAACGGCCTCGTCGGTCATGTAACCCATGCGCGTGGCTTCACCGGCGAAGACCTGCTGACCAACCATGCCGTCGTCCGGGAGGTTGAACGCGTACTTGAGCATGCGCACGGCCTGCGGGGACTGGGCGGTGATCTTACGAGCCCATTCCAGCGCGAACGTTTCCAGATCCTCGTGGGGGACCACCTTGTTGACGGCGCCCATGCGGAACATGTCCTCGGCGGAATATTCATCGGCCAGGAAGAAGATTTCCCGAGCGAACTTCTGACCCACCTGACGGGCGAGCAACGCGGAACCGTAGCCGGCGTCAAAGGAGCCAACGGTGGCGTCCGTCTGCTTGAACTTGCCGTGCTCGGCGGAAGCAATGGTCATGTCGCAGACCACGTGCAGTGAGTGACCGCCGCCGGCCGCCCAGCCGGAGACCGCCGCGATGACCACCTTGGGCATGGTGCGAATCAGGCGCTGGACCTCCAGGATGTGCAGGCGGCCCGCACGGGCGGGATCGATGGAATCGGCCGTCTCGCCCTCCGCGTAGTGGTAACCGTCGCGGCCGCGAATGCGCTGATCGCCGCCGGAGCAGAATGCCCAGCCGCCGTCCTTGGCGGAGGGCCCGTTGCCCGTGAGGATCACCGCCCCCACGTCCGAGGACATGCGCGCGTGATCGAGCGTGCGATACAGCTCGTCCACCGTGCCGGGGCGGAAGGCATTGCGGACCTCAGGACGGTCGAACGCAATGCGCACCCACGGCAGATCCTTGACCACCGCGCCGCTCGCATCCCGTTCGACGCCGCGGTGGTACGTGATGTCCTGCAGGTCTTCGAGGCCCTGCACCTGCCGCCACTGCTGGGGGTCGAAGATCTCGGATACCTGCTCGGGGAGTTGCGCATTGGTCATGGGTACCACTTTAGGTGGAAGGGCGGACGGGCAGAGGCGGTTCGTGTGAACCTCCGCGCGCAATCGCTCCTTCAACTAGGGGTTTCCACCGTAACAACCGTGTCCGAGGTCTCGGCAATACTTGAAACCATGAGTGCCGTACCCTTCGACCTGGAGCGGATCGGTCGCGGCCTGCCCTTCGCGGAGTCCGTGCCCGATCTGGAAACCGCGCTCCACCAGGGGGTCGCGGTGGTGCAGGCGCCTCCGGGGACGGGCAAGACCACGCTGGTTCCTCCCGTGATCGCCAACGTTCTTGCCCGCGCAACTGCCGTCTCGCAGACCCATGGCCGCGTGGTCGTGGTGCAACCGCGCAGGGTCGCGGCCAGGGCGGCCGCCCGTCGACTGGCCGCGCTGACGGGGACACAGCCGGGCGACGTCGTCGGGTGGAGTGTGCGCGGGGAAAGCACCACCCAACCGGGCACGCGCATTGAGTTCGTGACCCCCGGGATCATGCTGCGACGCCTGTTGAGGGACCCGGATCTGCACGGTACGGCGGCGGTGGTTCTGGATGAGGTTCATGAGCGGGGCGTGGAAACCGACCTGCTCGTGGGCATGCTCGCGGAGCTGCGGGAACTGCGCGAGGACCTGACCGTTGTGGCGATGTCCGCGACCGTGGATGCTGCGCGTTTCGCCGAGCTGCTGGGCACGGACAACCCCGCGCCCATCGTGGATTGCCCGTCCGCGCTGTATCCGCTGGACGTCGCATGGGCACCGGGGCCACTACGCCTGGACGATCGCGGGGTGACGCCCGCGTTCCTGTCACACGTTGCGCGGACAGCCGCGGCGGCTCATGCGAAAGCCCTCAAGACTCACGCCGGAACGGACGCGCTGGTGTTCGTACCCGGCGCGCGCGAGGTCGCCCGCGTGGCGGGCGAACTCCACAGCCTCACCGATGCCGAAATCCTGGAATTACACGGCCAGGTCTCGCCACGGGAGCAGGACCGGGCGGTCGCGGGACGCGCACCGGGGGATCCACCGCGCATCGTCGTGACGACGTCCCTCGCGGAATCGTCCCTGACGGTCAACGGCGTGCGGCTGGTAATCGATTCGGGCCTGGCGCGCCAACCGCGTCGAGACGCCGGACGCGGAATTTCGGGGCTGGTCACGGTCTCGGCGTCCAAGGCATCGGCCGACCAGCGGGCCGGCCGCGCCGCACGCCAGGGGCCGGGCGCGGTGGTGCGTTGCTACGACGATGCCACGTGGGGTGCCATGCCCGCCCACACCGTTCCTGAAGTGCGCACCGCCGATCTCACATTCGCCTGCCTGGCACTTGCCGTGTGGGGCGCACCCGGCGGTGAAGGGTTGTCCCTGCCGGACCCGCTGCCTTCGCGTGCCCGTGCGGATGCGGACGCGGAATTACTGCGCCTGGGTGCCATCGACGCGGACGGTCGCGCCACCGACCTCGGCCGCGTTCTGGTCGGCATGCCTGTGGAACCCCGGTGGGGCAGAGCCCTGCTGGACGGCGCCGCTCTGGTCGGGCGGCGCGCCGCCGCGGAGGTCATAGCCGCCATCGCCGACGGCGCTCGCATCCCCGCCGCAGACATCCCCGCCTTCGTGAGGCGGTTGCGCTCGGGCGGGGGAGCGGAGTCCGCACGGTGGAAGCGGGAGGTGGCCCGGCTGGAACGGATTTCCGGGGAGAGCGGTGCCGCTGCTGAGCCCGGCGTTGTGCGCGCCAATGTCGGGCACGGCGCTCTCGCGGAGGGCGACACGCACGGCGGGGTACTGCGCGATGTGCGGGAGGGCGCCGTCGTCGGCCTGGGGAAACCCGAGTGGATCGCCAAGCGCGTGGACACAACGGGGGAGCAGTGGTTGCTGGCATCGGGTACGCGCGCGGGTCTCGAGCCGGGTAGCCCGTTGCGGCAGCATGAGTGGCTTGCCGTAGCGGAGTTGAGTCGCGCCGCGGGAAGGGCGGCCGCCGGGACCGGTGCCGTGATTCGCGCGGCTGCGCCGTTGGACAAGCCCACGGCGCTGCTCATTGCGGGTTCGTTGGTGAGCGAGCAGACGCGCGGCGAATTCGTGAACGGGAAGGTTCGAGCGCGTCGCGTGCGAGCCGTCGGAGCAATCGAACTGTCCTCCACGCCGATCTCCGCCGATCTCCACACCGCCCTGCCGGCCGTGCGCAGCGCGCTGCACAGCCAGGGCCTGGAGCTATTGCCCTGGGACGACGCCGCACGCTCCCTCCGATCGCGCCTCGCGTTGTTACACCGGCACCTGGGCGATCCGTGGCCCGCCATGGACGATGCGGCGCTGTTGGACCGGCTCGACGAATGGCTGAGCGTGGAATTACAGGGCATCGCGCGGGGCGCTTCGCTGCGATCCATCAAGCTGACGGATGCCCTGCGCCGGCTGTTGCCGTGGCCGGAAGCCGGCCGCTTGGAGGAGTTGGTCCCGCAGCGATTGGCGGTGCCGAGCGGGAACACGGCGCGGGTCGATTACCCGAAGGTCTACTCACCGGACGAACCGGAACAACCTCCCGTGGTCGCCGTGAAATTACAAGAATGTCTTGGCTGGGCGGATACGCCGAGGTTGGTGGACGGGCGCGTACCCGTGCAGTTCCATTTGCTGTCTCCCGCGCGAAGGCCATTGGCGATCACGGACGATCTTCAGTCGTTCTGGTCCGGTCCGTATCAGCAGGTTCGTTCCGAAATGCGCGGCCGCTACCCCAAACACCCGTGGCCGGAGGACCCGTGGAACGCCGTGGCCACGGCGCGGACCAACAAGCGCAGTGGCGGGTGAGGGACGAACCGCCCGCATGCACACTGATCGACGCTACGGCCGCCCGCCCGGGCCGAGTGCACATCGATCGACGCTACGGCCCGGTACGTCGAAGATCTTGGCTTTACCGTCAACCCGTGTGCAGCGGCCCGGGGAAGGGGGTTGCTCCGCCGATCACCGTGCACTGCGCCGCGCGAAGGACCCAAGTTGAGTCTCGGTGTGATCTTGGTTACGGTGGCCCTACCGCTTTTGCCCGGCGTGGCATCTCTCACGCGTAGGTCGTCAACACACCGAACTGGTGCCGCTCGTCCTGGGGCTTTCTACTGGCAGCTGACCCGCTCCGACCGCATCATCTCTCAGGCCGGTTCGGGTGTTCGGCTGACCCGCGCTATCACCGCACAGCAGGTGCGGGAGCGTGTCCGTTCTTAGACACAGATCGAGAAGTGAATTATGTCCACTACCTTGTCAGAAACCATTGAAAAGACCACGGCGACCACTGAGAATCCCAAGGTCGGTCCGGAGCTGGCCCGTTCGTGGCTGCTCGTCAACGGTGCGCAGCCCGCCCGCTTCGACGCGGCCGCCAGCAGCGCAGCGGATGTCGTGGTCCTCGATGTCGAGGACTCGGTGGCTCCCGCGGACAAAACCGCAGCCCGTCAGCACGTGATCGAGTGGCTGTCCTCGCGCAACGAGAATCACGAGCTCAATCACGGCTGGGTCCGCATCAACGGTTTCGGTACTGCCTGGTGGGAAGAAGATCTCCGTGCCCTGCGTGAAGCTCCCGGTCTGGAAGGCGTCATGCTGGCCATGACCGAATCCCCGGAACACGTGACCCGCACGGCGGAGATGCTGCGCGGCACGCGCATTGTGGCCCTCGTGGAAACGGCCCGCGGCGTGCAGAACCTGCAGGACATCGCAACCGCGCGTTCCACGTACAGGTTGGCTTTCGGAATCGGCGATTATCGCCGTGACACAGGATTCGGCGAGAGCCCCATGGTTTTGGCCTACACCCGTTCGCAGTTCACCATTGCCTCGCGTGCGGCCAATTTGCCGGGCCCCATCGACGGCCCCGCTGTGGGTGCACTGGGTGCCAAGCTCGCGGAGGCCACCGGTGTCACGTCCGAATTCGGGATGACCGGCAAGCTTTGCCTGATGCCCGAGCAGACCGCCACGGTCAACGAGGGCCTGTCCCCGAGCCTCAACGAACTGTCCTGGGCCACGGACTTCCTGCAGGAGTTCGAGGCGGACGGCGGTCAGATCCGCAACGGCTCGGACCTGCCCCGCTTGGCCCGTGCGCGCAAGGTGCTGGGATTGGCCACCTCGTTCGGCATGAGCATCCCGGAGGGCTATGACGTGCATTTCGAGGCACCCACCGACACCTATCACTGCTAGTTATCACGGAGGTCCGCTCACCGCTCGCGATCCAGTGAGCGGACCAAGTTGTCTGTCGCCCCAGTCACAAGGAATGTCCCCGGCGCGGCGGATACGTCAGAATGAATGTGGCAAGACCACATGAACCCACTGCATCCCACACGTCACACGGGCATGCGGGACGTATCCGCCGTAACCAGGAGTTTCTATGACCACCAGCACTGAAGCCACCGTCCGTAGAACCAAGATCGGCATTGTGGGAGCGGGGTCGGTGGGCACCTCACTGGCGTACGCGGCCATGATCCGCGGCACCGCCACGGACATTGCCCTCTACGACCTCGACACCGCCAGGGTGGAGGCCGAGGCGCTGGACCTGTCCCACGGCCAGCTGTTCGCCTCGGACACTCGCGTGGCGGGCTCCGATGACATTGCCGTGCTCCAGGGCTCGGACGTCATCCTGATCACCGCCGGCGCCAAACAGAAACCGGGTCAGACGCGGCTGGATCTGGCCGGCGCCAACACCGAGATCCTCAAATCACTCATGCCTCAGCTCATGGAGCACGCGCCCCACGCGATTTTCGTGCTCGTGACCAACCCGTGCGATGTGCTCACCGTGGTGGCCCAGAAGATCACGGGGCTCCCGCGTCGCCAGGTCCTTAGCTCCGGCACCGTGCTTGACACCTCGCGCCTGCGCTGGATGATCGCCAATGAGGCCCGGGTCAACACCACCAGCGTGCACGCATACATCATTGGTGAACACGGGGATTCCGAGTTCCCCGTGTGGTCCTCCGCCTCCATCGGCCAGGTTCCGTTGCGCGACTGGGAGATCGACGGCCGCAAGCCGTTTACGGAGCAGCGCCTGGCCGAGATGACGGAGCAGGTGGTCAACGCCGCATACAAGGTGATTGCGGGTAAGGGCGCCACCAATTACGCGATCGGGCTGTCCGGCATCCGTATTGCGGAGGCGATTTTGCGTGACCTGCGCTCCGTTCTGCCCGTCTCGTCCATCCTGGACGATTTCCACGGCATCAGCGGACTCGCGCTCTCCGTCCCATCCATTGTGGGTCGCCGCGGAGTGGAACAACCGCTCGCGATCCCCATGGGCGAGCACGAGGAACAGCAGCTGCGCGATTCGGCCCGGGCCATGCGCACGGCCCTCGTCTCCCTCGGCTTCTGATCCAGCCCACCCGGCCACGGCGCGCGAGGGACGACGACGCCGTGAGCGCCGTCGTTCTCGAAAGGTCACAGAAGGTTCCGTTTCACCGGCCGGGCGGGCCCTTCTCGTTAGGGGGCGTGGCCATGCGTTTCATGAGATCGGCGAGGTAGTGCGCATCCGGGTGCCGCATGAGGGATAGGCGATCGGCGGTGCTCGCAACCTCGTCCGCAGCTTGGTTCTGACCGATTTTCGACTTGAACTCCACGGTCCGGGGGCGCAACCGGAAACCCGCGATGGCACTCAGCAGCCGCCCCATTGTCTCCGCGGCGCGGTCGTCCATCCGCCACGGCCCGGAAGGTCCGGCGGCCTGAGCGTTATCGGGGCCCTCCTGGCGGGGGCGCACCCGACTCTCATGATGGTCTGTGAGTCGCCGCAGGTGATCCTCCAGCGCGGGCTGGTCCATCATGGTGGCTCGGCCGCGAATGTGGACGGGCTCGAAATCGTAGGTGGGTAATCCCGCACGGGTGTACCAGTCCGGGCTGATGTACGCGGAGGGGCCGGGGAAGATCAACAACACCTCACGGCCCTCGGCCAACACCGTGTGCAACGGATCGGCCCGGGGAATGTGGCCTTCGATGACCACGGAACCATCGGCTTCTCGGACCGTCAGCATTGGCATGTGGGCGGCCACCAGCTCGGAACCCACAATGATCCCCAGGGGGTAGTCGGCAATGACATCGGTGAAATCGTGGCCGGTCACGGGTTGGTAGAGCGCATTGATCAGCATGGTTGCATTAACGCCGTGATCGGATGACAAAGCAAGGCGCCCGCTCACCGGTGGTGAGCGGGCGCCAAGCTTCGTGGGCGGGGAAGCTGCCCCGGCCGTGGGTGGAACTCAGTTGCGGCCGGCGGCCACGTCGGATTCGATGCGCGTGGCGGCAGCGGCGTCCGTGGGTGCCGGGTGGGGGTCGGTGGCCAGGCGCACGGCCTGGTCGAACTCGGCCTCGATCTCCGGGTCACGCTTGTAGGTGGCCAGGGAACCGATGATCGCGGCCAGCATGCCCAGGAAGAAGCCGGGGATGATCTCGTAGAGGTCGCTCCACGGGGTGTACTGCCAGACGAACACGGTCACGGCGCCCACGATCATCGCGGTGATTGCACCGGTGTTGGTGAGCTTGCGCCAGAAAAGGCTCAGGATGACCACGGGGCCGAAGGCAGAGCCGAACCCGGCCCACGCGAAGCCCACGAGTTCCAGGATGGTCGCGTTCTGTTCCCACGCGAGAGCAGCGGCAACGACGGCCACCAGGAGCACGCCGGCGCGGCCCATCCACACCTGGGCCTTGGGGGACGGGGTCTTCTTGGCGGCCAGGTTGTACAGGTCTTCCACCAGTGCGGAGGAGGACACGATCAGCTGCGAGGACACGGTGGACATGATTGCCGCCAGCACCGCCGCCAGCACCAGGCCGGCCAGGGCGGGGTGGAACAGGATCTGCGACAGGTCCAGGAACACGGCCTCCGGGTCGGTGGGCTCCTGATCCGGGCGGTTACCGAAGTAGGCGATACCCACCAGGGCGGTCGAGATGGCACCGATCACGGTGAGGATCATCCATCCCACGCCGATGCGCCGGCCGGACTTGGCATCGGCCGGGCTGCGCAGGGCCATGAAACGCACAATGATGTGGGGCTGACCGAAATAGCCAAGGCCCCAGGCCAACGCGGAGATGACGCCCACGGCGGTGCCGCCGGCCAGCAGGGACAGCGCGTCCGGCTGGGCGCTCTGGATACTGTCCACCATTTCGGCGGGGCCGCCCACCAAGAACAGACCCACGACCGGGACCATGAGCAGCGCCAGCAGCATGAGTATGCCCTGGAAAAGGTCCGTGTAGGAGGCGCCCAGGAAGCCACCGAAGAATGTGTAAAGCACGGTCACGCCCGCGATCAGCAGCATGCCGACCAGGTAGGAGGAGCCGAATGAGGACATGAAGAACACGCCACCGGCGACCATGCCGGAGGAGACGTAGAACGTGAAGAACACCAGGATGATCACACCGGACACCACGCGCAGCATGCGGGTGTTGCCCTTGAGTCGATTGTCCAGGAAGGACGGGATGGTGATCGAGTTGTTGGAGACCTCGGTGTACGCACGTAGCCGCGGGGCCACGAACTTCCAGTTCAGCCACGCACCGATAGTCAGACCAATGGCGATCCAGGCTTCGACCACGCCCGCCAGGTACACGGCCCCGGGCAGGCCCATGAGCAACCAGCCGGACATATCCGAAGCACCCGCGGACAGCGCGGCCACGCCGGGCTTGAGATTCCTTCCCCCCAACATGTAATCATCGAGGTCCTTTGTCTTACTGTTGGCCCACAGGCCGATCGCGATCATGCCCAAGAAATAAATCACGATCGCAATAAGTTGATACGCCTGGTCGGACATGGGTGTCCCTTCCGGTGCGAGGTATTTGAACGGCGTCCACTGTAGGGGACGCTATTTAGCTCCCCAAAGCGGTCAGGAGTTATGACTGGCCCGAGGATGGGGTCAAACCCGCTTTTCGGGCCATTCCGTAAAGGTGGCGGGTTCTGTGTCCCAGGCCCCGGGATTCCAGTCCTTCAGCAAGTCAGCCGTGGAATTCAAGGCGTGGGCGACCCCCAACGATTCACCGAGCCACACGAGCACGTCGCGCGTTGTGTAACCCAGAGCATGCAATTCATCAAGTGTTACAGCTCCGTCGCGTTTAGCCAACCGTACATCGGTCGGTCCCAGCACCAGGGGGACATGAACGTACTCGGGTGCTCGATAGCCCAACAGTCCGGCCAGGTAGGCCTGCCGCGGTGCCGAGGAGAGCAGATCGTCCCCGCGCACCACCTGATCGATCCCCTGGTGGGCGTCATCCACGACCACGGCCAGGTTGTAGGCGGGGGTGCCGTCGTTACGCACCAACACCATGTCATCCACGGCGCCCGTGTAGACACCTGCGAAATAGTCGTGCACGGCGAATTCATTCACGGCTGCGCGCAGGCGGATGGCCGGAGGCCGCTCTTGCCGACGCCGCTCGCGAGCCTCCGCGCTCAGGTTCCGGCACGTACCGGGATAAGCCCCGGGAATGCCGTGCGGCGCCGATGCCGCCGCGTGGATCTCCTTACGTGTGCAAAAGCACTCGTAGGTGAGACCCGCGTCCGTGAGCCGTTGGACCTCGCCCAGGAACTGGGGAATCCGGGGTGCTTGGTAATCGACCGGGCCGTCCCACTCCAGGCCCAGCTCCACCAAGTCCGCCACGTTACGTTCCGCGGCGCCCACCTTCACCCGATCCAGATCTTCCACCCGGAGGAAGAACTTCCGGCCCGTGGCACGAGCAAAGCCCCACGCTGCCAGCGCGGTGCGCAGATTACCCAGGTGAAGATCCCCCGACGGGGAGGGCGCGAACCGCCCGGCCGGCGGTAGGGCGGCGTCGGACGGGGGCGGTGAGACGGGCTGGGAGGGGAACACGCCGGACAGGCTAGCACCGCCGGATTTCCATCGTCGGGTTGATGTGGAGGGGGTTCCGGGCGGTTAGGCTGTCCGCATGGCACGCATCCACGAGTTGCGCGACGGCGTCTACGTGATTGGCACGGATAACTGGAGATTGAACTCCGGGCTCATCGTGGGATCTCAGCGTGCCCTGGTCATTGATACGGGCGCGGGACCCCGGCAAGGCCGGGAGATCCTGGCGGCCGTCCGAGAGATCACGCAACTGCCCCTCACCGTGGTCAACACTCACGCGCACTACGACCATTACATGGGCAACGCGGCATTTCAGCGTGCCGGGGTGGTGGAGTTCTGGGCCCACAAGGCCTGCGGCGCAGCCATGCGTCAGCACGGTGATTTCCAGCGCAGTTTCGTGAGCACCCAGGAACCTGAAATGGGCGACGGTGAGGGGCTGGACACCCAGCTCGTGTTCCCCACCAACACGGTGCCCGGCAACGGCCGCAGACCATCGCTAACACGCATTGAACTCGGAGACAAGCTCGTGACCCTGTTCTTCCTGGGGTTGGGTCACACCGACAACGACGTGTGCGTGGGCGTGGCGGACATCGTTTTCTGCGGTGACCTGGTCGAGGAAGGTGCGGACCCCAGTTTCGAGGATTCGTACCCGCAACGCTGGGTGGAGACCCTGCGCGCACTGGCCGCCCTGGAGCGATACAAGGTATTTGTGCCCGGCCACGGCAGCCCGGTCTCCAGCACGTTCGTGCTGCAACAAGCCGACACCATGGCCCTTGCCTTGAAGCGCGCCGAGCAATCCGATACCGCGGCGCACGGCACACTGACCGCCTCCATGTACCGGCTGCCGTATCAGGCCGGCGTGGCCCGGATCTTCCTGGATCGGTTGGCCACCGTCAGGACAGAGACCGCAGCCAGCGAGCCACAGCCCGCCAACTCAGAGCAGATGCAGCCGCAATCCCAAGGTATCCGGCAATAACGGTGGCACGGCCGGTTCCCGTACCGGACACCGCGGGCCAGGGCAGCAGGGCCACGGTCACTGTCAAGCCTGCTGCCAGGACGATCAGCGTGATCACCGCACCCAGACGCGGGCGCACCGGCGCGGCATAGCCGTAACCGGGGCGACCGTACTGCGAAGAGGTGCCCTGCTGGTATCCCGGGTGCTGGTATCCCGGGTGCTGGTACTGGTGCGGTTGGGGCGGCTGCTCCTGGTACGGCTGCTGCCGGGGTGCTGCCGGCGGAATGAAGGCGCTGTCGCCCCGATCCTCCCGCTGCAGGAGGTTCCCGCGGCGGACAGCCATCTTCTGCCGCACCCTGCGGTACGCATCGGTGGGACGGACTCCGGGGCGGGACAGGGCGCCGTCGACGAGCCTGATCGACAGGACCGCGAGCACACCCCAGGCACCCACCACGAGGAGGGCGGCGGCGGCGTCGGAGGGGCGGTGCCAGCCGTTAAGGACGGTGAGCATGCCCGTGATGGCCGCCATTACCCATCCCCAGGTGGCTGTCTTGGCGCGTAAATGCGGGGGAGCGACCAGCAGGAGCGTCACGAGAATTGTGGCCGTGGCTGTGGTGTGACCGGACGGAAACGAGTTGTGCACAATCTGCTGGATGCCGTAATCGGGCTTGTCCAGAAGCACACGTTTGAGGAACTGCGTGGTGAGGTTCGCCCCCAGGATCATTCCCAGGCCGACAAGCGCGGGAATCCAGCGGCGGGTACGCACCGTCCACACGAGAGCCAGAACAGCGGCAGCAATCGACACCAGCTCCGGCACGTGCCGGGCCGCAGCCAGGAAGATCCACGGGAAGAAGGTGGTGCGATCGGCCTTGGCCTGCGTGAGCGCCTCATCGTCCAGGGACTGGCCCGTCATGGTCATGAGACTGATGTAGCTGGTCAGGGCCACGCAAGCACTCAACACCGCCACGGTGAGCAGCGGTCGGAGCACGGTTGGCAGAGAGAGTGAACGAGCGGGCGCGGGAGGGTATGACAACGGGCAGCCTTATCGGGGGAAGTCAACGAAGTTGGTTGGATCCGGGTGATCGACCATCGCATCATCTTCCCACGGACGGCTTTGGTGGGGCTGAGAAGACTGAGACCAAGGGGCGGAAACCCGGCCGACCATGCGTGCGGTGGCCGTACAGCTCAGGTTCGCGGTGCTGGCACCGACCATCAATCGATACGAATCGGCTCACAATGTGGAATACGCGTAGTCTCACCCTTTCGCCGTATTGGGTTGTGTGCTAGCTGCCACATTTTTCGAACTCTTTTCCGCCGTGTGCCTCTGATTTGGTTGTGATGACTCTACGGCCGTTCCTAGCGTGTGATGCACGACATACGGAATTACCCCGTCCGCACACAGAGGAGATCTCATGCAGTTTCATGTTGATGGTTACCAGACAGGCGATCCGATGACCATGCCCGCTCAGGGCTACGGAGTGGACCGTCCCGAAAAGCTCCCCGAGACCATGGATGTCTTGATTGTGGGTTGCGGCCCGGCCGGATCCATCGCGGCGGCGCAGTTGTCCCGGTTCCCTCAGGTCAATACGCGGTTGATCGAGCGTCGCGGACATCGGTTGCCATTGGCTAACGCGGACGGAGTGCACTCCCGGACCATGGAGACGTTCCAGGCATTCGGTTTCGCCCACGAGATCTACGAGGAGGCCCACACAATCACGGACATGGCGTTCTGGAAGCCGGATCCCCAGGATTCCCAGCGCATCGTCCGCGAGATGAGCACTCGCGAACTCCCGCCGGAATTCAGCGAGTGGCCCATGATGCTGATAACCCAGGTGCGCATCATCGACCATTTCAACCGTTTCATGAAGAACGCGCCGACCCGCATGGAGCCGGACTACGGCTACGAATTCGTGGACATGGAGGTGGCTCCCGACTCGGAAGAGCGGGAGTACCCGATCACCGTGACCCTGCGTCGTTCCGCGGGACCGGACGAAGGCCAGGAAATCCAGGTTCACACCAAATACGTGGTGGGTGCTGACGGCGCTCGTAGTAATGTTCGGAAGTCGCTGGGATACCGCCTGCACGGTAAGCAGGCCAACCACGCGTGGGGCGTCATGGACATCTACGCGGACACCGATTTCCCGGACGTGAGGAAGAAGTGCACCATCAAGTCCTCGACCGGCCGCACGATCTTGCTGATCCCGCGCGAAGGTGGATTCCTGTTCAGGCTGTATGTGGATTTGGGCGAGGTTGCGGAGGGTGACCGTTCGGTGCGTGAGACCCCGCTCGAGGACGTGATCGCCACTGCGCAGCAGATCATGAGCCCCTACAAACTGGATGTCAAGGACGTGGTGTGGCATTCCATCTACGAGGTGGGCCACCGCGTGTCAGACCACTTTGACGACCGCGCCTCGGAGAAGACCACTAGCGAGGATCCCCGTGTGTTCATCACGGGCGACGCGTGCCACACCCACTCCGCCAAGGCCGGCCAGGGGATGAACGTGTCCATGCAGGACGGGTTCAACCTGGGCTGGAAGCTGGGCCATGTGTTGTCGGGGCACAGCCCCAAATCGCTCTTGCGCACCTACGCGGAGGAGCGTAAGGACATCGCGCACCGTCTGATCGAATTCGACAAGGCCTGGTCCACGCTCATGGCGCAGCCCAGTGACCAGTTCGAGAACCCGCGTGAACTTGAAGAGTTCTACATTCAGAACGCCGAGTTCAACGCTGGGTATCTCACCGAGTATGAGCCGTCTATGATCACCACGGACGACCGCCACCAGCAGCTCGCGAAAGGCTACCCGCTGGGGCGGCGTTTCAAGTCGGCCATGACGGGTCGCGTGTGCGACCTGGTTCCGATGCACATTGGCCATGACCACTTTGCAGATGGCCGCTGGCGCATCTACGTTTTCGCGGACGACGACGCTCCGGGCACCTCCCTGCCCCTGCAGGACTGGGCCCGCTGGGCCGAGGGGGCCCTGTCACCCGAATTGTTCGACACCAAGCTGATCCACCGGCAGCTGCACACTGAGTTCGATGTCTCGGACGTTCCCGAGGCATTCAAGCCTAAGACCGGCAAGTTGCAACTGACGGACATGGAAAAGGTTTTCGGCACCTTGGAGGACCACGACATCTTCGAGGAGCGAGGCATCGGTAAGAACGGTGCCGTGGTGGTCGTCCGCCCGGACCAGTACGTAGCCGGTGTGTTCCCGCTGGCGGACACCGGCGAGATCGAGACCTTTCTGTCGGGCGTGATGCCGGCCGTGCGGGCGGAGGCTCCGGTGGCGGGCTGATGCCCATGTATTACCGCAGCGAGGCTGACCGCTGACGGACATGGAGTGTGGCTCCGGACTTTTGGTCCGGGGCCACACACTGCGTGGTGCGGTCTCGGGGCCTAACCCGATTTCTTACTACTCACCCACGACGCGATGTGCATGCGTGACGTGAAATCCAGTTTGGTGAGGATCCGTCCCACATGTCCGTCCACAGTGCGGGGAGATACCACCAGTTCCTGGGCCACTTGGCGGTTGGTCAGTCCTTGCGCCACCAGTTCCGCGACTTCCCATTCCTTGCGGGTAAGGGGCGCGATGTCCGCATCGGTGGAGGCGCCTTCTCTCGGTTCCGTCAGGGCAACCTCAATGGCTGCCTCCTTGGACAGCGGCCGTTGGTCGAAGGGACGGGAATCCCGGTGGGCAGGGTCCAGACCTTGCCGCACTCGACGGGCCGATGCCTGAGAGATTTGTTCAATATGGGGCCCAAAGGCACCAATGGTGGTGCCCAAACCACGCCACACGTTGGCTGCCGCGCCGGAAAGTTCGAGTGCGCGCGGAAAATCCCGCGTGGATGCGGCCACCCACGAGAGCAATTCGATGGTCAGAGCGGTGCAGATGGCGTCCTGAAAGTGCTTCTGGATTGTGAGGGCCTCAGTGGCGGCGGCATGAGCGGCCACATGATCACCCAGCATCCAGTGGCAGATCCCGCTGATCCACAACGCGTATGCGCGGTTCCATAGTTCATCGTGTTCGCTGGCTATTTCGATGGCTCGGTCGCACGTGGCCAGAGCGATCCGGGGGTCACCGTGAAGGACCTGCGCCATCCCGAGTTGGAACTGCGCCGTGAGGCTCGCCCCCGTGTCACCCACGCGGTCATGGGCCGTCACAGCACGCTCGTACTGGCTGATCGACGTTGTCAGATCACCCGTGAACAGACTATGCAGACCGGCCCAGTGCCGGGTGTGGGCGAGTAATCCGTCATCGTGCAGTGCCGTAGCTACGCTGCGGCACTCGGTCAAATACTCGGCACCGGCCTCATGATCCCCTTGCAGCAGGCTGACCCAGCTGACCACCCACAGGGCCGCACCGCGCTCGGGCGTGGCTGCGGCGTCGTCGTGTCCGTCCAGAACACGGTCGAGCCAGTACCGACCTTCGCTGAGGTAACCGTCCGAAACCCAGTGGTGACGTAATGCGACCGCAAGGCGCGTGGCGGAGATCAACTCGCCCGGCGTGCTCACCGACCACTCCAGGGCGGCCATCGAATTGTGACGTTCGGTGCGCGCTCGAAGGATGAATTCGCTTTGTCGCGGACTGCACCATTGCGCGACCATGGTTTCCGCCCGCCGCAGGAAACAGTCCCGATGTCGATGGTGCAATTCACCGGCCGCACCTTCCCCCAACCGCTCGGCACCGTATTCCCGGACCGTCATGAGCTGGCGGTAACGCACGGTTTCCCCGGTGCGTTCCGTGAGGAGAATGGACTTTGCGACGAGGCGGTCCAGGAGGTCCAAAATCAGGTCAGGGCTCAGGTCGCCGAAACCACAAACTTCCTCTGCGGCGTCCAGGTCGAAGCTGCCCGGGAATACTGTGAGCCGCTGCCACAGGACCTGTTCCTCCGGGCTGCACAGCTCGTAGCTCCAGTCGATCAAGGCCTGAAGCGTCCGGTGGCGCGGTTGCGCCGTTCGCGAGCCCCGGGACAGGAGACGGAACCTCTGATCCAGCCTCTCCAATAACTGAGTTACGGACATGCTTTGTAGCCGCGCCGCTGCGAATTCAAGGGCCAGCGGCATCCCGTCGAGACGAGTGCACAGCTCAATGACGGCGTGTCGGTTCTGCGGGGTGATCGCGAAGTCCCCGATCACGTTGCGGGCTCGGTCCACCAGGAACGCAACGGATTCGAACTGCTCCAGGTTTCGATCTGAGAGCTCGTCAGCGGTCGAGGGCAGGGTCAGGGGCGGAACAGGAAGGACAGTTTCGCCCGCGATATTCAGGGGTTCGCGGCTCGTGGTCAGAACTTTCACGCCGGGAGCTGTGGCTAGCACCCGGTCGACGAGTTCCACGGCCGCGGGGAGCACATGTTCGCAGTTGTCCAGGAACAACAACAGTTCTTTGTCACGCAGGTAGGTCACCACGCGCTCCAAAGCCGTGCGATGGGACTGGTCGGGAATGGCCAGCGTCGAGGCGACGGCGGGACTGATTGGTGCGCCGCAGTTCAGGGACCCTAGGTCCACCATCCATGTGCCGTCGTTGAACTGACGGCGAAATCGTTGAGTGACCTCAATGCCCAGCCGGGTCTTGCCGACCCCGCCCGGCCCGGCCAACGTGGTGAGCCTGGATCGCGTGAGCGTAGCCCGCGCCTCGCTCAATTCCTTGCGGCGGCCCACGAATGTGGTCACGGCGGCGTTGCTCGGCAAGGAATCCTGACCGGTTAGTTGGGCGCTCATGCCAACATTTTCTCCCGACCGAGCGGGGAAGCGAATCGGCGCCCCGGCACGAGGTGTGTGCCGGGGCGCCGTCAGGGTTGTGCATTGCTTACTTGCGCTTACGGGTGAACGCGGAGATCCCGGTGATTTCGCGGCCCACGATGAGCGCCTGCATGGAATCGGTGCCCTCGTAGGTGGAGACCACTTCCATGTCCGTTAGGTGGCGGCCAATGTGGTTCTCCAGCAGAATGCCGTTGCCGGCGAGCATGTCGCGGGCGGTGCGGCACATGTCCAGGGCCTTGCGGGAGGTGAACATCTTGACCATGGACGCCATGGCATCGGTGAGCTGATCATTCTCCGCCAGGTGGGCCATGCGGGTGCACATGAGCTGCATGGCGGTGAGGTCCGAGAGCATCGTGGCAAGCTTTTCCTGAACGAGCTGGAAGCTGCCGATGGGGGCGCCGAACTGCTCGCGTTCCAGGGCGTAGCGTGCGGCGATCTCGAAGGCCGCCATGCCGTGGCCCAGGGCCTCCCAGGACGCGCCACCTCGGGTTGCTTTAAGAACCAGGTTCACGTCCTTGAAGCTGTTGCAGTTGGGCAGGCGGTTCTCGTCGGGGATCTTCAGGTTCTCGATCACGATGTCTGCCTGGTTGATGGCGCGCTTGGCGATCTTGCCGTTGATGACCTCGGGGCGGAAGCCCTCGGGGTATTCACCGTTGTCCTGCTTCTCGACCACGAACGCCTTGACCTGACCGTCGGCCTCGTCGCGGGCGTAGAGCACAATGACGTTCGCGGCGTGACCGTTACCGATCCAGCGCTTGTGGCCGTTGATGACCCACTGGTTACCCTCCTTGCGGGCGGAGGTCTCCAAGGACACGGAGTCGGAGCCGTGGTCCGGTTCGGTCAGGGCAAACGCGCCGGTCTTCTCCAGCGTGGCCATGAGCGGAAGCCAGCGGTTGCGTTGTTCCTCGTTGCCGAGCATGTAGATACTTCCCATGCACAGGTTCGAGTGCACACCCAAGAACGTGTTGAAAGAGCCATCGATGCGGCCGAATTCGCGCGCCACGATGCCCGCGGTCTGACGCGAGAACCCGGGGCAGCCGTAGCCGGGAATGAAGGACCCGATGATGCCCAACTCCGGCAGCTTGGCGAACACCGGTTCAGGGTGCTCGGCGCGCTCCCAGTAGTCATTGATGATCGGCAGAATTTCTCTCTGGCCAAAGGCCCGCACGTTGTCCCGCAGCTCGATGTCTTCGGGGGAGAGGTCCTGATCCAGGAGGAAGAAGTCGGGGTGATCGATGATGGCGGTCATGGCGGGCCTTTCGGTCTGAGGGAACACGTGGTGGTTGCCGCAGCGGGGCGGCGGAGAAGGTCAGTTCTGCGGCGTGACCAGGGCGGCACCCAGGGCCTGCCGCATGTGGTCATCCAGGGGTTCGGGCTTCTGGGTGTCGGGGTTGAGCTGCACGATCACGGTTTCCGCTACCACGCAGGCTTTGCCGTGTTGATGGAGTTCGTGGTGCACGGTGTAGGACGTGGAGCCGATGCGCGAGATCCACACGTGGGCCCACAGCTCGGGTCCGTAGTTGACGGGGCGGAAGAAGTCCACGTTCAAGGAGCGCACCACGCGTGGCCGCGCGCCGTTGGGAATTGTTCCGGTCCACTGCAGAGCGGCGCGCACGCGTGCTTCCTCGACCAGGGTGATGGCGCGGGCGTTGTTGACGTGGCCGTTGGCGTCCTGATCCGACCAGCGCAGCTCGATGTGCCGGGAGAATTTTTTGCCCTGCTCCCGCGGTGCTTCAGCCATCACGACGTCGCTCCTCGAGCCAGGCGAGCACGGTGGCCTGATCCGCGCCCAACGCGGGCGGCGCCTTGTCGTATCCGACGGGCGTGCGGCTGAAGGAAATGGGGTTCTTAATGGTCGGCACGGCCTGGTCCCCGCTGCCGGTTTCCACCACTGGACGCAGACCCAGACGGTCCGCGTACTCAACGCCCTCGTCAATGTCGAGGATGGGCGCGCACGGAATGCCCTGGGCCTGCAACCGGGTGAACCACTCGTCCGCGGTTGCTCGGGACAGCGCGTCCACCAGCATCGGCCGGAGAACGTCGCGGTGGTTGTTGCGGTCCTTCATGGTGGCAAAACGTTCGTCCTCCGCCAGGTGGGAGACACCTAAAGTGCCCACCAACCGTGCGAACTGATTGTCGTTGCCCACGGTGATGATCAGGTCCTTGTCGCTGGTGGGGAACGGGCCATAGGGGTAGAGGCTCGGGTGATCGTTACCCAAGCGCTGGGGCACGTTGCCGCACGCCGCGTAGCCGGTGGTCTGATTGACCAAGCCGGACAGCGCGGAGGACAGCAGGTCCAGTTGCAGGTGTTGTCCCTGGCCGGACTGGGCCCGCTCGTGCAGGGCACCCATGATCCCGAGGGCGGTGTGCAAACCGGTGATCACGTCGAACATGGCCACCCCGGCGCGCTGCGGCGGGCCGTCCGGGCTGCCGGTAACGGACATGAACCCGGACATGCCCTGCACCAGCAGGTCGTAGCCCGGCATGGTGCGACCACCCTCGGTTCCGAATCCCGTGATGCTGGCGTGAATCAGGCGAGGCCAGCGCTCGGTGACCGAAGCGGCGTCGAGCCCGAATTGCTCCAGGCCACCCGGCTTGAAGTTCTCGACGAAAACGTCTGCGGAGTCCACGATCTGGTGGGCTGTTTCCAGATCCGCCGGATCCTTCAGATCCAGCACCACCGAATGCTTGTTGCGGTTCACGGACAAGAAGTAGGTGCTGACACCGTCCCGGTGGGGCGGGATCCACTGGCGGGAATCATCACCGCCGGGCCCCTCGACCTTGATGACCGTGGCGCCCATGTCTGCCAGGAGCATGGTGCAGTACGGTCCCGCAAGAATGCGGGTGAAATCAGCAATGACCACTCCGCTGAGAGGACCGCGGGGAACCTCGGTGAGGGGCAGCGTCATGAAGGTGACCTCGAATGGTGGAGTCGAAATGCGTTTTGAACCACATAACCACCGGTATTAGGCTCTGTCTAATATAAATTGCGTCCCTCGGTGATGCTCAATACGCAATAAAGGCGGTTTCTGATGGAGGTTCACCAGGCCAAGGCGTTCCTCGCGGTGGCGGAGGAACTACATTTCGGCCGGGCCGCCACCACATTGCGGGTGGCCCAACCGCCGCTGAGCAGGCTCATCAAGCAACTTGAGAAGAGCTTGGGCGCGGAGCTGTTCGAACGGAGCACCCGGCACGTGGCGTTGACCCCCGCGGGTAAGGCCTTGATCGAACCGGCCACGCGACTCGTGGCCACCTCGGAGGAGGCCAAGCAGGCCGTTCGTCATGCCCTGAGCGGTGAGACGGGGCGGGTAAGACTGGGATTTGCCGGAGCCTCCATTAACCACAAGGTGGGCGAGCTCGCGCGACAGGTCAAGGCCAAACGGCCGGGGCTCATGCTTGAGCTGCACAGTTCGCAGTTCTCACACCTGGGCCTGGAACGGCTTCTGGACGACTCGCTGGATTTGGTCATCGGACGCTGGGACTTCATTCCCGCGGAACTCAATTCCTGCATCCTCGCTCATGAAGAGGTCATGGTGGTGCTGCCCAAGAATCACCGCCTGGCTCAGCAATCCCGGGTGAGCATGGCCAGCCTGTCCGAGGAATCGTGGGTCACTCTGCCGGGCGGCGCGGTGTCCGCGCTGTCGAACCGGTTGAACTCCCTGGCCATGAGTGCCGGTTTCGTGCCCCGCGTGGTGCAGACCGCCCCGGACTCCTGGACGTTGGTGGTGCTGGTCGGTGCGGAAATCGGATGCGCCGTCAGCTTGGACTCCGTGCGGGACAATGTCTCATCGGACGGTGTGGTGTTCCTGCCGCTGGCGGAGGAGCAGCGTCCGTTGGAAGTCAGACTCGTGTGGCGGGCCTCGGACCGGAACCCCGCACTTCGCTCAGTCGTCCAGATCGCGCGCACAATGTTCGCCCAGGCCCGCCCCACCGGGGAGCTCAACGCTCAGTCATAGCTGTACCAACCCTGCCCGGACTTCCGACCGAACCGGCCGGCTTCGTAGAGTTCCTTGATCGCCGGGCGAGGGAGACTCTCCGGGTTGCCGGTCTGCTCGTACTCGGCCATGCGGATCAGATACACGACATCCACGCCCACCAGGTCCATCAATTCGAACGGGCCCATGGGGTGACGCAGCGCGGTCTTCGCGGCGACGTCGATGTCCTCGAAGTCCGCGATGCCCTCCTCATAGAGCTTGAGCGCTTCCGTGCGCAGGGCGCCCAGCAGGCGATTGGCCACGAAACCGGGCGTTTCCCGTTTCAGCGTGACGGGTTTCTTGCCGAAGGACCGGGCCAGGGCCACGGCGGTCTCGACCGTCTCCTGGGAGGTGTGGCCATTGGGGACCACTTCCACGCATTCCATGACCAGTGCGGGATTGAAGAAGTGGAAGTTGCAGACCTTGTCCGGTCGGCCGGTCGCATCGGCCACGCGGGAGGAGACGATGTTGGAGGAGTTCGTGGCCAGGATCGTGTGCGGCGGACAGATCCGATCCAGGTCCGCGAACAGCTCCCGTTTGATCCCCAGATCCTCCACGGCGGCCTCGATGACAAAGTCCGTCCGGGCGGCGCTGCCCTCGCGGTCGGTGGTGAACGTGAGTCGATCGAACGCGGCCGTGACGTCCTCCCGGGTGCGGCGGTTCTTGTCGACATCGCGATTCATGCGGGATTCCAGTTGCGATGTGGCACGCGCCACGTACTCGTCGGCGATGTCCACGAGGGCGGTGGTGTACCCGGCCAGGGCGGAGACCATGGCGATCTGGGAACCCATGGCGCCGGCGCCGATCACGGTGACGTGTTTGATGTCGGCCAGGGGATTGCTGGATTCGCTCACGCCTCATCGTCCTTTCGCTGGGCTGCTCGGTAGTCCGGGGTGCGCTTCTCCAGGAACGCGTTGGTGCCCTCGACCTTCTCTGCGCTGCTGTAAAGCACCGCTTGGGCGAGGCGTTCCAACAGGATCCCGGTGCCGTGGTCTGCATCGAAGCCGTGGCGCACCACGGTTTTGGCCAGCTGGGTGGCCAGCGGTCCCTTGGACAGGATCGTCCGCGCGGTGTCCTTGGCCTTGGGCATGAGTTCTTCGGGTTCGACGACGTCGGTCACCAGCCCCATGGCCAGGGCTTCCCGGGCTGTGATGCGCCTGCTGGTCAGGATCATTTCGGTGGCTCTACCCACTCCCACCAACCGTGCCAGGCGTTGGGTACCACCCGCGGCGGGCATGATGCCCAGGCTGGTCTCGGGCAGGGCGAACTGCGCGTTGGTGGACGCGATCCTGATGTCACAGGCAAGAGCCAGTTCGTGTCCGCCGCCAAAGGCATAACCGTTGACCGCCGCAATGGTCGGCTTGTGGAACTGCTCGACCTTTTCGTAAACGCCCTGCATTGCGGCGCGCAGTCCGTCCTTCGGCTTGCGGACGGCCAACTCGTTGATGTCCGCCCCGGCCACGAAGGCCTTGTCACCGGCGCCCGTGAAGATCACGATCTGAGCGTCGTCGTTGTCGGCAAGTTCGTCCAAGGCCCGTGAGATGTTGCCGAGCACCGAGGCGTTGATTGCGTTGCGTACCTCGGGGCGGTCGATCGTGATCACGGCCATGCCGTCCTGGATGTCCACCGTCACGGTGTTGTCAGCGGAAGTCACTGAGCGGGCTCCTTTTCTTGGGTCTGGGGAACTCGGGATATTTCACCGGTCTCGGGGTCGATGACCGGCGTGGGTTTCATGGCCCGGACGAGCAGCGCGGTGGCCACCACAATGGCCAACCCGATCAGCGTGACCAGCAGGCCCGGGAGGAACATCATGAACCCACCCACGGCCAGCATCACACGGAAGGCAAGGGGCACCTGGCGCTCCACGAAGGTCAACCAGCCGCCAATGGCACCGGCCAGCGCATACACGGCAATGATGCTGAACACGAAGGCCAGGATGACCTTGCCCGGCGAGTCCTGAGCGACCAAGGCGGGGTTCAGGGCGAAGCCGAACGGCACCACGTACTTGACCGCGCCGAGCCTCATGGCCGAGAAACACGTGGCCATGGGTGAGGCCTTGGAAATGCCCGCGGCGGCAAATGCGGCCAGCCCCACGGGAGGGGTGATGTAGGAGACCGAGGCCCAGTAAATGACGAACAAGTGGGCGGCAATGGGATCCACACCGAGCGCAATCACGGCCGGGGCCATCACGATGGCCAGGAACACGTATGCCGCGGAAATGGTCAAGCCCATACCGAGCACGAAACACACGGCCGCGCCGGCGATGAGCAACAGCACCACGTTCTCGCCGACCAGGGCCACGAGGTCGCGGGACAGGGACAGCGCCACCCCGGTGGCGCTCAGACCGCCGAGGATCAGGCCCACGCCGGCAATGATGGCCACGATCTGGCCCAGGGTCTTTCCGACATCGATGCCCATCTCGACCCACTGTTCGGGGCCGAACGTCAGGCTCGGCTTCACCAGGGCGATCAGCAGAAGCACACCGACCACCCAGTAGGGCACCTGGGACTCGGAGTCTCCGGTGAACAGCAGCACGGTCAACAGGGCAAGGGCGCCGAGATAGGGCCAGCCCTCGACCAGGGCCGCACCGGCGCGGGGGAGCAGGGCGCGGGGCGTTCCGCGCAGCCCGCGTTGGGCCGCGTACCCGTCGATCTGCAGGAAGATACCCAGGTAGTAGAGGACCGCCGGGATGATCGCGGCCACCAGGATGGTGGTGTAGGGCACGCCCACGAAGGAGACCATCAGGAACGCTGCGGTGCCCATGATGGGCGGGGTGATGGAACCGCCGGAGGATGCCGTGGCTTCCACCGCGCCGGCCACCTTGGCGCTGAACCCTGACTTCTTCATGGCCGGAATGGTCATGGGGCCCGTGGTCAACACGTTGGACACCGCCGAGCCGCTCATCATGCCCATGGCTGCGGAGCTGGCCACGGAGACCTTGGCCGAACCACCGCGGTAGCGGCCGAAGATGGCCATGGAGAGGTTGTGGAAGAAGTCCGCGCCGCCGGTGTGTTGCAGCACGGTTCCGAACAGCAGGAAGCCCACCAGGATGGTGCCCGCGGTCTGCAGGGGAAGGCCGAGAACACTGTCCGCGCCCATGGTGTGCACCTGGGCCAGGGTGGGTAGGTCGTAGGAAATACCCTGCAGGAAGGACAGCGGGATCTGACCCGCGAACAACGGGTACACCGAGAACAAGAAGGCAATGACGGTCACGATCCAGCCGGAACCGCGGCGCAGGCCCTCCAGGACAATCAGCCAGAACACGAAGCTCAGAACGGTTGCCAAGGTCGGGGCAATGAACTGCCAGCCGTACTCCTGAATGCGCACACCGTTCACGGAGAAGTAAACGCACGTGCCGATGGTGACCAAGATCAAAAGGACGTCGTACCACGGGACGCCGCGAGCGCCGTCGTGCTTGCCGAGCCCAGCCGCCGTGGAACCCGAGCCGTCGCTGGAATCGGTCACGGCCACGCCACCGGTTGGTGCGGTCTTAATGCGCAGCGGATTGACGATAAACACGATCGGTATGAAGCACGCCATCAGCAGGTACAGGAACGAATTGGTGAGCACCGCGAGGTCGCCCAAGTTCCAGAAAAACACCTCGTTCATGGTCAGCAGGATGCCCGCCACGGTGAGCGCAATGATGATCGCGCGCCAGAGCGGGGTTAGGCGGGGGTTGTGGTCGTGCAGGACCGCGTCACCGGCGTGCATGAACTCATCGCCTGCCGAGTTCGTGGTGTGCTCGGAAGTCCTGTGCGAGGCCCGGGGAGCTTGCTCGGCCGGTTGCTGGACAGTGCTCATGCCGCACCTCCGTTTTCTGACGGTTCGGGAACATCGTTAATAGGGGGAAGCGCGGGGAGATTATCGCGTTTCCACTCGACCCACATGGTGCGCACGTTGTCGTTGTCGCCGTTCTCCTCCCAGAACCCGGGCCATTCCGCCATCATGAGGCGCTCGCGTTCGAGCAGCGCATCATTGCGTGCCTGCAGGCCGGGCGTCCAGCGCTTCTTTTGTTTGAGGAACTCGACCATTGCATCGTGGAACGGCACCACCAGGGGTTCCAGCAGGATTCGGTCGAAGGCGAAGTTCTTGGCGTCCGGGGTGGCGCTCTTGAAGTAGTCGAAGTTCTCGTCCAGGGCGGTGGCCAGGCGGGTGACCTCGTCATTGGGGCGTTCGGCGAGCGTGGTCAGGGGGATCGTGTATTGCATGTTGACGGCCGAGTCGCCCTCGTCCATGCCTGCGCCGTTCACGAATCGGCCCGGCCGCACCATGGGTGCCAGTTCTTCCCAGGTCTCGTACTTGGACTGGTCGTTGCCGCCCAGATCCAGCCAGTGCACCGGGTACTGCGAGGCCAGTTCCTCGATATTCGCGCCGACGACGTTCTGGTACAGCGCGTCGATCTGTCCCGTTTTCAGGCCCTCGATCTGGCCGCCGTAGGAGATGTCCACGAGTTCGACATCCGAACTCGTCAGTCCGCCGTAATTGAGAATGCCCTCGAGTTTGCGGTTCATGGAGGTGCTCGCGACCAGGCGGGGGTACTTCTTGCCCTTGAGGTCTTCGACCTTTTCGATACCGCTGTCCTTGCGGACCAGCACGCCGTAGTTGCCCGGGGGAGTCCAGACCAGGCGGACGGGCTGAGGACCCCAGGTTTCGGAGGTGAACTCGTCGTTGCCTTCGAAGGCGTAGTAGTACTCGTCCCCGGCGCGGGAGTACTGCGCGGTGCCGTTGATGAGGGGGGCCAGCCGGCCGATGCCGGTGTCCGAGGTCATCAGGCGGATCTGGCGCCCCGTGCGGCCGGTCAGGGTGTTGGCCACGGCCGCGAGGTCGTTGTACGTGCCGGTGCCTACGCCGTAGGTGGACCACACAAGTTGCTCGGAACGATCGGTTGCCCGAGGGCCGGATGAGCAGCCCGACAGCATTGCCAATGCAGACACCGACGACATGCCCATGAGCAAAGAGCGTCGGCTGATAGGACGTGGCATGGTGCCTCCATGAATCACGGGTGGAGAGGTGTCGCTCGGCAGACGCGCGAGGAACGAGAGGACGTTGCGCGGTCTCGGAAACCGGTGTGGTCCATTCTTACCGTCATTGCGTGATGCACAACACTATGCGGGGTGATTCATGTTGAACCGGTCATAATTCGGTTCATGTGCGGCAATGGGCGGCCCATTGGCTCGGGCGTCGGCACTTCCGGCGCTGCCCCTGACCCGTCCGGGGACGGGTGAGAGAACGCACGGGGGCTTCGCGCCCATGGGGTAGGGTCCAAGACGCAGCGGCGCCGGCATCCGGTGGGCGCTTCATCCGAATAGTTTTCGCGTTGACCCAAGGAGGAAGGATGACGGATCGCCCGGCGACGGCGCCCGTGAACCCCGAGGAAGACATTGACCGCTTCGACCCCGCGCACAGGCAGTGGTGCGCCGAGGTCGTCGCGAAGGTGCGCGCGGAGGCCAACCGGTCCTCGGACACCCACCTGCTCTCGGTGCCTCTACCCGCCGAGTGGGGTATCGACCTCTACCTCAAGGACGAGTCCACCCACCCCACGGGGTCCTTGAAGCACCGCCTGGCCCGCTCACTGTTCCTGCATGCCTTGTGCAACGGGTGGCTGCACCGGGACCGGCCCGTGATCGAGGCCTCCAGCGGCTCCACAGCGGTCTCAGAGGCCTACTTCGCCCGCCTGATTGGTGTGCCTTTCATTGCGGTGATGGCCAGGGGCACCAGCCGCAACAAGATCGACCTCATCGAGCTGCACGGGGGCCGCTGCCATTTCGTGGACCGTCCCGATCAGGTCTACGACGTGGCCGCGGGCCTCGCGCGCGAGACCGGCGGTCACTACATGGATCAGTTCGCCTACGCGGAGCGAGCCACCGACTGGCGCGGCAACAACAACATCGCCGAATCGTTGTTCGCGCAGATGTCGCAGGAACGCTATCCGGAGCCTGCGTGGATCGTGGCCACGGCCGGCACCGGTGGGACCTCGGCCACCATTGCCCGCTACGTCCGTTATACGGGGCGCCAGACCGGGATCTGCGTGGCGGACCCGGAGAACTCGGCCTTCTTCCCGGCCTGGCGGGAAGAAGATGCCTCGGTGACCACCTCGATCGGCTCCCGGATCGAGGGCATTGGCCGGCAGCGCGTGGAACCGAGCTTCATGGCGTCGTCCATCGACCGGATGATTCGCGTTCCCGACGCCGCCGCGGTCGCCGCCGTCCGCCACCTGGACACCCTGCTCGGCCGCAAGGCCGGGGCCTCGACCGGCACGGGCCTGTGGGCGGCGTTCCGCATCATCTCCCAACTGCTCGGCAAGGGGGAGCAGGGCAGCGTGATCGCCCTGCTGTGCGACCCCGGCGACCGCTACCTGGACAAGTACTACTCCGACGACTGGTTGGCCCGGGAGGGCATCGACATCACTCCCTACCTGGCGCGCTTGGAATCGTTCATGCGCACCGGAGAGCTCGACTGAGCCTGCCCCACAACAAGGCGGCGGGTTCCCTTCGCGGCCAAGGCGACTATCCGCTCGAGCGGCCCCTGGCCCAAGGTCAGTTGCCAAACCACCGCGAAACCGGCGGCCACCAGCAGGTGCACGATGTACCAGAGGTACCGGGCGTCTTCGTGCAGTCCCAGGGCCAGCACCAGCAGGTGTGCTGTGTAGAGCGTGAGCGTCATGGAACCCATTGCGGACAGCGGTAGGAGCCAGCCCCCAATTTTTCGGCTGATCAGCAGGAACACCCCCAGCACCGTCATGCCCACCCCCAAGCTGGCCGCGATGGCGAGCGGTGTGTTGGAATGCGGGGTCGTGATGGCCAGCCACCACCCGGTGGTGGTCGGCAGCGAACCCGCGCCCCACACCAGGATCTCGTCGAGTTTCTCCTCGCTCAGGTGCGATGCCGCCTGCAGCTTGAAGTATCCCTCGAAGCCGTAGAGAAGCACGTAGGAGATGGTCTGGGCAGCGATCCACAGCGACGCACCCACGATTACCAGGCGGACCTGGGTGCTCACGGCCCGCAGATCCAGGCGACCCAGTCCCATCCCGACCAGTAGATAGGTCATGTAGGGCAGCGCCGGGTAGCTACCGGTCAGCAGGAGCTGGGATACCGTGCCTGCCGGGTTGCTCAGCACATTGCTCAGCGTGGGGTTGTAGTACCACCATGCGGGGAGCACATCCAGCAGGCCCTGCATCATCAGGGGCGCGAGGATTCCGAATCCGGTCGCCCACACGAACAGGGCCGGGGCCTTCGCGTGCAGGAACGGGATGGCCAGGAGGAAGAACACGCCGTAGTAGAACAGGATGTCGTACGCGGGAGGGTTCTCCGGCATCGCGGCGTTGATGCACAGACCGACCGTGGTGATCAGCAGGGCGCGTACCAGGACACTAACGCGCTCGCCGGCCAGGGCTCGTCCCTCGCGCGGGTGCCGTCCGCCGGATCCGAGGGCCAGGCCCACCCCGGCCAGCAGCGCGAACAAGGCCGCCGAATCGCCGGAGAACAAGCGCCAGGACCAGGTGGCTTCTCCGGTTTCCGTGTTCCACGAAGGAAGTATGTGGATGGCCATGAGCCCGATCAACGCCAACCCGCGGGCGGCGTCGATTCCCACCAGCCGACGCTTGGAGTGCCCTGTTGGCTCCGTCGTGGCTGTCTGGTCTGTGGCGCCCCCGCGCCGTATTGTTTCCACCCGTTCTCCTGTGTTCCCCCGACCCCGGTACGGGGCGTATGAGCTTTCGTTCACAGGTCACGGGCGTCGTTGGCCGAGACCGTCCCGGCGCTTTGTCCCGCCGGTGCCCCCAAAGGCTAGGGCGTCGATGATTAGAGGAGCCTGAGAAACGCTCGACGGGCACCCGCGAGACTCGTCACAGTCTCCGGTGATGTTCGCCTGGATTCTCCTTCGGGGCCGGTGCCGTTCCGTGCGAGGTCGTCGCCGCGTGGCCGCGGTGACCGGGCACATCAGGGTGAGTAACTGCAACAGCCTGCTGATCATGTGGCAGTCCCCGGAGTACGTCTTAGGCAGCCGCGTGACCAGGGTGGCCGAGGGCGTGAATCGGAGCCACCTTTATCGTGCCCGGCGCTCAGGGTGCGACGGGCGCCCACCCGTCCTGGGGTGCGCGGGAATCCGAGGCGAGTAACCCGGCGCACGCCAGGTCCTGCGGCCGCCCCCGGTGCAGCACCGCGGCGCGGCGGAGCCCCTCCCACCGGAACCCGGCCTTCTGCGCGATGCGCGCGGAGGCCGCGTTGGAGGGCACCGCTTGCCACTGCAGACGGCGCAGCCCCAGCCCCTCCGGTGGCTGGGCGAAACCGAAGTCTACGACGCGCTCGACCGCCTCCGTCATGACACCCCGGCCCCGACCGGCCGCACCGAGCCAGTACCCGAGAGAGCCCGCCCCGTCGTCGACGTCGTGGATGGACACGACACCGAGCAACCCACCGGCGGCGTCGTCGCGCAGAGTGATCGCCCAGGTGCATCCCGTGCCGGCTGCCCAGCCGTGCGGGACGGCCTCGGTCACGAAAGCCTCCGCGTGCTCGCGACCGTAAGGGCTCGGCACGGTGGTGAACGCCACTATCTCCGGCCCCTGGCAGACGGCGGTGATCGTCTCGATGTCGGATTCCACCGGGCGCCTCAGTCGCAGTCGCGCGGTGGTCAGTTCCACGAACTCCATTGCGTCAGCCTACGGGTTGGCCGGGCGGGGACCACACGAGCGGTGGACACCTCCGGGCCGCGAAGGCGCTGTTACCTCGTCGCCGTATCCGTGGGCACCTGGAAATAGGAACCATCCGTAGCAGCCTCGCGGGTCGCTTCCCGCAGGCAGACTCGACGGCACCTGGTCAGGTTTTCCTCGTAGGCGACCAGGTCGGTGAGAAGAACTCGGCGGTGTCTGCCCACCGTGGAGAAGGGGATGTCCTCGTGGTCCAGAAGCTTCACGAGCGTCGAGCGCGAAATTCCTAGGTGGTCGGCCGCCTGCTGCGTGGTTAGCTGCGCGTTGGTGGGCACTGCGAGTCCTTTTCGTTCGCCGGAAGGCGCTTACGGCGCCTTGCTCCCATGTAACCGTGACAGGCAGCAACCTCGGCCTCATAGGAGTCGGTAGCGGCGTCGTAAACCACGGCGGCTTCCTCGGACCAGGTCTCCTTGGCCCGAGCTGCAAGCTCCCGGAAGTTGCGACTTCCCATGGCTGCTCTTCTCTGTTGGCGCGTGATGCATCACCAGGATCGCAGATCTTTCCCCGCTGTGCTGCGGCAAGCTCCCGATGTCGCAGCGGCCCTACCCCGCCTCCCGCAGCCGCTCCCACAGGTTGAACGCCATGGCCAGGTCCACCAGCTGCGTGGAGGACAGCTCCTGGAAGCGCTTGGCGATCGCCTCTGACTGGCGGTTCTGGCTCCAGACGCTGTCCTCTAGCACCACTGGCAGCCGCGGTGAGAACGCGAAGTCCGCCTTGGTATTGTTCCGCGCCTGCTGGCGCAGCTCTTCGTTCCCGGCAACCTCGCTGACCAGCAGCTCCGCTGCGCTGAGCTTGTGCTCGTCCGAGGCGTCCAGGTCCCCGAGGTATTTGTTGACCTTCTCAACCAGCTCCGCCTTCGCGGCCCGCTCGCGCTCCTGCTGGCGGGCCATGCCGGCCTCGGTCATGCCCTGCAGCCCCCGGCCCTCGCCGTCCTGCAGCTCCAGGTCCTCGCCCCGTTGCTTCTCCAGGCGGTAATGGGTCAGCAGCACGTCCTCCGCGGTCACGGTCTCGCGCTCGCCGGTGTCCAATTGCTCGCGCAGCAACCGCCCCAGGAGGTCCGCGAACACTGAGAGCTTCAGGTAGTACGGATCCCCGAAGTTCAGGATCTGGGAGAAGAACGCGTAGGACGTCACGTACTGGGCCAGCAGGGAACGGAACTCGTCGAGCTCGTCGCGCGCGGCGGCGTCGTCGTCCTCCAGCGCGAGAGACCAGCGGCGCATGAAGCGCTCGACCGCCGGTACCAGCGCCGCGGACAGCGCGCCGTGCTTGCCTCGCCTGGTCGACCACGCCGCCCACACCCGGTCGACCTCCGCGGGCGTGTAGATGTTCGCGGCATCCAATTTGGTCATCTGCTTGGCCACGAGGTCCGGGTCCGAGTCCGTCTCGATGCGCGCGTCCTCGTAGTAGTCCTGGAACGCCGCCAGGATCTGCGCGGGGTCGTTGACGAAGTCCAGCACGTACGTGTTGTTCTTGCCGTCCGCGCGCCGGTTGAGCCGCGACAGCGTCTGCACGGCTGCGATCCCGGAGAGCTGCTTGTCCACGTACATGGCCGTGAGCAGTGGCTGGTCGAAGCCCGTCTGGTACTTGTTCGCCACGATCAGGATGTTCTGGTCCTCCTGGCTGAACACCCCGGCCAGGTCCCGTCCGCGCAGTTCCGGGTTCATGGATGTCTCGGTCACCTCGGGCACCGGCGCATGGCCGATCGCGGTGACGTCCGGGTCCGGCAGCGACCCCGAGAACGCCACGAGCGTCTTCAGCGGCAGCTTCTCCCGTTCGATGTGCTTCTGGAACGCCCGCTGGTACTTCACCGCCGCCGCGCGCGAGCCGGTGACCACCATCGCCTTCGCGCGCCCGCCCAGCTCCTGCTTCACGGTGTGCTGGTAGTGCTCGAGGATCACGTCCACCTTGGAGGCCACATTCGTGGGGTGCAGCTCCACGAACCCGATGTACGCGCGCGTTCCCCGCCGCACGTCCACCTCCTCGTCCGACGACGCCGCCGCACCCACGGCCTTCCTGCCCTCCGGCACCATTGCCGGGTCCGAGCCCTTCAGGGCGATCCGCGCGGCCATCTCGTAAGAGGTGTAGTTCTTGAGTACGTCCAGAATGAAGCCCTCCTGGATGGCCTGCTTCATCGAATACAGGTCGAACGGCTGGGACTTGCCGTCCGGGCCAGGGGTGCCGAACAGGTCCAGGGTTTTGGCCTTGGGTGTGGCGGTGAAGGCGAAATAGCTGATGCGCCGGCCGTCGTCCGCCTGCGCCGCCATTTGGATCAGAGCGTCCTGGTCCGCGCCGGGCTCCAGCTCGGTCTCCTCGTCCACTCCCGCCGCGGCAGGGTCGTTGCGGTACAGCAGGTCCTTAACCGAGGACGCCGCCGCGCCGGTCTGCGACGAATGCGCCTCGTCCGCGATCACCGCGAAGCGCTTACCCTCGAACGTGCCGCCTTTTTCTCGGATCTTGGCTAGGGCGTACGGGAAGGTCTGCAGGGTCACGCCGATGATCTGCGTGCCCGCCCGCAATGCCTCCAGCAGGCGCTCGGTTTTGGAGCCCTCGGAACCAGAGGTGATGGGTTCGAAGGTCCCGGTGGCGACCACCAGTTGGTCCACCGCGTCCTGGAGCTGACGGTCCAGCACCTGGCGGTCCGCAATGACGAACACGGTGTCGAAGACCTTTTCGCCATCGGGCGTGTGCAGGGACGCCATGCGGTGGGCGGTCCACGCAATCGAGTCCGTCTTGCCCGAGCCCGCCGAGTGCTGGATCAGGTACTTCTGCCCCGGGCCCTCCGCCCGGGCGGCCTCGGTCAGCTTGGTGACCGCACGCCACTGGTGGAAACGGGGGAACCGGATCCGGCTGGACTCCGTGATCCGCCCGGTCCGGGGGTCGGTCTTTTTCTCGTGGTTCACGTATACGAACTTCGTGAGGATCGTGATCCACGTGTGCTTGTCCAGGATTTGCTCCCAGAAGTAGGACGTGGCCACGCCATTTTCCGACGGCGGGTTGCCCGCGCCGTTGTCATGCCCCTGGTTGAAAGGCAGGAAGAATGTGTCCGCGCCCCTGAGCTGGGTGGTCATGAACACGTCGTTCTCGGTGAGCGCGAAGTGCACCAGCGCACCCCGGTGCGGGGTCAGCAGCGGTTCACCGGCTGGCGTGCGGTCCGTCTTGTACTGCTCGATGGCCGCCTGCAGCGACTGCGTGAAGTTCGTCTTGATCTCAATGGTCGCCACGGGCAGCCCGTTGAGGAACAGCACCAGGTCGATGCGGTCGCTCTTCCGCGTCGAGTAGCCGACCTCTTGCACCACCCGCACCCGGTTCTTCGCGTAGCGCTCCGTGATCCGGGGATTGCGGTTGTCTGCCGGGGGAGCCGTGAGCATGCTTAACCGCTGCGCCCCGGGGACCGAAAAGCCGCGACGAAGCGTATTGAGGGTGCCACCGCCAGCCTTTTCCGACTGCTCCAGCTGAGATGCCAGACGGTCCAGAATCCGGCGCTCGCCCTTGGCCCGCGCGGCGTCATCCCCGTGCTCGGGCACGATCCGGGCGTACTGCTCCGGTTGCGTGTCCTGCAGCCACCCGAGGACGTCCTCGGGGAACAGCGCCCGCTCTTTGTCGTAACCGCGGGAGTCGGGGGAGTGATACCACCCGTGCCCCTCCAGGTACTCCGCGATCTCCCTCTGGAATGGTTTTTCCTGATGCGGTGCGCTCATGCGTACTCCCTGTGCAGACCCTGCGCGATGTCGTCCTCGATCTGCTCCGCCGCGGGCTTGTTCTTAGCGGTGACGTCGATTTGCCCGGTCACCGCTGCTGTAATGAGGGCCGCTCGGCGCTCGCGGGCGAGGTCGATTGCTTGAGCTATATCGAGGCCAACAGAAGCAACCTTCTCGCGGGATTTCGACAATGCATCAGCAATCTCGTGTTGTTCGTGCACCGGCGGGATGGGCACTTCGAGGTTAGCGAGTTTATCGGCAGTCAGGTGTTGAATGGTGGACTTGTTGGCGACTACGTCAAATACACCTCGATCCCTGTATGCGTTCAAAACCTCCGAGTAGTAGTAGCTACTTGCTCCTAATCGAGGGCGCATCCGATTAACTGTTTTCTGAAAGTACATGCCTGGCAAGTCCTGGTTCAGAACAACGTTAGTTCCCACGGACCCACCTTCTACTACCAGTAGGTCCATTTCCCGAAGTGAGAACTTGGCCTGCTCCCCAGGGGTAAAGGGCATGGTGTTGACATCTTCAAGTTCCAGCAGACCGTCCTGGATGTTCCCCGCGCGGATATAAGGATGGCGTTCTGCGGTTTCTACGTGCTGCTTCTCATCGAGCATCTTTCCCAGTGTGATGTCGAACAGTCGTTTGAGGGGTCCCTCACTCCAGTCACCGCGTTGTACGTGGAACCAAGTAGCAGACTTGCGGGTGCGCCCTCCGTCGCCTGAAACCCCAAATGCCAATGCGCGATCCCTGCCACTGCGCCAGCGTTCTTTCTTAAGCTCTCCCGCGCCACGAAGATCGGCAATGAATGCATCGATTTCAGCGGTCTCGTGGTCGAGGTAGTCCGCGATCTGCTGCTGTTCACAGCCCCCAAATACAGGGACTCTCGAATTTAAAAAGCTTGAAACATTTAAGTTCGGCACTGCGCCGGGATTCATATGCGGTCGCAATTCAATTGCGCACAGGAGATAAAAAAGATACCTTGGTTCAGTATTTGTAGCTGGAACCAGGG
Organism: Kocuria sp. cx-455; assembly: GCF_014698015.1. GTDB lineage: Bacteria > Actinomycetota > Actinomycetes > Actinomycetales > Micrococcaceae > Kocuria. Next base: position 699,436 of record NZ_JACXBS010000001.1, read on the forward strand.
CCATCATGTTGTTGTCTATACAGCACTTCGTTCTATTTTGACGCACCTTTTGAAGTAAGGTCGCTGCTCCAATTTTTGCCATCAAAATGCTTTGGGGTGGGATCAGTTCAGCCCCGAGCTCCTTGGCGGTTTGCGCGCTAATCGTATTTTCAGGCTGGAGAAGTTGGCCGAAGGTGTCGGCGTGTTGAAGAGATCCCACCTTGAAAAAAGGGATCGGCTCATCGCTAATCCCTTGAACCGAGTGTGGGAATCCGGCCCCTGAAATTACTCGGCAGATCCGCTTTAGCTGTGCAGTGCTCACCGCTTCACCTCCTCCAGCCGCGCACGGATGCGGCCCAGGGCCTCGTCGAGGTCGCGGTCGATCTCCGCCAGGGGCCTGGGTGGGACGTACTCATAGAAGTGGCGGGTGAAGGGAATCTCTGCGCCCTCCCTGGTCTTGGACTCGTCGATCCAGGCGTCGGGAACGAAGGGTTTGACCTCGCGCTCCAGGTACTCGTGGATGTCCTGGTCCCATGGGACGTTCTCGGTGTCGCGCAGCGTGGGGTCCGGTTCCGGGTCCTTCACACGATTGGTTTGCAGTTCCCCGTTCTCATCCCGTTCGCTTAGCTCGGTGACGATGGCCTTGAGCACCGCGGGCTTCACCTGCAGCCCGGCCTCGGCCAGGACCTCGAGAAGCTCCGAGGTGAACGCGCTCTTGTTGGTGCTGACCTCTCCGGCCGCGCGCTGGGACCGGGCGTGGAGGGCGGAACGGAGCGCGGCGGCGTCGTCGTCGGAGAGCTTGGTGACGGTCCTGGAGGCCATGACGCGCTCGATGCGCTCGGCGGTGAACGCGAAGTTGAGGCGCAGGGGGCGCTCGACCGTGATGGTGCGGTAGAAGAAGTCCTCGGTGCGGAAGATCTTGGAATGCTTGGACTCGGTGAACTCGTCGTAGATCCGGCTGATCTCCGTGATGTTTTCCTTCGAGAGCTCCTTGCGCTTGGAGCCCACGGATTTGCGCATCTTCACGAACATGCCGGTCGCATCGATTAACTGGACCTTGCCGCGGCGCTGCGGGGCCTTGTCCTTGGACAGCACCCAGATGTAGGTGGAGATGCCGGTGTTGTAAAACATATCCGTGGGCAGGCCGATGATGGCCTCCAGATAGTCGTTGTCCAGCACCCATTTGCGGATGTTGGACTCTCCGGAACCGGCGCCGCCCGTGAACAGCGGGGAGCCGTTGAGAACGATGGCCGCGCGGCCAGCCGACTGATGCTCGTCCGTGGCGCTGGGCTCGCGCATCTTGGAGATCAGGTGCATGAGGAACAGCAGTGAGCCGTCCGAGACACGGGGCAGGCCGGGGCCGAAGCGGCCGGTAAATCCGGCGATCTGGTGCTCGGTCTCCACGGCCTTGCGGTGCTGCTTCCAGTCCACGCCGAACGGCGGATTGGACAGGCAGTAGTGGAACGTGCGGTTCTCGAACGCGGGGTTGGTGAGGGTGTTGCCGAGGACGATGTTGTCGATGGGCTGGCCCTTGACCACCATGTCCGCCTTGCAGATTGCATAAGAGGCGGGGTTGATCTCCTGGCCGAGCAGGTTGACCCAGGCCTCGCTGTTGAACTGCTTGATCTTGTTCTCGGCGGCGGAGAGCATGCCGCCGGTGCCCGCGGTGGGGTCGTAGACGTCGCGGCCGATGCCGGGGGTGGTGAGCTCCTCGTCGTCGTGGAGCAGCAGCGTGACCATGAGGTCGATGACCTCGCGCGGGGTGAAGTGCTCACCCGCGGTCTCGTTGGACGCCTCCGCGAACTTGCGGATCAGTTCCTCGAAGATGTGACCCATCTGCTCGTTGGACACCGCATCCGGGTGCAGGTTGGCCTTGGTGAAGTGCTGCAGGACCTGCAGGAGCAGATCGTGCTGGGCGAGGCCGGAGATGGTCTGCTCGAACTCGTACTTCTGGAAGATCTCGCGCACGTTCTCCGAGAAGGCGTTGACGTAGTCCCGCAGGTTCTCCTCGAGGTTGTCGGGGTCACCCTGCAAGGTCTTGAGGGTGTGGCGGGAGCGGTTGAAGAAGTTGTACGTGTGCTCGTTGCCGGCCTGCTTGGTGCGGTTGCGGATCATCGCCAGGGGCGGCTCAGTGTCCACGTAGGTGGGGCCGATGGCCTCGAGGACGTCCTCTTTGGTGGGCGCCAGCACGGCGTCCAGGCGGAACAGGACCGTGAACGGCAGGATCACATCCCCGTACTGGTGCTGCTTATAGGTGCCGCGCAGGATGTCCGCGGCACCCCAGATGAAGGAGGCGTGGTTGAACACTGGAGTGGGTGCCTTACTCGCGGGGTTGGGGGTCTCCCCAGCAGTCTACGAGGGGGATCGCTTCGCGCCCGGAACTGAACGCGGTGCGGCTCCAGAATCCCCTGCCCGCGAGTTCTAGCGAAGTCTAGGTGAGTATAGCGTTTTGCTATACTCACCTAGACTTCGCTATCCCCCGGGAGGGACTTAATGGATCCTGTGCGCAACCCCTACTCCCCAGGATCCGGTCGCAAGCCGTCTGCGCTGGTCGGACGCGACGATGTCATCGATGCCTGGAGCGTTTCCTTGCAACGAGCTGAACGAGGCAAGACGGATCAGCCGATAATCCTTTATGGCCTACGCGGAGTCGGGAAGACGGTTCTCCTGTCGCGGCTGCGCCGAGATGCCGAGACGCGGGATTGGATCACCGTCCAGCTCGAAGCCGGTTCTGGTCGCGCTCTGCGCGAGATGGTGGGCGAAGGGCTGTACGGCCCCCTGTCGGACCTGGCGCGACCGTCTGCGGGGAAGAGGCTCCTTCGCGCCCTAAAGACTGCTCTCTCATTCAAGGCTTCGTACGACACCACAGGCACTTGGAACTTCGGTGTCGACCTGAGCGGCGCTACCGGTGGCGCCGCAGACAGCGGCTTTCTGCTGACTGATCTGGGCAAACTGGTCCGCGACGTCTCCTTGGCTGCCGGTGAAGATGGGGTAGGCCTGGCGTTGCTCATCGATGAGGCTCAAGACCTCAGCTCTGAGGAGATCCAGACCCTTGCGGCCGTCATGCAGTCCGCTGCGACCGACGACCTGCCGGTACTGTTCGCTCTGGCGGGTCTACCCAGCCTGCCCCAGACCCTGGCGGAGGCGAAATCGTACTCGGAGCGTTTCCGTTACAGCGTGATCAAGAAACTCGATAGCGACGGTGCCCGCGAGGCGATCCTCAAACCCGCTCGGAACGAAGGTGTTAACTGGAGCGCCGATGCGCTTGAATACGTTGTCACGGCGTCAGGTCGCTACCCGTACTTCATCCAACAGTTCGGTCAGGAGACATGGAACGCAGCGACCGGGGCCGCGATCGAGTTCGAAGACGCTCGGCTGGGGGTAGCTGTCGGCCAGGGACAACTGGACAACGGCTTCTTCCGCGCCCGGTGGGACCGGACAACTGCAGCGGAGAAGCAGTACCTACGGGCGATGTGCCCCGAAGGGGACGAGGGGATCGGATCCGGCGAAGTTGCCAACCGGCTGAAGCGGGCAGGCAGGAGCTTGGGGCCGACTCGAGCGAATCTGATCAGTAAGGGGCTGATCTATGCACCGGACCACGGGATCGTCGCCTTCACCGTCCCTGGAATGGCGGGGTTCATCTCCCGTCAGCATGATTGATCGACACCGACATCGACATCGACGCCAAGGGCGAGGGCGACCTGGACGTCCGCGGCCTGTTCGGCACGGACGACGCCGTCCGGCCGGGCTTCAGCGAGGTCCGGCTGACGGTGTCCATCAGCGGCCCGGAGTCCCCGGAGCGCTATGAGGAGCTCGGGCCCGTCGTGGAGTCCCGCTGCCCCGTGCAGGTACGTCTTCGCCAACCACACGCCCGTCAGTAGTTAGTGATCGCTTCGTGAGGCGTCAGGGAAACTCGCGGTGCTTATGAGGGGCGGGCAGGGTCCGCCCGGTCCTCGTGCCGGTTTTGCCGGTAGAAGACCGTGGCCATACCAATGCCTGTGATCCAACCCGCGTAGGGGAAGTCGTAGCCCCAGCCAATGAGGCCGAAAGGGAGGGTCAGGAGCCAGGCCACGCCCGTCAACAGTCCCCACATGACAATCAGCCTGCCCCAGCGGCGTTTCGTCGCCAGGGCGAGCCCGACGGCGATCACCGAGGCGGAGATGACGGCGGCCCATCCCAGCGCGAACCCCCGGGACAGCTGGAGCAGGCCCGAAACGAGGAAGATCACAGCCGCCGCGCTGAAGATTCTTTTTGCGGTATTGCGGGACATGTGTACATTCCTCGTGATTTGTTCCGAACCCCTGACGTGGGCGCTTGTGACAAGACGCTACCGCGGATGAATGCCGACTCCCCGAGACGCCGAGTGGTGGCGGACAGTAGGTTTGACGAATGGACCAGTATGCCGCTGCAGCAGCCGAGGACACCTCTCAGCTTGTGAGCCCCTCGGTGCCGGCTGCCGGACGAGTCGTGGTGCGCACTCTGCCCGCCTGCGCGGTGGTTGTCGTTGGTATCCCAGTCGTGGGCTGGTTCCTGCCCCGTAGCAGTGCCGGGAGAGGGACGCCGTGGGAGCTGTTGGTCTTCATTGCCGCGCTCGGGCTGTTTTGGCTCGTGCATTGGTTCACGAGAGCACCGCGTCCCCGCTTCGACAGGGAGGTCGACAAGGCCCAGTGGAAGCGGACATTGGCCTCGGCTGCCAGGTCCCGGTCCCTACCGTCACTACCCGACGTGCGGATCGCTACGGGTGTGGTCGCCTGCAACCTGATCGAAGGGTTCATGATGGGTGCTGCCGTTCTCCTGGGAGCGCTCCTGGCCCAGTTCGTCCGGCCTGACCTGTCCTGGTTGGCGCCCTCCGCCGGAGCCCTGGGACTGGCGATCGGCTACTCTTTTCAGTTACGCCGCAGTTGGCGGTACCTGCGCGCCCTGCACGCCCGGACGGAAGCCAAGTGATTCTGGCCCCGCCTCCGAAGGCCCGGGGGACTCTCCCACCCCCGTTCTGTCGCGGCAAGTTTCTTCGCATAGGCCCCACCGGGCACAAAACGTGCCACGACGTGTGTGATTCACCTGGGGTTCTGTTTGGTACCCAACATCTGCGGAGACCGTCGAGCGGCGGCTGTGCGATGCCTACTACATCATCGGCCTGCTGGTCGAGCGGGAGGTGGCGTGTAGCGGACAGGGACGCGTTGCATGAGCCGAAGCGCTGGGAGTTCCAACGGACGACCGGGAAGTTCGGCCGTGGAGCCGGTGGGATCCGGCGGATTTTCAAAGGGGTGTGTGGGGGAGAGAGACCGACTTGGCCGGAACAGGAATTCAACCACGCAAACCGCCCTGATTCGTCTCCGCTCAAGCACCCTCTTGTTATATTTGTACTACGACGAGCCGGTTACCGGAGCGTTGTCCGTCTGAAGCCCCGTAGAGGGGCTTCAGTGCTTTGAGAGCCTTCTACGGGTACCACTTTCGACAGCTGGCAATGGCTGGTTCCAATGTCCCATAGAGGCTTCGGGTCGCCCTTCTGGCTCTAGTACTCTGTCCGAGCTCCGGTTCCAGGTGCCGTCGCATGAGGTACACGACCATGTCGGCCGCTTGCAGGCCCATCTCCGTGTGGGAGTCCCGGAACCGGATGGGCTGCTGAATGTGCTGCAAGGTGGAGAACTTGTACCCAGGGGTACCCGTGCGCGTGTACCCCTCGATGGCGGCCGAGTACAGCGCTTTGTCCTGAATGTTGTCCGCCACGACGTAAACCTCGTCCTTTGCCGAGCGCGCATGCGCGTTCACGTTCTCCAGCAGGTGTCGCAACGTGATCTCATACGGCGGGTCGGGGTACTTGTACCGCGCATTCAAGCGGGCCACGTCCACGCCCTCCATGTACACGAGCACGCCGGATGCCACCACTCGCTTGAAGAACTCCCGATACACCCAGACGGCTTCGTGGACCTGGCCGTGCATACACTGCCACGGGGCGCGGCCCTGCATTACGCGGTGGCCGTGGAACTCGGTCTCCGGGTCGATGCCGTACTTGGTCACCAGCTCTTCACTGCGCCAGTCCTCCAGAGTGCCCTCCAGGACGGCCAGTTGCTCCGACGTGGCAAGCACTCCACCAACGTAGTAATGGTCTCGTTAGTAGGACTCGTCCAAGAAGGTATATAGCACTTGTAAATTATCGCTCACACCTCTGACAGGCTTGCATCATTCCTTCGTTGGTGCAGCAGCACGCGACGCCGCTATGGTCGCCGACGCCTGGGCAGCTTCCACCGTCGCGCCGCCGTTCCCTCCGCTCTCCTGGAAGCGCTTTGGCCCAGGTACCCGGTCCGACCCGTCACTGGTGGGTGTCCTCCGGCGGAGCCCCGGGCGTGGCTTGATGGCTTCTGGGCGCAAGCCGACGGACAGGCATACGCGAAGCCTTGACCGGGTAACCGTGCCGGCGCCTAGAGTCGGGTCATGACCTCTTCCCTGGACTGGATCAGCCGCCTCGTCTCCTTCGACACCACTTCGCGCAACTCCAATCTGGAGCTGATCGAGTGGGTGGCGGAGGGGCTGCGGCGCGCCGGCGTCAAACCGCTGGTCCTGCCCGAGGAGGACGCCGCCGGGGTGCGTAAGGCCAACCTTTTCGCCACCATCCCCGCTCGGGACGGTAGCACCGAGGGCGGCGTGGTGCTCTCCGGGCACACCGACGTTGTGCCCGTGGACGGGCAGGACTGGCACAGCGACCCTTTCACCGCCGAGCAGCGGGACGGCCGGATCTACGGCCGGGGCACCACTGACATGAAGGGCTTCCTGGGCGTCGTGCTCAGCCGACTACCGCGGATGCTCGAGGCCGAACTGACCGAGCCCATGCACCTGGCCCTCTCCTACGACGAGGAGGTCGGCCTGCTCGGAGCGCAGCAGATGATCGGCCGTCTGGGGGAGCGGGGCATCCGGCCGTGGTGCTGCATCGTGGGCGAGCCCACCGGCATGCGGGTGGTGCGTGGACACAAGTCCATCAACTTGTTCGAGGCCCGCTTCCACGGGGTGGCGGCCCACTCCTCCCTCACCCCGAACGGGGTCAACGCCATCCACTACGCGGGGCGGTTTACTGAGTTCTACCGGAAATTGGCGACGGACTGGCGGGAGAACGGCCCCTTCGACGATGCCTACCCCGTGCCGTTCACCACCGGCGGGGTGAACCAAATCGCGGGCGGCATCGCGAACAATACTGTCCCGGACGCGTGCACTGCCGAATTCGAGTTCCGGGCGCTGGGCACCGTCGATCCCGGGCCGGTCGTCGAGAAGATCCGCGGCTTCCTCTTCGATGAACTAGAGCCCGAGATGCGCGCGGAGAACCCCGCGGCCCGCATAGAGCTGGCCGTCAAGGCCCAGGGCCCCGGCCTGGAGACCGCCGCGGATGCTGACGTCGTGCGGCTGGCCCGGGACTGCGGCGGGCTGCCCTCGGATGAGAAGGTCACCTACGGCACCGAGGCAGGCCTGTTCCACGGGGCCGGGATCGAGACCGTGGTGTGCGGCCCCGGGAACATTGCGGTGGCCCACACCGCGAACGAGTATGTGGAACTGGAGCAGCTGCAGGCCTGCGAGGCCTTTGTAAACGCCTTGATCGACCGGCTCGACGCCGCGTCGTGACGCACCGTCTCGGCATTCTCGTCCGGACCCGAACAGATGGAGAAACAGCATGAGCACGGCTGCAGAAAACCCGGGCGCGAGAACGCACGGAACGCCCGTCACGGCGCAGGACCGCTCGCGAGCGCGGCGGGCCGTGGTGGCGTCGTCCATCGGGAATGCCCTGGAGTGGTTCGACGTGATCGTCTACTCGTCGTTCGCCGTGGTGATCTCCGCGCTGTTCTTCGAGCCCGCGGGCAGTGAAGGCGGTCAGGTCCTCGGCATCCTGCTGACTTTCGGCACCTTTGGCGTGTCCTACCTGATCCGGCTGCTGGGGGCCATGGTGCTGGGCTCCTACGCAGACTGACACGGGCGCAAGGGTGCGCTGACGTTGACCATTCTGCTGATGATGCTGGGCACGCTGATCATGGCCACCGCTCCCACCACGGCCGTCCTGGGCCCGGCGGCGGCCCTGGTGATCCTGGTGGCCCGCCTCATCCAGGGTTTCTCCGCCAGTGGCGAGTTCGGCACGGCCACGGCGTTCCTGATTGAAAACGCCCCGGATCGCAAGGCGTTCTACGGCAGCTGGCAGGTGGTCACACGGAGCGCGTGAAGTCGCCCCTGGGCGCCACCCTCATTCATGCGGCACCGAGGTGGCTGACCTCCGCGGCGGTCGTGGGCCTGGCATCGGTGTCGGTCTAACTCATCCTGTTCATGCCCACCTACGCCGTGCAGAACCTGCACCTGCCCGGGTACGCCGGATACCTGGGCGGCATCATCTCTGGAATTGTCACCCTCGTCGGGGCGCCCCTGGTGGGCAAGCTCGCGGACCGGGTGGGGCCCGCACGGGTGATGACGGTCGCGGCGGTAGCCGCCGTCGTGGTGACCTACCCGCTGTTCGTGATCTTGGTGGCCTCTCCAGGCGTAGGGATGCTGACCGCGGTTCAGGTGGTCCTGGGTGCGCTGATGGTGCTGTACTTCGGCCCGCTGCCGGCGCTGCTGTCGGAGATGTTCCCCACCAACATCCGCACCACCGGCATGTCCATCGCCTACAACGTGGGCGTGACGCTGTTCGGGGGCTTTGCCCCGCTCGTGTTGGCGTGGCTGGTGAACTCTACGGGCTCGCTACTGGCCCCAGCTATTACTACATCGCCATCGCACTGATCTCGCTGCTGGGTCTGGTGGTGACGCGGACGAAGTTCGGCAAGCGCTGAGCCGGCCGGGCATGCGCGCGGGCCACCCGTTCAACGGTGCCGAGTGGCAGACTCGGACCCTGATTTACGTACTACAATATTTAGTATGAGAATGTTCAACGGCCGCCCTGTTGGAGACGAGCAGATTCAGACCTGGGCTGACGAGGCCGAGGCTGGTTACGACGTGGAGGAGATGCGTCGTCGGGGACGACCACTGGTGCTGGGCAAGACCGCTGGTAGCGTGGTTCAGTTCCGCATGGATCAAGAACTGTTGGAACTGTTGGCACGGAAGGCCCAAGACCAGCACATGAACCGCTCGGAGGCTCTACGCGCCGCAGTACGCGCCTGGGTCGATGCTGCCTGAATAGCATGGAGATCCACCGCTCGGCGTTGATGCCGCGCTTGCCGCCGGGAACGTACTCGCCGTACTCGCTTCGCGGTTCCTGGCCCACACCTCACCAAGTACTACTAGCCTGAGCCCATGTTCCATCAGAGAGGACCCCGGTCATGAACTTCGTCCCTGCCGACCTGCTGCTTATTCATGGCGTTATCGACACTCTCACGCCCGAGAAACCTCGAACCTCCGCTCTGGCGGTTCGGGACGGGCAAGTCGCCGGGCTCGGTGAAGACGCCATCAGGTTGCAGGACGCGACGACCACCGTGGTGGACCTGGACGGCGCGTACGTGATGCCAGGGCTGCTGGACGTGCACAACCATCATCTACTGGCCGGGCAGATGGACCTCTTCGAGCTGGATGCACCGCCGACTTTGGGTGTGGACAAGCTGCTGGAAGCCGTCGCCGCCCGCGCCGCACAACTGGGACCGGAGGAATGGGTGGTGGGCGGTAGCTGGGGCTCAGGGCTGCTCGGCGAGATCAACAGTGTCGAGGCGCGCGCCCGTTTGGACGCCGCTACCGGGGGGCGCCCTGCGTTGCTCAAGGACGACAGCAAACACAACCGCTGGGCGAACAGCCGCGCCCTGGAACTGGCAGGGATCGACGATGACACCCCGGATCCGGAGGGCGGGCAGATCCTGCGCGACAGCGGTGGGCAGGCCACCGGGGCATTGCTGGAAGCCGGTGGAGTGCTGGTGGAACAGGCCCTGGCCCGGCTGCGGCCGACCTCCACGGCCGACATGGCCCGGGCTGCGATCCGCGGTATTGAGATCCTGCACTCCTATGGCATCACCGGCTTCCAGGACGCAGCCGCTTCCGTACAGCTGATGCAGGCGCTGAAGACCCTCGACGACACCGGGCGGCTGAGCGCATGGGTCGTCACCTCCATGCAGGTCAATGACTTCATCTTCGGCACCACTCCGCTGGGGGAGGAGATCATCGCTCACCGCGTGGAGACCCGCAGCGAACACCACCGCCCCGACTTCATCAAGGTCTTCCTCGACGGTGTGCCTCCCGCCGGCACCGGCGCCTTCCTGGAGCCCTACCTGCCCGAGGCGGGGTTCCCCGCCTGCCACTGCGGAACCACCACCATGGATCCTGGCGAGCTGGAAGGCTGGTTACTACGCACCGCTGAGCGTGGAATCTCCGCAAAAATCCACTGCACCGGTGACGCCTCGGTGCGTCTGGTACTCGACACCGTGGAGAAGGTCCGTGCCGCCGGGCATACGGGATCGAGGTACCATATCGCCCACGGTCAATTTGTCCATCCCGATGACATTGCCCGCTTCGCCGAGCTTGATGTCACCGCAGACATCTCACCGGCCCTATGGTTTCCCGGAGTGATTTCCGAGGCCATCGCCACTGTCCTGCCTGCCGATCGGGCTTCGAGGATGCAGCCGAATCGGGCCTTACTGGACGCCGGAGCCCGGATCGCAGGCGGCTCGGACTGGCCTGTCAGCATCTCTCCCAACGTCTGGGAAGCGATCTACGGCCTGGTCACTCGACAGGACCCAACCGGAAGTTTCCCCGGTGCCCTATGGCCGGAGCAGGCGGTTACTTTAGCGGAAGCCGTCCGCATCTACACCACCGCCTGTGCCGAAGCCATGGGTATCGAGGACATCGCTGGTTCACTCGCGCCGGGAAAGTCCGCAGACTTCGTGGTTCTCAGCGACAACCCGTACAAGATCGACATTGACCTCGTCCGGTTCATCACCGCACGCCAGACCTGGTTTGCCGGCACCAAGGTTTATGATGCCACTTCAGCTGACAAGGTGAACTCGGCCAGGACCTGAACCTTGCCAGAATAGCGATGACCTTTCAGTACGGAAGGGACTGCTGCAGGGGTCGGTCACATTAGGCCAGTCACATACTCCGGCCTGTGGCAGACGGCCTGGACATTGTTGCCGTCCGGGTTCCGGACGAATGCCCCATAGTAGTTCTCGTGGTATTCCGGCCAATGCCCGCCCGGCGGAAAACACAGTAATCTGTTCGGACACTCGCGCTCGCGGAAAGAAGCCATCATGCGTCGGCTACTGCTCACCGAGAACATCACCGTCGACGGGCGCATCGAGATGCTCGACGACTGGTTCGACCCCTCGCCCCAGGATGATGTCGGTGACCTCCAGGAGGAGCTGGACCGCCAGGGCGCCTCCTCGGATGCGGTGCTGCTGGGTCGGCAGACGTTCGAGGACTTCCGCGGCTACTGGCCCCACCACACGGACGAATCAGCCGGCGCATACCTCGACCAGGTGCAGAAGTACGTGGTGTCCTCGTCGATGACCGAGCCCCGGTGGCGCAACTCGACCGTTCTCTCCGGCGACCCGGTGGAGGAGGTGCGCCGTCTCAAGACCACCGCCGGCGGTGACATCGTACTGACCGGCAGTATCACCCTGGCCCATGAGGTGATCGCCGCCGGGCTCGTCGACGAGATCAGGCTGTTCGTGTACCCGGCCGTCCAGGGGCGCGGGAAGGGGCTCGTCGCCGAGAACACCTCGTTGCCAGCTCTCGAACTGCTCGGCACGCGGACCTTCCGCTGCGGCGTGGTACTGCTCCGCTACGCCGTCACCGCGGGCGGGGGTTCCCGGGAATCGAGCACGGAACCCGGCCGCTGATCCTGCACGCACCCACTCACGCCGCCGCGACCTCCGGTGCCACACGGCGCCGCCCCCGCAGCACCACGTAGAGCACGAACGCCTGCACGAGTCCGGAGAGGATCAGTACGAGCACCGCCACGCCGGGTCCGACGATGCTGAAGGCGTCGAGGGGGCCCGTGACGGAGAGCAGCAGCAGCGACGTGGGTGCCGTCAGCGCGATGGCGGGCAGTCCCTCGAACGTGGCACCGATCGCCTCCGGGTCCGGGTTGAACTGGTAGTACAGCAGGTACGCGAGAGCCAGTACCACCAGGAAGAGGTACACCCCCGTCACCACGATCGCGAATGCGCCCAGGTTGTACTCGCGGAAACGCAATTGCCGTCGGAAGAAGTCCATGCGGGGTCCTTGTCCACGGATCCCCGCCCAGCCGCCCAGCAGTGCGGGAACCATTGCTTTGAGGTTCGGGCCCGAGTAGATCCTCGGGTCCGAACCTCAGGATATCCCGCTCTGAGGTGATTCAGGTCACATGCGGGCTCAGTTTTTCGCGGGGTCCGGCAGCAGCGCCCGGCGGTCCTCGGCGATCGACGAGTGGCTGGACATCCCGCCGTCCACCGTGAGCACTTGACCGGTGAGATAGCGGGACTCGTCCGAGGCCAGGAACACCATGGCGTGGGCGATGTCCTCCGGGTCCCCGATGAACGGCAGCGCGTTGTGCGAGCGGATGGACTCGATGGCCTCCGCGGGCAGGTTGTCCCGCAGCGCCGGAGTCATGATGGCCCCGGGGGCCACGGCGTTGCAGCGCACGTATTGGGCACCGTACTGGGTGGCGATGTACTGGGTCATGCGGATCACCGCAGCTTTGGCGGTGCCGTAGGCCACCTGCAAGAAGTCCCCGGACAGCCCACCCACCGAGGCGGTGTTGATGATCGACCCGCCCCCTGCGGCGATCAGGTGCGGCAACGCCGCGCGCGCGCCCACCAAGGTGCTGCGCACGTTCAGCTGCATGGTGCGGTCGAACTCAGCCATGTCCAGGCGCAGCAGGTCCAGGTCCTTACGGGGATTGCTGCCGCCCACGTGGTTGCACATCACGTGCAGCGCCCCGAAACGCTCCACCGCGCCGTCCACCAGGGCAACGATGGACGCCTCCTCCATGGCATTGACTGCCATGCCCACGGCCTGCCCACCGGCCTCAGTGATCTTCCCGGCGGCGTCGACGGCGGCCTCCTCCGCGAGGTCCCCGATCACCACCGAGGCACCTTCGGTGGCCATCAGCCGCGCGGCGGCGAAGCCGATCCCGCTGGCACCCCCGGTGATGACCGCGACCTTGTCCTGCAACCGTCCCATGTCCTGCTCCTTCCGATGAGTGGGCCGTTCTCGGCCCCGTACTCCACTCATCACCCTACGCGCCGTCTTCCCACTACCCGAGACCAGCGCCACCGCGAAGAGGCCCATCACGTGCTCGTCCCCGGTGCTCCGGCTCGATCGGTGAGCCGTCCCGCTACTTCAACTCCGTCACCGGCACGAACTCGTATCCCAACTCCTGGATGCCCTCCACCGTCTTTTTGAGGTAGTTGACGTCCAGGTAGGGGTGGAAGAAGAAGCTCGCCGTGGATTCGCGAACGGCCAGGTGCGCCTCGGCCCGGGAGATCAGGAACTCCGGGTCGCGGGTGGCGTGGTTGTTCTGTTCCGACTCGGTGATGTTGCCCAGGTTCTCCGGGTACACCGTGCTGCCGTAAATGTCGTGCACGGTGTACGGGAAGTGCTGACTGTAGACCCGGCCTGCCTCGCTGGGTTCACCCGAGAGGATTCCCGCGAAGTAGTCGCTCTGCTCGTACCGGGCGTCGTAGACGTCGGTCATGGCCGCGTACGCATTGGGCGATGCGGCGTAATGCGGGGTCTCGAAAATCTCCGGCTCGCCCAGCCCGGCGTCGATCATGACTTGCCGGCCCTTCTCGATCCGCGCGGTGTGCTGTGCCACGGAGTCCTCGGCGATCCGGCCGATCTGGCGAATGTAGGAGGTGTTCGTGCACTCCCCGAACTTGTAGGGCTGGCGTGCTGTGGCACTGCATCCGTAGCGGTAGAACTCGTAATCCTCACCCGAGCGGCCGCTGTACGGATTGTCGAGGGTGCCGAACTGGTGCGTGGTGCCGTGCTGGACCAGCGTGCCACCGCGCTCCTGCATGTACTTGAGCGCATCCACCACCTCGGGGCGATCCAGCAGACTCAGCCCGTACCAATCGTCTCCCTCGGGAGTCTTGGCCATGTGAATCGGCATCACGGCCACCTGGAACGGCACGCCGGCTTCCTGGAAGTAGTCGGCCATGGTGCGCAGGTCGGCGGGATCGGACTCCGGCCCCACGTCCTCCAAGCGCACCGCGGCCTGCTTCACCGGGGCGGTATCCGGCGCCAGCAGGCCGTAGAACAAATCCGAATAAATGAGATAAACGTCATTCTCGTCGATGTAATCCAACGGGATCTCGCTCACGAACGTCAGATTCTCGGAACGCACCGCCCACGGAACGTCCTGGGCGCCGTCGGCTTTGCCGGGCTCGCAGGAAACCGGGGCGTCGTCCTTCCGGCACTGCGCGCTGGCCAGCACCTCCACGGAGCTGCCGGGTTCCACGACGGGCGATTCCAAGGTCTCCGTGGAATCGGTGTACCGCGCCACGTCCTTGTCGTTGTAGCGGACCGAATGGAGCAGGTCGCTGCTGACGGCCTGCGTCTGGCCCGCATCCCACCCGAATTCGGAACGGAACTGCGCCGTTCGGTCGCTCTGCCCGCTCGTCATCGTGTTCAGGTTCTCGCCCACCCACATCACCGGGGTGTCCAAGGTCAGAACATCGTCCAGGAACGCCGGCGGGGGAGTGGCCGCGGCATCCGTGCCGATGTACACCACGGCGTCATAGTCGGTCATGGCGTTGTGCACGTACTCGGCCACCGGTTTGATCTCCGCCGTTCCGAAATGGGACACCAGGTTGCCCGTGGCCACGGCGTACAGCTCACCGTCGGAGGACGTGTTGTCCGCCTTGTCGTACAGCACCAGGGTGGAGGCCTTACCTTCCTCGCCGAACGTGGCGGGGAAGCTGGCTTCCGAACCCTCCCCGTCGGCGTCGGAGACCGTTGTGTACTCCCTGACCAGGGGTGAACCCTGGCCTTCGCGCAGCGAATCATTGGTCAACCCGAAAACTATCGCGGTGGACACGAGCAGCAGAACGAGCAGTCCCGCCACCCAGGCGGCGCGTTGGCCCCTCGACAATTGAAAAGATGTGCTCATGGCTCCCCCGCCTGAACGTGATGTGGATCGTGAAATGTAGGTGTTCGCCCCAGTTCGAACACCGTGTGAAAACTCAGTGGGCGGTGGCCCGGGTGAACGGTGGTTGATCGAAGGAGAACTCGTTCACGGCATCCCCCATGCCGAAGTAACGAGCCACCGCGTGCACCGTGCGTTCCGCAGCACGGCCGTCCCCGTAGGGATTGAGCCCCCGCGCCATGCGACCGTACGCGAGACTGTTGCTGAGCAACGTGGAAACCTCTCGGGTAATGGTGCTCTCATCGGTTCCGACCAACTTCACCATGCCGGTTTCCACGGCTTCCGGTCGCTCGGTGGTCTCACGCAGCACCAGGACCGGTTTGCCCAATGAAGGACCTTCCTCCTGCACACCGCCACTGTCGGTGAGGATGATCTTGGACCGTTCCATCAGCGCGCAGAACTGCGCGTAGGGCAACGGATCAATCAGCACCACGTTGTCTCGCCCCCCGGGGGCGGGCTGGATCGCCTCGCGCACCCGTGGATTCGGCTGCGCGGGGACAATGAAGTCGTGGTCGGGGTGCCTCCTGGCCAGCGTGGCAATGGCCCGGCCCACGGCCTTCCACGGTTCACCCCACGATTGCCCATGGTGGGCCGCGACCAGAACCACCGGGCGACCGCGGTCCAGGCGCCGGGCCAGGGCGGCGTCGGCGATCCGGGGCCGGGACGCCACGGTGGCCAACAGCGCGTCGACGCCCGAATTGCCCGTGACCACAATGTCCGACGCCGCCACGTTCTCCCGCAGCAGATTCTCGCGGCTTGCCGCGGTGGGGGTCAGGTGCAGGCTGGCGATCTGCCCGGTGAGACGCCGGTTGATTTCCTCCGGGAACGGCGAGGACCTGTTGCCCGTGCGCAGCCCGGCCTCAGTATGAATCACCGGAATCTCCGCGTAGGAGGCCGCGAGCGCGCCCGTGAACGACGTGGTCGTGTCGCCCTGGACCAGCACCGCATCGGGACGCTCGGTCTGCAGGACCTGCGTCAGCCCTTCGAGGATGCGGGCGCTGATCTGTGTGAGTGGCTGTCCGCGCGAAGGGATGTCCAGGTCGTGATCCGGCACGATCCCGAAATCCTCGTTGACCTGCTCCAATACCTCGCGGTGCTGCCCCGTGACGACCACGCGCACGCGGAAACGCGGATCGTTGCGCAGCGCCAGGATCAGCGGCGCCATTTTGATGGCCTCGGGAAGGGTCCCATAGACCGCCATGACGGTGACCGGTTGAAAGGGGGGTGTTCGTACCATGAATTCTCCTCTGGGATGCCGGCCCACGGCACCCCGATTGTTAGCGTCAATCTCCCGGCGCGGTGGCCACGCTGAGGTCCATGAAACGGACCCGGGCGTCCTCCGTGTACAGCCCGATGGAGCCACCGCGGTACGGCCGCTCCGAATCAGTCACCGTGGCCAATACGTGACCGTCCACCTTGACGGTCATCCGGGGCCAGTCCTGCTCGATCTCCACTCGGTAGTCCTGCCCGACGGGAAATTGCACGTCATCCCCGGTGGCCAGGAAACGTTGGCTTCCCGGGTACTCGGGGTCCTGTTTGGAAATTTCCCAGCCGTTGGGTTTGAGCGCCACGGCGTAGAAATGCTCGTTGTCCCGGAAATTCCACAGCACCCAACCCACCTCCCACACATTGGGAGAGCCCTTGCGCACCTGCTCCTCGGTGTTCATGGTGATCTCGAAGTCCGCGTCCTGATACGTCTCAGTGGTGCGCACCAGTGACGCGTGTGTGACGTCCGCCGACGTCGCCGCGTTGGGTTCCAGCACCACCTGCTGGTCCGTACCGACCGTCCGGCCGTGCCCGTTGTAGACCGTCGTCCACCGGCCGTGGGTTTCCCCGTCCGCCCAGGGTTGGAGCCGCCACACGTTATTGACCCCTGCCATGACCAACAGCGCGAGGAGCAGGACTCCCAGTAGCACCGCCGGCAATTTCCTCGGGTATGGCCTCACCGGTCAGCTCCTCCGCGGACACGTCCACTTGATTTTTACTTTCGACATTGCGTTCCGTCTTGGCCCACGAGTTCTTGCCGAGGACGGCGCGGTAGGCCGCCTTCCAGCCCGCCACATACCAGAGCACCGCGTAGAGGACGTACCCGTGGATCAGCGCCACGGCCACGAACGGGTTCAATCCCTGCTGTTTCTCCTGCGACCAGTACACGAATCCGAACAGCACGGCGGGCCCGAACGCCACTAGATAGGCGGAGAGCCACCAGGGGGAGACCACCGCCTGTCCCAGGGCGATGTCGAGCAGGACGTCCAGGACCCAGAACGCGAATGCCGCACTCAGGAAGGACGTGACCAGGAGCAGGAACGGGCTGGTCAGGTGGTACAGAATGTCTGTCCTGCGCGTCCCGGTCAGATCGCGCAGCACCCAGGGCACCAGGTTCCAGGACTGAAGGTGCCCCTGGAACCAGCGGGTGCGCTGTTTGATCCACCGCTTGACGTCCACCAGGCCCTGCTGGTGCACGGACGAGGTGGAGCAGAACTCGATGTCCCACTCGTCGATGTGCAACCGGACCCCCAGGTCCAGGTCCTCCGTGAGACTGTGGGACCACGGAGCCGGGCCCAACCCTGTGAGTGCGGACAACCGCACGAACTGACCGTTGCCGCCCAGGCCCACACTGCCCAAATGCCGGCGACCGCGCTGGAACACGTGAGTGAACAGCACGAATTCGATGTCTTGCATGCGGGCCAACAAGTTCTGCTGGCGGTTGTTGATACGAACACCGACCTGCACGGCACCCAGCTGATCATCCCGGAACAGGGGCATGACCTCATCCAGAGCGTCGGGATCGAGGCGCCCGTCCGCATCCATGACGCACACGATCACTTCCGACTGGGGCAATCCGGCGAGCAATTCGCTGCCCACGAGGTGTCGAACGGCCGCGTTCAACGCTTCGCCCTTGCCCTGACGGGCCTCCGGGAGAACACGTTGGAACAGGCGAACCCGCGGATCCGGGTGTGAGCGAACGATATCCGCGGTCCCGTCATCGGAACCGTCATCAATCACGAGAATATGAATTCTGGGATAATCAAGACTGGTCAGGCGGTCCAGACTTGCTTTCAGAACGCGATCCTCGTTCAAACACGGGACCACGAAGACCACGGTTTTTTCAGAGCCAACATCCTGAGTCTGACCAGCGGAAATTCCCCGACCGCGGGGTTCAAAACGAGAAAGCATCAATAAGGTCAAACCGTACAGAACACTAATCAGCACCAGCGCAATAACGAGCCACAGGACCAAATCGATCCTGTTTCCGAAAAACATAATCATGACGGATGCTCTACCGCTGACCGTGGTATTGGTCCGAACCGGTTTTCACGTGGGCACCCCGCACGCGGTGACCCGTGTGTTGCACGTGCGATCCGCCGGTGAGGGCCGCAACAGTGCGGGATCCGGGGTGCTGCCGAAGCGATGTCCACGTGGTGAACGCGCTTGAGATGGCTACTGCGCACACCATGAACAGCATGTAGGCCAAGAAAAGCGCCATGGCGATCATGAGCAGTAGTCGCCCGCCACTTTGCAGGATTGAATGAGTGTATTCCGGCATACTGCCCACGCCGTTCAATGGCGCGTTTGTAGCTACGAGCATGTGTTTCCCCCAAATGGATCAGTCCCGTTCCCCAACAGGACTCCTGGCGCCATTCATCGATGAGGCGCCGGATTAGGCCAGTGTGCCATTACCCACTTGTTATCGCAAGAATTTCCAACGTGTTTGAATCATGTGCCCGCACAACGGGGGACTAAATCATTGGGGTCTGAAAATACTCACAAACGAGGAATACCCGTTCTACCTGCGGAAACGTTGTCGGAACGTGGGTACGGGTCCTCGGTTCGTGGCTGGCCGGGTGGGCCGTTCGGTGGTCCGGCCTCCTAGCGGGGCCTCCTAGCGGATGGGGTCGGGTTGCTCCCACCGGGTGTTGTGGAGCTCACGCCCGCCAGCACGCAAAAAATTGTCCAAACCTTTTGATGAGTAACTCAAAATATGACATAGTGTCGTTATGACCTCGACCACTTTCTCTGCGCAGCAGCCGCAGCACGAGAACGCCGGCACCACCGCCGTCGCTCCCGGGGCGTGGGCCGCGCGGATCCGGGAGGCTGGACTGCGTGTCACCAAACCTCGGCTGGCCGTGCTGGACGCCTTGGAGCGTTCCCCGCATACCACTGCCGATGAGGTGCTCTCCGCGGTCCGCACAGTGATGCCCAGCATCACCGTGCAATCCGTCTACGTGGTGTTGCACTCGCTCACCAAGGCCGGTCTGTTGCGTCAGCTTGACCTGGCACACTCTCCGGCCCGTTACGAGACGCGGGTGGCCGACAACCATCACCATGCGGTGTGCACGGTGTGTGGGCGCATTGAGGACGTCGCCTGCGCCGTCGGGCACGCTCCCTGTCTGGCCCCCACCGAAACCCATGGGATGAACATCCACGTGGCGGATGTCGTATACCAAGGCGTCTGTTCCGACTGCTCGGCTCAAGAATCCGACACGGCGACAGCGCAGAGCTAGCCCCTTAGTCCTCCGCGAGGCCCATCCAGGGCCGACCGGTTCACCCACCCGTCCCAGCCCAACCAAGGAGTACGTGATGACGGACACCACCCCACACGGTACAGGTTCGACCACCCAGGCCGGCATCCCCGCAGTCAGCGACCGCAACTCGCTGACCACCGGTCCCAACGGAGCGATCGTGCTTCACGACCACCACCTGGTGGAGACCCTGCAGCACTTCAACCGCATGAACGTTCCCGAGCGTCGTCCGCACGCTAAGGGCTCCGGCGCATTCGGTACTTTCGAGGTCACCGAGGACGTTTCCCGGTGGACCAAGGCGGACTTCCTGCAGCCCGGCGAGAAGACCGAGATGCTTGCTCGCTTCTCCACGGTGGCAGGCGAGCTGGGTTCCCCGGACACCTGGCGCGACGTCCGCGGCTTCGCCCTGAAGTTCTACACCCAAGAGGGCAACTTCGACCTGGTCGGTAACAACACCCCCGTCTTCTTCGTGCGCGACCCCATGAAGTTCACCCACTTCATCCGCTCGCAGAAGCGTTTGCCGGACTCCGGACTGCGTGACGGCACCATGCAGTGGGACTTCTGGACCCAGAACCCCGAGTCCGCTCACCAGGTGACCTACCTGATGGGTCAGCGTGGTCTGCCCAAGACCTGGCGTCACATGAACGGCTACGGTTCCCACACGTTCATGTGGGTCAACGAAGCCGGCGAGAAGTTCTGGGTCAAGTGGCACTTCGAGTCGAACCAGGGCGTGGACTTCCTCTCCAACGACGAGGCCGAGGCCCTGGCCGGTGCCGACGCCGAGGCTCACCGCCGTGACCTGTTCGACGCCATCGAGCGCGGCGAGCACCCCTCGTGGGACCTGTACGTGCAGGTCATGCCGTACGAGGAGGCCAAGACCTACCGCTTCAACCCGTTCGATCTCACCAAGACCTGGTCGAAGAAGGACTACCCGCGTCACAAGGTCGGCACCATGACCTTGAACCGCAACCCGGAGAACTTCTTCGCGCAGATCGAGCAGGCCGCGTTCTCCCCGGCCAACGTGGTTCCCGGTATCGGCATGAGCCCGGACAAGATGCTGCTGGGCCGCAACTTCGCCTACGCGGATGCTCAGCGCTACCGCATCGGCACCAACTTCCAGCAGCTGCCGGTGAACCGCCCGATCAACGAGGTCCACACCTACAACTTCGAGGGCAATATGTGGTATGAGCACAGCGGCAACCGCAGCGTGTACGCACCCAACTCCTTCGGTGATTCCTGGTCGGACGAGGTCGGACCGGTCGACACCGGCTGGGAGGACGACGGCGCCCTGGTGCGCGAGGCTTACACCCTCCGCGAGGACGACGGCGACTTCGTCCAGGCAGGCATCTTGGTCCGCGAGGTGTTCTCCGACGCCCAGCGCGACGAGTTCGTCGAGACCGTTGCCGGCGCCCTGGACGGTGTGAAGGAACCGGTGTTGTCCAACGCCTTCCAGTACTGGAAGAACGTGGACGAGACCATCGGTCAGCGCATCGAAGAGGCCGTCAAGGCCGGAGCCACCGGCACCGAGGTCCCGGGTATGGGCGTTGACGAGGACGAGAACGTCGCCGCCCCGGCCAACTGACGAGTAGCGTTAGTCTGACTCACTGAGCAAACGCCCGGCTGGATTCCTCCAGCCGGGCGTTTGTTTGCCCGGCGAACTGTGAGCGGTGCGGACCGAGGGTCGCTCCGGCGAGACTTACCCTGGGTTCATGGCCTCCGCTCACGCTCTGAACCTGCCGCCCGTTGCCGACCTTCTGGACACCGTTCGCGTGGTTGCCCTTCCGATGCGCGTGAAGTTCCGGGGCGTCACGGTCCGCGAGACCGCCATCTTCCGGGGGCCCGCCGGGTGGGGTGAATTCGGCCCGTTCCCGGAATACGGGGACGTCGAGGCCGCCCAGTGGCTTCGTGCCGGTCTTGAAACCGCGTGGAGGGGATTCCCCGACCCCGTGCGTTCGACCATCCCCGTCAACGCCACCGTCCCGGCCGTTCCCGCCAGCCGGGTGGCCGAGGTGCTCGCCGGGTACGGCGGTGCGGTACCCGCCGTGAAGATCAAGGTCGCCGAGCGCGGTCAATCCCTGGCGGACGACGTCGCTCGAGTGACCGCCGTCCGCGACCTCCTTCCCGACGCGCGGCTTCGCGTGGACGCGAACATGGGCTGGGGTGACGATGAGGCCGTCGCGGCGCTCACGGAGTTGGCGGCGTTCGACCTGGAATACGCAGAACAGCCCGTGGCCGGCATCGCAGGGTTGGCAGAGGTGCGCGGGCGACTGCGGGACAAGAATATCGACCTGAAGATCGCCGCGGACGAGTCGGTGCGTAAGGCCGAAGATCCCCTCGCGGTGGCCCGTGCCGGTGCCGCCGACCTGATCATCGTGAAGGTGGCCCCGCTCGGGGGAGTGCGCCGGGCGCTGGGGATCGTGCGGGACGCGGGCCTACCCGCCGTGGTGAGTTCCGCGATCGACAGCTCCGTGGGGATTCGGGCGGGTGTCGCCCTGGCAGCCGCGCTGCCCGAGCTGCCGTACGCGTGCGGGCTGGGAACGCTGTCACTCATGGAGGCGGATGTGACCCGTGAGCCACTCAAACCGCAGGACGGCTTCATTCCAGTGCGGGACGTAGCCGTGGATCAGGATCTCGTGGCGGAGTTTGCGGTGACGGGTGAACGTCGGGACTGGTGGCTCGACCGGATCCGCCGGACGCACGCGGTGCTGGCTCGTTAGAGCGACTTGCGTTGTCAGGCAGAAATGGGTGAAGCGGCGAGGTCGTCTTCTGAGCGGTATGTGACGACCTCGCCGCTTCACTCGGCAATAAAACCTCAGGTTGTTGTGACCATAGGACTGTTACCCGAAATTGAATCCTCATTCGCTTTGTATGGGCGCAACTTGAGTAGTGCCAGAGCCGCGAGGACAACAACAACGGCCACACCGATGTACAGCTGAGTTGGGCTCCACCCGGAGTCCAGGAGCGCGCCGACGAGGATGGGTGCCAAGATCGCCCCGATTCGTCCTACGCCGATTCCCCAACCCACGCCGGTGGTTCGAATGTCAGGTGAGTACGTCTGTGGCGCGACCGTGTAGAGGCCTGCCACGCATCCGTTGATCAACATGCCGACCAAAACACCACTTATGAACGCCAAAGTCGGAATCGATGTTGTGGTGATGAACAGGACCAGGGTTACTGCCGCTAATACGGTGAACGCGATGAGTGTTAGTCGCTCGTTGCGACGCGTCGTGATGACTCCATAGAGCAGCGACCCGAAAGTGCCGCCCATCGTTAGCATGAGGCCGCCAAGAATTCCTTGTTGCTCAGACATGCCGGAATCGACCAGTAGTTTGGGTGTCCAGGAGTTGGCAAAATAAAAACCGAACATGATCACGAAGAACGAGATCCACAACAGTAGGCTCGGAACGCGATAGCGAGTGTCGAAGAGTTGTCCAACGCTACTCTTGTTTTCGCTGGTGATTGAGACTGATGGGGCACCGAATTCGATATCGCCCTCCAGACCGATCCGACGGGCTATTCGTGCCAGCTTCTCATCAGCACCGCGGGGCTGTCGTGCACGGTAGTAGTCCACTGACTCAGTGAGCAAGAGAATAACGAGTATGACCGACGCGGCCGTCACGATTGCTCCCGCCAAGAAGACTGATCGCCAACCAAAAGCTGGGATGAGTTGGGTTGCACCCATACCCCCGAGCGTGGCTCCCACGCCGTATCCCGCGGTGTAGATACTGATGGCCATGCCGCGGTGACGATTGTTCGAGTACTCACTCGTGATCACGGTGACCGTGGCAAGAATTCCTCCCACTCCCAGACCGGTGAGAACCCGCCACAAGCCGAGTTCGATGGCTGAATCAGCGGTAGACGACAAAAGTAGGCCGAGACCATTGAGTCCGAGAGACACGAGAAGAATCTTGCGACGTCCATAGCGGTCAGCGAATGGTCCCAGCGCAAGTGACCCGGCCGCCATTCCAATGAGTCCGGCACTCAAGAGCCAGCCCAATTGAGACCCGGACAATGAAAATTCTTGGGTTACGGACGTTGCAGTAAACGCCATGGCCAGCACGTCATAACCGTCCAACGCATTGAGTAAAGCGGCCAGCGCAACTATGACCCATTGATAAGCAGACATGCGGGACACGTCGATCTTGCGGCGAATATCCATGACGGCACCTTTCAAGGAGTTTCGATAGTCACGACCGCATGGCCCGTGGATGATGCGGGAGTCGAAGAGTGCGCAACAGCTCGGGAGACGCAGCAGCACATTTTTGTGTTTGGTGCCTTTTGGCGGTCGGAGTAGAAAATGTCCCGGTGGTCGACTTGCCCACTCAGTTCCAGAATTTTCACCTGGCAAAGACCGCACTCGCCCCGTCTGCAGTCGAACATGGTGTCTACTCCAACTCGCTGCAATGCCTCGAGCATGGTCTCGTCCGAGTGGACCACGGTTTCGATGTCGAGTTCCGGGACGCGAACGGTGAAGGGCTCGGCGTCGAACCAGCCACTATTGCCAAACGTTTCGAAACGCAGGTTCGTCGGATCCAAGTCCCTGTCGATCCAGGCCCGACGAACGGCGTCCATGAGGCGTATGGGGCCGCACATGTACAGTTCCACGTGATCGGGCAGTGAACCGATCAAGCCGGGGACATCGAGTGTTTGCCCCTCATCATTGATATGCGTTTCCAGCCGGTCTCCGTGGGCGGCCCGCAGTTCTTCTTCGTAGGCCATGGCCGATCGTGATCGTGCGGTGTAGATGATTCGGTAGTCGGCACCAAGTCTTTGGAGCAGGGATGCCATGCCTGCAATGGCGGTGATTCCTATCCCGCCTGCGAGCAGGACATACCGAGGTGCGCCCACTCGGAGCGGGAAGTTTTGAAGTGGTTCAGTGACCTCCAGTGTGTCGCCGGCGTGGATGGCATGCATGAATTCGGACCCGCCGCGCGATGTGGAAGTCAGAAAGACACTCAGGGCCACCAGAGAACCGTCGCTTGCCGCATCAACTATCGAATAGGACCGAATGTGCAGCTGCCCTTCGATCAAGACGCGAACATCGATGTGTTCCCCCGGCTTTACAGGTTTGGCCCGCGCCGGGCGGAGGACAATTCGGCGAATGTTTTGAGCGACGTCTCGCACATCCTCGACTATCGCTTGTTGCCATCTCACATGATGTGAATCAGCCATTCGAACTCTGCCCCCTTCAGGACTTCGAAGTGTGGGTAGCTGCGGCCTTGTTGTCAGTGCCCAGTCGGCCCTCGGCTTCCAACGCGCGTTCAAGGAGGCGGCGAACCCACATCCCGCCGGCATCAATGTTCAAGTTGTAGAATTCGTAGTTCGGGTTTGCGTCGATAGCTTCCTGCTGCGCCTTCAACATTTCCTCGTCCTCACCGAATACCCCGTGCACGCCGTTGCGTAATTGGGTAGTGATGAGCTGGCTGTCCAGCCGGTAGTTGCGCATGAAAGCCCAGAAATAGTGGCACGACCGTTCGGTCTCCGGGGTAATCGTGTTCATGACGTAACCATTGACGCCCCGCGAACGGTCCCCCTCCGGTGCACCTGTGCCAGCCTCAGCGACGCCCACGTCGATGCAGATAGTGGAGGGGGAGTAGTAATGGATGATCTGCCACCGATCCACCTTGCCTTCGAACTCGGGGAATTTGTCCCTCATGTTCTTCAACCAGAAAGGCGGGGCATCAATATTGTGCATCCAGCGCGAAACCGTCACCGAGTCCTCCGAGTGGGTGACCTCGAACTCGGATTCAGACAATTCGTCCTGACCGATCGATGATGAGTGGACGAACTCCTCATGTGTGAGATCCATGAGGTTGTCCAGCACCAATTGGTAGTTGCACGAAGCGTGGATCGTTTCTCCGTCGCCGGCCCATTCATTGCTGCCGAGCTGGTGCATGTCAGGCACTAACGAAGGATCGGCCAAGGTCGGGTCACCAAGCCAAACCCATACGTAGCGATTCTCCTCCACCACAGGAAAAGAGGGAACGGTGGCGGAGGGGTTGAGGGTTTCTTGTGCGGGCATAGAAGTACATCGACCGGCGGAGTTGTACTGCAGCCCGTGGTACGGGCATTGGATTCCATCTGTGCCAACTAGCTTGCCCTGTGACAAGGGGGCGAGGCGGTGCCAGCATGCGTCGGCCAAGGCTGCGGCGCGACCGTCCTGGGTGCGGTAAAGAGCAAGGGGGCGCCCGGCTACGGTCCGCGCCAGGATCCCTTTACTAGTGATTTCATGGTCCCAGCCCGCGACATACCAGGCGTTGAGCGGGTGGTCCAGCAGTTTTGCTGTGGTGGTCCGGGTGGAAGGTGCAACGGTCATGGTTAGTCCTTCAGACGATGGTGAGTCCCCGATGAATAACTATGTAACTACCTATATACATAGTTAAAATGTGAAGTGCAGCACACGCTAGCAGGGGATCGGGAGCTCTACAAGGGCCCTGGTGCCGCCTCGCAGTCCCGGCGGGGTAGCCGCAGGTGGCCCGATATGCTCGAAGCCTGGGTATCAACGAAATGAGGTAACATCTTGACCCTTCGATCCGCGTTGCTGGCACTTTTGTCATCCGGACCCATGACCGGGTATGACGTGGGCAAGCAATTCAGCACCTCGGTTGGTCATGTGTGGCATGCTCCCGACTCGCAGATCTACCCCGAACTCAGAAAAATGGAAGCGGAGGGGTTGTTGAAGGGGGAGCAGATTCCGTGGGGCAACCGAGGCGCGACCAAGACTGAGTACACATTGACTCTGGCCGGGGAGGCGGCTCTGCGGGAGTGGCAGGCGCAGCCACTGTCCTATGTCCGGGATAGAAACCCTGCCCGGCTGAAGGCGGCATATTTTGAATGGGCTCCTCCCGGGGCCGCAGCCATTCAGCTGCGGGCTCATGCCGCCCATTATCAGGAGCAGAAGGTCCAGGCGATCCAGATGATCGACGAACTGGAAAGTCGGACGAATTCGACGCTCGCTCGCCGACTAGCTCGTTTTCCCGGGACGGGCCATGAAAGGATCGTCCGCTTCAAGATCTTCGCCTATCAGGGCACAGTCGCTCATGCAGAGCAGGAGATTGAGTGGGCCGAGCGTGGGTTGCGACTGCTCGACGAGCTGGGTGATCTCCAACAGCCCGATGACAACCGGTGAAGCGACCGGGAGCAGTTAACCTCCCGTTTCACCTGGCGTCGTTCTCAGCTCACTCTCAGGTGGTGAGCTAGGCGTGGAAATAACTCGCTGACATGCGTATTTGCATGTTCTCACCCAGGGAGATCCCATGACGCAGACACCCGAACGCCGCAAACTCCTGCCCATGCTGGGCCATGTCAAGGGCAAGCGCAGCCCGCTGACCTGTGAGCTCAAGTGCGGCAGTCAGTGCACGAACCCGGACTGCAACCAGTCCGGAAACGAGTACGCGCACGACATCATTTCCGCGGCCGTGAGCCGCCGTTCCGCCCTGGGCCTGGGGTTGGCAGGTGCCGTCACGGTGGGGGTCGTGGCCGGAACCGCTGACCCGGCCAACGCAACCTACGCGTACTGGGGCAAGGGCCGCGGTCGCTTGGACTTCACCCCGATCAAACCCGTGGGCATGACCGTGGACGACTTCAATGTCCCAGAGGGCTATGACTGGTCCCCGATCATCCGCTGGGGCGACCCGCTGTTCTACGACGCCCCGGAGTTCGATCCCAAGAACCAGACCCCGGAGGCCCAGGCCAAGCAGTTCGGTTTCAACGCCGACTATCTGGACATCATTCCGGACCCCAACGGGCTGACCGGTGTGCTGGTCAACAACCACGAGTACACCAATGAGAACACCATGTTCCCCACGGGGGAGCAGGAGAAGAACCTGGCCAACGTGGTGCGCACCGCCATGGCCGCACACGGTATGTCGGTCGTGGAGATCACCCGCACCAAGGTGGGCGAACCGTGGTCCTACGTGCGCGGCGGTGCCCGTAACCGTCGCATCACCCTGAGCACCCCGTTCGTGGTGGACGGCCCCGCCGCCGGCTCGGACCTGCTCAAGACGCAGGACGATCCCACGGGCAAGCGCGTTGCGGGCACCCAGAACAACTGCTCCGGCGGTGTGACCCCGTGGGGCACCATCCTCTCCGGCGAGGAGAACGTGCACCAGTACTTCATCACCTTCGGCACCCTGGAGGAGAAGCGCTACGGATTCCCCACCACCATGCCATCGCGCCGCTGGCCCGAGGTCGAGAAGCGTTTCGACGCCCGCGTCGAGGGCTACAAGAACGAGCCCAACCGCTTCGGCTGGATCGTGGAGATCGACCCGCAGAACCCGAACTCCGCACCGGTCAAGCACACCTCGCTGGGCCGCTTCAAGCACGAGGGCGCCAACGTCCACGTGGGTGATGACGGCACGGTGGTCGCCTACTCCGGTGACGACGAGAAGTTCGAGTACATCTACAAGTTCGTCTCCTCCCGCAAGTACAAGGAGGCGGACAAGCGCCACAACATGACGCTGCTCTCCGAGGGCGACCTGTACGTGGCCAAGCTCACGGGTAACTCCTCCCCGGCCCAGATCACCGGTGACGGCACCCTGCCCGCGGACGGTGAGTTCGACGGCTCCGGCCAATGGCTGCCCCTGATCAAGGGCGGCAAGTCCATGATCGAGGGGATGGCCGTGGACGAGGTTCTCGTGTACACCCGCCTGGCTGCGGACAAGGCCGGCGCCACCAAGATGGACCGCCCCGAGGACGTGGAACCCAACCCGCACACCGGCAAGGTGTACGCCGCGCTGACCAACAACTCCGACCGCGGCAAGCCCGGCTTCGCTCCGGTGGACGAAGCCAACCCGCGCACCGGCAACCGCGACGGCTACGTCCTGGAACTCACCGAACGCCATGGTCGCGTGAACGCCACGCGTTTCGACTGGAACCTGCTGCTGGTCTGCGGTGATCCCACCAAGGACTCCGGCACGTACTTCGGTGGTTACCCCAAGGAGCAGTTATCACCCATCTCTTGCCCGGACAACGTGGCCTTCGACCGCGCGGGTAACCTGTGGATCTCCACGGACGGCGCGCCGTCCAAGATCGGCTACAACGACGGTCTGTTCAAGGTGGGCCTGACCGGTTCCGAGCGCGGCCGTGTGCAGCAGTTCTTGTCGGTCCCGCAGGATGCCGAGACCTGCGGCCCGGTCATCCATGACACCGAGGACATGGCCTACGTGGCGGTGCAGCACCCGGGTGAGGACGGCTCGTTCGAGGAGCCCCGGTCTTACTTCCCGGACTACGCGCTGCCCACCCGCCTCGAGGAGGGTGAGTTCTCCATGCCTCGCCCCGCGGTGGTGCAGGTCTTCAAGCTCGAGCGTGGCAAGGATCCGGAGTTCCCGGGCGGTGTCAGCGACAAGCCGGGCCACGGACACGGCCGCGGCAAGCGCCGCAAGAACGGGCCCAAGGGTCCCAAGTACCGCGGCTACCGGGGCAAGTCGAATCCGGAGACCCGCGACCGCGCTCGCCGGGCCCGCCGCTCCTACGACGGCTGATTCGGGCAGGGGCGCGAGCGGCCACACCGGCCGCTCGCGCCCGCGGGTGCCGACCCGCACCCTTGGGGGTGCGCCGCGCCCGACATGCCACAGGGCCGAGCGGCGGCGTCGTGGCGTCCGCCGACCTATGTGACGCCCTGTGACACCTGGCTACCGGGGATGGCCGGGCATCGGTAGTTTTTACGCAACGGGTCACGCAGAACTGTGCCGCTCGGGGACCTCACCCGTACCCCCGAAGTCTCGTGGCGCACCTGACGATCACTAGTTTGCGTTCAAGGAGCTGCCATGGCCGCGCACACGACCTCAACCGAGAGCCCTGCCACGTCGGCCGCCCCGCGCGTGCGCGGACCGCGCCCCGGCACCAACCTGGGGCAATGGAAGATCAGCGGTAAGGACCCCCTCAACCACAACGAGGAGTTCAAGGCCGAGGGCAATCCGCTCGCCGTCCGTGAGCGCATCATCGACACCTACTCCAAGCAGGGTTTCGATTCGATCCCCACGGATGACGTGCACGGGCGGTTCCGCTGGATGGGGCTCTACACCCAGCGCAAGCAGGGCGTGGACGGCGCCTCGACCTCCAAGCTGGACGCGGAGTCCCTGTCCGACAAGTACTTCATGATGCGCATCCGCACGGACGGCGGCCGGCTGAGCGTGGCGCAGGCCCGCGTGATCGGTGAAATATCCCGTGACTTCGCCCGGGACACCGCCGATGTCAGCGACCGTCAGAACATCCAGTTGCACTGGATCCGCATCGAGGACGTCCCCGAGATCTGGGAGCGCCTGGATTCCGTGGGTCTGTTGAGCGTCGAGGCGTGCGGCGACACCCCGCGCGTGTTCCTGGGCAGCCCGGTGGCCGGTGTGGATGCCCACGAGATCATCGACTGCACACCGCAGCTTGACGCCCTGGGCGAGGCGTTCGTGGGCAATCCGGACTTCGTGAACCTGCCCCGCAAGTTCAAGACCGCGATCACCGGCAGCAAGAGCCTGGACGTGGTGCACGAGATCAACGACGTCAGCTTCGTGGGCGTCGAACACCCCGAACTCGGGGTCGGATACGACCTGTGGGTGGGCGGCGCGCTGTCCATCACCCCGCGCCTGGCCGAGCGGCTCGGCGTGTTCGTGGCACCGGAAGACGTGGTGCCCGTGTGGGCCGCCGTGGCCGGCATCTTCCGTGACTACGGGTACCGCAAGCAGCGCACCAAGGCCCGCCTCAAGTTCCTGCTGGCCGAATGGGGCACCGAGAAGTTCCGCCAGGTCCTCCAGGACGAGTACCTGGGCCGCGAGCTCCCGGACGGCCCCGCGCCCGCGCGCGCCGTGGGCCGCCCCGATCACGTGGGTGTCCACGAGCAGCACGACGGCAAGAAATACGTGGGCTTCGCCCTCACCGTGGGTCGTCTCAACTCCGCCGCGCTGTTGGCGCTCGCCCAGGCAGCCGAGGCCGTGGGCTCCGACCGCATCCGGCTGACGCCCTACCAGAAGATCTTGGTTCTGGACGTCCCCGAGGAACGTGTGGCGGAGCTGACCACCGCGCTCGAACCCCACGGCTTGGACGCGCACCCCAGCCCGTTCCGCCGCGCGACCATTGCGTGCACGGGCATTGAATTCTGCAAGCTCGCGTTCGTGGAGACCAAGGGCCTGGCGGCCCAGGTGATCGATCAGCTCGAAGAGCGGCTCACGGACCTCGAGATCACGAACCCCATTTCCCTGCACATCAACGGCTGCCCCAACTCGTGCGCGCGCATCCAGACCGCGGACATCGGGCTCAAGGGCCAGTTCATCGGCGAGGAGTTCGTGTTCCAGGTGCACCTGGGCGGCGGGCTCGCCTCCGTTGACCGCGAGGAGGGCGGGCTGGGTCGCACTGTGCGGGGCCTGAAGGTCACGTCCGACGGCCTGGCCGATTACGTGGAGCGCGTGACCCGCCGCTACATGGCAGAGACCAACGGCGAACTCACCTTCGCCGAGTGGGCACAGAACGCCGAGGAGGATTACCTGCGATGACCACCCCCACTACTTCATCCCCGACGACGCCGCCGGCGGCACCTGCCCCGGGTACGGCACCGGCCGCACCAGGCCGCGCCGAGGCGCCCGACGCGGCGTCGGCGCCCCAGCGAACTCGCTCCGAGGCCGAGCTGAAGGCCCTGGTCGAGGAGGCCAACGAGCTGTTCGGTCAGCGCAACGCGGACACCCAGGAACTGCTGGCCTGGGCCGGCAGGACGTTCGGGAAGTCGCTTGCGGTGGCGTGCTCCATGGCCTCGGACACCGTGGTGCCCGCCCTGGTCAGCCAGCACATCAAGAACGTGGACGTGCTGTTCCTGGACACCGGCTACCACTTCCAGGAAACCATCGACACCCGGGACTCGTTCGCTTCGGACTGGCCCGTGAATGTGCGCACCCTGCTGCCGCGGCTGACCGTACCCGAGCAGGACGCCGAGTTCGGTGCGAAACTCCACGACCGCGAGCCCGCCATGTGCTGCGGGATGCGCAAGGTCGAGCCGTTGGACAACGCCCTTGCGGGCTACGAGGCCTGGGTGACCGGGCTGCGCCGCGAGGAGACTCCCCATCGCGCCAACGCTGCGCCGGTGGAATGGGACGAACGCCATCACATGGTCAAGATCAACGCAATCGTGGACTGGACCTTCGACGACGTCGTGAGCTGGGCCGAGACCAACCTGGTGGTGGTCAACCCGCTGCTGACGCAGGGTTACCCGTCCATTGGTTGCGCTCCGTGCACACGAAAGGTTGCCCCCGGTGAGGACCCGCGCGCTGGTCGCTGGTCCGGGCTGGGCAAGACAGAATGCGGGATTCACGTATGACCACCACAGTGACCTCCACCTCGGCACCGCACGCGGCCGCGCTCTCCCAGTTGCAGCGGCTCGAAGCCGAGTCCATGCACATTTTCCGCGAGACCGCCTCGGAGGGTGAACGTCCCGTGCTGCTGTTCAGCGGCGGCAAGGACTCCGTGGTGATGTTGCATTTGGCCGCCAAGGCCTTCTGGCCCTGCCCCATCCCGTTCCCCGTGCTGCACGTGGACACCGGGCACAACTTCCCGGAAGTTCTCGAGTTCCGCGACCGAACCGCCGAGCGGCTCAAGGTGCGCCTGGAAGTGGCCAGCGTGCAGGACTACATCGACGACGGGCGGTTGAGCGAGCGCTCGGACGGCACCCGCAACCCGTTGCAGACCGTGCCGTTGTTGGACGCGATCACGGACGGTCGTCACGACGTGGTCTACGGTGGTGCCCGCCGTGACGAGGAGAAGGCCCGGGCCAAGGAACGCATCATCAGCCTGCGCGACGAGTTCGGCCAGTGGAACCCGCGCGACCAGCGCCCCGAGTTGTGGAGCCTGTACAACACGCGCCACCGCCCGGGTGAGCACGTGCGGGTGTTCCCGCTGTCCAACTGGACCGAGCTGGACATTTGGCGCTACATCGCCGCGGAGAACATCGAGCTGCCGCCGCTGTATTACGCACACGAACGGGACGTGATCCTGCGCGACGGCATGCTGCTGGCCGTGGGGGAGTACGTGAGCGCGCGCGAGGGCGAGAACATCGAACGCCGCACCGTCCGCTACCGCACCGTGGGTGACATGAGCTGCACCGGAGCCGTGGAATCACCGGCCGCGAATGCCCAGGATGTGCTGGCGGAGGTCGCGACCAGCACACTCACCGAACGCGGTGCCACGCGAGCGGATGACCGCATGTCCGAGGCCGCCATGGAAGACCGCAAGCGAGAGGGCTATTTCTAAAATGAGCGTCGACACCCGAGGAAGCCTGCTGCGCATTGCCACGGCGGGCAGCGTGGACGATGGCAAGTCCACCCTGGTGGGGCGCTTGCTCCACGACACCAAGAACATCCTGGTCGACCAGCTCGAGGCCATCGAGCGGGTGAGCCAGGCGCGCGGTCTCGACTCGGCGGACCTGGCGCTGCTGACCGACGGTCTGCGGGCCGAACGCGAGCAGGGAATCACGATCGACGTGGCCTACCGGTACTTCGCCACGCCCG
Source organism: Kocuria sp. cx-455 (assembly GCF_014698015.1). Taxonomy (GTDB): domain Bacteria; phylum Actinomycetota; class Actinomycetes; order Actinomycetales; family Micrococcaceae; genus Kocuria. The sequence continues at coordinate 732,495 of NZ_JACXBS010000001.1, forward strand.
CCCGCAACTTCATCCTGGCCGACTGCCCGGGACACGTGCAGTACACCCGCAACACCGTGACGGGCGCCTCCACCGCGGATGCGCTCATCATCCTGGTGGACGTGGAACACGGGATCGTGGAGCAGACCCGACGCCACCTGGCTGTGGCCGCGCTGCTGGGTGTGCCGCACTTGATCGTGGCGCTCAACAAGATCGACCTGGTCCCGGACGCCGAGCAACGGTTCGCGCGGTTGAACACGGACCTGCACGAGCTGGCCGACCAATTCGGTGTGTTGGCGTTGCAGACCATCCCCATTTCCGCGCTGCGCGGTGACAACGTGGCGGAGAAATCGCCAAACACCCCGTGGTACGAGGGCCCCAGCCTGCTGGAATGGCTCGAGACGCTGCCGGATTCGGCCGAGCTCACCCGGTCCGAGGATTTCGCGTTCCCGGTGCAGACGGTGCTGCGCCCGCAGTCCGCCGCGGTGGATCCCGCGTTGGTGGACTACCGCGGTTACGCGGGACAGATCGCCTCCGGAACCGTGGGTGTGGGAGATACCGTGGCGGTGCAGCCGGCTGGCCGTCGGACCACGGTCGAGGCCATCGACCTGGCCGGTCAGCCCCTGGAGGTGGCCGTGGCCGGGCAGTCCGTGACCCTGCGGTTGAGTGACCAGATCGACATCACCCGCGGCGATCTCATCTCCGGTGTGGAGGCGGGCGCCGAACCCAGCCAGTCCGTGGAAGCCGTGGTCTGCTGGCTGGACGAGAAGCCGTTGCACGAGGGCCAGCGTGTGCTGCTTAAGCACACCACGCGGGTGGTCCGTGGGATCGTCGGGTCGATCGACGGTCGCCTGAACCTGGACAGCCTCAGCGCGGAATCCGTGGACTCGTTCGGGCTCAATGACATCGGCCGGATCACGGTACGGGTGGCCGAGCCGATCTTCGCCACCGGCTACACCCGGTCGCATGCGCTGGGATCGTTCCTGTTGATCGACCCGCAGACCGGCCGCACGCAGGCCGCGGGCATGATCCAGGACGACAGCGTTGAGACTCCCGGAGTGCTGGGAAGCCTCAAGGCAGAAAACGGCGACTGGCGGATCTGAGGTTCGCGCGGCGGCGTCGTCCTTGCCCGGGCGACTCCGCCCCACGTCATGCGCGCGCGTGACCTCGTGATGGATCCTCGCATGATGCGGGTGACCGTGGGTGTCCGAGGGGCTCACTAGAGTGGGCTCCATGATCACTCCGAGCCTGCTGACGGCCACCACCGCATTGAGTGCCCTCGCACGCGCGGGCATGGAGCACATGGTGGTCGCGCCGGGTTCTCGCTCCGCACCCGTGGCCTATGCCGCCGCAGCGGCCCAGGAGAGCGGGGCGCTGGGCGTTCACGTGCGTATCGACGAGCGCGCGGCGGCCTTCACTGCCCTGGGGATTTCCCGTTCCACCGGCCGACCCGTCGCGGTGCTCACCACCAGCGGCACCGCGGTGGGCAACCTCTTGCCCGCGGTCATGGAGGCCTCGCACTCGGGGACTCCGCTCGTGGCCCTCACGGCTGACCGGCCGCCCGAACTGCGCGGCACCGGCGCCAACCAGACCACGTTCCAACCGGGAGTGTTCGGGGCTTTCGTGCGCGCCCAAGTGGATCTCGTGCCCGACGATCACAACCCCGCCGCGGAGATGCTGGATCGCGCGCTCGCGGCCGCCGGGGGACATGACACCACCGCACCGGGCCCGGTACACCTCAATCTGGGGTTGCGGGACCCGCTGTACCCGCGGGCCGAGGAAGACCACCTGTTCCTCACGAACTGGGCGGCGGAACTGGCCGCGGAATTGGCCGAGCATCGCGCCGCACGCATCGCCCACCCCTGGGCCGTCTTCGATGAGGCCCTGGTGGTCGAGGGGCCGGACACCGATACCACCGAACGGCCGCGGGGCGTTGGCTCACGGGGCCGCGGTCATGACGAGCGCGGTAGCGATGATTCCTCACCCTCGGGTGAGAACCCCGGGAAGCTGCCCACCACCCCGGACGGCGCCCGGGCCGTGGTCATGGCCGGTGACGGCGCGGGGCCGGCTGCCGCGCGGTTCGCAGCGGATGCCGGACTGCCGCTCATGGCCGAACCGTCCTCGAACGCGCGTTTCGGCCCGTCCGCCGTGCACTCGTACCAGAACGTGTTGGAGCTGGACCTGGTCGATCAGGTGGACACCGTGGTGCTCGTGGGCCGTCCCACGCTATCCCGGCACGTTGCGGCCCTGCTGCGGCGCGAAGACGTGCGTGTCCTGGCCGTACGGCCCGAGCCGGTTGCGTGGTTCGAGGAGGGGCGCCGTGACGAGGAGGTTGTCCGCTCCTTCCACGAAGCCCTCGACCGTCTCGGGCCCGTGCGTGACGGGTGGTTCGAGTTATGGGAGGCCACCGGCGTGGCCGCGGGCGAGGCCCTGCGCACGCAGACCAATTCCACACCCGCCCTCACCGGCCTGCACGTGGCTCACGCCGTGTGGGATGCGTGCGCGGCAGACGGTGCCGTACTCGTGGCCGGCTCGTCCAACCCGATCCGCGACCTGGACCTGGTCGCCTTGCCGGGGGACCCGGTGGCCGTGGTGGCTAACCGCGGTGTGTCCGGGATCGACGGCACCGTGGCAACCGCCCACGGTGTGGGATTGGGAACGGGGCGCCCGGTGCGCGTGTTCCTGGGCGACCTCACGTTCCTGCATGACGCCGGCGCGTTACTCGTGGGCGATGGCGAGGACGTCCCGAACGTCCAGCTCGTGGTCCTCAACGACAACGGCGGGGGAATCTTCGGGAAACTCGAACACGGTGCCGTGGCTCAGGACACCCGGTACACCAGTACCGTGGAGCGCTTCTTCGGAACACCGCACCGGGTGTCCCTTCCGGACCTGTGTGCGGCCTACGGGGTCGAGTACAGTCGTGCGGACACCGCCATCGAGTTGGCCGCACTGTTCGCAGCCCCTGTCCGTGGTCGCCGCGTGATCGAAGTCCCGATCGACCGCGCCGGTCTGCGGGAGTTCCACCAGGGTCTTCGTGAGGCAGCGCAAGATGCGGCTAGGCAGTTCCTGGCCAAGTACCCCGTGGAGAAGTAGGTGCGTGCTGCCGGAGCGATTGCCGCTGATTCGCCCGGGGTGCAGCGATCGTGGGTGAGCCCCTCGTGGCTAGCATGGGTCCATGACTGATCAGCAGATTACTTCCAGCGCGTCACCGCGCACCGCCCTGGTCACCGGGGCCACCCGGGGTATTGGGCGAGCCGTGGCCGAGGATCTCGCCCGTGACCGCGTGGTGTTCGTGGGCGGCCGGCGTTCCGCGGATGTAGAGCGGGTGCGTTCCGAACTCGAGGGGCTCGGCCCGGGCACTCGGCCGTTCGTCGCCGAACTCACCGACGACGCCGCGGTCAAGACCGCGTGGGCGCCCCTAGCCAATGAGTTCCCGGGGCTGAACGTGGTGGTGCACTCCGCCGGTATCGCACCCATGGCCCGCGTGGAAGAGGCCACTCGTGAGCAGTGGCGCGAAATTTTCGAGGTCAACGTCTTTTCCGTGGCTCAACTGACCAGGTTGGTGTTGCCCCAGCTGCGAGTGGCTGGCGGGGACGTGGTGGCCATCAACTCGGGTTCGGGTTTCACCGCCGGGCCGGCGTCGTTGTTGTATTCCGGCACCAAATTTGCCCTGCGAGCCTTCACGAACGCGCTGCGCGAAGAGGAACGTGAGAACGGCGTGCGGGTGTCGTCGGTGCATCCGGGTCGGGTGGCCACGGACATGCAGGAAGAGCTGCACGCTTACCTGGACAAGGAATATCGCGCCGAGGAGTGGATCCAGCCGACCCAGATCGCAGCCGCCGTGCGCCTCGTTGTCGATGCCGAGCCAACGGCGCAGGTGGAGGTCATCACCGTGCGGCCGTCGGGCACGCATTAGGTAGTTATGGCTGCAAATTAGCATCCACTCATATGCAGAGGAACATTAACACCCCCTGGCGAAACCCTGGGGGTTATCCCCGTGTGGTAAGGCTCACAGTGCTTCAGGATTAAGTTCTAACGCGCAACCATTTTAGGAAACGCACCGGGGGTCTAGGGGCTCTCCGGAAGATCTTTGATCCGAGAGGACCACCACCATGAGCAACACACTCGTTGCCGCCAACCCGCGAAAAGAGGCGAGGACCGCCGCCTGGGTCGCCGGTATCGCCTGCGCCGCACTGATTTTCGACGGTTTCGACCTCACCATTTACGGGACCGTCCTCACCACATTGATGGCAGATCCCTCCCACATCGGCGCACTTGACGCCGCCACCGCGGGAAGCCTGGGTTCCTACGCCCTGATCGGCGTGCTCATCGGCGCCCTGATCTGCGGCTCCATCGGTGATTACGTGGGCCGCCGTCGCATCATCCTGGTGGGTATTGCCTGGTTCTCCATCGGCATGTTCGTCACCTCGCTCTCCACCTCGATTTTCGCGTTCGGTGCGCTGCGCTTGCTCACCGGCATCGGCCTGGGCGCGATCCTCGCCACGGCCGGCGCCACCATTGCGGAGTTCGCTCCCGCCGGACGTCGTAACTTCTACAACGCCATCGTGTACTCGGGTATCCCCGCCGGCGGTGTGCTCGCCGCACTGCTGGGAATGCTCCTTCTTGAGCCCTTGGGCTGGCGTGGTCTGTTCATGATCGGCGCGACTCCCATCCTGTTCCTGTTGCCCATTGCATTCTTCAAGCTCCCTGAGTCCCCGCGCTGGTTGCTCTCCCGTGGTCGCCGTGAAGAGGCGGAGGCCGTTTCCGCCAAGACCGGCACACCGTTGTTGGAAGAAGTCGTTGTCCAGAAAGCCGGCGCCACTCCCGCCAAGACCGGTTTCGCGGCCGTGTTCTCCTCGCAGTTCCGTGTGGGCGCCATCCTGTTGGGTTTCATGTCCTTCTCCGGCCTACTGCTGACCTACGGTCTGAACACCTGGCTCCCCAAGATCATGGAGGGCTACGGCTACGGCAAGACCTACTCGCTGGCATTCCTGCTGGTGCTCAACTCCGGCGCCGTCATCGGTGGTGTGGTGGCCTCCAAGCTGGCCGACCGCCGCGGACCCCAGTTCATCGTCTCCACCACCTTCGTGGTGGCAGCCATCACGCTGGTGCTGATGACCTTCCACTTCCCGCTGCCGGTGCTGTTCATGTTCATCGCCGTGGCCGGTGTGGGCACCCTGGGCACCCAGGTACTGATCTACGGCTTCACCTCCAACTACTTCACCACCAACGCTCGTGCAGCCGGTGTGGCCTGGTGCTCCGGCTTCGGCCGACTGGGCGGCATCTTCGGCCCGCTCATCGGTGGCTGGCTGGTTGCAGCCGGTCTGGGTGGTGCCGCTGCGTTCTACATCTTCGGTGGCGTGGCACTGTTCGGCGCACTCGTGACCGTGTTGGTTCCCCGCCAGAAGGCCGTGGAAGCCGCCAAGGAAAAGGCAGAGGAAATCCTGGAGTCTTCCGACAACCAGGACGTCAACACTCCCTCGACCGTCCTGAACTGATGTTCCGGGAACGACAGTCGACCGGCGAATCAGCGCGCTGACCCCGACTGCCTCGGGATGCAGAGAAACACCAAGGGTGCCGTTGCTCATGGCGAGCAACGGCACCCTGCTTTTGTGTTCCCCACATGTCCCGCGTCCCCGCGGCCGTACCCTGCTGCCACGCTCCGCCACTCCACGTGCGGTCAGGGCCGCGCCGCGCATCTGAGGGGCCGTTGGAACCTTTTGGCGGGCGGAGAAGAGCTTCACCCTCACTTGAGGTGGGTTCGACGGCGCCACCGGCCCCTGTCGTGCGTAGCGCGCGTTCGCCATCGTGTCACCGCCGCTCACATCAGCGCCGCACCGGGTCACACCGCACCCGCAGATGGGTGCCCTCTTAATCGCAGCGCCGATCGCCGCGCGGAGCGCCCTCCACAGGTGCCGGGGTGACAACAGCTGGGGTGAGGAGACGGCGTTAACCGAGAATCCGACGACCGAGCGGCGTCGTCGGGCTCTAAGGTCCGTCCCATGCGAACTCTCGAAGCAATGGACCTGGGACCGAAACTGACGGCGCTGAGCGCCCGGGAATGGGAACGACGACCGCGGGAGCTGCGGCGCAGGCCGTACATGCACCACCTGGCCAGGGGAGCGTGGGTGCGCAGCGCTGAACCGCTGAGCGTTCAGCAGCGGTCGGTTCTGCTGCGGGAGCACCTGGAACGACACCGCGGTCAGGTGGCAGTGACCGGGCTGACGGCGCTCGAGATGTTGAACCTCCCTGTCGGTCACTCGTACGGCTGGGAACAACGCCTCTTGGGCCACGCCCCGGCGCCACGGGCTCGGGAGTACGCGGCGCGATCACACACAACACACTTGGCGTGGAACGGCACCAGGTTGTCATCGAGTCAACGACTGACGTGCGTATCCAAGTCGCTGGGGCTGCCGGGGATCGTGGGCCCGTGGGATTGTCCTCTGACCCACCCGGTGGAGGCACTCGTGGTCGCAGCTCCGGTCCTTCCCCTGTGGCGCATCACCGCGTGCGTGGATGCCCTGATGTCCCTGCGGGTCATGGCCGAGGGGCGCACGGTGGTCCAACCGCTTGCTGTGGATCATGTGGGGGAGCTGCTGAATCAGCTACCGCAGCGGGCCCAGAGCGTGGTGCGGGTTCGGCAGGCCCTGAAACTGGCTCAGGGGCCCACGATTTCTGCCATGGAAACTCTGCTCCGCTTGGTGCTCCTCACCTGCGGACTACCGCCCATGGAGACCAACCATCCGGTCATGATGGACGGAAAATATGTGTACCCGGACCTTGCCTGGCCCGCAGAAATGGTTGCCCTGGAATACAACGGGCGCCCGCATTGGGAGAACGGGAAGGCATACGGGGACGAGAATTATCGGATTCAACGCCTGCGGGATCACGGGTGGCAGGTCCGCGTGGTGGTCCTCAACGACCTCAGGGATCCCAAGCGACGCAGGGAACTCCTGCAGTGGTTGTTCCAGCACCTGGACCGAGCGCGCGCCAGGCGTACCCAGAGCCCACTGCAACACCTGAGGGGCCGTTGGAGCCCTCTCGCCAGCGAGAACAGGTTCTAACGGCCCCTCACGTGTGGTTGACGGTCCTGGCGGCCCCCAAGCCCGATCGGCGGCGCTTACTCCGGCGCGTCCACCTTGGTGGGGTTGAGCACGCGGGAGAGGAAGGACCGGGTGCGTTCGTGCTTGGGGGAGCCGATGACCTCGCGGGCGGGTCCCTCCTCGACCACCACGCCACCGTCCATGAAGACCACGCGATCGGCGACGTCGCGGGCGAAAGACATCTCGTGGGTCACCACGAGCATGGTCATGCCCTCGTTGGCGAGGGTGCGCATGATGGCCAGCACATCGCCTACGGTTTCCGGGTCCAGTGCGGAGGTGGGCTCATCGAAGAGCATCAAATCCGGGTTCATGGACAGTGCACGGGCAATGGCCACGCGCTGCTGCTGACCGCCGGAGAGCTGCCCGGGTCGCTGCTGGGCCTTCTCCGCCAGACCCACGCGTTCCAGGTTCGTCATCGCGGTCCGCTCGGCCTCCGTCTTGGAGCGTTTGAGCACCTTGACCTGGGACACGGTGCAGTTTTCCAGCACGGTCAGGTGCGGGAACAGGTTGAACTGCTGGAACACCATGCCCACGTTGCGGCGCATGGCATCCACGTCGATGTCCGGGTCGGTCACGTCAAAGCCGCTGACCGTGATGTCACCGGACTGCGGTTCTTCCAGCAGGTTGAGGCAGCGCAGCAGGGTGGACTTGCCGGACCCGGAGGGCCCGATCAAACACACCACTTCACCGGGGTGAACGGTCAGGTCGATGCCGCGCAGCACCTCGAGGTCCCCGTAGGCCTTGTTGAGTCCGCGTACGGACACGGCGGGTGCCTGAGATCCGGTGGTCGCCGGAGTGTTGTCGGTTGCAGATGTGGACACCGTGGCTCCTAGGAGGACTTCTTGACGCGGTCGGTCTTGGTTTCAAAGCGGCGGGACAGGAGGCCCAGCGGCACGGTGATGATCAGGTAGCAGATGCCCGCCGCAACCAGCGGCGTCAGGCCCGCGCCGGCGCCGGAAATACCTTCGCGGCCGAACTTGGTGAGCTCGTACTGGGCAAGTCCCATGCCCAACAGGTAGACCAGGGAGGAGTCCTTGGTCAGCAGGATGACCTCGTTGGTCAGCGGCGGCAACACGATGCGCAGGGCCTGGGGGATGACAATGGTCACCATGGCGCGGGTGTGGGACATGCCCAGGGACCGGGCGGCTTCGTACTGGCCCGCGGGAACGGCTTGCAGGCCGGCGCGCAGGGATTCGGCGATGTACGCCGCGGCCACCACGCCCAGGGCGATCATCACGGTCACGTAGTGATTGAACCGGAAGCCGAACGCCAACGGGATGCCGTAGCCCAGGGCCAGGAACACCAACAAGGCGGGGACGCCGCGGAAGAACTCGATGTAGAGGGTTGCGATCCACCGGTACGGCGCCACGGAGGACAGTTTCATGAGCGCCAGGATCACACCCAGGCTCAACCCCACCACGAAACCCAGTGCCGTATAGATGAGCGTGTTCTTCAAGGCAATGGTGATGATCCCGGGGAACTGATCCGCAATCACCGCGGGGTTGAACACTCGTTCGTACAGAATCTGCCAGTCCGCGAGAACGACCAGGGCGATCAACACCAGTATCAGCACGGCGTACTGGATGCCCCGCGACAGCTTGGCACGCTGTCGGGTGGTCATGGCCATCAGTTTTCTCCCTCAGTCATCACAAAAGTCATCCCAGAAATTCTCGTTCCATCATCTCGCACCGCGCTGACAACGGGTGCCGGGCGAGAGACTCGCCCGGCACCCGTTGCAGATCGACTCAGCTTCTACCATCAGCGGTTCGCCGGATCAGAGTCCGATCCACTCTTCGCGCATCTTGTCCATGGTGCCGTCCTCGTTGAGGCGGTCCAGGGTCTTGTTCACGGAATCGAGTAGTTCGGTGTTGCCCTTCTTCACGGCCACACCCAGGTTCTCGCCGGTGTCCACGGTCTCCACGATTTCGAGGTTCTCGTTGTCCTCCACGCGGTTGCCCAGTGTGGAGATGTTACCGGACACGGCCTTCACGCCGCCGGTCTCCAGGGACTGGAACATGAGCTCCACGTCCTCGAACTGCTGGACGGTGGCACCCTTTTCCTCGGCGTACTTCTCACCGGAGGTGGCCTGCTGCACTCCCACAGCGGCGTCGCCAATGGAGTCGAAGCTGGTGATGCCGGAATCCTTGGTGGTCAACAAGCCGATCTCGTCATTGAAGTACGGCTTGGAGAAGTCCATGGAGGCCTTGCGCTCATCGGTGATCCCCATGCCGGAAATGACCATTTCGCACTGGTCGGTATCCAGGGCAGCGCCGGACTCCAAGGTTTCGAAGTTCGCCTGGATGAACTCCTTTTCCTTGCCCTGGTCCTTGGCGATCTCGTCCGCCAGGGCCATGTCGAAGCCCACGACCTCGCCGTCGCGCTCGAACTCGAACGGGGGATAGGGCGAATTGGCGCACACGGTGAGCTTGCCGCCCTCGCCGCCGGCCTGGGAATCGGACTCGGACGTGGATTCGCAGCCGCTCAGGATCAGCCCGGTGGCGGACAGCAGGGCCAGTGCGGGCATTACGCGGCGAAGCTTGAACATGGGATCTCCCTCGGGAAGCAGTAACGCTGTGTAGTTTGTGGCAAACCTTACTACGCCGTTATTTCCGGCGCCCCGAACGCGGAGGGACTCAGGCGCGCGTAGCAGGCAAGGATTCAAGCATGGGTCGCAGTTTGGCCCAGGTCTCGGCCAGTTCGGCCCGGGGGTCGGATTCCGCAACGATCCCGCACCCTGCACTCACCCGGGCCCGCCGCGCATCGAGTTGCACCGCACCGCGCAGCGCGATACCCCATTCACCGTTACCGGAGGCATCGAGCCAGCCCACGGGGCCGGCGTACAAACCGCGATCCATGCGTTCGAGGTCTTCGATCACACCGCCGGCCACATCGGTCGGGGTTCCGCACACGGCCGCGGTCGGGTGAACGGCCTCGGCCAGTTCGAGCGGTGAGGGCAAGGTGCCGTCGACACCGGTGCGCAGTTCGGCGCGGACGTCGGAGGCCAGGTGCCACACGTTGGGCAGGGCCAGGATGAAGGGTTCAGTCTCGCCGTGCACGGTCTCGGCATACGGTGACAGCCCCGCGAGCAGGGAGTCCACGGCGAACTTGTGCTCGCGTTGCTGCTTGTCGGATCCGCCCAGGGCCACACCGGCGAAGTCCTCCGGATTGGCGCCTTCCGGGAGGTCGCGCCGGTCCAGGGTTCCCGCGAGCACGCGCGCAGAGGCGGTGCCCTGCTTCACGCGGATCAGCATTTCCGGGGTCGCACCCAGCAGCCGCCCCGCGTCCGGGTCGTCGGTGCCACCGGGGCGCACGCAATACGTCCAGCACGAGTCGTACCGCTCACTCAGCCGCGCAAGTACCGCACTGAGCTCGATGGGCCGCCCCGCATCAACCACCACGTCGCGCGCCAGCACCAGCTTGTCCAGGTCACCCGCGCGGATCATGTCGACACCGTCCGCCACGGCGGCCATCCAGCGGTCCTCGTCCAGGGCACCCGGGGTCGCGGTGGGGTACGACGCCGCCGCCCGCTCCGTCTCGGGCGCATCTCGCGTGGGGAGCGCGGTCGGTGATTCGACCACGTGAGCCCGCCACGCGGCGTCGGCGTCGGAGACCGTGAGTGCCGCGCCACCGGTGCGGATCAGCGTGACCCACGCGCCATGATCGTCGGAACCGATCACCAGTTCCGGGACCACGAGCCCCGAATCAGCGGTGGACGAGGGCGAAAAGGCGAAGGCCCCGAAAGCCAGCAGGCCGGTGCCGGGACGGTTTACACGGTCGTCCACGGCGGCGGAGTCACGCACGGCGTCCCACCACACGCGAGCGGAGGTGAAGCGGGTCCCGCCGCGCACCCGGAACTCGGCGGACCGGCCCAGCCCCACCACCCCTTGCCCGCGCAGGATCCACGTGGCCGGATCGCGGCTACCCAGGAGGCGGCGGACGTCCGAGTGGGTGGCGAAATGTGCGGCGGCCGGCACATCGGCCGCGGGCACCGTGAGAACGCTCATGCTGGGTGGGAAAGTATCGATGGTCATTGCCCTCCAGCATAGGTCGGCCGCGGGCGGAGAAAGCTCATCGGCAATGACACAATGGACGACGGACCGAGCAGTAACGGCTAGGGGCACACGGAGGGCCACAGCACAGTGAAGGTATTGATCAGCGGGGGCGGGCCCGCCGGAGCCACCGCGGCCTACTGGCTGGCCTCCCAGGGAATCTCCGTCACGGTGTTGGAGAAAACCAGCTATCCGCGCGAGAAAGTGTGCGGTGACGGATTGACCCCGCGCGCCGTGAAGCAAATGCAGCTCATGGGTCTGCCCCACCAGGCCGAGCACGGTTACAAGCGCAATCAGGGGCTGCGCCTGGTGGCCGCCGGGCGCACCGTGGAATTCCCGTGGCCCGAGCTCACCGACTTTCCCTCCTACGGGCTGGTGCGCACGCGTGCCGGTTTCGACGAGGATCTCATCCGGCATGCCCAGGGCGCCGGCGCCACCGTGATCGAACACCGTTCCGTGCAGGACGTGTTACGCGATGACACCGGTCGGATCGTGGGCCTGCGAACCACCGTGATGGACCCCGCCACCGGGCGCCGGACCTCGCAGACCGAGGATCACCACGCGGATCTCGTGATGGCCGCGGACGGCAACTCGACCCGCACAGCGGTCGCGGCCGGTCTGCACCGCCGCAAGGACCGGCCCATGGGTGTGGCCGTGCGCACCTATTACCGCTCTCCGCGTTCGGAACTGGACTGGATGGAGGGCTGGCTCGAACTCGTGGACGGCACCGATCCCAAGCGGTCACTGCTGCCCGGCTACGGCTGGGTTTTCGGCGTGGGGGACGGCACCGCCAACGTGGGCCTGGGCATCCTGGACACCTCACCCGCGTTCGGCACCCTCGACTATCGCGCCGTGCTGCGCGACTGGGCGGCGTCCACGCCCGCCGAGTGGACCTTCGACCCCGAGCATCAAGAGGGCCGCGTGGGTTCGGCCGCCCTGCCCATGGCCGCCAACCGCACTCCGCACTACGTTCCCGGCCTCATGCTGCTCGGTGATTCCGCCGGATTGGTGTCCCCGTTCAACGGCGAGGGCATCTCCAACGCCATGGAATCGGCGCTGTTCGCGGCCTCCTGCGTGGTGGATGCCGCAGCGGCCCACGGACCCCAACAGCGCGAGAATGCGCTGGCTCGCTATCCGCAGCTGGTACAGCACGAATGGGGCGCCCACTTCGTGCAGGGCCGCGCGCTCGCCGAACTCATCGGGCACCCGGCTTTATTGAGCGCGGGGGTGCGCGCGGGGATGCGCATGCCCCAGTTGATGCGGTTCGCGGTGCAGATCATGACAGAGCTCTCGGACCGCCCCGCCCGAACCGTGACCGACCGTGCCGTAGCGCTCATCGATGCGCTAACACCGGCCCGCTGAATTGTCGATAGAGTGGTACACCGTGACTGAAACCAGCCGACTGAATGGCTCATTGCGTTTGCCCGGAGGATTTGAGCTCATTGCCCGGGACGACCGCCTGGGTCCGCTCGTCGTGGAATCACTCGCGCAGATCGAAACGCGGCTGGAAGAGGCCCTGCGCTCGACCGATCACCTGGCGGACGTCACCGCGCGTCATCTGCTGCAAGCCGGCGGCAAACGCGTGCGCCCGCTGCTCACACTGCTTGCCGCGGAGGTGGCCGGCCAGGTCAATCAAAAGGTGATCGAGGCTGCGGCCGTAGTGGAAATGACGCACCTGGCCACGCTCTACCACGACGACGTGATGGATTCCGCCCCCCTGCGACGCGGTGTCGAGACCGCGCAGACGGTGTGGGGCAACTCCGTGGCGATCCTCACCGGTGACCTGATCTTTGCCCGCGCCTCCGCCATGGTCTCCGCACTGGGCCAGGAGCCCTTGCTGATCCAGGCTAAGACGTTCGAGCGGCTGGTCATCGGGCAGCTGCAGGAAACCACGGGCCCCACGCAGGGCGAGGATCCCGTGGCCCATTACCTCAAGGTGTTGGCGGGTAAGACCGGTTCCCTGATTGCCGCCAGCGGTCAGTACGGTTCCCTGTTGGGCGGAGCCCCGGGAGACGTCATCGACATGCTGGTCGAGTACGGCGAGAAGGTGGGCCTGGCCTTCCAGCTCGCGGACGACATCATTGATCTCACGGGACACGACGACGTCTCCGGCAAGACCCCGGGCACCGACCTGCGCGAAGGCGTGGACACGCTGCCCGTGCTCCTGCTGCGCCGGGATGCGAAGAGCGAGAACCCGTCGGTTGCGGATGCCGCCCGGGAGGTCCTGGACCTCATCGACGGTGACCTGGCCAGCGATGACGCACTGGCCCGAGCGGTGGCGGCCGTGGCCGCCCATCCCGTGTCCGAGGAGGCGTGGGACACGGCCAACCGGTGGGCCGATGATGCCATTGCCGCGATCCGGCCCCTGCCGGACACCGTGGCCAAGGCGGCACTGATCGAATTCGCCCACGCGGTGGTGCACAGAGAAGGCTGACACGTCAGTAAGCTGGGGACCATCCAAGAACCGCCCCGCTTTTCGCTGTGATCCAGTCGGATGCTCGGGCGGCATGTGTTCCCCCTGTGAGGATCATTGAATGTCCACTAAATCTTTGCGTGGTGGCGCTTCCAACGAGGCTTTCTCCGGACGCACCATGTTCATCTTTGCCGCCATCGGTTCCGCCGTTGGTCTGGGCAATATCTGGCGTTTCCCCTATGTCGCGTACGACAACGGTGGCGGCGCATTCCTTATCCCTTACCTGGTCGCGCTGCTGACCGCGGGCATCCCGCTGTTGATGCTCGACTACGCGGTGGGCCACCGCTATCGGGGCTCCGCTCCGTTGGCGTACCGCCGGCTGCATCCCAAGCTCGAGGCCATCGGGTGGTGGCAGCTGGGCATCTGCGTGGTCATCGCACTGTATTACGCCGTGATTTTGGCGTGGGCCATGCAGTACACGATCTTCTCCTTCACCAAGGCGTGGGGGGATGATCCGGCGGCCTTCTTCATGTCCGACTACATGCGGGTCTCGGAAGAAGTCACCATTGGCTTCAACTTCATCTGGCCGGTCTTCATCGCCACGGCCATTGCCTGGTTGGCCGTGCTGGTCGTGCTCACGATGGGTGTGCAGAAGGGCATCGGCCGGATCAACGCAATCCTCATCCCGCTGCTCGTGGTCATGTTCCTGATCATGGTGGGCATCGCTCTGACCCTGCCCGGTGCCGCCGGCGGTCTCAACGCCCTGTTCACCCCGTCCTGGGAGGCCCTGGGTGACTCATCGGTGTGGGTTGCCGCGTACGGGCAGATCTTCTTCTCCCTGTCGGTGGGCTTCGGCATCATGATCACCTACGCCGCCTACCTCAAGCCCAAGTCGGACCTGACCGGGTCCGCGCTGGTGGTTGGTTTCGCCAACTCGAGTTTCGAGATCCTGGCGGGTATCGGCGTGTTCGCGGCACTGGGCTTCATGGCCTCGGCCGCGGGCACCGGCGTGGACGAGGTCGCGACCTCCGGTATCGGCCTGGCGTTCATCGCGTTCCCGACCATCATTTCGGAAGCGCCGTTCGGCGTGCTGATCGGTGTGTTGTTCTTCGGCGCGCTGGCCTTCGCGGGTTTCACGTCCATGATCTCGATCGTGGAAGTGATCGTGGCCGGTATTCGCGACAAGCTGGGCCTGAGCCGTCGCACCGCGGTGGCCGTGGTGGTGATCCCGTTGGCGGTCGTGTCGCTGCTGTTCTTCCCCACCACCACGGGTCTGAACCTGCTGGACGTCACCGACGCATTCGTCAACAACTTCGGCATTGTGGCGGCATCGCTGGTGTCGGTGCTCATGTTGACCGCCGGATTCTCCGCGCTACCCACCCTGCGAGATCACCTCAACTCGGTGTCCTCATTCAAATTGGGCCGCACCTGGATGATCGTGGCCGGTGCCGTGACACCCGTGGTGCTCGGGTACATGCTGATCGACCAGCTCACCCTGAACCTGGCCGAGGGTTACAACGACATGCCCGCGTGGTTCGTCAACGTGTTCGGCTGGGGCATGGCCGGCGGCCTGGTGGTCATCGCGTACCTGCTGTCCAAGCTGCCCTGGTCCCGTCGCACGGCGGCCGCCTTCACCAGCCCCGCGCCCAGCGTGCAGGACGCCTACCTGGACCGCGACCTGCTGACCCAGGACAGATCCTTCACCCACTACCGGGACACCGCCATGCGCAGCCCGGCGCTGGACCAGGATTACTCGCTGCGTGCTATCCAGCACGGCACGGTTGTCCGCCAGCGGGCTCCGTGGGAAGACGACAGGACAGTCACCAACGACGCCGCCGCGGCGTCCCGTTCCGCGGGTCAGCCCACCCGTGACAACCACGAAGGAGGTGCCCGATGAGCACCACCGCCATTGTCATGTTGATCGTTGCCATCGTGTTGGTGTGGGGTGGGCTACTGCTGTCCATCGTCAACATCCGGCGCTCACCGGAAGAAGTCGACGAGCTGGACCCTGACTACCCGGAGCAGCCCGACGAATTCGGTCACCCGGAACCGGAGGAGCGCTCCCGAGTGGGTGAACCGAGCCGCTGACCGGGCGTCGGCACCCGGCGAACATATGAGCGAAGGCCGGGGCGCACCCGGATCCCACGAGGGAGGCAGGTGCGCCCCGGCCTTTGTGCTACCCAAGAAAGAACGGTGCTTAAGCGGTAGCCCGCTTTCGTTGCAGCCGGCGTGCGCGGGGCGCGCGAACGGCGTCGAGAATCATGAGGAGCACGGCGCACCAGACGATACCGAACCCGATCCAGCGTTCCAACGGCATGGATTCGCCCAGGACGGCGATAGCCAGAATGAACTGACCGATGGGGGCCACATATTGGATCATGCCCACGGTGCTCAGGGGAAGCCGGGCGGCTGCGGAACCGAACAGCAGCAGGGGCACCGCGGTGATGATGCCAGAGGAGGCCAGCAGCCAGAAGTGGCCGGCGCCTTCGGAGAACAGCGTGACCTGGCCCTGCGAGTTCAACAAGATCATGCCGGCCAGGGCCAGGGGGGCGATGGCGACGGTTTCGCCGGTGAGTGTCACGAGTGCCGGGTAGCGGCCGCCGATGGTGGACTTCACCAGTCCGTAGAATCCGAACGAGAACGCGAGCCCCAGGGACAGCCACGGCACGGAACCGTAAAACACGGACATCACCAGCACCGCCAGGAACCCCATGACAATGGCGGCCCATTGCAAGGGCCGCAGTTTTTCACGCAACACGATGACACCCAGCAGCACGGCCACGATGGGGTTGATGAAGTATCCCAGGGAAGCTTCCAACGTGCGCTCGGTGGTGGTGGCCACGGTGTAGAGCAGCCAGTTCCCGGCGATCAGCAACCCCGCAATCATGAGAGCGATGACCGCCTTGCCATCCCGGAAGAGCTGCTTCATGGTGCCCAGGGAGCGCGTGAGCGCCAGCAGAATCAGGCAGAAGCTCAGGGAGAACAGCACGCGCGCCGATACGATCTCGTACGCGGTGGCGGGCAACAGCAGAATGAAATGCAGGGGTAGCAGACCCCAGATGCCGTAGGCACCAAAACCATAGAGAAAACCGGCCCGGGTCCTTTTCTTCCGATCAGGTCCCGGACCGGTTTCCACGTTGTAAGTCACCATCCGATCCTAACGGTGGACGGCCCTACGGTCACACACCGAAGAAGCGGCTGAAGAATCCCTTCTTCTTCTCGCCCTTCTTCTCCAACTGCTCATTGGTCTCGACCTCTTCGCCGTCGACCACGGCGGGTGCGGAGATGTCCTCGACCGCGTCGGGGCCGGCCACGGTTTCGCGGCGGGCGGCGGTGTCGTGCCCGCGTTCCTCCCGGACTTCGGTAATGCGAGGCTCGTCACGGGTCGCGCGCTCGTCGCGGTCAACCATGGCGGGCTCCTCCTCCCGGGAGACACCCGGCTGAGAGGCCGCGAGGTCCGGCTCGGGGATACGCGCCATGGTGGTGGTGTTCGGCTGCGGAGAAGCCTCGGGGCCCGCGGTGGTTTCGGGCACCTCTTCCGGGTCCGGCAGCACGGTGGTCTGCACCCGACCGGGGACGGCCGGCTCCCGGGTGGGTTCCTGGTCGAAGGGGCGGTCGCCGTCGCGCAGCTCGCCGGCGGCAACGGCAACGTCCTCCGCGGGCTGTTCCGGTTCCGGGGCGGAGATGTCCTCCGCGGACAGTTCCTCGGGCAGGGGCTCCTCTTCCGGGGCCGACGCCGCCTTGGCCGCCTCGCGCTCGCGGCGCTCGTTCTCCGCGGACTCGCGTTCCCGCTCGTTCTGCTCCTCTGCCTCGGCGCGTTGGAGTTCACCCAACTGCACGGCGAGCTTCATGGCGACCCGGCGGTCCTCGCTCAGTGCCTCCCGGTGGGTCTCGGCCTGACGCTCCAGATCTTCGAGTTCCGCACTGCCCACGGAGGGCTCCGCGGGTTCCACACCGGTAATCTGGTGGTCGTCGAACCAGAAGCGCTGAGCGCCGTCGTGAACGGTGACCACGCAGGTGGCGTCCGTGTCCCACTCGACGTGGGCGCCGCGCAGGGCGGCGTAACTGTTCACGGCCAGGTTGTGGTCCACGGCGGTGTCGGTGGTCAGAGACTCACCGATGACCTGCATCATGCGCTGTTCGCTCAAACGTGGCAGCTGGAAGGCCTCACCCTCGAGGAGCAGCCACGCGGTGATGTTGCCGCCGGCGCGGGCAGGGTAGTGGGCGTACAGGCCCGTGACCGCTTTGGCCGCCAACGTGAGGCGGCGGGCAAGCCCGTCCTGGAGGGGCTGCTCATCGGTGGTCAGCTCGTCGACCTCCAGCCGCTGGCCGGCCTCCTTGGCCTGGACGGCGGCGGAGACGACCTCCGGGTTGAAATGGCCCAGCTCCTGCCAGGACCAGATCCAGCTACCGCGCGACGCGGATTCCGTGCCCAGCAGGTACGGGGTGAGCGTGACCGGCGGGGTGGTTTGCAGGGTGAACGACGGCGCGGAAAAATCCACGTCCCAATCCGCACCCTGAGACAGCTCCGCCAGCACTGCCTGGTATTCGGTGGAGATGAAAATAGAAGCGTCGATCAGCTCCTGCAACGTTTTTGTCATAGCACCCAGGCTAACAACTGGCACGGCACCTCCGCGCAGCTCCTGCCGGTTTTCACCTCCTCTGGCAGAAACATCCCAGGCTGCAGACCCTCCCGCCGCGTTGGATAGGGTTGCTGCACAAGGACCGCGGGGAAGCCCGCTTCAGCCAACGGGCACCGGACGGCCGGGCCGAAGGGAACAAAACGAACCATGACCTCAGCTCCGCACACCGAACAGGACCCGGGTACACGCAGCGAACGCGAGCTGGTGGCGGAGATCGGACGTTGGGTTTTGTCGGTCCTGCGGACCGAGCCCGGATGGGATTCCACACGCGTCGATTTCAAACCGCAGGGCGACCGGGTGTATTTGCGGGTCGCCGAAAACCGGGGCGGAACGGCGATCTTCGGTGCAGCGGGACCCATTAAGCAGGGCAGCCCCGTGCTGGAATCTCTGGCCGAATTGCAGCGCAGTTGTTACTTGAAGGGCCGTGGAACGTGGTTCACCGTCACCATCACGATTATCGCCGTGGGGTGGCCCGAACCCGACTATCGCTTTGCCGCGCGGTACAACTTCCACGATCTGCCGCAGCCGTTCTTGGATGAGGGCCGCTACGAGGCTCAGGACATCGCCGCGCATCTGGGTGAGTTCCCTCGCACTGCGGCACGCACACCGGAGTGGGCTACCGAGATCGCCGCAGAACAGGGCATCGATCTCGAGTACGTGGACCCGAGCGAGGACCACAGTGCCCAGGCTGAGCACGCCCACCCCCGCTTGCGCGCGGCGATCGCCGAGTACGTGGCACACCCCGTGGACCAGGCAATGGCCAACGTCCTGCGAGAGGCCATGACCGGCACGGTACTGCTGGACATCACCGGGTCGGACTTGGTGCCGGGTGAGGGCGGTCAACCGGTGGGGCCGGAATCGCACATCCGGGTGCAGGCACTGAGCCAGAAAGAGGGCACTCGTGCCTTGGCGGTGTATACGACCACGGACGAGGCGCGCACAGTGTTCAGGGAGAACAACAAGGATCCCGAGAGGACGGAACCGGTGTTGTTCCGGCAGCAGTCCGCGGCCGTGCTCAACATGGTGGCCACGGACCCGCAGTACGACGAACTGGTCCTCGATCCCGGGGGAGAGAACCCCATGCGCATCGGGCGGGAACAAATTCAATGGGTCAACCGGACCCCGCACAACCGCGCGGTCAAGGAAGCCCTGCTGGACAACAACATGTCCGGGTTGCTGGCGGCGCTCCTCAATCCCAACGGTCAGTTGCTCTTCGGCACGCGCGACCGTGACGGAAAATCCATGCCCGTCATGGTCCAACCCAAGAATCCGAACGCCGCACCGGACACCATCATGGTGTTCACCTCGGCCGCGGAAATCGCCGCACTGGACACCAGCCTTCAGGTTCGTGCCGCGCCGTCACGTGAAGTCCTCAAGTTCGCGGTGGACTCTGGGGCGGCCGGGGTGTGCGTCAACGCTCTGCCCCCGGTGGCCACCATCCCCGCGCAGCAGGTACGAGAGCTCCTGGATCTCGTGGCCCAGCAGGAGAAGCAGCGGCACGACGAACAGCGTTAATCCCCGCGCTGCCGGTTCATGCGGCCATGACTGCGTTCCTGATCCGGGCCACCAGCATCTTGTCCGGGGAAATCACCGTTCGCTATGGCTACGTTCAGGTCGCGCCGTGTATCTGGGGATCCCTGCTCGCCGAACGCAACGTGCTTTCCCCCCTGGTCGCCGTGGGCGTCTCAACGAAGGTTTCAAAATTTCTTTCTAATCTCGCGTCACGATTCGGGTGCCGGGCTGTCTACATAGTGAATCGCGCGCGGGCTGCACGCGATTCCGGACGGTCTTAGCGCTCGGGGGCCGACGTACCGCCGCAGTTGGAGCATGAGGACCGGGGAGGGCCCTGCGCAGCGGTGGGCTAGAGCGACCACATTCCGAGCGGGCTGCTCGGAAGGGGGGAGGGACGGGTGAGATAGGAGACGGGGGTGCGGGTCTGGGGAGTAACCGCACCCCCGGCCCACCTTCCGGGCTGAATAGTCTCAGTTGTGTCACAGTCGGTATCCCGGCCTGACAACCGCCGATGTGCTGACACAATGGGTGGACCCGTCAGCACTGCGAAGGCGCCATGGAAGACACTCGACGACCCGCCCCGCGGGATGGCCAACAAAATTCGACATCAGCGGCCAATGATGAGCCATTACTCGATGCTGTCCGCAGCGGCGATCGTCAGGCCTTCGCGGAACTGTACAAGCGCCACTGCGGGGCTGTGTTCGCCGTTGCCCGCCTTCACACCAACAGCCACGCCGAGGCGGAGGACATTACCTCGGAGGCCTTCACCCGGGTACTTGCCCTCCTGCAGTCCGGTGGTGGTCCACAGCAGTTCTTGCGCGCATATCTGGTCACCGCTGTGTCCCGCCTGGCGGCCGATCGCGCAAATGACCTCAATCGGGCCCAGCCTCAGGAGCCCCACGAGCAGGGCAAACTGGACCGGGTCCAACTCTTCGACGACATCGTGGTGCGTCAAGTGGACGCCGCTGTCGTCGCGCGGGCCTTCGCATCCCTGCCCGAGCGTTGGCAAGAGGTGCTCTGGTACCTCGAGATCGAGGGTTATCGGCCGCGCCAAGTGGCCTCCGTGGTGGGCATTCGACCCAACGCCGTCTCCGCACTGGGCAAGCGCGCTCGCGAGGGCCTCCGGACGGCGTACATGCAACAACACGTATCTGCGCAGGCCCTTGAGGAGTGCGGCGAATACTCCACGCAGTTGGGGGCCTTCGTGCGTGGCACGCTCACACCGTCCAAGATGAAGCTCATGCAGGACCACCTTGATTCCTGCCAACGATGCACGGCGGAGTACCTTCAACTGCAGGATCTGGGTGTGGGTCTGCGCGGTTGGATCCTGCCCGTCCTGGCGGGTCTGCCGCTCTGGGGTGATGCCCCTGATCGCTTGATTGCCGCACTCGGCACGGCGGGTGCCGGCAGCGCCGCCGGTGCTTCCGGCGTAATGTCCGCTACCACGACGCCGCTCGGGGCCTACGCCCCAGGGGCCTCGGTTCCCGCTGCGGCAACAGCAACCACGGCGGCGTCGGCAACGGCAGCGTCCACCGCCTCGGTTTCGGCAGTCACCGCTGCGGCGGGCGGAGTCATCACCGGTTCGACCACAAAGGTCATTCTTGCGGCCGCCGGAGTGGCCGTTGCGGGGACCGGCACCGCCGGCATCGTGGCCACCGCCCAGCAGGACTCGTCAGAGGTGGTGAACTCTCAACCGGCGCAACCGGCCACGAACGGCCATGGCGGCGGTTCTATGGGTTCTGTGGGAGATCCGCATAGTACGGGCGCTCCCGACAGAGGCGACGAATCCATCGGGTCGTTGCGGTCCCCGGCGCCTGAACCCTCGGCCGCTAGAGACGACCCTTCAGGAATCCGTCTACCCGCAGCCCGTGAAGATTCGGTGGTCCCGCAGCTCGAGGTGCCGTTGACGCCCGTGCTGCCCGGCCCCGTGGCGCTCGGTGAATCTCCGGGCCCAGAAGTTGCAGGCCCGCCTGACAACCCGGCCGAAGACTCGTCCGATGACGTCGGGGACGGTGGGACGCCCGAGGTCCCCGGACCCGTCGAGACGTCGGATCCGGTGGTGCCTTCGATCCCCGAGGTGCCCGGGCCCGTTGAAACTCCGGATCCGTTGATCACCCCCGTCCCCGAGATTCTCGAGCCGGTCGAGACATCGGATTCGGTGGTGCCTTCGGTCCCGGAGGTTCTCGAGCCGGTTGAGACGCCGGGTCCGGTGGTGCCTTCGGTCCCGGAGGTTCTCGAGCCGGTTGAGACGCCGGGTCCGGTGGTGCCTTCGGTCCCGGAGGTTCCCGGACCCGTCGAGACGCCGGATTCGGTGGTATCTCCGGTCCCCGAGATTCCCGGGCTGGTTGAGACGCCGGATTCGGTGGTGCCTTCGGTTCCGGAGGCTCCCGGGTCGGCTGAGATGCCGGATCCGGTGGTGCCTCTAGTCCCCGAGGTTCCCGGTACAGATGATGCCGGCACGGATGATCCCGGTCCGGCCGATCCGAACGGCACGAGCGGGAACGAAAACCGCACCGACACCCCCGTCACGCCCGACACCTCGGTAATTTCCGACACTCCCGGAGCCCAGCCGAGCACGCCGGAAATCGAAGCCCCTGCGACGCCCGGAGCGCCGTCGTTGCCCGAGGAACCGCCGCTAACCGGGCCGGATACCGAGCCGGCGGTTCCAGCCATCGACCCAACCGTGTCGTCGCCGACTGTTCCGGTGACCGAACCAACGCAACCCGCGCCGAATCCCACTGACTCGTTGGCTGCCCCGGACGTGACGGTGCCCGAGAATCCCAGCGACGTCACAGGGCGGTGGGGAACAGTTCCCAGCGGATGGACGTTGACTGATTGGATCGCGTATTTACTCACCGGTGTGCGCCCGTAATTGCTGCGCGGTAGGCCCGGTGCGGAGGAGAAGGTGGAATGCATAAGCATTACAACGGGCTGAAAACCGTGTTGCTACTGGGCGGCATGTGGGCGGTGTTGCTGGTGATCGGCGCGGTCATTGCCGGAGCGACCCGTAGCTCGGTGTTCATCGTGATTTTCGCGGTGGTCGGTCTGATCGGCACGGCCTACAGCTATTGGAACTCGGATAAACTGGCCATCCGTTCCATGCGGGCAATTCAGGTGACACCGCAGCAAGCACCCAGCATGTACCGCATCGTGCATGAACTGTCGCAGCGGGCGGGTCAGCCCATGCCGCGTTTGTACATTGCCCCCACCATGAGTCCCAATGCGTTTGCGACCGGCCGAAACCCGGAGAACGCTGCCGTGTGCTGCACGGAAGGAATCCTCCAGATCTTGGACGAGCGCGAGCTGCGCGGGGTCCTGGGCCACGAGCTGATGCATGTTTACAACCGCGATATTTTGACCTCTTCGGTGGCGGCGGCCGTGGCGGGGCTCATCACGTCAGCCGCGCAATTCCTGCAGTTCGCCGCCATCTTCGGTGGCCGCGGCGGGGATCGCGGCGGCAACCCGCTGGTGACCTTGCTCATGGCCTTCTTGGCTCCCGTTGCCGCCATGGTCATCCAAATGGCCATCTCACGGACCCGCGAATACGACGCCGACCAGGACGGCTCGCAGCTCACCGGTGACCCGCTGGCGCTCGCATCCGCACTGCGCAAAATCGAGGGCGGCGCCTCCCAACGCCCGATGAATCCTGACGATCAAAAACTCGTCAACACCTCGCACCTGATGATCGCCAACCCGTTCCGGGGTGGCGGACTCAAGAGCATGTTCCGCACCCACCCGTCGACCGATGACCGCGTGGCTCGGTTGGAGAACATGGCGCGCAGCGGAGGTTTTTACGGCCGCACCAACTGACCAGTGAGCATCCGCAGAAGGAAGCCGTGACCAGAATCCGGGTCACGGCTTCCTTCTTTCCCGCCGAGGGCGGGCTCATCTCAGCGGTAATTGACGAACTGCAAATCCACGTCGAGTTCTGCTCCCTTGAGCAGGGCAATGATGTCCTGCAAATCATCGCGAGACTTGGAGGACACGCGTAGCTCGTCGCCCTGGATGGTGGCCTTCACTCCCTTGGGCCCTTCATCACGAATGAGCTTGGTGATCTTCTTGGCCTGGTCCTGGGCGATGCCCTCCTTGATGGTGGACTCGATGCGGTACTCCTTGCCGGAGGCGTAAGGTTCACCGTCGTCCAAGGACTTGAGGGAAATGCCGCGTTTGACGAGCTTGGACTGGAACACGTCCAGAACGGCCTGGGCTCGTTCCTCGGAGTTGGCTTTGATCAAGATCTTCTCGCCTGAGAAGTCGATCTCGGCACCCACCCCGCGGAAGTCGTAGCGCTGGGACACCTCTTTCTGGGCCTGATTGAGGGCATTGGAAACTTCTTGCTTGTCTACCTTGCTGACCACGTCGAATGAAGATTCTGAAGCCACGATGTTCCTTTCACTGGGTGTTGGAGGCATTCTGCTGACTCTTACGGACCAGCCTAGTGCTCGTCCCGGTCCCGCCGTCGTTATCAACTTGTCACCGGGAGCACAGGCGGGGTTCAGGACCACGGGTAAGGATGAGTCCATGACTCAGATCGACCGTAGCCGTTCTGCTTCTGCCCCGCATTCTTCCTTGTCAGGACGGGTTTTACCCATGAAAAAGCCGCGTATCCGTGTGCCCGGTGTCAAGGCGTCCAAGTCCGCACTCCGCCGGGGCAGTGGCGCCCTCGCGGGAACTGCGCTTGCCGCGGGACTCATCGTCGGCGGTTCCGGAGCGGCCCAGGCCCAACCATCCCGCGCGCTGCCAACTGCTCCCGCTGTTCAGCCCAATTCGGTGACCGTCCAGAGCGTGGCGGTGCAGCGGCGCCTGGCCGGCATTCGTCAGGACCTGGATCGCGCGGTCGCTGTGGGTGATGTCACTCGGGAGCAGGCGGATGCTTTTGCGGCCAAAATTGTTCGTCATATGAACTGATCGGGCCCAATTTTGGACTCGGGGTCATCCCTGTGTAAAGTTGAGGTGCTCCCGCTGGCGGGGGCACTTTATTGCTCATTCACGTGAGTGATGCCGCGGCAGATTACCCGAGCGGCCAAAGGGGGCTGACTGTAAATCAGCTGGC
The DNA here is from genome assembly GCF_014698015.1 of Kocuria sp. cx-455. Lineage (GTDB taxonomy): Bacteria > Actinomycetota > Actinomycetes > Actinomycetales > Micrococcaceae > Kocuria. The sequence continues at coordinate 757,247 of NZ_JACXBS010000001.1, forward strand.
TATGCCTACGGGGGTTCGAATCCCTCATCTGCCACAGCGAAAAACCCGGACCGGACGGCCCGGGTTTTTTTCATGTCCGCCCTCTGCGACCTTTCAGTCGGGTGTTCAGTCTGAACGGTCAAAAACCGTGCGGGGGAGCAGCACGTCGGTAATGAGTCATCCGTGACGGCCCGGCGAGTCCCGGCCGTGCATGTGCTTTTCGCGTAGCTGCGGCAGCACCTGGTCACCCAGCAGACGAACCGTACGGATAGCCGTGTCATGGGGTAGCCCGTTGATGTCCACACGCAGCAAGATCCGTTCCAGGTCCAGTTCACGATGCAGCATGGAGAGCTTCTCGACCACGTCGCTCACGCCGCCCACCAGAAGCGAACCGGCCGGAGCGCACTGAGCGGCAAATTCCTCGAGGCTCCATGTCGGGTCCTCCGGAGAGGCCGCCCCGTAGGTGCGGGCCCCCGCCGAGAAGTAGGGGTGCGCCAGCTCGACGGCCGCTTGCCAGGGGTCGGTTGTGATGTTGTCGGGGGCCACCAAGGCGGGTAAGGCGAGACCCCCGCGCGCCGAGGTGTGATCCCCGAAACCGCGCAGGGCTTCGCGGTAGGCCTTGACGTACGGCACGAGGTTGCGCCATTCGCCCTCCATGACGTTGAGCATGACACCGAGTCCGTGCCCCGCCGCGCGCAGTACCGACCTGGGTGAGCCCGACGACGCCGCCCACACCAGATCTTGTGGGTCCCGCCCGGTAGCGGGTAGTTCGACGTTGTGGGCATGGTCGCGGAACTCGCCGAGCAACTCGGACGGGCCCGGACGAAGTAAGTCCAGGAGCTGATCAAGGCGTTCTTCGAAAATTTCTTCCTGCAGGTGCGACTCGACGGCAAACAAGTCCAGGTCCCGGGGGAGTGCGCCCCTTCCGGCCACGAGGTCCGCGCGCCCGTTGGAGAGTAATGACAGGAGGCTGAGCTGTTCGGCAGTGCGAACCGGGTCAGCGGTCGTGAGCACGCTGGCGGTGGTGCTCAACCGGATCCGCTCGGTCACTTGGCAGAGCGCGGCAAGCAGCAGGAAAGGGTGCTGATTGATCCGATGAGGCCCGTGACCCTCACCGATACCCACAATGTGTAGGCCCACCGATTCTGCCGTTCTGGCCAACTCCAACACGTTCGCAAGGCGTTTCGTGGGACTCGGGCGTGACCCGTCGAAAGATCCGGGGCGATCTCTCCCCACGTCATGATGCCAAGCTGTGGGTTCACGCGGTTCCTTTCGGGATCGCTTATCGGGCGGGCTCTTGTGCCAGCAGTGAACGCTCTGGGGTTGCGGGTGCCGGCGTTTTAGGCTGGGTCCATGGCTACTGTAGACATCACCCAAGACACTCTGGGCCAGACCATCTCCGACAATGACATCGTGTTGTTGGACTGGTGGGCGGACTGGTGCGGACCCTGCAAGCAGTTTGCTCCCACCTACGAGGCCGCTTCCGAGCAGCACTCGGACATCGTGTTCGGCAAGGTGGACACCGAGGACCAGCAGGGGCTGGCTGCCGCCGCACAGATTTCCTCCATTCCCACTCTCATGGCGTTCCGCGAGGGCATCCTGGTCTTCTCACAGCCCGGTGCCATGCCGGGCAACGCTTTGGACCAGGTCATTGATGCGGTCAAGGGTTTGGACATGGAAGAGGTTCGCGCCGAGGTCGAGAAGCAGGCCGCCGAGGGCGAGCAGGCCAACTGACCCAGCACAAAATTTAAACCCCGCGGGGCGCTCTCCAATTGGAGAGCGCCCCGCGTCTGTCCACGGTCGAACTCTGTGGATTCATCGACACCTGCCCGCCCATCTCTCGAGTTCACGAACGGTGACTAGGCAACAGTGACGCCCAGCAATGATCCGATGAGGAACGTGGCTCCGAGGGCGAGTGCGCCGCCTATGACCACGCGAGCGGCCGCGCGCCCCACGTGCGGGGTGCCACCCAGTCGGGCGCCCAAAGTACCCGTGATTGCCAGGGCAGCGAGCACGGCAACGAATGTGACGGGGATCCGCCCTTCCTGCGGGGGTAGCAGGATGGCGAGCATGGGGAGGATCGAGCCGAGCAGAAAAGCCAGCGCCGATGCCCACGCCGCAGCCCACGGGCTGGGGATGTCCTCGGGATCGATGCCCAACTCGGCATCCAGGTGCGCGAGTAGGGCATTGCGTTCGGTGAGTTCAACCGCCACTTGCCGGGCTGTGTCGCGAGACAGGCCCCGAGACCGGTAAATGTCGGTCAGCTCTTCCAGCTCAGCCTCCGGCATCTGCTGGAGCTCCAGCACTTCTTTGGCGATCAAGGCCTCTTGTGAGTCCCTTTGGCTGGACACCGACACGTATTCACCCAGGGCCATGGACAGGGCGCCGCCGATGACCGCAGCTGAGCCGGCAACGAGAACCGGCCAAGAATCGGCAGTCGCACCGGCGACACCGACCACCGTGGCAGCCACAGACACAATGCCGTCGTTCGCGCCCAGGACACCGGCGCGGAGCTTGTTGAGTTTATCGGCGTACTTGTCGTTGTGGGGTTCGGTGAGAACATGCTCGCTCATGCGCCAAGTCTGCTCCGGCACCCCACGTTTAGCTAGCTAGGTTACCCAACCCTCACTTGGCTCGGGATCGGAGGCAATGCCACCGCCACCGTCAATGGCGGCGGTGGTCCGCGGGAGTCAATCGTGGTCCGAACGCCGGTTTACGGTGGCCGCTGGCCTTGATCAACCGCACCACGCGCTGACGGTGCCCCCGCCACGGTTCCAGCAATTCCTCCATCCGATCATCCGAACCCGGGGCGCCATCGAAGAACCAGCACACGTAATCCGCCAAGTGGTAGTCACGCACGCTGATGCCATCCGGGTCCGCGTGCGTGCACTGTGTGATCTCCGCAGCCGTCCACACCCCTATGCCGTTAAGTGTTTGAAGCGTGGCGCGCACCCGCGCGGGATCAGCAAGCGTGCCCAGTCTCTCCAATGCACTCGCGCGCTGCACCGTTCGCATGACGGTGGCGGAGCGTCGCGGATCCACACCCGCTCGGTGCCACTGCCACGAGGGAATGCTCCGCCATTGCTCCGCGGTGGGAGGTACGTACATCCCGGTCGGGGCGGGACCCGGTGCGCGCTCACCGGCCAGGCGCACCAGGTAGCGGTAGGCCCTGATGGCCTCGATGGCCGTCACACGCTGCTCAATGATGGAGATGACCGCCCGGTCGGTTACCGCACCGGTTGCGGGCAGCCTCAAACCGGGATGCCGACGCCGCGCCAGTTGTAATCGCTCCGGCAACAGGTGGTATGCGGCGGAGGTTTCGAAAACCGTCCAGTCGTCTGCGGCGCCGCACCAGTTGGGGGCACTGTCGATCCACGTGGCCGCGCCCGGTCCCCACGCGTCCACCACGATGTCCCGTTCCAAGGGGGCGCTTCCCGCGCCGGCGGGTGCCCGAGTGAAGCGAGCAGAGACGGCCAGATCGTGATGTCTGGTGGTGACCCATGCGCACTCGGGGGACACCACGCGCACCGTGGGGTCAGTGCTACCGCGCCCGAGCACGGAGAGGGTCTGCCCCAGATGGACAGCTCCTGCCGGCGACCATTGGAGCCGGACGGACTCCACCACGGGGACAACGGTCGCGCGCAAGGACATGCCCACATCTTTCCACGTACCCACGACATGCACAGGCCTCGGGCGCCTTTGAGGACAGGCCGGGGCGGAGAGTGCCCCGCGCGACAAGAACGATCCGCCGCATGCGTATCCACCGGCGCAAGGGGCCGCTGGGATATCCTGCCCACGACCGCACCCCACGTCAGGAAGTCCCGTGTCCGCAGCGCTTGAGTATTCCGCGTCCCCGACGGCTGTGTTCTTCGGGCGTAACTCAGGGGTCCGTGGTCGCCGGCGCTGGTGGCCGGTCGGGATGGGCGTGGCCTTCACGCTGCTCTACACGCTGTTATCCCTCACACAATGGCACCAGTGGGAGGTGCCTTCGTGGGACAACGCGATCTTCACGCAGCTGCTGAAGTCCTACGCTGCCGGACAGCCACCAGTGGCGAATATCAAGGGCCATGATTTCATCTTGCTCGGCGATCACTTCCACCCGTTGCTGGCGGTGCTTGCGCCCGCCTATTGGCTGTTTCCGTCCGCTCTGGCGCTGATGATCCTTCAGGACGTCCTGCTGGGATGGTCCGTGGGTGTGGTTTCCTGGTGCGCCGCTCGTGCTTTGCGGCCCGCGCCGGCCGGGGCCCTGTCGGTGGCCTACGGATTGAGTTTCGGGCTGCAGAGCGCGGTGGCCGTGCAGTTTCATGAGGTCGCGCTGGCGGTGCCGCTGCTTGCCCTCTCCCTGTGCGCCCTGAGGCAACGGCGCTGGCCGTCGGCGGTTTTGTGGGCCGCCCCGGTCGCCCTTGTGAAGGAAGACCTGGGGATGACCGTCGCCGCTGTGGGGGCCGTGATGGTGGGGCACGCATTCCTGCCCACCGCGCGGGCGTCAGTGCGGTGGTTGCATCGCGTGTTCGAACCGCCAGGCCGCGCCGCGGGAGGTGGGCCGGCGGCGTCGTCGGCCAAAGAATTTGCCACGGCACTGAGCCGCACCTCGCAGCAACCGGCCGTGCTCGGAGCGCTCCTGATGGCGTGGGGAATCGGGTTGAGTCTGCTGGCGGTCTGGGTGATCCTGCCGGGGCTGAACCCGCACGGTGCGTTCGCGTACGCGGACACCTTGGATGTTGCCGGTGCCCTGCGTGACCCGACCGGGGCGGTGATCACGTTGTTCGTGCCCGACCAGAAACTCGGCACGTGGTTGCTCACCCTTGCGGCCGGGGCGGTGGTCGCGGTGCGCTCCCCGCTGGCTCTGGTGGCCCTGCCCACGCTCGCGTGGAGAATGCTCTCACCCAATCACGGATACTGGGGCCCGGGGTGGCATTACAACGCGGTGATCATGCCCATTGTGTTCATCGCTGTAATCGACGCGGTGGTGAGACTCCGGGCGGGGGGCACCCGTTCTCGGACCGCACGGGCAACGGCTGAGCTCGCTCCGTGGGTTGTGCTGGTCGTGGCGCTCGCGGTCGCTACGCAGCAACCGCTCGCCCAACTGGTGACGGGGGAGGCCTGGCGCCAGGACCCCCGAGCGGACATCAAGGCCGCCACGGTCCAGGCCGTCCCGGAAGGAGCATCGGTGGCCACGGACCTGACACTGATCAATGGGCTGGTGTCCCGAGCGGACGTGCATTGGATCGGCAATGCGGACGATCCTGCCCCCGACTTCGTGGTGATCGACCGCGAAAGTGGCACGTGGGGGGAAAATCCTCCGGAGGATCCCGCAGCGTATGCCCAAGAACTGTATGGCGAGCAGTATGCCACCCAACGTGACGAGGGGAACATCATTCTGCTGCGGCGGGAGTCTCCGTAACGCAACGAAGTGCGCTAGACTTTGGCGTTATCATCCCGGTTTTTCTGTCCTCATTAAATCGTTTCGCCGTAGCAGGCATGTCGATCAGGGGCACACGCGGTAGGACCGCACGCACCGGTGTCAATCATTTCCACCCCACCGAAGCGAGGTTCACCCATGCCCACGGAATCCACTCCCGAAACTGCTGCAGAGCTTGAGACGCCCACTACTATCGAGGCTCCCCAGGGCACCGAAGGCGCCGCTGAGCCCGCCGCAGCCAAGCCCGACACTCCCACCTTCGCCGAACTCGGCGTCGACGGCCGCATTCTGGCCGCACTCGACGACGTCGGGTACGAGTACCCCTCGCCCATCCAGGCAGCCACCATTCCCGCTCTGCTGAGCGGCCGCGACGTGGTGGGTCTGGCGCAGACCGGTACCGGCAAGACCGCTGCCTTCGCGGTTCCCGCGCTGTCCAAGTTGGCGGAGCTGTCCGACCTGCACGGTCCCCAGCGCTCCACCCGTGTGCTGGTGCTGGCGCCAACGCGTGAGCTCGCACTGCAGGTGGCCGAGGCCTTTGGTTCCTACGCGACCCACCTTGACGACTTCACCGTGCTGCCCGTGTACGGCGGTTCTTCCTACGGCCCGCAGCTGGCCGGTCTGCGCCGCGGCGCCCAGGTTGTGGTGGGTACCCCCGGTCGCGTGATCGATCACCTAAGCAAGGGTTCGCTCAAGCTCGACGACATTGCCTACGTGGTGCTCGACGAGGCCGACGAGATGCTTCGCATGGGCTTCTCCGAGGACGTCGAGAAGATCCTCAGCCAGACCCCGGAGGAGAAGCAGGTCGCCCTGTTCTCCGCCACGATGCCCAAAGCCATCCGCCGGATCGCGCAGCAGTACTTGCGCGATCCCAAGGAGATCACGGTCAAGGCCAAGACCACCACGGGCACCAACACGCGTCAGCGCTTCATGCAGGTCATGGGCCCGCACAAGTTGGACGCCATGACCCGCGTGCTCGAGGTCGAGGACTACGACGGCGTGATCGTCTTCGTCCGTACCAAGGCCGCGACCGAGGAGATTGCCGACAAGCTCAAGGCCCGCGGTTACACCGCAGCTGCGATCAACGGCGACATCCCGCAGAATCTGCGCGAGCGTACCGTGGACTCGTTGCGTGAGGGCAAGGTGGACATCCTGGTCGCCACAGACGTTGCCGCGCGCGGTCTGGACGTCGAGCGCATCTCCCTGGTCGTCAACTACGACATTCCCCACGACACCGAGTCTTACGTGCACCGCATCGGCCGCACCGGCCGCGCGGGCCGCAAGGGCGAGGCCATTCTCTTCATGACCCCGCGGGAGAAGTACCTGCTGCGCGCCATCGAGAAGGCCACACGTCAGCCTGTCGAGCAGATGCGCATGCCGTCCGTCGAGGACGTCAACCGCACCCGCAAGGAGAACTTCGCCAACCAGATCGCGGAGACCATCGAGTCCGAGGACCTGTCCTTGTTCCGTGAGCTCGTGGAGCACTACGAGAACGAGCACGACGTGGACGCCGCCGAGATCGCAGCAGCCCTGGCCGTCATTGCCCAGGACGGTCGCCCGTTCCTGGCCGAAGAGCTTCCCGAGGTCCCGCAGCGTAAGCGCGACCGTGACCGCCGTGAGCGCCCCGACGGCCCGCGTGGCGGCGGCCGCCGCGGCCCCGAGGCTGGCATGCGCACCTACAAGCTGGCCGTCGGACACCGTGACCGCGTGGCACCGGGTGCCATTGTGGGCGCGCTGACGCACGAGGGTGGCCTGAACGGTTCGCAGATCGGCGCGATCGACATCCACCCCAACTTCACGTTGGTGGGCCTGTCCGAGAACCTGCCCGCGGGCACCATGGACAAGCTGTCCAACACCCGTATCAACGGCGCCCCGATCCGGATCCAGGAGGACCGCGGCCCCGGTGGTGGCGGCTCTCGTGGTGGCTCCCGTGAGGGCGGCCGGTTCCGTGACCGTGATGGTGACCGCGGTGGCCGGTTCGACCGTGGTGATCGCTCCGATCGCGGCGGTGACCGCGGCGGTTTCCGCGGTGGCGATCGTTCCCGTGGTGGTGGCTCCTCGTACCAGGACCGCCCCCGCAAGAAGGGCTTCCCCAAGGGCAACGGTGGCTTTCGCGACCGCTGACAGACCCCGCTGACCGCCCGGATTCGGGCGGTCAGCACCCCGCGGATACTCTGCGGATTCGGTGGGTTCAGCTCGTTTTTGCAACTCGACGAAATGCTGTTAGAGTTTTCCGCGTTGCCCCGATAGCTCAGTGGTAGAGCGCCATCTTGGTAAGATGGAGGTCCCGGGATCGATTCCCGGTCGGGGCTCTCATGATGAGGGCCTGCGGCTTGTGTACACGAGCCGCAGGTTCATTCGTGAAATGGCGGTGTAGCTCAGCTGGTTAGAGCGCACGACTCATAATCGTGAGGTCGACGGATCGAGCCCGTCCACCGCTACTTCCAAGACGTCGTTCCATGTGGAACGGCGTCTTTGTCTTTGCCCGGACGATCCGCCCAGTAGGCTGGGGGAAAATTTCCGCCCGACCGAGGAGAGCCATGGCCATTTCAGAAGAGGTGGTGGGCCGCACGTATCCGGCTGCGCCCGCCTACCAGGTGTCCCGAGAAAAGATCCGCGAGTTCGCCTCCGCGGTCAAGGCCACGGACAACGTCCATTTCGACGTCGAGTCCGCTCGGGCCGCCGGGTACGACGATCTCGTGGCCCCGCCCACTTTTGCGATCATCGTGTCCCAGCGCGCCGACGCCGCCCTGATCCAGGATCCGAGCGCGGGTATCGATTTCTCCCGCGTGGTGCACACCGAGCAGCGTTTCACACATCACCGCCCCATCGTGGCCGGTGACGAGCTCCTGGCGGCCGTCACGGTCGACCAGGTGCGTCCCATGGGATCGGGCGCCATGATCACCTCCCGGGTGGAAATCACCACCGTGGCGGGCGAGCAGGTGGCCACCACTACGTCGTCGTTGTTGGTACGCGGGGAGGATCAGTAATGAATGTCGCATTCGAGCAGCTCGACAAGGGCCAATCCATCGGTGACCGCACCGTCTCGGTGTCCCGCGCGGATCTCGTGAAATACGCCGGTGCCTCCGGTGACTTCAATCCGATCCACTGGAACCAGGACTTCGCCCAGAACGTGGGCCTTCCCAACGTGATCGCCCACGGGATGTTCACCATGGGTGCCGCTGTGGGTCTGGTGACCGAGTGGGCAGGTGACGCGGGCGCCGTGGTCGATTATCAAACTCGGTTCACCAAGCCCGTGGTCGTCCCCAACCGTTTCGACACGGAAGTCCGATCCAGCACCGAGTTGTCCGTGAGCGGCGCGATCGGTGCGGTGGACCAGGAGGCCCGCACCGTGCGCGTAGACCTCACGGTGACGGCACCCGACCTGGCCGAGGAGGGTACGGATCCGGCCGAGGCCAAGGCGCTCAAGGTCTTGGTCAAGGCTCAGGTTGTTGTGAAGTTCTAGCACTAGAGTTAACGATCATGAATGCACCCCGACTGGCCGATCTGACCACCACCGCGGTGGGCGGCCCCGCTTCCTGCTACGTCAAGGCGGAGACCGAAGAGCAACTGATTCACGCGGTGGCCACGGCGGACGACGCCGGCGAGCCGATTCTGATCGTGGGCGGGGGCTCCAACATTCTTGCCTCGGACAATGGCTTCGAGGGGACCGTGGTGCACGTGGCCACGGAGGGTATCCAGGTGGTGGAGACATCGCCCGCCCACAGCTGTCTGGTCGAGTTCCAGGCCGGGCACTCGTGGGAGCAGGCGGTTCAATGGAGCGTTCAACGGGGCCTGGCGGGCCTGGAAACGCTGTCCGGCATTCCCGGGACCACGGGAGCCACTCCCGTGCAGAATGTGGGTGCGTACGGCACGGAGGTGTCGCAGACCATCCACAGCGTTCGCACCTGGGATCGGCAGGCCCGTGAGCTGCGCACTTTCGGCACCGATGACCTCGAGTTCTCCTACCGCGATTCCGTGCTCAAGCGCAGTATGAAACACGGGTCCCCGCGTTACGTGGTGCTCACCGTGACATTCCGGTTGCTGCCCCAGGACGTGGGGTTGCCCGTGCGCTACGGGCAGCTGGCCTCGGCACTGGGCGTGGAGATCGGTGAGTGTGCACCACTGGAAACAGTGCGCGAGACCGTACTGCGGTTGCGAGCCTCCAAGGGAATGGTGCTCAACCCGGAGGACCGGGACACGTACAGCACCGGTTCATTTTTCACGAACCCCATCGTGGATGATCCCGCCCGATTGGAGAGCATCCCGGACGATGCCCCGCGCTATCCCGTGCTCGATGCCTCGGGGCAAGAAATCCCCGGGTCCACCAAGCTCTCCGCAGCATGGCTCATCGATCATTCCGGGTTCGCCAAGGGGTTCGGATTGCCCGGTTCCCGCAATCAGCAACTCGACCTGGACGGTGAATCCGTGGCGAACGGCCGTGCCGCGCTCTCGACCAAGCACACACTGGCGATGACCAATCGCGGCGGAGCATCATCCGAGGATCTTGCAGCACTGGCTCGCACCGTGCGCGACGGCGTGGAGCGCGTGTACGGCGTGCGTCTGGTTCCCGAGCCGGTCCTGGTGGGGCTGAATCTATAGGTGCTAGCGACACGATGAGCTCCGAACTTCACGAGGAGATCCGTCGCGGCGAAGAAGGCGGGCGCATCCACCGGGCCGTCCTTCGTGTCCGGGCGTTCTCCAACCGCCACCCCGCACTCCGCGTCCTTCACAAGGGCGTGGTTACTGTCCTGGGCGGGGTGTTCGTGCTCCTGGGCATCATCATGTTGGTGACGCCGGGGCCGGGATGGCTCGCTATTTTCCTGGGTATCGGGCTGTGGAGCACCGAGTTCGCGTGGGCGCACCGGCTCAATCAGCGGGTCAAGCGGCTGGCCCTCAAGGCCTGGCGCTGGTGGTCGAACATTGTGGCCGAGTGGCGGTTCCGCCGCGCCCGTGACAAACCACATCACCTACTCCAAGGGCCGCGACACCTGCGTGTCGCGGCCCTTGGAACGAGCGCGAAATAGGCGGCGAGGCCTACAGCGTGCCGGTCACGATCTTGAGCATGCGACGCAGGGGTTCTGCGGCACCCCACAGCAATTGATCTCCCACGGTGAAGGCGGAGATGTACTCCGGGCCCATGGAGAGTTTGCGGATGCGGCCCACCGGGATGTCCAGCGAACCGGAGGCGGCCACCGGCGTCAGGTCCTGCATGCTGGCTTCCTTGGTATTGGGAATGACCTTGGCCCACTGGTTCTCGGCGTCGATGATCCGCTCGATCTCCGCCACCGGAAGGTCCTCGCGCAACTTGATGGTCAGCGCCTGGGAGTGGCTGCGCATTGCGGCGATGCGCACGCACAACCCGTCCACGGGAATCAAGTCATCGCCGGAGCGACCCAGGATCTTGTTGGTCTCGGCCTCGGCCTTCCATTCCTCGCGGGACTGGCCGTTGCCCAGATCGGCGTCGATCCATGGAATGAGCGAACCGGACAGCGGGACCCCGAACTGTGAGGCGTCCAAATCACCGGAACGCTGCTTGGCGAGCACGGCGCGGTCGATCTCGAGAATGGCCGAGGCGGCGTCGGTGAGCTGATCCGAGACGGAACCGTGGATGTCCCCGAACTGTTGAATGACCTCGCGCATGTGGCGGGCGCCGCCACCGGACGCGGCCTGGTAGGTCATGGAGGTGGTCCACTCCACCAGGTTGTTGTTGAACAGCCCGCCCAGGCCCATGAGCATGCACGAGACCGTGCAATTACCGCCGGTGAAGTCCTTCACTCCGCGTGCCAGACCCGCATCGATCACGTCGCGGTTGACCGGATCCAACGGGATGATGGAGGACTCTTCCATGCGCAGGGTGGAGGCCGCGTCGATCCAGATGCCGTCCCAGCCGGCCTCGCGCAACTTGGAGTGCACGGCCTTCGTGTAGTCGCCACCCTGGGCGGTCACCAGAATGGGAAGTGCGGACAGCGCCTCAATGTCGTAGGCGTCCTGCAACGTCCCGGCGTCACCCATGCCCTCAATGGTGGGTGCGGTGCCTCCGGCATTGGAGGTGGAGAAAAAGACGGGGTCGAGGCTTGCGAAGTCGTTTTCGACGCGCAGTCGGTCCATCAGAACGGAACCGACCATGCCGCGCCAGCCAATGAAGCCTACGGCTGAGGGTTGTGAAGTCATGCCGCCCAGTCTATGACCCGGAGATCGGGCGTGCCCCACGGTTACTCCTGGTTGCGCGGATCCGGGGTTTCGGCCACCAGATCCTGATAGCTCGGGAAGCGCCGCAGGTAGTCGAGCACGTACGTGCATGTGGGGCGGATCTGCACGCCCTGTTCACGGAACTGGTCGAGGACGAAGGTCACCAGGGTTCGGGCGTAGCCCTGACGGCCGAAAGCCTCGGCCACAATGGTGTGCTGCACGTCCACGGTGCCGTCCTCAAGGATTTCAACCCCCAGGAAGCCGATGAACTGCTGATCGTCCCACAGCTCATAGCGGCCACGATCGGGATTGGCGCGGAGCTCGAGCGTGGGGCTCTCATGGATGCTCGGTGTGGGGCCAGTGGTCACGGCAGCTCAATCCTCCAAGATAGAAGTGGTCAAGATCACGCTATCTCATGTTCCGTCGAGGTGCCGTGGCACCTTTCACGGGGACTTATCCGCGCGTGTACTCGTCCACGCGGAAACGGGGCCCCTTGCTGGACTCGGCCCAGTCGGCCAGTTCGCATTGGTGCCATGTGTCATCCAGCCGCGGCGCTACGGTGTCGCCGTCCACCGCGAGGTCCACGGTGGTCACGTAGGCGCGTGTCAACGGCAGCGTTTCGTGGGCGAGGGCGTCTGCCCAGATCCGGGTCCCGCCAATGGCCCAGATCTCGCCGTTCGGGTCCTCGAGCAGCGACAGCGCAAGTTCCAGGGCTTGCGCGTACGACGCCGCCGTCCACACGTTTTCACGCTCGCTCGCCACGGTCTCGGGGCGGCTGGTCACCACGATGTTGGCCCGCCCCGGAAGCGGTCGGAATCGGGGGGGGAACGATTCCCAGGTGCGGCGCCCCATGATCACCGGGTGGCCGGTGGTGGTGCTCGAGAAGAACCGCAGGTCCTCCGGTACGTGCCAGGGGATCGTACCGTCCTTGCCGATGATGCCCTGGGGATTTTGGGCCCAGATAGCACCCACGGTGGGGCCGTTCCGGCTCGTCGCGGGTCGAGACGCGGATCGTGCGGCGCTCATACCGCCACCGGTGCCTTGATGCCGGGGTGGTGCTGGTAGTTGACCACTTCGAAGTCCTCGTACTCGTAGTCGAAGATGGAATCCGGGGTGCGCAGGATCTTCAATTGCGGATACGGGTAGGGTTCGCGGGCCAGTTGCCGGGTGACCTGCTCCACATGATTGGTGTAGATGTGGCAGTCTCCTCCGGTCCAGATGAACTCACCGGGGACCAGATTGCATTGCTGGGCCACCATCATGGTGAGCAGCGCGTAGGAAGCAATATTGAAGGGCACGCCCAGGAAAAGGTCCGCAGAACGCTGGTACAGCTGGCAACTGAGGGCGTCGGGCCCGTCCTCGCGGGGTTGCACGTAGAACTGGAACAGGGCGTGGCACGGCGGCAATGCCATGCTCTCGACCTCGGCGGGGTTCCACGCGGTCACCACGTGACGGCGAGAATGCGGCGAGTTCCTGATGGATTCCACCACGCGCGCGATCTGGTCGATGCTCTCACCGTGACTGGCCGGCCAGCTGCGCCACTGCACGCCGTACACGGGGCCGAGGTCACCGTTCTCGTCCGCCCATTCGTCCCAGATGCTCACACCCCGTTCCTGCAACCAGCGCACGTTGGAGGACCCGGACAGGAACCACAACAGTTCCAGGGCAAGAGATTTGAAGTGCACGCGTTTAGTGGTCAGCAGGGGAAACGATTCGGAGAGGTCGTAGCGGATCTGCCGGCCGAACACGGAGCGCGTACCCGTGCCGGTCCGGTCGGACTTCAGGGCACCGTGGGCCATGACTTCGGCCAGAAGATCTTCGTAGGGCGTGGGAATGGCAGACATGGTTTCCTTTGTGCTGAATACGGGCCCGCAGACCGGCCACGGGTCCGGTCGGTGTTACCGGGCCGGAGGCCGCCGGCCGCACTGACTCACGGGTCAGTCGTCGAACGGGGTGATGATCTCACAACTCACGGCCCGGCCCTTGTGGTTCCGTGGCATCTGAAGCACGATCATTTGACCGGGGGAAAGGTACGGATCCGCATCGGGTAACTGCTCGACCATGGAGCCGGGCATGTGACGGGCAAGTACTTTGAGCACCGTGGGTAGGACCGGACGATGGGTGCACAGCACCGCGGGGTGCTCCGTGTCGAAAAGCTGCTCGACCACCGCTGCGGCCTTCTTGGGGGAGCGCTTGTGGGCCGCCTCCGTCAACTGCGAGCGTTCCTTGACCTTGGCGTTGTACTTCTTGGCGTACGGAATCACCGTGGACATGCAACGCAACCACGGGGAGGTGTGAACCCTCCTGGGTTGCCAGGCGGCCAACAACCGTGTGACGGCCAGGGCCTGCCGCTTGCCGGTGGCCGCCAGGGGACGATCGCCCTCCGCGCGCTGCCAGGAGGAACGGGGCTTCGCCTTGGCGTGACGCACAATGATGACGGGGCGGGTCGCCAGGGTGCCGTTGCGATGCAGGGCCACCAGTTCGTCGAGGGGTTCACGGTCGGCCGCGTTGCTGAGCATTGTGTGAGCCCGGTCCGCACTCACCCACCGCAGCTCGTCCACCTCACCGTGATCCGGTGTGGCCCGCGCGGAAGCCGAGATCTCCGCGGCCCAGTACTTCACCAGTTTGGCCTGGTCCTTGACCTGGTAACGGATCGCCGGCAGCGGCACACCCAAGCGCACGGACAGGCCTACTTCTTCGCGCAGTTCACGCACAGCGGTCTCCGGGAGGGTCTCACCGTTGTCCTGTTTGCCTTTGGGCCAGGACCAGTCGTCATAACGCGGCCGGTGGATGACCAGCACCTGAAGCTCGCCCGCACTGCGGCGCCAACACAGACAGCCTGCGGCGTAGACGTCAAACTTTCCGGAGGCATTACTTCTTGCCATGACCCGCTCTCTGTCTGATGGACCAAGGTGGCACGCGTTCCTTCACCCGATGGGGCGGGACGGCGCCTCTCAGATGTTATCCGGTGATCTCGCCCCGGAACATCACATCCAGGTGCCACCGTTCGAAACCAAGCTTTTCGTACAGGGCCATGGCGGCAGTGTTGTCCCCATCCACGTACAACATCACGTTCTCAAGGTCCTGGTCGGCCAGGTAATTGACGCCCGCGGCGGTCAGCGCCTTGCCGAGTCCTCGGCCCTGTTGTTCCGGGGCGATACCCACGGCGTAGACCTCACCCATCGCGGGGGAGCCGTCCGATGCGGGGTGGATCTTGGTCCAGTGAAAGCCCTGAATGTCCTCGGGGTCATCGGCCCTTACGGCCAGTAGGAATCCGGGCGCGTCGAACCATTCCTCGGCCTCTCGCTGATGGAGGTCGTCCAGGGTCATTTTGCCCTGCTCCGGGTGATCCGAGAACGCCTGTGCATTGACTCTCAGCCACCCGTTCTCGTCGCGGCCCGGTTCGAACGGCCGGATCTCGAGATCCTCGGTCAGATCCACCGGCAAGGGAAGGTCGGAGGACCCGCGCAGTTGTCGCCTCAAACGGTGCAGGTCGCGTACCGCCGTCAGCCCGTAGGTCTCGGCGAGTCGCCGGGCCCCCGGATGATCACCGTGGCCCCAGGCTTCCACCGTGCCCTCGACCTGCCCGCGCACCTCTCGTACCAGGGCTGTGCCGATCCCGGCGCCGCGACGTTCGGGGTCCACCACGAGTTCCACGGTGAAGGTGGAGGCCTGGTCCGAGTCCGGGTTGATGACCGCGACACCCACCAGGGCGCCGTCCTCGGTCGCGATAACCGAGCGAAGCCCCGCCCTGGCCGACCGCACGTCAACGAGCGTCTGATCCGAGAACGGGGGATCGCCGTCGGCGCGGGTGGCTCGTTGAGCCAGATCCGTCAAGGCTGCGGGATCGGGAACCCCGTCCTGACTGAGAATGGTCACGGCCATGACATACCTCCACTGTGAGCGGTTGGACGGCGCGTCAGGACTCGCTGTCCCGGCCCGCCGTGAAGCTGTACCCCACGTTACGCACCGTGGTGATCAGGTGTTCGTGATCGGCCCCCAATTTCGCGCGCAGCCTTCGAATGTGGACATCCACCGTGCGTGTACCGCCGTAATAGTCGTACCCCCACACCTGCGACAACAACTGGGCGCGGGTGAAGACACGGCCCACGTTCTGTGCAAGGTATTTGAGCAGCTCGAACTCCTTGTACGTGAGGTTCAGCGGGGCACCGCCGATCTTGACGGTGTACGAGCCGTCGTCGATGGTCACGTTACCGGCCCTGATCACGGACTCGTCCTGCGCCTCGTCCGGGCCTCGGACGCTCGCCAGTCGCAATCTGGCCTCGATCTCCGCGGGCCCGGCAGTGTGCAGCACCACGTCCGTGACACACCACGACGCCGCCACGGCCGCCATCCCGCCCTCGGTCAAAGCCAGGAGCACGGGAACGGATGTGTCTCGGGCGGCCAAACTCTGGGCGGTGTTGCGCGCGGCCACCATGTTGGTGGTGCCGTCCAGGACCACGACATCCGGTTGCCGCACGCGTTTAAGGGCCCCCGAGGAACTGAGCGGCACTACGTCTATTTGGTGCGAGAGGAGTTCCAAACCGGGAAGAACAGTGGCGAGCGCATTGGTTTCATCGCTGAGCAGCACAATCTGGAGCACGGATCATCCCGTTGATGGTGAGGGGAGTCCACCAAGGGAATTCCCCCGGGCGGCTATGACGACCATTATAAATATTTCACCGGTGCCGTAACTTTCACGGACATGGGGAACCTCGTTGCCCGGGCCAGTAGGCGTGCTGACCCGTTCCCACGTTCGGGGCGGTTAGGCTGAAGGGAACATCTGCCCCAGACCGTGCGCGGAGGACACCCATGAGATACGCAAGGATCATCGGCGCGGCTGCCGGCTCGCTGATTCTTGCCCTCGGTGCCAGTGTGCTGGGTGGGTTGCTTCCGCTGATGGTGTCCGTGGTGATGGCCGTGGTGATCGCGGTGGGGTGGCCCGCGGCTACAGGGATCAAGGCCCGCCGCCGGCACAACGTGATCATTGCCGCGGCCGGCGTGGGCGCGTGTTCCCTGGTGAATTTCGTCCCGGATCAGCAGCTCATCTGGCTCCCGGCCGTGGTGGGCGTGGCCTTCATGATCGTGTGCGTGGCCGAGTTGGTGCGGGGTGAAGGAGCCACGGGCCGGTTGGAATCCACCCTGGCCTCCGTGACGGGTGTCCTGGCCGCCGTGAGCGCCTCGGGCTGGATCGGGCTCAGTCACGTGGAGGAGCTCTACGGGCTGGGCACCTGGGTCACCATGGCCGGTGTGGGTTTACCGCTCGCCCTCATCATCGGTGTGGTGGGTGTGCGGATCATTTCGGCGGCACCGGAGACACCTGAGCGCAGGGGCTTGCTGACCCTGGGCGTAACACCCGTTGCACTACTCGGTGTGGCAGCGCTGTTCGCCGGTCGGATACTGGCCTCCGTGGTAGCTTAGAACCATGCTTGCACTCGAAATCTTTTACCTCGTCCTGTTGGTTCTGGCCGGTCTCGCGATCGGCGGTATTGCTCTGAAGGTCATCACCGGTCTCTTCAAGGGCCAGCTCTAAACTCATGCCCGTTGAGATCCCCACCAATCTCACTCCGGAGCTCGTGCCGTTCGCTTGGCTCCTGGGGACCTGGGAGGGCGAGGGCTTCATGGGATACGGAGACGCCGAACAGCGCGCGTTCCGGCAGCGGGTCACGTTCGAGCAACACAATCTGCCGTTCGTCGTGTACCGCGCGCAGACCACGCTCCTCAATGACGAGGGCGAACCCCAACGCGAAGCCACCTACGAACAGGGTTTCTGGGAACTCGCTCGCCCTCGCGAGGACGGGGATATCGGCCCCGGCATGCTGCCTCCCGACCCCGTGCCGGTCCTGAAGACCGCTCAGGACGTCGAGGACCTGCGTAATGCTGACGGTGGTTTCGACATCTCCGTCTCCATGCTTCACCCGGGTGGTATTTCCGAGCTCTACCTCGGGCAGATCAAGGGACCCCGTGTGGACCTCGCCACGGACGCCGTGATGCGTGCCCAGGGGTCCAAGGAGTACGCCTCCGGAACCAGGCTGTACGGCTTGGTCAACGGGAACCTCATGTGGGCGTGGGACATGGCCGCCAACGGTCATGAATTGGCCACGCACGCCTCCGCCGAACTGAAAAAGGTTGATTCGCACCAGTGACTTCCGCTGATTCCTCGTACCGATCCGTTCTCCTCTCGCGCCCCGGCGCTGTGGCGGCAGACAACCTGGACGAGGGGGTGGCCGGCCACTACGGGGACCCCGTTCCCGAACAGCGCGCGCTGGACCGCGGCACGGGGTACGTGGACCAATCCCAGCGCGGGGTTGTGACGGTGACCGGCGCGGACCGGCTCAGCTGGCTCACCACGCTGTCCTCGCAGGTGCTCACGGGTCTCCAGCCCGGGCAGAGCACCGAGACAATGTTCCTCAGCATCCAGGGCAGGGTCGAGTTCGCGCCCCACGCCGTGGACGACGGAACCACCACGTGGCTCATTGCCGAGGCTCAGGAGGCTCCCGGGCTCGCGGCGTGGTTGGAGTCCATGAGGTTCGCCATGCGCGTCGAGGTCGCGGACGTCAGCTCCCAGTGGGCCGTGATCGCCGCGACCAAGGACCTGAGCGCGCAATTGACCGCCGCGCTGGAAGGCCCGCGGGCGGCGTCGGAGGCCGTGGTCGTGTGGCGCGACCCCTGGCCTGAGATCTCCCCCGGCGGCTATGCCTACAGCGCGGCCCCGGACCATCCCGGGTTCGAACGCCCGTGGTTCGAACACCTGGTCCCCATGAACGCTCTGGAGACCGCAGCCGCGGCCCTGGAGGAGCAGGGTTGCACCCCGGCCGGGTCCTGGGCGGCGGAGGCGCTGCGCATTGCGGCGTGGCGACCACGCTGGGGCGCCGAGACGGACGCCAAGACCATTCCCCACGAGCTCGACTGGATGCGCACCGCGGTGCACCTGTCCAAGGGGTGCTACAAGGGCCAGGAGACCGTGGCCCGCGTGCACAACCTGGGGCACCCGCCGCGCAGACTCACGTTCCTGGACCTGGACGGTTCCCAGCACACGCTGCCGGCAGCCGGCGCGGACGTGGTCCTCAACGACAAGGTGGTCGGGCGCGTGACGTCCGCCCGGTTGCATCACGAAGCCGGCCCCATTGCCCTGGCGGTGCTCAAGCGCAACGTGGACCCGCAGGCCGACCTGCTGGTGCGGGACACGGTCGAGGAGCACCCGGAGCAAGAAGGCACCCGGGGCAGCGATGTGGCCGAACAATGGTCTGCCGCTCAAACCGTGGTGGTTCAGCCGGATGCCGGTTCGGTGGTTGGCCGACCCAAGAATCTCATGCGGGGTCCGCGCGATGGTGGGATGCGACTCTGACGTCACACGGAAACGCCATTGCGGCGGATCGGGACTATTCCTGATCCGCCGCAATTCATTGTGAGCGCGGTTCGTGACCGCGCGGAGGTACGGCGGGACTCGCGATCGCTCTGGGGCCACCGTGCCCGCCGACGCCGCCGGGGGGCCTACCGGCCGAACAGCACCTTGGCTTCTTCGTAACGCTCCAGTGGGACGGCTTTGAGGCCGTCGAGCGCCTCACTGAAGTCCACGCGGACCACGTCCGTGCCGCGCAGGGCGCACATCTTTCCCCACTCGTGTTCGGCGGCCATGCTGGCGGCAGCCATGCCCAGGCGGGTGGCGAGCACGCGGTCGAAACCGGTGGGGGCACCTCCGCGCTGGATGTGGCCCAGCGTGGTGTTGCGGGTTTCGATCCCGGTGATCTCCTCGATCTGCTGGGTCACGAAGTCACCCGCCCCGCCAAGGCGCGGCCGGCCGGAGGCCTCTTGTCCCTTACCGGCAATGGCCTCGTCGTAGCCCTCGGGGATGAACCCCTCGGCAACGACCACCAGGGGGGCACGACCTCGGTCGTACACTTCCTTGGCCCATTTGGAGACCTGTTCCATGGACTCGCGGTGCTCCGGGATCAGGATCGCGTGGGCGCCGGCGGCCATCCCCGAATGCAGGGCGATCCAGCCCACGTGGCGGCCCATGACCTCTGCCACCATGCAGCGGTGATGGGATTCGCCGGTGGTGCGCAACCGGTCCATGGCGTCGGTTGCGATGGACACGGCGGTGTCGAAACCGAACGTGTAGTCGGTGGCCTTCAAATCGTTGTCAATGGTCTTGGGGACGCCCACCACGGGCAATCCCGCGTCCGCCAAGCGCTTGGCACCCGCAAGGGTGCCCTCGCCGCCGATAGCCACGATCGCATCGATCCGGTTGGCCTCAAGGACCTTGGCGATGTTCTCCGGGCCACCATGGGGGCCGTCGAAGGGGTTGGTCCGCGAGGTGCCCAGAATGGTGCCGCCCTGGCGTGCGAGGCCACGAACGCTTTGGCGGGGGAGCTCCATGATGTCCCCCTCGACCACACCGCGCCAACCGTCACGGAACCCCACGAAATCGTGATCGTAGGACTTGATCCCGTGCAGAACAGCACCGCGGATCACGGCGTTCAATCCGGGGCAATCTCCGCCGCTCGTCATCAGGCCAATTCTCATGCGTGCTTCAGCGCTCCTCGGTGATCGAGTGTTGAATCTTCACCGCTCAGTCTAATGAGTCGCGGGTGGGGCCGATAAGGAGAGCTACCGCGCCGTGTTCAAGACTCGTTAACCCCGCCACCTAGAATTGCTGGGGAGACGCACACAGGTGCCGCCCGCGGCACAAGCCACTAGGAGGACATATGACCCCGCAGCAGGAACCGGCACGGGAGAACCTCCGCGAGTTCATCGACAAACTTGTGGAACAGGGGTACACGGTGCGGGACGGTCAATCCCCGGACCCGGACCTCATTGATCCAGGTGGAAGCGCCGTGGAGACGTGGCGCGAGGGCTACCCGTACGACGAGCGGATGTCCCGGGAAGATTACGAGCTTGAGAAGTATCAGCTCCAGATCGAGTTGCTGAAGTTCCAGTACTGGGGCCAGGACAACGACCTCAAGCACGTGATCGTGTTCGAGGGCCGCGATGCCGCCGGCAAGGGTGGCACCATCAAGCGCTTCACCGAACACCTCAACCCGCGTGCCGCGCGTACTGTGGCGCTGAACAAGCCCTCGGACCGGGAACTGGGTCAGTGGTATTTCCAGCGCTACATCCAGCACCTGCCCACCAACGGTGAGATTGTGCTGTTCGACCGCTCGTGGTACAACCGGGCCAACGTGGAACGCGTCATGGGTTTCTGCACCGATGAGGAGTACGAGAGTTTCATGAAGCAGGCCCCCACGTTCGAGAAGATGCTCGTGGATGACGGTATCCACCTGACCAAGTTCTGGTTCTCCGTGACCCAGCACGAACAGCGCACACGCTTTGCCATCCGCCAGATCGATCCGGTGCGCCGCTGGAAACTCTCGCCCATGGACCTGGCGTCCCTGGACCGCTGGGAGGATTACACCGTGGCCAAGGAAGAGACCTTCCGGCGCACGGACACGGACCACGCACCGTGGATCACCATCAAGTCCAATGACAAGAAGCGCGCTCGCCTCAACGCCATGCGCTACTTCCTCAACCAGTTCGACTACGAGGACAAGGACACCTCGGTGGTCTACCCGCCGGACCCGCTGATCGTCCGTCGTGGCCGCGACGCCGTGGACGACTGACGGCTACCGGTCGTGAACTACAAGCTGGGCCCCGCACCACGTGGTGCGGGGCCCAGCCCGTGTTGGGGGTCGCTCGGGCGAGCTCGTTCAGTGCTTCACCGTTCGGGCAAAGTTATGGCGGTCCACCAGGAACCAGGATGCCGCAGCGTTACCGGCGGCCACACCGAACACGGAGGGCCACGCGCCGATCTTCTTGGCCAGCGGGTGGGATACTCCGAAGCCCGCGAGGTACAGCACACTGAGTCCCGCGGTGGTGGCGGGCCCGGCCGATGTGTACCAGGTGCGCCCGGCCAGCACGCCGTTGGCCAGGAGCACCACTCCACCCAGGGCCCGAACCCTGGTCCACCGGGCCACGGCGTAACCGCCGGTCAGACCCCCGGCCACCACGGCCGCACTGGGCAGTTGCACGGGGGAGGGCAACTGCTGGTCCACGGCGTGCAGTGTTTGCTTGAGGTTCATTTACTTGGCTCCCAGAACGTTCTGCAGGCGGGACAAGCCCTCGGCGAGGTCGTCGTCGCCCAGAGCGTAGGACAGGCGCAAATACCCGGACGGGCCGAATGCCTCTCCCGGGACCACGGCCACTTCCGCGCGCTCCAAGATCATGTTGGCGAGCTCTGCACTGGTTCGGGGCGTGACACCGTCGAACTCGCGGCCCAGCAATCCGGTCACGTCGGGGTACGCGTAGAAAGCGCCGGTGGGAGTGGGGCAGACTACGCCGTCAATGGCATTGAGACCGTCCACGATCATCCGCCGACGTCGATCGAAGGCCTCGCGCATCCGCGTCACCTGGTCCGTGGGCCCGTTCAGGGCGGCCAGCGCCGCCCGTTGGGCCACATTGTTCACGTTGGAACTGAGGTGGGACTGCAGATTGGTGGCGGCCTTGATGACGTCCTTGGGGCCGACCATCCAGCCCACGCGCCAGCCGGTCATTGCATATGTTTTGGCCACGCCGTTGAGCAGGATCAGGTGCTCGCCCAGCTCGGGAGCGGCCTGGGCGATGGAGGTGAACTCCACGCCGTCGTAGGTGAGGCGCTGGTAGATCTCGTCGCTGATCACAAAGATGCCCTTGGACGCGGCCCATTCGCCCACAGCCTTGGTCTCCTCGGCGGTGTACACGGAACCCGTCGGGTTGGACGGTGAGCAGAACAGCAGCGCCTTGGTTTTCTCGGTGTGGGCGGCCTCGAGCTGCTCCGGGGTGACTTTGTAATCCTGATCCGCGCCGGCGAAGACCTCAACGGGGTTGCCGCCGGCCAGGCGGATGGCCTCCGGGTAGGTGGTCCAGTACGGGGCGGGCAACAGGACATCGTCGCCCTCGTCCACCACGGTCTGGAACGCCTCGTAGACCGCCTGCTTGCCCCCGTTGGTGACCAGCACCTGTGAGGGGTCCACGCTCCACCCGGAATCGCGGGCGGTGGCGTCCGCAATGGCCTGGCGCAACTCGGGAAGACCCGCGGCGGGGCTGTATCGGAAGTTCTTGGGGTCCTCGAGTGCCTGCGCCGCGGCCTCGACAATGTAATCGGGGGTCGAGAAGTCCGGCTCGCCGGCCCCGAAACCGATCACGGGCCGCCCTTCGGCCTTGAGTGCCTTGGCCTTGGCGTCCACCGCGAGGGTCGCGGACTCGGCAATTGCGCCGATCTTGCGAGAAATTCGCTGCTGAGCTGGGGGCATGGTGGTCAACTCTCCTCGGTTCGGTGACAGCGTCCGCCTTGACTGCGCAGCCAGAAGGCGCTCGCGTCTCAGTTTAGGCGGGCATCCGCATTCTTTGCACGATAGCGGCCGTACGCGTAAGATCATTTGTTGGTGCGTTTACTTTCGCGCGCCCGGATGCGGACCCGTGCCGGATCCCTCGTGCGGAAGTGCTAAGCTCATGCACCGTGTTCGTGGTTTTGTGTGAGCAAGCCGCAAACTGAAGGGCAGTGGCGCAATTGGTAGCGCAGCGGTCTCCAAAACCGCAGGTTGCAGGTTCGAGTCCTGTCTGCCCTGCTTCAGACCTACAACGGCACATAAACCACCGCCGGGAACCAATCCACGCAGGGGAGAGCCGATGTCGCACACCGTTACCGGAGAAACCTCGGACCAACCCGCTGGATCGGACCAGCAGCGGGGCTTTTTTGGTCGCATCTGGTTGTTCTTTCGACAGGTCATCGGCGAGCTCAAGAAGGTCGTCGCGCCGTCGCGTCGCGAACTCGTCAACTTCGTTCTGGTCGTGCTGGTCTTTGTGGCCTTCATGATGTTGTTGATCTCCCTTCTGGATCTGGGCTTCGGCCAGGTAGCCATCTGGGTCTTCGGCAACGGCGACCAGGCCTGAGACCACCCCAACTTCTAGCCGTCCACAGAAAGCAGGAATCTCCAGTGACCGACCACGAGCTCGAAAACGAAGCCACCGGGCCAGCGCAGCCCGAGTCCGCCGCCGCGGATGCTGCGCAGTCGGAGGCTGCCGAGAGCGTGTCCGCCACTGCCGATGAGGTCGAGCAGACCCCGGCTGAGAACGAGACCGCTGACGCGGACCAGGCAGAGCCCTCGAACCCCGAGGATCAGGACGCCGAGGACCAGGACGCCGTCGACGAAGTGGACCCCGTGGAGGAATTCAAGTCCCAGCTGCGCCGCCAGGAAGGCGACTGGTTCGTGATCCACACCTACGCCGGCTACGAGAACCGTGTGAAGACCAACCTGGAAACCCGTATCCAGTCCCTCAACATGGAAGAGGACATCTTCCAGATCGAGGTGCCCATGGAAGAGGTCGTGGAGATCAAGAACGCACAGCGCAAGACCGTGCGCCGCGTTCGCATCCCCGGATACGTGCTGGTTCGGATGAACCTCACCGACGCCTCGTGGGGTGCCGTCCGCCACACCCCGGGCGTCACCGGATTCGTGGGCCAGGACGCCTACAACCCCGTGCCGCTGCGCATGGACGAAGTGTTCGAGATGCTCGCACCGGTCTTCGAGACCCCGGAAAAGGCCAAAGGTCTGGGCGAGACTTCCGGTGGCGGTGCCGCTTCCGGCGCCGCGGAGCCCGCGGTCACCGTGGACTTCGAGGTCGGCGAGTCCGTGATCGTGAAGGAAGGCCCGTTCGAGACCCTCCCGGCCACGATCTCCGAGATCAAGGTGGAATCCCAGCAGCTCGTGGTGCTGGTGTCCATTTTCGAGCGCGAAACCCCGGTCACCCTGGGCTTCCACCAGGTCACCAAGATCTGATCTCGGCCCCAGTTTTCGGACACCCCCGGATGAGCTTTGGTCCGGGGCGTTTCCGTTCGGTCACCGCGCCACGGTGACCACCCGCCGTCGTACGCTCCTGTGCGGCGGTACGTACAGCAAGCAAAGGACCATCACATGGCTCCCAAGAAGAAGGTCGCTGGCCTGATCAAGCTGCAGATCCAGGCAGGTGCCGCCAACCCGGCCCCTCCCGTGGGTCCCGCACTCGGTCAGCACGGCGTCAACATCATGGAATTCTGCAAGGCCTACAACGCGGCCACGGAATCCCAGCGCGGCAACATCGTGCCGGTGGAAATCACCGTGTACGAGGACCGTTCGTTCACTTTCGTCACCAAGACCCCGCCGGCTGCGCAGCTGATCAAGAAGGCTGCTGGCGTCGCCAAGGGTTCCGGTGTGCCTCACACCAACAAGGTCGGCAAGATCACCATGGACCAGGTCCGTGAAATCGCCGAGACCAAGAAGGAAGACCTCAACGCCAACGATGTCGAGGCAGCTGCCAAGATCATCGCCGGCACCGCCCGTTCCATGGGCATCGAGGTTGCCTGAGCGCTCTAGCCGGCTCTCAGTACCAGACATTTTCCCGTGGCAGGGCCGAGCGCGGTCCGCAGACCACAACTGCACAAGGAGAACAAGCAGATGGCAAAGCGCAGCAAGGCATACCAGGCGGCTGCCGCCAAGATCGAAGAGGGCAAGTTCTACGCCCCCGCCGAGGCAGTCGCACTGGCCAAGGAATTGGCCGCAGGCAGCAAGTCCGACCCCACCGTCGAGGTGGCCATGCGACTGGGCGTTGACCCCCGCAAGGCCGATCAAATGGTTCGCGGCACCGTGAACCTGCCCCACGGCACCGGTAAGACCGCCCGCGTGGTCGTCTTCGCAACCGGTGACAAGGCTGCGGCTGCCGAGGCAGCCGGCGCCGATTACGTGGGTTCCGATGACCTGATCGCCAGGGTCCAGGACGGCTGGGTGGATTTCGACGCCGCCGTGGCCACCCCGGACATGATGGGCAAGGTCGGTCGTCTGGGTAAGGTTCTGGGTCCCCGTAACCTCATGCCGAACCCCAAGACCGGCACCGTGACCATGGACGTGGCCAAGGCTGTCGGTGACATCAAGGGCGGCAAGATCGACTTCCGTGTCGACAAGCACTCCAACTTGCACTTCATCATTGGCAAGGCGTCTTTCGACACCCAGAAGTTGGCGGAGAACTACGGTGCGGCTCTGGAAGAGGTGCTTCGTTTGAAGCCTTCCGCTTCCAAGGGTCGTTACGTCACCAAGGCCACCGTGGCCACCACGTTCGGCCCGGGTGTTCCCGTGGATCCGAATGCCACAGAGGTGGTCAACGAGGCGTGATCCTCGTTCGTGCCGGTGAACGGCCCGTTTGAAAAGCGTGACGGAAGGGCTCGGACCAATCATGGCCGGGCCCTTCCGCCGCACCATGGAGGGCCACGGTAAACTGAGCAGTACGCTTGCTATCTTGTGCCGAATGCAATGACGCATGATCGGCGGAGAGCGGGTTCGTTCCGAACAGGTCGGAACGCGGAAGGAGTTCCACGTGAGTCAGACATCAGCGCTGACCATTGAGCTGCTGCGTATCCCTGACGGGTTCGATGAGGCTGCACAGGATCAACTCGGGCAAGTGGCGGCCCTGGTGCAGCTGTCGAGACGTTACGTGTGGGGTACCGCGGAGCTCAGCAACGACGCCCACGACATTTTCCGGGACCTCAAGGACCCCTATGAACGCGTCAATATTCTGTGCGCCTACATGGACGGCCGACTGGTCGGCCGCGCCGAGGTGCGCATGCCCCTGATCGCCGATACGGACAGCGCGCAGATCGTGGTGGATGTCGACCCGGATGAATTGTCCGAAGGCATCGGGCGTTCCCTGCTGTCCGCGGCCGAACAGCTGGCCCACGGCGAGTCGCGGCGCGTGATCCGTCTCATCACCGAGCACCCGGCCTCCGAGCTACGGGCCCCGTCGGGGCCCGGTGACGGCAGTGTCATGGGTGGGGAGAGCAACGGGGTGGGCGTCCAATGGCTTAGCGCCGCGGACGGCTCCGGCCAACTGCCCGCGAGCCATCGTCAAACGCGTTTCGCGCAACACGCCGGTTACGAGCTGCAGACGGTCAGCAGCTTTGCTCTGCTGGACGTGCCGCTGTCCCAGGACCGTCTCGACTCCATTGAAAGCTCATTGCAAGACGTTCCCTTCGCGGAACGCTACGCGCTTCACACGTGGGTGGGTTCCGCCCCGGAAGAACTGCTGGAGCCACTGGCTCGTCTGCATGCCCGCCTCCCCAGTGATTCATTCGTCAAACCGATCGTGAGCGATCCGGATCCCTGGGATGCGGAACGCGTACGTCGCACCGAGCGGCTGCGCGCGGAGGACGGCGACCGCTCGCTCATGGCCGTGGCCGAGGACCGCGAGAGCGGCGAACTGGTGGGCATGACCGAGCTCATTCTGGCGCAACACCGTCCCACGCTGGCGTTGCAGGACGAGACCCTGGTGATCCGTGAGCATCGTGGGCGCAGGCTGGGGATGCGTCTGAAGATCACCAACCTCAAGCAGCTTTCCGAGGTGCAGCCGGAAGTGGACACGGTGTACTCGTGGACCCACACCGGTAATGACCGCATGAACTGGGTCAACGCGCAGCTGGGTTTCCAGGACGCCGGCCAGTCAGCCGTGTGGCTGCGGGACTTCCGAGCCGACTGACCCGTCCTACCAGGGCAGAACCAGCGCGGTGGTCCGGGCGCCCGCCGACAAACCCTCCACGGGCACGCTCAGCAGGGCATCGGCGCGGGACAATCCGCTGAGCATGTTGGCGCCGGTGTCCCGACACAGTGACCACGCGCCGTCGGCCCCCTGCACCGCGGGGAGTAGCCGTTCGCGGGGTGCCCCCGGAATGTCATGCGCCACGCACACGCGGGGGTTGGCCGGAACCGGTCGACCCAGGACTCCGTGCAGGAACGGAATCGCCAACAGGGTCAGCGCGGTCATGGCGGCCAGGGGGTTACCGGGCAGGGCCAGGACCGCGGTGCCGGGAGAACATGCCGCAAACACTGTGGGGTGGCCCGGTTGTAGATCCAGCTCGTCGATGATCGCGGTCGCGTGCCGCTCGAGATGGGCCCGCACGTGGTCGGTCCGTGAGTGAGCAGTGCCGCCGGTGGTGATCACCAGGGGCAGGTGATGGGCCACAGCGTCTTCGAGAGCGGATGCAAAGGCCGCCGCGTCATCGGGGATGCGTTCCACGGCAGCCACGCGGGCCCCCAGGGTCTCGAGGACGGCGGGCAAGGACGGCGAGAAGGCATCACGGACAAACCCCGGTGCAGGAACCCCCGACACCTGCACCTCCGAGCCCGTGAGGAGCAAGCGCGCGGCGGGCACCGGCGCCACCGGCAGGGTGTCCACTCCGCTCACCGCGGCGAAAGCCACGTCCGCGGGAGTCACCACCGTGCCGGCGGTGAGGATGACGTCACCGGCGGAACACTCGGCGCCCGCCTGCCGGATATGCCGCCCCGCCAGTTCCGAGCGGGGCCCGGATTCGTCGAATCTCAGCGCGTTCCCGGAGCGCACCGCGTACTCGTCGCGAATAATGGTTTCGGCCGCTGCGGGGATCACACCGCCGGTGACCACGGGAACGGCCTGTCCGGGGGTCAACCGGACGGCAGCGGTCGAGGCGGCGTCATGGACAGTGGGATCACCGTCGACCAGTCGCCAGGGCCCGGAACCGCAGACCGCGTAGCCGTCCATTGCACTGGAGGTGTAGTGCGGTACGGGGCACAGCGCCCGCACATCCTGGGCGAGGGTGGCCCCCACTGCCGCGGGGAGTCCCACGGACGTGCTGGGAGGCAGGGTGGCGGCCACCGCTCGGCCCAGTTCATGGGCCAGCTGCTGCGCTTGAGCGCGGCGGGCGTGGGCGGCCGGGGTGATCCCGCGCCACCACGCGTGCGGGACCGGAGCGGGCTCAGCCACCGGCGAAGGGCGGCAGCACGTCCACGGTGGACGCCGGGGCAATGGTGGATTCCGGATCCTGGTGGCGCACCCCGTTGACCAGCCAGGAACACTGCGGCAGCACCTGCGCGAGGGTTTTCTCCCCGGGAGGGGCCACCGGGTGCAGAGTGGTGAGCACCTGCTGCAGTTCGGAGCGGGTCATGGTCGCGTGAGCGACCACTTCTTCCTGCTCGGTACCGGCGGATGCGGCCGCGGCCGCGAAGTAGCGAACGAGCACTGCTGTGTCAGCCTCCAATGGCGCTCATGCTGCGGTCTGGTTGCATGTAGTCCTCGGAGTCGAGTCCCGCGTGGTCCATGCCGTGGGCCCGAGGTTTGACCCACATGGCGGCGCGCCAGCGTTGGGCAATGTCCTGATCGGTGGCATTGGAACGCAGTAACTGCATGAGGTCCGTCTCGTGGTGGGAGAACAGGCAGGATCGCACGCGGCCTTCCGCCGTGACGCGGGTGCGGGTGCAGTCCGCGCAGAACGGCTCGGTCACGGAGGCAATGATGCCCACGGTGCCGAGCATTTCGGTGCCGCCGCGTTCGCGCACGAGCATCTTCTCGGCGGGGGCACCGTTGCGGGGGGTCTGATCCGGGCTCAGGTCGAAGTGCTCACTCAACTGATCCCGGATCTCGGCCGCCGTGACCATGTTGGTGCGGGTCCAGCCGTGGTCCGCGTCCAGCGGCATTTGTTCAATGAACCGCAGGGAGCATTGGTGCTCGAGCGCCCAGCGCAGCAGTTCGGGTGCCTCGCGATCGTTGACGCCGCGCATGAGCACGGCATTGAGCTTCACGGGGGCCAAACCCGCGGCCTGCGCGGCGGCGACACCCTCGAGAGCCTCGCTGAGCTTGTGGCGGCGCGCGAGTTTCGCGTAGGTCTCGGCGCACAGGGTGTCCAGGGATACGTTCACGCGGGTCAGCCCGGCGGCGACCAGCCCCCGGGCGCGGTGGGCCAGCCCGATGCCGTTGGTGGTCATGGACACGGGAAACCCGGGCAGCGCCTCGGTCACCGCGGCCACGATCTCTTCGAGGTCGGGTCGGATCAGGGGCTCACCTCCGGTGAGGCGCAGTTCTTTGACCCCGAACTCCTGGGCGGCAATGCGGGTGAGCCGCACGATTTCTTCCGTGGTCATGAGGGACGTCTTGGGCAGCCATGCCATGCCCTCCGCGGGCATGCAGTAGGTGCACCGCAAATTGCATTTGTCCGTGATGGAAATGCGCAGGTCCGTGGCCACGCGCCCGAAACGATCCGCCAGGGGGCCGTGATCGGGCACGCCCTGGACCGGTAGCGCCTGGGGGATACCGAGGAAAACGGACATGTGACCAGTCTAAAGCGTCTGTCCACCCCGCTTAGGGTAGGAGTATGAGTCGCAGCATCGAACACCACGCCTCAGCCGTCCGGGCAACGCTCGAGCTCGGGTACGACGCCGCCGCGGCCACTGTCGAATTACCCCTCGCCCGGGCGCGGGGCGCCATTCTCGCGCGGGATCTCAGGGCGCCTATCCCCTTGCCGCCGTTCACCAATTCGCAGATGGACGGTTACGCGGTGTGCGCCGCCGATCTTCGGTCGGCGGGTCCTGCCGAGTCCGCCATTACCCTGCCCGTGTCGGGAATACAGGCCGCCGGGTCCGCACCGTCCGTGCTCGCGCCCGCGACCGCCGTGGCCGTAATGACCGGGGCCGCCCTGCCCCGCGGCGCTGATGCGGTGATCCCCGTGGAACGAGTGACTCCACCCTCCTTCGACACGGATCGCATTGTCATTTCGGCGGCGGTGGCCGCCGGCTCGCTGCCCGGAACGTTCGTGCGCGCCGAGGGCAGCGACGTCGCCCGCGGCGCCGTGGCCCTACCCGCCGGTACCGTCCTGGGGCCCGCAGCTCTGGGCGCGTGTGCGGCCCTGGGAATGGACGACACGGCAACCGTTACCGTGCAGCGCGGCCCGTCGGTGCTGGTGATCACCGGCGGAGACGAGGTCCTCGGACCCGGCGAACCGCTGAAGCCGGGGGCCATTCATGACGCCAACGGCCCGCTGCTCACCTCGTGGCTCGGGGACGCGGGAGCTTCTTCGGTCACCACGCTCAGCGTCACGGACGACCCGGACGAGTTCTCCCGGCGGCTCCGCGAGTGCGTGGAGAGCTCCGCCGTTCACTTGATCGTCACGAGCGGAGGGATCAGCGCCGGTGCTTTCGAAGTGGTTCGCGTGAGCCTGGAGCGTGCGGCGCACATGTGGTTCGGGCACGTGGCCATGCAACCGGGCGGGCCGCAGGGATGCGGTCAGTACCGGGGCGTACCGGTGATCTGCCTCCCGGGAAACCCCGTGAGCACCTGGGTCTCGTGCGAAGCATTCCTGCGACCGGCGTTCGCGCGCGTGTGGGGCTGCTGTGCTCCACCGTTATGGGCTTCTGCCGTCCTCACCGAACCGGTCCGGGGCCTGCCCGGCCGCACTCAGCTCCGGCGGGGTGTCCTCCAAACCACGGCGGAGGGCACCGCCGAGGAACCGGCCGTACGCTGTGTGGGGGGAGCGTCGTCGCACCTGCTGATGTCAGCCGCACGCGCTAACGTGTTGGTTCGGATCCCGGCGGGGGACCACGAGCTCCCGGCCGGAACACGCGTACACATTTTGCCCGTCCATGGCGGGACGATCGGACAGGAGGCGGCCAGTGAATGAGAACCAGGACCGATTGACGCACGTGCGCGAGGACGGCACAGCGCACATGGTGGATGTGAGCGAGAAAGCGGTGACCTCCCGCGAGGCCACGGCCGTGGCCCACGTGATCACCCGACCGGACGTCATTGAGCTGCTGGCCACCGGCGAACTGCCCAAGGGTGACGCTCTGGCCGTCGCGCGGATCGCCGGGATCATGGCGGCCAAACGCACCCCCGACCTGATCCCGCTGTGCCACCCGCTGCCGCTGTCCAAAGTGACGGTGGACCTGGCCCCGGGAGAGGACCGGGTGAGCATCACGGCCACGGTCAAGACGCGTGGCGTCACCGGTGTGGAGATGGAAGCCCTGACGGCCGCCAGCGTTGCGGGACTCACCCTGTACGACATGATCAAGGCCGTGGACAAGGCTGCTCAGATCACGGGCGTTCAGGTCGTGGCCAAGTCCGGTGGTAAGAGCGGCGACTGGAGCAGGCCGTGAACCGGGATCACCGAGCGGTCGGTGAGCACCGGGCCACCTCGCGCACGGTCAAGGACCACGGGTCGCACCGGGACGAGTCGCACGGACTGCATTTGTCCGGGCGCCGCGCCGTGGTCGTGATCGTGTCCTCCTCCGCCGCGCGCGGTGCGGCCCAGGACCTGTGCGGGCCCGTCCTGCATGAATGGCTGGCGGGCCTGGGGCTGAGCGTGGACCCGGTGCGTGTGATCGCGGACGGCCCCGATGTGGAGGCAACCCTGCGGGAACTGACCGAACACACTCCACGGGCCGAGCGCCCTCGGTTCATCGTGACCAGCGGCGGTACCGGGCTGAACTCGGACGACGTCACCCCGGAGGCCACTGCCCGCATCCTGGAACGACAATCCCCAGGGATCATGTATGCCCTGTGGGCCGAGGGCTTGGCCAAGACCCCCACCGCCGTGATGAGCCGCGGGGTGGCGGGCCACACGGGCATGACGTTCGTGGTGAACCTGCCCGGCTCCAAGGGCGGTGTCAAAGACGGGATGGCGGTACTCGAGCCGCTGTTGGATCACATCAGCGCTCAGCTGGAGGACGTCCACGGGCATGGCGACCCACGCGGTACCGGTCCGAGCGAGTCATCCGGCGGCGCACCGACCGCGGTGCGTGACCCTGCGGTGACGTCGGGAGTCCTGCACGCGCACATCACCACCGAGCCCCTCGACGCCGCCCGGGCACAGGATGCGGTGACCGCCGCCGAGTGTGGGGCCGTGGTGGGATTCAGCGGGGTCATCCGCGACCACGACGGCGGCCGCACCGGTGTGACCGGGCTGGAGTACAGCGCCCACCCGGACGCGGACACCGTGATGCGTCAGGTCGCGGAGGAAATCGCCGCGCAGTTCCCGGGCGTCAGGATCTGGGCCGAGCATCGCATCGGCGCCCTGGTCGTGGGGGACAGCGCCCTGGAGGCTGCGGTGGCCTCGGCCCACCGCAAGGAAGCCTTCACCGCGTGTGACGCGTTGGTGGATCGGATCAAGGCGCGCGTGCCCATCTGGAAACGACAGACGTACACGGACGGAACCCATTCGTGGGTGGGACTGGACGGATAAGTTCTCATGGTCAGCAGAATCGTGGTTCCGGCTCGCGTGCGCAGATTATCCGCCGCCGGTGAGGAGTTCACCGGCCCGGACAAACTCGCGGGGGAGGAGCCGCTGGAGATCCGGCTCAACGGCGAGCAGTTCACCGTGACCATGCGGACCCCCGGACATGACTTCGAACTGGTTCCCGGATACCTGCTGAGCGAGGCCGTGGTACGAGACATGGCCCATATTGCGGGCATGGATTACAGCTCCGGAGTGGACCAGGACGGCCACCGCACCTACAACGTGATCGACGTGCGGCTCGTACCGGGCGCACCGGGCCCCACGAGGACCGCGGCGCGCAACGTATACACCTCGTCCTCGTGCGGGGTGTGCGGGACGTCGTCAATGGAGGAGATCGTCAAACCCAGTTCGTACCCCGTGCCTCCCGTACGCCCGGTCATGGGTGCCCGGCGACTCGTGGAGTTACCCGATGAACTGCGCACCCACCAGCGAGTCTTCGAGGCCACCGGGGGAGTGCACGCCGCGGGATTGTTCCTGGCGTCCTCGTCCGAGCCGCTCGTGGTCCGCGAGGACGTGGGCAGGCACAACGCGGTGGACAAAGTGATCGGCTGGGCCATGCATCACGACCGGCTACCCCTCAACGACTGCGTGCTGCAGGTCTCCGCCCGCGCATCCTTCGAACTGGTCAGCAAGGCCGCGATGGCGGGGATCCCGGTGCTGTCCGCGGTCAGTGCGCCCTCGGCGCTCGCGGTGAAACACGGCCGGGAACACGGCGTGACCGTGGTGGGCTTCAACCGCCGGGGTACCTGCAACGTCTACACGCACCCGGAGCGGATCACGGACTAGGATCGCCCCGCGCCGCCGGATCCGCTGCAGCAACGGCCGCGTTCCCGATTTGGCGCGGCCGGAACTGGTCGGGTACATTGGGACGTACCTAAGACCGCCGGTCATCACGCGTGCGCAAGCATGCGGGATCGAAGAGTTCTCCGGAAACGGGGAATGGCCAGCGCAGGTGAACCAGCACGAATCTTTTCAACAGCGTCTCGCGGTGCACACCGCGTGCGATGTGTATCAGGTCGAGCCCCGGGCATCTGCGCGGGGCTTTTTTGTGTTCCGAAGCGGATCACGAGAATCCGGCATACACAAGCAAGGAAGGAGCACCATGGCGAATCCTGAAAAGGCTGCCGCGGTTGCGGAGTTGAAGGAATTCTTCTCCAACTCGCACGCTGCCGTCCTGACGGAGTACCGCGGGCTCACCGTGGCTCAGCTGAAGACGCTGCGCCGCACGCTCGGTGAGAACGCTGAATACGCCGTGGTGAAGAACACGCTGACCGCAATTGCGGCCAAGGAAGTCGGCATTGACGCGTTCGAGGGCCAGCTCAACGGCCCCTCGGCCATCGCGTTCATCTCGGGTGACCCCGTCGAAGCTGCCAAGAGCTTGCGTGACTTCGCCAAGGACAACCCGGAGCTGATCGTCAAGGGCGGTTACCTCGACGGCGTCGCAATGGACGAAGCGGAGATCAAGAAGCTTGCGGACCTCGAGTCCCGCGAGGTTCTGCTGGCCAAGGTTGCAGGCGCTGCCAAGGCGTCCCTGTCCAAGGCTGCCGCGCTGTTCCAGGCCCCGCTGTCCAAGACCGTACGCACCGCAGAAGCCCTGCGTGCCAAGGTCGAGGAACAGGGCGAGAACGCCGCCTGATCCCTCACGGGATCCCCTGGGTTTCGGGTTCCGGTTCCGGCCGGGCGAACCCGTGTTCTATCACCACGCAAAACCTCGTCGGTGCCCGCGGGTACTGACAATCACGTAAAAGAAGGAGCCAACACCATGGCTAAGCTGACCACCGAAGAATTGATCGAGGCTTTCAAGGAGCTCTCCCTCATCGAGCTGTCCGAGTTCGTCAAGGCCTTCGAAGAGACCTTCGACGTTACCGCTGCCGCCCCCGTGGCCGTGGCCGGTGGCGCTCCCGCAGCCGGCGGCGAAGCCGCTGCTGAGGAAGAGCAGACCGAGTTCGACGTCGTCCTGGAAGCCGCAGGCGAGAAGAAGATCCAGGTCATCAAGGAAGTTCGTGCCCTGACCTCCCTCGGTCTGAAGGAAGCCAAGGACCTCGTGGACGGCGCTCCCAAGCCCGTTCTGGAAGGTGCCACCAAGGAAGCCGCGGACAAGGCCAAGGAATCCCTCGAGGCTGCCGGCGCTACCGTCACCCTCAAGTAATTGCCCGCGCTTCGCGCGCAGGTCGTCCCGCGTAGTTCGACCCGTCAGGGCCGCTGCCGGTGACATCACTTCGCAAAGCCCCGCATCATTTTTCGGTGCGGGGCTTTGCGCTGCCCGGGGTTGTGCGAAACTAGGGGTGACCATCTTGGCCGTCACAGTGCGGCGGGAGAGCATGGCGGGTGCGCTCGCACCGCGTCATCGCCGAAGGAGCAAACCCTCCCCGGGAATCTCTCAGGCACCCGTACCGCCGCACCAGGCCACTCTGAAGAGCTCGCCCGCCACGGTTGTGTGGGCCGACACCGACGGGGCAAGCGGGTACGCACGGTTCATGGTGCGTACCGGTGAAATCTCTCAGGTTGACGTACAGAGCGGGGAGGAACTCACCGGGACTTAGCACGCCCTCAAGTAACCCAGGAGACCCTCACATGTCTTTCCTGCCCCGTCACATCGGCCCCGACGCCGCAGACGTCACCACCATGCTCCGCGCCGTAGGCGTGGACAGTCTCGATCAGCTCATTGATCGCGCCGTTCCCGAGAGCATCCGATTCCGCGACACCCTTGACCTGCCCGAGCCCCGCAACGAGACCGAGGCGCTGGCCGCCATGCGCAAGATCGCGGCTCAGAACACCGTGATGCGCCAAATGATCGGCCAGGGGTACTTCGACACGGTCACTCCCGCCCCGATTCGGCGCAACATCCTGGAGAACCCGGGCTTCTACACCTCGTACACCCCGTACCAGCCGGAGATCTCCCAGGGCCGCCTGGAGTTGTTGCTGACCTTCCAGAACGCCGTGATCGACCTGACCGGCATGGATGTCGCCAATGCTTCCCTGCTGGACGAGTCCTCCGCCGTGGCCGAGGCCGTCCTGATGATGCGCCGCGCCAACCGCAAGTCCCGCAGTGCCCGCGTAATCGTCGACAGCCGTTCGCTCCCGCAGACCCTGGCCATCCTCACGGGCCGGGCTCGCGCCGCCGGCATTGAGCTGGTCATCGCGGATCTCGGCGCCGACGACGCCGCGGCCACCCTGGCCTCGGACGGAGACTTTTTCGGTGTGGTCGTCGCGCAGATCGGTGCCGGCGGCGACGTCATCGATCCCACGTCCGTGATCGACGCCGCCCACGAAGCCGGCGCACTCGCAACCGTGAGCACCGATCTCCTGGCCCTGACCACGTTGGTGAGCCCCGGTTCCGCCGGTGCGGACGTGGCGGTGGGTTCGGCCCAGCGCTTCGGCGTGCCGCTGTTCTTCGGCGGCCCGCATGCGGCGTTCATGGCCACCCGCACGGGCGTGGAACGTTCCATGCCCGGTCGCATCGTGGGTGTGTCCACGGATTCCTCCGGCGCCCCGGCCTACCGGCTGGCGCTGCAGACCCGCGAACAGCACATCCGCCGCGAGAAGGCGACCTCGAACATCTGCACCGCTCAGGCGTTGTTGGCCATCGTGGCCGCCGCGTACGCGGTGTACCACGGCCCCGCCAAGCTGCGGGAGTTGGCCCAGCGACTGAATGGACTGGCCACCGACTGCGCGGAAGGGCTGCGCGAGCGCGGCATCCCCGTGGCCCACGAGCGGTTCTTCGACACCGTGACGTTCGCCGCGGCGGGTCGCGCGGACGATATTCTTGCCGCCGCGGCCCAGCGCGGCATCAACCTGCGCCGTGTCGACGCGGACACCGTGGGCGTGAGCTTCGGCGAGTCCCACACCGACCAGGACGTGCAGGACGTGCTGGACGCCGTCAGCGAGGCGTGCGCCATCGGCGAGAACGTGGAGCCCAGCTCGAACGAGCTGTCGGGAATCCCCGAGCAGTGGTACCGCACGGACGAGTACATGAGCCACCCGGTCTTCCACTCCCACCGTTCCGAGACGTCCTTGATGCGTTGGTTGCGCCAGCTCTCGGACAAGGATCTGGCGCTGGATCGCACCATGATTCCGCTGGGCTCGTGCACCATGAAGCTCAATGCCGCCGCGGAGATGGAACCCATTTCCTGGCCCGAGTTCGCCAACATCCACCCGTTGGCACCGCGGGACCAGGCGCAGGGCTGGCACGAGCTGATCGGCCAGCTCGAGGACTGGCTGGCGGAAATCACCGGCTATGCCGCGGTGTCCGTTCAGCCCAACGCGGGCTCGCAGGGAGAGCTGGCGGGTTTGTTGGCCATTCGGCGGTACCAGGTCGACCGCGGGGAATCCCAGCGCAAGACCATCCTGATTCCGGCCTCGGCGCACGGAACCAATGCGGCGTCGGCCGTCCTGGCGGACCTGAAGGTCGTGGTGGTCGCCACGGCTGCGGACGGCCTGATCGACCACGAGGACCTCAAGGCCAAGATCGAATCCGTGGGTGATGAACTCGCGGGCATCATGGTCACCTACCCCTCGACCCACGGCGTGTACGACACCGACATCTCCATGGTGTGCGAGGCCATTCACGACGCCGGTGGCCAGGTGTACGTGGACGGCGCCAACCTCAATGCGCTGATGGGTCTGGCACGACCGGGCCGGTTCGGCGGGGACGTGTCGCACTTGAACCTGCACAAGACCTTCTGCATCCCGCACGGCGGCGGCGGCCCGGGGGTTGGTCCCGTGGCCGTGGCCGAACACCTGGTGCCCTATTTGCCGGGCAACGCCGTGGAGGCCAAGCTCGACGAGCGCGGTGCGGGCTTCCCGGTGTCGCAGGCTCCGTTCGGTTCAGCGGGTGTGCTGCCCATCACCTGGATGTACATTGCCATGACCGGCGCCGAGGGCCTCACCGAGTCCACCCGCACGGCGGTTTTGAGCGCCAACTACATTTCCAAGGCGCTCTCGGACGTGTTCCCCACGCTGTACTCCGGCGACGGGGGACTGGTGGCCCACGAATGCATCCTGGACCTGCGTCCCATGACCAAGGCGTCCGGAGTCACCGCTGAGGACGTGTGCAAGCGACTGATCGACTTCGGGTTCCACGCCCCCACCCTGGCGTTCCCGGTGGCCGGTACCCTCATGGTGGAGCCCACCGAGTCCGAGTCCCTGGAGGAGCTGGAGCGCTTCATCGAGGCCATGCGCACCATCCACGCCGAAATGCAGGAGATCGCGGACGGCAAGATTGCGCTCGCCGATTCCGTGATCCGCAACGCCCCGCACACCGCCCGGGTGCTCACCGCGGATGAATGGGACCGTTCGTACCCGCGCTCGCAGGCCGCGTACCCCGTGCCTTCGCTGCGACGGGTGAAGTACTGGTCGCCCGTGGGTCGCGTGGACAACGCTGCCGGTGACCGCAACCTGGTGTGCTCGTGCCCGCCGATCGAAGCGTTCGACGCCGCCTACGCCGCTGCAGCGGGGGAGGAGAACTGATGAGCGAGAAGAAAACGGCCCTGTACGCCGCCCACGAGGAACTGGGTGCCCGGTTCACCGATTTCGGCGGCTGGTCCATGCCGGTGCGCTACGCCAGCGACACCGCCGAGCACCACGCCGTGCGGCGCGGCGCCGGAATTTTCGACCTCTCGCACATGGGCGAGGTCGAGGTCTCCGGCCCGCAGGCGGGGGCCTTCCTGGACTTCGCCCTGGTGGGCGTGCTGTCCGCGGTCTCCGTGGGCCGCGCCAAGTACTCGGTGATCGTGGATTCCGAGGGCCGTGTGCTCGACGACCTGATCACCTACCGGCTCGACGAGGACCGCTTCCTGGTGGTGCCCAACGCGGGTAATCAAGAAGTGGTCGTGCGTGAACTCACCGCTCGCGCCGAGGGTTTCGACGTCGCCGTGACCGACCAGGGTGCCGAGACCTCCCTGATCGCAGTTCAGGGGCCCCGAGCCCTCGAGGTCCTCAAGGCCACGGACCTGGACCCCAGCGACGTCGTCGAGAACCTCAAGTACTACGCCGCCGCACCGGCGCGTTGTGCCGGCGTCGACGTCTTGACCGCCCGCACCGGCTACACCGGTGAGGACGGATTCGAGCTGTACTGCAGCAATCAGGACGCCCCGCAACTGTGGAACGCGCTGCTGGCAACGGCGGAGGAACGGTCCACCGAGGACGCGCCGGTCTCCGCCGCGGGACTGGCCGCGCGTGACTCGCTTCGCCTGGAAGCGGGCATGCCGTTGTACGGGCACGAGCTCTCCACGGAGATCACCCCGGCCGAGGCAGGCCTGGGTAAGCTCGTGGAGATCTCCCTGCGCAAGAAGGGCGAGGCGGGCACGGACACCGTGGGCCGTGAGGCCCTCACGGCCGTGACCGAATCCGACCCCGAGCGCACCCTGGTCGGGCTGGAAGGCGTGGGGCGCAAGCCGATCCGGGCCGACTACACCGTGGTCTCAGGGGGTGAGACGGTGGGTGTGGTCACCAGTGGTCTCCCCTCGCCCACGCTCGGCAAGCCCATTGCCATGGCGCTGGTGGCCACCGCCGCGCTGCCCCGGATCGCCCAGGGCGATGTCAGCGTTCGGGACGCCCGCGGCCGCGAGATCGAGGTCAAGCACACGGAGCTGCCGTTCTACAAGCGCGGCTGATCGGCGCCTCAAACGCGCCCTGCGGAAGCGGCCGTCACGACCACGGGTCGGGCACCTCGTTGGAGGTGTCCGACCCGTGGTGTTTTCGGCGTGCATGCTCCGGGCACGTGGGTGGCCGGCGGAACGAGGGACCTTTCGGGCTCGGTGGTTCAGTCCCGGTCCTTACGGGGCATGAAGGCGCGCACCGAGGCCAGCTTGTGAGAGCCGTCGCAGTGCGGGGCTATGCTGGTCATCCCGCAGCGGCACAGGGCAATCACCGCGCGCTCGGACGGCCGCGGTTCGGCCCCGGGCTCGGAGGCCAAGAGAAAATCTCCGCGAACCAGCAGCGGGCCCCTGGGGCACACGGTGATGACGGCGGGGTCCTCGGCCGGGGTCGGCGCCTGCGGCTCACACGGGGCGGGTGCATCGGCGCGCTCGACCTCCTCGTGGGCGCGTGCTGCATCGTCGGAGGAATCCGCGCTCATGTCCGGGGTTCCGGGGTGCGCAGCGAAGACCGGCCCGAGGACCAGGCCTCCAGCATGTGATCGCCCGCGCGTCCGTCCACGTAGAGGCACGCGGCCGCCCCGAAGAAAATGTCCTCGGTCAGGTGAGGTTCGTCATCGACGAGGTTTCCCACGAGGTCTCGCGCGGCCAACTGTTCATGCACGGCGTCGGCCTCGACGTGCTCGTCGAAGTACCAGGTGACGTCCTGGCCGTAACCGTTCTTGCGGAACGCGTTGCCGTAGTGCTTGTTGGGGATGGTCGAGGTCATCTCAAAGGCCGCCAGGTGGCCCACATTGGCACCGCGCAAGCGGCGGTGGAGACCGAACATGCTGATGAGGTTGGTCGACGCCAGGGTGCTGGCCGGTACCAGATCCACGTACGCCTCAGGGGTGTCGTCCAGGCCGAAGTTGCGCATGGTGCGGGCAAAGATCTCGGAGTGCACCTTGTCCGGGTGGCCGCCACCGTATTCGTCGGCCTGGATCTCCACCATGGCTGCCTTGGCGCGTCCCTGGAGTTTGGGAATGGACCACGTGTGCGGATCCGCTTCGCGCAGGGTGTAAATGGATCGCTGAATGAGGAACTCACGCAGTAGTTCCTCGGTGGCGTTCTTGGCCAGCCAGATGGCGGTGCTCGGCTTGGCGGCGGGCTGGGTCATCTCGAAGAGAGCTTCCGCGGCGTCCTTGCCGTCGCGGGGCAACGGCGAGGGCAGCACCACGTGCGCGCGCAATTGCGCTTCAAAGCGTTCCTCGATCAGGGACCGTAACCGAATCAGCTCCGGATCCCATTCCCAGTCGCCACGCAGGAAATCGACCGGACCGTAGTGCAGCAGGTACAGCAGGAACAGGGTGAGCTGTAGGTCTTCGTCACCCAAGATGTCGTGGCACTCGTTCAGCGCTCGTTCGACCGCGGCACCTAATCCGAGCGTTGCATCGGGGGATTGCTGCCCTCCGGTCAATACGGCAATCAGTGCAGAGCTCACAGGCCCTCGGGCAGTGGGAGTCTCGGTTTTTTCCGTCAATGTGGTCACCGGTCTCAACTTTCTGTCACTTACAGCGTCCCATGCGTCTACACGGACCCAACAGTGTGGCCCGTCATGCGTGACACCGCAGATGACGGACCGTAACCTATTGTAAGACGGCTTAGCGTGGGCCTGGTCGTCCACCGACAGTATGTGGTCCGAACTTCGCTCCGGGCGGGTCTGTCTGTGCACGGGTTACGGGCCGGGAGGGAAAAATCATGTTCTTGAAAAATGTGGCCCCTGGGATCCATATGATCCAAAGCCATAACGTCAACTGCTACCTGCTCGAGGATGATCAGGGGCTCACCCTGGTGGACGCGGGTCTTCCGAGGGTCTGGACCGAACTGGGGC
This sequence comes from Kocuria sp. cx-455, assembly GCF_014698015.1. GTDB lineage: Bacteria > Actinomycetota > Actinomycetes > Actinomycetales > Micrococcaceae > Kocuria. The sequence goes on from NZ_JACXBS010000001.1 coordinate 798,400, forward strand.
ACGCGATCCGCGAACTCGGGCGAGTACCCGCGGACCTCAAGGCGCTGGTGCTGACCCACGCGCACTTCGACCACGTGGGAGTGGCCGCCAAACTCGTTGAGCGACTCGGTATTCCGGTGTACGCCCACCACGAAGAAGTGACCCTGGCCGCCCACCCCTATCGTTACGCGCATGAGAATCCAGTGGCCGCATATCCCGTGCAACATCCCCGGGCCATCCCGGTACTGCTGTCCATGGTGTTCGGTGGTGCGGCAGCGGTGAAGGGGGTGACGGTCTCGCGACGGCTCGAGGTGGGGCAGGAGGTTCCGGTTCCGGGCCGCCCCAGGGTGGTCCTCTCAGCCGGCCACACGTACGGGCACTGCGCCCTGCACTTGCCCCAATCCGACGCCCTCATCACCGGGGACGCGCTCGTCACGCTCGATCCGTATTCCGGGCTGACCGGACCGCGAATTGTCGCAAAGGCGGCCACTGCGGACAGCGCCATGGCCATCGAGTCCCTCCACGCCTTGGCGCAGACCGGTGCCACGGTGGTGCTTCCGGGACACGGGGATCCATGGCTGGGGGGGGTTGAACGAGCGGCCGACGAGGCGCGCCGCAACGGTGTCGCCTAGCTGTAGGAGGCCAGGACGTTGGTGACGCGCGACGGCGTCGCCGAGGCCGGCGGCTCTCCGCCGTGCGCACCGTGGGGCCGGTGGTAGTTGTAGTGCCGGTTCCATGTTGTGAGCGCACTGGAGCGTTCGGTCTCTGAGCTCCAAGTCCTGGCGTACAGGAACTCTTCGGCCAGGATGCGGTTGTAGCGCTCGACTTTACCGTTGTGCTTGGGCGTGTACGGCCTCGTGCGGCGGTGCTCTGCGCCGTTGAGAGCATCCGTGAATGCCTGGGCGCGGTAGCAGGCGCCGTTGTCAGTGACGATCCGCTCGATCTTCGTGATGCCGTGCTGGGCGAACCACTCGCGCGCTCGGCCGAGGAAAGCAACCGCGGTCGCTGCCTGTTCGTTCTCGAGGGCCTCGGTGTAAGCCAGGCGCGTGTGCCCGTCGATCGCGGAGTGTAGGTAGACGTATCCGCTGCGCGTACCTCGCTCCTTCGTTCGCGCGACGGCTCTGGCCTGAGCGCTCTCTCTTCCGTGCGCGCGCCAGCCGCCGCCGTCGGGGATGCGGCCCGTCTTCTTCACGTCGAGATGAACCATGTGCCCTGGGCGTGCCGCGACGATCTTCTGCGGCTGTCGATTTGTTTCGCCGTTCGGGTCGATGAACTTTCTACGGTTCAAGCCGAGCTCGGCGAGGAGCCTCGTGATCGTGCGACGGCTGACTGTTGTTCCTGCCTGTTCGAGCTCGAAGACGATGCGGGATGCCGGCCATTTGTGCTCGCGCCGCATCGACTCGATCTTGGCGACGATGTGGCCTTGTGTGGAGGTCGGCTGCCGCAGGGGTGTGGACGGGCGATCGCGGAGACCGAGCTCCCCGTACTGGCGATACCGGTTCACCCACTTCGATGCGGTTGCGCGGGAGATGCCCATCTCGGCAGCGACATGCGCGATCGGACGGCCCCGGCAGCGTTCGACGAGCCGGCGGCGTCCTTCAGGGGTGAGCGGTGCGTTGCGGTGCACCGTGCGGCTCCTCATGATTCCCGCGGGTGGAGGCGGGCGTTGGTGTGGATGTATTGGGCGCGCCCGTCGTGGAAGCCGAAGATCGCGGCGGTCTGCATGTCTTCGAGCGGCGTGTTCGGAGGCAGGAGGAAGTGAGTGTCGTCGATGGGGAGCAGGTCGTGGGTGATGCGGTCGGGTGTGCACATGATCGCGGCCTGCATGGGGTCGACGTCGAGGTGAAGCTGGAGGTGGCCGTGTTCACTGGTGACCTCGAAGCGGGTGCCGGGTCGTTCGTAGACGCCGATGTAGCGGGCCGGGTCCAGGGTCGGTGCCGGGTCGGGGACCGGCAGGGGCGGGATGGTGGCGGTGCCCAGCCGGGTGAAGATGAGGTCGAAGATCTCCCGGTGGCGTCCTTCGCGGGAGTCGCCGTTGCTGAGCAGGACGAGGGCGAGGTCGTCGTCGGGCAGGATGCGCATGCGGGCGTTCTGCCCGATCGTGCTCCCGTCGTGCCCGTAGACGTCGTGCCCGTGCCAGTTGTCCACGACCAGGCCAAGTGCCCATTCCCGGCCGAGGGTGTAGGGATCGGGGATCGGCACCCGCGAGGTCATCATCTCTCGTATGGCGGTGGCCGAGACGATGCGCTGTCCGTTCGGGGCGAGACCAGCGTGCAGGTAGACGTGGGCGAGGGCGAGCACGTTGCGGACGGTGGAGGTGACTCCGCCGCCGGCCCCGAACGCACGGGGCAGGTCGTCCACCGGCGTAGGGATCGGCCCCTCGTCGAGCGACCGGATCAGATGACCTCGGGCCGCACGGGCCGGTTCGACCTCTTCGCGCCACGCGTGGGTGCTGGTCGCACCCATCGGGGTGAAGATCCGGTCGGTCATGATCCGATGCCAGGGTTTGCCGTCGATGACTTCCATGATGCGGGCGAGGATCGCGTAGCCCAGCGCGGCGCTGTATCCGTGGACCGAGCCGAGGGGGCTGACCTGGGGAGCATCCACGATCGCTGCGACCATCCGCCCATACACGTCATCGTCTTCGCCGGGGTCACCGTAGGATTCCTCGATCCCGCTCGTGTGATTGAGCAGCTGCCGTGGCGTCACCTGGGCGCTCACGGCCGGGTCGGCCACCTGAAAGTGCGGCAGGTAGCTTTGCACCGGTTCATCCAGGGCGGCTCTGCCTTCGTCGACAAGTTGCAGGAAGGCCAGCGCCGTCCACGACTTCGTCAGCGACCCGCACTGGAACACCATGCCGGATGTCACAGGCTCCCCCGTGGTGATGTCTTGCACGCCGTAGGCGAGTTCGGTCACCTCGCCACGGTGCAGGACGCCGATCACAGCGCCGGGCGTCTGATACTCGTCCAGAATCTGCCCGATCCGGAATTCGAGCTCTGCCAGCGGGTTCACACGTGGGCCTACTTGCCGAGTCCGATGGCGTTCGCCGCGTCGGCTTCGGTGTACTCGGTCACCGCTGCCGGTCCGGCATATCCGTCGAGCAGATCGCGCACCGCGTCGATCGAGTCGTGCCGGATCACGTTCACCGCCCTCGTCCCGTCCGTGCTCGCGACGGCGAACACCCACGCCGCACCTTTGGGCAGGCGGCCATGCGCTTTCTTCAGCCCGCTCCAGAACCGGTCGCTGTCGTTCACGGTCGAGATCGCCAAGACGTGCATGACACCCTCCTTTATGTTTCAGATCACTGAAACGCTACGTTGCGTTTCTTCAGGCGTCAACGTAAAGTGCCAGGAATCAGAAGATCGTTGCGAGACTATGGTGGTGAACGCAATCCTGCGCGTTGCAGTGTGATCGGAGGACGGAATGGTGGTGAGCCGGCTGAGTCTCGAGGACCGGCAGACGATCGCGGCCGGGCTCGCCGAAGGACGCTCCTACGCGCAGATCGCACGACAGATCGGACGCCCCACCTCGACCGTCAGCCGCGAGGTAGCCCGCAATGGGCATCGCGACTACGACGCCGCCGACGCGCAACAGACGAAACGGCGGCGCACCTGCAAACGCGTCACCGTGGCACCGGCGAACAGCGCCGAGGACGTCCAGCACGCATTCATCACGGAACTCGCCTCCACGCTCACCGCGACGGGAATGCCCCGAATGGCCTCGCGCGTCTTCGCCAGCCTGGCCACGTCCACGACCGACACCATGACGGCTGCCGACCTCGTACGCGGCCTCGGCGTCAGCCCCGCATCGGTGTCGAAAGCGATCGGGTATCTCGAGGGCATAGAGCTGGTCGAACGCCACGTCGAGCCCGGGAGTCGCAAAGAGCGATACGGAGTCGGCGACGACGTCTGGACACGAGCGGTCCGCACTGATTCCAGCGGCCACGCGAGCGTCGCCGACGTGGCCGATCGCGGCATCGCCCTCTTCGGCGACGAAAGCCCGGCTGGCATCCGGCTCGCCCACATGGGCCGATTCTTCGCGAGCCTGACTGAGCAACTCCGCGGCAGCAACCTCGCGGACCCGACCGTCGACGACGCCATGACCATCGTCGCCGCGCTCGGCCACACGCGGCACCGGATGACCCGAGCACAACTGGCCACCACACTCGAATGGAGCACTCGCCGACTCGACGACGCACTACAACAATTACGGCAACATCCGGTGTTCGCCGACCCGTTCACAGTCCACGAGAACAACGCAGGCTACTGCCTACAAGCCCGGCCCGACCGCCTCTCCGCACAGCAACACGCGGCCCTCCAGAAGCTGACGGCATCAACCGACGATCAATGACCCGACCGTCAACAACCTCATGGCCAGCAACACCTAGCGATCCCGTGGCCCGGCGGCGGTGACGATGGTGGCCTTGGGGCGATATTTAATGGGCGAATAATTAACGCTGTGTAGAAATTGATCAGTAGGGCTATTGAATGCTTGCCGCTCAGGCGTAACGTGGATTACACGAGACCCTTTGCCCACGATCACACCGGCGGAGCCGCTTCTGTACCCCCAGCAGAAATGCCCGGTTAGGACGCATCATGGTCATCCATGAATACACGGCAACCGAACGTCGCAGCCGCGCGAAAGTAGCCGCGGGTCCCCGCTCCAAGGGGCGGGTCATTGCCTCCTGGCTCACCTCCACCGATCACAAGACCATCGGGTACATGTACCTGATCGCCTCGTTCACGTTCTTCTGCCTAGGCGGCGTCATGGCGCTGCTGATCCGTGTGGAACTCTTCGATCCCGGTTTGCAGATTTTGGAAACCAAGGAACAGTACAACCAGTTGTTCACCATGCACGGCACGCTGATGCTGTTGATGTTCGGAACTCCCTTGTTCATTGGTTTCGCCAATGTGCTGGTGCCGTTGCAGCTCGGTTCACCCGACGTAGCCTTCCCTCGGCTCAATGCGCTCGCATTCTGGTTCTTCCTGTTCGGCTCTTTAGTGGCTATCGCGGGGTTCATCACCCCGCAGGGCGCCGCATCGTTTGGTTGGTTCGCGTACGCACCCCTGAATGACACCACGTTCAGTCCCGGGGTGGGTGGGGATCTCTGGACGTTTGGGCTCGCACTTCAGGGTTTTGGCACCATCATGGGTGGTGTCAACTTCATCACCACCATCCTGTGCATGCGCGCCCCCGGTATGACGATGTGGCGCATGCCCATCTTCACGTGGAACATTCTTCTCACATCCATGCTCGTGATCATGGCCTTCCCTCCACTGGCCGCAGCGCTCTTCGCGCTCGGCATGGACCGCCGTATGGGCGGGCACATCTTCGATCCGGAGAACGGCGGTGCCATTCTCTGGCAGCACCTGTTCTGGTTCTTCGGGCACCCCGAGGTGTACATCATCGCGCTGCCGTTCTTCGGCATCGTCTCCGAAATCATCCCGGTGTTCTCGCGGAAACCGATCTTTGGGTACAAGGGGCTGGTCTTCGCGACTATTGCGATTTCCGCGCTGTCCATCACGGTGTGGGCTCACCACATGTTCGTCACCGGCGCGGTGGCACTGAGCTTCTTCGCCTTTATGTCCATGATGATTGCGGTGCCCACCGGCGTGAAATTCTTCAACTGGATCGGCACCATGTGGCAGGGTTCTGTGACCTTTGAGACACCCATGTTGTGGTCCCTCGGATTCTTGTTCACGTTCCTCTTCGGTGGACTCACCGGCATCATCCTGGCCACACCCGTCCTGGATTTCCACGTCTCCGACACGTACTTCGTGGTGGCCCACTTCCACTACGTGGTGTTCGGCACCGTGGTGTTCTCCATGTTCGCCGGGTTCTACTTCTGGTGGTCCAAGTTCACCGGCAAGATGCTGAACGAGCGGCTGGGAAAAATCCACTTCTGGATGTTGTTCATCGGCTTCCACATGACCTTTCTCGTTCAGCACTGGCTGGGAGTGAGTGGGATGCCCCGCCGGTACGCGGACTACATGCCGGAGGACGGGTTCACGTGGATGAATCAGCTGTCGACCGCCGGTGCCATTCTGTTGGGGCTGTCCATGGTTCCGTTCTTCTGGAACGTGTACACCACTCATCGGCACGCGAAGAAGATCGAAGTGGATGACCCATGGGGCTTCGGGTGCTCTCTGGAATGGGCCACGTCCTGCCCGCCTCCGCGCCACAACTTTGTTTCTCTGCCGCGCATCCGGTCCGAGCGCCCAGCTCTGGATCTGCATCACCCGGAGCTGGCGGCGTTCGCAAGTCAGCAGTTCGACGCCGGCATACCGCTGGCCGGAGGTGGCGGGACGCGTGGCAGTTGACGAACGCAACAGGCCAAACGCGCCCGCGCGACGGCGTCTTCCTTCGGGATGAATCCCGGCGCGGAAGGCAAGGTAGGTAACCAGAGGGGGGGGGTATCGTACGACGAGTTGTCCAGTGCGTCCACTACTGGTGTGGACAACACGCAAAAGAAGCCGTAAACTAATAGCTTGCGTTGTCCCTTATACATGCGTGCCTTCATATAGCGGTGGGCGCCACCGGGGCGGGTTGCGCACACAGCCGACACCAGCCCCCAATTCTCATCTCGGGAACCTCGCGAATTCACTGCATGTCTGTGGAAGGATCACATCTTGGTCGCCTCGAGCACCGATTCGAACGTCACCGCCAATCACCCCACGAGCGATAACATTCCTCGTCGAATTTCTTTCGCAAAGATCCATGAGCCGCTGGACGTCCCCAACCTGCTTGCACTTCAGACGGACAGCTTCGACCGTCTGGTGGGCAATGAGCGTTGGCAGGCCCGCCTCGCACAGGCTCAAGAGACCGGCGAGACCGGGGTGGCCACCACGTCCGGACTGTCGGATATTTTCGAGGAAATCTCTCCCATTGAGGATTTCCAGGGGACCATGTCCCTGTCGTTCTCCGAACCGGAGTTCTACGACCCCAAATACACCATGGATGAGTGCAAGGACCGCGACGCCACCTACTCGGCGCCGTTGTACGTCAAGGCCGAGTTCATGAACAACACCACCGGCGAGATCAAGCAGCAGACCGTGTTCATGGGCGACTTCCCGCTCATGACCGAAAAGGGAACCTTTGTCATCAACGGTTCTGAGCGCGTGGTCGTCTCGCAGCTGGTGCGTTCCCCCGGTGCCTACTTCGAAAAGGGCCAGGACCGCACGTCGGACAAGGACATCTTCTCCGCGAAGATCATTCCGTCCCGCGGTGCGTGGTTCGAGCTCGAGATCGACAAGCGCGATCAGGTGGGCGTCCGTCTGGACCGTAAGCGTAAGCAGTCCGTGACCGTGCTGCTCAAGGCTCTGGGCTGGACCGAGTCCAAGATTCTCGAGGAGTTCGGCGAGTACGACTCGATCCGTGCCACCCTCGAAAAGGACACCACCGAGACCCGCGAAGAAGCTTTGCTGGACATTTACCGCAAGCTGCGTCCGGGGGAGCCGCCCACGGTTGATGCTGCCCAGTCCCTGCTGGACAACATGTACTTCAACCCCAAGCGTTACGACCTGGCCAAGGTGGGCCGTTACAAGATCAACCGCAAGCTGGGCCTGGACAAGGCCTTCACTGACGCGGACGCTTCGGTGCTGTCCGTGGACGACATCGTGGCCATGATCCGTTACCTGGTCACCCTGCACGCCGGTGGTTCCACCATGCAGGGCACGCGTGACGGTGAACCGCGCGAGATCCACGTGGACGTCGACGACATCGACCACTTCGGTAACCGCCGCATCCGCGCGGTGGGTGAGCTGATCGAGAACCAGATCCGCACCGGCCTGTCCCGTATGGAGCGTGTGGTCCGTGAGCGGATGACCACCCAGGACGTCGAGGCCATCACGCCGCAGACCCTGATCAACATCCGCCCCGTGGTCGCCGCGATCAAGGAGTTCTTCGGAACCTCCCAGCTGTCGCAGTTCATGGACCAGAACAACCCGCTGGCCGGTCTGACGCACAAGCGCCGTCTCTCCGCGCTGGGCCCGGGTGGTCTGTCCCGTGACCGCGCCGGCATGGAAGTCCGTGACGTGCACCCCTCGCACTACGGCCGCATGTGCCCGATTGAAACCCCTGAGGGCTCCAACATCGGCCTGATCGGTTCGTTGGCGACCTACGCGCGCATCAACCCCTTCGGTTTCATCGAGACCCCCTACCGCAAGGTTGTCAACGGAGTCGTCACCGACGAGGTCAGCTACCTCACCGCGGACGACGAGCGCGGTGTCACCATTGCGCAGGCCAACGCCCCGTTGACCGAGGACAGCCACTTCGCCGAGGACGCCGTTCTGGCGCGTGCCTCCGATGGTTCCGGTGAAGCCGTGCTGGTGGAGCCCTCCGACGTCGAGTTCATGGACGTGTCTCCGCGCCAGATGGTGTCGGTGGCCACCGCCCTGATCCCGTACCTCGAGCACGACGACGCCAACCGCGCGTTGATGGGTGCCAACATGCAGCGTCAGGCTGTGCCGCTGTTGGTCTCGGAAGCACCGTTGGTCGGTACCGGTATGGAGCGTTACGCCGCGATGGACGCCGGCGATTCCGTGTTGGCGATCAAGCCCGGTGTGGTCGAGGAGGTCTCCGCCGATCAGGTGAAGGTCCTCAATGACGACGGCACCACCAAGCTCTACCCGATCAACAAGTTCGTTCGTTCGAACCCGGGTAACACCTACAATCAGCGCGTGATCGTTTCCGAGGGTGAGCGGATCGAGGACCGCACGGTCATCGCGGACGGCCCGTCGACCGATCAGGGTGAACTGGCGCTGGGTAAGAACCTGCTGGTTGCCTACATGTCCTGGGAAGGCCTCAACTACGAGGACGCGATCATCCTCTCCCAGCGGATGGTTTCCGAGGACGTCCTGACCTCGATCCACATCGAGGAGCACGAGATCGATGCCCGCGACACCAAGCTTGGTGCCGAGGAAATCACCCGTGACATCCCCAACGTGTCCGAGGAAGTGCTCTCCGCCCTGGACGAACGCGGCATCATCCACATCGGCGCCGAGGTTCAGGCCGGTGACATCCTGGTGGGCAAGGTGACCCCCAAAGGTGAGACCGAATTGACCCCCGAGGAGCGCTTGCTGCGCGCCATTTTCGGTGAGAAGTCCCGCGAAGTGCGTGACACCTCCCTGAAGGTGCCCCACGGCGAGTCCGGTACGGTGATCGGCGTGCGCGTGTTCGACCGCGACGACGAGGACGACGACCTGCCCGCCGGCGTGAACCAGGTGGTTCGCGTGTACGTTGCGCAGAAGCGCAAGATCACCGACGGCGACAAGCTCGCGGGTCGGCACGGTAACAAGGGTGTGATTTCCAAGATCTTGCCCATGGAGGACATGCCGTTCCTCGCGGACGGCACCCCCGTGGACGTGATCCTGAACCCGCTGGGTGTGCCCGGCCGGATGAACTTGGGCCAGGTGCTCGAGGTTCACACGGGTTGGCTTGCCAAGCAGGGCTGGAACATTGAGGGCAACCCCGAGTGGTTGGACCGCCTGGCCAACTTCCCGAAGAGCTCCGGGCCCACCAACGTGGCCACCCCGGTGTTCGACGGCGCTCGTGAGGACGAGATCTTCGACCTGTTGGACCACACGAACCCCACCCGTGACGGCGATCGTCTGATCGACCGCAGCGGTAAGGCCCTGTTGTTCGACGGTCGTTCGGGTCAGCCGTTCCCGGATCCCGTGTCCGTTGGTTACCAGTACATCTTGAAGCTCCACCACTTGGTGGATGACAAGATTCACGCCCGTTCCACCGGCCCGTACTCCATGATCACCCAGCAGCCGCTGGGCGGTAAGGCCCAGTTCGGTGGTCAGCGCTTCGGTGAGATGGAGGTGTGGGCGTTGGAAGCGTACGGCGCCGCATACACCCTTCAGGAACTGCTCACCGTGAAGTCCGACGACGTCCACGGTCGCGTGAAGGTGTACGAAGCCATCGTCAAGGGTGAGAACATCCCAGAGCCGGGTGTACCCGAATCCTTCAAGGTGCTCATCAAGGAAATGCAGTCCCTGTGCCTGAATGTCGAAGTTCTCTCGGCGGATGGTAATGCGGTGGAGATGCGTGACTCCGAAGATGACAGCTTCCGTGCAGCCGACGAGCTCGGCATTGACCTTTCGCACTCCGAGCCCAGCTCGGTCGAAGAGGTCTGATTCCCAACTCGTAACCGGTAAGCACGAACCACTTCAGGATTTTCAGAAAGAGGGACAGGACCTTATGTCCAACGATTCTTCACTAGGCCTCATGCGCATTGGCCTGGCCACTGCGGACCAGATTCGTAGCTGGTCGTACGGCGAGGTCAAGAAGCCCGAAACCATTAACTACCGTACGCTCAAGCCCGAGAAGGACGGCTTGTTCTGTGAAAAGATTTTCGGCCCCACCCGGGACTGGGAGTGCTACTGCGGTAAGTACAAGCGTGTGCGCTACAAGGGCATCATTTGTGAGCGTTGCGGTGTCGAGGTAACTCGCGCCAAGGTGCGTCGTGAGCGGATGGGGCACATTGAACTGGCCGCCTCCGTGACCCACATTTGGTACTTCAAGGGCGTCCCGTCGCGCCTGGGTTACCTGCTGGATCTGGCGCCCAAGGACCTCGAGAAGGTCATTTACTTCGCCGCGTACATGATCACGTCCGTGGACGAGCAGGCCCGTCACGACGACCTGCCCAACCTGCAGGCCGCGATCGACCGCGAGAAGAAGCAGATGGCGGACACCCGCGACGCGGACATTGCCGCGATCGCTCGTGATCTCGAGACCGAGCTGGCGCGCGTCGAGGAAGAAGGCGGCAAGGCCGCTGAGAAGCGCAAGCTGCGTGACTCCGCTGATCGTCAGATGGCCAACGTGCGCAAGCGCGCCGATCGGGAAATCGATCACATCGACAAGGTGTGGGACCGCTTCAAGAACCTCAAGGTCAACGACCTCGAGGGTGATGAGGCCCTGTACCGCCAGATGGTGGACCGCTACGGCATGTACTTCGAGGGCTCCATGGGCGCCGAAGCGATCAAGAAGCGTCTGGAGACCTTCGACCTGCAGGCCGAGTCCGAGGCGCTCAAGGAAACCATTGCCACGGGCAAGGGCCAGCGTAAGACCCGCGCCCTGAAGCGCCTCAAGGTGGTCAACGCGTTCCTGACCACGGACAACTCGCCGCTGGGTATGGTTCTGGATGCCGTCCCGGTGATCCCGCCGGAGCTGCGCCCCATGGTCCAGCTCGACGGTGGTCGTTTCGCCACCTCGGACCTCAACGACCTGTACCGCCGCGTGATCAACCGCAACAACCGTTTGAAGCGTCTGCTGGATCTCGGTGCTCCCGAGATCATCGTGAACAACGAGAAGCGCATGCTCCAGGAAGCTGTTGACTCCCTGTTCGACAACGGCCGTCGCGGCCGCCCGGTCACCGGGCCGGGTAACCGCGCACTCAAGTCGCTGTCCGACATGCTCAAGGGTAAGCAGGGGCGTTTCCGTCAGAACCTGCTGGGTAAGCGCGTGGATTACTCGGGCCGTTCGGTCATCGTGGTGGGCCCGCAGTTGAAGTTGCACCAGTGCGGCCTGCCCAAGCAGATGGCTCTGGAACTGTTCAAGCCCTTTGTGATGAAGCGTCTGGTGGATCTCAACCACGCTCAGAACATCAAGTCCGCCAAGCGTATGGTGGAGCGTTACCGCCCGCAGGTGTGGGATGTCCTCGAAGAGGTCATCACCGAGCACCCGGTTCTGTTGAACCGTGCTCCCACCCTGCACCGTCTGGGTATCCAGGCGTTCGAGCCGCAGCTGGTGGAAGGTAAGGCCATTCAGCTGCACCCGCTCGTGTGTGGTGCGTTCAACGCCGACTTCGACGGTGACCAGATGGCAGTGCACCTGCCGCTGTCCCCGGAGGCTCAGGCCGAGGCCCGCGTGCTGATGTTGTCCTCGAACAACATCTTGAAGCCCTCGGACGGTAAGCCGATCGCCCTGCCTTCGCAGGACATGATCATTGGTCTGTACCACTTGACCACCGTCCGTGACGGCTCTGCCGGTGAGGGCAACAGCTACTCGTCCGTGGCCGAGGCCATCATGGCCCACGACTCCGGCGAGCTGCACTTGAACTCCAAGTGCAAGATCGAGCTGGACGACTTCGTGCCGTACGCCGGCTGGGAGGCTCCCGAGGGTTGGGAACCCGGCCAGTCCGCCATTGTGGAAACCACCCTGGGTCGCGTGCTCTTCAACGAGACGCTGCCCGAGGACTACCCGTGGGACGAGAACGTCGCCGACAAGAAGCACTTGTCGTCGTTGGTGAACGATCTGGCAGAGCGTTACCCGATGACCCAGGTGGCGCACACCCTGGATCTGCTCAAGGACGCCGGTTTCCACTGGGCATCCCGCTCGGGTGTCACCGTGGCCATCTCGGACATCGCGACTCCGCCGGAGAAGCCCGCCATCATGGAGGGTTACGAGGCGCAGGCCGCGAAGATCCAGGGCCAGTACGACAAGGGCCTGATCGACGACGACGAGCGTCGTTCCGAATTGATCGACATCTGGTCCAAGGCAACCGACGAGGTCGCCGAGGCCATGCGTAAGAACCTGACCGCGAGCAACACCATTAACCGCATGGTGTCCTCCGGTGCACGTGGTAACTGGATGCAGGTCCGTCAGATCGCGGGTATCCGTGGTTTGGTGGCCAACCCCAAGGGTGAAATCATGCCCCGTCCGATCAAGTCCTCCTACCGCGAGGGCCTGTCGGTGCTGGAGTACTTCATCGCGACCCACGGTGCTCGTAAGGGTCTGGCCGATACCGCGTTGCGTACCGCCAACTCGGGTTACCTGACCCGTCGTCTGGTGGATGTGTCCCAGGATGTCATTGTTCGCGAGGCCGACTGCCAGACCCGCCGCGGTCTGGTGCTGCCCGTGTCGGAGGTCGACGAGTCCGGCGTGCGTTCGTTGCACGAGGACGTCGAGAACACCGTGCACGGTCGTGTGCTGGCCACCGATGTGGTTGATGCGAACGGCGAGATTGTGGCCGATGCGGGCCAGGACATGTCCGACGCCCTGATCAACAAGCTGTTCACCGCCGGTATCGACGAGGTTCGCGTGCGCTCCGTGCTCACGTGTGAATCCGCCGTGGGTGTGTGTGCCGCTTGCTACGGTCGCTCCCTGGCCACCAACCAGTTGGTGGACATCGGAGAGGCCGTGGGCATCGTGGCTGCGCAGTCGATCGGTGAACCCGGTACCCAGCTGACCATGCGTACCTTCCACACCGGTGGTGTTGCCTCCTCGGACGGTGACATCACCCAGGGTCTGCCCCGTATTCAGGAGCTCTTCGAGGCGCGTACCCCCAAGGGTGTCGCCCCGATCTCCGAGGTGGCCGGCCGCGTGCGCATCGAAGACACCGACAAGTCCCTCAAGATCGTCATTGTCCCGGACAACGGCGACGAGGAATTTGCCTACCCGGTGCTGCGTCGCGCCAAGCTGCTCGTGCACGATGGCGATTCAGTAGTGGTCGGTCAGCAGCTCGTGACCGGTGCGATCGATCCCAAGGAGGTGCTGCGTATTCGCGGTCCCCGTGAGGCTCAAAAGCACCTGGTGGACGAGGTCCAGGGCGTGTACCGCTCCCAGGGTGTGGGCATCCACGACAAGCACGTGGAGGTCATCGTCCGTCAGATGCTGCGTCGCGTGACCATCATTGAGTCCGGCGACACCGCGTTGCTGCCGGGCGAGTTGGTGGACAGCGTGCGCTTCCTGGAGGCCAACCGCGGAGCGGTGTCCGAGAGTAAGCGTCCCGCCGCGGGTCGTCCGGAGCTGATGGGTATCACCAAGGCTTCGCTGGCCACCGACTCGTGGCTGTCCGCCGCGTCCTTCCAGGAGACCACCCGCGTGCTGACGCAGGCGGCCATGGAAGGTAAGTCGGATCCGCTGCTGGGTCTGAAGGAGAACGTGATCATCGGTAAGCTCATCCCGGCCGGCACCGGCCTGGCACGGTACAACAACGTGGACGTTGAGCCCACCGAGGAAGCCAAGGCATCCATGTTCACCGATCCTTCCGCGTTCGCTGACTTCAGCTACGCCGAGGAGAACTCGGGTGCGTTGGGTTCGGAGTTCCAGGCCATCCCGTTGGATGACTACGACTTCGGCACCAACTGATTGTTCGCTCCGGTAGCTGAGCTGCCGTAGCCGTTCGACCGAAGGCCGGCCCCCACACGTGTGGGGGCCGGCCTTCGGCGTTGGTCGGGAGACTACGCTGAGAACAATGCATGTCGGTAGCCGTATCCACTGATGCGGCGGGGGAGGAGGCTGGGATGGCGAATTCGACGTCGGGGGATTCGGTTCTCGCCCGCGTAGAACGGATCCTCGCCGCGTTCGGTTCCGACACCCCGGTGCTCCAGCTCAGGGACATTGCCCGGTTCGCCCAGCTTCCGCCGTCCACCGCGCATCGATTGTTGGCCGAGATGAAACGGATCGGGTGGATCGAGCCCACCGGAGGCCAGGGCTACCGTGTGGGAACCCGGTTGTGGGAATTGGCCTCTCGGGCGGCGCTGGCGGAAGACTTGGCGTCCGTGGCCATTCCGTTCATGTCGGACGTGCACGCGGTGCTGCGCCAGCACGTGCACGTGGGCGTGGTGGAGGGCGATGACGTCCTGTTCGCCGAACGTATCCTCGGTAAGAATTCGGATGTGCCCCTGCGCTCGAACGTGGCCGGTCGATTGCCCCTGCACCAGTCTGCGGCGGGACTGGTGCTCCTGTCCCAGTACCCCGAGTCATTCGTCGGGGAATATTGCCAACGAGTGCGGGACGAGACGTTCCCCGAGGGAATTCCCGCCGACCGTCTCATGACCGATCTGCGGCGTTTTGCCCAGCGTGGCTACGCTCTGCAACGTGGCCGGATTGATGAGGGCACCGGCGGAATCTCGGTCCCGGTTCGGGTTCCGCAGGCCCACCGCCCGGTGGCCCTGGGCGTGGTCATGGCGTTGGAGGACATGGGCGCTGCGGAGGTGCCCGGGATCGTACAAACGTTACGGGTTGCATCTCACGGAATTTCCCGTGCCATGGGGGCCCTCTAACAACTTGGTGAGGTTGTTCTTCGGCTTGTTCCGGGAGTGCGCCCCCGGGGGTCATACTCCCGCATGTTCTCATTGAATGGAACAACTGTGATGCGGACCATGGCCGCCCAGCATAATGTGAGTGACACGTGCGCAAGGAGGACACATGGTCAAAGAGCGAACAATTGTAGAGACCCAGGTGGGCATCGTGGGTGCCGGCCCCGCCGGACTGATGCTTTCCCACCTGCTGTACAAGGCGGGCATCGACAGCGTTGTGGTGGAGGCCCGCTCCCACGACGAGATCGCGAATACCCACCGCGCCGGCATTCTTGAGGCCGGCACCGTCAGGATGTTGGCGGAAACCGGAGTGGGTGGTCGGGTCCTGACCGAAGGCCACGAGCACGAGGGCACCACTTTGCGGTTCGAAGGTGTCAGTCACCGCATCGACTTCCAGAAACTCGTGGGCGAGTCCGTGTGGCTCTATCCGCAGAACGAGGTGTTCGTCGATCTTGCCGCGGCGCGCAAGCGCGACGGCGGCGACGTCCGCTACGAGGTCACCGACACCCAGATCAGTGACCTCACCTCCGACCAGCCCAAGATCCTGAGCACCACGGCCGACGGCGAGGAGCTCGAGATCCGTTGCAGGATCCTGGTCGGAGCGGACGGTTCCAAGGGCATTTCCAAACGTCAGATCCCCGCCGACGTCCGCACGGACAACTTCATCGAGTACCCGTTCGCGTGGTTCGGCATCCTGTGCGAGGCCCCGGCCTCCGCTCCCGAGTTGATTTACGCGAACTCGGAGCACGGCTTTGCCCTGATCTCCCAGCGCAGTGACACGGTCCAGCGCATGTATTTCCAGTGTGACCCCAATGAGAACGTGGCGGACTGGGACGATGAGCGCATCTGGGCGGAGTTGCAGCGTCGCATCGACGGCCCGGACGGTCTGCAGTTGCAGCGCGGCAAAATTTTCGACAAGACCGTCCTGCCGTTCCGTTCCTACGTCTGTGAACCGCTGCGCTACGGGAACATGTTCCTGGTGGGGGACGCCGGTCACACGGTTCCGCCCACGGGTGCCAAGGGCTTGAACCTGGCCTTTTGCGATGTGCGCGTGCTGGCCCCGGCCATCATCGACTTCTTCGACAACGGTGATGAAAGCGGCCTGGCGGAGTATTCGGCCAAGGCCCTGGAACGCATTTGGAAGGCTCAGAACTTCTCGTACTGGGCCACCAACCTCATGCACATCCAGCCCGGGGAGAATCCCTTCAACCAGAAGCGCCGCCGCGGCGAGTTCGCGTCCATCACCGGATCGGAGCGCGGATCCGCCTACTTCGCGGAGTGCTACACCGGCTGGCCGGATCAATGAGCCACACACTATCCACCGCAGCTCTGTCCCTAAGGAGATGAATGATGGCAGCTGAGAATCCAGAGGACGCCTTCGAGCCGCTCACGGCCAAGGGCGCCGATGACGCCGCTGACAGCCAGGACCAGCTCAACAACGAGATGGCCGGAATCGCCAAGCAGTACGAGGAGTCCGGTCGTACGGAAACCCAGCCGCGGCTGGACTACGCGCCCTACCGCAGCTCCATCCTGCGCCACCCGACCAAGGACCCGCGCCACGCGGACCCGGAGACCATTGAGCTTTACGCTCCGGCCTTCGGTGAGCGGGACGTGCACAAGCTCGAGTCGGATTTGACCATTCAGGACGGCGGCGAACCGATCGGTGAGCGCATCCGCATCAACGGCCGCGTGCTGGACGGTGATGGCCGCCCCGTGCGCAATCAGCTGGTGGAGATCTGGCAGGCCAACGCGGCCGGTCGCTACATTCACAAGCGCGATCAGCACCCCGCGCCCATTGATCCGAACTTCACGGGCGTGGGCCGCTGCATCACCGGTGATGACGGGTCCTATTCGTTCGTGACGATCAAGCCCGGACCGTATCCGTGGAAGAACCACCAGAACGCATGGCGCCCGGCGCACGTGCACTTCTCACTGTTCGGCACGGACTTCACCCAGCGCATGATCACCCAGATGTACTTCCCGGGCGATCCACTGTTCGCGTTGGATCCCATTTATCAGTCGATCGTGGATCCCAAGGCCCGCGAACGCCTCGTGGCCGACTACGACCACAACGTGTCCGAGCACGAGTGGCTGCTGGGCTACACATGGGACATCGTGTTGAGCGGTTCCAACCGGACCTGGACGGAGGACGACAGCAATGTCTGAGAACACCCAACGCCTGGTACCCACCCCGGGCCAAACCATTGGCCCGTTCTACGGGTACGCGCTGCCGTACGAGAACGGTGAGAATCTGGTGGACCGATCCCGCCCCGGCGCCGTGCGCCTGCACGGCACCGTCTACGACGGCCACGGCGTACCCGTGCCCGACTCCATGCTGGAGATCTGGCAGGCGGACGAGGAAGGCAACGTCTCCCAGGAGACCGGCTCGTTGCTCCGCGACGGCTACACGTTCACCGGATTCGGCCGCGTGGCCGTGGACAACGAGGGCCACTACACCTTCACCACGGTCAACCCCGGCCCCACCGAGGCAGGCAAGGCGTCGTTCATCTGCCTGACCGTGTTCGCCCGCGGCCTGCTCAATCGGCTGTTCACGCGCATCTACCTGCCCGAGGACACCGACGCACTCGCCAATGACCCGCTGCTGTCGGGCCTGTCGGACGACGAGCGAGCCACCCTGGTTGCCACTCGCGAAGCGGACGGCTCGTTGCGCTTCGACGTGCACCTGCAGGGTGACGGAGAGACCGTGTTCCTGGCCTACCCGGGGCTTGAATGATCACCACGGGTCTTCTCACTCCGGGAGGCCGCCGGGCGGCCGAGCTGCTCGACGATCGTGCCGTGGCCCGCGCCGTTCTCCGCACGGAGGCGGCGTGGGTCGCGGCCCAGTCGCGTCTGGGACTCGTTCCGAGACGCATCGCTGACATTGCTCGTGACGCGGTGGACCAGGTCCCCTTGGACGAGGCGTCACTCAGCCGGTTGGCAGTCGCTTCCGAGGGCGGCGGCAATCCCGTCATCCCGCTGCTCGCCGACTACCGCGCCGCGGTCACTGAACTGCATGGTTCTCCGGTGGCCGCCGTGCACAAGTCCCTCACGAGCCAGGACGTCATGGACACCGCCCTCGCCATCGTGCTCAAGGCCGCGCGAGACAGTCTGGTGTCGGATCTGACCCGCACCGGGGACGCCCTCGCCGGCCTGGTCGAGACGCACACGGACACCGTGATGGTCGGGCGCACCCTCACCCAGCACGCGCTGCCCATTGCTTTCGGTGTCAAGGCGGCCTCGTGGCTTGCGGGGGTCGACGACGCCGCGCGCGACGTGCTGGACCGGGCTCACCTCCCCGTGTCCTATGGGGGAGCCGCCGGAACCCTGGCGGCGGGTATGGCCCTGTGCGATCAGGGGGGAAGTACCGAGCAAACCGCTGACAGGCTTTTCACCCTGATCGGGTACTGGGGCGAGGAACTCGGACTGGGGGTACCGGATCACGTCTGGCACACCGATCGCGTTCCGGTCCTGCGGGTTGCCGGAGCGCTTGCGGAAACGACCGCGGCACTGGGGCGCATGGCCAACGACGTGCTGTTGCTGTCCCGGCCCGAGGTGGGCGAATTGCGCGAGCCCACCGCCGAGGGTCGCGGGGTCTCGTCCGCAATGCCCCAAAAACAGAATCCCGTGTTGAGCGTTTTGCTCAAGCGCACGGCGTTGGCCGCGCCCCACCTCCTGAGCCAGGTCAGCTCCGGTGCCGCGGCGGCCGTGGATGAGCGTCCGGACGGCGGGTGGCATGCGGAATGGCCCGCGCTTCGTGAGCTAGCGGTGCTGGCGACCGCGGCGGCGTCGCACGCTGCGGAACTCGCCGACGGTCTGACCGTCAACGCCGAACGCATGGCGCAGAACCTGCGCCGGGCAGGCACCGGTGTGATGGCCGAACGACTCGGTGCCACTCTGACGCCGGTGCTGTCAAAATTCGACGGTTCCACGGCCAAGCAGCGAGTGCAGGCCGCTGTGCGCGAGCATCCCCTCGACGCCGAGGCACTTGCGGATCACCTGACCGACCTGATCACGGGTGAGGACTCGCCGTCGTTGCCTGACGGTGTGAACCCGCGGGAACGGGCCACCGTGAGCGCTTGGCTGCTGCATCTACTGGACCCCCGCGGTTATCTGGGCGCCGCGCAGCAGCTGTGCGACCGTGCTGTGAAAAACCACCGCGAAAGGTTGATTGCATGAGCGTGCCCGAGCTTGGACTCGTGGAGTTCTCGAACCCCGAACAGCTTCCCGATGACGCACCCCTGGTGGTCCTGGGGCCCGGAATCGGCACGTCCGTGGCCAATCTTTACGGCGGTGTGGTCTCCCGCCTGGCCCACGAGATGCGCGTGGTCGGATGGGATCTCCCCGGCCACGGCGTGAGTGGACCGACCCGCGACTTCACGGTGGCGGAGCTCGCTCAGGGTGTCCTGGCCGCGGTTGCGGGGCAGCTGTCTTCCGGGCCCTTCCACTACGTGGGGACATCCATTGGCGGTGCGGTGGGGCAGCAACTGCTTGCGGATCCTTCGGACCGGCTGGCCTCACTGACATTGATTGCCACGACCGATTACTTCCCGGACCCGCAGGGCTGGAACGAACGCGCGGACCTCGTGGCCCGGGCGGGAACTCCCACCCAGGTGATCAACTCCGCCAAGTTGTGGTTCGCCCCGCATTTCCTGGCGCATCACCCGGAGGTCGGCACCGCCCTGCTGCACGACCTGCAGAACGCGGATCGGTACAGCTACGCCGCCGCGTGCCGCTCGCTGGCCGGCTTCGACCTGCGCGAAACTCAGCCCGGAACAGAGGTACCCGTTCTGGCGCTGTCCGGACCGGGCGACGTCGTTGCTGGGCCCGAGACCGTGCAGGCACTGGCCAAGAAGTTGGGCGCTCGCCACGAGACGATCGCGAATACGTCTCACTTATTGGCTGCGGAGGCGCCGGAAGTCACCGCCGGACACATCACTCGATTCATCTCGGCCCACCGCTGAGCAGAAAGGACTCCATGACCGATCGTTCAGAACGCACCCAGTCCCAGGCCCACCAGGACGGCATGACCGTGCGCCGCGAGGTGCTCTCCGACGCGCACGTGGATCGCGCCGAGGCCGGCAAGACGGAATTCACCGAGCAGTTCCAGGACTTCATCACCCGCTACGCGTGGGGCGAGATCTGGACCCGGCCGGGCCTGGATCGCCGAATGCGCAGTGCGTGCGTGCTCACGGCACTGATCGCGGCCGGGCACTGGGAAGAGTTCGAGATGCACGTGCGGGCTGCAATCGGCAACGGGCTGTCCCCGGACGAGATCAAGGAAATCCTTCTCCAGTCGGCCATCTACTTATCGGTGCCGTCGGCAAACAACGCGTTCAAGCATGCTCAAAAGGTGCTGTCGGACATGGGGGCGCTGGGGGAGTAGCCCGGGGCGCGAGGTGCACCACGGCGCGGATCGCATCTAATGTTCGCCATGCGTACAGGTGTTCACATGGCGCGCACATTGGGGGTATTCTGGAACCACGCAATGCGGCGTCGTCGGCCCATGGAGACGGTGTCGCCCCGGGAGACCGGGTGAGCCCAACCTGTGAGGATTTACATGAACCACGCTTACGTGTACGACGCAGTCCGCACCCCGTTCGGCAAGGTGGGCGGTGCGTTGTCCAGCCACCGCCCCGATGATCTGGCCGCCCTCGTGGTCAAGACCATGGTGGAGCGCGCTCCCCAGCTGGATCCTTCCGCCATCGACGAGGTCTACTTCGGCAACGCCAACGGCGCCGGCGAAGAGAACCGCAACGTGGCCCGCATGGCCACCCTGCTCGCGGGACTGCCCACCTCCGTTCCCGGATCCACGATCAACCGCCTGTGCGGTTCCTCCCTGGACGCCGCCATGATGGCCTCGCGTCAGATCGAAGTGGGCGAGGGTGACCTGCTGCTCGTGGGTGGTGTGGAATCCATGTCCCGCGCCCCCTGGGTGCTCCCCAAGACCGAGCGCGCCTTCCCCATGCAGGACCTCAAGCTCGCCAACACCACCCTGGGGTGGCGCCTGGTCAACCCGGAAATGCCGGATGCCTGGACCGTCTCGCTGGGCGAGGCCACCGAGCAGTTGCGTGAGAAGCACCAGATTTCCCGTGAGGATCAGGATGAGTTCGCCGCTCGTTCGCATCAGCTCGCCGCGAAGGCCTGGGACGAGGGCAAGTACGACAACCTCACCGTGAGCGTGCAGCCCAACACCAAGCGCGGTGTGGAACTCACCCGTGACGAGACGGTCCGTGCGGATTCCACCGCCCAGACCCTCTCCGGCCTGCGCACCGTGTTCCGCACGGGTGAGGACGCGACGGTGACCGCCGGAAATGCCTCGCCCATGAATGACGGCGCCTCCGCGGCGTGGTTGGGCAGTGAAAAGGGCGCTGACCTGCTCGGCATCGCACCCATTGCACGCATCGCCGGTCGCGGCGCCGCGGCCAACGAGCCGCAGTACTTCGGTGAGGCACCCGTGGCGGCCGCCAACCTCGCGCTCAAGCGGGCGGGGATCACCTGGGGAGACGTCGCGGCCGTGGAGCTCAATGAAGCGTTCGCCGCGCAGTCGCTCGCGTGCCTGCGCCAGTGGGGCGTGGACCAGAGCATCGTGAACACGTGGGGCGGTGCCATCGCGATCGGTCACCCGCTCGGCGCCTCCGGTACCCGCGTGCTCGGCACGCTGGCACGCCGTCTCGAAGAGTCTGGCGAGCGCTGGGGCGTGGCCAGCCTGTGCATCGGCGTGGGCCAGGGCCTGGCCGTGGTACTCGAGAACGAGAACGCCCAGGGCTGAGCAACCCCACCCCAGACCAAACGAGGAAAGGCATACAGCTCATGCTGAACATTGCAGACAGCGTGGCCGCGGCCGTGGAGCCCATCCACGACGGCGCCTGCGTGATGATCGGTGGCTTCGGTGTTGCCGGGCAGCCCGTTGAGCTCATTGACGCGCTCATCGAGAACGGCGCCAAGGATCTCACCGTGGTCAACAACAACGCCGGTAACGGAGACGTGGGACTGGCCAAGCTCATCCAGCTCGGCCGCGTGAAGAAAATCATTTGCTCCTTCCCGCGCCAGTCGGACTCGTGGCACTTCGACGAGAAGTACCACGCCGGCGAGATCGAGCTCGAGGTCGTACCGCAGGGCAACCTGGCCGAGCGCATCCGCGCCGCCGGTGCGGGTATCGGCGCGTTCTACACCCCCACCGGCTACGGCACCCCGTTGGCGGAGGGCAAGGAAGTACGTGAACTGGACGACAAGCACCAGGTGCTCGAATACCCCATCCACGCGGACTTCTCCCTGACCAAGGCACACACCGCGGACACCGCGGGCAACCTGGTCTACCGCAAGACCGCGCGCAACTTCGGCCCCATCATGGCGGCCGCCGCAAAACGCTCCATCGTGCAGGTGAGCGAGATCGTGGAGCGCGGTCAGCTCGACCCCGAGGTCGTGGTGACCCCCGGGATCTACGTGGACACCGTGGTCAGGCTCGAAGCTCCCAAGCAGGTAGACCCGCGAGAGGAAGGTGCGGCATGAGCGCCCCGCAGAACAGTGATCACGCCCTGAGCCCCGAAGAGCTCGCCGAGGTTGTGGCCCGCGACATTCCCGCCGGCGCCTACGTCAACCTGGGAATCGGCCAGCCCACGCTGGTCTCCAACTACTTGTCCCCCGAGGACGACGTCACCCTGCACACCGAGAACGGCATGCTGGGTATGGGTGCGGAGGCCAAGGGCGACGAGGTCGACCCGGATCTCATCAACGCGGGCAAGATTCCCGTGGTCGAGACGGAGGGCTGCTCCTATTTCCACCA
Organism: Kocuria sp. cx-455; assembly: GCF_014698015.1. GTDB lineage: Bacteria > Actinomycetota > Actinomycetes > Actinomycetales > Micrococcaceae > Kocuria. Next base: position 821,209 of record NZ_JACXBS010000001.1, read on the forward strand.
TGCGGATTCCTTCGCGATGATGCGCGGCGGTCACCTGGACTGCTGTGTCCTGGGTGCCTTCCAGGTGGACCAGAAGGGCAACCTGGCCAACTGGCACACCGGCAAGCCCGGCGCCATCCCCGCGGTGGGCGGTGCCATGGACCTGGCCACCGGCGCCAAGCAGACGTTCGTGATGATGACCCTGCAGACCAAGAAGGGCCAGCCCAAGCTGGTGGCTGAGTGCGATATGCCGCTGACCGGTGTGGGTTGCGTGTCCCGCATCTACACGGACAAGGCCGTGTTCCTCATCGAGGATGATGGCGTGCGGGTGCGCGAGACCTTCGGTATCGGTTTCGACGAACTCACCGAGTTGATCGACATCGAACTCAAGCCCGCCAATTGACGTGGGCGCGGGGGTGGAGTCGATCGGGTTCCACCCCCGCTTTTCGTTAATCCCGTGTACTTCCCGCAACCCCCAGTAGCCGACCCGTGTGATTTGGAGCCCCCCGTGAGCGCTGACGCAGACTCCGCCGACAAGAGCCAGTACGTTCAATCGCTCGCGCGCGGGCTGTCGGTGATTGCCGCTTTCGACGCCGCTCAGCCCGTCATGACGCTCTCCGACGTTGCACGACACACGGGTTTGACGCGCGCCACCGCGCGCCGGTTCCTCCTCACGCTCGAATCACTGGGGTACGTCCGTTCCGACGGGCGGATGTTCGAACTCACGCCCAAGGTGCTGCAATTGGGGTACTCGTATCTTTCGGCGCTGTCACTGCCGCAGGTCGCGAGCCCGCATCTGAAGCGGCTCTCGGACACCCTGCAGGAATCCACGTCCTTGTCCGTGCTCGACGGACAGGACATCGTGTACGTGGCGCGCGTGGCCACGCACCGCATCATGACGGTGGCGATTGCCGTGGGAACCCGCTTCCCCGCTTATGCCACCTCCATGGGTCGGGTGCTGCTCGCGGACCTCAGCGCCCAGGAACTGGCGGAGTACCTCTCGGCAGCGCAACTGTCACCGTTGACCCGGCGGACCACCACCGAGCGCGACGCCCTGGCGCAGCAGCTGCAGCGTGTGCGCGAGCAGGGCTACGCCGTGGTGGATCAAGAACTGGAAGTGGGGCTGCGCTCGGCCGCAGTGCCGGTCAGGGACCGCGCCGGCCGCACAATTGCCGCGATCAATGTGTCCATGCGCGTGGGGATGCCCGGGGTGGACACCGATCACCCCGAGACCCAGGTGATCCCGGAGCTGCTTGCCTGCGCGGATGCCATTTCTCAGGACCTCGCGGCGTCGGGCCACTGAGCTCCCGTGCTCGGCGGCGGGCTCGCCCGCACACCGGTTCGCGGCGGTGAGCGGTAACTGCTACACTGGGCAGGAATTGCTCGGTCACGAGCGCGCGCATTTTCGAATTAATGGCAAATTGGACCCTGTCCTGTGGTACGCACCTTGTACCTAGATGCCATTTTTTGTCGTGCCTGCTTCCGTGACTCACCAATCCGCAGTCAGCAGACCGTTCACCCGGTGAACGCAAGGTCTGCCCAAACAGGAGGCACTGTGCCAACTATTCAGCAGCTGGTCCGTAAGGGCCGGACGTCCAAGGTCATGCAGACCAAAGCCCCCGCACTCAAGGGCAACCCCATGAAGCGCGGCGTGTGCACCCGTGTGTTCACCACCACCCCCAAGAAGCCGAACTCGGCTCTGCGCAAGGTGGCCCGTGTCAAGCTCAACGGCGGCGTGGAAGTTACCGCGTACATCCCCGGTGAGGGACACAACCTGCAGGAACACTCCATCGTGCTGGTGCGCGGTGGTCGTGTGAAGGACCTGCCGGGTGTTCGCTACAAGATCGTGCGCGGCGCACTCGACACCCAGGGTGTCAAGGGCCGCCAGCAGGCTCGTTCCCGCTACGGCGCCAAGAAGGAGAAGAAGTAATGCCTCGTAAAGGTCCCGCTCCCAAGCGCCCCCTCGTCGTAGACCCCGTCTACGGCTCTCCCGTGGTCACCCAGTTGATCAACAAGGTTCTGCAGGACGGCAAGAAGTCCACCGCAGAGCGCATTGTCTACGGTGCCCTCGAAGGCGTTCGTCACAAGACCAACGCAGATCCGGTCGTCACTCTGAAGAAGGCCCTCGACAACGTCAAGCCGGCCCTCGAGGTCCGCTCCCGTCGTGTCGGTGGCGCCACCTACCAGGTCCCGGTCGAGGTCAAGGCAGGCCGCGCCACCGCGCTGTCCCTGCGTTGGCTCGTTGGCTACGCCAAGGTCCGCCGCGAAAACACCATGACTGAGCGTCTCCAGAACGAGATCCTCGACGCCTCCAACGGCCTGGGTGCCGCTGTGAAGCGCCGCGAGGACACCCACAAGATGGCTGAGTCCAACAAGGCCTTCGCCCACTATCGCTGGTAAAATCCGATAGGCGTGTCGGCCCCGTCAACAACGGGGCCGACCATGGGCCCGGCACCAACCTTTACGAAGGGAACCATCGTGGCACTTGACGTGCTTACCGACCTGAACAAGGTCCGCAATATCGGCATCATGGCTCACATTGATGCCGGTAAGACCACGACCACCGAACGAATCCTGTTCTACACGGGCATCAACCACAAGCTCGGCGAGACGCACGACGGTGCATCCACGATGGACTGGATGGCGCAGGAGCAGGAACGCGGCATCACCATTACCTCCGCCGCGACCTCTTGCTACTGGCACGACAACCAGATCAACATCATCGACACCCCGGGCCACGTGGACTTCACGGTCGAGGTCGAGCGCTCCCTGCGTGTGCTCGACGGCGCCGTGGCAGTCTTCGACGGCAAGGAAGGCGTTGAGCCGCAGTCGGAGACCGTGTGGCGCCAGGCTGACAAGTACGAAGTTCCGCGCATCTGCTTTGTCAACAAGATGGACAAGCTCGGTGCCGACTTCTACTTCACCGTGGACACCATCAAGTCCCGCCTTGGTGCAACCCCGCTCGTTCTGCAGCTGCCCATCGGCGCCGAGAACGACTTCGTGGGCGTTGTCGACCTGCTCACCATGAAGGCGTTCGTTTGGGAAGGCGACTCCAAGGGTGACGTGTCCCTGGGCGCCAAGTACGAGATCCGCGAGATCCCCGAGGATCTGCAGGAGCGTGCCGAGGAGTACCGCAACCAGCTGGTCGAATCCGTGGCTGAAGCCGATGACGCGCTCATGGAGAAGTACCTCAACGGTGAAGAGCTCACCCAGGATGAGATCAAGCACGGCATTCGCGAGCTGACGATCAACTCCAAGGCCTACCCGGTGCTGTGTGGTTCCGCGTTCAAGAACCGCGGCGTGCAGCCCATGCTCGACGCTGTGATCGATTACCTCCCCACGCCGTTGGACGTCCTCTCCGTGCAGGGTCACTCCGTGAAGGACGAGGAAGAGGTCATGACCCGTCCGGCGGACGCGAACGCACCGTTCGCCGCGCTGGCGTTCAAGGTCGCGGCCCACCCGTTCTACGGTCAGCTCACCTACATCCGCGTGTACTCGGGTAAGGTCAAGGCCGGCGAGCAGGTGCTCAACTCCACCAAGGGCAAGAAGGAGCGCATCGGCAAGCTGTTCCAGATGCACTCCAACAAGGAGAACCCGGTGGACGAGATCTCGGCCGGTCACATCTACGCGGCCATTGGTCTCAAGGACACCACCACAGGTGACACCCTGTGCGATGCGCAGAACCCCATCGTGCTGGAGTCCATGAGCTTCCCCGAGCCCGTGATCTTCGTGGCTATCGAGCCCAAGACCAAGGGCGACCAGGAAAAGCTCTCCACCGCGATCCAGAAGCTCTCCGCTGAGGACCCCACCTTCACGGTGTCCCTCAACGACGAGACCGGCCAGACCGAGATCGGCGGCATGGGCGAGCTTCACCTGGACATCCTGGTGGACCGCATGAAGCGCGAATTCAAGGTGGAAGCCAACGTGGGCAAGCCGCAGGTGGCTTACCGCGAGACCATCAAGAAGGCCGTGGACAAGGTCGACTACACCCACAAGAAGCAGACCGGTGGTTCCGGCCAGTTCGCCAAGGTGCAGGTGGCTTTCGAGCCGCTCCCGCTGGACTCCGAAGAACTCTACGAGTTCGACAACAAGGTGACCGGTGGCCGCGTTCCTCGCGAGTACATTCCGTCCGTGGATTCCGGTATCCAGGACGCCATGCAGCTGGGTGTTCTTGCCGGATACCCCATGGTCGGCGTGAAGGCCACCCTGCTCGACGGCGCCTACCACGACGTCGACTCGTCCGAAATGGCGTTCAAGATCGCCGGTTCCATGGTGTTCAAGGAAGGCGTTCGTCGCGCCAACCCTGTGCTCCTGGAGCCGCTGATGTCCGTGGAGGTTCGCACCCCCGAGGAGTACATGGGCGACGTGATCGGTGACCTGAACTCCCGTCGCGGTCAGATCCAGTCCATGGAGGATGTCACCGGCGTCAAGCTGGTGAAGGCCCTCGTGCCGCTGTCCGAAATGTTCGGCTACATCGGTGACCTCCGGTCCAAGACCCAGGGTCGTGCCGTGTACTCCATGCAGTTCGACAGCTATTCAGAGGTCCCGAAGGCCGTTGCCGACGAGATCATTCAGAAGAACCGCGGCGAGTAGGCCCACCGGGGACCCGTCCCCGAATTTCGATAAACCACTAAAGCCAAAGTAGACTTGCACAGGTTTCGACTGCAGCAGCGCCCTGCGCTGTGATAGTACGCTCCGAGTCTTCGGAGCAGTCGAGTAAGTCTCACCTCAATGTTCTAGGAGGAACACATCATGGCGAAGGCCAAGTTCGAGCGCACCAAGCCGCACCTCAACATCGGCACCATCGGCCACGTTGACCACGGCAAGACCACGCTCACCGCTGCCATCTCCAAGGTGCTTGCTGACAAGTACCCGGATCTCAACGAGCAGCGCGACTTCGGTGCCATTGACTCCGCTCCGGAGGAGAAGCAGCGCGGCATCACCATCAACATCTCTCACATCGAGTACCAGACCGAGAAGCGTCACTACGCTCACGTTGACGCCCCCGGTCACGCGGACTACGTGAAGAACATGATCACCGGTGCTGCTCAGATGGACGGCGCGATCCTCGTGGTTGCTGCCACCGACGGCCCCATGGCTCAGACCCGTGAGCACGTTCTGCTGGCCCGCCAGGTGGGCGTTCCCTACCTGTTGGTCGCACTGAACAAGTCCGACATGGTCGACGATGAGGAACTGCTGGACCTCGTCGAGATGGAAGTTCGTGAACTGCTGTCCGACCAGGGCTTCGACGGCGACAACGCACCCGTGGTGCGCGTGTCCGCTCTGAAGGCTCTCGAGGGCGACGCTCAGTGGGTCAAGTCCGTTGAGGACCTCATGGAGGCCGTGGACGAGAACATCCCCGAGCCGGTGCGCGACACCGACAAGCCGTTCCTGATGCCCGTTGAGGATGTCTTCACCATCACCGGTCGTGGCACCGTGGTGACCGGCCGTGCCGAGCGTGGCACCCTGCCGATCAACTCGGAGGTCGAGATCGTTGGCATCCGCCCGATCCAGAAGACCACCGTGACCGGTATCGAGATGTTCCACAAGCAGATGGACGAAGCTCTCGCGGGCGAGAACTGTGGTTTGCTGCTGCGTGGGCTCAAGCGCGACGATGTCGAGCGTGGCCAGGTCGTGTGCAAGCCGGGTTCCATCACCCCGCACACCGACTTCGAGGCCAACGTCTACATCCTGTCCAAGGAAGAGGGCGGGCGTCACAACCCGTTCTACTCGAACTACCGTCCGCAGTTCTACTTCCGCACCACCGACGTCACCGGCGTCATCACGCTGCCCGAGGGCACCGAGATGGTCATGCCCGGTGACAACACCGAAATGAGCGTTGAGCTGATCCAGCCCATCGCCATGGAGGACGGCCTCGGCTTCGCTATCCGTGAGGGTGGCCGCACCGTTGGTTCCGGCAAGGTGACCAAGATCAACAAGTAGTCATCCGATTACGCTGCTGATCGCCGGCTAGCCCGGCACGCCACGTAAGGCCCCGCCAGTTTCGTACCGGCGGGGCCTTACGCGTTCGCGCACCGCCGCCACGACGACGTCGCTTCACGCCCGCCGCACGGCGTCGGCGCGTTGCTTGAAGTGTCCGACAGGGTGGGAGCACCCGCGTTTGCAAAGGTGCGTAATTTTCTGGCAGAATGGTCGCTGTTGTTCACGTGTCGGCGTGTGCCCGTGAAAAGGCCCCGACCGCGTCGGGCGAACCGGTACACCGAAGCAGCCGCAACGAGCCATGGTCTCCATGGGACCACGTCAACAACCATCCAATCGGCACCACAGAAATTAGTTGTGCGAACTCGTGTTTGCGTTTGATGCGACACGCCCGAGTTCGGGTGCCGGTGCTTCAGCAGGGTGAGGAACCCGGTTACACCGGATTCAGTCTGTGTGAAGTGGCGATAATAACGCCGAACACAAGGAGCTTTGGCTCCACACAGGGAAGTACTTGAAGAAAGAGAGTCACGACGCCATGGCGGGACAAAAAATCCGCATCCGGCTGAAGTCCTATGACCACGAGGTCATTGACGTCTCGGCCCGGAAAATCGTTGAGACGGTGACGCGCGCAGGCGCCACGGTGGTGGGACCCGTCCCGCTGCCCACGGAGAAGAACGTCTACTGCGTGATCCGCTCGCCGCACAAGTACAAGGACAGCCGTGAGCACTTCGAAATGCGCACACACAAGCGGCTGATCGACATCATCGACCCCACGCCCAAGGCTGTCGACTCGCTCATGCGTCTCGACCTGCCGGCTGACGTGAACATCGAAATCAAGCTGTAAAAAGGATCGCACCCCAATGACTACCACTTTCGAACGCCAGGTTAAGGGCCTGCTGGGCACCAAGCTCGGCATGACCCAGGTCTGGGACGAGAACGGGAAGTTCGTGCCGGTGACCGTGGTCAAGGCCGACTCCAACGTCGTGACGCAGCTGCGCAACGAGGACAATGACGGCTACAACGCCGTTCAGATCGGCTTCGGTGCGATCGATCCCCGCAAGGTTTCCAAGCCGCTGGCTGGCCACTTCGCCGCCGCCGGAGTGACCCCGCGCCGCCACGTCGTCGAACTTCGTACTTCCGATTCCGCTGACTACGAGCTCGGCCAGGAACTGTCCGTCGAAATCTTCGACGCCGGGACCAAGGTCGATGTTGTCGGCACCACCAAGGGCAAGGGCACCGCCGGTGTTATGAAGCGTCACGGCTTCGCCGGTGTGGGCGCCTCCCACGGTGCACACAAGAACCACCGCAAGCCGGGATCCATCGGCGGCGCATCGTACCCCGCACGTGTTTTCAAGGGCATGAAGATGGCCGGCCGGATGGGCAACGTCCGTCACACCACCATGAACCTGACCGTTCACGCTGTCGACGCCGACAACTCCCTGCTGCTCATCAAGGGCGCCCTGCCGGGCCCCAAGGGATCGGTCGTCCTCGTCCGAACCGCAGTGAAGGGAGCCTGATAAGCCATGGCAACTGAAACCGTAAACGTCGAGCTGCCCGCTGAGATCTTCGACGCGCAGACCAACGTGGCACTGCTTCACCAGGTCGTCGTCGCTCAGTTGGCCGCAGCACGCCAGGGCACGCACAAGACCAAGACTCGCGCGGAAGTTTCCGGTGCAGGTCGCAAGCCGTTCAAGCAGAAGGGCACAGGTCGCGCTCGTCAGGGCTCCATCCGCGCACCGCACATGACCGGCGGTGGCGTTGTCCACGGCCCGACCCCGCGTGACTACTCCCAGCGCACGCCCAAGAAGATGAAGGCAGCTGCCCTGCGCGGTGCCCTCTCGGACCGGGCTCGCAACAACCGCATCCACGTGGTCGCGGATCTGGTGACCGGCGCCGAGCCGTCCACCAAAGCCGCCAAGGTTGCCCTGCGCTCGGTCACCGAGCGCAAGAACGTGCTTGTTGTTCTGGACCGCGGTGACGATGTCGCTGCATTGTCCGTGCGCAACCTGGTCAACACGCACGCCGTGTACGCAGACCAGCTCAACACGTACGACGTGCTCGTCTCGGACGACGTGATCTTCACCAAGGCCGCTTACGATTCGTTCGTTGCTGCTGCGTCCGCTACGGGTAAGAACCAGGAGGACGCCAAGTGAGCGCGATCTACAACAAGGACCCGCGCGATGTGATTATTCGCCCGGTCGTCTCCGAGAAGTCCTACGGACTGATCGACGAGGGTAAGTACACCTTCCAGGTGGCGCCCTCGGCCAACAAGACCGAAATCAAGTACGCCGTGGAGACGATCTTCGGCGTCAAGGTCGAGTCCGTCAACACCCTCAATCGTCCCGGTAAGCGCAAGCGCACTCGCTTCGGCTGGGGACAGCGTAAGGCCACCAAGCGTGCCATCGTGTCCCTTCGGGAAGGTTCCATCGACATCTTCGGCGGTCCGCTCGCCTGAGCGGAGACCACTTTAACGAGGAATATCAATTATGGCTATCCGTAAGCACAAGCCGACAACCCCGGGCCGTCGCGGCTCGTCGGTTGCCGACTTCGTAGAAATCACGCGCAATACGCCCGAGAAGTCACTGGTGCGTCCGCTGCCCAAGAAGGGCGGTCGCAACAACACCGGTCGTATCACCACCCGTCACAAGGGCGGTGGGCACAAGCGCCAGTACCGTGTCATCGACTTCCGTCGTCACGACAAGGACGGCGTCGACGCCAAGGTCGCTCACATTGAGTACGACCCCAACCGCACGGCGCGCATTGCGCTGCTGCACTACGTCGACGGCACCAAGCGCTACATCGTGGCCCCGAACAGGCTCAAGCAGGGCGATATTGTCGAGTCCGGTCCGTCCGCCGACATCAAGCCCGGCAACAACCTGCCGCTGCGCAACATCCCCGTGGGCACCGTGCTCCACGCCGTGGAGCTGCGCCCGGGCGGCGGCGCGAAGCTGGCCCGCTCGGCCGGTGCATCCGTGCAGCTCGTCGCCAAGGAAGGTAAGTACGGCCAGCTCCGTCTGCCCTCCGGCGAAATCCGCAACGTCGACGTTCGTTGCCGCGCAACAGTGGGCGAGGTCGGCAACGCCGAGCAGTCCAACATCAACTGGGGCAAGGCCGGACGTAACCGCTGGAAGGGCATCCGCCCGACCGTCCGCGGTGTCGTCATGAACCCCGTCGACCACCCGCACGGTGGTGGTGAGGGTAAGACCTCCGGTGGCCGCCACCCGGTCAACCCGAACGGCAAGCCCGAGGGACGCACCCGTCGCCCCAACAAGGAAAGCGACAAGCTCATCGTCCGTCGTCGTCGTACCGGCAAGAACAAGCGCTAAGGAGCCTGACTAATGCCACGCAGCCTCAAGAAGGGCCCTTTCGTTGATCAGCACCTCTACCTGAAGGTCGCCAAGGAGAACGAGAAGGGTACCAAGAACGTCATCAAGACGTGGTCCCGCCGCTCGATGATCGTGCCCGACATGCTTGGACACACGATTGCCGTGCACGACGGACGCAAGCACATCCCGGTGTTCATCACGGAGTCGATGGTCGGGCACAAGCTCGGCGAATTCGCTCCCACCCGCACGTTCCGCGGCCATGTGAAGGACGACAAGAAGGGCAAGCGTCGCTGACCCACGGGTTAGCACGTAGCACTTCTTCGACAAGACGAGAGAAGGAAAGCAATGGAAGCCAAGGCATCTGCGCGCTACATCCGCGTGACGCCTATGAAGGCCCGGCGCGTCGTCAACCTGATTCGTGGCCAGCAGGCGAATGAGGCATTGGCGATTCTGAAGTTTGCCCCCCAGGCAGCTTCCGAGCCGGTGTTCAAGGTTCTCGAATCCGCCGTGGCCAACGCCCGGCAGACGGCCGAGCGTGAAGGCCTCGCGTTCAAGCAGGAAGACCTCGTTGTCTCCGCTGCTTACGTGGATGAAGGACCCACCATGAAGCGGTTCCAGCCGCGCGCCCAGGGCCGTGCGTACCGCATCAACAAGCGCACGAGCCACGTGACCGTGGTCGTGGCGACCCCGGAGAAGGAGGAGGTCCGCTAAGTGGGACAGAAAATCAACCCCAACGGATTCCGTCTGGGTATCACCACCGACCACATCTCGCACTGGTACGCCGACTCCAACCAGCCGGGCCAGCGCTACAAGGACTACATCCGCGAGGATGTGAAGATCCGCGAGCTGATGTCCAAGGGCATGGAGCGCGCAGGCATCTCCAAGGTCGAAATCGAACGTACCCGCGACCGTGTGCGTGTGGACATCCACACCGCTCGCCCGGGCATCGTGATCGGCCGCCGCGGCGCCGAAGCTGACCGCATCCGCGGTGAGCTCGAGAAGCTGACCGGCAAGCAGATCCAGCTGAACATCCTGGAAGTCAAGAACCCCGAGACCGACGCGCAGTTGGTCGCTCAGGGTGTCGCCGAGCAGCTCGCTTCTCGCGTGGCTTTCCGCCGCGCCATGAAGAAGGCCATTCAGTCCGCACAGCGTGCGGGTGCCAAGGGTATTCGGATCCAGTGCGCCGGCCGCCTCGGTGGTGCTGAAATGTCCCGCTCGGAGTTCTACCGCGAAGGCCGTGTGCCCCTGCACACCCTGCGCGCGAACATCGACTACGGCTTCTTCGAGGCAAAGACCACCTTCGGCCGTATCGGCGTGAAGGTCTGGATCTACAAGGGTGACCTGACCTCCAAGGAACTGGCAGCACAGCAGGCCGCTGCTCCGTCTTCGCGCGGACGCAACGACCGCCGCGGTGGCGCCGGGGGCGGCGAGCGTCGTCGTCGTGGGGGCAATGACCGTAACGACCGTGGCGGGCGCCGTGAGCGTAACGACTCCGCCGCAGCCCCGCAGCAGAACAACGCTGCGGAGGCGTCCAACGCAGAGGGTGGTAAGTAATGCTTATCCCACGTCGTGTCAAGTTCCGCAAGCAGCACCACCCCAAGCGACGGGGTCAGGCCAAGGGCGGAACCCAGGTATCGTTCGGCGAGTGGGGCATCCAGGCATTGAGCCCGGCATATGTCACCAACCGTCAGATCGAAGCCGCGCGTATCGCAATGACCCGCCACATCAAGCGTGGCGGTAAGGTCTGGATCAACATTTACCCGGACCGTCCCCTGACCAAAAAGCCCGCCGAAACCCGCATGGGTTCCGGTAAGGGCTCACCCGAATGGTGGGTCGCCAACGTCAAGCCCGGACGCATCATGTTCGAGATCTCCGGCGTGACCGAGGAAGTCGCCCGTGAGGCGCTTCGTCTGGCAATCCACAAGCTCCCGATGAAGGCACGTATTGTGCGTCGCGAAGGTGGTGAATGATCAATGGCCATTGGATCCAAGGATCTGAACATGGAAAACCTCGCGGCACTGGACAACGGTGCTCTGACCGAGCAGTTGCGCAAGTCCAAGGAAGAGCTGTTCAACCTGCGCTTCCAGTCCGCAACCGGTCAGCTCGAGAGCAACGGTCGCCTGAAGTCCGTCAAGCGTGATATCGCCCGCATCTACACCGTGCTCCGTGAGCGCGAGCTGGGCATCCGCGAAGAGGTCGAGGCGAGTGCTGTAGAGACCGACAAGAAGGCAGCCAAGGCAAGCAAGAAGGCCGCCAAGTCTGAGGATGATGCCAAGTGAGCGAGCAGGTTAACAACGAGGCGACGGCCAAGCGCGGTGATCGTAAGACCCGTCGCGGCTACGTAGTCTCCGACAAGATGGACAAGACCGTGGTCGTGCAGGTGGAGGACCGTGTGAAGCACGCCCTCTACGGCAAGGTCATGCGCAAGTCCAAGCGAGTCAAGGCTCACGACGAGGAGAACACCGCCGGTATCGGCGACCTCGTGCGTATCGCCGAGACCCGTCCGCTGTCCGCCAGCAAGAACTGGCGCATCGTGGAGATCATCGAGAAGGCCAAGTAAGGTCGTTTCGATCGACACAGCAGGTCGGCGGCGCGCCGGCCAGCGGGCCCCCATCCTCGGATGGGGGCCCGCTTCTTTTGCGCAGCGGCCAGTTGGACCCAGCGGGGCCTGGGCTGTAGAGTAGATCAGTACGCGTGTGGCACACGTGTGCCCATATCACTGACTTCGACACTGCTGAGTCAGAATCCTCTATGCCCCACCAACCGCCTGGCGGTCCACATTCTCGAAAGAGAATTCGGGGTATGAACCGGCGTATTCGCGTGTTCCGACATGCGATGCAACGCGGCATCGTCAAGCGATGATCACCGCGCCTCCGCTGCCCGTTCACGGATTCTGGTTGCGCAGACCGATTCGCAGTGGGGCAGCGAAGCAGATGACCCGTTCGTCTGAATCACTTCGAATCACTGACGCCACAAACCCAGCGCGTACGTGCTTTGCGAGAACGCCTCGGGCCCCTCCTACGGTCACGGGGAGCACCGTTCAGCAAAGCGTTCAAATATCTACCGTTCCGCAAGGCTCGACATCGTCCAGATATGGATGAGAACCGGCGCGACGACAGGAGACATCAGTGATTCAGCAGGAGTCGCGGCTTAGGGTCGCCGATAACACGGGTGCAAAGGAAATCCTCACCATCCGTGTACTCGGTGGATCCGGACGCCGTTACGCAGGCATTGGCGACGTTATTGTCGCCACCGTAAAGGACGCAATCCCCGGTGGCAACGTCAAGAAGGGCGACGTTGTCAAGGCCGTTGTGGTCCGTACCAAGAAGCAGAGGCGCCGTTCCGACGGCTCCTACATTCGTTTCGACGAGAACGCCGCAGTGATCTTGAAGACCGACGGGGATCCCCGTGGCACGCGCATCTTCGGCCCCGTGGGTCGTGAGCTGCGCGACAAGAAGTTCATGAAGATCATCTCGCTGGCTCCGGAGGTGCTCTGACATGGCAAAATTCAAGATCAAGACCGGAGACCTGGTTCAGGTCATTTCCGGCAGCAAGCAGAACAAGGGCAAGCAGGGCAAGGTCCTGCGCGTGAACACCGAAACCTCCCGCGTGGTGGTTGAGGGTGTCAACGTGGTGACCAAGCACAAGCGTGCCAGCGCCCAGGGCGAAGCCGGTGGCATCGTCAAGACCGAGGCCCCCATTCACATCTCCAACGTGATGCTCGTGGACCCGGAGACCGGCAAGCCGACCCGCGTGGGCTACCGCACCGAGACCGTGGAGCGTGACGGCAAGCAGAAGACCGTTCGCGTTCGCGTGTCCAAGAGCACCGGCAAGGATCTGTGATGAGCGAAACGACCGAAACCAAGATGACACCGCGGTTCAAGACCAAGTACCACGAGACCGTTGCGCCGGCACTGCAGGAAGAGTTCGGTTACACGAACGTCATGCAGCTGCCCCGCATCACCAAGGTCGTCGTGAACATGGGCCTGGGCGAGGCAGCCAAGGACTCCAAGCTGGTGGATTCCGCCATCAAGGACCTGACCGCCATCACCGGCCAGAAGCCCGTGGTCAACCGCGCCAAGAAGTCCATTGCACAGTTCAAACTGCGCGAAGGCATGCCCATCGGCGCCCACGTCACCATGCGTGGCGACCGCATGTGGGAATTCCTGGACCGTCTGGTAACGCTGGCCCTGCCGCGTATCCGTGACTTCCGCGGACTGTCCGATCGCCACTTCGACGGCAACGGCAACTACACCTTCGGTTTGACGGAACAGTCCATGTTCCACGAAATCGACCAGGACCGGATTGACCGCGTGCGCGGCATGGACATCACCGTGGTGACCTCCGCAAAGACTGACGACGAGGGTCGTGCCCTGCTCAAGGCGCTCGGCTTCCCGTTCAAGACCAACTAATTCCCGCGACGTCAGAGGTCCCGACTGGCTGTAACCGGTCGGGAAACCGTGACGAGGAAGGGCATGTGCCCAAACATGACAATGACAGATCCTGTCGCAGACATGCTGACGCGTCTGCGTAATGCGAACTCCGCGTACCACGACACCGTGAGCATGCCGTACTCCAAGCTGAAGGCTCGGGTTGCGGACATCCTCAAGGCCGAGGGTTACATCGCGGACTGGAACGAGGAGCCGGCCAAGGTCGGCAAGACCCTCGTTCTGTCCCTGAAGTTCGGCCCCAACCGTGAGCGCTCCATTGCAGGCGTTCGCCGCATCTCCAAGCCGGGTTTGCGCGTTTACGCGAAGTCCACCAACTTGCCGAAGGTTCTCGGCGGTATGGGCATCGCGATCCTCTCCACCTCTTCGGGTCTGCTGACTGATAAGCAGGCCGGCAAGAAGGGCGTGGGCGGGGAAGTCCTCGCGTACGTCTGGTAATCGGTAGCACAGAACACGAAAGGAAGAGAACATGTCACGTATTGGACGTCTCCCGATCTCTGTGCCCGCCGGTGTGGAGGTCGCTGTGGACGGTACCGTGGTGAAGGTCAATGGCCCCAAGGGCGAATTGACGCAAACCGTGGCCGCTCCCATCACCGTGGTAGTTGAAGACGGCACCGTTCAGGTGTCCCGCCCCAACGACGAGCGTGAATCCCGCGCTCTGCACGGGTTGACTCGTACCCTGATCGCCAACATGGTCCAGGGTGTCTCCGAGGGTTACAGCAAGCAGCTGGAAATCGTCGGAACCGGTTACCGCGTGCAGGCCAAGGGTGCCAACCTGGAGTTCGCTCTGGGCTACAGCCACCCTGTCCCGTTCGAAGCTCCGGACGGCATCACGCTGTCCGTGGAAGGCGCGAACAAGGTCACCGTGGCCGGAATCGACAAGCAGCAGGTTGGCCAGGTCGCCGCGAAGATCCGCAAGCTGCGTCTGCCCGATCCCTACAAGGGCAAGGGCGTGCGTTATGCCGGCGAGCAGATCCGCCGCAAGGCCGGAAAGGCTGGTAAGTAATCATGGCTCTCGTAATCAAGGGCAAGTCGAAGTCCGCTCAGCGTGCACGCCGTCACCGCCGCGTACGCAAGTACGTTGTCGGCAGCGCTCTGCGTCCCCGTCTCGTAGTGACCCGTTCCGCGCGTCACATGGTCGCTCAGGTGATCGACGACGACAAGGGTGTCACCCTGGCGTCCGCTTCCACCATGGAAGCTGACCTGCGGTCCGCCACGGACGACAAGACCGCCAAGGCCAAGCGCGTGGGCGAGCTCGTTGCCGAACGCGCCAAGGCTGCCGGAATCGAAACTGTGGTTTTCGACCGCGGCGGTAACAAGTACCACGGCCGCGTGGCCGCGGTGGCCGATGGTGCCCGTGAAGGAGGTCTGGCGCTGTGAGCGAGCAGAACAATGAGAAGGAAACCAAGGTGAGCGAAGCCACCAACGCTTCCAACGAAGCTACCGAGGCTCAGCAGGGAACCGACGACAACCGCGGTGGCCGCGGCGGTCGCGGCAACCGCAACGAGCGGGGTGGCCGCGGCGAACGCGGCGGTCGTAACGAACGCGGCGGCCGTGGTGGCCGTGGCGGTCGTGACGAGGAGAAGGACAAGTTCCTCGAGCGCGTCGTCACCATCAACCGCGTGTCTAAGGTGGTCAAGGGTGGCCGCCGCTTCAGCTTCACCGCCCTCGTGGTGGTTGGCGATGGCAACGGCATGGTCGGCGTGGGTTACGGCAAGGCCAAGGAAGTTCCCGCCGCCATTTCCAAGGGCGTTGAGGAAGCCAAGAAGAATTTCTTCCGGGTTCCTCGCGTGGAAGACCGCACCATTCCGCACCGTGTGCAGGGCGAAGCCGCTGCCGGTGTCGTGATGTTGCGTCCGGCCACCCCGGGTACCGGTGTTATCGCCGGTGGCCCGGTACGTGCCGTACTCGAGTGCGCGGGCATCCACGACGTGTTGTCCAAGTCCTTGGGTTCGTCCAACCAGATCAACATCGTGCAGGCAACCATTGAGGCCCTGCGGATGCTCGAAGAGCCCGCTTCCGTGGCGGCCCGTCGTGGCCTGCCCATGGACGAGGTTGTTCCGGGCCCGCTGCTGCGCGATATCCAGAAGGCAGGTGCCTGATGAACGGAAAGCGCATTCAGGCCGACGGTGCCAACCTGCGTATCAAGCAGATCCGCTCCATGGTCGGTCAGAAGCAGAACATGCGTGACACCCTGCGTTCGCTGGGCTTGAAGAAGCCGGGCAATGTGGTGGTGCGCAAGGCCGATGCGGCGACCGCGGGCATGATCAATACCGTGTCGCATCTCGTAGAGGTTGAGGAGGCCGAGTGACCATGGCTGAAAACATTGGGAGCAAGAAGCAGCACGCCCTGAAGGTTCACCACCTGCGTCCGGCCCCCGGATCTCACCAGTCCAAGACCCGTGTGGGTCGTGGTGAGGCTTCGAAGGGTAAGACTGCCGGTCGCGGTACCAAGGGCACCAAGGCGCGTTACCAGGTGAAGGCCGGCTTCGCCGGCGGTCAGCTGCCGTTGCAGATGCGTCTGCCCAAGCTGCGTGGTTTCACCAACCCGTTCCGGGTGGAGTACCAGGTTGTGAACCTCGACCGTCTGGGCGAGCTGTTCCCCGAAGGGGGCACGATCGGTATCTCCGATCTGGTCGCCAAGGGTGCGGTCCGCAAGAACCAGCCGGTGAAGGTTCTGGGCACCGGGGAGATCTCCGTTGCACTGAACATCACCGCGGACAAGTTCTCCGCCTCAGCAGCTGAGAAGATCGCCGCTGCCGGCGGTTCCACGCAGACCGCGTGAGACCGAACGCAGTCATCGGTTGTAGGGTGTAACCCTGAACTGAAGCGGGCCCCGTGCCGTATTGTCGGCGCGGGGCTCGCTACTTTTATCGGGGTGTCGGTGCTCACTTCCCAGCGTGCGCGCGCGGCATCCTTCGCTAGACTTGCCCGGGGTCGGGACCGGCCGGGCCAACACTGAAGTTTTTGGAGGAGGACCTGTGCTCAGTGCTTTCGCACGGGCGTTCACAACGCCGGAACTGCGCAATAAGCTGCTGTTCACCCTCGGGATCATCGTGATCTACAGGTTGGGCACTTTCATCCCCGCGCCTGGCGTGGACTACGGCAACGTGCAGCAGTGTCTGGCCTTGGGTAACACCAGCGGTGGCGTGTACGACCTGGTCAACCTGTTCAGCGGCGGCGCGCTCCTGCAGTTGTCCATCTTCGCGCTGGGTGTGATGCCTTACATTACGGCCAGCATCATCGTGCAGCTGTTACGCGTGGTCATTCCCCGTTTCCAGGAACTCCACGAAGAGGGCGCCCAGGGGCAGACCAAACTCACGCAGTACACGCGTTACCTCACCATTGGTCTGGCCGCGCTCAACGCCACCACGGTGGTGTCGCTGGCTCGCTCCGGCGCTCTGCTGGGCGACTGCCCCCTGCCGATCATTCCCGATGACTCGCTGATGATCCTGGTCATCATGATCCTTACGATGACCGCCGGCACCACCTTGATCATGTGGCTCGGTGAACGCATCACCGACAGGGGCGTCGGTAACGGAATGTCTTTGTTGATTTTCACGTCCATTGCCGCGACCTTCCCCTCTGCCCTCGGTGACATTCTGCGCACCCGCGGTTGGGGTCTGTTCCTAGGAGTGTGCGCGGTGGGCCTGGTGGTCATCACGTGCGTGGTGTTCGTCGAGCAGTCACAGCGCCGCATTCCTGTGCAGTACGCCAAGCGCATGGTGGGTCGCCGCACCATTGGCGGTACCAGCACCTATATTCCGCTCAAGGTCAACATGGCCGGGGTGATCCCCATCATCTTCGCGTCATCCATGCTGATGCTGCCGTCCATGATCGCCCAGTTCGGAATGCCCAATGACGGCTCACCGGTGCCGGGTTGGGTCAACTGGATCAACACGTACCTGACATCGGGAGACCACCCGTTCTACATGGTCACGTACTTCCTGATGATCGTGGCGTTCACATACTTCTACGTGTCCATCACCTTCAACCCCGAGGAAGTCTCCAACAACATGAAGCGCTACGGGGGTTTCATCCCGGGCATCCGTGCGGGGCGCCCCACGGAAAACTACCTGCGCTACGTGCTCTCCCGTATCACCCTGCCCGGTGCGCTGTACCTGGGCATCGTGTCCATGATCCCGCTCGTGGCGCTGGTGCTTTTCGACGCCAACCAGAATTTCCCGTTCGGCGGCCCGTCGCTGCTGATCATGGTGGGCGTGGGTCTGGACACCGTGAAGCAGATCGACGCGCAGTTGCAGCAGCGCCATTACGAGGGGCTGCTGCGGAAGTAGTCGGCCACCGAGTTCTGACGATGCCTGGGGATCGACCCCGCGAGTGGGTCGTTGCCAGTAAAGTGGTGGGGGACCAGAGAAGTTCGTGCAAGGAGAAACCATGACCCGTATGTTGATCATCGGACCGCCAGGCGCTGGCAAGGGCACGCAAGCGGCTCGTATTTGTGAACGATTGAGCGTTCCTGCGATCTCCACCGGGGATATCTTCCGTGCGAATATCAAGGAGCAGACCGAGCTCGGTCAGGAAGCCCAGCGTTACACGGACCAGGGCAACCTGGTCCCGGACTCAGTGACGAACTCCATGGTTCGGGATCGTCTGGCGCAGTCCGATGTCGACAACGGTTTTCTGCTGGACGGTTACCCCCGCACCGTGGCTCAGGTCGAAGAGCTGGACAAAATCCTAGAGGTCAACGACACCCACCTGGACGTGGTGTTGCTGCTGACCGCGGACAATGACGAGCTCGTCAAGCGGTTGTTGGGGCGAGCCCAGGAACAGGGCCGAACTGATGACACCGAAGAGGTGATCCGGCATCGCCTGGACGTGTATGACGAGCAGACCGCACCGGTCGTCGAGGTGTACGACCGGCGTGGCATCGTGACTCAGGTGGACGGCCTCGGTGACATCGACGAGGTCACCGAACGCATCTTGGCGACACTGGCTCGCTGAAGCAGATCGCGGCTGTAAGCCCTCGGAACGGCGCTGCTGCGCGCCGTCCGAGGGCTTAGCCGTTGTCAGTACACGCCGCACTACGAAGGGAATGGTCACCGTGTTTGGTCGCCGCAAGGTAGAACTGAAGTCCGACACTCAGCTCGCGGTCATGGCCCGCGCGGGGGTGGTGACTTCGCGTGCCCTGGACGCCGCCGTCACCGCGGCCGTTCCCGGCGCCACGACCGCTGACGTGGACCGGGCCTTTCGGGACGTCCTCGCGGAGAACAACGCGGAGTCGAATTTCCTGGGGTACTTCGGCTACCCGGCCACAGTGTGTGTGTCCGTCAACGACCGGGTGGTGCACGGAATCCCAGGCAGTGACGTACTGGCGGACGGGGACATCGTCTCCATCGACGGCGGCGCCGTCGTCGACGGGTGGCACGGCGACTCGGCCCGGACCGTATTGGTGGGGGAGCACCACGACCCCGCGGATGTCGAGCTGTCCAAGGTGACACGCGCGGCCATGTGGCGTGGCATCGCCGCCATGGCCACCGGCAGCCACGTGGGGGACATCGGGCAGGCGGTCGAGGACTACGTGCACGGTGCGGTCGGGCAACGTCTTGGTATCCTGGAGGACTACGTGGGGCACGGCATCGGCACCGCGATGCACATGGCACCGGACGTTCCCAACTACGCGGTGCGCAACCGCGGGCCTCGACTGGTCGCGGGTATGGCGCTGGCCATTGAGCCCATGCTGGTGCGCGGAGGTATTGAAACCAGGATTCTTGAGGATGATTGGACCGTGGTGACCGTGGACGGCTCCAACGCGAGCCAGTGGGAACACAGCGTATGCCTGCACTCCAAGGGCCTGTGGGTGCTTACCGCTGAGGACGGTGGTGCTTCCGAACTCGAACCCCTGGGCGTACATCCCGTCCCGATAGCCGCATCCTGAACCGCACGCGCGGTCCGCACGAGCGAAAGGACCAGACATGGCCACCGAAACTGTAGAGATCACGCAGCGACCGAAACCCGGCCAGCTGGTGTTCAAGCCCGCTCGTCGCGGCAAGCCGCCGCAGCACCTGGCGGACCTGGATCTGGCCGGGCGTAAGGAAATGCTGCAAGAGGCCGGCTACCCGGCCTTCCGCGCCGCGCAGTTGTCCAAGCACTACTTCGAGCGCTTTGAATCGGACCCGGAGAAGATGACCGACCTTCCGGCCGGTCAGCGCAAGGAGTTGGTTGCCGCAGCAATGCCACAGCTGCTGACCACGGTCAAGAACCTCAAGGCCGATCAAGGCATGACGGTCAAGTCTGTCCATCGCCTGTATGACGGCGCCATGGTTGAGTCCGTGCTGATGCGCTACAGCAAACGCGTGACCATGTGCATCTCCTCCCAGGCCGGTTGCGGCATGAACTGCCCGTTCTGCGCCACGGGCCAGGCCGGGTTGACGCGTAATCTTTCCGCCGCGGAGATCGTGGACCAGGTCGTGCAGGGTATTCGGGCCCTGCGTGACGGCGTGGTGGGCCCCGCGGAGGAAGCTCCCCTGCGCGTGTCGAACATCGTCTTCATGGGCATGGGTGAGGCGCTGGCCAATTACAAGGCCACCATGGGAGCCGTGCATCGCCTGATCGATCCCTCGCCCGAAGGCCTGGGCATTTCCGCACGCGGGTTGACCATGTCCACGGTCGGTCTGGTGCCGGGGATGCGCAAATTCACCCAGGAGAAGCTGCCGATCACCCTGGCGCTGTCCCTGCACGCGCCGGATGACGAACTGCGTGATGAATTGATCCCGGTCAACAACCGTTGGAAGGTCGATGAAGCTCTGGATGCCGCCCGCGAATATTACGATGCCACCGGCCGTCGAGTCTCCATTGAGTACGCGCTGATCCGCGACATGAACGATCAGGGCTGGCGAGCGGATCTGCTGGGGGAGAAGCTGAACAAGCGCGGCGCCGGATGGGTCCACGTGAACCCCATCCCGTTGAACCCCACGCCGGGTTCCAAATGGACGGCGTCGCGCCCGGGAGTCGAGCAGAACTTCGTGGAGCGACTGCGCGCCCACGGCATCCCCACCACGGTGCGTGACACTCGCGGTTCCGACATCGACGGCGCATGCGGCCAGCTGGCCGCGGATGTCTAGGCCCGCAGCGGCGTCGTGGCGGTAGCCCCTACCCGTTACCGGATTGCATATCAAGTCTCAACCGCGTATCGTATTGCGTTGGTTGTCTGTGCTCGCGCCCCTGAGCCCTGTCCAGCCACAAATCCACCCCGAACTCACGATGCAGGGGTGAGTTGTGACTGCTGGCATTCAGCGGCGAGAGTTCTGTAAACCGTCCGGATAGATAACCGGACCCCTCGAAAAGTTAGCGGAGGATATGGCCAAGAAAGACGGAGTCATCGAGATCGAAGGCACTGTGGTCGAGGCTCTGCCCAACGCGTCGTTCCGTGTTGAGCTGAACAACGGTCACAAGGTGCTCGCCCACATCTCTGGGAAAATGCGCCAACACTACATCCGAATTCTCCCTGAGGATCGGGTCGTGGTGGAGCTGAGCCCGTATGACCTTACCCGAGGCCGGATCGTCTACCGCTACAAGTAGCACCATCGCGGCACCACACACCGCGCGGATCGCTGTGATCTGCGGGGTGTTTGCTGCGTTATTCACCACCACTAGTACGCGAAGGAATGCGATGAAGGTCCAACCGAGCGTCAAGCAGATCTGCGACAACTGCAAGGTGATTCGCCGTAACGGCCGAGTCATGGTGATCTGCTCGAACCCCAGGCACAAGCAGCGCCAGGGCTGACGGGAGCGCTCCCGCCCACGCAAGTGGATTGACAGAACGGACACTGCAGCCAGCACCGCACGGTGCGGCAACCCCCGGCACGGAGGCCGGAGACCGAACGCAACACCTTGTTCGGGACGCAGTGTTCAAGACCTCCGGACAGTACAAGGAGAACCGCCACCATGGCTCGTCTCGCAGGCGTAGACCTCCCCCGCGAAAAGCGGTTGGAAATCGCGCTGACTTACATCTACGGCGTGGGTCGTACCCGTGCACTCTCAACCCTTGAGGCCACCGGCATCTCGGGTGACGTGCGCGTGAAGGATCTCACCGACGCTCAGCTCGTTGAGCTGCGCGACTACATCGAGGGCAACTACAAGGTCGAAGGCGATTTGCGCCGCGAGGTTGCCGCCGATATCCGCCGCAAGGTCGAAATCGGTAGCTACCAGGGTGTGCGCCACCGCCGTGGCCTTCCGGTCCACGGCCAGCGCACCAAGACCAACGCACGTACCCGCAAGGGTCCCAAGCGCACGGTCGCCGGCAAGAAGAAGTAATCGTGGTCGCCACCCAAGCCGGTGGCTGATCAACGTCGAAGATCTTTGTAGGAGAACTCATGGCTCAGAAAACTCGCGCGACGGCTGCTCGCAAGCCGCGTCGCAAGGTCAATAAGAACGTGACTCAGGGCCAGGCCCACATCAAGTCCACGTTCAACAACACCATCGTTTCCATTACCGATCCCTCCGGTGCCGTTCTGTCGTGGGCTTCCGCCGGCGGCATGGGCTTCAAGGGATCACGTAAGTCCACCCCGTTCGCCGCTCAGCAGGCCGCCGAGGCCGCAGCCAAGGGTGCTCAGGAGCACGGCATGCGCAAGGTTGACGTGTTCGTCAAGGGACCGGGTTCCGGGCGCGAAACCGCTATCCGTGCACTGCAGGCCACCGGGCTCGAGGTTGGCTCCATTCAGGACGTCACCCCGTCCGCTCACAATGGTTGCCGTCCCCCCAAGCGCCGTCGCGTTTGATGCGCGCAGCGTGAGCACCGAACCCCTTTGGTTCGGTGCCCGCGCATCGACGCGGTGATCTCGCCTGGTCCCCGCGCACCTCACCCCTTGTTTTCCACCACCTGCGTGCGTCATATGGCGGAGGCACGCTGAAAGGAAACATCAGTGCTCATCGCACAGCGCCCCACCCTCACCGAAGAGGTAGTGGCAGATAATCGCTCCCGGTTCGTGATTGAACCGCTCGAGCCCGGTTTCGGCTACACCCTCGGCAACTCCCTGCGTCGCACTCTCTTGTCCTCCATCCCCGGTGCCGCCGTGACCAGCATCCGCATTGACGGTGTGCTGCACGAGTTCTCCACCGTGGACGGTGTCAAGGAAGACGTCACCGAGCTGATCTTAAACATCAAGAAGCTCTCGCTGTCCTCCGAGGAGGACGAGCCCGTGACCGCGTGGCTGCGCAAGCAGGGACCCGGCGAAGTGACCGCCGCTGACATCTCGGCTCCGGCCGGTGTCGAGGTCCACAACCCGGAACTGCACATTGCCACCTTGAACTCCAAGGGCCAGTTGGAGATCGAGCTGACCATTGAGCGCGGTCGCGGCTATGTTTCTGCTTCGCAGAACAAGTCAGCGGATTCCGAAATCGGCCGCGTTCCGGTTGACTCCATCTACTCCCCGGTCCTCAAGGTGACTTTCCGCGTGGAAGCCACTCGTGTGGAGCAGCGCACCGACTTCGACAAGCTCATCCTGGACGTGGAAACCAAGGAGGCCATCACCCCGCGTGATGCTGTTGCTTCCGCCGGTACCACCCTCGTGGAGCTGTTCGGCCTGGCCCGCGAGCTCAACACCACGGCCGAGGGTATCGAGATCGGTCCGTCGCCCACGGATGCTGCTGCCGCCGCCGATATGGCCTTGCCCATCGAGGATCTGGAACTCACCGTTCGGTCCTACAACTGCCTGAAGCGTGAGGGCATCCACAGCGTGGGTGAACTGGTGGCACGCTCCGAGGCGGACCTGATGGACATCCGTAACTTCGGTGCCAAGTCCATTGACGAGGTCAAGGCCAAGCTCCAGGAGCTCGGTCTGGCTCTGAAGGACTCCCCGCCAGGTTACGACCTCGCCGCGCACGCAGCTTCGTTGGAGGATGAGGACGAGAACAACAACCCGTTCGACGTCGACCTCGACTGAAGTCTTACAACTTTCCCGTTTCTCACGAGGCAGCGAGCTAGCCGCGCGAGAGACCGATCACCAGGAGATCTACTATGCCTACCCCTACCAAGGGACCCCGTCTCGGCGGCGGGCCTACCCACGAGCGCATGATGCTCTCGAACATGTCCCAGCAACTGTTCGAACACAAGCGCATCACCACCACCGTGACCAAGGCCAAGCGCCTGCGTCCCGTAGCGGAGCGTCTGATCACCTTCGCCAAGCGCGGTGACCTGGCTGCTCGCCGTCGCGTGATGCGTCAGCTCAATGACAAGTCCGTGGTGCACGAGCTGTTCACCGCCATTGCTCCGGCCATGGACGGCCGCGACGGTGGTTACACCCGCATCACCAAGATCGGTAACCGCAAGGGCGACAACGCTCCCATGGCGGTCATCGAACTGGTCATGGAGCCCGTTGCTACCAAGTCCACCGTGGCTGAAGCGGAGAAGGCCACGGAGAAGGCTGCCGTGGCTCCGGCCACGCCGGTCGATACCCCGGCCGACACCACCGCCGAAGAGGTCAAGGCTCAGGAGATTCCCGCTGAAGAGCAGGCTCCCGAGACCCCCGAAGAGGCGGCCGAGGTCGCAGCGGAGAACCAGGACGCTGAGTTCGCCGGTTCGCACGCACCGTTGGAGTCCGGTGAGGCACCCGAGGGCTTCTCCGTCAAGGGCAACAAGAACTCCATGAAGTACCACGTTCCCGGCTCCCGCTGGTACTCCGGTACCACCGCCGAGATCTGGTTCGATTCCCCGGCCAACGCCGAGGCCGCTGGTTTCCAGCCGGCCGGTGGCGCTGCCGCTCAGAAGATCGCCGAGTAAGCACTACGCTGCTCGTCCGACGCCGCCGCAGGTAACCTGCGGCGGCGTCGTCATGTGTCGGGAGGATACGAATATGTCTGGCGAGCTGGTGCGCTTGCGGATCGATATCGCTTACGACGGCGCCCCGTTCAGCGGGTGGGCGAGCCAACCTTCGCTGCCCACGGTGCAGGGCGCGGTGGAGGCCGCGCTCGAGCTGGTCATACGCCGCCCGGTGCGCACTGTTGTCGCGGGGCGTACGGACACGGGTGTCCATGCCCGGCGACAAACCGTTCACGTGGATGTGCCAGTGGCCGCCTGGGAATCGGTGGCTCGCCGCGGTGGTGCGACTCCGGGGGAGGCGCTGGTTCGGCGGCTCAACGGTGCCCTGAACCGTGTTCTGGGCAAGGACCGGCTGAGCCAGGGGCTCACGCCCGCGCTCGGCGCCATTGTCGTCCACGACGCCGCCGCGGCGCCCGCCGGATTCGACGCCAGATTCTCGGCACTGTCCCGTAGTTATGCCTACCGGATCTCCGACCATGCCGGCGGACACGATCCGTTGACGCGCGGTTTTGCCTGGTGGGTCAATGACGAGCTCAATGTCCCGGCCATGAACTCTGCCGTGACGCATTTGCTGGGGCTGAACGACTTCTTGAGTTTCTGCAAACCCAGGGAAGGCGCTACCACGATTCGTGAACTGCAGTCCGCATCGGTGCAGCGGGATGCCTCGGGGCTCGTGGTCGTGCGGCTCACGGCCGACGCGTTCTGCCATCACATGGTCCGTTCCGTCGTGGGCGCGGCCACTCGAGTGGGCCGGGGCAGCTACGGACGGGATTGGCTGGGGGAGCGGTTGGAGGCGCGCGTGCGCGATGCCCGCGTGTTGCTCGCGCCCCCGCACGGACTCGTGCTGGAATCCGTCGAGTACCCCGCGGATCACGAACTGGCCGCGCGCGCGGAGCGGACGCGGGCCAAACGCCTGCAGGGCTGAACCCCCTGCTGACCGGGCGGTTGAGTGAGTAGGCTCTGCGGCGGAGCGTGCATATTTGTTGCTTTGACCTGGAGGCATTCCTGACCGATTCAGCAACGGACTATCAACCACGGCCGAACTGGGGCGGGCCAGTCGCGCCGATAGCGGCGTGGGCGGGTGCCCTTTTCAGCCTGACCGCCGTGGGTTTCGCGCTCTCCGGTTACTCCGCTGGCACATGGCTCTCTTTCCCACTGGGGCTACTCGGTGCGGTTGCCGGGGGTAATGCGCGGCGCTTCCTGTCCATGATCCTGTGCATCATCGCCGCCTCGGTGCTGCCCCTCGCGATCTGTTTTACCGGATTCTGAGGGCGGCACGTGAGCACGCGCCGTCGCCGGTCATTACCTGCCGAAATGCACGGGACCCGTTAAGTGGCGCGGATTTGGAGCTTCCGGTAACATGGATTGCTGTTGTGCGTGCCCGCCCGGTCACGTGTACCCAAAGCGGTTGCTCATGTTGCAGAGCGCAAGACCGATTGGTGCACCGGGGTTGCGGGAGCGCGGATGCCGCCAGGTTCTCACCCTGGCCCCGAAGCACAGCGAAACAACCCGACACGGTCCGCCGTGTCATCAGTAGACAAACGAAGGCAGATCAACGTGCGTACGTACACTCCGAAGCCCGGTGACGTCCAGCGTCAGTGGCACGTCATCGACGCCACTGACGTAGTCCTGGGTCGTCTTGCCAGCCAGACCGCAACACTGCTGCGCGGGAAGCACAAGCCGACCTTCGCTCCCCACGTGGACATGGGCGATTTCGTCATCATCATCAACGCAGACAAGGTCGCACTGACCGGCGCCAAGCTGGAACAGAAGCGTGCCTACCGTCACTCCGGTTACCCGGGCGGTCTCAAGTCCACCAACTACGCAGAGTTGCTGGAGAAGAACCCCACCCGCGCCGTGGAAAAGGCCATCAAGGGCATGCTGCCCAAGAACAAGCTGGCCGCTCAGCAACTTTCCAAGCTGAAGGTCTACGCAGGCCCTGAGCACCCGCACTCGGCACAGCAGCCCAAGCCCTACGAATTCACCCAGGTCGCCCAGTAATTCGGGCCAACGAGAGCACATAAGGAGAATCGTGGCTCAGAATACTGAAGAAGTAGAAGTAACCGAAGGTGCCGAGGAGCTCAGCAGCTACACCTCGGAATCCACCGGCCCCGTCGAAGGTGGTGCCGCCGCTTCCGAGCGCGCGCCCCTCACCGTTTCCGGTCAGGCTGTCGGCCGCCGCAAGCAGGCCATTGCACGCGTGCGCCTGGTGCCCGGCTCCGGCAAGTGGATCGTCAACGGCCGCGAACTGGCCGAGTACTTCCCGAACAAGCTGCACCAGCAGGAAGTCAACGATCCGTTTCGTCTGTTGGACCTCGAAGGCGCCTACGACGTGACCGCCCGCATCTCCGGCGGTGGCCCCTCCGGCCAGGCCGGTGCCATGCGTCTCGGTATCGCTCGCGCACTGAACGAGATCGACCTGGAGCACAACCGTCCGGCACTGAAGAAGGCCGGCTTCCTGACTCGTGACGCCCGCGTCATCGAGCGCAAGAAGGCAGGCCTCAAGAAGGCCCGCAAGGCTCCTCAGTACTCCAAGCGCTAAACCTACGCGCCCACACGTCGAACACGGCGTGGAACCGGGGCCTTGCACACCGGCATCGTCCGCTGTGCGGGGCCCCGCTTCGCATTTGAGCGCCGTTAGAACCCGCCACTACCGATGAGGGCCCGTTGTAGCCCTGGCACGGCTCACCAGGGGCGCTACCGGCCCGTCAGACGTACGAGATGGTCCCGCCGACACGTGGGGCGGGACCACGGTTCACGGCCCGCGGCCAGAGGAGTGGTGGGCATCGAGGTCGGCGCGGGAGACTCGAACACGCGGCAACGCGGGGGACGCCGGATGGCCTGCACGGGTGAGCCCCACGGGATCCCTGGGTTACCGGGACCTCATCCACGATCTGCTAGTACTGACGGCTGTCCTTGGGCTCAGGGAGTCCTACAGGGGACTTCACGGATTCCGCCAGGGTGGTGATTCGGCCCAGACTCGGATTCGAGGCCCCGCAACCCGGTGCGACAGGTGATGCGCTGCGGCGTCGGCGAAGTAACACCGCATCCATGGGCCTGCCTCAGCCAAACTCGTTGCATATGGGGCGTAAAATGAGACGTGGAGCACAGTGGCTCCGCACTCGAATCCACGAGAGGGCCCGGATGAGTAGGCAAACGGATCAAGACCAGAGCGAAAATTCTGCGACGAAGCCCAGCAACGGGCAAGCCCTCCCGGACGAACTAGCCCGGGAAGAACCCCACCGCATCTCCGTAGTGGAGGATTATGCCGCGGAGCTGGATGAACTAGCGGAGTTGGATCGCAAGCTCCACGGGGACACCGGGCTGTCCCGTTCCGACGCGTGGAAGCGCGGTTACCCCTACGACGAGAAGCTCAGCCGTAAGGAGTACGAGAAAACCAAGCGTGCTCTGCAGATCGAGTTGCTCAAGTTGCAGTTGTGGATCAAAGAGACCGGTCAGAAGCTGCTGATTATCTTCGAAGGCCGCGACGCCGCCGGTAAGGGTGGCGCGATCAAACGCTTCACCGAGCACCTCAACCCTCGTGGCACTCGCGTGATCGCGTTGGAGAAGCCCAGCGCCATTGAGCAAACGCAGTGGTACTTCCAGCGTTACGTCAAGCACCTGCCCTCCGGGGGTGAGATCGTGCTGATGGACCGATCATGGTACAACCGCGCGGGTGTGGAACGCGTGATGGGTTACTGCACGTCGCAGCAGTACTACGAGTTCATGCGGCAGGCCCCCGACTTCGAGCGCATGCTGGTGAATTCCGACACCCGCCTGATCAAATTCTGGTTCTCGGTGACTCGCGCCGAGCAGTTGGCCCGCTTCCAGGCTCGCCGCACCGATCCCGTGCGTCAGTGGAAACTCTCACCCACTGACGTTGCCTCCCTGGATAAATGGGATGACTACACCGAGGCCAAGGAAGCCATGTTCTTCTACACGGACACCGGTGACGCACCGTGGACCGTGATCAAGTCCAACGACAAGAAGCGCGCTCGCCTGGAAGCCATGCGTCACGTGCTATCCCTCTTCGACTACCCGGACAAGGACCACTCCGTGGTGGGCGTCCCCGATCCCAAGATCGTGGGCGAATCCAATGACGTCATGGATGACAGCGGAGCGAACCCCGATGGGTTTCCCGTTGTCCGAACCGGTAACCACTAGTGGATGCGCTTCGCGGTTCTCGCGTGGCACGTCATAGGATGACAGACGATGTCTAGAATTTTTGGAACGGACGGTATTCGCGGGCTCGCGAACGGCCTCCTCACAGCGGACCTTGCCATGGAGCTGTCACAAGCAGCCGCGATCGTATTGGGGCACGGGCATGCCAAGCCCGGTTCTCGGCCGAGAGCGATTGTTGCCCGAGACGGCCGAGCGAGCGGCGAGTTCATTGGCGCTGCGGTCACCGCCGGATTGGCGAGCTCGGGCGTGGACGTGTACGACGCCGGGGTGATTCCCACCCCGGCCGCGGCGTACCTCGTGGCGGATATCGACGCCGATTTCGGCGTCATGATTTCCGCGTCCCACAACCCGGCTCCCGACAACGGCATCAAGTTCCTGGCCCACGGCGGCAAGAAACTGCCGGATGCCATTGAGGACAAGATCCAGGAGGTCTACGAGAAGCGCGAATTCATGCGCCCCACCGGCGCTGAGGTCGGTCGCATCAACCGCCTCTCCGATGCCGAGGACCGCTACATCCTTCACCTGGTCGGAGCGATTCCGCACCGTCTGGACGGTCTTACGGTGGTTCTGGACTGCGCCAATGGTGCGGCGTCCGGCGCCTCACCGGACGCCTTCCGTGATGCGGGAGCCACGATCCATGTGATCGGCGCCCAGCCCGATGGCCTCAACATCAACGACGGCGTGGGTTCCACCCACCTAGGGCCCCTCAAGAATGCGGTGCTCGAACACGGCGCGGACCTCGGGATCGCCCACGACGGCGATGCCGACCGTTGCCTTGCCGTCGACCACACGGGGACCGAGGTGGACGGCGATCAGATCATGTGCATTCTGGCCCTGGCCATGAAGGACGCGGGCAGGCTCAATCAGGACACCCTGGTGGCCACGGTCATGAGCAACCTGGGTCTGCAGTTGGCCCTGGAAAAACACGGCATTCATCTGGAACGCGCCGCGGTGGGGGACAGGTACGTCCTGGAATCCATGGTGGCCAACAACTACAACCTGGGCGGCGAGCAGTCCGGTCACGTGATCATGGCCGATTACGCCACGACCGGCGACGGCCTGCTGACCGGTTTGATGTTGGCCTCCCGTGTGGCCCAGACCGGTGTGCCGCTGTCGGAACTTGCCTCCGTCATGACCCGGATGCCTCAGACCATGATCAACGTGTCCAACGTGGACAAGGCCGCGGCCAAGACCCACCCCCAAGTTCTCGCGGCAGTCACGGACACGCAGGAGCGCCTGGGTGGAAAGGGTCGTGTGTTGTTGCGACCCTCCGGCACGGAACCGGTGGTGCGCGTGATGGTCGAGGCGGCGAGCCATGAGGAAGCCCGCCACGAAGCCGAAGCGCTCGTGAAGGTCGTCGAGCACCACTTGAGCTTGACCTGACAGCCACGGAAACTGTTCGGGCCCGCAACCACATGGCTGCGGGCCCGAACAGTTTCTACGGGGATTGAACACGAATTACAGGGTCTTGGAACCAGTGCCGTCCACCGGGCGGCCATCGCCGGCGACCAGTGCGTCGCGGATTTCGGTGAGCAGCAGGGTGTTGGGATCGGCTTCTTCGGCGGCCGGATCGATGCCCAGACGGCGGTTGCGGGCCTCGATCATCTTGTTCATCGGCAAGACGATGGCGAAATAGACAGCCGCCGCGATCAACAGGAAGTTGACGATGGCGGTCAGCAGGACGCCGAACCTGATGTCATTACCGTTGAAGGTGACCAGCGCGAAATTGTCGAAATTGGGGGATCCCACAACACCGGAGATGGCGGGCATCAAAACGGATTCCACCAGGGCGTTGACGATCTGGCCGAAGGCGGCGCCGATGATGACTGCGACGGCAAGGTCAAGGACGTTGCCCTTCATGATGAACTCTTTGAAAC
The DNA here is from genome assembly GCF_014698015.1 of Kocuria sp. cx-455. Lineage (GTDB taxonomy): Bacteria > Actinomycetota > Actinomycetes > Actinomycetales > Micrococcaceae > Kocuria. The sequence continues at coordinate 851,737 of NZ_JACXBS010000001.1, forward strand.
CATTAAGCATGGCCATAGATTACCTAAACCTCGATGAATTCTCGTCATCAGCGGCGCAGGAATCAGTCACAACTCGGCACTGAGTCAACGAAAGATATCAATTCTTTCGAAGTAGCACCCGTCTGATCTTATGGTCCTGATCCTTGGACAGGATGAGCCGCGCTCGCCCTCTGGTGGGACGCACATTCTGCTCAAGATTGGGTTCATTGATGCGTCGCCAAATGTCCGTGGCCACCTCAACCGCTTCCGCGTCCGTGAGGTCGGCATAACGGTGGAAATAGGATTGCGGACTGGCGAAGGCCGAGCTGCGCAGGGCCTGGAACCGTTCCACGTACCAGCGCTCAATGTCACCGGTTCGCGCGTCCACGTAAATGGAGAAGTCGAAAAAGTCGCTCAAGGCCAGAGCCGCACGATTTCCCGGTCCCAGTTTGGCGGGGGCGAGCACGTTCAAACCCTCGACAATCACGACGTCGGGCTTGGTCACCACTATTTCCTCGTCCGGGAGAATGTCATAGGTGGTGTGCGAGTACTTGGGAGCTCGAACCTCGGCGGCGCCGGATTTGATCTCGGACATGAAGCGCAGCAGCGCCCTGCGATCGTACGACTCGGGGAAGCCCTTGCGATCCATGAGCCCGCGGCGAACCAGTTCGGCATTGGGGTAGAGGAACCCGTCCGTGGTGACCAATTGAACATTGGGGGTGGAAGGCCAGCGCGCGAGCATCTCGCGCAGCAGTCGCGCCGTGGTTGATTTACCGGCCGCGACGGAACCCGCGATGCCGATGACAAAGGGAGTGCGCGCGTGGTGCTCACCCAGGAACGCATTGGTCTCAGAGTTAAGGTGATTCGCGGACGCGTCGTAGAGCGTGAGCAACCGGGAGAGCGGGAGGTAGACCTCGCGCACCTCGTCCACGTCCAGGCGGTCACCAAGACCGCGCAGGTTCTCAATTTCCTGCACGGTGAGGGGCACGTCTATTTCGTGCGACAAACGCGACCACGTCTGCCGGTCCAGCTCCACGAACGGGGACGCGCGATGAGTCAGTGACTGTGTGCTCATGATTCAGATCAGTCTAGGGCCGATGGCATGGCAGGCTACAGCAGGGACTCAGACGGTTTCCGGTAGAGTTCTCCGCATGTGTGGAATTGTGGGCTATGTAGGATCCCCGGACGTCAAAGCCGGTGGACACAACGCGTTGGACGTGATTCTTGAGGGTCTGCGCCGTCTCGAATACCGCGGATACGACTCCGCGGGTGTCGCTGTCATCGCGGACGGCACGGTGGATCACCGCAAAAAGGCGGGCAAGCTGACCAACCTCTTGAACGAGCTGGAGGCAGATCCGCTGTCGGCATCCCGGATCGGTATCGGCCACACTCGCTGGGCCACGCACGGTGGCCCCTCGGACGTCAACGCACACCCCCATGTGGTTGACGGCGGCAAGCTGGCCATGATCCACAACGGCATTATCGAGAACTTCAACGAGATCAAGCGCGAATTGGCCGCCGAGGGTGAGACCTTCGTGTCCGAAACCGACACCGAGGTCGCCGCGGTGCTGTTGGCCCGCACCTACAACGCGCAGCCCGCTGACTCCAAGGACCTGACCGTGGCGATGCAGGACACGAGCCGCCGCCTGGAAGGTGCATTCACGTTGCTGGCCGTGCACGCCGATCATCCCGACCGCGTGGTTGCATCGCGCCGTAACTCACCGCTGGTCATCGGTCTGGGCGAGGGCGAGAATTTCCTGGGCTCGGACGTTTCCGGTTTCATCGACTACACCAAGAAGGCTGTGGAGATGGGGCAGGACCAGATCGTGACCATCACCGCCGATGATTATCAGATCGTGGACTTCAACGGTAACCCCGCGGAGGGCAAGCCCTTCGATATCGCATGGGACGCCGCCGCAGCGGAGAAGGGTGGGTACCCATCCTTCATGGAGAAGGAGATCCACGATCAGCCTTCCGCCGTGGAGCAGACCCTGCTGGGCCGCCTGGACGAATCCGGTCGCTTGACGCTGGACGAGATCAAGATCGACGAAGCCGTTCTGCGCTCGATCGACAAGATCGTGGTGATCGCCTGCGGGACGGCGTCCTACGCGGGGCAGGTGGCCCGTTACGCCATTGAGCACTGGTGCCGGATTCCCACCGAGGTGGAACTGGCCCACGAGTTCCGTTACCGCGATCCCATTGTCAATGAGAAGACCCTGGTCGTGGCGGTCTCCCAGTCCGGCGAGACTATGGACACCCTCATGGCCGTGCGACACGCGCAGGAGCAGGGTGCCAAGGTGGTTGCCATTTGCAACACCAACGGCTCCACGATTCCCCGTGAAGCGGACGCCGTGCTGTACACCCACGCCGGCCCCGAGATCGCGGTGGCCTCCACCAAGGCGTTCCTCGCGCAGATCACCGCGGCCTACTTGTTGGGTCTGTACCTGGCGCAGCTGCGCGGCAACATGTTCAAGGACGAAGTCGCCACCATGCTCACCGAGCTGGAGGCCATGCCTGCCAAGATCCAGCGCGTGCTCGACGAGATCGAGGGCGATGTCAAGGACTTGGCGCAGGCCATGAAGGACGCCTCCTCCGTATTGTTCCTGGGCCGCCACGTGGGCTTCCCCGTGGCCATGGAGGGCGCGCTCAAGCTCAAGGAGATCGCCTACATTCACGCCGAGGGCTTCGCTGCCGGTGAGCTCAAGCACGGCCCGATCGCGTTGATCGACGAGGGTCAGCCGGTCTTCGTGATCGTCCCGTCCCCCAACGGTCGTGACTCGCTGCACGCCAAGGTGGTTTCCAACATCCAGGAGATCCGCGCTCGCGGTGCCCTGACCATCGTGATTGCCGAAGAAGGCGACGATGCCGTCAAGGACTTCGCCAACGAGATCTTCTACGTGCCGGAGGCTCCCACTCTGCTGCAACCGTTGTTGGCCACCGTGCCGTTGCAGATCTTCGCTGCCGAGCTGTCGAGCGCCAAGGGCTACGACGTGGATCAGCCACGCAACCTGGCCAAATCCGTGACCGTCGAGTAATCATTCCGATTCACGCCACGCCGACGGCGGGTGCTCACCGACCTCTCGGTGGGCACCCGCCGTGGTCATTCGTGTCCGCACCCGCGGGTAGGCTGGCGGGCATGATCGTGGGAACGGGCGTGGACATTGTGGACGTGGAGCGGTTCAAGAGACAGCTGGAGCGCACACCTCGGTTACGGGAACGGCTGTTCGTGGCGCACGAACGCGACCTGTCCTTGAACTCGCTCGCCGCTCGGTTCGCCGTGAAGGAGGCCGCGGCCAAGGCGCTGCTGGCCCCTCCGGGAATGATCTGGCAGGACTGCTGGATCACGAATGACGAACACGGCGCTCCCCGTCTGCACACCACGGGTACGGTGGCGGAAGTGGCCCAACGTCGGGGTGTGCAGACGTGGCACGTGACGATTTCCCACGACGGTGGGATGGCCGTGGCATTCGTCGTGGCCGAAGGATCGGGAGGTCCCAAGAGTGATTGACGCATACACGGGCGCCGGCGTGCGCGCCGCAGAACAGCCCCTGCTCGATGCGGGCCACGGGGACATCCTGATGCGCCGGGCCGCGCTGGGATTGTCCCGGGTGTGCGAAACGCATTTGCGCCGCGCCAACCGCAAGGGTCTACTGTCCGGCACCACGGCCGTGATCCTGGTGGGCTCGGGCAACAACGGTGGCGATGGGCTGTGGGCCGGGTCGTTCCTCCGCCGCGCGGGCGTGATGGTCACCGCCATTCTGACCGGCTCCACGGCCCACCCGCAGGGCCTGAAAGCCCTGCGAGCCATGGGCGGTTCTGTGGTGCGCCTCGAAGGCCAGGGTGAAACTACCGACCCGACCTCGGCACCCGACGTGTCGATCGCCGGTTTTCACGCCGTAGACCGGGGCCAGGCGCTGTCCAAGATGACCTCCGCGCACCTGGTGCTCGATGCCATGCTGGGCACCGGGGCCTCGGGCGGTCTGCGCGGGGAGGCCGCGGCGCTCGTCGAGAACTTCAACACCTTCCAGCGCTCCAGCGCAACGGGCCCCCGCGTCGTCGCGTGCGACGTGGTGTCCGGTGTGGACGCGGATACCGGCGAGGCTCCCGAGCCGGTGCTGAAAGCCCACGCCACCGTGAGCTTCGGCGCGGCCAAGGTGGCCCACGTGGTGGCTCCGGGGGAACAACTGGCGGGGCAACTCACGGTCATTCCCATTGGTATCGAAGACCGGTTGGAGCATCCCTGCGTGTTCCGACTCGAAGCCCGGGACATTCTTGCCGCGTGGCCGCGGCCGACCGCCACGGACACGAAATACACCCGCGGGGTTCTGGGTGTGGTTGCGGGAACACCCAGTTATCCGGGTGCGGCCATCATGTCCACGAACGCCGCGGTGCACACCGGAGCGGGAATGGTTCGTTTCCTGGGAGACGCCTCCACGCGGGGCATGGTGCTGGCCCAGAGCCCCGAGGTGGTGTGTTCGGACAACCAACCCTGGGACGTTCACGTGCAGGCGTGGCTGGCGGGACCGGGCGTCGCCGACGACGAAAGTCAGGCCGCCAGGGTCCAAGCCGTGGTCGAAGCCCAGGAACCGGCCGTGCTCGACGCCGGTGCCCTCACCGCCGCCGCGCAGTCCGTTGCGGACGGACGCCTGGGTGCGCACAAAATTCTGACTCCGCACGCGGGGGAACTCGAGCAGGTCTTCGCATGGCTCAAGGGGTTCGGCGTCACTGACGACGCCCCGGACCGCGCCCGCATCGAAGCAGCACCCGTCCACTGGGCACGCGAGGCGGCTCGCCTGACCGGGGCAACCGTACTGCTCAAGGGCGCAACCACCATCATTGCCTCACCCGGGTCCGACGAGCAGGACCAGGTGTGCCTGAGCATCGGGCAGGCCAGCGCCTGGCTCGCCACCGCAGGATCGGGGGACACCCTCGCCGGGATCCTGGGCACCGTGGTTGCGCACGTGGCCGAGCACCCGGATGCCCTCCGCGGGCTCGGGGAATGGGCCCGCGGGGACGGTCGCTGGGCCGCCGCAGCCGCTCTGGGCGCCGGTGTGCACGCGCTCGCGTCATGCATTGACGGTGACGGCCCGGTGCCCCCCACGGTGCTGGCCGCCAACGTCCGCAGGGTGTTACGAACCAAGGGACAGTAAGTACCCGTTACTCTTGGGTGTTGGCCAACGACGCCCCAACGCGCCCGCGCGTACGCAACGTCGTTCGCCATGACATCAATCTCTAGGAGACAACCCCATGGAAGTTTGGCCCGGTCACGCCTATCCGTTAGGCGCCACGTTCGACGGCACAGGCACCAATTTCGCGCTTTTCTCGGAGGTGGCCGAAAAGGTTGAGCTGTGCCTGTTCGACGAGGACGGCCAGGAAACCCGCGTGGATGTCACCGCCGTGGACAGCTACGTGTGGCACGCCTACCTCCCGCAGGTCCAACCCGGTCAGCGCTACGGCTACCGCGTGCACGGCCCATGGGATCCGTCCCAGGGCCTGCGCTGCAACCCCAACAAGTTGCTGCTCGACCCCTACGCCAAGGCCGTGGAGGGTGGCATGGACTGGGACGAGTCCATGTTCTCCTACCACTTCGGTGACGAGGACTCCTACAACGATGAGGACTCCGCAGAGCACATGATGAAGGGCGTGGTGATCAACCCGTTCTTCGACTGGGAGGGCGACCGTACCCCGCACACGCCGTACCACAAGTCCGTGATTTACGAAGCCCACGTCAAGGGCCTGACCATGCAACACCCGGACGTTCCCGAGGAGCAGCGCGGAACGTACGCGGGTGTGGCGCACCCCTCGGTCATCGAGCACCTGCAGAAGCTGGGTGTGACGGCGATCGAGCTCATGCCGGTGCACCAGTTCGTGCAGGACTCCACGCTGTTGGACCAGGGGCTGCGCAACTACTGGGGCTACAACACCATTGCGTTCTTCGCCCCGCACAACGAGTACAGCTCGGCCTCCCACCTGGGTAGCCAGGTGCAGGAGTTCAAGGCCATGGTGCGCGCACTGCACCAGGCGGACATCGAAGTGATCCTGGACGTGGTCTACAACCACACCGCCGAGGGCAATCACATGGGCCCCACCCTGTCCATGAAGGGCATCGACAACAACGCCTACTACCGCACCGTTGACGATGACCACAAGTTCTACATGGACTACACCGGCACCGGGAACACCCTCAACGTGCGCCACCCGCACTCGCTGCAGCTGATCATGGATTCACTGCGCTACTGGGTGACCGAGATGCACGTGGACGGTTTCCGATTCGACCTGGCCGCGACTTTGGCACGAGAGTTCTACGACGTGGACAAACTCTCCACGTTCTTCGAGCTCGTGCAGCAGGACCCCATCGTCTCGCAGGTCAAGCTCATTGCTGAGCCGTGGGACATCGGCCCGGGCGGTTATCAGGTGGGCAACTTCCCGCCGCAGTGGACCGAATGGAACGGTAAGTACCGTGACACCGTGCGGGACTTCTGGCGCGGCGAGCCGGCTACCCTGGGCGAGTTCGCGTCCCGCATCACCGGTTCCGCGGACCTCTACGAGAACAGTGGCCGCCGTCCGTTCGCTTCCGTGAACTTTGTGACCGCTCACGACGGTTTCACGCTGCGCGATCTGGTCTCGTACAACGAGAAGCACAACGACGCCAACGGTGAGGGCAACAATGACGGCGAGTCCCACAACCGCTCCTGGAATTGCGGTGAGGAGGGTCCCACGGACGATCCCGCCGTTTTGGCCCTGCGAGCCCGCCAACAGCGCAACTACCTGACCACACTGCTGCTGTCCCAGGGCACCCCCATGCTGCTGCACGGTGACGAGCTGGGGCGCACGCAGGACGGTAACAACAACACGTACTGCCAGGACAACGAGCTGTCATGGATCAACTGGGAGCGCATGGACGGTCCGTTGGTCGAGTTCACGGCCGCGATCACGCACCTGCGGCAGAACCACCCCACGTTCCGCCGCTCGCAGTTCTTCGACGGCCGTCCTGTGGACATGGGCGAGCTCTCGGACGAAGATCCCATGCCGGACATTGCCTGGCTCAATGCGGACGGCACCCCCATGGTGCCGCAGGACTGGGATGAACCGCTGACCCGGTCCATGGGTATGTGGCTCAACGGACAGGGCATCGCGGGTGTGGACATGCGCGGTCGCCAGATCGTGGATGTGAACTTCATCGTGTACTTCAACTCGTCTCCCGAGGAGGTGGAGTTCACCCTGCCCGCCGCCAAGTACGGTGAGAAGTGGGAAGAGATCTTGGACACCGCCGGTGAACACGGTGACGGTGAAATTCGCGATCACTCCACGCAAATCACGCTGGCCGGTAAGACCACCGTGGTCCTGCGCGCGTGGGAAGCTCCCGAGGAGGAGCCTGACGCGTCCGTCGCGGCGTCCGTGGCCGCGTACGCCCAGGTACCCCAGAGTTAGTAGCATGCCCCGTGCGAGCGCGTCCTGTCCCGGGGCGTGCACCACGACCGCCGACGCCGCCCCGCACCGGGCGGCGTCGGCGGTTGCGTTAACGGTTGACGGGATCACGGTCGAGGCGTTCTCGCTCGTGGCGGACCCGCTGGCATTGCGGGACCTGAGCGACAAGACTGGAACGGTGCTGACTCCCACCTCAACGTACCGGTTGCAAATCACCTCACAGCAGGACCTTTTCCGCGCGGCGGAACTCGTCCCGTACCTGAAGCGTCTGGGCGCGGATTGGGTGTATCTCTCGCCCATCCTGCGCGCGACGAGTGGCTCGGACCACGGGTACGATGTGACCGACCCGACCGAGATCGATCCCGAACGCGGGGGAGCGGACGGGTTGGCCGCGCTCTCGAAGGCCGCTCACGGCGCCGGAATGCGCGTGGTGGTGGACATCGTGCCCAATCACCAGGGTGTTGCCGTGGCCCGGGAGAACCCGTGGTGGTGGTCGCTGCTCAAGGACGGCAAGGACAGCCCGCACGCCGAATCCTTCGATGTGGACTGGGAGGCCGGCAACGGCAAGATCCTGATTCCGGTGCTGGGTGACGGGGACGAGGACCTGTCCGCGCTGAGCGTGGCGGATGGCACCCTGCGCTACTACGACAACGTCTACCCGCTGGCCGAGGGCACGTATCGGGACGGTGACTCGCCCACGGATGTGCACGCCCAGCAGAACTACGAGCTCGTGAACTGGCGCCGCGGGGATTCCGAATTGAACTACCGTAGGTTCTTCACCGTGACCACCCTGGCGGGCGTGCGGGTGGAGGACCCGAAGGTCTTCGCCGACTCCCATGTGGAGGTGCGCCGCTGGTTCGACGAGAAGCTCGTGGACGGCCTGCGCATCGACCACCCGGACGGCGTACGCGACCCCGAGGACTACCTCGCCAAACTGGCGGACGTGACCGGTGGCGCCTGGACCACCGTGGAGAAGATCCTGGAACCGGGTGAGTCGCTGCCGCGGCAGTGGAAGACCGCCGGTACCACGGGGTACGACTCCCTCGGGTGGATCGACCGCGTGCTCACCGCCCCCGAGGGCCACTACGAGTTGGCGTCCCTGGACACCAAGCTGCGCGGGGGTGACCCCGTGCGGTGGGAAGAACTGATCCACGACACCAAGCGCCGGATGGCAGACGCGGGGCTTTCGGCCGAAGTGCACCGCCTGGTGCGCGAGCTGCCCGAGAACTTCGGCCATCCTGATGCGCAGGCCTACGACGGCCTGGCGGAAATCCTCGCGAACTTCCCGGTCTATCGCACGTATCTGCCCTTCGGGGTCGACTATCAGCGCGAGGCGGTGGCCGCCGCGAAGAAGGCCCGCCCGGAACTCAGCGCTGTGATCGACGATCTCGCCGAGGTGCTGGGGGATGCCGTGACGTCGGCGGAGGAACTGACCGAGGCGGCCCAGCGTTTCCAACAAACCTCCGGCATGGTCATGGCCAAGGGTGTGGAGGACACCGCGTTCTACCGCTTCCCCAAGCTGACCTCGCTGACCGAGGTGGGCGGTGACCCGTCCGTGTTCTCGCTGACCCCGACCGAGTTCCATGCGCTGGCCGCCGAGCGTCAGCGGGAATCCCCGGACACCATGAACGCCCTGACCACCCACGACACCAAGCGTTCCGCGTCCGTGCGCGCCCGCATCACGGTGCTCTCCGAATCCGCCAAGGCATGGTCGGAGGTGCTGGCCACCTTGTTCCCCCGGGCTCGTGAGGCCGGAATCACCATCACGGACGGCCCGGCAGTGAACCTGGTACTGCAGGCAATTGTGGGCGCGTGGCCGCTCGAGCGTGACCGCGCCGTGGACTACGCCATGAAGGCCGTCAGGGAAGCCTCGGTGTCCACGGCGTGGGTGGACGGCGACGAGGAATTCGAGGAGCAACTGACCCGCTTCATTGATTTCGTGTTCACCAATCCGCGGGCCAGGGGCATTGTGGAAGGTTTCGTGGAACGCGCCACGGCACCGGGGTGGTCCAATGCCCTGGCCGCAACCGCACTGCAGCTGACTCTTCCGGGCGTGCCGGACGTGTACCAGGGGCAGGAACTGTGGGAGCCGTCCCTGGTGGACCCTGACAACCGCCGACCGGTGGACTTCGAGCTCCGCGGCGAACTGCTGACCGCCTTGGACGCCGGCCTGCCGGGTACCAGCGGTGGCTCACCAGCGGTGGACGACACCGGCGCCGCCCGCATGTTGCTGACGTGTCGCGGACTGCGACTGCGCCGTGAACACCCCGAGCTGTTCACCGGCTACGAACCGCTCGAGGTCACCGGCGCCCTGTCCGATCACGCGATGGGCTTCGACCGCGGCGGTGCGGCCACGGTGGTCACGCGTTTGCCCGTGGGCCTGGCCCGGGCCGGTGGCTGGACCGACGAGTCCGTGAACCTCACCGACGGCGAGTGGGAGGACATCCTCACACGCCGCACCTTCACGTCGTCCGGCGGCGTGAAACTGACCGACGTTCTTGACACCTATCCCGTGGCGCTCCTGCGCCGGAAGGACCGCTGAGCATGACCAACGATCATCGTTTTGACGTGTGGGCACCCCACGCCCGCGAAGTCACCGTCCGCGTGGAGGGTGTGGACCACCCCATGGCGGGTCTGGCCGAGCGCCCCGGGTGGTGGACGCTCGCGGACGGTGAGCAGGCCGCGTCGGGAACCGTGCGTTACGGCTACCTGCTGACCAAGGTCTTCGACGAGGGGACGGACAAGGAGCGGACGTCCGTCTCCGACGTGCTGCCGGATCCGCGCTCGCGCCGCCAACCGCAGGGTGTGCATGAGCTGTCCTGCACCTTTGACCCCGACGCTTTCGCGTGGGACGACGCCGCGTGGCAGCCTCCCCTGCTCAAGGACTCCGTCCTGTACGAGCTGCACCCGGGCACGTTCACGCCCGAGGGCACGTTGGACTCGGCCGTCGAGAAACTGGATTACCTGGCGGATCTGGGGGTGGATTACGTGGAGCTGCTGCCGGTCAACGGCTTCAACGGCGACCACAACTGGGGTTATGACGGCGTGGCCTGGTACACCGTGGACGAGTCCTACGGGGGACCGGAGGCCTATCAGCGCTTCGTGGCGGCCTGCCACGCCAAAGGCATCGGTGTGATCCAGGACGTGGTCTACAACCACCTGGGTCCCAGCGGTAACTACCTGCCGTTGTTCGCCGACTACTTCAAGCCCGGTGCCTCCAGCTGGGGCGACCTGATCAACCTGGACGGTTGGGGCTCGGACGGTGTGCGCGAGTACATCCTGGACAACGTGACCATGTGGCTGCGCGACTACCACGTGGACGGTTTTCGCCTGGATGCCGTGCACGCGCTCGCGGACTCACGCGCCAAACACATCCTGCAGGAGATCGCCGACCGCGTCGCGGTTGAATCCGAACGCACTGGCAAGAACTTGTTCACGATTGCGGAATCCGACCTCAACGATCCGCGCATGATCATTCCCGCCGAGGAGCACGGGCAGGGTATGGATGCGCAATGGCTGGACGACGTCCATCACGCCGCGCACGTAGCCTTCACCGGGGAGACCCAGGGCTACTACGGAGACTTCGACTCCCTGCATGCGCTGGAGAAGACCATGCACACCGCGTACTTCCACAACGGCACGTATTCCACGTTCCGCGGGCGTTCGCACGGCCGGGAGATCAACCCGTCCGAGGTGTTCCCGTGGCAGTTCGTGACGTTCCTGCAAAACCATGACCAGGTGGGCAACCGCGCCGCCGGTGATCGGATGAACCACACCGTGAGCGTGGACCGGGTCCTGTGCGCGACCACGTGGCTGATGACCCAGCCGTTCACCCCCATGCTGTTCATGGGCGAGGAATGGGGTGCGAGCACCCCGTGGCAGTTCTTCACCGCTCACCCCGAACCCGAGTTGGGCAGGGCCGTGGCGGAGGGCCGCAAGGCGGAATTCGCGTCCATGGCCTGGGACCACGCGTCCGTTCCGGACCCGCAGGACCCGCAGACCTTCGAGCGTTCCAAACTCACGTGGGACGAGGTGCACCAGGGCGATCACGAGCGGATCTTCACCGCCTACCGTGACCTGATCGCGCTGCGGCGGGCCACCCCCGAGCTGACCAGCCAGGACTGGGCGACCATGGCCACCCAGGCCAGCGACGACGAGGGGTGGTTCGTGCTCAAGCGCATGAGCGAACCGGAGTCCGCGCACGGCGTGGTCACCGCGATCAACCTGTCCGACCGGGAACGGGAGCTGCCCCTCATGGGAGGTGACGCGCCCGAGGCGCTGTTTGCGAGCGGCGTCAAACCGGGACTGGACACCCCCGGAAAGGTCACGCTGGCACCCAACACCGCTGCGGTGCTGCGCGTCTGAGCAGGGCTGAAGCCGCGGCGACCCGAATTGACGGATTTTAGGTTGCCGCGGCTTTACTCTTTCTGAAGTCAACTAAGCAAACGGGCATCCGACTCATCACACCGGAGGTTGGCTTGAGGTCATCCATAAGTTCATCCGATGTTACTCCAACGATCCGCGCCGAGCAGGTGAGCGGTCAATTTCTGTGTATGATCAAGCTCACGTCATAATCATCCGATGTCTGCTCCTGAACCTTCAGGAGTTCTTATGGCGCGTCTTTCTCGGTCCAGCATGTCCGTGCTGGCCTTCCCTCTCATCATTATTTGTGCCGGTCTGCTCGGCCTGGTGTTCCACGTGCAAGCCTCGGCGCTCGGGCCGGCAATCACGCCGCTGCTCGGCGTGGTCATGTTTTTCATGGGCATGACCATTGCCGTACCGGATCTGAAAATTATTGCCACCAAGCCCCATGCGGTGATCCTGGGTGCGATCGCCCAGTACGTTATCATGCCCCTGGCCGGTTTGGGCGTGGGCGTCGCTCTGCAGCTCGACCCCATACTGATTGTCGGGATGGTAGTTCTCGGTTCTGCACCGGGCGGGGCCTCATCGAACATCGTGACCTACTTGGCGAATGGAAATGTTGCCCTCTCGGTGTGCACCACGGCTGTTTCGACCCTGATCGCTCCTCTGATGACACCGCTGCTGATCCTATGGCTGGCGGGCGGCTACGTTGATGTGTCCTTCGCCGCCATGCTGAAGCAGATCCTCACCATTGTTCTGATCCCTGTCTTGTTGGGTGTGCTCGTTCGATTCGCAGCAAAACGTCTGGTCACACGCCTGAGCTCTGTCATCCCGTGGTTCTCCATGGCGGCATTGGCAGTGGTCATTGCGGGGATCATGGCCGCGAATGCACAAGTCCTCGCGTCCGCACTGGGGATGGTGTTTGTGGCGGTGGTGCTGCACAACGCCTTCGGGTTCGCACTCGGGTGGGTCGCCGCACGGGTGGCGCGGTTGTCCTATCGCGAACGCAGGGCCATCAGCGTCGAGGTCGGTATGCAGAATGCCGGGTTGGCCGCGGCGCTGTGCCATCAAAATTTTGAACCCATGAGCGCCCTGCCGTCCGCAGTGGCCACCATCTGGCACAACGTGGCCGGTGCCCTTCTGGCTACGGGTTTTGGTGTGACTGACGCCAATAGTCATCGGACCAATCAGGCGAACCTGCCCCAAGAGAGCGCGTAATCGGCCCTTGACGGACTAAACATCGGATGTTTACTCTGTGGGGGACGTCAATCGCGTGACTCCGGTCACAAGCGGCGGGTGGCTGACAATTCACACAGCTGAGCAGACATCGGATGTACCCGTCGCACATACTCCAGAACACTCTTCAGCGATCCGCCTGCGAAAGGCCAAGTATGAGCACCATTGTCGAAAGCCGAGTACGTGATATTCGGTTCCCCACCTCTAAGGAGTTGGACGGATCGGACGCCATGAATCCCGATCCCGATTACTCCGCTGCATACCTTGAACTACGTACGGACCACACCGATGGTCTGGAAGGTCACGGTTTCGTTTTCACGATCGGTCGCGGTAACGATGTCCAGGCGGCAGCTATCGAGGTAGTTGTCCAGCGGTTCATCGGCCGGGAAGTCGAGGCGCTCCTCGATGATCTCGGAGGCGTGTGGCGCGAGCTCAACAACGATTCACAGTTGCGTTGGCTCGGCCCTGAAAAAGGCGTGATGCACATGGCCATTGGCGCCGTGGTCAACGCCCTGTGGGACCTCAAGGCCAAGAAGGCCAAGAAACCCTTGTGGCTGCTTTTGGCAGAGATGTCGCCGGAGGAACTGTTCGGTTTGATTGATCTGCGATACCTCACCGACGCCATGACTGAAGAAGATGCGAAGAGCATCCTGCGGCGCGGTCAGGAGGGAAAGCAAGAGCGGATCGATCGTCTGCGAGCGCAGGGATACGCGGCGTACACCACTTCTCCCGGGTGGCTCGGTTACTCGGATGAGAAGCTCGAGCGCTTGGCACGTGAAGCCATGGCCGACGGGTTCCCGCAGATCAAGCTCAAGGTGGGAGCCAACCTTCAGGACGATATCCGTCGAGTCCGCAAGGCTCGCCATGTGTGTGGCCCGGATTTTCCGATCGCCATTGATGCGAACCAGCGGTGGGACGTCTCCGAGGCCATCGAATGGATCCGTGAGCTCGCACCCTACGATTTGGCTTGGGTCGAAGAGCCCACGAGCCCGGATGACATTCTGGCCCACGCGGCCATCGCTGAGGCGATCGCGCCGATTCCAGTGGCAACCGGTGAGCACGTGCAAAACCGGGTCGTGTTCAAGCAAATGCTCCAGGCGAAGAGCCTTTCAGTCCTTCAGATGGATGCGTGCCGAGTGGCCGGCGTGAACGAGAACATCACGATTCTGCTCCTCGCCGCGCACTTCGGAGTCCGGGTGTGCCCCCATGCCGGGGGAGTGGGCCTGTGCGAACTGGTCCAGCACCTGTCCTTCTTCGATTCGATCGCTGTGTCCGGGCAGCTGGACAACTCTCGAATGATCGAGTTCGTGGACCACTTGCACGAGCACTTCCTGACTCCCGTGGACGTCCACAACGGACGGTACTGGCCGCCCGAGGCACCGGGCTCCGCAGCAGAAATGTCCCAGCAGTCCCTAGCTCGGTACGAGTTCCCACACGGGGCCGAGTGGACGACCACCGAAACTCCCGTGAGTCTCAGCATCTAACGGGGCCAACCTCAGTTTTGATCTTTCCCTCATCCACTGTCACAGGTCGGCAAGGACGCCGCCCTACGAATGACCTTTAGGGGTTCTCATGTCCAACTTTGGTTCATCGCGCGCCACCGGCGCGCCTGGAATTCACGACGAAACACGTGACACACGCGCAACTGGCGCCGCGACGTCGACCGCTCCCGGCAAGGTGGCGCAGGCCGATTTCATGCGGGAGCCGATCCCGCGCAAGGTGTACCTGGTTGCGGTTCTGGCGGGCTTGTCCGGCCTGTTGTACGGCTTCGACTCCGGAGCAATCTCGGGTGCGTTGCCCTTGCTCGAGGGGCAGTTCGGTCTCACCGCTTCACAGACCGGTCTCATCACCTCGCTGTTGCTCTACGGCGCGTTGCCGTCCATCGTGGTCTCCACCATTGCGGCTCGTCGCTTCGATCGGCGGCAGATCCTGCTGGTAGGCGGCATGATCTTTATTCTCGGATCCCTGTTCTGTGCCATTGTGTCGGGACCTATCGGCCTCATGGCAGCGCGGTTCTTCCTGGGATTCGGTATCGGTATCGCCAACATGTTCGGGTTGATTTACCTGTCGGAGCTCGCACCCACGCGTGTCCGTGGCCTGCTGACCGGTCTGTACCAGCTCGCCGTGAACGTCGGTATCTTGGCTGCCTACGGGGTGGGCGACATCTTCCACAGCACCCCTGACGGATGGCGCTGGATGCTCGGACTGGGTGTAATTCCGGCCGTCATCTTCTTTGTGGGTATGTTCATTGCTCCGCCATCGCCCCGCTGGTTGATGATGCGTGGTCGGTCCCGAGACGCGCTCAACGTTCTGCGGACCATGCGCGGTGGCGAAGAGTTCGCGGCCAAGGAAATCCAGGAAATCGAAGAAGTCCTCGATCGCCCCACCAGGGGTCTGGGCGGGGTCCTCTCCGATGCGCGAAAACCACTCACCATTCTTGCGATTCTGACCTTCTTCCAGGTCTGGACCGGTATCAACGCAGTGGTTTACTACGCACCCATCATCTTCAAGGATGTTGAGGGGCTCGGTAACAATCCTGGTGCCGTGGCCAACTACGGTGTGGGCATCGCTCTGGTGGTCTCCACAGCCATTGCACTGCCATTGATCGACAAGATGGGGCGCGTGAAAATGCTCGCCATCTCCATGGCGGGACAGGCCGTGGCGATGGTTGTGCTGACCTTCTTCGCGGAATCCGGATGGATCGCCGTGGCCGCAGTCTTCGTCTACACGTTCTCCTTCGGCTTCGGCCTGGGACCGGTCTTCTGGCTGTACGTACCGGAGATCCTGCCGCTGCAGACTCGCGCCATCGGTACCGGCATCATCACCTTCACGCAGTACTTGCTCAACGCTACGTTCGCCTTGGTGTTCCCGATGCTGCTTGCAGGTATGGGCCCGTGGATCTTTATGGTCTTCGCGGTCCTGTCGGTGGCAGGAACGGCCTACACCATTCTGCGAGTGCCCGAGACCAAGGGCCGTTCCCTCGAGGAGATCGAAGAGGAGATTTTCGGCGAGGTCAAGTCTGTAACCGGCAAGCAGACGGTGGGACAGTAACTCATGATGCGAACACCGATTACCCATCCCGAGCTGTTGGCCGCATTGGCCCGGTGCGGCCACGGGACCAAGATTCTGATCGCGGACGGCAACTACCCCCACGTCACGGGGGTGGGTCCCCACACCACACGGATCGCACTCAACGTGGCTCCCGGCTTGCTGACGGCGGACCAGGTTCTGGAGCTTCTGATTGCCACGGTTCCGGTGGAGGCCGCCGAATACATGGAGAACGCCGACGGCGCCGCTTCGCCGGCTGTCGAGGGCTACGGCCAGGCACTTGGACCGGACATTGCATTGTCGGGATTGGAACGATTCACGTTCTATGACCGTGCTCGGGAGAATGACGTGGCCGTGGTCGTCGCCACCGGGGAGCAGCGGCAGTACGCGAACCTCATGCTCACGGTGGGCGTGATCCCGGAAACTCAGACCAAGGTGAGCACCACCGGCGCGGGGAGGGCTGCGTAGCAATGAAGCACGCGACGTCGACCCCCGAACAGACCCGGTTACCCCTGGTGGACTCTCATCGCCACCTGTGGGATCTGCACCACCTGCCGTGGAATTGGGTGCGCGGAGCAGCCCTTCCCACGGAGGATCTGTTCACCGAACCGGAGAGTCTGCCGTCGGTTCTGGTGGAGGCGGGGGTCGACGTCGGCTACGAGAAAGCTGAGCTGGATTGGCTGCTCGGTATCGCCGAGCGGGACGAGAAAGTATTGGGCATCGTGGCGGCAGTACCTCACGGCACGGAGGCCACCGAGGACACGATGCGCTCGCTCGCAGACAGGTCGCATGTGGTCGGAGTGCGGCACAACCTGCAGGGGCTCGGGCCGGGTGAGTTGGCGGCTCGTGGCGTCGTCGGCATGATCGCTGCAGCCCACGCGAACGGATTGACGTTCGACGTGTGTGTGCGTGCCCACCAGCTCGTGGAGGTAACGCAGATGCTGCGGAGGCTCGACACCGACGGCACCCTGGTGCTCGATCACCTGGGCAAGCCCCCGCTGGGACAGGACCTCACACGCTGGCGGGACGACATCGCCACGATAGCGGCCGACCCCAGGGTCGTTGTGAAGTGTTCGGGCCTGGTGGCCGAAATGCCCCCGCGACACCAGCCGCGGAGAGCCAGATCGGAGCCGGCAACCGCTCAGTCCTCACGAACAGTACTGACGCCTGAGGCCGCTGAGCTGTGCAGCGCACCTTTGCGGTTCGCTCTGCGGAACTTCGGGCATGAGCGCGTCATGCTCGGTTCGGATGCCCCGGTATCGGGGAAGGGATGGGTCCGACCGGTTGATTGCATCCAGTTCCAAACCCAACTGTTGAAACCCGACCTCACTGGGCGCGCGCTCGAATCGATCGCATCCTTGACCGCGCAGCGCGTCTACGGACTGAGCGAGCCAAGGGCGACCGTCACCGGCGCGGTGAGCGCTCCGCACGGTCACCACTAGAACAATCTGTGAACCTCAAGAGGACAACCGATATGAAGTCAATACTCGAAGAAGCCATTGCCCATCACGGCAAATTGGGTTTCGGAGCGGCACAGCTCGGAAACCTCTACAGAACCGTCGACGACACCACGGCCCGTGAGGCGTTGGAAACGGCCTGGGACCTGGGGATTCGCCACTTCGACACCGCGCCCCATTACGGGCTGGGACTCTCGGAACGGAGGCTCGGGGCATTCCTGCAGAGCAAACCGCGCGATGAATTCATTCTTTCCACCAAGGTAGGGCGCCTACTGCGGGACAACCCGAATCCCCGGGGCGAGGACACCGAGGGATTCGAGGTCCCGGACGATCTTCACCGTGTACGGGATTACTCCGCAGACGGAGTGAAGCGGTCCTTGGATGAGTCTTTGGAACGGCTGGGCCTGGACCGCGTGGACATCGTCTACATTCACGACCCCGATGAGTACTGGGATCAGGCGCTGCACGGCGCGGTCCCTGCATTGACGGAGCTTCGAGAACAAGGCGTGATCCAAGGCTGGGGCGCCGGCATGAACCAGTGGCAAATGCTCGAACGATTCGTGGTGGAAACACAGCCGGACATCATCATGCTGGCAGGGCGGTACACGCTCCTGGAACAGGACGCGGCGCAGTCGCTGCTTCCTGCGTGCGAGAAGCACAACGTGAAGGTCAACGCGGTGGGAGTTTTCAACTCCGGGCTTCTGGCCCGCCAAGACGTCCCGGACGACGCGCATTACAACTACGACGCCGCTCCGCCCGAGCTCATCGCACGGGCTCGTCAACTGGCGGACCTCGCGGCAGAACAAGGCACAACATTGCCTGCCGCGGCCCTCGCTTTCCCGATGCGCCATCCGGCAGTCGTGACCAGCGTTGTGGGAATGCGGACCCCGGACCATGTGCGCCGCAATGTGGAACTCGCCGAGACACCCGTCCCGGATGAGTTCTGGTCCGCAGCCGCCGATGCGGGGCTCATCACCAGCCCCTGACCCGAAGACAACTACTTACCAACGAGATACACGGAGGAACACATGAAACTGATGCGAGTGGGAGACAAGGGCCAGGAAATCCCGGTCGTGGAATACCAGGGTGCTCACTACGATGCTTCCGCAGCGGTGAAGGACTTCGACCCAGAGTTCTTCGCGACCGGAGGGATCGAAACTCTGCGGGCTGCCCTGGAACGCGGAGAGCTGTCCAATGCAGACATCGCCGGGCAGCGCCTGGGCGCACCCCTCACACGGCCCTCGGCGGTGATCTGCATCGGTCAGAACTACGTGGAGCACGCCGCTGAATCCGGTGACGCGCCGCCCAAGCTGCCGATCATCTTCTTCAAGACACCCAATACCCTGACCGGACCCAACGATGACATTGCCCTGCCCCCGGGTTCGGAGAAGAGCGACTGGGAAGTGGAGCTGGTCATCGTGATGGGCAAGCAAGCGGCTTATCTGGAGACCGAAACGGAGGCGGCTGAGTGCGTCGCCGGCTACACCCTGGCCGACGATCTGTCCGAACGCGCCTACCAGATCGAGGACTCAGGCGGGCAGTGGTCCAAGGGTAAGTGCATCAAGGACTACATGCCACTCGGCCCTGTGGTCGTGACCGCGGACGAGTTTGATCCGCACGACGTGGCATTGAGTTCTTCGGTCAACGGTGAGCCACGCCAGGGCTCGCGCACCTCGGACATGATCTTCTCGGTCGAGTACATCGTGAAGCACCTGTCCCATTACATGCAGTTGGAACCGGGCGACATCATCTCCACAGGCACGCCCAAGGGCGTCGCACTGTCCGGAAAGTTCCCGTACCTGAAGGCCGGCGACGTGGTGGAGGTGGAGATCGAGGGTATCGGTCAACAGCGTCACCGCATGGTTGCCCGCGCCTGACCCGCCCAGCATTCAAGCAAGAAGAGAGGGATTCATGAGCTCACAAGAATTCGATGGACTGGTTGCCATTGTGACCGGAGGAGCCTCCGGCATCGGAGATTCCACGACTAGGGCGCTGCAGACTCGCGGTGCCAAAGTGGCCGTTCTCGATCTCAACCCCGCGAACGCCGCCCCGGGCGCGCTCCAGGTCCAGTGCGACGTCGCCGACGACGCTTCGGTCCAGAACGCGATCGGCACCACCGTGGCAGAGCTGGGCGGTATCGACGTGGTGATCAATAATGCGGGCATCGGAGCCCAGGGCGATGTCGCCGCTAATGACGACGACGAGTGGCACCGCGTCTGGGACATCAACGTGGTGGGCATGGTCCGCGTGACCCGCGCGGCGCTGCCGTACCTGCGGAAATCGGAGCACGCGTCCGTGGTCAACACATGCTCCATTGCCGCGACCGCGGGCCTACCCGAACGTGTGCTGTACTCGGCCACCAAGGGAGCGATTCTCGCGATGACCCGCGCGATGGCCGCGGATCACCTGCGCGAGGGCATCCGGGTGAACTGTGTGAACCCGGGAACCGCCAACACTCCGTGGATCGGAAACCTGCTGTCCAAGGCTCCGGACCCTGAGGCGGAACGTGCCGCCTTGAACGCCCGCCAGCCGCATGGCCGGCTGGTGGAACCGGATGAGGTGGCGTCAGCCATTTGCTATCTGGCCAGCCCTCTCAATGCATCGACCAGTGGCGTCGATCTTGCCGTGGACGGCGGCATGGAGGCCCTGCGCCTGCGCCCTGCCGAGTGATCTGAGGCTGCTTATCTGCAACGGCCCGGCCGATTGAGACGCTCAATCGGTCGAGCCGTTGAGGTCCTCAGGGATCTCGGACAAGGGAGACTCGGTCAGTGCAATGCGCAGCCAGCGCTCCACGCCCTGCAAATGGTGGATCATGGCCGCGCGTGCCAGTGCCGGATCCCGGCGCCGAAGGGCGTCCAAGATCTCCTGATGCTCCTCCATGGTGCGTTCGGCCGAGCCCTGCTGCGTCATACCGCGCCATGCTCGCGCGCGCACGGTTCGGGAGTTGAGGCTCCCGGTGAGTGAACTCAGATAACCGTTGCCCGCAGCGTCTCCAATGATGCCGTGGAACGCCAGATCCTGGTCGACGAGCGAGTCGATGTTCTCCACGTCGGTCTTATCCAAGGTCCGCTGGATCTTCTCGAGTTGTTCCTCCGAGATCCGAGCTGCGGCCAATTCGACCGCTGCGGCTTCCAGAACGCGGCGGGTTTCCAGCAGCTCCAGCACCGATGAGTTCTGGTGCAGCTCCAGCACGAAAGAGATTGCCTCCGACAGGTGCTGGGTGTTCAACTCCGTCACGTAGGTGCCGTCGCCCTGCCTGATGTCCAGGATGCGCACCACTTCGAGTGCCTTGACCGCCTCGCGCAGCGAACTGCGTGACAGGCCCAAGTGCTCTGCAAGTTCCTTCTCGGGGGGCAATCTGTCGCCGGGGCCCAGCTCACCGTTGAGGATCATGGCGCGCAGCCGGGCCATGGCGGTATTGGTGAGCGACACGGGGCGACCTCCTGAAATGAGTGGACGGACATGAGCTGACGGTGACGCGGAAATCCGTCTCCACAAGTATCCCTGACACGCTCGTGAGAAAGCTTATGAGGCAGACAACCGGTCGCTTTGAGTCAGGTGGCAGACTAGTTCCCATGCTGACTTTTGGTGATGACACAGTCTGGACCGCGGCCGAGGATCGTTACGACACCATGCCTTACCGGCGGGTGGGGAACTCGGGCCTGAAGCTGCCGGCGCTGTCCCTGGGGCTGTGGCACAACTTCGGTGACGACACCCCGCTGTCCACCATGCGCGCCACCCTGCGCAAAGCCTTCGACCTGGGCATCACGCACTTCGATCTGGCCAACAACTACGGACCGCCGGCGGGTTCGGCCGAGCTGAACTTCGGCCGTATCCTCCGTGAGGACTTCGCGCGGTACCGTCAGGAACTGATCATTTCCAGCAAAGCCGGGTGGCAGATGTGGCCGGGCCCGTACGGGGGAGTGGGCGGCTCCAGGAAATACCTGCTGGACTCCCTTGACCAGTCCTTGGAACGCATGGGCCTGGATCGCGTGGACATCTTCTACCACCACCGCCCGGACGCCGACACCCCGCTCGAGGAAACCATGGGCGCGCTGGACCACATCGTGCGCTCGGGTCGGGCGAGCTACGTGGGCATTTCGTCCTACAGCGCGGACCTCACGCTCGCGGCGCAGCAGATCATGAGGGAGCTGGGCACCCCGCTGCTCATTCACCAGCCCTCCTACTCCATGCTCAACCGCTGGATCGAGCAGCCCAACGAGCGCACCGACGGAAAGAACCTGCTCGCCGCACTGACGGCCGCCGGCATGGGGTCCATCAGCTTCTCCCCGTTGGCGCAGGGCATGTTGACCGACAAGTACCTGGGCGGTGTTCCGGAGGAATCCCGCGCGGCGGCCGGTAAGTCCCTCAACCCGGAATGGTTGACCGACAACACTGTGGAGCAGATCAGGGAACTGAACTCGATGGCCGAGGACCGCGGGCAGACACTGGCTCAAATGGCCATCGCGTGGGTGCTGCGTCCGCAGCCCGAAGGTCAGGTCACCACCGCACTCGTCGGGGCGTCTTCACCGGCGCAGATTGCCGATTCCGCGGCGGCCGTCCACAACCTGGACTTCACCCCGGCCGAACTCGAACGGATCGACGCGCTCGTCACGGATGCAGATATCAACATCTGGGGTGCCGCCACCGAATCCAAGCACGCATGAGCACAACACAGTACTTGGCACTACTCGGTCTCTGGGTCGCGGGCATCGTCTCGCCGGGCCCGGACATCCTGGTCATCCTCCGCAACGCGTTCCTGTCCTCGCGCGGCAAAGCCATGCTGACCGCCCTGGGCGTGATGATCGGCAACATCATCTGGATCACCCTCTCGCTCACCGGCGTCACGGTGGTGATCAACCAGAACGAGGTGCTCAAACTCATCATCCAGATCGCGGGCGCCCTGTTCCTCGCCTGGATGGGCTACGGCTCGATTCGCTCGGCGCTCGCGGCCAGATCCAATTCACGACGTCGTTCGGGGTCCGTGAGCGCGGCTGCTGCGGGCGGTGCCGGACCCGGCGCGGGTGAGGCCGCGCCGTCACCGGCCACGGTGGAGGCCGCCGAGCAGATCCCGGAGCCCGCAGCCAGCGCGCGCGGTGGCGGGATCCTGGGCACCAAGAACCTGACCGGATTCCGGGCAGTGGTGCAGGGCATGATCACCAACCTCTCCAACGCCAAGGCCATTGTGTTCTTCATTGCGCTATTCGCGTCGGTGGTACCGGCCAATGCGCTGTGGTGGGAATCCATGCTCGTGGCCGCGCTGTTGTTCGCGGTGGGACTGGCATGGTTCTGCGCGGTCGCGTGGTTCGGGTCCGTGCCGACACTGGCCGCACGGTTCCAGGCCCATTCGGTGGGTGTGGAACTCGTGGCCGGTGTGGTGTTCCTGGCGGTCTCCGTTTTGCTGATCGGCGAGGCCGCGCTGTCCTGGTGAGCCCGCGCCCGCCCGCAACGGTGCATCAATCGACCCGCGGCGTGACTAGACTGTGGAGTCGGTTCTGTGCGGCGGGGCACTAGCGGTGGTCAGCCACCCGTGTGTCGGTGCGGGTCCGCACAATGACCACCAACTATTTGATTCCCCGAGGAGAACCGTGTCCGAACACCCCATTCGCGTGGCCATTGCAGGTGTGGGCAACTGCGCCACATCGCTGATCCAGGGCGTGCACTTCTACCGCGACGCCGACCCGTCCGAGGCCGTTCCCGGCCTGATGCACGTGCAGTTCGGTGCCTATCACGTGCGTGATGTCGAGTTCGTGGCGGCCTTCGACGTGGACGCGGCCAAGGTGGGCTCGGACCTCTCCGAGGCGATCCTGGCGTCCGAGAACAACACCATGAAAATCACGGATGTCCCGCACCTGGGCGTGACCGTCCAGCGCGGCCCCACCCGGGACGGGCTGGGCACGTACTACCGCGAGATGATCACCGAGTCCGACGCCGAACCGGTGGACGTTGCGCAAGCACTGCGCGATGCCCAGGTGGACGTGCTCGTGTCCTACCTGCCCGTGGGCTCCGAGGACGCGGACCGCTATTACGCGCAGGCGGCCATCGACGCCGGTGTGGCCTTCGTCAACGCGCTTCCCGTGTTCATTGCCGGCACCGAGGAATGGGCCCAGAAGTTCCGCGACGCCGGTGTGCCCATCGTGGGTGATGACATCAAGTCCCAGGTGGGAGCCACTATCACCCACCGTGTGCTGGCCAAGCTGCTCGAGGACCGCGGTTACGTGCTCGATCGCACCTATCAGCTCAACGTGGGCGGCAACATGGACTTCAAGAACATGTTGGAGCGTTCCCGGCTGGAGTCCAAGAAGATTTCCAAGACCCAGGCCGTGACCTCCAACGTGCCGCACGAAATGCGCGCCAAGGACGTGCACATCGGCCCCTCGGACTACGTGGGCTGGCTGGATGACCGGAAGTTCGCGTTCGTGCGCCTCGAGGGCCACGGCTTCGGCAATGCCCCCATCTCGTTGGAATACAAGCTCGAGGTGTGGGACTCCCCGAACTCCGCCGGTGTGATCATCGACGCCATCCGCGCGGCCAAGATCGGCTTGGACCGCGGCATCGGCGGCCCGCTGACCTCGGCGTCCTCGTACTTCATGAAGTCCCCGCCAGAGCAGTTCGACGACGATACCGCTCGCGAGAACGTGGAGAAGTTCATCCGCGGCGAGATCGAGCGTTAAACACGCCCGGCTACGAACGACGGCGCCCGGTACCGAAGTGTTTCGGTACCGGGCGCCGTCGTGTGACGGGAGCGGCCTACCGCCGGTCCTGCCCCGCAAGTCCGGCGCGGGAGATGATGTAGTCGACCAGCGGGTTGTAGAGGTGCGGGGCCACGTTGTCGTCCAGGGGAACGGCGACTGCCACGTCGCCCTGCGCCTCGGCGACGAAGATTCCGGGGTCGTTGCAGTCACCCATGGCAATGGTGCGCAGTTTGGCCCGGGAACCGGCGTGGCCGGCCATGCCGTGATCGGAGATCACGAGGTCCGGCTGCTCGCGGCCATCCGCAGCCAGCTGCGCCAGCACCAGTCTCATGGGTTCGGGGGAGTGGGTGTGTCGCAGGCCGCCGTACTGTTCGACCATCACGACGTCCTCGATCTGGCGCACGTCGCCGTCCTCGAAGGGCAGGGCGCCGTCAACGCGGAGCACGCGGGCACCGGATTTTCGGGCTACGCGGGCGAGCCGGGCGTAGACGGGGGCGAGGCCGGCGGGGTGCGCCGTGGCGAACAACAAGCGTTTGCGGCCCTTGACGGCCTCACTGAAGATGTCCGCGTACGTGTCGAGCGCGGCAATGCACAGGTTCGCGGAAATGGAGTCCTGGCCCTGCGTGTACTTGGGGTCCTCATTGATGCCCACGCGCTCACGCATGAGTTTGAACACGGACTTGTAGGTCCAGTTCCGGGTTTGCTCGACACCCATGTGTTGGTGCTGGTCACCCTCCAGGAAACCCTGGATATTACGCAGGTTGGCTTCGCGAGGGGTCGCTACGGCGCCGGTGATCCGGGATCGATCCAGATACCTGGCCAACGATTCACGGCTGAGATACGCGGTGGTCACACCCTCGAGTCTAGGTGGTTACGCGCTCGCCTGCGCAGCGCATGTAAGCCACCTCATGTTGGGCGGCCGCGTGATCCCATGTGAGTTCGCGCGCACGTTCCGCGGCGGCCCGGGACATGGCTCGCCAGTGTTCGGGGTTCGATGCCGCTCGGTACAGTGCTTCCGCCCACAGCTGAGGGGTGCGCCCCGGCACCAACCACCCGGTCCGGTGGTCCTGCACCGCGTAGCGCAGTCCGTCCACATTCGTGGCCAGCACCGGGGTTCCGCACGCCTGGGCTTCCAGGGCCACCAGTCCGAAGGTCTCGGACGAGGACGGCATGGCCACCGCGTCCGCGGAGCGCATGAGCTCGGCAAGCTCGGCGGCCGGCATGGAGCCCCGGAACTGCACGGCGTCCGCCACGCCGTGGTCCTGCGTCAGCCGGTGCAATTCGGCCAAGAACTCCGGGGAACCCGCGCCCGCCAGATTCAGGTGCACCGCGGACTCCGGATGCGTCCTGCGCAACAGCCCCAGGGCGGCCACCAGAACCTGCGGTCCCTTGAGGGGTTGCATGCGGCCGGCGCACAACACCGTGAACGGCGGTGCTCCGACGCGGTCGGATTGCGCGGCGCGGTGGGGGTGCGGGGCGGTTTTCACCACGGGATAAAAGACCGCCGGGTCCACCCCCGGAGGGATCACGCGAATCCGCTCGCGGGGTGCGCCGTAGAGCTCCACCATGTGATCGGCCTCGGCCGGGGTGTTGACCACCAGGGTGCACGAGGTGGCCACCACCTCCTGCTCCGCCCGCTCGCGGGCCACCGGTTCCGGGTTCTCGCCGGGACCGGCCCGGAGGTTCTTCACCGCGGCGGACGTGTG
This sequence comes from Kocuria sp. cx-455, assembly GCF_014698015.1. Classification (GTDB taxonomy): domain Bacteria; phylum Actinomycetota; class Actinomycetes; order Actinomycetales; family Micrococcaceae; genus Kocuria. The sequence continues at coordinate 877,648 of NZ_JACXBS010000001.1, forward strand.
CAGCGTCAACATCAACGGGATGTTGAGCTGTGCACGGATCTCGCGGCCCGCAACCGCGGACAGCCAGTAGTGGGCATGGACCAGGAGGGGGACGGCGTCGTCGTGGTAGAAGGCGGCGAGGGCGCGGCCGAACGCGAGCGCGAACGCGGGGAGGCGCTGCTTGGGAGCGGTGGCGGCACCGGGAACAGCGACGGCCAGCAGACGGGGGCCGTCCGGCAGCTGGTTCACGCTGACACCGGCAGGGTGGGACGGATCGCGGTCCAAGGTGGCCATGTCCACCGCCCAGCCACGCCGGGACAGTGAGCGGGCCAGGTGCAGCACGTACACGTTCATCCCACCGGCGTCCCCGGAGCCGGGTTGGTCCACGGGCGAGGTGTGCATACTAACGAGCAGCACGCGCGGCGGGGTCTGTTGAGGCACGCGACCAGCCTAACGGGAACCGTCGGACAGCAGGGCGACGAACGTGCGATGCTGTGCACGGCACGAGCGCGGAGAAGGCACAATGGAGGACGTGAGCGTAACAACGTCGTGGCAGTCCGAGGAACCCAGCGAGCGCAGCGCGGTCATCGACCTCTCCGCCGTGTGGCACAACGTGGTCCGATTAACACAGTTGGCCCGCGGGCGGAAGCTGATTGCCGTGGTCAAGGCGGACGGCTACGGCCACGGCGCACCCGAGGTGGCCCGCACGGCGCTGTCCGCCGGCGCGGACCTGTTGGGCACGGCGCACGTGAGTGAGGCGCTCGCACTGCGTTACGCCGGGATCGCTGCGCCCGTGCTGTCGTGGCTGCACACCACCAGCACCGACTTCGTGGGCGCTCTCGACCACGATATTTCCTTGGGTATCAGCGGCTGGGAGCTCCACGCCGTACTGGACGCCGCCCGCGAGACGGCCAAGACGGCCACGTTGCACCTGAAGATCGACACCGGACTGGGCCGTAACGGCTCCACCGCGGCGCAGTGGCCGGACCTCGTGGAACGCGTGGTGGCCGCACAGGATCAGGGCCTGGTGGAGGTGGAGGGCATCTTCACGCACCTGTCGGTCGCGGACGAGCCCGCTCGCGGCGACGAGACCATGGAACAGCTCAACGCGTTGACGGACGCGGTGCGGATCGCACGCCGGGCAGGTTTGAAGCCGGCCATGATCCACGCCGCCAACACCCCGGCGCTGTTGTCCGCAGATCAGCTCGAGGACCCCGACTACATCCTGCGCGACGCCGTGCGCGTGGGCCTGGGCATCTACGGACTGAGCCCGTTCGAGGACCGGACGTCCAAGGATTTCGGCCTGATTCCCGCCATGACCCTGCGCACACGCGTGGCCAACGTCAAGGCCGTGCCCACCGGACACGGAGTGTCCTACGGCCTGACCTACCGCACCGAAACCCCCACGCACCTTGCGCTCATTCCCCTGGGGTACGCCGACGGCGTTCCCCGCGTTGCAACCGGAGCTCCCGTCCACATCGGGGGCAGGGTCTACCCCGTAGTGGGTCGGATCGCGATGGACCAGTGCGTGATCGACCTGGCGCAGGGAACGACGGTGACGCCGGAAGGCATCCCCGCGGGTACCCCGTTGGTGGATGAAGCGGTGGATCCCATGGTGCACATCGGGGACGAAGCCGTGCTGTTCGGGGCCGGTGATTACCCCTCCGCCACCGACTGGGCCGATGCGAGCGGGAGCATCAACTACGAGATCGTCACGCGGGTGTCCCCGCGGGTGCCGCGTGAGTATACGAGCCACAGCCACCTGACCCTGGGGGACGTCACCGTGTCCCGCAGCGCGAGTGCGCTGGCCGCGCACAGCCTGCCGCAGGATCCGCGGCCCACTCGCGTTTCGTCGGGGGAGTCCTACACCCAGCCGAATTGGACCCTGACCCGTTACCCGGCTTCCGCCGAGGAAACCCAGCTGATTGCGCAGAAACTTGCCGGGCATCTGAAGGCCGGGGATCTTCTCATGCTCAACGGCGAACTGGGCGCGGGTAAGACCACGTTCACGCAGGGTCTCGGGGCCGGATTGGGGGTGCGGGAGGGCATCATCTCTCCCACGTTCGTGCTGTCCCGACAGCACCCGAACCTGCCGGGCGGGTCGAACCCCGGCGGGCCGGATCTGGTGCACGTGGACGCGTACCGCCTGGACACCGCCGCGGACATCGACAACATCGACCTGGAGGACACCGTGGAATCCAGCGTGACCGTGGTCGAGTGGGGCACGGGCAAGGTGGAACACCTGAGAGAGTCCCGCCTGGTGATCGACATCGTGCGACCGCGGGGAGCGGTGGGAGCGCCGTCGGCGGCTTTCACCCTGGACTACCACGTCAAACAGGCTGCGAGCGACACCGAGAAGGCTGAGACCCAAACTGCTGGAACCGAGCGCGCCGGGGCCGCGACAAGCGAGCCAGGGACGGACATTTCCAAGGCGCTCGAGGCCCTCAACGAAGAATGGGACGAGGACGAGCAGGACACGGACGAGCCGCGCACCATCATCATGCGTGGCTACGGGCCCCGCTGGTCCGACCGACTGGACCTCTGAGCCCCCGGCTCCCCGAGCGGCGGGGCTTAGACTGTTCGGGTGCTTGTGCTGAGTCTGGATTCGTCGTCCATCGCGTCCGCGGCGCTGACCCGTAACGGGGAGGTGCTGGCGGAATTCGCCACCCGGGACACCCGCTCCCACGCCGAAGCGCTCGCCCCGGCCGTCTACAACCTGCTGGGTCAGGCGGGCATTGAGCCGCCCCAGCTGAAAGCCATTCTCGTGGGCACCGGACCCGGTCCCTTCACCGGCCTCCGCGCCGGCCTGGTGAGCGCCCGCACCTTCGGCTTCGCGTGGCAGCTGCCCGTGTACGGCATGTGCTCCCTCGATGCCTTGGCCCACCGTGCGGCGCAGGACGCGGCGGAAGGTACCGAGTTCCTGGTCGCCACCGATGCTCGCCGCAAGGAGCTGTACTGGGGCCGGTACATGACGCACGAGGACGGGCACGGCCGCTTCGCGCGACCAGTGGGCGGCCCGCAGGTCACCGCCCCCGACCAGCTCCCCGCACTACCGGTTCACGGCTACGGCGCTGGACTCCACGCCGCACAACTGCCGAACTTGGTGACCGACTCCGCCGAGTGGCAACCCACCGCCGCGGACCTGTCCCGAGCCGCGTGGGCGCGGCAGGAGCGTGGCATCGAGCTGAGCACCGACACCTCCCCGCTCTACCTGCGTGAATCCGATGCCAAGGTGGCCGTCCACCGCAAGAAGGCACTGCGGTGACCGGACATCAACCCGCCGGCGCGGCGGCGTCGTCGTTGCCGGAAGGCTACGCCCTGCGCCCCATGCAGCCCGCGGACCTGGAGCGGGTCCACGCGCTAGAGACCGAGCTGTTCCCGGGCGACGCGTGGCCGCGCAACATGTTCGACGAGGAACTGGCCCACCCCACCCGGCAGTACTGGGTGCTCACGCATGAGCAGGAGATCGTGGGGTATGCGGGCATGATGTGCATCCCGCCGGTCGCGGACGTCCAGACCATTGCCGTGGCCGCCGGGCACGAGGGCAAGGGGCTCGGAGGCGCGCTGCTGCGCACGCTGCACGAGGCCGCACGCCACGCCCGAGGCACCGAAATTCTGCTGGAGGTGCGCTCGGACAACCACCGGGCGCAAACGCTGTACAGGCGCTTCGGTTACGAACACATCCACACCCGCCCCGGCTACTACGGGGACGGACATGACGCGCTGATCATGCGCTGCGAGCTGGCCCCGGCCGGGCCGACGCGGCGCAGCGCGGACGGAAGGACCATCCATGGCAACCGCTGAACCGCTCGTGCTGGGCATCGAATCCTCGTGCGACGAAACGGGCGTGGGCATTGTGCGCGGCACCGAACTGCTGACCAACACCGTGTCCTCGTCCATGGCCGAACACGCGCGCTTCGGTGGTGTGATCCCCGAGATCGCCTCCCGCGCCCACCTCGAGGCCTTCGTGCCCACACTGCAGGCCGCCCTCGCCGACGCCGACGTCACGCTGGACGAGGTCGACGCCCTTGCCGTGACCTCCGGGCCGGGTCTGGCCGGGGCGCTCATGGTGGGCGTGGCCGCGGCCAAGGCGCTCGCGGTCGCCACGGGCAAACCGCTGTACGCCATCAACCACCTGGTGGCGCACGTGAGCGTGGGACTGCTGGACGAACGGGGGAAGCTCCCCGAAAATCTGGGCGCGCTGCTCGTCTCCGGCGGCCACACGGAAATTCTCTCCGTCCCGGACATCACGGGTGACGTCCGCCTGCTGGGTGCAACCATCGACGACGCCGCCGGCGAGGCCTACGACAAGGTCGCCCGCCTACTCGGGCTGGGTTATCCCGGGGGACCGGCCATCGACAAGGCCGCCCGGAACGGTGACCCCGCCGCGTTCCGCTTCCCCCGAGGGCTGACCGCGGGCAAGTACATGGGCTCGGCGGAGAAACCGGGCTCCCACCGCTATGACATGTCCTTCTCAGGGCTCAAGACCGCGGTGGCGCGGGTGGTGGAGACGTTCGAGGCCTCCGGGCAGCCGGTACCGGTCGCCGATGTCGCCGCGTCCTTCCAGGAATCCGTGGTGGATGTGATCTCCCGCAAGACCGCGCTCGCGTGCACCGAGAACTCGATCGACACGCTGCTGATGGGCGGCGGAGTGGCCGCGAATTCGCGGCTGCGTGCCCTGGTGATCGAGCGCTGCCGTGCCCGGGGGATCGAGGTGATCGTGCCGCCGCTGAACCTGTGCACCGACAACGGGGCCATGGTGGCCGCACTCGGGGCGCGGCTGGTGGCCGAGGGTCGCGCCGCGACCGGCATCGTGTTCACCGCCGATCCGGGGTTGCCGGTGTCCACGGTCTCGATGGGAACGGTGTAACCGCTCAGAACTAGGTGCGGTTGCGTTCCACGATGTCCAGGACCACGGCGCGCAGGTCACCGTTGTGCTCCTTGGCCACGCGGTGCTGGCGTTGGTATCCGGCGCCGTTGCGGATGATGTCTTCCACGCGCGCCAACTCGGTGCCGCAGCCAAGGTCTGAAGCAATGGGCTCCAGCTGATTGAGCAACCCGGTGAGGTCTTCTGTGACCGGGCGCTCCTCGTTCTGTGCGTTCTGAATGATGATCGCGTCCAAGCCGTAACGGGCCGCACGCCACTTGTTCTCCTGGTGGTGCCACGGCGGCATGGTGGGAACCGTCCCACCGTTGTCCAGCGTGCGGGAGAACGACTCCACCAGGCACTGGGTCAGAGCGGTCAACGCGCTCACATCGTGGAGGGTGGAGGGCCCATCGCACACGCGCATTTCCACGGTGCCGAAGCGCGGTACGGGGCGGATGTCCCAGCGGTTCTCCGATTCGTCCTCGATCACACCCGTGGTGAGTAGATCCTGGACGTAGGACTCGTACTCGTCCCAGGCCGAGAACCGGAACGGCAGTCCCGCGGTGGGTAGCTGTTGGAAGACCTGCGAGCGGTGGGATGCGTAGCCGGTGTCGTGGCCGCACCAGTACGGCGAATTGGCCGAGAGCGCCAATAGGTGCGGGTAATAGTTCAACAGACCCTCGAGGACGGGCAGCGCCTTGTTCTTGTGGTCGACACCCACGTGCACGTGCAGTCCGTAAATCACCAGTTGGCGGCCCCAGTACTGCGCGCGGTCCACCACCTTGTAGTAGCGCTCCTTGTCCACCACGGGCTGGTCCTCCCACTCTGAGAACGGGTGGGTGCCGGCGGCGAAGATCTCCAGGCCCTCGGGGTCTGCGGCCTTGCGGATCTCGTCCGACGTCAGCTTCAGGTGCGCCATCGCCTCTTCCACGCTGTGGCACACCCCCGTGACCATTTCCACGGTGTTCTGCAGGAACTCGCCGGTCACGCGCGGGTGATTGCCGTCCTCGCCCATGTCGGGGTTGGCCGCAATGACGGCTTCGAGGACTTCCTGACCGCGCGGCTCGAGCTCGCCGGTCTCACGGTCGACCAGGGCGATCTCCCACTCGACGCCCAGCGAAGAGCGGTCGGACGAGGCGAAATCAATGTGCACGGCAGTGGTCCTCTCATGGGTGCACCGGGAATGTCCCGCGGTCCATGAACGAGACCGGGAGTTGTTCACCGGTCCCGCACTGCTGCGCGGGTACTTCAGTGTACGGGTTCAACGACCAGCACCACGCGACGTTCGCTTCCGCTGTGCTGCAAACGTGTCATCACCAAAGTGGCTCGTTCGGTGCCGCGCGGTGCCAGCTGTTTCCTGAGCTGTTCCGGGGTGACGTCCGTTCCCCGCTTCTTGATGTTCAGGATCCCCACGTTGTGATCCCGCACCCATTTCTTCAGGGCTTTCACGTTGTGGGCCAGCACCTCGCGCACGCGGTACGCGGTCGCGAGCGGGCTCTCGTGGAGTTCGTCCCCGGACAAATACGCGATCGCCGGGTGGACCAGGTGCGCGTCCAAGGCCCGCGCCAGATCCGTGACGAGACCGGCGCGGATCACGGCGCCGTCCGGCTCGTAGAAGTACTCACCCACCTCACCCAGCAGTTGCCCTTCGGGCGCGGGGGATTGCCAGCTCTCGGAGGTCAGTTCAGCCGCGGTCGCGGTGCCGTCCGCCTGCGAGCCCAGGACCAGGGCCGCGCGGGCCACCTCCGGGCGGCGCACCGCGTTGAACCAGAGCACCACTTCCACCACATCGCCGTGATCGGAGACCCACTGGGCTTCAGCGCCGCCGGGAATGTGCTCGTGGGGGATGCCCGGGCCCAGTTTGGCGCCCACCGCCAGACCTTCCCCGGCCAAGCCCGTCACGAAGGACAGGGGCGGCGAGAACGCCTCGGGATCGAACACGCGCCGGGTGCGCCCCGAACCGGTGACCCTGCGTGCGGGATCCAGCCACACGCCGTCGGGCGCGCCTTGGTCGAGACCGGCCAGATCCAGGGTTTCGACGTCGCCGCAGTGCACGGTCGTGCGGGGCCACCCCGTGAGGTTAACGGTGGCCACCGCCGCGGTCAGCTCATCCTTGTCCACGGCGGTCACGGTGCGGTCCAGGGCGGCCAGGGCCAGGGAGTCCGCGCCGATACCGCAGCCGAGATCGGCCACGTGCGTGAGCCCCGCCTGGGCGAATCGACGGGCGTGCAAGGCAGCTACGGACCACCGGGTGGCCTGTTCGAGCCCGTTGCGGGTGAACACCATGTGGTCGGCGAACTCACCGAACTTGGCCCGCGCCTGGGTGCGCAGCTTGGACTGTGTCAGGGCCGCGGAGACCAGTTCCGGGGAGTAGCCCTCTGCGCGCAGCGATTCGGACAGCTTCAGGGAACGCGCCGGATCATAGGCGCCGATCGAGTCGACCAGGTGCAGGCCCTGGGGCGTGAGGAGTTGGGCGAGGGCGTGCAGCTCGGCGTCGGCGGGGTGAGTCACGGTTCCATCACATCACGAGCTCGCCCGCGGGTCACATGTAGTACATGCCCACGTGGTGGCCGTTGATGACCTCCACACGGATGTCCATGTCGTAGATGTCCCGCAGGATATCCGGCTGCATGATCTCCTCGGGGGTCCCCTGGCAGACCAGGGCACCCTCCTTCATGGCCAGGACGCGGTCCGAATAGCACGACGCGAAGTTGATGTCGTGGATCACCAGGATCACCGTCTTACCGAGCTCGTGGGTCATGCGCCGCAAGAGCTTCATCATTTCCACGGAGTGCTTCATGTCCAGGTTGTTGAGCGGCTCGTCCAGGAGCACGTAATCGGTGTCCTGGGCGATCACCATGGCAATGAACACGCGCTGGCGCTGGCCGCCGGAAAGTTCGTCCACATAGCGGTCCTGGAACTCGTGGAGGTTCAGATAATCCAGAGCCCGGTCGATGTGTTCGGTGTCCTCGGGACGGAGCCGGCCCTTGGAATGCGGAAAACGGCCGAAGCCCACCAGATCGCGCACCGTCAGGCGCACGTTCAGTGTGTTTTCCTGGCGCAGGATGGACAACTTCTTGGCCAGTACGTCCGAGGGCGTATTGAGCACGTCGTGTTCGTCCACAAACACGGAGCCGTCATCCATGGCCACCAAGCGGGCGATCATGGACAGCGCCGTGGACTTGCCGGCCCCGTTGGCGCCAATGATTGACACCACGCCACCGGACTCGATCCGAGCCGAGACATGGTCCACCACGGTCATCTCACCATAGTTCTTGGTGAGACCGGACAGCTCGATCACTTGATGGACCCTCTCAACAGCAGGAACAAGAACAACAACCCACCGCAGAACTCAATCACAATGGACAGCGCCGTATCGAACGCGAATACACGTTCCAGGATCAATTGTCCGCCCACCAGGGCCACAACACCCAACAGCACGGAGATCGGCAGGATCCAGGCGTGTCGGAACGTACGGCACAGCGCGTACGCCAGGTTCGCGACGATCAATCCGAAGAACGTAATGGGACCCACCAGAGCGGTGCACACGCCCACGAAGATCGAACACACGATCAGCACCGTGGTCACCGTGCGGGTGTGATTGATCCCTAGGCTGATGGAGGTGTCGCGTCCCAGGGACAACACGTCGAAGCGACGGCGCATCACGATCAGCGGAACGGTGGCGACCGCGATAATGAGCACGGAAATTCGCAGCAGCCCCAGATCCACACCGGTGAACGAGGCGAACATGGAGTCTTGGAGCACCATGAACTCGCTGGGATCCAGCAACCGCTGCAGCAGCGAGGAAATACCGCGGAACAACGTGCCGAACACGATTCCGATCAGCAACACCAGGTGCAGGGACAGGCCGGAGCCGGTGAACAGCCAGCGGTACATGATGGCCGCGAAGACCACCATGAGTCCGAGCTCCAGCATGAACAGGGGATAAGTACCCAGCTGGGTGCGACCCACCGTGCCGATCACGAAGATCAGGACCGTTTGGATGAGCATGAACAGAGAATCGAAGCCCATGATGGAGGGCGTCAGGATCCTGTTGGATGTGACCGTCTGAAACAACACGGTGGAGACACCCACGCAGAAAGCCACCAGGACCATGGTGAACACGCGATTCGCGCGGCGGGGGAGAACGTAGGCGGCATTGGAGTCGAGGCCCAGGAACAGGTACAGGCCGATGCACACAAGCGCCAGGGCGCCGATGCCGACGGTGACCACGACCGGCGACACGGAACGCACGACCAAGCGTTTGCGCTTCTGCTGAATGGCACTGGGCATGGGCAGAGCGGAGGACTTGGGGGGCATCAGGAACGAACTCGCTTCCGCAGCAGCATGGCCAAGAAGATCGCGGCACCCACCACGGCCACCACGGTGCCCACGGGGATTTCGAACGGGAAACGAATCACACGGCCCACGATGTCGCACACGAGCACGAAGCCCGCACCGAAAATGCCCACCCATGGAACCGAGCGGCGCATGTTGTCACCAATCATCAGTGACACGATGTTGGGGACCACCAGACCCAGGAAGGGAATGGAACCGATGGTCACGACCACCACGGCGGAAATCAGGGCCACGATGGTCATGCCGAGCGCCATGATGCGCTTGTAGTTCACGCCGAGGGTCGTTGAGACATCCTGACCCATGCCCGCCACCGTGAAGCGGTCGGCGGCGATGTAGCCGATCAAGGTCAGCGCGGCCACGAGCCAGAGCAGTTCGTAGCGGCCCTTGAGCACGCCGGAGAAGTCGCCGATCATCCAGGTGTTCAGCGTTTGCAGCAGGTTGAACCGGTACGCGAAGAACGTGGTGATCGCGGCGATCACGTTGCCGAGCATGATGCCGACCAGCGGCACGAGCAGCGCATTGCGCAGCGGGATCCTTTGCAGCACGGCAAGGAACAATGCGGTACCGCCCACGGCGAAGACCGCGGCCACACCCATCTTCCCGAGCAGAGGGGCGCTCGGGATCAGCACGGTGACGGCGAGCAGGCCCAGGGACGCGGATTCCACGGTGCCCACCGTGGAAGGCTCCACAAACTTGTTGCGTGCCATTTGCTGCATGATCAGGCCGGCAACGGCCATGGCCATACCGGCCAGAACCACGGAGATGGTGCGTGGAAAGCGGGAGACCGAGAGCAAATGAAAGGACTCTTGGAGCCCGGCGGTGTCCCCGCCGGCCACCTGACGTATCAGGGTGGCCGGCGTGACATCCGCGACGCCCACGAACGTTGAGATCACCGCCAAGATGAAGACCGCGAGGGCGGCCGTCACCAGGGCACCGTTGGAGCGGAGCAACCGCCTGAAGGGCCCGGGCGTGGTGGCCCGGTCCGTGCGGTTGGTCGTTCCACGGGTTACAGCGGGTTCGGGAGCCGAACCGGTGCCGCCGGTGTTCTCGGGTGCGCGAGCGATAGTGCTCACGTCAAGCTGTCCTGAACTTCAGTGATCATCTTGGGGAAGTTGTTCAGGCCGGGTCCCACGATGTACCACGCGGAGGGATCCAGGTAGGTGACCTGGTCCTCAGCGGCGGCGGTGGTCTGGTTGACCAGGTCATTGTCCAGCACCTGCTGCGCGGCCTGACCGGATTCTCCCTGGCCCACCGCCACGTCGCGGTCGATCACGTACAGGCGGTCCGGGTTGGCCTCGGAAATGGCCTCGAAGGAAAGGGACTCACCGTGGGTGCCTTCGGACTGCACGTCACCGGCGGGCTCTAGGCCCAGGGTGTCGAAGACGATGTTGCCGAAACGCGAGCCGGGGCCGTAGGCGTTGACCTCGCCGGCATTGGTCATCAGGAACATGGCGGAACCCGCGTCCGCCGCGGCTTGCTTGGTGTCGGAGATCTGCTGATCCACCTCGGCCAGTTTGTCCTCGACCTCGGACTCCTTACCCAGGATCTGCCCGATGGTCTCGGACTGCTTCTTGAACGAACCCACCGGGTCCTTCTGGTCCATGGTCAGATCCACGGTGGGTGCGATCTCCGAGAACTGGTCGTAGAAGTCAGCCGTGCGGCCGGAAATGATGATCAGGTCCGGGTTGGCGGCGGAGATCGCTTCCATGTCCGGTTCCTTCATGCCGCCGGCATTGACGTACTTCTCGTCCTGGTACTTCTCGAACTCGTCCGGCAGGGACGCGGGCTTGGGGAGTCCGTCGACCTCTTCTCCCAGGGCCTCGAAACTGTCGATCACACCCAGGTCCATGGAAATCACGGTCTCGGGGTTCTGAGGAACCTCGGTGGTGCCCTGGACGTGTTCCACGGTCACGGTTTCATTCGACGAACTTTCCTCGGACGAGGAGTCGCCGGCGGCTTCGGTGGAGCAACCGGTGAGAGCGAGCAGGCCACCTGCGGTGAGCAGTGCCATGGCCTTGGGGCTGATGCGGTTCATTACGTTCCTCAAGTGTCAGGGAAGATGCGAGATCGTGCGGCCGCGCAAACCGGTGGCGATGCCGGGTAGGTGCGACGGCGCCGTCGCCCCCTGACCCGCGAATGCGTCGTCTTAGGATTGCCTTACCTCACAAGTTATCGGGAGCGATCTCATGTGCGCAAACTAATAGCGAACATATTGATGCCCTAAATGATTTCTCCGGCGAGTGAACGTTTGGCACTCGTCTTGACCGACTGCCAACCCAACCCTAGAGTGACTATTGGCACTCTCCGGGTGAGGGTGCTAAGGGCCAGGCGCTCAATCGGCACCGCGACGACGGTTGGCACGCCAACTGGCTCGTAGCGCATCCGCGGTCACGGGACCCCGTGAACCACCGTGGACGCTCACCGTCTCATACGCCTAAAGAAAGGGAGAGATCGTGTCGGTCTCCATCAAACCTCTCGAGGATCGCATTGTGGTCCAGCCGCTGGCCGCCGAGCAGACTACTGCTTCCGGTCTGGTCATCCCCGATACCGCCAAGGAAAAGCCCCAGGAGGGTACCGTCCTGGCTGTTGGTCCGGGCCGCGTCGACGACAAGGGCAACCGCATCCCCGTGGACGTCAAGGAGGGTGACCTGGTCATCTTCTCCAAGTACGGCGGAACCGAGGTCAAGTACAACGGCGAAGAGTACCTCGTGCTCCCGGCGCGCGACGTGCTGGCTGTCATCGAGAAGTAAATCTTCCGCAACCTTTCTGCGCGGTGCCCGCTGCGCCTACTCGTGAGTGGGTGGCGCACGGGTACCGCGTTTTTCACTCTTAGTCTTCTCGCCCGATAAGGAGCACACATGCCCAAGCAGTTGGCGTTCAACGACGCCGCTCGCAAAGCCCTGGAGGCCGGCGTCAACCGGCTTGCCGACACCGTCAAGGTCACCCTTGGCCCGCGCGGGCGCAACGTTGTCCTGGACAAGAAGTGGGGCGCCCCCACAATCACCAACGACGGCGTCACCATTGCTCGCGAAGTAGAGCTGGACGACCCGTATGAGAACCTCGGTGCGCAGCTCGCCAAGGAAGTTGCCACCAAGACCAACGATGTTGCCGGTGACGGCACCACCACCGCGACCGTGCTGGCTCAGGCCCTGGTCAAGGAGGGTCTGCGCAACGTGGCCGCCGGTGCGGCGCCCAGCGAGATCAAGCGTGGCATCGAAGCCGCGGTGGAGGCCGTTTGCCAGCGCCTGCTGGACAACGCTCGCCCGGTCGAAGGCCAAGACGTGGCCCACGTGGCCGCGATTTCCGCGCAGTCCACCGAGATCGGTGAGCTGATTGCTCGCGCCTTCGAGACCGTGGGCACCGACGGTGTCATCACCATCGAGGACGGCTCCTCCACGGAGGTCGAGCTGGATGTCACCGAGGGTATGCAGTTCGACAAGGGCTACCTCTCGCCCTCCTTCATCACCGATCAGGAACGCCAGGAAGCCGTCCTCGAGGACAGCCTGGTCCTGCTCTACCAGGGCAAGATCTCCTCCGTACAGGACCTGATGCCCGTCCTGGAGAAGGTGCTGCAGGCCAAGAAGCCGCTGACGATCATCGCGGAGGACGTCGAGGGCGAAGCCCTGTCCACCCTGGTGGTCAACAAGTTGCGTGGCACCCTGGGCGTCGTCGCGCTGAAGGCTCCCGGTTTCGGTGACCGCCGTAAGGCGATCATGCAGGACCTGGCCGTGCTGACCAACGGCACCGTGATCACCTCCGAGCTGGGCATCTCGCTGGACAGCGTTGACCTGACCCAGCTGGGTACCGCTCGTCGCGTGAGCGTGACGAAGAACCTGACCACCGTGGTGGACGGCGGCGGCACTGCCGAACAGGTCGCCGATCGCGTGGCCGAGATCAAGGCCGAGGTGGAGCGCACCGATTCCGAGTGGGATCGCGAAAAGCTCCAGGAACGTCTGGCTCGGCTGGCCGGAGGTATCTCCGTGGTCAAGGTGGGCGCCGCCACCGAGGTCGAACAGAAGGAACGCAAGCATCGCATCGAAGACGCCGTCTCCTCGACCCGCGCCGCCCTCGAAGAGGGCATCGTGGCCGGCGGCGGTTCCGCTCTGGTGCACGCCTCCAAGGCGCTCGACGGCGCCGATCTGGGTCTTGACGGCGACGCCGCCACGGCCGTGGGTATCGTGCGTCGCGCCCTGGTCCAGCCCCTGCGCTGGATCGCCGAGAACGCCGGACAGGACGGCTACGTGGTGGCCTCCCGTGTGGCGGACCTCGAACCGGGCCACGGCTACAACGCCGTGACCGGCGAGTACGAGAACTTGGTCTCGGCCGGCATCATCGACCCGGTCAAGGTCACGCGTTCCGCCCTGCAGAACGCCGCATCCATTGCCGCTCTGGTGCTCACCACCGAAACCCTGGTGGCAGAGAAGAAGGACGACGATGAGGATCATCACCAGCACTGACCTGCTGTGATGAAATCCACGCTGGCCGGCGGTTCGCCCCCATCACGGGCGGGCCGCCGGTTTTTCGTCATGTCTGCCCGGTACTGGCCCTCATGAGCGGTGACGATGGCTGGGCCTCGATTCTGTATGTCAACTTGCGGGGGTTAAGGTGGCAGTCATGCCCGAAACCCTTCCCCCACGGTCGAGCGCCACCCACGTTCGCCCTGATGTTGTCTCGCGATATTCCGGTTTCCGCTCTGAAGTTCAGGGATTGCGCGCCGTCGCGGTCCTGCTCGTGGTGGTGTACCACGTGTTTTTGGGCCGGGTGTCGGGTGGTGTGGACATTTTCTTGTTGATCTCCGCGTTCTTCATGACGTTGTCGTTTGTGCGCAAGATCGAAAGCGGGCGCCCGCTGGCTATTGGCCGGTACTGGTTGCATACGTTCAAGCGGCTGCTTCCCCTGGCCACCGTGGTGATTCTGGTGACGATCGGGGTGCTCTCGGTGTTTCCCGAGTCCTCGGTCGCGCAGTTCCGCCGGGAGGCCCTGGCGTCGGTGTTCTACGTGGAGAACTGGTCGCTGGCGGCGTCGTCGGTGGATTATTACGCGGCCGATCACTCGACCGCTTCGCCGTTCCAGCATTTCTGGTCCTTATCGGTGCAGGGTCAGGTTTTCTTGGTGTGGCCGTTGATCTTCGGTTTCGCGTGGCTGCTCCGACG
>NZ_JACXBS010000002.1 GCF_014698015.1 Kocuria sp. cx-455
TTGCGCGCCGTCGCGGTCCTGCTCGTGGTGGTGTACCACGTGTTTTTGGGCCGGGTGTCGGGTGGTGTGGACATTTTCTTGTTGATCTCCGCGTTCTTCATGACGTTGTCGTTTGTGCGCAAGATCGAAAGCGGGCGCCCGCTGGCTATTGGCCGGTACTGGTTGCATACGTTCAAGCGGCTGCTTCCCCTGGCCACCGTGGTGATTCTGGTGACGATCGGGGTGCTCTCGGTGTTTCCCGAGTCCTCGGTCGCGCAGTTCCGCCGGGAGGCCCTGGCGTCGGTGTTCTACGTGGAGAACTGGTCGCTGGCGGCGTCGTCGGTGGATTATTACGCGGCCGATCACTCGACCGCTTCGCCGTTCCAGCATTTCTGGTCCTTATCGGTGCAGGGTCAGGTTTTCTTGGTGTGGCCGTTGATCTTCGGTTTCGCGTGGCTGCTCCGACGCCGTACCGGTATCGGTTCGGTGCCGATTCTGGGGGTGTGTTTCGGCCTGATTTTCGCGGTCTCGCTCGTGTTCTCGGTGGTCACCACCGAGACGCAGCAGGCCTTCGCATATTTCGACACCCGCGCCCGATTGTGGGAGTTCGCGCTGGGCTCGCTGATCGCGCTGGCCGTTCCCTATCTCAACCCGCCGCGGGTGCTGCGCATCCTTTTGGGCTGGGTGGGCATTGTGAGCATGGTGTCCGTGGGCATCCTGGTGGATGTGCAAGGCGCCTTCCCGGGGTGGATCGCGCTCTGGCCGCTGCTGAGCGCGGCCGCGATCATTGTGGCCGGTAACACCGAGTCCCGGGTGGGGTTCGACCGGTTCCTGTCCTGGCGTCCCGTGGTGAAGTTGGGTGATGCCGCCTATGCGTTGTACCTGGTGCATTGGCCGCTGCTGATCACGTACTTGGTGATCATGGATCGTCCCTGGGCCGGGCCGCGTTCCGGTGTTGCGCTGGTGGTTGTATCGGTTGTCCTGGCGTTGGTGCTCACGGCGTTGATTGAGAACCCGCTCAAGGCGTGGGCGTGGCCCGAGGCCGCCAAGCGCCGTCTGGCGCTGGTCATCGTGCTCTGCCTGGCTCTGGTGACCAGCGTTGTGCTGTCCTGGTCCGCGGTGGACGCCCACCGCAGCGCGCAGTTGGAAGCACAGGCCGAACGCAACAACCCCGGCGCCGTGTCGCTCATGCCCGATTACCAAGCGAACGGCGATCCGAACGCGCCCACCCTGCCGCTGGCCTCGGACCTCGGCAATCAATGGGTGGGGCTGCCGGAAAAATGCGCGGGCAGCTTTGAACCCGGCAACACCGCGGTGCAGGACTTCTGCCGCCAGTCGGAAGCGGTGGAGAACCCCACCAAGACCGTGGTCGTGGTCGGCAACTCCCACATGGAGCAGTACATGGGCGCCGTGCTGCCCATGGCCGAGGAAGAGAACTGGCAGATGATCTCCCTGCTGCAGCCCGGTTGCGGATTGGGTCTGGAGGGTCAGTCAGAGGTGTGCCGGGAAGGCAACCAGGCAGCTTTGGATTACGTGGCCAAGCTCAAACCGGACGTGGTGCTGACCACCTCCACGCGCGGGGAACTCATGGACGGCAGCCGGGAGAACGTTATTGCCGGGTTGCCGGGAGTCGTCGAAGACCTCACCGACCAGGGGATCCGCGTGGTCGGGTTCCGCGACAACCCCCGTTTGGACTTCAACCCGTACGGGTGCGTGGAGTCCAAGGGGGCGGACGATCCCTCGTGCACCGTTCCGGCGTCGCAAGTGCTCGCACCGGCCAACCCGGCTCAGGAGCTGGAGTCGATCGAGGACTACCGCAACGTGGATCTCACCGACCTCATCTGCCCGGACGGCCAATGCCGCCCGGTGATCGGTAATGTGCACGTGTGGCTGGACTCCCACCATCTCACGTGGGATTACGCGAAAACCATGACCGCCCCCGCCCACGAGCGGCTCTACAACGCGATCGCTCAATAACCGCAGTCCGGTCGTAGACCGCCCCCCCCCGGAACACTTGACTGTGACCGGCCTGATGCGAGGCCGGGACGCCCCCCCAGGTAAATTGCCCCGTTAGGATGTCGTTCGTGCTTGAGCTACTTCCCCCCACGATGACAGCGCGCCCTCAAGACTTCCACCGACCTGATGTTGTCTCGCGTTATTCCGGTTTCCGCTCTGAAGTTCAGGGGTTGCGCGCCGTCGCGGTCCTGCTCGTGGTGGTGTACCACGTGTTTTTGGGCCGGGTGTCGGGTGGTGTGGACATTTTCTTGTTGATCTCCGCGTTCTTCATGACGTTGTCGTTTGTGCGCAAGATCGAAAGCGGGCGCCCGCTGGCTATTGGCCGGTACTGGTTGCATACGTTCAAGCGGCTGCTTCCCCTGGCCACCGTGGTGATTCTGGTGACGATCGGGGTGCTCTCGGTGTTTCCCGAGTCCTCGGTCGCGCAGTTCCGCCGGGAGGCCCTGGCGTCGGTGTTCTACGTGGAGAACTGGTCGCTGGCGGCGTCGTCGGTGGATTATTACGCGGCCGATCACTCGACCGCTTCGCCGTTCCAGCATTTCTGGTCCTTATCGGTGCAGGGTCAGGTTTTCTTGGTGTGGCCGTTGATCTTCGGTTTCGCGTGGCTGCTCCGACGCCGTACCGGTATCGGTTCGGTGCCGATTCTGGGGGTGTGTTTCGGCCTGATTTTCGCGGTCTCGCTCGTGTTCTCGGTGGTCACCACCGAGACGCAGCAGGCCTTCGCATATTTCGACACCCGCGCCCGATTGTGGGAGTTCGCGCTGGGCTCGCTGATCGCGCTGGCCGTTCCCTACCTGAACCCGTCGCGTGTCCTCCGCGTGGCGCTCGGCTGGTTAGGTCTGGTCAGCATGGTCTCGGTGGGCATCCTGGTGGATGTGCAAGGTGCTTTCCCGGGGTGGATCGCGCTCTGGCCGCTGCTGAGCGCGGCCGCAATCGTCGTGGCGGGGCAGAGTGGTTCGCCCGCGGGGGTGGATCGTTTCCTGTCATGGGGGCCCGTGGTCAAGCTGGGCGACGCGGCCTATGCCCTCTACCTCATCCACTGGCCGTTGTTGATCACCTACCTGGTGATCCGGGACCGCCCGGTGGCCGGGTGGCGCTCGGGCATCGTCTTGGTCGTGCTCTGCCTGGTGTTGTCGCTGCTGGTCACCAAGTACGTGGAGGAACCGATCAGGCGCTGGCAGTGGCCCGACCGGAGCAAGTGGCGCCTGAGCGTCGTCATCGGGACGTGTCTGGCCCTCGTGGTGGTTCCCACGTTCACCTGGGCGCGGGTGGATTCCGAGCGCGCGGACCGGCTCGCGTCCGAGGCCGGCGTGAACAACCCGGGTGCCGTGGCACTGGAACCGGGGTACACGTTCCACGGGGAGCCGGACGCGCCGGCCATGCCGCTCCCGGCGGATTTGCCCACGAACTGGGCCTGGATCGGTGAGAGTTGTCCCGACGACATCGATCTGACTCCGGCCTACGAGGGCGCGTGCCATGAGTTCGTTCCCAACGACTCCCCGGACAAGACCGTGCTGTTGATCGGCAACAGCCACACACAGCACTGGTTGCCCGCGCTGGAACCGATGGCCCGGGAGAACAACTGGCGGGTGCTCATCTACACGCAACTGGGGTGCTTCTACACAGTGCCCGACGAGCAGCCGGCGGACTCCTGCAGGACCTGGCTCGACGGCGCGGACGAGGCCGTGGATACGATCGATCCGGATCTCATGTTCGTTCAGGGGACCTTCACGAACAGCGAGGGCGAGGACCTCAAACCGGGATTCGCGCAGCGCATGAGGCAATTGGAGGCCCGTGGCATCCCGGTGGTCGGCATCCGCGACGTCCCGCGCTTCCCTGAGGCCCCGGGGGAGTGCGCCATTGAGAACGGGCCGGACGCCCCCGAGTGCACCTTCACCCACCCCATGCTCGGCACACCGGACCCGCAGCGGGAATTGGCAGCCGAACTGCCCCACTTCGAGTCCATGGACATGACCGACATGATCTGTCCGGAGCAGCAGTGCCCGCCCACGATCGGCAACGTGTACGTGTACTTCGACGATGACCACCTCAGTGAGTTGTACGCCAAGACTCTGGGTCCGGAGTTCACCCGGCGCGCGGAGACGGCGCTGGCGGGACTCAACGTGGGGCTGTGGTGATCGGCGCACACAGGCGGGTGGGGCACGCGTGCGCAGGAACGTAGAATGAAACGGAAACTATTTGGTGAAAGGGAACTTCCGTGACCGATGCCGTGCCTACCGCACTGATGGATGACCCGTTCGGATTGACCGGACTGACCTACGACGACGTTTTGTTGTTGCCCGGCAACACTGACGTGATTCCTTCCGAAGCGTCGACCAAGACCCGGCTCTCGCGCCGAATCGAGATCGAAGCGCCCGTACTGTCCGCCGCCATGGACACGGTCACCGAATCCGCCATGGCCATTTCGATGGCCCGCCTCGGTGGCATGGGTGTGATCCACCGCAACCTGTCCATCCAGGACCAGGCGGATCATGTGGACCGCGTGAAGCGCAGCGAATCCGGCATGATCACCAATCCGGTGACCGTGGGCCCGGACGCGACCCTGGCCGAGTTAGACCACCTGTGTGGCTACTACAAGGTCTCCGGCCTGCCCGTGGTGGATGAGAACCAGAAACTGCTGGGCATCATCACCAATCGCGACACCCGCTACCTGCCGGAATCCGACTTCGACACCCGGCTGGTGCGAGAGGTCATGACCCCCATGCCGCTCGTGACCGGCAAGGTGGGCATGAGCAAGGACGAGGCGCACAAGCTGCTGGCCACGCACAAAATTGAAAAGCTGCCCCTGGTGGACGACCAGCAGCGGCTGACCGGCCTGATCACCGTCAAGGACTTCACCAAGGCCGAGCAGTACCCGCTGGCCACCAAGGACGACGAAGGCCGCCTTCGTGTCGGTGCCGCCGTCGGTTTCTTCGGTGACGGCTTCGAACGTGCCATGACCCTGGTCGAGGCCGGGGTGGATGCGCTGTTCATCGACACCGCCAACGGCCACTCGCAAGGTGTGCTGGACATGATTTCGCGGCTCAAGCACGAGTCCGCCGCATCCCACGTGGACATCATCGGGGGACAGGCCGCCACTCGTGCGGGAGCTCAGGCCATCGTGGATGCCGGGGCGGACGCCGTGAAGGTGGGCGTGGGTCCGGGTTCCATTTGCACCACCCGCGTGATCGCCGGTGTGGGTGTGCCCCAGATCACCGCAATCAACGAGGCCGCCAAGGCCACGATCCCCGCCGGGGTCCCCATGATCGCGGATGGCGGTTTGCAGTACTCCGGTGACATCGGCAAGGCCATGGTCGCCGGCGCGGATTCCGTGATGCTCGGGTCACTGCTGGCCGGTTGTGACGAGTCACCGGGAGAGCTCGTGTTCGTGGGGGGCAAGCAGTTCAAGGCCTACCGCGGCATGGGTTCGCTGGGTGCCATGCAGTCCCGCGGTAAGAAGACCTCGTACTCCAAGGACCGTTACTTCCAGGCGGACGTCTCCGACGACGAGAAGCTGATCCCCGAGGGCATCGAGGGCCAGGTGCCCTACCGCGGTCCGTTGGCTTCCGTGCTGCATCAGCTGGACGGCGGCCTGCGCCAGACCATGTTCTACGTGGGCGCGCATGACGTGGCGGAGCTCAAGACGAAGGGACGGTTCGTGCGAATCACCCCCGCCGGCCTCAAGGAGTCGCACCCGCACGACATCACCATGACCGTGGAATCGCCCAACTACAAGCGCTGATTCGCCCCTCCCGCTACTCGCGCGTGATGCGCGGGGAAAGGACTACCCGTGAGTTACGACATTGAGCTGGGCCGATCCAAGCGGGCCCGCCGCACGTTCAACCTGGATGAGATTGCACTCGTCCCGTCGCGGCGTACCCGTGATCCGCAGGATGTGAGCACCCACTGGCAGATCGACGCGTACAAGTTCGACATTCCCGTGGTGGGCGCACCCATGGACTCGGTGATGTCACCGGAGACGGCCATTGCCCTGGGCCGGTCCGGTGGGCTGGGCGTGCTGGATCTCGAAGGCTTATGGACCCGTTACGAGGACCCGCAACCGGTACTCGATGAGATCGCGGACCTCTCTGCGGAGAACGTCCCTGAGGCCACGCGTCGCTTGCAGGAGCTCTACAGCGCGCCCATTCAGCCCGAGCTGATCAAGACCCGTCTGGCGGAGATCCGGGATGCCGGCGTGATCGTGTCGGGTTCGCTGTCACCCCAGCGCGTGGTGGAGCATTACAAGACCGTGTTGGAAGCGGGTGTCGACCTGTTCGTCATTCGCGGCACCACGGTGTCCGCCGAGCACGTTTCGCAGAACCAGGAGCCCCTGGATCTGAAGAAGTTCATCTACGACCTGGACGTGCCGGTGATCGTGGGTGGCGCGGCCGGTTACACCCCCGCGCTGCACCTCATGCGCACCGGTGCCGCAGGTGTCCTGGTCGGCTTCGGAGGGGGCGCGTCGCTGCGCACCGAGTCCATCCTGGGCATCCACGCCGCGATGGCCACGGCCATTTCCGACGTCGCGGCCGCTCGACGCGATTACCTGGACGAATCCGGTGGCCGCTACGTCCACGTGATCGCCGACGGCGGCCTGGGCACCTCGGGTGACATCGTCAAGGCGATTGCCATGGGCGCTGACGCCGTGATGCTCGGAACCGTGCTGGCCCGCGCCGAGCAGGCCCCGGGGCAGGGGTGGCTGTGGGGTGCGGAATCCCACCACCAACACTCGCCGCGCGGTCAACGCACGCGCGTGGGCACGGTGGGATCCCTGGAAGAAGTCCTGAACGGTCCGGCGCGCCACGTGGATGGGTCGTCAAACATCATCGGAGCGCTGCGCCGTGCCATGGCTACGACCGGCTATTCGGACCTCAAGGAGTTCCAGCGCGCGGAAGTCGTGATCCGCGACTAGGCACACGCACCGAGCAGCACTGGGCCGCCCCGAGCGTCGACCGATCCCTTGACGGGATTTGGGAAACGCACAGGGCGGCCCACTACTCTTATCTGGTGCTCAAGATCGCTCTCAGCCCCCGGTCGCTCGCCTTCCTGACGGTGAGCTTGATCATTGCGGCGCTGTTCGTGGTGTTGAGCATGTGGCAGTTGAGCAGTTCGGGCCAGGCCACCGTTGTCGCCGATCCGGACAAGGACACGGTGAAACCGCTGGCTGACGTGATCAAGCCCGGCGAGGTGGTCACCCCCTCCTCCGCTGATCACACCGTGGAAATCTCCGGGACCTACGATCCCGCCTCCACTGTGGTGATACCCGGTCGCCTGCACGACGGTGCCGACGGCTACTGGGTGGTCTCGGAACTGGTTGTGCAGGATTCTGCGGGTCTGTGGGAGGCCACTGACGGCCCAATTTCCATACCCGTGGCGCGCGGTTGGATCGGATCGATCGACCAGGTGCCCGCGGCGCCGTCGGAACCCGTGACCGTGGCGGGCCGTCTGCTGCCACCCGAGGCGCCCCTGAAAAATGAAGACCTCCCGGAGGGGCAGTTACCCTCCCTCTCACCCGCGCAACTGACCAACGTGTGGAACGCACCGCTGTACTCCGGCTACGTCGCGGCGGCCGCCGAGGTCCACGCGACTAGCACCCTTCCGGTCACCGACCAGGGAACCCTGCCCCCCGGAACCTCCGTCATGAGCGGCGAGCTGCTCGAGCTGGAGATCGATCAGCAACCCACGGACACGTCCCTGAACATGCTCAACCTGTTCTACGCGCTCGAATGGATCGTGTTCGCGGGCTTCGCCGTGTTCCTGTGGTGGCGTTTCGTCCGCGACGAGTACCTGCGCCGACAGGACCCCCAGAAGTACTTCTACCTCGAGGGCGACTACTTCTGGGACGAGAAAGAACAGTCCTTCTACTACTGGGACGAGCACGACCAGTGCTACTACTACTTTGACGACCAACCGGCAGCGCGCACCACGTCCGATGCCAAGCCGGCGGCCGAGAACCGCACCCACCCCGAGCACGGAGCTTCCCATGAGCGAACCCACCCCTGATGCCCAGCACAACCCCAAGCCGGTTCGTCGCACGGACGGCGTGCGCGTGCGCACTCCCGCGGACGCCACCCCGGAACGCGCCACCGTCCCGGACAATGTGAAGGCCCGGGCGGCGGCGCTGCAGCCACGGCGCCGCTTCGGCGGAACCGAAGCCCAGATCCGAGGCGCCTTGACGTTCTACAAGATCTGCGCGTGGGTCTCCGGCACGTTCCTGCTGTTGCTCGTGGCCGAAATGATCACCCGCTACGGTCTCGGTTACGACTTGATTGCCGGGGGCACCGACAAAATCACCGGTGAAACGGTGGCCCTGGGCTGGCAGAACCTGGAGCTGGAGAACCTGGCCGGGGGAGTGAACATCTCCACCTGGATCCTCATCATCCACGGCTGGTTCTACGTGGTGTACCTGGCGGCCTGTTTCCGGATCTGGTCGCTCATGCGGTGGCCGTTCCCGCAGCTGATCGTCATGGCGCTGGGCGGTGTGGTGCCGTTCCTGTCCTTCATCGTGGAACGCAAGATCCACCGTTCCACCGAGGTGGAGCTGGCGGCGAACCCCAAGGCCGCCAAGCGATACTGAGCGTGGGAGAAAGCGGTCCCGGGTGTTCTAGACTTGGGGCCGTGACTGAAACCCCTGACAACCTCACCGAACTCGAGGACCGCCCGGTTCTTGTGGTCGATTACGGAGCGCAGTACGCGCAGCTGATCGCCCGCAGGGTCCGTGAAGCGAACGTCTACTCGGAAATTGTTCCGCACACCTGGTCCACGGAAAAAATCCTGCAGCGCAACCCCGCCGCCGTCATCCTGTCGGGCGGACCGTCGTCCGTCTACGCACCCGGCGCCCCGCAGCGTGATGCCGAGCTGTTCGAGGCCGGCGTGCCCGTGCTGGGTATCTGCTACGGCTACCAGCTCATGGCCAGCGCCCTGGGCGGCTCGGTGGAGCGCACGGGTGCCCGCGAGTACGGCGCCACCATGGCCACCGCGTCCCAGGACACGACGGGAACCCTGTTGGAGGGCTCCCCGGAGGTGCAGACCGTGTGGATGAGCCACGGCGATTCCGTGACCGGCGCACCGGAGGGTTTCACCACCCTGGCCTCCAGCGACGGCGCGCCGGTGGCGGCCTTCGAGAACCCCGAACGCAAGCTCTACGGCGTGCAGTGGCACCCCGAGGTCAACCACTCCGTGTACGGGCAGCACGTGCTCGAAAACTTTTTGTTCAACGGCGCCCAGATCACTCCGTCGTGGTCCACCGGAAACATCATCGAGGAGCAGATCGAATTGATCCGCGCCCAGGTGGGGGACGGAAAGGCGCTGTGCGGCCTCTCCGGAGGCGTGGACTCCGCCGTGGCCGCCGCCCTGGTACAGCGCGCCATCGGCGATCGTCTGACCTGTGTGCTGGTCGACCACGGTCTCATGCGTCAGGACGAGGTGGAGCAGGTCGAGAAGGATTACGTGGCCGCCACCGGCGTCAAACTGCACGTGGCCCGCGAATCGGAGCGTTTCCTGTCCGCGCTCAAGGGCGTGAGCGATCCGGAGGCCAAACGCAAGGCCATTGGTCGCGAGTTCATCCGCGCGTTCGAGGCCGCGGAGGAACAGGTGCTGCGCGCGGAGGCCGCTGACGGTAAGCCTGTCGGCTTCCTGGTGCAGGGCACCCTCTACCCGGACGTCGTGGAATCGGGCGGCGGCGAGGGTGCGGCCAACATCAAGAGCCATCACAACGTGGGTGGATTGCCGGAGGACCTGCAATTCGACCTGGTCGAACCGTTGCGCGGCCTGTTCAAGGACGAGGTCCGTGCGGTGGGCCGTGAGCTGGGCCTGCCGGAGAACATCGTGGGACGTCAGCCGTTCCCCGGACCCGGCCTGGGAATCCGTATCATCGGTGAGGTCACCGAGGAGCGGCTGGACATCCTGCGCCGCGCGGACGCGATTGCCCGCGAGGAACTCACCCGCGCCGGCCTGGACGACGACGTGTGGCAGATGCCCGTGGTGCTGCTCGCGGACGTCCGTTCCGTGGGCGTGCAGGGTGACGGCCGCACCTACGGTCACCCCATTGTGTTGCGCCCCGTCAGCAGCGAGGACGCCATGACCGCGGACTGGTCACGGCTGCCCTCGGAATTGTTGGCCAAGATTTCCAACCGCATCACCAATGAGGTCGAGGAAATCAACCGCGTGGTCCTGGACGTCACGTCCAAGCCGCCGGGAACCATCGAGTGGGAGTAATCCCACACTCGTTGTGAACGAACATCAGTGCCGGTGCGTCGGCCGCTCCACCCCCCAAGGGGGTTGAGCGGTCGGCGCACTCGTGAGTAGGAGACTCATGTCTGCAGACGCGCCCACAGAACGCCCCGAGAACACCCCCCGGACCGGGACGGATTCCAGGGTGTCCTTGCGTGCATGGACCCGGCAAATGGATGCCTATACGGGTCCGGACACGCTGCTGGAGTTCAATCGCGTGGACAACGTGTGCATTGACCTGGCGGAAGCCAATTCCTCGGGTCAGGCGCAATTGCTGATGGGTCGCCCCACCAGGCTGTCCACGATGATCCGTCATCAGGACCCCGCCTACGAACGCGCGGCGCGTTCGGCGCGTGCTCTGCGCACCAAGATCCACGAGCTCTCGGTCATGCATGGACTGGACGCGGCATATCTGGCGGCCGGAACGGCGTCGTGGTTGACCAACCCCGCGGTGGACGGGCAGCGGCGTTTCATTGCGCCCGTGCTGCTGGCGCCGGTGACCGTGAAGCTGCGCCAGGACGGTAAGGACTTCGAACTCCAGATTGTGGCACCGGCACGGCTGAATCCCGCGCTGGTACGGAGGCTGCGCGAGGACTACGGCGTGGAGCTTGTCACCGGGGAAATGTCCCGGCTGGCCTACGGAACCCGTCGCCTGGATCCGGCACCCGTGTTGGAAACCTTGCGGCAACTGGCCGCGCACGTTCCCGGCATGCACGTGGATCACCAGTTGCTCGTGTCGACCTTCGCGGACCTGCATGAACGTCCCGCGGACGAGAAGGTCGTTGCTCGGACGGCATTCGTGCGAGATCTGGCGCGCCTGAAGAACAGCGAAGTGGGCAAGCTCCCGGTGGTTGAAGCGCTCGAGAACCGTGCCGAGCCCTTGGACCACCGAGACCCCGCCCAAGAATTGGCACTGACTGATCTGGACGAGAGCCAACAGGAGGTGGTGGACCTCGCTGAGCAGAGCGAAAGCTTTGTGGTGGGCACGCCCGTGGGCACCCCCGTGATCGACACGGTGGTGGCCACCGTGGGTTCGCTCGTGCACCGCAACAAGAGTGTCCTGGTGCTGGGCGAATCCCGCACCACACTTGCCGCTTTCACCCGCGCCTGGAATCGTCTGGGCCTGGATTCCTTGGTCCTGCCGCTGGGGTCGCACTTGAGCGACGACGACGTCGCGGAGCGCCTCGTGCGCGCCATTGCCCGCAACGAACGCGCCGAGGAACCGGACCTCGGCCAGCTTCACGAAGTCCTCACGCTCACGCGTGACCAGCTGCGCGGCCACGAGGAATCCCTGCACGCGGTGCGTCCACGCTGGCAGGCCTCGCCCTATCAGGCCATGCAGGCCCTGGCAGAGCTGACCGCACGCGAACCGGGCCCGCAAACGGCCGTGCGCTTCCGCCGCTCGGTGCTCGACGCCGTGTCCCACCGCTCCGAGGTCGAGAAGCAGTTGGAACGCGCCGCCCGACTGGGTGCCTTTGACGCCGAGACCCTGGCGGGACCGTGGAACGGCGCCCGGCTCGTCAACGACGACGAGGCCCGTGAGGCCCATCAGCTGGCCAAATCGCTGTTGCTCGAGTTGACCACCCTGAAGACCGGTGTCCGCAGTGTGCTGGCCGTCTCCGGGCTGCGGCCGGGGGTCACCATCCAGGAGTGGGCCCAGCAGTTGTCACTGGTGATCGAGGTGGGCGATTCGCTT
This sequence comes from Kocuria sp. cx-455, assembly GCF_014698015.1. Classification (GTDB taxonomy): domain Bacteria; phylum Actinomycetota; class Actinomycetes; order Actinomycetales; family Micrococcaceae; genus Kocuria. The sequence continues at coordinate 11,924 of NZ_JACXBS010000002.1, forward strand.
GCGCACTTCACCCCGGACATTTACGACCGTCCCGTGACCGACCTGATTGCCGCGACCGCATCCGCGGGGTGGCGCCGGGATCACGGGATCGAGATGACCGGCCTGCAGCGCTCGCGGCTGCGCAAGGCTGCCAAGGAGTACATGCGCCCGGGGGTGCACATCTCCGATTTGCATGCCGCCCTGGTCAAGGTGCAGTCCGAACGGGACCGCTGGCGCACGTGGGCCACCTCCCTGGAGCAACCGGCTGTGTCCGAGCGGGCACGCGAGGTCCGTGACATCCAACGCCGGTTCAGCGATGACCTCGAAGGTCTCTCGATCGCGTTGGAGGGCTCGGCCACCGTGGCCACGCTGGAATCCGCGGACGTGGAGCAGCTGGAAACCACGCTGAACGAACTCATCAATGACGAGGCCCACCTGGCCACTCTGCCGGAGCGGACCATGCTCCTGGACGACCTGCGTTCGCGCGGGTTGGGTGAGTTCCTGCAGGACATGCAGGACTGGAGAGTACCCGCCCACGAGGTGCGTGGTGAGTTGGAGCTGGCCTGGTGGCAGTCCGTCCTCGAGGCGATGATCAGCGGTGACGATTTCGTGGCCATGCCCCACGGACATGAACTGCGCCGCGCCGAGTCGACCTTCCGGCGCGCGGATTCCGCCCATGTTGCCTCCGCGCCCGCCCGCTTGACCCACGAGCTTGCAAACCGCTGGAAGCACAACATCAGGCGCAGGCCCGTGGCCGCCCGCCGTCTGCGGGACATGTTGCGTTCGGGCCGGGTGCGCCCGGCGCACTTGAGTGCGGAGGAAGAACTCGTCAAACAGCTGGTTCCCGTGTGGACCGCCAGCCCGCTTGTGCTCTCGGCCACCCTGGCCGAGGATCAGCACATCGACACCGTGGTCATTCTGGATGCCGAGTCCACGCCGCTGGCGGCTACTCTGCCCGCCCTGATCCGCGCGGATCAGGTGATTGCGTTCGGTGACCCGCACGCCGGTAATCCCCACCCCTTCACGGTGGCACCGCAGCAGAACTCCGGCGACGATCCGCAACCGGTGGCCGAGCTCGAGTCCGCTTTCGACGCCTTGAACCGGGTGGTTGATCAGCGCGGGCTCACGTCGGTGCGCCGCGCCATGGACCCGCGCTTGTTCAACTACCTGAACTGCGCGTTCTACGACGGCGCGCTGTCTCGCCTTCCGCACGCCTCCGAGCTGATCAGCCCGACCACGGGCATGTCTGCGGAGTACGTTGCGGACGGCGTGGGTGTGCTGACCGCTGGTACGGAAGGGGTGCAGGCGCCTTCGGCGGAGGTCGCGCGTACGGTAGATCTGGTCTTCGCCCACGCGTTGCGCCACCCCGAGCGGTCCTTGGCCGTGGTGACGGCCAGTGCAATGCATGCCACGCGCGTGGCCCAGGCAGTGCAGCGGCGGTTGCGCGATAACGATGAGACGGCGGATTTCTTCGCGCCGGGTCGGGAGTCGTTCCGCGTGGTCGAGCTTCATCGCGCGGCGGGAATCGAACGCGACACCGTGATCTTCTCGCTGGGCTTCGGCCGGACTACCTCCGGGCGTTCCACCGCCAGTCTGGGCGCGCTGTCCGAGAAGGACGGCCGGCAGGCCTTCGTGCGCGGTATGACCCGGGCGCGCAGGCACACGCATATCGTCACGTCCATTCACCCCAAGGACACCGAGGAGCGCCGCCTGCAGCACGGTGCGCGGGACATGTACCGCATGCTCGAGTTGCTGTTCGGGGAGGCCACCGTGTCCGAGAAGGCTCAGGCGTCCGCCACGAGTACCGCAGACGCCCCGGATGCCCTGGTCGCAGACCTCGCCCACCGTTTGAACCGGGCCGGTGCCACGGTACACACGGATTACGCGCATATCATTGATGTGGTGGCCTACGCGGACACCGAGTCCCTGTCCGCCGGTGCCGTGATGCAACCGGGCCAGGGCGGCCAACCCCCTAGAATCCCCGTGGCCATGGAATCCGACGGATCGGATCGCAGTCGAGAACTGAGCGTGCGGGAGCGCTCCCGGCTGATCCCGCAGCAGCTCGAACGGGCCGGGTGGAACTACGTGAGTCTGTGGTCCGTGGAGGTCTTCACGGATCCGCAGACCGTGGCCTTACTGGTGCAGCGCTACCTGGGGCTGACCACTCGGATGAAGCCGAAAAGCACCGAGAACGCTCATGAGTAACGAGCCCACGGCACATAACGCTACATCTGAGCAGACCCCAGAACCGCGCAATCGGCGCAGGGGTCAGCGACGGGCCACCGGCGGGCGTGCTCCGGACCCGAATCTGGCGGTCGATGATCCCGCACTGTCCGCTGGACCGGGTGATCCGGATCGAGCAGAGTCCGGTGCTACGGATGCACAGTCCGACCGCGATTACGAGCAATGGTTGAAGGAACAGCGGCCGCCGCACTGGGGCTAACAACTCGGTGTACCGGCCCCGCAATTCATGGGGCGGACCCCGAGCTAGTTGGCGACCAGCACCAATGATGTGCGTCCGGAACCGTCCAGGGCAGCTAGACCTGACGCCGTCTCGCGCGGGGCGGCCAACACCACCAGTCCGAGATCGGAATCGGTGCCCGAGGCCGACAACAGCGACGAATCCTGGCCCGTATCCGCGGGCGCGCTCCACAGAACGGTGACGGATTCGGCCACGGTCTTCAGGCTGTCGTGTTCGGCGCTGTCCGGCTGGTGGACCACGTCCACACTGTCACCGGGACGGATATGCCGCAGCACCGCGGGATCGCTCACCCGAATGCTGGCGGCAGTGGTGCCCTCCGCCTGACCCTCAAGCAGTCCGGGACCGAGCACGGCGGATTCGGTCAGGAACTGCCCGGGCACCAGGGCCACGGTTGCCGGTTGACCCGTCACGAGCGCGGGGTCCGTGAGAGCCCCGTCCGGAACCCAATCGACGGGGACGTCCCGGAGGTCCAGATTCGAGCTGGTTAATGCCTGCCCAGCTGGGATCGGGTTGACCACGGTCACCACGGGGGAAGTCTGCGCGCTCGGGGGCGCGAAGCGCAGGATCAGCAAGGTGAGCGCCACGGCGCACAGTGCGGCGGCGACCAATCGATGACGGCGGTTCACCGCCGTACGAAAACGCAGACTCAGCGGATAACGGGCGCGGGCTCGTGAACTCATGCCGCAACGCTATGGAGTCCCGGCGGCCACGACTGGCCCCGCGGGCGAGGCGGACGCAAGTTCACGAACTCCCGCGTAACGAACACACTGTGGAGTGCGCCCGCCGCGGCTTAGGAGGTTGCGGAGCCGGAGTTATTGCTCGCTGAGGAAGACGCCGCGGCCGTGACCTTCTCGGAGGCCCCGGATGACTCCGACTTCTCGGACGGGGCCGAGGAATCCGAAGCATCGGAGCCGGAGGACTTGGCATCCGAACGAGAATCGTTGCGGTAGAAACCGGAGCCTTTGAACACCACGCCCACGGTGTTGAACTTCTTGCGCAGCTGACCGCCGCATTCGGGGCACTCGGTCAGGGCGTCATCCGAGAAGGACTGACGAATGTCAAAGGCATGGCCGCAATTCTTGCAGCCGTAGGCGTAAACGGGCACGGAATTCCTCACTATGGGTTGGCACTGGTGTGGATCGAGTGCTAATTCTACTCCGCACGCGCCGAGGCGGGGGTGTGATCTTCGATGCCGCCAAGGGCCACAATGCCGCGTTCGGTCAGTGCCTGGGTCATGACAGCGTCGTGGGACTCGTGCGGGATGATGCCCGGCTGCAAAATCTCGTCGTGGAACACGCACGCGAGCATCTCCGGTAAGGGCTGCGCGGCCGTGAGCCGTTCCAGGAAGCGGTCGTAGTAGCCGCCCCCGAAACCCAGCCGAACGCCGTCGGCGCCCACCGCAACGGCCGGGATGATCATGAGGCGGATTGTCTCGAAAACCTCTATGTCGTGCCGCGGCCCCACCGGCTCACGCAAGCCCGGCAGCGAACCCGACGCGAGGGCAACGCCCGGCCGCCACTGACACCACAGCATGGCGCGATCGGGCTTCACCACCGGGACCCACACCCGGTGGCCGCCGCGGTGGGCCGCCTCGAGTGCGGCCAGTAGCGGCGGCTCGGTGTCGAGGGGAAGGAAGGCAGCGAGGTCCCCGGTGGACGTCACGGCCAACTTCCGCATCAGGTGTCCGGCCAGCGCGCGCGACGCCGCCTCACGTACCTCGGGCGAACGCCGACGCCGCTCGGCCAGGATGCGCTGCCGGAGGTCGGTTTTCGTAAGCTCGCCCGGGGGCCCGAATCCCATCACAACCCCGTCCGCGGTCGGTTCGAGCAGTGGTCGGTGACGGGTAATGGGCGGGCACCGAGTGTCCCTACACCCCGGCGCGATGACAAAGCCTGCATATTTCGCCTCAATCAGTTGCTCAGAAGGATCGTCCGTTAACCTGAGTCTATGAGTCCTATTCAAACCAAGCGCGCCCACAAGGCGGTCATTCCCGCGGCGGGTCTGGGAACCCGTTTCCTGCCCGCCACCAAGGCCATGCCCAAGGAAATGTTGCCGGTGGTTGACCGACCGGCCATTCAATACGTGGTCCAAGAGGCTGTTGATGCCGGCTTGGACGATGTCCTGATGATCACGGGACGTTCCAAGCGCGCCCTGGAGGACCACTTCGACCGCGTGCCCGCGCTCGAGGCGTCCCTCAACGAATCCGGGAAGGACAAGCTGCTCAAGGAGGTGGAGCACGCCTCCGACCTCGGTGAAATTCACTATCTTCGCCAGCAGGATCCCAAGGGGCTGGGCCACGCAGTGCTGCGTGCCAAGACCCACGTGGGGGAGGACCCCTTTGCCGTACTGCTCGGTGACGACCTGATCGACGAGAGCGAAGATCTGCTGGAACGCATGATCGACGTCCAGCAGGCCACCGGCGGGTCGGTCGTGGCCCTCATGGAGGTGCCGAAGGACCAGATCAGCGCCTACGGCTGCGCGGACATCACCGCGGTGGACGGTGAAGAGTACGTCCAGGTCAACGGCTTGGTGGAAAAGCCCTCACCGGATGAGGCACCGTCCAACCTTGCCATCATCGGCCGCTACGTGCTGCATCCCGAGATCTTCGAGATCCTGGAGAACACCCCTCCGGGGCGCGGCGGTGAAATCCAACTGACGGACGCCATGCAGACCATCTCCGACAAGGGCGATCAGGCGCACGGCATGTACGGCGTGGTCTTCAAGGGCCGGCGCTTTGATACCGGCGATAAATTGTCCTACCTCAAGGCCAACATCGTGCTCGCCTGCGAGCGCGGCGACCTGGGGCCGGACCTGCGCGAATGGGTCAAGGAATTCGCCAAGGATCTGCAGGACTGATATCCGGACGACCGTGAGCACTGATGTCGTGTGGCCGGTGAGCGTGCAATGGGCGCAGCTCACGCTGCGCCCATTGTCCATGCGCGACCGCACCGAATGGGACTCCGTCCGCTACCGGAACCGCGAATGGTTGGAACCGTGGGAAGCCAGCAACCCGTTGCCCGGGGGAGATCCGCCCACCTTCCGTCAGTTCGTCAGGCTCATGCGCACTCAGGCAAGACAGGGCGCGTCCCTGCCCTGGTTGATCACGGAGCTGAACCCGGACACGGACCGCCACGAGCTGGTGGGCCAGCTGAGCGTGTCCAGCATCATCGGGGGGTCATTCCGGTCGGCGAGCCTGGGGTACTGGGTGGACGCCGCACAGGCGGGTCGGGGGATAGCACCCATGGCGGTCGCAATGGCCACGGATTACTGTTTCAAGCACTTGCATCTGCACCGGATGGAAATCAATATTCGGCCGGAGAACACCAAATCATTGCGGGTCGTGGAGAAACTCGGATTTCGGGACGAAGGATTACGCAAAGACTTTCTGCACATTTCGGGGCACTGGCGTGATCACCGAAGCTTTGCGTTGACGTCACCGGAAGTTCCCCACGGGCTGGTGCACCGCTTCACCGGTTCCAACGTACCTATGACCGTGCACAGGGGTCGGTCCTGACGAGCTCGGCACGGGTACTCTGAAGAAAGCACCGCGTAGTAAAGCAGATAATGACACCACTGTAAGCAACACGGTGCTGTGCGGCTCAGAATTCGTCCCGCGCTCCCTTAGGGTGGGTTCGTGGGATTGACGTGGGTGAGCAGCTCGGCCGTTCTGGCCATCGTGTGCGTATTGTGCGCGGTATGGCTGACGCCGCGAATCCTGCGTCGTGAAGACACCCCCGTGCTGGCCCAAGTGGATGCGAGCGACCTTCGGTTCGATACGCCCCGCAACGGCCTCCAGCGCACAGCAGTGAGTCTTACGCCCAAGACGTCAACCTATGAACGGGAGAGCACCATGGAGACGCCGGTAACGGAACCGTCCACCGCGGCAACCGCGCGCCGCCCCATGGCCGGCATACGCATCCGATGGGATCGGACCCTGATTTTCCTGGCCGGGGCCATGTTGCTGTTCACCGCATTGCTCACCGGTGTCATGGCTCCCTTCACCGCCGTGACCTGGGCAGTGCCCACCGTTCTCACACTCTTGGGTGCCGGCTGCGTGGCGGGTCTGCGGTATCTCGCCGTCGAAGAGCAGAACGCGCGCCGCGCCCGCGGCTCCGTGAGCGCGCCGGTGCAGCAGCCCGAGCAGCAGCTCTTTGACAATGAGGACGAGAATCGTCAGGACGAGCAGGACCGTGAACGCCGTGCCATGGCCGCGCTGGATCTGCCCGAGCACGTGGAACACCCGCAGCACGAGGCGACCGGCACGAGCCACGAGCCCGCCTACACGGTGGACGAACTGCGTGCCGAAGCTCTCAAGGTCGCTCGTTCCACCGCACCCACGTTCGAGAACAAAACCACCTGGAAGCCGGTTCCGGTTCCCAAACCGCTGTACACGCAGGCTCCGGTGGTTCCCCCGCGCGAACCCGAGCCCCTGCAGGTGCCGCAGCGACCGGCCGCCAAATCCAGCACGTTGAAGGACGCCGCCGAGGCCGGTTCCCGCGAGTCGGCCGCACTCAACCTGGACGATGTTCTGAAACGTCGCCGGGCCTAGCGCGCACCACCGAAAACCTTTCAAGAAGTATCTAGACACCGCGCCGCGACCGTTCCCATGAGGGCAGGTCGCGGCGCGTTTCATATCTATGGAGTGTCATGGCACAGCACCAATGGGAAATTGAACGTAAGTACGACCTGCCGCCCGAGCAGGCTGGCAAGATCAAGCCGCACAAGATCAAGGGATTCAGGGTGGGGGAACCCGCGATCTATGACATGACAGCGGTGTATTACGACACCGAGGATCTCGCGCTCGGTGCCGCCAACGTGGCCGTGCGGCGTCGTGCGGGTGGTGGTGACGACGGCTGGCACGTGAAGTACAAGGCCGGCAAGGCCCGTGGAGAGTTGCATTACGAGCCCCTCAAGAGTTCCACCCGGATACCCGCGGCGCTGCGTAAGACGCTCGTCGGGATCACGCTGGACGAGCATCTGAGCCCCGTGGCGACCATCAACACCCACCGCACCGAGTACCCCATCAGCGCCGAGGACGGTCGACAGCACGCTGTGCTGTGCGTGGATTTCGTGACCGCCCGGGACGAGCGGGCCGAGGCCGACCGGGAATGGAGCGAGTGCGAGACAGAGTTGAGCTCCGACACGCTGAGCAAGACGGAGTCCAAGGCGGTGTTCGCCGCAGTGGAGGACGTGTTGTTCAAAGCGGGAGCGGTTCAGTCCTCGTCTCCGGCCAAGATCGCCCGTGCCCTGGGCCAGGACGAGGTGCCGGCCAAGCCGAAGCGAGCGGAAGATTCGGGCGAGGACGCACCGGCCACCGGCCAGGATGTTCTGAACGCCATGTGCGAAACCTTGACGCGCCAACTACAGCATTGGGATTTCGCCGTGCGTATCGACGCGGAGGATTCCGTGCATCAAATGCGAGTGCGCAGCCGGGCCCTTCGCAGCGTGTTGCACGCCGCACGGAACTTCATTCCCGAGCATGTGGGGACCGATCTCGAGGATCGTCTCAAGACTTTGGCACGCGCGCTCAGCGATGCCCGCGATGAAGAAGTCGCGGCGGAACAATTGCACGAGCGCCTGGATGGCGAATTCCAGGGCCAGATCACGGCCTCCGCCCGGCAGGACCTGTTCGGCGCGTCGGAGACGGGCATCGCCCACGCCGCTCGCGCCGTCCGTCGCATGCTGGAGAGTCCCGCGCATCTTCAGTTGTTGAAGGACCTGCGGGCCCTGTCCCGGGACAGTTCATTCGGCGAGCAGGCGGCGCACATGTCCGCCAAGAAGTTCGCCAAGGCCGTGATGAGCACCGCCTTGACCGACGTGATTCACAAGGCCACAGCCGAGCCGACCGTTGATTCGCAAACCGGCAGGGCAGAGGTCAGTGAGCTGGGTGCCGAGCTCAGTGAACGGCTGGCCTCAGCGGATGAGGATCCTGTGGGTCTGGCGATTTACTTCGATCACCTGCATGATGCCCGCAAGGCTATCAAGTCCGTGCGTTACGTCAGTGATGCCCTGGACCGCGCAGACGTCGGGCTGGGCAAGAAACGCTCCAGAGCGGCGTCGTACGCCAAGGACTACCAGAACGAACTCGGTTCCCTCACGGATTGCGCAGTCATGGAACACTGGCTGGCCCGCGTGGCTCGAAGCTTCCAGCGCACCGGGAAGGACCGATACGCGGTGGGACTACTGCACGGCCTCGAGATGGCCTCGTTGCGGGCCCGCTTGGATGACGCTCCCGAGTTGATCAGTGACCTGGTGGCGGACATTCGCCGGGAACTACGGAGCGCGGAGTAACCGTTCGCGCGCCCTAATCCGCCCGAGCGACGCCGGCGCCCCGATCCTGACGGGTCCTGCAAAAGCATCGACGGTGCGACCCTGGAAACGCTGGTTTCCGGTCGCACCGTCGATGCTGTGACCGACGCGCAGGACGAAGGTCAGATACTGCTCACGAGCGGGATGAGACGGAATACTGTTCCGACCTCTCCTCCAGCGTGGCGGGCGAGGGGTCGGTGACGGCCGGATCCGTGCCGTGAAGCGCGGGGTCCGCACCGGCTGACTCGCCGGGCTCGTCGGAGTCCGACGCGACGGCGCCGCGGTCGATCTTGGTGGCCAACGGCTTTTCCACCACGAAGAACAGCAGCACCAGGGCGATGAGCGTGAGAGGAGCCATGAACAAGAAGATGGGCAGCAGCGCATCATTGTAGGAGTCGATCACGGGCAATCGTAGAGCGTCCGGCAAACCCTGTACCGCGCCCGGTGTCAGGGAGTTGGCGCTGACCGGCGCGTTCGCGGCAGCCTGCGGCATGCGCTCGGCCAGCAAATCGTGCAGTCGCGTCACGAACACCGAACCCACCACGGCCGATCCGACGGTGGCGCCCACTTGGCGGAAGAAGTTGCTGGACGCGGTTGCGGTACCGACCATGCGATTGGGGAACGAGTTCTGCACGATGAGCACCAGGATCTGCATGCTCAAACCGATGCCCGCGCCGAAGACGGCGATGAACACGCACAATTTCCACATGGGATCGGACGCGGTCATCGTGGACATCAGCCACAACCCCAACCCGGTGATGACCATGCCGATCAGGGGGAAGAATTTGTACCTGCCCGTCCTGGACACGATCTGCCCGGACACGATGGAGGTGACCAGGAGGCTGCCCATCATGGGCGTCATCAGCAACCCCGCAGTGGTTGCGTCCACGCCCTTGGCCATTTGAATGTAGGTGGGCATGTACCCCAGGGCACCGAACATGACAATGCCCACCATCAACCCGGCCACCGTGGTCAACGTGAAGTTGCGGTCCGAGAACAACGACAGGGGGATCACCGGGTCCTCCACTTTCGACTCGGTCACGATGAACGCGATGGCGGCGACAACCGTGGCCAGGGCAAGGCCGATGATCTGGGGGGAAAGCCAGTCGTACTGTTGGCCGCCCCACGTGCACACCAGAATGAGGGTGGTGGTGGACAACGCGAGAAGCACCATGCCCAGGTAGTCGATGTGCAGGGATTCGGCGCGTTCGGGGCGGGGAATCTTGAGGAACACGACCACGGCGGCGAAGGCTAGGACGCCCAACGGAATGTTGATGATGAAGGCCCAGCGCCAGCCGGGCCCTTCGGTCAACCAGCCGCCCAGCAGCGGACCGGCCACGGAAGACACCGCGAAGACGGCACCCATGACGCCCATGTACTTGCCGCGCTCGCGGGCGGGAACGACGTCGGCGATGGCTGCCTGGGAAAGAATCATCAGCCCGCCGCCACCCAGACCCTGAACCACGCGGGCTGCGATGAGCAGGCCCATGGTCTGTGCAGCGGCACCGATCAATGAACCGACGATGAACAACACGACCGCGGCGAGCAGAATGGGTTTGCGTCCCAGGAGATCGGAAATCCGCCCGTACACGGGCATCATGATGGTCGACGCGAGGATGTAGGCCGTGATGACCCAACTCATGTGATCCACCCCGCCCAGCTCACCCACCATGGTGGGTAATGCCGTGGAGAGGATCGTTTGGGACAGGGCGGCCAGCAGCATGACCATCATCAGGGCGGCAAACAGTAGCGCCAGCTGGGGCGCAGGTTCCGCCAAGTGTCTGCCCGACCGTCTGGTCGTTGCAGCTGACGTGCTGTGGCTCATGAAATCTCCTTGAATGCAGATCGGAAGACGGACAGTGCCTGTTCCACGGCGCGGTCCAGGAAGTCCGGGTCGCAATTGATGGTCAGGTCTTCGTGGTTTCGGTAGACGTACTTCAGGACCGCTCCGGCCATCAGGACGTACGCCTGGGATCTCTCGCACGACCGGGTGCTGGTTGTCGCACTGGAATGCTCCCCGATGGTGGTGGCCACCAAGGATTCGGCGGCCGTGATGTGCTGGCTGGTCTTTCGGGACAGTTCGGGGTTGGCCGCGAGCAACTCCTTGCGTTCCTTGCCGGTCGCGCTGAAGCTCGAGGAATGCCGCAGGACCGCCAAGAAAAGTCGTACGGTACGCGAGAACTCATCACCGTTGGCGGGGTCCTGGTAACGCTCCACATCGGCTTGCGGCATATGAACCGGCGTCAGGCCCAGGACCGCGTCTTCCTTGGAAGGGAAGTAGTTGAAAAACGTCCGCCGAGAAACCCCTGCGCGTTCGGCAATGGCTTCGACCGTGGTGGCACCGTACCCACTGCGTTGAGCCAGCTCCCACGCCGCCTCGTGGATTTCGCGGGAGGTCCGGGCTCGATGCCGTTCACGTAATGACATTTGATTTTCTGGCACTGGTACAGACTATGCACTAGTGCAAATTTGCACAAGTGCAAAGGACGGCAGGGGTCACGGGCAACGCGGCCGAGTTTCCGTCCAGGTAACCATCAGGATGCTTGGTGTTGGCACGCATGCCCGGTTGTTACGGTGAAAGAGTCCCAGCCACGCGTGGTCAAACAGTATCGAGACCGAGGACCCGCACGGATCGTTACCAGGTTCCGGCATCGGAGACCGGTTGCACAACCGGTTCCGTACGCAGAAAGAGCAACCTGACATTCAGATGTCAACGATCGGCAACAGCCAAGAAGTGGGTGCCTAGAGTGAAGAAGAACCGCGCTCGCAAAGTCCTGAAATTTGCCGTTTCGCAATTGACCTACCCGCGCGATCCCAAGGATTTTCTCCAGGTGTTCCACAACCTGGCGAGCGCCCGTTACACCCGAGGTGTCGTGTCCCGTGTGGTGCGTGAAACGTCGGATACGGCCACGATCTACTTCAGGGCCGGTGACGGCTGGACTCCACATGTGGCAGGTCAGTGGGCACGCATTGGTGTGTCCCTGAACGGCAAACGTGTGTGGCGACCATTTTCGATCAGCGCGGCCGAGGGTCACGATCCCTCCATCACCGTGAAAGCCAACGGCGAGGTGTCCCAGAACCTGGTCCACGAGGCGACCCCCGGAACGCTCCTGTACCTGGAGGAACCGTCCGGGCAGTTCGTGTTGGACGAGACACCGGCGAGCATCCTGTTCATTGTTGCGGGTTCCGGCATCACGCCAGTGATGTCCATGCTGCGCACCCTCATGCCGCGGCGCCCCGACCATGACGTGGTCCTGATTTACTCGTCCAGATCGCCGCAGGATTGCATCTTCCACGATGAAATCCTGGAGCTTGCCGATCAATTCCCGGGCCTGAAACCTAAGTTCTGGTTCAGCCGGGAGGATGGCCGAATTGATTTCTCCGAAACCGGTGACGTCCCGCGCCTGTGCCCGGATTATCAGGACCGCGAAATGTACTCGTCCGGTCCCGACGCGTTCGTGAGCCGGGTTCAAGAACTCGCGGTTCTGCACGGTGGTGAGAGTCGGGTTGAAAGGTTTGACGTCACCCGGCGTACCAGCGCCAGCGGTAACGGTGAAGTGTATTTCTCCCGGTCGGATGAAACCCTCGAGGTGACCGGCGTGGATTCCATTTTGGAGGCGGCGGAGAATTCGGGCCGGCAGCTGCCCCACGGCTGCCGAATCGGCATCTGCCGCAGTTGTCTTGTACCCATGACGGACGGGCAGGTGTCCGACATCCGCACCGGTGACGTCACGCAGGATCCCGGACTGGTCCAGACATGCATCACTCGTCCCGCACCCTGGGTGGCGTTGGACATTTAGCTGAGCCGCCACATTCCCACAGACCACCCCGCAGGATTCGCCGACAGGCACACACATTCTTGAGAAGGAGCACCACCCGCATGGCAGCAACATTGGAAGAGCACACACCCACCTTTGAGATAGAGCGGGCACGTCGAACACCCAACCCCTTGAACCTCACCGAAGAACAACTCATTGAACTCGAGGTCAAGTTCGACGCCATCCGCGATGACATCACCGCCAAGCGGGGAGCCTCCGACGCCCGCTACATCGGACGGGTCATCAAGGCCCAGCGCAGTCTGGAAATGGTGGGTCGCGCGGCCATGTTGTTCTCCAAGCACAAGCCCTTGTGGCTCCTGGGGGTCGGCTGCCTGGCCGGCGGTAAAATCCTGGAAAACATGGAAATCGGGCACAACGTTCTGCACGGTCAGTGGGACTGGATGAACGACATGGAAATCCACTCCACCACCTGGGAGTGGGATTTCGTGGCGCCGTCCTCCGGCTGGCAGCGCACCCACAACGAAACCCACCACACCTGGACCAACGTGGTCGGCAAGGACCGCGATGTCGGGTACAACGTCTTGCGTATGGACCCGTCGCAACCGTGGCGTCCGATCAACCTGCTCAACCCCGTGATCAATGCCGGTCTGGCCCCCATGTTCGAATGGGGCATTGCCATTTACGACATCGAGTTCGATGAGTACCTGGCCGGCGCCAAGTCCAAGGAAGCGACGCTCAGGGACTTCAAACGCGTCATGAAGAAGTTCGGCCGGCAGAGCGCCAAGGATTTCGTCCTGTCGCCGTTGCTGGCCTCCCTGACCGGTTCGGCCAAGTCCTCGATCAAGGGCTACGTGGCCGCCAACGTCATTCGTAACCTGTGGGCCCACGCCGTGATCTTCTGCGGTCACTTCCCCGACGGTGCGGAGACGTTCACCGAAGAGGACATCGAGAACGAGTCCCGCGGGCACTGGTACCTGCGGCAGGCCATGGGATCGGCCAATATCGACGGGTCCAAGGCCATGCACTTCATGAGCGGCAACCTGTCCTTCCAGATCGAACACCACCTGTTCCCGGACCTGCCGTCCAACCGCATGGCGGAGATCGCACCGCGGGTCAAAGCGATCTGCGAAGAGTACGGAATTCCCTACACCTCCGGTCCACTGCCCAAGCAGGTTCTCGAGGCGTGGCGTAAGGTCTTCCGGCTCGCGCTCCCGTGATCGGAGGGGCGGCGCCGTCGGGCCCGTCCCACGGGCGATCCGGTACAGTATCGGGGGTGAAAGTTCCCACCCTGGCGATCGTCGGCCCTGCGCAGGACGGGGTCAGAATGCACGGCAGCGCCCTGGCCGATCACAGCCCGCAGGCGGAACGGATCGAGGGCGAGATCACCGACGTCCTCCCGGTGATCCTGGCCGGCGACGGGCCGGTGCACTTTCACTTCACCGATCGGATTTTCGGCCGCGACGCCGCGGCCGCCGCCCAGACCGTCGAACGCATTGCCGCTCGCCGCCCGGTGTCCGTCACGCTCCACGACATTCCCCAGCCGTCCGACGGTCACGCCTTCGCGGCCCGCTGCGCCGGCTACGCTCGCGTGGTTGCCGCCGCGCGCACGGTGATCGTGAGCAGCCACGTCGAACGGAGTCTCCTGGCGCGCCACACGGGCATCCCAGCGGATACCCACATCCACGTGGATCCGCTGCCCATCGACCGTGCCCCCTCGCTGGGATCGACCGCGGCGCCCCCCGGGTTCCCCGCGAGCACCACCACGGTGGGGCTACTCGGTTTCATTTACCCGGGCAAGGGCCACGAGCACGTCCTGGCGGCCCTGGCGGCCGGCCCGCACCGCGCCGACGTCGTGGCGCTGGGCCGACCCTCGGAAGGTCACCAGGACCTCATGGCCGATCTCGAGCGCCTCGCCCGCGCTCGGGGGCGGTCATTTCACGTCACGGGGTTCCTCTCCGAGGACGAACTCACCGCTGCGGCGCGCGCGGTGACCGTTCCGGTGGTTGCGCCGGAGCACGTGTCCGCATCGGGATCGGTGGGGCGGTGGATCGCCAGCGGTCGCCGTCCCGTGGTGGTGCGTCACCCGTTCTTCGAAGAACTCCACGACCGCGCACCCTGGGCGCTGACCCTCACCGACGACCTCCCCGCCGCCTTGAACGCGGCGCTCGACAACCCTTCGAGCACGTGGATCGACGAGGAGGACTGGGACGATTCCGGCGTCCCGTCCACCGTCCGTGCCGCCCGGATTCAGTGGTCCAGACTGTCGTCCGCAGCCCCGGACTCCCAGCCCGACGCAGCGAAGAACGCGGGCGGGCCGCAGCCTCGGGTGTCTTCGGGCGAGCGGGCCTCGCCGTGAGCGTGACCGACCGGGCCGTCGAGACCGCGGGTCCGCCCGATGCGCCCCGCGTGAGCGTGATCGTGCCCTACTACGAGAATCAACTCGGCCTGGATCGGTTGCTTCGCGCTCTGGAACGGCAAGAATTTGCGCACCACGAGTTCGAGGTCATCGTCAGCGATGATGGTTCGGCCGCGGCACCGACGATCCCCGCGACGTCGTACCCCGTACGCGTGACTCGGCAGGACAACCTGGGGTTCCGCGCGGCGGCCGCTCGCAACAAGGGTGCAGCCCTTGCGCGCGCTGCCCGGCTCGTTTTTCTCGACGGCGACATGATGCCCGAACCGAGGTTTCTCACCGCGATGCTGGCGGGCCTCGAAGTCCACGGCGACGGACACGGCGTGTTGGCGGTGGGCGCGCGTCGGCACGTGGACGTCTCGGCATGCACACCGGCCCAGATCGACCAGTGGCTCACCTACGGGCGCGCCCACGGCGCTCGCAGGCTCGCGGACCCGGTCTGGCTTTCCCACGGTTATGCCCGCACCAACAACCTGGCGGATGCCGGAGTCGAGGATTTCCGGCTCATCATCAGTGCGCTCATGGGCGTGGACCGGCAGCTCTTCGAAACCGTGGGCGGGTTTGATGAAACCCTGACCGGTTACGGGGGAGAGGACTGGGAGCTCGCGTACCGGTGCTGGCAGGCGGGCGCGCGTTTCGCCCACGTTGCCGGCGCTGTGGCCTGGCATGACGGCCCTGATCTGGGCGGACGGCCCGATACTCGCGACGTCAAGGACGCCGAAACAATGGCGCTGGCCCAGCGCATCCCTCTGCCGAGCACCCGGGGGCGGGGGATCGTCTTCGAGCAACCGCACGTTGTGGTGCGGGTGCGCGGCCACGCCAATGACGGTGAGGCGTTCCTGACGGCGTCGCAGCTGCTCCGGGACACGGACTCCGGTGTGTGGTTCGTGGACCGCAACTCGAAACCGGCCGCTCTCGCCCAGGATCCCCGCGTTCGCACGGGGGAACCGGAACCGCGCTACCGGGCCAGGTGCCGTTACCTGGTGGACGTGCTGGCGCCGCTCACCCTGGCCGCGCCGCTGGGTGCGTTGTGCGAACGAGGTGAACAAACCGCTCCCGGGCTGCTGGAACTGCGCGAGACACGTAGTGTGAACCGTGGTGAATCGGACACGAGAACCGTGTGTACCGCGGTTCGTCCGGCAGCCACGGATCAACGGATCGAAGGACGGGTGGCACATGAGTGAGGTACTGGGATTCGATCCGCACGACCCCGGCCGCCGCGCGCATTACGGTGAGTTCTACGGGCTCACCGAACTGCCGGACGCGCCGCTGTTCATGGTGCACGGCAATTGCCAGGCGGAATCCTTGCGCGTGCTTCTGCACGGGGCGGGGGAGGGCCGCTGGCACGGCGTGCGAATTCCTCCGGTCCATGAGTTGCTGGCCGAGGACTTGCCGCACCTCACTCGGCTACTGAACCACTGCAGCTTTGTGGCGACCCAGCCGGTGGCCTCCGGGTATCGAGGGTTGCCGCTGGGTTCGGACGAAATTCTCGCGGTGACTCCACAGAACTCTCGCGCCGTGAAGTATCCGGTGATGCGATGGACGGCACTCATGCCCACGCTCGCGATCGTGCGCGCACCCGGGGTCACGGATCCGCCCGTCGCTCCGTATCACGATCTCCGGGTGCTCGTGGCCGCCGCCCAGGGCAAACATGCCGTGCGGCTGGAGCCGGTTTCCCCGGCCGCCGTTCGCGGTTCCCGGGACGAGTCGCTGCATCAATTGCGGACCCGGCAGGACGCGCATGGAACGGTGGATGCGGCGTCGTTGTTCGAAGCGGCGGGGCCTAACGCCGCGCACGTGATCAACCATCCGAGTAACGAGGTGCTGATGGGTGTGGCCCGGGCAATTCTTGCGGAACTGGGAGAACCGGGCGAGGTCGCAGATCCAGGGCGGGCATTGCTCGGTGGCATTCGAGCGCCCATTTACGAATCCACGCTGGATGCGCTGGGCTATCGCCCCGAGGATCTTGCGGGCGGCCCGCGCGATCACTGGATCATCGGTGGCGAGAAGGTGACGGAGGACGACGTCGCCGCGGAGCACCTGCGATGGTACGCGCACTACCCGCAGGTGGTCGCCGCGGGCATGAAACGCCACGAGCGACTCATTCGCGCCATGAAACTGATCGACCAGTGAGGCGGTACCCCACCATGACAAGCGAGAACGGCACCGATCAGGGCCTTTCGACGCCAGAGGCACCCGAAACTGCCGCGACCACCGACGCTCCCGAGGCCCCCGATCTCCGAGATCGCGCGGCCGCCTCCATCCGGGATCTGCTGCGTCAACGCAACGGCAAGACCATGTGCCCCTCCGAGACCGCGCGGACGATCGGGGGTGATGACTGGCGGGATCTGATGCCGTTGGTGCGAGATGTCGCAGCAAGGCTCGTGAACCAGGGAGAGGTGATTGTCCAGCAGAAGGGAGAGGAGGTTGACATTGCCGCCGCTCGCGGCCCCATTCGATTGGCGCCGGGTCCGCAACTGAACGGGCCCACGCCGGGCGACTGACCACCATGTGAGACTCACGCCCCGCGTGGTGCGAGCAAGCACCGCCCCTCACATGAGAGAAGACCCGAGCGAATGATTCGCTCGGGTCTTCAATCATTGTGGTGGGAGCAGACCCTACCTGTGAAAGCGGCTATCGATTCAGTGGCGAGGTCCCACTCGATCGGTGGGCACCAGTTTGCGACCCGCAGCTCGGGACGCCCTGGTGACCAACCGTTCCAGGGGACCGGAACCCATGGCGTGCTGCCACGCCGTGGCCACCAGCGCGGCCACCGCGATCTGGACGATGAACCAGAACACCGGGGTTTCGCTGATGGGCACGAATGCCAGGAACACCAGGTGCGCACTGTAGAGGGTCAGAGTCATGGAGCCCATGGCGCCCAGCGGTGCCAGGAAACGGCCGATCCACCGGCAGATCAACAAGAAGGCTCCCAGCGCCACCATGGCCAGTCCCGCGCTCAGGGCAATGGCGAAGGGCGTGTTGGTGTGCGGGCCAGAAATCAGCAGCCAGCTCATGGTGGTGGTCGGAAGTTGCGGGTCCGGACCGTAGTTCTGGATGGTCATGACCTCTTTGCTGGTCAACCACGGGGTGGCAGTGACCAATGCGTCACGCACACCGAAGCGCAGCAGCATCATCATGGACAGGCCCTTGGCCACGGCCGCGATCACCGCACCGAAGATCACCAGCAGAATCTGGATCCGATCACGGGTCAGCGGCAACCGCCCCAGGGCCATGCCCAGGCAGATGAACGCCATCCACGGCAGCGCGGGATAGGTCCCGGTCAAGAACAGTTCTGACAGAACCGCCCCGGGCTCCGTGACCAAGTTCACGAGGTCGGCGTTGGCGTGCACGTGTGCGGGCAGGACACCCAGTGAGGCCTGCATGAGCATCGGGGCAAAGACCATGAAGAGCACGGCGCTCGTGAGCAGCCACCGCACGGGCATGACGGTGAAGGGAATCGCCAGCAGGAACATCAGGCCGTAGTAGATCAAGATGTTGTACGCGGGGAAGTCCAACGTGTTGAGGAGCAACCCCAGGGTGAACAACAATAGCGCGCGCACAGCCATGCCCACCCGAGCGCGGCGTGCTTCGAGGCCCTTACGGGGGTTCCTGCCGCCCGTGAGGAAGGCCAGGCTGACACCCGCCAAGACGGCGAACAATGCGGCGGAATGACCGCCGAACAACACCCACGCCAAGGAAGGCTGGTCGGTGGTGCCCACAGAGGCGGGCAGGGTATGGACCGCGATCATGCCGAGCAACGCAAAGCCGCGAGCGACGTCGACCCCCATGATGCGCCGCTTGGTACGCCGCCCGTCCGCGCTGGCCACGTTGCGTGTTGCAGCACCTTGGCGAGGCGACGGCGCGGTGGCACGCGGCGGAGCAGTGATCACCGGAGCATTTTCGCTCCAGTGCTGGGCCTCGGTCGTGGACCGGCGGCCGTTGTCGGAGCCGCCGGTCCAGACCTCACGCTGGGGGCGCTGACCGGGGCGGGGTCGCTCACCGGGAGCGAGGCACCCTTCGGGTATTTCCTCCACTGCTTGTTCGTTCATCGGGTGGCCTCCTCGTGTGCTGCCGCCGAGACGGCCTGCGATGTGGTGGTGGGTGCAGTGGACACGATGGGAAGACCATGTCCCGCAACCGGCGGTCCGGGAATGACCTGGGCGCTGACCGCCTGGTCCCCGGCCTCAAGGTGTCGGATGGGGTTACCACCCCAGTTGCCGTTGGCGGGCACGGTTTCCTGGCGCATGACCAGGGAGCCGGGACCCACGGTTGAGCGTTCTTCGATCGTGGCACCGGGCAGCACAAAGCTGTTGGGTCCCAACGTGGAGCCCCGGCGCATCGTGACGGGTTCCAAACGCATGATGCGATCGTGGAACAGGTGGGTCTGCAGAACCGTTCCGCGGTTCACGGATACACCTTCTTCGAGGCTGACCAGGTCGAACTCGGGCAGCCACCAGGTCTCGCACCACACGCCCCGTTGTACGCGCGCACCCATGAGGCGGACCCACGCGTTGAACAACGGAGATCCCACACTGAGTCGGACCAACGAGGGCACGGCCAGGGACTCGGCAAAGACGTCCGCCAACTCGTTGCGCCACACGAACGAGCTGAACAGTGGGCGCTCGCCGGTGCGGAAACGACCCATCAGGGCCCATTTCACGATCACGGGGACCAGGCACGCCAACGTACTGGCGCCCAGAAGCACCACACCGGACCACAGGGCCGTGTACAGCAGACCCTGAAGGCCCATGCCGTGAGCCATGTAGATGGTGGTCAGTGCGTACACGATCATCAGATCGATCCACGCGGACACCATGGCCGGGACCAAACGGAAGGCCTCCACGAACGCGCGGGCTGCCTGAAGGCGGCGGGGCGGGCGGAAGGTCGCCGCTTCATCCGCGTCCGTGTGGGCCCGGGCAATGGGCTGAGCGCGGCGACCGAGCCACGACGAACCGACCGGGGCCTTGTGGGGCGCGGAGCTGAGCACGGCCACGAGGGCGTCCTCGGGGAGGTCACGGTCCGGACCCACGATTGCGGAGTTGCCCACGAAGGTGCGTTCGCCTATCACGGAGGTTCCCAGGTGCACCCAGCCAAACCCTGCGCGGTGCGAGGCAATGAGCGAGTGGTCTGCCAGGAAGGAACCGTCCTTGAGGGACGTGAGGTGCGGAATGGTTTCCGCCGTGGAAATTTCGACCGAGCGTCCCACGCGTGCGCCCAGCAGACGCAGGAACAAGGGCGTGATGCAGGACGCGTAAATCGGGTAGGTCGAGATCAACGTGCGCTGCAAGAGGGTTTCGGTGAACCAGGTGGCCCAACCCACGGGACCGTTCTGCGGGAAGTAACCGGGGGTGATCATGCCCGCCACCAGGCGCACACAACCCACCACGAGCAGTAGCCACACCGCAGCCGTGACGATGACGAAGACCGGGACCCACAACGCAAGGATGGGGAAAACCAGTTCGTAGAGCTCGATCCCGATCACCTGCGGCAGGATCAGGAGCGCGCCCGGGATAATCGCCAGGAACGGCAACAGACCGATGATGGCCGCGCCCCCGGAATAAGCCAGGTGGGACTTGACCTTGCCCCAGGTGGGCAGGCCAGGCACAGCGTCCGGAGTGACCTCGGGCCAGGCCTGCGCGGCGGGACCGCGATGGTACATGGGGGAGCCGCCCCACAGCTCGTCGTTCGGAACAGTTCCGGTCACGTGCGAGCCCGGCAGGACCTCTGCCCCCTCACCCACGCGGGACCCGGGGTCCACGAGCGTACGGGTACCCACCCGCGAATTGGCGCCGATCTCAATGGCGCCCACGTGCAGGGTGTCCCCGTCGAGCCAGTAGCCTGCGAGGTCCGCCTCGAACTCCACGGTGGCGTGGTCTCCGATGGTGACGAGACCGGTGACGGTCGGCATGTGGTGCAGGTGTGCACCGGTGCCCACCTTGTTGCCGAAGAGACGGTGAAGGGTTCGGGCCATAGGTGTGCCCAGCAGAACCTCGTACTTGTTGAACACCACGAGACGTTCCGCGGCCCAGACCCGCAAGTGGGTCCACTTACCCCGCGGATAATGACCGGGTTTCAGTCCTGCGGTCAACAGCCTCACGGCGGCTGCGCCCACCAGTACACGACCGGGCAGGGAGAACATCACGAGCCAGCCGATGACCAGCGGCAGCAGCGGGGGAGTGGGGACCCAGCCGGCACCGACAATCACCGCCAGGATCCACACGACGATGAGCGAACCCACCACGTAACGCAATCCATTGACGATGTTCAGACCCACAAGGAAAGCTCCCTGGACCCAGCCGGTCCAGGAGGGCAGCGGCGCGGGTTCGCGCTTGGAATCCTGGGACGCATCCAGGGTCTGCAAGTAGTTGGCCATACCCCGCAGCGTGGGGTCGGCGTAAATGCGGGCAATCTCGGTGTCCGGGTGGCTCTGTCGCAGAGCCGAAACCAGCCGGGCCACGCCCACGGAACTACCGCCCATGGCAAAGAAATCGCTGTCCTCGGCAAAGGGGAGCGGACCGAGTTGATCGGCCCAGAGCTCCGCGAGCCATTCAAGGTCGGCGTCGAGCGAGGGCGCGTCATCGTTTCCGTCGGTGGGCATCGGCCAGGGCAGGGCCTTGCGGTCCACCTTGCCCGACGTTTTCAAGGGAAGCTCGTCCATGAGGCACAACGCCGGAACCATTTGGCCCGGCAAGCGCTCCGAGAGCCACCCCCGCACGGCCACGAGGTCCACGGCCCCCTCGAACTCGGGGACCAGATAACCGGCAATGATGTTGTCGCCACCGGGGGTGGGGTGAACCGCGCAGGCGCCGGCTTGGACGCCGGGGACGGAGCTCATGTAATCGTCTATCTCGCCCAGTTCCATGCGGCGGCCGGAGACCTTCACCTGGTCATCCACACGGCCCGCGAAGACGAGGCCTTCCTGGTCCGCCTTGACCATGTCACCGGTGCGGTAGGCGCGCTCCCAGCCCAGGGAGGGCAGCGGGGCGTACTTCTCGGCGTCCTTCTCCGGGTCCAGGTAGCGACCCAGGCCAACGCCTCCGATGATGAGTTCGCCGGTTTCGCCCCAGGCCACGGGCTGGCCCTGGGTATCGACCACGGCCAGCTCCCACCCGGGGACGGGTAACCCGATCCGAATGGGGGCGTCTCCGGTCAGGATGGCGCCCGAGCCGATCACCGTGGCCTCCGTGGGGCCGTAGGTGTTCCAGACCTCGCGTCCGGGGCGGACCAGGCGCTGGGTGAGTTCAAGCGGGCATGCTTCGCCGCCGAAGATCAGCAAGCGCACGGTGTCCAGGGCTTCGCTGGGCCACAATGACGCCAGGGTGGGCACGGTGGAGACCGCAGTAATGCGGTGATCAATGATCCAGCGGCCGAGATCGGGGCCGGAGCGAACGACGTCGCGCGGGGCCGGTACCAGCGTGGCACCGTAACGCCAGGCCAGCCACATTTCCTCGCACGAGGCGTCGAAGGCGACCGACAAGCCGGCCATGACGCGGTCGCCCGGGCCCATGGGGCGCCTCTGCAGATACATTTTCGCTTCAGCGTCCACGAGAGCGGCCGCGGAGCGATGGGTGATCGCCACGCCCTTGGGTTTGCCGGTGGAACCGGATGTAAAGATGATCCAGGCGTCGTCCTGGGTGCGCGGTTGTTCGGTGTCACCGGTGGTGGCGACGCTTTCCCTGCGTGTCAGTTCGAGGTCTCGGCCGAAGATCGCGGCCACGCCGGCTTCTTCCCAGACCGTGCGGGCACGATCGTCGGGATCGTCCCAATCGACCGGCACGTAGGCGGCACCCGCGAACAAGGTCGCGAGGATGGCAACGTAGAGGTCCACACCGCCGGAGGGAACTCGAATCCCGACGCGATCGCCGCGTCCCACGCCGATGTCCCACAGGCGCTGGACGTGCGTTTCAATGCGGGCTTCCAACTCGCCGTAGGGCACTCTTTCGTGCTCGTCCTCCAGGGCAATGGCGTCCGGGAACTGGGCAACGGTGTCCAGGACTATGTCCACGAGTGTGCGTGGTTCCGGAGGTGTCTCTACGGGGTAAACAGCCCGGTCAGACGGTGCTTCGAATGCTTCAGTAGGTTTTTGAGACGAATCTTTAGTAAGAAGACGGTCCATTAATATACTCCCCCAAGTAAGAACCTGTAACGCAGGGGGAGCCAAACTGCACACGGGACGAGGCGGCAGTACTTAGTGTCATGAAAATGCCCGGTCAAGTCCCCCGACTGTACGGGCAGCGCGTCATGTTCTCGCGATGTGGATCTCCAGCATCCCCCTGCTGGTTCAATTGCGTGTTAAACGTAACGGGGCCAATCGATGATTTGCAATCGGGATACCTAACGATTTGGTCACGACAAAGGTGACGAGTGTATCTTATCGGACAATCCTGCAGGTCAGCTGAGAAATTACTCGTGAGTAGAATCGGCACTCACGTGGATGTGAGTCTTCTCATACCCGTCTTGACGCGACGTTCTCCGGGGTTGAACCTGCTGCTGGCCACGTTGGTTGCTCATTGCGCCGGGGGGGCGATCCAGCCGCGGCCGGGTCCGTTGTTCGGTCCACCAGTGTGGTTCCGGCCGTTCGCAAGATGGGGATCCACGAAGGATTAAAGTGCTCGAGTCACCCTGCATCAGATGAAGCAGAGTGGCTCGTTGCGGATTGTCCTGAGCGCGGAGTTCTTGTCAGCTCACTTCTCGCTGAACGGGAACTTCCTCCGGCGATACCGGGCGCTTGAACCAGATCTTGTACAGACCGAAAAGCGCCACGATGGCCCAGACGGCCTCGGTGATGAACAGTCCCGGGTTGAACGGTGAGATGGCGGTGTAGGTGAAGCCGAGTGCGCCCAACAAGTTCAACGTCTGGTACATGGGGGACTTGGAGGTCAGCACTCCGAAGTTCAACAAACCGAAACCGATAACGAAGCAGATACCGGCTGCAATGCCGATCTCATACGAGAAAGCCATGGTCTATATCTCTCTTTCCTGTAGCGGCTCGATCAGTGGGCGGTCTGGGGAACATCGGGGCCCGTACGATTGCGGCGTTTCATCCAGATTTTGATGACGCCGTAGAGCCCCAGTAGCGACCAGATCAGCTCGGTCCAGAAAACTCCCGCATTGAAGGGACTGGCGGCGGAGGCCGCCAAAAACCCGGCTCCTACGAAATTGAGAAGTTGATAAGTGTAGTGATCCGGGGTCAGCTTGCCGAGGTTGAGCAAGGCGAAAGCTGCCAGGAGGGCTACGGACGCGATGAGTCCGAATACCACCATGGGAGACATGGAGGGACATCCTTTCTGATCAGATGCTGAATGTGGGTGAGCAAATATTGTCGGCCGGTTCGATCCAGTCCCTACCGCTGGCGTTCCACCGATTGGCTGTCACGGGGATCATCAGCGGTCGGGAAATCCAGGTCGGACTGCGGCTCGATGAGCGGTCGTTGTTCAGCGGTTCGGACATCAATGTCCGGCCGGGATTCGGTGAGTGGCCGTGGATTGCGGATCCTGAGCCGACGCACGAATGATCCCTTCTCGGCTTTGGCTGCTTGTGCGAGCGCATCCCGGGCAACGGGTGCCGGGGACGCCAAACCGAGTTCCCTGAGCACGGGTTCAACTCGGGCGGCCCGCTCCTCGAAGTCGTGAAGTTGCGAGAGGCGAGCCCGGTCCAGTCGGCCCTTGGACTCGAAGTACTTCAGCCTGGGATATCGCCCAGCCATGGCCGCGCCCCAGTTCAGCGCCGGGGTCCACCAGCTGTTGATCTCGCGGCCCTTGCCCGTGGCCTGGTGTGAAATGACGTCGTCCAGGGCCCCGTTGAGGAGCTTGAGGTCGAAGTCCACTCCCGGCACATCCGTGTCACCGTCGCCGGTGTAGGAGTCGATCCCGGTCCGCGATGGGCCGGTCCTTGTGTCGCGGTAGCGAGCAAGCGTCATCATGTCACTGGCGAGCACCGGCTCATTGACCGGAACCCGCTGGGCATCGGGCTCGCCCATCAGTTGGGCCCACGACATGCGAATGAACGTGCGGTGGTCCTCCATGCCCGGATGGGTGCAGCGCAAACCCACGGCGTATGCCTCGAGAGGTTCCTGAATGAACTGGAACCCGGTGTAGCGCGCCCAGCGCACCACTAGAAACTCCTCGGGTGTGGCACCGGGTAGGTGGAAGTTCACCTCTTTCAGGTACTCGTGAACTATCCGGATTTGGTCGTCGGTCAGCTCCATGTCTGCGTGCAAGGGGAACATGCCGTTGAACGTGTTCCGCAGGGGCCGCTTGATGGCGTTGATGTGCGCATCGAGTTCGGCCTGCGTGCGTGGCTGGCGGTGTTCATGTGCCATGTTCGTCCTCTCCTCGTGGCGGGCGCCCATCAGATCAGCTGGTTTCGGTCGTAGAAATCGGCATCCTCGAAATAGCCACCGCGGCCTTCCAGGATGATGTCGTAGCGATTGACCACCTCAATGCGTTCCAGCCACTTGAGGTTGCGGAAGCCCGTGGACGTTTCGGTGCGCAACCGCACGGGGGCACCATTCTTGGCCGGGATCTCACCCTCTTCGTTGAGATCGAACGCGATGAGGGTTTGCGGCATCCTTGCTTCGATCATCGGATTGGATTCGTAGTAGGTTCCGCCCTCGTACAGGGCATCATCCCGCCCCATGTCCTGGAAGCTGAGGTACACCACGTCCGTGGCCCCCGGGAGGGGCTTCACGAGATCCAGCAGATCGGACACGGGAATACCGTGCCACTTGCCGATCGACGTGAACCCCTGCACACAGTGGTGCAACGTGGTCTGGGAATGGTCACTGGCCAATTCCCTGAGCTGGGCAATGGTGAGTGACATGGGCCGCTCCACGTACCCGCCAATTTCGAGTACGTAATCGTCCTCGTAGCAGTTGGCCATGAGGGCTAGATACTCCGGGGTCTCAGGTGGCCGGCCGCTACCACGGAAGTTGTGCGTTGTGTTCTTCAGCTGCACGTCCTTGCCCGACACGTTGTCGCGGTCGTAATGCATGCGGGCCGGAAGACGGTACAGCAGGTTGGACCAGGGCCGCGCCACAATGTTGTGCAGTTTTTCGACGGCGCGGCCGTCCGTGAGCGTCCACCGTGTCGCGATCACATGCAGGACGAGAACCAGAGCCAGGCCGATCGTGAAGACGACACCGCCGGCTATCTGCAGGTCGGTGTGGCCGAAAACGATCTTCGAGGTTTCGTGGCCGTAGCCGTGAAGGACCACCATGGCAATGTGAATCACAACGAAGACGATGTAGCCGATCATGCACAGGAAATGAATGGTGCGGATGACTTGGCGGCCACCCATCATCCGGGTGATACGCGAGAAGTGGTTGGCAACCGCAGGTGACTGGAATGCCCCCGTGAGAATGACGAGAGGGGTCAGGATGAGAAAGACGAACCCATAGGAAAGTTGTTGAATGGCGTTGAACGGCATTCCGCCAATGGGCTCCGGGACGACAAAGGCCATGTAGGAGAGCATGTCCCGGCCGGCTTGGACAAAAGTGTCCAGGCTGGTGGGGATGTACCGTCGCCATTGCCCGGTGCCGAACAGCAGCACTATGTAGATGACCCAGCTGGTGACGAACCCCGTTACTGCGATGAAGTGCCAGTAGCGTCCTAGGCCCAGCAACCCCCTACCTGGCAGGGAAAACCGAGGAGAATAATCGTCGTATTCGCCGCCAACCGTGTAGTACTTGTGCTTTGCAGCTCGCTGGATGGTGAACTGGGCCCACGCGGTACCGGGAACCGTGTGTTGTGAACGGTAAAGCTTAGGGTACGTTCCCAGAATTTCGATGCCGGATCGAATGAGGAACGAGAGAAAAATAATGTTGAGGAAGTGCTCGACGCGGAGCCACCAGGGGAATTCGAATTCCATGTCTGTAACTCCTTTGTCAATCCGTGAAGTTTTGGTCGTCAGGCGAGGCCACGATCATTCCGTAGTTCAGGGCCCAGTAGAGGACCGTGTACCCCAAGGATGCGAAGAGCGTGGTGTTCCACACGGCAGCGAGTGTGACGGTCGCCCCGTTCCACACGTACGGTGCGTTGCCGAGGAGACCCCCGATATAAATCAGCAGCGAGGCGAGGGCGATCCCCAGCCCAATGGGCCAGATTCGTTTCTTGGTCAGTAGCCCACCAGCAACGAACACGGCGGACACGGCGCACACGAGCCACAAGAAAGGCATCGCGGACGGGAAGGGCTCGTGACCGCTCAGTGCCGTTGTTGCCGACGCAATGCCGATCACCGCTATGACCAGCAGAAGCAGCAGGCGGGTGGTCCGCGTGAGATTGATCCTGATGTACCTCAGCAGCGGCGCGCGTTTCTTCCCGGGCCGAACGTGCTCCGTCACTCGTGCGGTTGCGTTCGGGGTGTCCCGGAAGTCGACTCCCTGACGCAGGGCCGGAGAGTTCTGGTCCTCCCTCATCGTCCATTCCTTTCGTGAGCGCAAAGTTCGTTCAACCTGCGCGGCGAACAAGCGAGCCAACCCCGGTGGGCCACATCCGCCTGTGCCAGCAGTCCACTAGGTTACGCACCTGGAAAAGTTCTGAGAGCAGGCTGAAATTTGGCTTTGACTGAGTGGTTCTCTTTCCTCAACCTATCCGCAGCCCAGCACGAAATCGAGGCAAACTCGAGATTCCGATAAATGACCATGTGAGTTTGAACGCAGCAAATTCGGATAAAGTTCACAGGGCGCACAATTTGGTGTTTATGCAGGTCAGAGGCCGTTTGTTGCCAAGTCCTTCGGTGCATCGGCATTGCCTTGAGCCCGCCTGCGGATCTTACGGAACTGCACCTCGCTGGTGTGAAACGTGCCGATGTGAATCCGGTGGAAGCCGCCCTCAACAACTGCCTGGACGGCGCACAGATATTTCAGCGCCCGAACCGCAAAATCCTGTCATCCCCCGGCGATGGGCTGCCGCGGCCGTCCGTATTGTTGGTCATGACCCACAGGGAGCCGTCCGGCGCCACGGTGACGTCGCGCAGCCGCCCGAACTCGTCCGTGAAGTGCTCCACCGACTGAGAGGTGTCGGCCAGCGGAATCTCGCGCATGCGTGCGCCGCGCAAATTGGCCATGAACAGTGTGTCATCCCGGATCGCGATCCCACTGGGACTCGCCTCGGAGGGCTCCCACTGCTGAACGGGGTTGATGTACTTGTCGTTGTCGCCGATACCTTCAACCTCGGGCCACCCGTAGTTGCCGCCGGATTCAATCACGTTCAGCTCGTCCCACGTGTTCTGTCCGAACTCGCTCGCGTAGAGCGTGCCGTCCTGCGCCCACGCCAGGCCCTGGGGATTGCGGTGCCCGTAGCTGTAAACCAGGGAATCGGGGAACGGATTGCCCTCCGGAACATCTCCCTCCGGTGTCATGCGGAGAATCTTGCCGGACGGTGAATCCATGTCCTGCGCGGCCTCGCGATTCCCGGCGTCACCCACGGTCGCATACAGCAATCCGTCCGGTCCGAAAGCAATCCGACCGCCGTTGTGCGTACCACCCGCGGGGATTCCGTCCAGTAAGATCTCTGGGCTTCCGAGCGACAAGTTCCCCGGCGTGCCGGACATGGGGAAGCGCTCGATGCGGTTGTCATCCTCGGCGGTGAAGTACGCGTACAGGTAGTTCTCGTGGACGGCCAGGCCCAGCAGGCCGCCTTCACCTCGAGGCGCCACGCCGTCGACGATGGCGACCTCGCGGGCCCGACCGGCGCCGTCGAGCTCGAGGATCCTGGCCGAGTCGCGCTCGCTGACTAAGGCAGCGCCGTCGTAGAAAGCGATCGACCACGGCGCGTCGAGATTCTCGGCCACGATCCGGGACTCTTCCCACGACGACGCCGCCGCGCGCGTTTCGCTCGTGGCGGGCTCGCTCGGTTGGTCGCTGTTGCCGCCGCATGAGGTCAGGAGCAGGGCGCCGCTCACGAGGACTGCGGTTGTTACGGGGCGTGACGTGGGAACCATGCTGCGGTCCTTCCGGGGCAGAGGCGTGTTCCAAATTCAGCCGGACATCAATACCGGGAATGCTGACGGATCACCCCGGTGGAACACGGCGTCATACGCTTCGAGCAGCTCCGCCGACATCAGCCCCAGCATGCCCAATGTCGCGCTGGCGAACTGGACCGGAGATTGTGGGCCGGCCGTGACGAGCCCATCTTCCGCGACGGCTCGTTGATCGCGATAGTGCGCGCCGCCCTTGTATCCCGTTGCTTCAAGGGCCACTTTCGCAGCTGACGTGTGGGGGCGGTTATCGAGCAAACCTGCGCGGGCCAATGCTTCCGTTGCTCCGCAGATCGCGGCAACGGGCACTCCGGCATCGAGGAACTGCTCGGCAACGGCGACGAATACTTCCTCTCGCCCCGGCTGCCACCCGATACCCCCGGGCATGATCAGGAGGTCACTGGCGGTCGGGTCCAGGTCCGCGACCGGGATGTCGGGAAGCCAACGTACCCCGCCCATCGTGACCACTGGCTGATCGGTTGACGCGACACTGACCACGTTCCACGGTTCGCCAATGAATCGGCCCGTGTTGAGTTCGGCCAGCAGGTGACCGGCTTCCCAATCGGCAACCTGATCGATGAGCACCACGTGCGCAGTACGTGTCATAAAGAGACAGTGACAACATGGCGGGCCCATGTCAATGGTGTGGTTGTTCCCTGCTGAGGTAGAAGATCAAGCCGGATCCTCGTAAAGTGCCGGCGGCCATGAGATCATGGGACGGACGCTCCGGCGTCGCGGCGGTGGGGCTCGCCGCACCCAACCTCGGATTCCCGACAACAGTCCCTACCCCATGGCACATCTGTGCCCTGACGGTAGGAGATCTTGATGGACACCCCCACGAGAGCAAAGTCTGCTCCATCCTCCTTGGCATCGCACTCCACGAACTCGGCACTCTCTGGGCAGGGGCGGATCCTCGCAATGCGTTGCTCCGGACGAGCGAGCTGCTCGTCATCGACTTGTTCCCCGCGATCCTCACGGGTCTCTTCATCCCTGGCCCTGCCAGCCCCATCGTTCGGCGCAGTCCTCACACCGTATGCGGCGGGACTCAGGCGTTCGCGCCTGTTTCGGGCCCACGAACCAGGCGCCGGCTCTCGATGGCAGTGCGCGGCAGGCCACGTTGCGGCCTGCATCGTCGTCGGCACGATCGGGTTCAGTCTCGCGATGGCAATTCTCGGCATCGGTCAGCACTGATAAGGAGCAGCTCATGAAACAAGGGAACGCATTCGTCGTCGTCGGCGTCGCCCCCAGGGGGCTCGCAGGGGTCCTCACGACCGCGGCGGGGTTCGCCGAGCACTTCGGTGCGGAGCTGGTCTGCGTCAGCGTCGACGCCTCGCGCTACACGGTCCGCCACGAGCCCGATGGGAGGGTCGTGTCGATGCCCATTGATTCCGACCTCGCAGATGAGGGCGTCGAAGAGTTCAACCCAGAACTACGCGCGGCCATCGCGCGGGCACTGGACAGGCAATCCGTCTCCTGGTCGGTGCGGGCGTTGGCAGGCGGCCCCGCACAGGAGATCGCACGGCTCGCCGACGAACTCGACGCGGCCATGATCGTCGTGGGCACGCGAGATCCGGGGATCCGCGGTTCGCTGCACGAGTTCTTCAACGGTTCGGTGGCCGTTCAGCTCGCTCACCGTCAGCATCGCCCCGTCGTGGTCGTGCCGCTCCACGCGGTGAGTGCCGGCGGTGAGCTGCCCTGGCAGGTGGAGGAGTAAGCCGTGTCCGCAACACTGGTGCTGGTGCAGAACGGGCAGAGACGGGCGAGCGCCGAACGATCGCTGATCCCCGGCGGCAGTTGTGTGGACCAAACGACCGCGGCCCTCGCGACCACGGTGGGTCCTACTCCGGCCGGGGCGTGCAGACTGCCGTCGCCGGTGGGCACGTTCAGCTAGTCTGCTACGACCTGCGCGTGACCGACCCCGCGCGCATCCGCGACGGTGCCGAGCACGGCTACCCCGATGCAATGCTCATCAAGCCCAACCAGATTGGCACCGTCACCGAGACCTTCGACGCAATCACCACGGCGCGCAAGCTCGGAATGACGTGCATGGTCTCGCACCGATCTGGGGAGACGGCGGATACGTTCATCGCTGACCTCGTGGTGGGCACCGGCGTCGGGCAGATCAAGTCCGGCGCGCCCGCCCGCGGGGAACGCGTTGCGAAGTACAACCGGCTCACGGACATCGCCCTCAACCACCCCGACCTAACCTACGGACTCGCATGACAGACACAAACCCGACCACCCAGCTTCCCACCGACCCGGATACCGACGCCGGGCAGACCACGACCGGTGAGCCCCGGCCGGTGCACCTGCGCTGGACGTCGCTCGTGGCGGTGTTCGCGGGCGGCAGCGTCGGAACCGGGACTCGCGAGGCACTCACGCTCGCGTTCCCGGCGTCGGGCGGCATTCCGTGGACGATCTTCGCCGTCAACCTCTGCGGGGCTTTCCTGCTGGGTGTCCTCCTCGACGCGCTCGCGCGGCGGGGGCCGGACCGGGGGCGGCGGCGTCTGCTGCGGCTGTTGGTCGGCACGGGCTTCATGGGCGGATTCACCACGTACAGCGCCTTCGCGGTCAACACCGCTTGTCTTCTCGGCGCGGGCGAGGCGACGGCCGGCATTGGACACGGGCTCGGCACCCTCCTGTGCGGCGGGCTCGCCACCTGGGCAGGGATCGTCATCGCCACCCTCGCGCACCGTCACAGGAAGGGAGCCGCGTCGTGACCCCGCTCGTGTTTGTCTGCATCGCACTGGCCGGCGGCCTCGGTTCGGCATGCAGGCTGTTCCTGGACGGCGTGATCCGCGCCCACACTCGTGGCTCGGTGCCGTGGGGGACCATCACCATCAACCTCACTGGCTCGTTCCTGCTCGGGCTGGTCACCGGCTTCACCACGAACCAACTGCTTCCCGAGGCCGTTCACCTAATTGTGGGCGCGGGCTTCCTCGGCGGCTACACCACCTTCTCCACCGCCAGCTTCGAGACCATCCGCCTGCTGCAGGAGCGCAGATGGGCCATCGGCGTGCTCAACGGGCTGGGCGTGACAGTTGCGGCATCGGCGCTCGCGGGCCTCGGGCTCTGGATCGGGAGCCTCGCGTGAGCGATACAGAGTCCTGCGGAACGCCCGCCGGCGCGATCGACGACCGGCCACCGCAGCCACCCATTCCTGAGGACGTACCCGTTCGAATCATCCTGGTCCGGCCTGGGCGTACGGCGCTCAATGCCGTGGCCAGCGGGGTGCCGCACGGCATCGATGCGGCGTTCAACGACCGCGACTACGGCCCGTGGACCGGGCAAATCAAGGACAGCGTGGTCCGCGAGTGGGGTAGCGTGAACGGCGCTCCGGGGGTCGAGGACGAGCAGGTCGTCCTCGACCGTGCACTGGAGGCGCTGACCGCTCTCCTCAGAGAGGGCAGCGGCGACGGCACAGTGCACGTCCCACGTCATCACGGGGCGCCGACCATGCCGCCCAAGGGCTCAGGTCCTTCCTACGTCCTGAGACAGGACAAACGCCCCCACCACGGCCAGCGAACCCCCGACCCCAGACACGACAAAAGGGCCCCAGAACCATAAAGTTCCAGAACCCTTCTGGCATCCATCTACCGACTCATCTGTCAACGATGACCCGACTCAGGACAAACGTGGAGCTTAGGGGAATCGAACCCCTGACCTTTTCATTGCGAACGAAACGCTCTACCAACTGAGCTAAAGCCCCTCACACCAGAGATTACTGTAGTCCTCCCACCTGGTTTTCGCACGTTGAGCTGGTCTGCGTGCTGGCGCCACTTAGGGTTGACCCATGACCGAACCGGAACTCCCCGAAACAGCGCAGCCATCCGAGCACCAGCCCGTGAGGGATCGGATTGCAATCGGCTACGTGCCCGGTGTGATGCCGGGGAAGTGGTTCCGGAGGTGGGAGGATCGCCGTCACCAGCCGGTGTTGCACCAGTACCCGGTCCGGGCCGATGCCTGGCGAGAGGCACTGACTAGTGGCGAGATCCAGGCGTGCTTCGTCCGTCTCAACTGGGAAGACCAGGACCCCAGCGTGGAAGAGCTCCGCGAGGAGTTCCGCGCGGTTGCTCTCTACGAAGAACTCCAGGTCGCCGTGCTCGACCGGGATCACATCCTCACCGTTGCGGAAACGCTCACCACGGGCGAGCTCACGGCCGAGTCCGAGCCCCAAGCCAGGCCTCGCACTGATGACGCCGACATGGCCGTGGAACTCACCGCCGCCGGCGTGGGCCCGGTCATCCTGCCCATGTCGGTCGCGCGTCTGCACCACCGCAAGGACGTCACCTACCGCGAACTCACGGATGCACCCACCGTCCCCGTAATGCTCGTGTGGCCCCGGGACCTCACCGAAGCGGACGAGGCCGCGGTCCAGCAATTCGTCGGCATTGTGCGCGGCCGCAGCGCCAACAGTGGTCGGGACACCCCGGCCCGCGCGGAAGAAGAGCGCAAGAACAAGAAGCAACCCCCCAAACAACACCCCAAGGCTGCACAGCGCCGAGGTGGCAGGGGACCCAAGGGAGCGAAAGCGGCGTCGGCGAGCAAGAATGCCCGCCGACGCCGCCCGCGCTAGAGCCGCGGGAGGCTAGCCGTCCCCGCGGCGCTCCGACGAATCGGTGGTGGTGCCGTCCTTGCTGGGGGTGCGGCCATCGGTCGTGGAAGTGTCAGGGGCGGGTTCGGGCCGGCGCACCGCGGTGCGCAACTGACCCGTCAGGGGAACGCGAGGCTGCGGGAAGGACGTGGTGCGGGTGTCGTCGTCGGCGGAGGAACCGGTCGGGGCGCCGTCGTTGCGCACGACCATCTGATAGACCAGCGGTAGGCGCAGGCCTTCGCGGTCCAGCATCTTCTTGATACGCACGCGCAATACGCGGGCCACGTCCCATTGCTGCAGCGGCGCGGTCTTCACCGCCAAACGCACGGTGATGGACTCCCCGGTAATGTTCTCCACGCCCCAGACCTCGGGGTCGTCAATGATGTTGGGGCCCATGTCCGGGTCATCGCGCAGCAATTGCGCCTCGTGCTCGATGAGGTCCGTGAGCAGGTCGATATTGGTGTCGTAGGGGACAGGGATGTCCAGCACACAGCGAGCCCACCCCTGGGATTGATTGCCCACCCGGAGGATCTCGCCGTTGCGCACGTGCCACAGGGTGCCCTTGACGTCGCGCACCTGGGTCACCCGCAATCCCACGCTCTCCACGGTGCCGATGGCCTCGCCCAGGTCCACGGAGTCGCCGATACCGAGCTGGTCCTCGGCCACCATGAAGATTCCGGAGAGGTAGTCCTTGACCAGGGATTGCGCGCCGAAGGACAGGGCCACACCGGCAATACCGGCCGAGGCCAGCACCGGAGCGATGTTGAACCCCATCTCCGAAATGATCATCAGGATGGCCACGGCCCAAATGACGATCGTGGCCACCGAGGACAGCACGGACCCCACGGTGGATGCACGTTGGGACTGGCGGTCCGAGGCCAACCCGGCATCGACAACCCAGCGGGGCTTCCCGTTGTCGATCTTGCGGACGATGCGCGAGCGCGACCCGCGGGCGATACCCCGGGTGACGTTGCGAATCACCAACCGCAACACGGCGGTCAGGGCCAGCGCGCCCAAGAATATGAGGAGTACGCGGAGCGGGGCACCCAACCAAAAATGCACATCAAGCAAGTTCTCTTCCATCGCTAACTACATTAACCGCCGAGGATGAGCGTGGCCTAAGTGCGTATCAGAGCCACTTCTTGGCCTTGAAGATCACGTACAGCACCACACCGACCCCCAACATCAGGCCCAGGGCCATGGGGTAGCCGTACTGCCATTCCAGCTCGGGCATGTGCGCGAAGTTCATGCCGTAGACGGAACCCACAATGGATGGGGCGAACAGGATGGCCGCCCAGGACGAGATGCGCTTCATTTGCTCGTTTTGTGCCATGGAGGCCTCGTTCTGCCGGGCGGTGGTCAGGGTGGAGTCCAGGGTCATCGCGTCCGCGAGCGAGGACCGCATGGACTCGAGTTTGTTGTTCACCACAATCACGTGGTCCAGCACGTCTCGCAGTCGATGTTGCAGTTCCACGTTCGTGCCGTACTTGCCGAATCCCGCGAAGTACTGGTTCATGACCGTGGTCAGCGGTGACACCCCGCGGTGGAAATCATTGACCTCACGGGCGAGCTCGTAAATGCGCTGCGACACGTGCTGCTCGCCGGCGAACAACGCATCCTCGATCTCGTCGATGTCGTTCTCGAGGCCGTCCAGCACCGGAAAATAGTCGTCGACGATTTGGTCGAACAGGGCGTACAGCACACCGTCCCCGCCCAGCTTGATCAGCTCGTTCTCGCCTTCCACTCGCTCGCGCACCCGCGAGACGCCACTGGATTCCGAGTGCCGGATGGTGATCACAAAATTGGGGCCGGTGAAGATGTGGATCTCGCCGATGTCCACGGTCTCATCATGGTCGTTGTAGACCGCCGGCCGCAGCACCGTGAACAAGGTGTCCCCGTAGCGCTCGATCTTGGGTCGCTGATGCGCCTGGATCGTGTCCTCCACCGCCAGCTCATGCAGCTTGAAGTGCTCGGCCAGCGACTTCACCTCCGATACGCTCGGCCGGTACAACCCGATCCACGCCAGCACCGATTCCTTCCGGTCATTCTCGGCGCGCCCGCATTCCTCGTCCAGCTGACGGAGAAGTCGGTAGGTTTCCTGCAGATTCGGCGGGGTTTCGACCCGCTGCCCGTTGCGGTAAATGGCGTTGTCCACGATGCTCACCGGCCCATTATCACCGCTCACCTCCTCCGCACGGCAACGGTGGGCGCGCGCGGTCCGGCGGGTACGACGCCGCTCGGCCCGGTCAGTAGACTCGTCACCATGAGTTCGGCATTCGATTCCAGAGTGGGCGCCTATGCGCTCATCGTCCGTGACCAGCAGGTGCTGTTGACCCATTGGAATCCGCACCGCCCCGATTTCAACGGTGCCTGGACTCTTCCCGGCGGCGGTATGGAACCCGGGGAACAACCGGAAACCACCGTGCTGCGCGAAGTGTTCGAGGAAACCGGGTACACGGTGGAGACGGAGTCGATGCTCGGTGTACACAGCCGATGGATGACGCCCGACCAACGGCTGGACGGCAGCCCCCGCGAATATCATGCGTGTCGGGTGCTGTACACGGCACACGTGGTGAGCGGTGAGCTGAGCGTGGAAGAAGACGGATCCTCGGACGACACCCGGTGGTTCCCCCTGGTGGAACTGGACGAACTCGAGCGCCTGGACCTGGTGGATCAGGCGCTATGCATGGCCGGCCTGGGCACGTGGGTCGAGCAACCCGAAGAACAGCCGAGCCCCGTGGTCGAACAGGACATCGAACAGTGACGATGGCCCCGCATGCCGGGAACACGAGCGCACGATTCCGGGTCGGCCGCCGCATCGCTCTGACCGGTGCCGCTTTCATATGCGTCCTCGCCCTCGGCGGGTGCGCTACCGAGGCCGAGGAGCTCGCAACGGAGGGAGCGGAGCAAGAGGCGACCGCAGCGGCGTCGTCGGCGGGTACCCAGGAAGGCACCCCGGTAGCCATCGCCACAGGTGTCAACGACCAGACCCGGGTGGCTGCGCACCTGTACGCCCAGAGCCTGCAGGAGCAGGGGATCGCCGCCACTGTCGTGGACGCGGGGACGGAACGGGGTGCACTGATCGACGCCCTGGAATCGGGCACGGTGGATGTGGTGCCCGATTTCACTGGTGACCTGTACGTACACATGGCCGAGAACGAGACCCGCGCAACGCCGTCGGCCACGCCCTCGCAGGACCCGTCCGCGTCGAAGGATCCCGGCCTGGTGGGATCGATCGGGCAGCTACTGGGCTTTTCCAGCGAGGCGGGACCATCCGCTGATGACGTGTACGGCGCCCTGCCGGACGCCATGCCCCAGGGGCTGAAGATTCTCCACGAATCCCCGGGGGAGAACACAGACCGGTTCGTGGTGGCTCCGGCCACCGCCGTCGAATTCGAACTCGGCGACCTCACCACCCTGGAGGATCACTGCCCGGACATCAACGTGGGAATGCCCGGCAATTATGCTGACACGGCACAGGGCGTCAAGGGGCTCACGAGTTACTACGACTGCGTCCCCAAATCCGCCCCGGAATTCTCGGACTACGCCGCGCGGGTGGATGCGCTACTCAATAATGATGTGCAAGCGGCGGTGCTGCCCGCTTCGGCGCCCGCGATTGAAGACGATGGCCTCACCGTGCTTGCGGACCCGAACAACCTCTACCGGCCCGAGAAACTCGTGCCGGTGACCACCGGTGATCTAACGGACGATGCGATCTCCGTGATCAACGGCGTCACGGACGGGATCCGCACTCAGGATCTGACCATGATGACCCGACTGGTCACCGGTCAGGATCCGGCCATGTCACCGGAGGAAGCCGCTACGTTCCTGCGGGAACAGCCCTGATAAATCTTTCGGGTCGCATCGTGACGGACGAGTAGTGTTGCCCTCATGGCAATGGTGAGGCAATCCGACAAACTCAAGAACGTGCTCTACGACATCCGCGGTCCCGTACTGGAACAAGCGGAAAAAATGGAGGCGTCTGGTCATCGCATTCTGCGGCTGAACATCGGCAACCCCGCGCCCTTCGGTTTCGAAGCACCGGACGCGGTCCTGGTGGACATGATCAAGAACCTGCCCAATGCGCAGGGCTATTCGGATTCGCGCGGCATCTACTCCGCCCGCACGGCCGTGGTGCAGTACTACCAGACACGCGGGATCATGAACCTGGACACCGACGACGTGTACCTGGGCAACGGTGTGTCCGAAATGATCACCATGTCGCTGCAGGCACTGTGCAACACCGGTGACGAAATCCTGGTGCCCTCACCGGACTACCCGTTGTGGACCGCATCGGTTGCACTGTCCGGCGGCACCCCCGTGCACTACCTGTGCGATGAAAACAACGGCTGGAACCCGGACCTCGAGGACCTGGAGTCCAAGATCACCTCCCGCACCAAGGGCATCGTGGTGATCAACCCCAACAACCCCACCGGTGCCGTCTACTCGCGTGA
Source organism: Kocuria sp. cx-455 (assembly GCF_014698015.1). Classification (GTDB taxonomy): domain Bacteria; phylum Actinomycetota; class Actinomycetes; order Actinomycetales; family Micrococcaceae; genus Kocuria. The sequence continues at coordinate 49,914 of NZ_JACXBS010000002.1, forward strand.
GACCCTCACGAAGATCGTGGAGATCGCCAAGAAGCATGAGCTCATCCTCTTCGCGGACGAGATCTACGAAAAGATCACCTACGACAATGCCGAGATGATCAACCTGGCTTCACTCACCGGTGAGGACGTGCTGTGTCTGACGTATTCGGGGCTGTCCAAGGCATACCGGGTGGCCGGTTACCGTTCCGGCTGGTTGGCGATCACCGGCCCCAATTGGAAAGCGGAGTCCTACATCGAGGGCATCAAGCTGCTGGCCAATATGCGCATGTGCGCCAATGTTCCCGCGCAGCACGCTATTCAGACGGCGCTGGGCGGGTATCAGTCCATCAACGATTTGATCCTGCCCGGCGGCCGGCTCAAGGCTCAGCGTGACCTGGCGTACAAGAAACTCAACGAGATCGACGGTGTTTCCTGCCAACAGGCGGCCGGTGCGCTCTACCTGTTCCCCAAGCTGGACGTGGAGAAGTTCGGTATTGTGGATGACGAGCGTTTTGCCCTGGACCTACTCAAGGAACAAAAGATTTTGCTCAGCCACGGCACCGCATTCAACTGGGGCGAACCGGATCACTTCCGACTCGTGACCCTGCCCGCGGTGGAGATGCTGGACACCGCTCTCGACCGTTTGGGCGAGTTCCTGTCCGGCTATCGCCAGTAGGTTTCGCCCACGTCCGGCTCACTCCGACGCCGCTTGCTCCCGGGTTTCCTCGCGCCGGGCGCGGGCGGCGTCGAGCCGTTGCCGGGCGCCGTCCAGCCAGTTCTCGCAGCGGGTGGCCAGGGCTTCGCCGCGCTCCCACAACTGCAAGGACTCCTCGAGCGTGGTGCCACCGGTTTCGAGTCTGGACACGATCTCCACGAGCTGTTCGCGAGCCTGCTCGTAGCCGAGCTGATCAACGTCCGACAGGTCCGGTGCGGAGGTGTCGGGGGACGGGTTCTGCTTGGTCATGACGGTCCTTTCTGAAGTACTTCTTGAGCGGTGGGGTTAGTGCTCGCCGGGTCGGCGCTGGCTCACGGTGTTCACGGTGACACCCAGTTCGCCGGAGGCCAGGCGCACGGCCAGTGGCTGTTCGGTTTCCACGGTGTGCGCGTCCGTGACCACGTGCCCGTCCTTGGTCTGGACCACGGCATATCCGCGGTCCAGTGTCTGCTGGGGTGACAATGCGCGGACGCGGGCTCGCATCTGGGCCACGGTGTCCTGAGCGCGCAGCGTGGCGGTGTTGACCGCGGACCACGCGCGGGAGCGCCAGCGATCCAGGTCTTCTTCCCGCACCAGGATCATGCCGTCCGGTTGGGACAGCACGGGGCGGGATCGCACGGAGGCCAGCCCCTGGACTTCCCGGTCGATCAGGGAGCTCACGGCGCGGTCCAGTGCCGCGCGGGCCTGGCCAAGGCGCAGGCGTTCCTCCTGAACGTCCGGAACCACGCGCTTACCGGCATCCGTGGGAGTGGACGCACGAACGTCCGCCACGTAATCCAGCAGCGGTTGGTCGTTCTCGTGACCGATAGCGCTGACCACGGGCGTGGTTGCCGCAAAGACCTTACGGATCAGGGACTCATCACTGAACGCCAACAGGTCCTCGAAGGCGCCGCCACCGCGGGCAATCACGATCACGTCCACGTGCTCCAACTGGTCCAGTTCCGCCAGCGCACCGCTCACGGCGTGTGCTGCCCCATTGCCCTGAACCGCGACTTCGCGGATCTCGAACTGCACACCCGGCCAGCGCAGAGAGGCGTTTCGCACCACGTCCTTCTCGGCATCCGAATTGCGACCCGTGATGAGCCCCACGCACGAGGGCAGCACGGGCAATGTTTTCTTGTGGCGCGGATCGAACAGTCCTTCATCCGCCAACGCGCGGCGCAGACGTTCGAGGCGCTCCAACAGGTCGCCCAACCCCACGGGGCGGATGCCACGGCCGATCATGGAGAGTCGGCCGGTCTTGGCGTAGAAGTCCGCTTTGAGGTTGAGGACCACGCGCATGCCCTGTTCCAAGGGCCGTTGCAGGGCGGCCATCTCCTGGCCGAACAGTGTGACGGACACGGACATTTCCTCGTTCATGTCCCGCAGTGTCACGTACGAGACGCGCGCGCGGTGGTTGACCTCAATGACTTGGCCTTCGACCCAGGCATCCGGGGCCTTCTTGATCCAGGCATTGAGGTTGGAGGACAGCCGGCTGAGCGGCCAGGGGTTCTCCGGGGAGGTGTCCCGTGCGAACTGAGCGAGTTCCCGGTGCGGGTCCGGAACGTCTACAGCATCCAAGGGCTGCGGCGAAGATGATGTGCTCATGGCTCATGCTTACCATCACCGGCCGACACGCACAGGCGAGTTTTCCTTAGAGTGGAGCAGTGACCCCTCAAGCATCCTCATCCACAGCCCGCGCGCTGCGAACCGCGGGTGCCGTGCTGTGCGGGCTCCTCACCGGCGTCGCCTTCGCGGCGTGGCTTGGGCTCACCTGGGTGCAGGACCACGTGTTGTCGCCCTCGGGATTTGAGGACACCGCTCGCTCGATCGTCACCGACACCTCGTTCCAAACGGAATTGGTGGGCACGGTGTTGGACCGTGCGACCTTCGGGCTGCTCGATGATTACCGCACCGGTCTCGACCCCGTGGACCAGGCCCTCGAAGATGTCCGTGAACGCGCCGTCGACGCCGCCGAATCCTTCGCAACCGCTCCCGAACAGCAAGGCATGTGGACCGAGGTTCTCGTGCGGACCCACGCCGCCAACGTTCCCCTCTCGCCAGAACTGGGCAACGCCCCCGAGAACCTGGTGGTGGACGTCAGCCCCGTGGGCGCCACCCTCGACCAGCGCATCCGGGACACCATTGGTATTGACCCGGCACTGAATTCGCAGGGGCTGACGGTGACGGTTCCCGGGGCGCGCACCGGACCCGCGATCGATGCGCTCGTGTGGATCGCGCAGTGGCGGTTCGTGCTTCCGTGGCTGGCCGCGGTGTTGGGTATCGCCACGCTGCTGGTAGCTCCCCACCGCTGGCTCGCCCTGGCGGGGCTGGGGCTGGCAGGGCTGGTCATGACCGGAGCATTGTTGATCACAGCGATGGTGGCGGCCCAGGGGGTGACATCGGCGTCCTCGGTTGAGCCGGTGGCGCATCTGATGGTCACGGAAATCGTGGGGTTGCTGCGTGAATCATTCGTGGCGCGCTGCGTCACGGGCATGACGTGGGTTGCGGTGGTTGCGCTGGTGGGTGTGACGGGCGCCGTGGTGAGACGCTACGCGGTCGCCTACCATTAAGGGCATGTCCACCACCGTTGATCTTGCCATGCCCACCGTTCCCCGCGTCCGGCGCACTCCTCAAGAGATCGCCGACGCCGCTCCGGTCGTCGGTGCTCGCAAGGTTTTGTTGGCCGCACCGCGGGGATACTGCGCTGGCGTGGACCGCGCGGTGATCGCGGTGGAGAAGGCACTCGAGCACTACGGTGCGCCGGTGTACGTGCGCAAGGAGATCGTGCACAACAAGTACGTGGTCAGCACGCTGGAAGAGCGCGGCGCTATTTTCGTGGACGAGACCGACGAGGTGCCCGAGGGATCGCTGCTCGTGTTCTCCGCCCACGGTGTCTCCCCGGCGGTCGTGCAGTCCGCCGCTGACCGCAACTTGCAGACCATTGACGCCACGTGTCCGCTGGTCACCAAGGTGCACCGCGAGGCCGTGCGCTTCGCCCGAGGGGATTTCGAAATCCTGCTGATCGGTCACGTGGGCCACGAAGAGGTCGAGGGTACCTTCGGTGAGGCCCCCGAGCATATTCACATCGTGAACTCCCCGGAGGACGTGGACACTCTGGAGGTCAAGGACCCGGACAAGGTCGTGTGGCTGTCCCAGACCACGTTGAGCGTGGACGAGACCATGGAGACCGTCAACCGGCTCCGCGAGAAGTTCCCGAATCTGCAGGACCCGCCCAGCGATGACATTTGTTATGCGACCTCCAACCGTCAAACGGCCATCAAGGAGATCGCGCCTCAGACGGATCTGGTGATCGTGGTGGGATCGGCCAACTCGTCCAACTCGGTGCGTCTGAAGGAAGTGGCTGAGGAATACGGTGCCAAGCGGGCCGAGCGCGTGGACTTTGCCCATCAGGTCGACGAGTCCTGGTTCGAGGGTGTAGCCACCGTTGGTGTGACCTCCGGTGCTTCGGTGCCCGAGGTACTCGTGAGGCAGGTGCTGGATCTGCTGGCCGAGTACGGCTACGGCGAGGTCGAAGAAGTGGTGACCGCGGAGGAGGACATCCTGTTCTCCCTGCCGAAGGAACTGCGCGCCAAGCTGGCCCAGGGCGGCGACAACTCCCGTCAGCTCGGAGGCCGTGGAGCGCGCCCCACTCGCTGACTCCTAGCTTGCTCGGTCTTCTCGCTCAGTGTCTTGGTCCAGCACGAACTCCGTGGCTGTGACGGCCCGGGGCGTGGTTTCCACGGGCTTGGTTTCAAGCCCGGTGGAGTCGTTGTCGGTGGGATCCAGCGCGGCGATCTTGCGTGCAGAGGGCAGAACCCGGGTTTCCAGTGATCCCACGAGCTTGTTGTAGCCGTCCACCGAACGGCGCAGGGATCCCCCCATGTCCGTGAGATGTTTGCCCACGGATCCCATGCGGTCATACAGCTCCCGCGACAGCCGGTAGAGCTCACGGGCGTTGTCCGTGAGGGTGGCCTGCCGCCAGCTGAACGCCACGGCCTTCAACGAGGCCATCAGTGACACCGGAGACACCAAGGCCACGTTGTTCCGAGCGGCATGTTCCAGCAGTGTCGCATCCGTTTCCAAGGCGGCGGCCAGCGCGGATTCCACCGGTACGAAGCACATCACGAGTTCCGGGGAGCCGTCATTGCCCGTCCAGTACTGTTTGGTGGCAAGAGCGTCCACGTGCGATCGCAGTGCTTTAGCGTGCGCCTTCAACATCTGCGCGCGGCGCTGCTCGTTTTCGGGGGAGCCGTCCGCGGGTACGGCCTGCGAGTCCAGATAGGAGTTCATGGGTGCCTTGGCATCCACCGCCATCGACTGCCCACCGGGCAGTTTGATGACCATGTCCGGTCGTTGCACTCCGCGGTCGGTGACGCGGGAGTCCTGTTCCGTGAAATCCACGTGGCGCACCATACCCGCGGCCTCCACCACGCGACGCAACTGCATCTCGCCCCACGCTCCACGCACCGTGGTGGACCGCAGGGACGACGACAACGAACCGGTGGCCTCCAACAACTGGGCGTCGGTGCTACGAGCGGCATCCAGCGCCTGGCTCACCGCACCGAACTGCTCCGCACGGTCACGTTCCAATTGGGTGACATGACGCCCCACGGTGCGCAGCTGATCATTGAGCGGGGCCAGTGCCTGCAGCACGTTCTGATCCTGGAAGGACCGCGCTTCAAGGGTGGCCACGTGTTTCTCGAGCTGTTCCTTGGCTTCCCGTGCCGCGGCGCTTTCCTGTAACGCGCTCAGGCGCTCGGCCTGCAGCTCATCGACCTCGGCTTCAACCCGCCGCGTCCGGCGACCCGCCACCGACAAACCCGCGGCGGCACCGAGCCCTAGACCCACCACCAGGGCGAGCAACGCCCACAACCACCACACCTGAGACATCACGGAAGCGTCCATGGGGGAACTGTCTCAGACCCCTCCGACACGCATAAGTTCAGTTGTCAGGGAGCCCTTGAAACACCCGGTGCTAGATCCACCCGTTGCGCAGCGCCCTCGCCGCGGCCTCCGAACGGTTGTGCACACCCGTCTTCCCGATTGCCGACGACAAATGATTGCGCACCGTACCGGGGGACAGATGCAGGGCGGCCGCAATGTGTTTGGCGGAGCCACCCTGCACGGATTCCCGCAGCACGTCCTGTTCCCGTTGCGTCAGGGGGTTGGACCCGGCCACCAAGGATTCCTCCGCGAGGACGGGATCGATCACCCGCAGCCCCGCGTGCACGCGCCGGATGGCCTCGGCCAATTGGTCTGCGGGGGTGTCTTTGACGACAAACCCGCTCGCTCCCGCGTCCAGGGCGCGCCGCAAATACCCGGGCCGGTCGAACGTGGTGACAATGAGACATTTGGTCTCACTACCGCCGCGCGCAATTTCCTGCGTAGCGTCCAACCCGTTGAGCACGGGCATTTCTATGTCCAGCAGGGCCACATCCACGTTCTGGGCTGCGACCGCGGCCACGGCCTCGCGGCCGTTGCCTACCTGGGCCACCACGCGGATGTCCGGTTCCAGCTCGAGCAGCGCGGCCAGACCGGCCCGCACCAACGCTTGGTCGTCCGCGATCACTACCGAAATGGTGTTCATGCCGGTTCCACCACGATTCTCGTCCCTCGATCCTTACCTTCCACGGGCGAGGTCACGCTCAATTTCAGCCCCGCTCGCTCGGCCCGTTCCCGCATTCCGTGCAGGCCGTTGCCGGGAACGGACGACGCCGCTGCGTACGCGCCGCGGCGCTCGCAACCCAGCCCCGCGCCGTCGTCGGTGATGGTCAGGGTGGTCGAGGTGAGCGTGACCCAGCACGACGAGGCGGCAGAATGACGCACCGCATTGGTCACGGCCTCACGCAGGATCCACGCGAACGTGGCGCGCCAGGGTGGGGCAATGGTCGGAACGGTGCTGGGCAGGTGCGGGGTGATACCCGCTGAACGCAGGGCCGCCCGGGCCTGCACCAATTGCACACTCAACTCCGGTTCCCGCAGTTTGCCCACGGTGGAGCGTACATCGGTGAGGGAATCGCGGGTGAGGACCAGAACGTCGTCGAGCTCCTGGGCCGCTCGTTCCGGGTCCGTGGCCATGAGGCGCTTGGCCAGCTGAACCTTCATGGACACCACGGTCAGTGAATGGCCCAGAATGTCGTGGACGTCTCGGCCCACCGATTCGCGCTGCTGGGCCAACTTGAGTTCACGCTGGAGTTCTTCCCTGACCATGGACCGTTCCATGACCCAGCGGGACACCAACAACAGCATGAACGCGGGTGAGATGCCCACGAGGGGCCAAAACCATTGCTGCGGCGGGTACATGATCAGCCACGGGGTAATTGCAATGACCGCGATGACCGCGGCCGCAATGATTGCGCCCTTCATGGACAACCGGAACGCGCACACGGCCACGAAGAACGGCGCCACGTAGGTTCCGGTCAATCCTGCCGCCGGGACCACCAGGGCCACGGGCACCGAGAGGACCAAGCACCAGAAGAGCGCGTTGACCAATTCACTGCGGCGTGGGAACGGCACCTCGTAGATCCAGGAGATCACGTACAGCACGGCGAACAGACCAATACCCGTCAACCCGAGTGCCTTGAGCCCGTCCGATACCGGCGCGGACAGCACATTCGAAATCGGAAAGAGCAGGAAGACCAGCCACACCGAGGCGTAGACAACTTCGCTCCAGCCGGAGGGATTCTCGTTCGAGGCGTCTTGAACAGCCTGGGTGTCGGTCGTCACCGTAGTCAATTGCGGGCCGTCGCTCTTCGGGCGGCGAACAGGGCTACGGCCGCGAAGATCACGGCCCACACGCCCACATTGGCGAGCAGCATCCAGACGCTGTCTTGTTCGGCCGTGCCATCCACGGCAACCACCCATCCTTCGGTAATGGGGTAGCGGGCAAGTCCAACAATTCCATACAAGGGCGTGAAGCGAGCGAAGTCCAGCAACGAACCGGACAACGGCATGAACACGTTACCCAGGAAAGCGAGCACCACCAGCAGACCGGAGGCGGCGCTGACGGCCCCGTCCGAGCGGAACAACAACCCCGCAGCCAAACCGTAGAGCGCGAAGACCACGGAACAGGCCACCACAATGCCGGCGGTCGCGAACCAGCGCCACGGATCGTCCATGGCGGAATTGGTGAAGACACCGACCAGGTACACGATGATGACGGGCACCACCGCGACGGCTACGGCCACCACCACCTTGGTCGCGGCATACCCGCCCGTGCCCATGGGAGTAATGGCCAGTTGCCGGCCCCAACCCTTCATCCGTTCCACCGCGGCGCTGCCCGCGATCGACGTGGTGGCGGTGACAGCCCCGTAGGCGGCCATGGACACCATGAGGTACGCGGAGACGTTGCCGTTGCCCGAGGACTCGTTGGACCAGCCCTGGGTGACACCGAACATGACGAACAGTGCCGCGGGCAACACGGCAATGAAGAACATGCTCTCGAAGGCCCTGACCTGTCGCCAGAAATCGTGGAGCGTGTAGGTGAGATTCATGACGGAATCCTTGTCTGTTGTGGTGGTCTGAAGATGCCGGTAGGGCAACCGCGTGGCTCAGGTGTCGGTGGAGCGACTGATGAGGGCGGTGAACGCTTCTTCCAGGCCGCCGCGGGAGATTTCCAGCTCGGCGGCCGGTGTTTGGGTCAGCAGAAATCGGGCCAGCCGGTCCGATTCGTGGGTGTGCGCGATGACGCGGGAACCCGTCCGATCCAGGCGCGTGACACCGGGGAGGTTCGGCAGCGGCGTCGGCTCCGGCCAAACGAATGACACCGTCTGGTGGGTCGAAGCGGAACGAAAGCTGTCCACCGTCCCGTCGTGATGTACGGCCCCGCGGTCCAGGAGCACCACGCGCTGAGCGAAGTCCTCGGCCTCCTGCAGGTAATGGGTCGCGAAGACCACCGTGCGACCCTCGCGGGCCTCGGCGTGCATCGTGTCCCAGAAATCGTGCCGGGATTGGACATCCATGCCGGCCGTGGGCTCATCCAACACGAGGAGGTCGGGTTCGGGGAGAAGTGCCAAGGCGAACCGCACGCGCTGCTGCTGGCCACCCGAACATTTGGACACCTTGCGTCTTGCGAAGGACGTTGCTCCGGCTCGTTCGAGTGCCTCGTCCACGGGCATGTGTTGTCGGTAGAGGGCCGCGATCATCACCACTGTCTCGCGTACCGACAGGTCATCGAGCAGTCCGCCGGTCTGTTGGACGGCGCCCACCAGGCCACAGGACACGGCCTCGCGGGGGCTGCGCCCGAAGACCGAGACGGTGCCCTCCTCCGCATCGGACATGCCCAGAACGATGTCCAGAAGCGTGGTCTTACCGGCGCCGTTGGGTCCCAGCAGGGCGACGATCTCGCCGCGGTCGATGCGCAGACTCACATTGTTCACGGCGTGCACGGTTTCTTTGCGGGTGCGGAACACCTGGTGAACCTGAGAGCACTCGATGGCCGGGGCGAGCGGCGTCGTCGTGGGGGCGGAGAGGGAAGGCGAAGAAGTGGCCGATGTGTTCATACCCCAATATTCGCGGGAATCGGTACAGTTCAGAACTGCCGAACGTCACGACTCAGGGGTGACAAACGTCATGGGTGCGCCCTCGATGTGATTCGCGGGAGGGCGCGACGTACCGTCACCTGTTGGGTGCTTCACCAGGGGCAACATTGAGGTCGCGGTCTTCGGCCAGGAACCATGCTTCGAGAATGCGTCGTGCGCGGCGTCCGGTCTCGGCCTGTTGTTCCTTGGGCGTTTTCGCGATGGGAAGCGCCAGCATCGACACCGCCACGAGCAGATCCTCGACCGTCATGTGCGAGGTGATCTCGCCCGCTTCGACGGCTGCGGCGCGAACACGCGCAAGGACCGCATGTAGCCGGGTGAGCAGTGCCGATTCGTCCGCGCCCCCCGAACGCGAATCCCGTGCCTTAACCGGAATGCCAGTCCCGCTGGCGGACACGATCTCGATGAGCGCAGAGGCTTCTGCCGCCTGTTGCTCAATGGCATCGAGCAGTGTCGAGAAGGGGCGCTCCGCCTGCGTTGCACGTTGTTCAACCTCGGCGAGGTTCGTCTCGAACACTCCGGTGGCAAGGGCAAGGCGATCGGGGAAGTGCCGGTACAGGCTTCCCTGCCCGACGTTTGCCCGCTGGGCGATCCGGCTCAGTGGAACGTTCCCGCCGCCGGTGGCGAACTCGATCCGCGCTGCCTCAATCAGTGCCTGACGGTTTGCCGGCCCTGCAGAAGGGCCCAAGTTTCGTTTCCGCGCCGGGATCGCACGTGCGCCTGCGTTTTCCTCGGTAGTCAACGCATCAGTCATACGTCAACTCTACTACCGGACAGTATTGTCCGGTACGATGGGTGCTCGCGCAGAAAGGCGGTCTCGGATGGAACTCAAGAACAAGGTTGTCGTGGTGACAGGTGGGGGTGCGGGCATTGGTCGGGCCACCGTCCTCGCGCTGCTGGCACGCGGCGCCACCGTAGCCGCCGTGGATCTCAACGAGTCCGGTCTCGTGGAAACGCAGGCGGTGGCGGGCGGAACCAGCCGGTTGAGCAGCCACGTGGTGAACATCGCCGACCGCGAGGCGGTATGTGCCCTCCCGGAGAAAATCACCGAGGTGCACGGGCACGTTGACGGCCTGGTCAACATCGCGGGCATCATTCAGCCCTTCGTGCATGTCAGTGAGCTGGATTTCGAGCTCAAGGAGCGTGTGGTGGACGTCAACTTCTGGGGCACGGTGAACATGACCAAGGCTTTCCTGCCCGTGCTGCTGCGGCGTCCGGCGGCGAGTCTGGTCAACGTCTCCAGCATGGGGGCGATCCTGCCGGTACCCGGTCAGACGGCTTACGGTGCGTCCAAGGCCGCGGTCTCCTTGTTCACTGAGGGATTGTTCACGGAGTTGCAAGACACCGCCGTGTCGGTGACCGAGGTCGTTCCCGGTGGGATCGCCACGGACATCATGAAGAACTCCGGTGTCGAACGAGCCAAGGAAAACAAGGGGAATACCGCACCGAACACCACGACCGCCCCAGAAGCTGCGCGGCAGATCGTCGATGCGATGGAGAAAGAGCGCTTCCGTGTGCACATCGGTCGTGACGCGAAACTGTTCGACAAACTCAGCCGGCTCATCCCCGAGCGGGCCATCCGTCTGATTGCGCAGAAAATGAAGGACGTCGGCTGATGAACGGTGTGCATCCCGAGCTTCAAGGGCCGCTCGAGCGCCTGCCGAAGATCGCCCCCACCTCCCGTGTCGGCAGGTTCGTCGGACGACACGGGCCAAAACTACTGCGCTCGCGGAAGACTCCCGGCGTCACCGTCACGAATGTGCGCGACGGGATGTTCAGAGCACGGCTGTATCGCCCCGACAGCGCGGCACCCCGACCCGCACTGCTCTGGGTGCACGGCGGGGGCCTGGTGATCGGCGCGCCGAAACAGGACGATCCGCTGTGTGCTGAAACGGCCGCGCAACTGGGTGTCACCATCGTTTCCGTGACGTACCGACATGCGCCCGAGCATCCTTTTCCCGCGGCGTTCGACGACGTTGTCCGTGCCTGGGAGTGGCTGCTCACCCACGCCAACGGTCTGGGCGTCGATCCCTCGCGCATCGCAATTGGCGGGGAAAGCGCGGGGGCCGGTCTGGCCGCAGCGGCCGCCCACCGCATCCGAGATCGCGGTGGCATTCAGCCCTGTGCACAATGGCTCTTCGCCCCCATGCTCGATGACCGCACGGCAGCCCGGCGCGAATTCGACGCGAAGAACCATCCGGTGTGGAACAACACGGTCAATCGTTTTGCCTGGGCGTGCTACCTCGGTCATGAGCCGGGCGCTGACCAGTCGCCCGAATACGCGGTCCCCGCACGACGCCGCGACCTCGCCGGCCTGCCGCCCGCGTGGCTCTACGCCGGCGATATCGAGTTGTTTCAAGACGAGATTGTTGACTACGCAGACAGACTGCGGGCAGCCGGTGTGGAGACCCAGCTCGAAATCGTGGAGGGCGGCGCTCACGGCTTCGAGAACTGGGGTAGTGACACGGATCTTGCACGGCGGCTACTCCGCACCGCTCAGGCCTGGCTGGCCGACCACCTTTCCTCGAGGGACGCCGAGGGCGCAACCTCCGCGGAGGCCCCAATACCCGAGGAGCGCGCCGATGCCCACGGCACAGGCGCTGACCGTGTCCAGCGGGAGACTGCAGCACCGAACATTCCGTCCCGGAAGGAGCACTGGTGACCGTCCCGTTGTGGTTGGCCGACACGATTGCCAAATTAATGCAAAAGGGCCCGGGGGCGCCTCGGATGGCTCCGGAGGTCACCTTCTCCGAGGTCCCGGCGACCACTACCGAGATCACCATTCCCACCAGGCATGGTGAGATCCCAGCCACCCGGTACTCCCCGCCGGATGGCGCGGAGGCGGGCGTGTACGTGAATCTGCACGGAGGCGGGTTCGTCATCGGCCACCCCGAACAGGACGACCCGATATGCCGGTTCATTGCCGCGAACGCGAACGTCAACGTGCTCAACATCGACTACGCCACCGCACCGCAGCTCCGATTCCCCGGACCGGTCGAGCAGGCCTATGACGTCGCCGTATGGGCGGCAGCGCCCGATCGTGCATGGAACGGCGATCTGCTGGCCATCGGCGGGCAGTCTGCCGGTGGCGCCCTGGCCGCGGGCGCGGCCAGGCTCGCGTTCGAGAACGAGGCTCCACGGATAGCGGCACAGGTGCTCATGTACCCGGCACTGGACCTCAGCGTCCCCGCCAAAGCGAAGAAAAAGCCCGGCAAGGAGTCCTTCCTAGCTCGGATGGGCCCGATCTTCGACACGGTCTACTGTCCGGACGAGAAGCTACGGGTTGACCGCTTCATTTCCCCGGCTGGAGAACACGACACGGTGTCGCTGGCCGGGATCGCTCCCGCCTTGGTCATCTCGTGTGAACGAGACATCCTCCAGGACGAAGCCGAGCGGTATGCGACGCGTCTTAGGGCTACCGGGTCGCTCATCGAACATCTGGAGCTGCCGGATGTCGGACACGGCTTCAACATGCTCGGCGCCCCGCGCGAGGTGGTGCTACCGGTCTATCGACGCATCGCAGACGTGGTGAGTCAAGCACTGGATTCGAAATAGTCCGAGACTGCGGCGCTAGACTGTCCTACCGTGGCTCTTACTATTGGAATTGTCGGTCTTCCCAACGTCGGTAAATCAACGCTGTTCAACGCGCTCACGCGCAACACGGTGCTCGCCGCGAACTATCCGTTCGCGACCATCGAACCGAACATCGGTGTGGTGAACCTGCCGGATCCGCGTTTGAACACGCTCGCTGAAATCTTCGGCTCGGAGCGCATTCTGCCCGCCACGGTGTCTTTCGTGGACATTGCGGGCATCGTAAAGGGGGCCTCCGAGGGCGAAGGCCTGGGCAACCAGTTCCTGGCCAACATCCGTGAAGCGCACGCGATCGCCCAGGTGGTGCGCGCGTTCGACGACCCGGACGTGATCCACGTGGACGGTAAGATCGACCCCGCCTCCGACATGGAGACCATTAACACCGAGCTGGTGCTCGCTGACCTGCAGACCATGGAGAACGCGATCCCGCGCCTGGAGAAGCAGGTCAAGATCAAGAAGGGTTCTCCCGAACAGCTCGCCGCCTACCAGGCCGCGCAGAGAGTGCTCGAGGAAGGCCGCACGATTTTCGAGGCCGCCGGTCCCGAGAAGCTCGAGCTCGATCAGTTGCGTGAGCTGAACCTGCTGACCGCCAAACCGTTCATCTACGTGTTCAACGCTGATGAAGGCGTGCTGGACTCGCCGGAACGCCAGCGGGAACTGGCCGATCTGGTCGCGCCGGCCCAGGCCGTGTTCCTGGACGCGAAGCTCGAGTCCGACCTCGTGGAGCTCTCCGATGAGGAAGCCCGCGAGATGCTGGAAATGTCCGGCCAGGATGAATCCGGCCTGGATAAGCTAGCCCGCACCGGGTTCCAGACCCTCGGCCTGCAGACCTACCTCACCGCCGGCCCCAAGGAATCCCGCGCCTGGACCATCAATAAGGGTGACACCGCGCCCAAGGCCGCCGGCGTGATCCACACGGACTTCGAGCGGGGCTTCATCAAGGCCGAAGTCGTGTCCTTCGACGACCTGGTGGCCGCCGGTTCCATGGCCGATGCCAAGGCTGCCGGCAAGGTCCGTATGGAGGGCAAGGATTACGTGATGGCGGATGGGGATGTGGTGGAGTTCCGGTTCAATGTGTAGAAACCGCCAAAAAAACTCGCTGACCTGCGAAAACAGCATGGTGTCTGTAGGTGGCGAAATGCTCGTCACGTGCCCGTCTGACATCTGCTTTCGACTCAGGTCGCGTCTAAGCATCCGCATTCGGCGTCGCGGCAGGCGCGCCGCCTGCTTGGACGCGGTTGCGAGCACGTCCGGCTTTCTTGGTCATTCGGCGAGGTGCTGACTCACTGGTTGATTGGCGAGCGCTGCGACGGCGATGCGGTCTGCCACGAGTCGAGCGTGGCGAGCAACTCGCACGAGATAGTCCTGTTGCGCATGCGGTAGCGGAGCGTACCGATGGCTTAGTGTGCATCCGTGCGGGGCCGTCTGCGGCGAAGCGCGTCGTTGGGCTGCGCGAGCGACCGCATGAGTGGGACAACATGACGACCTCAGACGGCTCGGATCAGCTTAGTCGGCGATGATCTACCGGTAGAGGAGAGTGGCGGATGAGCATGGGAGATTCGGTGAGCGACGCGATCAACCCGACGTGGTGGGAGGACGTGCTGGCAGCGGCGTCGCTTGACGACCCCTATGAGCCGCCAGAGTTATTGTCATCGCATCTCGATCGGGCTGCTGCCGATCCGGCTGTCACTGGGCTTCACGAACTCGTGCTGCAGGCGTTGGCGATGGCGTCGTCGGCGATGTTGAACGTAGAGGACTGGTCAGACCCGTTCACGCCCGCGATGCAGTTCGGTGGCAAGCGGACGGTGATACCGGCGGACTTGAATCCTGAGCAGGTGGCGTTGCTGGCGCGTATAGCTCCGCTGATCAAACGTAATGAGCTGCGGGCTCGAGTCGCTGATGTCGCCTGGTTTTACGGCGACCGGTCGGACATCGCGATGTTGGACCGAGCCATCGACGCCTACCGGGCCGCGCCACTCACGGGCGATGTGTGGTTCAACGTGAGGAAGGACGCTTGGGTTCGAGCCTTCGCGCTTGCGGCGCGGCGCGGCGCAGACGGCCACGCCCGGATGCAGGAGATGTCGGACGCGTTGAAGGCTCAGGTCTTGGCCGGACAAATGACAGACAACTTCAGAACAGTGGGTTTCGCAGAAACCTTGCGCCAACACGGTCGTGTCGACGCGGCCGGGTGCGTTGAGGTGCGCGAAGCCCTGTTCGGGCTCGCGGCAAGGGCGTCATCGGCAACGCCACGCCTCTCACGGCACCTCGAGCGTGAGGCGCTCGCATGGCTTGGTAGTTCGGACGCGGCGGCTGCGAACGCGGCGACCGAGCGCGTTGCGCGGACATACATCGTAGAAGCCGATGCCCGCGTTCAGACGGACCCGAAGGCAGGCGCGCCGGTAGAAAGCCATTTCCTGGAGAAGGCCATCGCAGTCCTCCGAACCATCCCGCGCTCCTACCGGCTCGAGAACGGACTCGACAAGGTCATTGACGACCTCCGCATTCGGCTCCGTGAGAGCAGGGAGTCCTCAATGGAGCAGATGATGCGCATCGAGTCGGACCCGATCGATCTGACTGATGCCGTGTCCTATGCACGGGCGCAAGTTTCGGGCCACGCGGACAAGTTCGACGCGCTCGCTGCATTTGCGACGCTTGCACCACCGCTAGACAAAGCCAGTACGCGCGAAAACGCCGTGAAGATGCTGGAGGGCACGATCAGTCATATTTTTGGATCCTCTACGTTTTCCTCCGACTTCCGGAAGGTCGCATCGAGGCCCGGATCGTCTGGTCAGGCCGATGAGGACGCGGTGTGGGCCGAGATGGTCCGCACGGTGTCCTTACATTCCCAACTGCTCGGAACGGGCATGATCCAGCCTGCGCAAGAAGTCTTGACTACTGAGCACCGGTTCAGCCGCCAGTACATGGTGTCGCTGTGCGTAGAGTCGCCGACGGTCCCTGAGGGGCACGAGACACTGTGGGGTCACGGGCTGGTGCTCGGCTTGAGCAAAAACTATGGCGCTGCGGTCTCTGTTCTGGTCCCTCAGTTGGAGCAGGTCGTGCGGGTTATGTTGAAGCGGAATAACGTGTACACATTGTTCGTCGATGAGCACGGCGTGGAGAGTGAAAAGAGCTTAAACGCGCTTCTCGACATGACCGAGACCGAGAACCTCCTCGGTGCAGGGGTGGTCATGGAGATGAAGGCAATGTTGGTCGTCCAAGGAGGCCCGAACCTACGCAACGACGTCGCGCACGGCCTCCTTAATGACAACTCGGCGTGGAGTTACTCGACGCTCTACATGTGGTGGTTCTGTCTGCGGCTGGTTACGTGGCCGGTTATCCAGATGATAGACCGCACTCGTACGCAGTCAGCAGAGTCTGAGTAAGAATCGATGACGCCGGGCGCTGATGGTGAACACGTTCCATCTGGCCTAGGTGTCTCGTGACCCAGGTGTCTCTAGCTGCCTGAATGCGGGTGGACTCCTTTCCTGTGCCGGGGCTATCTACCACAGCTTCCGCTGCCCGAGTCATCGATTGCTCGGTTACGAAATAAGGCGGAATTTAGGTCTAATGCGTAGTTTCTGATGCACTAATTAGATGGGAGTTTAAATTGGACACGGGTACTTGGATCGGCCTCGTAGCGCTTCTCGTTGCGATCTTGGCTATTCCGACGACAATCTTCGCTACCCGGCAGTGGGGTACCCGTCGTGCTCATCTGGCGGTGGAAGTCTATGCAAATCCGCTCCTGCCGGTGGATGCGCGATCTGGATTGCTGGAGGTGACGTATAGAGACATTCCAGTGGAGGAGCCGCACTTGGTGTCCGTGACGTTGCGCAACGTGGGCCCGCGGGATGTGGCGACCAAGATGTTCGACGGTGGGCGCTCGATCACGGTAAAGTTTGACCACACCTTCTACGGCATCACGGCGACGCAGGGAGACTTCGAAATTACTTCTCCCGGAATCGGCGCGAAGGAGGGTGCCATAGTTTCGATGTCGCCCGGTCTCTTGAAGCGTGGTGAGTCGTGGTCTTTCAGTGCTGTTACCTCAGGGCCGGTCGATGTGACCGTGGACACGCCGTTGATAGATACCGATGTACGTGCCGTCGAACGGGCTGAAGACAGCAGTTCCATGATCACGCTGAAGGTGAGTGCCTTCGGGGTCACTGCTGAGATTCCATTGCGCCGGGGAGCTTGAAGACCATTGGTGAGCTACTCCTCCCAACCTGTCGGTGCATTTTTGTACAGTTGGTTTAGAGACTTGCAGCGGTTGCAAGTTACAAGCAGTTCTCACCATTCGCGTCCGCTTACTCGGTCGCTACAAAAGAATTCGGTGTTGAAGCATCAAGGTTGGAGGCCGTGACTGAGGCCGACTGGGCCTTATTTGCTGTAGATGCTGAGGAAGCCATCAGTCGAGAGCACACAACCTGGCTCGCATCGCGAACGGGGCGGTCTGTTCTGCCACCACCATTGTAGGTGTCTCGGGGCGCGAAATTTCGGTCACATATTCCAAACAGCCCTACGTGTGGGGATGTGGTGGAGTTCCGATTTAACGTGTGACTGCCAGCTTGACTCTTCCTATAAATGGAATATATATTCCTGTTTTGTGAAGACTCACGCGCCACAGCTGACGCCGTTCGTGCGTTCCGATTCGGTCGGGGCGATCCTGGCTGAGCTACTCGGGCACCCCGACCGTGAACTCTCGCTGTCCGAACTCGGGCGGCGTACCGGGGTGAGCGGGCCGGTTGTCCATCGCGAGGTAGGACGGCTCGTCGAGAGCGCAGTCCTGCTCGATCGCCAGGAGGGGCGCAATCGGCTCATTCGGGCGAACGGCGAGCATCCGCTTTTCGGCCCCATGCGCGATCTGATCGCAGCGACGTACGGGCCCGTTCCCGTGCTCCGTGATCTTTTTGATGGCGTCGATGGTGCGGACCAGGTACTGATTTATGGGTCCTGGGCGGCGCGGCGCGCCGGTCAAAGTGGTGCTTTCCCGAACGATATCGACCTGCTCGTGATCGGATCCGTGCCGCGCCGAGTACTCGCCTCGATCGCTACTGCCGCAGGTGAGCAATTGGATGTCCCCGTGAATGCGACACGACTGACTGCCGAAGAGTGGGATGCGGGCGATCCGTCGCCGTTCGTCGCGACACTCCGGTCGAGGCCGATTGTCGACGTGCTGACGGGCGAAGTCCATGCCTGAGGTAATCGAGCAGATGGTGGCGAGTCGCCGCCTCGAACGCATCGAACCGAATCCAGCGCATGCGCTCGCGGTCGTGCAGACCGCGGAACGTCATATCATTACCGCGCGGGTGCTAGCCGGGACCGACGATCAGGGGATGGCTTTCACTGCTGCATACGATGGCGCGCGGAAGGCGATGGCCGCGGTGATCGCGATCGAGGGGTTGCGCGTGCGCCCCGTAGGAGGAGCTCACCGCAATACAGGGATCGCTGCCGCCGCCTACGTGACGGATCCGGCCCTCGGCGATTTTGACTGGATGCGTCAGGTGCGAAACGCGACGGAGTATCCGGATCTAAATCGCCCGACGGCTACCGCGCGGGACGTAGCGGAGGCCATCGACGCGTCGAGCTCGATTATTACCGCCTGTGCCTCGTACATCGCCGAGCGGACGTAGCTCCGGCGGAGGTTGTACGGCTACGGAACGTGGGTGGAGTTCCGGTTTAACGTCTAGCGGAATAACCTCGAGGAAAAAGAAATGAGGCGTCCGTAGCAATGATCAAGTCAGCGAACCAGTATGCGGTGCACAGTCTCTTTAGCCACGAGGGCAACGTTCTGTACAGGATTCCGCCCTACCAGCGGGAGTACTCATGGCACAAGCCTCAGTGGGAGGACCTGTTCGACGACCTGGTCGACGCCGACGGAGCGCACTTCCTCGGCACGATCATCACACTAGATCAGACCACAGATGCCCTTGAAGGGAGCATTCTCCAAGTGGTCGACGGTCAGCAGCGGCTCACGACGCTTACGCTGCTCTTGGCTGCCGTGTATTCGGTGCTCAAAGAGCACATCGACGAACTCGACGACGACACGCGCACCGATGTCACCAATCTTGGTCGCCAATTGGTGCGCAAAGCGGATGGACAGCCAAGGGTGACGCCTCAGAAACAGGGACATAACCTCTATGACTATCTGAAGGTGCTCGAAGAGTCTGGGCTGCCGGTTGAGGGCGAATGGAAGCCCTACTACCCAAGCCGCAGGATCGCCAAGTGCTACCGATACTTCCGCTCCGCCATCCTTCGGCTCGCTGAGGCCGGTGAGCTGACCGAAACGGAGGCGGCGCTCAGGGTGCACGAGTCGACGCTTCAGGCGGTCATTGTAAAAATTGAGGTCGCCAGCCATGCTGATGCGTTCATTCTCTTCGAGTCCCTCAATAACCGCGGGATGCCGCTCTCGCCCGTCGACCTGATTAAGAATCACCTCTTGGCCGAGTCCGAGAACAAGCAGATCATGAACGTGGACCAGGCCTTCAAGCATTGGAACGACATGCTGACCAGCCTTGGCGACAGTTACTCCACACAGGAGCGATTCCTGCGGCACTACTACAACGCGTTCAAATCGGATTTACCTGATGTGCCCAACGCCTCCGTCGCCACCAAGTCCAACTTGATCCGGGTCTACGAGAAGGTCTTAGAGCACGACCTGAAGAAGGTCATCGACGATCTCGTTGACGCGAGTAGGATCTACGGCCGCATTAACTGCGTCGTTGAGCTCGACCAGCCGACCCTGCTAGACCGGGCGTTCCAACGACTCATGCGTGCCCAAGGCGCGCCGTCCTACGTTCTCCTGATGTGGCTCATGACAGTGCAGGAGGAACTGGGCATCTGCGATGCCCATGTAGAGGAAGTCGTGGACATGCTCACCAGTTTCTTCGTTCGTCGTAACTTGACTGGCTACCCGCCCACATACGCGCTGGCGAAGTTGTTCATGACGACCATCGATGATGTTGGTGGTGCCCGTGGCGTTGGCGTGCTTGAAGTCGTCGGAGAGAAATTGAGCTCCGTCTCTGCGTCCGACGACGAGTTCCAAGAACGCCTCAAGGGTCGCATTTACGAGGAGAACACCGATGTCGCACGGTTCGCCTTAACCACGCTGGCAGAGGACGGGATGACCAAGGAGACAAAGGTCGACCTGTGGCGTCAGGAGAAGAACCACTTCGTGTGGACAATTGAGCACATCCTTCCGCAGGGCGAGAACCTGCCAGCTGCGTGGAAGGAGATGCTTGGGGGCGAGGAGCTCGCTGCCCAGGTGCAGGAGGAGCACAAGCACAGGCTGGGCAACCTCACAATCACCGCCTATAACAGCAATCTGGGCAACAAGTCTTTTGTGGAGAAGCGTGATCGGCAGGACTCTAAGGAACGGTATATCGGTTACCGAAATGGACTCGCACTGAACGCGGAGCTGGTGATCCGCGACTCGTGGACCGGTGACGACATCGAACGACGCACGCAGGAGTTGGCGTCGCGGGTGCTGGCGCGTTTCCCCCTCCCCAATCGGAGGATTAGGTCGGCGTCTCCCGACGGAGACATGGTGGGTTCCCGGTCTAATGTTTAGTGTTATTGACGATCTGCGTTAGGCGCTGGCCGGTTGATCAGATCGTACGGGGACAAGGAGACCGAGAGGCTGTCCAGAGGCGGGCGGGCGCACTCAATCGATAAGAGGAGGTGGAACTCGTTGACTGCTACTAGCAAGATCGAGCCGATTCATCCTGGCGAGATCCTGATGAAGGACTTTATCGAGGGGTTCGGCATTATGCAGAATAAGCTCGCCGTGTCGATCAGTGTGCCACCGCGTCGCATCAAAGAGATCGTGCACGGCAAGCGCGCGATCACGGCCGACACCGCTCTGCGTCTCGGGCGGTATTTCGCAGTGGATCCGCAGTTCTGGCTGAACCTGCAGACGCGGTACGACCTTGAGCTCGCGCAGGACCGCGTGGCGGAGCAGGTGGCGGCGATCAAACCGTTGAAGGTCGCGTGAACGATCTGCCGGTGCGGCTGCGGCGGCTCCGACGCGCTGATGCTCCCGCTGTGCTCTCCGCGTTCACCTCCAATCCGGACATGGCGCGCTAAGGCGACGTTTCGACGGCGCTCGAAGCTGGACGGTATGCGGTGGAGTCCCGTTTCAATGTGTAACGCGGACATCATGCTGATCGCGGGTGACAATGCAGGCAACTGGACCCGGTGGTACAGGAAGAACATCCCGCAGGCCGACGACCTGTTCGACGATCACTTGCGCAGATTGAGAGGAGAATGACCGAGATGGCCATGTCGCTGAAGGACTTCGTCGCCGAGCACCCCGTAGGTCGAGAGCATGTGGAGGCACACTAGCAGCGAATGCTCGCTGAGGTGCGGGCGTACCACCTCCGAGATCTGGGCGAGGGTGCGGGCCTGACCCAAGCCCAGCTCGCCGAGCGCATCGGCGTGGGGCAACGCCAGGTCTCTAAGATCGAGCGCGCAGACCTAGACAGTGCGAAGGTCGGCACGATCCGCAGCTACCTTGAGGCAGTCGGGGTGGGCTGGCGATCGAGTACGTGCTGGGCGATCAGCGCATCCAGGTGGCCTGATCGATGCCCGCACGACCGGAGCTGATCGTCCTTGTGGCTTCTTGTCGGGGCTGCTGCCGCTCCTAAAGAAATAGCCCTACGTGTGGGGATGTGGTGGAGTTCCGGTTCAATGTGTGATTTCGGGCCTCAATCGATTTGTTGAGGCGGAGTCGCTTCCTCTCTAGATTTGGTGTCATGCCTCGTATCCTGATCACGGGAATGTCGGGAGCCGGGAAGTCGACGGTGCTCGCTGAGCTGGCGCGCCGCGGGCGAATCACCGTCGATACCGACTTCGACGGCTGGGAGCTGCCCGCAGCGTGTGGGACGAACCTCGGATGAGTGATTTGCTATAACAGCATGTGGATGTCGTGGTGTCGGGTACGGCCGAGAATCAGGGCGGCTCTACGATCGCTTCGAGCACGTCGTTCTCCTCAGCGCACCCCTCGATGTGCTGATTGAACGCATCGCGATGCGAACCAACAACCCATATGGGCGCACGGCAGAGCAGCAGCGCGATGTCCGGCGATATGTGCGGGAGGTCGAGCCGCTTCCTTGAAGGGGTGCGACTGTCGAGCTGGATGGCCGTCGGTCCGTCGCGGACCTCGCCGATGATGTTGAAGCGTTGGGATGGCTCCTCCGATTTCACGTGTGCGCAAGAATGGCTGCTTTTTGCCGGAACTCCACGGGGTCCCCGTTTGTCGTCCCGCGTTGTTGACGAAGGGCACTAGGCGCCGGTCTCGCCATCACCCCATCCGGCGGGCGCGCAGGACCATGTCGTGGACGTGATGGGCGGAGGCCGCTCCGGCGGGGCGTTCCCGGCGCTCATTGACCTCGATCTCCCACTCCGAAGAGGCCGACAGCGCCTCCACGAAGTCCTCGGTGCCAACGAAGGCCTCGTGATCGAAGGGCCGGGTGGACTCCGAACCCGCGTGTGACATGGCCTCCCGGATATCGCTCACGTCGTGGTTTATGATCAGCAGCTGCCCACCGGGCGCCACCGCGTCCAGATAGTTCGTCACTCCGCGCGCATCCGGGGTTCGCGGGATCGAGGCGTACGCGGCGGTGACCAGGTCGTACCGGGCTCCGTCGAAGGGGGCGGCCGCGTTGGCGTCTGCTTGCAGTGTTGCCACCGGCACCGAGCGCCGCTGCGCCTGCGCGCGGACACGGTCGAGGGCCAACGCCGAGATGTCGGCGGCCGTGACCCGCCAGCCCTGCTCCGCGAGCCAGAGAGCGTCGCCGCCCTCTCCTGCCCCGATGTCCAAGGCGGTGCCCGGAGTCAGGCCCGCGACCTCGGCGACGAGGGAGCCGTTGGGGTTGCCGCTCCACTGCGGTTCGCCGCTGTAGCGCCCGTCCCAGTCGGCGGCGTGGGCGACCGGGCGAGCCGCCGCGGCGAGGTCCTCCTGGGCCAGGTCGAAGCTGACCATTGCGCCGACCCGCCCACCGGCGGCCGCGGTGGGCAGCACTTGCAGCGTGGGTTCGGCGAGGGTGCCGGCCGCGTAGAGGCCCGGCACGGCCGTCGCCCCGGTGAGTGAATCTGTCTCGACGTAGCTGGCCACGCCGCTGGGGTGCTCGACGGCGGTCAGGCCAAGACCGGCGAAGGGTGCCACCCGAGCGTGCAGGCGGGTGCTGACGAGGACGGTATCGGCGGGGACCTCGGTGCCGTCGGCCAGCCGCAAGGCGCGCAGCCGCCCCGCGCGGTCCTCGAGGATCTGTTCGACGGGGGCAAGGATCACCCGCACCCCGGCGGACTTGAGGGCCGCCAGCTGCGGATCCTCGGGGGAGACGCCCCCGTGGATCACAACCGTGAACTGCTCCGTGAGCTGGCGCAGCAGGGGCAGGGCGTGCAGACCGGCGGGCGAGGTCACCAGGGCGACGATGCGTCGATCCCGCGACTCGTAGCCGTGGCAGAAGGGGCAGTGGATGACCGAGGTGCCCCAGTGCTCGGCGAGACCGGGGATCTCCGGGAGCTCGTCGGTCAGGCCGGTCGCCGCGATCACGCGCCGGGCGCGGATCACGAGACCACCGGTCAGCTCGACGCGGAACCCCTCGGTCTCGCGGGCGACGTCGACGGCTCGTCCGGTGAGGATTTCCGCGCCGTAGGAGCGCACTTCGGCGCGGGCGATCCGCAGGAAATCGGCGGGGGAGCGCCCTTCGTGGCCGAGGTAGCTGTGCATCGCGGCGGCCGGCGCATTGCGCGGCTCCCCGGAATCGACCACGATCACCGAGCGTCGCTGGCGGGAGAGCTGCAGGGCCGCTGCCAGGCCCGCGGCGGAGCCGCCGATGATCGCGACATCGGCGTGGCGGGTGATGGCGGGAAGGACGGGGTGTGCCTCGGCGCTCGAGTCACCGCTGCGGTCGTGGGCCCGGCCGGTGCCGGGCTGGGTTTTGGTGTGCTGCTCATGGGAGGTCATAGGGCCAGAATAGTGAATCTCGCATATAGTGCATAGTATCTTGCAAAATTCGCAAGAAACCTCGAAAACCGTTGGGAGACCCCTCATGTCCGAGATCGAACAGCTCGTACGCACCCGGCTGCGCAGCCTGCGTCACGCTCAGTCCCTCTCCCTTGAGGACCTGGCCGAGCGCTCCCATCTCAGCCCCTCTACGATCAGTCGCATCGAGACCGGCAAGCGCGCGATCAGTCTGGACGTGCTCCTTCCGCTGGCCCGCGCCCTGCGCACCGACGTCGAGACCCTGCTCGAGGACGACGCCGACGACGACGTCGTCATCCGTCCCGAGCCGAGCCGGGAGAGCTCGCGCACCACCTGGATGCTCTCCAAAGCGACCGGCACCATGAAGGCCCTCAAAGTCCGGCTCGAGGCCGCCTCCGAGGTTCCGGAGCAGCGGGTGCATCCCGGTCACGACTGGTTCTTCGTGATGGAGGGAAGGGTCCGTCTGCTGCTGGGGGAGCGCGCGGTCATCGTCGAGGCGGGGGAGGCCGCCGAATTCGGCACGATGACTCCGCATGCCTTCGTGGCCGAAGGCGGACCCGCCGAAGTGATCATGATCTTCGACCAGGAGGGGCACGCCGTGCATCGACATGACGGCGAGGACTAAGAAGCCGCCGGGCCAGCGGGGCATGTGAGCATGGTCGAAGAGGACAATGGCAGCGAGATATCAGCGGGTCGAGGGTGATCATCATGGTGAACGTGTTCCTGCGAGTTCTCGACGACGGGGCTCGAGCTCGGATTCTCCGGTCGTCCGGGGGAATGTGTCTGCATGGGTGCGTAGTGAGGCAGTCCCTTGGTGAATAGATTTCCGTACCGGAACGTCCGGGAGGTCAGGCCGGCCGATGAATCAGCTCTGCAGCGGCTCATGCTGTCGAACCCCGGGTACACCCGTCGCGTGCAAGGTGGCGCGGTTGGCGCGGATGCGGCACGAGAAGTGCTTGCTTCGCTGCCGCCCGGGACCAAACGCGACCAGAAGTGGGACCGCGGGGTGTGGGAAGGTGATCTACTGCTGGCGTTCGCGGATGTGATTGTCGGCTGGCCCGAGCCCTCAATCGCGCACATCGGTCTGTTGTTGACGGACGGGGCGCGAGAGGGGCAGGGCCTCGGGCGTGCACTGCACACGGCCGTAGTGGAGGAGCTCTTTGGCCGGTGCTCAGTCGACACGCTGCGGTTGTCGATCGTGGACACGAATGCCGCGGCGGCGGAGCCCTTCTGGGAAAGGATGGGTTACTCAGCCACTGGTGAAGCAGTTCCGTATGAATCCGGAGCAGTGTCGTCCACGGCGAGAATTTACGTGCGGCCCACCAGCTGAGCTACTAACGCCGGGTGGTACCATTAATTGGTACCACTCGGCTCCATGAAGAGAGTTCATCATGTCCATCAGTGGAAGCGAGGCGCGTAAGACCCTGTTCCCGCTGATCCAGCGGGTGAACGAGGACCGCGATGCCGTCGAGATCGTCTCCCGCAAGGGCAACGCCGTCCTAATGCCGGCCGACGAGTACGCCGCATGGCAGGAGACCGCTTACCTATTCCGTTCGCCGGCCAATGCCCGCCGATTGCTCGATGCCTACGAGCGCGCCCAGGCCGGAGAGACTGAGGTCCACGAGCTCGATCGGGCGGATGAGGACGCCTAGTGTGTCTGGTCTGGAACCAGCTTGCCTGGGAAGACTATAAACACTGGCAGACGGCCGACCGCAAGATTTTCAAGCGCGTGAACGCGCTCATCGACGCCTGCCTCCGTGAACCGTTCTCCGGGATCGGAAAACCTGAGCAATTGAAATATGGTGCGCAAGGATCGTGGTCCCGGCGCATCACCGATGAGCACAGGTTGGTCTACATCGTGGATAACGAGGACCTCGTGATCCTGCAGGCCCGCTACCACTACTGAGCAGGCTCACTCTATATTCGAGCACGCGGTTGGATTGAGGTTTAGTGTTTCGCACGGCCGCACCGAGCGGATGCGTCTGACGTACTTGACGCGTTTCGTTCGAACCCGGACATGGCCCGCCAGGGCCCGGTAACCGATGGCGCTGAGGCCGAGCGCTACCTCGGTCGCCTCCTCGACTATCACCTCTAGTTCGGGCACCGCCTCAACAACCCGAGATCCGGCGCCGACGCCCGATGTGCGGGTTTGCGCAAGGAGGGGACTGAACGCGGGAAGTTTCTTATTGACGGTAAGCGCATCGACGTTAACATTTACGGGCGGCTACGGACCGATCCGTTCCCATCGTTCGAACCGATTTCAAAGCTCACGACGTCGGTCAGATCGTCCTCAGCGAGGTCGGGGTAGTGGGTGTTCAGCGCCTGATGCAGCTCCGCCAAGGACGCGAAACCGTCACGCCGGGCCTGTTCCTCCGTGAGTTCGCGGTAACTCGTCTCAATAACGGACGTGACAAACGCATCGATCGTGACCACTTCTCCGGTGCCCTTCTTAAAGACAATCTGAGCCGGTCCGCGGCGAAAAGGGTCGTCAATGCGGATGGTCTGGCGTTTGGAACCGTCGCGGATGCTCGCCTCATAGCCCTCCCACATGGATATCTTCTGGGGCTGCTCAACGGCATTCCAGTCATGGGCGAAGGGCAACAGCTCCGAGACCGGCACGGCTTTGAGGCCACTGCTGTCTCGCATAACGCACTGGATTGATGGGTCGAGGTCGAACAACTCTTGTCGGCATGACCCGCAGGGGGCGACCACCTGCTCGCTGGCTCCATGAACAGTTGCCATTGCGGTGATCGGGTCGTCAGGACAAGTTGCCGCGTGGTTGGACAGCGCGGAAGTTTCACCGCATGGTCCGCCGGGGAAATGACGGGTACTCAGCCCGAGAACCGTACGCCCCGAGCGGGTCAGGAGGGCCGCAGCAACCGTGTGGTCGCCATTGTCGTTATGGCCGACAGCATGAGTCGTGGCCGCTGTGACCAGGTCGCGCAGGGAGTTGGTAAGCACGGGCCCAATCTAGCAACAGCGTGTTGGGCCGTGCAGACTCCCGGTGTACTGCGTAGCCGAACTGGTCATTCTCCCGCGGGACGCTGCCGGTTCGCCTTGATCTCGGATCGCCGGTGTTTTCCCGCGAGCCGACGGCGCTCGGATCCGCGGGTGCGCCGGGTCGCCCGGCGTGCGGGAGGGGGAGGTGCCAATGCGTCCCGCAGCAGATCGGCGAGCCGCTGCCGGGCGAGGGCCCGATTCCGGATCTGGGCACGGTGCTCGGACGCCTCGACCGTGAGGACGGTACCGGAGAGCCGGTGCCCGAGATTCTGTAGCACCCGTCGCTGCTGCGAGGCGCTGAACGCGCTTACATGCGCGAGGTCCACGGACAACTGCACTTTGCTATCGGTCGTATTGACTCCCTGCCCTCCCGGGCCGGATGAGCGAGCGAACTGTTCCGTGAGATCCGCAGCGGGGATCGTCAGGCTCTCGGGGATCCCGGGGCCGGGTGCAATGGTCAGTGCGTTCATGTCATGAACCCAGACATCTGCGTTCCGGCGACGGTGACTCACTACTTCCGGTAGTCAGGCCCGCCCGGATCCAGAGAATCGCAAGGTAGTTGACCATCAACAAATTGTAGGCCGCTAGCTACGGAGCTTGTTTGGAACGTCGTTCACCGGCGGAATCCCACGCTTCGAGGGACACTGCTTCACAATCGGTTCCGTTGTTTCCGAGACTCTGTCTGCAGCCATCGCGATATGAAAGACCTTGAGGACCAGGCGTTGGGGAGTCATTCGGCTGTGCCGTCACGGTCCGTTGGGGCCCCGCTGTCCATAGACGCAACCGAGCGGCGGCTACCGTGGCACCATGACGTTCGTTGGAATCGACCTGGCCGCCGACGTGAAACGCACGGGGCTCGCGGTGCTTCGGGAAGGCGCGGGGAACGTCGTCGTGGACGGTGTCCTAGTGGGCGCGACCGATGAGGATCTCATTGACGCCACCCAGATGGCGGCGCGCGCCGGCGTGGACGTTCCGTTCGGCTGGCCCAAGGATTTCGTAGAAACAATTTACGCGCACGCAAGTGGAACCCTTGAGGCCCCAGCCAGTACGGGGTCGGAATGGCGGCGTAATCTGGCTCTTCGAGCCACGGATCAGGCCGTGCATCAACGCACGGGACTGACGCCGCTGAGTGTTTCCACTGATCGGATCGCCTATCCCGCGTTGCGATGGGCGGGGATCGAGGCCCGCCTCCGCGACATGGGTACGGAGGTTGCTCGAGATGGCGCAGGTGTGGTGTGCGAGGTTTACCCGGCGGCCGCTTTGAAGGTCTGGGGATTGCCGCACCGCGGTTACAAGGGTTTAAAGAATTCCGCAAAGCGTGCGGCCTACTTCCGCAGTGACTTCTCCAACGGAATGCTGCCGTCCTGCCATGGCAGAACAGCCCAGGCCAGCAAGTACACCGCAATCCCGACGACCGGCAACAAAAAGGACAGCAGAAGCAGCAGGCGGACCACCCACACATTGACGCCGAATTGGCGGGCGATGCCTCCGCCAATACCAGCGACGAGCCGCTGGGGACCGCGTTGGAAGCCAAGGTTGCGCATGGAATCGAAAAATGAGTTCATTCTGTCAACACTACGCATTCCCACGTGCAGCCACGGTGGGGACGACCCCGGAATCCACTGAGTGCACCTCGAACGTTGTTAGCCGGGCGGGGCATGGGGGGCCCGAAACCGGCCCGTGCGGGCGGTTGATGTCGGAGGTGCGCTCTACCGTAGAACTCATGAATCAAGCCGATCTGGCCCAGACCGTTTCGAGCAGGTAATGCTTGCGCCCGAAACTGGCACCTCGCGCAGGATCAGTCTGCCGACCGCCCGGCGCATCGCCCTGGCGGCGCAGGGATTCCTGGACCCGCGGCCGGAGCCGGGGAAGGTCACCACCCGTCACCTGCAACGAGTGATCAACAGGGTGGGCGTGGTCCAGATCGACTCGGTCAACGTGCTTGCTCGCAGTCATTACCTGCCGTTCTTTTCGCGTCTGGGTAGCTATGACAGAGCTCAACTGGATCACTTTCGGGATCGCAACCCGCGGCGGCTCATTGAGTATTGGGCTCACGAGGCCAGTCTGATTCCACCTAGCACTTGGCCCCTGCTGGGGTTCCGGAGAGAACGGGCCAAACATGAAGCCTGGGGAGGCATGCGCCGCATCCAACAGGACTACCCGGACCTGGTGGATGCGGTTCTGGCGGAAGTCAGCAAACGCGGCCCCATAACTGCCCGGCAATGCGACGCCGCCATGACGGTGGACATTCCCCGACGCGAAGGCGCCTGGGGTTGGAACTGGTCCGCCGTCAAGAGCGCCCTGGAATACCTCTTCTGGTCCGGCGACATTACGAGCGCAGGACGAAATGCGCAGTTCGAACGCACCTACGTTCTACCGGAGTACCTGCACCTGCCCCGAGAACCGGTGGATTCGGAAACCGCGCATCTGAAATTGGTACGCATCGCTGCACGCGCCCACGGCATCGGGACCGCGCGGTGCCTCCGTGATTACTTCCGTCTGAAGGCGGCCGACACCAACCAGGCCCTGGCGTCGTTGGTGGCCTCCGGAGACTTGGAGATCGTGGCGGTCCCCGGCTGGTCGGATCGCGTGTACCTGGACACCTCGGCTCGGATTCCCCGGAAAGCTCACGTAGAAGCCCTCCTCAGTCCCTTCGATTCGCTGATCTGGCAACGGGAACGCACCGAAGCGTTGTTCGGTATGCGCTATCGCTTGGAGATCTACACCCCGGCCCACCAGCGCATCCACGGCTACTACGTGTTGCCGTTTCTTTTCGGGGACACCTTGGTCGCCCGGGTGGATTTGAAAGCAGACCGAACCTCCGGTCGTCTTTCGGTGAAGCGGTGCACGTGGGAGCCCGACGCCCCACCTGAGGCCTTTCCCGCCCTCCAGAATCACCTGCAGACGTTAGCGCGGTGGTTGGGGCTCGACCGCGTCGCCCATCCTCAGCCGGGTGCGCACTAGAGCCAGAATGAAGTCATGCCTGAACTGCCTGAGCTGGATGCAGCCGTCGATCAACTGCGGGAACGCCTGGTGGGGCGTCGCCTCCTGGTGGTCCACGTTGCAGCTTTCAGCGTTTTGAAAACCGCGGACCCACCCCACAGTTCCTTGGTGGGGCGACAGCTGACCGGTGTGTTCCGCCGGGGAAAATTCTTGTTGCTGGAAGCGGAAGAGCGTTACGCGGTCATCCACCTCGCCCTGGCAGGTTGGCTCAAACTCGGGGAAGGCGGCGTCGGCGATAGACCCCCGGTCAGGCCCGGCCCGTTGGCCGTCCGGTTGGATTTCGACGACGGTCCTCACGGACCAAACGACCATGGCGGGGATCGGCAATGCGTGGTCGGATGAAATCCTGCACCGCGCCAAACTCACCCCGTTCGTAGCTGCCAACAAAGTGGACACCATCCAGGTGGGGGCGCTTTACCAGGCAGTCCAGGAGGTACTGGCCGAGGTTCGTGAGGCTCTGGCCAACGTGCCGTTGGAGCGCATCAAGGCAACGAAAAAGTCGCTGTTCAGTGTCCACGACCGTGCCGGCCAGGTCTGCCCGGTCTGCGGTGCCACGGTGGCCGAAGTGTCCTACGTGGACCGCTCCATGCAGTACTGCCCCTCGTGCCAAACAGGTGGGAAGAAGCTCAGTGATCGCAGAATGGACCGACTGCTCAAATAGGCTTCAGCGTGTGAGCGGCGGTCGGTCACACGGAGGGATCCGAAGTCAACCCTCGTGACGGAAGCCAATCTTGATGGTGACTTGCCAATCGGCGACCTTGCCGTCCTTGATGTGCCCCCGGACGGACTGAACCTCGAACCAATCCAGATTCCGCAGTGATTTCGAAGCCTCCGCCAATGCGTTCGTGATGGCGGCGTCGCTGCCGTCCGGCGAGGTGCCGACGATTTCGGTGATGTTGTACACGTTGTTGGCCAAGGTTCCTCCGAAGGTGGATGCCGCTGTCGCGGACACACGGGTGGTCGGGAATGTGATGCAGGCCACACTACCGGACCGGCTTGGGCTGTCACGGGATGGACAGCGGAGTCTGACGGGAGGAAACTGCAGAATTGTGGCGTGCCAGATGCTTTTCCGTCACATCACATCGGGTGCGCGACGCAGGGCGGTGCGAGGGTCAGTCGATGATTGTGTTCTCGCCCCGGGCGCGAAGGTCGGCCAACCCTTCCAGCATCGTTTGAATCTGTTCCGGCGTGTGTCCGGTCCAATCCTCGAGCTCGTACAGCACGCGGACGGGCTCGCGCGTTCGGTAGGAACGGGTGGGGTTGCCGGGGAACCGTTTGTCAGTGACGTTGGGATCGTCCTCTATGGGCCCGGCTGGTTCTACGACATAGATCCGCCCTGGCTCACTGCCCATGGAGAGCTCGGCTCCCCACGCGGCCGCGTCCAGCGTTTCCGTGATGTAGACGTGACGGGAAGTTCGCCCGGCTTCAAAATTGGAGGAGTATCCAGGAGTCAATAGGTCTCCCGGGGCGAGCTGGGCCTTGGTCCCGTGGAGGTAAGTACCTTCCCGAAACACCACAAATGGAGTCGGTTGAGCGATCATGAGCTTTCCTCTCATCGCGAGACGGGCAACCGCAGCCCTGCAAGTCGAACGACACTCAGTGTCTCCCTAAACCTCGTGTCCGGGCTCATGTCGTGTCCACGAGCAGGCTACGGTTCCGTAGTCCACGGCGCATAGAGGTTCATGCCCGACTCGCGCCGGCGTAAGAAGTCTGAAGTGAGCTGCCTCTGCCAGGGCGTATCTTGAGCGTTACCCATTAACTGAGACGAGGCGGGAGCGTCATGACCCAGCCGGTATTCGATGCTCACCTGCACATTGTGGACTCCGCGTTCCCGCTCGTGGAGAACGAGGGATACCTGCCGGGTCAGTTCACGGTGGCCGACTATCGGAAACGAACAGACGAACTGCACGTTGCCGGGGGCGCGGTGGGGTCAGGGTCGTTTCAGGCCTTCGATCAGGGCTACTTGATTGCGGCGCTCAAGAAGCTGGGGCCCACTTTTGTGGGCGTCACGCAGATCCCGGTGGACACCAGCGACCGACAGATTCTTGAGCTCCATGAGGCCGGAGTGCGTGCGGTTCGATTCAACGTGTTCCGCGGCGGCTCGGCCTCCCTCGGCGAGTTGGACCGGTTGGCTCGACGCGCCCATGACCTTGCGGGTTGGCACACGGAGCTCTACATCGACGCGCAGAAAATCGACAATGACCTGGCGCGCATCATTACTGCATTGCCAGCAGTCAGTATTGATCACCTGGGTATGACGGCGGGCGGTCTCCCGACTCTGCTGCGTCTGGTCGAACGGGGAGTGAAGGTGAAAGCGACAGGGTTCGGACGGATAAAGATGGATCCGGCCACCGCCATTCGCGCCATTATGAAGGTGGACCCTACGGCGCTCATGGTCGGAACGGACCTCCCCTCCACACGGGCTGAGCGTCCCTTCCGGAACGAGGATTTCCAATTGATCCAGCAGACCCTCGAGGCCGAAGGTTTCGCACCCGACCAGGTGGCAGCCGTGTTCTGGGGCAACGCAGCAGACTTCTACCTGAATGTCCCGCCTCAATAAAGGGCCCCAAGACGCTCCTTACTATCGCCCGCTCACTCCGATGGCCTGGCCGAATGTGGACTCGTCGGTCACGGCGGCGAGTATGAACTGGGCCAGATCCGCCCGCGGAATCGAGCCGTCAAGTGTGCCGTCCTGGCCGACCAACAGTACTTTCACCTGACCGGTCGCCGGCTTGTCCGTCAGCCCCGCAGGCCTCACGATGGTCCAGTCCACATCGGAGTTCTCGGCCGCGGCCTCTTGCTCGTTGTGGTCCGCCAGAGCCTTGGCCAGCACGATCGGTGTGATCAGGTTCAATGGAGCCGGGAGTTGAGAGGCGGAGTCTCCGGCGCCCAACGACGACTGCACGATCAGCCGCCGCACGCCGGCGTCCTTCATCGCGGCAATCACGGTTCTCGTGGCCGCGGCGCGCTGACGCTTCACGCCCTTGGCCCCGCCCACGGTGACCACCACGGCGTCGGCGCCCGCGATTGCCTCGCGCACCACGGCAGGGTCGGTCGCGCTGCCGACGACGCTGCGCACGTCCCCGGGTACGTTGCCGCTGCGGGACAAGACAGTGACCTCGTCGCCGGCCTTGAGCGCCGCTGCGCCCACGTACGCTCCGGTGCCCCTGGAGCCCCCGATAATCGTGACCTTCATGGTGTCCTCTTCCCCCAATAGGTTGGATGTGAGTACCAAGCGTTCCATGAGCTCCTAGGAGGAGTCCGAAGAAATCCACCAGCACACCACGTGGCCCTGACAAACCGAACATGTCATGCGCGCCGAGCGCACGCGGAATCTGTAAGACTTGACGCACAGCCGAATGAAGGGAAGATCATGGAAGATTCACCGAAGACTCAGCCCACCAACCCGCAGAAGGGCACCCCGTGGGGGCTCATTGTGATCATGCTCGGGTTCTTCTTGGCCTTGGCCATGGTGATTGGCGTTGGCGTCGTGTCGCTGGATCTCGGACTCGGCGGCTGATAAGCCACTTGACCCCATTGCGGCGGGCGGTCCCCTTCAGTGCGAAGGTGACCGCCCGCCGTCGTCGTGTGCGGAAGGACGCTAGTTCGCGAAGGTATCCTGCAGGTTCCCGTTGGCGCTCCACAGGGCAACGGAGTCGCCGCCGTTGTTGAGCACGTTGGCGGTGCCATTGTTGTAGTAGGCGTCCGAGCGGTTGGTACCCGGGCCCGTGTAGACGCGCAACTGCGCGCCGGGCGCCAGGATGTAGCCGTTGCCCACGGTGAGTTGGGTGTTGGCGGCGTCGCGGATGATGTAGCCGGAGACATCGATCGGCCGATTCGTGGTGTTTTCCAGAATCACGTGCTCACCGGTCTCGGGCTGAAGATCGTTTCCCGGCACATCGTTGATCGATCCGGCGATCCGGACTCCGGTGTTCTGTGGGAACGGCTTCTGGCCGCGCTCGTGGCGGGAGAACTGGACGGGGAAGTCCCCGGTCACGCGGTCCACGCCCAGCGCCACCATCTGGTCATAAGCCTCGGTGGAGTTCACGGTGTACACGCCAATGCCCATGCCCGCGGCCTTGACGCGAGCCACGCCGGCGGCGTCCAAGGTCCGGTAGCTCGTGCCGAAGTGGTCGGCGTAGGTTGCGATCTGCGCGAGGGTTGCGGAGTCGGGTACGGTGCCGATGAGCTGCTGGAGGGAAACATCCGGGGCGAGAGCGGCGAACCGCTGGTTGGATGCGGCGTCGAAACCCAGGACCTCGATCTGGCCGCTCTTGAGCAGACGGTTCCAGTCGCGGTTGTTCTGCAGCGCGTCCGCCACGACCCGTTCAATGCCGGGGGAGTTGACCGGCGACTTGATCTCGATGAACACGCCGATCTTATTGTTGGCGATCTTGGCGGCATCGTTGAAGTGCGGAATCTTCTCGCCCACGAACTTGTCCGAGAAGTACGAACCCGCGTCCAGTTGCTGCAGCTCGGCCCAGGTGAACGAGGTGATCGGGTCGTTCTCGCGGCCGGGGAACACGTCTTCCACATTGGTGGTGCGCGCGGGGGTGTCATCGTGGAAGAGGAAGGGCACGCCGTCCGCGGAGAGCTGCACGTCGATCTCGAAGTAATCCGCGTGCGAGGATCGCGCGTCCTTGAACGCCGAGACCGTGTTCTCCGGTGCGGTACCTGCCGCACCTCGGTGGCCGATGAGCAAAGGCTCGTTCGCGGACGACGCCGCCCGCGTTTCGTTCTTCGCCGCAGCCTCCGCGGTCGGGCGGGTATCGGGCTGTGCATGGGCGGGAGCAGCGAACGGCGCGAGGACCGCGACGGACAGGGCCGCGGCAGCAGTGGCCTGTGAGATGCGGTCGAACTTGTGGTGGCTTCGAGTGTTCACGGTGAACCTTTCGGTCAAGAACGTCGGGCAACTCGAGACCGGACTGGCGGAGTGTTTCCCCAGGTCCCGAGGATGTCAGCAGGACCAACGGTGCTGGAAGAAGCTGACGGCCAGGAAGCCTTGGGGTGGCCGGGACATGAAGAAGTACACCGAGTGGAGATTCCGGGGGCGCGCCCACCACCATGACATCGGTGTCCTTGTAAGTTTTTCGTTCTACTTTGCGGACCGGTCCAGGGTCACGCGCACCAGTGCGGAAGCCAGGCGCGGCAGATCCTCGCGCGACACGAGACCGGCCAAGGCATCGGGATTGTCCGGCAGGTTCAGTTTCCGTGCGCCGTCCAGGGCTTTCTTGTCGAAGAACGGTGCCATGACCGGCCACAATCCCTGAACCTCGCGGGCGAAAATTGCTGCGCCCGTGGGGCCGATTCCGGGGAACTCCTGGAGCCGTTTCAGGATCTCCTGGGAGTCCTGCGATTCGTCACGCAACCGCCTCAGGTCCCCGGTGTAGCGGTCGAGGAGGAGGACCGCGCAGTCGCCGAGCATGGTGGAGGTGCGTTCGTCGTATCGGCGGTACCCGCCGCGGCCGAGTGCATCCACGCGCTGTTGCCACGTGGCGTCACGCATTTTCTCGGGAGTGCTGAATCCGCTGTTCGTCAGCTCACGGGCGGTGGCCACGGCAATCCCCGCGTTAATTCTGGTGGACAGCAGGTTGGCCAGTACCAGCAGCTGGAACAGGGATGCGGGGGTGTCCTCGAGGTTGATGCCCGCTTCCCGCGCGTACGTGCGCCCATGCTCATCCAGTAGTTCATCGACGATGTCCCGCTGGCTCATGGGTCAGACCTTCTTCCCTGGCTGGAGCACAAGAATATCCATAGGTAGCCACGTAGGGTCAGGAGCATGACGAAACGTGTTTCGCTCAGAGGGATGTTGCTGAGGCATACGCCGCTCATCATCGTGGAGGCGGTGTTCGTGGTGTCGTTCCTCGGGGACAGGTCACGGGGAGATGCTGAGAACGCGTTCCTGGCCATGGGCTTGTTCCAGGTGTCGCTCACACCCCTGGTCGTTGAAGCCATTGGGCGGATACGTATCCCCATGTACCTCCAGCTGCTTTACGCCATCCTGCTGTTCACCGGCGGATACATGGGCAGTTATCGCCGGTTCTACGATGTGTGGGAACCGTGGGACACCGTGGTCCACTTTTATTCGGGCATCATGATCGCTGTCTGGGCGGACTACATTCTTCGCTCCGTCGAGCGGAAGCATGGTTTCGTCCTGCCCCGCTGGCTACGCGCGACGGTGATTACCTCGGTAAGCGCCTTGGTCGCCATGCTGTGGGAAGTCGGAGAGTTCGCGGCGGATCAGACAACGGGGTCGCGGGCGCAGATCAACAATTACGACACCATGGTCGACATGATCACCGGGACCCTGTCCGCTCTGATCGTTGCCGTCATCCTGGCCTGGAGGGCTCCCCGGCGGCGGCCCGCTGAGGGAGAATTGACGCATAGTTCAACCCGTTAGGGACAGTCATGGACCCGATCGCACAAGCCTTCACCCGGATCAACCGAACCGACTTCCTGCCCGTAGAAACTCGTCGGTTCGCGTCCGAGGACGCTCCGCTGAGCATCGGGTACCAGCAAACCAATTCACAACCCAGCACGGTGAAAGCCATGCTCAAACTATTGGCCGTGCACCCCGGTCATCGTGTGCTGGATGTGGGTGCTGGATCCGGGTGGAGCTCGGCGCTGCTGGGGTCCCTGGTGGGTGACCAGGGCGAGGTGATCGGCGTGGAACGCATCCCCGAACTCGTCAGCACGGCGCGCGCCGCCAACGCCCAGCAGAATCAGCCGTGGGTGCACATCCGGCAAGCCACCGACGGCGAACTCGGAGCCCCGGGTGAAGCACCCTTTGACCGCATCCTCGTCTCCGCCATGGCCAACGCCCTCCCCGAGCAACTGGTGGAGCAACTGGGGGAGGGCGGCGTCATGGTCATTCCCGTGGCCGGTGAGATGCTGCGTGTGCGCCAGGGTCATCGGGGCCCCAAGATCACCCGCCACGGGAAATTCAAATTCGTACCGCTACGCGAGGACTGAACCCCGCCGGCGAACGACTGCGGGCAACCGCTTACTCGATCACGCCGCACGCCAAACGGCTTCCCGCGTCGCCGGTGGACTGAGTATCCTCGTCGGGACCAGCCGCGGCATACCGCTCAGGAATGTTGGCGTAATTGTCCGGGTCCGAGTGGATCATGAGGGCGGAACCGTTGTCGTCCATCAGGGTCTCGGTGGTGAGCCGATCCGTCTGGAACGTCAGCTTGGCCTCTCCGGACTCCATGACCAACAGGGCGGGCAGGTCACCGGCGTGCTCGGGGTGCCGCGCGTCATCGCCACCCAGGTGGCCACCCGCGGACAGGAAGGCTCCCGTCTCGGACGGGTCGTCGGGAGCGGAACTCTCCGCTTCACAAACACCGTTCGTGTGAACGTGGAATCCGTAATAGCCGGGTTCCAGACCGGACAGCTCTGCGGACACGACCATAACCTGATCATCGTTTTCCGCGGGCGAGAACTCGACGGTGCCGAAGTCCTCGCCCTCGGTATTTTTGACATTCGCGGTTGCCAGGGGTTCGGATTCCGACGCCGCCGCGCTCGTTTCCTGCCCACCTGTTTCTTCCGAGGCCCCACCGCCCCCGTCATTGCCGCAGGCGGCCAGGGTCAAGAGTCCCGCGATGCCGAGAAAGGCCAAGCCCGTGCGGGTTAGAGAAGTTTTCTTAGCGGGGGTGGCCGCCAGGTCAGTGGCAGGGGTCGGGGAAGTCAGGTCACGCTCGTTCATGGCATCTCCTCATCGTGGGTCCGCTGGGCCGGCGCGTCCGAAAGTTGATGCCGACCGTTCTACGGTGTGGCATTTCCACGGTACACATGACGTGGCTCACATGTGAACGGAGAGGCGGTACGTCACGGTGTATTACGCCTAGTTAACGGCACTTTTCCGCACGCAGGGAAAGCGTTAGCCTCAGCAAGATCCTTAACCGAATCGTGACCGCCAACGGGCCGTTATTTGCATATGCTAATTCGTACCAGGGCAGTCGAGGGCCGCCGTTGGCTGCGGTGGACCACGTGCCACAGGACTACTCGCCAAGCGAGGGCTCATCATGGCTACACCCACCCCCACCCCCCAGAATCTTCCCGAGCCAGGCTCGGTCGAGTACGCCGACCTGGCCCAAACAGGCAGTGCTCCGCCACTTCCCTCAGAGCCCGGTGCGAGGCTGGCTCCCGTCGAACCGGACACCGCCGAAGAACCCGACG
Organism: Kocuria sp. cx-455; assembly: GCF_014698015.1. Taxonomy (GTDB): domain Bacteria; phylum Actinomycetota; class Actinomycetes; order Actinomycetales; family Micrococcaceae; genus Kocuria. The sequence goes on from NZ_JACXBS010000002.1 coordinate 87,886, forward strand.
CATTGGCGGATCCGCCGCGCGAACCCACGCGGGAGCGGGCGTCGTCGGCGAAGAAACCGAGCCATCCGCTTGCAAGTCCTCCCGCCGGATTCCCGTGGTGGCCGCCGCGACCGGTGCCGTTGCCGGGCATCGACTCGGGTCTGGGGCTGAAAAAGTTCCGTGATTGGCTACCGCAACCCGCCATCATCTGAGCGTGGCGCCGGCCGGAGGACAGTCCCATTCGCGTTCGTGCCGAACTCGCGCCCGTGAGATTCCACGCTGATATCCCGCCCGCCCAAGCATGGACGTACGAGGGTGGCTTGCCCGGGCCTACGATCGAGGTGCAGCGGGGCCGTTCCGTGCGCATCGATTGGGAGAACGGGCTGGAACGGGACGGCCACGCGTTGCCCCTGCCGTACGACGTCGTTCGCGTGCCCGAATTGCCCCCGTTGCCTCCCGGGCAGCCCGGGGTGAACGCGGACTTCCGCGCGGCTGTGCTTCCGGGTGGGCGGGCCACGGACAAGGGGCCCGGCGAGGACTCGTACCCGCGGTTGGGCCACACCGCCGAACTCACCGCTGCCACGGTGGTGCACCTGCACGGGGCCTTGACCAACGGGCACAATGACGGTTGGGCGCACAATATTGCGTTGCCCGGTGGCGTCACACGCTGCACTTACCCGAACCGGCAAGAGTCCACCACGCTCTGGTACCACGATCACGCGATGGCCGTGACGCGGTTCAACGTCTTTGCGGGCCTCTCCGGTTTCTACATCATTCGTGACGGCCAGGAAGCGAGGCTGCGGTTGCCGTCTGGCGATCGGGAACTATTCTTGGGCGTCGCCGATCGCAACCTGGAATCAGCACCGAATGCCCCGGCCGGGACCATGAAGTTCACCGGCCGAGCCCTGTACAAACAGGCCGGGTTCACCGGATCCACCGGAATCAAGGGCGAGATTCCCGTGACGGCACCGTTCACCATGGTCAACGGCAGAATCTGGCCCACCAAGGACGTGGACGCGTGCTGGTACCGGCTGCGGTTGCTCAACGGCTCGAGCTCCAGGATCCACCGGTTTTCGCTCCACGACACCACTGATGAGAAATTCACCCCGGGAACGGCTGTTCCCAGTACGGACCCGGCCTTCGGCGCTCGCCGCAAGAGCAACGCCCTGGTGGTGATCGGGACGGATGGCGGTTTGTTGCCGGCCCCGTTCACACCGGAGGACGGGATCATCGAGATGGGCCCGGGTGAACGAGTGGATGTGCTCGTGGATTTCTCGGCGTTCCGGGGCCGCACTCTTGAGCTGCGCAATGAGAACGGTACGGCCCTCAATGCCCAGCCGGGCCAAGTGGAGGCCAGCGTCATGCAGTTCCGGGTGGACGACCGCCGGGTGTTCGACCGCTTCACGCTCCCGGCCGTGCTCAACGGCGACTATGTACGGTATCGCCACACGGATGACGGCAAGTTAATCATCGGAGACGAGGTGATCGACCATCACGGGCACGCGTGGGTTGCGGTGGTACCTCCCGGCATCAGGGGTTCCGTGCACCCGGAAATGTGGGAGCTGAGACAACTCGAGGAGGGTGAGGACCTCGGCGCCACGGATGTGATCCGGTTGACTCGCGCGGACGGTCAAGTGCTGACGTTCAAACCCGCGGCCAAGTTGTTCGACGACACGTTGACCATCAGGTTCTCGGAGGGCGACTGGGTCGTGTGGAACATCGTGCACCTGGGCGGTCCTGCGCACCCGATGCACATCCACATGACCGAGTTTCAGATGATCAACCGGTGGCAGTGGCCGCTCGGACCGGGCGGGGCGCTGCCGGGCTTCGATCCGGTGACGGCTTCCACACCCGACCCGTTGCCGGTGCCGGGGTCAGGGCGGCCGATAACGCCGCAGACCGCGGGCATGAAGGACACGTGGGTTGTGCAGCCGGGAGAGTGGGTGCAGGTCCTGGGAGACTTCACCGGGGCCACGGGCAGTTTCATGTACCACTGCCACATCCTGGACCATGAGGACCACACCATGATGCGGCCCTTCACGGTCCTGCCCAAGGGCGTCATGGCCTTCCACGATGTGCATGGTGGTGGCCATCACTAGGGCCACTGTTCAGGAGGGCGGTGCACGCTTACGATGTCACCAACAATCAGTGGGCTGCTTACTCGATGTGGTGAGGCCGGTTTTCAGCCTCACCACATCGACCGATAAAAGGGGCATTCATGCCTGATACCCAGCAAGCGGATCGACAAGATCTCACCGTGGACGTCGTGGTCATCGGTGGCGGAGCGGTGGGCGAGAACGCGGCCCAATACGCGATCGAAGGCAGCGACCTCACCGCCGTGATCGTGGAGGGCCACCTGCTGGGTGGTGAATGTTCGTACTACGCGTGCATGCCCAGCAAAGCCCTGCTGCGCCCCCTGGACGTGGCCGGGACCTCCGCGGACGTCGACGGCGTGTCACCCGCGCGTCTGGACCACGGCGGGATGCTTCAGCGCCGCGACGCGTTCGTGTCGCACTACGACGACTCATCACAGGTCGAGTGGGCGGAATCCACCGGGATCCAAGTGCTCCGCGGCCACGCTCACCTCACGGGGGAGCGTACCGTCAGGGTCGACGACGCCGCTTCGCGCACCATCACCGCGCGGCACGCCGTGATCCTGGCGACCGGCAGCGAACCCACGGTGCCGGCGGAGTTCGAGGGTGCGCACGTGTGGACCTCCGCCGATGCGACCGGGGTGGTTGAAGTTCCCGAACGGTTGGTGATCGTGGGCGGAGGGGTAGTTGCCTGCGAGGCGGCCACGTGGCTGGCCGGTCTCGGAGCACACGTCACGCTGCTGGTACGTGGTTCCGCTCTGTTGACCGGCAACGAACCGTTCGCGGGACACAGTGTCCTGGACGGCATGAAGACCCACGGCGTGGACGTGATGTTCAACACCTCCGTGACCGCATGCCGCCGGGACAACCCGGAGCACACCGGCCTGGGGAAGATCCACGGCGGAGCCGTGCACCTGGAAACCACGTCGGGCGAGCTGGACGTGGACGAGGTGCTGGCAGCGACCGGGCGCGCTCCACGCTTGGACGACCTGGGCCTGGATGCCGTAGGCCTCACCCCGGAGAACATTATTGACCGCGACCTCCCGTCCTGGCTGCACGCCGTGGGTGATGCGAGCGGCGATGTGCCCCTGACCCACTGGGGCAAATACCGGGCACGCGTGCTGGGTGCCCGAATCCGGGCGGTGGCCACGGGTGACCCGGAACCCTTCGAGGTTCAGAGTCCGCCCGTTCCCCAGGTCATTTTCACCGAACCGCAGGTGGCACAGGTGGGTCTCACCCAGGTGGCGGCGGATGAGCAGGGCATCGACGTGGTCACGGCCCAGGTTGCCTACAACGCCGTGGCGGGGTCCGCACTGCTGCGCAATGACGTTCCCGGACAGGCCAAGATCGTGGTGGACCGCGAGAGCCGTTGTCTGGTGGGCGCCACGTTCGTAGGTCCGGAGGCCGGTGAACAACTGCATGCCGCTACGGTGGCCATCACCGGCCGAATCCCCGTGCCTGTGCTGCGCCACGCGGTTCCCAGCTACCCCACGGTGTCCGAACTCTGGTTGCGGTTGCTCGAAAGTCTTCCCGAGGAGATGCGCCGCCCCCGGGACTGACCAGGATCGTTACGTATTGATCGCCACTTCGTCGGTGATCGAGCACCCCGGTCGCCGGTCATGGGGCCGCACTGAGTGCGTCCGACGCCGAGACCTCGCCACGTAGGCCACACCAGCGGCAAAATGTGCGGCCACCGTGGCCTCTGTCGTGCCTACCATGGGGTATGACCGTACGAATGCATACGATTGCGACCGCCGTTCCGGATACCCAAATGCATCAACCGGGCGCCGCACAGATGTTCGCTGAACAACCGGCCATGACCCGGCTGGGATCACGGCTGGTCCGCTCGGCTTTCGCGGGTTCCGGGGTGGCCACTCGCCGCACGGTCCTGCCGGAACTCGGTGTGGCCGCCTCGTTGGACCGCGACGAAGCCAATGTCGATGCCGCATCGGGGCCCTTCGTGGATCCCGAGTCGGGGCACCTGCTCTCACCGGGAACCCAGACCCGCAACCAGCTCTACACCGAGCACGCGCAGCGTTTGTTCGTGCGCGCTGCGCGCACGGCCATCGCCCAGGCCGCGCCCACCGTGGCCCCTGAGGACATCACGCACGTGATCACCGTGTCCTGCACCGGGTTCTTCGCGCCGGGCCCCGACGTGCGCGTGGTCAAGGATCTGGGGCTGCCGGCGGACGTGTCCCGGATGCATCTGGGTTTCATGGGGTGCAATGCCGCGTTCCCCGCCCTGCGTGCCGCCTACACTGCGTGCCTCGCGGATCCGAACGCCGTGGTGTTGGTCGTGTGCGTGGAACTGTGCACCCTGCACCTGCACGTGCGCAACGACCCGGACACCATCATGGGTAATGCCCTGTTCGGGGACGGCGCCGCAGCCACCGTAATCACCGCTCGAGAGACCACCGGCTCGTCGGCAGAACCAGCACTGGAGTTGCTGGACTTCGAAACGACCCTGGCACCGGTGGGTGAAGATGAACTCGCGTGGAGCGTGGGGGACCAAGGGTTCGAACTGATCTTGGGAACCTATGTCCCTCGCATCATTGACGATCACGTCACGGACGCCCTGACTCCATTACTGACCCGGGCACAGCTGAACCCCGCGGACATCCCGCTGTGGGCTGTGCACCCCGGCGGGCGGGGCATTCTGGACAAGGTGCAATCCCGTCTGGCGCTCACGGAGGAGCAAATGGAGCCGTCCCGTGCGGTGCTGGCCGACGCCGGGAACATGAGCAGCGTGACCATCCTCTTCGTCCTGGACAGGATCCGACACTCGAACGCCCGCGGTTTGCTGGGCGCAATGGCCTTCGGACCCGGACTCAGCATCGAGAGCGCCTTGCTGCGCGCCGCGGGCGCCGAGGCGACGGGTCAATGAAAGACCCGCTCCTGCGCCGTCGAAGTACCCATGAGCCGGAGTTGATGGACGATCCGAACTGCGATCCGGTCGCGTTGAATGCGACGTATCGCCTGTTCGGGGTGATCAACCCGTTGGTCACGTCGTGGCGGCCTCTGTACCGCCAGTGGATCCGCCCGGTCCTGCGGGCTGCCGCGCGAGAAGGCCGGACGGCCACCCTGCTGGACGTGGGTAGCGGGGGCGGTGACGTGGCTCGGAGCCTGTCCCGGTGGGCCCGCCGTGACGGACTCCCTCTGGCCGTGACCGCGATCGATCCGGATCTGAGGGCCCATGCGTGGGCGGTAGCCCACGACAACGGCGCCGGGGTGGACTACCGAGCGGAGTACAGCAATGCGTTGGTGGCTGCGGGGGAACGGTTCGACGCCGTGGTCTCCAACCATGTCCTCCACCACTTATCGCAGCGCGAACTGACGGAACTGCTCACCGACACCTCCGCCCTGACCCGCTGCGTGGCGGTCCACAACGACCTGCGGCGCAGCCGACTGGCCTGGTTGCTGTACTGGGTGGGTACGCTCCCTTTGCTTCGCACGCGGACGCTCGCCCGGTTCGACGGTCTCTTGTCGATTCGTCGCAGCTATCGCCGGGGTGAACTGGCCGCTGTCGTACCCCCGGGGTGGAGCGTGCGTCGGCAGCGGTTCTTCCGATTACTTGCGGTGTTCCCAGCTCACGCAGAACCCGGCCGCACGTCGTCGTCCCAGCCCTCCTGCGGAACATTGCACGTCTCGCGAAAAACGAACTGGGAGGGGCGCTTGCGTTCCCTGCTGGACCAGTCGATGGCCGGGCGGTGGGTTCGCTCGGGGAGGTAACCCAGCCGGTACACGGCCATGAGTTCCAGCTCATCCGGAACATGCAGCATATCCACGATGCGCTGCCACTGATGCGGGGCCTCCATGGGGAATGAGACGAACTGGATGCCCATGCCCAACTCCACCGTGGTCAACCATAAGTTCTCCATTGCCGCGCCCATGCTGAAAACCGAGTAGAAACCGGAGAGCTCATCCGGGCGATACTCGCCTCGCTCGAGCATGACGCCCAACAGCAGGGGTGAGCCCGCCACCAGCTTGCGATTCTCCTGGCCCAGGGTCTGCGGCACGCGCAGCTTGTTCATCAGGTTCTGCCCGGACGGGGTGAAGGCCCGGGAGGTGAAGGGCCGCAGCAGAGCCGGCAACTTGTCGAAGAGCATGCCGCTGCGCAGGGTGTCCATTTCCTTCTGGCTGAACCTGAAGTACTTCTTGTACCTGTTGAAGAAGGTGCCGGAGCTCATCACTTCGGCCATGCTTTCGCCGCTGATGGTCGCCACCGTCTCGATGGTGTCCCGGTCCTCAATGAGCACGAACCGCCAGGGTTGGCTGTTGAACTGGGAGGGCGCGGCCGCCGCGGCGCGAATCAGGGTCTGCTGATGCTCGGGGCTGACCGGATCCGGCCGAAAGGGGCCATTGGTGGTGCGCCGGTTGAACACGGCATCGAGAAACTCCATGGATCACCTCCGGGCCAGTACAAGACCGGCCGCATAGCAGGGGGCCGCCAACAGCGCGTCACGGGTATGACGCCGGAGCGGGCGCGCCCCGTGATGTTGCAGCAGGAACAGGGGAGCCGCAGCCGGAGCCAACGCAAGCGCCGCGGGCGAGCGCCGGGTAGCGCACGCGAAGAATGCGGCAGCCGTGGTGGTCGCGGTCAGGATGTACAGGCCGTGATGAACCCACCGAAAGTTGGACGTGTCGACCCACTGCTTGGCCACCGAAATCCCCAAGGAACAATTCGCGGCATAGGCTCCCGCGGCAGCGGTGATCAGAGTGCGGGGTAGATTCATGTCCCTCCACGTTGACGGTGTTCGTGCCCAGGGCTCATCGTGTCAGTTTCCTGGGCGAGGGTCCACATTCTGATCCTCGCCGGCCAGCGTGACGGGCGGCAGGAAGGTGGCATCGGGCGTGCGTACCCACCAGTCACCGGTTTCCTTCCGTTCGGTACGGGTGGTGAACCGGTACCGGAACAGCCGAGCACGTATGTATCGGGGCGGGGCGTCGGGGAACGGATTGCGGCGCAGCAGTTTCAGCGTGGCTCGATCACCTCTCAGCAGCCGGTTGACGAAGCCGGGGAACCAGGAGCGTGCATAGGCGGGGGAAAGCGCGGCGAACCACATCAACCAGTCCAGTCGTAGATGGTAGGGCGCGAACTGCGCCGGGCGGCGGTGTACGTTCCCGGGCTTACCTTTGAACTCGTACTCCTGCCACATCGTGCTGGGGCCGGGTTGTGGGTCGTGGGTCCCTTCGACCACGACCTCCCACCGGACCCGGGTCACCGAGCCGAAGGCCCCGTAGGCATTGACCAGGTGCAGCCGGTCGAAAGAGGCGTTCATTGCCTGACCGCGGGAGAGCAGGTTCTTGGCCGGCCACCAGGACAGAATGACCACCAGGACGGTCACGGCGGCCACGAGCGCGACCCACCACGCTGGCCCGGTGGCGTCCGATGCCGCGGGCAGCGGCAACAACCACTGCCAGAAGGTATCGGGGAGCACGGAGAGCCCCAGGACGATGGCCATCCAGTTCAACCACGAGAAGTTTCCGCTGATCACGAGCCACAGCTGGGTGACGATCATGATCCCCGCAGCGATCCCAGCCACCGGCTGGGGCAAGAACAACCCGAACGGGACGATCAATTGGGTGAAGTGGTTACCAGCGACCTCCACCTTGTGCAGCGGGGCGGGCAGCCGGTGAAAGTACCAGCTCAATGGCCCCGGCATGGGTTGTGTTTCGTGGTGATAGTTCAGGCAGGTCAGGTCTCGCCAGCACATGTCGCCGCGCATTTTGATGAGCCCGGCCCCGAACTCGAGCCGAAAGAGCACCCAGCGCAGCAGGATCAACACGAGGAGCGGGGCAGCGGTAGCCGCGTTCCCCAGGAAAATGGCCAGGAACCCCACCTCCAGCAGCAGCGATTCCCACCCGAAGGCATACCAGGTCTGACCCACGTTGACGATTGACTGATACAGCAGCCACAGCACGAGCCACACGGCCATGGCGCCCGGCAGGGGGAGCACGTCAGTGACGCCGACCAGCGATAGAGCGGCCAGCAGGGCGCCAAAGCCTGCGATCAAGGCGAAGAAACGGTCCGAGTAATACCAGTGAAAAATGCTCGGGGAGCGTCGGAACGGTACGCGGGCGGTGAAGCGGGGGATCGGCAGCATGCCGTTGGTGCCGAGCAATGGACGGAATTGATTGAGGGCCACCAGGAACGCAATGAGGTATACGGCTGCCAGTGCCCGCATGAAAAGCAACCGCGCAAACCAGTAGTCGTCCGCAAAGAACCACTCCACGTGGCCAGCCTACCCCCGGGCGGTGTTCCAACTGGCCCCGCTGTGATGGGATGGGAGTATGACTACGGCCATCGTCGTCGGCAGCGGACCCAACGGCCTGGCGGGCGCGATCACACTCGCCCGGGCCGGCATGGAGGTGACCGTCCTGGAGGCCGCCGGGACCATTGGCGGCGGCACCCGCACGAGCGAGCTCACCGTTCCCGGGCTGCTGCACGATCACTGCTCCGCGTTCCACCCGATGGGCCTGGCAGCCCCATTTTTCACCGGCCTCGACCTGGGGGCGCACGGGGTGCAGTGGCGCTGGGCGCCGGTTGAGGCGGCGCACCCCCTCGACGACGGTAGCGCGGGTGTGCTGCACCGTTCACTTGAGGCGACCTGCGCCGGGCTGGGTGCGGACGGGTCCGCGTGGCGGCGTGTGTTCGAGCCCCTTGTCGAGCACCTGAACGAGTTGTTCGAGGACCTCATGCGTCCGATACTGCATGTACCCGCGCATCCGGTGTCTCTGGCGCGCTTCGGGGCCCGTGCCGGGTTGTCGGCCACCGCACTCGGGCGTGCTTTCCGCACGCCTGAGGCTCGGGCACTGTTCACCGGGGCAGCCGCGCATGCCATTCATCCGCTCACCCGGCCCGCGACCTCTGCTATTGGGCTCATGCTGTTGGCCGCCGGACACCGGGTCGGCTGGCCGGTCCCGGAGGGCGGCTCGGCCGTCATCACAGCGGCCCTCGCGCAGATCCTCGTCGAGCACGGCGGCCGGATCGAGACCGGAGTGCGCGTGCGTTCACTGTCCGAGCTGCCGCCCACGGATCTGATACTGCTCGACGTGGCGCCCGACGTCGCCATCGCGCTGGCCGGCGATGCATTGCCGACACGGGTGCACCGCGCTTACCAGCGTTTCCGACGCGCCCCCGGCGCCTTCAAGCTCGACCTCGCCGTGGAGGGCGGCCTGCCCTGGGCCAACACGGACTGCAATCGCGCCGGCACGGTGCACGTCGGTGGTGCCGCAGCCCAGGTGGTTGCCGCCGAACGTGAGGTGTATGCCGGTCGGATGCCGGAGCGGCCTTTCATGCTCGTCGGGCAGCAGTACCTGGCGGATCCGGCCCGATCGAGGGGCAACGTGCACCCGGTCTGGGCCTACGCCCACGTACCCTTCGGTTACGCGGGTGACGCGACGGAGGCGATGCTCGCCCAGCTCGAACGTTTCGCCCCGGGCGCCCGGGAACGCATTGTGGCCACCGTGGCGACCACGCCGACGCAGTGGGAGAGCTACAATCCAAACTTCGTCGGCGGTGACATCATCACGGGCGCGAATTCGCCGCGTCAGTTACTCGCCCGGCCTCGGCCTGCCCTGAACCCCTACGCCACCGGCATCGCGGGAGTGTATCTGTGCTCTGCGGCAACGCCCCCCGGCGGGGGCGTGCACGGCATGTGCGGGTACAACGCGGCGACCATTGCGCTGGCGGACTTGCGTACTGGTGGACCTGCAAAGGCGTACTGATCAGCCAGCCCACCACCCTTACCGGGGATAGGTGGGTCTTGGGGCCATGGTAAGGTTCTGCACTACTTCGAGGCCGGCCCAGCGCTCAAAGTGAAATCCGTTATCCGTATGGTCTGGTCGAGGCTGATGAAGCCCCTCGTTGCCCTGACCATCCTGCCTCATCCCTCAGGGGCGGCCTCGCTCATTGCGCAGATCTGGAAACTCGCGCCCTCCGGGTCGGCAACAGTGGCAATGCGCCCGAACGGTGAATCCACGGGGCCGTCCAGCAGGCTCCCGCCCAATTCCCGGACCCTGTCGACGGCGGCATCGCATTCCGCCACACCCAGGTAAATGCGCCACCCGGTGGCCGTCTCCGGCATTATCCCCCTCGCATCCCCTATTCCCCAGCTTGCACCCTCACCCTGGCCGTTGGTCACGTAGCGGAAGTCGTCATTTTCCATGGGCTCGCTCAGCGGCATGAGGTCGGCGTCGAACACGGCGGTGTAGAAGGCAGCGGCGTCGTCAAAGCGTTGCGTCATCAACTCGAACCACACGGGGGATCCGGTGAACTCGTAGCCCTCGAGCTCCAAGGCCTGCCATAGTCCGATAACGGCGCCCGTTGGGTCGAGAACCACGGCCATCCGACCGGAGTCGCCGACGTCGTACGCGGATGTCACCACGGTGCCGCCGGCGGCCGTGACCTTTGCCAGGCGGGCGTCGGCGTTGTCGACGGCGAGGAAGACTCCCCACTCGGAGGGGATGTCTTCGCCCTGCGGGCACATCATACCGGAGACATCCATAACGCCTCCCACCAGGGCGCCGTTGTTGCGGATCAGATTGTAATGGTGGAAGTCCTCGCCGAGGTCCTCGAACGTCCAGCCGAACAGGCCGGCGTAGAAAGTCTTTGCGGCGTCGAGGTCGTGGATGCCGAGGTCGAGCCAGGTGCTGGTACCGGTGGTCCGGGTCATGATTCCTCCTGGGGTCCGTGGGCCTCGTGGCCGATCGGTAACTTCACCCTACGGATGTGGGCCGGGAGAACTTTGTCCGATCCTGCGCAGCTGTGCCCGCGGGAGATCGCGCGGCAGTGCCCGCGAGGCACGGTCAGGGCGGACACAAGCTGGGGAGCGCCGCCAGTAACGGAACCCGGCGCGCTGCTCCCTGCGGTCCGAAACGCAGCGTGACCTCGCACGCGCCGGTGATGGGATGCGGGTGCGCCGCGACCACGGGGGCCGCGGGCACCAACTGTTCCAACGGATCGGCCTGCGCTGCCACCGCGAACCCCAACAGGTACGGCGCCCCTCGCACAGCGGCAGCCGCACCCGGGTGGCCCCTGAAACCAACGCCCCGGCATGGGGTAGCCCGATGGGTACGGGATGTGGGAACCAGCCCACCCATATCAACGCTTCCCCACGTGGGGCGAAAGGTATGGGGATCTCGAGCCGCATGGTCGCCGTGCCAGGGCCCGGAGCCGGCACCATGAACGGACGGGGTTGCCGGTCACCTATCACGTCCGCGAGGTCGAAGACCGATGTCCACTGCTCCACCGTCAGACCAATGGTGATGCGGGTCATGGTCCCAATTGTAGGAGGCCGCACCGACATAGTGTTCCCTCCAACCAAACGGGAGAGCAGCGACATGTCAGATCGAAGCAGTACTGGACACGGCCCCAAACGGCGGCAGCGGGCCGGAGTGAGCCCTCGTGCACAGGATCGGTACCCGGAGGATCAACAGTAGCCACGCAGGACGGCAACGCAGCTGAGCTTCCCCTGTCACCCCGCAACCCGCAAGGTCACCCGGGAACCCGCGCGGCAGGGGTGAACACGGCAACCCCGCCGGTCCATGCCCCGTCGTCTTCGGGGCTTACGGTCTTGACCGGTTCCCGGGCGCTGGAGCCCGGGAACCGGTCGCGGTCATTGGTGGATCGACTCTTCCTCGCGCTCGTGGGGTGATTGATCACGGTCCGGATCTGCCGCGGTCTCGCGGCCGTGGTCCCCGGACATGCTCGAGAGACTGTTCGACGGCGTTGCCTCGTCCCGCCATCGCAACAGCGCACCCACACCCTCCGGCAGACTCACGTACTCCTCACCCAGGGTGGAGATCTCGGCATCGGTTGCAAGAGCCTGCCGGGCGAGTTCTTCAGCGTTGTCCGGCTCGCCACCGATCGTCAGGATGAGCTCTGACACCTGACCGCGCTGCAAGGCCCCGGCGACCTCGGCCGCGCCGGCCACGGATTCGCCACCGCGACTCTGGTTCTCGGTGAACGTATCCGCCAGTTGCCGTTGCCGCTCCGCGATGAACCCTTCGGTCACGCGGGCCAATTCTTCGCGGAACGATGCACGATCAAGGCTCTGCCCGCGCGTGCCTCCCGGGACCTCCTTCAAGATGGCCAGCGCCTCCTTGCCGAGTTCCTCCTTCAACAACGACTGCGCCCGGACGTCACCGGTCAACAACAGCATGTCCAGTTGGCGCTCCCGGACAATTGAGTCGACCTTTGCGGCCACCGCCTCCGCATTGCGTTCCCAAGAATCTTCCACGCGAGCTTCCTGGTTACTGGAGCGCCAACCATGTTGGGAACCACCGCCCACGCTGGCTTTGTGCAGTTCATCGTGGCCCCCGTCCACGGAGGCGTCCTCACCCAAACCGTTGTCATTCTTAGTAATCTTGGGATTTTCGGGAGCGCGGAGATGCAGATCCGCGCCGGAACGGTCTACCTCCACGAGCAATTGCCGAACAGCCTGCGGAATCAGCTGCAGCAGAGGTAACAGGACCGGCTCAGCGCCCCAGTGGGCAGAATCCTCGCGCGGGGGCGCCGGTAACACTCGGTCGACCAGAATGGCTGATCCGGTCGCCAGAATGGCGCGGCCATGCCGCCCGCCCACGGGTGAGGGCTCCAACAGCGTGGTCTCAATCTCCTCGAGGATCTCGTCCGGGGCACCGTCCTCTGCAAGTTTCGAACGGAAATGTCCCCATCGGGTGGACAGCCCCGAAGCGGAGCTGGGATCGGTTCGAGTGGAGTCGATGTAGATCGACAGGAACGGTCCATCGGTCTCGAGCACGGGCATGAGCCAAGACAGGTTCACGGTGACCTCCTGGTTACTTGTCGGGCGACAGGACGCCACAGTGTGGCGCCGTGGTGCAGCTCACTGTTCCATGCAAATCGACCGGGGACAAGGGACTACCCCTGACGGTTGAGTACCGAAAATTTGGAGGTTCCATGAGAATGCGGGCTGCGACACTGTCAGTCCCAGTTCATGTCCCACACGGGATCCGCGTACCGGTTCCGCAGGAATTCGCCGACCACCGCGGCGCCCAGATCCTCCGGATCCGGGGCAACCACCCGGCCCCCGGCACGTTGGGCCATGGCCTGCACGAAGCGCACCAGGCCCGGGTCATCACCGAGCCTGAAGAACGTGATCTCAGCACCCTGCCGGGTAACCTTGTCCAGTTCGGTCACCGTGGTCATGAGGGTTTGGCGATCCGGGGGATACGAGAACCACGCCTCGCCATGGGTCATCAAGTGGGCGGTGGGTTCTCCGTCGGTCACCACCAGTAGCACCGGTTGCATGTTGGGGTGCTGGCGAAAGAATCGGCCGGCGAGCAGGAGACCGTGGTGCAGATTGGTGCCTTGTTCGTGCCACGCGGGAAGCGATGTCAATTCACCGATGTCCATCCGCTGGGCGTACCGACCGAAGGTGATCAGCTCCAGCCGATCACCCCGGAACCGGGTGGAGAGCAAATGATGCAGTGCCAGTGCGGTGCGTTTCATGGGCACCCAGCGGTTGTTGAGTGCCATGGAGAACGAGGTGTCCACGAGCAGCACCACGGCCGCCTGCGTGCGCGCCTCGGTCTCACGCACCTCGATGTCCTGCACGTGGATGCGCAGCCCCTCCATCGGGTCCTGACCGGCCGCCGCGGTGCGGCCGATCGCGTTGGTGACGGTGCGCGTGACATCCCACGGTTCCACGTCCCCGAATTCCCAGGCTCGGCTGGACCCGGTCTGTTCACCCGCCGCTCCGGCCAGACGGGTGTCCCGGCGACCCTGGCGACCGGAAATCCGCCCGGCGGCGTCGCGCAACAGGGACTGACCGAGTTTGCGCATGGCGCGCGGGGACAACTTCAGGTCCCCGTCCGTGCCGCGGCGAAGGTAGCCGCTGTCCTGCATCGCCTTCTCCAGCTCGGCCAGGGTGCGCGCCGAGACCGCGGCATCGTCGCCGAGCTGGCGCGAGAGCGCCTCGATGTCCAGATCCGACAGCGTGGACCCCGAATAGGACTGCGAGAGCTGTTCGGCCAGGGAATCGAGATCCGCCAGGTCTTGGAGCACCCCTGTGCCGTCGCCCAGCCCCAGACCCTGATCGCCGTCGAACTGCTCGGAACCTGTCCAGTCCTCTCCGGGGCGCAGGGCCTGCAGGGACGCGTCCAGGCGATCCAGCTGGGACATCAACTCGGGCGAGCCGAAGGCCTGCGCGGACAGCGCCATCAACTCGTCGCGTTGCTCCTGGGTCATGGAGCGCATCATGCGCTGGGCGGCGGCCGAGCGTTGGGCGAGCGCGTCGATCAGCTCGTCCACGTCCTGTGGGTTCTCGGGGAACTGGTCCCCGTGCTTGGCCATGAACTCTTCGAAGTCTTCCGGCGTGTCCTCGCCGCGCGCGTGCTTGTCCAGCAAATCGTTGAGGTCGCTCAACATCTCCGCCACGGCCTGTCGGTCCTCGTCGGTGGCGTTCTCCAAGGCCTGCTTCATGCCCGCAAAACGCTGGTCGAGCATTTCGCGGCCCAGTAGATCCTTGATCTGCTCGTAGTGCTGCCGGGCGGTGTCGGACTGCCAGTCGTAGTCGGCGAGTTCGGTCACGGCAGCGGCGGGTGAGGTGGGCAGGCTGTCCAATTGCATTTCGCGGAACTGCCGGTCCAGGGGATCCATGCGAGCGTCTCGCAGGAACTGGTTGCGTTCCTCGCGCAGCGCCTTCTCCAGTAGCTCCTTGACCTCCTGGATCGTGCCGTCCAAGCGATGCTTGCTCAGCAGATCACGACGTCGCTGGTGCACCTTGCGCGCCAGGTCGTCCAGTCCGCGCTGGTTGCGTCCGCCCCGGCGCAGGAACTCTCGCATTGCTTGTTCCGGGGAGTACCCGGACATGACGTCCTCGGCCACGGCGTCGAGCGCTTCGGCGAGATCGACGGGTGGTGCCAGGGGATCGGGGCCCCCGGCGTAGCGGCCGTACCGGGAGGACCTGTGGCGGTTACGCATGATGGCCTCTATCCGTAGACGGTTTCCCCGTCACCGGTTTCCTTGGAGAGCTGCCGAACCAGGAACAACCCTTCGAGGGCCAACTCGATGGCGGTGGCACGGTGACCGGGGGTGTCCCCGCCCACCTGGGATGCGACCTGGTCGTACAGGTCGCTGTCCTCCAGTTCGGGCAGGGCGTCCAGGAACTCCTGGGCGGTGACCTGTTCACCTGTGGTAATGGTGCGCTGGCCGTCGAAAGCCTCCACGAGCGGACCGAAATCCAACCCTCGGAAATGGTCCCGAACGGCGTCTGCGGTCGCGGTGCGCAGCAGGTGCCCCAGGATCTCGTCCTCGCGACCTTCTTCTCCGGACTCGAACTCGATCTTGCCGCCCAGCACGTCCACGGCACTGTCCACGTCCACGAGGCGCGCCACGGCGTCCTCACCGGAGCGCACCGTGGCGCGATGTCTTGCCGCGGCGGCAATGGTTTCCGCGCCGGCGATCGCGAAACGCGCTGAGACGCCCGAGGCCTGGTTGACTGCATTCGACTCGCGTAGCGCGCGCGTGAAGCGAGCCAGGATTTCCAGGATCACCTCCGGGACCTCGGCCGTCAGATGGGCCTCCTGGCGAATCACGGCCATCTCGTCCGCAAGTTCCAGGGGATAGTGGGTGCGGATCTCGGCCCCGAAACGGTCCTTGAGCGGGGTGATGATCCGACCGCGGTTCGTGTAGTCCTCCGGGTTGGCGGAGGCGACGACCAGGACGTCCAGGGGCAGGCGCAGCACGTAGCCGCGGATCTGGATGTCACGCTCCTCCATGACGTTGAGCAGTGCGACCTGGATGCGTTCAGCCAGGTCAGGAAGTTCATTCAGCGCCACGATGCCCCGATTGGCGCGGGGGACCAGGCCGAAGTGGATGGTTTCGGGGTCACCCAGTCGGCGACCCTCGGCCACGCGCATGGGGTCCACGTCGCCGATCAGGTCGGCCACGGAGGTGTCCGGGGTGGACAGCTTCTCCACGTACCGATCGGTGCGGTGCCGCCAGACGACGGGAAGGGCATCACCCTCAAGGGCTGCGCGGGTCACGGATTCAGCGGTGATGGGATCGTACGGATGCTCGTTGAGCTCTGACCCCTCGATCACCGGGCTCCACTCATCGAGCAATCCGGGCAGGGTGCGCAGTAGACGGGTCTTACCCTGGCCTCGCTCACCCAACAGCACGATGTCATGACCGGCAATCAGGGCTCGCTCGAGCTGCGGGATGACCGTGCGGTCAAAGCCGTGCAGGCCCGACCACGGATTCTCCCCGGCCGCCAGCGCGGCCAGGAGGTTGTCGCGAATTTCTTCGCGCAGGGTTTTCAGGACGTGACCTGCGGCGCGCAAGTCACCTACGGTGCGGATCTCAGGCTGAACGCTCACGCAAGCCACGCTACGCCCGGGGGCGGGCGGCGTCGACCCCTGAAAAGGGTGATGACGTCGCGTGACGGTCTTGGAACCGGCGGGCCGTGACGGGAAGGTTTCGGCCACCTAGGCTGGGCGATGTGAGTCCCGAAACCACCACACTGCTCCTGGTCCGACATGGCCAGACACCCACCACCGGGCACGTCCTGCCCGGCCGCACTCCGGGGTTGCACCTGTCCGACACCGGACGCGAGCAGGCGACGCGCGTGGCGACGCGACTGACCGACCTGGCGTTGACCGCGCTGTACTCATCCCCGTTGGAACGCACACGGGAGACCGCGCAGGCAACTGCGGACGCGACCGGTCTGCCGGTGCTGGAGGAGCATGGGCTGCTGGAACTGGACGTCGGGGACTGGGCAGGTGAGAACCTGGCCGACCTGGCACGCATGCCCGAATGGCAGACCGTGCAACACGAGCCCGCGAGCTTCACCTTTCCGGGGGGAGAAGGTTTCCAGGACATGCTGGAGCGGATGGTCGATGCGCTCGCTCGCATCCGCGCCGCTCATCCCGGTGGCACCATGGTGTGTTTTTCTCACGCGGACCCCATCCGGGCCGTGCTGGCACACGCCATGGGAACACCACTGGACAAGTTCCAGCGCCTCAGCGTGGGACCATGCTCGGTGTCCGCGATCGCCTACCCGCAGGGCCAGGACCCCGTGGTGCTGACCGTCAATTCCACGCAGGATTCCCTGGCCACGTTGACGGCGCAGTAAGGGGTCATCATGGATGATCAGCGCACGCGTGAACTCCTGGAGCTCGGTGATATCGAAATCCTCGGGCAGCTCGTGGCGAGCAGCAACGAAACCTTTCTGGTCGAATTGACCCACGGGGACGATCAATGCTGGGCCATTTACAAGCCCGAGTTGGGGGAGCGGCCGCTGTACGACTTCGAACCGGGCCTCTACCGGCGTGAACGTGCGGCGTATCTGTTGAGTGAGTCGCTGGGCTGGGGGATCGTGCCACTCACCATCATTCGTGAGGATGGACCGTACGGTATCGGCTCGTTACAGCGGTTCATTGAAACGGACTTGGCGCAGCACTATTTTACCCTCTACACGGATTCCCCGGACTCCCACGAGGACCTCAAACGCATGGCGGTCTTCGATGTGCTGGCCAACAACACTGACCGTAAGGCCGGCCACGTCCTGCGGGGTCTCGACGGGCGCATCTGGGGCATCGACCACGGGTTATGTTTTGCCGAGCCGTTCAAACTGCGAACGGTCATCTGGGATTTCGCCCGGGAACCCATTGCGGAGTCCTTGCTGAAGGACATCGGCCCCCTTGAACACCAGGTCCCGTCCGATGTGGCGGACCTGCTGACCGCCGGGGAGGTCCAGGCCATCCGGGAACGCGTGAGGGTCCTGGGGCTCGTGGGACGGCTGCCTGCGGATCCCACCGGGAGGAGGTTCCCGTGGCCGTTGATCTGAACGGGCACGCACACCGTGGCGCCGTCGGCGGAACGGTGTTCGACCGTTTTGGCGTGATGTGGTCCTTCTCGGCACCAGCTGACGACCAATAGTAAGTACTATGATCGCCCTACGGGCCGGTCGACGTGACCGAGCTCGCAGCGAGAAAGGAACCCCTCATGACTGAGCCCATTCCCGACCCCAACCCCATCGACAACCCGGACGCCGCCCGGGAACCCCTGCGCGAGGACGAATTCATCGGCACCACCGGTGACGAGGATTCCGCGTGGGAAGAGGACGACGCTCAGTGGGGCGCCGATGAGGACCCGCTCAATGACGTGGACGAACTGGAGCTGAACAACCGGATCGACACGGCAGATCAAGAGCTGCCCACCGATCCCGACGTGGACTAGCCTGGACCCATGTCGCGATTCAGCCCACTGGAATGGCCAGTCTTCCGGCAGTTCCGCACCGCGGACTCCACGGGCCGCAGCTCGGCTGCGGTGTCTCAACACACCCGGGACATCACCTCGCGCACCGAAACGGCGGACCGTGTGGTGCAGAGCGTGTGCCCGTACTGCGCCGTGGGCTGCGGACAAAAGGTGTACGTCAAGGACGAGAAGGTCATCCAGATCGAGGGCGATCCGGATTCACCCATTTCGCGCGGCCGCTTGTGCCCCAAGGGCTCGGCGAGCGAGCAACTGGTCAACTCGCCGGGTCGGCAGACCCGTGTGCTGTACCGGGCACCGCGGGCCACCGAGTGGCAGCAGCTGGACCTTAATACCGCAGTGGATATGGTGGTGGACCGCTTCCTGGAGTCCCGCCGCCGTACGTGGCAGGACACGGATGAGCAGGGCAGGCTCCTGCGCCGCACCATGGGCATCGCGGCACTGGGCGGGGCGACCCTGGACAATGAAGAGAACTACCTGATCAAGAAGCTGTTCACGGCGGCGGGTGCGGTTCAGATCGAAAATCAGGCCCGCATTTGACACTCCGCCACGGTTCCCAGTTTGGGAACCTCGTTCGGGCGCGGCGGCGCCACCCAGTCCCTGCAGGACATGGCCAACGCGGATTGCATCGTCATTCAGGGCTCCAACATGGCCGAATGCCACCCCGTGGGATTCCAATGGGTCACTGAGGCCAAGGCGCGCGGCGCCAAGATCATCCACGTCGACCCGCGGTTCACGCGCACCACAGCGGTGTCCGACAAGCATCTCCCCATCCGGGTGGGCTCCGACATCGCGCTGCTGGGCGGGTTGATCAATTATGTGCTCACCCATGACCTGTGGTTCCACGAGTACGTGCTGGCGTACACCAACGCGGCCACGATCATCAACGACGACTACCGGGATCCCGAAGACCTGGAGGGACTGTTCTCCGGTTATGACCCGGACAGCGGAACCTATGAGCACACCTCCTGGAGCTACCGCACCGCTCCCGGGTACGAGGACGAGGGCGCCCAGGATTCCGGCGAAGACGAGCACGGCGATCAGAAGAGCGGACGCGCCGGCGGCGACGAGCACGGCAGCGGCGGCCCGCCGCTGAACACCAATCATCCCGACCGGGACGAGTCACTGCAGGACCCCAACACGGTTCTGCAGATCCTCAAACGCCATTACGCGCGCTACACCCCGGAGATGGTGCGGGACACGTGCGGGATCTCTCTGGAGGACTTCGACTACCTGGCCAGAGCGGTCACGGAGAACTCGGGGCGGGAACGCACCACGTGCTTCGCTTACGCGGTGGGCTGGACCCACCACACCCTGGGTGCGCAGTTCATCCGCACCGCGGCGGTGCTGCAGTTGCTGCTGGGCAACGTGGGACGGCCGGGCGGCGGGATCATGGCACTGCGCGGTCACGCGAGCATCCAGGGCTCCACGGACATTCCCACACTGTTCAACCTCTTGCCGGGCTACCTGCCCATGCCCTCGGTGGACAAGGAGTCCTTCGACGAGTACGTGGATGCCATCGCGGTCAAGAAGCAGAAGGGCTTCTGGGCCGAGGCCGAAGCCTACACCGTGAGCCTGCTCAAGGCGTGGTGGGGGGACGCCGCCCAGGAGGACAACGGCTGGGCCTATGACTACATGCCCCGGCTCAACGGCCCCCACGGTACGTACCAGACCGTAATGGCAATGCTCAAGGACGAGGTCGAGGGTTACTTTGTGCTGGGCCAGAACCCGGCGATCGGCTCGGCCAACGGGCGGTTGCAGCGGCTGGGGATGTCCCACCTGAAGTGGCTGGTGGTGCGGGACTTCAACCTCATTGAATCCGCCACGTGGTGGAAAGACGGTCCGGAGATCGCCACCGGCGAGTTACGGACCGAGGACATCGATACCGAGGTGTTCTTCTTCCCCGCGGCCAACCACGTGGAGAAGGCAGGGACCTTCACCCAGACCCAGCGGTTGCTGCAATGGCGGCACCAGGCCGTCAACCCGCCGGGAGACTGCCAGAGCGAGTTGCAGTTCTTCTTCGAGCTGGGCAAGCGGCTGCGGGCCAAGCTGGCCGATTCCCGGGACGAACGGGACCGGCCCCTGCAGGAGCTCACGTGGGATTACCCCCTGCTGCCGGAGGGCGAACCGGATCCGCGGGCAGTGCTCGCCGAGATCAACGGCAGACATCTGACCGGACCGGACAAGGGTAAGCCGCTGTCCAGCTACACACAGATGAAGGCTGATGGCTCCACGGACGGCGGGTGCTGGATCTACACCGGGGTCTACGCGGATGGGCAGAACCACGCCGCGGACCGGAAGCCGGGGCGGGAGCAGGACGAGATCGCCTCGGAGTGGGGCTGGGCATGGCCGGCCAACCGCCGGATCCTCTACAACCGTGCTTCCGCGGACCCCGAGGGCAAGCCGTGGAGCGAGCGGAAGAAACTGATTTGGTGGGACGCGCAGCACAAACGATGGACCGGTCCGGACGTCCCGGACTTCCCCGTGGACAAGGACCCGGCCGCCCGGCCGGACCCGGATCTCGGCGGGGCGGCGGCACTGAGCGGCGATGACCCCTTCATCATGCAGGCCGATGGCAAAGGTTGGTTGTTCGCGCCGCGCGGGATGGTGGATGGGCCCCTACCCACCCATTACGAACCGCAGGAGTCCCCCGTGGTCAACCCGTTGTACGCGCAGCAGCAAAATCCCGCCCGGGAGCTGTTCCCTCACCCGGGCAACCTCTCCGCGCCGGAGCCGGGAACCCCGCAGGCCGAGGTCTACCCCTACATGTTCACCACGTACCGGCTGACCGAGCAGCACACGGCCGGTGGCATGAGCCGCTGGTTGCCCTACCTCTCCGAACTGCAACCGGAGATGTTCTGCGAGGTTTCCCCGGAACTGGCGGCCGAATGTGGGCTGGAACCGTACGGCTGGGCCACCATCGTCTCCCCGCGTTCCGCGATCGAGGCCAAGGTGTTGGTCACGGACCGCATGACACCCCTGGACATCGGGGGGCGCACCGTCCACCAGATCGGGCTGCCGTACCACTGGGGGCAGGGCGGGGATGCCGTGGTGACCGGAGACGCCGCTAACGACCTGCTGGGAATCACCCTGGATCCCAACGTGCACATCCAGGAGTCCAAGGTCGGCACGTGCGATATCCGCCCCGGCCGCAGGCCCCGCGGACCCGAGGTACTTGAACTGGTTTCGGAATACCAAGAACGCGCGGGGCTGACACCGTCCACCAGTAACACGAAGGTCACCGATCCCCAGCGGGAACTTACCGCCGAGCAGACAGAGGATGGTTCTCAATGACCGCAGATCCAGCCGCCAATCCGACCGCGGACGCCCACTACGACCACCCGCACCCCCGCAAGGGATTCTTCACGGACACCTCCATCTGCATCGGATGCAAGGCGTGCGAGGTCGCGTGCAAGGAGTGGAACCGTAATCCGGTGGACTCGGACTATGAGCTGCTGGGTTCCTCCTACGACAACACCGGTGCCCTGGGTGCCAATACGTGGCGGCACGTGGCGTTCATCGAACAGGGCGCGGAGCAAATCGATCGTGCCCGTGAGTCCGGCCGCGCGCTGGTGGATCTGGGCATGCCTCGGGTCGGCCCGCCCGAGGGTGCAGCATCATCGAAGACGACGTCGCAGGGCACCATCCCCGTGACGCAAGCCGCTGCGGCCGGGTGCGGTTCCGGTGGCGGCGGGTGCGGTTGCGGCGGTTCCCCCTCGCCGGAAGACTCCGCAGACTCTTCCGATGGCCAGGGACCTGAGTCACCCGTGGCCGCGTCCGTGCATCCGGACACCCCGGATTTCCGCTGGCTCATGTCATCGGACGTGTGCAAGCACTGCACCCACGCCGGTTGCTTGGACGTGTGCCCCACGGGCGCGCTGTTCCGCACCGAGTACGGCACCGTGGTGGTCCAGGACGACGTCTGCAACGGCTGCGGCACCTGCGTGGCAGGCTGCCCGTTCGGAGTGATCGAGCGTCGCAGCGATGGTGTGTTCGAACCCAAGAATCAGCGCGATTCCCCGCCCGTGCCGGACACCGTCAAGGTTCCGCAGCACGGCGTCGCCCAGAAATGCACGCTGTGCTACGACCGCATGAAGAACGATCAGACGCCCGCGTGTGCTCAGGCCTGCCCCACCACGTCCATCAAGTACGGCGACCATGACTCCATGGCCGCTACGGCGCGGGAACGAGTGGCACAGCTGCACGAGCAGGGCAAGACCGAGGCTCGCCTCTACGGAGCCAACCCCAATGACGGAGTGGGCGGTACCGGTTCCGTGTTCCTGCTCCTGGACGAACCGGAGACCTACGGTTTGCCACCGGACCCGCGCGTTCCCACCGCCGATCTCCCGTACATGTTCAAGCGCGCGGGCATGGCCGTTGCCGGCATGTTGGCCGTGGGCGCCGTCGCTTTCGCCTCGGGCGGCCGCCGATGAGCGTCTCCGAGTACGACAACTATCGCCCACCCGAAGAGCCACGCCGTAAGCGCAAGGGGAAAGGGCGCCGCAGGGCATCCGGATCCGCTTTCCGCCGAGGCGGCGACGGGTCCCGCGAAATGCCCATGGTGCCCGAGCCGGAGTTCACGTCCTATTACGGGCGGCCCATCGTCAAGGCGCCGCCGTGGGAGACACAAATCGGCGCGTACCTGTTCCTGGGCGGTTTGGCGGGCGGCTCCTCGATCCTGGCCTTCGGTGCCGAACTAACCGGTCGGCCCCTGCTGAGGCGCAACATGCGACTGTCGGCCCTTACCGCAGCGAGCCTGGGAACGGTCGCCCTGGTGAGTGACCTGGGCCGTCCCGAGCGGTTCCTGAACATGATGCGCACCATTAAGCCCACTTCTCCCATGAGCCTGGGCTCCTGGTTGCTTGCCTATTACGCCTCACACGCGGGTTTTGCAGCAGCCGCCGAAGTGGATCGGATGACCCACGCGAAACTGCCCTTGGGTCCGCTACGTCCCGTCCTGCGCTTCATCGAGCGGCCAGCCGCAGCCGGTGCCGCGGTTACGGGCGCGCCTCTGGCTGCCTATACCGCCGTGCTGCTCAGTGACACCGCGGTGCCCACGTGGAACGCGATGCACAAGGACCTCCCGTTCGTGTTCGTGAGCTCAGCGTCCCTGGCCGCCGGCGGCCTCGCAATGCTGACCACGCCGGTCACGGAGACCAAGCCTGCCCGGACATTTGCGCTCGCGGGCGTGGCGGGTGAACTCGTGGCCATGCACCTCATGAAGCAGCGCATGGACCCCGTGGTCGTCGAGCCTCTTGAGCAGGGCCGCCCCGGTACGTGGCTGACATGGAGTGAACGGCTCGCCCTGGCCGGCGCCGCGGGCACGATCCTCGGCGGACGACGCCGCTGGGTTGCCGCGCTCTCGGGGACCGCACTAATTGCTTCCTCCGCGCTCACCCGTTTCGGAGTGTTCCAGGCCGGCAAGGACTCCGTGAAGGACCCCAAGTACACCGTGGAACCGCAGCGCAACCGGCTGGCAAAACGCCGGGCCGCGGGCATCGTGGACGATTCGATCACGACCGCCGGCTGATCACCGGACCCGAACCAGATCGTCGTCGCGTTCGGGCAGGGCCACGGTCTCACCGATCACGGGATACCCGGGCAGCTCGCCCACCACGAGGAGCCCGCCGGACGTCTGGGCATCCGCGAGGAACAGGAGGTCCTCCTCCGAGATTCCGAAGTCAGCTGTCAGGTGCGGGCGCACCCAGTCCAAGTTGCGGCGGGTACCGCCGGAGACGAACCCGCCCCGCAGGGCTTCCGCTGCGCCGGAGACCATGGGCACCGCGCTGCGGTCGATGACCGCACCCACCCCGGAGGCGCGGGCCATTTTGTAGAGGTGGCCGAGCAGCCCGAAACCGGTGACGTCCGTGGCCGCCTTCAGCCCCGCAGCTACGGCGGCTTGGGAAGCGTCCCGGTTGAGCTGGGTCATGGTGGCGATGGCTTCCTCGAAGACCTCGCCGGTCTGTTTGTGGCGGTTGTTGAGTAATCCCACGCCCAATGGTTTGGTGAGCGTGATGGGCAGCCCTGCCTGGGCTGCGTCGTTGCGGAGCAATTTGGTGGGGTCCGCCGTGCCGGTCACGGCCATGCCGTACTTGGGTTCGGGGTCATCGATGGAGTGACCTCCAATCACCGGGCACCCTGCCTCGGATGCAATGTCCAGGCCGCCCTGCAGGACCTCGGACATCAACTCCATCGGCAGTACGTCGCGGGGCCAACCGACCAGGTTGATCGCGACGATCGGGTGGCCACCCATGGCATAGACATCGGAGAGGGCGTTGGCCGCGGCAATCCGACCCCAGTCGTAGGCGCTGTCGACCACGGGGGTGAAGAAGTCTGCGGTGGACAACACGGCGAGGTCCTCGCGGACCAGGACCGCAGCGGCGTCGTCGCCGTCGTCCAGGCCGACCAGAACGTTGGGCGCCGTCTGCCCCGTGAGGCCGCGGACGGCCTGCTCAAGCTCTCCCGGCGGGATCTTGCAGGCGCAGCCGCCGCCGTGGGCGTAGCCGGTGAGGCGAAGATCAGTGGACGGGAACTGTGAAGGAGCCATGTCTCCAGTCTAGGGAGACCAGTCGTGCGGGCGGTGATAGGTTCGATACGGAGGCGTCTGAGTCCTGGTGGGCTCCCCGGTCTTCAAAACCGGTGAAACCGAGCATCTCGGTTTGGCGGGTTCGATTCCCGTCCGCTTCCGCCACATGTCGCCGCGCCCCTCGGATCGCTCCGAAGGCGGCGGCTGCTCACCCCAGGCACCCGAGACGTACAAGGAGTCACAGTGACCGGAGCAGACCCCCGTTCACAGATTCCCAGCACGGATCAGCTCCTGGCGCTACCGGGAGTTCACGCCGCTCGAGCCAGGCTGAGCGAACACGTGATTCGCTCCGCCATAACGCGAGCTCAGGAACGGGCCCGCCTGACGGAGATCGCACCGGAAGACGTGCGGGACGCGGTGATCGCAACTCTGGCCGGACGGCGGGCCACCTCCCTGACCCCCGTGCTGAACGCGACCGGCGTGGTCATCCACACGAACCTCGGCAGGGCGCCGTTGTCGGTCGCGGCACGTGAGGCGTTGTTGGATGCGAGCGGGTATGTGGACGTCGAACTGGATCTGATCACGGGGCAACGGTCCAAACGTGGGGTGGCCGCGCGTGCAGCGCTCCTGGCGGCTTGTCCCGCGGCCGAAGATGCTCTGATCGTCAACAATGGTGCGGCCGCCCTCGTGCTGGCCACCACGGCATTGGCGCGCGACCGCGAAATCATTGTGAGCCGCGGAGAACTCGTGGAGATCGGCGCCGGATTCCGTTTGCCGGATCTGATGGAATCCACGGGGACTCGTTTGCGGGAAGTCGGCACCACCAACCGCACCCATGTCGCCGATTACGCGGACGCGGTCGGTCCGCACGCCGCCGCGCTGCTCAAGGTCCACCCGAGCAACTTCAGGGTCAGCGGGTTCACATCGGACGTGCCCCTGCGGGGCTTGCGGGCGCTCGCCGACGAGCACAATCTGCCCCTCATCATGGATGTTGGTAGCGGTCTCCTGGCCCCCGATCCAACGTTGCCGGACGAACCCAGTCTGAGCGAAGCGCTCGAGGCCGGCGCGGATGTCGTCATTGCCAGTGGAGACAAGCTGCTCGGCGGCACCCAGGCGGGAATTCTGCTGGGCCGCTCGGACGTCATCCAGCGCCTGGCCAAACACCCGCTGGCACGGGCCGTTCGTGCCGACAAGCTGACCCTCGCCGCACTCGAGGCAACGTTGGTGTCCGGGGAGACTCCGGTACAGCGGGCGCTCCACGCAGATCCTGAGCAATTGCGCGCGCGAGCCGAGAAACTCGGTGACGACCTGGCAATGCCCGTGGTGCCCCACGACGGCCGCGTGGGCGGCGGGGGAGCGCCAGGGGTGCCACTGTCGGGGTGGGCGGTCCGCCTGCCGGAGCAAGCGGCGCGGTTGCTGCGACTCGGCCAACCCGCCGTGTTGCCGCGCGTCCACGACGGCGCGTGCCTGATCGACCTGCGCTGCATTCCCGAGGCCGACGACGAACGCGTCGTCGCCGCCGCACGCGTCGCGTTGGGAGCGCTGGACTGATGTACGTTGTCGCGACCGCGGGCCACGTGGATCACGGTAAGTCAACCCTGGTGCGAGCCCTGACCGGAATGGAACCGGATCGCTGGGCCGAGGAAAAACAACGCGGGCTCACCATTGATCTGGGATTCGCCTGGACGGATCTGCCGTCCGGGAACAACGTGGCCTTCGTGGATGTCCCCGGCCACGAACGATTCCTCGGCAACATGCTCGCGGGGCTCGGGCCGGCACCCGTGGTCTGTTTCGTGGTCGCCGTCGACGAAGGGTGGCAGGCCCAGTCCAGCGATCACCGTGACGCATTGGCGGCGTTGGGTATTGAGCGCGGGCTGATCGTCCTGACGAAAGCGGATCGGGCGCCCGAGCGGGTGGAGGCCGTGACGGAACAGGTCAGGGGCGAGTTGTCCGGAACCGGCCTTCGCAATGCCCCGGTAGTGGCCGTGTCCGCCCAGAACGGGACGGGTTTGAATGAATTTCGCGCGGCGCTGGACGGCGTTCTGCAGGACGTTCCCCTGCCGGACCCCGCGGAGCGGTTGCGGCTCTGGGTGGATCGGGCGTTCTCGGTGTCCGGGGCGGGCACCGTGGTCACGGGAACCCTGACCGCCGGAACGGTTCGCGTGGGGGACAAGCTGAGCTTGCTCGGTCAGGATCGTGTTCGCCCGGTCACGGTACGTTCAGTGCAGAGTCATAATCGCTCGGTGCAGGCCATTGGGGCGACCAACCGGGTGGCCATTAATATGCGGGGCATTTCTGCGGAGGACGTTCATCGCGGTGATGCGCTCCTGACACCGGACGCGTGGCCGACCACGGGTGAACTGGATGTGCGCCGGATGTCCGGGATCTCGTTCGAGGACGCACCGGCGGAAATCATGGTCCACGCGGGGTCCGCCTCGGTCCCGGCGCGCTTACGACCCTTTGACGACGATCACGCGCGTGTGCAGCTGTCCCACGAGCTGGCGCTGATCCCGGGGGACCGGTTGGTAATGCGCTATCCCGAGGCCCGCGTGCTGTTGGGCGGGGCACGTGTGCTCGATGTGGACCCGCCCGAACTCAACCGGCGCGGCGACAGCGCACGGCACACCCAATGGCTGGCCACCCTTCCCGAGACCGGGGATCCCGTGGCTGAGACAAAACACCGCGGAGCGGTGCGCATCGCGTGGTTGCACAGGTTGGGACTTGTGGACTCGGGGGGCGCAGAGCCTTCGCCCGGTGAAGACATCACCAAGGTGGGGCGCTGGTGGATCCATCGCCCGGTGCTCACAGGCTGGGCGGAGAAACTGCGCAGCGCCGTGAAGCGGCTGCACGAGCGGGATCCATTGAGCCCCGGCATGACCCGGGGCGCGGCCATCGATGCACTTGCTCTGCCCGGGCCGGAATTGCTGGCAACGGTCATCAGGGAGGCCCAACTCGAGGAGCGGGGCGGTCTCATCACCGTTTCCGGCCGTTCCGGGGAACTGGGCGCGGCCGAAAACGCTGTGGCCCGGGTCGAAGCCCAGCTGGTCAAGAATCCCTTTGCGGTGCCCGAGGCCCAGGAACTCACTGACCTCGGGCTGGGACCCCGTGAACTGGCGGCCGCGGAACGAGCGGGGCGGCTGGTGCGGTTGGCGGACGGCGTCGTGGTGCTGCCGAACGCTCCGGCACTGGCCATGCGCGAGCTGGCGCGGCTGGAGCAACCGTTCACCACGAGTCAGGCACGGCAAGCGTGGGGGACCACCCGGCGCGTGGCCATCCCACTGCTCGAGCATCTGGATGCACGCGGCTGGACCCGGCGACTGGACGGAACCGCGAGGACCGTCGTGCATTAGGGCACCGGTGCGCCGTCCGGCAGGACCACGCTCTGGGCAGAAGGTCTAGTGCGTGTCGGAGCGCCAGATTAATCTGGAGAGCAAGCTGGGCGATCGATAGCGTGCTGTGTTGGACTCCCAGTCGACTGCAAAACACCGAACAAGGAGAAATCATGTCGCAGAACGCGGACGAGAACCTCGGCAACGAGCCCATTGACTCCCGTGAGGAAACGGGCGAGACCATTGGTGCAACAGGCGACGCCCAGAACCCCGACCTGGAGAAGGATCCGGAGGACTGGGTGAGTGGCAACGACCCCATGACCGAATCCCAGAAGTCTTATCTGGACACCCTGGCCAGGCGCGCCGGCGAGGAACTGCCCGCGAACCTGACCAAAGCGGAAGCTTCGGAGCACATCGACCGGCTGCGCGGTTCCGGATCCTGACCCGTTGCATTGCAACGGACTTGGGCGGTGGGGTGGCGTGACCAGTAGATTGGGCAGGTGACTGACACGCACCCAATCTCCGTTCATTCCGTTGAAACCGGCCACGGCGACCACCGCGTCGTGTTCCTCCATGGCCTCTTCGGCAGGGGCAAAAATTTCAGCATGATCGCCAAGGGTCTGCAGCCGGAATTCCGAAGCCTGCTGGTGGACCTGCCGAATCACGGGCAGTCCCAGTGGACCGAGGAACTCAACTACCTGGAACTTGCCGATCGTGTGGCGGAGCATCTCGCGAGGGGATTCGCCGCGAACGGCCCCGTGGACGTGGTCGGGCACTCAATGGGCGGCAAGGTGGCCATGGTGCTCGCCCTGCGCCACCCGGAACTGGTGCGCAAGCTCGTGGTCATCGACATCTCACCCGTGGGATCAGGGTCCGGCCGCAGCGAATTCCACCATCTCCTGGACGCACTCGCCGCGGTGGACATCGAGGCCGCTCAACGCCGCTCGGACGTGGATGTTGCCCTCAAGGACCCCATCCCCGAGGCCGGTGTGCGCGGGTTCCTGCTGCAGAATCTGAAGAACCACGGCGGTACCCTGCGCTGGCAGCCCAACCTGGGCCTGCTGCGCTCGGAGCTGGAAACCATCATGAGTTTCCCCGACATCGAAACCGAGCTCCACAAGGCGCAGTTCCCCGGCCGGGTGCTGTGGATCGCGGGTGAGAACTCCAACTACGTCAAGGACGAGGACGAGCCCGTGATGCGCTCGTTGTTCCCCAGCACCATTCGTCTGAAGGTGCGCGGGGCCAGTCACTGGGTGCATTCGGACCGCCCGCAGGAAGTCATCAACGCGCTGCGGACGTTCTTGCTGTCCGAACGGGGGTAGCCCGGGCTCGCCTCGCGAGTGCGTCCCGCCCGCGCGTGGTTGTCGGCTGAGGGTATGAACCCACGTCACCGAGGCCTGTTAATCAGTTGTCCGATGGTTTCTTCGTTACCGTGATCGGACGCTATCCGAAGGAGAGTCATGGGGACCGACCTGGCCCGCCGGTTAGTCGTTACCGCCGCCGAAATCTTCTGCATTGTCGGCACGCTCGTGGGAACGGGGGTGATCGGCACACGGGTTGCGGAGTCCTCCGGTGGCGCGCTCTCCGCGGACGCCACCCTCATCGCCCCGCTCGGAACGGCATTCTCGATCTGGTCTGTGATCTACCTCGGACTCTTCGCGTACACCGTGTGGCAGTGGCTGCCTCGGGCTGCCACCACCGCACGCGAACGCCGGATCGGCTGGCTCGCGGGTATCACCATGATCCTCAACGCCGCGTGGTTGCTGGTCACCCAGGTTGACTGGATCTGGGTCAGCGTCCTGGTCATCGTGGCGCTCGCCGTCACGCTTGGCCTCCTGGTCAAGCGGTTGCGTGAGAATCCGGGCACGACGCCGCTCGGCAAGCTTGTCGTGGACGGCACCTTTGGCCTGTACCTCGGTTGGGTCACCGCGGCCACGTGCGCCAATATCGCCGCCGCGGGATCCGCAATGGGCTGGGGCTCCGGCGGATCCACCGACGAATGGATCGCCATTGCCGTGCTGGCCGTAGCGGTTGGGCTGTCCGCCGTCTACGTGGCCGCATTCGGACCCCGGTTCGCGGTGGCCGCCGGTATCGCGTGGGCCCTGGCATGGATCAGCGTGGGTCGGCTCACCGACGAACCGGCTTCGCAACCCGTCGGTATCGCAGCAGCCGTCCTGGCCGCGGCTGTGCTGATCATCTGGGCGGTGGGACGAGTGCGGTCCAGTCGTGCGGCCCGCGGCGATCGCAGCGCGCAACGCCAGCCCACATAATCCTGAGGATCGAAGGCACGGGGGCGCACGATCCGGGTGCGGTCAACGCTGGGGACCGCGTACATTCGGTGGGGTGACCAACCGCACGTCTCATTCCCACCCGCCGACGGCGCCGGGGTCCCCCGCAGCCGGAGTCACCCTAGTGGTTGCGGCCGCGCTCGTGACCCAAACCGGTGCGGCCATTGCCTATCAAATCTTTGACCGAGTGGGTGCTCAGGGCGCAGTCTTCCTGCGATTGCTCATCTCATCCCTGCTCCTGTGGGTTGTGTTCCGCCCCTCGATTCGGTCGATCACCAGCAAGAACCTGCCGGTCATCCTGGGGTTCGGGCTGAGTCTCGGCGCCATGAACATGTGCATCTATCAGGCCATTGCCCGGTTGCCGCTGGGCGTCGCGGTGACCATCGAACTGCTCGGGCCGCTGGTCCTGTCGGTCGTGTTGTCACGGAAGCTGAGTGGTTTGCTGTGGGCCGGTCTCGCCCTCGCAGGGGTTCTTCTGCTCAGCGGGGTCGGACCCAGCACCGACGGTCTGGACCCGGTAGGGGTGGCATTCGCGCTGGCGGCCGCGAGCATGTGGACGCTGTACATCTTGATGTCTCGACAAGCTGGGCGGGAGTTTCCTGGGACCCAAGGTCTCGCGCTCGCCATGGTGGTGGGAGCCTTACTGGCCGCGCCCTTCGGCGTGGCCAGCGGCGGCGTGGACCTCCTGGACCCGTGGGTCCTGCTGATCGGCGCACTGATCGCCGTGATGTCCTCGGCGGTGCCTTATGCGCTGGAGCTCGCGTCGTTGCGATTACTCGCCGCGGAGACGTTCGCCATTCTGGTCAGTCTCGCTCCCGCGATAGCGGCACTCGTGGGGTGGGTCATCCTGGGGCAGGCCCTTGATGTTCCAAAAATAGTGGGCATCGGACTGGTAATTCTTGCCAGCGCTGCCGCGGTGAGGTCGGCTCAGAGAGGCTCCGGCAGACGGTAGTCGATGAGACTCGGAGATAATCTGGCCCCATGGGATTTTCTCGCGCAGAACTCGATGCTTTTCGCGATCGCACTGTGCCGGACCTGCTGCCCGATCCGTTGAATCTCCTGTTCGTGGGCATCAACCCCAGCTTGTGGACCGCGGCCACGGGCGCGCACTTCGCGCGGCCCGGAAACCGGTTTTACCCCGCCCTGCATCGAGCTGGCATCACGGACATTCTCATTGACGCGCGAGACGGATACTCGGAATCAGACCTGGCAGAGCTGACGAGCAAAGGTATTGGTAACAGCAACATCTGCCCACGCGCGACAGCTCGCGCGGAGGAGCTGTCGCGCGAGGAATTATTGGCCGGGGCGGATCGGCTGAATCGGCTGGTGACCCAACGGCAACCGACAGTGGTGGCCGTCCTGGGGATCACGGCGTATCGGGCCGCCTTCAAGATTCCGAAAGCCCAGCTCGGTCAGCAGAAATCCCCGTGGCCCGGAGTGCACCTCTGGGTGGCGCCGAATCCCAGCGGTCTCAATGCCCACGCGAGTGTCGACGATCTGGCGGCCGCGTATCGAGAGATCGCGGAAGCAGCGGGAATGGTTGTCAAACAACCTTGACACCCAGCAGTAAAGTTTGCTTGACTTGGTCAAGTGCGCTTTACATGTCCGCCAGGGTCGTAGGGGCCCGGATCAAGGGAGTCATCATGGCAACAGCAACCCGGTCTCGGACCGGTGGAAAAGCTCCGCTTTCGGCATACGTGCTGAGCGTCCTCATGGCACTCGTGCTCGCGTCCCTCGTGGGAGCCATTGCCTCGGTGTTCTACGACGAGAACAGAGTGCTCGGGTTCGTGATTTTTGCGGCCTGCAGCGTGGGCACATTTTTTGTCCTGGGTTGGGTCCTGTTCGTTTCCACGTACACCGTGGCGGAGGACCTGCATGCGGAGGACAACATTGAGCGCCGTTGGTACGGCAAAGCTACATCCGGCGCGTTCCACGACATACTCACAACGGGCGGTATTGCGCTCGTTGTCTTGTCAATCACCGGCATCGAAATCAGCGGCGTGAGCGTATTGCTACTCCTCCTGATTCTGGCGATGATCAGTTGTGCCGTGCGCTTCTGGGCGGCTCGGAGGCGGGACTCCTAGTGGATAACACCATGGCAGAGCGGCGCGGGGAACGTTCGTGGTCGCAGGCGCATCTGGCGAAATTGTTGGGGGTGTCTCGACAAACGGTGATCTCCATCGAACGAGGTCGGTTCGATCCCAGCCTGCCATTGGCCTTCCGAATCGCCGAGGTCTTCGAGTGCCGCATCGAGGATTTGTTCACACCGCAGGAAACGCCGGTGTCCGATTCCGACAAGAGCTGACCTGAGCCATTCCGGCAGGGTCGGGTGACTCGTCCGCTCCCGATCGCTGGGCCCAGTAGGCACTCGTGCAGCACCTGTCAGGCAAGAACCCGAAAACCGATCTCCGACAGGCTGCTCACCGTCCCGCCGCGGGCGAACTCCGCCCACTGGGCTCGCAGCAACCGGCCCCGTTCCTGCATGTCGTTGAGACTCAGACCCAGTGCACTGGGCGCACCTTCCCACGCGCTCGACGGGAAGAGCAACGGGAGTTCCGCAATGTGGGCCGCATTCAACGGGTGCTCCTCATTGCCGTAGGACAAGACGTACCCCGTGACGTGGCCACCGGCCGCCGCGTGTCGGGCGGCGAAGGCTTTGGCTCCCGTTCCGTAAATCCGCTTGGTCAGGGGCCGGACCACCAGCTGTTCCAGGGCAGGGTCCCGCTTGGGCTTTTCCAGCCGTTTGAGCAGCACGGGAACGGCGGCGGCGAACAATGCGACCTCGCGGGTCGTGTAGCCCACCAGCACCTCGACCTTCGGGGCGACCTCGCGCCACGCCGCGTCCAGTTCCTTTTCGGCGGGCAGCGGCGGATGTCCGTACTGCACGCCGAAGGGCATTTGGCCCTTCAACCCGAAGCGCGATGCTGCCTTCTCCGCCGTTGACTGGGCGGAGGTCACTTCCTCCCAATGGGCATCGGGTGCCAAGCCGCTCACGGTGCGTGACATGACCGCGTTCATCTTGCTGCGGCTTTTCATGAGTCCGAACGGCGCGCTTTGCACGATGGCGCGTCGGAACAGGCCGCGGGTGCCCTCGGAAATCATGAGGTGGGCGGCGGCGTCGCCACCCGCGGACTGGCCGAAAATGGTGACGTTGGCGGCGTCGCCACCGAAGGCCGAAATATTGCGGTGCACCCACCGCAGCGCCTCGATCTGATCGAGCAAACCCAGATTGGCGGGACTGGTCCGGCCGTCACCCAGGTAGCCGAACAAGCCCAGGCGGTAGGTCACGTTGACCACCGCCACGTTCTGCTCGGCGACCAGCGTGCTCGGGTCGTAGAACGGCGCGTCACCGGCGCCGGACACGTACGAACCCCCGTGAATCCACACCATGACGGGCAATTCGGCGTCCGGTGCGGTGCCCGCGGGCACGGTGACCGACACGCGCATGCAGTCCTCGTCCACGGGGAGCTTGCCGATACTGCTGCCCACCGCGTTATCGAGCAGGGGCACGGGCGCCTGGGGGCAGGCCGGGGACCACGAGGTCGCCCGGATCGGTTCATGCGCATCACTCACTGGCCTTGGCGTTTCCAACCGGGCGGCACGCGCGTAGCGGATGCCGGTGGCGCGATCCACGGGGCCGTCGTGCCAGCCGACCACCGTGCCTGCGGGTGCGTGCCAGATCGGCTGGTCGTGCATTGCGGCCTCAGTCATCATCCACCTATCGTTCGAGCAATCGACTCATCCCCACGTTGCGAGGCGATCTGTCCTTGAATCCATGACGTTGGTACAGGCTGCGCCCGGGCGGGTCGGCCATGAGGCTGACGAATGCGTTGGGCGGAGCATCCTGGCGAATCCTATCCAGCAGCCACGTGAGGATCGTGTCACCGAGTCCTCGGCGCTGGTGGTCCGGTAAGACCGCCATGTCGATGATGTGGAAATACCAACCGCCGTCACCGATGACTCGCCCCATGGCAACGGTTTCTCCGGTCGGCCCGTGAAGGATGTGCGCCGCAGCCCAGGCGCCGTTGATTCCGGCCATTGCCTGCTGGTGCGTCTTGGGACTCATGCCCGAGGCCTCGCGCAGGTGCACATACGACGCCACACTGGG
Organism: Kocuria sp. cx-455; assembly: GCF_014698015.1. Classification (GTDB taxonomy): domain Bacteria; phylum Actinomycetota; class Actinomycetes; order Actinomycetales; family Micrococcaceae; genus Kocuria. The sequence continues at coordinate 122,449 of NZ_JACXBS010000002.1, forward strand.
CGGGCCCACTCTCAGCACATAGCCGTTCGGCAAACTCACCATGGACACCATTGTGAACCGGCCACCCGGGGATGTGCACACGGTACGACGTCGCCTCGGTGACCTTGGCCGGCTCAGGTCACCGCGGCGACGTCGTACCGTGCGGGTTCAGTGCTCCGGTGTGAAGGTGCGCTGGTAGACCGCGCGCCCGTTGGCATTGATGAGCTGCACGGTGAACTCCCCGCCGTCCTCAGCGATGGACACGTGCCCGAAGTATTGGTGGTCACCGTTGCGGGGCGAGGCCAGGGCGGGGCCGGCCTGTTGGAAGTCCACGCGAGGTCCGAACGTGCCATCGAGTTTGTTGGGGCCGAAGGCACCCGCGTTGATGGGGCCGGCCACGAACTCCCAGAACGGTTTGAAGTCCTTGAACGCCGCGCGCTCGGGGGAGTAGTGGTGGGCGGCGCAATAATGGACGTCGCCGGTCAGGAAGACCACGTTCTTGATGTCGTGGTCCTTGATGGCCTTCAAGATCCGGGCCAGCTGCAGTTCGCGGCCCAGCGGTGCCCCGTGATCGGCGTTGGAAATGGACTCCTGGTCCTTACCGTCCGGCACGATCAGGCCCAGCGGTAGGTCATTGCCGATGACCTTCCACATGGCACGCGAACGCCGCAGTTCGCGGATCAGCCAGCGGGTCTGTTCCTCGCCCAGGATGTCGGTCTCGTGGGTTTCCTGACCCGGGGTGTTCTCGCCCTTGAATGTGCGCATGTCCAGGGCGAGCACATCGAGGTGGTCGCCGCGTTCGACCTTGCGGTAGATGCGGGCCGGCTCGAATCCCGTGCCGTGGGACAGCGCACGGGAATCAGCGATGGGCATGTACTCCTGCCACGCCTGGCGGCCACGAGCGGCCAGGGTGTCGACGTCGCGCACCTGGGTGTAGCGCTCGTCCTCGAGGATCTCGCCGGGCCATCAGTTGTTGGTGGTCTCGTGATCGTCCCACTGCGCAATCACGGGGACCTCCGCGTACATGGCCCGCAGGTTCTTGTCCAACATGTTGTACCGGTGCCGGCCGCGGAACTCATGGAGCGTCTCGGCGACCTTGGAAACCTCTTCGGTGACCAGGTTGCGCCACAGGGGTTCGTTCGCAACCTCCAGGGTCTTCTCGATGGGATTGTCCGCGTAGACGGTGTCGCCGGAGTGCAGGAAGAAGTCCGGTTTGGTCGCGTGCATGGCGGCGTAGCCACGCATCCCGCCGATGTCCTCGTTGATGCCGTAGCCCTGTCCCGCGGTGTCCGCGGTCCATACGAAGGACTGTGGCGCGGAGGTCTTCGGCCCGAAACGCTGACCCGGAGCAGTGGTGAAACTGCCCGTGGCGCGCTCACCCATCCGGCCCCGTTCGTCCTCGAACGCGTAGGTGACCTTGAACCGGGTTCCGGAGGGTAGCTTGCCCGCAAAGATCTTGGCCGTGTGATCGGACTCGGGGGCGGCCCACCCCGAGGTCAGACGAAGACCGCGGGCGAAGCGCCCGCGCAATGGGGCGCCGTCGGCGGAGACCGCCTGGAGCGTGGCATGCAAGCGGCCCGTGCCGGAGGAACGGGCCCACAGCACCGCAGAGTTGGACGAGACGTCACCGGAGGCGACGCCGCTGGGCAAAGTCAGGCGCTTGCTGACCAGCCCCGGGGTGTGGCGGTCACCGCGGTGTGCGACCGCGCTACCGGGAACGGCGATGAGGGCCGCGCCGGCCAGGCCACCGGAGATGAGTTGACGACGGTTGATGGGCGCATTGTTGGTAGTCATGGGCTCATGGTGGCGGCCCCGAGTGACATGCAACTTGCGGGTACCTGAACAGCAATCGCGCTGGCTTCGTCCTCGTTGCGGGAGTAGTTCTAGGCTGTACGGGGTAAGAGTTCATGCGGAAAGTAGGGTGCAGTCGGTGGAGATCGACCCCAGGGCAGTATTCGACGTGGTGGATCTGCTGGGCGTGATCACCAATGGGATTCTGGGTGGCGTGGTGGCCCGGCACCTGAAAATGGACCTGGTGGGGTTCGTGATCCTGGCCATTGTGTCCGGCCTTGGCGGGGGCATGCTGCGCGACACCCTGCTGCAACAGGGTTTCCCGGTGGCTCTGACCAATCCCGCCTACCTGACCACCGCTCTGGCCGGCGCGCTGATCGCCTACCTGCTGCCGTTGGAACAGCGGTGGACGCAGCGCGGGTTGTTCTTCGCCGACACGCTCTCGGTCGGTTGTTGGGCCGCCACCGGAACCATCAAGGGTATGGCCGCCGGGCTGGGCTGGATGCCTTCCATTTTGTTGGGCGTGGTCACCGCCGTGGGCGGTGGAATGATTCGCGACATTGCCGTGGGGCGGGTGCCCGCAATCTTTGGCGGCAACACGTTGTACGCGACCAGCGCCTTGATCGCCAGTGCGGAAATGTTTGTTCTGGCCGAGCTGGGACAGCCCAACATCGGCATGGGCGGTGCTATTGCCCTCAGTGCCGTGCTCAGCTTGGCGGCTCGGCGGTTTGGCTGGCGGTTGCCAGGCCCGGCGAACCTCAACCCGAAAGCCTTCAAACGACTGGCCCGATTGCCTCGCCCCGGAAAGCGTTACCGCAAGAAACACGAACCCGTTCGCGGGAGGACGGACCCAAAGGGTGGGAGTAGCATCGGCCAGGAAGGCAGCAACTAGGAGGGCACAGCATGGCATCCACCCACGTGGCAGAGCAGATTTTGAGGGGTCAGTCGAGCATCAAGGACTGGCAGGAGGAGTTGTACAAGGACTTCCATTCCCATCCGGAACTGGGTTTTTACGAGGAACGCACGTCCGCAATCGTGGCCAAAAAACTCAACGAATTCGGGTTTGAGGTTCACGAAAAGGTGGGGCCCACCGGCGTCGTCGGCGTGTTGCGCAACGGTGACGGACCCGTGGTACTGATGCGCGCTGACATGGATGCCTTGCCCGTGAAGGAGGCCACCGGCCTGGACTACGCGAGTACCGAGACGTTCACCGATGAGAACGGAACCACCACGCCGGTGATGCACGCGTGCGGCCACGACGTGCACGTGTCCTCCCTGCTAGGTGCCGCTCGCCTCATGTCCGAATCCAAGGACGCCTGGCAGGGTACCTTCATAGCGCTGTTCCAACCCGCCGAAGAACTCGGCACGGGAGCCCAGGCCATGGTGGATGGCGGCCTGGCAGATGTGATCCCGCAGCCGACCGTGGCGTTGGGTCAGCACGTGATGGCCCAACCCGCGGGAACTGTCTGCACGCACGAGGGCCCGTTCCTGTCGATGGCGGCGAGCCTTCGCGTAACCCTGTTCGGGCGGGGGAGTCACGGCTCCATGCCGCATCTGTCCATTGATCCTGTGGTGTTGGCGGCCATGGTGGTCGTGCGACTTCAGGCGGTGGTAGCCCGGGAAATCGAACCGGGTGAATTCGCCGTGTTGACCGTGGGCAAGATCGCGGCCGGGACCAAGAGCAACATCATTGACGATCACGCCGTGCTCGAACTGAACATCCGTGCGTACGACCCCGCGGTGAAGGATCAGCTGGTCGGGGCCATTGAGCGTATTTCACTCGCGGAATCACAAGCCTCCGGCTCGGCCAAGGAACCCGAGATCGAAGTGATCAACAACTACCCGCTCACCGACAACGAAGCTGGGGCCACTGCCACGGTTGCCGAGGCTTTCAACGGGTACTTCCCGGCAGAGGCCATCGCCCACTACGGCCGGCAAACCGCCAGCGAGGACTTCAGTGACGTTCCCACCGCGCTGGGTGTGCCGTACACCTACTGGGCCGTGGGAGGCGCCGATCCCGAGGCCTATGCGCAAGCGAAGGCCAAGGGAACCGTAACGCAGGACATCCCGGGCAACCACTCGCCCATGTTCGCCCCCGTCATCCAACCCACGCTGACGAACGCCACGGCGGCTATCGTGGTGGCCGCATCCGCGTGGCTGGGTAAGTAGCGGCCAGGCATCACCTGCGCACCTGCGGGTGTATGTGCGTTCTGAGCACGGGCAAGCGAGGCACACACCTTGCAACAACCCTGCGACTGGAATGACCCCCCGCCTTCTGAATGGAAAATCAGCACGATGATGTCGCCGAACATCCACAAGCACACTGGCCAACTACATCAGCTGGCTGCCGGACGACGGCACTCGGTTGGTCTGGTTGCAGACGGTACAACCGTGGCGGTCGGCGACAACGCATCGGGCGAATGCGACGTCGGCACCTGGCGGGGTGTCGCATCCGTCGCCGCTGGAAACGTGCACACCGCCAGGAACACAGGCCGTTCTCACACCGTGGGACTGCTCGACGACGGCCGTGTGATCGCGACGGGGTGGAACTCCGACGGTCAGTGTGACGTCGGGGAGTGGTCAGGCATCGTGAGCATCGCCGCGGGGTGGCGGCGCACGTTAGGAATTCTGGCAGACGGCTCCGTTCTCGCGACCGGCCGTGAGACTGAAGGCGCCTGTGATGTCGGCGGGTGGCAGGAGGTCGTCGCCGTTGCCTGCGGTGACTGGCATTCAGTGGGACTCCGCGCCGACGGAACCGCGGTAGCAACCGGAAGCAATCGTCTACGCCAGTGCGAGATCGCGGGTTGGCACGAGCTGGCTGCGATCACAGCAGGTTACCTGCACACCGTAGGTATCACCGCGGGCGGCCGCGCACTGAGCACGGGTGATCCGAGCTCCGGCGCCTGCGGCGTGTCGCAGTGGTGCGACCTGGTCGGCGTCTCTGCTGGTAGCTACCACACGGTGGCAGTCGATGTTCACGGCCGGGTATTTGCTGTTGGGAACAACGACAACAGGCAATGTGAGGTCAACACTTGGCAAGACGTCATTGCCGTTGCCGCGGGTTCTGCACACACGTTGGGGCTCCGCGCCGACGGCACCGTACTGGCCACCGGAACCAATCGCGATGGACAGTGCGAGACCCATGGCTGGAAGCTCACGAGCGAGTAGCCCTGACGCCCCGTTGAGGGGAAGTTCGCACTCGATCCGAGTCTGCGGAGGATCACTGTGCCCCGCCGCGCGAGACGTACTCCTCAATGAGGACACCGGACTTGAAAGTGCGAGAATCGATCAGATCGAATCTGCGTGGGTCATAGGGTGCCGTGCCGAATAGAGGGACCCCGCTGCCGAAGACCATGGAGCTGCGTTTCAGGACGAGGCGATCGATCTCCGAGACGAGGGTGCCCGCGAGTTCACCGCCGCCGCAGAGCCAGATGTCCAGGCCGTCTTCCTGCTTCAGAGTACGGACGGTTGCGAGTGGATCATCAGTGAGGGTGATCGCCGGGTCGACGTCGCGGGCTTGGCGGCTCGCGACGACCTGCCGCAGGTGTGGATAGGGGCTGGCGATGCCGACATCCAGGGCGGGTGTAAGGGTGTTCCATCCCAGGATCACGGTGTCGAACCGGGTTTTTGGGGGCTCGATGCCCAACGCTGTGTGTGCATGCACGGGCAGCGCATCCGCGTACTCACCGAAAACAACGGACGCATGGTCGCCTTCGACGAGGAACGCATCGAACCCGCCCGTCGGGTCGGCGATGTAACCGTCGATGCTGACGGCGACGTAGTAGACGAGTTCTCGCATTTGCGCTCCAATCACGACAGATGTCGTAGTTAAAGTACAACAGCTGTCGTGGTTTGGATAGCATGAGGTACATGGCCCGGAATGACGAACGCCGCTCTGCCCTCGCTGATGCGGGGATCCGTGTGCTTGCAGAGGAAGGTGCACGCGGTCTTACTCATCGCGCCGTCGACACCATTGCCGGCACGCCGCGCGGTACGGCCTCGAACTACTTCCCCACGCGGGACGACCTCATCACGGCGCTGGTCGATCGCATCGAAGAACGGCTTACTCCCGACCCCGGTACCATCCCGGCACGGGAGTCACGCCCGCCCAACAAAGCACTGTTCGCCGACTATCTGCGCGATGTGGTGCGACGGCTCAGCATCGACCCCCACGTCTCTCTTGCGCTGTTCGAACTGCGGCTCGAAGCGACCCGCAAACCTACCGTGGCCACGGCGCTCGGAGCATGGCGGCAGCGCGCATTCCGCGACGATGTGGTGTTCAACGCCGCCACCGGGCTCCCCGGGGGGCGAACCGAGATCGCGTTACTGCACTACGCGATCGACGGCCTCATGCTTGATCACCTCACCGTGCCACTCGACACCGGTCTCACGATCGATGCGGCCGTCAATGAGTTCGTCGAACGGATTCTCAAGTAGTCATTGGTGCGGGTTCACCGTCAAGAACGGGGGAATCACGGAGAACGCACCCATCTTCGACCGGCCCTCCCAGGGCCCGCCTGAATAAGCCTGAGCAGGGGGTAGTCCTTGATTTAGAAATATTATTCGGATCAAGTATGTTGCGGTTGTTATGAAGGGTTTTGGTTTTCTGAGTTTCGGCCATTACGGTTCCGGTCGCGGGCCCGGTGATCCCGACGCGCGCCAGTCGTTGCGGGATGCCGTCGAGATCGCGGAAGGTGCCGATGAACTGGGCGTCAACGGCGCGTACGTCCGTGTCCACCACTATGCGCGTCAGTCGGCGTCCCCCATGCCGTTGTTGAGTGCCATCGCGGCGCGCACCCGCAACATCGAAGTGGGTACCGGCGTGATCGACATGCGATACGAGAACCCCCTGTACTTCGCGGAAGAAGCTGCGCAGCTGGATCTTCTGGCGGATGGCCGGGTGGCTCTCGGCGTGAGCCGGGGATCTCCGGAGCCGGCACTGCGCGGTTGGGAGTCCTTCGGCTACACGGGGTCCGAGGACCCGCGCGGTGCGGATATTGCGCGCGAGCACTTCCAGAAGTTCATGCGAGCTATCAAGGGCGACGCCATGACCTACGCGGATCCCGCCCAGTACGGCGCCGGGGCCAAGTTGGCCATTGAGCCGCAGTCGCCCGGTCTGGCCGAGCGTATCTGGTGGGGTGCCGGGTCAGCCAAGACCGCTGAATGGGCCGGCGAACAGGGCGTGAACCTCATGAGTTCCACGCTGCTGACCGAAGCCAACGAGGGTTCCTTCGCGCAGCAGCAGGCCGAGCAGGTGCGTCGGTTCCGCGAGGCGTTCCGCGCCGCCGGCCACGCCCGCACACCGCGCACCTCGGTCAGTCGCAGCGTGTTCCCCATTGTGGGGCCCGAGGACGAGATCTTCTCCTACATGGGGGCGCGCGAATCCCGGGACCAGGTGGGCGTGATCGACGGGTTCACCTCGATTTTCGGGCGCACCTACGCCGGCCCGCCGGACACCCTGGTAGAGCAGTTGAAACAGGATCGGGCCGTGATGGAATCGGACACCCTGATGCTCACAATTCCCAGCCAGCTGGGGCCCGAACTGAACCTGCGCATCCTCGAGAACTTCGCCAAGTACGTGGCGCCCGAGCTCGGGTGGCAACCGAATACCGAAGGCCCCGTGACGGGGTACGAGATGTCCTGAGCCGAGCCGGCGGCGTCGTTCGGTGGTCGGCAACGACGACGTCGCCAAGCTCACCCTCCCGGGGTCGCTCACCGCGTGTGGGCAGCCCCGCACTCACTTAAACTGGTGGGTATGTCCCTGCCGAAAATTGTGCTGTTCTATGTCTTCACGCCCCTGGCCGATCCCGAGGCAATCAAGCTGTGGCAGCAGAACCTCGCCGAGCGCGCCAACGTGAAGGGGCGCATCATCGTCTCCGAGCAGGGCATCAACGCGACCGTGGGTGGGGACATCCACGACGTCAAGCGGTACCTGAAGGGCCTCAAGGAGTACGCGCCGTTCAAGGACGCGGACATCAAATGGTCGGACGGAGCGGGAAACGACTTTCCGCGGTTGAGTGTCAAGGTGCGTCCGGAGTTGGTGACCTTTCACGCCCCGGATCCCATCACCGTGACCGAGGATGGCGTGCGCGGTGGTGGCACGCACCTGAAGCCACACCAGCTGCACGAGCTCATGGAACAGCGCGGGGAAGAGGTGGTGTTCTTCGACGGCCGCAATGCCATGGAAGCGCGGATCGGGAAGTTCAAGGACGCGCTGGTTCCGGAGACGGACAGAACCCGCGATTTCATTGACGAGATCGAGTCGGGAAAGTACGACGCGTTCAAGGACAAGCCCGTGGTCACCTATTGCACGGGCGGCATCCGCTGTGAAGTCCTGTCCGTACTGATGAAGAACCGCGGTTTCCAGGATGTCTATCAACTGGACGGCGGGATCGTCCGCTACGGCGAGGCGTACGGCAATAAGGGGCTGTGGGACGGTTCGCTGTACGTGTTCGACAACCGGATGCACATGGAGTTCGAGCCTGGTGCCCAGTCACTCGGGATGTGTGTCGAGTGCGGCAAGGCCACGCCCCGGTACATCAACTGCGCTGAGCGCAGCTGTCGGCAATTATTCCTGTGCTGCGAGGGCTGCAGCGCATCGGGCGCGCGCGATCACTGCCCGGACTGCGTTCCGGTGCCCGCCTGACACGCATCGTTTTCACCGGGGTCTTCGTGCCCCGCGCCACGTACTGCAAAACCTCGTAACCTTGAACTATGACTCAACCCGCGACCCTCATGACCTTCGGCCACGGCACCGCGGATCGCGGCGAGCTGGCCCGGTTGCTCCGCGGTGCCCGCGTCGAACGAATCGTGGACGTGCGCAGGTTCCCGGGTAGTCGACGCAACGACGCCGCCGCACGCGGCCAGATCGAGGAGCTCGCCCACGAGCTGGGTATCGAATACGTGTGGGATGGACGCTTGGGCGGTCGCCGCTCGCTCACCAAGGCCGAGGACGAGGTATCACCGGATCAATGGTGGCGCGTCAAGGCCTTCCGTGCCTATGCCGCGTGGACCCGCACCGAGGAATTTCGTGCCGGCATGGCCGATTTGCTAGCCGGTCTGGACGACAAACGCACGGCCGTGATGTGTTCGGAATCCGTGTGGTGGCGCTGTCACAGGCGCATCATTTCAGATGTGGCCACTGCGGAGTACGGTGTGCGCGTGGTACATCTGATGCACAACGGAAAATTCACGGTGCACGAACCCAGCGAGGGACTGCGCCTGGACGATCGCAGAGACCCGGTATGGGACGGCGCGCAGGCATGAGTCAGACACAAGTAACGGTGAGTGGACCGACGATCACGGACGCCTCGATCACCCTGCTGCGGACCGGCGAGGTGAAGACCCAGCACTGGGGGTCCTCGCGCAGGTTCCGAACGGCCGCCGTGAAGACGCCGCACACCGATCCGGTTCGCCTGACGGTCACGGGTTTCGTGGGGGACGAGCAAGGGAACCCGAAATATCACGGTGGGACCGAGAAGGCCGTGTGCTGTTACCCGGCCGAACACTATGACGAGTGGCGTGCCGAGGGACTTCAGCTGCCGGACGGCGCGTTCTTCGAGAACCTCACCATTCGGGGTGCCACCGAGGACAGGGTGTTCCTGGGTGATGTCTACCGAGTGGGCGGCGCTGTCGTCCAGGTGACCCAGCCGCGCACGCCCTGCGCGACCATTTCCAAGAAGTGGTCCAACCCAGACCTCCCCAAGCTCATGATGAGCACCAATCGCTGCGGGTACTACCTGCGGGTGCTCGACGAGGGTGACGTCGAGGTCGGAGACCGCTTCGAGTTCGTGTCCCGCCTGCCGGATGCGGTGTCCTGCGCCTTCGTGAGTCGGATCATGAACGTGGAGCGAGGAGACCTAGCGGCCATGCGCGAGCTGCTCGAAGCCCCCGAATTTCCCGAACGCTGGCGCAAGCAACTGCTGCGTCGCCTGGGCAAAAGCGCCTGAGCTCGCGCGCGAGTCGCGCTCGGCACTGATTGAACCTCAGCCCGCGCGGTCCGGATCAGATCATCTCCAGCGGCCCCGGCTGGTCCGGCGCGGGGAAGGCCGCGTCAATGGCCCGCAGATCCTCCGCGCTCAGCCGCAGACCAAGGGCACGGGCATTGTCCGCCACATGCTCGAGCGTGGAGGCTTTGGGAATGGCAATCGTGTTGCCGTCCCGGATGGCCCACGCCAGCAGCACCTGTGCGACGGTCGCATTGTGGTTTTCGGCAATGTCCTGGAGGGCCTTTTCCCCCAGCAACTCACCCTGACCGACGGGGGAGTAGGCCATGGCCACGATCTCACGTTGTTTCATGGCGGGGAACAACTCCAGTTCCGCTCCCCGGCTCGCGGGGTTGTAGAGCACCTGATTGACCAGCGGATTCTCCGGGTAGGTCTCCAACTCCACCAGGTCCACGTTGGACACACCCCAGTCGCCGATCAACCCGCGGTCCACGAGCCGTTCGAAAGCCATGAGGGTTTCCTCCACCGGATACGACCCGGGCCAGTGCAGCAGGTACAGGTCAATGTGATCGAGCCCCAGGTGACGCAGGCTGCGCTCGCAGGCTTGTTGGGTTCCCTTGGCCGACGCGTTAGACGGCAGTACCTTGTCCACCAGGTACACGTCGTCGCGAATCGGGGCGATTGCCTCGCCCACGAGTTCTTCGGAGCGCCCGTTGCCGTACATCTCCGCGGTGTCGATGAGTGTGAGGCCCAGTTCCACACCTCGGCGGAGCGTGTTGATTTCGGCCTCGCGGGTAGCGGTAGAGTCGCCCATGTTCCACGCTCCCTGTCCGATCGCGCTCAGTTGGGTGCCGTCGGACAGTTCTACGATGGGGTTCACAAGATCTCCTGGGTGAGCGGGGTGGGGTGGACACCACGCTAGATTCCCCGGTGAGTCTCCGCAATTGCTCACCCACGTCACATCGCAAGGAGCACCCCAGCAATGACACCAACGGACCCCCAACCCACGCTTTTACCGCACCCGCTCACCGAGCAACTCTTCCCCTCGCCCGTGCCTCCCGGTTCTGGCTGGCCGGAGGACCCGGCCGCGTCGGACACGCCCGTGGCCCACGACGCCGCCGGGGTGCGGGCGCTTGCGAACGGCGCGAGCGGCGTCGCCGACCTGAACGCCCTGTGCAGCGTGTGTCGGGCCTGCGATCGCTTGGTGCACTGGCGCGAAAGCGTGGCCGAGCAGAAACGGGCCTCGTTCGCGGATCAGCCCTATTGGGGTAGGCCCGTGCCGTCCTACGGTGACCCGCGCGCTCGGCTCGTGATCGTAGGACTGGCACCCGCCGCCAACGGGGGAAACCGGACGGGGCGCATGTTCACCGGCGACCGCGCGGGCGACTGGTTGTACGCGGCGCTCTACCGCGCGGGGTTCTCGGCCCACGAGACGGTGAGCACCGCCGGAGACGGGCAACGGCTGCGGGATGTGCGGATGATCGCGCCCGTGCGGTGCGCCCCGCCGGCCAACAAACCGCTGCCCGCGGAACAGGCCGCGTGCGGTGGCTGGTTCGACCGCGAAATGACACTCCTCCCCGAGGTCGAGGGAATCATGGCGCTGGGCGGCATCGCGTGGCAGACCACCTTGGCCGCCGCGGTGCGGATGGGGTGGCACGTGCCCAAGCCCCGCCCCAAGTTTGGACACGGCGCCGTTGCCGCGTTGCAGCGACCGGACGGGCGGCCCGTTCGGCTCGTGGGCTGCTACCACGTGAGCCAGCAAAACACGTTCACGGGGCGGCTGACCGAGCCCATGCTGGACCGGGCAATCGCGCTGGCGGCCGGGCGGGATCCCGATCATTCGGTACACTCCCAAAAATGAGTGTGTGTCCGTGTGGTGGAATTCCGGCCGGTGCGTCCTACGAACAATGCTGTGAACCGGCACTGACCAACCAGCAATGGCCCAAGACGGCCGAGGCCCTGATGCGCTCGCGGTACACGGCCTTCGAACTCGGCCACGAAGATCATGTGTTCCGCACGTGGCACCCCTCGACCCGTCCGCCGGAGGTCTCGGCAGACCCAGGGACCGAGTGGCTGGGACTGACCATCCACAGCACGGAAGCGGGCGGAGAACAGGACGAGAGCGGCGTGGTCGAATTCACCGCGCGATATCTCACTGCGGGGCGAGGCGATAGTCAACGCGAGGTGTCCCTGTTCCGCAAACGCGCCGACCGCTGGATGTACGTGGCTGCCATGACCGGCGAGGAGCAGTGACGGTTCCGATTCCTCGTCCCTCGAGGGTGCGGGGCGAGCGCGCTCGGAGTGCGCTGCGTGCCAGCGTGGCCGGATTGCCGCCGTCGTGTTTTGCGATGGTGATGGGCAGCGGCATAGTGTCCGTAGGGGCCTACCAATTGGGATTGTCGGGACTTTCTCGCGCAATCATGGCCATTGCCGTGGTGGCGTTCGTGATCCTGGTGGGGCTGTCATTGTGGCGGGCCGTGGCCTTCCGGAACTCGCTCATGGACGACCTTCATGACCCGTCCAGGGCCTTCGGGTTCTTCACCGGTGTCGCGGCAACCAACGTGGTGGCCATTTGTCTGATTGCGATCGGGGTGCACGCCGGAGGTCTGATCTTACTTGCTGCGTCGGCTGTGGGGTGGGTGATCCTGGGATATCTGGTACCGTGGTTCGCCGTCCTGGGGCGTGCTGAGCGGCCGGTCCTGAAGTTGGCCAACGGTTCGTGGTTCATTTGGGTGGTTGCCGTTCAATCCATGGCGGTGGTCAGTGCAACCCTGGAACCGCTCTACCCGGATGGGCGGCAGTTACTGTCCGTGATCGCGGTGATGTGCTGGTCCATCGGACTCATCCTCTACGCCGCGTGCGCCGTGTTCCTGTCCCTGCGCTTGCTGGTGTACCCGATCACGCCGGAGACCATCGACCCGCCGTACTGGGTGGCCATGGGTTCCCTGGCCATCTCGGTGGTGGCGGGCGCGTTGATCGTGGAAATGGACAGCGCTCCCATGGTGGATGTGACCCGCGGGCTGGTGGCCGGTCTGGCCGTGGTGCTATGGTGTTTCGCCACGTGGCTGATCCCGGTGCTCGTTGCCCTGGGAATCTGGCGGCACGTGGCCCGGAAAATTCCGCTGACGTACCACGCGTCCTGGTGGTCCATGGTGTTCCCACTGGGCATGTACGCAGTGGCGGGGATGTATTTGGGGCGGGCCAACCATTTGCCCCTGCTCACCGGCATCGGTCAGTGGTTTTACTGGGTGGGAGCTGCCGCGTGGGCGATCACGCTGGTGGCGATGCTGATCAGCGGGGCACGAACGGCCCTGGGTCTGCGCCGCGTCACCGGAATGACCGTGGGCTCATAGGGCTGTTGTTCAGCGCAGTTCGTACAGTTTGATCCCCAGAGCGTGATCCACACCGGCGGCACGGCCGGTGTCCGCGGTCATTTCGGTGATCATGTCCTTGGGGTCGGGGTGGCTGTCCAGGGCCGAGAGGTACTGCTTGTGGCAGCGCAATGATTCGACCGCGGCGTCGATATTGGCCTCGGTGAGCTCCACGGCGTAATCGGGTGCCACTCCGTTGACGATCAATCGGGTCACGCCCCACGGCTCCAGGCCCTCACAAGCCATGAGCTCACGGAACACCCAGGGGTTGTCGGCATCCCGAATCGCGTCCAAAGTGGCGAGCCCCGCAGCCCGGTGATCGGCCTGATTCAGACCCCACGTAGCCTTCTCACCCCAGTTCAAGGTGACCACGGTGTCCGGCTTGGTCTTCCGGATTTCCCGGGCAATACGTTTGCGCAGGTCCATCCCGTATTCGAGCATGCCGTCCGGCAGGTCCAGGATCGTGAGGTTCTCGACTCCCACGGCTGCGCAGGCGTCGCGCTGTTCCTGGGACCGCAGCGGGCCGACCTCGCTCGGCTCCTTGTCCCGGATGCCGGCCTCGCCCGCGGTCAGCAGCAGGTAGGACACATGTGCGCCGTGTTCCACCCACCGGGCAACGGCCGCGGAACCGCCGTACTCCATATCGTCCGGGTGGGCCACCACGCACAAAACGGTCTGCACCTGAGAATCGTCAAAAATCGGGAGATCAGCCATGACTTCAGCGTAGACAGCCCTGGGGGCTAACGGCCAGGCTTTCAGCCCCTGGCGTTTGCCATACGGCCGCGTAGGGTGAAGTCATGGACATTCAGATTGTCAAAGGTGACATCACCAAGGTGCACGTAGACGCCATTGTCAACGCCGCCAATTCCACACTGCTCGGAGGCGGGGGAGTGGACGGTGCCATTCACCGCGCGGCGGGCAAGCAACTCTTGGAAGAGTGCAAGCAATTACGCGCAACTACCTTCAAGGACGGACTTCCGGCGGGCCAGGCCGTGGCCACGGACGGGTACAACCTTCCCGCGCGATGGGTGATCCACACCGTGGGCCCCGTGTTCGCCAAGAACACCGATCGGAGCGATGTCCTGGCGTCCTGCTGTCGGGAGTCCCTGCGGGTGGCCGACGAGATCGGCGCGAAATCCGTGGCTTTCCCCGCCATATCCGCCGGGATCTACGGGTGGCCCATGGACAACGCCACGGAGATCGCTGTACGCACCGTGCGGGAATCGGACACGTCCGTGGAGACCGTCATTTTCGTGCCGTTCTCCGATGACGCGGAAGAGATGTTCCACGAGGCCCTCGGCCGCTGAGGCTAAATCAGACCCAATTCGCGAACGGCCGAGCGCTCCGATTCGAGTTCGGCCACGGATGCGTCGATGCGCGAGCGGGAGAAGGCCGAAACATCCAGGTCTTCCACGATCGACCAATCGCCGTTGGACGTGGTCACCGGGAACGAGCTGACCAGGCCCTCGGGAACGCCGTAAGAACCGTCGGAGGCCACGGCCATGGAGGTCCAGTTGCCCTCGTCCGTGCCGCGGAACAGGTCCCGGGCGTGGTCAATGGTCGCACCGGCCGCGGACGCTGCGGACGAGGTACCCCGTGCCGCAAGAATTTCCGCTCCGCGCTTGGCGACCCGGGGGATGTACTCCTCCTCCACCCACGAGTGATCCACCAGCTCCAGGGCCGGTTGGCCCGCCACCGTGGTGTGACTCAGATCCGGGTACTGCGTGGCGGAGTGATTGCCCCAAATGCTCATCCGCTTGATATCGGTCACGGGTGCACCGGTCTGCTGGGAAAGCAGTGAGATGGCCCGGTTGTGGTCCAGGCGCGTCAGCGCACTGAACCGATCGGCGGGGATGTCTGGGGCATTCTGCTGCGCGATCAACGCGTTGGTGTTCGCGGGGTTACCGGTCACCACCACGCGCACATCGTCCGCGGCTGCCTTGTTCAACGCCGCGCCCTGGGCAGTGAAGATTGCACCGTTGGCTTCCAACAAGTCGCCTCGCTCCATGCCCTTGGTGCGGGGACGGGCGCCCACAAGAAATGCCAGGTTGGCGCCGTCGAAGACCTTCTCCGGATCATCGCCCGTCCGCACATCAGCCAGCAGGGGGAAAGCGCAGTCCATGAGTTCCATGACCACACCGTCCAGCGCGCCCAGGGCCGGCGGAATCTCCAGCAACTGCAGGCGCACCGGCTGGCCCGGACCGAACAGCTCGCCCTGCGAGATGCGGAACAGCAGGCTGTAGCAGATCTGGCCTGCGGCTCCGGTGACGGCAACGTTTACGGGTGCTGGACTCATGGATCCTCCTGAGGCGCGGCGTGACGCCGGTTACGCGGACGTGCAATGGTGTCGAGACTAGCAGCGGGAAGTTCAGCGCACGGCTAAAGATGGCCCAAGGTGCTGACATGACGCGTGGCGCACAGCACAATGAAGACATGGCAACTACCGCATTTCAGGGAAACACCGTCCGCATTTCCGGCGAACTGCCGGACACCGGCACCACCGCGCCCACCTTTGACCTGGTGGGCTCCGATCTCAGCCCCGTGACTTCCCAGGATTTCTCCGGCAAGCGCGTGGTCCTCAACATTTTCCCCTCGTTGGACACCGGCGTGTGCGCCCAGTCCGTACGCGAGTTCAACGAACGCGCGGCGTCCTTCGACAACACCGCAGTGGTCTGCGTGTCCAAGGACCTGCCGTTCGCCCACGCTCGCTTCTGCAGCGCCGAGGGTATTGAGAACGTCACCACCGGCTCGGCCTTCCGCTCGAACTTCGGCGAGGACTACGGCCTGGTGCAGAGCGATGGCCCGCTCGAGGGTCTGCTGGCTCGTGCCGTGGTCGTTCTCGACGAGGGCGGCAAGGTGGTCTACACCCAGCTCGTGGACGAGATCACCAATGAGCCCGATTACGCCGCCGTTGCCGGCGTCTTGTCCTAAGCTCTCACGGTGAAAAGGGCGGGGCCTGAGGGTCCCGCCCTTTGTCATGCCCTGTCTCTCGCGGGTCAGGGCCGCGGCAGAACGAGCAAAGAATTGACGCCGCCGCGCGGCCCCCGAAGAGGCGACGCGGCGGCGTCGGCGATCCAAGAACGTGCTACGCGATCAGGCGCTGAGCGAATCCACGATTGTGTTCAGCGTGGCCGAGGGGCGCATCACGTGAGATGCCTTTTCGTTGCTGGGCCAGTAGTAGCCGCCGATGTCGGCGGGCGAACCCTGGACCTTGAGCAGCTCCTTGAGGATCGTGTCCTCGTTGGTGCGCAGTTCCGATGCAACCTTCTCGAAGGCCTTGGCCAACTCGGGGTCTTCGGTCTGCTGGGCCAGCTCCTCGGCCCAGAACAGGGCCAGGTAGAAGTGCGATCCGCGGTTGTCGATCTCGCCGGCCTTGCGGGACGGGGACTTGTTCTCGTTGAGGAACGTGCCCGTGGCGCGGTCCAGCGTGTCCGCCAGCACCTGGGCCTTGGGGTTGTCGTACCGAGTGGCCAGGTGCTCGAAGGAAGCCGCCAGGGCCAGGAACTCACCCAGCGAATCCCACCGCAAGTGGTTTTCCGCCACGAGCTGCTGCACGTGCTTGGGAGCGGAACCACCGGCACCGGTCTCGAACAGGCCGCCGCCGTTCATCAGCGGAACAATGGACAGCATTTTGGCGGAGGTACCCAGTTCCAGAATGGGGAACAGGTCGGTGAGGTAATCACGCAGCACGTTGCCGGTCACGGAGATGGTGTCCTCGCCGCGTCGGATGCGCTCGATCGTGAACGCGGTGGCGTCCACGGGGGAGAGGATCCGGATGTCCAGACCGTCGGTGTCCTCGTCCGCCAGGTACTGGTTGACCTTCTCCATGAGGTTACGGTCGTGGGCGCGGGACTCGTCCAACCAGAACACGGCAGGCATGCCGGAATCGCGCGAACGACGAACGGCCAACTGGACCCAGTCCTTGATGGGGGCGTCCTTGGCCTGGCACGCGCGCCAGATGTCACCGGGCTGAACCTCGTGGGACAGCAGGACATCGCCGGCCTGGTTGACGACCTGCACGGTGCCGGCCTTCTCGATCTCGAAGGTCTTGTCGTGCGAACCGTATTCCTCGGCCTTCTGTGCCATGAGACCCACGTTGGGAACGGTGCCCATGGTGGTGGGGTCATAGGCGCCGTTGGCGCGGCAGTCCTCGATCACGGCCTGGTACACACCGGCGTAGGAAGAGTCCGGCAGCACGGCCAGTGTGTCCTCCTGCTGGCCCTCGCGACCCCACATCTTGCCGGAGGTGCGAATCATGGCGGGCATGGAAGCATCCACGATCACGTCGGAGGGCACGTGCAGGTTGGTGATGCCCTTGTCCGAGTTCACGTACGCGAGTTCGGGGCCGTTGTCGATGCCCGCTTCGATCGCGGCCTTGATCTTGTCACCGTCGGCCACGTTGGACAGTCCGGAGAGGATGCCACCCAGGCCGTCGTTGGGGGACAGGCCGGCGGCGGCCAGCTGATCGCCGTACTGGGCGAAGACCTCGGGGAAGAACGCCTTGACCACGTGGCCGAAAATGATGGGGTCGGAGACCTTCATCATGGTGGCCTTGAGGTGGGTCGAGAACAGAACGTCCTCTTTCTTGGCGCGGGCCACCTGGGCCTTGAGGAACTCGTCGAGGGCCGAGGCGCTCATGAAGGTCCCGTCCACCACTTCACCCTTGAGGACCGGCACGGATTCCTTGAGCACGTCGGTGCCCTGATCGGTGACCAGCTGAATCTTCAGGGTGTCATCGGCGGGCATGACCACGGACTGTTCATTGGAACGGAAGTCGTTCTCGCCCATGGTGGCCACGTTGGTCTTGGAATCCGCGGACCAGTCGCCCATTGAATGCGGGTGCTTCTTGGCGTAGTTCTTCACGGCCTTGGGAGCACGGCGGTCCGAGTTGCCTTCGCGCAGCACGGGGTTCACGGCGGAACCCTTGACCTTGTCGTAGCGGGCGCGGATGTCCTTGTCTTCGTCCGTCACGGCCTCTTCCGGGTAATCCGGGATGTCGTAGCCGGCGGCCTGTAGCTCCGCAATGGCGGCCTTGAGCTGCGGGATGGAAGCGGAGATATTGGGAAGCTTCACGATGTTGGCTTCCGGGGTCTTGGCCAGTTCGCCCAATTCGGTGAGGGCATCGGCCACGCGCTGTTCCTCGGTCAGGCGGTCCGGGAACTGGGCGGCAATGCGGCCGGCCAGGGAAATATCCCGGGTTTCCACCTCGACGCCGGCGGTGGAGGCAAAGGCCTCGACCACGGGCTTGAACGAGTAGGTGGCCAGCAGGGGTGCTTCATCCGTCTTGGTGTAAATGATCTTGGGCATGGGGCAATGACTCCTTGGTTTGACGGTCACTGGACTGCCTTCCAGCCTACCCCGTGGCCGTCACCACACCCGGACGGTTTCACGCATCCCGGTTCCCCGGAGCCGGTCCATCGGGTCCATTGATCACGTGGGCCGCAGTTCAGCTCTCCGGGTACTCCAAGTCCTCCTGGGCCTCCACGGCCAGGGCCAGTCCCGCACCGGAATACAGGTTGATCACGGTGTTCACGCCGAGCTTCTCCAGCTCCGAGACCTGATCCTCGTACTGGGCCACGGCGGCCACGCGTCCCGCGAAATCGGAGTGGTGCAGTTCCTTGAGTGCGGAAAGATTTGCGTCATGGAATGGCATCGCGAGCACGGCGATTTTTACGTGCCCCGTGGCCGAGATCCGGTCCCACACGTCCGCGTCCGTGGCGTCCGCGTTTTCGACGTCGTAGCCCCGCCCCCACAGGTGATGCGCCCGCAAGGGGTCGATCTCCAGGCCGACCACTTTGTGCGAGGTCGCGGCGGTGAACTCGTCATAGGTGGCGGTGCCCACCCGGCCCATCCCCATGACCAGGACATCCGCGCGGGTGAGATCCAGCGGCCTGTCTTCCGGGTGGAGTTTGTCCTGGGGTGCCTCGGGAACGGCGCGCAGCAGCGCGGTGGTGACGATGCTGCCGCGGCGGTTGAGCACGGTGGACACCACGAAGCTGAGCGCCACGGCGCAGGCGAGCATGACCAGCCAGTCATCGTCAAGTTGCCCGGAGACCACGGCGGTGGAGCCCACGATGAGCGCGAACTCCGAATAGTTGGCCAGGGCCAGGGCCCCGCGCACGGCCGTGCGGCGTCGTAATCCGCACAGGGTGAGCGCGGCGGCCATGGCCGCCGATTGCATGGGGATCAACAGGCACAGGATCACGGCCATGACGAGCATTTCCACGCTGGGTAACCCGTAGAAACCGATGCTCACGAAGAAGCCCACGAGTAAGAGGTCCTTAACCGTGAGAATGGATTTGGCGAGGTCACGTGCCAGGGGGTGTGAAGCCAGGAGCACACCGACCAGCAGGGCACCCAAGTCACCCTTGAGCCCCGTGGCCGTGAAGGCCCACCATCCGGGGACCAACGCCATGACCACCCCGAACAGGGCCAGCAGCTCGCCGTGCCCCAACCGGGACCACAACACTCGCGCGAGCCTGGTGACGGGCCACAGCAATGCGAGCACGAGAATCGCCCAGGGGGAGGGGAGATGACCGCCGGAGATGGTCAGGTACAGCACCGCGGCAATGTCCTGAAGGACAAGGATGCCCACGGCCACTCGCCCGTACAAGGAGTTGGACTCGCCGCGCTCATCCAAGATCTTCACGACCAACACGGTGGACGAGAAGGACAGTGCAAAGGCCACCAGGAAGACGGTTCCCGGTGATTCACCGGCCAATTCGAGGCCCACCAGCATCATGAGCCACAGCATCAACGCACCGCCCACGGCGCTGACGGCCATGTGAATGGTGCCCGCCGCCCACACCTCTTTGCCGAGCAGGGTCCGCAGATCCAGCTTCAACCCGATTCCGAACAGCAGGAGCGTCACGCCCAACTCGGACAGCAGTTCCAACTCGTCCAGGCGCTCCACGCCCAGTCCGTTGAGCAAGAACCCCGCTGCCAGAAAGCCCAGCAGCGGGGGCAGCCGAATCACATGCGCGAACGCGCCCAGCCCCATGACCACCACCAAGTAGACGGCCACGGTGGTCATGGCTCAGCCTGTTTCAACGGTGGCGCGCAGCGGGGGCGTCATGACTCGTTACCGGTTGAGCGTGTCTTGAATTCGCGCGCGTTCCTTTTCAAGTTTGCGGACGCGATGACTCAGCGTGAGCATGCGCACCGATCCCACGAGCGCCATGACCAAAGCGCCGGCCACGGCTGACAGCAGCATCGCCACACCCAGCGGCAGGCTGAACTGCCACGCCATGTACTCGAATCTCGTGGACACGTTGTTCTGAATGATGAAAATCAGGAGCAGGATCAAGATGACCACGCCCAGGATCAGTGCCGCCCACACAATCCCGGACACGCCGGGCTTCTTGGGCCCGTCCAGTGTGGGGTCGGTTGCCCGCGCCGTCCGCGTGTCCGGTCGTCCGTTCCGCGGTGCTGTCACCGACGACGCCGCGCGGTCGCGCGCATCATGGCGGTCGCCGGGGTACCCGGCTCCGGTTTCATAGGAGGCACCGGAGTCCGCTGGTTCACGGCGAGGTTGTACGGGTTCCTGCGGGTGCTGAGTCATGACGATTCCTCCGGGTCGGTATTACCTCTTGTGAACAGCGTAGTCACACCGACAGTTGAGCGGGATAGCTGCCGTGGCCGGAACCGGGATCGTCTGTATCGGCGGCCAGAAGTTTCCGTTTGTGACCTTTGGGTAACGAATGCCGCTTATTCGTTGAACACGGTCGCGGATGCCACGTGTTCGCGGTGAACGAGCGGTAACCTATCAATCATTGTGAGGTGAAACACACCTCGCGCTCGCCCTTATCAACTCGCGGGTGGAAGCACACCGTGGTGCGCCACCGATCGTGAACACCACATCAGGAGAGTTACGTCATGGGAAAGTACACCTTTAAAGGCAAGGCAGCCGTCTCAGTTGCCGCCATTGCCGCTTTGGCACTGACCGGCTGCGCGAACGTCGGCGGCGGTGGCGGCGGAGAAGAAACCGGCGGGGGTGACAACGGCGGCGGGCAAGAGGGCGGCGTGCTCACCATTGCAGAGACCAATGCGTTCACCGGTGCCAACCCGGCGTACACCAAGGCCAATCTGGACATCAACGGCAAGGTGGCCACGGGTACCCGCGAGGGTTTCATCTACGTGAATCCGTCCCAGGAAATCCAGCGCAATGAAGGCTTCGGCACTTTCGAGAAGACCTCTGATGATCCTCTCACCGTGGAATACACCTTGAACGATCCCCAATGGTCCGACGGCAACAAGATCGACAAGGCCGACGTGATGCTCTGGTGGGCCACCAGTTCCGGCTACTACGACGACGGCGATGCGGAAGCCAAGACCGGCAAAGACTACTTCACCATCGCGGGGTCCACGGACATTCTGGGCCACACCGACATTCCGGAGTTCTCCGAGGACGGCAAGTCCTTCACCCTCACGTACGACGAACCCCAGGCCGACTGGGAGATCGCCCTGGATCAGGACTATCTGCACCCCGCTCACGTGGTTGCCGAAGAGGCCGGTATGACCGAGGACGAGCTGCTCACAGTGCTGGAGGACTCGCCCGAGGGAGATCCGGAAAGCCCCAAGGAGAATGCCGACCTTGCCAAGATCGGCAAGGCGTGGGACACCGCCTTCAACTTCACCGCGACTCCCGAGAACGACAAGCTGCTCCTGTCCAATGGCCCCTACAAGATTCAGGACATTGTGGAGAACAGCTCCTTGACGATGGTCAAGAACGACCAATACAACGGTGAGCACGAAGGCAAGTTGGATGAGATCACCGTGCGCTTCATTGGTGACTCCACCGCACAGATCCAGGCCTTGCGCAACGGTGAGGTCGACATCATGGCACCGGTGAGCGTCAACAAGGACACCATTGACCAGGTGAAGGAAATTGACTCCGTCAACGTGCTGCAGGGCCAGGACCTGTCCTACGACCATGTGGATCTTAATTTTGGAACCGAAACCTTCAAGGACAAGAACGTCCGAGAGGCTTTCCTGAAGACCATCCCGCGCCAGCAAATCGTTGATCAGCTGATCAAGCCCGTCACCGACGACGCGTCCGTTTTGAATTCCCAAATGTACGTCTCCAGCCAGGGCGAACCGTACGAGAAGGCCACGGAGACCAACGAAGCGGAGACCCTTTACGGTGAGGTCGATATCGACGGCGCCAAGCAGCTGCTCGGCGGTAAGACCCCGACCGTTCGCATCCTGTACAACAACGAGAACCCCGCGCGCGTCGACTCGTTCCAGTTGATCAAGGAGTCCGCCGAGAAGGCCGGCTTCAAGGTCGAGGACCTGGGCGACCCGAGCTGGTCCGAGAAGCTGCCCGACGGTGACTACGAGGCGTCGCTGTTCGGCTGGGTGTCCCCGGGCGTGGGCACCGAGGTGCTGTCCCAGATCTTCAAGACCGGTGGCGGCGGTAACTACAACGACTACTCCAACGCCGACGTGGACAAGCTCGTGGACGAGGCCCGCTCCAACCTGGACAACGATTCCCGCGTGGATCAAATGGTCGAGATCGACAAGCACACCTTCGAGGACGCCTACGGCCTGCCGTTGTTCCAGAACCCGGGCTTCTTCGGCGTATCCGAGGACATCGAAGGCGTGGAATACCAGCCCAACCAGGACGGGGCCTTCTGGAACCTCTGGGAGTGGTCGCGTAAGTAGTGGTGATTCGCTCACTCGCATGAGTTGAATCCGCCCGCACGGGTACGCTGCGCGGGCTCGGACAACCGGGCCCGCACAGCCGCCGTGACTACGCACTCTCAAGGCAGCGACATGATTTCTTACATTCTTCGCCGGCTCATCACAGCCGTTCTGATTCTTCTGGGCGCCTCGTTCATCGTGTACATCATGACCGCGGCGTCGGGGGACCCACTCTGGGACCTCTATGGACATCCCAACGCGGCCCAACTGATTCCGGACCGTATCGACTCACTGAACCTCGACCAGCCGCCCATTTTGCGGTACTTCACGTGGCTCGGCGGTGCGCTGGGCTGCTTGGTTCCGTTCTCGGACATGTGCAGTCTGGGCGTCACGCGGGACGGTTTGGAAGTCACCCAGCTTCTGCTGTTCGCCATGGGCCAGACCATCATGCTGGTGACCGCGGGAACCATCCTGGCTATCGTCATCGGCATCACGCTGGGCATTGTGTCCGCGCTGCGCCAGTACTCCGGTTTGGACTACGGCGTCACCTTCTTCACGTTCCTGTGCTTCTCACTTCCCAGCTTCTGGTTGGCGGTGCTGCTCAAAGAAATTGTGGCGATATCGTTCAACGACTTCCTACAGGACCCGGTCATGTCCGTCGGCACCATTCTGGCCATTGGTGTGGTGGCCGGGTTCATCTGGTACCTCGTGTCCTTCGGGCGCATGAAGACCCGTATCCTCATGGGTGTCCTGGGCTTCCTGGTGACCTCGGGCATCGTGTATTTCGTTCTGGCAACCAACTGGTTGACGGCCCCGTTCCTGGGAATCCCGCTCATCCTGCTGACCGGCGTTCTGGTGGCCGTGATCGCCACCATCCTGATTTCGGGGCTGCGTAATAAGCGGGCGCTGTACTCGGGCTTGGCCACGGTCCTCGTTGGCCTGATCGTCTACTTCCCTGTACAGAGCTTCTTCCGAGGAGCCGGCCTGTGGACCGTGATCATCCTGTGCCTCGTCATGATCGTCATCGGCGCGGCCATTGGTTACTTTGCCGGCGGCTATGACCGTGGGCAAGGCATGCGAGTGGCCGGGATCACCGGATTCTTCGTGGCGCTACTGATCATCTTGGACCGCTTCATGCAGTCCTGGCCGGACTACTTGGACTCCGGACGCATCCGTGGCCGCCCCATTGCGACGGCCAGTGCATCCACCCCGGGTCTGACCGGTGATTTCTGGATCATTGGCATCGACCGCTTCACACACCTTTTGCTGCCGACCATTGCTCTCACGTTGCTGGCGTTGGCGTCCTACTCCCGGTACTCGCGAGCATCCATGCTCGAGATCATGGGTCAGGATTACATACGTACGGCTCGAGCCAAGGGCCTGTCCGAACGCACGGTGGTCATGCGGCACGCTTTCCGTAACGCGTTGATCCCACTGGCCACGCTGGTGGCCTACGACATCGGAGCTCTCATTGGCGGGGCCATCATCACCGAGTCAGTCTTCGCATTCACCGGTATGGGTCAATTGTTCGTCACTGCGGTGCGCAACGTGGATCCCAACCC
Organism: Kocuria sp. cx-455; assembly: GCF_014698015.1. Lineage (GTDB taxonomy): Bacteria > Actinomycetota > Actinomycetes > Actinomycetales > Micrococcaceae > Kocuria. The sequence goes on from NZ_JACXBS010000002.1 coordinate 146,740, forward strand.
CGTGATGGGCGTCTTCTTGATCACGGGCATTGTGGCAATGGTGTTCAACCTCATTGCCGATCTCGTGTACTCCGTTCTCGACCCGCGCGTGAGGGTGAAAGCATGAGCCAGCAAGAACCAATCAACGTCAAGGAACCGGTGGACCCCGCCGTCGCCAGGGCTGAGGACGTCCAGGGGAAGAGCCAAGGACAGCTGGTTCGCCAGCGATTCTTCGGCAACACCGGAGCGGTCATCTCTTTGATCGTCCTGATCTTCATCGTGCTGTTGTCGGTGACCTCCATTGGCGTGGGTCCCCTCCCGGGCTGGTGGAAATGGGACCCGGATGCCACGGGAACGCTGGTGGACAGTGGCCGCCCCACGTTGTCGTTGCTGCCTCCGGCGCTGGGAAACCATCCCTTCGGCCAGGACAACCTGGGCCGTGACCTGTTCGCCATGACCATGCAGGGAACGCAGTACTCCCTGATCGTCATGGTCGTGGTGGGTGTGATGGCAGGCCTCCTGGGCACCGTGATCGGTGGCCTGTCCGGCTACTTCCGCGGCTGGACCGAGGCCATCCTTATGCGCCTGACCGACGTGATCATCATTATTCCGCTGGTCATTCTCGCCGCACTGCTGGGTCGCTTGGCCATCTCCTACGTCCGTTCCACGGGCCTGCCGACAACCGCCACGGTCATTGCGCTGGGCCTGTTGATCGGTGCGGCGTCGTGGCCGCCGCTCGCGCGACTCGTTCGCGGCGAGTTCCTGTCATTACGCGAACGCGAGTTTGTCGACGCCGCTCGATTGGCCGGCGCTTCCAGCGGACGCATCATTTTCAAGCACATCCTGCCCAACACCGTGGGCGTGATCACCGTGAACATCACGCTGCTGATGTCCTCGGCGATCCTGCTGGAAACCGCGCTGTCCTATCTGGGTCTCGGTATCCAGGCACCGGACTGGTCCTTGGGGCGCCTCATCAGTGAGAATCAGACGGCCTTTGCCACCCGTCCCTGGTTGTTCTGGTGGCCCGGTGTGTTCATCGTGACCATTGCGTTGACCATCAACTTCATTGGTGACGGTCTGCGCGACGCGTTCGACCCGCGCCAACGCAAGTTCAATCCCAAGAAGGCTCGCGATGGCCGCGAACACCGCACCGAGCGCGGTGCCGACAACCGGACCGCCCGGTGAGTTGGGTATCGGCGGGTGCCTCGTGGGGGTCAGGCTGTGACGAACAGCGTGACGCCCACGGCGGCCACCGCCAGAGTCACCGCGAGCGGGGCGGGAACGTAGGCAACGCGCACCGGCTCCAGAGCGGCATCGTCCCGGGTGAAGACATCCAACTCGCCGGTGTCGATCTTGCGCTGCCACAGCGTGCGGATGTCATTGGCGGCAGCGCCGGAGCGTGTGCCGGCCAGGTCGCCGGTGCGCACGGCACCCTCCGTGCGGGCCAGCGGATGCGCCCGCGACACGCCCTGTGGTCCGCTGCGCAACGCGGACCCCGGCCCGGCGGCGGGCAGGGCGAAGCACGAATGGGAACCAGCCTCGGTGACCACGGTGACCGTGAAACGAGTCCGCACTTCGATGATGTGTGCCCACGGAATGTCCACGGTGCGCAGGGGGTTGATGATTCGCACACCGTGGCCGTGGATTTCCAGGCGGGGGCGCCAGTACAGCGCGTACCCCAGACCTGCCAGGCCGACACCGAAGCACACGCTCGCCACGGAGAGCCACGCGTTCTGGCTCCACCCCGCCGCAGCCACGACCATGCCCAGGAGCACCAGGAAACCGGTGAGCCACGGGGCGGACGCGGCCCGATACACGCGTGGGGAATCAGCGGGGGATTTCTGGTCCTGGGGCATGACCCTCATGCTATGCATCCTCACCCCGCAGCCCACGCACACCACGTTTCAGACACGATGGAGCACACACGATGAGCACCTCGCATTCCGCCCCCGGCCAGCCCGAGGGCACCCCCGAGAACAACGGATCGTCTCAGCACGCCGCGTCCGGTGACGCGCCCTGGAACAACGACGCCGCTCGCGAACCGGAAAGCCGCCGCGAGCGTCGATCGCGGCGCGGCAGTATCGGCAAGCGCGGCAACCGATCAACCGAGGACCCCGGTTCTCGGGACGTCACCGACCGTCCGTCTCGTCGCTCGCGGAGCCCGCGCCGTGTGGAGCGCGGTGAACCGGTCCTGATGGTGGAAGAGCTCTCGGTGGACTTCGGTGTGGACAAGGACTGGGTCCCGGCCGCGATCGACTTGAACTACCAGGTGGCCGCCGGTGAGGTGCTGGCCATTGTGGGCGAGTCCGGTTCGGGCAAGTCCGCGAGCTCCATGTCCATCCTGGGACTACTGCCCTCCAACGCCCGGGTCAGCGGCTCGGCGAAATTGGCCGGTGAGCAATTGATCGGGCTGCAGGGCGCGGCACTGCGCCGCGTACGCGGTGAAGAGATCGCGGTGATTTTCCAGGAACCCATGACCGCGCTCAACCCGGTGTACACCGTGGGCCAGCAAATCGTGGAAACCATTCGTCTGCACCGGGACCTGTCACCCTCCCAGGCCGCCGAGCGCGCCAAAGAGATGCTGACCATGGTGGAGCTTCCGGACCCGGAGAAGGCATTCCGCTCCTATCCGCACCAGCTGTCCGGCGGTCAGCGTCAGCGCGCCATGATTGCTCAGTCACTGTCCTGCGATCCCAAGTTGCTGATTGCCGATGAGCCCACCACGGCCCTGGACGTCACCGTGCAGGCCGAGATCCTGGACCTGATCCGGAACCTCAAGGACAAATTGCATTCGGCCGTCATTTTGATCACCCACGACATGGGCGTGGTGGCGGACCTCGCGGACCGCATCGCCGTGATGGAGAAAGGCCGGATCGTCGAACAGGGCCCCGCCGAGCAGATCTTCTCCCAGCCTGAGCACCCCTACACCAAGACCTTGCTGGAATCGGTGCCCCACCTGGGTGAGGGCGGCGAGACCGGCGAGTCCGTGGACATGGTGGCCGTGCTGGAACGCGAGGTCGAGGCGGAGGAACGCGAGGCGGCGGCGTCGTCCGTGGACCGGCACACCGCGGCGCGCGAGGAGGCCCCGGTGGGAACCGAAGGATCGACAGCGGCGACCGCGACCGACCGTCCCACACTGCCCACGGATGCGGCACGCACCCCGCGACACACGGAACCCAGCGTGGACACCGCGGCGCTGCGCGTCACGGAACCCGTGCTGCAGCTGAAAAATGTGGCCATCGAATACCCGAAGCAAGGGCGCAACCCCGCGTTCCGAGCCGTCGAGGACGTGAGTCTGACCGTGGCCGCGGGAGAAGTACTGGGCTTGGTGGGGGAGTCCGGCTCGGGTAAGACGACCATCGGGCGCGCCGCCGTGGGGCTGCTACCCGTGGTCGAGGGCTCGCTGATTGTGGACGGGCAAGAACTCAGTCGTGCGTCCCGGAAAGAACTCAACCGCGTGCGAAAGGACGTGGGCATGGTGTTCCAGGACCCCTCGTCATCGCTGAACCCACGACTGCCGATCGGTGAATCCATTGGTGAGCCCATGTTTTTGGCCGGAATGGCCAAGGGGCAGCAGTTGCAGCACCGGATCGAACAGCTGCTGGACCAGGTGCGGTTGCCGCGCAACTATCGCAACCGTTACCCGCACGAACTCTCGGGTGGGCAGAAACAGCGCGTGGGTATTGCCCGGGCGCTGTCGCTGAAGCCCAAGCTACTCGTCGCGGACGAGCCGACCTCGGCCTTGGACGTGTCCGTGCAGGCCACGGTGTTGGACCTGTTCGAGGAACTGCAGGCCGAGATGGGCTTCGCGTGCTTGTTCGTGACCCACGATCTCGCCGTGATCGACCGGCTCGCGGACCGCATCGTGGTCATGCAGCACGGCCGGATCGTGGAGCAGGGACAGCGCGAAGTGGTCCTGCGCAAGCCCGAGCAGGATTACACCAAGCGATTGCTGGCCGCCGTGCCGGTGCCGGACCCGGACACCCAACGCGCGCGCCGTGAGCTGCGGCAGAAAATGAAGCTCGGCGCGTCCTAGGGTTATGCAGGTCATGGCTCGGGAACGTATTTGGACGAAATCAGTATGTGTCATCGGCGGTCACTTGTGCCGGCTGTCACAAGAGACTTACTAGGCTGGAGACATGATTAATCCCGCACGCCTGACCTCAGACCTTTCCCGCTTGCGTCGTGAAACCGACATGTTCCTGGCGACCATCGAGTCGCTGGCCGATCGCGAGATGACCGAACCCACCCTGTGCGAGGGCTGGGATCGTGCGCACGTGATTGCTCACCTCGCATCCAACGGCAAGGCGCTGGTCAAGCTCATCGACTGGGCCGTGACCGGCGAACCGCAGCAGCCCTACGAATCCCAAGAAGCCCGTGACCGCGAGATCGACGAGCTGGCAGCCCTCCCCAGGGAAGAGCTCATTCAGAAGGTCCGTGACAGCGCGGACTACTTTGAGGAGCAGTGCGAACGTCTCAAGGGCGAGATCACCACCGAGGAACTGGACTTGCACGGCAAGCCCGTTCCCGCCACGTCCATCCCGGCCGTGCGCGTGGCCGAGGTGGTGGTGCACCACCACGACCTGGACACCACCTGGACCATTGAAGAGGCGGACCCGGACTCGCTGCTCAACGCGGTCGAAGCCGCGGTGCGCACCATGCGCGCCAAGAACGCACCGGGGATGACCCTGCGCACCGAGGAGCGCGACGAATGGGTCATCGGCGACGGCGGCCAGGAGATCACCTCGGACCGCGAGGGCATGCTCGCGTGGTTGGCTCGAGGAGACGACGAGAACGTCGAATCCCAGGGCGCATTGCCCGAGCTGCCCAAGTGGTAAACCGCTGAGTCGCTGCCGACTCAGCGAACACCGCCGCCGTGCACGTTGCACGGCGGCGGTTTTGCGTAGGCGGAACTGTCTAGTGGCGCACGCTGAACAGCCACGGATCCCAGCGGCGGTCGGTGTGCGGATCCCCGAAGTTCACGAAGGTCTTGCCCTTGGACTCCACGGTCTCGTACTCCTGCACAACTTCCAGGCTCAAGCGCTCGCGGTGTTCCACCTCCACGATCACGGCTCTGGCCCCGGAACGGTCGGGCAAGGTTGCGGGATAGGCCAACGCGGCGACCAACAGGTCGGGAGCTTTGGCCGCGGTCATAGCGCGGAGTTCCTCCAGAACGTCATCCGGGTGCCGGTCCGCGGTTTCCGCGGGGTCCAGGGAATTCAACTCGAACTCGCCGTCCTTGGAACCGGTGACCACGAACACGGGGAAGGCGCCGAACTGCAACACCTGATCCTCCACCACGGTCTGCACGTGGGTCAGTGCGGTGTCCACGGCCTCGACGGCGCCGTCGGAAACCCACTGCCGCCACGCGTTGTCGTGATCGGACTGGGCCTTGGCCGCCTCGGCGCGGGACAGGCGGGGCTTCTTGGAGGGGCCACCGGGGTGACGTTTGGGCGGGCGGGCGGAGGATCGAGCCACGAGTTGGGACCCCTTAGAGAGATAGGTGAAAGTCGAGCGTTCTGAGTCAAGCCTAGGCGCTCGCTAGACTGGATCGGAATCACTAGCGAATACCAGGAGCATGCATGTCTGCGATTAATCGCGAGCAGGTGGCCCACCTGGCCGAGCTCGCGCACATCGAGATGACCGAGGAAGAACTCGCGCGCGTTGCCGGCGAGCTCGACCTCATTGTCTCGTCCGTGGCCTCTGTCAGCGAAGCGGCCGGACCTGACGTTCCTGCAACCAGCCACCCGCTGCCGTTGCAGAACGTTTTCCGTGAGGACGTGGTGGGGGAGACCCTCACCCAGGAAGAGGCCCTCTCCAACGCACCCGACAGCCAGGACGGCAAGTTCCGTGTGCCCGCAATTCTGGATGGGGAGTGAGCATGAGCGAACGCATCGTAGAACTTTCCGCCGCGGATCTGGCGGCCAGGCTGGCCTCGGGGGACGTATCGTCCGTTGACGCCGTCAACGCTCACTTCGAGCAGATCGACGCCACCGAGGGCCACGCCGTGGAACCGGAGGATCGCCACCAGGGCACCGACGGACTCAATGCTTTCTTGCATCGCAACCGCGAGGGCGCCCTGCAGGTTGCGAGGGAGGTGGACCAGGCACGCGCCAACGGTGAGCAGCTGCACGAGCTCGCCGGTGTACCCATTGCGGTCAAGGACCTGATCGTGACCAAGGGCCAGCCCACTACCGCCGCATCCCGGATGCTCGAGGGCTGGATGAGTCCGTACGACGCCACCGTGACCAAGAAGTTGCGGGCCGCCAAGATGCCCCTTCTGGGCAAGACCAACCTGGACGAGTTCGCCATGGGATCCTCAACGGAGCACTCGGCGTTCGGGCCCACGCGTAACCCGTGGGATCTCAACCGGATCCCGGGCGGTTCCGGTGGCGGTTCCGCCGCTGCGGTGTCCGCGTTCCAGGCGCCCCTGGCACTCGGCACGGACACGGGTGGTTCCATCCGCCAGCCCGCCGCGGTCACCGGCACCGTGGGCGTCAAGCCCACGTACGGTTCGGTGTCCCGATACGGCGTGATCGCCATGGCGTCCTCCCTGGACCAGGTGGGCCCGTGCTCGCGCACCGTGCTGGACTCGGCGCTGTTGCACGAGGTCATTGCGGGCCACGACCCGCAGGACTCCACCTCCCTGACCGACCCGGTGGGTTCCTTCGCGGCGGCGGCCCGCCAGGGTGCCGAGGACGGCGGGCTCAAGGGCCTGCGCGTGGGCGTGGTCAAACAGCTCACCGGCGAGGGGTTCCAGGCCGGCGTGCAGCAGCGTTTCAATGAGGCAGTGGAGCTGTTGCAGTCGGCCGGTGCCGAGGTCGTGGAGGTCGAGACCCCCAACTTCGAGTACGCGCTGGGTGCCTATTACCTGATCATGTCCTCCGAGGTCTCCTCGAACCTCGCCAAGTACGACGGCGTTCGGTTCGGTTTGCGCGTTGTCCCCGAGGGCAATCCCACGATCGAGCGCGTCATGGGAGCATCCCGCGCCGCCGGGTTCGGCGCTGAGGTCAAGCGCCGCATCATCCTGGGAACGTACGCGCTGTCCGCCGGTTACTACGACGCCTACTACGGCTCGGCCCAGCAGGTGCGCACCCTGGTGCAGCGCGACTTCAACGCCGCGTTCGAAAAGGTGGACGTGTTGATCTCGCCCACCGCTCCCACCACCGCCTTCACCATCGGCGGCGTGGACGAGTCGGCGGATCCCATGCAGATGTACCTCAACGACATCGCCACCATCCCCACCAACCTGGCGGGCATCCCCGCCATCTCGCTCCCGGGCGGCCTGGCTCCCGAGGACGATTTGCCGGTGGGTATCCAGTTCATGGCCCCGGCCCGGGAGGACGCACGCGTCTACCGTGCCGGTGCGGGTCTTGAACGACTGCTCGAGGAGAAGTGGGGCGGTCCCGTGTGGGCGTCTCGCAACGACGTCGCCACTACCGTTCGTGACTTTGCGGCCGGTGCCGCGCTGGGAGGCAAATAATGAGCGAGGACGTGCTGTCCTTCGAAGAGGCCATGGAGCGCTTCGATCCCGTCCTGGGTTTCGAGGTGCACGTGGAGTTGAACACCAACACCAAGATGTTCGACGCCGCCCCCAACACGTTTGGCGATGACCCCAACACCAACATCACCCCGGTGTCCCTGGGCCTGCCCGGCGTGTTGCCCGTGATCAACGGCAAGGCCGTGGAATCCGCGATCAAACTGGGGCTGGCACTGAACTGTTCCATTGCGCCGAAGTGCCACTTCGCTCGGAAGAACTACTTCTACCCGGATACGCCCAAAAATTTCCAGACTTCGCAGTACGACGAGCCGATTGCCTTCGACGGTCAGCTGGATCTCGAGCTCGAGGACGGCACACCGTTCAGCATTGAGATCGAGCGGGCCCACATGGAGGAGGACGCCGGCAAGCTGACCCACGTGGGCGGCGCAACCGGTCGCATCCAGGGTGCGTCCCACTCGCTGGTGGACTACAACCGTTCGGGTGTGCCGCTCATTGAGATCGTGACCAAGCCCATCGTGGGTGCCGGTTCGCGCGCTCCGGAGCTGGCCCGCGTGTACGTGGCGGCCATTCGCGAGATCGTGAAGAACTTGGGTATTTCCGACGCCCGCATGGAGCGCGGCAACGTGCGTTGCGACGCGAACGTCTCCCTGATGCCCAAGGGCGCAACGGTGTTCGGTACGCGCTCGGAGACCAAGAACGTCAACTCGCTGCGCGCCGTCGAACGCGCGGTGCGTTTCGAAATCCAGCGCCACGCCGCCGTGCTGTCGGCCGGTGAGAAGATCGTTCAGGAAACCCGTCACTGGCACGAGGACACCCGGTCCACCACGTCCGGGCGCCCCAAGTCCGACGCCGACGACTACCGCTACTTCCCCGAACCGGACCTGGTCCCCGTGGTCACCACGCAGGCCTGGATCGAGGAACTGCGTGCCACGCTGCCCGAACCGCCGGCCCAGCGCCGCAAGCGTCTGAAGAACGACTGGGGCTACTCGGACGAGGAGTTCCGGGACGTCGTCAACGCCGGTGTCATGGACGAAATCGAGCAGACCATTGCTGCCGGCGCGTCCGCCGCCGTGGCCCGCAAGTGGTGGATGGGTGAGATCGCCCGTCTGGCCAAGCAAGCGGAGGTCGAAATCGTGGACCTGCCCGTGACCCCGGCCCACGTGGTCGAGGTCAACGCCCTGATCGACGAGGGCAAGATCAACGACAAGCTGGCCAAGAAGGTCATTGGTTTCGTGATCGAGGGCGAGGGCTCCCCGTCGGAGATCGTCGAGGCTCGCGGCCTCGCGGTCGTCTCCGACGACGGCGCCCTGACGGCTGCCGTGGACGACGCCATGACCCAGATGCCCGACGTGGTCGAAAAGATCAAGGGCGGCAAGGTTCAGGCGGTGGGCGCGCTCATCGGGCCGGTCATGAAGGCCACTCGCGGTCAGGCCGATGCCGGCCGCGTGCGTCAGATCATCCTGGAGAGGCTGGGCGTGCAGGGCTGAGCCTCCCCGTCTCGGGCGCGGTTGCGCTCGTGCGTGCCAGGTGAGGGTCGTGCTGATTCCGAGTCGGGAATCCGCACGGCCCTCGTCTCACGACGAGCTCAGGGCACGGCGGGGCCGTCCTCACTCACGAGCCATTCGCGCAGGCCATGTTCCACGGCGGAGGGAGTGTTGACGATTTCGGCAAGGCGCTCCCGGTTCTGCTTGTCTTGGGCCTGTGAGCGGCAGGTTCCGTTGGGCGCATCCGACGCCGCCGAACACCACGCGTACTGTCCGCCCCGGGTATTCGAGCTGGGCGCCCACGAGAGATCACTGACGTCCCAGCTTCCGTCCTCCGCTTTCGCGAACTGGAAACGGGCGATCAAACCGTCATTGTTGACGGGCATCATGGGCGCTGTTTCCGTGACGGTGTTGCCCACGCCGTAGACGATCCACGTGCCATCATAATTTTCAATGGGCTGCACGCTGTGGGATCCATGACCGTAGATCGCGTCAAACGAGCCGGAGTCGGCCAGCGCGTGCGCGGTCCGGACCTGGTAGTCATCGGCGGTGTCCGTGTATTCGACAATGGAGTGCATGGCCGCCACCACAACGTCCGCGCCTTGCTCGCGTGCCTTCTCGGCCTGACTCACGGCGCGGTCGATGTCCGCCCGGGCTACCTCCGGGTCCACAGTGGGATCCTTGCCGTCCCGGAACCGATCAACCTGCCAATCGTGCTCGGCGGCCATTTGGTTGACGCTGTTGGTGCCGGTCACGATTGCCACCGTGCCGGCTTCGGTATGAACCAGTAGCGGTTCTTCGGACGCGGCCTCGGATGCGTAGGATCCGGTGTGCTGCAGACCCGCGTCATCCAAGGCGGTGAGGGTGCGGTTGATCCCTGCAGTGCCCTGGTCCAGGGTGTGGTTGCTTGCGGTCGTGCATGCGTCGTAGCCCACCGTTTTCACGGCCGTGAGGATCTCGGGAGGCACTTGGAATTGCGGGTAGTCGGCGTACGGACCACCCTTCTCGGCCACGGGAGTCTCCGCGTGGCACACGCCGATGTCGGAATTCTCCAAGTAGGCACGTTGTCCCGCGAGCAGGGGTTCGAAGTCGAAGTTCTTGTCGTTATCCGCGGCGGGGTCCGTGGCGAAGTTGCGCCACAGGCCTTCGTGCAGCAGCAGGTCTCCGGTCACCGCCATGGTCATGCATTGGTCCTCCGGGCACTCGGGGCCGGACGCGGCGGCGGGGAGCGTGGGGAAGGCATCAGAGCCGGTCGTGGACGGGGCGCCCTCCGAGGGCGATGATGCAGTTTCCCCGGCTTCATCCGCGCATCCGGCAAGACCTCCGGTCATTAGCGCGACCGCGGCAGCGAAGGTCAAGGTCTTGAGGTGGCGAGATGTGGGCAGGCTCATAATGTCGATAATTTCACAGTCCCAACATGGCGTGCATCACATTGAGAACGTCTGCGGACTCAATCACCTGGATTTAAGTCATTAAGAACTGACGTATTTCTTGAGATGGTCTTCACACGGAGGTGGTCAAAGGTTAGGCTTTCCTAAGTTTCGAATGTCACACAGAGAGCGAGGAAGCCATGGTCGGGCAGACGATTGGTGGCCAGTCTCAAGGTTCCAGCACCCATGATCGAGCCGTGTCCCTGGCTCATCGAATGCTCGCGGGAGCGGGGCGCGCAACGCTTGTTGCTTATGGACTCGAGGGTCATCCGACGCTCGACGCCCTGGCGCACGGCATGACCGGCAGCGGAGATCTCATGGTGGCGACCACGGTGTTCTCCGGTTCCGAGGATGCAACTCTGCTCAATCCGGACACTCGGATGGACGTGCGGATGGACATCACCAAACTGTCGCCCGAACCTCGCGTGGAAATTATGACCGCCAGCGCCCATATGCTCGGTCAGTTGGAATGGTTGGATTCCGAACGCGCCGCCGACGTGCTCGAGTACGAGAATGTGCCCGAGATGATCAAGGCCGTTGCCGAGTCTCCGTTCGGAATGCTCGGGATCGTGCGGGTCTCGCGCGTCCTGCTGCACGACGGCGTGGGGGCCACCGCCATTCCGTATGCGCACTTGATCGAGCGCCACGCCGACGTGGCCCTGGCAGGCTTGGGTGACGTGGAGTCGGTGGGTCTGGATGTCGCGTCCAGCCTGGACTCCGTTGACCTGGCCTCGCTGTGCGATGCCGTCAGCAATGGCTGGATCGAGGCTCGCGTTCTAAGTGAAAAGCCCTCTGTCGGTGGTTGCTCACACACCAAGAACCGCGAGTTCGTGGTGGATGTCGATGCCACGGGATTGACCGTGATGCGCAACGGTGCAGACCGCACCCACGTGTTCTTTGTGCCGTTCGAGCCCGAGTCGGTTGCGGAGTGCGGTGGCCTCATGGCCCGAGTGGAATCCTTGTTCGGTACGCGAGTGGGTGCTTCCGACTAGTCGCACCGGGGAGACGAGCTGAGCCCGAGGCAGTTGTCCCCAGACCCATGTCAGTGGAACCTCAAGAAATGGTGCCCGTGCGTTCGCGAAGAACGCACGGGCACCATTCTGTTCGGAAGCCATCGATTACTCGGCCTCGTAGGTTGCGCAGTTGGCGGTGTCGCCGGTCACCTCAATGGAGGACGCGGTGCACAGCAGGTCGGTATTGTGCTTGCACTCAAGGCGCTGGCACGCGCCGACCTGACCGTTGGCGGTGGGCAGGCCACCGCGAGCGTCCAAGGAGATGAAGGTGGTGCAGGAAGCGGTGGAGCCACTGCCGCCCACGGTGATGGCGGGTGCCGTGCAGCCGTTGTCGTTGTATGCGCACGCGGTGGCGGCGCACGTGGAGACTGGAGTCAAAGTAGCCATGATGTGTTCCTCTCAGACAGTTCGTATTAATAAAGATACGAGCGGAAACGCCGCCTTACAAGTAAGTTGAACCTTAGGTCAAACACATCTGACGTAATTAAATTTAGGAAGTCCTGCCTTTTCTAATTAACTTGCAAGGCGAGCCTTACCTTGCTGTGGCGGGCCTCATGTCACACCGTGGGTCGCGAGCGCGCTTTCTTAACCGCAAGTTTCTGTTTCGGTTCTGCATTAGTTGAAAAGACCCGAAATGTTCTCGTGAAATGCACAATCATCACACCAGACACATTTGCAATGAATAGGTTTCAGTGCGAGCGAGCCCAAAACCTATCGGCGGTACTCGCTGCCGTCCCGGTTTCGCGTGATGTACCCGGTGTCCACTCCGTGCCGCCTGATGAGGGCGGGGTCATTGCTGAACTTCTCCAGCCGATCATTGAGCTCCCGCTCGTCAATGCGCTCTCCAGTCGCCAAACATTGATCCACGATCCAGCGGATCAGACCGTCTTTGTCTGAGGCCTTAGAAGGCCACCGCGTGACGCGCCCTTTGTCCAGAAACCGCTCGTAACCTTTGGGGGTGCCAGTCGCCCCCTTTGCGAGAAGATCGGGGAAGACCCCGGTGGGTGACCACGCGCCGCCGTCGTCGTCAATCAAACCGGCGCGTTGGAGGTTTTCGAGGGCTCGCGATTGTTTGGAAGTGGGCGCCATGGGAAGTTGGTCGAGGATGACTCGGGCGTACATGGTGCGGGTGTCCGGATTCGCGAGTGCGGCGAAGATCTGACGGGTGTTCATTCGGCCATCCTGACAGCTCGGCCGCTGGGGGCGCGCCGCGGCCCGGCGCTGGGCGATAGTGTGACGTACATGACATCTTGCTTCGACACCCCCGAACATTTGACCGCATCGCCTCGACTGTCCGGATTCAGCACCCACGAATCCGGCACCGTGGTGGCCCTACGCAAGGAGCTGTCCACGGACGGTAAGAAGTACGTGACTCAGGCGTGGTCGGTGGAGCCCACCGGAGGCGAGTTCCGGGTTGCGCAGCTGACCCACGACCAGCACGGGGTCCCGGAAGTGTGCCCGGCGGACCACGGCGCCGTGTTCTTCACATCCGTTAGGCCATCCGGGGACGAGGACAAGGAACGTACTCGGTTGTGGCTGCTGCCCCGGCACGGCGAAGCGCGCATGATTCTGGAACGCCCCGGCGACGTCCAAGACCTCAAGCTGGGTGGCGAGCGCCTGTTTTTCGTGGGCGGCACGCTCCCGTCCGCCCGACACGCAGAGGACGTCACGGCAGAGAACGAGCGGCTGCACAAACTGCGCGAGGATACGGGCGTGAGTGCGGTGCTGTATGAGACGGCACCCATCCGCGACTGGGACCACGACCTGGGTCCTGACGAACCCACCCTGTGGTTCGTGAACGCACAGGACGCCATCGACGGCGTCCCGGTTCAGGAGCACGCGAGACGGGTGCGGCTTCCGCGGGGGCGTTTGCTCGGCTATGAGCCCTCTCCCGACGGCAGTTTTGCGGTGATCACCATGAACGTGTGGATCGAGGGCGGGTGGGAACGTTCGGAGGTCTGGCGTGTCCCCGCCACCGACGATGCTTCCGGAGAACCCGAGCTCATCCACGGCGCCGATCACGACACCTGGTGGGAAACGCGCCCCGTCAGCCCGGACGGAACCCGGGTCATTCTGTTCAAGGAACGGCTCTGGAACAGCACGCAGAACCTCTCCATTTCTTTGTGGGTCCACGACTTCGACTCGGGGGACACACGCGAGATCCTGCCCGGAGACGACTACTGGGGAGAGGACCCCCAGTGGGCTGATGAAAGCACGGTGGTGTGCAGCTCCGATTACCGGGGCCGGGGCATTGTGTTGCGTATCAGGTGCGCGCCGGGGGAGGAGCCCCGCGTCGAGACGTGCGCCGGTGGCGACGGCCAGGGCTGGACGTACGGATCTGTCCATGTGACGGGGCAGCGACTCTGGGCCGTGCGATCACGAGTGGATCGCCCCGAAGAACTCGTGTCGTGGTCGGGCGAGGAATTCTCGGCCGATCCCGTATCAATCGAAGGTCTCCTTCCCGACGGCGTTCCGGCAGGCCGGCTCGAGGAAGTCACCACCGTGGCGCAGGACGGTACGGAAATCCGCGCGTGGCTCGCCCTGCCGGACACCCCCGCCGCCGCGGAGCTCCCGCTGCTCGTGTTCGTGCACGGCGGGCCGTGGGGTTCCAATAATGCATGGTCCTGGCGCTGGAACCCGTGGCCCTTCGTGGCCCGCGGCTATGCGGTGCTGCTCCCGGACCCCGCCATTTCCACCGGCTACGGTCAGCGCATGATCGACCGCGGTCAGCAGGAACTGGGCGGTGCCCCGTTCACGGATGTCATGTCACTGGTGGAAGCCGCCACGCAACGCCAGGACATCGACGCCGGGCGGCAGGCCCTGCTGGGTGGTTCCTACGGCGGGTACATGGCCAACTGGGTGGCCGGCCACACGGGGGAGCGATTCAAGTGCATCGTGACCCACGCTTCGTTGTGGGACCTGCACACCATGGGCGCCACCACGGACAACACCGAGTGGGAGGAGGCCATGGCGCCGTCGCAGGCTGCTCACTATTCGCCGCATCGGTTCGTGGGCGACATCCAGGTGCCCATGCTGGTGATTCACGGTGACAAGGACTACCGCGTGCCCATTTCCCAGGGGCTGCAACTGTGGTCGGATCTGCAACGGCACACCGCGGTGAAGGGGCATAAGTTCTTGTACTTCCCGGATGAGAACCACTGGATCCTCAAGCCGGCCAACTCGCGCACCTGGTACGAGACCGTTCTGGCGTTCGTGAACGAGCACGTGCAGGACAAACCATGGCACAGGCCGGAACTATTGGGATAGGAGACCGCTCGATGCGATTGCCCCGGGGGACCACCCGGGACACTCGCGCGCACCAGGCCGCGGAACCAGCTGGAAATGAGTGATGAGTCACGTGTGGACGAGCAGGCGCATGAGGAAGAGTAGAATTGCCGAGATTCCCCTCTACCTCGATTCATGAAGAGAGACTTGCGTATGTCTGAAACCACCGCCCAGCGCGCCGATCTGCGTAACGTGGCAATTGTTGCCCACGTTGACCACGGCAAGACCACCATTGTCGATGCCATGCTCCAGCAGACGCACGCTTTCTCCTCACACGGAGAGGTCGAAGAACGAGTCATGGACTCGGGCGACCTGGAGCGGGAGAAGGGCATCACCATCCTTGCGAAGAACACCACCGTGTTCTACGACGGACCCTCGGCCAACGGCGAGACCATCACCATCAACGTGATCGACACCCCGGGCCACGCGGACTTCGGTGGTGAGGTGGAGCGCGGCCTGTCCATGGTGGACGGCGTGGTGCTCCTGGTCGATGCGTCCGAGGGCCCCCTGCCCCAGACCCGGTTCGTGCTGCGTAAGGCCCTGGAGGCCAAGCTGCCCGTGATCCTCGTGGTCAACAAGGTGGACCGCCCGGACGCGCGCATCGAAGAAGTGGTCTCGGACACCATGGACCTGCTGCTCGGCCTGGCCTCCGACATTTCCGAGGACTACCCCGAAATGGATTTGGACGCCGTTCTGGACGTCCCCGTGGTGTACGCCTCCGGTAAGGCCGGTCGCGCCTCCACCGAACAACCCGGCGACGGCGAGCTTCCGGACAACGAAGACCTCGAGCCGCTGTTCAAGACCATCATCGAGCACATCCCCGCGCCTTCCTACGAAGAGGGCGGTGTGCTGCAGGCCCACGTGACCAACCTGGACGCCTCCCCGTTCCTGGGTCGGTTGGCTCTGCTGCGTATTTTCAACGGCACCCTCAAGAAGGGTCAGACCGTTGCCTGGGCTCGTCAGGACGGGCAGCTCAAGAACGTGCGAATTTCCGAGTTGCTGGCCACCAAGGGCCTGGACCGTGTTCCCGCGGAGCAGGCCGGTCCCGGTGAGATCGTGGCCGTTGCCGGCATTGAGGACATCACCATTGGTGAGACCCTGACCGACCCGGACAACCCGCAGCCGCTCCCGCTGATCACCGTGGACGATCCTGCGATCTCCATGACCATCGGCATCAACACCTCCCCGTTGGCCGGCCGCGTCAAGGGTGCCAAGGTGACCGCCCGCCAGGTGAAGGATCGCCTGGACAAGGAGCTCATCGGTAACGTCTCCCTCAAGGTCCTGCCCACGCAGCGTCCCGACGCCTGGGAAGTGCAGGGCCGTGGCGAGCTGGCGCTGGCCATCCTGGTGGAGCAGATGCGCCGCGAAGGCTTCGAGATCACCGCGGGTAAGCCCCAGGTGGTCACCAAAACCGTCGACGGCAAGGTGCATGAGCCGTACGAGCGCATGACCATTGACGCTCCGGACGAGTTCCTCGGTGCCATCACCCAGCTCATGGCCGCACGTAAGGGCCGCATGGAGGGCATGGTCAACCACGGCACCGGCTGGGTGCGCATGGAGTTCAAGGTCCCCTCGCGCGGGCTGATCGGGTTCCGCACGCGGTTCCTGACCGAGACCCGAGGTGCCGGCATCGCGGCGTCGTACTCCGACGGCTACGAGCCGTGGGCCGGCGACATCGAGTACCGCACCAACGGCTCGCTCATCGCGGACCGTGCCGGTGTGGTTACCCCGTTCGCCATGATCAACCTGCAGGAGCGCGGTTCCTTCTTCGTGGAGCCCACCTCCGAGGTCTACGAGGGCATGATCGTGGGTGAGAACTCCCGCGCGGATGACATGGACGTGAACATCACCAAGGAGAAGAAGCTCACCAACATGCGCTCCTCCACCTCGGACAGCTTTGAGCACCTCACACCGCCGCGCAAGCTCACCCTCGAGGAATGCCTTGAGTTCGCGCGCGAGGACGAGTGCGTGGAGGTCACCCCGGAAGCCATCCGTATCCGCAAGGTCGTCCTGGAAGCCAATGACCGCGTGAAGGCCGCTCGTCAGCGGGCTCGCGCCTGATTATGAGCACACCGCGATACCCCGGAGCGGGCACGGTCACCGAGGGCGCAGTGCACTCGCTACTGCCCGTGGGCCGTGCCCCGGGGGACGCGCGGATCCTGTGGGTTCACGCCCACCCGGATGACGAGTCCATTGCCACGGGCGGCTCCATCGCGCACTACGCTCGCGCCGGTGCCGCCAACGTGCTCCTCACCATGACCCGCGGCGAACGCGGTGAGGTCATTCCTGAGCCGCTGCGTCACCTCGAGGTGGGTCAGCCCGGCTGCCCGGACACCGACGGCACCGCTCTGGGCCTGTATCGCGTGGGCGAGCTCGACGACGCCGCCGCGGCACTCGGTCTGACCGACCGCTTTTTCGCCGGGGAGGCCCCCGCTGTCGATGAGTCCGTGGGATTCGCCAACGGGCTGGGTCGATACCTGGATTCGGGGATGAGCTGGGGTGACAACGGCCGGGCGCAGCCCGCCGAGGACGTGTCCCCGGCTGCCCTCACCTCGGCCACCGAGGACGAAACGGCCGCCCACGTGGCCGCGGCCATCCGCGCAGTCCGTCCGCACGCGGTGGTCACCTACTGCGATGACGGCGGTTACGGTCACCCGGATCACGTGCGAACCCATCATGCCACGCTGCTCGGCATCACCCAGGCCATGACGCCCGCCCACGGCGCACCAGCCTGGGACGTGCCGCTGGTGTGGGGCACCGAGGGCGAATCCGACCCCGCGGATCAGCGACAGCAGGCCGTGATCAACGGCCACCCGGGGGCCAAGCGCGCGGCCATGGCCGCCCACGCCACGCAGATTGTTCTGCCGGGCCACGAACCGGGCACTTTTGAACTGTCCAACGGCGTTCCGCAAGCGCTGACGGCCACCGAGCACTACCGTTTGCTCCGTGGTGAGTTGCTCGGCGGTGGCCCCGCATGAGCCGCACCGCACGGACACCCGTGAACCCGGCCCCGTGGCACAACGGCCCCGAAACCGAGAGCGTGACCGACGAACCCGCCGAGCCGGGCGAGATCACCTCGACCACAGCGGCGTCGGCGCCCCCGAGCACCCTCTCCGCGGTGGTGACCACCGTGATCACCGGGCTGCTGATCGGCTCCGTGGCCGCCGTGATGCACGCGAACATCTGGTATCTCAGCGAGTCCGTGTGGCTGCCGTGGGGACTGCTGTTCTCCGGGGCGCTCGTGTGGTTCGCCAGCGTATGGTGCGGTACGGCGACTCGCCGGGTGTGGGCGGCCGCGGTCCCCGGACTGCTCAGCTACGTGCTCTCATGGGCCTTCGCCTACCTCAAGAACGGCTCGGCCCTGGTAGTCACCTCGTGGGAGGCGCCCATCGGAATGGTCGGCTACGCGTGGTTCGCCGTCATCTTCGTGGCCGTGATGGCCGCGGTGATTGTTACGGGCCGCTACATCACCAAACTCCGCCGACAAGCACGTGGCTGACCGCGCGGTTAGACTGTTGGCTGATCCCCTCGAACCAGGAAAGGTACGTTTACCGTGACATACGTGATCGCCCAGCCTTGTGTGGACGTCAAGGACAAGGCATGCGTTGAAGAATGTCCCGTGGACTGCATCTACGAGGGCGAACGTTCCCTGTACATCCACCCGGACGAGTGCGTCGACTGCGGTGCGTGCGAACCGGTGTGCCCCGTGGAAGCCATCTACTACGAGGACGACACCCCGGAGGAATGGGCCGAGTACTACAAGGCCAATGTGGAGTTCTTCGACGATCTCGGTTCCCCGGGCGGTGCCGCGAAACTGGGTAACACCCACAAGGACCACCCGATCATCGCCGAACTTCCCCCGCAGAATCAGGATTGATCGTGACTGAGCTGCGCGGTTTCGGACTCGACCTGCCGGACTACCCGTGGAACTCGCTTGCGCCCTATCGCCAGCGCGCGGCTGAGCACGCGGGCGGCACGGTGGACCTGTCCATCGGCACGCCCGTGGATCCCACGCCGCTCGTGATTCAGGATGCGCTCGCGGCCGCTTCGGATGCTCCCGGTTACCCCACCACGCAGGGAACGCCCGCGCTGCGCGAGGCGATTGCGGACTGGTACGCGCGACGCCGCGGCGTCACCCATCTGGACCCGGCCGCCGTGATGCCCACCGTTGGCTCCAAGGAACTGGTCGCGTGGCTGCCGCTGCTGCTGGGACTGGGTCCCGGGGACGTCGTCGCGCGCCCCACCGTTGCGTACCCGACCTATGACATCGGGGCCCAGCTGGCCGGTGCCGAGGCGGTGCCCGCAGATGACCTCGACGACCTGGACCCCCAGGTGCGTTCGCGCGTGCGGATGGTGTGGGTCAACTCGCCGGGCAACCCCACGGGCATCGT
This sequence comes from Kocuria sp. cx-455, assembly GCF_014698015.1. Lineage (GTDB taxonomy): Bacteria > Actinomycetota > Actinomycetes > Actinomycetales > Micrococcaceae > Kocuria. The sequence goes on from NZ_JACXBS010000002.1 coordinate 165,823, forward strand.
GCGTGATGCCGCCGGTCTCAAGAAGATCGTGGACCAGGCGCGCGCGCAGGGTGCGGTGGTCGTCTCCGACGAATGCTATGCGGAACTGGGCTGGGGCGACTGGGACGTGGCCGAGGGTGGTGAGCCCGTGCCGTCCGTGCTGGACGAGCGGGTGACCGGGGGAGACCTTTCACTCGTGCTGAGCGCGTACTCGATGTCCAAGCAGTCCAACCTGGCCGGTTACCGAGCCGCCTTCCTGGCCGGTGACCCGGACCTGATGCCGTCGCTGATCAACTCGCGCAAACACGCGGGCATGATCGTGCCCTACCCCGTGCAGGAAGCCATGCGCGTGGCCCTCGCCGATGACGCCCATGTGGCCGCTCAGAAGGCACTCTACCGGGAACGCCGCGCCAAGCTGCTGCCCGCCGTGGAAGCTTTCGGGCTGCGGATCGAGCACTCGGTGGCGGGCCTGTACCTGTGGGCCACCGCCGGCGAGGACACCTGGGACACCGTGGGGCGCTTTGCCGAACTGGGCATTGTGGTGGGCCCCGGGACGTTCTACGGGGAGGCGGGAAATGGTTACGTTCGGCTGGCCATGACAGCCAGTGATGAGCGAATCGACGCTGCCGTTGCGCGCCTGCGCGAGGCCGTGTAACCACGCTCACCGCGCTTCACATGAGTGGAACCTACGCTACGCCACGGGGTAGGTTAGATGATGATCAAACTGTGTCCCAGTATGGGCGTGACAGTCATGGCAACGCGGTTGTTGCCCTGGCCGGGAGCGCGAACCGCTGTCCGGGCACCCCGAGCAAACCGTGGAGGACAACACCATGGCAGAGGCCAAGAAGAACGCTCAGAAGGTTGAACTGAACTATCAGGACGGCAGGGCCATGGAGCTGCCCGTTCTGGAGGTCACCGAAGGCAACCAGGGCTACGGCCTGGGTTCGTTGCTCAAGGAAACGGGCAACGTGACCTACGATCCCGGCTTCATGAACACTGCCAACACCAGGTCTCACATCACCTATATCGACGGTGACAACGGCATTCTCCGTTACCGCGGTTACCCCATCGAGGAATTGGCGGAGCACTCCAACTTTGTGGAGACCACCTACCTGTTGATCTACGGTGAATTGCCCACGCGCGAGCAGTACGAGGAATTCGCGCACCGCATCACCACGCACACCATGGTGCACGAGGACATCAAGATGTTCTTCAACGGTTTCCCACGCTCCGCGCACCCCATGCCCGTGCTGTCCTCGGCCGTGTCCGCGCTGTCCACGTTCTACTCGGACTCCCTGGACCCGTTCGACAAGGAACAGGTGGAGATCTCCACCATCCGCCTGCTCGCCAAGGTCCCCACGCTGGCCGCGTACGCGTTCAAGAAGTCCATGGGTGAGCCGCAGCTCTACCCCCAGAACAAGCTGAACTACGCGGAGAACTTCCTGCGCATGTGCTTCGGGGTGCCCGCCGAGGAGTACGAGGTTGACCCGGTGGTCGCCAAGACCCTGGACATCCTGCTGATGCTGCACGCTGACCATGAGCAGAACTGCTCCACCTCCACCGTGCGCCTGGTGGGCTCCTCCCACGCCAACATGTTCGCTTCCGTCTCTGCCGGCATCAACGCCCTCTACGGCCCACTGCACGGCGGCGCCAACGAATCCGTGCTGCACATGCTCGATCAGATCCAGAACCGCGGGCTGTCCGCGGACGAGTTCATGGAAAAGGTCAAGAACAAAGAAGACGGCGTGCGCCTCATGGGCTTCGGGCACCGCGTCTACAAGAACTACGACCCGCGCGCGAAGATCATCAAGGGCTACGCCCACGATGTGCTGGCCAAGCTGGGTGGTAACAACGAGATGTTGGACCTCGCGATGAGCATGGAGGAGAAGGCCCTCGCGGACGACTACTTCGTGGAGCGCAAGCTCTACCCGAACGTGGATTTCTACACCGGGCTGATTTACAAGGCCATGGGCTTCCCCGAGAAAATGTTCACCGTACTTTTCGCCATTGGTCGGCTGCCGGGTTGGATCGCCCAGTGGCGGGAAATGATCGAGGACCCGGAGACCAAGATCGGTCGCCCGCGCCAGCTCTACGTGGGCGAGGGCGAGCGTCACTACCCGACCTCGAAGTAAGCCTCACGGCTCAGCACAACACCCCGTCGTCGACTCCGGTCGGTGGCGGGGTGTTCTATTGGGGTTCTTAGCGGGGTACGACGGCGCCGCCCGTCATCTTGGGCTGCGGCCCGCATGGGAGGGGACACCAGGACCGTGGGCCACACCCGAGGTGCCGTGAGGACCCTTGGCGGGATGGAAAAGGGTTCTCGCGGCGCATGAGGCGCACGCGAGGGTCTTACCGTGGCACGTAGCGCAATGCGACCGCACCGGAACCGTATTCCACGCGGTCAATGAGGCGCAGATCCAGAGGTTTCGACAGGCCCGCGAACAACGTGGGCCCGTGGCCAGCCACGCGCGGGTGGACCACGAACTCGTACTCGTCGATTAATCCGAGATCCGCCAGGTACAGCGGCAACGTGACACCACCCACGTACAGACCCTCACCGGGTTCTTCCTTGAGGGCTCGGACGGCCTCACCCGGATCACCGCGCAGAAATTCCGCGTTCCAGTCGAGGTTCTTCAGGGTGCTCGAAACCACGTACTTCTTGGCGGCGTCAATTGTTCGTGCCCACGGCTCCATCCACGGCTCCAGCCACTCGGGCCATGCGCCCGTGACCGGATCCCGGCGCCAGGCCTCCTCCATCATGCCGTAGGTCACCCTGCCGAAGATCAGCGCATCGGCACGCGCAACGGTCTCTGCGGCGCGCCGATGCAGTTCCTCGTCCGCTATCCCCTCACGGTGATCGACACAGCCGTCGAGGGTGACGTTGATGGAGTACCTGAGCGGTCTCATGCCCCCAGGCTACGCCCGGGGCGGACCGGCGGAAAGATCAGCCGTCGTACCCGTGGGGATTGTTTTTCTGCCAGTTCCAATGGTCGCGGCACATGGTGTCCATGTCGCGGTCCCCGGACCAGCCCAGCTCGGCGAGGGCGGCGGAGGGGTCGGCGTAGGACACGGCGGCGTCGCCGGCGCGGCGAGGGGCGATCTCGTATGGGATCTCGCGGCCCGATGCCTTGTGGAACGCGTCCCGGACCTCGAGCACGGAGTAACCGCGGCCGGTACCGAGGTTCCACACGTGGACACCGGGGTCCTGACTGATCCGATCCAGAGCCCTGAGGTGACCGTCGGCCAGGTCCACCACGTGAATGTAGTCGCGCACCCCGGTGCCGTCCGGGGTGGGGTAGTCGTCGCCGAAGACCATGAGCTTCTCGCGGCGACCCACGGCAACCTGCGCCACGAAAGGCATCAGATTATTGGGGATGCCGGAGGGATCCTCGCCGATCCGCCCGGATTCGTGGGCGCCCACCGGGTTGAAGTAACGCAGCAACGCAACGGCCCAGCGGTCATCGGACGCGGCGAGGTCCGCGAGCATGTCCTCGATGTGTTCCTTGGTGCGCCCGTACGGGTTCTGCGCGTCCATGGTCTGTTTCTCGGTCAACGGCATGGTGTCGGGCGCGCCGTACACGGTGGCCGAGGACGAGAACACGATGGTGCGGCAGTCGTTGCCCTCCATGGCCCACAGCAGGTTCACGGTGCCGGAGACATTGTTCGTGTAGTACCACAGGGGTTTCTCGCTGGATTCTCCCACGGCTTTGAGGCCGGCAAAGTGGATCACGGCCTCTGGGCGGTGGCGCGAGAACACGTCGTCGAGCCCCGCGCGGTCCAGCAGGTCGACCTCTTCGAACGCGGTGATCTCGCGGCCGGCCAATTCCTGAACCCGTTCCAGGGAGGTCTTGGACGAGTTGGAAAGGTTGTCCAACACCACCACGCTGTGGCCCGCCTCGAGCAATGCCAGAACTGTGTGCGAGCCGATATAGCCGGTTCCACCGGTCACGAGAATCTTCATGGGCACCAGCTTAATCAGTTCACGCTGGATCCTGGCTCGTAGCGGTGCTGATGACCACCTGTGGGGACGGCGGTGCCGCCTGGCCCTCCGGGGTCAGCTCCTCCGCGGACTCCCACCCGGGCACCGGGGAGAACCGCGTGGATGTCTGGTGGCCGCGATCCCAGGTCCGTCCGTCGTAGCTCACGCGCGTGATCCCCAGGCGTTCGGCATTGGCCACGGCCCAGTGGGCGGCGGCCCAGCCGCTCTCGGAATCATTGGGCTCGACGACGGCGCTCTCACCCTCCGTGCGCACCCCACCCAGCGTGTCGCCGTAGTCCCGTGTCAAACCGACCACGGTCTCATCTGCGCGCGCGGCGGGGGAAGCGGAGCCCTCTGACGTTGAGGGCGATGCGTCCACGGGGTCCAGCACGCAGTTGAGCAGCGTCGGCTGGGCACCGTGGAACGCGTCCGTCAGCGCCGCGGAGCTGTCCTCGTGCTTGGCGTAGGCGTCCGGAACTCCGGACTGTTGGACTGCCTGCGCCGCCTGCGTCACGGGCATCGAGTGGTAGTCCACGTGCTCCAAGTGGTTGTAGAAGGCCACCGTGGCGTAGTGGGGGTCCATGATTTCCTCGGCGGTGCCCCACCCCTGTGAGGGTCGCTGCTGGAAGAGCCCCACGGAATCCCGGTCACCGTAGTCGATGTTGCGCAGCTCCGATTCCTGTTGGGCGGTGGCCAGGGCGATCACGGAGGCGCGCTGATCCAGGCCGCGCGCCAGGGCCTCCGCGGACACGATCGAGGCGTTGAAGGTTTGTTCCGGAGTGAACGTGTATGTGGTCCCCTGAGCGGAAACCACTGTGCAACGTGGGTCGCCGACGGTGGGTTTACCGGCGACCAGGCTGAAACCCACGTACAGGGCAGCCGCGATGACAGCGCAGATCAGCACAATGATCAAGAACAAGTGAAGCGCAGCATGGCGGCGACGACCGGACGACGTGGAAGACATGATTCCCCGGAGTAGGCAACTGAAGAGTCGAGTCTAGCGCTGAGCCCGCGCACCTCGCTCGGAGGTGCGCGGGCTCAGCGGCTTCATGCGGTGTTCTCAGTTGGCGTGCAGGGCGGGGTTGAGCTCAATGGCCCCACCCTCACGGGGCAGTGCTTCTACCGCACCGTTGGTCGAGTTCCGGCGGAAGAGCAGGTTGGAGATCCCCGACAGTTCCGAGGCCTTGACCACGCGGGAATCGGCTCGGGCCTCCAGCAGGGTCACGCGAGTACCGGCCGTGACGTACAGGCCTGCCTCGACTACACAGTCGTCGCCCAGGGAGATGCCCACACCGGCGTTGGCGCCCAAGAGGCAGCGCTGCCCCAGCGTGATGCGCTGCTTGCCGCCACCGGACAGGGTACCCATGATGGAGGCGCCGCCACCGATGTCGGTGTGGTCGTGAACCACGACACCGGCGGAAATCCGGCCCTCGACCATTGCGGAGCCCAGCGTGCCCGCGTTGAAGTTCACGAACCCCTCATGCATCACGGTGGTGCCCTCCCCGAGATACGCGCCCAGGCGCACGCGGTCCGCGTCGCCGATGCGGACGCCGGAGGGAACCACGTAGTCCACCATGCGGGGGAACTTGTCCACGCCGAACACGGTTACATGCCCGCCGGCGCGTAGGCGCACCAGGGCGGTGGTCAGCTCCTCGGCCAGCACCGGGCCTCGGTCGGTCCAGGCCACGTTGGCCAGCTGACCGAATACGCCGTCCATGTTGATGGTGTTGGGTTCGGCCAACCGGTGGGACAGAAGGTGCAGGCGAAGGTAAGCGTCCGCGGTGTCGGCCGGGGCCGCGTCGAGATCGATCACGGTGGTGACGATCTCGGAACGTACATTGCGATCGGGATCAGTGGTCGCGGCCACGCGCAGGTCGGCCTCGAAGGAGGTGTCGGCGTGGGGGCTCAGCGCGGGAGCCGGGTAGAAGACGTCCAGGACGGTGCCGGCCTTGGGGCCGGAATCCACTACGGTGGCCAGGCCTACGCCTGAGGCTGTGCGGGATGATTCGGTGCTCTCGCTCGGTGAAGTCATGAGCACCATCCTAGGATGTTCGCCACCGTGTGACGCGAAGGTGACTAGGCTGGCCCGCATGGACTCCACCACATCACCCGTTGCACTCGACCTCTCTCTGGACCCGGCGGATCTCACCGCGGCCCTTGTGGACGTGGAATCGGTGTCCGATCACGAGGGCCCCCTCGCGGATGCCGTGGAAACCGCTCTGCGTCAGTTGCCGCACCTGGACGTGCACCGCGACGGGGATTCCATCGTGGCCCGCACGAACCTCGGTCACGACGAGCGTGTGGTGCTGGCCGGGCACCTGGACACCGTGCCCCTGCCCACCGTGGAAGGTTCCCTGGGCACGGTACCGTCCGTGCGACGTCGGGAATCCGGACGTGATGTCATCTACGGCCGCGGCACCACCGACATGAAGGGCGGGGTAGCCGTGCAGCTGGCCCTGGCCCACGCGTTGGCCGAACCCAACCGGGACATCACCTTTGTTTTTTACGACCACGAGGAAGTCGCCAGCGACGCGAGCGGGCTGGGGCGCCTGATGCGAAACAGCCCCGAGCTGCTCGAAGCGGACTTCGCGGTGCTGCTGGAACCGACCAACGGCACGGTGGAGGGCGGCTGCAACGGCACCATGCGTTTCCGTATCACCACGACCGGCAAGGCCGCGCACTCGGGCCGCGCGTGGATCGGCGAGAACGCGGTCCACAAGCAGGCCGATGTCCTCGCGCGGCTTTCGGCCTACGAGCCCCGGACCATCACCGTGGAGGGGTTGGACTACCGGGAGGGTCTCAACGCGATCCGGATCGGCGGGGGAGTGGCCGGCAATGTGATCCCGGACAACGCGTGGGTAGACATCAACTACCGCTTTGCCCCGGACAAGACCTTGCAGCAGGCGCAGGAGCACGTGCGCGAGGTCTTTGACGGTTACGATCTGGACTTCCAGGATCTGTCTCCGGCGGCGCGGCCCGGCCTGGACCGGCCCGCGGCGGCGCAGTTCGTGGCCGCCGTGGGCCAGGAACCAATGCCCAAGTACGGCTGGACGGACGTGGCCCGCTTCTCGGAAGCCGGGGTGCCCGCCGTGAATTTCGGTCCCGGAGACGCCCTGCTCGCCCACACCGATGACGAGCATGTCTTCGATGACGCCGTCCGCGAATGCTACCGCGCGCTCGCGCAGTGGCTGTCCTAGCGCCGCCGGGTTGACTCAGCCGGTCTTGCCACCCTCCGCGGCCTCATGGAGGGGTTTGGTCTTGCCGGAGGTGCGATAGCTGAGCAGCCGGGAGAGCCTGCCCGCGCTGAACGTGAGCACCGAATTGATGACCATGAACACCACGGCCGCCAGCAGCAAGGTCTGCAGAATGTTGCCGTCACCGGAACCCAAACGTCGGGCCGAGGCGAGCAGCTCGGGGTAGGTGATGATGTACCCGAGCGCGGTGTCCTTGAGGATCACCACGAACTGGGAGACGAGAGAGGGCAACATGGCCGTCAGGGCTTGAGGCAACAAGATGCTGCGCAGCGTTTGGGACGGGGTGAGTCCCACGGCCAGCCCCGCTTCCCGCTGACCCTTGGGTAGCTGGTACACACCGGAGCGGACGAGCTCGGCAATGACCGACCCGTTGTACAGGATCAGGGCGATGATCACCGCCCAGAACGGAGTCTCCGAGGGCTGGACTAGACCCGTGCGTGCCAGACCCAGGTAGAAGAAAATCATCATGACCAGCACCGGCACCGCACGAAAGAATTCCACTACCACGGTGCAGACCGCGCGCAGGATCCACAGGCCGGACAGCCGCCCCAGACCGAAAAGGAGGCCGAAGAGCACGGAACCCACCACGGCCAGGGCGGCCGCCTGGAGCGTGCTCACCAGGCCGGGGATCAGGAAGTTGCCCCACGTGCGTTCGGTGAACAATGCGCTCCACTTGGCCGGCTCCAGTTGGCCCTGCTCGCCCAGTTTCTGCAGCACCACCCAGGCCAGGGCGGCCACCAGGAGCACGGCCACCACGTTGAGGATCATGGTGACCCGTTTGGCCCGGGGGCCCTGGACGTCAAAAAGTACCGAGGTGCTCATCGCCTCACCGCCAACTTCTGGGACAGCCACGTGGTCAACAGACCCACGGGAATCACGATGATCACAAAGCCCAGCGCCACCGTCAGGAACACCGCAATGATGACGTCAGGGCGGAACTCGATCATGGTCTTCATCAGGGCCGAGATCTCCGTGACGGATGCCGCGGCGGCCACCGTGGTGTTCTTGGTCAACGCGATCAACGTGTTACCCAGCGGCGTGATGGCCCCGCGCAGGGCCTGGGGAAAAATGATCAGGCGGGCCGCCGGGAGGAAGCTCAGGCCAATGGCCCGTGCCGCTTCCGCTTGGCCCGCGGGAACGGTGTTCACACCGGATCGGATGGCCTCGCACACGAACGCCGCGTGGTAGATGCTCAGCCCGATCACCGCGTAGACGAAGAAGTTGCGGTTGAAGTCGTCGCTGAAACTGATCGTCAGCTGCGACCACACACCCAGGACCAGGAACACCAGGATGATGGTCAGCGGAGTGTTACGGATCAAGGTCACGTAGCCGGCACCCACGGCGCGCATGGAGGCCGCCGGGCTGATGCGCATGAGTGCCAGGACGCTGCCGAGCACCATGGAACCGATCGCGGCCCAGAACGTCAGTTGGATATTGACCCAGAAAGCACCCAGCACGTCGTACTGGGAAAACAGTGAGGCGAAGTCACTGAGGTAATCGGACACGTTTTCCTCCCGTTGTACCCGGTGGGATTCGCGAGAAATCCCACCGGGTGCGGGTTAGCTAATCAATCAGGCGCAGGCGTCGGGAGTGGGCGGGTTCAAGTCCTCGTTGTACTTGTAGTCCGCACCCTCCGTGTTCTTGGTGACGGCGTCTTCCCATGCGCCGTCGTCAATCATCTTGGTGATGGCGTCATTGATGGCCTGGCACCTGTCCGAATCCTTGGGGATGCCCACGCCGTACTTCTCCTCGGTGAACGGGTTGCCGACCACCTTGAACTTGCCGGAGTTGGCGTCCGTGGCGGCGAGGCCGGCCAGGATGATGTCATCGGTGGTCACGGCGTCAACACCGCCGGAGCCCAACATGGTCACACAGTCCGCGTAGCCACCCTGCTCCACGAGGTTCACGGTGCCCGCGTACTCGTCCTTGATCTTCTGGGCGGAGGTGGAACCGGTGACGGAACAGAGGTTCTTCCCCTCGAGATCCTCCGGGCCCTTGATGTCCGTGTTGTCCTGGCTGACCAGCAGGTCCTGACCGGCCACGAAGTACGGCCCGGCGAAACCCACGGATTCCTTGCGTTGATCGGTGATGGAGTAGGTCGCGAAGATCATGTCGACCTGACCGTTGGAGAGCATGTTCTCGCGGTTGGCGGACGGGGACTCGACCCATTCGATCTGATCCTCGGAGTAACCCAGTTCATTGGCGACGTACTTGGCTACGTCCACGTCGAAACCGGTGTATTCCTCGCCGTCCTTGAATCCCAGGCCGGGCTGGTCGTACTTGATGCCGATGCGTACCGAATCTCCACCGTCGCCGCCGGAGGATTCGCCGCCGCCGTCGTCATTGCCGCCGCACGCGGTCAGGGTCAGGGCGGTGGTTGCGGCCAGGGCCGCGAGGGTCATTGGTTTTCCGTACTTCACGGGTGCTCCTTAGGTGATGGGTGAGACTGCGCGATGATCATGGTGCCGGGACCTCAATGGCCCAGAACCTTGCCGAGGAAGTCCTTGGCGCGGTCACTGCGCGGATTGGTGAAAAATTCTTCCGGGGTGTTTTCTTCGACGATCGCGCCGTCCGCCATGAACACGACACGGTCCGCCGCACGGCGGGCAAAGCCCATTTCGTGGGTGACCACGACCATGGTCATGCCCGCCTTGGCGAGGGAGACCATGGTGTCCAGGACCTCGTTGATCATCTCGGGATCCAACGCGGAGGTCGGTTCGTCGAACAACATGATCTTGGGGTCCATGGCCAAGGCGCGGGCAATGGCCACGCGTTGTTGTTGACCACCGGACAGCTGCGCGGGGAGTTTGTGCGCCTGATTGCCCACACCCACCCGGTTCAGCAGCTCCAGGGCCCGCTCCTCGGCCTTTTTCTTGCTGGCCCCGCGAACACGCATGGGGCCAAGCGTGACGTTCTGCAGGACGGATTTATGCGCGAACAAGTTGAAGGACTGGAACACCATGCCCACGTCCGCCCGAAGTTTCGCGAGCGCGCGGCCCTCTTTCGGGAGGGCCTTTCCGTCCACGGTGATTTCACCGCTGTCAATGGTTTCCAGTCGGTTGATGGCTCGGCACAGGGTGGACTTACCGGAACCGGAAGGCCCAATGACCATGACCACCTCGCCGGCGGAGACCTCCAGGTTGATGTCCTTGAGCACGTGGAGATCGCCGAAATGCTTGTCCACGTGTGACAAACGGACCAGGGGCTCTCCGGCGCGGGTTCCGGCAGGGGCACCGGTTCCGGAGCCTGGCTCCGTGCCGGTGGAAGCGGATGAGTGTGACATGAAAGTAAAAGTAATGCACGGATTGACCGAATGTGGTCCACAACACAAGACCAAATGTTAAAATTGGGTTTCGTTCCGGCCGCGTGGTGCGCGCCCGTGCGTGTCCTACGCAACCCGTAGCCTGGGACCATGACCACTCCGCCGGATTCTTTCTCAGAGCAGGTGCCCCCCGAACGGTTCAAGGGCCCCGTGGTACTTCGCCGTTCGGAAATGTCACGGCGCACCTCTGACCAGCGGTTATTGGACCAGCGCCCGCAGGCGCCCGATGATTTCACGCGTACGGACCCGTGGCGCGTGCTGCGGATCCAGGCGGAGTTCGTGGAGGGTTTCGACGCGCTGGCCACCCTGGGGCCCGCGATTTCCGTCTTCGGTTCCGCCCGCACCCCGCCGGAGCATCCCGAGTACCACACGGCTCGGGAGATCGGCAGGGCGCTTGGCCGGGCCGGTTACGCCGTGGTGACCGGGGGCGGTCCCGGTGTCATGGAGGCCGCCAACCGCGGCGCGGTGGATGCGGGTGCCCCATCGGTGGGTATCGGGATCGAGCTGCCCCACGAGCAGCGGCTCAACGACTGGGTGGATCTGGGCATCAACTTCCGCTACTTCTTCGCTCGTAAGACCATGTTCGTGAAATACACGCAGGGGTTCGTGGTGCTCCCCGGTGGTTTCGGCACACTGGACGAACTCTTCGAGGCGCTCACCCTGGTGCAGACGGGCAAGGTCACCCGATTCCCGGTGATCCTCGTGGGCACGGCTTTTTGGTCCCCGTTGATCACGTGGCTCGAGCAGACGGTGGCCGCGGACGTGAAGATTGCTCCCGATGACCTTGACCTGTTCCACGTCACGGACAGTGCGGAGCAAGCGGTGAGCATTCTGCTCGAGGCGCACGCGGCGTCGAACGGTTCCGGCGCATGAGCAGTACCTCCTACTCCGCCGTGCATCCGGCCTTTCCGCGGCGCGCCTGGGGCATCACCCCGTGGTGGCTGGCAGTGGTGCTGGTCTACGGGTTGTCCCGCATGTGGGGCTGGATCGTGTTCACCGTGGTGGGCCGTCAGCAAGGGCCGGGTCCGTGGGGAGACGGCGCCATGGGATACCTGCAGTTCGTGGACATCTGGGATTCCGACTGGTACCGGCGGATCTTCGCGGAGGGGTACCCCACTCAGATCCCGCGCGATGCGCTGGGCCACGCGGAACAAAATCAATGGGCCTTCTACCCCGTCCATCCCGTACTGGTGCGCGGCATCGATGCCCTGACGGGAACCGGGTGGGCTTTTACCGCCGCCGCGGTCTCGCTGCTCGCGGGATTCGGGGTGGCTCTCGTGCTGTACAAAATTTTCGACGGCGTTCCAGCCCTGCGCGAGCCGCGCTGGGCGAACAACGTGGGTAAGGCCCCGCTGTGGGCTGTGGCGGTCTTCGCTTTCAACCCGGTGGCGCCGGTGCTGCAGACACCGTATGCGGAAGGGTTGCACGGGCTGTTTCTGAGCCTGGCCCTCCTGGCGGTGCTGCGGGGCAGGGCGCTTCCGGCAGCGATCTTCACTGTGCTCATGGCGCTGACCCGTCCCACCGGGGTCGCCTTTGCCGCGGCCCTGGGCGTGTGGTGGCTGTGGCGCAGTGTGGTGAGTGTGCGGCGTCGGGAACGCCGGTGGTACCAATGCGCGGACCGTTGGCTCGCGGTGGCCCTGGTCGCGTGCGCGGCTGCGCTGAGCTGGCCCGCGATCGCCTGGGCCGTCACGGGGGAGTTCAGCGCCTACACCGAGACCGAGACGGCCTGGCGCGCGGACAACCGTGTGATCCCGATCCTGCCGTGGGTGGACCAGGGGGTGGACCTCTTCGGGCCGATCGTAGGGGTCGCGGCACCCGTGCTCCTGGTTGCCGGCGTGGTGCTCGTGCTGCGCAGTCACGTGGTGAAAGAGTCCCTGCCCTTCTTCGCACGAGTGTGGATCGCGGCCTACGGGATCTACCTGTTGCTGGTGCTGCACCCGCAGACTTCAACTTTTCGACTTCTGCTGCCGTGGGCCTTGTTGGCCGGGCCGCTGGTCCACGTGTCGGAATCCAGGGCCTACCGGACTCTCCTCGTCTTGACCGGTGCCGTTCTACAGCTCGTGTGGGTGGGCTGGTTGTGGCACTGGAAGGAACTGCCCGGCGGCGGTGACTATCCCCCCTAGCGACACAGGTGTCGTCGGTCAAGGGTGGGGTTGGTCACGGTAGCCGGCCAGTGTTCGATAAGATGGAGGCCGTAGGTACACACGAAGAGGAGTTCATACATGGCGGCCATGAAGCCTAGAACCGGTGACGGACCAATGGAAGTCACCAAGGAGGGGCGCAGCCTCATCATGCGGGTCCCCTTGGAAGGTGGCGGGCGCCTGGTGGTGGAACTCAAGGCTGACGAGGCCACCGAGCTTCGCGAATGCCTTGCCACGGTGACCGGGTAACGGCCGGTTCCGTACCGTCAGAAATCTCGAGGGGCCACACCGCGGTGTGGCCCCTCGAGATTTCTGGTTCATGGCAGAGTTCCGCCCCACCGTGAACCGTAGGCCGATGTCGTTCTCGGACGCTCTCTCGGAGGGTCACGACCACCACGCAACGCATGGCCCCGAGGGCGCCACCCACGGCCATCAGCACCAGAGCCATTATGAGGAAGCCTTCTACCGGCAACGCCCGGACGGCGGCAAGGTCATCGCCGGACGGCCAGCAGCACTCCGGTGCCCGTGGGAAGCAAGGTGCTCGCCAAGCGGTCCTCACCACGCAGGGTGCGCACGACATCGCGCATGATCACGGTCTCTTCATCCCGGTGGGCCGGCTGGGACACGCGGTCCTGGTGGAGGGCATCATTGACGATCAGCATGCCGCCGCGGCGTAACAGGCGAGCGCCCTCGATCACGTACTCGGCGGTGTTGGCGAGATCTGCGTCCAGGAACACCATGTCGTAGGAGTTCTCGGTCAACCGAGGCAGGACCAGGGACGCGGCGCCGGAGATGGTGCGGGTCCTTTTGGTCTCGATGCCGGCCTCGCGAAATGTATCGCGCGCCGCCCGCAGGGCACGGATGTCCGTGTCGATGGTGGTGAGCACGGAGGTGGTCGGCATCCCCCGCAGCAGGGACAGACCGGAAACCCCCGCGCCGGTACCCACTTCGACCACCGTGGCCGGCCGCGCCGAGGCCGTCAACACCGTCAGCAGCGCCGAGGTGGCGGGGGTCACCGGGTCCAGGCGGAGGGCGAGGGAGCGCTCCCGGGCACGGTACGCGGTTTCGTCATCCGTGGCGTAAGCCTCACAGTAGGCCCAGCTGGTGGTCTTATCCGTACTCATGGACGTTAGTGTGCCCTTCGCTGCTTCCCTGGTGGTCTTGGCCCGCTGTATATGTGCCCGTGCGGTAGTGCTGGTTCAGCTTATCGCGGGCGCCGGCTCGGCCGGGCGCGGGGCCGGAGAATTTCCCGTGACCGTTCAGAACCCTGTCAGCTTGACCGCACACAATAACAGCGACGATCCACTGACCCATCACCACGATCCACCAACACGTTGCGGGAGGGGGAGACCACGCTGAGCTCGCTGTATCGAAACGTCACTCGGACGCGCCGGGCACCTCATCGCCGAACGGTGATTTTCGCGACCACCGTGGCTCTGTGCGTCACCACCGCATTGCTCGTGGGGGTCGGGTGGTCGGTGGGCAACAAGTTGAACTCCTCCGGCGGTGTGAACACACCTCCCGCGGCCGCCGCCTGGAACGGGAGCCACGGGATGATCAAGACCACCACGGAAACGGACGCGCAGTCCCTGCGCGCCGAGGGCTGGACCTTACCGTCCCTCGCCTCGGAGGGTTACCAAGTGGAGTCCATGGTTCAGGGGGAGATTGCGGGTCAGCCCATGGTGGTGATCACGCTGGTGAACGACCATCACACCGTGAAGGTCATTGAGCAACGCGGTGAGGTGAATCCGGACAACCCCGTGGACGGTGCCACGGGCCTGCCGGTGAGCGCGGAGGGCCTGCACGAGTCCGCCGTGGAAGGCACCCAGTTGTGGATTGTCCGCTCGGAACCCTGGCGGGCCGTCATGGCCCGAGATGACGTTGTATACACGGTCACGACTGATGCATCCCCGTCCACGCTGTCGCGTACCCTTACCCTTGTAGCCGCGGAGGAACGGGGCCGCGTCACGATGGTGGGTTCCGAGCCGGACGGATTCGGCACCACGGTGCTTGACGGGTTGCGAGAAATTATTGGATGAACGCGGCGTTCACGTGCGCGTCAGATGGCGTTGGTAGGTTCGGTTAGTGTTCGGCATTTCTGGCGGAGAAGCCATCCTCATCCTGGTGGTGGCCCTGGTAGTCATCGGTCCCGAGCGGCTGCCCGAGTACGCGGAGAAACTCAAGGACCTCATCAAGGCCCTAAGACGTTACGCGACCGGCGCCAAGGACGATCTCAGGGAAACCCTAGGCCCCGAGTTCACGGATGTGGACTGGCGCAAACTCGACCCTCGCCAGTACGACCCTCGCGTGATCGTGCGCGAAGCGCTCATGGAAGAGGACGAAGCACAATCACCCGAGTACCACGCGGCGTCGCCCGCGGCACCGGTGGCTCGCAGGCTCGAGCCGGGGGAACGAGCCCCGTACGACACGGAAGCCACCTGAGCCGCATCAGCCCCGCACGGTGATGCCCAGGCTGCGGCCGGCCAGATTGCGACCCTGCTCGTCCAAGGCCTTGGCCACGGCCCACAGGTGCTGGGCGGCCGGGGATTCGGGGTTGGCCCACACGGCGGGTTCGCCGCGATCAGCGGCTTCGCGCACGGTGACGTCCAGCGGGATTTCACCGAGCAGGGGCACGTCGTAGCCCAGGCGTTCGGTCAACGACGCCGCTATGGTTGCGCCGCCGCCCGCGCCAAAGACTTCCATGCGGGTTCCGTCCGGGAGCACCATGGCGGACATGTTCTCCACCACGCCCGTGACCTTTTGATCGGTCTGCTGCGCCAATGCGCCGGACCGTTCGGCCACGGTCACGGCCGCGTGCTGCGGTGTGGAGACCACCAGGACTGACGCGTTGGGCAGCAACTGGCCCACCGAAATGGCAATGTCACCGGTGCCCGGGGGTAGATCCAACAACAAATGATCGAGATCGCCGAAGTGGACGTCCGTGAGGAACTGCTCCACGGCGCGGTGGAGCATGGGCCCGCGCCACGCGACAGGTTGGGAAGGGTCCACGAACATGCCGATGGAAATCACCTTGATCACCCCGCGCTCGGCCCGGCGCGGGGAAGCACCGGGAGCGGGGTCGTCATAGGGCGTGGCGAGATCGGTGGGGACCTCGACCACCGGCGGCAGGATCATGTCACCCACGCGCGTGGGCGGTTGGGTGATGCCCAGCAGACCCGGTACCGAGAACCCGTGAATGTCCGCGTCCACGATGCCCACGGTACGGCCCATGGCCGCGAGCGCGGCCGCAATGTTCACGGTCACGCTTGATTTGCCCACACCGCCCTTGCCGCTGGTCACGGCGTGCACGCGGGTGAGGTTGTGCGGATCGGCGAACGGGTTGGACTTGCGGTGCCCGAGCTTTTCCTGCAGTTCTTCGCGCTGGGCCGGGGTCATGACGCCCACGTCCACGGACACGTCCATGACGCCGTCGACGGCGCCCAGCGCCTCGGCGACGTCCGTTTCAATGGTGGTGCGCATGGGGCAGCCGGAGACGGTCAGCAAAATGGTGACGTGCGCCGTGGTGCCGTCCACACGGGCTGCCTGGACCATGCCCAGCTCGGTGATCGGCCGGCGAAGTTCCGGGTCGATGACCTGGTCGAGGGCGCTGCGCAGTTGGGGATCAATGGGGGAATCGGTCATGAATCCTTGGCCTCCGATGCGCGGGCGACCACGGGCACGGCCGTGGTGGGCGGTTGGGTCTTCGTTTTCTTCTTGCCCTGACCCGGTTCCTTCTTGGGCACCTTCTCGGGCTCACCGGATTCGGCCACAGTGTTCTCCTGCGCCTCCAGGATCTCCTCGAGCAGCGAACGCAGTTCGGAGCGCACGTAGTCCCGGGTGGCCACTTCGCGCAGCGCAATGCGCAGGGCGGCGATCTCCCGGGTCAGGTACTCGGTGTCCGCGAGATTCTGCTGCCCGCGTTTGCGATCTTCCTCCGCCACCACTCGGTCGCGGTCGTCCTGGCGGTTCTGCGCGAGCAGCAACAGGGGCGCGGCGTAGGAGGCCTGCAGGGACAGCATCAGTGTCAAGAGGGTGTAGTTGAGCGCGCGCGGGTCGAACTGCATGCTTTCGGGCGCCAGCGTGTTCCAGCCGAGCCACACGAACACGAAGATCGACATCCACATGAGGAACTGCGGGGTGCCCATCCAGCGGGCAAAGGTTTCGGTCAACTGCCCGAAAGAATCCGGGTTGGGGCGGAAACGTTGGAAGAAGCTCCGGCGGTGCTCCCGCGGTTGGTCCAGCGGCACGGGGGAGTACTGCGAAGAGAAATTGCGCCTGGGTTCACTCATACCGCTTACCCACCTTCCGGATCGGGGTGCCGTCGTCATAGGTGCGCCAGTCGTCTGGCAACAACGCGTCCAACACGTCATCAATGGTCACTGCCCCCACCAACCGGTTCGCGTCATTGACGACCGGCAGGATGGTGAGATCGTAGGAGGCCAGTTCCCTGGCCACCTCTTCGAGTGAGGCCTGATCGGAGACCGGTTCGATGGAACGGTCGATCAGGTTACCGATCGCCTCGGGCGGGGGATAGCGCAACAGTCGTTGGGTGTGCACCAGCCCCAGGTACTTCCCGGTGGGGGTTTCCAACGGGGGCCGGCACACCAGCACGGCTGAGGCGGCCGCGGGAATGATTTCTTCCTGCCGGATATGGGCCAGGGCCTCGGCCACGGTGGCTTCCGGCGAGAGCACGATGGGCACCGGGGTCATGAGGGAGCCCGCGGTGCCTTCCTCGTAGGTCCGCAGCCGACGCACATCCTCGGCGTCCTCCGGTTCCATCATGGTGATGAACTTCTCTGCTTCTTCGGGCGGCAGCTCGTTGAGGAGGTCGGCGGCGTCGTCGGGGTCCATTTCCTCGAGCAGCGCGACGGCGCGTTCATCACCCAGATTGGTCAGGATGAAGACCTGATGCTCCTCGGGTAGTTCTTCCAGCACGTCTGCGAGACGCTCGTCCTGCAGCTCCGCGGCGATCTCCAGCATGCGCTTCTCGGGCATTCCGCGCAGCTCGTCCGCGATGTCCGCGGCCTGGTCGTCCTCGTGCTGGGAGATCCACTGGGTGGCCGGTTGATGACCGGCGTTCGAGGGATCGTCCGTGTCCTCCCAGTCCACGATCATGGTTTCGCCGCGACGGCGGATCAAGCCCCCGGTGGTGACGGAGCGGCGCACGAACAGCTGGCTGATCTGCCAGTCACCGCGGTTGCCCACCTGCTGCATGGCCATGTCTTCGATGGTCGCGGTGCCGGAGCCGTCCAGCAGCGCCACGGTGCGATCGAAGAGCTCGCCAACCGCCAGGGTCTCCGCGCCACGCTGCTCGAACCGGCGCAGGTTCACCAGGCCGGTACAAATGACCTGGTCCGCGTCAATGCTGGTTACACGCGTCATGGGAACGAACACGCGTTTCTTGCCGAGCACCTCCACCACCAGGCCCACGACGATGGGGCGCGCCATGGTTTGACCGCGGCCCCCGGGGCGGAGGAGCACCACGAGGTCACGCAGTCGACCCAGTCGGTCACCGAGCGGGTCGAAGACGTCCAGGCCGATCAACCGGGCCACGAAAATTTTGGAGAGGTTTGTGCTCACTGTCCCAGCCTAATGAACGGGGACAGTTGAGCCGCATTCGTGCCGTTGAGATCCCGCTGACATGCCCCGGATGTTCACCGGCCGCGATGTTCCAGGAGTTTCCCTGCCCCCTCCTGGGAAACTACGCGAGAATAGAAAGCATGAGCTATTCGTCCAGGGGCCCCATGACATTGTCCGCCACCGCCGAGATCCCGCGCGGTGAAGCCATCGCGCGGTACACGAGCTACGCGGAAGCGCAGAAGGCCGTGGATCATCTGGCGGACCAACAGTTCGAGGTCGCCAAGATCTCGATCATCGGCAGTGACCTCAAGTCGGTGGAGCAGGTGACCGGTCGTTTGTCCTACCCCAAGGTGGCGCTGCAGGGTGCCCTCAACGGCGTGGTATTCGGTGCGTTCTTCGGCTTGTTGATGTCCTTGTTGGGCGGCATGGATCTGGCCCAGGCGTTATTGCTGCCCATCATCATGGGTGGTGCCTTCTGGATGCTTCTGGCCACCATCACGTACGCAATGCAGCGCGGTAAGCGGGACTTCACCTCGACCAACCGCATTGTTGCGAGTACCTACGAGGTCATTGCCGCCCCGGACGTTGCCGGTGAGGCCCGCAACGTGCTGGGTGGACTCACCCTGCCGCAAGCCCCCGGACCGCGCCCGCAACACGGCGGTTGGAACCAGCCCCCGCAGGGCCCCAACGGTCAGCGAGGTCAGTGGGGGCCGCCGCAGGGGCAACGGGGACCGCAGGGCCAGTACGGACAGCGGGACCAGCGAGGCTGGCACGCGGGGCCGGGGTCCCAGGGCGGAGCACCGCAGCAGCAGAACCACCCGAACGGGCCCGCGCAGCAGGCCAACCCGGCGCAGGGACAGCCCCAGCAGCAGGGCAACCCCGCCCAAGGACAGCTACAGCAGGGACAGCCGCAGCAGGACGCCAACCGTTCCGCCAAGTTCCCGGACCTGCCGGACGGCCGCCCGCAGTACGGCATCCGCCTGGATCCGAAAGCACCCGCCCAGTCGCAGTCCCAGCCGCAGCCGGGGTTGTCCGCGGTCAACGCACCGTGGTCCAGCGACCGTTCCGATTCCCAGAACTCCTCTGACTCGGAACAAACATCCGATCGGTAGTATCTCGCACGGCATCCATGGCCGCACGCTGCGCGCCGGGGGATGACAACGGCGGTGGGGTACTCCCTCGGGAGTATCCCACCGCCGTTGTCATGTCGCTCACGCGGTGGTCGAGCGGCTCCAGATCCCCTGGATCCAGGTCTCCACGTCCTCGGGGGAGCGCGGCAGGGCCTCCGAGAGGTTTTCGTTGCCGTTCTCGGTGATCAGCACGTCGTCCTCGATGCGCACACCCATGCCGCGGTACTCCTCGGGAATGGAAAGGTCCTCGGCCTTGAAGTACAGTCCGGGCTCGATGGTGAACACCATGCCGGGTTCGATCACGGCGTCCAGGTAGAGCTCGCGCTTGGCCTGCGCGCAGTCGTGGACGTCCAGACCCAAATGGTGGCTGGTGCCGTGGGGCATCCAGCGGCGGTGATGTTGACCGGCCTCGGACAGGGACACGTCCGCCGAGACCGGCAGCAGGCCCCACTCCTCGAGCCGCAGGGCGAGGACCCTCATGGCAGCCGCGTGGACATCGCGAAACCTGTTGCCGGGTACGGCCGTCTCGAACGCGGCGTCGGCGGCGTCGAGCACGGCCTGGTAGACCTTGCGCTGAACCTCCGTGTAGCTGCCGTCCACCGGCAGGGTGCGCGTGAGGTCCGCGGTGTAGAGCGACTCGGCCTCCACGCCCGCGTCCACCAGGATCATCTCGCCGGGCTTGACCGACCCGTTGTTACGGATCCAGTGCAGCACCGTGGCGTTATTGCCCGACGCCGCAATGGTGTCGTAGCCCAAATCGTTGCCTTCCAACCGGGCGCGGGAAAAGAACGCGCCCTCGACCACGCGTTCGCCGCGCTCGCCGCCAATGGCGCGGGGAAGCACCGAGACAATGTCCTCGAAACCGCGGATCGTGGCGTCTACGGCGTGGCGCAGCTGGCCGATCTCGTAGTCGTCCTTGATGAGACGCAGTTCGCTCAGGGCCTCCGTGAGCTTGGCGTCCTTGGCATCGGACTGTTCCAGGTCCACACCGGTGTTCAGCCGTGAGGTGTCCACCAGGGCGTCCATGTTCAGGTCCACATCGCGCACCAGACGGATGCTCATGCCGCCCAGGGCGGCGTTGCCGGCGTTGACCGTGATGGCGTCCTCGAGGCCGGAGAGATCCTCGGTGGGCAGATCGAATTCTTCGCGCAGTTGGCGCAGGGTCGGCCGCGGACCCACCCAGAACTCGCCGTTCTTGGCGTCCGCGTAGAACTCGTCCGAATCACGGCCGGCCATCGGGTGGAAGTACAGGGTGGCCACGTGGCCACTGCCGTTGTCTCCCTCACCGTCCTCGGCGGGTTCCATGACCAGGACGGCCTCGGGCTCGTGATCCACACCCATACCGGTCACGTGGGCGAACGCCGAGTGCGGGCGGAAGCGGTAATCGGTGTCGTTGGAGCGCACCTTGGGGGCGCCGGCGGGAATCACCAGGCGTTCGCCCGGGAACAACCGGGACAGCTTGGCCCGGCGGGCCGCGGCGTACTCGGCCACCTCGGAACGGGGGGTGCCCGTGGTTTCCGGGGCCGCCCAGCCGGAGGCCATGAATTCACGGAAGGCCTCGGTGTCCGGGCGTTGCGAACGGTTGTCCACGCGCTGTTCGAGGGGCTGTTCCGCGGAGTCCTGGGACGCGGCGGACGGGCTGACGTGCTGGGAGCTTGCGCTCATGAACGTGTTCATCTCCTTGGTGCGCTGAATCGCTGCAATCGTTGCTTCCATGGTGCCACGCGGGTCAAATGTGGGCCTGCGGGTATCGTTGCCGGTGATGCGCATCGACCTTCATACCCATTCCATTGCCTCGGACGGAACCGAGACCCCCGCGGACGTCGCCCGTTCGGCCAAGGCCGCCGGTCTGGACGTTCTCGCGTTGACCGACCACGACACCACGGCGGGGTGGCGAGAAGCCGGTGACGCCGCCGTGACGTTGGGACTGGCCTTCGTCCCGGGTATAGAAATCACGTGCACCACATCCAACGGGGTCTCGGTGCACATGCTCAGTTACCTCCACGATCCCACCCACGAGCCACTGTTGACGGCATTGGAGTCCTCTCGTACCGGGCGCCTGACCCGCGCTCGGCGCATGGTCGAGTTGCTCTCGGCGGACTACGACATCACATGGGACGATGTTCAGCGCCACACGGGTACGGATGCCACGGTGGGTCGCCCGCACATTGCGGACGCCCTGGTGGAACTGGGGATCGTGTCCAACCGCTCCGCTGCGTTTTCCGATATTCTCTCCGGGCGCTCGCCGTACTACGTGCGGCACACGACCATGGATCCGGTGGAGGCCATCAAGTTGGTTCGCGCCGCCGGGGGTGTTCCGGTCTGCGCCCATCCCATGGCGCCCACGCGCGGGCGGATCCCCACGGAAGCAGATTTCGACGCCATGATCGACGCCGGGCTGGCCGGGCTGGAGGTCGCCCACCGGGATAATCCGGATGAGACGAGGGCCATCCTGATGCAGATGGCCGCGGACCACGACCTGATCGTGACCGGCTCCAGCGACTACCACGGCAAGGGCAAACCCAATCTCCTGGGCGAGAACTCCACCTCGGTGAAGTCGCTGACCCGGATTTGCGAGCAAGCCACCTCGGGCATCGAGGTTCGCTGGCCGTAGGTGGTCCGCGCGGTGTGGCCGTGTTGACCGGAAAAACTACGGGTCTGGGCACGGCGCATGGGGCACCTTCGCATTAGAGCAAGTGGACCGCTGTGCCGGGGAACCGTTCCGTCATGACCTCCACGGCCTCCGGGTTCACGTCCACGCACACGAACTTGCGGCCGAGCAACGTGGCCGCGGCCCCCGTGGTCCCGGAACCCGCGAAGAAATCCAGCACCCAGTCCCCGGGGCGCGAGGAGGCCGCAATCATGCGCCGCACGATGCCCACGGGTTTTTGGGTGGGGTAGCCGGTCTTCTCCTTGCCGGTGGGGGAGACAATGGTGTGCCACCAGACATCCGTGGGCAGTTTGCCGCGCGCGGCCTTTTCGGGCCCGACCAGTCCGGGCGCCATGTAGGGCTCGCGGTCCACCTCCGCGGAATCGAAGTGGTAGTTCTTGGGATCCTTGACGTACACCAGGATCGTGTCGTGCTTGGAGGGCCACTTCCGGGTGGATTTGCCGCCGAAGTCATAGGCCCAGATGATTTCGTTGAGGAAACTGGTGCGCCCGAATAACGCGTCCAGCATGATCTTCGCGTAGTGCACCTCCCGGTAGTCCAGGTGCAGGTACAGGGTGCCGTCACGGGTGAGCAGCCTTCTGGCCTCCGCCAGCCGTGGTTCCAGGAACGCCAGATAATCCGCGAACGAATCGTCGTAGCGGCGCAACTGGCCCATGACCGTCTCGTACGAGCGGCCGGAGAATCCCACGCGATCACCCTGCCCGTCCGGTACGGGAATCGACGTGGTGGTCCGGCGCACCTGGGTCCGGCCCGTGTTGAAGGGCGGATCCAGGTAGATCACGGTGAAGGACTCATCCGGAAGAGCGCGCAGCACCGCCAGGTTCTCACCGGCAATGATGCAACTGTCACCGAGGGGATCGAACCGGAACGAGTCCTTCACCGACACGCCGCGCTACTCGGCGCTGGGGCTCGCCTGCTGGGCCCCGCCCTGCTGGCCGTTGCCCCGGGCCTGGTTCTGGGACGACGGGCGACGGCGGCGACGACGGCGCGTGCGGCCCCCTTCCGTGGCCTCCACGGTCTTTTCCCGTTCGGACTTCTGACGCTCCGCGCGAGGCTGGTCGTCCTGGGCCTTACGGGGCGAGGACGAGTTTCCGTCGCGATCACGGCCGCCGCGGCCCCGGACACCCTGGCGGGTGCCGGACGAGCGGGAGTCTCCGCTGCGGCGTCGTGAACCCGAACCCTCGCGGGGGCCGCGAGCCTTCTTACCGGGCTCGCCCAGGTCCTCGAGAGTTTCAGCGTCCAGGCCCTCGTGGGTGCGGCGGGCCTTGGGGAGCCGGCCTTTGGTGCCCTTGGGGATGTTCAGATCGGTGTACAGGTGCTCGGAGGACGAGTAGGTTTCCACCGGCTCGGGAACACCGAGCTCGAGGGCCTTGTCGATCAAGCGCCAGCGGGGGACATCGTCCCAGTCGACGAACGTGACGGCCGTGCCCTTGTTACCCGCGCGGCCGGTGCGGCCGGTGCGGTGCAGGTAGGTCTTCTCGTCCTCGGGGCATTGGAAGTTGATCACGTGGGTGACGTCTTCCACGTCAATACCGCGGGCGGCCACGTCCGTGGCGACCAGTACGTCCACCTTGTTGTTGCGGAACGCGCGCAGCGCCTGCTCACGAGCACCCTGACCCAGGTCACCGTGCAGCGGGGCCGCGGCGAAACCGCGGTGAATCAGCTCGTCGGCCAGTTTGGCGGCCGCGCGCTTGGTGCGGGTGAAGATGATGGACCGACCGCGGCCCTCGGCCTGCAGGATGCGGGCCACCACCTCGTCCTTGTCCAGGTGGTGGGCGCGGTAGATGACCTGGCGAATGTCCTTCTTGGTGCTGCCTTCGTCCGGGGCGGCGGCACGGATGTGCATCGGGCGGGTCATGTAGCGGCGGGCCATGGCCACCACGGGGCCCGGCATGGTGGCCGAGAACAGCATGGTCTGGCGCACCTCGGGAACCGCACTGAGCAGCTTCTCGACGTCCGGGAGGAACCCGAGGTCCAACATCTCGTCGGCCTCGTCCAACACGACCATGCCCACATGGCTCAGGTTCAGGTAGCGCTGGCGGTTGAGGTCGATCAGGCGCCCGGGGGTGCCCACGACAACCTCCACGCCGCGCTTGAGCTCCTCGATCTGGGACTCGTAGGCGCGGCCACCGTAAATGGTGGCCACACGGGCGTTGCGGGTCTTGGCGGCCACGGCGAGGTCGTTGCCGACCTGAACGGCGAGCTCGCGGGTGGGGACCACGATCAGGGCCTGCGGGGCCCCGGGGAACGCAAGCTTGTCCCACCCGGCGTCGTCCCGGCCGATTACCCGCTGTAACGCGGGAATGCCGAAGCCCAGGGTCTTACCGGTGCCGGTCTTGGCCTGACCGATGATGTCCTGGCCGGACAGCGCCACGGGCAGGGTCATGGCCTGGATGGGGAAGGGAGAGGTGATGCCATGGTCGGCCAGTGCAGCCACGATGTCCTGGCGCACGCCGAAATCCGCGAACGTGTGCGTTACTTCGGGTTCTGCTGTGGCGATGGCCTGGGTTCCGGCCTCGTCGGTGTCCGGGCCGTTGGGCTCGGTGGTTACGGTAATTTCGGTCACGATGGTCCTTCGTTTCGGGTACATCGCGGGGCCCGGCAACGGCGCGCTCGTCACCGTCCCGGTGAGGGGATGGGAGGCGAGAGCGCCGGGGGCCGCCGCGCGGCGAAGTGGAAGCCGATCGTGAAACAAATGCGGATCCGGGGCTCACGGAGCGTTGCGCACAGCAACTATTCCGGGCCAACTCGGACCAGCGAAAAGTGAACGTAACGGTCTCATCCGACGACCGGTCATCCTGTCAACGGTCTCCAGTGTAACCGCCCGCAGCGCAAAGCACCGCCTCACGGACGTGAGACGGTGCTTTGCCGGGGGCGGTCGCCGACCTGAGGGCCGGCCCGCGTCAGTTCTGCGACAGCGGAGTGAAACCCACGTGGCGCTTGGTTTCGGTGCCGGTCTCCACGTAGCCGATGCTGGCGGAGGGAACCACGGTGGTGGTTCCCTTAGCGTCCTTGAGGACCAGGGGAGTCCCGGAACTGAGCGCCCGTGTCACCTCGGCCTCGACCTCTTCGGCCGTCAGGTCCGCGTTGACCGACAGCTCACGGCCCACGTTCTGGATACCGATCTTGATCTCCACGTCGGTTTACCTCCTACTTGGTTTGAGGGGCCCGGCTCGACGAGCGAGCCTCACACCCGGTACTGGAACATCAGTCTAGGAGCCCGTCACTGCCAGTCTTCATCCAGGATGCTGATTCCGCCCCAGGCTAAACGGAACACCTGCTGCTGCGCCTGCTGCCGGGTGGCACTGCCCGGGTGCTGCGCCCAGTACACGGCAGCGGTCTGCACCATTTGCACCAGGCTTCGGCCCAGCATGGCTGCCTGGGTGTGGGGCAGGCCCACGTTCGGTCCGAGGACGGACGCAATGATGCCGGCAATGCTGTCGTAGAAGTCATTGAGTTTGTCCGCGACCTCCGGGAAGGCCAAAAGGTCCGCGCTGAAGACCAAGCGGTGGGCCTGGGGCTGGTGTTCCACGAACTCGAAGTGGGTGTTGATCATGGATTCCACGCGCGTGCGGTTCACGTCGCTCGCCGCCAAGGAATGGTCCAGTTTGGCGGTCAGATCCACCAGCGTGTGTTCCACCAGGGCCAAGTACAGCTCTCGTTTACCCGGGAAATGCTGGTACAGCACGGGTTTGGACACACCGGCGGCGGCGGCAATGTCGTCCATCGAGGTGGTGTGGTACCCGCCATCCGCAAAAGCGTTCAGGGCCGTGGTCAACAGCTGATCCCGGCGGTCTTCTTTGGCCATACGCGGTGCCCGCCCGTAAGGGGAGGTACCGGTGAGCGTTTGCTCCGGTTGACTGTTCGGTTGCGGATTCATTGTGGTCCTCCTCGTGGCGGACGGGCCCGCCAGATGGTTAGCCGACCGCGCGATCCCGCGCAGTGGTCGAGGGGGATTGCTCCGCGGGGGGATTCTGCGCGGCCTCATGGTGTACCGGGGCGGCCACCTCGATGCCGTACAGCGCTTCCAATCCGGTGATGTATTCATCTGCTCGGCCCTGGGAGGCCAATTGCCGTGCTCGCACCGTTGGGGTGTGCAGCAAGGAACGGACCATGCGCCGCATGGCCATTTCGATTTGATCCTCGGCCCCCGTGCAGCCGTGGTGCGAGCGAACCTTTTCCATTTCGGCGTCGAGAACGGCCATGGTGTGCTTGCGCAGGGCGACGATCGCGTCGTCCATGGTGCGGGCGTTCTGGGCGGCCTCGAATGTCTGGGCGGCCTGGAGGACGATGTCGCTGGCTGCGGCCACGGATTCTCCCGTTTCCTCAGGCGCGGCCACGCGCACGGATTCCAAAGTGATCAGTTCCACCTCCGGCAGGTCCGCAATGGCAGGGTCGAAGTCACGGGTCAGCGCCAGGTCCACCACGGTGCGTGGGCCCTCTGGGAAGGCGGACGCCGACATGGGGGAGGAGCCGCCCGAGCACCCGATGATGACGTCCGCGCGGCGCAGTGCAGCGGGTAGATCGGCGTCGGAGACGGGGCTGCCCCCGCGCTGATCGGTGAACTGTTCGGCGCGCCCCGATCCCGAGTACACCTCGATGTCCGCGCAGCCCCTGTCGCGCAGAGCGGCCATGGTGGCCCCGGCGTACGCGCCGGTTCCGAAGACCAGCGCGCGACGCTGCGGCCATGACCGGGCGGTGATGTCGTCTGCGAGGTCCAGTGCCACGGAGACAATCGACCGGCCGCGTTCACCGAGTTCGGTGCGGGAGCCCACCTCGCGGGCGGTGCGGGCGGCGGACTCGAAGAGCTGAACCAAATGACTGGAGACCGTGCCGGACTGCTGCGCCTGATTCAGGGCGCGGCGGACCTGACCGGTGATTTCACGTTCGCCCACCACGGCGGATTCCAACCCGGACACCACTGTGAACAAATGGCGGGGGACTTCCACGCCGGTGTAGGCGTCCATGGTTTCGAGGACGAACCGTTCGTCCAGGCCCGCCCGCTGCGCGATACGCTCCACGATTTCCTGCTGGGCGAGGGTCACCTGACCCGTGGGATCCCCGTGCGGGTCGGTCTTCAGCTCGCCGTAGAGCTCCAACCGGTTGCACGTGGAGAGGGTGACCGCGCCGTTGAGGGCACCTTCCGAGACCGCTTCTTCAGCCACACCGAGGGCACCGGTGCTGAGCCGTGCCACGGTGTTGAGGTCGACGGAGCGGTGCGAGGCGACAAGACAGAAAAGGACCACAATCCAGCCATTCTAGACGAATACTTCTGGTGTACTCAGCATAACCATGCCGCGCGCAGCTTGCTCGGCCGCGGACAGTTCGTCAATAAAACTCCCATCTTTCCTTGGCACAATGGGAAGCACTATGACTTCCCAGGATTTCCGCGCCGCCGCGCCCCGCGACCCCGCACACCGAACTGAGCCCACCGAGCAGCAGTCGTGGGATCAACGCATTGCAGCACTGAGCTCCGAGCACCCGCTCAAGCGTGATGAGATGGCCAACTCCGCGCTGATCCGTACGCTGCGCGGGTTGGACGCACCGCACACTCCGGTGTGGTTCATGCGGCAAGCGGGGCGCTCACTTCCCGAGTACCGCGAGGCACGCGTGGGTACCGGCATGCTGGAGGCCTGTCTCACCCCCGCGCTCGCCGCCGAGATCACCGTGCAGCCGGTGCGCCGTCACGGGGTGGACGCCGGCATTTTCTTCTCGGACATCGTGGTCCCCATGAAGCTCGCCGGCGTGGGTGTGGACATCGTGGCCGGCCGCGGCCCCGTCCTGGATGAGCCCGTCCGCACCGCCGCCGACGTCGCTGCGCTACCCGAACTCCCCGACGCCGCCCTCGATCCCATTCGTGAGGCCGTTTCCCGGACCGTGGAGCTGCTGGGCGACACCCCCTTGATCGGTTTCGCCGGCGCCCCGTTCACGATCGCGGCGTACGCGGTGGAAGGGGGACCGTCCAGGGATCACCTGCGGCCGCGCACCATGATGCACGCGGACCCGCGGGCCTGGGACGCCCTGGCGCAGTGGGCCGCACGGACCTCCGGCGCGTTCCTGCGAGCTCAGGTCGAGGCAGGTGCGTGCGCGGTGCAGCTGTTCGACTCGTGGGCCGGGTCGTTGTCGCTGGCCGACTACCTGGAACACGTCCAGCGGCACTCCACGGATGCCCTGGGAGCGATTGCCGATCTCGGTGTGCCGCGCATTCACTTCGGCACCGGTACCGGGGAGCTGCTGGCTGCTATGCGGGATGCCGGCGCGGACGCCGTGGGCGTCGATTACCGCATCCCCCTGGACACTGCCGTGGAGCGGGTCGGGAAGCGTACGGTGGTACAAGGCAACATCGACCCCGCGTTACTGGCTGCCCCTTGGCCGGTGTTGCGCGAACACGCTCGCGACGTGCTGCGGCGCGGACAGAGCGCGCTCGCACACGTGGTGAATTTGGGTCACGGTGTTCCTCCGGAAACCGACCCGGAGGTATTGACCAAGCTTGTGGCCTTCATTCACGAGGAGACGCAGTGACTGCTTCGCCCGGTGCAACGCAGACGGGTACCCAGCGCAAGGCCCGCACGGCCTTGGTCGTGGGTGGTGGCGTTGCCGGTTTGACCGCGGCGCGGGACCTCGCTGTCGCCGGATTGCGTGTGACGCTGGTGGAAGCCGACGATCACTTCGGCGGTGCCGTGGGCGCCCACGAAGTAGCCGGTCTGGTTCTTGACTCCGGGGCGGAGTCCTTCGCTACTCGCTCCGACGCGGTTCCCCGACTACTCGAGGATCTGAACCTCAGCGACCGGGTGGTCACCCCTAACCCCTCCGGCTCGTGGTTGTACCTGCCCGAGGGTGCCATCCCCGCACCCAACAGCGGGGTCCTGGGGATCCCCGCGGACCCCGCGGCGTCGTCCTTGCGGCGCGCACTGGGTCGTTCCGGAATGGCCCGGGCGCGCATGGACCGGGTGCTGCCAGCCTCCGTGGGCGCGAAGGAACGGTCGCTGGGTGCGCTCGTCCGTACTCGGATGGGCCATCGCGTGCTCGAACGGCTCGTGACCCCGTTCGTCTCCGGTGTGTACTCCACCCACCCCAATGACCTCGACGTGGACACCGTGGCTCCCGGGCTGCGCAATGGCCTGCGTGAACACGGAAGTCTGTGCGCGGCCGCCGGCGCCCTCCGCGCGAACAGTCCCGCCGGCGCCAACGTGGCCAGCCTGGACGGCGGCATGAACCAGCTCAGCGAGCGGTTGGTGCGCGACGTGGAGGCACGCGGGGTCAAGATCGTGACCGACTACGACGTGATTGCACTGGACCGTGATCCCCGTCGTCCCGGGTGGATGGTCATCCAGCGGCAACCCGCCAATGGTGACAAGACCGCGGTGGCACGCGGTGAGCTGCTGGTCATGGCCGCGGACGGCCCCACCACGGTGCGATTGATGGGCGGGCACCTACCCGATTCGCAACGGTACTCCCCGGAGCCGGGGCCCAGGGTGGCCCTGGCCACCCTGGTGCTCGACTGCCCCGAGCTCGACGGCGCCCCGCGCGGGACCGGCCTGCTGGTAAGTTCCGATGTGGAAGAGGTCCGTGCCAAGGCACTGACACACTCGAGCGCCAAATGGGCGTGGGTTCAGCGCGAGGCCGGCGAACACCGCCATGTGCTGCGGTTGTCCTACGGCCGCGCCGATTCCGACCACGACGCGGTGCCGCCAGAGGTTGCACTGCCGGACGGGCACCTCATTTCCCTTGCGCTCAGCGACGCGCGCATCCTCATGGGGGTACACATCGGCCCCGAGCAGCTGGTCGGCGCGGACGTGGTGCGCTGGCACGGCGCCCTACCACGCACCGATGTGGGGCACGGCAAGCGCGTGGCCGAATTCCGCGGTGCGATCAGGGACGTCCCGAACGTGATCGCCGTGGGCGCGTGGCTGTCCGGGACCGGACTGGCCGCGGTCGTGACCGATACACGCCAGCAGGTCGCGAAACTACTCCGCAACCACGGGTACGAACCACCCGCACAGCGTGATTGAGACTTCAGGCATGATTCGAGCATCGAAAGGACACACACGATGAGTGAGCACGTACACGCGGCACAGCAGTCCGCCGTCCAACCGGAGGAAAAGACCGAAGAGCAGCTGTACTGGGCCGTCTACACCGTGCTGGAGCGTACCGGGGATCGCACCCCGGACGCCGATTCCGAGGCCAGCCAGGTCGAGTTCGATCGCCTGGTCGACGAACTGTCCGGGGACAACGTGACGGTGCGCGGCGTGTACGACGTATCGGGTATGCGCGACCACGCGGACCTCATGGTGTGGTTGACCGGTGACGAGGCGGACGTGTTGCAGGAGGCCGTGCGCAAGATCCGGCGCCAGCCGCTGCTGGGCGGTACCCGGCAGGTGTGGAACGCCATGGGTGTGCACCGCGACGCAGAATTCACCCGTCACCACGCACCGTCGTACGCGCGCGGTATCGCCCCCGAGAAGTGGGTGTGCGTCTACCCGTTCGTGCGCTCCTACGAGTGGTACTACATGAACTCCGAACGCCGTGCCGAAATGCTCAAGAACCACGGCATGAAGGCACGCGACTACCCACAGGTGCTGGCCAATACCATTGCGTGCTTCGGCCTCAACGACTTCGAGTGGCTGCTCGCACTGGAGGCTCCCGGGCTCGTGGACCTGGTGGACCTGATGCGCGAGTTCCGCAACACCGAGGCCCGGTTGCACGTGCGCGAGGAGACCCCGTTCTACACGGGACGCCGGATCGAGACGGCCGAGATCGCCGAGGTGCTGCGCTGAGCATGGCACCCACCGACCGACAGACCACCAATGCCCTGAGCGCCGCTCGGGCCGCTGAACCTCGCCACTTCGACGCCGTGATCCTCTCGTCCTTCGGTGGCCCGGAGGGCCAGGAAGACGTGATCCCGTTCCTGAAAAACGTCACCCGTGGCCGCGGCATCCCGGATGAGCGACTCGAGGAAGTGGCTACTCATTACCGCGCCAACGGTGGCGTGAGCCCCATCAACGCCCAGAACCGTGCGTTGCGTGACGCGCTGGAAGCGGAGCTGCGCCGCCGCGGCGTGGCTGTTCCCCTGCTGTGGGCCAACCGCAACTGGGCCCCGTACGTGGCCGATGTGCTCACGGAGTGCAATGACCGCGGCTACAAGGACCTGTTGATCTTGGCCACCAGCGCGTTCTCCGGGTATTCCAGCTGCCGCCAGTACCGCGAGGACTACGGCCTGGGCCTGGAAGAACTCGGGCTGGCGGACACTCTGCACGTGGAGAAGGTCCGCCCGTACTTCGACGAGATCGGATTCCTGACCCCCTCGGTCCACGGCCTGCGGGATGCCTTGGCGGCGCTGCGTGAACGCGTGGGGGAGTCCACCCTGGAGGTACTCTTCACGACCCACTCCGTTCCGGAAACCGATGCCCGGGCGTCCGGTTCTGAACGCATCGAGTTCGAGGAGAACTCAGCATACGTGGCCCAGCACCTGGCCGCCTCACGCTGGATCGTGGCCCAACTGGGCGACGCCATGGACAATGTGAACTGGCAGCTCGTCTATCAGTCCCGTTCCGGCCCGCCGCAGATCCCGTGGCTCGAACCGGACATCTGTGACGTGATCGAAACACTTCCCGAGTCCGGGGTCAAGGGTGTGGCCGTGGTGCCGGTGGGCTTCGTGTCCGATCACATGGAGGTCATGTGGGACCTCGACACCGAGGCCAAGGACGCCGCGGCCGAGGCCGGTATCGCCTTCGAACGAGTGGCCACCGCGGGGACGCACCCCGCATTCGTGGGAGCGCTCGCGGACGCCATTGAGCAGCGGCTCGGTACCGAGACGGCACCGCCGCGCGTGTCGGCGTGCGGGCAGGGAACCTGGTTCGACAACTGCCCCGCGGACTGCTGCAAGAAGATCCTGCGCGGCCAGTCGGCACCGCGGCCCACCGTGGCGCAGACCCCGCTGGACCAGCCCATAGCCGTGGGCATGGACGATCACGGCGAGGTGGTGTACCGGTGACCGAGGGCACCTTCACCGTGGGAACCCGTGGTTCCCAGCTGGCCATGACGCAGACCGGTTACGCCGCGGACGCCGTGGGAGCAGCCGCGGGCCTGACCCCCAAGTTGATCACCGTGCGCACCGAGGGTGACGTGCTGACCGGGCCCCTGTCACAAATGGGCGGCACCGGAGTCTTCGCGACCGCGTTGCGCGCCCGATTGTTGGATCGCGATGTGGATTTGGCGGTGCACTCCCTCAAGGACCTGCCCACCGCCCAGGTTCCCGGCCTGGTCATTGCGGCACTTCCCGAACGAGAGGACCCGCGGGACGCCCTGTGCGCCCGCGACGGTCTCACCCTGGACGGGCTTTCGCAGGGCGCCGCGGTGGGCACGGGATCGCCCCGCCGGGTGGCCCAGTTGCGGGCGCTGCGTCCCGATCTGAACATTGTCGATATCCGCGGTAACGTGGGCACGCGTCTCAACCGAGTGGCCCCCGGCGACCTGGACGCGGTGGTGCTGGCGGCGTCGGGGTTGAAGCGGTTGGGTCTGGAAGGCCGGATCACCGAGTACCTGAATCCGGAACGGATGCTGCCCGCACCGGGGCAGGGTGCCCTGGCCCTCGAGGTCTCGAGCGAACTCGCCCAGGACTCGGCCCTGGCCCGTGGGCTGGCCGCCGTGGACGACCTGCCCACCCGATTGGCCGTCACGGCCGAACGTGCTGTGCTGGCGCGCCTCGAGGCCGGTTGCGCGGCTCCGGTGGGAACCTACGCCCGCATGGTCGGCGGTGATCTCCACCTGGACGTGGTGGTCGCCAACCCGGACGGCACCGAGGTCATGCGCCGGTCGGAAGCCACGGACGAACTGTCCGTGGACGCCGCGGCCGCCCTGGGAGTGCGGATCGCGGATGAACTACTGGCCGCCGGCGCCGATCGATTGGCCCGGTTGACCCTGTGATGTCCCGCGTGTTGGTCACCCGCGATCCGGCCGCGTCCCGTGAACTCACGGGGCTGCTGCGGGAGCGCGGGTACGACGTGCGCGTGGCCCCCCTGCTCGAGGCGCAGCTTCCGGAGGACACCGCCGACCTGCGGTCCGCGCTGGGGCGGGCCACTCACCCGCGGGTCCCCACGTGGCTCACCGTCACGTCCGCGAACACCGTGTTGGCACTGGCTGCGGTGGCTTCCGATCCGCAGTGGGGTGGCGCCCTGGAACGCGCGCGGGCGAGCACACCCAAACTGTCCGTCGCCGCGGTCGGTCGCGCCACGGCGTCGGCCCTGCGTCAGGCCGGGATCGGCGTGGACTTCACCCCGCAACGCGAACAGAGCGCAGCCGGTATGTTGGCCGAATGGCCCGAGGCGTTCGCTTCCCCGGGGGAGGCCGCGTTGGTGCCCGCCTCGGAGCTCGCCTCGTCGACCCTTGCCGACGGGTTGACCGAGCGCGGCTACGAGGTCACGACCGCCGTCGCGTACCGGATGGTCCCCGCCCCGGCAGCCGCACCACTGCGCACGGACGGCGCCTCTGCACAGGACGCACTGGTTCTCAACGCCGACGCCGCACGCGACCGGTGCGCGCGCGGCGAGTTCGGCGCGGTGGTGGCCACGGCGCCGTCGCGCGTAGCTGCCCTGCTGGACGGCCAACCACGATCATGCGACCGGACGAAGTGGGTGGCCATTGGCGAGCCCACCGCAGCCGCGCTGCGCCAGCGAGGTTTCACGCCCGTTGTGGCCGACGACCCGAGTCCGGCCGCCCTGGTGGCGGCCGTGGACCGCGCCCTGAAAGATGTACTCAAGATTACTAGTTCGACCGAGGAGAAATCATCGTGAGCTCACACGCACCGCTGTACGACCTGGTGTCACGCCCGCGCAGGCTCCGTACCAGCCCGGCCATGCGCCGCTTTGTCGCGGAGAACCGCGTGAACCCGGCGGAATTGATCCTGCCGGTGTTCGTCAAGGAAGGCATCTCCCAGCCCGTGGAGATCCAGTCCATGCCCGGGGTGGTTCAGCACACCGTGGACTCGCTCAAACGCGCTGCCTCCGAGGCCGTGGAACTGGGGTTGGGCGGCATCATGCTGTTCGGCATCCCGGAGACCCGCGACGCCGTAGGGTCGGCCTCCCTCGACGAGGACGGGATCCTGAACCACGCCATTGCTCAGGTGCGGGCTGAGGTGGGCGATGAGATCGTGGTCATGTCCGACCTGTGCCTGGACGAATTCACCGACCACGGTCACTGCGGTGTGCTCGATGACAACGGCGTGGTCGACAACGATGAGACCCTGCGCATTTACGCCGAGATGGGCGTGGCCCAGGCACAGGCCGGGGCGCACATGCTGGGTCCTTCCGGCATGATGGACGGTCAGGTGGGCGTGATCCGCGCCGCACTGGATTCCGCCGGTTACCAGGACGTCTCCGTCTTGGCGTACTCCGCCAAGTACAACTCCGCGTTCTACGGACCATTCCGCGAGGCCGTGGATTCGGCGCTGACGGGGGACCGCAAGACCTATCAAATGGACCCGTCCAACCGCCGCGAGGCCCTGCAGGAGTTGCAACTGGACCTGAACGAGGGCGCGGACATGGTCATGGTCAAACCGGCCATGAGCTACCTGGACATCCTGCGCGACGTGGCCGAGGTGTCCCCGGTGCCCGTTTCCGCCTACCAGATCTCGGGCGAGTACGCGATGATCGAGGCCGCGGCGGGCAACGGCTGGATCGACCGCGATGCGGCGGTCAAGGAATCCGTGCTGTCCATCAAGCGTGCGGGGGCCAATTCGATTTTGACGTACTACGCCGCCGAACTGGCGCGCTGGTACCGCCAGGACAACGGAAACTAAGTCAGACCGCCGCTGCGCGAGCCCCAACCGGCCGCGGCGTACGTGACCGGGGTGAGCCCCGGCGGAAGGAACCGAGAAATCTCATGAGTGTCTCCCAAGAACTGTTCGACCGCGCCCAACGCGTGATGCCCGGCGGGGTGAACTCCCCGGTGCGCGCCTTCAACTCCGTGGGGGGAACCCCGCCGTTCATTTCCGCGGCCAAGGGCCCGTACCTGACCGATGTGGACGGCCGCGAGTACGTGGACCTGGTGGGTTCATGGGGTCCGGCGCTGCTGGGCCACTCCCATCCCGTGGTCCTCGAATCGGTGCACGAGGCCGTGGAACGTGGTCTGTCCTTCGGCGCGACCACTCGCGGAGAAACCGAACTGGCCGAACTGGTCGTGGATCGTGTGGCACCCGTGGAGGAGATCCGCATGGTCTCCACCGGTACCGAGGCCACCATGACCGCACTGCGCCTGGCCCGGGGGTTCACCGGCCGCGACCTGATCATCAAGTTCGCCGGTTGCTATCACGGTCACGTGGACTCGCTGTTGGCCGAGGCCGGTTCGGGTGTGGCGACGTTGGCCTTGCCGGGCTCGGCGGGCGTGACCGAAGCGACGTCGTCCCAGACGCTGGTGCTGCCGTACAACGACGTGAGCGCCCTGGAAGAGGCGTTCGCCGAGCACCCGGGCGAGATCGCCGCGGTGATCACCGAGGCCGCCCCCTGCAACATGGGCGTGGTGACCCCGGAGCACAACTTCAACGCCGAGATCCGCCGGGTGACCCGCGACAACGGTGCGCTCATGATTTTTGACGAGGTGCTCACCGGTTTCCGCGTGCACGAGGCCGGCTACTGGGGCCTGAGCAACGAGGCCGAGGGCGGCTGGGCCCCGGACCTGTTCACGTTCGGCAAGGTGATCGGCGGCGGCCTGCCCACGGCGGCCCTGGGTGGTCGCGCGGACATCATGAATTATTTGGCGCCCACCGGCCCGGTCTACCAGGCGGGCACGCTGTCCGGTAACCCGATCGCCATGGCGGCCGGGCTGGCCACGCTCAAGTGCGCCGATCGCATTGCGTACCAGACCATTGATCGCCGTTCCGAGCAGCTCCGGGACGCCCTGCGTTCGGCAATGGACGCCGCGGGGGTGAACTACTCGATCCAGGAAGCTGGCAACCTCTTCTCGATCGCGTTCGGTACTCGCGACACCGGTGTGCACACTTACGCGGATGCCAAGGCGCAGGAGGCTTTCCGCTACACCCCGTTCTTCCACTCGATGCTGGAGGCCGGCGTGTACCTGCCGCCGTCGGTCTTCGAAGCGTGGTTCCTGTCCGCGGCCCACGACGACTCGGCCATGGACCGGATCATTTCTGCCCTGCCGGCCGCGGCCCAGGCCGCCGCGGAAGCCCAGCCCGCGCAGCACTGATTCGGGGTCCGCGGGTAGGGCGCCAAATGATGCGGTCTTACTGCACGGTAGAGCGATGTACCGTGCAGTAAGACCGCATGAGTTGGCGCGTGGGACCCGGGCAGGCCCGGGACCGGCGTTGGTGGCCGGTCAGCCCCGCGGGTGGACCGGCCAGGTGCCGTCCACCACGGCGTCCGGATCGCGGCGCCGGAAATACTCCTGCAGGGAAGCCGCTTGTTCGGCGGCCCACCCGACCTGCGCCTGGTGGAGTTCACTTGCCGCGGTCTGTAGTTCGACGAACTTCTCGGCCATGGCGGTGGCCAGCCGTTCGGTGGCCAGGGCATCCGCCGCCGAGGTGTGGGCGGCGTCCAGGATCACTCCGTACTCCTCGCAGAGCGCACCCAGCGTGCGTTTGCCCTTGCGGAACCGGTGAACCTGCTTGTTGAGGATGAACGGGTCGAGCACGGGGAACGGCCGGGTCACGGGTATCTCGTGACGTTCGCACTCCCTGGCCAGCACGGTCAGATCATAGGCGGCGTTGAACGCGAGCACAGGCGTGCCATCCGCCCACAGTTCGCTCAGCACGGTGGTCAATTCGGCGACGACGTCGCTCGCGGCCTGCCCCTCGGCCCGCGCCTTCTCGGTACTGATGCCGTGGATCGCGGCCGCGGCCTCCGGGATCTCCACACCGGGATCGGCGAGCCACTCCCACTCCTTGAGCACCGCACCGTCCGGGGCGACGAGCACCACCGATGCCGTGACGATGCGGGCGGTCTGCGGATCGCGCCCGGTGGTTTCCAGATCGAAACACGCCCTGGGGAGTTTGGTCCAGGGTGCTGCGGGGCCCACGTCGAACAGCGTGTCCTGTACGGGATTCTCCCCGGTATTGCGGGCCTCAGGGGGTTGGACGGTTTCGGGCACGTCGAAGAGGGCCGGCTGTTCTTGCGAAGAGTGGTGCTGCGGGGAAGGCATGGCCATCACGCTACCGGCTCGGCCTGAGAGCGTCGTTATGCGTGTCCGCCGGGCGTGATGTGATGGGACCATGCAGATGCAGCAGGAGACCCCCTGGCGGATTCTTCCACCGCGCACCACTACGGGGAGCGGCCGGGAGTTCATCCCGGATGCCCACCAGCGGGCCGTGATCGAGCTGGAACCGGGGCACGGACCGGTTCTCGTGCTGGGTGCTCCGGGAACCGGGCGATCGAGCACGGTCGTGGAATGCGTGGTGCATCGGCTGGCGGCGGGCTCGGACCCGCAGTCGCTCCTGGTGCTGGCACCGACTCGAACTCAGGCCGCGGAGCTGCGCGATGCCATCAGCGAACGGGCGGCAGCGACCATCAGCACGCCACTCGTTAGGGCCTGGCAGGCGTACGCGTTCGACCTGCTGCGTCGCGCCCATGGGCGAGGGTTGCTACCCGGTGTCGTCGAAGCACCGGTGCTGCTGTCGGGGCCCGAACAGGATGCATTCATCGCTGACATGATGCGCGGACACACAGCGGGACACGGGACAGGAATGGTGTGGCCGCCGGACTTGGATCGAGCCCTGCAAACCCGCGGATTCAGGGGGCAACTGCGCGAACTCTTCGACCGCATGAACGAATATCGCATGTCCCCGGAACAACTGGCCCGGTGGGCAGAACCTCTGGGGCACCCGGAATGGCGCACGGCCGCGGCCTTCCGCGCCGAGTACCAGCAAGTGCGTGCGCTGCGCATGCCCAATGCCTTCGACCCGTCCGCGCTCGTGGACCGGGCCGCCAGGGTACTCGAGGAGAACCCCGAGTTCCTCCAGGAAGAACGTACGCGATTGGCCGTGGTTCTCGTCGACGATCTCCAGGAGGCCACGCCATCCGTTCACCGCATGATCGGTGTGCTGACCCGCGGGGCGGATGCCATCTACACCGCCAATCCGGATACCACCGTGCAAGGATTCCGAGGGGCCCGGCCGGACCTGCTGCGGACCCTTCAGGACCGAGTCGGGACGGAACGGACGCCCCTGCAGCCGATGTCCCTGGAGCTCACGCACAGGCTTCCCGCGACCATTAATGAATCGTGGCAGCGCGTCTCCCGGGCCATCTCCGTGGTGGCGGGGGCCCGGACCAACCGAGCACCGCAGTCGTCGGGGGAGGACCCTGGATCGGTACGTGCGGTGGTGTTCGACTCGCCCACGGCTCAGGCCCGATGGTGCGCGGATCATTTCCTGCGGCTGCATGTGTTGCGGGGCGTGCCCTACCGGGAGATGGCGGTGATCGTGCGCAGCGGTTCCCAGCTGGCCTCATTGACGCGGCAGTTGGCATCCCTGGGCGTCCCCACCACATCCTCCGCCGCGGAAACCCCGCTTCGTGAGGAACCGGCCGTGATTCCCCTGCTCAATGCACTGCGGTTGCTCCTGGATGCGGAGCAAGCAGGCGCCCAGCCGGATACCGATGAACCCCAGGACACAGCGGCCGGCGATGAGCGGCCACGGTTGCTCACCGCAGAAGCCGCCGTGGCATTACTGACATCGCGGCTGGGGGGCGCAACCCCCATGGACGTGCGTCGCATCCGGCAGCGGCTGCGCGTCCATGAGCTCAGCAGCGGCGGTGGCCGTACCAGTGACACCCTGCTGGTCGAGGCGTTGACCCACGGCGTGCTGCTCGAGGCCGCCGGAGTGCGATCGGGCCCGGCCCACCGGATTGCGGACATGTTGCAGGCGGGCCAGGAGGCTTTGGCCGTACCCGGCGCCACCGCCGAATCAGTGTTGTGGGCGCTCTGGGATGCGTCCGGGGTGGCCGAGCTGTGGCGGCGACGGGCCGTTTCGGGCGGCGCGGACTCGGTGCGAGCCGATCGCGATCTGGACGCTGTGGTGGGCCTCTTCGAGTCCGCCGAGCGTTTCGTGGACCAGGTTCCCGGCGCCACCGCTCAAGCCTTCATGGACTACATGGAGCACCAGGAACTGCCCATGGACACCTTGGCCGCTCGCGCCCCGGCCGAGGACAATGTATCGATCATGACTCCGGCGGGATCCGCGGGCCGGCAGTGGCAGCACGTGGTCGTGGCCGGGGTGCAGCAGGGCGTGTGGCCCAACACGACCCTGCGTGGCCAGCTGCTCGGAACCGACGTCCTCACCGATGCCCTGGACTTCGGGGTGGAGCAAGCCGCGCGGATCGGGCCACTGGATCGGCTGCGCCAAGTGCGCTTCGACGAACTGCGTCAGTTCGCCACCGCGGTGTCACGCGCGAGCTGCTCGCTCGTCGTCTCGGCGGTCTCCAATCAGGACGAGCAGCCATCCGAACTGCTGGACCTGGTGGCCTCCGGATGGGGCGGTGGGGACTCGAGCATCGAGCTGGAACACCTGGCTGCTCCCGTGCCACTGACCTTGCGCCAACTGACCGGTTCGCTGCGACGCACGGTTTTCGCGGCGGATGAGGCGCCCGAATTGGGGGAGGCGGCGGCACGATTGCTGCATGAGTTCACAGCGCTGTCCGACCCCGTGCGCGGGGCGGATCCGCATGAATGGTGGGGCTGGGCGCCGCTCAGCAGTGATGAGCCCCTGTTCGCTTCGCACGAGCCCATCCCGGTGTCACCCTCCAAGATCGAAACCATTCACCGCTCGCCCCTGGACTGGTTCGTGAGCGAGGTCAAGGCGGAGGAGGTCACCGACTTCAGCCGCAGCCTGGGAACGCTCGTGCACGATATTGCCGAAACCATGCCGGATGCTCCGAGCACGGAGCTGATTGCCGAGCTGCGCCGCCGGTGGCCGGGCCTGGGCATGCCACCCGGGTGGGTCACCGATACCGAGTTGGAACGTGCGGAGGCCATGCTGAGCAAGTTCGCGGAGTACGTGATCAATGCGCGCAAGGACGACGGGCGCGAGTTGGTCGGAGTCGAGGGCAGCTTCCATGTGCTGGTGCGGGGCGACGCGCGGGATGCTCTGTTGCGCGGTCGGGTGGACCGGCTCGAGGTCGATGCCCACGGCCATCACGTGGTGGTCGATCTCAAGACCGGGAAGGCCCAACCGGCGGGACAGAAGATCGAGAATCATCCGCAGCTGGGCGCCTACCAAGTCGCGCTGCAAGCCGGGGCGGGCGAGCAGATGCGGCGCGAGGTCGAGACCAGGAACAAGGCCGCGGCCGTCGGTGAGGATTCGGAGGCAGCGGTACGGCAAGCCGCCTCCGAGCCCATTGAACTTCCCCAGGGAACCGTCATGGCCCAACCGGGCGGAGCGCTCCTGGTGCAACTGGGAACGAGTACCAAGAAGGTGAGTACCCAACATCAACCGCCCCTGGACCCGGACCATGTCTGGGCCAGGGATCTCATTACGCGTGCCGCCGAGCTGGTCGCGGGAACGCGGTTCGAAGCACGCCACGATTCGGAACACGGCTCCAATTTCGGTTTACGGTGCACCCTGCCCTGGGTGTGTCCGTTGTGCGCAGAAGGTCGACAGGTGAGCGAACAATGACCACCCCCCAGTACTCTCCCTTCGACATTGCCGAGGCCCTGGGGGATTTCCCCCCCACGCAGCAGCAGGCCGAAGTCATTTCCGCTCCGCTGACGCCGCGACTCGTGGTGGCCGGAGCGGGGTCCGGGAAGACCACCACCATGTCCGACCGCGTGGCGTGGTTGGTGGCCAACGGTCTCGTGGAACCGGAACAGATCCTGGGCGTGACCTTCACCCGCAAGGCCGCCGGTGAATTGGCCGAGCGGATCCAAAGCAAACTGCGGGGGCTGCGCCGCGCGGGGCTGCTGGGTGCGGACGCGCAGTTGGCCACGGACCCGCATCACTCATCCGTTGCACCCGAGCCCGGTGCCACAGAGGATCCTGCGGTGCCGCAGGAGCCCACAGTGAGCACCTACCATTCCTACGCGAACTCGCTCGTGCGCAGCTACGGACTGCGCCTGGGCGTCGAAGCGGACACCGTGTTGCTGGGGCAGGCGCAAGCATGGCAACTGGCGCACCGTCTCGTGGAGAGCTGGGACGGGCCGCTGCCGGAGAGCATGCCCGCCGTCTCCACGCTCACCACCGGACTGATGAGTCTGGCCTCGGAGTCCTCCGAGCATCTGGTCTCTACGGCCCGTGTGGGTCAGTGGGCCCATCAGTTCCGAATGAGTTGCGCGGACGTCCCACCCGTGGGACGGAAGAAAAGCATCGGCAAGCCGGCCCAGGACGCCCTCAAACGTCTGGAAACCACGGAACTGCTCGCGCAGCTGGTTGAGCAGTTCCAGAGTGCCAAGGCCTACGAGTCCGCTTTGGACTACGGTGACCTCTTGGCGCTCGCGGCAGAGATTGTCACCGTCGATCCTCGAGCGTGCGCCACCGAGCGTGACCGGTTCAAGGTCGTCCTGCTGGACGAATTCCAGGACACCTCCCACGCCCAGCTCAAATTGTTCTCCGAGCTGTTCGGTCAGGGGCACTGTGTCATGGCCGTGGGTGATCCACAGCAGTCCATTTACGGGTTCCGCGGGGCGTCGGCGGGACAACTCTTCAGCTTTGTCGAGAACTTCCCGCGCAGTCATGGCCAAGACGCGGAACCGGCAGCGTTTGCGGATTCGAGTTTCCTCACCGTCGCGTGGCGGAACTGCCGATCGGTCCTGGAGGTCGCCAACCGAATTGCCGCGCCCCTGCGGACGCCTCCGCAATGGAACCGCTCCGCGAGTGCCTTGCAGGTTCCCCCGCTCGATGCCTCCCCCCAAGCCTCGGTGGGGTCCGTGCGGGTCAGCCGCTACATCACGGACTCGGATGAGGCCCGGGCCACGGCGCGGGCCATAGCCGACCAGCGCAAAGCACACGAGGGCCAGCCGCTGGAGGAGATGCCCACCATGGCGGTCCTGTGCCGAAAACGGGCGCAGTTCGAACCGATCCGCTTGGAACTCGAGGCCATGGACGTGCCCTACGAGGTGGTCGGGCTGGGCGGGTTGCTCAGCACCCCGGAGGTCGCCGACATCGTGGCAACGCTCTACGTCCTGACCGATCCGGGTCGCTCCGATGCTCTGGCCCGGTTGTTGGCGGGCGCTCGCTGGCGCATTGGTCCCAAGGACCTCGCCGCGCTGGGGGACTGGGCGGGCCATCTTGAAAAATCCCGCTCGCGCGCCGCCGCTGCCCGGGGCACCGAGCTCTCCGCGGAAGAGCTCTCCCAGCTACCCGCGGAAGACCCCGGGGAGGCCGTGGTGGAAGGGGACATCGTGGACCGGGCCAGTCTGATCGAGGCCATCGAGACGTTGCCGTCGGACACCTGGGTGTCCCATCGTGGTCGTTCCATCAGCGCCCAAGCCCTGGGCCGGATGCGGCAGTTGGGTTCCGAGTTCACTCACTTGCGGTCGGCACTCGGGGACGAACTCACCTCCGTGCTCCACGAGGTGGAAACGACCCTCGGTCTGGACGTGGAGCTGGCTGCGACCCCCGGCAAGACGCCCGCCCAAGCGCGAAAGAACATCGACAGCTTTTACGACCAAGCCGTCCAGTTCAGCGCGACCACTCGCACGCACGACGTCGCAACGTTCCTCTCCTGGCTCGAAGCTGCCGCGCATGAGGAGAACGGGCTGGACCTGCCGCCCGAGGAAACCCGTCACGACGCCGTCCAACTGCTCACCGTGCACGCAGCCAAGGGCCTGGAATGGGATCACGTGTACGTGCCGGGCATGAACCAGGGGGACTTCCCGTCCAAGCGAAAGTCGGCGTGGACCGGGGACGCCTCCAAACTGCCCTGGCCGCTGCGCGGCGATGCCCAGCAATTGCCGCAATGGGATGCTGATCCCACGGACGTGGAGACGTTCAAGGAATCCTTTGAACTCTTCCTGGAAGACGCGGGCGCGCACGACGAAGCCGAAGAACGCCGCCTGGCTTACGTGGCGTGCACGCGAGCCAAGACACTGCTCGAGCTCTCGTGCTCCACGTTCCGCGGTACCGCGAAGACGGCACATGAGCCGTCGGTCTTCCTGGACACTGTGCGGGCCATGACGGAGGAGTCCCATCCCGGAGTGGAGCTGGGGGAGTGGGCACAGGTGGAGCCGGCCACCGAGAATCCTCAGGCGGACACGGTGGTGAGCGCACTGTGGCCGTACGACCCCTTGGAAGGCCCGGAGATCATTCGGAAGGAGCGCTCCGTGGACGGTCGAGAAACGGTCACGGTCTCGACACCGGTGCACAGCGGGCGGCGTGAACGCATGGACCGCGCCGCGCGCGCGGTGCAGGCCGGTGGCTTCGACACCACCGGCGAGCTCACCGCGGAACATCTCGAAGAGGGTGAACACGGCGCAACGATCAAGCGCTGGCGGCGAGAGGCGGAACTTCTGCTGGCCAAGCGCAATGCGGTGGAGCAGCGCAACACCGTGCACATGCCGTCCCACGTGTCCGCGTCGGCGTTGGTGGCCATGGACACCAACCCTGAAGCGTTCATCATGGAACTGCGCCGCCCCATGCCCGCCCGCCCCGGTTCTGCTGCTCGCGCCGGTACCACGTTCCACACGTGGGTCGAGAACTTCTTCGGAGATTCGGCGATCTTCGACATGGACGAATTGCCCGGCGCGGATGATTACGTGGATGAAGAGCTCGACCTGCCCGGGCTGGCCGAAACATTCAAGAACAGTCAGTGGGCAAGCCGTCAGCCGTATGCCGTCGAGTTGCCCGTGGAGACGCCGGTGGGTTCGGTGACCGTCCGTGGTCGCATCGACGCCGTCTTCCGTACCGACTCGGGTGGCTGGGAACTCATTGACTGGAAAACCGGGCGGGTGCCCCAGGGTAAGGACCTGCGCCGTAAATCAGGGCAGCTTGCGCTCTACCGCCTGGCCTTCGCGCGGTTGCACAATCTGGACCTGACGGATGTTTCCGCCGCGTTCTACTACGTGAGCGAGGACAAGGAAATCCGCCCGCACGATCTCGCGACCGATAAGGAACTGGAGGCCATTGTCGAATCGATGTACTCGGTGCACGGCTGAGCCGGCCCACCCATCGGGTGCCCCACGCGCCCGAGCGTGCGTGGCGCGTAGGAGTTATTCCACGGGACGCACAGCGGAGGAGTCCGTGGACCCGGACCGCCCGGGCGCGGACCCTTCCGGGCCCGACTGCTCCTCGGGCTCCGCGGCGGGCGGCTCCGGGATCACCCCGGGCGCAGGGGAGCCGGTGCGTTCCACGTCCAGGGCCAGGGTGTTGAGCATCCGTTCGGCGTCCTTGATCATGGTTTCGACGCCGCGGTCCACCCCGCGCACCAGCCACTCGGCCAAAGCGAATTCTGCGGACAGGTGCGCCCGACGTAGCAAATGCCGGTCGGGCGGCTGAACCGCGGCCAC
The DNA here is from genome assembly GCF_014698015.1 of Kocuria sp. cx-455. Classification (GTDB taxonomy): domain Bacteria; phylum Actinomycetota; class Actinomycetes; order Actinomycetales; family Micrococcaceae; genus Kocuria. The sequence continues at coordinate 210,319 of NZ_JACXBS010000002.1, forward strand.
CGAGTACGTCTCCAGCGCCGTGTCCGCGAACTGTGAGTTCGCCATGCCCACGAGCCACGCGAAATCCACGGCGGGGTCACCCACGTGCAGATCGCTCCACCCGGTCAAGGCACCCAGCGCGCCCTCGTGCACGATCACGTTGTCCTCGTGGAGATCACCGTGCACCACGCGGGTCGAAAACCGCCACAGCGTGGTGTCCTCGAGCGCTTGTTCCCAGCGGCGCAACAACTGGCCGGGGATCCGGCCGGTTGCGGCGGCGCGGTCCAGATCGTGGAGCATGCGGCTGCGGCACTGCTCGGCGCTGTAGGCGGGCAGATCGGCGTCCATGACCAGGGCGCGGGGAAGTGAATGGACGGCCGCGAGTGCCCGGCCAACCTGGACGGCCAGGGGAGCACGGGGTTCTGCGCTGGGTGCGGGCGCACGCGAAGGCGCCACGGGATTCTCGTTCTGCCGGGACATCTCACCGAGGGTGAGCGTGGTGCCGGGCAGGTGGGAGTACACGAACGTGCGCAGCCCGGACTGCTCCACGGAACCGACCACGCTGGGCAGATGGAAGGGGAGGTGCGCGCGGACGGAGGGCGTAAAGGCTCCGAGGACCAGGTGTTCGGTCTCCAACCTGATGCTGGCCTCCGCATTGAGGGGGCTGCGAACACGCCACCGCTTGTACTGTGTGTCTTTGACCACGCACGATCGGAAATCCGAGTTGTCGTCGGGAGAAGGACCGGTCGCTACCGGCGCGATTCCGGGCACCGCTGCGGCGGCAATGGCTGCGAGCATTTCGGGGGTCGTTCTCACCTCATCCACACTACCGGCCGCGCCCTGAGCACGGGCACCACGGTTACCCACAGCCACCGGGGAGCTACCGGGACACGACGACTACAGTGGACGGGTGACTCCTTCCGAACCCAACACCTGGACACCTGACCACACCGTGCCGGGCCTGGACCCCGGGGACCTGCCGTTTGCGGCGTCGGCCTTCGACCGCGACGCCGTGGACCGCGAACACTGCGACCTGCGCGCCGCGGCGGGTTCCGATCCGTCCGCGCGGGTGCTCGTCATGGTGGGCGGTGACGCGCCCGTGCGCGAAGGGCACCTTGTGCTCGAGGATTACGACGCCGCTCCCGCCGCGAGCGAGGACCCCGCCCACCCGGATGTCTACCTGGGCAGGTTGCACGGGGACGGCGCACCGGTGCTGCTGCGCAGTTTTGCGGCGGGCACGGAGGTCCTCGACCAGAGCGACGTCGTGCGGGCCGGGTTACGCACGTTGGGAACCGAACTCGAACCGGAGGAAACATCCCTGCTGGTCACCGCGCAGTCGGTGGGCCTGTGGCACCGTGACCACCCGCGATGCCCGCGGTGCGGCACGGTGACCGAGGTGATTCGTTCCGGGTGGGCCCGGGAATGTCCCGAGGACCAGACACTGCATTTTCCTCGCACCGATCCCGCGGTCATCGTGGCCATCACCGACGGACATGAGGACCCGGAGCGCGAACGCATTCTGTTGGGCCGGTCCTCGCTGTGGGCCAGCAACCGGTACTCCACGCTGGCCGGATTCGTGGAACCCGGGGAGTCCGCGGAGCAAGCGGTGGTGCGCGAAATCTATGAGGAAGCCGGCATCGTGGTGGGATCGGTGCACTACCAGGGCTCGCAGCCGTGGCCGTTCCCCCGTTCGCTCATGCTCGGATTCCGAGCGGTCGCGCACACCATGGACTTCACGCCGGACGGTCAGGAAATCCTGGACTTGCGCTGGTTCACCCGCGCGGAATTGAAGGCCGCGGCGGTGGAGCGGACCATCGTGCTCCCCGGTCGGATCTCGATCGCTCACGCCCTGATCGTGAGCTGGTTGGGCGAGCCGCTACCGGAAGGTGCCTGAGCCGGTGGTGAGTGACGCATCCGCCGAGGAGCGCATCCTGGGCGGCCTGGATCCCGAACAACGCGTGGTGGCCACCACCCTCCAGGGGCCGGTGTGCGTGCGTGCCGGGGCGGGCACGGGTAAGACCCGCGCCATCACCCACCGCATCGCGTGGGGAATCGCCACCGGTGTCTACACGCCCCAGAAAACTTTGGCGCTCACGTTCACCGCGCGGGCGGCCAACGAAATGCGGCAGCGCCTGCGTCAGCTGGGGGCACCCGGTGTGCAGGCGCGCACGTTCCACTCCGCCGCGCTGCGGCAATTGCAGTATTTCTGGCCGCAGGCCGTGGGCGGGCCCCCGCCCGGTCTGGTCAATCACAAGGCCCGGTTGCTGACGGAAGCCGCCCAAGCCATGCGCCTGACCACCGATCGGGCCACCGTGCGCGACGTAGCGGGGGAGATCGAGTGGGCCAAGGTCTCCATGCTCACCCCGGACACCTACGCCGCAGCGGCCGAGAAACGCAGCATGCCCATGGGCTACGACGTACGCACCATGCAGCGGCTCTATCAGTCCTACGAAGATCTCAAGGCGGATCGCCACCTGATCGACTTCGAGGACGTGCTGCTCATCACCGTGGGCATCCTGGAAGAGGACGAGCGGATCGCCGCCGCCGTGCACTCCCAGTACCGCCAGTTCGTGGTGGATGAATATCAGGACGTCTCGCCGCTGCAGCAACGGTTGCTCGATGCGTGGCTCGGGCAGCGGGACGACGTCTGCGTGGTGGGGGATGCCTCGCAAACCATTTATTCGTTCACCGGCGCGACCTCCCGGCACTTGCTGGAATTCCCGTCCCGTCATCCGAACGCGCGCGTGGTGGAATTGATCCGCGACTACCGGTCGACTCCTCAGGTGGTCAACACGGCCAACCAGTTGCTCGCCGCGCGTCGCCCCGCTGCCGGGTCCACCCCCGGAACGTGGGCCACACCGCTCCAGCTCATCTCCCAGCGACCGGCCGGTCCCGAACCGTCCTGGAACGAATACCCGGACGACGAGGCCGAGGCCGCCGGGGTTGCCACGCGCGTTCAAGACCTCATGGACGACGGCGTTCCCGCCCGGGAGATCGCCGTCCTGTTCCGTACCAACGGACAATCCCAGGCCTTCGAGGCGGCGCTCGCCGACGCGAACATCGGTTTCCAACTGCGCGGCACCGAACGGTTCTTCAACCGGCCCGAGATCCGGCAGGCACTCGTGCAGATCCGGTCCGCGGCCAGAACCCTGGGGGATGCTCCCGTCCAGGTTCCGCAGCAGGTCAGGGACATGCTCACGTCCCTGGGCTATTCGGCCCGCGCGCCCCGCTCGGACAGCGCGACACGGGCCCGGTGGGAGTCGCTGTCGGCGTTGGTGTCCCTGGCGGATTCCATGGCCCATCGGGCCTCGGACGAGGACGAGGAGTTCACTCTCCAGCAGTTCTCGGACGAGTTGGAACGGCGGGCCAAGGCTCAGGAGGCGCCGGTGATGGACGGGGTGACGCTGGCCTCGATGCACTCGGCCAAGGGCTTGGAATGGGATGCGGTGTTCCTTGCGGGGCTGTCCGAGGGGCTCATGCCCATCTCCTTCGCGGACACAGCGGACGGCGTGGACGAAGAACGCCGGCTGTTCTACGTGGGCATCACCCGTGCCCGAGAGCATCTCGTGTTGTCATGGTCTCTGTCTCGCACGCCCGGGGGCCGGCCCACAAGATCGCGCTCACGGTTCCTGGATGCGATCGTGCCCGCGGCGTCCTCGAACGTCGCTCAGCGGCGGGCTCGCCGCGTCCGATGAGCGCGAAGACCGGGGCGTGATCAACCGAGCCCCGTGGCAGCGGTCGATCACCGGGGCTTACTGAGCTGACGCGCCAGGTAATGCCGATGATTGACGGGCATCAGGCGTGAGATCACGTCCACCAGAACCGCCGTCCGTGTGATGATCACACGCTCCCTCCGGTGCGCCACAGCGTCCACGATCTGCGCTGCGGCACGCTCCGGGGGCATCGTGAGGAAGCGGGCAAAACCAGCACGCCGGCGTTGCGCTTCCTCAGGGTCGAGGACGGAACCGGTGCGCGAGTTGCGGGCTATGTTCGTGGCGATCCCACCGGGGTGCACCACGCTCACGCCGATGCCCCGTGGAATCAGTTCGGACTGTAATGCCAAGGTGAAGCCGCGGATGCCGAACTTACTGGCCGCGTACGCGCTCTGTCCGGCCGGTGCCACCAGACCGTACAAGCTGGAAACATTGACGATGTGTGAGCCGCTTTCGCGTTGCAGGTGGGGCAGGAACGACTTGGTCATGGCTATCGGGGCGCGCAAATTGATGGCGAGCACCCAGTCGAGGTCCGCCATCGAGATCTCATCCACTGTCCCGTTCAGGGCCACCCCCGCGTTATTGATCAGCAGGCTCACCCGCGGGTGCACCGCGGCCACGGCGGTCGCCAGGTCATCGAAGTCGGTAGGCTGCGCCAGGTCCACCACGTGGGTCGAGATGACCGAGTCCGGGTATTGGCGGGTGAGTTCTGCCCTGACGGCATCGAGACCGCTCCTGTCCCGGTCCACGAGCGCGAGATCATTGCCGCGCCCGGCAAGATTCATGGCAATCGCTCGTCCGATGCCACTGGCCGCGCCCGTGATCACCGCGCTGCCACCACCGAAATCAAAGGGCCCGAGACCCCGGGGTTTCTTACTCTCGGAGCTGATGGGCATGACCCTCTCCTTGATCCACGCCGTCCCAGAACGTCCGGGCCAGGCGAGCGAACTCATCGGCTTGTTCGATCTGCGGGCCGTGACCCGTGTCCGGGAACCGGTGCGTGGCTGCGCGCAGCATTCGGGCTCCGCGCTTGAGATGCCGGACGGGCAGGACCGTGTCCTTGTCACCCCACACGATGAACGTGGGGACACCGGTGGCACGCACACGGGGCGTGAGCGCTCGCCGCCACCCACTCTTGACACCGGTGACGGAGCCGAGTGAACGCAACATGTCGAGAAAGGCCTCCGTGCCTCCGGGACGCCGCGCCAGTTCGAAACCACGTTGCACGCGGGCGGACGTGGCGAAACGCGGGTCGTGGTACATGGCTTCTTCGGACCGCTGCGAACCCCTGCGACTGGGCCGCAACAATCGTTCGCCCACTCCGGGGATACTTGCCACCCGGAGAACGGGACTCACGCCCCGGCCGAAGCCTGCCGAATTCGCCAGCAACAGACTGGAAACGAGTTCGGGATGGTCCGCCGTCAATTGCATGGCCACCGCGCCACCAAGACTGTTTCCACCCAGATGAACAGGGCCGATATCCATGCCTCGGATGAAATCTGCCACCGAGTGGGCCAAATGCTCCAGCCGCATCCCACGGGGTGGTGGCTGGGATGCTCCGAATCCGGGGAGATCCACGCTCCACACCTGATAGAAATCACTCAGCAGTTCATGCTGTTCGTCCCAGTCGGAGAGGCTACGACCAATGCCGTGGATGAGGAGTACTGGCTTGCCCTCACCTGTGACGCGGTACCGTAGGCCGTTCCACGTGTCGGTGCTCATGAGTTCACCTCCGCGGCGGCATCGGATGACACCGCATAGTCGAGCTGGCTGTCCAGTTCGGTGCCCGGGCGGAACAACACACAGTCCCGGAGATAATTCTGTCGCACGAGCCACGCGCCGCCGCGGCCTTGGCGGGGCATCAGATGTGCGCCGCGTCGGACGTAGCCCGACGCGAGGTCAATGAGGGGGCGCAGCTCGGACCTGGAACCGGAATATCGAGGAGTGACCACCCGAGCGCCCCGCCGCTTCGCGCGGTCCAGGACACGGCGGAAATATCTCGTGATCAGGTCCACGCGCAGCGTCCAGGAAGAATTCGTGTACCCGATGGCAAAGGCCAGGTTGGGTACGCCGTCCAGCATCATGCCGCGGTAGTTCACGCGGGTGGCGGGATCTATCGTTTCGCCGTCCACCACGAGGTCCATATTGCCGAAGAACTGCACATTCAATCCCGTGGCCGTAACGATCACGTCCGCGGGCAGGTGGCGCCCCGAGCCCAACCCGACGCCGTCGGAGGTGAATCGCTCAATGGTGTCGGTCACCACCTCGGCCTGCCCGCGACGGATGGCCTTGAAGAAGTCCCCGTCCGGTGCCGCGCACAAGCGCTGGTCCCAGGGATCGTAATCGGGGGTGAAATGCTCTGCCACGGGGAAGGTGGGGCCCAAATGTCTGGCCACGCCCTTGCGCAGTAGTTCCCTCATGGCCTGGGGGCGGCGTCGGCTGTACTCGTAGACCACCATGCCCCGCATGATGTTGCGCCACCGGTTGGCTTCCCCGGCCACGCGAGGGGGCAGCCACTTGCGTAACTTCATGCCGGTTTCGTCCCGGCCGGGCACGGAGGCCACGTACGAGGGGGATCGTTGCACCATGCTCACGCGGGCACCGAGCTGCGCCAGGGCGGGCACGAGCGTTACGGCCGTGGCCCCACTGCCGATCACGACCACCCGTCGGTCCGCGACGTCCAGGCTTTCCGGCCAGTGCTGCGGGTGTACCACCTCGCCCCGGAAGTCCTCGAGGCTGGGCCAGTCCGGGGTGAAACCTCGGTCGTAGCGGTAGTAGCCGGTGGCCATGAAGAGCCACCGCCCGGTCATTTGGGACACGTCACCCGTGTGTGCGTCTTGATAGGTGACAGTCCACGTGCATGTGTGGGAGGACCACTCGGCGCGTTGCGCCCGTTGGCCGAAGCGGATGTTCGACGTCACCCCGGCTTCATCGGCGGACGTGCGGACGTAGTTCAAGATGGTCTCGCCGGGGGCCAAACTCCGATCCTCCGTCCAGGGACGGCTGCGGTACCCGAAGGTCGCCATGTCCGAATCGGAACGGATTCCGGGGTAGCGGAACAGGTCCCATGTGCCACCCACTGCGTCCCGCGCCTCGAGAATGGCCACTGTGTGGGTGGTGCCCGCGAGCTCTCGTGCGGCCCCGATTCCCGAAATACCGGCACCGATAATAATCACATCAACGTTGTGCGCTTCCATGCTGCCTTTCAACGCTCTGGTGGTGTGGCTGCTCCGAGCGGGAGGCCCGATCGTTGCGAATTTCCCGCGTCCATGCGAGGGCAAGGTGGTTACTAACACGTGTTAGTAGAGTGGCCCCAAAGTGTAGCAGGTCACATTTACCCGACAACAGGGCCTGCGGACCCGGGGGTTGATTAGCATGTGGACATCGATGGAAAAGGAGGGATCCGCGGCATGCAGGGACGCAACGACCCACCGCGTCGAGCCACGAGTGCCGACGTCGCGCGGTTGGCCGGTGTCTCCCGAACCACCGTCAGCTTCGTGCTGAATGACACCCCGCACCAGTCCATCTCGCCCCTCACACGCGGCAGGGTCCTGGAGGCCGCACGGCAATTGTCGTACGCGCCGTCGGCGGAGGCGCGGTCCTTGAGCCGCGGGCACTCGAGTTCGGTGCTGCTCTATCTCCCTCCGGCGCGTGCGCTGTTGGAGGACGTGGGCGAGATCATCGAGCGGCTTTCGGTCTTGTTCGCTCAAGCGGGTCTGTCCATGGTGATCCATGCGTGGACCCGCAGACCCGCGGCCCAAGTATGGTCATCGGTGACGCCCGCCGCGGTTCTGGCATGGGACCTGCGGGATGACGATGCCGAGCTCATGCGTCACAACGGTGTGCTCGGCGTGGTTTCCTGGACAGGCTCTGATGCCATGGGCCGGTGGATCACGGGCCCTCGTGAGGAGGAGATTGTTCGGCTGCAGGTGGAGCGTCTCACTCGAGCGGGCCACCGGCATCTGGTGTACGCGGTGACCGGTGGGGACCACATGCATGGTGCCGCCCAGTGGCGATATGAGGTGTTGCGGCGCGAATGCGCGTCACTGCAGCTGCCCGAGCCGACCGTTCTCCACGTTCCCGCTGATCCCCGCGGGGCCGCCGAGTCCCTGCAGGCGTGGCGGGCGCAGCATCCGGCCGCATCGGGGGTGTGCGCCCACGATTCCACCGCAGCGCTGGCAGTGCTGTCGGGCATGCGACAGCTGGGGTTGGCTGCGCCCCGCGATCTGGCCGTGGTGGGGGTCGGCGATTCTTCGGCGGCAGCACTTGCCCAGCCGCCCCTGACCATGGTCGCGCTGGATCCGGACATCACCGCCCGCTACATCGTGGATGTCATTACATCCCTCGTCCGTGGTGCGCCTACTCCGCCCATCCCCCGCACGAGCGGGGCATTGATCGTGGACCGCAGCTCCGTGTGATCCGCTCACGTCAACCGTCCAAGGTGCACAAGCAGTCCCCGCGGGGTGTCAACTCGGCCCGGTGGAGTCCGTGGCGGATCGTCAGACCCACCGGAGCCTCGACGGCCCCGTCGGCTCGAGGGCAGGCCTCGGAATCCAAGGCCTGCCCCAGCAGCCCGACCGTCAGCTGGGACGCGGTGATGACGCGTGTCAACGTGGTGATGGCAGGGGAGTGCGGGGTGGCCACCGCTCCGTGATCACGCAGTGGCTGATTCCGCAGCAGTCTGCGCGCATCACGGACGGCTGCCTCCAGGCACTCCCGGCACGGGCGGCGGTACCAGGGGAGCAAAGGCCAGGTCAGGGACACGGACCCGTCCGTGACGGTCGTGATGGTGGGCAAGTGAGCGTCCGGCGGCGTGGCCAGCACCGGCACGGAAAGATCCTGGGGGAGCGGCCCCGCCACACGGGTGCTGCGCAGCATGACGGCCGTGGGGATGACCGAGGAGCAGAACAGCTCGGGCGCGCTCAGGGGAACGCAGCGCGGCCACCGAGCACGGAGCAACTTGCGCAGCGCGTATTCCCGCGGTGAACCCGTGAGTGCGGGGGGATAAGGTCCCGCCGCTGCATCGTGGGCCGTCACGGGAGTGGGATCCGTGACGTTGATCAGGCACACACCGGCGTCCGCCATCAACAGGGCGGTGGTCGCGGCGATGGGGTCCAACCCCGCGAACAGCACATGTACCTCATCGGGCCGGGTGCCGGATGCGCAGAACCGCTGATCCGCCGCATGAGACGTTGAGGTGGCGGGTGTGGGTGCCATGAGCTGCTCCGATGGTCGAGGATCGGGTGGTTCCCCCAGGCTGCCAACGAGTCGAGGAAGGCGCAGCACAAAACCCGTCATCCACAGTTCGAATGTGCCCGCTCGGCCCGCGGATCATCGTGAGCACGGCAGACTCCGGCGAGGGAAGCGACCTCGACCGGGTCGGCCGTAATTGGTCATCACCACCTCTCAAGTGGTGAACTACGGACCATGTCTCCGTTCCACCCGCCCCGCACGGCGCAGCCACGACACCCCGAGCCGCAACCGCCCACCGATTCCCCCGAGGTGCTCGTGCAACGCAGCGCTCGCCGGAAGAAAACGGTCAGCGCCCATTTCAGCGGAGACACGGTGATCCTGGCCGTTCCGCAGTCGGCCACCCGCCGCGAGGTGGAACAGTGGAAAACCACTCTGGTCCCCAAAATCGTGGCCAAACGGGATCGGGCCCGGCAGAACGCCCGGCGGCGCGGCACGGATGAGGCCCTGTGGCGCATGGCACGGGAACTGTCGGCCACCTATCTGAACGGCCAGGCGCAACCCACCCAGGTGAAATGGTCCTCGCGGCAGAACACCCGCTGGGGGTCCGCAACTCCCAGCACCGGCGTGATCAGGATTTCCACTCGACTGGCCACCGCGCCGGACTGGGTGCTGGAAACCGTGGTGCTCCACGAACTGGTGCACTTGCTGGAGGCCCAGCACAACGACCGGTTCTGGTCGCTGGCCCGCAAGCACCCCAGAGCCAACGACGCCGCCCAGTTCCTGGACGGCGTCGCGTGGGCGGACACCAACCCCCGCGAGGGGTCGGCAGCCACCAATTAATCCTTCGGGGCGTCTCCGGGCTCCTCCGGCGCATCGTCCCCGGAGTCAGTGAAACCGTCGGAATCACCCGGCCCGTTCGCCTCGGAGGAGTCGGGGCCGGCGGAAGAATCGGAGTCCTCGGCCGCGGGGCCACCCTCGGCGTCCTCGTAACCGCCGGAGAGCAATTTGGCCAGCGCGGCGTCCATTTCGTCATCGCTGGCGGTCAGCAGGCCCCGGCGCTGTTCGAAACCCTCGGGATCATCGAGGTCTTCGTTGCTGGGCAGTAGTTCCGCAGACTCCCACAGCCCGTCTCGTTCCTCGATGCCGCGCTTGCCCTCCACATGCTCCCAGAACGCGGCGGCCTCGCGCATCCGGCGCGGGCGCAATTCGAGGCCGACGAGCGAGCCGAAGGTGCGTTCGGCGGGGCCACCCTCGGCGCGGCGTCGTGACATCATCTCGGTCAGCGCCGCAGCGGAAGGGATGTTGGCGGTCGAGGCCACGGTGACGCGCGTGACCCAACCCTCGATCAGCGCCAGCACGGTTTCCAGGCGCGCCAGGGTGGCTTCCTGGTCCGGCGTCATTTGCGGGCTGAACACGCCGGACGCCAGGGCGTCCTGGATGCCGGACGGGTCCATGGGATCCAGATCCTGCGCAATGCTCTCGATGCGGTCCATGTCGATGTGAATGCCGGCGGCGAACGAGGTGATCAGTCCCAACACGTGCTCGCGCAGCCACGGAGCACCGTGGAACAACCGGACGTGAGCGGCCTCGCGGATGCCCAGGTACAGCATCACGTCGGTTGCGGGCAGCTCCAGCCCCTCGCTGAATTCGGCGATGTTGGACGGGACCAGTGCCGAGCGGTCCTTGGACAGCGGTAGGCCCACGTCCGTGGAGGACACGACCTCGCAGGACAATGCGCCCACTGCCTGACCCAGCTGCATGCCGAACAACATGGAACCCGCGCCGGACAGCATCCCTGACAAGTCCGCGCCGCCCATGGCCTGAGACAGCTCGGGTGGCAGCTGCTTGGTCATGGCCTCGGTCATCGCGTTGGACACCGACGCCGCCACCGGCGTGGTCATTTCCTTCCACGTCTGCGCGGTGGCCTCGATCCACTCAGCACGCGACCAGGCCGCGGGCAGGGTGCTCGGCTCGGCGAAAGCCGTATTGGGCGTGAGCCACAGCTCGGCAAGTTTCATGGCGTCGTCCACGGCGCCCTTCTGCTGACCGGTCACCGACGGATCGCCTTGTTGCGAGGCGACCTGCCGGGCGTGGTTGCGCGCCAGCTCCCAGTTCACGGGCTCATCGGTTCCGCCGGAGCTCATCATGGACTGGATCTGCTGGAACATCATGGACATCGCCTGCGGGTTCACGGGCATTCCACCGGGCGTGTTCTCGCCCGACATTCCCTGGGATCCGAGCAGACGTTCGAACATCTCCTGGAACGGATCCTTCGGGTTGTCGCCGTTCTCGTCACGAGGAGGGTTCGAACTCATGGGTACCGCCAATCGGGTGGGAAAAAAGGATTCGATTAAGCCTATCGGCAGGGCCCTGGGAGTACCACCGGGGCGGGCCCACAATTCGCTGCCAGCTCACGGACCGGCCTCGCGCAGCCGCTGGGTGCCCCGCCGGTGCATGCCGACGCCGCGCACCCGGCCGGGCGGCGTCGTCACCGGCACATGCCGGCCGGGGTGCGGCGGGGCCGGTTCCCAGGGGAGGCGCGTACGCTATGACGGTCCTGACAGCGGTGAGAGGAGCGCGCGTGCGCAACACTGACGGCACCACGCGGTGGTCGCGATCGCGCAAGAAGCGATCCTTGGAATCGGTGAGCCTCATGGGCACCGCGGCCCTGTTGATCGCCGGTGTGCTGATACCCGCACCCTTCGTCATTGAATCCTCCGGCCCCACCTTCAACACGGTGGGACAGTTCGAGGACCGGGAGCTGGTACGCATCGACGGTGCGCAGACGTACCCGAGCAACGGCACACTGGACCTGACCACGGTGTACGTCAAGGGCGGTCCGTCCGGACACGTCAACGCGGTCAACGTACTCCTGGGTTGGCTGAACCCCTCGGACACCGTGCTGCCCCAGGACGCCCTGTACGACCCCACTCTCACGGGACAAGAGGTGGACGACTCCAATGCTGCGGCCATGGAGACCTCCCAGGAGGATTCGGTCGCGGCGGCACTGGACTACTTGGACAAGCCGTTCAAGACCACCCTCCAAGTGCACGCGAGTATTCCTGACACGCCCGCCGACGGTGTCCTGGAACCGGGAGACACCCTGGTGGCCATGAACTCCGACACCATCACGGACCTGGATCAGCTGCGTGACGGCCTGGACCAAGCGGGGGACAAGGGCGTGGACCTGACCGTCAAGCGCGGTGCTGAAACGGTGACCCGTCACGTGGACCTCACTCGCAGCGAGGACACGGGCAGGTGGCAACTGGGCGTGTACTTGATTCCCGAGTACGAGTTCCCGCTCACGGTCGATTTCGAACTTGACCAGGTCGGCGGGCCGAGCGCGGGCATGATGTTCGCCCTGGGTGTGATCGAGGAGTTGACCCCCGGATCCATGGTGGGCTCCGAACACGTGGCCGGCACCGGAACCATCACCCCGCAGGGCGAGGTCGGTCCGATTGGAGGCATCAGACAAAAACTCCAAGGCGCGGCGGACGCCGGTGCCCGCTACTTCCTGGCACCGAGCGGGAACTGCAACGAGGTCACGGGGTACGTCCCGGACGGCCTGGACGTGATCGAGGTGGAGAACCTCGGCGAAGCGGTCAACGCCGTGGAACAAGCGGCCGCGGGCAATGTTTCCGCCCTCCCCAGTTGCGGTACCAGATGACACCCCCGGGGAGTGTAATTGCACGTGCTCTGACCACCCCGCAGAATAGTCTTGACTTTTACTCACTCACAGATCATTTTCATCAGCGCAGGAAGCTCAGAGGTAATCAGTGACCGCCGGATCTGCTGCCCCACGTCCATCCAGAACCTCCTCGGGAGGCCGCCAAAAACGCGGAGCATTGATCCCTACGGTGATTGCGGTGGTCGTTCTGATTGCCGCCTTCGTGGGCTTCACGCAGGTATACACCAATATCCTCTGGTACGACCAGCTCGGATACCTGCGTGTGTTCGTCACGCAGAACATCACGGTGATCAGCCTGTTCATCATCTCGGCGCTGGTCGTGGCCGGTCTGATGTTCCTGAGCCTGTGGCTGGCATACAGGTCCCGGCCCAAACAGAACGCGGCCCAGACCACGGACACCATGCGCAAGTATCAGCAAGCGCTGGATCCCGTACGCAAGATCGTCATGATCGCCGTTCCGCTGATCTTCGGCTTGTTCGCCGCCTCCACCATTGCCACCCAATGGCAGACCATTGCTCTGTTCTTCAATCAGGAACCGTTCGGTCAGACCGACCCGCAGTTCAACCTGGACCTGAGCTTCTACGTCTTTACCCTGCCGTTCCTGCGGCTGCTCCTGGGCTTTCTGGTCACCGCCTTGCTGCTGGCCGGTGTGGCCGGTCTGCTCATGCATTACGTATATGGCGGTATTCGCCTGCATGAGCGCGGTATCGACTCCACGCGAGCCGCGCGGGTCCAGTTGGGTTCGATCGCGGCGGCGTTCCTCGCGCTGCAGGCCGTGAACTTCTGGCTGGATCGTTACTCCACCCTGACCTCGAACTCGGGTAAGTGGACCGGCGCGCTCTACACGGACGTGGAAGCCGTCATCCCCACCAAGGGCATCCTGGCCATTGCGGCGTTGCTGGTGGCCATCCTCTTTGTCGTGGCCGGTTTCATCGGCCGCTGGAGGCTCCCGCTGATCGGTGCGGCCATGCTGGTGGTGGTGGCCGTGGTGGCCGGTGGCCTGTACCCGTGGGCGGTCCAGCGCTTCCAGGTGACCCCTACCGAGCAGGCGCTGGAAAACGAATACATCCAGCGAAACATCAACATGACCCGGCAGGCCTACGGCCTGGACGACACCGAGGTCACTCCTTACGACGCCACGACCCAGACCGAGCAGGGTGCGTTGCGTGAGGACACCGAGACCACCTCGAACATCCGTTTGCTGGATCCCAACGTGGTGTCCTCCGCGTTCGCGCAGCTGCAGCAGTTCCGCCCGTACTACCAGTTCCCGGACATGCTGAATGTGGACCGCTACGAGATCGACGGTGAAGTGCAGGACACCGTGATCTCCACCCGCGAGCTCAACCCGGACCAGATCGACGGCTGGTACAACCAGGCCGTGGTCTACACCCACGGTTACGGTGTGGTCGCGGCGTACGGGTCCCAGGTTCAGGCGGACGGTAAGCCCGAGTTCATGCAGTCCGGGATTCCCTCCACCGGCGAGATCTCGGACAGCTACGAGCCGCGGATCTACTTCGGTGAGAACTCGCCGCAATACTCCATCGTGGGTGGTTCCGAGGGCGACGCGCCGCTCGAGCTCGATCGCCCCCAGACCAACGACGACGACGCCGGCGACGCCAAGACCACGTTCGGCGGTAACGGCGGGCCCGGCGTGGGCAACTGGTTCAACCGTCTGGCCTACTCGATCAAGTTCCAGTCCACGGACATGTTGCTCTCGGATGCCGTGCGAGACGAGTCGCAGATCCTTTACGACCGCAACCCGCGTGAGCGAGTGGAAAAGGTCGCTCCGTACCTGACGGTCGACGGCAACCCGTACCCGGCCATCGTGGATGACAAGGTCGTGTGGATCGTGGACGCATACACCACGGCCACCTCGTACCCGTATTCCACGCCGTCCGTGCTGCAGGACGCCACGCAGGACACCCAAACGGCCCAGGGCGCCGCGGCCACGCTGCCCCCGGAGCGCGTGAACTACATTCGCAACTCGGTCAAGGCCACCGTGAACGCCTACGACGGTTCCGTGGACCTGTACGCCTGGGACGACCAGGACCCGGTCCTGAAGTCCTGGCAGAAGGTCTTCCCCGAGACCATCAAGCCGTACTCGGAGATGTCCGCGGACCTCATGGCCCACGTGCGCTATCCCGAGGACATGTTCAAGGTGCAGCGTGAACTGCTCAACCGCTACCACGTGACCAACGCGAACAGCTTCTACGCCAACGACGACGTGTGGTCCGTTCCCAACGACCCCACCCAGCAGGACCGCGACGTGGCCCAGCCCCCGTATTACCTGTCGATGCGCATGCCGGGTGAGGACCAGGCCAACTTCTCCCTGACCACGTCCTTCATTCCCCAGCAGAACGAAACGGGCAACACCCGCAACGTGATGTACGGCTACCTCTCCGCCAACGCGGATGCCGGAACGGGCAAGGACGGCGTGAAGTCCGAGGACTACGGCAAATTGCGGTTGCTCGAGCTGCCGCGTTCGTCCGTGGTGCCGGGCCCGGGTCAGGCGCAAAACGTGTTCAACTCTGACACTGACGTGTCCACGGAGCTGAACCTGCTGCGACAGGGCGCCTCCGAGGTCATCAACGGCAACCTGCTGACGCTGCCCGCCGGCGGCGGCATGCTGTACGTGCAGCCGGTCTACGTGCAGTCCTCCGGCGACGCCGCGTACCCCACGCTTCGTCGCGTGCTCGTGGGCTTCGGCGAGGACGTGGGCTTCGCCCCCACGCTCGAGCAAGCTCTCGACGAGGTCTTCGGTGGCGACTCCGGCGCCACCACCGCGAACGGCGCGGGTGTCAGTGAGGCCGAGGCACGCGAGGCGCAGGGCGATAGCGCGGAGGGTGGTGCGACCGGTAACGAGCAGGACGGTGCCTCCGCCAGCCCGTCACCATCGCCTTCGGGTTCGGCTCCGGCGCCGCGCTCCTCGTCCCTGCAGGAGGCCCTCGACAACGCGAACACGGCCATGCAGGAAGCCGATCAGGCTCGCCGCGACGGCAACTGGGCCGAGTACGGTGAGGCTCAGGAGCGTCTGCAGCAGGCCATCGACGAGGCCCTGGAACAGGACGGCGCCACCGGCTGAACCGGCTGAGACACCGCGGCAGGGCCGCTCTCGCGACGGGGCGTTCATCCCACCGGATGGGCGCCCCGTCGCATGCCGTTCCGCGAGCGGGGGCCTGCACCGGATTCCTGACATGACCGGGAGGCGCTTTCCCGGGTCAGCAAGAGTATTATCGTGGCACCGCAGCGAATTGCACCGGAACGGTTTGCGATTACAGGAAGTGGTCATCATGCCAGTTCCCCCCCGGATCCACCACCTCACAGGGGATCGGGCGGCGCAGCCCTGCTTCCCACTCCCATGAGGTTTCCCCGCACCTCCAGCTACCCCCATCCGCCATCCCGGTCCGGTCGTCCTTCATGAAACTGTGGACGGATGCCCTGGGGCGAGCTGCGGTACGGGGTGTGCAGCTGCTCGTGCTCATCGCCGTGGCAGCGGTGGTCTTCTACGTGCTCGTGGCGGTGAAGGTCGTGGTGCTCGCTGTGCTGGTGGCCCTCATCCTGGCCTCGGCGGTGCGCCCCCTCGTCTCCGCCCTGGAGCGCCACGGCTGGCACAGTGCCCCGGCCGCAGCGGTGGTGTTCCTGTCGCTACTGTTGCTGCTCGGCGGGGTGGTCACCGGGGTCGTGCTCGGTATCCGCGGGTCGTTGCCCGATCTCACGGCCGCCGCGGCCTCCGGGTGGCGCCAACTGCAGGACCTCGTGCACGGCGGCCCGCTTCCGGTGCCGCTCGACCCGGGCACGGTCAACGACGCTCTCTCCCAGGTCGGTGATTACCTCAAGAGCGCTACGGCCCGCAACAGCGCGATCACCGGGCTGTCGGTGGCAGCGGAGGTACTCACGGGGACCGTGCTGATGGTGATCGTGCTGTTCTTCTTCCTCAAGGACGGCCCGCGCCTGTGGGCCTTCGTGCTGCGCTGGTTCCGTGGCAGCACTCGGGCCCGGCTGGCCGAGTCCGGCGACCGGGCCGTGGGCATCCTGGGCGGTTACGTCCGCGGGATTTCGCTGATTGCCACGGTGGACGCCGTCCTGATCGGCATCGGGCTCCTCATCGTGGGGGTGCCGCTGGTGATCCCGCTGACCGTGGTGATGTTCCTCAGCGCTTACGTGCCGATCGTGGGGGCTATCACGGCCGGAGCCGTGGCCGCACTGGTCGCGCTGGTGGCCAAGGGCCCGCTCGCGGCGCTGATCGTGGTGGGCGTGGTCTTCGTGGTCCACCACGTGGAGGGCTACTTCCTGCACCCGGTGGTTATGGGGCACACCCTGAGCCTGCACGGGCTGGTGGTGTTGCTCGTGCTCGCCGCCGGCTCCATCCTGGGCGGGGTGGCCGGCGCGGTGCTGGCGGTTCCCCTCACCGCAGTGGGATGGGGTGTGCTGCAGGTGTGGACCGACCGCTACCAGTCCGGGGACGATCCGGTGCTGGGGCCAGACCCTGTCCACCGCGGAAAGGGGGTGGCCGAGCGCGTCAGCCGCGCCCAGCGGTGGAAGTACCAGCTGATGCGCCGCCAGGCCCGCCCGCCCCGCGCCGTCGCCCCGACCGAGCACGACGGCGCTCCCGGCGCCTGACCGCCGCGGCCCCTCGCTGCGCGGGGACTTTCCTGAGTCTGGTCGTGGATTTGCACGGTGTGTAGGAGGGACGTATAGTTTTATTCATCGCCGCGGGGTGGAGCAGTTCGGTAGCTCGCTGGGCTCATAACCCAGAGGTCGCAAGTTCAAATCTTGCCCCCGCAACTGGATCAACGCAATCCCCGGTCAGCACAGCTGGCCGGGGATTTTGCATTGCCATGTGGGGGACAAACTGCGGGTGGGTGTGGTTCCTTTGGACCACAGTGGCCCGTGGGTCACCCTTGGGGCCGGTGGACTGGGCTAGTTTGACGCCATGGGAGTTCCAGAGACATTGGTATCGCTGAGGAGGCACCGCTGGGCGCGGTTGGCCCTTTTACCTCTCAACCTGTCCATTCCGGCTCAGGTGGAGATCGGAAACGAATTCCGGCTCCTGCACTACGGAATGGGCACGGTGATCTACCCGGAGGTGAGTATCGGTGATCGCGTGCGGATTTATCATCAGGTCACCGTGGGCCGAAAGGATGCCCACCTGCCCCGTGCGCATTCCCGGTTCGAGTGGCTGAGCATCGAGGACGACGTCGTGTTGTTTCCCGGCTGCAAGGTGCTGGGCGGCGATGGCGTGACCACCATTGGTCGCGGCACCTTGGTGGGTGCCAATGCCGTGCTCATGAACTCGACCGGTGAGAACGAGATTTGGGCCGGTAACCCGGCTCGCCTCGTCGGGCACCGCAAGGACCTGACCCGATCCGGAACCGCCACGGGCGCCGACGCCGAGACGGAGACCGCGTGGGCACCGGCGAACGCATGAAGGGCGGCCCCGCAGCGATGCGCGGAGCCGCCCTTCGGGCCACAACGCCGGTGGCGTCGGGAGGTACCAGAGACGGAGCGGGCAATCTGGTGCCTCGGTGCGGCACAGAGGGGAGCGTGTCCGCCCCTTAGATTTCCTCGGCGGAGACGATCTTCTCGCCGTCCTTGTTGCCCTGCCCGGCCTTGAGTGCGGCCAGTCGTGCCTCGATCTCGGTCTGCTGGCCCATGTCCTCGAGCGCTTCGAACTGACGATCCAGCGAGGAGTCGGCCAGTTCCTGCTGACCGGCCACGCGAGCTTCCTCGCGGCGGATCTTGTCCTCGAAACGGGAGACCTCGCTCGTGGGATCCATGATGTCGAAAGACTTCAGGGAATCCTGCACCTGGGCCTGAGCCTGCACGGTCTTTTGACGCGCGTTGAGCTCGTCGCGCTTGGCGGAGAGCTCCTGGAGCTTCCCGCGCATAGTGTTGAGCCCACCCTTGAGCTTGTCGACCACTTCGGTCTGCGAGGCGATCTGCGGCTCGGCCGCCTTGGCCTCGGACTCGGACTGGATTTGCCGCTGCAGGGCGACCTTGGCCAGGTTGTCGAACTTCTCGGCCTCGCCGGATTTACCTGCCCCGCGGAATTCTTCGGCCTTATTGGATGCGGCCAAGGCCTTGGAACCCCACTGCTGGGCCTCCTGGAGGTCCTCGGCGTGGTCCTTTTCCAGCAAGCGCAGGTTACCAATGGTTTGGGCCACCGCCGCTTCAGCTTCGCGGATGTTCTCGGTGTAGTCGCGCACCATTTGATCCAGCATTTTCTGCGGGTCCTCGGCGGAATCGATCAAGGAATTGATGTTGGCCTTGGCCAACTGGGCAATGCGCCCGAAGATGGACTGCTTCATCATGGTGTACTCCCTCGTTGTTGGAACTATCTGTGATCTGGACGTTTTCGTTCAGCGTGCAGGACGGCGGGCGGTCTGCGGAACAACTGCCGGGAGGAATTCTCGGACAGCTGACAGTACCGGTCAGAAATTGCCACCGATGTCGAAACCGCCTCCGCCGCCTCCGCCGAAGCCACCTCCGAAACCGCCGCCCCCCATGCTGCCGCCACCGAATCCTCCGCCGCCTCCGCCGCCGAGGATGCCGCCCAGCAGGATGCCACCGAGCATGGCACCGCCCATTCCGTTACTGCGTCGGCCCATTCCGCCGTATCCGCCGTACCCTCCGGGGTAGCTGAACCGATCGACGTCGCTCTGGGCAGCGCGCTGCGCCCCGTCGGCCAGTCGGATGGCCTGGTTGGCTTCGTTCAGGGCGCGGACGGGGTCGGAGTTCTGCAGCTGCTGAGCCGCGTCCAAGTGCCGTTCGGCTTCCGAGAGTTGCGTGCGGGCCTCGGACCCCACACCACCGCGGCGGGCCCAGATGTACTCGCCCGCGGTGGAGAGACTGGCTTGCGCGCTGACTAGAGTGTGCGCGAGAGTTTCCCGGGCGGAGCGGGCCCGGTCGTTCTGGGTGCGCACCGCGGCCAGTCCCTTGTCGAGTTCGTCCTTGGCCTCGGCGAGTCGGCGGGTGGAGCCCACGGGATCGTAGCGGCCGGACGCCATGTTCTGGGTGACGGTGCGAAGGACGGAGCGCACGCCCGCGGCGGCACCCGCCAATTCGGGGCGGGAGCCCTGTTCCACGAGCCCCTCGGCCTCGGCCACATCACGCTGGGCAATGCTGACGGCGTCCTTGAGGGACTCCTCTGCCCGGTTCAGGTCCCGTTGTGCGTGCTCCACCGATGCCACGAGACCCTGGGCCTGACCCACGGCTTCCTCGGCGGCGCGGATGTCCAGTACGGCCTCGGACGGGTTGCTGGCCTCCAGCGCGGCATGAGCCTCCGCGATGGCCGTGCCCGCGAATTCGAGGCGATCGCGCGCCTGCTCCCCGTTGTCGCGCACGGGGGCCAGGGCGGCGTCGTCGTAGTCGGCGGCCAATGACACGAGGAGTTTCTCGGCCTCGTTGAGGCGAGGTTGCGTGTTCCCCAGTTCGGTTTCCACCGCTTGCAATGCCTCAGGGGCGCGCGTTTCCAGCTGGCGCAGGTCCGCGAAGCTGCGTTCCTGTTCGGCCAGGGGCGCGCGGGCCTTCTGGGTGCGATCGATGATCTCGCCCAGCCAGGCGCGCTGGTCCGCCTCGGTGTCCGGGATGTGGTCCTCAAGTTTCTTCTGCAGCTCGAAGGAGGCACGCATGTGCTCCTTGGCCTGCGCGAGGGCCGTTTCGAACGGCTTGGTCTGCTCCGTGCCGTACTGCAATTGCGCGAACTGCAGTTCCTGTTCGGAATGTTGAATGGCGTTGTCCGCCTCGACCAGGCTCGCACCCGCGCGCTTGCGCAGTTCCGGGAGCGGGACCAGGGGCCGCTGCGGGGGAGTGTTAGGCCGCCCCGCCGGCACGCCGCCCTGCTGCGATCGGTTGCGGCCGCGACGTCGCTTGCCCATCAGTGCTGCGACGCCCACGCCCGCGGCGGCGATCCCGCCCAGCACAACGACGCTGCCGACCACTCCGCCCACACCGTCGATGCTGATGCCGCCCAGCTCGCTGTTGATGCCGTCGACGGCACCCATGGCGGCGCCGTCCCAATCGCTGTTGCGCAGGGCGGGAACCACGTTGTTGCTATAGATGTCCTGGACCTGGGACTGGCTCAGAGGCCCGGAGTTGCCCGCGTACATGCGTGCCTGGCGAGAACCGGTGGCCACAGCCAACACGGCGTCATTGCTGCCGAAACCATTGGCCTCCGCGAATTGCTGGATCCAGTCGGAGGGATTCGAGGGATCCGTGAATTCATCGACCATGACCACGTAGAGGGTCACGTTGTGCTCGCTGGCGACCTGGTCGATGCCCTCTTGCAGCTGGGACTCATTACTCAGCGCGTTGGCCGAATCCACAATGCGAGTTCCGGGATCCACCGTGGCCGGGGGCTCGGCGAAGGCCGGCTGGGCCGAGACCGACAACGCAATGCACGCGCCCGCGGTCGCTATGGTCCGACGAATTGAGCTTGCACGGCTCATGATCCTCATTTCCTCGAGCGACTACCACGGGTAACAGTACGCAGTGTGCCGGGCAACCGGACGGCTACTTCGCTGAAAGCCTACGCCGCGCCCGTGTGTGCGTCACGTGATCAGGGATCATGGGGACACCGTTCAGGCAATCTTCACAGATACCCCAGCTCATTCAGCCACGACTCAGTGCAGGGCACCATACTGGGGCTCAGAGAACGCCGGTGCCACCATTGGTACCCACTGTTGAGGAGCACACATGAACGACCCGCACGAGCCGCGCCCGGGGAATGACCCCCAGCGTTCCGTACCCCAGTACGGCGAGTACACGGGGGGAGCGGAACGAACCCCGAACGGATATCAGAGCCGCCAAGACGGCGGGTGGCAGAACCAGTACACCGAGCCGCTTCCCCGTGCGGGAGAACCTGCCCAGGGGCACCACGGCTCGCAGGGGGCGACCATGACGCAGGCGCCGCCCCGGCACAAGAAGTTTTCCGGTGGGGCCATGATTGCGGGCATGTTGTTGGCCGGGCTGATCGGCGCCGGAGCGGCCGTTGGGACGGACGCCCTCAACGACAACGGATCGGGCATGAGCGGTACCGGCAACACGTCACCGGTCATCGTCAATGACACCGATTCGGTCAACTCCACCACCGCGGCGACCCAGAAGGCGTCACCGTCCGTGGTCACCATTTCCGCAACCGGCAACAATGAGCAGGGCACGGGCTCCGGCGTGGTGATCGATGATCAGGGCCACATCGTGACCAACACGCACGTGGTCACCCTGGACGGTACGGCTTCCAACGCGACCATCGAGGTACAGACCTCGGACGGTTCGGTGCGTTCGGCGGAGATCGTGGGCACGGACCCGCAATCGGACCTCGCCGTGCTGAAGGTTGACCCGCAGGGTCTGACACCCGCTGAATTCGCCGATTCGGATCAGCTCAACGTGGGGGACACCGCCATCGCCATCGGCGCGCCGCTGGGGTTGTCCGGGACCGTCACGGACGGGATTGTCTCCACCCTGAACCGCACCATTTCCGTGGCCTCATCCGCAGCACCCGACACCCCGGCCGAATCGGAGGAGAGTCCCGGCGGCCCGCAGGACTTCTTCTTCAACTTCCCGGACAACGGCGAGTCCGGTTCTCAGCAGGCCCAGTCCTCGGTGTACCTCAACGTGATTCAGACCGACGCCGCCATTAACCCGGGTAACTCGGGTGGCCCGCTCATCGACTCCCAGGGCAAGGTCATCGGCGTCAACGTGGCCATCGCCTCCGCCGCGGGATCCTCCGACACCGCGGCCGGCAGCATCGGCGTGGGTTTTTCCATCCCGTCCAACACCGCCAAGCGGGTTGCCCAGGAAATCATTGACAACGGCACGGCCACCCACGGATACCTGGGCGCGTCCGTCTCCGCCAATACGGAGTCCTCGGACGCGTCCGGGCAGTTCTCCAGCGGCGCTCGCGTGCGCAGTGTGGAATCGGGCTCACCCGCAGACGACGCCGGCTTGCGCGCGGACGACGTGGTGACGGAGTTCAACGGTAAGCGCATCGAGGACGCGGACGCACTGACCGCCACCGTGCGGGAGCTCGCCGCCGGGAGTGAGACCGAGATGACCTACATTCGTAACGGTAACGAGGAAACGACCAAGATCACCGTGTCGGACGCCGCCGAGCAGGGGTGATTCACACGCCCTCGGGGAACCCCATCTGCCGCCAGGCCTCGTACATGGCAATCGATGCCGAATTGGCCAGGTTGAGTGAGCGCCGACCCGGGAGCATGGGGATCCGGACACGTTCGGTGACGTGCGGATCGTGGAGCACCTCGTCCGGCAAGCCGGTGGATTCCCGGCCGAACAGCAGTACGTCCCCGTCCTGGTAGCTGACGTCCGTGTGCCGCACGTCTGAGTGTGACGTGAACGCGAAGACCCTGGCAGCACCGAGTTTCTGCCACGCGTCATCGATGCAGGGATGGACATCCATGACCGCGAGGTCGTGGTAGTCCAGGCCCGCCCGACGTAAGTGGGCGTCGCTGAAGTTGAAACCCAATGGCTCAACCAGGTGCAACCGGGCGCCGGTGCATGCGGCCAGGCGAATGGCGTTTCCCGTGTTGCCGGGGATTTCCGGGGTGTGAAAAAGGATGTGCAGCATAGGGGCGATTCTAAGTGTGCGCGGAGGAACACGCGGGTAGCTGTTCCCCACGGGCCGCGTGGTCCACGGAGGCTTCCGTCACAGCCAAGAATTCGGATCGGATCTAGAATGACGCGCATGTCCGAACACGTCTACATGGATCATGCCGCCACCACCGACATGCTGCCAGAGGCCCTGGAGGCATTCACGGAACAGGTGCGCCGCGGTGGTAATCCCGCGTCCCTGCACGCAGGCGGGCGATCCGCTCGCATGGCGTTGGAGATCGGACGTGAGCAGGTCGCCCTGGCGATGGGCGCGGAACCCGTGGAGCTCATCCTGACCTCCGGTGGGACCGAGGCGGACAACATGGGCATCCTGGGTCTCTACCGCGCGCGCCGCGCCGCCGACCCGAGGCGGACCGTGGTGGTGTTGAGCCCCGTGGAACACCACGCGGTCACGGAAACGGCGCAGTGGCTCGCGAAACACGAGAGCGCCCAGCTCGAGTGGCTGCCCGTGGACGAGACTGGTCGCGTGTTACCCGGAGCGCTCCGGGAGACACTCGAGCGCGGTGCTGACCGGGTGGCGCTGGTGACCGTCATGTGGGCCAACAACGAGGTGGGCACCGTGCAGCCGATCGCCGAGGTCGGTGAGATCTGCGCGTCCTTCGACGTACCTTTGCACGTGGACGCGGTCCAAGCCTTCGGGTCCATCCCCGTGGACGCTCATCTGCGCGGAATCAGCACGCTCGCGGTCTCGGCGCACAAACTCGGTGGCCCGGTGGGCGTGGGCGCCTTGTACGCCCCGCGCACCGTGAAACTCGAACCTTCCAGCTACGGCGGGGGACAGGAACGAGACGTGCGCTCGGGAACGGTCAACGCCGCCGGAGCGGCCGCATTCGGGGCCGCGGTGGAAACAGTGGTGACCCATCAGCCCACCGAGATCGCTCGCCTGGCCCGCTTGCGCGATCGACTCGCGGAAGGGATCCGCCGCGAAGTCCCCGACGCCGTGCTGCGCGGCGCCGCGCCCGCGGCCCCCGAGCGCGAGGCCGAGCATCCCGTCCGGTTGCCGGGCAACGCCCACTTCACGTTCCCCGGGTGCGAGGGCGACTCCATCCTGTTCCTCTTCGACGCCGCGGGCGTGGCCACATCCACGGGCTCCGCGTGCAATGCGGGGGTTCCGCGGCCCTCCCACGTGCTACTGGCCATGGGAGTCGACGAGGAAACGGCCCGCGGAGCCCAGCGGTTCTCCCTGGGCCACGGGACCACGCCCGAAGATGTGGACACGGTGATTGCGGCCATGGCTGACGTCTACTCCCGCGCTCGGGCGGCGGGGCTGTCCGGCCATGTGCCCACCACAGGTTCGCGCTGACTTCATTCTCGGCGACCGCGCTGCGGTAGGAGCCCGGGGGCGATGCTGACAACGGCGCGGGGGTTGGGGAATAGAAGCGCGTCACCCATCGTTGATTAAACGATTTCTGCAAGCTTTGATCATCAATTTAGTGGAGGCAGTTCCGTGCGGGTTTTGGCAGCGATGAGTGGTGGAGTGGACTCCGCCGTGGCCGCAGCGCGTGCCGTGGACGCGGGGCACCAGGTCACCGGCGTACACCTGGCCCTGTCCCGCACCCCGGGAACCCTGCGCACGGGCGCTCGCGGTTGCTGCACGATCGAGGATTCCCGGGACGCGTGGCGTGCCGCGGAAAAATTGGGCATCCCGTACTACGTGTGGGACTTCTCCGAACGTTTCCAGGCGGACGTCGTGGAGGACTTCATCTCCGAATACGCCGCCGGGCGCACCCCCAACCCGTGCATGCGCTGCAACGAGAAGATCAAGTTCGCGGCCCTTCTCGAAAAGGCGCTCGCACTGGGTTTCGACGCCGTGTGCACCGGTCACTACGCCAAGGTCGTGGCGGACGATCACGGGCACAAGGAGTTGCACCGGGCGGCCGATTGGGCCAAGGACCAGTCCTATGTGCTGGGCGTGCTCACCGCCGAGCAGCTGGACCATGCGATCTTCCCCCTGGCCGAGACGCCGTCCAAGGCCGAGGTGCGGGCGGAGGCCGAGGCGCGCGGGCTCACGGTGGCCAACAAACCCGATTCCCACGACATCTGTTTCATTCCCGACGGTGACACCCGCGGGTGGCTCGAGGACCACATGGAACTCACCCCCGGCCGCATCATCGATTCCGAGGGCGATGAACTCGGCGAGCACCGCGGCGCGCAGGCCTACACCGTGGGCCAGCGCAAGGGCCTGCGGATCGGCACTCCCGCCCCCGACGGCAAGCCCCGCTTCGTGCTCGAGATCCGACCCAAGACCAACGAGGTGGTCGTGGGACCCGAAGCACTGTTGGCGATCGACGTCATGGAGGGCATCCGACCCTCATGGGCGGGTCTGCCGCCGGTCGAGGTGAGGAACCTGCCCGTGGGCCAAGGAACCAGCGACACCTTTGACGTGCAGGTCCAGGTGCGAGCCCACGGCGATCCCGCGGACGCCGTGGCCTGGCTGACGCGTACCCACGGCGAGGACCGACTCAACGTGCGGTTGCGACAGGCTCAGCGCGGCGTGGCCCCGGGACAGACCATGGTCGTCTACCAGGGCACCCGGGTGCTCGGACAGGCAACCATCGACGCCGCATACGCGGATCGTGCGACCGCGGTGGCCAACGCCCACTAAAGTGGCAGCATGACCAGCGCTTCTGATCACACCACCCCGCCCGTCGCCGGCGACTCGATCGTGGACCCTCACGCCTCGTGCCTGAATGATCACCCGGCCCAGGACGCGCTGACCGAGCTGCGGAGCATGCGCGGAACGATCGACAACATCGACGCCGCGCTGGTGCACCTGCTGGCCGAGCGCTTCAAGGCCACCCAGCGCGTGGGCGTTTTGAAGGCCAGGAACAACTTTCCGCCGGCGGACCCCGAGCGGGAGAAGGCCCAGATCCAGCGGTTGCGCGCGCTCGCCGAGGCCGCCCATCTGGACCCCGAGTTCGCGGAGAAGTTCCTCAACTTCATCATCAGCGAGGTCATTCGCCACCACGAGGCGATCTCCGAAGATCACCAGCGCGCCGACGCATCGTGAGCGCTCTGAACACTTCTGTAACGGCCCCGGACCCCGCCGCCACGGCCGTGACCGCCACAGTAACCGCGCCACTGCGCGGGTCCGACATGGTGGAAACGATGACCGTGATTCGCGGCGAACTGGGGTCACCGCACCTGGCCGCGCTGCCCGTCCTGGGTGAGCGCGGACCCCACACGGAGCCCCTGGCCCGGACAGCGGCCATGTTGGACTCCCTGTACGCGGACCGGCAGCCACATGGTTGGCGCATCACGTCCGTACCGGGCAAGGACTCCCGCGCGGCCCACCAAGTGCTCCACAGTGATCTCAACATCATGGCGGATGTGATCGGTCATGAATCCGACAGCGATCACGGCCCCGTGCTCATCTCGATCGTCGGCCCGGTCAGCCTGGCCGCCGGTGTGCACGTGCACAACGGCGAGAAATTGCAGTCCGATCAGGGCGCGCGACGCGAGCTTCTCCAGTCCTGGTGTGCGGGCGTGAGCGCGTTCATCGGTGACATGGCCCGCAACACGGAAGGCCGCGGCGTCGTCGTGCACGTGGCCGAAAGCGACCTGCAGCGAGTGCTGGAGGGCACGATCCCCACCGCGAGCGGCTACCGCACGCTGCGT
The DNA here is from genome assembly GCF_014698015.1 of Kocuria sp. cx-455. GTDB lineage: Bacteria > Actinomycetota > Actinomycetes > Actinomycetales > Micrococcaceae > Kocuria. The sequence goes on from NZ_JACXBS010000002.1 coordinate 237,139, forward strand.
GCGATCAGTTCGCAGGAGGTGCGTCATGCGCTGACCGACGCCGTGGCTGCGTGCCGTCACGCCGGTGCGATCGAGGTCGCACTCGGCACGGGCCGCGCCCAGCCCGGCTGGGCCCGTGACGTCGGCGCCGACGCCGCCGTGGTCGTTCCGCCGACGAGTTCGGTCCACGAGTGGGAGCCATTGGTGGCCCTCGTGGAGACGGGTCTGACATTGTGGCTTCCCATGGTGCCCGTCACCGGGCGAGCCACTGTCGGGGAGATCGCGAACGTCGTGACGCGGCCGTGGCGTGAGGTGGGGATGGCCCCGGAAACGCTGCTGGGCTCGCGTGTGCTGCCCGTCGCGGAACTGGAACGGCTGACTCCGCCGCATCTCCCGGGCGTGTTACGCCGATGCACGGATGTGGCGGGCGCGCTGACAGAAGCCGCCAACGACGGTTGAGCGGCACCAAGGACGTAGACTTCTCGGCAGAGAAGGTCAACGGTCAGCAAGCTCGACCACGGTAGGAAGTTGAGGGCTCACGCAGCACATGAAGGCACGGATTTTGGTAGTCGACGACGACGCCGCGTTGGCCGAGATGATCGGCATTGTGTTGTCCTCGGAAGATTTCGAGCCCGTCTTCTGTTACGACGGTTCCGCCGCGGAGGAAACATTCAGGTCCGTTGCCCCGGATCTCGTGCTGTTGGACCTCATGCTGCCCGGAATGGATGGTATCCAGGTGTGCCAGACCATTCGCGAGACCTCGGACATCCCCATTGTGATGCTCACGGCCAAGTCCGACACCGCCGACGTGGTGCGGGGCCTGGAAGCCGGCGCCGACGACTACGTCCCCAAGCCCTTCAAACCCGCTGAACTGGTGGCCCGGGTCAAAGCCCGGTTGCGCCCCATTGAACGCGGTGCAACCCAGGAGATCACCCTGGGCGATGTGGTCATCGACGTGACCGGTCACTCGGTGACCCGGGAGGGCGAACAGATTTCCCTGACGCCTCTGGAATTCGACCTGCTGACCACCCTGGCGAAATCGCCCAATCAGGTGTTCAGTCGCGACGAACTCTTGCGTGATGTCTGGGGCTACCCGCACGCCGCGGACAACCGTCTGGTCAACGTGCATGTGCAGCGCTTGCGCTCCAAGGTCGAACGAGACCCGGAGAACCCCGAACTCGTTCTGACCGTTCGCGGTATCGGCTACAAGGCCGGGGGCCATTCACATCGATGACGGTCGACAGCCGCGAGCGGAGTGCGACCCGATTCAATCCCAGGTGGATCCGTAGAGTTCGTCTGGGACGCAGGGTTCTGTCCCGGCGGTGGCATCAGTCCCTGCAGTTCCGCGCCATCCTGGTGGCGCTCACACTGACCTTGTGCGCGTTCTTCGCCACGGGCAGCTTCATGTCCCATCAAATCGCGGACCGGTTGTTCTCCGACCGACTCAATCAGGTGCTGGCCGAGGCCCACACCGACATCGCGGACGTCCAGGCCAGTTTCGACGCCTCGGACGCGTCGGACCGCACCGAGGTCCAAGCCCTCATCGACTCCACCATGGGCGCCCTCAGCATGGACTCGGAGGAGACCGGTCGGCACTGGATCCTGATTCCCCTCGATCGCGGTGCCGGTCAGTCCTTCGTGGGGGTGCAGACCCAGAGCCCGTGGATGACCTCCGCGTCCGTGCCGCAGCAGCTCCAGCAACGCGTGGCCGAAGGGGACGGAACGTACTGGCAACCCGCTTCGGTGCGCATGGCGGAAGGCGGCGCCGAACAACCCGTCATCGTGATTGGCGACGTGGTCCAGCTCAATCAGAATGCCCGCTACGGCTTGTTCTTCGTCTACGATTTCGCGGACCCGCAAATCACTCTCAACTCCATTCACGCGGTCCTGCTGCTGTCCATGCTGGCGTTGTTGCTGCTGGTGGGGACCATCGTGTGGTACGTGACCCGTGAAGTGGTGCGCCCGGTTTCCAGCACGGCGAGGGTCTCCCAACAACTGTCGGAGGGTGATCTGGACGTGCGCATGGAGGTACGCGGTTCCAACGAAGTAGCCCGGTTGAGCCGCTCCTTCAACCGCATGGCGGACAACTTGCAGGAACAGATCACCCAGCTCGAACAGCTGTCCACGATGCAGCAGACCTTCGTCTCCGACGTCTCCCATGAGCTGCGCACGCCGCTGACCACCGTGAAGATGGCGGCGGAAGTGCTTTACAACGCGCGGGAGGAGTTCGACCCCGTCAATCGGCGGTCCGCCGAACTGCTGCACCATCAGGTGGATCGCTTCGACTCGATGCTCTCGGACCTATTGGAGATCTCGCGTTTTGATGCCGGGGCCGCAACGTTGGACATCGCTTCCACGGATATTTTCTCCGTGATCTACGACGTGGTGGAGGCCGCCGGACCCCTGGTGCTCAAGTGTGGTTCCACGCTCACCGTGCGTTCCCAGCTGACCCGCTGCGTGGCCCAAATGGATCAGCGGCGCATCGACCGGATCATCCGCAACTTGGTGTCCAACGCGCTGGAACACGGCGAGGGCAAACCCGTGGAGATCTACGTGGCCTCCAACGCGAACGCCGTGGCCGTGGCGGTGCGGGACTACGGAATCGGCATGGCGGAAGAACAAACGGCCAAGGTCTTCAACCGGTTCTGGCGCGCGGATCCCGCCCGCGCGCGCACCGTGGGGGGTACCGGCCTGGGGCTGTCGATCGCGCTGGAGGACACCCGCCTGCACCGCGGCCAGTTGGACGTGTGGGCCCGCCCGGGCGAGGGCGCCTGTTTCCGGTTGACGCTGCCTCTGGTCCGCACCCAACCGCTGGACCCGGAACTGCCGAATCCGCTGCCGATGCCGCCCGCGCCCGTGCTGGCCGACTCCACGGCCCACGTGACCGATACGGGCTCCTTGGCCCTCACGGCACAGGTGGACCCGTACGCGACCGGCACCGGTTCCCATGCCCTCCAGCTCGGCGAGTCGGCCGTTACCGCGACCCCGGGAGCCTCGGAGACCCCGGCGGGCTCCACGGCAGCGGGCGACCAGCCAGGAACGGAGGGCCCATGACACGCGAACCGAGCAACCATCCACCGCGGCGGCGTCGGCATTGGGCGGCGGCCTGCGCACTGGCAGTGACACTGGCCCTGACCAGCTGCGGGGCCATGCCCCGCTCGGGCCCCGTGCACAAGGTGGTGGAACCCACGACCGAGGCGGAAGAACAACCCGCACGGTATTCACCGGCCGCCCCCCAGACGGGCGCGAGCGCGCAAGAGATCGTGGAAGGCTTCCTCGCGGCCGGGGTGGGCGCTCAGGACGACTATGCCGTGGCACGTCAGTATCTGACACCCCAGCTGGCCAACACCTGGAAGCCGGACACCCGGGTGCTGGTCCACAAGGGCGAACCCAGCACGGTCCCGCGCCTCAACGACGGTCAGTACCGCACCACCCTGGAAGTCGGCGCCGAGCGTTCCGCCCACGGTGTGCTGGAGCAACAGCCGGAAGGTACGACCCGCGTACTGGATTTCACCCTCACCTCCGTGGACGGGCAGTGGCGTATTTCCGAGGCTCCGGACGGGGTGATCGTACCTTTCGACGACTTCCCCGAGATCTTCAAGGCCTACACGCTGTATTTCTTCGACGACGACTACGGCCGTCTGGTTCCGGATCCCCGTTGGTTCGCGGAACGTTCCACGGTGCCCACCGCTGTGGTGCGGGAATTACTTGCGGGCCCCGCTGCCCACCTGGACGGTGCGGTGACCTCGGCGCTTCCCGGGGGCGCCACCCTGGCGCGCTCGGCGGTACCCGTGTCCGACGGGACCGCCTCCGTGGACCTCAATCTGGCGGAGTTCGACCCCGCGGACGTGGATCGGGGCAGGCGCATGGAGCAGCAGCTCGAGGCGTCCCTGCAAGGCGTACCCGCCGTGGACACCGTGGAACTCAGCATCAATGGCGCCCCGGTGGAGACCTCCGGCAGCGACCGGGACGAACCGGTGCGTGAGGTCACCGTGCCCAATCGGCAGATCGGGGTGTCGCACAATCAGCTGGCGTTCTACCAGGGCGGACAAACCGAACTCATCAATGACGTTCCGCTGGCAGGGAATGCGCAGATCGTCCGCCCCGGGATGGACCAGGCCATGGAGCATTTCGGGTGGGTCGACGGCGCCGCCGGCGGCCTGTTCACAGCGGCCCCAGGAGAATCACCGGTGCAGCGGTGGTCCGGTGAGGATCTGACGCGGCCCAGTTTCGACATCCAGGGCTGGGTGTGGGGCTCCGGCGCGGACGGGGTGGTTCATGCCGCCCGGGCGGATACGAATGACGACGCCATCACGGTGGCGTCCGCGTGGCTCGCCGACGATCGTGTCGCCGGTCTGCGAATCTCCCGCGAGGGGAACCGGGCACTCATCGTCACCACCGACGAGGGGCAAGAACGTTCCAACGTGTGGCTGAGTGGCATCGTGCGCGACGAGTCGGGCCGCCCCACGGAGCTGAAACAGGGCAACCTGGTCGCCGCGGACGTGGATGTGGACACGGTGCAGTGGATCAGCACTACCGAATTCGTCACCACGGCGCTCGGGGGCAACGACAACTCACAACCCCGCAAGTACAGTGTGTCCGGCACCAACGATGCGCTCCCGTCACTGGTGGGTGTCACGTCACTGGCCGGGGGCAACGGCCCCACCGCGATTTACGGCGCTGCGGACGGCAACCTCTACTTGCTCACGGGAAGTTCCTGGGCTCAGCAGAGCGACAATGTCACCGACACAGCCTTCGCAGGGTGAAAGCGACGGCGCCGGCCCGACGACGATCGACTTCGGGAGGCGCGCTCGCGCGGTAATGCGCGGCGGGCGCACGGCGGGATCACTGCACAGCCCACGGCCGCTCGAGCCCGGTCGGCGCCATCGCTGCACACCGTGCGTCCGGGCCACGGCCGCCACCGCAACCGCGGTTGGCTGGGCGCATGTCGAAAATATCTGCCCGAGCCATGGACCGAGCCGGGACGGCCGTCTGGACGTGGGCCGCGGCGGCGTCGGAAGTACTGCTGCCCGTCAGCTGCGCCGTGTGTGAGGAACCGGGTGCTGTGCTGTGCCGCGGTTGTCGTCTGTTGCTGCGCCGATCCACGGTGCACCCGGGAGAAGTCCCCGCCCCGCGCGGGCTGACCGCAGCGGACGCCCGCGTGTGGGCGGCCGGCCCGTACGAGCACGAACTGGCCTCGTGCGTGCTGTCGTTCAAGAACGGCGGACGCACCGACCTCGCACCGGTTCTCGGTACCGTCCTGACCGGGGTTCTGCTCCGCGCCGCACAACACGTAGCACCTGCCGGGTCACCGGTGCTGTGGGTGCCGGTCCCCACCTCGACACGAGCCAGATGGAAACGCTGGTTCGACCCGGTCCACGAGATCCTGGCCCGGGCCTCGCTCCCGCCCGCGACCCGGATCCACAGAGGGCTGGAACACCGCCACAGGTCACGACTCGGGGCAACTTCCCAGAAAACCCTGGACGTTGCTCAGCGGGCGCGCGCCATCACGGGCAGCATGCGTGCATCCGGTGTTCAAGGCGAAACGTGTGTGGTGGTGGATGACGTCATGACCACCGGAGCTACCGCAGCGGAGGCCGTCTCGGTGCTTCGACAGGCGGGTGCCCATGTGCCCGGAATTGCGGTTCTGGCAACCGTCAGGGCCGGGTGTTCACCCGGGGCTGATTCCACCACGGCCGGATCGCATGTCAGTGAATTTCCCCACAGTTTGAACTAACGTTGGGTTACGGGAACGGAATACATGTATCCCGTGTGGGAGCAGCACTATCCCGCGTCATCCTCAAGATTTGGAGGGTCTCATGGAACTGAACGTCCAAGGACGAAACGTTGCGGTGCCGGAGCGATTCAAAGAATACGCGGAGAAGAAGAGTGAGCGTTTTGCGCAGCTCGGTGACAAAGTGCAGACCATCGAGGTCAAGGTCACCAAGGACAACGGAGTATCGGGGCATCAGGGAATTCGTGTGGAGATCACGGTCATCGGCCGGGGTCCCGTGGTGCGCGCCGAAGCCCGCAGCGACGACAAGTTCGCCGCTTTCGACGAGGCCTACGCCAAGCTGATCGAACAGCTGCGCAGGGCCCGTGACCGCCGCAAGATTCACCGCGGGGGGCATCAGCGCCCCGTCGCCGTGCACGAAGCGACCGGTTCCCTGCCGGTCCTTCCGGGCGAGGGAATTCCGGCCCCGGCCAGCGAGGAGGACCTCTCCGCCGCCGAGGACGAAGCCTTCAGCGGAGAATACCCGCTGAGTGACACCCCCACCCCGGTAGAAATTCGCCGCAAGCGTTTCCCCGCTGACGAGCTCAGCGTGGACGAGGCCGTGGACCAAATGGAACTGGTCGGACACGACTTCTTCCTGTTCGTGGACAAGGAGACCCAGGAGCCCTCAGCGGTATACCGCCGCAAGGGCTGGGAGTACGGCGTGATCAGCCTCAGCAAGGACGGTACGGCTGCGGAAGAACAAGCCCGCGCCTACCAGCCCCAGGCCAGCGTCTGAGTAGTTCAGTAGGATCGGGCGGTTTTTCCGCACCCACCGGGCCCCGCGGCTTTCGGCGCGGGGCCCGGTGCTGTGCCGCACCACCCCGAACTCACTCAGGCGGACTCACGTACACTGATCGGCGGTGCACCACCGTCCACAACTGAGGAGCGAACACACGTGGCGTCATTCCTGGAAAAAGTCCTTCGGACCGGGGATAAGCAGGTCCTGAAGCGACTGAGGTCCTACACGGACGCCGTGAACAGCCTCGAAGAAAGCTTCAAGGCGCTCAGCGACGCGGAGCTTCGCGCCGAAACGGACACGTTCAAGGCGCGCATCGATGACGGGGAATCCCTGGACCGGTTGCTGCCGGAAGCCTTCGCGGCGGTACGCGAAGCGGCATCGCGAACCCTGGGGCAACGGCACTACGACGTTCAGCTCATGGGTGGCGCGGCGCTGCACCTGGGCAACATTGCCGAAATGAAGACCGGTGAGGGCAAGACACTCGTCGCCACGGCTCCCGCCTACCTGAATGCCCTGAGCGGCAAGGGCGTGCACGTGGTGACGGTCAATGACTACCTGGCCGAGTACCAGGCGAACCTCATGGGCCGCGTCTACCGCTTCCTGGGACTGGAAACCGGCGTGATTCTCGCCGGGCAGGACCCGGCCACCCGGCGCGAGCAGTACGCGGCGGACATCACGTATGGCACCAACAACGAATTCGGGTTCGACTATCTGCGCGACAACATGGCGTGGAGTGCGGACGAGCTGGTCCAGCGCGGACACAACTACACCATTGTGGACGAGGTGGACTCGATCCTCATCGATGAGGCCCGTACTCCGCTCATCATTTCCGGGCCGGCCTCCGGTGAAGCCAATCGGTGGTACAAAGAGTTCGCCAAGGTGGTCACCACTCTCAAGGCGGACACCGACTACGAGGTCGACGAGAAAAAACGCACCGTGGGAGTCCTCGAACCCGGGATCGAGCAGGTCGAGGACTACCTGGGGATCGACAATCTCTACGAATCCCAGAACACCCCGCTGATCGGTTTCCTCAACAATGCGATCAAGGCCAAGGAATTGTTCCACGTGAACAAGGACTACATCGTGGCCCAGGGTGAGGTGCGCATCGTGGACGAGCACACCGGCCGTGTGCTGGCCGGGCGCCGTTACAACGAGGGCATCCACCAGGCCATTGAGGCCAAAGAGGGTGTGGAGATCAAGGCCGAGAACCAGACCATGGCCACCATCACATTGCAGAACTACTTCCGCCTCTACGACAAACTGTCCGGGATGACCGGTACGGCCCAGACCGAGGCGGCCGAGTTCATGAACACCTATGAAATCGGTGTGGTGCCGATCCCGCCCAACAAGGCAATGGCCCGCATCGACCAGCGCGATCTGGTGTACAAGAACGAGGCCACCAAGTACGCGGCCGTGGTGCGGGACATCGAAGAGCGTCATGCCTCGGGTCAGCCCGTGCTCGTGGGCACGGCCTCCGTGGAGAAGTCCGAATACCTGTCCAAGCTGCTGGCCAAGCGCGGTCTACGCCACGAGGTACTCAACGCCAAGAACCACGCTCGTGAGGCCGCGATCGTTGCCCAGGCAGGACGTAAGGGTTCGGTGACGGTGGCCACCAATATGGCCGGACGCGGCACCGACATCATGCTGGGCGGTAACGCGGAATTCGATGCCGTGGAGGCCATGGAGCAGAAGGGCCTGGACCCGGAGCGTGATGCCGAGAAGTACGAGGCCGAGTGGCCCGGCGTCCTCGAGCATTACGAAGTGGCCACCAAGGCCGAACACGAAGAGGTCATCGAGCTGGGCGGCCTGTACGTGCTGGGTACCGAACGACACGAGTCCCGCCGCATCGACGATCAGCTGCGGGGCCGCTCCGGACGCCAGGGCGACCCGGGCGAATCCCGCTTCTACTTATCGTTGGCGGATGATCTCATGCGCCTGTTCAACCCGGCCGTTGCCCAGCGACTCATGGCCGTGGCACCGGATGACGTTCCGGTCACGGGCCGCATGATCACCTCGGGGATCGCCAACGCGCAGAACCAGGTGGAGGGCCGCAACGCCGAACAGCGCAAGAACGTGCTCAAGTACGACGACGTGCTCAACCGGCAGCGTGAAGTGGTCTACCGCGACCGCCGCCGGATCCTCATGGGCGATGACATCGCCGAACAGATCCAGCAGTTCATCGCCGAAGTCATCACCACGGCGATCGAGGATCGCACCCGCGTGGGACACTCCGAGGACTGGGACCTGGACGGTTTGTGGGAAGCACTGCGTGAGATTTACCCCATAACGTTGACTCAGCAGGAGATCATCGACGAGGCCGGCGGGCGGCCGCGGCTGAGCGCGGACTTCCTCACGGAACAAATCCTCTCCGACGCGAAACTGGTGTACCAGGAACGCGAGGACGAACTGGGCTCAGAGGCCATGCGCAACTTGGAACGTCGCGTGCTGCTGTCGGTCATCGGCAGCCGGTGGCCCGAGCACCTGTACGAAATGGATTACTTGAAGGAGGGCATCGGGCTGCGCGCCATGGCCCAGCGTGACCCGCTGGTCGAGTACCAGCGCGAGGGCCACGCTATGTTCAAGGGCTTGATGGACACGATCCGTGAGGAAACCGTGGTCACCATGTACCACTTGGAAGTCCGCCGCCAACGCACTGGTCCGGACGGCGGCGCCGTGGAACTGGCCAAGCCGCAGCGGCCCGCTTTCTTGCAGTACTCGGCCCCCAACGAGGACGGCGAGCCGATGGCCCGTCTCGAATCCAAGGACAATCACCAGGCGCCCGTGGGTGAGGGCGCGCCGGCCGCGGATGAGGCGGACGCGGAGGAGAAGTCACCCGGCGCCGCCGAAAACCGCGCACAGCGGCGCAAGCGCAAGGGCGGCAGCTCCAAGAAGGGATCGCGTAAGTAAGCGGTTTCCGATGACGTCACGGGAACGGTCGGTGCACATGGTGTGTACCGCCCGTTCCCGTGCGTGAGATTCATCCGACCTCCAGGTGCACCACGCGCCACTGGCGGTTGATGCGCTCGATCCGCACGGCCACGGCTCGTGCCCGCACCGATTCCTCAATGACCAGGGAGGCTTCGTAGCACTCGGGTGCCGGGGAACACACCCTGATCCTGCGCACTCGCGGCGCGCGATGAACCTCAAAGAGCGAGGCACGATCGCGATACTGCTCCTGCACCAGACGGAGCATGGCGGCGCGCTCTTCGAAACGTTCCACAACGTCCGGGGTGGTCCAGCGGGCCAACTGTGTGGCGGGACGGGTGCCGCCCAGGATCTCCACGGCGGCCTGCCCGATGCTACGAGCCATGGCCGTAACGCGTTCCAGTTCGTTCTTGTGGGTCGACCCGGCCCGGGTCCGGTCCGCTCGCCAGGTATAACCGCCCGAGGGAGGCTGGGGAGCAGATACTGATGCGGTGGTGCTCATGATGTGGCTCCTTCGGTGGGTACTGCGCCGGGTGTGGTGTGAAGTAGCTGGGGCGGGACCCGTAACTGGTCTCCGGGGCGGATCAGGTTTCCGCCGTTCTGCAGGTCGTTGTGCTCCAGCCACGTGGTTGTTTGCGCTGCGATCTGAGCGGATGTGGCGTCCGGCCCCAAGAATTGGGCCGTGAGGTCCCACACGGTATCTCCATGGATGACGGTCACCCTCGAGTCAACCACTCGGGCAGGGGCCGGTAGTTGTTCGCACACTTCCGGGGAGGCCACCGCCGCGGACGGGTGGCCCGGCGCGACATCGGGCGGTGCCGGCGCCGCGGGAGACGGCTGCGTCTCGGCGTGTGCGGGCTCCAACGGAGGATCCGTCGGGTCAGGAGCCCCGGTCTCCGACGGCGCGGTGGCGGAATGTTCCGAGGGAGCACCGTGGGCACCCGGTTGCTGCGGCTCCGCCCGACTGATGCCGGATTCGGAACGTGGCCAGAAGGGATCGATCGGTTCGCTCGCGTGTGCCGTCGAGACGGCCACCAGCTGGATTCCGAGCACCGCGCCCACCGTGCGCGCCATCAGCTGGGGCGTCAAACGAGTGGCGTACCGTTCCACGTCATGCCACCGGAGAGCACGGGCTCCGGCGGTGCACGCCACCATCAGAAGACCGGTGAACCACCAGGCCGCCAACACCACGCCGACCAGGGCGGCTGCGAGGGCGACCGCGAGATCAGCGTCCAGGGGTGACTCGCCCAGCTCGGTCCGGTCCAGGAGGGACCACCCCAGAGCGATGAGGGCGGCCGACAGCAACGGGATGACCCACACGGTGAGCGCTAACTCGACCCCGTGAGCCGGGGCTCCATTCTTGGCATCTTGAGTAGGTTCCATCGTCTTTGACCCTCGTAGTGTTGTTTGATGGCGTTTAGTAATGTTTAGATCATTCAGGGTCGCGTGGCGGGCGTCAAGCATGGATGTAAGCGCATAGGACTCCGATCGTCATATTCCGCGGCCCCCGCGCGTGATGTACTGATGCCACGCAGTGGCCACCATCGGTGACTGTCGCAACGGGAGGCACAGGGGGGACGACGTGCGCTGGGATGAACTGTTCGCGGACATGGAAGCGCAGCTGGCGCAGGCGGAACAACGCAGTGTGGAACGTGAAGCCGCGGAAACCGCCAGGGCAGAGCTGTCCCGGCTGACGCTGGCGGAGCGCCTGTCGGCTCACCGGAATCACACCGTGCGGTTGTTGCCGGCCCACGGTGACGTGCTCGAGGGAGAGCTGACGGACATCGGGGCGGGGTGGGCGGTGATTCGGGAACGTTATTTCCAGCACCTCGTGCCCTTGCATTCCGTGGTGTGGTGGGAGGGCCTCCACCGCCGCTTCGAGATCGACACACAGCGCGCTGTCCTGCGGAAATTAGGGATGGGGCATGTGCTCCGGGCCTTGGCGGCCTCGAGAACTCATGTCCGGGTCCTGCTCCTGGATCCGACGTCCCGCGGAGACATTGACGGCACGCTGGATGCGGTCGGTCAGGACTTTTTCGACGTTGCGCTGCACCCGGACGATCAATTTCGACGCCGCCACGCAGTCATGGCCGTGCGCACGGTACTTTTCGGGTCGGTAGCGCTGATCTCCTCACCGGATACCGCTTGATCCGAACTCGGTTCAGCCGAGGGATCCTTCGCGCACAGCCTGCTCGGTGCGTTCGTACCCCTTCTGGATGTATTCCTCCAGTTTCCGGGTTTCCACTCGCCATTGACCTCGGCCGCCCACCTGAATGGCCGGCAGTTCTCCCGTACGCACCATGGCGCGGGCCTGCGCCACTGAGATCGACAGGATCTCGGAGACATCCGACAGCGTGAGAAATCGCTGCTCTGCCATGGAAGGGTTCGCCTCATCTCGCGTCTTTTGATGCACTTTGGTAGCTTCCAGTGTCCCACGGATTGGCGCGCGGTGTCGGGTTATGCACAAGAAATGGCCAATGCCCGCGGAACGAGGACGGCCAGATGTCCACATGTTGCGGGCCCTGATTTCCTCCGGGGCGGTTCACGGTGCACACTCGTGACAGATTCGGTGGGGGGCCGAATCGACCTCGGGGGAAGGGAAAAGTAGATGTCCAGCGATGCTCGCAGCGACACAGCAACGGCACAACGGTTCAAGAAACCGACATGGCGCGATCCCCGGCTGGTGGTCGGACTATTTCTGGTGCTCACATCCATTGCTGCGGTGGTGCTGCTGATTTCCGCCTTGAACCGCACCGAGCCCTATTACGTAGCCGCGCGCGATCTCTCGGTGGGGCAGCGAGTCACCGAGGAAGACCTCCTGCCGGTGGATGTCAGGCTCCAGGACGCTTCCCAGCAGTACCTGGCCGCGGAAAGTGGTCTCAAGGACAACGACGTTCTGGTGCAGCGAGTTCCCAAGGGCCAGTTGGTCCCCACGAGTGCCGTGGGCACCGCTGATGCACTCGATCGCAGCCCCGTGGGTATCGCGCTGGAAACTCCCTTGCCGTCAGGAGCGGCGGCCGGCTCACGCGTGGATGTGTGGGTCGCGGACCAGAAGGCGTCCGGCCGCGGGTACCAGAGTCCCCGCAAATTGGTCCCCGGTGCCGAGATCTCCACGATCGAATCCGACAACTCGGCGCTGGGGAGTTCCACCGGCACCACGGTGCATGTCCTCGCCACGCCGGACCAGGTCGAGCCGTTGGTGGACGCCCTGGGTAACAGCGCCAAGGTCACGCTGGTTCTCAACCCCACGGGTGGTGACTCGTGAGCATTTCCGTCGTGACGCTGGGGACGGGAACGTGGCCGCTGGTCGACCAGATCGAACGTCAGCACGGATCCGTCACCGTGGTGCGCCGATGCCTGGACCTCTCAGAACTCTTGGCCTGCGCTCACACGGGAATGGCCCGAGTGGCCCTCCTCGCCGAGGGCGCCGAGGAACTGACCGCGAGCCTGTTGGAACAACTGTCGCTGAGTTCGGTTCGGGTTCTGGTGCTCGCCGGCCACGATGAAATGCGCTTGGCGGCGCTGGGCGTCACCATTGTTCCCGAGGGGGCTTCGGGCGATCACGTCACCGGCCTGATCGAGCAGGTGGCGGACTCACCGGACCCCGCGCCGTCGTCCCGCGGGCATTCCCACACGGACGATCATCCCCGAGCCGCCACGGCACCCGAGCCCAACCAGGCGACCACCCCGGATACGGACGACACCACCGTGGCAAGCGCCGACCCGAACCCGTTCCCGCACGGTGGCACCGGTCGCATCATCACAGTGTGGGGCCCAATGGGTGCCCCGGGGCGGACCGTCACGGCTCTGAACGTTGCCGCCGAGCTCGCGTTGACGGGGTCCACTGTGCTGCTGGTCGACGCAGACACCTATGCGGCCTCGGTTGCGGCGAGCTTGGGCATGCTCGAGGAGGCCGCGGGTTTGGCTCAGGCGTGCCGGTTGGCTGACCAGGGGCGCCTGGACGGCGAGGGGTTGCAGCGCTGCGCCACACGAGTATCGGTGGCCGGGGCCACGATGGACGTGCTCACCGGGCTCACCCGCCACGACCGGTGGCCGGAGGTCCGTGCCGCCGCTCTCGAAACCGTGCTGCGCCACGCCCGCAACGCCTATCACGCGGTGGTGGTGGATACGTCTTTCGGCCTGGAGTCGGATGAAGAGATCAGTGTGGACTCGGTGGCGCCTCGGCGTAATGCGGCCACGCTCAGCGCGTGCGCCCTGGCCGATACGGTGATTGCCCTGGGCTCCGCAGACGCCCTGGGGATTCCACGGTTGGTCAAGACACTGCCCGATCTCACGGACGCGGCACCCTCGGCGCGGTTGTTGCTGGTGATCAACAAACTGCGGAAGGCGTCGGTGGGGCGCTCCGGCCCGGATTCCGTGGCCGAGGCATGGGCGCGGTTCTCGCCCGGGCACGGCATCGACGCGACCCTCGACTGGGACCCCACCGCGTGTGACGAGGCGCTGCTGGCCGGCGCGGTGCTGGCCGAGTCGGCCACCAAGAGTGAACTGCGGCAACAGATCACGCAGTTGGCCGCTCGCGCGCTGCGCCCCGAGGAAGATGCGGGCGCAGAGCTCTCGTCGCCCGGGCGGGCATCGGGGACTAGGCTTGGACAACGAATGGGCGCGTGGTTGCGCCGGTGATGTCCCCCCTGAAAGTGAGTGACCCGTTGTGGCGTTTACGGACCCCCTTCGTTCCATCGAGGATTTTGACGCCGGTGATGCGGAATGGTTGCACTTGTTGGTGGGGGACTGGCAGCTCGTGGCGGATCTGGGCTTCGCGGACCTGCTGCTGAGTTTCCCCAACCAGGTCATCTCCGCGCAGCACAGTCCCACGGGGGCCGCCATCCCGGCTCCGGGCAGCGATTTCACGGTGCTGGCGCACGCGCGCCCCACCACGGGCCCCACCGCGTTCCACAAAGACATGGTGGGGGAAACCATTTCCCCGCGCGACTCCGCCCCCCTGCGGTCCGCGTGGGTGGACCGGCGCATGGAACGCTTCAAGCTCACCGCCACGGACGGGCAGCCCGCGGAATCGATCCTCGTGGTTCCGCTGGTCCGTAATCAACGCACCATTGCGGTGGTCAGTGTGCCCCTCGACTCGCATTTCGGGCACCCGGTGTCGCAAATGGAAACCGTCTACCGGGAAACCGCCCGGGACCTGTTGCGCATGGCCAACGAGGGTACATGGCCGGATTTCGCGGTGCGCAGCGATTCCCGCAGGGGCGCGCCTCGCGTGGGCGACGGCATGATGCGCCTGGACGAGCACGGCCGGGTGGCGTTCTGCTCGCCCAATGGGCTGTCCACGTTCCGCAGACTGGGCCACGAGGGCGATGTGACCGGTGAAAACCTTGTCGCGATTGCGCGCAAACTCGATGTCCGCGGCAACGGGGTGGACGAAACGATAGCCCCCGTGCTCGCGGGAACCATGCCGTGGCGCGGTGAGTTGGAGGCCGGGAACGTGTCCGTGACCCTGCGGGCGATTCCCTTGCGGCAGGGGTCGTCGCGCACCGGGGCCCTGCTGTTGTGCCGGGATGTGACGGAACTACGGCGCAGGGACCTGCAACTGGTGTCCAAGGACGCCACCATTCGCGAGATCCATCATCGGGTGAAGAATAATCTCCAGACGGTGTCCGCACTCCTCCGGCTGCAATCCCGCCGTATGACCTCGGACGAGACGAAGCACGGACTGCAACAGGCGATGCGCCGCGTGAGCTCCATTGCCCGCGTTCACGAATCGCTGTCCCACGACATCTCGGATGACGTGGATTTCGATGAGTTGATTCGGCACCAGGTGAAACTTGCGGTGGAAATGGCATCGTCCACGCAGACGGTGTTCACCGAGGTGCGCGGCGAGTTCGGTTTATTACCGTCCAAGAGCGCCACGTCCATGGCGCTGGTCGTCAATGAGGTCGCGGCCAATGCCGTACAGCACGGGCTGAAGGATCGAGACGGAACGGTCACTCTGCTGGTCGATCGGCTGCCCGACGTCGTCAACGATGCGGGGGAAGTGTGCCGGGTCATCGAGGTGACCGTGAGCGACGACGGATGGGGCATGGGGGACACCGTGATCGAGGAGTCGGGTGCGAGCGCTTTCCGTCAGGCCGGTGACGGTGAGGGATTGGGTATGCAGATCGTCCGCACGCTCGTGGCCAGTGAACTCAAGGGAAAGATCCGCTGGCAACCGCGCGAGGGTGGGGGAACCAGAGTGGTGATTCAAGCCCAGTTTGCCGTGTGATCCGTGCCGTGCGGGGGTGGCCCGTCGCGGCCGGGTCCGCAGGTGCAGGCACTGACCCGGCTAGCATAAATCCCCCGTGACCGTTGAGGATCACGAGGGCTTCACGACAGCTTCCGGGCCGGAGACCTCAGAAGTTACAGAGTCTCAGGACGCGCGACGAGCACGTGCTGCACGGCGCTTGAGGGCGCGGCGCTCGTCTTCGCTCATACCGCCCCATACTCCGGCGTCCTGGCCGGATTCGAGGGCCCACTGCAGGCAGGTGTCCATGACCTCGCACGTGCGGCACACGGCTTTGGCCTCTTCGATCTGCAACAGAGCGGGGCCGGTGTTACCCACGGGGAAAAATAATTCGGGGTCTTTCTCAAGGCATGCTGCGCGACTACGCCAATCCATGATCTGCGGCGACGCTCCTTTCACGAAATCGGGTGTGTACGCGAGTACGGCACCACCATCGAGTGCGGGCTGAGCGCGGCAGGACAGTGTTGAGGGGGCGTACACACAGAAAAGGCCCGTGGTGGCCGGGCCTTGTAAGATGATCTGTCCATTACTTTCTCACGTGAACAACTCGTGAACAAGGGTTTGAGCGTTATATCACATCGGAAGTTTTCCCTGATCAATGCGTCGATCATGACCGTGCGTGATGGTCATTAGAATGGGGGTGCCCGCTCACCCTCCAGGAAGGCACAGTCCATGGTCCCCGCCTCTCAGCAGCAGTCTCCAGATCGCCCGTGGCCGGTGTGGTTGATCTGTGCGGTCGTCGGGCTGGAAGCCGTGGCACTGGCCTACGTGGGTGCGCGTTTTGTCATCTCCTTGTTTTCGGACCACGCCGTACCCACGGCAGGCATCGTTTTCGGTGCGGTGGTGATGCTGGGTGCCGCTGTGTGGCTGGGATCCGCGGCGTGGAGCACGGTGAAGGGTTTACGGTGGCCCCGGGCCGCGATCCTGGTGTCGCAGGCCTTCCTGGTGATCGTGGGGATCTCCTTGACCCAGGTGGGTGCCCGGGCCGTCGGCGTCGCCTCCGTGGCCGCCGCAGTCATCACGCTCATTGCGCTGTTCAGCCGGCCCACCGTGGCCTGGATGGGGGAGTCCACGCGCTATCCGTCCGCATGAGCGGTTTGGACATGTTCGGCAGTCCCGCGGTGGATCCAGTAACCACGCCCGGGTGACCCGCCCATCGGCATACCGGACAACGAGGCGCCGAACAAATCTCCGTCGTAGGCTTTCCTGGGCCTGAGCAGCAGCGTGTCTGCTGTGTGACGCCATGACATGAGCGGCGGAAACAGCGACGGCAGGCCGTCGCTCAGCCGCACCGTCACGATCAGCCGCAGCCCTGTCCGGCCGCCGACGCCGCTCGTTCCGGTCCCCGGTTGCCACAGGGCCCCCAGGCGCTGGACCACTGCGGCGGGCAATACGTCCGCATCGTCAATCAGCACGGTGGTACCCGGTTCCGCCTCGGCGAAGAGGTCATCCACGTCTCCCGGGGCGGCCGGGTGACAACGCGCCGGCGGCGTCTCGTGGAGTTGTCCGGCCACCGACTCCAAGTACGAACTGCGGCCCGAACGAGCAGGCCCCACCACCAACAACGTGGAACCGGGGGGCCAGTCGTGAACGGCCGGAACATGGTCCGTTCCCACGCCGATGAGAAGACCGCGAACGGGTCGCGCCGGTCCGCTCCACCGATCGGGCAGCGGTCGGTAGCGGGGCCAGATACCGGTGTCCGGTTCCGGTCGGGCGGTTCTCGGTGCGCCCTCCTCGCCGCGACCCGATTCCTCGGAGGCATCGCGAGGCCCGGCTGGAAGCTGGACCACCGTGTGAACACCCTGTCCGCGAGAGGCCACCGCGGGCGCGCAGCGGTCAGCGGCAGCCCCCTGCAGGACGCCCCGCAACGGAATGGCCTTCACCGCGGGGAGTGTGGGCCAGTGCAACAGGGCCTCGGCGGTCTGATCCGCGGGAAAATACACCCGCGTTCGCGCCGCGGACGAGGCCCGCCCGACCGACAGGGACCGGTCACCGGCGAACACCGCCGCTATCCCCGCACGGGATCCGGAGGCCGCAATCGCCAGGAGATCGTCTTCGACAGGGGCCCACGGGCTCGAACGAAGGAGCGTGCAACACCGATCCCAATCCTCGACCAAGAGCACCGCCGGCGGAGCCGGGTCCGCCGTGCCATCCGAACCGGACAGGTACCGCTGCGACCCCGCCGAAAGCCGATCAAGAAGTCCTTTGAGACTCGCGATGTCCGCAGCGTCCGCTGTCCCGTGCAGCAGACCCTGCCGGGACCTCGTGAGGGCAGCGGCCCTGATCGTGGCGGTCGTCGAGATGACATAAACGGCTGGGGTGTCGCGGCCCGGGCCCGCCGAACGCGGACGCACCACCTGCTCCAGCACGGACAACAACGCCGCTGAGGTGTGCTCGGGCCGGCCGATGAGGAACAGTGCGCCGTCCGCCAGGAGGTGCCAGGATGCCCGGCCGGTCCAGTGTTCGGTGGAGTTCTCCGCGGGTCCCAGGTCCACGTGGCCCGGGGCGGTGGGAACCGCAACGGAACATTCCGGGAGCGGAGCGGGCACGGGACTCACCGAGACGTCCTCCGGGGACCTCGTCCCGTCCGGGTCAGGGAGGCACTCCGCGGTCGGCTGGCGTACCCGGTGGGCCCTAGCAATGTCGGCCACCACGCGCTGCACCCCGTTCACCGCGGCATCGGGGGTCTCCACCGCTCTGCTGGGGTGGCCGGGTTCGTTCCTGCCCACGAGGCGGACGCGGACACCGGTCACAGGGGGCGCGGCGCAACTCGTGAGAATGGCCGTCTGCACTTCCACGGGAGCACCGTGGCCGGAGTCGATGAAAGCCCGCCCCGGAGTCTCGGCAGCAATGGCGGCGGCCAGCGGGCTCCCCACGACGTCCACGGAATCCTGATCCGTCCGGACTCGCAGACAGACTGCCTGGGTGACATTGGCGCGCACATCCGAAGGGATCGCCCCTTGGGGGCGTTGAGTCGCCAGCACCAGATGGATTCCCAGGGACCGCCCCACGGTCGCGATCTTTGCGAGCTCGTCGCCGGCGGCGGGGAACGCGTCCACGAGCATTTTGACCTCGTCGACCACTATGACGAGCTCCCGGAACACCAGGGGCTCATGGGCACGCGACCGGTGCAGAACCCGTCGGAAGTCTGACAGGCCGTGCTCGGACAGGACGCGCTCGCGGCGTCGCAGTTCGGCGCGTAGGAACTCCAGGGCGCGCCGTACGTCCTCCGGCGCCAAATCGGTCAGCAGAGTGCACCGGTGGGGGAGCCCGCTGAGCGGTGCCAACGCGGCCCCGCCCTTGAAATCCACGAACAGGAACTCCACACGTTCCGGCGCGAACCGGCACGCAAGCGACGCCACGAAGGTCCGCAGCACCTCGGACTTGCCGCATCCCGTGGTGCCGGCGATCAGTACATGCGGATGCTCGTCACCGAGCGAAAGCTCCTCCACCCCGCGGCGAGACAGCCCGACCGCGGCGCTCAGGGACGGCAGGCGAGCGGTCGCGGCCCACACATCGGGGATCTGGTCGGGTTCGGGAAGAATCACATGAGAACCCACGGTATGCGGCAGTCCCGACACGTCGCGCAACGAGGGAACGGTCGCCTGAACCCTCGACCACTGCTGCATGGCGTGCGCGAAGAGGGAGGCCGTCACGCCGTCGGCGCACAGGTTCATACGATCCCGGCCGGCGCTCGCGTCCAGACCGGGGACCGCATCAGGGACATCGCACGCAATGACCGCGGTGCTCTCCCACGTCAGGAGGGCGCCACCCGCGGTGGCATCGGCGCGCTCCCCGGGGACGGACACTATAAGCCGCACGCGTTCCCCGGTCACCGGGATCAGCGCGGCCGTCCGCGTGGAGTAAATTTCCAGCGCCGGGCCGACGACCGAGCGGTGCCGTTGCGGGTCCACCACGTGCAACGTGGGAAGAAGCGGCGCCCGCCATCCCACGGCGGGATCGACAATGAGGTTCTGGAATGCCCCGGGGCCGGTCAACAACTGCACAGCCACGGCGTTGACCACGTTCTCTCGGTTCCGGGAGGGCAGCCTCACCTCCAGGTGGTGCACGCGTGACATGTCGATGAGTACGGGCGCAAGGTGGTGCTCCGCGGGCGCGGCCGACGGGCCGTCACCCAGGGTCACGGCGGCGGTCCGCGGACCCTCGCCCAGCCGCACCCACCGCTCGTGTGGAATCGCTGCGGCCCCGAGTGCGGGATGATTCAGTGACGCCCCCGAATCCAACAATCGCAATCGGTTCACCACTTCCGCCGCCGACGGCGCCGCCTGATGACAGCGCGTCAGGTCCCGTTCCAGTGCGGCGGCCACGCGGGCGCGTTCGCGGACCGCAGCCGCTCGACCCACGGCCCAGCTGACCACGGCAACGATGGCTCCCAGGGCGCTGAAGAGCATGAAGAACCACATGCCCGTGACGATGGTGATGACCACACCCAGAACCAGGGGGAGCAGACCCATGATCAGGCCCAGTCGTGCGCCGTGCCCTGTGCCGCGGCGGACCGCGATGACCTCCGACGGGCTGTGCTCCCCGGCTGTCGCCCATCCCCACTGGACGCGGCGCTGCTCGGGTGAGCCTGCGGCGGGTGTGCTCACCTCGAGCCAGGACTCGCCGCAGCGCAAACGGTCACCCTCCCGCAGCGGAACGGAGCCGGGCATGATCCGGATCCCGGTGTGATCCATCACGATTTCCGTGGCGGCCCGCCCGGTCTTCCGTGATGCCAAGGTGGGAACCCCGTCGGTGCTGCTCAGCCACTGGGAGCCCCTGGCCACGGCCAGCACGGTGCCGGAGGCAGCACCGGCGACCACGGTCAACCGGGGCGTGTCATCTCCCCGTGCGTGGATCTGCCCGCGATGAGCATCGCCGCCCAGGACATTCGCGCGTACACCGGTTCCGGTCCCCACCGGGCCGGCCGCACCGGGAGCGAGTTCGCTGAGCGTGATGGCTGCCCCGTCCACCAGGGGTGGTTCGCCGAAACATGCGGCGGCCGCATTCGTGCCGTCGATCTCTGCCGCGGCGTGGATTCCCAGAAATTCGCATATCGCCACAACCACGCCGGCCCCGGGGGCACCCGGCGCGGCCTCGATGGCCACGCGGTGGTCCTGTTCCTCCGATCCGCCGGCCCACCGCAGATCGACCATGATTTCCATGGGCCCCAGCACAGCACCGCCCGCACGGTGGCCCGGGGCGGGGGCGTTGCGGTGTGGAAGCGGGCGGCCGGCCCCGAGCGGCGTCGTTGCTGTGCAGCGCGCAGACCGTGCACCGAGAAAATCTCGGGAAATTACCGGAGGACAGCGGTGGACAGGCCCGGCAGGGGATACCCGCACGTGAGACAGTGGACGTCATGAAAGCCCGGAAGGTTGTCATTGTCAGTCGGATCTTCACACCGGAACCGGCCGCTGCCTCGTTCAGGTTACGCGCCCTGGCCAGGGGATTCGCCGCGGAAGGCGCAGACGTCACGGTGCTCACCACGCGGCCGCCGCGCGGGATGACCGACACGACCGCCGCGGAACCGTACTCGGTGGTTCGTGTGCCGGTGCTGCGTGATGCGTATGACTACGTACGCGGCATTCCCCAGTACTTGAGCTTCGATGTCCAAGCGTTCGCTCGGCTGCTGGTCATGGAGGCTGACATCGTGATCAGTGAGCCGCCGCCCACCACGGGACTGGCCGTGTGGGCCTCGAGTGTGCTGCGGCGTCGTCCGTACATTTGGTACAACCCGGACGTCTGGACCTCCGCGACCCTCACCATGGATGTCCCGCGGATCGTCACCGAACTGATGCGCGTGGCTGAAACCGTGTCCGCCCGCCGCGCGGGCGGCGTGATCACCGTCTCCGAGGCGATGGGCGCGGAGCTTTCCGAGGTCACGGCCGTGAAGCGCGACAAAATGTTCGTGGCCGAGAACGGGATCGACACCGACATCTTCACCCCGGACGGCCCGTCCGAGGGGCTCGCGGAACCCTATTTCGTGTACGCCGGTTCGATGTCCGAGTGGCAGGGAGCGGACGTCTTCATTCACGCGCTCGCCCAGATCCTGCCCGAGCACCCGGACGTCAAGATCCATTTTCTGGGCCGCGGTTCGGACGTGGAACGGATGGAGCGTGTGGCGCGCGAGGTGGCCCCGGACAACGTGGTGTTCGACGGCGTGCAACCGCCCGAGCGCACCGCGGCCTTCACACGCGGGGCCGTGGCCGCCCTCGCCTCGATCGTTCCCGGCCGGGGCTACGACTTCTCCAAACCCACCAAGCTCTACGCCGCCGCCGCGTGCGGGACGCCCGTGATCTACGCGGGTGCCCGCGGGGTGGCCGCCCGGTTGGTCACGGACAATGAATTGGGACAGGCCGTGGGCCACAACGCCACCGAGGTTGCCGCCGCGATGCGCACGGCCCTGGAACCAACTGGGCTGCACGATCGGGACGCGGGCGTACGACGCCGCTCGGACTGGGCCCGCGCGCACGCCTCCTTGGGTGCCTCGGGCCGTGCCGCGGCCGCATGGGTGCTCAGTGGATTCGCCCGGGACGGATCGCGGTGACGGTCCCCACAGCGTCAAGAAAGTGCCGAACCGGCGGAGTCCGGTAACTTAGGGCAAGATGTCTTGGCCCTCACGGGTCGTGAAGATGGTAGGGAGTAAACACGTGAACACTGATTTGGTGGTCGTCGGTTCGGGTCTGTTCGGTTTGACCGTGGCAGAACGAGCCGCCAGGGAATTGGGATTGCGGGTCACCATGATTGACCGCCGATCCCACCTGGGCGGAAACGCGTACAGCGAGAACGAGGAACGCACCGGAATCGAGGTGCACCGCTACGGCGCGCACTTGTTCCACACATCCAATGAGCGCGTGTGGGAGTACGTGAACCGCTTCACCGCGTTCACCAACTACGTGCACCGGGTGTACACCCGCCACAACGGCGAGGTGTTTCCCATGCCCATCAACCTGGGCACCATCAACCAGTTCTTCCGCTCGGCATACTCCCCGGGTGAGGCCCAAGACCTGATTCGTGAACAGGCCGGCGAACTCGCGGGGACCGACCCGCAGAACCTCAACGACAAGGGCATCCAGTTGATCGGTCGTCCCCTGTACGAGGCGTTCATCAAGCACTACACCGGTAAGCAGTGGCAGACGGATCCCACGGATCTGCCCGCGTCCATCATTTCCCGCCTGCCGGTGCGTTACACCTACGACAACCGCTACTTCAATGACACCCACGAGGGTCTGCCGGTGGATGGTTACACCGCGTGGCTCGAGCGCATGGCGGATCACACGAACATCGATGTTCGCTTGGACACCGACTTCTTCGACGACTCCCAGGAGTTCTCCAAGTCCAACGTGGTGGGTCAGGTCCCGGTCATCTACACGGGCCCCGTGGACCGTTACTTCGACTACACCGAGGGCGATCTTTCCTGGCGCACCATTGACCTGGAAGAGGAGGTCCTCGACATCGAGGATTTCCAGGGCACCTCGGTCATGAACTACCCGGACCCGGACGTTGCCTTCACCCGGATCCATGAATTCCGTCATTTCCACCCGGAACGGGACTACACCAAGGACGCCACCGTGATCATGCGCGAGTTCTCGCGTTTCGCGGACAAGGGCGACGAACCGTACTACCCGGTGAACACCGCAGCGGACCGCGAGAAACTGCTGGCCTACCGCGATCTCGCCAAGGGCGAGCAGTCCGTGCTGTTCGGCGGACGACTGGGCACCTACAAGTACCTGGACATGCACATGGCCATTGGCGCCGCGCTGTCCATGGTGGACAACAAGATTGCGCCGCACTTCACGTCCGGCGCACAGCTGAACAGCGGAGGCGTTGACGAATGAGCACTGTGAAGAACGAAGCGACCGCAACCACCACGGACCGGCCCGCGGATTCCCGGACGTGGCAGACGGTTGCGCACATCATCTTCCCGACCGACGCGGACACGGACACGTTGCCGCTGTTCGTGGACTTCAACGCTCAGCGTCACACCGCGGTGAAGTCGCTGCGTCCGTCCGAGGCCGGCGAGGAGCAATCCGTGGCCGCGGAGCAGGCAGATGCCACCGCCTCCGCTCAGGCCACCCAGATCCACTCGGAATACCTCTCCAGTGATCGCAGTATCCACATCCCGGCGCACACCCGCATCTCGTTGGGCACGTACTTCAACGCGTTCCCGGCCTCCTACTGGCGTGCGCACACCGACGTGGACACGGTCCGCCTGAGCGTTCGCACCACCGGCCCGGCCAAGATCCTGGTGTACCGCTCCACCGCGCGCGGCACCTCCAACCGTGTCACCACCCTGAACATGGACGGCACCGAGCAGCACACCGACCTGCCACTGACGAGCTTTGGCGACGGCGGTTGGTACTGGATCGACGTGGTCACCTCGACCGCCGCGGTTGAGCTCGCCTACGCCGAGTGGTCCGTCCCCGAGCCCGAGGGCTTCACCCCCGGTACCGTGAGCGTGGCCATCACCACGTTCAACCGCCCGGATTTCTGCGTGCGCAACCTCAAGACCCTCGGCGAAGCCGATGCGTTGGCGGACGTGGTGGATCGCTTCATCATGACCGATCAGGGCACCGAGAAGGTTCGTGACGAGCCCGGTTACGACGAGGTCGTGGACATCCTCGGAGACAAGCTGGTTCACATCGAACAGGGCAACCTGGGTGGTTCCGGCGGCTTTGCCCGCGGCATGTACGAAGCCACGGCGGACGGCACCAGCCGCTACGTGATGCTCCTCGACGATGACGTGGATGTCCACCCGGAGAGCATTCGCCGTGCCGCTCGCTTCGCGGACTTCACCCGCCACAAGACCATTGTGGGCGGGCACATGTTCAACCTGTATGAGAAGTCCGTGATCCACAGCTTCGGGGAGCGCGTCAATGAGTACCGCTTCATGTGGGGTTCCTCGGAAGGTGTGCGTGAAGCTCATGACTTCGCAGCGTCAAACCTGCGCGTGACCCCGTGGATGCACCGCCGCATCGACGTTGACTACAACGGGTGGTGGATGTGCCTGATCCCCACGGACATCATTCGGGAGATCGGCCTGGCACTTCCCGTGTTCATCAAGTGGGATGACGCCGAATTCGGCCTGCGCGCCAAGCAGGCAGGCTATGGCACCGTGTCCCTGCCCGGCGTGGCCGTGTGGCACATGCCGTGGACCGAAAAGGACGACACCATCGACTGGCAGGCGTACTATCATGCCCGCAACCGCTGGCTGGCCGCGATGCTGTACAGCCCGTACTCCAAGGGCGGACGGCTGCCCAAGGAGTCGCTGTTGACCGACGTGCGCCACTTGGTCTCCATGCAGTACTCCGCCGCCGAGCTGCGCGCCATGGCGCTCGAGGACCTGCTCGATGGCCCCGAGCATTTGCATCGGACCATCGGTACCAAGCTGGCCGAGGTGCGCTCCACCCGCGGCTCGTTCTCCGACGCGCAGGTGAAGAAGGATCTGTCCACGTTCCCGAGCGTGCGCCGGAGCAAGCCGCTGCCGCACGGTGAGGAACCGCACCCGCCCAAGACGCGGGTCGGGCGCGCCGCCAAGCTGCTCTCCGGTGCCGTGCATCAGCTGCTGCCGGTCAAGGCGGAGGAGTCGGATCACCCCGAGTCCCGCGTGCCCGCCATGAACCTGCAGTGGTGGCGCATGGCCACCCTGGATTCCGCTCTGGTCTCCAGCGCTGACGGTTCGGGTGCATCCTGGTACAAGCGCGATGACGCCACGTTCAAGCGCATGATGCAGCGCAGCCTGGCGCTGCACCAGCGGCTGTACCGCGACTGGGACAAGCTGGCCGAGCAGTACCGCGCGGCACTGCCGGAGTTCACCTCTCCCGAGGCCTGGGCTCAGACTTTTGCCGAGAACGGTCCCAAGAAGTAACTTTGCTCCATGCACGACGCCGCACGTGTTCGTTCGCGTGCGGCGTCGTCTTGTATCCGGTGACGCCGCCAAGGGTGCGTCACGAGGAAAGGATGGCACCACCGTATGAAAGCTCCCGCTTCGCATTTGAAGCCCCCGGGACAGGATCGCGGGCTGCGGGACGTCTTGGAGAATCGGTTTCTGCTGAGACTGATCGTCGACAAGGAAATTCAGATTCGGTACCGCGGCACGGTGCTCGGACTGCTGTGGTCATATCTGAAACCCGGTGTGCAGTTCCTGGTGTTCTACATCGCCATGGGCGTGTTCCTGGAACTCAACCGCGGCATCGAGAACTTTGCCGTGTACCTGTTCTCCGGGATCGTGGTCATGAACCTGTTCGGGGAGGTGTTCGGTAACGCCTCCCGCTCGATCGTGGCCAATGGCGGGTTGCTCAAGAAGATCTACCTACCCAGACAGCTCTTCCCGGTCTCCAACCTGTTGGTGGCGTTCGTGCACTTTGTGCCGCAGCTGGCCATCCTGCTGATCGCGTGCTTCATCACGGGCTGGAGGCCGGACCTCAAACAGCTGTTCGCCGTCATCGTGGGTACCCTGATCGTGGCCCTGTTCTCGTTGGGACTGGGCATGATGTTTGCCACGTTCAATGTGTTCTTCCGCGATGCCGAGAACATCGTGGACCTCATCGTCATGGTGGCCACGTGGGCCTCACCCGTGCTCTACATGTGGATCATGGTGCGCGACAAGCTCTGGGAATGGGTGTACTTCGTGTACATGCTCAACCCGCTGACCGTGGCGGTGGAACTGTTCCACTACGGGTTCTGGTTCCCCACCACCGACAATCCGCAGATCTGGCACGTGCCACCGCACCTGCTGACGTGGTGGACGCCGCTGACCATTGTGGTGAGCGGGCTCATCTTCTTCATTGGTGACCGTTTGTTCCGTGCCCAAGAGGGCAATTTCGCGCAGGAGCTGTAAATCATCGTGTCCAGTACTGCTAGCCACACCACCCAGGAACGCACCGAGGCCGATCTCGCGATCCGCGTGCAGAACATGAGCAAAGAGTTCGTGCTGCGCCATACCCGCTCCATGAAGGAAGCCTTCGTGTGGTTGGTCAAGGGCCGCAAAGGCGATCTCACCGCCAAGTTCAAGGCCCTCAATGACGTCTCTTTCGACATTTACGACGGCGAGACCGTGGCCCTGCTGGGGTTCAACGGCTCCGGCAAATCCACATCTCTGAAGATGATCTCCGGCGTGATGAACCCGGACTCCGGCACCGTGCTCACGCGTGAGAAGGTCGCCGGCCTGATCGAGGTGGGCGCCGGTTTCCACCCGGACCTCACCGGCCGGGACAACGTGTACCTCAACGGCGCGATCCTCGGCATGACCAAGGCGGAGATCGACGAGAAGTTCGATGACATCGTGGCCTTCTCCGAGATCGCGGAGTTCATCGACACCGAGGTGAAGTTCTACAGCTCGGGTATGTACCTGCGTCTGGCCTTCTCCGTGGCGGTTCACACGGATCCCGAGGTCTTCCTGGTGGACGAGATCCTCTCAGTGGGTGACGAGCCGTTCCAGAAGAAATGTATTGGCCGCATCAAGGACCTGGTGCGCCGCGGCAAGACCCTGGTGGTCGTCAGCCACGACCTGGGCCTGGTCATGGACATCTGCGAACGCGGCATTGTGATGGACCACGGCAACAAGGTCTACGACGGTTCCGTGTTCGGCGCGGTGGCCCACATGCGCCACCAGGACCCGGAAGAAGTGGAGCGCGAACACCGGGAGAACCTGGCGCGCGCCATTGAGGACAAGAAACGACACCGCGACCGTGAGCGGGCCGAAGCCCTCGAGCGCGGCGAAGAGTTCACACCCCAGTACGATCCCGACCTGGACGGGCCCCTGTCGGAAGAGGACGCCACCTCCGCCTGACGGCCTGACGAAGTACGACGGCGCCGGGAGACCAGATCTCGCGGCGTCGTCGGCGTTTGCGCTCCTGGTGGGATCAGCCGCAGCCCACGATCTCGTAGAGCTTGGCGTCCGGGCCCTGCTGATCGATCAGGTTGAACCCGTTCTCCGGGCCGATCTGGTCACTGCCCGCGGCGTCGAAGTAGGCGAAGGGGTTGACCTGCTCCTTGCCGAAGTCCAGCACGTACCGCACGTTGTGCTTCTTCAAGGCGGCGCAGACCTCCGGGTTGGTCTGCAAATCCTCCAGGTGGTGCACGATGGTTGAGGCCTCACCGTCCGCGATCAGACCGTTGTGGGGGATGAGCACCTGCACATCGGCCATGGCGTAGGCCAGGGACGTGCCGGTGACCGGATTACCGAACACCACGGCATCATCGGGCACTTCCTCGGGGAGGCGCTCGATCAGGGCCTGCTCGTCCGGGGTCAGCAGGGGAGTTGGGCCTTCCATCCCGTACTCGGTGCGCCCGTAGTCGACCACGTCGGTCATGGCCTGGCCCTGCAGCGTGATGAACCCGATGAGCACCGCCAGCGCCCCGCCGAGGGCACCGGCCACGCGGGAATGGTGGAGCTTCTGCGCGGGACTGGTGCGGGCGGCGTCGTCGGAGCCGGGGCCGGAGCGCTGTCCGGGAGCCACGCGATCGACCAGGGTGAGCAGCTGGCGGGCGGCCCACGTCACGATGGCGGCGCAGCCGGCGGCCGCGAGCGGCACGGCCAGCAGAGGGATGAGGGCGAGCAACCTGTTGGCGTCGTTGTACCAAATGCCGGTCCAGTCGTAGCGGAAGAGAGCGTCGCGAGAGGATGCGACCAACACGTACATCCACACCATGAGGACCCAGGCGCCCACCACCCACCGGGCACGTGAGCGCAGCACCACCGAGGCACCGAGCAGCGTGACGACAACCAGAGCCCACGAAAGATGCATGGCGTTGGGGAAGACCGGGCCGAGGGCCTCCCCCAGGGCGCCGGGGGAAGTGATGTGGGGAACCCAGGACGAGGCTTCCTGTGTGGCTCGCGCGGCAAACCAGAGCTGCTGCAATGCATAGGCGCCGGCGGCGAGACCGAGGGCGCCCAGCCCAATGATCCACCACGGGCGGCGACCGGCCACGGCACGCCACCACACGGTGACGAGCATGATCAGCAGGATCAGCAGTGCCAACAGAACGCTGGAAGGGTGAGCCAAACCCGTGGCACCGGTGACCAGCAGAATAGCGAGCCACAGGGGAGTGCGCGCCTCGACACGCGCGTCATGCGAGAGCCCGAGCACCTCCGTCATCATCCCCAGTAGCACCGGCAAGAACGTAATGGACATGGTGTTGGGAAACAGGTTGCCGTAAAAGCTGAGCAGGAACGGAAACGCGGGGAAACACGCGGCCACCAGGCCGGCGGATACCGTAATGGCGGGGTGATGGCCGAACAACCGGGTGGCAAAGTAGAGGCAACCGAGCGTCCAGACCAGCGCGCACAGCACGAACGTCATGGCGTTGGCGATCACCAGCGGGGAGAACTCGGTCACGGTGGCCACCATGGCCGCGGTGTTGTGCCAGGCCGCCGGGTAGAACGAAGGCTCCGCGGTGACGCCCAAACCGCCCAGTGTCAGAGACGAGGCGTTGCCGGTGTCATGGATGTACTGCAAAGCGTTGTAGTGGAAAATCGCGTCATAGGTCTGGGAGATCGCATCCGGGGTTTCCAGGATCAGTTTCAACCGGTGCGCGATCAGCACCGCGCCCACGACGAAAGCGCACCACAGGGCAATGCTCTGGGACGTCATGTGCTCGCGGAGCGCTCCCCATTTGATCTGACCCAGGCGAGGGTGGGGGTGCCGTTTGCGCACCGGGACAAGAGCCGCCCACAGTCCCGCACCGACCACCAGGAACGCCATGGCGACCGTCACCGGGTTCCAGGGAATGCCCACCAACCCGAACAGCACCGCCGAGGCCGCGAACCCCGCCACCGACAACGGAACCGCCAGTGCGGCCCGTAAGAGACCCCGAAGGTTCATGGTGAGGGTGAGGAACAACCCCGGCAGAACCAGGATCAGTAGCACCAGGAAGTATTGGGGAATGGCTTCGAGCCAGATCAAGACATCAGAGCTCCAGTAAATAGACGCGCGGCGGAGGGGGAAGGTTCTCCGGGAAGTTTAGTCGCTTGTCACGGTGCCGATCGGCACACAACGGTCTACAGGGTTCGGTCGGTTGCTTGTGCGAGAATACGTCGCGTGAGTCGAGCGTGGATCGTGATGCCTGTGTACAACGAGGGCCAAGTGGTGGGTGAAGTCCTGGAGAACCTCCGGAAGACCTTTCCCCATGTGGTCTGCATTGACGACGGTTCCTCCGATGACTCCGCCCGGATTTGCCGCGAGGCCGGAGCCGTGGTCGTCAGCCACCCCATCAACCTGGGGCAGGGGGCCGCGCTGCAGACCGGCTTCGAGTACGCGCTGCAGGATCCCGACATGGACTGCGTGGTGACCTTCGACTCGGACGGTCAGCACCGCGTGGTGGACGCCTACGAGATGGTGGGTCGTATTCGCTCGGGTGAGGCGGACGTGGTGCTCGGGTCCCGTTTCCTGGACAACCGCACGCAGGTCTCAAAATTGAAGAGACTGGTGCTACGCACCGCGGCGTTCGTGTCCAAGTTCACGAGCGGCATGGACCTCTCGGATGCGCACAACGGGTTGCGCGCGATCAACCGCGAGACGCTGTCACAGATCGATCTGAAGCAGAACCGGATGGCGCACGCTTCGGAGATCGTGAACCAGTTCGCGGTCATCAAGCCCCGCTGGGTGGAGCACCCCGTGGAGATCATTTACACGGACTATTCCAAGGGCAAGGGCCAGTCCCTGCTCAACGGCGTGAACATCCTGACCGAACTGTTCGTGAAGTAATCGGGGGATTTCGACCATGACGATCATTGTCCAGCTACTTCTGGTCCTGGGCGTGGCCTACGGCGCGCTCACGCTGGTGCGCGGGGGAGTCAACGCCAAGCACCAGGCCATCCGCCGGCTAGTTGGTATTGCATTCTTCTGCTTTGCCGCGCTGTCCATTTTCGTTCCGGATGTGGTCACCCACCTGGCGCGCTTCCTGGGGATCGGCCGCGGGACCGACCTGGTGCTCTACGGATTGATCGTGCTGTTCATGATCACCCAGTTCACCAGCGCCCATAACCGTCGTCTCCAGGAAACCAACACCACGCGCCTGGCCCGCCACATCGCCATTTCCGAGGCCGAGAAGCCCTGGCAGCCGGCCAAGGATCACTCGGATCGCCGCTCGGTGCGCGCCTTCAAGCACACCTCGCCGGTGGGTCCGCCCCCTGCCGACGCCGCTCGCACCGGTTCCACGGCCGTCTGAGCCTGGGCGCCGGGTTGGCTCCTTTCTGTGCGTGGTCCGTCAGGCAGTCACGCCGTAGCGCGGGCAGCATCGGAGTCACCCTGCGTGGCGGCCGCACGGTCTCATGTGAGGCAACGGCAGACGCGCGGTCTGGTGGGAGGTAATCGCATCTGTAGAGGCGTTTTTTTGGCAACTTCCTCACCTGAGATCTCGGGGATGCATTTGCCTTCCCTGCGACTTCGGAGGGAGTTCTGGACGAACTCCTGATAAAAAACTGCTGTATGCGTTTACATTTTTGGTCAGTTCATGACACGGCCGAAACCCTGGTCAAAGCCCACATGGGTTGATTATCCACAGCGTGATCGGCGCGGAATAACAGCCCGCGGCGTTTTCCCCTAGGTTCAATGACGAACTAGCCACTCAGTTGGGTTCGGGGGAACCCCAGGGGGAATCATGGCCACAGTGGTCGCTGAAGACGCTATTGGGCTGATCGAAGCGGAGGTGAGGGAGCAGATCCGTAAGAGCGGACTGGACCCGCTGCACGAGGTCGAATCCACGCGGCGAATCGTCGATGCGGCCGTTGACGATTATGATCTGCGCTCCGCCCGCGCCGGACTGCCGCGCGTTGTTGACCTGGCCTCGGTGCGCAAAAACGTCCTGGACCTGGTGGCGGGTTACGGGCCGCTTCAGCCCTACCTTGATGACCCGGCCGTCGAAGAAATCTGGATCAACGGGCCGGCCGAAATCTACGTGGCCCGCGCGGGAGAATCTGAGCTCACCAGTTTGGTGTTGAGCGAGGCACACGTGCGCACCCTGGTGGAGCGCATGTTGAAATCCTCCGGGCGCAGGCTGGATCTCAGTTCACCCTTTGTCGACGCCGCCCTTCCGGATGGTTCGCGGCTCCACGTGGTGATTCCGGACGTCACCCGTAAACACTGGGCCGTGAACATCCGGAAGTTCGTGGCCCGTGCCCGCCGCGTGCAGGATCTGGTGACACTGGGGTCCTTGAGCACGCCCGCCGCGAAGTTCTTGGAAGCATCAGTCGCCAGTGGGCTCAACATTTTGGTGTCCGGGGCGACTCAGGCGGGCAAGACCACCCTGCTCAATTGTCTGTGCGCCTCGATCGGCCCGCGGGAGCGGGTGGTCACGGTGGAGGAGATCTTCGAACTCAAGGTGGCGTTGCGCGACGTCGTCGGTATGCAATGCAGGCAGGCCAATCTGGAAGGGGCCGGCGAGATTCCGCTGCGGCGACTCGTGAAAGAGGCGCTGCGAATGCGCCCGGACCGCCTGATCGTCGGGGAGGTTCGTGAGGCCGAGAGTCTCGACATGTTGATTGCGTTGAACGCCGGGTTACCGGGGATGTGCTCTTTGCACGCCAATTCCGCTCGCGATGCGGTCACCAAGATCTGCACCCTGCCGCTACTGGCCGGCGAGAACATTAGTACGGCGTTCGTGGTTCCCACCGTGGCTTCCTGCTTTGACATGGTGGTTCATTGCCATCGCAACAACAACGGGCATCGATTCGTGAGCGAGATCCTGGCTGTGGGTAACCGCGTGGAGAACGGAATTATTGAGACGTATCCGCTGTTCCGCCACGTCGACGGCGAACTGGTTCCAGTGGCTGCCGAAGTGCCCTCCCCGGACAAATTCTCGAGGTCCGGATACCGGCCCTCGGAACTGCTCGACGTGGCGCCCGCTGCCAAGACCGGGGCATCCCGTCAGGCGCAGCCGAAGAAGTCTCGAGGGAAAACCCCATGAGTGCACTGATCGGCATCCTCATGGGGGCGGGAGTCTTTCTCGTGTGGTGGTCCCTCTGGAACCAACCAACCCGCAAGAGGACTCGTCATGCACGGACCGGTCGAGTGAAGACGCTGTTGCTGCGTGCGGATCTGCCCCATGTTGCGCCCTCGGCGTTGATCGCAGTGTGCGTGGCGTTTGCCTTGGTCGCAGGCTTAGCCGTGACTGCGCTCACGGCCGCGCCGACCTTTGGTCTGTGTGCACTGATGGTGGCCGCCTACATTCCGTGGTGGTTCATCAAGCGGCGCGGTGGTAAACGCTCGGCGGTCTTGCGTGAGGTATGGCCCGATGTGGTTGACCATTTGCGTTCGGCCATTCGGGCGGGCATGGGACTGCCGGAAGCGCTCATGCAGTTGCAGTACCGCGGTCCCGAGGTTCTGCGACCGGCCTTCGGTCAGTTCGCCGCGGATTATCGGGCCAGTGGTCAATTACACGGGTCGCTGACCCTGCTCAAGAATCGGTTGGCGGACCCGGTCGCGGACAATATCGTGGAGGCCCTCCGGGTGACCCGAGAGGTGGGTGGCACGGACCTGGGGAAACTCCTGGGTACGTTGTCGTCTTTCCTGCGTGAGAACGAGCGGACGCGCAGCGAGTTGGAAGCGCGGCAGTCCTGGACGGTGAACGCGGCCCGACTCTCGGTTGCGGCCCCGTGGCTCGTCCTGGCGTTGATGTCCACCCAGCCCGCGGCCATTGAGGCCTACAACACCGCCACCGGGGCATTCGTGCTGTTGGGTGGGCTGGCGATTTCCGTGGCCGCGTACCGGTTGATGTTGCGGCTCGGAGCGCTGCCCACCGAGCGGAGGGTCCTGCGATGAACACGTGGACCACGGGGATTCTCATTGCCTTGGTACTGGCCGGGGGAGTGTGGTTGATGCTCAGCGCGGCACGGGCCGTGGGGGCACCCAGTTTCGCCGATCGGATTGCTCCGCAGCTGCGCATGGTCCAGGTGAATTCGGCCGTGAATGGACGCGGGGAGGTGAGAGCCAGTAAATCCGGTGGCAGTGATGCCATTGGGCCCGTAGTGCGACAGACACTGACCTGGGCCACGGAAAAGATCGCGCCCTTTACCGGAAGCGTTACCGTCCTGGAACGTCGACTCGTCCGCGCGGGTCTGGATAAATCGGTGGTCGACTATCGCGCCGAACAAGTTGTCTTTGCGGTGCTCGGTGTTCTGCTCGGCAGCGTGTTCAGCATCGGCCTTGTTCTGCAAGGAAGTGTCAGCGTCGCGATCGTCCTGGTCGGAGCGGTCCTGGGCGCATTCTGCGGCGTGTGGTGCAGGGATTTCCTTCTGAAACAACGCATCGCCAAGCGAGAAAAACTCATGCTCGCTGAATTCCCCGCGGTGGCCGAGCTCATGGCCCTGTCCGTCGGCGCCGGAGAAAGCGCCGTCGGCGCCCTGGAACGCGTGTGCCGCGTTGCGGAAGGCGAGCTCGTCGATGAATTCCGGCAGGTGCTGGCGCAGACCCGCGCCGGTTCCGGACTGGTGACGGCGCTCCAGGATTTTTCCTCGCGGACCGACGTGATTCCACTGGGCCGGTTCGTGGACGGGATCATCGTGGCCATCGAACGGGGAACGCCCTTGGCTGAAGTGCTACGCGCACAGGCGCAAGACGTCCGTGATCACGACAAACGAGTCCTCATGGAGATCGCGGGCAAGAAGGAAATCGCGATGTTGATCCCGGTTGTGTTTTTCGTCCTCCCACTCAGCGTTGTGTTTGCCGTTTTCCCCGGTCTGGCCGTGCTGGAGATGGGGTTCTGAGAATTTCGCCGCATTGAAAAAGAGTTAGTGAATATCGAAGGAGATGGACATGAAAAGTCACCTATTCTTTACCGCACCGATGCTCGCCGTGCTGACCTTGTGCACCGCACTGCGCTCGCGATGGACGGAGGAGGACCGTGATCGCGGCGACGTTCCCGGCTGGGTCATGCTCACGCTGATGTCGGCAGTACTCGTTGCCGGATTGCTGCTCATCGCCCGCCCCGCGCTCGAAGGCTTATTCCAGGATGCAATCAACCGAGTCTCCGGTCTCTGAGGACTCCCCGGACGCGGGTAACTTCGTCGCCGAATACGTGATGGTTCTGGCCCTGGCCGTGCTCATTTTCGCTGGCGTTCTGCAGTTGGGCTTCGCTTTGCACGTGCGTAATACCCTGATCGACGCCGCCGCGGCCGGCGCGCGGTACGCCAGTCTGGCGGACCGCACCGATGACGACGGCGTGGCTCGCGCTCGCGGCATCATCGTGAATTCGGTGGGTGAGAGCTATGCCCAGAACGTCAGCATTTCGCGAACTCAGGTGGGATCATTGCCAGCGGTGGAGGTGACCGTGGTCGCGCCGCTGCCCGTTGTGGCCATGTTCGGGCCCCCGGAAGCCTTGAATGTGAGTGGTCATGCAGTGGTCATGGATTAACACCATTCCTCGTGGACGGAGGCACCCGCAGGCGCCCGGGCAATCGGATCATCCGGATCGGGGCAGTGCCATTGTTGAATTCGTCGCACTGGGTTTGTTGCTTCTCATCCCGGTGATTTATCTGGTCGTCACGGTGTCCCGGGTGCAAGCCGGCTCGTTTGCCGTGGTGGCCGCGTCGGAACAGGCCGGTCAGGCCATCTCGGTCATGGAGGCGGATAGCTTCAATCAGGCCGCCATCCATGAGATCGCGGCGGTGGCCGCGCTGGATCACGGGTTCGATGCGCAGGATCTGGCCCTCGAGGTCAGTTGCTCGGACGGCTCGTGCGCGTCACCCGGTGCTGTCGCTACGGTTCATGCTCGGCTCACCGTGAGCCTCCCGGCCGTTCCGGGGTTCGTGACGGCCGACGTAGCCACCCTCACTTCCGACGTCACGGTCGTGTCGGGGAGGTACTCGTGAGGATTCTGTGCAGAACTGCCCTTGCTTCGTGCGGCTCAGGCATCGTGGCGGGGTTGTGGCGCCGGTTTCGCGGGGACCCTCGAGAACGAGACAACGGGCAAACCACCATTGTGCTGTTGGGTTTCACCCTGGTCACACTGCTGCTCACGATCACCATCATGGCCATCACGAGCGTCTACCTAGGGGAGCGCAAGCTCCAGTCCCTGGCCGATCGGGCATCCGGTGCCGCGGCGGACACGTTCACCGACCTGGATCGATCGGCGGGCGCGGCGCCGTCGCCAATCCTGACGCACGACGGCGTGGCGGGGGCCGCGTCGAGCTACCTAGGAACCGTGGGAGCCTTCGACGAGGTCGAGCAGCTGTCGCTCGGCGCACCCACGGGAACCCCTGACGGGCTCACGGCCCAGGTCACCCTGGATGCCGTGGTGCACCCTCCGGTGGTCAACGTCATCATCCCCGCGGGCGTGCCGATCACCGCCACCGGTGACGCGCGAGCTGTGATGGGGCATTAATGAGGGGCCTCCAATATCTCGGCTTTGAAGAAGGTTGGCCGGGGCGAGCAACTGATACGTGCTCCAGATCAACCCTCAGTACTTCTCCGGATCCCGCGGCAACTCCGCCGAGTGGTCGAATTCGTCCCGCTGGCTGACCTTGCCCTCCCGGTCGATCAGGGTGATCGCCTGGGACGACCCGCGCTGGGAACCGCCCGTAATCTCTGCGCCGGAGTCGGCCACCACGTTGATCAGTACCACCGTGGAGCTCACGTGCACGTTGTCCAACAGCACGCTGTTGCGGACCACGGCGCCGGCCTCGATCACGCAGTTCTGGCCGATCACCGAGTGCTCCACCGTGCCGGCCACGCGTGCGCCGGGGGCGACGTAGGAGTTGGTGACCGCGGCGGCGTCGTTGACGAAACCTGGCAGGAGCGGAACCTGGCCGGTCCAAATGGGCCAGTTCGGATCGTCAAGGGAGGCGCCGTTGCCGTCGATCAACTGCATCTGTGCGGTCCAGTAGGACTGCACCGTGCCCAGGTCCATCCAGTAACCCGGGTGACGGTGCTCGAACACTGTGTGGTGGTCCACGAAGTAGGGGATCAGATCCTCGCCGTAGTCGGCGAGCTGACCGAGTTCGTCCTGCAGAGTGTCCAGAGCGGTGAGTAGTTTCTCGGTAGTGAAGAGGAACATCTCACCGGCCACGATCTGGCTGGGCGGGTCCTCGGGCTTGTAAGCGAACGAGGTCACCGCACCGGACTCGTCGGAGGTGACCACGCTGTACCGCGAGGTGTCCTCGGTCACGTGAGTAGTGACCAAGGTCAGATCCGCGCGCTTGGCCAGGTGGGTGTCGATCACGTCGCGGAAATCCACCGTGTACAGGTGGTCGGCCGAGAGCACGAGCACCAGGTCCGGATCGGCTTCGCGAATCAGTTCGGCCTGACGGTAAATCGAATCCGAATTCCCGGAAGCGAAGCCCTCGCCGTCGGAACCCTCGTACGGCGGGAGGATCTGCAACCCGCCGTGCGAGCGGTCCAGATCCCACGGGCGGCCGTTGGCGAGGTACGCGTTCAGGCTGTGGGGGAGGTACTGCTGCACCATCCACACGTCGGGAATCTGAGAGTGCGCCAGGTTGGACAGGGAGATGTCGATCAACCGGTAGGTGCCCCCCACGGGCAGGGCGGGCTTGACCACGTGATCGGTGAGCGCCCCCAGCCGCGATCCTTTTCCGCCGGCAAGAATAAGTGCGAGAACCGTGGGACGCTCCATAGTCACCCTCCTGATTGATTGTGGCTGGCCACCAGACTAACGGCACTGAAGGACGTCAGCGGATGCCGTAAAGTGGTGTCCCATGGCCTCTATTGATTTTGCAGCTGAAATTCGCGATCTGCGCTCCACCTATGCGTCCGTGGAGGCCGTCACAGACGTTGCCGCGCTCGAACGGGAAATCGCCGAGCTCTCGCAGGAGGCCACGGCCCCGGATCTCTGGGACGACCAGGACCGCGCGCAAAAGGTCACGTCGCGGCTGTCCCACAAGCAGTCCAAGATGGACCGGCTCAAGAAGCTCAATGAGCGCATCGATGACCTGGAGGTCATGGTGGAGTTGGCCGAGGAGGAAGACGACCAGGACACCCGCGACAGTACGGTGGAAGAGCTCGAGTCCATCCGCAAGGCGCTGGGCCAGCTCGAGATCCAGACCCTGTTGGCCGGCGAGTACGACGAGCGTGAGGCCGTTGTCACCATCCGCTCCGGCGCCGGTGGTGTGGATGCCGCCGACTTCGCGGAAATCCTCATGCGCATGTACCTGCGGTGGGCCGAGCGTCACGGGTATCCCACCGCGGTGCTCGACACCTCCTACGCTGAAGAGGCGGGTCTGAAGTCCGCCACGTTCGAGGTCAAGGCCCCGTACGCGTTCGGCACGCTCTCGGTCGAGGCCGGCACGCACCGCCTGGTGCGCATTTCGCCCTTCGACAACCAGGGTCGCCGCCAGACCTCGTTCGCCGCGGTGGAAGTGATTCCGCTGATCGAATCCGATGACACCGTGGAGATACCGGAGTCCGAGCTCAAGGTGGATGTGTTCCGTTCCTCGGGCCCCGGCGGTCAGTCCGTGAACACCACGGACTCCGCGGTGCGCATGACCCACATTCCCACGGGCATCGTAGTGTCCATGCAGAACGAGAAGTCGCAGATCCAGAACCGCGCCGCCGCGCTGCGCGTGCTGCAGTCCCGACTGCTGTTGCAGCGGCAGGAAGAAGCGGACGCCAAGAAGAAGGAAATGGCCGGGGACGTCAAGGCATCCTGGGGTGATCAAATGCGCTCCTACGTGCTCAACCCGTACCAGATGGTCAAGGACCTACGCACCAACTACGAAGAGGGCAATCCCTCGAACGTGTTCGACGGCGGCATCGACAAGTTCATTGACGAAGGCATCCGCTGGCGCGCGGACGCGCGCAACAACGACGAAGACTAAGGAGCTCTTTCCTCACGACGACGCCGCCCCGCCCGGCAGGTGCCCCCGGGCACCCGGGCAGCGCAGCGGCGTCGTCCCGGGGAGAGACCCGCTGAAGGAAGTAACGGCCCATGGCCAAGAAGAAGAACGATGACGGCCGCCAGATCGTGGCCAACAACAAGAAAGCCCGGCACGACTACAACATTTACGACACCTACGAGGCCGGCCTGGCACTTATGGGGACCGAGGTGAAGTCGCTGCGCATGGGGCGTGCGTCCCTGGTGGATGCGTTCTGCCAGTTCGACCGCGGTGGTGAGCTGTGGCTGGAACACGCGCACATCCCGGAGTACCTGCAGGGCTCGTGGACCAATCACTCGGCTCGGCGCCGCCGCAAACTGCTGCTGCACCGCTCCGAGCTGGACAAGATCGCGGGCAAGACGCGGGAGGCTGGTTATACCATCATCCCGCTGTCCCTGTACTTCGTAGACAACAAGCGCGTGAAGGTGGAGATCGCTGTGGCCCGCGGTAAGCGCGAGTACGACAAGCGCCAGACCCTGCGCGAGAAGCAGGACAACCGCGAGGCCCAGCGCGCCATGCGCTACCGCAACATGGGGGCATAAATCCCGGTATTGACGCGTTACATTTGGCAGGCGTAAGCTAATGTGTCCGTGACCGAAAGGGAGCGGGTTGGTAATTGAATACGGGGATGATCGGTTTCGACGATGTGAGTTGAGACAGGGGAAGCGGGTCGAGGATACAGAGTTATCTCGTAAACGCTCTCTGTAAAAATATAAGTGCCAAATCCAAGCGCACTGACTTCGCTCTCGCTGCGTAAGTAGCGACAGCAGTCTGGCAGCCCAGGTTCACCTTCGGCCTGGATCCTGCCATCAGCTAGAAGGTCACTGCTGCGAACGCAGGTTACGGGCGTTCGTGGGACTTTTACGTAGCTGAGTTCGGCGGCCACCTGTGTGCGGGATGGCCGGAACTGAGAAACCTATCAGCACACTGCACCCGGAGAAGCCCTGACAATACTGCATCGGACGGGGGTTCAATTCCCCCCATCTCCACCATTTGTCCTGTCTCAGGACGTTGGAAAGACCCTGAACCCTTGGTTCAGGGTCTTTTTTGTTGCTCTTGGTAGTTGCGGGTGGGGTCAATGCCTGGCCCGTCGGTAAAGCGTGACAAGACCTCGACCGCTGAGTCCCTCACAGGGTTGAGCCATGGCCGTTGGCGCCCAGGTCCGGGTGCCAGAACACATCGTCTTCCAACGCCAGGTAAACGTCTGCAAGGGCCGCAGGATCTTGGAACGACCGGTCCAGAAGTTCTTCGCAGCGGTGCAGCCGGTAGCGGATGCTGTTGGGGTGCACGAACATGGCTCGGGCCGTGGCCTGCACATCCATGCGGTGTCGCAACCATGCCACCAAGGTTGACTGCAATTGTGGGTGGGCTTTCAACGGGGCGATTTCTCGGG
This sequence comes from Kocuria sp. cx-455, assembly GCF_014698015.1. Lineage (GTDB taxonomy): Bacteria > Actinomycetota > Actinomycetes > Actinomycetales > Micrococcaceae > Kocuria. The sequence goes on from NZ_JACXBS010000002.1 coordinate 277,032, forward strand.
CCACTCGCGCCGCCACCTGTGGCCCCGCGTGGCGGGCCTTGAGCCACGTGGACAACCCCACCTCGTCCATGCGCACCACGTATCCGCGCCCCGGCGCCCGACGACGCTCACCCACGGCGCGCGCCGTCTGCGCCTCCTGGTAGGCACCCGGGGTGTCGGTGAGGCTGTGGAAGGGCTCGGACACCCCCACCACATGAGTGCGTCCGGCCTCATCGAGCCATCCGGTGAGCGGGGAGGCATCGGTGACCAGGGCGTGCAGCAAGGGGCGGGTGCCGAGATCGTAGTGTTCGGCGAGCACCAGACCCAATCCCAGGTCCAGACCCAGGCTCAGCAGGTCCTGGTGGCGGTGCGGATATGCCTCGACCTCGCCACCCAAAACGACGAATCGCAAGGTGTTACCCGTGGCGAACCCGTAGGGAGCGAGCTGATCCATCAGCCTGCTTTCCCGGCTGGGCTGCACTCCATTGCGCAACACGGACAGAAGAGACTGGCCGTAGTGCTGCTGATTGGTCCACGCGGCGCTGTTGATTCCGCTGATGGTGCGAAAAAGCTGAGCGCTGGCCTCCAGCGCGGGGGCAGCTACCGCCATCACGTGGCCCTCCTGCTGACTTGCCAGCGCAAGAAGGAACACATCCGGGCCGCGCGCGATGCGGCGGGTCGCGGCCGTCCACCGCCCGATTCGCAGGAAGCCGTTCTCAGGGGACACGGAGGCATGTTCGCTCCAGATAAGCCGCGCCGGGCCGGTCCCTGCGGAGTGGATGATCTTGCCCGAGAGGTCGTACACGAACGCCGCACCATGGCCGATGCGGGCGAGCTGCTCCACCACCTTATTGAGAGGGTCCGTGCCGCCAGCGGCTTGCAGCAATGCCGTGAGGATATCCGTGGAGCGCTGCAACTCGTGCAGTTCCTCGCGCTGCATGGCCAGCGCGACATACTGTTCCACCTCGTTTGTGGAGGTACTGGCGGGCACCTCCAACAACGGGAACTGGGACCGTTCGGCCGCGCGGGCCATGGCAGGTGGTACGTGGTCCTCCGACCCGTCCAGGCAACAGACGATGGCTGCTACCTGGGCTGCCGCACACCGCGCGAGTTCCGCAGCGAGCCATGCGTCCGTTGTCTGCGCGGGGGGCCGGCCCTGCAACGACATCAGAAGGACGGCGTGGGCTTCGAGTTTCTGCGTGCCGTCTCCCCACGCGACCACCTGAGCCGCACGGACCGGCCGGTCCCGTCCGTGGTTGTTCACCGGGTGGATGCGCAGCCGGGGCGCGTCCACGAGATCCTGGACTCGCATGTTTACCCCCTTTTCGGCGCTCCTGCGCGCTCATTTTGCGCCTGGCACAAATGCGCGGCTTCAAAAATTGCACTTCTCACAATGACACGGCCGATGACCTGTATCACAGTTGAACCACCCATATTTAGAGGAGAAACCATGACTCAGGTTCGTGTAGCGGTTGATGTCGGGGGGACTTTCACCGACGTGTGCATCTTCGATGAGGACGACCGCTCGATGCGCGTCACCAAAGTCCCATCCACGCCCTCCGATCCCATGATCGCCGTCATGAAAGGTGTGGAGCGGGGCGAAATCGATCTCCAGGACGTCTCATTGTTCTCTCACGGCACCACCGTGGCCACCAACGCACTCATCACGCGGAAATTCCCGGAGGCGGCCATGGTCACCACCAAGGGTTTCCGTGACGTCATCGAGATCCGCGACGGCACCAAGGACAACTTGTGGGACGCCTACGACGACGTGCCGGGCCCGTACATCAAGCGGCGCGACCGCTTCGAGATCACCGAGCGCATGGACTTCGAGGGCAACGTGATAACGCCCCTGGATGAGGTCGAGGCGCATCGGCTGGCCGCCGTGCTCCGACGGCGGGGAGTGACCACCGTGGCGGTGTGTTTCATCAATTCTTTCGCCAATCCCGCGCATGAAACGCGGATGCGGGAGCTCCTCGAGGAGGAACTTCCCGGGGTCGCGATTTCCACGTCCGCGGAAATCCTCCCGGAAATTTTCGAGCACGATCGTTTCAATACGGCGGTCTCCAATGCGGTGCTCGCGCCGCTGGTGTCCGGATACGTCAACCGCCTCAGCGACGCGCTGTCCAACGGCGGTTACGGCGGAGACCTGCTGCTCCTACACTCCGGCGGCGGGTCCATGACCCCGCGCATGGTGGAGAGGTTCCCGGTCCGTCTGGCAGCTTCGGGGATTGCGGCGGGTGCGATTTCCGCCCAGTTCATCGCGGAACAGTGCGGGATGCCGCACGCCGTGGGCCTGGACATGGGCGGCACCTCCACGGACATCTGCCTGGTCAACGACGGCGAGTTGCGCACCACCAAGGAGTGGCAGGTGGAGTATGGCCATCCCATCATCTTCCCCAGCATCGAGGTGCTCACCATCGGGGCCGGCGGCGGATCGCTGGCGCACATCGACATTGCTGGGTCACTGCGCAATGGGCCGCAGTCCGCGGGCGCGGACCCCGGTCCCGCGTGTTACGCCAACGGTGGTGAGGAACCCACCAACACGGACGCGAACATCGTGCTCAACCGCTTGGGTACCGAACTGGCGGGCGGGGCCAAGAGCCTCGACCGCGACGCGGCGTCGGCGGCAATCAACCGGGTGATCGGTGAACCCCTGGGCATGGAGACCGAGGAGGCGGCCTGCGCGGTCCTCAAGGTGGCCAACGCCAACATGGCCGACGCGGTCCGCCTGGTCTCGATCAGGCGTGGGCTGGACCCGCGGGAATTTGCGCTTGTTGCCTTCGGCGGGGCCGGTGCGTTGCACGGCGCGGACGTGGCCCGCGAGCTGGACATCCCCACCGTGATCGTTCCCCCGAATCCCGGAGTCACCTCCGCCATGGGATGCCTGCTGGTGGACATCCGCCACGACCTGTCGGAAATGTATTCCGGTCTGGTGGGGGAGATTGACCCGGAGGATCTGGAGCAGCACTTCGCCGCGCTGGAGGCGGATGCCGCCAACCGCCTGGCGCAAGAGCGGGTCAGCCCGGAGAACGCCGTGCTCCAGCGCAAGATCTCCATGCGCTACCACGGTCAGTGGCGCTCCCTCATGGTGCCCATGAACAGGGGGCCGGAATCCCTGGCGGAGGCCGTGCAGACGTTCCACGAGCAGCACGAGAAGGAGTACGCGTTCCGCCAGGACGAGCAGGCGGTAGAGGTGTATCAGCTGCAGGTGACCGGCATCGGCCGCACGCCCAAGCCGTCCTTCCGCAAGGCCACCGAGTTGACCGAGGACCCCGGTGACCCGGTGACAACGCGCCCCGTGTACTTCGAGGACGGGGGTTGGCAGGACACCCCCGTTTACGAGCGGACACGGGTGCCCGCGGGGGCGCGGATCACCGGTCCGGTAATCATCTCCCAACTCGACTCCACCACCGTGGTGCCTCCCGGTACCCGAGCGGAGATCGACGAATGGCTCAACATCCGCATTCACGTGAAGGAGGCCTGACATGACCACCATCCAGACCGCACCGACCGCCAGGGCTGCCCAGGTCCCCGACTCCAAGCTGGACCCGGTCACGTTCGAGGTCCTGAAGAACGCTTTTGTCACCAGCGTGGATCTGATGAGCGAGCAAATTCTGCGCACGTGCTACTCGTTCGTGATCTACTCAAGAGACTTCTCGTCCGCCCTGTGCGATGCGCACGGCAACACCGTGATGCAGGGCAGTGCGGACATCGCCGTGCATGTGGGCACTCTGCACTTCCAGTGCAAGTCCGTGCTGGAGGAGTTCGATGAGGACATCAACCCCGGGGACGTCTTCTGCGTCAACGATCCCTACCGGGGAGGAACGCACTTCAACGACGTCAGCTTCATCCGCCCCATTTTCACCGACGAGACCCTGATCGGGTTCGCGCAGAACAAGGGTCACTGGGCGGACATCGGCGGTTCCGTACCCGGCTCATTCGACGTCACCGCCAAGGATCACTTCGGTGAGGGCCTGCGCATCACGCCCGTGCGGGTGTGGCATCGCGGAGGGTTCCAGCGCGACGTCGCCCGGTTGCTCGTGGGCAACACCCGGGCCCCGGAACAGGCCATGGGAGACCTGCACGCCCAGGCCGAGGCCACTGCCGTGTGCGAACGCGAGATTCTGCGACTGGTCGAACGGTACTCCCGCCAGACCGTGGTGGCGGCCATGCAGGAGACCCAGGACTACGTGCAGCGCACCGTGCTGCGCCAGTTGGAAAACCTGCCACACGGCGAGTGGGAAACCGTGGACTACCTCGACTACGACCCCGGCAAGGAGGAAGGTCTGGTGCCCATCACCATCAAACTGACGCTTGACGGCAAGGGCATCCACTACGACCTCACGGGCTCCGCGGAGGCCGTCTCCACTTTCTTGAACTCCGGCTACGGCACCACGTTCTCCGCCATCTACGCGGGTACCAAGACATTCTTCCCGGACGTGCCCCTCAACTCCGGCTTTTACGCCGCCGTGACGGCGGACATTGGTGAGGAGGGCTCCGTGGTCAACGCGGGATGGCCGCACGCGGTCACCGGTTTCTGTTCGGGGCCGTACGAGAAGTTAATGAACGGTATCTTCGAGATCTGGTCCCAGGTGATGCCTGAACGCGCCATGGCGTGCGCCTTCAATCTCGAATACCTGTTGGTGGGCGGCCGCGACGGGCGCAGCCGGGAGAAGCCATTCTTCATGTGGTACGACTGGATGGCCGGCGGCTGGGGCGGCCGCGCCACCAAAGATGGTTCCGGGGCCACCGCGCCGGTGTTCGGGGCGGGCCTGGCCGTTCAGCCCGTGGAGGGCCAGGAACGCCTCACACCCGTGCTGACCACCCATCACCAGTTGGTCACGGATTCCGGGGGACCGGGTCGGTACCGCGGTGGGGTAGGCATTGAAAAGGGCGGCGTGCTCATGGACGCCACCGACGCCGTGATGAGTTATTGCTGCGATCGTGCCCGCTCGGTCACGTGGGGCATCGCGGGTGGCCTACCGTCCATTCCGCACGGCGTGTGGGTCAACAAAGGAACCCACGAGCAGAAGTACCTGGGCTCCGTGTTCTCCTCCGTTCCCGTGCAGTCCGGTGATTCGTTCACTCGCCCGTCCGCGGGTGGTGGCGGATTCGGTGATCCGCTGGAGCGCCCCGCTGAGGAGGTGCTCGAGGACGTCATCGATGGCTACGTCTCGGTGAAACGAGCCGCTCGCGATTACGGGGTGGTCATCGTGGTGAACGACGCCGAGATCGACGACTACGAGATCGACACCGCCGCCACGGAACGCTCCCGCACCGACATCCGCTCCTTGCGCCGCGCGTGGCTGGAGGAGGACGCCGAGGCCGTGGCCGAGCGCTACCGCGCCGGGGAGATCAACGTGATGGATGTGGTGCGTCGTCACGGGGTGATCCTCGACTGGGGGACGGGTGAGCTGTTCCCCACGACCACGGACCAGTACCGGCAGCTCATGCGCCGTCGGTCCCTGGGCGGGTGGACGTCCTGATCGGTTGATCACTCCACGAACGAGGGTGCCAGGGGTGCCGGCCTGCGGGTCGGTGCCCCTGTCGCTTCACGCGCGGGATTGCGACCGGGAGACATCGACTCGTCCCACAATTTGGGCAGTGTGCACAAACAGCACCATACAAAGAGTTATTTCGTCCAATGTATGCTGCGCGCCCCCGCCTACGCTCAAGACACAGCCCCGATCACGTGGGCGCGGCCACGTACTCCTCGTCATTAATCGGGGCGCGGCCCGCCCACCAGCACGGCATTAGCGAGAGGACGACTATGACGAACAACCAGGTCAACGCACCGGGTGACGTTCCTGGGCGCACCACAACGGTTCGCGGGGCGGTCCTGGAGACCGTCGGGGCAGAACATCCCTACGCGAACAGTAAACCCATTCGCGTGGCCGATCTTGACCTGGACCCTCCCGGCCCGGGAGAGATCCTCGTGCGGATCGAAGCCGCCGGTGTGTGTCATTCCGATCTGTCCGTGGTGGACGGCAACCGCCCGCGCCCGGTGCCCATGCTGCTGGGGCACGAGGCCGCCGGAATCGTGGCGGAACTGGGCCAGGGCGTGGAGGACATCTCCGTGGGCGAGCGCGTGGTCATGACGTTCCTCCCGCGGTGCGGTGAGTGCGATGGTTGTCGCTCCCACGGGAAGACCCCGTGTGAAGTGGGAACCGCGTCCAACGGTGAGGGCACGCTGCTGGGTGGTGCCCGCAGGTTGACTCGCGACGGGCACACCGTGAACCACCACCTGGGGGTGTCCGGCTTTGCCACGCACGCCGTGGTGTCCCGCAGATCGGTGGTGCCCGTGGGTGCGGACGTCCCCCCGCACGTCGCGGCCCTGCTGGGGTGCGCGCTGCTCACCGGCGGCGGTGCGGTGCTCAACGTTGCCAAACCGGAGCCGTCGTCCCGCGTTGCCGTGGTGGGCCTCGGTGGCGTGGGCATGGCCGCTGTGATCACGGCCCTTGCCACGGGGGTCGAGCACGTGGTGGGTATCGACACCCTGTCCGCCAAACTCGATTCGGCGCGTCGGCTCGGAGCCACGGATGCCATGACCTCGGAAGAGGCCTTGGAGCGGGGAGAGACGTTCGACGCCGTTATCGAGGCCGCCGGACATCCCCGGGCGTTCGAGACCGCAGTCAAGCTCACCGCACCGGGAGGGGTGACGGTCACGGTGGGACTGCCCGCCCCCGGCCAGCCGGCGAGCATCGACCCCCTGGCGCTCACCGCCGAGGCGCGGACCATCGTGGGCAGCTACCTCGGCTCCGCCGTTCCGGAACACGACATCCCGGTGTACGAGCAGTTGTGGCGTTCCGGGAAGTTGGCCGTGGAGGGGCTCGTTTCGGACACCGTCCCGCTGGAGGACATCAACCGCGCCATGGACACGCTCCATAGTGGTCAGGCGCTGCGCCAGATCATCACTTTTTCCTAACTCACTGCCTTTCGGACGGAGACAACATTATGACTTCCACACAGCACCACGTGTACAGCGCCATCATCATCGGTGCCGGTTTCGGCGGTCTGGGCCAGGGCGCCCAGTTCATGCAGGACGGCGTGGACGACTTCCTGATCCTCGAACGCGGTAACGACCTGGGCGGGGTGTGGCGCGAGAACACCTACCCCGGTGCGGCGTGCGACACGCAGGCCGTGATCTATTGCTTCAGCTATTTCCTCAACTTGAAGGTGTCGCGAATGTTCGCGGGGCAGGAGGAACTCCAGGGGTACCTGCGTGATCTGTCGGAGAAGTTCAGCCTCGGGGACCATTTGCGGTTCGGCCACAACGTCACCGACGCCGAATGGGACGAGGACCGGCTCGTATGGTCGGTGCGCACCGCCGACGGCGCCCGGTACCTGGCGCGCTCGGTCGTAGCCGCATGGGGTCAGCTCAACGAACCGAACATTCCGAAATTCCCGGGAGCGGAGACGTTCCAGGGGGTGGCTTTCCACTCCGCGCAGTGGCGCCACGATGTGGACCTCACCGGCAAGCGGGTGGCGTCCATCGGATCCGCTGCCACGGCAGTGCAATACGTTCCCGAAGTGGCCAAGACGGCATCGCAGTTGGCCGTGTTCCAGCGCTCGGCCAACTACATCCTTCCCCGCGACCAGTACGTGTTCACCGAGGAGGAGACCGCGGGTTTCCTCGCGGACCCGGATTCCTACCGTGAACTGCGTCGGGGCATCCACGAGGTGCGGGAAGCGGGCTTCGAGCGGACACGCACCCACACGGCGGCCAACGAGGAGGGTGTGGAACTTGCGCGTCAACACCGGGAAGCCCAGGTGGCGGACCCGAGGTTGCGCGCCAAGCTGACCCCGGACTATGACTACGGCTGCAAGCGCATCCTGCGCAGCGACGATTTCTACCCCGCCCTCACCCGCGAGAACGTGGAACTCCTCACCGAGCCGATCGCGGAGATCACGCCGTCCGGTATTCGCACCGAGGACGGGGTGGAGCGTGAGTTCGACGTGATCGTGTACGCCACCGGTTTCAAGAGTCACGCATTCCAAGGGTCCACCCGAGTGGTGGGCCGCGAGGGCCTCACCCTGGATCAGCGGTGGGGCAACGCACCGGAGGCGTACCTCGGCATTGCCGTGGACAACTTCCCCAACCTGTTCCTGGTCTACGGCCCGAACACCAACCTCAACCACAACTCGGTGGTGTCCATGCTGGAGCCGCAACACCGCTACATCTCCCAGGCCGTGGAGTACCTCACCGAGGATTCCTCACGAGCCCTGGAAGTGGACCGCGACGTGTTGGAGCGGTTCACCGCGTACCTTCAAGAGGAGCTGGAAAAATCTGCCTTCACCTCCGAATGTTCCTCGTGGTACAAGAACGAGGACGGCCGAGTGATCAACAACTGGTCCGGGACCGTGGAGGAATACCGGGTGGAGACCCATGAATTGCGGTTGGACGATTACCGTCAGCTCGTGGCGCAGGGGATTCGGCGGTGACCGCCCTGGACGAGTTCAGCGGCAGGCCCGTGGCGGCGGACGCCGTGGAGGTTCTCAACGAGTTCCGTGCCGCCGGGGCTCGTTCGTTCCACACCTTCGACGTTGCGGAGGTGCGCGAGAGATATGAGCAGGGTTGCGCCGCGAACGGACTGAGTGGGGATTCCCTGCACGCCGTGACCGATCATCGGGTGGGTCAGTTCGGGGTGCGGGTGTACGAGCCCCGGCCCACACAGGGGCTCACGCACGTCACCCTGTTCTTCCACGGCGGCGGTTGGGTCATGGGAAGCCTGGACACCCACGATGGTCTGTGCCGGAGGCTGGCTTCTCTCACGGGTCATCCCGTGGTGGCCGTGGACTACCGGCTCGCCCCGGAACACCGGTACCCCGCGGCATTGGACGACTGCCGGGAGGCACTGCACTGGTTGCTGTCCGAGGACGCCGCGCACGGCCTGGCGGTAGCCTCGGTGGTGCTCGCCGGAGACAGTGCCGGCGGCCAGCTCGCGGCGGTCCTGGCCAATGAGAATGCCCGCCGCGCCGCGCCGTTGCCGCTCATCGGCCAGGTGCTGATGTACCCCATCACGGACCTGTCATTCTCCACGCCGTCCTACCAGCGTGTCACCGAGGGGTTTCCCCTGGTGGCGGACACCATGCGGTGGTTCGCGGACTTGTACCTCCCGGAGGGAACGGATCGGAGGGCACCCGAGCTCAGCCCCGCGTTCGCCTCATTGCAGCCCGGCTCGCCCCCGGCGTACGTGGTCACGCTGGACAACGACCCGCTCGCGGACGAGGGTGCGCGGTACGCCGCCGCCCTGGCGCAGGCGGGTACCGAGGTGTGTTTCCGCCACCTGAGCGGGTACGCCCACGGGCTCTTCACCTCGGCCGGCCGGATAGCCGGGGCGGCGCTGGAGGTGGAGCGCATTGCTGCGTTCATCCGGGAGTGCGCCTACCGTGAAGTCTCGTGAGACGAACACATGACCCGACGCCGCGGCGTCGGGTCATTGCCCCCTGTGCGAGGCATCGGGGTGGGCGGCGTGATGTTCCTGCGGGTCGGGACCACGGTGCGTGTCGCCGTGTGTGCCATGCCCGCGCAGGGCCAACCACAGGGGCGCAAAGACGTCCGGATCATCCAGGTCCACGCCCAGCAGCGACTGCGCCACCCCTATCCGGTGCCGTACGGAATTGCGGTGCACACCCAGGCTGCGGGACGCGTTCTCCCAATTGCCGCGGTGACGTAGGTATTCGGTGACGGTTCCGACCAGATCGGCGCGAGGATATGCGGCCAGCGTGTCCACCCACTTGTGGGCCTGCTCATCGTGACCGCCGCCCGTGCTCACCAGTGACCCGGCGGGGGCATGGCGCAGTGCCTGCCTCACGGGCGGCACCGTCGCGGCCACCTCCGATAGGGACACCGGTTCACTGAGGGCACCCACCAACTCCCCGGGGGCATCCGCGAGGGGTGTGGGGAAGGCATCCGATGTGCGCCGGGCCGGGGTGGCGGGAAGCACAAGATACACCGCTCCCGCCTCCTCATGTCGCAGCAGACAGGACGTCAAGGTGGAGTCCAGCTCGGCGAGTTCAGCCTCGCGACGCAACGACGGCGCCGCGCGCACGAGCAGCGCGACGTCGTCGCCCGGTTGCATCCGCAATCCCAACAGGCGCACCCGCGAGGGCAGATCCTGCAGCCCGAGGTCCTCGGAAAGCATGCGGGCCGCTTCGGGCTGCCCGTGCAGCAGCAGTTTGGCGACCGAGGCGGCAAGGGTTCCCGTGGCATTGGACGCCACCTCACGTTGCTTGGCCTTGATTGCCAACAGCGTGCACACGGTCAGGATCACCTGACGATCCGCCGCTGTGAGGGCGCGCCCCGGACCCATGGCCAAGAACCCGTGGATGCGGTCACCCGTGGCGATGGGGTACTCCACCACGGGTTGCCCGTTCAGTTCGAACGTGGCGGCAGAGTGTGGCCCAAACGATGAAATCTGAGGGTGTCGGCGCGCAGCAGTGGAATCCACGACTCGGCGGCGGCGGGCCAATACGTCTCCGTCCCTGAGTCGGTCGGTAGGTACGCCGCCCACCCGCCGAGAGCTTGTGCGAGCCCGCGCACCACGGCGGAGATGGCGTCCGGGCGCATAGCCGCCCGCGCCAGCGCGGTCTGGGTGCCCAGACTGCCCATGAGATCCGCCTGATCGCTTCGCGCGGACAGACCCCAGAAGGCGCGAGAGACATTCTGAAACGGTACGCCGTCGGGAACCGTGAGGAGGTCGATGTTCGCCCCCTCGCACGCATGGCTCACGTAAGCGGGGACCAGGGTGAGCCATGGACCCAGGCCGATCCCCAGCGCGGGGACGCCTTTGGTCCGCAACCGAGCCACGTACGCCTCGGTGGCCGCGGGGGTGCTGCCAAGCGGCATTCCCGTGGTCAGCAGCAGCTCCCCACCCTCGAGATAGGGGGGTGGGGTCCTCCAGCTCAGATACGTGCACACCGCTGATTCGGCGCGAGGTCAGCGACCGACCCCCGACCGAGACCAAATGGGAGCCGAGTTCCGTGCTGAGCTCAAGGAGAGACACCATAGACACATCATCCGATATTTCGACACATTGTGGTTGAAATGCTCAATGACGGACCCGGTCCGCGCCCGTAGCGTGAGCAGTATGACCGAGATGACGGAAACCACCACCCTGCCCCAGTCCCGCCACCTGGCCACCACCGTACCCGGCCCGCGGTCCCAACAGCTGCATGCCGAGCGATTGGCCCAGGTCAGCGACGGGTTCGGCCTGGTGCTTCCGGTGTTCGTGGATCGCGCGGACGGCGGCATCATCCAGGACGTGGACGGCAACCGGCTGATCGACTTCGCCTCGGGTATCGCCGTGACCAGCGTGGGCGCGGCCAATCCTCGCGTGCGCCAACGCGTGGCCGCGCAGTTAGAACGGTTCACCCACACCTGTTTCATGGTCACCGAGTACGAATCGTTCACGCAGGTCTGTCGCTGGCTCAACGAGCACACTCCCGGCGATTTCGACAAGCGCACGGCTTTGTTCTCCACCGGCGCCGAAGCCGTGGAGAACGCCGTGAAGATTGCCCGCTCGGCCACGGGCCGTCCCAACATGCTGGTATTCGACGAGGCATACCACGGTCGCAGCCTGCTGACCATGGCGATGACGGCCAAGGAGAACCCCTACCGTCTCAACTTCGGTCCCCTCCCGGAGGAAATCGTGCGTGCGGCATCCGCCAACCCGTTGCGCGCCGCTGTCGCCGGGGACGACCTCGCGGCCACCGCGCTCGCGTCCGTGGAAGCCACCCTGGCCGAGCGCGGGGCCGAGACATTCGCCGCCATGGTCATCGAACCGATTCAGGGTGAGGGCGGATTTATTGTCCCCGCCCCGGGCTTCCTGGCGGGGTTACGTCGCATTGCCGATCAGTACGGGATCGTGCTGGTCATCGACGAGATCCAAGCCGGAATGGGCCGCACGGGTATGCTCTACGCGAGTGAGCACGAAGGCATCGCCGGAGACATCACCCTCTCCGCCAAGGCGCTGGCCGACGGGCTTCCCCTGTCCGCTGTGACCGGGCGGGCCGAGCTCATGAACGCCGTGCACACCGGCGGCCTGGGCGGCACCTACGCCGGTAACCCCCTGGCATGCGAGGCGGCGCTCGCGGTGTTCGAAGAGTTCGAGGACGGCTCACTGCTGGCCAATGCCCGCACCATCGAGGCAGTGGCTCGGGACACGCTGGAAGCCCTCGTCACGGAGACCGCCATCGTGGCGCAGTTCCGGGGGCGCGGCGCCATGCTCGCGATGGAATTCGCGGACACGGGGACTCTGGAGCCGCGCCCGGACCTGGCTCGAACGATCTCCGCCGCCTGCCACTCCCGTGGCGTGCTGACTCTGACGTGCGGTACCCACGGCAATGTGATCCGTTTGCTACCACCCCTGGTCATTGAGGAGGAACTGCTGCGCGACGGTCTGGAGGTTCTGCGCGGAGCAGTTCTCGAGGCGCAGGCGACCGCGCGCACGCCCGTGGGCGTGGCAGCCGCACCCTGATGGGTGTTCCGCCGCATCTCACACGCTGAGAGAAAACGGGCGTGTGTAACCCCGGAACCCATCGGCACCCTGTGGAAGACTTGGCTCCAGAACCCACGAACAGCCAACTAGACAGACAGGTAAGTGCATCCATGAGCGATCGTCCTAACGAGCCGCAGTCCGGTTCTTCCTCCGCCGCCGGACACACCTCGGGCAACAACCAGCCCGAGTACGGTCAGCGCGTGGAGGGCAACGACCAGGGCTTCGGTCACAACGCCTACGACCGGTCGCAGCAGAACTACGGTTCGCAGCAGCCGGAATACGGCCAGTACAGCGGCGCCCAGCAGGGCAGCCAGCAGCAGTACGGCAATGACCAGTACGGCGGCAGCAACCAGGGCTACGGCAATCAGCAACCGTACGGTGATCAGCAGTACGGCTATGACCAGTACAACAACCAGGGCCAGCAGGGCTACGGCAATCAGCAATACGGTAACGACCAGTACGGCAACCAGGCGTACGGCCCGGGCGGGGCGAACAACACCACGTACTACCAGAACGATTACAACCAGCAGCCCTACGGCAATCAGAACTACTACGGCAACGGCAAGCCCGCGGGTTCCGGTCTGGGCGTCGCGTCCCTGGTCCTGGGCATCATCGGCATCCTGACCTTCTGGTTCTTGGGGATCGGTGGCCTGATCGGTCTGGTCGGTCTGATTCTCGGCATCGTGGGACTGTCCAAGCTCAAGAAGACCCCGGGAGCCTCCAAGGCGCTGCCGATCGTGGGTATCGTGCTCTCGATCCTGGCGATCATCGGCGGCATCATCATGGCGGTTCTGTTCTTCTGGGCCTTCGACATGGTCAGTGATTGCATCCCGCTGATCGACTCCGCGTCCCAGTCCGCATACGAGCAGTGCGTTCAGGACGCCGTCAACCAGAACATGGGCATCAACAGCTAACGCGCCCTCCCCAGCATCGTGCCCCGGCACGGTCTACGACGCCGCTGCGCGCGGTCGCCTCGGCCGTCCGGGGCACGAGGTGGTTAAGAGTAGGACATGAGGGTGGTGCTCATCAGGCCGGCCCTAGGACGTTTCGCGTGTACCCAGAATGCCCAGAGCGGCGTCGTGAAGCACTCCGTTACTGGCGATCGCGTTGGCACCGAACGGGCCGTCCTGGCCCTTGAGTGAGGTGAATTGGCCGCCGGCCTCGGTGACGATGGGCACCAGAGCGGCCATGTCGTAGAAGTTGAGCTCGGGCTCGCACGCGATGTCCACGGCACCCTCGGCCACCAGGCAGTAGGACCAGAAGTCCCCGTACGCGCGCGTGCGCCACACGGAATCGGTGAGTTCGATGAATTGATCACGCACCCCCAGATCCCGCCAGCCGGTCAAGGACGAGTAGGACAGGGACGCGTCCGAGAGCTGATTCACCGAGGACACGGACAGCCTCCTGGCTTGGGACAGCGAGCGTCCGGTGAACGCGCCGGAGCCCGCAGCGGCCCACCAACGGCGATTCAGGGCCGGTGCGGAAACCACGCCGGCCACCACTTGATCGTCCTCGACCAGCCCGATGAGCGTGGCCCACACGGGCACGCCGCGCACAAAGTTCTTGGTGCCGTCGATCGGGTCGATCACCCATTTCCGAGAACCGGATCCGGTGGTGCCGAACTCCTCGCCGATCACGGCATCGCGGTTACGCACCCTACCCAGCTGCGAACGGATCACCGATTCGGCCTCGCGGTCCGCGTCCGTGACGGGGGTGAGATCCGGTTTGGTCTCCACGTGGAGGTCCTGGGCCTTGAACCGACGCATGGTCAGCCCGTCCACAGAATCGGCCAGAATGTGCGCAAGACGGAGGTCGTCCGTGTAAGTGCTGGGTGGTCGCATGATCTCTACGTTATCGCCTGTCCGAGGTGCTTTTCGTCGATGCCCGCCTGTGTTTCTCCACGCGAGGCGGCCAGCAGCCTGCGCAGCGACTCCAGCCTCAGAGGTGCGGCCAGGGAAGCCTCGGGGCGGTGCACCCACGCGTCCAGTGCACAACCGGGGGAGTCCTGGGTATGCAGACAGCCGCGTGGGCAGTCCGCGGTGGCGGGGACGAGGTCCGTGAACGAGTTGACGAGTTCCTCCTCGCTCACGTGGGCCAGACCGAGTGAGCGAATGCCGGGGGTGTCGATGACCCACGTTCCGGGGGAGGTGTCCGGCATGCGGAGGGCCCGGGCGGAGGAGGACGTGTGGCGGCCGCGACCGGTCACGTCGTTGACACCGCCGGTGGCCCGTTGCGAGCCCGTGAGCGCGTTGACCAGCGTTGATTTCCCCACGCCGGAGGGACCCAGGAACACGCTGATGTGCCCGTCCAAGATGGTGCGGAGCCGGCCGACGGATTCCTCCGAGATGGCCAGGGATTCCTCGTGGACGCCCGCGGCCGGGCGGCCACCGAGGGCATCCGAGGGCTCGGTCGATACGGTCCGGACGTCCAGCGCCGCCACGTAGCTGAGGAACTCGGCCGGGTCCTTGAGGTCGGTCTTGGTCATGCAGATCACGGGGGTGATGCCGGCGTCCGACGCCGCCGCGAGACCACGGTCCACAAAGCCGGTGCGCGGCGTGGGGGACTCCGTGGCCAGGACCAGCACCAGCCGGTCCGCGTTGGCCACAATGACGCGCTCCACGGGGTCGGTGTCGTCCGCGCTGCGGCGCAGGACGGTGGCGCGGGGTTCAATGCGCACAATCCGGGCGAGCGTGTCCGGGGCGCCGCTGGCATCGCCCACGACTCCCACTTGGTCACCGGGGACGATGGGGTTGCGGCGCAACTCCTTGGCGCGGATGCACACCACGGTGCGCTGATCATGGCTGTGCTCATTGACCACGCACGTGTAGCGGCCACGGTCCACGGCGATCACCCGGGCCACCACCGCATCCTCGTGGGTGGGGCGCTGTTTGGTGCGGGGGCGTGAGCCTTTCTTGTTGGCTCGCACTCGGACATCGGACTCGTCCCACTGTCGGTGGGCGCTGGAATTACGCGCCATGGTTGACCAGGGTGGTCCACATCCGAGAGAAATCGGGCAGCGTCTTGGCGGTGGTGCCAATGTTCTCCACGCTCACGTCCGCCACGCGAAGACCGATGATGGCGCCCGCGGTGGCCATGCGGTGATCGTCGTAGCTGTGGAACAGTCCGCCGTGCAGGGGCGCGGGATCAATGATGAGCCCGTCCGCCGTCTCCGCCACGTTGCCACCCAGCTGGTTGATCTCGGTGCGCAGGGCCGCGAGGCGGTCGGTTTCGTGGCCGCGCAGATGAGCAATGCCTCGTAGTTGCGATGGGCCGGTGGCCAGCGCACACATGGCGGCCACGGTGGGGGCGAGCTCGCCGGCCTCGGACAGGTCCAGGTCCACGCCGTTGAGCTGGGCCGGGCCGGTTGCGGTCAGGACACCGCCCGCGAGGTCAACGGTGCCGCCGAACTGCGGCAGGATCGAGCGCCAGTGATCGCCGCCCTGGGTGGTGTGGGAGGGCCAATCCGGGATGCTCACGGTGCCTCCGGTGACCATGGCCGCGGCCAGGAACGGGCCGGCGTTGGAGAGGTCCGGTTCCACGGTGACGTCCAGCCCGGGCATCCGAGTGGGTTCGACCCGCCATTCGGTGTCACTGATGCGCGTGGCGTTCACGCCTGCCTCGCGCAGCACCTCCACGGTCATGGCCACGTGGGGCAGGGACGGGACCCCGGCGCCGTCGGACTCGTGTTTGAGCACCAAAGGGCCATCGAAGCGCACGGCAGCCAGCATGAGGGCGGAGACGAACTGTGAGGAGCCGCTCGCGTCGATGCGCACGGTGCCGCCACGGACGCTACCGGTTCCCGAGACGGTGAGTGGCAGGGTGCCGCTGCCCTCGTCATGAACCGTGACGCCCAGATCGCGCAGGCCTTGGATCACGGGGCCCATGGGGCGCACTTGAGCGTGGGGATCGCCGTCGAACGTGGTGTCCGCGTTGAGAAGGGCCGCGACCGGCGGCACGAAACGCATGACCGTGCCCGCCAACCCACAATCGATGTGGCGTAGCTCGGGGCGGCGTGCATCAGCGGCGGGGCCCTCGGGGATGGGGGTAATGCTGAGATCCGCGCCGAAGAGACCGGGCGCGCCGCTCGGTTCGATGACCGCACCCAACTGCCGGAGGGCAGCGATCATGAGTTGGCTGTCACGTGAATACAACGGCTTGCGCACCACCGATGCCTCGGAGGCCAGGGCCGCCAGGACCAGGTACCGGTTGGTGAGCGATTTGGAACCGGGAATGGCCACGGATCCGCTCACCGGGCGATCGCCGGTAAAGGGTGCGGCCCAATGGGGTTCGGTGTGCGACAAGCCGTTGTGCGTATTCACTGTGTTGACCGGGCCTTAGTGGCTGACCGCGTCCTGGACGGCCTTCTCGGCCTGGGCGAACTTCTTCTTGGTGTCCTTGGACACCTTGGCGGCGTTCTTACGAACGTCATCCGCCAGGTGGCTTGCTCGCCAGACGAGCGAGGGGTTGCCGGCGGTGTCCACGGAGGCAATCATCACGGCGCCGACCAACGAGAGGTTCTTGAACACGTTGCTGCGGCGCTGGGACGTGCCCTCTTTGGTGGAGGTATCCGCGGACTGGTACTGCACGAACCCGTTGATTGCGGTGGTGCCGAGCAGCACCGATGCGGACAGGCGGGGGAACTTGCTCAGCGCAAGGGCGGAAGCGGCCAATACCTGGGCCGCCGCAATGCCCTGGGCCACCTGGGCGCGGTTTGCGGTCACGGGACGGACCTGCGGCAGTACCTGCTCCACCTGCTTCAGGACCGGGTCCAGCTTCTCGGCGGCGGCCGAGGAGTCACGGAATGCTTCAACGCCGCCGGCAATGTAACCGGTGGCGAGCAGGGGACGGGCGAGACGACGAACGATGCTCATGGTTCCTCCTTTTGGTCCCGGCATTTCCGGGAGGGCACGTCCTTCATCCTAACGGGGCGCCACTGACCAACGCACGGGAATAGTGCGGCGGGTCCGCCGTGTTATTCACCAGTAGACAGCAAGCGCCACACAGCGGGTCCTCAACCCGGATTGACCACGCGGCCCACGGAAGGCAGGTAAAGCATGATCGTCACCGCCCCGACCGTAGACTGGACCGTGATGAGAGATCATGAAGAGCTTGAGCCGCGGGTACAGGACACTGCCGAGCCGGTGGACGTCAGCCAGGAAACCACACAGCAGCGCCGCGAACGTTTTGAACGAGACGCCATGCAATACGTGGATCAGTTGTACGCCGCTGCGCTGCGCATGGCCCGTAACCCCGCCGATGCCGAGGACCTCGTCCAGGAGGCCTACACCAAGGCGTTCTCAGCGTTCCATCAGTACAAGCCCGGGACAAACCTGAAGGCGTGGCTGTACCGGATTCTGACCAATACCTACATCAACCTGTACCGCAAACGGCAGCGCGAACCGCGCCAGGCCAACACGGACACGGTGGAGGATTGGCAGTTGCACCGGGCCGAATCCCACACGTCCAAGGGGCTGCGATCGGCGGAGGCCGAAGCTCTGGACCACCTACCGGATTCCGACGTGAAGCGGGCGCTGCAAGAACTCCCCGAGGAGTTCCGACTTGCCGTGTATTTCTCCGATGTCGAAGGCTTCGCCTACAAGGAGATCTCCGAGATCATGGATACGCCCATCGGCACCGTGATGTCTCGACTGCACCGAGGCCGCAAGCTACTTCGGGAGAAACTGGCCGACTACGCCACCGAGCGAGGGTTTGACACCTCCCAGGGGACCAAGAAGTCCAAGGGCGAGACAACATCGAAGGACAGAGGCTGAAGCAATGGCTGATAACGACTGCCAGAACGGCTGCACCGACGAGCGCATCCGTCGCATTTACGAATACCTTGACGGTGCCCTGACCAAGGAGGATCTCGAGGAGATCCACGCGCACCTCACGGACTGCCCCGAATGCGAGCGGGAGTACAACCTGGAGTGCGTGATCCGCACGGTGATCAAGCGATCCTGCACAGAGACTGCCCCCGCGCAGCTCAAACAGTCGATCCTCACGCGCATTGACGCGCAATGCAGCGGTCACCCGGCCGCCTAGCTCCTCCACCGGCCGCCGCCTACGCTTTCACGGCAGAGCGGCAACGCACCCAAGGGCCACGGTAGAGCCCGGCATTGTCACGTGGACACACAACAACGCCCGCAACCTTGACGGTTGCGGGCGTTGTCCATGTTGCACAGAACTCAAGAATTGGGCCGCTTGCCGCGGTTTGCAGAGTTCTTGCGACGGTCCTTGCGCTTACGTCCACGCTTGCTCATGGTGTACCTCCTGCGTTGATTCGTCTGGGCACCGTCCGCCAGTATCTCACACCCTGACGTGTAGTCCGAGTTCTCCGGCTGGTGCGGTCCGAGGGCGGTTATGGTCTATCGGGGTTCGGGCAGGTTCAACCAGTTGTACCAACCGCGATGGAGCACCAGCCAGGCCATCAAACCGTAGCCGGCCTGTCCGGGGTGACCGTGGTTGGCGGCCAGGTCCTTGCGCCACTGTTCGTGGTGCTGCAGCGGGTTGAACGTGTCCACGTACACGTGCTGCCGGCGGGTGGTCACGTCACCGAAAGCCGCGGAGAGATCAGCGATCCTGCGGTTGCGTTCCGGGTCCAGCGTGGGCGGGGGACCCACCACCAGCACCTTGATGTTGTTCTGGGTGGCCTGATCCACGATATTGGCCATGTTCAACCGCGAACGGGCCGAGGTGATGTCCAGCTCCACGTCCATGGCCGAGGGGGCGATCACCAAACGGTTGTCGCACGTGGAATCGAAACGGCGGGAAGCTTCGTCGAACCAGCGTTCGTTGAGGGACTCGCTGCCCTCGCCGGGCGCCGCCAGGTTGTAGGCGTCCACGGGCGCGATGTCCCGCGGGGTACGCGCCAGCACTCGACCGAACCAGCCCAGGGCACGGGGGTCTTCCACACCGGCTAGCAGTTCGTCACCGACGGCCACAATGCGGATCCTGCGTTGGTCCACTATTCCTCTTCCTTTGCTCATAACGTGTCTCGGTGGCCACCGTAAACCACGATGGCCACCGAGGGGAAAACGTGTCCGCCGCGACCCCGATCTCACGGGGGGCAGCGCAGTGCTGGTTACTCGCCGCGGTCGAAGGCCTGCTGCACCAAGGTCTCCAGTTCCTTCGCGTGACGCTTGGCGGAACCGTTGGCCGGTGAGGCGGAAGCCGGGCGCGAGGCCAGAGTGATCCGGCGGTCCACCTGAGGAAGCAGGTTCACGGCCATGAACGGCCACGCACCCTGGTTGGCCGGCTCGTCCTGGGCCCACATGACGCGAGCCTCGGGGTAGCGTGCCAGTTCCTTCTTGATCTCGTTCTCGGGAAGCGGGTAGAGCTGCTCAACACGAATGATCGCGGTGGAGTGGTCCCCGGACTCCTCGCGCTGTGCGGCGAGGTCATAGTAGAGGCGACCGGAGACAAGGATCACGTCCGTGACCTTGGAATCGTCCAGGTTGGCGACATCCGGGATGACCTGCTGAAACGTGCCCTGCGTGAAGTCCTCGATGGGGGAGGCGGCGGCCTTGAGGCGCAGCAACTGCTTGGGCGTGGCCACGATAAGCGGGCGCCGCGGGCGCGAGTAGGCCTGACGGCGCAGCAGGTGGAAGTGGTTGGCCGGGGTGGACGGATTGACCACGGTCATGTTCCGTTCTGCGCACAGCGTCAGGAACCGCTCAATACGCGCCGAGGAGTGGTCCGGGCCCTGGCCTTCGAAGCCGTGGGGAAGGAGCAGGACCAGCGAGGAACGCTGACCCCACTTCTGCTCGGCCGAGGAAATGAACTCGTCCACGATGATCTGCGCGCCGTTGGTGAAGTCACCGAACTGCGCCTCCCACACGGTCAAGGCCTCGGGGCGTTCCACGGAGTAGCCGTATTCGAAACCCAGCACGCCGTACTCGGACAGCAGCGAGTTGTAGATGGACAGCTTGGCCTGATCCCCGGAGAGGTTGTTCAACGGTTCCCACTCGGAGCCGTTCTCAGCATCGAAGAACACGGCGTGACGCTGCGTGAAGGTACCGCGGCGCACGTCCTGACCGGAGAACCGGACCGGCACGCCCTCCATGAGCAGCGAACCGAAGGCCATGATCTCGCCCATGCCCCAGTCCACTCCACCCTTCTGGGTCATCTCGTTGCGGCGTTCCAACAGCTTCTGCAACTTGCGGTGGGTGGTGAAACCCTCCGGGGTGTCCACGTGAGCCTCGCCGATGCGGCGGGCGACCTCTTGGGTGATGGCCGTGGACTTGGGGATCGAGACTCCCGAGTCCGCCTGCTGGGCGGAGGGGCGTTCGATGTTGGCGATTGCGGCGGCGTCGCCGGTGACCAGCGGAACCGTGGAGGTCTGGGCCTCGTGGGACTCCGCGAAGACCCGCTCCAGACGCTCCTGGTAGTCCTTGAGCGCGCGGTCGGCTTCTTCCTGGGTGATGTCACCGCGGCCCACGAGGTTCTCGGTGTAGATCTTGCGGGTCGAGCGCTTGCCGTCGATCAGGGAGTACATCAGCGGCTGTGTCATCGAGGGGTCATCGCCCTCGTTGTGGCCGCGGCGGCGATAGCAGACCAGGTCGATCACAACGTCCTTGTGGAATCGCTGGCGGTACTCGAAAGCCAACTGACCCACGCGGGTCACGGCCTCGGGGTCGTCCGCGTTCACGTGGAAGATCGGGGCCTGGATGGTGCGTGCTACGTCCGTGCAGTAGGTGGAGGTGCGCGCGCCGGTCGGGGAGGTGGTGAAACCGATCTGGTTGTTGACCACCACATGGATGGTGCCGCCCACGTGGTAACCCTCCAACCCGGACATCTGCATGACCTCGTACACGATGCCCTGCCCGGCCATGGCGGCGTCGCCGTGAACCTGGACGGCCAGCACGGGGAACGTACCGTCCCCCTCGGGCCCGGCACCCAGGACGTCCGTCTTGGCGCGGGCGATGCCCTCGATCACGGGATCCGCGGCTTCCAGGTGGGACGGGTTGGCGGCCAGGTAGACCTGCGTCTCGTTGCCGTTGTCCGAGGTGAAGACACCCTCCGTGCCCAGGTGGTACTTCACGTCACCGGAGCCCTCGATGGAGCGGGGGTCCTGGCTGCCCTCGAACTCCCGGAAGACCTGCGCGTAGGACTTACCGGCAATGTTGGTGAGCACGTTCAGGCGCCCGCGGTGGGCCATGGCGATGCCCACGCCGGCCAGGGACTCGTCTGCGGCGTCGGAAATGATCGCGTCCAGCAGCGGGATCAGGGACTCGCCACCCTCCAACGAGAAGCGCTTCTGACCCACGTACTTGGTTTGCAAGAAGGTCTCGAAAGCCTCGGCCGCGTTGAGACGACCCAGGATGCGGAACTGTTCCTCGCGGGCGGGCTTTTGGTAATCGTGCTCGAGCTTGTCCTGGAACCACTCGCGTTCTTCCGGGTTCTGCAGGTGCATGTATTCGATGCCCACGGTGCGGCAGTACGCATCACGGAGCCGCCCGAGGATCACGCGCAGGGTCAGCAGGTCCTGGCCGCCGAAACCGCCGGTGGGCCACTCACGCTCCAGGTCCCACAGGGACAGTCCGTAGCTGCGGATGTCCAGGTCCGGGTGCTTGCGCATCACGTACTCGAGCGGGTTGGTGTCGGCCATGAGGTGACCGCGCACGCGGTACGCGTGGATCAGCTGCTGGATGCGGGCGACCTTGTTGATCTGGGTTTCGGGGTTGACCTGGTTGTCCACGGCCCAGCGAACGGGCTCGTAGGGGATGCGCAGGGCCTCGAAAATGTGATCGTAGAAGTCGTCCCCGCCCAGCAGGTAGTGCTCCACGAGCTTCAGGAATTCACCCGAACCGGCGCCCTGGATCACGCGGTGATCGTAGGTGGAAGTCAGGGTGATGATCTTGGAGACGCCCATGCGCGCGGTGGTGCGCGGGGAGGCGCCCTTGTACTCGGCGGGGTAGTCCAGTGCGCCCACGCCCACGATGCAGGCCTGGCCCTTGGACAGTCGCGGCACGGAGTGCACCGTGCCGATCCCACCCGGGTTGGTCAGGGACACCGTGGTGCCCTGGTAGTCCTCCATCGTCAATTCGCCGGAACGGCCACGCTTGACCACGTCTTCGTACGCGGTCCAGAACTGCATGAAGGTCATGTCCTCGGCGCCCTTGATGTTGGGCACCACCAGATTGCGCGAACCGTCCTTGTTGGGGATGTCGATCGCGATGCCGAAGTTCACGTGGGCCGGCTGGATCGCGGCGGGCTTGCCGTCCACTTCGCCGTAGATCACGTTCTGCGACGGGTAATTGGCCAGCGCGCGGATCACGGCGTAGCCGATCAGGTGAGTGAAGGACACCTTGCCGCCGCGGTTGCGCGCCAGGTGACTGTTGATCACCAGACGGTTGTCGATCAGCAGCTTGGCGGGCACCGCGCGCACGGTCGTGGCGGTCGGCACGGTGAGGGAGGCGTCCATGTTCGCCGCCACGGCCTTGGCCGGGCCGCGCAGCTTGGTGACCTTGTCCTCCGCCTCGGTCTTGGCTTCCTGTTCCTTGGCCTTCGTCTTGGCGTCGACTTCGGGCTGGGCGCGGATGGGTCGCTTGGTGGCCGAGCCCTCGCCGCCGTTGGACTCCTGATCCACGCCCTCGGGCCGGCCCTTGGCCTTGGAGCCTCCGGTGGTCGACGACGGCGCCGCGGCGCGCTTGGGTGCGCCGGCGGTGGACTTGGTTGCCGGGGCGGAATTCTTCTGGGTCACCTTGGGCTTGTTCTCCTGGGTGGCTGCCGAGGGGGCCGCCTTGGACGGGGCAGGGGCTGGCTTCTTGGCGGCATTGTCGGAGCTCGCGGAAGACTGCGAGGAGTCTGCGGTATCGGCATCAGAGCCCTTGCTCATTTCCTCGAAAATGGGCCACCACTTGTTGTCCACGGAGTTCTTGTCGTCCTGGTACTTCTCGAACAGCTCGTCAACGAGCCATTCATTACCGGCGAATTCTTCGGGGATCAGGTGGTGCGGCTGCTCTGGCACGGGAGATACGCCTCTTCCATATGACGGTGTGCTCCGGTGGTTGCTCGGTAGACCACCACCGGTCGGTGGTGCCCGCGGCATGTGTCTCCGCAGGCGGACGTGGTGACCTTATTCTCATAAGGCCGTACTAAGCCAACAGTCTAATGAGGCGGGCACCCCCTGGCCAGTCCATCCTGACCGTTCGGTAGGTCTCCTCGTGCGTCCATCAGGGACCCCTGACGGGCTGCCTGACGGGCCCGTAGTATGGGCTCTCGTGCGATTCCTCACGACTCCCAGTACCGACCTTACCTACAACGATGTTTTCCTGGTGCCGTCCATCTCCCGGGTGACGTCCCGCTTCGATGTGGACCTGTCTCCGGGTGACGGCACCGGCTCCACCATTCCATTGGTGGCGGCCAATATGACGGCGGTGACCGGTCGGCGCATGGTCGAAACCATGGCGCGCCGCGGCGGCCTGGGCATCCTGCCGCAGGACATCCCGCTGGACGTCATTGCCGAGGTGACCGCGTGGGTCAAGAGCCGCTCACCCCAGTACGAGACCCCGGTGACCTTGCACGAGACGGACACGGTTCATGACGCGCTCGGGGTCATGCACAAGCGCCCTCACGGGGCCGTGCTTGTCACGGATGAGAAGGGCAACTACCGCGGCCTGGTGCTCGCCGCCGATTGCCAGGACGTGGACCGCTTCACCCAGTTGACGGACGTCATGCGTACGGACGGGCCGGTGTTCCAGGTCGAGGACTTCGCCGGCCAGGATCACGACGCCGCGATGCGCTCCGCCTATGCGAAGCTGGCGGGCTCGCGGCTCAGTGTCGCGCCCGTTCTGCGGGGGCGGGCCATCGAGGGCGTCCTCACTCAGAAGGGCGCGGTGCGCTCCACGATCTACCAACCCGCCCTCGGTCCGCAGGGCCGTTTGCAGGTGGGCGCCGCAGTGGGGATCAACGGCGAGGTGGCCGCGAAGGCCGCCGCGCTGCTCGACACCGGCATCGACGTGCTCGTGGTCGATACCGCCCACGGCCACCAGATCAAGGCCATGCAGGCGGTCGAGGTCGTGCGCGCCCTGGACCCGCAGGTCCCCGTCGTGGCCGGAAACGTGGTCTCCGCCGACGGCGTGCGCGACCTCATCGGCGCCGGCGCGGACATCGTCAAAGTGGGTGTGGGCCCCGGGGCCATGTGCACCACCCGCATGATGACCGCCGTGGGTCGACCCCAGTTCTCCGCCGTGGTCGAATGCGCGGACGCCGCGGCCGATCTTGGAAAACACGTCTGGGCCGACGGTGGCATCAAGCACCCGCGGGACGTGGCCCTGGCGCTCGCCGCCGGGGCGCGTCAGGTCATGGTCGGGTCCTGGTTCGCCGGCACTCACGAGGGTCCCGGCGATCTCAACATCGATGCGAACGGTCGCGCCTACAAGGAGAGTTTCGGGATGGCATCCGCGCGGGCCGTGCGCCACCGCACCCGCGGGGAGGACGAGTTCGCCCGCGCCCGCAAGGCACTGTTCGAAGAAGGCATCTCCAACTCCAAGATGTACCTGGATCCGCAGCGTCCGGGAGTCGAGGACCTGATCGATCACATCACCTCCGGTGTGCGCAGCTCCATGACGTACGCGGGGGCCACCTCGCTCGCGCAGTTTAGCAACCGCGCCGTGGTGGGAATCCAGTCGCAGTCCGGTTATGACGAGGGCCGCCCGCGTTCGGAATCCTGGAGCTGACGAGCCCTTCCGGCGGCGGTTTCCGGTCTCGGTCTTATTGAGAATGATTAGTGATATGCTCTCCGCAGATCAAATGCAATCCATTCTCAATAAGACCCGGTTTTGAGAATGACCCCGAGGAGATGATTTCGTGTCCATGTGCGTTCCCGGCCACACCGTTGTTCGTTCCGCCGTTGCCGTATCCGCGCTGAGTGCCCTGGTGCTCACCGGCTGTTCGGCCACTTCGGGGGATGCCCAGCAAGGCGACGCGGCGGCGTCGGACGGGGACAAAATCACGGTCGTGACCTCGACCAACGTCTACGCGGACCTGGTGGAACAGGTCGCCGGCGACCACGTGGACGTCACGCCCGTCATTGACTCCGCCGCGCAGGATCCCCACTCGTACGAGGCGTCTCCGCAGGACCGGCTGACCATTGAGAAGGCGGACGTGGTGATCCTCAACGGCGGTGGCTACGACGCGTTCATGGAGGACATGACCACGGATTCGCAGGCGGTCATCAACGCGGTGGACGTGTCCGAACTGGAGGGAAAAGAGCAAGCGGCCGAGGAACACGAGCACACGCACGATGAGGAAGGCCACGAAGGTCACAGCCACGCGCCCGGCGGATTCAACGAGCACGTCTGGTACGACCTGGACACCATGCAGACGTTGACCGACCGCATTGCCGAACAACTGGGGGAGATCGACACCAACAATTCCCAGGAGTTCACGGACAACGCGGCCTCGCTCACTGATCAGCTGTCCGGAATGAAGAGTGAGCTCGAATCGTTGAACGCCTCGGGTGGCTACGTGGCCACCGAGCCGATGCCCGGGTATCTCTTGCAGGACGCGGGACTCCACGATGACACTCCCGCGGAATTCACGACCGCCATCGACTCGGAATCGGACGTGGCCCCCGCCGTCCTGAAGGACACCACGGACCTGGTCACGAGCGGTCACATCGACCTGCTCGCGTTCAACCAGCAAACTTCCACGGGCCAGACCGAGAAGCTGCGCGAGGAGGCCGAGAACTCCGGGGTGAGCGTGGTGGAATTCTCCGAGACCCTTCCCGACGGCAAGACGTACCAACAATGGATGCAGGACAACATCGACCAGGTTTCCCAGGCTGTGAAGTAACGGCCCGGATGACCCTTCCCACCAAGGCGGCACCAACCATTCACACTCCAGCGGCCCAACCCGCCACACGCACCACCGCGAGCACCCCGCCCCGCACCCAGCCGGAACCGGGCCGGGCAGTGGTCGAACTCAAGAACGCGGAACTCGCGTTCGGCGAGCGCGTGCTGTGGCGCGACCTCAACCTGACCATTCGGGAAGGTGAGTACTTTGCCGTGCTCGGTTCCAACGGGACCGGTAAGACCAGTTTTCTCAAAGTGTTGCTCG
Source organism: Kocuria sp. cx-455 (assembly GCF_014698015.1). GTDB lineage: Bacteria > Actinomycetota > Actinomycetes > Actinomycetales > Micrococcaceae > Kocuria. The sequence continues at coordinate 303,575 of NZ_JACXBS010000002.1, forward strand.
GACTGCTCCCGCTGACGCGCGGAACGGCCTCCGTGACGGGGGAACGCCCCGGTGCGGCGTCGCGTCATGTGGGGTACGTCCCGCAGCAGCGCGGCTTCGCGCCGAGGACGCCGCTGCGCGCCCGTGACCTGGTGGCCCAGGGGATCGACGGGCACAAGTGGGGGATCAGAGTCCGCCGCCGCGCCGTCAACCACCGCGTGGACGAGCTGCTTGAGAAGGTCGGGGCCGGCGACTACGCCAATGCCCCGGTCGGGCTGCTTTCCGGTGGTGAACAACAGCGGTTGCGCATCGCCCAGGCCCTGGCCACCGACCCGGAGCTGCTGTTGTGCGACGAGGCCCTGCTGTCCCTGGATCTGAACCATCAATACATCGTGAGCGAGCTGGTCAATGCGCAGCGCGTGAAGACCGGTAGCGCAGTGGTGTTCGTGACCCACGACATCAACCCCATCATCGATCACGTGGATCGCATCCTGTACTTGGCTGGGGGCTCCTTCAAGATCGGCACCCCCGATGAGGTCATGCGTTCCGAGGTGCTGTCGGAGCTGTACGGCGCGGACATCGAGGTGTTGCGCAGCAATGGCCGGATCATCGTGACCGGTCGGCCCGACAACACCCACCACATCTCGTCCCAGGAAGGCCTCATCCCGTGATTACCGCAGCCGTCGACTGGGACTCGATCGTCAGTTCCGTGTTCGTCTTCGACAATTACGGTGAATTGCTGGCGCTGTTGAGCAATTCCCTGTGGGCCGGTGCCCTGCTCGGTCTGGTCGGTGGGCTGGTCGGCACGTTAGTGATGATGCGCGACCTGGCGTTCTCCGTCCACGGCATTGCGGAGCTGTCCTTCGCGGGTGCCGCCGCGGCCCTGCTGATCGGTGTGGATATCGTGACCGGTTCCCTGCTGGGCTCGGTGGTGGCCGCGCTGATCATTGGTTTCATGGGCCTGCGCGCCCGGGACAGCAACTCGTTCGTGGGCGTGCTCATGCCGTTCGGGCTGGGCCTGGGCATCCTGTTCCTCTCGCTCTACGAGGGCCGCTCGTCCAACAAGTTCTCCCTGCTGACCGGTCAAATCGTGTCCGTGTCCCCGGTTCAGCTGACGTCGATGATGGTGCTGTCCATCGTGGTGGTGGCCGGACTGGTGATCGTGTGGCGCCCGCTCACGTTTGCCAGCACCGACCCCGTGGTCGCCGAGGCCCGCGGGCTGCCCGTGCGGACCCTGTCGATCGTGTTCATGGTGCTGCTGGGCGTTTCCGTGGCCATGTCGGTCCAGATCGTGGGCGCCCTGCTGGTGCTCGCGCTGCTGATCACTCCCGCCGCCGCGGCCATGAACCTGACGGTGGCCCCGGCGCGGACCGTGGTGCTGTCGGTGGTCTTCGCCGAGCTGTCCATGGTCGGCGGCATTCTGCTGGCCCTGGGTGGCAACATCCCGATCAGCCCCTACGTGACCACCATTTCGTTTGCGATCTGGTTGCTGACCCGCGTGATCCGCGGAATCCGCGAGCGTGGTTCCTCGTACCGCCAGGGCGGCTCAGAAGAGCACCCGCACGGCGGCGGGCAGGATCCGCACGCGCACGGGCAGGGGTCCCAGGGGCTCCCCGTCCCCGTGGGCGACGTGCGGCGGTAACGTCTCCGCTCGGGTCCCGGAGCCCGGCGCCGGGCGGGTCACCGTTTCGTGGGGCACCACGGTGACGGAGGTGACCGGTTCGAGAGCGATCTCGGCAAGGTTCTCGTGGGTCTGCAACAGCAGCCGCGGCAACAGGAACAAAAGGCGCAACGGGCGAGCGTCGGACACCGCGAACAACTCGGCCCGCCCGTCCCGGTGATCGGCGCGCGGCACGATCGTGAGGCCGCCGCCGTAGGAGGACGTGTTGGCCACCGACAGGAACGTGGCCCTGCGATCCACCACGCGCCGAGCGCCGTCGGGGGGTGTGTAGTCGATCGTGTAGTCACGTGAGGTGAGCCGCATGATTTCCCAGACGAGGGCCACGGCGTACTTGGCGGGCACCCGGATCGTGGTCCAGCGATTGGCGCGCGCGTTGACGCGGGCGTCCAGACCGAGACACACGGTGGTGGCGCACACGTGCGAGGTGCCGTCCGCGCAGTCCACGGCCAACAGATCCATGTGTTGAGCCGGAGTTTCCAGGCCGCGCAGCACGCGACCGGCCGCGCGTTCGGTATCCCGGGTGGGAATCCCGCAGAACCGGGCGAGGTCGTTGCCCGAACCCGCCGGGATGAGCCCGAATGCCACGTCCACGCCCTGTTGGCCCACTTCGTGCAGGACTTGAAGGACCAGATGGGCCATGCCGTCCCCGCCCACCGCGACCACGGCGGCCACGTGCAGGGCTCGAGATCGCACGGTGTCGGTCAGGGCCTCGGAGAGCTCGCCCGCCGATGGTGCGTCCAGGAACACGGCGTGGTAGCCGCCAGCGTGGAAGATTCCGCGGGCGCGGTCGCAGGCGTCTCGGGCCAGCGGGGAATCCCCGTTGCGCACCAGAAGGATGTCGCGGGGACGTGGGGTCGCCACCGTCAGCGTGACTCGCGCGCGCAGTTGCCGCAGATACCGGTGATTTCCACCGTGTGGTCCACGTCCGTGAACCCGTGCTCCTCGGCGGTCTCACCCGCCCACCGCTCGACCGCGGGGGCCTCGAGCTCCACCGCGGCACCGCACGAGCGGCACACCAAGTGGTGGTGATGATGTTCGGCCTCGCAGCGGCGGTAAATGGCCTCGCCCTCCGCATTGCGCAGCACGTCCACCTCCCCGGAGTCCGCCATGGACTGCAGAATCCGATAGGTGGTGGCCAAAGACACGGACTGCCCCTCGTCCTGGAGGCGCCGGTGCAAATTCTGGGTGGAAATGAAATCCTCGAGGCTCCGCAGGGCCCCGGCAACGGCCCGACGCTGCTTGGTGTTGCGCACCTCGGGTTGCCCGGTGGTTCTTGTGCTCACGCCCGTCCCTTCCCTGTGCAGACTTCTTCAACCATGCTAACGGTTCGCATCTGTGGGCTGTTCCCGGGCTAGGCTGGCGTCATGTTGCTGACCAAGTTCACACACTCGTGCGTCCGGCTGGAGAAGGATGGCACATCGTTGGTGATCGACCCGGGAACCTTTTCCGAGGTCGAGGAGGCCCTGGCGGGCACCAATCTGGTGCTCATCACCCACGTGCACCCGGACCATTACGACGCCGAGAGATTGACCGCCGCGCTCGCGGACAACCCCCAACTGACCGTGTACGCACCGCGGCCCGTCGTCGACGTACTCGCCGAGGCTTCGGGGGACGCCACGGATCGTCTGCACACCGTCACCGCGGATTCCACGCTGTCGCTGGGCCCGTTCGAGGTCAAGACCTTCGGCGGCCAGCACGCCCTGATCCACCCGCTGATTCCCACGGTGGACAACGTGGGGTTCGTCGTTGACGACACCGTGTTCCACCCCGGCGATTCCTTCACCGTTCCACACGGGCTCACCGTGCCCACGGTGTTGGTTCCCCTGCACGCCCCCTGGTCCAAGATGTCCGAGGTCATCGATTTCATCATTGCGACCCGCGCCACCACCGTGTATCAGATCCACGACGCCCTGCTCTCGGACATCGGCTTTGGCGTGGTCGAGAAGCAGGTGGCCAGGTTCGCCGAGATGTACGGCACCGCATACCGCCACCTGCACCCCCGCGAGTCCGTGGAGGTCCAGTCCGCTCGACCGACCGAGCCGCCCGAGAAAACCAACTGAAAGGACATCACCGTGAGCTCCGTTTTCACCAAGATCATCGAGGGCGAACTGCCCGGCCGCTTCGTGTGGTCGGATGAGCAGTGCGCCGGATTCCTGTCCATTGCACCGCTGTCCCAGGGTCACGTCCTGGTGGTGCCTCGCGAGGAGATCGACGCCTGGTTGGACCTGCCCGACGATCTGGCCACCCACTTGATGACCGTGTGCAAGACGATCGGCCAGGCCATTGACGAGGTCTTCTCACCCAGGCGCGTGGGACTGATGATCCAGGGCTTCGAGGTGCCGCACGCCCACCTGCATGTGTGGCCCACCAATACGATCGAGGAATTCGATTTCGCTCAGGTGGACCAGGACCCGGATCCCGAGGTCATGGACGAGACAGCCCGCTCGATCCGCGCCGCACTGGTCGCCGCGGGCCACGAGACCAAGGTGCCCCAGCGGTAGCCGCACCGGAACACGCCGTGAACCACGGGTCCCCGACACCGCACCGTGCCGGAGGCCCCGGAGCGGGGCCGGTCAGCGCTGGATGACATCGCGCAGCGCTTTCCGGACCCGCTTTTCCGATACCGTTCGCGCCGTACCGAGCTCCTGCGCGAACAGCGACACGCGCAGTTCTTCCAGATCCCACCGCACACGCGTGAGGGCTTCGGGCACGGGGGCGGTCGGGGGGACGGCCGCCCGGGCGCCCCTGTAATCCTGTTCAATGTCCTGAATCAGCACCATGTTCACGCTGTCGCGTTGAATGTGCCCCGAGAGCTTGTCGAGGCGCGCATTGATGGCTTTCAGGTAACGCGGCAGATGCTGCAACGCGTGCCAGCCGGTCTCGGCCACGAACCCCGGATAAATCAACCGGTCGATCTGCTCGGACATGTCCTTGAACGCGGGCACCGCGGCCAGCGAGCCCGGCTTCCGGAGCCGTTTCCGCAGGGTGGTGGCCTCCGCGAGCGTCTCGGTGACCAGGGCGGTAACCGTAAAGACCGTGTCGATCAGTTCAGCGCGCACGTGCACGGCCAATGCGTCGAACTCCGCCCTGGTGAACGGCGGGTCCTCCGGCACCAGGCGATCGATGGCGGCCACGGTGCAGTCTCGGATGAGTGCGTCCACGGAGCCGTGCGGGTTCTGCGTGAAGATCAGCCGCTCCCGCTGGCTCAGATGCTCCACCACGTAGCGATGCACCGACGGCAGGGTGCGTTCCAACAACGCGATCACGCCGTGGCGCTGGGCCGAACGCTGTTCATCCTGCCGCGTGAGGATCCGCAGGTCCACGGTGGGCTCCCGCGGCGAGCCCTTCCCGGCCTGGGTGGCGTTGGGATTTTCGCGGCGGACCATGAGCGTGGGGTAACCGGTGATGGTCTGTCCTGCCACGTGGGTCTGCACCGAGCGGGGTGGGTCCTTTTCGGGCCAGGACGTCAGTCCCGTGCGTTCCAGGCTTTCCGCTGACGACGCCGCTGCGCCGCCACCCTTCGTCCCGCGCCCACCAGGTCCTCTCGCCCCCGGACGCGGTGCCCCGCGCTTGCCGGATTGCGGCGCGCCGGGGGTGCCGCTCGCGGCGTCGGCGGCATCGGCGAAGTCCGCGAGCTGGGAGGCGGCTCTGCCCAGCGACTCGGCCAGTGCGCGGCGAATCTGGGGTCGGAGCCGCTCCTTGAGCTCGGTGAGATCCTCACCGGTGCCGAGGACCGTGTTCTGTGCGTCGCGCACCTCGAAGTTCATGCGCAGATGGGCCGGGAGCACGTCCGGCTGGAAGTCGGTGGCGTGCACCTGGTGACCGCGCAGCCGGCGCAGCACGGTGGCCAGGGATTCCAGCAGTGAGTCGGACTCGGGGGAGAACTCCGCCGACAGCACCTCCACGGCGGTGGCCGCCATGTCCGGGGCGGGCACGAAGTTGCGCCGCACGGCCTTGGGCAGCGATTTGATGAGTGCGGTGACCAGCTCGGTGCGCAGACCGGGGATGTGCCATTCGAATTGTTCGGGGGCCAGCCGGTCCAGGAACAGCACGGGAACACGCACGGTCACGCCGTCCGCGGTCTCGGAACCGGGGGCGAACTCGTAGTCGAGATCCAAGGACAGGACGCCGTCCGGTGAGGCCACGTTCCAGGTGCGCGGAAAGGCCTGGGTGTCGAGCTCGGCGACCTCCGGGGCGAGCAACGCGTCCGGGTCCAGGTCCAACAGGTGCTCGTTGCTGCCGCGGGTTTTCTTCCACCACGCGTCGAAGTGTCGCTGTGACACCACGTCCGCGGGAATGCGGGCGTCGTAAAAATCGAAGAGCACCTGGTCATCCACGCGCAGATCCTTGCGGCGCATGCGATTCTCAAGTTCTTCCACGCGTTCCAGCCGCTGCTGATTGCGTTTGTAGAAGCGGTGCCGGGTCTGCCAGTCGCCCTCGACCAGGGCGTGGCGGATGAACAGCTCCCGCGAGAGCTGCGGGTCCACCCTGGAAAACTGCACGGGCCGCTCGGCCACCAGCGGCAGACCGTAAAAGGAGACCTTCTCGTAGGCCATCACGGCCCCGCGAGAACGGGACCAGTGCGGTTCGGAGTAGTTGCGTTTCACCAGTTCCGGGGCCAGCTCCTCGACCCATTCCGGGTTGATGCTCGCGTTGGTGCGGGCCCACAGTCGTGAGGTTTCCACGAGCTCGGCGGAGACCACCCAGTCCGGGGAGGTTTTGAACAGGGCGGAGCCGGGGAAGATGGCGAACTTGGTGCCGCGCGCGCCGCGGTAATCGCGGGTGCGTTCATCGCGCACACCGATATGGCTCAGCAGACCGGACAGCAGGCTCTGGTGAATGACATCCTGCTTGCCGGCCACGTCCAGCTCGCGCGACCTCCCCGGGTCAATGCCCACGTCGCGTGCGATCTGACGCAGCTGCGCGTAGAGGTCCTGCCATTCCCGGATGCGCAGAAAGTTGAGGTACTCGCGTTTGCACAGTTTGCGGAACTGCGAGGACGAGAGTTCGTGCTGCTGCTCCTGGATGTACTGCCACAGCATGGCGTAGGACAGAAAGTCCGACGTCTTGTCCTTGAACCGCTTGTGGAACTCGTCCGCGGCCTGCCGGTGCTCGAGGGGCCGTTCGCGCGGATCCTGCACGGTCAGGGCCGCGGCGAGCACCATGACCTCGCGGGTGCAATCGCGACGCTCGGCCTCCACGATCATGCGACCCAGCCGCGGGTCCACCGGCAGGGCCGCCAGGACACGACCGGTCCGGGTGAGCGGCGAATTCTGCGTGCCGCGGCGGCGTCGTCCACGGGACCGCTCGCGAGCGCCCGACGACGCCGCACGCTCGCCGGAGCGCAGGGCGCCCAGTTCGCGCAACAACACCACGCCGTCCTTGACGGCGCGGGAATCCGGCTTCTGCACGAACGGGAAATCGGAGATGTCCGTGGGCTCTCGGACCACGCCCACCGAAATCATTTGGAGGATGACCGCCGCCAGGTTGGTGCGCAGGATCTCGGGGTCGGTGAATTCGGGGCGGGAGTCGAAGTCCTCCTCGGAGTACAAGCGAATGCAGATGCCGTCCGAGACGCGGCCGCAGCGCCCGGCGCGCTGCCGCGCCGACGCCTGGGAAACCCGTTCGATCGGCAGTCGCTGCACCTTGGTGCGCGCGGAGTACCGCGAAATCCGGGCGGTGCCCGGATCGATCACGTACTTGATCCCGGGCACGGTCAGGGACGTCTCCGCCACGTTGGTCGCGAGCACGATCCGGCGTGTGGAAGACGGCGCGAACACCCGGTTCTGCTCGGCCATGGACAACCGACCGAACAACGGGAGCAGCTCGGCCCCGGCCAGCGAGCGGTGCCGGTCGAGGGTCTTGGCCAACGCGTCCTGGGCGTCACGGATCTCCCGCTCACCCGCGAAGAAGATGAGGATGTCACCGGGGGGTTCGGCGGCGAGTTCCACCACGGCATCGCACACGGCGTCAATGGGATCACGGTCCTCGTCCTCGAGGCCGTCGCCGGTGTCCGCCTCGTCATCACCGCCGTCTCCCGAGCGGGGCTGGGCCAGGGGACGGTAGCGGACCTCCACCGGATAAGTGCGCCCGGAGACCTCGATGATCGGTGCGGGTTCAGCCTCACCTCCGTCGGGGGCAGGCTGGGCGAAGTGTTGCGCGAACCGTTCGGGGTCGATGGTCGCGGACGTAATGATCAGCTTGAGGTCCGGGCGGCGGGGGAGCAGCCGCTTCAAGTACCCCAGCAGGAAGTCGATGTTGAGGGAGCGCTCGTGGGCCTCGTCGATGATGATCGCGTTGTAGCGGCGCAGCATGGGATCGTGGCTGATCTCGGCCAGCAGAATGCCGTCCGTCATGAGCTTGACCTTGGAGTCCTTGCCCACCTCGGATGTGAACCGCACCTGGTAGCCGACCGTCCGCCCGACCTGCTCGCCCAGCTCATGGGCAATGCGTTCGGCCACCGAGCGCGCGGCGATGCGGCGCGGCTGGGTATGGCCGATCAGCCCGTTCTCGCCCAGACCCAGTTCCAGGCACATCTTGGGTATCTGGGTGGTCTTGCCGGAGCCCGTCTCACCGGCGACGACCACCACCTGGTGATCACGAATGGCAGCGCTGATGTCGTCACGGCGCGCGCTGACCGGAAGGTTCTGGGGGTACACGATGCGGGGCGTGGTGCTGGACTCAGTCATGTCAACGCCCCAGTCTACGGGCCCCGGACGGCACTCGGCTCACCGCGTCCGAGCCCGTCAGAACACGATCCCACACCGAATGTGCGCCACGTCTCATTTTTTGACCGAACGGCAGGTAATATCCAGGCACCACCAATTGTCTTGAAAGGACGCCCACCATCATGAAGCGCACTTTTTCGCTGTCCGCCGCGGTAGCCGCTTCCGCCCTGGTCCTCACCGCTTGCGGGTCGGGCGGCGGGGACAGCCAATCCGAGGGACCCCAGGAAATCAAGGTGGGGATCGCTCAGTTCGTGGAGCACCCCTCACTCGACGCCGCCCGCGAGGGTTTCGTCTCCGCCCTGGAAGAAGGCGGCTATACCGAAGGGGACAACCTGACCCTGGACGTACAGAACGCCTCCGGCGACCAGGCGACCGCGACCAACATCGCGTCCAATTTCGCTTCGTCCGATAACGACTTGATCCTCGGTATCGCGACACCCACCGCTCAGTCCCTGGCGCAGGCCGTGACCGACAAGCCCGTCCTGTTCACCGCCGTCACCGATCCCGTGGACGCCGGACTCGTGGACTCCATGGACAAACCCGGAGCCAACATCACCGGCACCACCGACATGAACCCGGTCGCGGAGCAGATCGAACTCATCAAGAAGTTCGACCCGGACGCCAAGTCCGTGGGCATCATCTACAGCTCCGGTGAGACCAACTCGCAGATCCAGGTGGAAGAGGCCAAGAAAGCCGCCGAGGCCGAGGGTCTGACCGTGGAGGAGAAGACCGTGACCACCACCGCGGAGGTCGCCCAGGCCGCGGAGTCCTTCAACACCGATTCCATTTACGTGCCCACCGACAACAAGGTGGTGGCCGGTCTCGAAGCAGTGGTCGGTGCCGCCGAATCCAAGAAGATCCCGCTGATCGTGGGCGAGGGCGATTCCGTGGAGCGCGGTGGCCTGGCCACCCAGGGCATCAGCTACGAGGAACTCGGCAAGCAGACCGGTGAAATGGCCCTGCGCATCCTCAACGATGACGCCGATCCCGCCGAGATGGCCGTTGAGTCCCAGAATGAGACCCAGCTGATCATCAACGCCAAGGCCGCTGCGGCCATGGGCGTCGAGATCCCGCAGGACCTGCGTGATTCCGCCGACCAAGTAATCGAGTAACCATCCATGATTGCCGGAATCGAGCTCGGTCTGATCTACGCCGTGATGGCCCTGGGCGTCTACCTCACATTCCGTGTGTTGGACTTCCCGGACCTCACGGTGGATCAGTCCTTCACCACTGGGGCCGCCACCGCGGCCATGATCATCCTGGGTGGTGGCAGCCCCTGGCTGGGCACCATCGCGGGATTCTTCGCCGGTGCGCTCGCGGGCCTCATCACGGGTCTGCTGCACACCAAAGCACACATCAACGGCTTGCTGGCGGGTATTTTGACCATGACCGCCTTGTACTCCATCAACCTCAGGGTGATGGACAGCAAGGCCAACCTCGCGTTGCTGCGCGAGGACACCGTGTTCACCCCGCTGCGTGAAGCGGGCTTCCAGGGCTCCTTCGTGGGTGTCCTGTTGTTGCTCGTCGGGGTGCTGCTGGTCAAGGTGGTTCTTGACTGGTTCCTCTACACGGACGCCGGTTTGGCCATGCAGGCCACCGGCGACAACCCGGACATGATCCGTTCCTTCGGCGTGAACACGGACAATCAGAAGATTCTGGGTCTGTGTCTGTCCAACGGCATGGTCGGCCTCTCCGGTGCGCTCGTGGCCCAGTATCAGGGTTTCGCGGACATCGGCATGGGTATCGGCCTGATCGTGGTGGGTCTGGCCTCCGTGATCCTGGGTCAGGGCATCTTCGGAACCCGCACGGTCATCATTGCCACCGCGGCCGTGATCTTCGGGTCCGTGCTGTACCGCCTGGTGATCACCGCAGCCCTGCAGCTGGGTCTGAACCCGTCCGACATGAAGCTGATCTCCGCCGTGCTGGTGGTCATCGCGCTGGTGCTTCCGCAGCTGACGTTCTTCAAACGGTGGAACACGCACCGCAAGGACCGTGAAGCACGTAAGGTCCAGGCCGGCGTCGAACCCGGTGCCGGGCCACCCGCGACCGTGGGCGGTCGAACCGGAGAGGGGCGATAAACCATGTTGACCATCACCGATGTGCGCAAGACGTTCTTCGCCGGCACCGTCAACGAACGCGTGGCCCTGGACGGGGTGAGCCTGACCGTGGAATCGGGGGACTTCGTCACCGTGATCGGCTCCAACGGCGCGGGCAAGTCCACCATGCTGAACACCGTGTCCGGGACCATCATCCCGGACACGGGCAGTATCCAGGTCTCCGGCGAACCGGTCACCAAGCTCAGGGAACACCAGAAGGCCCGTTGGATCTCCCGGGTGTTCCAGGACCCCATGAAGGGATCCTCGCCGAACCTGACCATTGAGCAGAACATGGCCATTGCCTCTCGTCGCGGCAAGTCCCGGGGGCTGTCCACGGGTGTGACCCGCCCGCGGAAACAGCAGTTCCGGGACGAGTTGGCCAAGCTGGAACTCGGGTTGGAAAACCGGTTGGGTGCCAAAGTGGGTTTGCTGTCCGGCGGCCAACGCCAGGCACTGTCCCTGCTGATGGCCACGTTCTCGTCCCCGGAGATTCTGCTTCTGGATGAGCACACGGCCGCCTTGGACCCGCAGCGTGCCAAGCACGTCACGGAACTGACCGAGCGCATGGTCGCGGAACAAAACCTCACCACCATCATGGTCACCCACAACATGGAACAGGCGCTGCGCCTGGGAAACCGGTTGATCATGATGCACGAAGGCAAGATTCTGTTCGAACTGAACCAGGAGCAGAAGGCCGGATCCTCCGTGGCGGATTTGCTGTCTGAGTTCCAGAAACTGCAAAAGGTCAGCGGAGAACCCGCACTCGATGACGCTACGCTGCTAGAAACAGTCCGCGTCATCGAAGAAGGAAAACCGTAGTCACCGTGAACACGAACAGGCGCCAGCGCATCACCTCAGTGATCTCGATCGTGGGGCTGCTGGCCCTGTTCGTGTGCATCTTCACGCTCCCGCCTGCCCTGGTGCATCTGGGGCGGGCGGCGTCGGAATCCGCGTCCGTCCCGTTGACCGGCAGCGCCGTGACCACGATCGCGGTGGGTTTCGGCACCCTGCTGATCGGCGGTGTGCTGAGCATTGTCGGCATGGTCCGGCGGCGCACCGCGGCCCCGGTGCACAACCCCGAGGACGACTACGTGGCCGAACAATTCGGCGAGGGGCAGATGTACCACGACTACGACCCCATGGACCTGAACCCGCACCTTCGAACCCGGCAACGCCACGGCGACCGGGACTGACCGAGAAACCCCCGAACCAGCGGTTCGGGGGTTTTGTCATGGAATGGGGCGGACAACTACGCGAGGCGGCCGCGGCAACCTGAGAACCGATTGCGCGGGGCGGCGGCGTGGGTGACACCCCGGTCCGTTAAAAGAAAAAGTGCCCGCGATAGGAATCGAACCTACGACCTTCTGCTCCGGAGGCAGACGCTCTATCCCCTGAGCTACGCGGGCGGGGGTTGTCCGAGCGGGCCCGATGTCGGACCGCGAACAACTCGATCGATATTAGCAGGTTCGGCACGGCAGGCGAATCGACTCGAATCGGTGGGTGCCGTTCGTCCCGTTACACTGGTCCGGTGACTCCTGAAGAACTTTCCGCTGCCGTATCCGCATGCCTGCACGATGCCGTGGCCGCCGGCGATCTCACCCTGGTGGACGGCGCAGAGCTTCCCGAAGCGAAGGTCGAACGCCCCAAGAATCGTGAGCACGGGGACTGGGCCACCACGGTGGCCATGCAGGCGTCCAAGAAGTTCGCTCGCAAGCCCCGCGAGATCGCCGAGATCCTGGTGCAGCGCCTGGGCGCTGTAACCGGTGTGGCCGCGGTGGACATCGCCGGCCCCGGCTTCCTGAACATCACGCTCGACGCCGCCGCGGCGGGTGAGCTCGCGCAGTCGATCGTCGAGCAGGGCGCCTCCTACGGCACCTCCGACACCCTGGGCGGCACCGCCATCAACCTGGAATTCGTGTCCGCCAACCCCACCGGGCCCATTCACCTGGGTGGCACCCGCTGGGCAGCCGTGGGCGATTCACTGGCCCGCGTGCTGCAGTCGCAGGGTGCTGAGGTGACCCGCGAGTACTACTTCAACGACCACGGCGCCCAGATCGACCGCTTCGCCCGCTCCCTGCTGGCCCGCGCCCGCAACGAGGAGGCCCCCGAGGACGGTTACGGCGGGCAGTACATTGCGGACATCGCTCAGCGTGTGCTCGAGCAGCATCCGGATGCGCTGGAATCCGAGGACCCGCAGGAAGTCTTCCGCGCCGCCGGGGTGGAGCTGATGTTCCAGGAGATCAAGTCCTCGCTGCATGAGTTCGGCGTGGACTTCGATGTTTTCTTCCACGAGAACTCCCTGTTCGAAGGCGGGCAGGTCGAGCAGCTGGTGGAACAGCTCAAGGACTCCGACGCCATGTACTTCCAGGACGGCGCGTGGTGGTTGCGATCCACCGATTACGGCGACGACAAGGACCGGGTGGTCATCAAGTCCGATGGCAACGCCGCCTACATCGCCGGTGACATCGCCTACTTCAAGGACAAACGCGGCCGCGGAGCGGACCTGTGCATTTACATGCTGGGCGCGGACCACCACGGCTACGTGGCGCGTTTGAAGGCAGTGGCGGCAGCCCTCGGGGATTCGCCGGAGCGCGTTGAGGTGCTGATCGGTCAAATGGTCAACCTGGTCCGCGAGGGTGTTGCGGTGCGCATGTCCAAGCGCGCCGGCACCGTGGTGACCATGGAGGACCTCGTGGAGGCCGTGGGTGTGGACGCCGCACGTTACTCCCTGACCCGCTACTCGGTGGACTCCAACATCGACATCGACCTGGACGTGCTGACCAAGCGCTCCAACGAGAACCCGGTCTTCTACGTCCAGTACGCCCACGCCAGGACATGCGCGGTGCAACGTAACGCCCACGCCGCGGGGGTCCGTCGCGTGAGCGAGGACGGCACCGGCACGTTCGACGCCGCCCTGCTCGATCACGCGCGCGAGGCCGATCTGCTGGCCGCGCTGGGACAGTACCCCTCCGTGGTGGCCCAGGCGGCGCAGCTGCGTGAGCCGCACCGCGTGGCCCGTCATTTGGAACTACTGGCCGGCACCTACCACCGCTGGTACGACGTGTGCCGCGTGGCACCGCAGGGCGATGCCCCGGTCGAACCGGTACACAACTCTCGCTTATGGCTCAATGACGCCATGCAGCAGGTCCTGGCCAACGGCCTGACCCTGCTGGGTGTCAGCGCGCCGGAACGGATGTGATCTCGTGAGTTCAACAGATACTGCGCACCCCTTGGCCCCGGGCTGGTTGACCGTACCCGAGGACAACGCTGCCCTGGATCCCAAGGTCTTCACCGGCCAGTACGCCAGGGACGATCAAGGCTGTATCACCGTGGACGGCGTGTCCGTGGCTGAACTTGCAAAGAAATACGGTTCACCCAGCTACGTGGTCTCCGAGGACACCTTCCGTTCGCGTGCCCGTGGCTTCCGGGAGGCCTTCGAGAACGCGTTCACACCCTTGGGCGTGGCTGTCGAGGTCTACTACGCCTCCAAGGCACTGCTGAACACCCACGTGGCACGGTGGGCGCAGGGTGAAGGCCTGAACGTGGACACCGCGTCCGGCGGGGAACTCGAGGTGGCCCTGCGCGCCGGAGTGGACCCCGCCAAGATCGCCCTGCACGGCAACAACAAATCGGCCGCGGAGATCACCCGCGCGCTGGACACCGGTGTGGGGCGCATCGTGGTGGATTCCCTGCCGGAAATCCAACTGGTTGCCGATCTCGCCCAGAAGCTGGCGGTGCGCGCGCCCATCATGTTGCGCGTGACGCCCGGTGTGCATGCCTCGACCCATGAATTCATTGCCACCGCCCACGAGGACCAGAAGTTCGGGCTGTCCCTGAACCCCTCGGTCGAGGGGGAGGACTCGCCGGCGCTGCAGGCCATCGCCCAGTGCGTGGCCCTGCGCGAACAATTGGACCTGCGTGGTCTGCATTGCCACATCGGTTCCCAGATCTTCGCGGCAGAGGGCTTCGGCCAAGCCGCCGAGCGTGTGCTGGCCTTGCGCCAGACCGTGGCCGAGCGCTGGGCCACGGTGCTGCCCGAGCTGGACCTGGGCGGCGGTCACGGCGTGGCCTACACGAGCGCGGACGAACCCCGCACCGCGCAGTCCATTGCCGAGGATCTCGCCGAGCACCTGGCCGGCCTGCTGAAGAATTCCGAGTTGCCCCTCCCGCACCTGTCTTTCGAACCCGGACGTTTCATTGCGGGTCCTTCCGGATGCACCGTCTACACCGTGGGCACCGTGAAGACCGTCACCGTCAGCCCCGGCGAGCAGCGGCGTTACGTGTCCGTGGACGGCGGCATGAGCGACAACGCCCGCCCCGTGCTTTACGACGCCGATTACACGGCCGTGCTCGCCAATCGCGTGTCCGACGCGGATCCCGTGCTCAGCCGCGTGGTCGGTAAGCACTGCGAATCCGGGGACATCGTGGTGCGGGACGTCTACCTCCCCTCGGACGTCACCGCCGGTGACCTGCTGGTGGTGCCCGTGACCGGTGCGTACTGCTGGGCGCTGTCCAGCAACTACAACTGGCTCACCCGACCCGGAATGATCAGTGTGGACGCCCAGGGACAGGTCAAGGAGCTGATCCGAGCCGAAACCGTCAACGACTTGCTGGCCCGGGACACCGGCGCGAGCACCGAATAAGCCCCCAAGGAATATCAGGAGCCATGACTACTTCAGCGACACCTCACCAAGCGACCCCCCACTTGAAGGTTGCCCTGCTGGGAGCCGGGACCGTGGGTTCCCAGGTGGCCCGCGTGCTTCTCGCCGAACAGGACGAGCTGGCCAAGCGCTCGGGTGTGGTCCTTGACCTCGTGGGGGTGGCCGTCCGCGACGTGAGCGCCAAGCGCGACGTCGAGATCCCGAGCGAGCTGCTCACCACGGACGCGGACTCCGTGATCGACGCGGCGGACATCGTGGTGGAGCTGACCGGCGGCATCGAGCCCGCGCGCACCCGCATCCTGCGAGCGCTCAACGCAGGCACCACCGTGGTGACCGGCAACAAGGCGCTGATAGCGGCCCACGGGCGTGAGCTCCACGATGCCGCGGCGGCGTCGGGCTCGCAGCTGTCCTACGAGGCCGCGGTGGCCGGGGCCATCCCCATCGTTCGTCCCATGCGCGATTCACTCGCCGGTGACAACGTCACCCGGTTCCTGGGCATCATGAACGGCACCACCAACTTCATCCTGGACCAGATGGACACCACGGGCGCCGCTTTCGACGACGCCCTGGCCGAGGCTCAGGAGTTGGGTTACGCCGAGGCCGACCCCACCGCCGATGTGGAGGGGTACGACGCCGCCGCCAAGGCCGCCGTGCTCGCCTCCCTCGCCTTCCACTCGACCTTCACCCAGGACGATGTTCACTGCCAGGGCATCACCGCGGTGACCGCGGAGGACGTTGCCACCGCCGCCGAGGCCGGGTACGTGATCAAGCTGCTGTCCGTGGGTGAACGCACCGAGAACGGCGTGAACCTGCGCGTGAACCCCGTGATGATTCCCCGCAGCCACGTGCTCGGGGGAGTGCGCGGGGCGTACAACGCCGTGTTCGTCGAGGCCGAGAACGCCGGCTCCCTCATGTTCTACGGCCAGGGAGCGGGGGGCGAGCCCACGGCGTCGGCGGTGCTGGGCGACCTCGTCTCGGCCGCACGGGCAATCGCCCGCGGCGCCGAGGGCGTCCCGCTGAGCGACCACGCCAAGCTACCCGCGGTGACCATGGACAACGTGAGCACCCGCATGGCCATCACCGTGACCGTCAAGGACCGCTTGGGTGTGCTGGCACGGATCGCCCAGGTCTTCGCGGACCACGGGGTGTCCATCTCCACCATGCACCAGACCGAGGACCCCCACGACCAGGCCATTTCGGTGCTGCACCTGGTCACCCACACCGGGCGCCACCGTGATCTCATGGACACCGTGGCCGCATTGCGCGAATTGCCCGTGGTGGCCGGGGTGCTGTCGGTGATCCCCGTGGAGACCGGCGAGTAAGTCCACCGCCCCTCGGGGTGGTCCACAACAGCCATGGGTGGCTGACCCACCCACCGTTACACAGCGTCGAGGAGAACCGGTATGGCACACGTCTGGCAGGGCGTCATCAACGAGTACAAGGACCGCTTGCCGGTCACCGAGACCACCGAGGTCATCACCATGGGTGAGGGTGGCACTCCGCTGATCCGGGCTCGTGCCCTGTCCGAACTGACCGGCAGCTCCGTGTGGCTCAAGTTCGAGGGAATGAACCCCACCGGTTCCTTCAAGGACCGCGGCATGACCATGGCCATCACCAAGGCCAAGGAAGAGGGCGCGGAGGCCGTGGTGTGCGCCTCGACCGGTAACACGTCTGCCGCCGCCGCTGCCTACGCCAAGCAAGCGGGAATGCGCTGCGCCGTGCTCGTTCCCGAAGGCAAGATCTCCATGGGCAAGATGTCCCAGGCCGTGGCGCACGGAGCCGACATCATCCAGATCGAGGGCAACTTCGACAACTGCCTGGACGTGGCTCGCAAACTGTCCGAGTCCTACCCCGTGTTCCTGGTGAACTCGGTCAACCCCTACCGCATCGAGGGTCAGAAGACCGCCGCGTTCGAGGTTGTCGACACCCTGGGGGACGCCCCGGACATCCACGTGCTGCCGGTGGGTAACGCCGGCAACATCACGGCGTACTGGAAGGGGTACAAGGAGTACGCCACGGAGACTCCGGCGACCACCGGTCAGCCGCTGGCGCCCGTGGCCACGCACACACCCACCATGTGGGGTTTCCAGGCCGCCGGTGCCGCACCGCTCGTCCTGGGCCACCCGGTCACCGAACCCGAGACGATCGCCACCGCCATCCGGATCGGCAACCCCGCCTCGTGGGACACCGCCATTGCCGCGCGTGACGAGTCCGGGGGCCTGATCGACTCCGTGAGCGACGAGCAGATCATCGAGGCCCACCGGTGGCTGTCCTCACGCGAGGGCGTGTTCGTGGAGCCCGGTTCCGCCTCGGGAGTCGCCGGCGTGCTCAAGAAGCAGCGCGCGGGTGAAGTGCCCAGCGGCAAGACCATTGTGATCACCGTGACCGGTCACGGGCTGAAGGACCCGCAGTGGGCCATTAAGGGCGCCGAGGCCGAGGATCCCAGCGCCGCGGAACCCAAGCGCGTACCCTTCGACGTGGTCCCCGTGGCCGCAGCGCTGGGGTTGGAGTGACCGACGTCGTGAACCACCAGGCCGTAGCCGCGCCGGGCACGAGGGTCTCGGTGCGGGTCCCCGGATCCACGGGCAACGTGGGGCCCGGTTTCGACACCCTCGGGCTGGCCCTGGGCTATTACGACGAGCTCACGGTCACCCGCGTCGATTCCGGTCTCGAATTCGAGCTCTCGGGCGAGGGATCGCAACACGTCCCCCGCACCGCAGATCACCTGGTGGTCCGCGCCATGCAGGCGGTTTTCGACGCCGCCGGCGCCGGTTGCCTGCCGGGCCTGCGGTTGAAGGCCCATAATCGGATCCCGCACGGGCGCGGCATGGGGTCCTCGGCGTCGGCCGTGGTGGCCGGCGCGTTGGCCGCCAATGCCCTGCTCGCCCAGGACCTGCGGCTGGATGAGCACGCCGTGTTACAGGTGTGCTCGCGGTTGGAAGGGCACCCGGACAACGTGGCGCCCACTCTGTACGGGGGCCTCACCGTCTCCTTCGAGCAGGACGGCACATTCGTCAGTGTCCCCGTGCGGGTGCACCACGACATCATCCCGGTCGTCGCCATCCCGGACTTCGAGGTGGCCACCCCCCTCGCCCGCGGCCTACTGCCCGATACCGTGGCCCACCGCACCGCCGCGGTGACCGCCGGGCGCGCGGCGCTGCTGGTCGAGGCCATGAGTAACCGCCCCGAGTTCCTGCTCCCGGCCACGTTCGATCTGCTGCACCAGCCATTCCGAGCCCAGGCCATGGGGCCGAGTTTCGAACTCATGACACAGTTGCGGGACCTGGGATTCGCGGCGGTGATTTCCGGTGCCGGGCCCACGGTCCTCACCCTGGCCAACGGCACCGAAGCCGCCGAAACGGCGGTCGCTGCGATCAAGCGCATCAGCTCGGATCCGGACTCCGCGGCGCACACCCACAACGGCGAGGACGTGTCGTGGCGTGTTATGACGCTACGCGTACCGGCCGAGGGTGCTAAAGTGGGCGTATCCACGCAATAGGCCCTGGGTTCGCCCACGCGGTTCAGGCGGAGTCCCGCATTCGAGTCGGCAATCATGACCGAGCGTCACTGCTGTTTCAATGCGTCACCCCAGTGCGATCCCTTTTCATGATGACCAGGTCACCTCTGTGATGTGACCGCGGCTGGTGGATCCAGGGGATCAGAGGACCTCATTGCTGATTTTCCGGCGCGCACTCTGCGCGCATTCAACGTGGCCCGCAGTTGGTGGCCCACAATCATAACGTCGGGTCAGTGCGCGATGTCATCGCCACGGCCCCCATCGAGTCAGAAGGAACCTTCGTGACAGAAACCACCGCCCCCGAACAGGGAACGGAAGATTCCAAGCCCCAGAACACTGGTTTGTCCGGGCTTAAACTCGCGCAGCTGCAGGCGCTCGCCTCGCAACTCGGTATCACCGGCGCGCGTCGCATGCGCAAATCGCTGCTCGTGGAGGCCATTGAGGCCCACCAGCGTGGCGGCGCCGTTGCCGAGCGCGACAAGGCCGTGGAGGAAAAGATCTCGGAAACCGCGCGCAAGGCGTCCACGCGCCGCGCGGCGTCGTCGAAGTCCACACCGTCCCAGGACGCATCCCAGGACAGCGCGGCCTCGGACCAGGGCGAGCAGCCCGCCCCCGCCGCCTCGGCGCCCGCGAACGAGGACCAGAAGAACGAGTCTCAGGGGGAGAACCGCCCCAGCCAGCACGAGCGCCAGTCCGGCTCCCGCCGTTCCCGCCGTGCCTCCGCCTCCGGACGCGGGGACCGGTCCCGCAACCAGGATGCCGAGCAGCAGGACAATCCCGAGCAGCAGTCCAAGGACTCCGGCCAGGAGAACCAGGGCGAGCGCTCCGACAACGCTCAGAACGAGCAGGGCGAGGATTCCAAGGAATCCGGCAACCGCGGCAATCGCAACCAGCGTTCGCGTGCCAATCGCAGCGACCGTAACGGTTCACGCGAGGAGAAGTCCGGGTCCCACGATCAGGACAACGGCGCCCGCGAGGAGAAGGGATCACGCGAGGACAAGCAGGATTCCGGCCGCAAGGAGTCCTCGCAGGACGGTCAGAACCGTAAGGACGGCAATGACCGTCACGAGCGGGGCAACCGCAACCGTAATGATCGCAGCAACGACGGCAACGATCGTGACGGTAATTCGCGTCGTAACCGTCGTAACCGCAATCGCAACGACCGCAATGACCGCAATGATCGCAACGAACGTCGCAACCGCCGTAACCGCAGCAACGGCCCGGACGTGGACGACATCGAGATCACCGAGGATGACGTCCTGCTGCCCGTCGCGGGCATCCTGGACGTGCTGGACAACTACGCGTTCGTTCGCACCTCGGGATACCTCCCGGGCCAGTCGGACGTGTACGTGAGCCTGTCCCAGGTCAAGAAGAACAACCTGCGCAAGGGCGACGCCATTGTGGGTGCCATCCGCGCACCCCGCGAGGGTGAGCAGCACAACAGCTCGCGCCAGAAGTTCTCGGCGCTCGTGCAGTTGACCTCGGTCAACGGACGTAAGCCCGAGGAGAACAAGGACCGCGTGGAGTTCTCCAAGCTGGTTCCGCTGTATCCGCAGGAGCGCCTGCGCCTGGAGACCGAGGCCAAGAAGATCGGCCCCCGAGTGGTCGACCTCGTGGCCCCGATCGGTAAGGGCCAGCGCGGCCTGATCGTGTCCCCGCCCAAGGCCGGTAAGACCCTCATGTTGCAGGCGATCGCCAACGCGATCACCACCAACAACCCGGAGGTCCACCTCATGATGGTGCTCGTGGACGAGCGCCCCGAAGAGGTCACGGACATGCAGCGCACGGTCAAGGGTGAGGTCATTGCCTCGACCTTCGACCGTCCGGCGGACGATCACACGACCGTGGCCGAACTGGCCATCGAGCGTGCCAAGCGTCTGGTGGAAATGGGTATGGACGTGGTGGTCCTGCTGGATTCCATGACCCGCCTGGGCCGCGCCTACAACTTGTCGGCACCGGCGTCCGGACGCATCCTGTCCGGCGGTGTGGACTCGGCAGCGCTGTACCCGCCCAAGAAGTTCTTCGGCGCCGCACGCAATATTGAGAACGGTGGCTCGCTCACCATTCTGGCCACCGCTCTCGTGGAGACCGGCTCCAAGATGGACGAGGTCATCTTCGAAGAGTTCAAGGGCACCGGCAACATGGAACTGCGCCTGTCCCGCCAGCTCGCGGACCGCCGGATCTTCCCGGCCGTGGACGTCAACTCTTCCGGCACCCGCCGCGAGGAGAACCTGCTCTCCGCGGACGAGATCAAGATCATGTGGAAGCTACGCCGTGTGCTGTCCGGTCTGGAACAGCAGCAGGCCCTGGAGCTGCTCACCAACAAGTTGCGTGAAACGCAGTCCAACACGGAGTTCCTGCTGCAGGTCCAGAAGACCACGCTGGCCAACGGCAAGGACTAGCGAGAACTCCTCGCCGTCCCGTTCTACCCGTCGATAGGAGACCCTTCAATGTCCGATCCCGTTCAGCCGCTGCTGGATGAGCACGCTCAGCTGCAGCGCGAACTGGCGGATCCCGCCGTGCACGCAGACGCGGGTAAGGCCCGCAAACTGGGCCGGCGGTACTCCGAGCTCAACGGCATTGTGGAGGCCCATCGACGGGTGGAGCAGCTTTCCGAGGATTTGGAGGCGACCCGCGAGCTCGGCAGCATGGATCCCGAGCTCGCGGCGGAAATCGAACCGCTCGAGGCCGCATTGGAATCCGCGCAGGAAGCGCTGCGCCGCAAACTGATCCCCAGGGACCCGGATGACGGGCGCAACGTGATCCTGGAGATCAAGGCCGGCGAGGGCGGGGACGAGTCCGCGTTGTTCGCCGGTGACCTGTTGCGCATGTACATGCGTTACGCGGAGTCACTCAAGTTCAAGACCGAGGTGCTCTCCTCCACTCCCACCGAGCTGGGCGGGTACAAGGATGTCCAGCTCGCGGTGAAGTCCAGCTCCAACGACCCCGCACACGGAGCCTGGGCGCGGCTGAAATACGAAGGCGGCGTGCACCGCGTCCAGCGTGTTCCCGCCACTGAATCCCAAGGCCGCGTGCACACCTCCGCCGCCGGCGTGTTGGTGTTCCCAGAGGTCGACGAGCCGGACGAGATCGAGATCAGCCAGAACGACCTGAAGATCGACGTCTATCGATCCTCCGGTCCCGGTGGTCAGTCCGTGAACACCACGGACTCCGCCGTACGCATCACCCACCTCCCCACGGGCATCGTGGTGGCCATGCAGAACGAGAAGTCTCAGCTGCAGAACCGAGAAGCGGCCATGCGCGTGCTGCGGGCACGCATCCTGGCGCACCAGCAGGAGCAGATCGATGCCGATAACGCCGCCGTGCGGAAGTCCCAGGTGCGCACCGTGGACCGTTCCGAACGTATCCGCACCTACAACTATCCCGAGAACCGGATTGCCGATCACCGCACGGGATACAAGTCCTACAACCTGGACCAGGTTCTGGACGGCGCCCTCGAACCGGTCGTGAACTCCGCGATCGAGCTCGACGAGAAGACCCGGCTCGAACAGCTCGGCCAGGACCCGGCCGGAAAGCGAGACTGACCTCCGGTGGAAGCTACCCTTGCTCAGGCACTGCGCTGGGCGCACGGTGAGCTTGCGGAGGCGGGTGTCGCCTCGCCCGACACGGACGCCGTGCTGCTGGCAGCACACCTCATGGGGCTGAGCAGGGGAGAGGTCGAGGCCAAAGCCATTCTGGGCGCCGCCGAACCCGCCGGTTACCGTGACCTGGTGGCCCAGCGGGCCACGCGCATCCCACTGCAGCACTTGACGGGCAAGGCCCCGTTCCGACAGCTCGAACTGTCGGTGGGCCCGGGAGTTTTCGTTCCCCGCCCGGAAACAGAGTTACTGGTCCAACTGAGTCTTGACGAGGCCCGACTGTGGCGCGAGGCCGGTGTGCCCCACCCTCGCATCGTGGACCTGGGAACCGGCACCGGCGCCATCGCGCTGGCCATTGCCACCGAGGATCCCACCACGCGCGTGTCCGCGGTCGAGAAGGAGGACGAAGCGTTCATCTGGGCGCAGCGTAACCTCCGCGGTTCCAAAGTCACCCTCGCGCACGCCGACTTCTGCGACTACTCTCCTGAGAATTCCGGGACGTTCTGCGTGGTGGTGACCAACCCGCCCTACGTCCCTTCCGAGGAAATCCCCGCCGAACCGGAAGTCCGGGACTTCGATCCCCCCACAGCGCTGTACGGGGGAGCGGGCCATGGGATGGCACTGCCGTGCGCGGCCATGGACACGGCCGTTCGGTTGCTGCGACCCGGAGGCGCAGTGTTCATGGAACACGCGGAGTCCCAGGTGCAGGCCATGGAGCGCGAACTTGCGGCCCGTGGTTTCGTGGCGATCCAGTTGCACCGTGATCTCGCGGGCAAACCCCGTGTGACGGGGGCGCGCCGCCCCGCAGCGGCTGCCGCTGACCCCACCGATCCGCACCAGACCCTGAGCTAAGGAGATGCTCGTGAGTGCCACCTACAAGTGCGCAGACCAAGAATCCATGGGCGCCGCGATCGATCATGCGGCGCGTGTCATGGCAGACGGAGAATGCATCGTCATGCCCACGGACACCGTGTACGGCATCGGGTGCGATGCGTTTTCTCCCATGGGTGTCCAGACCCTGCTGGGTGCCAAGGGTCGCACCCGCCAGATGCCACCACCCGTGCTGATCGCGAATCCCGGGGTCATGGTTGGTCTCGCCGACCAGGTTTCCGACGCCGCCCGGGCCCTCGCCGACGCCTTCTGGCCCGGCGCGCTCACCCTCGTGTGCTGGGCCCAGCCGACCCTGGGGTGGGATCTGGGCGAAACGCACGGCACGGTGGCGCTGCGGGTTCCCGACGACCTCGTGGCTCGCCAGCTGCTCGAGCGCGTGGGTCCGATGGCGGTGTCCTCGGCGAACCTCACCGGGATGTCGGCGGCGCTCACGGCCCAGGACGCCCGCGAGATGCTCCAGGACCGTGTGGCGCTCTACCTCGACGACGGCGCTCGGCCCACCGCCGAGCACGAGGCGGACAATCCCAACGGGCTTCCCTCAACCATTGTCGACTGCACCGGTGAGGTGCCCGTGGTGCTGCGCCTGGGCGCCATTGGGCTCGATGAACTGCGAGCCGTTGTCCCCAGCGTGGATGCCGGGGACAACGCAGCGATCAACCAGGCCGGCGACCGCTCACGGCGCCACAACGACGTCGGCGGCCGGTCGACACGCCGTTCAACGGCCGAGCCGCTGGTCGAACCGGGGGCCAGCGAGGCCGAGGTGGCCAGGGCGCTCGTACAGAATGCGGCTGCGGGGCCCGGTGCACGCGTCGGTGCACGCGTGGATCAGAATCGTCACCGTGCGAACGCATCCCGGCCGGGCTGGGGCGGCACCGAGGCGCTGAGCGTGGCCGAAGCCGGCCGGCTCGTCAATGGCGGCTGATCTCTCGCAGCTGATGGGACGATACGGAGCGGGGGCCGCAACCACCATGGTTGCGGCCCCCGCTCCGTTGCGGAACAGGTTCTACTTGCCCAAGGACAAATGCGCTTGGCGCAGGACTTCCTGCACGTGGGGCTCGGGAATCACACCGTTCTCGTGTGCCCAGCCCGGCACCTGACGTTGCCCGAACCACGTGACCTCGAGGCGTCGGATGGCCCCGTTGAAGCGATTATCGGTCACCCCAGACACCCAGTTGCCCGCGTCGATCACGGCGCGGCACAGTAAGGGTGGCAACTGGTGCGGATGGCGCCTCCCGGCATCGCGCAGGACCGAGCCGTTCGTGGCACCCTCCCACGGCTGCAGAATCACCGCGGGTAGGGGCTCGGGGTATTCACCCACGGCCACCGTGAACTGGGCAAGTGCCTTGACGGAGGTGACCGGCGTTGGGGCCGTGCCGTCCCCGGCAACCGAGGAGAACATCGAGGACGCGAACTTGGCGAGCAGGCGCGTGGTGCGTCGGCCACTTCCCATGACCGAGGTGGCGCGCAGGACCGTCAGTTGCGGGGCGCTGGATTCCGACTCCCACTGCGACCGCAACCGGTACAGCGCGGACTCACCCAGAGCCTTGGACAACGAGTAGGCGGAGAAGGGCGCGGTACGGATGGATTCGTCCAGCACGGGGGCATTCGCCTGGACCGAAGCCGAGCTGATGTGAATGACCCGGCGGACACCCGTGCGGTGCGCGGCCAGGGCCACCAGGACGGGTAGCAGCGCGTTCGCGCCCGTCAACGACTGCTGATGAGTTTGATCGGGGGCCGCCAACCCCGCGGCGTTGACCACGATGTCCGCGCCGGCAAACGAATCCGCCAGGTAATCAATGACCGACTCCAGCCGATGAGCGTGCTCGATCACGTGGTGCACGGTGGTGGCCGGGGAGGCCAACCGGGGCGTGGACACGGGGGTCACGGCAATGTTCTTCGTCTGCAGGGCAGTGGTGATGGCCGACCCCACAAAGCCTGTGGCTCCGAGTACTCGCCAGCTACTAGCTGTCACGGTGAATCTCCTCCCGACATTGGTTTCTTCATCGTACGACAGCAATCCCGCGCTCACCGTGTCCGGGGGATTGTCAGCTGTGCGTTGATAGAATCCGTGAGTCCAGCGGGGCTCGAGTTTGTAGGCCCCACACAGTACTTTCCGCGGGAGCAACTATGACTCGAGCCAGTTCCGACCCGGCGCGGTGCCGGCGCGTCAGCGTTGCATGCGTAACGCAGGACCGTCCCCGCGACGTTGCGGAGTTGATCGCTGGGTTGAGGCGCCAGTCGGATCCGATCCACAGCCTGTGCCTGGTGGACGCGGGCAAGACGGCCTTGGACCACGCTCATCTGGTCGACTTGATCGACGGGGCATTCGAACTTCGATACGTGCGCTCGGAAGCCAATCTGGGTGGCGCGGGTGGTTTTTCCCTGGCCATCCTCACGGCGTTGTCCGCCGGCGCGGACCAGGTGTGGCTCATGGACGACGACGCCCATCCGGAGGATGAGCACTGCCTGCGGACCCTGCGCCGCGCCGCCGCTGAACGTGATCTGGCGGTGGTCTCACCCTTGATCGTGGCACCGCAGGATCACGGCACGTTGGCCTTCCCGTTCCGCCTCGAAGGAGTCATCACACATTCTCGAGTTGACGTTGAACCTTTAGGGTTCATTCCCTCGTACGCGGCCTTTTTCAACGGCGCACTCATGGCCGAATCGGTGTTCTTCACCGTGGGGCTCCCGGATCTCAAACTCTTCCTGCGCGGTGACGAAGTGGACTTCCTGGTGCGATTGCGCAAATCCGGTTTGCCCTTCGGCACCGTGACCACCACCGCCGTGGCCCACCCCCCGGGGTGGGAGGAGGAACACGTGGTGATTCCCGGCAAACTCCAGGTGCTGATTCCCCCGGGGCAGTTCAAGCAACAGCACTTCTTTCGCAACCGCGGCTACGTCTCGTGGCACTACAAGCGGGTGGTGCAACTGGCCGCGGACGCAATTGGCTATCCGGCGTACTACCTGCAGCGCGGAGACCTCAAGGGGCTGCGCACGTGGGCCACCCGATACGTCAATGGAATGCGGGGACGTGGTTTCGGTGGCCCTCGCTGAGCCCTTGGGCGCCGCCGAACTCCCCGCCGACTTCTCGCTGTTGATGCCCGTGTACCGGGGGGACTCCGCTTCCCGGGTGCGCCGGGCCGTCGAGTCGAACACGGCGGAGCAAACACGGCCTCCCGCCCAGGTCGTGATTGTCCGGGACGGACCGGTGCCCCAGGAGATCACCGACGAACTCGACCGGATCAGTACGGCGTCGTCCGTGCCCGTGGTGCGCGTGGATCTGGAACGCAACGCGGGCCTGACCGACGCGTTGAACACGGGCCTGCTGTGGTGTGACCACGACATTGTGGCCCGCGCGGACGCGGACGACATTTCCTACCCGGACCGGTTCGCACGGCAACTGCCGCTCATTGAAGCCGGAGCGGACCTGGTGGGAGCTTCCATGCATGAGATCGGCGACGACGAATCGGATCCGGTGGCGCTGCGCCGGGCACCCGTGGGTTATGCGGAAATCGTGCGGGTGGGTAAACGCCGCAACCCGATCTCCCATCCGTCCGTGGTCTTCCGCCGCAGCGCCGTGGAAGCGGTGGGCGGGTACCAGCACGTCCCCATGGCCGAGGATTACTGGCTGTGGGCCCGCATGCTTCGCGCCGGGGCGGACGTGCGCAACATCCCCGAACCGCTGGTCGGTTACCGGGTCTCCGCCGGCTCGTATGAGAGGCGCGGGGGGCCCC
Organism: Kocuria sp. cx-455; assembly: GCF_014698015.1. Taxonomy (GTDB): domain Bacteria; phylum Actinomycetota; class Actinomycetes; order Actinomycetales; family Micrococcaceae; genus Kocuria. The sequence goes on from NZ_JACXBS010000002.1 coordinate 330,461, forward strand.
GCGTGTTTCGGGCGGAATTAGCGTTGCAATGGAAGTTGCGCCGTTTAGGGTACGTCGGGTTCATACAATGGGCAACGAACGTGATCGTGCGGGGCGGCTACAGATTTGTACCGCTCAGGGTGCGGGAAACGGCCTACCGGTTCATGGTGGGCCACCGCGGTAACTGATTCGCGTGCTCGAAAGGACATCAACACGCATGGGGAACCCCCAGTCGAACACCCCCTCGGCGGAGAAGCCGGTCGCGTGGTTATGGATCCAGATGATTCTGGATTCCGCCGCGTGGATCGTCGCCATGTGCGTGGCGGTGCTGCTGCGCTATGAAATGAACGTGCAGTTCGTTTCCACGGGCGGGTTGATCATCACGTGCGCGGTAGCGGTCGCGTGTCAGATGGTGGTGGGTTTCTCGTTCGCCCTTTACAAGGGGCGGTATTCGTTCGGCAGTTTCGAAGAAGCCAAGCTCCTGGTCGTGGTGACGGTGATCGTCATTGCCATTGTGGAAGTCGTGCTCCTGGTGTTCGGCGTGGCCATGGGAATCCCGCGTTCCATCGGATTCATTGCGTTCCCGTTCGCGTGCTTGTTCATGGCCGCGTTCCGCTATCTCAAGCGCATGTACCAGGAGTCCACGGCCAAGCCCGGGGCCGGAGCGCAACACGTGGTGGTGTTCGGTGCGGGATATCTCGGCGCGTTCCTGGTCCACCGCATGATGCAGGACCCCTCCTCGGAATACTTGCCGGTCGCCCTCATCGACGACGATCCCGCCAAGAAACACCTGCGGATCTCATCCGTCCCGGTCATGGGAACCCTGCACGACGTCGCCCAGGTCCTGGAGACCACACGCTCGGCCGTTCTGATCGTGGCCATTTCCGACGTCGAGCCGCGCCTGATGCGCCGCGTCTCCGACGCCGTGGCGGGCACCAACACGCGCGTGATGACGGTTCCGCCGATCACCGACATGTTGACCGCCAATCAGCACAGCGTGGACCTGCGCGATATCGCCATGGAAGATCTCATCGGACGGCGTCCCGTGGACATCCACGTGGAGGCGATTGCCGGTTACGTCACCGGCAAAAGAGTGCTCGTCACGGGTGCGGGTGGATCGATCGGCTCCGAACTGTGCCGTCAGCTCGTGGGTTTCGAACCCGCCGAGCTGATCATGCTGGATCGTGATGAAACCGGCCTGCAGTCCACCCAGATCTCGATCACCGGCCGCGGACTCCTGGACGGCAATGACACCGTGCTCGCGGACATCCGCGACACCGAGTCACTGGAGCACATTTTCGAACAGAGGCAACCGGAAGTCGTCTTTCACGCGGCCGCGCTCAAGCACGTGTCGCTGCTCGAACAGTTCCCGGACGAGGCATGGAAGACCAATGTGATGGGCACCCTCAACGTGCTCAATGCCGCGGCCCACGTGGGCGTGGAGGTTTTCGTCAATGTCTCCACCGACAAGGCTGCCAATCCCACCACGGCTCTGGGGCACTCCAAGCGTGTGGCGGAAAAACTCACGGCGTGGATGGCGGGGGAGACCGGCAACCGGTACGCGTCCGTCCGTTTCGGCAACGTGTTCGGCTCACGGGGTTCCATGCTCCCGCTGTTCGCCGAACAAATTCGGCAGGGCGGGCCCATCACGGTGACCCACCCGGAGGCCACCCGGTACTTCATGACCATTCCGGAGGCCTGCCAACTGGTGATTCAGGCCGGTGCCATTGCCAGCGGGGGAGAGGTCCTCATCCTTGACATGGGCGAACCGGTGCGGATCCTGGACATTGCCGAACGATTGCGCGCCATGTCGGGCCGTGAGGACGTGGAGATCGTGATTACCGGTCTGCGCCACGGTGAAAAGCTGCACGAGGATTTGATTGGTGCGGGCGAGAGCGATGAACGGCCATTGCACCCTAAGATTTCCCACGCCAAGGCGGAGCGGTTGGATCCGGCGCACCTGGACCGACACGTGTGGAAGGTGCGCGGGGGTATGTTGTTCACCGGCTCGATCCCCGTGGTGACTGACAGCACCCAACCCCGCATCACCGATTTCCAGGTTCCCCGGGCCAGGCAACACCGCGAGTCATCCCCCCCTGCAGATCAAAACGGGGGAAAGCCATCATGACAGGGCCCATCATCACCACCACACCGACCGTGTTCTCCCGCGTAGACGGCCCGGGTGCCATTCCGCAGGCCGAGACGCTTCAAGAGTTAGGTACCCTTGCCCTCTGGCTGGGCGGGGGAGCTCTCCTTCTTTCCGTCCTCCTGCCGTTCGTCATCAAACCGCTTTTGGCGCGGTGGGGAGTCATTGACATCCCGTCCGACAGGTCCTCCCACGACCGCCCGGTGATCCGCGGCATGGGGCTGGCCGTGGCCATTGCCGTTGCGGTGATGTACTCCATTGCCATGCTCGCGGGCGTGGTCGAGGTGGACCGCTCCGTCGCGCTGATCGTGCTGGCCATGACCGTGGCCGGTGCCGCGCTGGGATGGTTCGAGGACTACCGTGGGGCGTCCGTGGGCGCTCGGCTCGGGGGGCAGGTGCTCATTGGTGCGCTGGGTACCGGCGCCATGATCTTCGCGCTGGGGATTGCCGTGTGGTGGTGGCCGGTGGGAGTGATTGCCACGGTCGCCTACATCAACATCGCCAACTTCATGGACGGCATCAATGGGATTTCCGGAATGCACGGAACCGTGGTGGGACTCCTCTACGCCTGGGCCGGTGCCGCCAACAACATGACCTGGATGATGTGCGCCGGCCTGGTGGTGGCCGGTGCCTTCGCGGGGTTCTTGCCCTGGAACCTGAGCCGGGGCACGGTCTTCCTGGGCGACGTCGGCTCGTACGTCCTGGGCGGAAGCCTGGTGGCCATCGCCATCGGGGCGTTCCTGTCCGGCGTCTACGTGGAGTATTTGCTGCCGCCCCTGCTGATTTACTTGGCCGACACCACCGTGACCCTCGTCAAGCGCGTTCAGCGCGGAGAAATCTGGTACAAACCCCACCGGGAGCACGTCTACCAGCGGCTCACGGACGCGGGGCTGTCACACGTCCAGTCGTCGCTGGTCGTCACACTCGCCACGGTCCTGGTCAGCCTCATTTCGCTCTGGGGCTTACGCGCCGACGGCGCAGGTTCGGTTCTCGCCGGATTGGCCGCCGTGGCCATGGTGGTGCTGTACCTGTGCTTGCCCCGCTTCCTCCGCCCGCTTGCACGTCGACGCCGGGCCGGGGCGTCATGACCCCGGCGCAGCCCGCGGACCATGTGAAGCACCCGGTCCGGGATCGGTCCGCCGGGGATGCCCCTGATGTTTACGGCCGCCCGGTGCTCGTTCTCAGCGTCACAGCCATTTTTCTGGCTGTGATTCTCATCACGTGCGTTGCCGCGCTCGAGTTCGCCCCGCCGTGGCGATCCATCGTGGCGGGGGTCGGGCTGGTGGCACTGAGCACGGGGCTCACGGTGTTCGTCTCGACTCTCATGTACCGCATTGCACCGGCAGCCACGGCTCCCGCGCTCGCTCTGCTCTACCTGGTGAAAGTCGTGGTGATGGGGTGGTACCTGCTCTCCGTGGGATCGCCCGAGTGGCTGCACTCCTTGGGGTTCGCCATCACCGTTGCCGCGGGTCTCACGCTGTCCTGGCTGGCCCTGGCGCCGATGGCGATGCGAGCCAGCGCGGTTTTGGCCAGGGAATACGCAGCGGTGGTGCGCGCCAAGGAGGAACAGGCCGCAGCCGAGGCCGATTCGGCAACTATCCTGGATGAACACTTATCCGAACCGACCGATGGGGGAGAGCATGGCCGAACATGAACCCGATGTCGCCAACTCAGCGCACCGCGACGGTCGGCCCGACAAAGCTGCGCACAATGCGGCCGAAACCGAGGACGCGCTCAGCACCGCGGGCGAGCTCGTACAGCGAGGGGGATTGGCCGGAGGGCTGACCCTGCTGCTGTACATCGTGGTCGGTGGGGGCTTCTGGAGTTTGGTAGGCTGGGGCGCGGATCACCTGCTGGGAACAGGGTGGTTGGTGATCGTGGGAGCCGTCATAGGTGCGGCTGCCGGGATCTATCTTGGTTACCTCCACATGCGGGAGGGCCTGAACTCCAGTTCGACCCAGATGGAGTACCCGACTAAGACATCGTCGTCTGATCAGGGCCCCTCGCCCCGAGTGTGACCGGTCTGGATACCGCAGAAAGGACCCGTATTGAACCCCGCCTTGAGGATTCCGGCCGAATTTGTGGCCCCGTCAGTTGAGGACGCGCACCTGCCTCCCCTCTTCACCGTGGGCACATTTGAAGTCGGCAAGCATTCATTGTTGATCCTGTTGTCGGTGGTTCTCATCGCTGGGTTCTTCATGTATGTCGTTCGCCGCCGCGCCCTGGTCCCCTCCAAGGGTCAGTACCTCGGTGAAATGGGTTACGGCTTTGTGCGTAACCACTTGGGCCGCGACATCATCGGCGAGAAGGAATTCCGCCCGTACATTCCACTGCTGTTCACCTTCTTCTTCTTCATCCTGGTGAACAACCTGTTTGGTTCCATTCCGGTCCTGCAACTTCCGACCTTCTCCCACCCCGGCACCGCGTACGTCTTCGCGGCCATCGCCTACTTCGTGTGGGTTTTCGTAGGCATCAAGCGTCACGGTTTCGGCGGCTTCTTCGTCAAGATGACCATGCCGCCGGACGTTCCCAAGATCCTCTACATTGTTCTGATCCCCCTCGAGTTCCTCTCGAACATGATCATTCGTCCCGTCACGCACGCACTGCGTGTGTTCGCCACGATGTTCGCCGGCCACATGGCCATCATGGTGGCCGCCGGCTTCACCGCGTACCTCGCCACCGGCGTGGGTGGTGCGCTCGGGATCAGCGGATCCGTCTTCGGCGTCATCCTGGGCCTCTTCATTTACTTCCTGGAGGTTCTGATTCAGATCCTGCAGGCCTACATCTTCACCCTGCTGTTTGCCGTGTATGTACAGGGCTCACTGCAGGAGGGGCACTGACCCCACGAAGCAGCGGTCCGACCGGACTGCTGATGTGACCATCGTCCATTTACGATTCCAGTAATGGCATCACTGCCCGACACGGGCACCCAGAAAGGAAATATCCATAATGGAAGGTTCGCTTAGCGTCATTGGCTACGGTCTCGCTGCCATCGGTGGTGGCATCGGTGTGGGTTTGATCTTCGCTGCTTACATGCAGGCAGTTGCTCGCCAGCCCGAGTCCCAGCGCGTAATCCAGCCCATGCTGTTCATGGGCTTCGCCGTGGTCGAGGCTCTGGCCATCCTGGGCTTCGTGCTCGCACTCCTCTAAGAGCGGCCCGTCCGCACTTAGCCCTAAACTAGAGAACAGGAATCGCGCACATGACCGCAATGTTGTTGGCAGCAGAAGAAGGGGCCAGCCCCCTTTTCCCCAATGTCTGGGAAATGCTGATCACCGCCATTGGGTTCCTGATTCTGCTTTTCATCGCGATCAAGTTCATCGTTCCGGCATTCGAGAAGGTCTACCGTGACCGCACCGAGGCCATTGAAGGTGGACTTGCCAAGGCCAAGGCCGCTCAGGCAGAGGCCAAGGCAGCTCGCGACGAGTACAACCAGCAGCTTGAGAGCGCCCGCCTCGAAGCCCAGAAGATTCGTGAGGAAGCCCGCAACGAGGGCGAGAAGATCCTCGCGGACTTCAAGGACCGCGCCAACGTGGAATCCGCTCGGATCACCGAGAACGCACACAAGGCCATTGAGGCCGAGCGTGCTGCCGCAGTGGTTTCCTTGCGCGACGAGGTCGGTACCTTGGCAACGCAGCTCGCTTCAAAGATCGTCGGGGAATCCCTGAACGACGACGCTCGTGCAAACCGCGTTGTCGATCGCTTCCTCGAGGATCTTGAGACCGAGCAGGGTCGCACAGGAGCTGCACGGTAATGGCAGAAGCATCGAACGAACCCTACCGTCCCCTCACAGTGGACATTGATCGCTGGGCTTCGGAAGCACACGTCGAAACGGCCAAGCAGCTGTTCGGCATGCTCGACGTCATCGACGGCAACGGCGCTCTGCGTCGGGCACTGACGGATCCGTCACGCGCCGCCGACGATCGCGTGAAACTCGTACGCAAGCTTTTCGGGGAGCGGACCCACAAGTCCGACACCGTTGAGGCCGTGTCCGGTTTCGTGCACCGACTGTTGGGCAATGAGGAACACGATCCCGCTATCGAGATCGTGTCCGAGCTTGTGAAGCAGCGCTCCGCCAACGAGCGGCAGCTCGGTGACGGCATTGAGCGAGCCGCAGTGACGATGGCGGCAGCGTCAGCCGAGCACCGCGGTGGACTCGACGCCATGGAAGCCCTGGTGGACGAACTGATTCAGTTCAAGAACACCGTGGATCACTCCGAGCAGATCCAGGGTGCCTTCGCTGATTCGCGTGCAAGCACGGAGGCCAAGGCACGGCTCGCGTCCCGCCTGATGCCCAATGCATCTGAAGAGGGTGCTCTGTTGACCCAGCGCGCCGTCAGCGAGCCTCGTGGAGCTTTGCCCGGTCGTTTGATCGAGCGCTTCGCAGAAGTTGTTGCAGATCGCCAGCAGCGCTGGATCGCACGCATCGTGACGTCCCGTCCCTTGAACCACGAGCAACTGGAGAAACTGCGTCAGAGCCTGAACTCTCTGTACCAGCGAGATCTCAAGCTTGCCGTGGAGGTGGACCCGTCACTGATCGGCGGCTTGCGAGTCCAGGTCGGTGAGGAAGTCATCGACGGGTCCGTGACCCATCGTCTGGGCCAGTTGCAGCAGCGAATCGGAGCCTGATCCCCTGGTGGAGCGGGGATCGCGGGGAGTCGGTCGATGCCGGCATCTCGTCGCGTTGCCTCCACCGGCCGTTGACACGGTCAGCAGGCGATGGGGCAACGCATCGCGACAAAAAGAAGTTAGGTCATTGCGCGGGCGATGATCACGAAACGTAGAGAGCAGGGACAGCAGATGGCCGATGTGACCATCAATGCCGACGAAGTCCGTAGTGCGCTGAACGAGTTCGCGGCGTCCTACGAACCCGGCAATGCAGAACGAGTAGAAGTCGGACGTGTCGCCAGCGCCGCTGACGGTATCGCCCGTGTCGAGGGTCTCCCCTCGGTCATGGCCAACGAGCTCCTGAAGTTCGAGAACGGTGTTCTCGGCCTGGCCTTGAACCTGGACACTCGCGACATCGGTGTCGTGGTGTTGGGTGACTTCCAGGGCATCGAAGAGGGCCAAGAAGTTCACCGTACCGGTGAGGTTCTGTCCGTACCCGTCGGCGAGGGCTACCTCGGCCGCGTGGTGGACCCGTTGGGTGAGCCGCTGGACGATCTGGGACCGGTGGCAACCGACGGTCGACGCGAGCTGGAGCTGCAGGCTCCGGGCGTGACCATGCGTAAGTCGGTTCACGAACCGCTGCAGACCGGCATGAAGGCGATCGACGCCATGATTCCGATCGGCCGTGGCCAGCGTCAGCTGATCATTGGTGACCGGCAGACCGGCAAGACCGCTATCGCGGTGGACGCCATCCTGAACCAGCGCTCCAACTGGGAGTCCGGCGACGTCGACAAGCAGGTGCGTTGCATTTACGTGGCCATTGGCCAGAAGGCATCCACCATTGCGTCCGTGCGTCAGACCCTCGAGGACAACGGAGCCCTGGAGTACACCACCATCGTGGCCGCCCCGGCGTCCGAGTCCGCCGGTCTGAAGTACCTGGCTCCGTACGCGGGCTCCGCGATCGGTCAGCACTGGATGTACAACGGCAAGCACGTTTTGATCGTGTTCGACGATCTGTCCAAGCAGGCCGAGGCCTACCGTGCCGTGTCCCTGTTGCTGCGCCGCCCGCCGGGACGCGAAGCATACCCGGGCGACGTGTTCTACCTGCACTCCCGTCTGCTCGAGCGTTGCGCCAAGCTCTCGGACGAGCTCGGTGCGGGTTCGATGACCGGTCTGCCGATCATCGAGACCAAGGCGAACGATGTCTCCGCGTTCATTCCGACCAACGTGATTTCAATTACCGACGGTCAGATCTTCCTGCAGTCGGACCTGTTCAACGCGAACCAGCGCCCCGCTGTGGACGTGGGTATCTCCGTGTCCCGCGTGGGTGGTGCCGCTCAGGTGAAGGCCATGAAGAAGGTCTCCGGTACCTTGAAGCTGGATCTGGCCTCCTACCGCTCGATGCAGGCCTTCGCGATGTTCGCATCCGACCTGGATGCTGCGTCCCGTCAGCAGCTGACCCGTGGCGAGCGTCTGATGGAGCTGCTCAAGCAGCCCCAGTACACGCCGTACCCGGTCGCGGATCAGGTTGTCTCCATTTGGGCGGGTACCACCGGCCAGCTGGACGACGTCGAGGTCGCCAATGTAAGCGACTTCGAGCGGGCCCTGATCGACCAGGTCCGTCGGACCACCAACGTGATGGATTCCATTGAATCCACGGGCAAGCTCGAGGACGACGCGATCGAGGCGCTGAAGACGGCTGTGGCCGAGGTCAAGCGTGATTTCCGCGGTTCGAAGCACGGTATTGAGCCCGGGCACGAGGAGCACGGATCCCTCGAGGCCCAGGACGTCAACCAGGAAAAGATCGTCAGGAAGTAACCGAGTCAGCGGTGTGCCGTTAACGGCACACCGCTACGGTGCCGAAAGGAAGTTTCATGGGAGCGCAGATTCGGGTTTACCGACAGAAGATCACGTCTACCTCGTCAATGAAGAAGATCTTCAAGGCGATGGAGATGATCGCGACTTCGCGCATCAATAAATCCCGTCAGAGCCTCGAAGCGGCGTACCCGTACGCCAACGCGCTGACCCGTGCGGTCTCACAGATCGCGTCTCAGCACAACATTTCCCACCCGCTGACCTCCACCGCAGACGACGTTCGTCGTTCCGCGGTCGTGATTTTCACGTCCGATCGCGGTCTGGCCGGTTCCTACTCCTCGAACGTGCTCAAGCGCGCCGAGGAACTGTTGGGGCTGCTGGATTCGGAGGGCAAGGAAGTCCGGGTCTACCTGGTGGGTCGTAAAGCTAAGGCGTACTTCGATTTCCGTCACCGCGATTACGACGAGTTCTGGACCGGCGATACCGACAACGCCAACCCCAAGCGGGCCGAGGAACTGACCGAGCGTCTGCTCGGTGACATCAGCGAAAGCTACGAAGACGGCGGCGTGGACGAGATCCACCTGGTCTACACGGCCTTCAAGTCCATGGTGACCCAGGAGCCGCGTGTGCTGCGCCTGCTTCCCCTCGAGGTGGTTGACGCCAACAACCTCGACGACCAAGTGGCCCAGGACTACCAGGACCTCGAAGAAACGCAGAACAACTTCGAGTTCGAACCGAACCCGGAGGAGTTCCTCAACGAGGTGCTGCCGCGCTACATCAAGTCTCGTATTTACTCGAGCCTGTGCCACGCCGCGTCGAGTGAGCTGGCCTCGCGTCAGCGCGCCATGAAGGCCGCCGGCGACAACGCGGACGAGCTCATCAAGAAGTACACCCGCTTGATGAACAACGCCCGTCAGGCCGAGATCACCACCGAGCTGACCGAAATCGTCAGTGGCGCAGAAGCCCTCTAATCGGGACCCCGCCACTACCCACCGCCGAAATGAAGTGAGAGAAATGACTGCCACTATCAATGAACAGGCCGCTCAGCCGGTCTCGGGCGGCGCGACCGGCCGTGTCGCCCGAGTGATCGGCCCTGTGGTCGACGTCGAGTTCCCTGAGAACCAGGTGCCCGCCGTCTACAACGCGTTGACCGCCGATTACGAGTTCAACGGTGAACCGCGCAAGATCACCTTCGAGGTCGCACAGCACCTGGGCGACAACATGGTGCGCGCTATCTCGCTGCAGCAGACCGACGGTCTGGTGCGCGGCACCCAGGTGAAGGACACCGCTGCGCCGATCTCCGTGCCCGTCGGTGACGTGGTCAAGGGCCACATCTTCAACGTGCTCGGCGATTCGCTGGATCTGCCCATTGCAGAGCTGGACGTTCAGGAGCGCTGGCCCATCCACCGCAAGGCTCCGTCCTTCGCGGAACTCGAGGGTTCCACCGAGATGATGGAAACCGGCATCAAGTCCATCGACCTCCTGACCCCCTACATCAAGGGCGGTAAGATCGGCCTGTTCGGCGGTGCCGGCGTGGGCAAGACGGTGCTGATCCAGGAAATGATCACCCGTGTGGCCCGTAACTTCGGCGGCACCTCCGTGTTCGCCGGCGTGGGCGAACGTACCCGCGAGGGTAACGACCTGTGGGTCGAAATGGAAGAAGCCGGCGTGCTCAAGGACACCGCCCTGGTATTCGGTCAGATGGACGAGCCGCCCGGAACGCGTCTGCGCGTGGCCCTGTCGGGGTTGACCATGGCGGAGTACTTCCGCGATGTTCAGAACCAGGACGTGCTGTTGTTCATCGACAACATCTTCCGCTTCACGCAGGCCGGTTCCGAGGTCTCGACCCTGCTGGGCCGTATTCCCTCCGCCGTGGGCTATCAGCCGACCCTGTCGGACGAGATGGGTGTGCTCCAGGAGCGCATCACCTCGACCCGCGGTCACTCGATTACCTCGATGCAGGCCATTTACGTGCCCGCGGACGACTACACCGACCCGGCACCGGCCACGACCTTCGCGCACTTGGACGCCACCACCGAGCTGTCCCGTGAAATCGCGTCGCGTGGTCTGTACCCGGCCATCGATCCGTTGTCCTCCACCTCCCGCATCCTCGACCCGCAGTACGTGGGCCAGGCCCACTACGACGTGGCAACCCGCGTCAAGGGCATCCTGCAGGAGAACAAGGAACTGCAGGACATCATTGCGATCCTGGGTGTCGAGGAGCTCTCCGAGGAGCAGAAGGTCGTGGTTTCCCGCGCCCGTCGCATTGAGCAGTTCCTGTCCCAGAACACCTACACCGCCAAGCAGTTCACCGGTGTCGAGGGTTCCACGGTTCCGCTCACGGAAACCGTGGAGGCCTTCGGCAAGATCTGCGACGGCGAGCTGGACCACGTTCCGGAACAGGCGTTCTACAACGTGGGTGGCCTGGACGACGTCATGCAGCGCTGGGACGAGATCAAGACCCAGACCGGCGAGAAGTAATCATGGCTGAGCTCATTGTCGAGGTGGTTGCCCTGGACCGTAAGATCTGGGCCGGTGCCGCCAAAATGGTCCGTGTTCGTACCACCGAGGGTGACATTGGCATCCTCCCCGGGCACGAGTCGGTTGCAGGACTGCTCAAGCCGGGCGAGTTCGCCGTCGAGCGTGTGGACGGCGGTCGTTTGAACGGTCACATCGATTCGGGATTCATCTCGGTCGACAACAACCGCGTGACGGTTGTTGCCGACGAGGTGGATTTCGACGGACAGTCCGAATAAGTAGTTCGCAGGTAGAATCGCGCATCGTGGCCCCCGTACCGTTCGGTACGGGGGCCCGTGCAGTCTGCGGGTGCGGAGAAGCCACCTGATCTGGAGGACCCATGGAAGAAAAGATCGAAGTTCACGGACCCACCAAGGTGTCCGGGGTGCTTCCCGTGTCGGGGGCCAAGAACAGTGTGCTCAAGTTGATGGCGGCCGCTTTGCTGGCGGCGGGGGAGTCGACCATCACCAACGTCCCTGAGATCCAGGACGTCACCATCATGGCGGAGCTTTTGCGCCGACTGGGGTGTACGGTGCGCTACGACCCCGCGCAGCAGACCGTGGACATCGATGTGCCCGAGGTGCTCGGGCACCAGGCTGACTACGATCTGGTGCGGGCCATGCGCGCGTCCATCTCCGTGTTGGGCCCGCTGGTCGCCCGCTGTCGCCGGGCGGAGGTTGCCCTGCCGGGTGGCGATGCGATTGGTTCCCGGGGACTGGACATGCACCGTGCGGGTCTTGAAGCCATGGGTGCCGAGCTGAGTATTGAAAAGGGATTCCTGAGGGCCTCCGTGGCGGGCACGTTACAGGGCACCAGCTATTACTTGGACTACCCGTCCGTGGGTGCCACTGAGAACCTCATGATGGCCGCCGCACTGGCCGACGGGACCACGGTGTTGGAGAACGCCGCCCGAGAACCCGAAATCGTGGACATCGGCCGGATGATGCAGGCCATGGGGGCCCACATCGAAGGACTGGGCACCAGCACGATCACCGTTGAGGGCGCTCGTGAGCTGCACCCGGTGACCCATCGCACCGTTCCCGATCGGATCGTGGCCGGCACGTGGGCTTTCGCCGCCGCTGTCACGGGTGGCCGCGTGGAGATTCAGGGGGCGGAACCCGCGCACCTGACCATGGTCCTGGAAAAACTTCGCGCCGCCGGTTGCACGATCGACACCTCACGGGGCCGGTTCATTGTGCAAGGCCCGCAGCGACCTCACGCGATCAATGTCTCGACGTTGCCCTACCCCGGTTTCCCCACGGATCTGCAACCGTTCGTGGTGGCGTTGAACGCCGTGGCGGAAGGGTCGGGGATGGTCACGGAGAACGTGTTCGAAGCGCGCTGGGGGTTCACTGCGGAACTGGAGCGGCTGGGTGCCCGCGTTCGACTGGATGGTCACCACGCACGCGTGGACGGGCTTCCGGCGCACCAGTTGTCCGGGGCTCCGGTCGAGGCCAAGGACATTCGCGCGGGCGCGGCCCTTGCCATCGTGGGTATGGCTGCCACCGGTGTCACCGAGGTGTCCGGGGTGGAGCACATCGACCGCGGCTATGAGCATTTCGTGGAGCGGCTCGCCAATGCCGGCGCCGGCGTTGAACGACGTATTGTCGGCGGTCTGTTCTGAGCCGTGCGAGGACGTCCGCCGGGGATCGCCCCGGCTCCATGGCCGTCACGAGACACACAAAACCCCGCAGCCACCTGGCTGCGGGGTTTTGCGTGGGGTGAAACTATTAGATGACAGTCACGCCGGTTGCCTGGGGGCCCTTCTGGCCCTGACCGATTTCGAACTCGACGCGCTGGTTCTCTTCGAGAGTGCGGAATCCACCGGTCTGAATTTCGCTGTAGTGAACGAAAACGTCACCCTCAGCGTCGTCCGGGGTAATGAAGCCGAAGCCTTTTTCTGCGTTGAACCACTTAACGGTGCCCTGAGCCATAATGGGGCGCTCCTTCTGGAGTAAATAAATGCGTGTACTTGTTTTTGTACACCTGAACAGGTACCGCGAGAAGGCTGTGGATGCGGCTCACTGGATGTTGCGCCACAGCGCCAGTCAGGACTTCACGCTCGCTACCATTCCTGCGAGCATGTAAAACATGAAGCGAAGAACGGTACCAGCTTCACACATTGCCGGATCAAGGTCAACAGCTATCAGCCTGCTGATGGCAAAGACGCAGTGCGTTCACGTGATGTTCGTCTCAGGGGGCGCGCAACGCTCCTAGAACAGCCGTGACTGGGTGTCGACATTGCCCCGCATTTCGTCATAGTCCAGGGTCACGCATTGAATGCCCCTGTCGTGGGCCAGGGTTCGGGCTTGTGGTTTGATCTGCTGGGCCGCAAAAACGCCTCGAACGGGCCGCAACAGGGGATCGCGGTTGAGGAGTTCGAGATAGCGGGTCAGCTGCTCCACGCCGTCGATATCGCCGCGGCGCTTCAATTCCACCGCCACGCTGGCGCCGGATCCGTCGCGGGCCAGGATGTCCACCGGACCGATGGCCGTGGGGTACTCCCGGCGTACCAGGGAGAAGTCGTTGCCGAGGATGGTGATTTGCTCGGCCAGCAGGCGCTGCAGGTCAGCTTCCACACCGTCCTTGACGAGTCCCGGGTCCACGCCCAGGTCGTGGCCGATGTCGTGATGGACCTCGTAGATGTCTATCAACAAGCGGTCATCGGACTTGGCGGCCTGAACCACCCAGGCCGCCCGCAGGCCCTGGTCGCTTTGCTCGGGGCTCGGCTCAGCCACGTGCAGTGTGGCCGGAGGGCTCATCCAGTTCAGGGGTTTGTATGACCCGCCGTCCGAATGCACCAACACGGACCCGTCCGCCTTGAGCATGAGCAGGCGTCGGGCCAGGGGCAGGAAGGCATTGAGGCGGCCTTCGTAACGCACGGAACAGTCAGCTATCACCAATCGCACCGGGCAAGCCTATCGCCCCGCCGCCGACGGCGCGCATCCGGCTGGCAACGCACGGGTGCGGCACCCCGCGCACCGGGCCGGGCGCCGTCGCCGGGGTGTCAGCGAGCATCCTGGCGAGGCACAAAGACCTCTCGCACCAGGAGGAGGCCGGCGGCGGCCGTGGGGATGGCGATCACTGCGCCGAGGATTCCCCACAGCGCGCCTCCCGCCGCCACAGCGATCACGGCGACCGCGCCGGGCACGGCCACGGCGCGTTTCATGATGCGGGGCGATACGAAATACGCCTCGACCTGTAGATACGCGAAATAACACACGGCGAAGGGCACGACCGAGTCCCAGCCACCGAGAATTGCGAACAACGTCATGAGGATGCCCGCAAGAACTCCGCCGACCAGGGGGATGAACGCGAGCACGGCCACGAACAGGACGAGCAGGGTTGCGTACGGGACACCGGTGACGTTCATCAGGACAAACGCCACGGACGCGTTGATGAGCGCGACGCAGGCCTGGCCGACCACGTAATTACCCACCCCGTTGACCATTTGATCTCCCAACTTCTGCACCCCGGCGCGTCGGCTGGCAGGAGCCAAGCGGTATCCCCAGGCTTTGGCCATGGGAAGGGAGAACAAGAAGTACAACGTGAGTGCCATGACGATGATGGTGCCCGTGACCGCATTGATCACCACTCCGCCCACGCTCACCACGGAACCGAACATGCCACCCAGCAGATCTTGGTTCGTGGACAATTGGGTTTGCCACGATCCCACGGTTCGTTCGAAGGTGGCCGCGATCTCGAATCGGTTGTCCAGGGCCAGGAAGAACGAGGAGCCCATGAATTCGTTGACGAGTGCGGGGATGGTCCCCATGAACTGCTGGGCCTGACTCACGATGCGCGGAACGACCAGCACGATGAAGGCAGTGACCGCCAGGGCCAGGGCCAGAATCACCGCGGCCACGGCCAGGGGCCTCGGAAGCCCGCGCGCTTCGAGCCACCGGACAATGGGGTCCAACCCCAGGGCAATGAACGCGGCGGTGACCACCCAGCCGGCCAAACTGCCCACGTTGGTCAAAACGTAAAAACCGAGCAGGGCAATACCGACACCGACGGTCAGGAAGAATCCCGTTTGCACCGGATGGCCACCGGCGAACATCCCCTTGTCCCACGGTGCCCGACGGGGTGGGGGGCCAGCCCCGGGACTTGTTGCGGGCTCAGGGGGCACATCAAAGCGATGGCGCGACGGGCGGAATCTCGGTGCAGACTTCTCCGGCGGCGGGGGTGATGTGGTCACGCCGGAAGCGTACAACGCACGAGCGCGTTGAAGTGGGCGTGGCGCACATGGCGATAATGGTCGCAGAGCACAATGCATTGCATCCGGCGCCGCTCGCGAGCGCGATGTGGCGCCCGGAGGCACCAGGATGCGGCGAAAAGGAGACCGAGCATGAGTGAATTTCCCCAGCACAACGACCAGCAGCGGCAGCAGCCGAACACCGGTGCACCCGAGCACGCGGTGCCGGCGTCGGTGCGCGGAGCAGTAGATCTCGGAGCCATGCCTTCATCGGCGGCGGGGACCTCCGGGGCAGCGGCGCCGTCGGCGGGCGCGGAGCACGGCGCGAGCTACCGCGTGAACATTACGGTCCAGGACTTCCAGAAGTACGCGGAACGCTCGGCCACCGTCCCGGTGGTGGTTGCCCTGTATGCGCCGCAGAGCCCCGAGTCCGAGACCTTCGTGGAGACCCTCGCGCAACTGGTGGACAGCTACCAGGGCAAGCTCCTGTTGGGGACCGTGGACGCGTCCAAAGAACAGCAGATCGCCCAGGTTTTCCAGGCCCAGACGGTTCCCACCGTCGTGGCCATGGTGGGCGGTCAGGCCGTGCCACTCGTGAATTCGACCGTGCCCGCGGACCAGATGCGTCAGCTCCTGGACGAACTGCTCACGGTGGCCGCTCAGAACGGTGTGACCGGCACGGCCGAACCCACCGCGCAAGCGGCACCCAAACAACTGCCCCCGCTGCACCAGGACGCGCTCGACAAGCTCGAAGCGGGTGACCTTGACGGAGCAGAGGCCAGTTACAACAAGGCGCTCGCCGAGAACCCCGGCGATAAGGACGCCAAGCTCGCGCTCGCCCAGGTGCACCTGCTGCAACGCGTGAGTGCCATGGACGCGAACGCAGTGCGTCACGCTGCCGCGGATGATCCCCAGGACGTCCGGGCCGCGCTGGACGTGGCCGATCTGGATGTGTCCGGAGGTCACGTTGAGGACGCGTTCCGGCGATTGCTGCAGCTTGTTCGGACCACGTTCGGCGATGACAAGGACACCGTGCGCGAGCGCTTGGTGGAACTGTTCGACGTGGTGGGCTCCGAGGATCCCCGTGTCACCACCGCTCGCGGCCAGTTGATGCGGGCGTTGTTCTAGGCCACGGCGCGGGTCCCAGTCGTGTGCCGTCATCCTTGGCGCGGCGGTGAGCCTCGCTCACGCCAGGGGATGACATGTCCGCTCCCGAAATCACACCGGCGGGGGATGTGTGTCACACGCCCCGTTCATAGGCTGGGGGCATGAGCATCCAGGCACACAGTTCCAGGCCCGCGGAGCAGCCTCCGCAACCGCAAGAGCCGAACCCAGCACTGCTGATCCGGGACCTGACCAAGGTCTACGGCCACCCCGGGCCGGGGGCTCGCCCGGCCGCGGATCATGTCAACCTCGCGGTGCCCCGGGGGTCGTTCTACGGGCTGGTGGGGCGTAACGGCGCGGGTAAGACCACCACATTGTCCATGGCCACCGGCCTCTTGCGACCCACCGCGGGCACGGTCTGGGTGGGCGGTGGTAGCCGGGACCGGCCGGTGGACGTCTGGGCCGATTCGGTGACCGCCAAACAGCGCATGGGTGTGCTGCCGGACGGAACCCACTTGTTCGACCGGCTGACCGGCCGGCAGCTGGTCACGTATTCGGGTTTGCTGCGCGGCATGGACCGTGAGCTGGTCAAGGATCGCACTGAGGACCTCATTCGAGCCATGGACCTCCAGGAAGCCGCCGGCAAGCAGGTCCAGGACTACTCCGCGGGTATGACCAAGAAGATCGCCCTGGCCGCGGCCATGATCCATGCTCCGGCGCTGCTGGTGCTCGACGAGCCGTTCGAATCAGTGGATCCCGTCTCCGCCGCCAACATCCGGGCCATTCTGCATCAGTACACGCGGGCGGGCGGCACGGTGGTGGTCTCGAGCCACGTGATGGACCTGGTCCAACGCATGTGCGACCACGTGGCGGTCATGGACAACGGTCGGGTCCTGGCGCAGGGCACGGTGGATCAGGTACGCGGTGAGATGTCCCTCGAGGATCGTTTCGTGAATCTCGTGGGTGGCCGCACGGACGCGGGGGAGGGTTTGTCGTGGCTTCGACCCGAGTGAATGCAACCGAGCCCAACGCGGCCCCCGGCGCCGCCACCTCTGAGCAGGGCGCGGTGCACGTGGCGCCCGAATCGCTGCGACCCACCGGACCCGCGGGTCCCGCCACGCATGCGCGTGCCGTGGGGCCGCTGTCCGAGGGTCTGCGCATGGCAGCCCTGAAGTGGCACCTGTTGATCAACACCCTGACACGCAGCACCTGGATCTTGGTGGGAACCATTCTGGGTGCCCTGTACATGTTGTTCGTCGTGGGTTCCTTCGGATTCGCTCTGTTCATGGTGGGCAGCGAATCACTCGAGATCGTCCGTACCGCGGCCGTGTTCTTCGGCGCGCTCCTGCTGCTGGGCTGGTGGATCGTGCCGGTCGTGAGTTCCAAGGCGGATTCCAGTCTGGATCCGTCCCGATTGGCCTTGTTTCCCTTACGGATTCCCGGGATTCAAATCGGCCAGATCCTGGGTGCCGTCATCGGTATCCCGGGCATCGCGACCCTCCTGATCACGGCGGCGTGGATCTCCACGTGGCGCGCGTCGGGCATTGCGTTGCTGCTCGCCATCCCGTGCGCCCTGCTGGGACTGCTCCTGGCTTTTGTCGGTTCACGGGCGGTCACGGCGCTGTCCGCGAATTTCAACAAGCAGCGCCGCGCCGGCGAAATCATCTCGATCGTGTTGTTGGGTCTCGTGGTCCTGCTCGGCCCGTTGTTCGCCCTGATCGGGCGCGGTGTCGAACAGGTGTGGGAACAGTTGCCGACCTGGGCCGGTTATCTCGCCTGGTCGCCCTTGGGCGCCGCCTGGGCCATTCCCGCCGACGCCGCTCAGAGCCAGTGGGGTGCGGCGCTCGGGCGTCTGGCGATCGCTGCGGCCACGCTCGTCGTAGTAGTGCTGGTGTGGCGGGCCGCGTTGCACCGGGCCCTGGCCGACGCCACCGGCGACGCCGCTCGCTCCGGTGCCAAGTCCGTGTCCGGGGTGGGGTTGTTCGCCCGATTGCCCGCCACGGGCTGGGGGGCCGTGATGGCGCGTTGTCTCACGTACTGGGTCAAGGACCCCCGGTATTCGGCCACGTTGCTGATTCTGCCGGCCATGGCGGCCGCATTCTGGTTCATCAGCCAGGATGGAACGGGCGTGATCTGGATCCTCCCGGGACTCGTGGCGCTGCTCATGGCGTACGCGATCTCCGCGGATGTGGGTTACGACAACACGGCCTTCACGCTGCACATCCTGGCACCGGTCAAGGGAAGCCACGACCGCCTGGGTCGAGCCCTGGCCATGTTGTGCATCGGCGTGCCCGCCGTGATTCTGATGTTGGCGGTGACCATGGTCCGCACCGGTGGGTGGGGCTATCTGCCCGGCATGGTCGGGATCTGCTCGGCACTGTTGTTGGCCGGTACCGGTGTGGTGTCCGTGATGTCCGCCCGGTACACGTACCCCGTGCCGCCACCGGGCGCGTCCCCGATGAAAACACCCCAGGGATACACGGTGCTGAACGTGATCATCCAGTTCGTGATTCTGGGTGCGGTGGCCCTCATGGCGTTGCCGCCGATGATCCTGCTCATCGTTCAGGTGGTCTTCGGGCAGGCACTGTGGGGCTGGCTGGCCCTGGCGGTGGGCATCGTGGAAGGTCTGGGTGTCTTCTGGTTGGGCATCGTGCTCGGCGGGACATGGCTGGACCGCCGCGCTCCTGAGTTGTTGCAGGAGGTTGCGCAGTACCGTTGAGCGACTCACGACTCAGCGTCCAGAGTTCTTTCAGAGCCCGGGCGCTGAGTCGTGTCCGGGCCCGGGGGTAGACTGTCGGACATGGAGAACACCGCAGCATTGATGAGCACTGGTAGAACTGTTGAGCACCGTCAGACGGTGCTCAACGCTCTGTTCGACCGCAAGGCGGACACCGTGGGATCCACCTCCACCATTGAGCGCGAGGAAACGCGTCAGCTGCAGGAACCCGGTGACCACGAACGGTTCTCCCACTACGTGCGCAAAGAAAAGATCATGGAATCTGCGCTGTCCGGTGAACCGGTGATCGCCCTGTGCGGCAAAGTGTGGCTTCCCGGCCGCGATCCCCAGAAGTTCCCCGTCTGCCCCGCGTGCAAGGAGATCTATCAGGGACTCCGTCCGGGCAAGGACGATTCGGACAACAACTAAGCATCCATCACAGAATTCGTCACGTCGGCCCATCGGCCGCGTGACAGGCGGCGCCCGTGCTCGCGGGCGCCTTGTGCTGTGCGGGCCCGCACGCCGTCGTACGTCGAGGCGGCCCGTGCGGCACGTGCGCGGAGAGGACGAGCACTACGTGTCTGAAGGCGATCAGTTAGACCTGTTCGGAGCGGCGGCAGACCTGCCGCCGGCATACCCGGATCGCGCGGCGTGGGGCACGGCACCCAGGCTGCGTGCCTGGCAGGCGGAGGCCATCCGGCGCTACGAGGAAGCCCAGCCCCGAGATTTCATGGCGGTGGCGACACCGGGCGCCGGTAAAACAACCTTCGCGTTGACCGTGGCCAAGAAACTCCACGATTCCGGGAAGATCCAGCGCATCACCGTGGTCACCCCCACCGAGCATCTCAAGCGCCAGTGGGCAGACGCCGCCGCACGCGTGGGACTCGCCCTGGACCCCAATTTCAAGAACGCGGACGGAAGCCACGGTTCGTCCTACATGGGTGCCGCGGTGACCTACGCCCAAGTGGCCAACAAGCCGTTGTTGCACCGGGCACGGACCGAAGCCGGGCGCTCCCTGGTGATCATGGACGAAATCCACCACGCCGGAGACGCACTGTCCTGGGGCGACGGCCTGCGCGAGGCGTTCGAACCCGCGGCCCGCCGTCTCGCACTCACCGGTACCCCGTTCCGTTCGGACACGTCACCGATTCCATTCGTGACGTATCAGGAGGACCGGGACGGAATCCGGCGCTCCACCGCCGACTACACCTACGGTTACGGTGACGCACTCAAGGACCACGTGGTGCGTCCTGTGATTTTCATGGCGTACTCCGGCCAGATGCGGTGGCGCACCTCAGCCGGTGAAGAAATGGCCGCCCAGCTGGGGGAGGGCTTCACCAAGGACATCACCTCCCAGGCCTGGCGCACCGCGCTGGATCCCAACGGCCACTGGATCCCGTCCGTTCTGCAGGCCGCGGATCAGCGCCTGACCCAGGTCCGCCGCACCGTGCCCGACGCCGGCGGTCTGGTCATCGCCACCGATCACCAGGATGCCAAGGCATACGCCGAACAACTGACTCTCATCACCGGACGTCGCCCCACGGTGGTGCTCTCCGACGACAAGGCGGCGTCGAACAAGATCGACGAGTTCTCCGAATCCGAGGAACGGTGGATGGTGGCGGTGCGCATGGTGTCCGAGGGCGTGGACGTTCCTCGACTTGCCGTGGGCGTGTATGCCACGTCCACGTCCACGCCGTTGTTCTTCGCGCAGGCGGTAGGTCGTTTTGTACGTGCGCGCAAGCGCGGTGAGACGGCGTCGGTGTTTTTGCCCTCGGTGCCCGCACTCATGGGGCTCGCCAACTCCATGGAGGAGGAACGCGATCACGCGCTCGACAAGCCCAAGAACATGCCCGGTGTGGTGGATTTCGATCAACCGATGGAGAGCGGCTGGGACGATGACCTGCTCGAGGAGGCCAATCGCGAAGAGAAAGCCTCGGGTTCGCTGGCGCAGGGCAACTTCGAAGCCCTGGACTCCGATGCCTCCTTCCACGGCGTGCTCTTCGACGGCGGCGCATTCGGTGGCGGCGTGGCCGTGGGTTCCGAGGAAGAGGCGGACTTCCTGGGCATCCCCGGATTGCTGGACGCCGAACAAGTGTCCACACTGCTGCGGGAACGACAAACCCGCCACGCCCGGCGCCACTCGGACGACGCACCGTCAAAACCGGCCGCACCCGCGGTGCCCGATCACCGACGACTGAAAGAACTGCGCTCGCAACTGTCCAAGAACGTGTCCGCGTGGTCCGCGCGGACGGGCACCCCGCACGGCATCATTCACAATCAGCTGCGTGAGAAATGCGGTGGCCCGGCGGTCGCACAGGCCAGCGAGGACCAGATCACCGCGCGGCTGAGCCTGCTGCAACGCTGGTTCATCGGACGGAAATAGCGGGCCGGCGGCTCGGCCGGTCAGCCGCCCGACGGTCAGTCGAGCATGGGTCGATCGAGATCCTCGACCACGGCCACACCGGCATCCGCGAGCTCCACGGTGGCGCGCTCGCCGGACTCCTTGGCCACCGGGGCGGTGAGGGGTAGCAGGACCCGGGTCTCGTAACCGGCGTCCATGGCGTCCTTGGCGGTGGCCAGAACGCAGTAATCCAGCGCGAGCCCCACGACGTCCACGGCCTCGATCTCGTGCCCTTGGAGCCAGTCGTCCAGGCTGACGTGTTCCTCCTCCGCGTCCTCGGGGTCCTCGCCCATGGGGACGTCCACGTCCGGGGCGGCCAGACCCTCGAAACCGGAGTAGGCGGCGTCGTAGGCGCCCTTGCGGAAAAATTCCGTGACGTGGTCGGTATCGAAATTCGGGTGGGTCTGCGCACCGTGTGTCTCGGCCACGCAGTGCACCGGCCAGCTCGACACGAAGTCCGGTTCGTCGCTGAAATGCGAGCCTGGATCGATGTGCCAGTCCTGGGTCGCGGCGACCACCTGGTAATTGGTGTGGCGGTCCTCCAAGTACTCGGAGATCTGCCCGGCCACCGCAGCGCCTCCGGTCACGGCCAGGCTGCCGCCTTCGCAGAAATCGTTTTGTACGTCAACAATGATGAGGGCTGTACGCACGGGTGCCTCCTTGATCAGTGAGCGGTTCCGGGTTCGATGATGGTGGGGATCACGGGTTCGCCCTCGGACAGGCGGCGGGCCGCGCGGGGCAGCTCCGCCACGGACAGGGCGTGGCGTTCGCGGGCGCGACCCACGGCCGGCGCGCCCACGTATCCGTCGCGTAGTTCACCGCCGGTCACGTACTCGACCAGCAGCTCACGGTCGTCTCCGTCGTCGGTCGGTTCGTGGGAGACACCAACGATTTCCTGGGTGGCCACGCCCTGGTCGTCACGACGGCGCAGCGCGAATTTTTCGCCACCCACGGATGCTTTGCCGGACGAGGCCTTGGCCACGGGCTCCATGACGCCGGAGGCGCCTTCACGTGCCACAAGTTTGTACACCATTGATGACGTGGGCGCACCGGAACCGGTGACCAAGCGGGTGCCCACGCCGTAGGAGTCCACGGGGGCCGCGCGCAGGGCGGCAATGGCGTACTCGTCCAGGTCACTGGTCACGGTGATCGTGGTGTTGGCGTTACCCACCTTGTCCAACAAGGAGCGCACCTGTGCCGCCTGGGTGACCAGGTCGCCCGAATCCAACCGGACTCCGCCCAGATCCGGACCGGCAATGTCCACGGCCAGCCTGACGGCGTTTTCCACGTCATAGGTGTCCACCAGCAGCGTAGTGGAGATCCCCAGTGCAGCGATCTGCGCCCGGAAGGCTTCCTCCTCCGAGTCGTGCAACAACGTGAACGAGTGGGCGGCGGTGCCCACCGTCTTCACGCCGTAGCGGTAGCCGGCTTCCATATTGGACGTCGAGGCGAATCCGGCGATCACAGCCGCACGTGCGGCCGCAACGGCCGCCTCCTCGTGGGCGCGGCGGGACCCCATCTCTATGCACGGACGATCACCGGCGGCACCCACCATGCGGGATGCAGCGGACGCCACGGCGGAGTCGTAATTGAGCACCGAGAGGACGTAGGTCTCCAGGACGCAGGCCTCGGCGAAAGAAGATTCCACGGTCAGCAGGGGCGAGTGGGGAAAATACACCTCGCCCTCGGCGTAGCCGCGGATGTGTCCGGTGAACCTGAAATTCTCGAGGTAGTTGATCGTCGTCCGATCCACTACCTTCGTGTCCCGCAAGAACCGCAACTGGGGCTCCGAGAAGTGGAACGTCTCCAGACCCTCCAGCACACGACCCACCCCGGCGAACACACCGTAGCGGCGACCATGGGGCAGCCGGCGGGTGAACACCTCGAACACGCTGCGCCGCGAAGCCGTTCCCGCCCGCAACGAGGCCTGGAGCATGGTGAGCTCGTAGTGGTCCGTCATGAGGGAGGTCGGACGGGGTTCCCATGGATAGCTGCGCTCATTCACGCCTCCAGCCTAATGGGATCGGCTCACTGCGCACATCCGTGCGCGGCGGATACGATGGGCACACCATGATGTGCACTTCTTTATCCACGCGCACCCGAAACGCGCCCGTTCTCATGAGCGCGGCTCCCGCCGAGACCCCTGTTCTGACCCGGAACCCCGAAACCCGCACCATGCTCAACGTGCCGTGGAATGTGGTGGTGTGGGACGATCCCGTCAACCTCATGAGTTACGTGGTGTACGTATTTCGCTCCTACTTCGGCTATTCGGATGCCAAGGCTCGGACACTGATGCTCGAGGTGCACCACAAGGGGCGCTCCATCGTGGCGTCTGGGACCCTCGAGGAAGCAGAGACCCACGTGAGTGCCCTGCACGGATACGGACTTTGGGCCACGTACGAACGGGCGGACCACAGCTAATGGCACACGGATTCAAGAAGACCCGCAAGGGAATCGTCGGGCGCTTCGAAGCACCCGAAGTGCAGTTACTCCAAAAACTTTTCTCCGACGTCGCCGAGACCCTCGAGCCCCAGGCCCGTCCGGACGAGGATCCCCTGGCCGCCATGGTCGGTATCGACCAGGACGCGAGTGAGCCCACCGATCCGGCGTTGAAACGGCTGCTCCCGGGGGCGTCCACGGACCCCGAGCGAGCAGAAGAGTTCCGTCGGCTGACCGACAGGTCACTGCGCGAGGCGAAGATTGGGGCGCTGAAGGCGTCGTCGTTCGCCCTGGAATCCGACCCCGTCACCCTGACCGTGGAACAAGCGCAGGATTTCGCGCGATCGCTCAACGACATCCGGCTGGTGCTGGCAACCCGGCTGGACATCACCACGTCCGAGGACGCTGAACGGGTCGGTGAGCAGGTCGATTTCGCGGCCGTGGAGGACATCCACGACTACATGGCGGTCGTGTACAACTTTGTGTCCTGGCTGCAGGAGTCACTGATGAATGCGTTGCTCAAGACGCTCTGACCGCGCCGAGCACGGCACCGGGGGACTGTGAGATACCTCGCATATGTTGCACGCCCTCGACGCCGGGTGCCGAAGCGTTCGGTACGTGGGAGGCGTATTTTGTGCTGAATTTCCCAGTCTTTCGCGGTTGTGCCTTGCCTCCGAGTGCCAACTGTTACTTGTAGTGTGTCCGCTCATCGGTGGCTCGGATAGGGAAAATCGGCGCGGAGCATTACTGTCTTTCGATATGCAGGATGAGCACGTGAACACTTCAGGCCCCAATCCGAACTCGCCCATTGGCGTGTTCGACTCCGGCGTGGGTGGACTGACCGTTGCTCGCTCCATCATCGACCAGTTACCGCACGAGGAAATCCTGTACGTGGGGGACACCGCGCACGGTCCCTACGGTCCACTGCCCATTGCGGAAGTGCGCTCCCTGGCCATGGACATCATGGATGATCTGGTTGATTCCGGCGTGAAACTTTTGGTGATCGCGTGCAACACGGCGTCCGCCGCCGTGCTGCGTGATGCGCGCGAGCGCTATACCCGGGCCTACAACATTCCCGTGGTCGAGGTGATCCAACCGGCCGTCCGGCGCGCGGTCGCGACCACGCGCAACGGGAAGATCGGGGTCATCGGCACGGAAGCCACCGTGGGTTCCCGCGCTTATGACGACACCTTTGCCGCGGCGCCGCATTTGCAGGTCACCTCCGTGGCATGTCCGGAATTCGTCGACTACGTGGAACGCGGAGTGACCACCGGACCGGAGCTCTTGCGCGCCGCTGAGGGATATCTGCAGCCACTCAGGGACGCGGGTGTGGACACACTGGTTCTGGGGTGCACCCACTACCCGCTCCTGACCGCTGTGATTTCCTACGTCATGGGTGACAGCGTGAACCTGGTGTCCTCGGCGGAGGAAACGGCGCGCGATGTGTACCGCGCGCTGATGGACAACAACCTGGAACGCGACGTCACCCTCACTCCGCACCACGAATTCCTGGCCACGGGTGACCCCGAAAGTTTTGAAGTTCTTGCCCGCAGGTTCCTCGGACCCGAGGTGCTGCGCGTCCGTCATACGTCCTCGGTGGCCGAGCAGTACCCCACGGGTTCTCTGGCCATGATCCACGCGGCTCAACGTTGAGTCGGCACCACGAAAGGCACCCGCAGTCATGATGTTGACCGTTATTGGGAACACCGGGAGCTTCCCCGGACCCAACTCTCCCGCGTCGTGTTACTTGCTGACCGGTGAGGATCACCAGGGCCGCACCTGGCGCGTGATCCTGGACATGGGAAATGGTTCCCTGGGCGTCCTGCAACGGCAGCTCGCGTTGGAAGACATCGACGCGGTGATGATTTCTCACCTCCACCCGGATCACTGCGTGGATCTGGCCGGTCTGCACGTGGCGGTCAAGTGGGACCCGCGGGGATGGACTGCCGGCCGCATTCCGCTGTACGGACCGTCCGGATTGCACGAGTACCTCAACCGCTCGCACGCGATGCCCGAAGGCCACACCATGGAGACCGAGTTCGTGTTCAACGTGTGGCGGGAACGCCAGCCGGTGACCGTGGGGCCCTTCACCGTGACCCCGTTCGAAGTGGAACACCCGTGCCCCGAGTCCTACGCCCTGCGGATCACGTTCGACGGACCGATGGGACCTTCGGTCATGACCTATTCCGGGGACACCGATTCGTGCGACGGGCTGGTGGATGCCGCTCGCGACGCCGACCTGTTCCTGTGCGAGGCCGCCTACGAAGAGGGCCGCGAAGACCACTTGCGAGGTATCCATTTGACGGGTTACCGCGCCGGCCAGGCCGCGGCCCAGGCCAACGTGCACCAGCTGCTGTTGACCCACCTACCGGTCTGGAATTCGCCCACCAGGACACGGCGCGAAGGCATCGCCGCGTTCGACGGTCCCGTGGGCATTGCGGAGCCGGGGTACACCTACAAGGTGGTTCCGGAAAAAGTCACCATTTCGGGTGCGTTGGCAAGGCCAGTAACGGCGGACTAGGCTGGCGACATGACTTCGCCTACCGATCCGTCACAAAATAATTCCACGTTGGTCGGGGAGCGATCCACCGCTGCTACGGAGCAGGCGAATATTGTGCGAGCCGATGGCCGCGCCGTCGATGAACTGCGCCCCATTACGATCACCCGCGGTTGGTCGGATCAGGCAGAGGGCTCCGCGCTCATTGAATTCGGTGCCACCCGAGTGTTGTGCACCGCGTCCCTGACCGAGGGAGTTCCCCGCTGGCTCAAGGGCGAGGGCTGCGGCTGGGTGACCGCAGAGTACGCAATGCTGCCGCGCGCCACATCCACCCGGTCGGCCCGCGAGTCCGTCAAGGGCAAAATTGGTGGCCGCACCCATGAAATCTCCCGCCTGATCGGCCGCGCGCTTCGTTCCATCATTGATTTGAAGGCCCTCGGTGAGAACACCGTGGTGCTCGACTGCGATGTCCTGCAGGCGGACGGTGGAACGCGCACGGCAGCAATCACCGGTGCCTATGTGGCGCTGGCGGAGGCGATTTCCTGGGCGCACGCGAACGGTGTGATCAAGGCCAACGCCAAACCGCTGGTGGACACCGTCTCGGCGGTATCGGTGGGCATCATTGACGGAGTTCCCATGCTGGACCTGCCGTACGTGGAGGACGTCCGTGCGGAGACCGACATGAACGTGGTGGTCACGGGATCGGGAGACTTCGTGGAGGTCCAGGGCACCGCCGAGGGTGCGCCCTTCAACCGGGGTGAGCTCGATGTGCTGCTCGACCTGGCGGTCGCGGGTTGCGCGCAGCTGACGACCATTCAGCAGGAAACGCTGGAGGCGGGTCGTGAGCGCTGACCCAGAACCGGCCAGGATTGTTCTGGCCACCAAGAACACGGGTAAGGTCCGCGAACTGCAGGCCATGGTCGCCGCGGCCGTGCCGCATCTCGACGCCGCCGCAGCCGTGGTGGACGCGCGCACCGCGGGACTCAGCGACGTCGTTGAGGACGGCGTGAGCTTTGCGGAGAACGCGCTGCTCAAGGCGCGCGCCGCGGTCCGCGAAACCGGAATGATCGCGCTCGCGGATGACTCGGGTCTCGCGGTGGACGTCATGGGAGGAGCCCCGGGCATTTTCTCCGCCCGCTGGTCCGGTCGTCACGGCGATGACAGCGCCAATCTGAATTTGCTCCTGGCGCAACTGGGAGATGTCCCCGACGACCACCGAGGTGCCCACTTCGTGTGCGCCGCCGCCGTGGTGACCCCCCTCGGCTCGGAACATGTGGTGCTCGGAGAACTGCCGGGGAGAATCCTGCGGGAACCGGCGGGTGAGCACGGTTTCGGGTATGACCCCATCTTCGCCCCGGACGGTTATGACGGTTTGAGTTGCGCACAGTTGACTCCGGAGGAGAAGAACCGGGTTAGTCACCGTGCGCGGGCCATGAAGGCTGTGTTGCCGCATCTCGTGGCGGCATTGGGAGAACAGGACGATTCGGGCGCGGTTGATCCACCGCGCCCGGCCTCGGGGGACTGAGTCATGAAATTCTCATGCGGGCATCTTCCGTTCGCTGACGCCGTGGACGCGGTGCTGGCGGAAGCGGGGGTGAGCGTGGACCGTTCCGAATGGGAGGTCCACGCGGGCGGTTCCGCACACATCGTGGTGAACGCGGGGCACGTGATGAGCGTGCGCATTGCCAAGAACCCCACATCGGGTGAAAACGTACGACGCCGCGTGCGGGCGCTCTCGCTGCTTCCCGACTTCGATTTCGCTATCCCGCGGCCGCTGACCCCGGTGCTCGACGAAGGGCGGTACACGGCCGTGGGGATGACGTGGCTCCCCGGGACCACCCGCGGACCCGGGCCCGTGGCCGCTACCGTCCTGGCCAGCGTGCTCGATCAGCTGCGTTCGGCCGAAGTTCCGCAGGCCGCGCCGTGGCTCGACCGGCCGGGACAGCACTGGGGCGGGCACCGCCGCCGCCACGTGCTGCTCGACCAGGTCATCCCGCGCCTGATCCCGGGGAACAGGCCGCGCGCCCTCGAAGCCATTCGGGACCTGGTGCAACTCGAGATGGTCCAGCCCGAACTGGTCCACGGTGACCTCATGGGCAACAACATGTTGTGGGAGAACGACCGGCTGGTGGGAATCATCGACTGGGATCACGCCTGTCTGGCCGACCCCGCCTACGACACCGCCTCCCTGGGCCTGTGGTTCGGTTGGGACAGCGTACGGCACGCCACCACCCCCGATGACTTCGAGCGGGCGCGGCTGCACGCCCGGATATTCCCCTTGCAGGCGGTCGCCTACGCGATCCATCACGAATTGGACATCGCCCAAATCAATCAGGCCGTGGAAAAGGCCGACGACTGGTACGAGGCTCACGCATCGGTCCACGCCTGAGCGCTCGCCCGATTCCGGTCTCGGCCGTTCGTGGCGCAACCCCGCGAATTGTTCCGGGATGCGCGCAGCGTGTCTGAGGCCGACAGTAACCTGTCACCGTGCCCGTCAGTTTCACCGCCATAGACTTCGAAACAGCCAACCGTAGCTTTGCCTCCGCGTGCGCCATAGGCGTTGTCCGCGTGGAGGACGGCCAGGTGGCTGATACCCAGTACTCGCTGCTGCAACCCCCACCCGGCCACGACCACTTCGAACCGGGCAATATCAGGGTTCACGGAATTCGGCCGGCGGACGTGGCGGAAGCGCCGTCGTACGCGCAGTACTGGACGTGGCTCGTGGAACGGCTCGAGACCGGCGCCCCGGACGGAATTCTGGTGGCACACAACGCGATTTTCGACACCGGGGTCATCAAGGCAGCCAATGCGGCAGTGGGGCATCCGGCCCGGCCATGGCGCTACGCGTGCACGTTGAGATTGTCGCGGGCCGCCTATCGACTGCGGTCGTATTCGCTGCCGGCGGTCTCACACGCGGTGGGTGTTCCCCTAGAGAATCATCACAATGCATTGGCCGATGCCCAGGCGTGCGCGGGCATCGTCATGGATCTCGCGCACCGCAGCGCGGCCGACTCCATGGAGGAACTGGCCGCCCACTACGGCACCAAGATCTACAGCACCCGACTCTGACCGTGTTCGGTGCGCCTCCTTGCGCGGGCGCGCGCTCGTCGTTCCCGCGGGCAGGTCACACGTTCACGGGCGCCAGCGGTCGCTCCATTGGCGGGCGAGCTGGGCGAGCTCCGCGCCCACCGGGTCGGTCACTGCCGGAACGGCCTGCGTTCCCCACCGCGCTGCGCAGACGGCCGCCGCCACGGATCGAGCCCCGGGGGAGGCCGCCGGATGCGCCGAGATCACTTTGAGCGCCCGCGTCACGGCGTCGCCGCGCGCCCCGGCGGCGGCCTGGGCGGTACTCGCTGCGAACAGTCCCAGGGCCAGCGCCGACGACGCCGCGGTGCCGTCCCCGAGGGCCCGGGACAGGGCGCCGTCGGCGGATTCGAGGTCCGCGCGCTCCGTGGCCTGGGTGACCAAATGTAAGAGCGCGCGTGTCTTCGGTGCCGGGCGAGTCATGCCGTCGCAGACCTCGCTCACGGCGGTGAGCACCTCTTGGAAATCAGCGTCCGTCTCCTGGGCGCGCACGCTCGCGTGGATCGCAAGAGCCGCGCCGACCGCGGCCGTTTGGGCTTCCGCATGACCGTGCGTGATGGCGGCGGCGTCCACGATGATCGGCACGAGGGCCTTCCAGCCCAGATTGGGGATCAACCCGTAGGGAATGCTGCGCGCAAGAACCTCACCGCTTTCGGCCGTGGGATCGATCGGGCGAGCCACTTCGCCGAATTCGCCGGTGGCGAGTGCGGCAAAACTGTCACCCGAGAAAGCGCAGGCGCGGCTGAGCACGGGGAAATCACGGTCGAACTCGCGCGTGGGCGGCACCGGGGAACTGGCGGGCGGTCGAGCGCCGGCCGCCCGCGCCCAGCGCAGGTAGGACAGCCACGCGCACGCGCTCGGATCCGCGGACAGCCCGGTGTTGGCCCACTCGGCCACCTCATTGAGGGCATCCGCAGAACGGGCGGCCAGCTGCACGTACTCCTCGGAGGCCGGGCCGTCCGTTGCCGCGGCGACCGCCAGGCTGCCGAACACGGCGGTGACGGTGTCCGGGTACGCGCCCATAGCGGCATCGATACCGTGATCGGGGGAGAGCAAGGGTGACGGGGAAGAGGCCTGCATGCACCGAGTCTATGTGAGTGACGGTGAGCCAGTGCGTGTCGGTCAGGGTCGATAGATTGTCGAGCATGAGATTCCTCCACACATCGGACTGGCACCTGGGCCGCACGTTCCACGGCGTGGACGTTCTGAACGTTCAAGCCCGCGCCATGGACGAGATCGCCGCGTGGGTTGTCGAGCACCGCATTGATGCGGTGCTGATTTCCGGTGACGTGTATGACCGTGCGCAACCGCGCACGGAGGTGGTGGAACTGCTCAACGCCACCCTGGCGAGCATTCGCCGGGCCGGGGCGTACGTGGTGATGACCAGCGGCAATCACGATTCCGCCGCGCGTTTGGGTTTCGGGGCGCAAATCATGGCGCACGGCGGGGTCTTCATTCGCACCCGGGCCGAGCAGGCGGCTCTTCCCATTCTCTTCTCCGCCCATGAGTCGGGGGTGCGAGTCACGGACACGGCGCTGAACGGGGACGATCCGGGAGAACGCCCCGGTGCTCCCACGGTGGCCGTGTACGGCATTCCGTACCTCGAGCCGCGGTCGGTGGCACCCCGGTTGGCGTGCTCGGCCACCCACCAGGACGTTCTGGACACGATCGCCACTTCTACCGCCGCCGATCTCCGATCTCGGGCTCATACCCGGGGCGTGGTCATGGCACACGCGTTCGTCACGGGTGCGGCCACCACGGACTCCGAACGAGTCATCGACTGCGGGGGTCTCGGCACCGTCAGCGCGGACGTGTTCGCGGCACACAGTTATGCTGCGCTGGGCCACATCCACAGACGGCAAGCGGTCCGCCCCGCCGTGCGGTACAGCGGCTCACCCGTGGCCTATTCGTTCTCGGAGACGGGTCAGACGAAGGGCGCGTGGCTCGTGGAGTTCACGGACTCGGATGAACCGGCGGTCACAAGCCTCGACCACCGTGCCGGACTGCACCTTGCTCAACTGCGCGGGAACCTGGCGGACCTGCTGCGAGATCCCGGCCACGCGAGCGCGGAGAGCGCATGGTGCCAGGTGGTGCTCACCGATCCCGAACGACCCGCCTCGGCCATGGAGCGCATTCGCACCAGGTTTCCGCAGACCGTGGAACTGCGGTGGGAACCCGAGGGGGGCCGTTCACAACAGAAGCTCAGTTACAGCGCCCGGGTCGAGGTTGCGCAGAGCCCGGACTCCCTGTGCGCATCGTTCTTCGACCACGTCCGACAACGGTCGGTATCGGACGCGGAGCAGAACGATATCGCCTCAGCCGTGGCTGCCGCGCGCGCCGTCGGTGCGTCCGAATAGGGGAACACCATGAAACTGCATCGCCTGGAGATCACCGCATTCGGTCCCTTCGCGGGACACGAAGTGGTCGAGTTCGACACCCTGAATGAGGCCGGTGTGTTCCTGCTCAACGGTGAGACGGGGGCCGGCAAGACCAGCGTGCTGGATGCGATTTGTTTCGCCCTCTATTCCTCGGCACCCACCACGGTGGCCATGGGCGGTAGGAAACCGGGGCACAGTGACCACGCGGATCCTGACACGGCACCCCTGGTGGATCTGGAGTTCTCGGCCGGCGGTCGTCGGTGGCACATCAGCCGCTCTCCGGCCTGGAGCAAACCGTCCAAACGGGCGGCGTCCGGGTGGTCCGAACAACACGCCAAGGTGTTGCTACGCGAATTCGTGGCGGGTGTGTGGGAAGAACGCGGTTATCGACCGGATGACGTGGCCCAGACCGTCGAACACGTGGTGGGGTTGAACCGGGAACAGTTCACGCAAGTGATGATGCTGCCTCAGGGCCGGTTCGCGCAGTTCCTCCGGGCGGGTTCCAAGGAACGCGAGAAGCTTCTGGAAACGTTATTCGGTACCGACATCTATCCAAGGATCCAGCAGGAACTCAAGGACCTGGCCTCCGCAGCCCAGGCCGACCTCGATGCGCTCAGGCTCGATCAGCAACGAGACCTTGAACGCGTGAGCCAACTGGACGAGCAGCTGGCGGAGGTGCTTGCGCAGCTGCCGGCGGAGACCGTTCCGCTGTCCGAGTCGCCGGGTTCCCATACCGGCGATGACCCGGTCGCGCACCCGACCGCAGACGCGGCAGGGGAGATGCCCGCACAGACAACCCTGGAGGAGCTGTCGGGCAAGCTCGCCACCGTGGTGCCCCTGCTCACCAGCGCCCGTAATGCGGTGAGCGCCCAGCAGACACAGGCTGCCGCGCGAGCACGAGAGCTTACCGAGTGGCTCTCCAACATTGAACGCCACGACCGGCTGAGCGGGCTCCGCGCCGAGCTGGAGGCGCAACGGGACACCGTGCGCATTCGGGAGGCACAGCTGACACGGCACCGGGCCGCACGACAACTGGCCGGCCTCGCCAACGCGGCCGACCACGCGGAGTCGGCGGTGGACCACGCCCGAACCACGGCGCGGGCCGCACGAGAGGCGTTGTCGGCGGGGTCCACGGGTCACGAGCGATTTCGGCTTGTCCTGGGTGGGCATGGCGCCGTTCTGGAGGGCTGGCTGACCGGTGACCGAGATCTGGCGGCCGTTCGAGACGCGGCCGTGGGTGCTCGTCACGGCGCCCAACAGGCGCTCGAGGAGGAGGAATCGCTGCACACCAGCCAGCTGGCCCTGACCGACGTGGAACAGCATTTGGCACAGCATCATGCTCGAAAAGAAACTGTCGAGAACATCCTGGGTCGAGACATCGAGGAACGAGCCGCGGTGGAGCGCACCGGGGACGAGCTGCGCGAAGCCACACGGGATGCCGCCGTGATCCGGGACCGTGATGAACGAGTGCGTCAGACCTTGGCGGCAACGGAGACGTTCCAAGAACTCGCCCGGGAGCGGGATGCACGCGGAGACCACTATCGCACCGCGGAGGATGCTCGCCGTGCTGCGGCTCACCGTGTGGAGGAACTGGAAGCCCAACGATTCGCCTCCGCGGCCGCGACGCTTGCCTCAGCACTGCGCGCGTCAGAACCATGTCCCGTGTGCGGGTCCACACTGCACCCCGCTCCCGCGGGGCATGAGCGGGGCCGTGAAGTCACCGAGCGCACACTCGCGGGCGCCCGGGCAACCCGAGACGAAGCCCAGGCGGAATCCGACCGGACCCACGGTGAATGGCAGGCGGCTCAGCAGCGGGCCGCCCAGGCACTCGGTGCCGGAGCGGAGGAAGACATCACCGCGGTTCGAGCCGCGGCCGCGGAATCCGCTCAGGCCGTTGCCCGGCTCGAACGCCAACTCGTGCGCGCCCGTGAAACCGCGGACACGTTGACGACCCTTGAGCACCGCATCGACGAGTCACGGGCAGCCCTGCGCGATATCGACCTCCGGATCGAACGCGATGCCACGCGGAGGACGTCTCTGACCGCACAGCTGCAGGAGGCCCGAGAGCGTTTGGACCGGGAATTGGCCGGCTTTGCATCAGCCCGGCAACGGATGGCAGCTGCCCAGGACCTCATGGAGGCGGTCTCCGTCATGGAAACCGCCCAGCGTGGCCTCGACCGTGCCACCCAAGAACTCGACTACGCACGGCACACGCTCACGGGCGAGCTGGCGGAGTCCCCCTTTGCAACGGCGGAGGAGGTGCGGTCGGCACTTCTGGAACCGTCCGAG
Organism: Kocuria sp. cx-455; assembly: GCF_014698015.1. Taxonomy (GTDB): domain Bacteria; phylum Actinomycetota; class Actinomycetes; order Actinomycetales; family Micrococcaceae; genus Kocuria. The sequence continues at coordinate 364,627 of NZ_JACXBS010000002.1, forward strand.
GCCCAGGAGATCGAAACCTGGCTGCAGCATCACCACGACCGGCTCGGCAAGATCACCGCCGAACTGGCCACGGAGACCATGGTGGCCACGGGTCAGCTCTCGCCGCGGGAGCGCGCCGAAACGTCCACGGAATCCGTGGCCAGAGCCGCGCAGCACAGCGAGAGCCTCGCGGCCCAGCGGGACCGGATCACCGCGGCGTCGGGAACCGTCACCGCCCTTGAGCGCGCGGTTCGGGAACTGGATCGCGCGGTCGGTGATCGCGGTGAACGCCTGCGCCGCGCCCGGGAGAAGTCGGAACGGCTCACCGGCCTGTCCGCCGTGGCCAATGGGTTGTCCTCCGACAACAGTCTTCGTATGACGCTGACGTCCTTCGTGCTCGCGGCCAAGTTGGAGCACGTGGCGGCCGTGGCCTCGGAACATTTGCAGCGGATGTCCTCCGGCCGGTTCAGCTTGCTCCATACCGACCAGACGCGGGGCGGGGGAAAGGCGGGGCTGGGCCTGGAAGTGGACGACTCGTGGACAGGGGTTCGCCGAGGCACCGAAACGTTGTCCGGCGGTGAATCATTCTTCACGTCCCTCGCGCTCGCCCTGGCGCTCGCGGACGTGGTGCGCGCGGCCGCGGGCGGCCAGGAGATGGACACACTGTTCGTGGACGAAGGTTTTGGTTCCCTGGACGAGGACACCCTGGAACAGGTGCTCCAGACCATCGACGGGCTCCGACAGAACGGACGGGTGATTGGACTGGTCTCCCACGTGGCGGAGATGAAACAGCGCATCGGTGCACAACTGGTCGTGACCAAGACCCCCAGGGGGTCACACCTGCGCGTCATGACCGGTCTGGAAACGAACGCGTAGGCTGATCCCGTGAGTTCTTCCGTGCCCGCACCCTCGCCCGTCACGTCCACGACCGTTCCCGAGCTGATCAGGGACGTCAAAGTGCTCAATGGGATGGGCGGGCGCGGCCTCACCCGGATCACACTGGCGTTGCGATTGCCCCAGGTCCTCGCGCCCCTGGGTGTGATCACATGGATCGCCACCCAGACGGATTCCCCGTGGACGGCGGCGCTGGGTTCGGCGGCCGTGTGTCTGGGCAGTGCTCTGTGCGGAATGATTATGACGTTCTTCGTCAACGTCCCTTGGCGTCAAGCGGGGTTGGCCGTGCTCGCCCTGGTGCAGGGCACGGTCATGTGGTTGTTGCCCCTGGCTCCCATTGAATCCGTCCCGACCGGGATCGAGAGTGTGGGGATGTTTCTGCCCTTCTTCCTCGCCGGATTGTCCCTGGCCCCGCAGGGCCTGGCCTGCAGGATCCGGTGGAATTCCCTGTTGGAACATCGCCAACGGGTGGACCTCTTACCCTCCGTCATGCGCATGGAATCCGTGAGTGAAGCCATGTCCGTGGTGACGGGCGCCGCCATCACCGGGTTGATCGCCACCACGGCGGGGCCGCAAACCGTACTGCGGGTCTCGGCGGTGCTTTCGGTGGTCATGGTGCTCATCTTCATGCTTCATCCATCCGCCAGGTTCAAACAACCCGTTCTCACCATGTCGCTGCGGGAGGGATCGGAAAGATTGGCCCACGCTCAACGCTGGTCCGCGCAACGACTGCGCACCATGTTGCTGGTGGGATGCGGTGGACTGGGGGCTCTGCTGGGCGCGATCCAGGGGTGCCTGGTGGTGTTTGTCGTGTCGGTGGACATCGTGCCGTCGGTGGGTGCCCTGTACGCGTTCCTGGGTTTGACGTCCGCGATCGCCGCTATTGTCACCGTGTCCTGGCGCACTCGGGTGTCGCCCTGGAACCTGTGGATCCTCTACGGCACGGCCGCGCTGCTGACCTCCATGATGTTATCCACCCCTTCGGGGGCGCTCGGGTTCGCGGTGGTGCTCGCATTCATCGGCTTGACCATCGGGCCGAGCCTGCTGTGCCTGTTCGGGCTGGCGGCCTACGTGGCTCCGGAGAACATGTACATGGGGCTCGTCTCTCATATGACCGCCGCAACCTCCGCCGGAACGGCCTTGGGGTTGGTGCTCAGCGCGTATTTCGGCGTTCGGTACGACTACATTTCCGCTGCGTTGGTGCCGGTGGCCATGGCCCTGATTCCATTGGCCGGCGCACTGGCTTTCATTTACCTGTGGCGCCGGTCGCCGTTGTCCAGCCTGCACGGGTGACCGGTACGGGGGCCGGCGCCGCCCGGTGAAAACCGCGCGGGAAAAGTAGGGAGGTCCCCGGACGTCGGCGCCAGAGTGCTCAGGAATGACGAACCGCGTCGCAGCCGTTGCCGGCCGTGACGCGGTTCATTCGGGTGGCAGGGGTGCCCGCGGACTCAGTGACCGCGCGCGATCCATTCGCTCAGATGCGGTTTCTCGCTGCCGACCGTGGTGGAGTCTCCGTGCCCGGTGAGTACCAGGGTTTCCTCCGGCAAGCTGAGGATGCGCTCCCGAATGGAGTCGATGATGGTGGGGAAATCCGAGTAGGACCGTCCCGTAGCACCCGGGCCGCCCTGGAACAGCGTGTCACCACTGAACAGCACGCCGTGATCGCCGAGATCGGGAGCGTGGAAGGCCACGGACCCGGGGGAGTGCCCGGGGGTGTGCAGTACCGTCAGCGCCGCCGTACCCGCGACGATGTGCTGGTTGTCCTCGAGCGGTTCCGGCTCGGAGCCGTCCGAGAACACCTTGCGCCACAGCACCAGGTCCTCCGGGTGCAGATAGACCTGGGCGTCGGTGCCGGCCAGTTCCACGAACTCGCGGACCGCGCCGATGTGGTCGTCGTGTCCGTGGGTCAGCAACACGTGGGTGATGGTTCGCCCCGCCACAGCGTCCACAACGGCTTGGGGGTTGTGCGCCGGGTCAATCACCGCGCACTCCACCTCGTTGCCGATGATCCACACGTTGTTGTCGACCTCCCACGTTCCGCCGTCCAGGCTGAACGTTCCGGAGGTGACGCAGTTGTCGACCCGCAGGCCGGTCTGGTCGTCAGTCAGAATGGTTGTCGGCTGTTCGCTCATCGGGGCATCTCCACTACGGATCGCAGGACCTTACCGGCCTTCATGGTCTCGAATGCTTCGTCCACTTTGTCCAGCTCGATGCGCTCGGTCACGAACGCATCGAGGTCGAGGCGGCCCAGCTTGTACTGGTCCACGAGCATGGGGAAGTCACGCGAGGGTAGGGTGTCCCCGTACCACGCGGACTTGATGGAACCGCCGCGGGAGAAGATTTCGTCCAAGGGCAGATCAATGGTGGTACCGGGATCGGGCACGCCCACCAGGACCACGCGTCCGGCGAGATCACGAGCCTGGAATGCTTGCTTGAAGGTGGGCTCGATGCCCACGGCATCAATCACCAGGTCCGCACCGTTACCGTCCGTGAGCTCCTTGATGGCTTCCACCGGATCACGGTCCTTGGAGTTGACGGTGTGGGTTGCGCCCAGGCGCTGGGCGGTGGCGAGCTTCTCGGTATCCAGGTCCACGGCAATGATGCTCGTGGCTCCGGCCAGGGCCGCGCCGGCAATTGCGGCCGTACCCACGCCACCGCAGCCGATCACCGCCACGGATTCCCCACGCTTCACGGCGCCGGTGTTGATGGCGGCACCGATGCCGGCGGTCACGCCGCAACCGAGCAGACCCACGGCGGCGTACTGGTGGTCCTCGAGGGGGGTTTCCACTCGAGTGCACTGCCCGGCCGCGACCAAGGTCTTCTCCGCAAAGGCGCCGATGCCCAGGGCCGGTTCCAATGCGGTGCCGTCCTCGAGAGTCATTTTCTGAGTCGCATTGTGCGTGTCGAAGCAGTACCACGGTTCGCCCCTGCGGCACGCACGGCACTCGCCGCACACCGCCCGCCAATTGAGGATCACGTGATCGCCCACCTCGACCTCGGTGACGCCTTCGCCCACGGCGCTGACCACACCGGCGGCTTCGTGGCCGAGCAGGTAGGGGAAATTGTCACCTACACCGCCCACCTTGTAATGCAGGTCGGTTTGGCACACGCCGCACGTCAACACGTCCACCAGGGCCTCGCCGGGCCCGGGATCCGGTACCAGAATTGTTTCCACCGTGGCCGGTTCATTCTTAGCCTTGACCACTACACCTTTGACCTTGTGCATGCGTGTGCCTTCCTGTTGGAGTGTTGCTGGCGTCACTTCCAGCTTAGGCCAGAGCTCGGGTGAGGCGCCGGGAGTTCGCCCCGCGAGGAACTGCGCTGCGACGTCGCATTCCCGGGTCGATACCCGCATGCCCCCGCGGTGGCGGCGCGGTTCGACGTGCCCCGGCGTGGGCGCGCGGTCACGGCGGCGTTAACGGCCGAAGCCGGTTCGTGACCCCGTGGGGGCCTCGAACCGGCTTCGGATCGAACGCGCGCAGTGACCGACGCTAGTTCTTCGCATCCTTGGAATCCTCGGAATCGGACGAGTAGTCGATGTGGTCGTGCTGCAGGCGGAGCTTGCGGCCCTCGGCCTCGAGTTTTTCCTCCTTGGCCTGGAGCTTCTTGGTCTGACGGACGTCACGCGGGGGCAACTGAATGGTGCTCTCGGCCCGCAGGCCACCCTGGAGCTGGCGTCCGCGCTCGACCTCGGCATCGACCTCCGCGCCGAACAACAGAACGTTGTTCATGATCCACAAGCCCAACAGCAAGATGATCACAGAGCCGATGATGCCGTAGGTGGCGTTGTAACTTGCGAAGTTGGACACGTAGAACGCGAAAGCGGCACCGGCCAGACCCATGGCCACCAGCGCGATCACGGCACCGGGGCTCATCCAGCGAAACTTGGGCTGCTTCACGTTGGGAGTCGCGTAGTACAGCAGTGCGATCAGCAGCACCACCAGAAAGAGGATCACGGGGATCTTGGCCCAGTTCCACACGGTCACCGCGGTGGTGCCCAGGCCCACCACGTCGCCCACGGTCTGAGCGATGTCGCCGGACAACAGTACCATGAACATGACCAGCGCCACGATCAAGACGACCGCCAGGGTCACGATCAACATGGTGGGCTTCAGCTTCAGGAACGGGCGCCCCTCGCTCACCTCGTAGACCCGGTTCATGGCACGACCGAACGCGCCCGTGTACCCGGAAGCCGTCCACAATGCACCGGCCACACCGACGACCAGGGCCAACCCGGCACCCGACTGGGTGGTCAACTGCGAAATGGGGCCGGACAAAAGACTCACAAGTTCGGCGGGCGCGTACTGCTCCAGAAAGTCCAGGATCGCCGTGGTGGTGGCTTCACCCTGGCCGAAAACGCCCAAGAGAGACACCAACGCCAACAGCGCCGGGAAGATCGACAGCACCGCGAAGTAAGTCAGTGACGCTGCCAGGTCGGTACAGCCGTCCTTGCTGAACTCCGAAAGAGCGCGTTTGAACACGTACCCCCACGACTGCCCCTTGAGATCAGTAGGAGAGTCGGGCTTGGCGTCGTGGTCCGGATCTGGGGCCGCGTGGCCGCGGCGCTGCGTGGCTTCAAGCTTTTGCTCGCTCATCGCGTAGTCCTCACTAAGAAAAGTGTCGCTGGTGCTAATGACGGTTCTTAGACAGTCTACTGAGCTGTGGGTGTTGGATCGTGTACCCCGCAGCTTACCGCGGCATTCGGTCTCCCTTCCGTGGCCAGCGGGCCTATCGATGCAATGACAACGAATACTGGTGAACGCGTTCGCTCAACCGCATCAGCACTCGGACTTCATCCGGATCAAGTGCCGTGCTGATGAGTTCGGCAACCATTTGGTCGTGACTGACAGAAATGGCCTCGTACAGTTCCGAACCACTACTGGTCAGCGCGACACGTACACCCCGTAGATCTTGCGCATCCTGGCGCCGGGTGACCAAGCCTTTCAACTCAAGACGCTCCAGCATTCTGGAGAGACTGGACTGCGTCAGTAGTACATGACTGTTGAGGTCCCGCAAGCGCAAACCATTGCGGTCAGCGGTGTACAGAGTTGCCAGGACCTCGAATTCCCGACGCGATAAACCATGTAAGTTCACGTTGCGTTGTAGCACGCGAGTCACGGAGACGTGGCAACGCCCCAGGGCCTCCCATGCTTCGATACTGCCTCTTGACGGCATAATTCCCCCTTTGAACGCTCACCCCCTATGAGCGTTCTTTCCATGCTACGAAACCGCGGCGGCAGCTCCGGTGTCGCTGGTGTCCACATTTATGACACCCCTGGATAACCTTGTCCCCGCAAGGGTGCACAGCGCGGTGCCGGTCGTAGCTCGCTTAAATGGCACGGGAGCACTTGTACGACATGTACAAATGCTCCCATAGAAACGCAACCCCGGCTCGGGCTCGGGGTAACTCAGCAGGTCAGCGAATACCCAGCACCTCGGAGGTGTGACCGATAATCTCATCCGCGAGCTGCGGGTTGTCGTTGAGCTTCACACCGTAGGCCGGAATCAGTTCCTTCAACCGGGGCTCCCACTCAGACATCTTGGACGGGAAGCAACGGGACAACAGATTCAACATGATGGGCACCGCGGTCGACGCACCCGGGGACGCGCCCAGCAATGCGCCGATAGAACCGTCCGCGCTGGTGACCAGTTCGGTGCCGAACTGCAGAATGCCACCCTTCTGAGGGTCCTTCTTCATGACCTGGACACGCTGGCCGGCCTCGATAAGATCCCACTGGCCAGCCTCAGCAGTGGGGTAGTACTCGTGCAAGGCGTCCATGCGCTGGGAACGGGTCTTGGTCAATTCGCTCAGAAGGTACTTGACCAGGTCGAGATTGGACAGTCCCGCGCGAGTCATGGGGTACAAGTTGTGCGCCCGCACCGACTTGGGTAGGTCCAGCAGAGAACCGTGCTTCAAGAAGTTCGGCTTGAACCCACCGTAGGGCCCGAACATGACGGCCTTCTTGCCATTGACGTAACGGGTGTCCAGGTGCGGTACGGACATGGGAGGTGCTCCCACGGAGGCCTGCCCGTACACCTTGGCGTTGTGCTGGGAGGTGACGGCGGGATCGGTGTTACGCAGGAACAGCCCGGACACCGGGAAACCTCCGAAGCCCTTGGCCTCCTTGATACCGGAGCGCTGCAACAGGTGCAGGGCACCGCCGCCGGCGCCGAGGAACACGAATTTGGCGTGGACGCTCCGGTTGTTGTCGCTGTTGAGGCGATCCTCAACCTTGACCAGCCAGGAACCGTCCGACTGCCGGTTCAAGGTGGTGACCTCCTGGCCGTAGCGGACCGTGGTGCCCTGGCCCGCCACGTAGTCGATCAGCTGATTGCTCAGCGCACCGAAGTCCACGTCTGTGCCCTCGGGAGCGAAAGTCGCGGCCACACGACCGGCGCCACGACCGTGCATGGTCAACGGGGCCCAATCGGCGATCTTGTCGCGGTCCTCCGAGAATTCCATGCGCTCGAAGAGCTTGTTCTGTTTGAAGGAGTCATAGCGGGTACGCAGGTAGCGGGCGTGGTCCTCGCCAAACACCATAGAAATGTGCGGAACCGGGTTGATGAAGCTGGAAGGATCCTTGAGCACTCCGCTCTCCACCAAGGTGGACCACAGCTGACGGGTCACGTGGAACTGCTCGTTGATATTCAGTGCCTTCTGCGCGCTCACGGAACCGTCTGCGGCCTGGGGTGCGTAGTTGAGTTCACACAGGGCCGCGTGACCGGTACCGGCATTGTTCCAGGCGTTGGAACTTTCCAACCCTGCGCGGTCCAGACGCTCCAGGATGGTCATGTCCCAGTGGGGCTGAAGATCCTTGAGGATGGTTGCAAGCGTGGCACTCATGATGCCTGCGCCAACCAGAAGAACGTCAGTGGATTCTATGGGCTGAGTTGAAGTCAAGGTGTCTCCCGGAATGCTTTGCGGCGCCTCGGTGCGCCGCGTGAGGTTCGCCCCAAGACTATCCCCAGCCCGTGACGATCACCGAATGGAAGGTGTCACGGAATGCGCATTCATCAGCTGCCACGCAGGGTCAGGTCGTTGAACAGCTCATGTCCGGTCGAGGTCAAGGGAAAGGTCTCGACCCTGTTGTTAACGGCCACGGCCGATACGGGGTGCGCAAGCGGAATGGCCGGCAGCATTTGCGAGATCCGATTGTTCAACGCCCGGTACGTGTTGGCCCGGGCGGCGTCGTCGGAGATTGCGGCCGCCCGATTGACGGCCGTGAACAGGCCCGTGTCCCGAATCCCGAATTCGGCGTTGGGGGAGCCCAGCAACGGGCCCAGGAAATTATCCGGATCCCGGAACCCGCCACTCCATCCCATCAGACTGAGGGCATGACGTGACTCCGGATCCGTCACCTTCTGCACGTAGTCGTCGTCCCAGTTCACGGCTACCGGGTCCACGGTGAACCCCACCCGCGTGAGCTGCGAGGAGATCATGGCAAATACCTGCTCGGGTTTTTGCAGGTACAACCGGGAGGTATTGCGCGGATAGTAAAAACTCAGCCGTTCGCCGTTGTACTTCGAGTCGGCGAGCAGGTCGCGAGCGCGTTGTGGGTTGAATCCTGGGACCTGTAGGTCATCACCATCCACGTTGAATCGCGCCGGGATGAACTGATCGGCCACGTTGGTGCCATTGGGGAACAGTTCGCGGGCAATGGCACCTCGGTCAATCGCCGCGGCGATCGCACGGCGAATCATCACGTCCTGGAGCAGCGGAAGACGCTGATTGATTCCCACGTAGGACACGGAATACGGGTCACGGAACAGCACCTGGGTGCCGCTGCGGGCCAGGGGAGCGAAATCGTCCAGGCCCACCTGGTCATAGGCATCCACCTGGCCGGACACGAGGGCCGCATACCGGACTTTGGAGTCCGGGACACTGCGGAACTCCACGCTGCCGAGGTGGCCCAGTTGCGCCCAGTAATCGGGATTCACGCTCAATCGAACCGTGGTGGCATCGGCGGAGTCGAAGCGAAACGGGCCGGTGCCCACGGGATGGCTGCGTGAGGCGTCGGCCGCGATGCTGTCGGGTGAGGCGAGACCGAACGACGGCTGGGTCAGCGCGTGGAGCAGCGGGCGGTACGGGTGGCGCAGCACGATCTTGACCGTGCGCTCGTCGACCACCTCGCAGCCGCCGTAACTGGACGGTGTGGACGGATCCGTGTTGCCGTGCCGGAACACCGTGGCGAAAGACGTTCTGGGCGCCCACGGCGCATCCGACTCGGCCTGCTCCCGCCACTTGTCGAAGTTCGCGCGCACGGCCTCAGCGTCCAGGGCGGCGCCGTCGTGAAACGAGATACCGCGCCGGAGGGTGAAGGTCACGGAGCGCTTGTCGCCGTCGACCTCCCAGGATTCGGCCAGACCCGGGAGCGGCTCCCCGGTCGAGGAATCCGCCCTGACCAGACCCTCGAGAACTTGAGCGGCGATCCGAGAAGTCTCCACCGAATTACTGATGGACGGATCCAATGTGGCGGGAGAGGCCGCCTGGGCGAAAACGAACGAGGCGTCGGGTGCAGCCGGGGAATCCTGTGACCGCGGCGTGGTGGCACCGCAACCTGTGAGCACCATTCCCAGCCCGGCCGCGGCCAGAAACCCGCGACGACCGAACTGGAATTCCGAGGTGCGCAACGAAGCAGATCCTTTCACCGACCGACAGCTGTTGACGGAGCTAACCGGGTTGGTGCGCAAGACGGGAATCGAACCCGCACGCCGTGAGGCACAGGAACCTAAATCCTGCGTGTCTACCAGTTCCACCACTCGCGCAGCTCGCACGGGCCTGCCCGGCGAACGAGAACCATGGTAACCGGACAATCGTGGTCGAACGTGCCGGGCACCCGCGTCGCAGTGCCCGGCCGCGTGCCACGACCCCGCCGTTCAGTCCAGGTGCAGGTCCCGGCGCAACTTGGCCACGTGGCCCTTTGCGCGAACGTTGTATTGCGCGAGTTCCACGACACCCTGGGCATCCACGACCACGGTGGAACGGATGAGACCCTCATACGTCTTGCCGTAGTTCTTCTTCTCGCCCCAGGCACCATAGGCTTCGGCCACGGCATGGTCCTGGTCCGAGAGCAGCGGGAACGTCAGTTCCTCCTTGTGGGTGAAGCGTTCCAGCGCGGCCGGGGCGTCGGGGGAAATTCCCAGCACCGCGAAGCCGTCTGACGTGAACCGCGCAAGGTTGTCACGAAAATCACACGCCTGCGTGGTGCAGCCCGGTGTGGCTGCTTTGGGGTAGAAGTACACGATCACTCGCTTGCCGCGGTAGTCCTGAAGGGAGACGTCGTGGCCATTCGCATCGTTGAGGGTGAACGCGGGTGCGGTGTCTCCGGCGGTTAACGTGGTTGTCACAGGGGGTTTCCTTCCGATGGGCAACAGGGGTCTCGTATCTAGGCCGGCCGCGCAAGGACATCTCGTGGCCAGGGGCCAGAGGTTGCAGCAGGCTCATGCGTAGGGTATCCGCTGGAAGAGGCGCCCTACATCACGACCCTTGCTTAATAAGTACCCTGATTAGAATCTGTCGGATTCATCCGCGGCGGGTATACTGGTGGGTATGTCTTATCGAAACCAGTGGCCCCCGAATCGCCTGCTGTCGACCGCAGCGCGACTGGTGGAACACGCATGGAACGAGAGCCTCGCGTCGCTGGGCATCACTCATGCAGGTGTAATGGCCCTGGATGTCCTGCAGGCCGAGGGCAGTATGACCCAGGCGCAACTTGCACACAAGGTTCGCGTTCAGGCTCAAACCATGGGCAAGACCTTGCATCGACTTGAGGTTCACGGGCACATCACCCGGTCCAAGAACGTTCGTGACCGTCGTTCCCATGTCGTGTCCATCTCCCCGGAGGGGGAAAGAGTCCTGGACACGGCGACCAAACTGGAAAATGATCTCCTGGGTGAGGGCACCCTGATGGATGATCATCTGCGGCGTTCGTTGGCCGAAATCATTTCCACCCTGGGCGGTGCCCGATGGAAATTGGAGGTTTCCAATGACGGTGTGGTGCGAGAGGACACGGAGAACTCCGTCAGCGAGGCGCAGTAACTCCTGCGGGCCGACCGACATCAACGCCACCTCAGCTGAGGTGGCGTTGATCTTTAACAGCAAGTTCCATTGCACATTAAAGAAGTTCGGCCGCATTTCAAGCAATGCGGCCGAACTCATAGGGTGCGCCCCCTGGGACTCGAACCCAGAACCCATTGATTAAGAGTCAATTGCTCTGCCAATTGAGCTAGGAGCGCCAGCGTCACCGGGAAAAATTTAGCACACGATCCGCTCCGTCCGGCAACGGCTCCGTGCGAGATTTCCCTGCGCAACGAGAGATAACTGTAGCACCGCCCGAGGATCTGTCCAATTCGGCAGGCGTGGCGCCGGACACGTCCGAAGAGGCCCTCGCACGTACCATGGAGCCATGACCTCTCAGTACCCCGTCGTGCCCCTGTCGGACTTGCGCGTGATCTCCCTGCCGGAGCAAAAGCTCTTCGATCAAATCAGTGCCGAACTTGATGACTTCACCTGTGTTCTGTGGGATCTCGAGGGTGAACCCGAGGGGTGCGCACGCGAAGACATCGACATCGCCGTGGCACCGTACTTCAGCGGTCGGTGGTTGAAGAATCCCGCCGTGGTCGAACACGTGAAACTCCTCCAGTTGCAGTCCACCGGTTACGACGGCGTGCCGGAGCGAATCGGCCCTGACGTGGCGTTGAGCTCCGCCGGCTGGGTGCACGCCGCGGGTACCGCGGAGATCGCGGTGGGTCTCATCATTGCCGCGCAGCGCAACATCGATCGCGCCATCCTGCAGCAGAAGGACGGTGTGTACAAGCGGTTCTTTTCCCGTGCGGTGGCGGATTCCCGGGTCACGGTGGCGGGAATCGGAGAAATCGGCTCGGCCGTCATCGACCGCCTGCGCCCGTTCGAGGTCAAGATCACTCGCGTGGCGTCGTCGGCGCGCGAGGACGAGCAGGGCCAGGTTCGCGGCGTGGCCGACTTGGATCAGATCCTGCCCGAGACCGACATTCTGGTGCTCGCGCTCCCGCTCACCGAGGCCACGGAGGGCCTGTTCGACGCGGCGGCCCTGCGGAAACTCCCCGACGACGCTCTGGTCGTCAACGTGGGGCGGGGGTCGTTGGTCGATACGGATGCTCTCACCGAGGAAGTGCTGCAGGGACGGCTACGCTGCGCCCTGGACGTGGTGGACCCGGAGCCGCTACCCGGCGATCACCCCCTCATGAGCGCCGCGGGATCCATCGTGCTCCCGCACGTGGGCGGATCCAATGTGTCCTACCGGCCCCGCGTGCGCGATCTGATTCTCCAGCAGGCCGAGCGCATCAGGGCCGGGCACGCGCCGCAATTCTTGGTGCAACCCGGGCGCCTCTACATCCCGCCCACCGGTGAGTAGTTCATAATGTGAGACATGATGTCCGAAGATTGACACAGGAGACGCGCGCTTCAGTACAGTGGGTGTTATGCAGTTCGCACCGAGTGACGTCGTAGACCTTGGAGTCGTAGTTCTTATCGGACATCGGGCCTGAGGAACATACGCCGCGCGTGGACACAGGCCCGAACGCTCACGAAACCCGTGGCGTGAGGGCCTTTCCTTATGTACAACGATCCGCACCGGTTCACCGTCATCGGTCAGGGGATGGCCCGCCCGGCGTTCAGCACCAATAGCAGGTAAAGGAAATATCCACTATGAGTAAGGATCAGCCGATTTCACCGGCCGTGATGGCCCATCGGCGTGCCGAGAACACCTCAGCGTCATTGGTGGGCGCGGAATCGGAGCAGCATCCCGTGGCCACCGCGGTGGCCGGTGCTGAAGGCCCGGAGGAAATGACCGGCTCGCGGGCCATTATTCGCTCCCTCGAGCAGCTCGGGGTCACCGATGTCTTCGGTCTTCCGGGTGGCGCGATCCTTCCCACCTACGACCCCCTGATGGATGCGGAGAAGATCAACCACATCCTGGTGCGTCATGAACAGGGTGCGGGACACGCGGCGGAGGGCTACGCCCTGGCATCGGGTCGCACCGGTGTGTGCATTGTGACGTCCGGTCCGGGCGCGACCAACTTGGTCACCGCACTCGCGGACGCGAACATGGATTCGATCCCCATGGTGGCCATTACGGGTCAGGTCCACAGCGCTTTCATCGGAACCGATGCGTTCCAAGAGGCGGACATCGTGGGCATGACCATGCCCATCACCAAGCACTCCTACTTGGTGACAGACCCCCGGGACATTCCCCGCGTTCTGGCGGAGGCCTTCCACTTGGCCTCCACCGGACGCCCCGGCCCGGTCCTGGTGGACGTGTCCAAGGACGCCCAGGTCTCCACCATGACGTTCTCCTGGCCCCCGCAGTTGGATCTGGCGGGCTACCGCCCCGTGACGCGCGGTCATTCCAAGCAGATCAGGGAAGCGGCCCGTCTGATTGCTTCCGCCGAGCGTCCGGTGCTCTACACGGGCGGAGGCACCATGCGGGCCGACGCCGCTGCGGAGCTTCTCGAGCTCGCCGAGCTCACCGGGGCGCCCGTGGTCACCACGCTCACCGCTCGTGGCGTGTTCCCGGACTCCCACGAGTTGAACCTGGGTATGCCCGGTATGCACGGCACGGTCCCGGCCGTTTACGCATTGCAGCAGGCGGACCTCTTGGTGACCCTGGGTGCCCGGTTCGACGATCGGGTGACCGGTCAGTTGGACACCTTCGCCCCCAATGCCAAGGTGATCCACGCGGACATCGATCCCGCGGAGATCTCCAAGAACCGCACGGCGGACGTTCCGATCGTGGGTGACCTCAAGAGCGTGATCCCTGATCTCAGTGAGGCGGTGCGGCAAGAATTCGAGACGCGCGGGACGCCGGATCTGGGCACGTGGTGGACCACGCTGTCGAGCCTGCGCGAGACATACCCGCTCGGTTACAACCGCACCGATGACGGGCTGGGTAGCCCCCAGTACGTGATCGAACGCATCTCGGCGCTGACCGGGCCCGAAGCCGTCTACGTCTCCGGTGTGGGCCAGCACCAGATGTGGTCCGCGCAATTCGTCAACTACGAGCGCCCGCGGCAGTGGCTGAACTCTTCCGGCCTGGGCACCATGGGCTTTGCGGTTCCCGCAGCCATGGGCGCACAGGTGTCCCAGCCGGACCGCGTGGTGTGGGCCATTGACGGCGACGGCTGTTTCCAGATGACCAATCAGGAACTGGCCACGTGCGTGATCAACAACATCCCCATCAAGGTGGCCGTGATCAACAACTCCTCGTTGGGCATGGTGCGCCAGTGGCAGACCCTGTTCTACGACGGTCGCTACTCCAACACGGAGCTGAACACCGGCCACAATTCCCGTCGCGTGCCGGACTTCGAGAAGTTGGCCGAGGCCTACGGGTGCGCCGCGTTGCGGTGCGAAAACGATGATCAAGTGGATGACGTGATCAAGCAGGCCCTGGAGATCAACGACCGCCCCGTGGTGATCGACTTCGTGGTCTCTGCCGACGCCATGGTCTGGCCCATGGTTCCCTCGGGCGTTTCCAACGACCAGATCCAAATTGCCAAGAACCTGACTCCTGACTGGAACCCGGAGGACTAATCGATGAGCCGACACACTCTCTCCGTTCTGGTCGAGGACAAGCCCGGCGTGCTCACGCGCGTTGCCGGTTTGTTCGCGCGCCGTGCGTTCAACATCCACTCGCTGGCGGTGGGCCCCACCGAACTTCCGGGGATCTCACGGATCACCGTGGTGGTCGATGCGGACGGCGAACTGCTGGAGCAGGTCACCAAACAACTCAACAAGCTCATCAACGTCATCAAGATTGTTGAGCTCGCCCCGGAGTCCTCCGTGCAGCGTGACCACATCATGGTTAAGGTGCGTGCGGACGCGTCCACTCGTTTGCAGGTCACCCAGGCTGCAGATCTGTTCCGGGCCACCATCGTGGACGTCTCCACCGAATCCGTGATCATTGAATCCACGGGCGCGCGGGACAAGATCCACGCCCTGTTGGACGTGCTCGAACCCTTCGGCGTCCGCGAAATCGTGCGCGCCGGCACGCTGGCCCTGGGGCGCGGCCCCAAGTCCATGTCGGACCGCGCGCTGCGCCACTAGCACCACCACACCCTTGATCGGGTTTCGCTCGGGACGCGGTCCCCGATCCGAACAGCAGTCCCACCATCGAATGAGGAGATAGACAACCCCATGGCAAAGATCTACTACAACGACGATGCAGATCTGTCGATCATCCAGAACCGCTCCGTGGCCATCATCGGCTACGGCTCTCAGGGGCACGCCCACGCGCTGAACCTGCGTGATTCCGGCGTGGACGTCCGCATCGGCCTGGCCGAGGGTTCCAAGTCCCGTGCAAAGGCAGAGGCACACGGCCTGCGCGTGCTCACCGTGGCCGAGGCCGCCAAAGAAGCGGACGTGATCATGATCCTGACCCCGGATCAGGTCCAGGCCACGGTGTTCGAGGAGTCCATCAAGGACAACCTGGACGAGGGCGACGCGATCTTCTTCGCGCACGGGTTCAACATTCGTTTCGGGTACATCAAGGCCCCCGAGGGCGTCGACGTGGCCATGGTCGCACCCAAGGGACCCGGTCACACCGTACGCCGCGAGTTCGAAGCCGGCCGTGCCGTCCCCGACCTCGTGGCCGTCGAGGTGGACGCTTCCGGCAAGGCCCTGGAGCTGGCGCTGTCCTACGCCAAGGGCATCGGTGGCACCCGCGCCGGCGTCATCGAGACCACCTTCACGGAGGAGACCGAGTCCGACCTGTTCGGCGAGCAGGCCGTGCTGTGCGGTGGCATGTCCCACCTGGTGCAGCAGGGCTTCGAGGTTCTCACCGAGGCCGGCTACCAGCCGGAAATCGCCTACTTCGAGGTGCTCCACGAGCTCAAGCTGATCGTGGACCTCATGGTCGAGGGCGGTATTGCCAAGCAGCGCTGGTCCATTTCCGACACCGCCGAGTACGGCGACTACGTCTCCGGACCGCGCGTGGTCGATGCCCACGTCAAGGAGAACATGCAGGCCGTTCTGCAGGACATCCAGGACGGCACCTTTGCCAAGCGCTTCATGGAGGACCAGTCCAGCGGGGGCAAGGAGTTCAAGGAACTGCGTTCCAAGGAAGAGTCCCACCCCATCGAGGAGACCGGCCGCGAGCTGCGTTCTCTCTTCGCGTGGGAGCAGACCGATGAGGACTATACCGAGGGCACCGCCGCTCGCTGATCGGTTCTGATCCGGCATCCCCGTGGGGTGCCGTCCTTCGATCGCCGACGCCGCCGCGAGAGTTCACGAGAACTCTCACGGCGGCGTCGTGCTGTCCGAGGATGCGCGAGGCGGGAAAAGTACTGGACGGTCGCTAGAGTGGGGGGCGTGAGCGAGCAGATTCCCTACTACCTGACCACCGCGATTTCTTACCCCAACGGGTCCCCGCACATCGGGCACGCGTACGAGGCGATCGCCGCGGACACCATGGCGCGGTTCAAGCGCTTGGACGGCTTTGACGTGCGGTTCCAGACCGGCACTGACGAGCACGGCCAGAAGATGCAGCAGACCGCCGAGAAGCAGGGTGTGTCCCCGCGGGAACTCGCGGATCAGAACGCGTCCCAGTTCAAGCAGATGGACGACGAGTTGCAGGTCAGCTACGACAGGTTCATCCGCACCACGGACGAGGACCACTATGCCGCGAGCCAGGACATCTGGCGGCGGATGGAGGCCAACGGTGACATCTATCTGGACAAGTACGCCGGGTGGTATTCCGTGCGCGACGAGGCCTACTACGCCGAGGACGAGACCGAGGTCCGCGAGGACGGCCATCGGTACTCGATCGGCACCGGCACCGAACTGACGTGGACCGAGGAGGAAAGCTACTTCTTCCGCCTCTCGGCCTACCAGGACAGGCTGCTGGAGCTCTACGAGACGGGCTTCGTGCAACCCGAGACCCGTTCCCATGAAATTGCATCTTTTGTGGGGGGCGGACTGCAGGACCTGTCGATCTCACGCACCACCTTCGACTGGGGTGTCCCCGTGCCGGGCAACCCGGATCACGTGATGTACGTGTGGGTGGACGCACTGACCAATTACCTCACCGGCCTGGGCTACCCGGACACGGAGGACACCAAGTTCCAGACGTACTGGCCCGCCGATCTGCACCTGATCGGCAAGGACATCGCCCGGTTCCACGCCGTGTACTGGCCGGCGTTCCTGATGTCCGCCGGACTGGACCTGCCCAAACGCGTTTACGCCCACGGGTTCCTGTTCAACCAGGGCGAGAAGATGTCCAAGTCGGTGGGCAACGTGATCGACCCGCACTCGCTGATTTGTGAATACGGCCTGGACCAACTGCGCTTCTTCCTGTTGCGCGAGGTCCCGTTCGGACAGGACGGCAATTACTCCCACGACTCGATTGCTGCGCGCATCAACTCGGACCTGGCCAACGACCTGGGCAACCTGGCCCAACGCAGCCTGTCCATGGTCGCCAAGAACCTCGGGGGAGTGGCCCCCGAACCCGGCGAGTTCACCGCCGAGGACCGGGCCATGCTCGCCGAGGCGAACGCCGTGATGGACACGTTCCGCACCGCATTCGACGCCCAGGCGTTCCACCGTGGGTTGGAAGCGGTCTGGCGCGTGATTGCCAACGCCAACCGCTACTTCACGGCGCAGGAGCCGTGGGTGTTGCGCAAGACGGACCCTGAGCGCATGGCCACCGTGTTGTACGTGACGGCGGAGGTGCTGCGGATCGTGGCGATCCTGGTGCAGCCGGTCATGCCGGACTCCATGGCCACGCTGCTGACTCAGCTGGGCCAGCCCGACGGTGCAGCCCGCCGATATGCGGCGATTCCCGATCGGTTGGTGCCCGGTACCGAGCTGCCCAAGCCGAGCGGCGTGTTCCCGCGCTATGAAGAGCCCGAGGTCCTCAAGTCCTGAGTGCCGGCGGTGGTGCGACGGCGGCGTCACGGGAGCGTGGCGGCGCCGTTGTTGCCTGTCTCGGTATTCGAGACACGTATTCACGTTGTGGAATCCCGAGGCCCGCCAGATCTAGGCTGGATTCATGAGCGAAGCATCGTTGAACGCAGCCACCACATACTCGATCGCCGTGATTCCCGGGGACGGAATCGGCCCCGAGGTCGTTGCAGAGGCGGTGAAAGTACTCGATGCCGTGACCGAGCCGGCCGGCGTCACCCTGGAAAAAACCCACTACCCGCTGGGAGCCGAGCATTGGTTGGCCACGGGTGAGGTTCTCAGTGACGACACCCTGGACAAGCTCCGCGGTCACGACGCCATCCTGTTCGGCGCGGTCGGGGCCGCCCCCAACGACACCCGTGTTCCCTCCGGAATCATCGAGCGTGACCTGCTGCTGAAACTGCGCTTCAGCTTCGACCACTACATCAACCTGCGCCCCGCCACCTTGTACCCGGGAACTACCAGCCCGTTGGCCGAGCCCGGGGACATTGATTTCGTGGTGGTTCGTGAAGGCACCGAGGGTCTCTACGCCGGCAACGGCGGCCGGGTCCGCCAGGGCACCGACCACGAGATCGCCACCGAGGTGTCGATCAACACCGCCCACGGTGTACGTCGCCTGGTCAAGTACGCGTTCGAGCTGGCGCGCAAACGCCCGCGCAAGAAGCTCACCCTGGTGCACAAGCACAATGTGCTCGTCAATGCGGGCCGACTGTACCAGGAGACCGTCAACGCGTACGCGGCGCAGTACCCGGACATCACCGTGGATTACCTGCACATCGACGCCGCCACCATCTTCTTGACCACCGAGCCCTCCCGCTTCGACGTGATCGTCACCGACAACCTGTTCGGCGACATCCTCACCGACCAGGCGGGGGCGGTGACCGGAGGTATCGGTCTGGCACCGTGCGGTAACATCAACGCAGATCGCACCGCGCCGTCCATGTTCGAACCCGTTCATGGTTCCGCACCGGACATTGCGGGCACCGCAACAGCGCAGCCGGTGGCTGCTATCCTTGCCGCCGCCATGATGCTGGACCACCTGGGCCACGAGGATCTCGCAGACCAGATCAACCAGGCAGTGCGCCGGGATCTCGAGACGCACGGCAACGAGAAGCGCAGCACCGATCAGGTGGGCGACCACATTGTGGCCGCCCTGAAAGCCGCCTGATTCCGAGCAGTCGAAGGAGAACACTCTTGAGCACCCAGTTCGTCCGTCAGCCCAATCCCCACCCGGCCACCGACGAGGTCCGCAGCGCCATCCTGGCCAACCCGGGTTTCGGCGTACATTTCACGGACAATATGATCTCCATCGACTGGACCGGTGACGTGGAAAAGGGCACCGGGCAGTGGGACAACCCTCGCCTGGAGGCCTACGGTCCGATGGCCCTGGATCCCTCCGCCGCCGTGTTCCACTACGGCCAGGAGATCTTCGAGGGGCTCAAGGCCTACCGTCACGAGGATGGCTCCGTGTGGAGCTTCCGCCCCGAGGCCAATGCGGCTCGACTGAACCGCTCGGCCGAGCGCCTCGCGTTGCCGGCACTGCCGGAAGACACGTTCGTGGACGCCGTGCGCGAGCTCGTGAGCACGGACGAGAAATGGGTGCCCTCCGGTGACGGTGAGTCCCTGTATCTGCGCCCCTTCATGATCGCCACGGAGCCGTTCCTCGGGGTGCGTCCGTCACGCCAGGCGCGGTTTTCCGTGATCGCCTCCCCGGCCGGAAACTACTTCGGTACGGTGGAACCCGTGGACATCTGGCTGTCCCGCAGCTACGCCCGCGCGGGTAAGGGCGGCACCGGTTCGGCCAAGTGCGGCGGCAACTACGCGGCGTCGTTGATTGCGCAAATGGAAGGCGACGCCCACGGCTGCAGCCAGGTGTTGTTCCTCGACCACGAACGCGACGACGCCATCGAGGAACTCGGTGGCATGAACGTGTTCTTCGTCTTCAAGAACGGCCGCGTGGTGACCCCGGAACTCACGGGAACCATCCTGGAGGGCGTCACCCGCCGCTCGATCATCGAACTGGCCAGGGAGCGCGGCCTGCAGGTCGAGGAACGTCGCTTCACGTTGGACGAATGGCGTGAGCGCAAAGCCTCGGGAGAGCTGACGGAGGTGTTCGCGTGCGGTACCGCAGCGGTGATCGCGCCCGTGCGTCGTTTGGTCAGTCACGACGAGGTCATTGGTAACGAAGACGACCAGCCGGGGGAGGTGACCTTGTCCCTGCGCCAGCAGCTGCTCGACATCCAGACCGGTCGCGCGGAGGACACTCACGGCTGGCTCACGCGACTGGCCTGATCGCTCACCGCTCAACGCGGCTCCGAGGTGGGCCGTGCTGTGTAGCCTTGGGGCATGCGCATTGCACGGTTCACCTTCGACAATGAAATTCACTTCGGCGTGGTTGCCGGGCCCGAGGGCCAGGAGAAGATCACGTACCTCTCGGGCGACCCCCTCTACGTGGGCGTGCAGCCCCTCGATCGCACGGTGGAGATCTCCGAGGTGCGGTTGCTGGCTCCGGTCATCCCGCGCTCCAAGATCGTGTGCGTGGGACGCAACTACGCGGACCACGCCGCCGAGATGGGCAATGACCTGCCCACCAGCCCGCTGCTGTTCTTCAAACCGAACACCTCGGTGTCCGGCCCCGGCGATCCGGTGACGTTGCCGTCCTGGACCGAGCAGGTCTCCTACGAGGCCGAACTCGCCGTGGTGATCGGGCGGATGTGCAAGGACGTACCCGTCGAGAGAGTGCCCGAGGTCGTGTTCGGCTACACCGGTGCCAACGATCTCACCGCGCGTGACGCTCAGAAGACGGACGGCCAGTGGGCCCGCGCCAAGGGGTTCGACGGCGCCTGCCCCCTGGGCCCGTGGGTCGAGACCGAGTTGGACGTCAGTTCGATCGGGGTGCAGTCCCGGGTCAACGGTGAACCGAAGCAGGACGGGAACACCTCGGACATGGTCTTCGACGTCCCCACGCTGGTGTCCTACGTGTCCCAGGCCTTCACGCTGCTGCCCGGTGACGTCATCCTCACGGGCACACCGGCCGGGGTGGGCATCGTGGACGAGGGTGACACCCTGGATGTGGACATCGAGGGGATCGGTCGTCTCACCACGGTGCTGCGCCGCTGAGCCGGTGGTGTCCCTTGAGCCTAGACTGGTCACATCATGACTGACCACGAAACTTCACTGCAGCCCACCGTTTCCGCCGACACCCCCGTGCGCGTGCGCTTCTGCCCGTCTCCCACGGGCACGCCTCACGTGGGCTTGATCCGCACCGCATTGTCCAACTGGGCCTGGGCTCGCCACACCGGCGGCACCATGGTGTTCCGGATCGAGGACACGGACGCCGCCCGCGACTCCGAGGAGAGCTTCGGCCAGATCCTCGACGCACTCGCCTGGTTGGGTATCGACTGGGACGAGGGAGTCAACGTGGGTGGCCCCCACGAGCCGTACCGCCAGTCCCAGCGCGGTGAGATCTACCAGGACGTGCTGGCCAAATTGGTGGAGTCCGGACACGTGTACGAGGACTTCTCCACCCCGGACGAGGTGGAAGCCCGTCACCGGGCCAAGGGGGAGGACCCCAAGCTCGGCTACGACAATTACGATCGCGACCTGACCGAGGAGCAGAAGCAGGCATTCCGGGACGAGGGTCGCAAGCCCGTTCTGCGACTGCGGATGCCCAACGAGGACATTTCCTTCACCGACCTGGTGCGCGGTGAGATCTCCTTCAAGGCCGGGTCCGTGCCGGACTTCGTGGTGGCCCGCGCCAACGGTAAGCCGCTCTACACGCTGGTCAACCCCGTGGACGACGCCCTCATGGGTATCACCCAGGTGCTGCGCGGAGAGGATCTGCTGTCCTCGACCCCTCGCCAGATCGCCCTGTACCGCGCCCTCATGGACATCGGCGTGGCCGAGTTCATCCCCGAGTTCGGCCACCTGCCCTACGTGATGGGTGAAGGCAACAAGAAGCTGTCCAAGCGCGATCCCGAGTCCAATTTGTTCCACCACCGGGACAACGGGTTCATCCCCGAGGGACTGTTGAACTACCTGGCGCTGCTGGGTTGGTCACTGTCCGCGGACGAGGACATCTTCAGCGTGGACCAGCTCGTGGCGAATTTCGACATCCACAATGTTCTGGCCAATCCCGCGCGCTTCGACATCAAGAAGGCCACGGCCATCAACGGCACCCATATTCGCATGCTGGAGCCGCAGGACTTCCGCAACCGCTTGATTCCGTACCTGCGGTCGGCCGGCTTGACGGGGGAGACCCTCACGGACGAGCAGAACGCGATCCTGGACCAAGCGGCGCCTTTGGTCCAGGAACGCATGAACCTGCTGGGCGAGACCCCGGGACTGTTGGGCTTCCTGTTCCGTTCCGACGATCAGATCCAGATCGCCCCGGACGCCCGGAAGCAGCTCAAGGACAGCGCCCCGCAGGTGCTGCAGGCCGCGGTCGAGGCGCTCGAACCATTGGACGATTTCACGGCGGAGCCCATTGAGGCCGCATTGCGCGAGGCCATTGTCGAGGGACTGGAGATCAAGCCCCGGCTGGCCTTCGGCCCGGTGCGCACCGCGGTGTCCGGTGAGCGCATTTCCCCGCCGCTCTTCGAGTCACTGGAAATCCTGGGCAAGGAATCGTCCCTGAACCGCATCAAGGCGCTCGCCTCCCAGCTCAGTTAGTGGCACCGTGCCCGGTTTGGCACCCGCGCGGCGATTGGGTATAGTTATTGCTCGTTGCGCGGGTGCGAGAGCCCCGGCACGACATTGGGATATGGTGTAATTGGCAACACAGCGGTTTCTGGTACCGTCGTTCTAGGTTCGAGTCCTGGTATCCCAGCGCTGATCATCCACTGATTCACCAGTGGATAAGATGCACCGAACGAGCAAGTTGGTGCAGGCGACATCTGATGTTACTGTTTAGTCCGTCGATTGAGCCTGAAAGCTTCTCGATCACCTAGGGCCCCATCGTATAGCGGCCTAGTACGCCGCCCTCTCACGGCGGTAACGCGGGTTCGAATCCCGCTGGGGTCACGCACGTGACGAAACCCCGTCTCCCTCCGGAGGCGGGGTTTTTTCGTTCCCGCGGCCGGTGGTCTCGCACGTGACCGCTCACGCGTGCCGCCGCATCCTGCGTTCGTGTCGTGGGTGACGTAGCACTCGCCCCGAGCTGAAGGCTGGCACAATGGCGGCGTGAGCACCGACAACGCATCCGCCACTTCGCTGATCGACGCGCTCGAGCGGACCCGAGACCTCCTGAGCTCCACCACGTTGCCGCTGGCCACGGCCAGTGCGCCGCAGCAGCGAGAGACCGTGGGCCGGGCCGTCGCCCAGCTCGACGACTACGTGTTGCCGCGCGTCCGGTCCCTGGACGCCCCGTTGCTGGCGGTGGTCGGCGGATCCACCGGCGCGGGAAAATCCACGCTGGTCAACGCACTCGTGGGTCATCCCGTCACGCGTTCCGGTGCCATTCGGCCCACCACTCGCAGACCGCTGCTGATCCACCACCCCCACGACGCCGCCGCGTTCACGTCGCAGCGCGTCCTGCCGCATCTGGCTCGGGTGCGAGGCAAGCTCATGGACCCCACGGTCACGGCCCCGGCGCGGTCCGAGGGCGATCGCCCCGTGGAGGACACGGGTTCGTTGGTTCTGCTGGCGGACGAGAAGATTCCGCAGGGCCTGGCCGTGCTCGACGCACCGGACGTGGATTCCGTATCCGACGACAACCGCGCGCTCGCCGCCCAGTTGCTGTCCGCGGCGGACCTCTGGCTGTTCGTCACGACCGCCAATCGATACGCGGACGCGGTGCCGTGGCAATTGCTTCGTAACGCGGCCGGCCGCGATATCACCGTGGCCGTGGTGCTGGATCGTGTGCAGGCGGCGTCGGCGGAAGAAATCCAGGACGACCTGCGGCGGATGCTCAATCAAGAAGGGCTCGGGCACGCGCCCATCTTTGTGGTGGAGGAATCTCCGCTCAATGAGCTGGGCATGCTGCCGCCGCCCGTGGTGGCCCCGTTGCGTGGCTGGCTCGAAGAGCTCGGGGCCGACGCCCAGGCGCGCGCGGACATCGCGGCACGCACGCTGGGTGGGGCCGTGCGCGAGCTCGCGGACACCACCGATCGAACCGCGGACGCGGTGGAGGGCCAGCAACGCACGGAAGACCACTTGCGCCGTGAGGTCACCACCGCCTTCGACGACGCCCTGGCCGCCATCATCGACTCCACCCGTGACGGCACGTTGCTGCGCGGGGAGGTCCTGGCCCGCTGGCAGGACTTCGTGGGCACCGGCGAGTTCTTCCGCAACCTCGAGGCCGGCATCGGGCGGGTGCGCGACCGGATCACCGCGTTCTTCAAAGGTGAGCCCGCCCCGGAGGTCCAGGTCGAAGAAGCCATTGAAACCGGTCTGCAGGCCGTGATCGTGGAACACACCGCGCGCGCCTCGGAGTTGGCCGAGCGGCGCTGGCGTGATGAAACCTCGGGGCAGGTCCTGCTCGCGGGGCGGGATCTGTCCGCCCTGCCGGCGAACTATCCCGAAACCACCGCCGAGCACATCCGCTCGTGGCAGTCGGACGTCATGCTCATGATCCAACAGGAAGGCGCGGGTAAGCGCACGCAGGCCCGGGCCCTGTCCCTGGGGGTCAATGCCCTGGCCGTGATTCTGATGATCGGTGTGTTCTCCATGACCGGTGGTCTCACCGGTCTCGAGGTCGGCATTGCCGGTGGCTCCGGCGTGGTCGGTACCAAACTGCTCGAAGCGGTCTTCGGGGAGGACGCCGTCCGGCGAATGAGCCAAAAAGCGCGCGAGAACCTGGAAACCCGCATCAAGCACCTGCTGGATCAGCGCGCCAAGGCGTTCCTGGACCGTCTGGACGAACTGGGTGAGCACCCCACCGCGGGCGAGTTGCGGTCCGCGGCCCGGGACATTCGCACGGCCGGTGAGGCCCTGTGAAACGGCGCACCAAACACCTCGGGCTCACGCTGTCCGACCGGATCAAGGGTCTCGCCCAAGCCGCGGAACTGGCCGAGGGTCGTCTCGACCAGGACGCGGTGACGGCCGCCCGCCACGCCCTGGACCGTGCGGGGCAGCGGCGGGCGCTGTCCGCCGATCACACCGTGGTCGGTTTCTTCGGCGCCACAGGATCGGGAAAATCCACATTGTTCAACGCGGTGATCGGCCAGGATCTGGCGCGCACCGCGGCGCGCCGGCCCACCACGTCCCAGCCGCTGGCTGCGATCCGGGGAGAGGAGGGCAGCGAGGCCCTGCTCGACTGGCTCGACGTCAGCGACCGCCACGTGGTGGGCCCCGCCCTGAGCATCAGCACAGGCAAGGGCCGCAGGGCGAGCACCACGAGTGGCGGCCTGATTCTGCTGGACCTGCCCGATTTCGACTCGGTCACGCGTGAGCACCGGGACATCGTGGAGCGCATGGTGGGCCTGGTGGACGTGGTCGTGTGGGTGGTGGACCCCCAGAAGTACGCCGACGCCGTGCTGCACCAGGATTTCGTGCAGCCACTGGCCCGGCACGGCGCGGTGACCATGGTGGTGCTGAACCAGGCCGACCGCCTGGCCCCCTCAGACCTGCCCCACGTGCTGGCCTCGCTGCGGGAGCTGCTCGCCCAGGACGGGTTGCCCACGTCCGGGCCCAGTACCCCCGTAGCGGTGTCCGCGTTGACCGGGGAGGGTGTGCCCGATCTGCGCGAGCGCATCCACGCCATCGCAGCACACCGGGCAGCCGCGGGGCAACGGCTCGAGGCGGACGTGATCCATGCCGGACACGTTCTCGCGGAGGCCGCCGGCGAGGGCGACCCCCGGGGCATCACACGCGAAGCGAGTGAGCAGCTCACCTCGGGCCTCGTGCGCGCCGCGGGAGTGGACCTCATTGCCGACGCCGCCGCACGCTCCTACCGCCTGCGCGCCGGCAAGCACACGGGCTGGATCGCAACACGCTGGCTCGCGAACTTCCGCAAGGATCCGCTCAAGCGCCTGCACATCGAAAGCCACGACAAGGGCTCTGACCCTTCGGTGCATCGCACGTCCCTGCCACCCATGAACGCCTCACAGAAGGCATCGGCGGACTCCGCCGTGCGCCATTACGCGGATGCGGTGTCCGAGGGTGCCGGGGCACCGTGGCGGCGCAGTGTGCGTGTGGCCGCTCGGTCCAACGACTCACGCCTCCCGGACGCTCTGGACCAGGCCGTGGCGCGCACCAAGTTCTCCGCACGATCCGCGTCCTGGTGGTGGATTCTTTTCGACGTGCTGCAGTGGATTGCCATGGCCATGACCGTGGTGGGACTGCTGTGGTTGTTGGGCTTGTTCGCGGCAGACTACTTCCAGATTCCGCTGCCCCCGCCGCCCACGGTCGAGGGATTCCCGCTCCCGGTGCCCACGCTCATGGTCATCACGGGCGTGGTGGTGGCGATCTTCCTGGCCATCACGGGCGGAGTCATCGCCTCCGTCGCCTCGCGCCTGCGGGCCTCCCGACTACGACGCCGCCTGGGCGAGTCGGTGCGCGAGACCGCACGAGAGCTCGTGGAGTCCCCGGTGGAGCGTGAACTGCAGGCCCACCGCAGGTTCGGCGAGTCCCTCACGGTGACCACCGCGCAGGTCCGCTAGCCGGTCAGGATCCACTCACGCGCACCGCCTCGGTGAGCTGGCGTGCCGCCTGCACGATCACTTCCGCGTGCTTTTGCCCCGGCTGCTTGGAGAGTCGTTCAATGGGGCCGGAAATGGACACGGCGGCAATCACGCGACCGGAAGGTCCGCGCACGGGAGCCGAGACCGAGGCGATGCCGGGTTCGCGCTCGCCGATGGACTGGGCCCAGCCGCGGCGTCGGACGCCGGCCAGGGTCGTGGCGGAGAACCGGGCGTGGGACAGCCCTTCGATCAGCCGGGCGTGGTCCTCCCACGCAATCAGGACCTGGGCGGCGGAACCCGCCCTCATGGACAGCTGGGTGCCCACGGGAATGGTGTCACGCAGCCCGATGGGCCGTTCCGCGGAGGCCACGCAGACACGCCACTCGCCCTGCCGGCGGAACACCTGCGACGATTCACCGGTGGCGTCACGCAATTGGAGCAGCACGGGCGCCGACGCCGAAATGAGCCGATCCTCACCGGCCGCGGAGGCGAGTTCGACCACGCGGGAGCCCAGGACGAACCTGCCCTGCACATCACGACCCACAAACCGGTGGTGAGCTAGTGCCACGGCCAGGCGATGCACGGTGGGACGCGCGAGCCCGGTGGCTTCCACAAGATCGGCCAGTGATGCGGGGCCGGCCTCCAGGGCGTCCAGGATCAGCGAGGCCTTGTCGATGACTCCCACGCCGGACGGGGAGAAGGAGGACTCCCCGGGCATGCCGGCACCCGTTCCTCGACCGCCCAGCGGGGTTCCCAGGGGTGCACCGGTCGGATCCATCGCATCAAGAATGTCCATGTTCTAAGATTGCCGTCTCACAATGCGAGAAGCAAGCGAGTACACTGGAACTCTTCGCCGGGTCCCGTGGACCATGGAGACAACACAGCGCCGGGCAAACCACGCGCGGCGACTCGCGGCCGGCTCGCCGACGCAGCCATGACCAGGAGAGTTGAGATGTCACAAACCACCGGAACCCGCTCTGTTGCGCAGGATTCCAGCGCCACCGCGCGCACACTGGCCGAGAAGGTCTGGGCGGACCACCTGGTGCGCCAGGGGGAGAACGGTCAGCCGGATCTGATCTACATCGACCTCCACCTCGTTCACGAGGTCACCAGCCCCCAGGCCTTCGAGGGCCTGCGCCTGGCCGGGCGTGGTTTGCGCCGCCCCGATCTGACGATTGCCACCGAAGACCACAACACTCCCACCGAGGACATTTTCTCGACCATCAAGGACGAGACCTCCCGCAAACAAATCGACACCCTGCGCGCCAACTGCGAAGAGTTCGGCGTGCGCCTGCATTCCCTGGGAGACGCCGAGCAGGGCATTGTGCACGTGGTGGGCCCGCAGCTGGGTCTGACCCAGCCGGGGATGACCGTCGTGTGCGGTGACTCCCACACCTCCACCCACGGTGCGTTCGGTGCCCTGGCCTTCGGTATTGGCACGTCAGAGGTCGAGCACGTCATGGCCACCCAGACCCTGTCGCTGGCGCCGTTCAAGACCATGGCCGTCACGGTGGAGGGCACCCTCAAACCGGGCGTGACCTCCAAGGACATCATTCTGGCCGTGATCGCCAAGATCGGCACCGGCGGCGGTCAGGGCTACGTGCTGGAGTACCGCGGTTCGGCCATCCGGTCGCTGTCCATGGAAGCGCGGATGACCATTTGCAACATGTCCATCGAGGCGGGGGCGCGCGCCGGCATGATCGCCCCGGACCAGACCACGTTCGATTACGTGCAGGGCCGCCCGCACGCCCCGCAGGGTGAGGACTGGGATGCGGCGGTCCAGTACTGGAACACTTTGCACACCGATGAGGGCGCGGAGTTCGACAACGAGGTGTTCATCAACGCGGACGAGCTGGAGCCGTTCGTCACCTGGGGCACCAACCCCGGCCAGGGTGTTCCGCTGTCCGAAGCCGTCCCGAACCCCGAGGACGCCGGGGACGACAACGCCAAGGATGCCGCGCGGCGTGCGCTGGACTACATGGGGTTGGAATCCGGTACTCCCATGAAGGACATCGCGGTGGACACCGTGTTCCTGGGCTCGTGCACCAACTCCCGTATCGAGGACCTGCGGATCGCCGCGGACATCGTGAAGGGACGCACCAAGGCCGAGAACGTGCGCATGATGGTGGTTCCCGGTTCCGCCAAGGTCCGACTGCAGGCCGAGGCGGAGGGTCTGGACCGGGTGTTCAAGGACTTCGGCGCGGACTGGCGTTTCGCCGGTTGCTCCATGTGCCTGGGCATGAACCCGGATCAACTGGCACCGGGGGAGCGCTGCGCCTCGACCTCCAACCGCAACTTCGAGGGCCGCCAGGGCAAGGGCGGCCGAACCCACCTGGTCTCACCAGTGGTTGCCGCGGCAACCGCGGTGCGCGGAACGCTCAGCTCGCCGTCCGATCTGGAATCCGCACCCGCACGCTAAGTCGTTCGCTGGTGCCCCGCCACAGCGGGCGGGGCCCGCAACAGTAAAGGACCTCACCATGGAGAAATTCACCACTCACCGCGGTACCGGTGTGCCCCTGAAGCAGTCCAACGTGGACACGGACCAGATCATCCCGGCCGTGTACCTCAAGCGCATCACCAAAACCGGCTTTGACGACGCCCTCTTTGCGGGCTGGCGGAAGAATCCGGACTTCGTGCTGAATCAGGAGGTCTACAAGAACGGTTCCGTCCTGGTGGCCGGCTCGGACTTCGGTACCGGCTCATCGCGTGAGCACGCCGTGTGGGCGCTGCGTGACTACGGCTTCCACGTGGTCATTTCCTCCCGTTTTGCTGACATTTTCCGCGGCAACTCGGGTAAGCAGGGTCTGTTGGCCGCCCAGGTGGATCAGTCGGACGTGGAGATGTTGTGGAAACTCATGGACGAGCAGCCCGGCATTGAGATCGAGGTGGATCTCGAGTCCAAGACCATCACGTGCGACACGGTCACGGTGCCCTTCCAGATCGACGACTACACCCGGTGGCGTCTAATGGAAGGTCTTGATGACATTGGTCTCACCCTGCAACACGATGAGGACGTCAAGGCCTACGAACACGGCCGACCGGCCTTCAAGCCCGTCACGCTCCCGGCAGAAAGCTGAGAACTCCGTGCGATGATCACGCCGCCGACTCGTTAGAATGGGCGGGTTCCGTACCGCGGTGTGCGGCGGGACATTAGCTTCCCCCCGAGATCGGTAGGTCATGAGTTCTTTAAGAATCACCGGCGGAGTCCCGCTGTCAGGTCAGGTCACCGTGCGCGGAGCCAAGAACCTGGTTCCCAAGGCCATGGTCGCTGCGCTGCTCGGTTCCACGCCGTCGGTGCTCGGTAACGTTCCCGACATCAAGGACGTTGCCGTGGTGACGAATCTTCTCACCCTGCACGGGGTCACGGTCACCCGCGACGGCGCCGACGGCGTTCTGAGCCTTGACCCTTCCAACGTCACCCGGGCGCGCCACGCGGATATCGACGCTCACGCGGGGGATTCCCGGATTCCGATCCTGCTGTGCGGACCGCTGCTGCATGCCCTGGGTGAGGCATTCATCCCGGACCTGGGAGGCTGCCGCATCGGCGACCGACCCATCAACTACCACTTGGAAGTGCTGCGTAATTTCGGTGCCCGCGTGGAGAAGCTGGAATCCGGCATCCGCATGAGCGCACCGCACGGGCTGCAGGGCGCCAAGATCGATCTGCCGTACCCGTCCGTGGGCGCCACCGAGCAGGTGCTGCTCACCGCAACCCGCGCGGAGGGTCACACCGAGCTGCGCGGCGCCGCGACCGAGCCCGAGATCATGGACCTGATCGCCATCCTGCAGAAGATGGGTGCGATCATCACGGTGCAGACCGACCGGGTCATCCGGATCGAGGGTGTCCCCGAGCTGCGCGGCTACAGGCACCGTGCGTTGCCGGATCGGATCGAAGCCGCGTCCTGGGGGTCGGCGGCGCTGGCCACCGGCGGAGACATCCTGGTGGCAGGGGCCAAGCAATCGGACATGATGGCCTTCCTCAACACCTACCGGAAACTGGGCGGCGGCCTGGACATTCAGGACGAAGGTATCCGTTTCTACCACCCGGGCGGCGACCTCAACCCCCTCATTGTGGAAACCAATGTGCACCCCGGGTTCATGACCGACTGGCAGCAACCACTGGTGGTCGCCCTCACCCAGGCCAATGGTGTGTCGATCGTGCACGAGACCGTGTACGAGAACCGCTTCGGGTTCACCCGCGCCCTCAACCGCATGGGCGCCAACATCCAACTGCACCGCGAGTGCCTGGGTTCCGTGCCCTGCCGTTTCGGTCAGCGCAACTTCCTGCACTCCGCCGTGATCTCCGGACCCACCCCGTTGAAGGCCACGGACATCAACATTCCCGACCTGCGCGGTGGATTCTCGCACCTGATCGCGGCCATGGCGGCGGACGGTGTCTCCCACGTGACCGGTATCGAGCTGATCAAACGCGGCTACGAGCACTTCACCGATAAGCTGGCGGGACTGGGCGCGGATTTCGATCTCGAAGAACGCTGAGGTGGCCTTGGCCCAGCGAGTATCTGTCACGAGCGGTGTAGGGAGAGAATGCTCGAGTGAGTAGAACGTCGCAGCGGTCCACGTACCGGATTCTGGCCGGGATCGCCATTCCCGTCTACCGCTTGGTCGCCAGGATTTCCTGGCGCGGGACCGAGAACTTTCCGGCCTCCGGCGGGTTCGTGGTCGCGGCCAACCATCTCACGGAGATCGACCCCATCACGGTGGCGTACCCGGTCTACAAGTCCGGCATCATGCCCCGGTTCCTGGCCAAGGAATCCCTGTTCCGTGTGCCCGTCCTGGGATGGTTGCTCTCACACATCGGCATGGTGCCCGTCTATCGCGGGACCACCCGCGCCAAGGATTCCCTGGAGGCAGCTTTCGCCGAACTCAAGGACGGCGGCGCCATTCTGGTCTACCCGGAGGGCACCGTGACCCTCGACCCCCGCATGTGGCCCATGCGAGCCCACACGGGTGCGGCCCGGTTGTCCCTGCAGGGGCAGGTTCCCGTGGTGCCGCTTGCGCACTGGGGTGACCAGGATGTGCTGTACCGTGACCCGCAGGGTCACCGGACGGTCAACCTGTTCCCGCCCAAGAGGGTCCGCGTGATCATTGGGGAACCGCTGCAGCCGCGGGAGCTCCTGCGCCCCGGCAAACAGCCCACGGACCACCCGACGGCGGAGGACCTCACGTACGCGACCGCCGCGATCATGGACCGGATCACCGATCTGGTGGCCGAGTTGCGCGGTGAACAGGCACCCGAGTCCCGCTTTGATCCCCGCGCCCGCAAGGAATCTTCATGAACGTCTCGACCGGCCGTCCGATCGATCGCGAGGCACCCCCGGAGGCCGCCGCGGCGTCGTCGTTGACGGCCCTGGCCGAGGAACCCAACGGCCCGAGCAAGATCGCGGTGCTGGGCGCGGGCTCGTGGGGCACCACCTTCGCCAAGGTCCTCGCCGACGCCGCCCGGGATGCGGGTGCCGAACGCACCGTCCACCTGTGGGGCCGTGATCACGAGGCAATGAACCGGGTCCGCGAGACCGGCCGCAACGAGCGGTATGTGCCGGACATCGATCTGCCGCGTGAGATCCATGTCACCTCTGATCTGGGGGAAGCTCTCAGCGGGGCGCGGCTGGTGGTGGCCGCCATTCCCGCTCAATCCCTGCGCGCCCAACTCGGCGCGGTGGCGGAATTCATTGATCCGGACGCGGTGGTGCTGTCGTTGGCCAAAGGCCTGGAATCCGCGACCGGACTGCGCATGACGGAGGTCATCGCCCAGGCTCTGGGCGAGCGCGCGGGCGGTGGTCGTGATCGGTGGGCGCGCCGTTCCTGCGTGCTGTCCGGCCCGAACCTGGCCATGGAAATTGCGCGGGAAGAGCCCACGGCCTCCGTGGTGGCGGCCCCCGAGCTGACCACCGCGGCGTGGGTGGCCCGTTGCTGCGCGGCACCCTACTTCCGGCCGTACACGAATACCGACGTCACCGGCACCGAGATCGGTGGTCTGGTGAAGAACGTGATCGCCCTGTGCGTGGGCATCTGCGACGGCCGCGGCTACGGCGACAATTCCAAGGCCTCCGTGATGACTCGCGGACTGGCCGAAACCACCCGTCTGGCCCTGGCGCTGGGAGGGGAGCTGACCACATTGTCCGGGTTGTCCGGCATGGGCGACCTGGTCGCCACGTGCTCGTCCTCGCTGTCCAGGAACCACACTGCGGGTAGGCTGCTGGGTTCGGGACTGACTGTGTCCCAGGTCCAGGACGCCATGACTCAGACCGCGGAGGCCATTAGATCCGCCCCCGCCGTGCTGGCTCTGGCCCAAGAACACGGCGTGGAAATGCCCATCACCGAGGCGGTGGTGGGTGTGCTGCGCGGTGACATCCCGGTGGATCAGCTGGCACCCAAGCTGCTCGGCCGAGACCTCAAATCCGAAGGGAACAGCGCATGATGAACACGGCGGAGGACGCTCAAGGAACTGCGGAGGGGGTCGGCGCGGCCGGTAAACCCTGCGTGGCCGTGGTGTTCGGAGGCCGTTCCTCCGAACATTCGGTGTCCTTGATCACCGCCCGTTCGGTGCTGCGTGCCATCAATCGTGATCGGTGGGACGTGGTGAGCGTGGGCATCTCCACCGATGGCACCTGGTTCCTGTTTTCGCAGGAGGAACTGGAGAGCCTTCTGGACAGCCAGCCCATGGCCGTATTGCCCGTGGGCGAGAAACGAGTGACCCTGCCGTTGCAAGTGGGGGAGAACGAGTTGCTCATCCACGGGTGCGGGACCGAAGGGGGCGCACTGTCGCGGGGCCGTCACATCGACGCCGTGTTCCCGCTGCTGCACGGGCCGTTCGGTGAGGACGGCACCCTGCAGGGTCTGCTGGAGCTGGCCGATCTGCCGTACGTGGGCTGCGGTGTCTCGGCCTCGGCCATCGGCATGGACAAGCACTTCATGAAGGTCGCCTTCGAAGCCGCCGGGCTGGAGGTTGGCCCCTACACCGTGGTCCACAACCGCGACTGGTTGACCAATCCGGAGCGGGTCCGTGAGAACGTGGCGGCATTGGGTTTCCCCGTGTTCGTCAAGCCCGCACGTGCGGGTTCCTCGTTCGGGATCACCCGTGTGGACAGGACCGAAGACCTCGACGCCGCAATCGAGACCGCTCGCGAGCACGACCTGAAGCTCGTGATCGAAGCGGGGATCGACGGCCGTGAAATCGAGTGCGCCGTGCTGGGTGCTCACGAGTGGTCCGCGCCCCGTGCGTCCCTGCCCGGTGAGATCGAGGTTCAGGGTCATGACTTCTACGACTTCGAGGCCAAGTACGTGGTGGACGACGGCGCCCGGCTGTCCTGCCCGGCGAATCTGCCCGAGGATGTGATCGAGACCCTGCGGGAGAGGGCAGTCGTGGCATTCGACGCCATTGACGGTGAAGGACTCTCGCGCTGCGATTTCTTTGTCACGCCCGATCACCGGGTGATCATCAATGAGATCAACACGATGCCCGGGTTCACCCCGATTTCCATGTACCCGCGGATGTGGGCGGCCTCCGGTTTGGAGTATCCGGATCTGATTGATGAGCTGATTTCACTGGCGCTCGAACGCCCCGTGGGACTGCGCTGAGCACTCCGCGCGTCGATCGCCGACCGTCCCGGGTCCCCGTGGCCCGTCGTGGGTCAGGGGGTGCTCTGCGCGTCCAGGGTGTCGGCCACGGACAGGCACGCATTTTGCTGGGGGATCTGCGCCACCGCGCTGCTGGCCTCCACGATCACGGTGGATGACGGAACACGACCGGTGTCGAAGAGCATCTCCACGGCGGGGGAGCGACCGTAGCTGACGGCTCGCCACTGGTTCTCCTGACCCTCCACCTCGGAGATGAGCCAGTCCACTCCGTTGACATTGGTGCACGGATCCGTGGTGGGAGCCGGCGGCTCCACTCCGCAGCGCACAATCACGCCCGAGGGATCACCGTAGGCCGTGGTGCCCTGGCTGGTGGTGGCCCGCTGGTCCAAATCGCCCATGGTCTCGGGCATGGCCAGCATGGCGGAAGCGCACGCGGGATCGGTATTATTCGGGGCTCCCTCGACCGTCACGGGGGAGCCACAGCCGGTGAGCAGCAAAGCCCCCAGTGTCATGGTCGTCAGTGCCGCGCGGCGGGTGGGAATGGGGAGTCCGTGGGATCCGTCCTGGGTGCGCACGCGGGAGAAGAACATGATCTCCACTGTAGACGCGCTGACCGGGTGGCCTCTGCGAAGCCGGGTGTGCCGCTCGTTACGCTGAACCCATGACCGTTTCTCCCACTCCGACCCCCGCAGCCACGGTGGAGCAGGTCTCCGAATCCGAGCTGTTGAAGGCGTTCCTCCCGCTGGCCAGGACCTCGTCACCCTACGTCGAGGTGGGCCCCGGTGACGACTGCGCCGTGGTGGCGGTTCCACAAGGGCGAGTGGTCATCACCACCGACACGCAGGTGGTGGATCAGGATTTCCGGGTGCGCTGGCCCAACGGTTACGAGACCACGGGAGCGGACACCGCACACAAGTGCGCCGCTCAGAACCTCGCGGACATCGCGTCCATGGGAGCGGTTCCCACGTCCATGGTCGTGTCGCTGACCCTGCCCGGGGACACCCCCGTGCGCTGGGTGCGGGATTTCGCCACCGGGCTGACGGAAGCCTTCGTGCGGCTCGGTGCCGCGGACTGCGCCCTGGTGGGTGGGGACCTGGGGCGCGGCCGAGAACTGTCCGTCACCGCAACGGTGCTGGGGGTCATGGAACACGGGGATCCCGTACTGCGCTCGGGAGCGGGCGCGGGCGGAACGGTGGTGCACGCGGGCGTTCTCGGACACGCCGCCGCCGGGCTCTGCTCGCTGGAAGCCCCTCCCCGCAGCGGCTGGGATCGCCGGCCCCGGGACGAGCGGCGAGAGCTCGAACGAGCACAATTGCGCCCGCATGCCCCGATCACGGCGGGGCCACGGGCCGCGCGAGCGGGAGCGAGCGCCATGATCGACATCTCCGACGGGCTGTTGCGGGATGCCGGCCGCGTGGCCCGAGCGAGCGGCGTCGTGATCGATCTGGATCCGGAAGCGCTCGGGAAGGATGCGGCGATGCTGGACGCCGCGGGTCACGCCGCGGGCGTGGACCCGTGGCGCTGGGTGCTGACCGGCGGCGAGGATCACGGTTTGCTCGCCGTGGTTGCCCCCGATGTTCAGCTTCCCCCGGGGATGCGTGCGATAGGCTCGTGTGCGCCCGCAGACCGCCGACAGGCGTTCCCCGGTGACAGTGCCGTCACCATTGCCGGGCAGGATCCGAGCCAATGGCTGGGCTACGACGTGGGTGAAGGATGGGATCATTTTGAGCCATAAGGGAGGCTCTACCGTATCGGCGGTGCGCGACTGGTTGGATTCCGCGCACCGTGCCCTCACGGAGCACACCGAGGTGCTCAACGATCTTAATGTCTTCCCCGTGGCCGATTCGGACACCGGCGTCAATCTCAGCACCACGGTGGGTTATGCGACCGAGGCGGCGCAGCTGATCGAGGGCAATGACATCGGCGAGTTGCTCCACCATGCAGGCCGCACCGCTATGGAAGAGGCCCGCGGGAACTCGGGCCTCCTGATGGCCTTGACGTTGACGGCCATGGGAACTTCTCTCGAAGGATCCACGCGGGTCACCGCCGGCGGACTACGCGATGCGTTCTCCGCCGCCCAGGTGCGCTGCTGGTCGGCCCTCACCGATCCGGTGGAGGGAACCATGATTTCCGTTCTCGACGCCGTGAGCGAGGTGTCTCTTCCCGAGAACTCGCAGGACGGCTCCAATCAGCAGCTCTCCGACTGGCTGGACCTGGTGATCGCAAGAGGGAGCAACGCGGTGATCGACACGGTGGAGCAACTGCCGGTGCTGCACGAACGCGGCACCGTGGATTCCGGTGCGTTGGGCATGTTGATCGTGCTGGTCGAGCTCAGGGCGGCCCTGACCGGCGACGAGCAGCGATACAACCCGGTCCCGGGCATCCTCCGTGACTACTCAGACCACACCGGATACCAGGACAAGCATGATTGTGAGGGTTTCGAGGTCATGTGCACCGTGAAACTCTCCGCCCTGGACGCCGCCGAGCTGCGCCACGAACTGGACAGCGCCGGGGACAGCGTGTTGGTCAGCGCGGTGAGTGAAGCGGACAACGACGAATACACGTGGCGCGTTCACGTGCACATCGCGGACCCCGAGGAAGCACTCACGCTCATGCGCGCCCGCGGGCACGCTGTCAACGTGAGCGTGACATCGCTGGGATCCGACGACAACCGGGTTTCCCCGTGACCACCGGGGCCCCGCCGGTCTCGGCCTTCGCCGGGCTCCTGGACCAGCCGCTGTCCCGCTACATTCCCGGCAATGCCCCCACCGCCACGGTCAAGTTGCTCGAGAAGGATCTGGGCATCACCACCGTGGGTGAGCTGCTGGACTACGCCCCGCGCCGCTACATTCGCCGTGGCCACCTGCAGCTATTGAGCGATCTGGTCGCCGGGGAACGGACGTCCTTCGTGGCCCGCGTGGAGTCCTCCTCGACACGGCGCATGCAGCGGGATCCGCGCCGCAGCCTGACCGATGTGATCGTCTCGGACGGCACCGGGGCCAGCCTCAAGATCACGTTCTTCAACGCGTACACCGCCCAGAAAGAATTGCCGGTGGGAACCCACGCGCTATTCACGGGCAAGCCCGAACTCTACCGGGGCCACCTGTCCATGACGGGCGCCGATTACGCCGTGGTGGACACCCCGGATTCCGTCACGGATTTCACCTCCCAGTCCGGTGAGGTCTACCCCATCCCGGTGTACCCGGAAAGCGGCAAACTCACCACCCCGCGGATCACGCGCGCCGTCCAGCAACTGCTTCTCACCGCCGACCTCGACTCGCTCACGGACCCGATTCCACCGCACATCCTGGAGCGGGAAACGCTCGTGGGTCTCGCGCAGGCCTACCGCGACCTGCACCGCCCGGAATCGGTGGTCGCGTTCCAGAAAGCGCAAGAGCGTTTCCGCTACCAAGAGGCCTTCGTGCTGCAAACGGAACTCGCGCGGCGTCGTCATGACCACGCGTCCCAGCCCGTGGCCGAGCGCCCGGCCCGCGCGGACGGGCTGCTGTCCCGCTACGACGCCGCCCTGCCGTTCACCCTCACGGACGGTCAGCGGGCGGTGGGCGAACAGATCCGGGCCGAACTGGCCGGCACCGCACCCATGAACCGCTTGCTCCAGGGTGACGTGGGCTCCGGTAAGACCGTGGTGGCCCTGCGCGCCATGCTCCAGATCGTGGACACCGGGGGTCAAGCGGCCATGCTCGCGCCCACCGAGGTACTCGCCCAGCAGCACTACGACAAGATCGTGACCTCTCTGGGCCCGCTCGCCCGCCCCGATCAACTCGACGGCGACCCGGACGGCACCAAGGTCGTGCTGCTGACCGGCTCCCTTCCCACGGCCGCCAAACGCGCGGCCCTGTTGGACATCGCCAGCGGTGCGGCGGGCATTGTGGTCGGAACGCACGCGCTCATCCAGGAGAAAGTGCAGTTCGCGGACCTCGGCCTGGCGGTCGTGGACGAACAACACCGCTTCGGCGTGGAACAGCGCGACGCCCTGCGCGACAAGGCCGGACACGCACCCCACACCCTGGTCATGACGGCGACCCCCATCCCGCGCACCGTGGCCATGACGGTGTTCGGAGACCTGGACGTGAGCACCCTGCGCGAGCTGCCCGGCGGACGGCGCCCCATCCACACCCACGTGGTGGGCCTGGCCGAGCACGGCCCCGCGTGGGAACGCCGCGTGTGGGCGCTCGCCGGCGAGCACATCTCGCACGGCCGTCAGGTCTACGTGGTGGCACCCAAGATCGGCGACGACGCCGCCCTCCCGCCCTTCACTTCGCTGCGCGAGTCATTGCGTGCCGCCCAGGAGGCCGGGGAGGACGGGGACGGCCCGGAACCGGCGACCGTCC
The DNA here is from genome assembly GCF_014698015.1 of Kocuria sp. cx-455. Taxonomy (GTDB): domain Bacteria; phylum Actinomycetota; class Actinomycetes; order Actinomycetales; family Micrococcaceae; genus Kocuria. Next base: position 403,005 of record NZ_JACXBS010000002.1, read on the forward strand.
AGTGGCTCGAACGGCTGATCAGCGCCCAACCCGAGTTGCGGGACGCACGCATTGCCGTGCTGCACGGGCGACAGGATCCGCTCGTGAAGTCCGAGACCATGAACCGGTTCGCGGCCGGTGAGATCGACGTGCTCATTTCCACCACGGTGATCGAGGTGGGGGTGGACGTGGCCAATGCCTCGCTGATGATCATGGTGGACCCGGAACGCTTCGGGATCTCGCAGCTGCATCAGTTGCGCGGTCGCATCGGGCGTGGCGAGCACGAGAGCACATGTTTGTTGGTGACCCGCAGCGACCCCGAGCATCCCGGCCGCGAACGGCTCGCCGCGGTGGCGGCCACCACGGACGGTTTCGAACTCGCGGAAGTGGACCTGAAACTGCGCCGGGAAGGCAACATTCTGGGCGCGTCCCAGTCCGGGCGGAAGTCCGGGTTGCGCTGGATCAGCGCCCTGCGGGACGAAGCACTGGTGGCCCGAGCTCGGGAGGATGCCGAAGCGGTGATTGCCGAGGACCCGCACTTGACCCGGCACACCGAACTGCTCGCCGCCATCGGTCGCGTGGTGGACGAGAACAACCAAGCATTTTTGGAGCGCGGATGACACGCATCATTTCCGGAACCGCGGGTGGGCTGCGCATCAAGTCGGTGCCCGGTTCGGCCACCCGTCCCACGACCGACCGCGTCAAGGAATCCCTGTTCGCTCGCTTGGACGCGTGGGGCATGTGCCGGGACGCCCGGGTACTGGACCTGTTCGCCGGTTCCGGAGCCCTCGGACTCGAGGCGGTGAGTCGAGGAGCCCGTGAGGTGACCCTGGTCGAGAAGGCCGCCGGGGCGGCGTCGGTGTGTCGGGCCAATGCCCACGTGCTCGCCAACGCCCGCCCGGACGCCATCATGACCACGGTGCAGTCTCCCGTGGCAACCTTTCTTGCGCGGCAGGGAAGCCACCGATGGGACCTGGTGCTGGTGGATCCGCCGTACCCGCTGCCCAACGAGGATCTGACCGCGCTGCTGGCGCGCCTGGTGGGGCACCTCGGCCCGGGCGCGGTCATCGTGGTGGAACGATCCGCTCGCACCGCGGAACCCGACTGGCCGGCGGGGTTGCAGCGATTCGAGCACAGCACCCACGGTGAAACGGTGCTCTGGTACGTCGAGGAGTCTTAGAGCGACAGCGCGAGATCGGCCATGGCGTGACGCAGCACGTCCGAGCGCTTGCAGAACGCCAAGCGGAGCCAGTCCGTGTAGAGGTCGCGGTTGGCCTCACCCACGAACGCGGACACGGGAATTCCGACCACGCCGGCGTTCTCGGCCCAGTGCTCGCCCAAGTCTTTGGCGGTGCTGACCCCGGCCAGCGCATAGTGATCGCTGACATCCGCAATCGCGAAGAACGTGCCCTGGGGTTCCGGAGGGTTCAGTCCGGCCTCGCGCAATCCGTTGACCAGAATGTCACGCCGGTCGCGGTAGTCAGCCAACAGACGCTCGTAGAACTCGGCGGGGAATCCCACTGCCTCCGCCACGGCGTGCTGCAGCGGTGCGGCGGCGCTGTGGGACATGTAGGACTTCACCGCGGTGACGCCGCGTATCAAGTGCTCCGGGCCGCTGACCCAGCCCACGCGCCAGCCCGTGGCGGAAAAGGTCTTCCCCGCCGATGACACGGTCAGGGTGCGTTCGAACGCACCGGGCAGGGTGGCGATCGGCGTGTGGTCGCCGGTGAAACGCAAATGCTCGTAGACCTCATCGGTGACGACCACGGCCTCGAACTCGGTAGCCAGTTCCACCAGCTGCCCGAGGAACTCCCGCGAGGCCACGGTGCCCGTGGGGTTGTGCGGATCATTGAGGATCACGGCGCGGGTGCGGGGCGAGAAGGCGGCCCGCACGTCGTCGGGATCGGGCGTGAACGCGGGCGGCAGCAGAGGCACCGGTACGGCGGTGGCCCCGGCAAATCGGATCACCGCGCCGTAAAGGTCGTAGTGCGGTTCGAACACGACCACCTCATCGCCTGGTTCCAGGACGGACAGCAGGCTGGCCGTCAGTCCCTCGGTGGCGCCGGCACTGACAATGATCTGGGATTCGGCGTCCAGCTCGAGCCCGTAGAAGTGGCGCTGGTGCTCGGCAATGGCGGTGCGCAGGGAGGGGATGCCCTTGATGGGCGCGTACTGGTTGTGGCCGGCGGCCAGCGCCTCGGACGCTGCCTGGACCATGCGCTCGGGCGCGGGGAAATCCGGGAAGCCCTGACCGAGGTTCGCGGCACCGGTGCGCTGGGCAAGCGCCGTCATTTCCTCGAAAACCGTGGAGAGCATCCGGCCGGACGCGTCCAGGAGTCCGCCACCGGCGGCCATTCGCTGCCAGGGCGTCTCGGTCGAGCCGGTCGTGCGGAACGGGGAACCGGAGGTGTGCGCTGTCATGGAATCAGTCTAGGGAATCGCGCCCGGCCGTTAGGGTGGAAACATGCGACGCGCAATCTGCCCCGGCTCCTTCGACCCGATCCACCTGGGCCACGTGGCCGTGATCCGCCGCGCGTGCCGGCTCTTCGACGAGGTGATCGTGGCGGTGTCCACGAACCCCAACAAGAAGCCCCGCTTCGACGAGCAAACGCGCTTGCGGCTGGTGCGGGAGGTGTTCGCGGATCAACCCGCCGTGGTGGTGGAGCCGCTCGAGGCCGGGTTGATTGCCGATTACGCGGCCGATCGTGACGCCGTGGCGCTGGTCAAGGGTCTGCGCAACGGCGCCGACTACGACTACGAACTCCCCATGGCCACCATGAATCGCACGCTGACCGGGGTGGAGACGGTGTTCATCCCGGGGGAGCCGTCGCTGCTGCATTTATCCTCCACGCTCGTCATGGAGGTCCACGGCCTGGACGGGAACGTCAGCGACTTCGTCCCGCCCCAGGTGCTGGACGCCATCGAGGAACGCGACCGCGCTGTTTAGCCGCTTTCCGTCCCCACCGCGTGGCTCGTCACCTTGCGTGCGTGCTACCATGATCTGTCGGCCCATGTCGTCAGCCAGGAGTTTCGTGAATAACCGCAATAGTTCAGCCCTCACGCACAGCGTTCGGGATCTCGAACATCGTCCGGGGACCATGCGAAACCTGGTGATCGAGGTGCCCGCACCGAAAGATTTCGGTACGGCGCTCATTGGTTCGCCAGAAGGCGCGCCCATGGATCTGCAGCTCCGACTCGAATCCGTGCACGACGGTATTCTGGTATCCGGAACCGTCATCGTCAGTATTCACGGCGAGTGCAGCAGATGTCTCGACCCGATTGACTACGATTTACCGGTCGACGTACAAGAACTTTTCGTGTTCGATGCCTCTCCCGACGGTGACGAGGACATCGAGGACGAGCAAGTGTATGAAGTGCGGGACGAGGAAATCGACCTCGAACCCATGCTTCGGGACGCAGTAATTACTCAGCTGCCGTTCCAACCGGTGTGCCGGGCTGATTGCCCGGGCTTGTGCGCCCAATGCGGTGCGCGGCTCGAGGATGACCCGGATCACCACCACGAAGTGCTTGACCCCCGTTGGTCCGCTCTGGAAGGGCTGCTCAACAGCGCCGACCAGGGTTCTGACACTTCGGATCAGACAACCGAGACGAGAGAAGAGAGATAGCCGTGGCTGTTCCCAAGCGGAAACTTTCCCGTGCGAATACCCGGATGCGCCGCTCCCAGTGGAAGGCTAACGCCCCCAAACTGGTGAAGACCGTGGAAAACGGCAAGGTGAGCTACAGCCTGCCGCACCAGGCCAAGGTCGTTTCCGATTCCGCCGGCACCCCCTTGTTCTACGAATACAAGGGACGCAAGGTAGCTGACGCGTAAGCGTGACTACCATGCCGGATCCCGGTGCATTGCTCGAGCGTCTCGGTGTCGATATCGACACCGAGACGCTTCGCATTGCGCTGACGCATCGCTCCTACGCGTACGAACACGAGGGCGAAAAGCACAACGAGCGCCTCGAGTTCCTGGGGGACGCCGTTTTGCAACTGGCCGTGACGGACGAGATCTTCCACCGGTACACCGACTGGAGCGAGAGCCAATTGGCCAAGCTTCGCGCCTCCGTGGTGTCCTCACGCACCCTCGCGGACATTGCACGGTCTCTGGAACTCGGTCCGCACATCCGCCTGGGTAAGGGTGAGATTCGCACCAAGGGCAGCGAAAAGCCGTCGATCCTCGCGGACACCATGGAAGCCCTGATCGGCGCCACCTACGAGTCCGCCGGGGAGAAACCCGCCCGCGACCTGGTGCTGCGGCTGATCGTTCCACTGCTCGAGGACTCCCACGTGCTCCATGAGGGTCGTGACTGGAAGACCGAGATCAGCGAGCTCGCCGCCCACCACGGCTTGGGACCCGTTCGTTACGACGTCGCGGGCACCGGTCCCGATCACGCCCGTCACTTCGCGGCGTCCGTGTCCCTGAACGGCACGGTCTTGGGACACGGCGAAGGTACCTCCAAGAAGGCCTCCGAACGATCCGCGGCTGCCGCGGCCTGCCAGGCCATTTACGACCGCTACGGACCCAAGGCCTGAACCCGTGCCCGAACTTCCCGAGGTCGAGGTAGTACGACGCGGCGTGGCCAACTGGGTGGTCGGTCGCACCATTGAACACGTCACCGTCAACGACGAACGCTCCCTGCGCCGTCACGTGGCCGGCCCTCAAGATTTCATCGACCGCGTGACCGGACTGACCGTCACGGACGCCCAGCGCCGCGGCAAATTTCTGTGGCTGCCCGTCAGCGAGGCTCACAAGACCAAGGCGAACCGAGCCCTGCTCGTTCACCTGGGGATGAGCGGCCAGCTTCTCGTGGCCTCCCACGACCAACCCGCGCCCCGCCACGAGCGGCTGCGCTTCGAACTGTCCCCGGCTCCGTCGGACACCGGCGAGCCCCTGCCGGAACAACTGCGCTTCGTGGACCAGCGGATCTTCGGCGGGATGCTGCTGGACCGACTGGTGCCCAGCCCGCAGGGCGGGGGACCGGTGCCCGAGCACGCCGCTCACATCGCCCTGGATCCCTTGGACCCTATGTTCGACGCGGCGGCTTTCCACGCCGCCCTGCGGCGCAAGAAAACCGGTATCAAACGCGCCCTGCTGGATCAGGGGCTGATCTCCGGGATCGGCAACATTTACGCGGACGAGGCGCTGTGGGCCGCCCAACTGCACTGGGCTGCGCCCACCGACACAATGACCGCTGCCAAGACCCAGCGGTTGATCGAGGCGTGCCAAGCCGTGATGCGCAGGGCGCTGGATGCCGGCGGCACGAGCTTCGACTCGCTGTACGTAAACGTTAATGGTGAATCCGGAAGAAGCTCATTGAATGTCTATGGACGGGAGGGTCGCCCGTGCAAGCGCTGCGGCACCCCGATCGTGCGCGAGCGCTTCATGAACCGGTCGAGTCATCTTTGCCCGGTCTGCCAGCGAAGACGCTAGCTGAACGTCGCAGTCGAGTAGCTCGACAGCGGCCCAGACGGGGAGCCTGCCGCCGTACTTCTGCCGGTGGTGCTCGACGAAGTCCTCGCTGGGCGTGCTGCAGCTCGAACTCGTAGCCGGCGAGCCAGTCGGCGTAGGAACCACCGCTGCGGGCCGTGGGACCGAGTAGATTCGGCTCCAGGTGCGCGCACGGGTCGACGCGGCCGAGCTCGTGACCCAGCAGTGCTCTGATGGCGAGCTCGATGCGGGACAGCTCGGCGAAGGCCGCGGTGCGCAGCCGGGCGTCGAACTCGTAGAGCGCGGCGACGTCGGCCAACCGGGTCCCGGAGTAGAAGTCGTCCTGGCGTTGGCTCCCGACGATCTGTCGGAACGGGTACCAGTACCCGCTGAGCCGGTAGTAGCTGACGCGCCGCAGCAGGGCGACGGCCTCGTCGCGGTCCCCGACGTCCATGCCGCGTTGGATGAGCAGGTCGACTTGCTCGTCGTAGGAGCGGTACTCCTTGACTGCTCCGTCCAACTGCACCGTCCAGAAAAGAATGAGGACCGGCCCTGGACCTACCGAGGTAGGCGGAACCGGTCTTGGTGAGTCCATAGTAGCCGAGACGAGATCGCCCGGCAATCGAACGCCGAAACCGAAGAGGAGCCCGTCGGCAGCCAATGCTGGTAAGAGTCAAGCCTCCGAGTGACGCCAGGGGGCGTCGGGATCGGCGAGGGTCTCGAGCATGAGCTGGCACCAGACCTGGGCCGCGCCAACGACGAGGCGAGCGTGCCGCGGGCGCACCCATCTGGGCACTTCCTCGGCTCCGTGGTCGATGCCGACGCTGTTCCTGAGCTCGGTGACGCTCTGGGTGAGGGTGATCAGCGACTGCAGGGCCTGGCGGAGCGCTCGGTCCTCGTCGCTGACCGACTTGGGGGCGAGGCCGAGCGATACCTGGGCGGCCTTGACCAGCGCGGGCACCTTGGCTGCTCGGGCATAGCTCTGCCCGCGGGCGGTGAGGACGCACTTGGCGGTCGATTCGATCAGCGCCTTGGCGGTGCTGACGGCGAGCCGTGGGTCGGTGTCGACGCTGTCGCCGAGCCTGCGCAGGTGGTCCTGGATGGACTGCGGGTCGGGGAGGGCGTTGAGCGCGTGCTCGGTCAGCTTCGCCCCGGCCCGGCCGATGCGCACGGTGCCGCTGGCCTCGTCGACGTCGAAGCCGTTCTCGCGCAGGATCCGGACCCACTTGTCCCGCAGGCCATCGGTGCTGACCCAGCCGATAGACGTGTCCTGGACGATCGGCCAGGACCCAGTCGGGGCTGCGGCCGGCGACCAGGGCGGGGGCCTTCGACGTCGCCGGCTTCGAAAGCATGGTCATCTGCTCAGCGGGCATCGAGGACCTCTTTGAGGACGGTGGCCGCGCTCATCCCCGCCGGCCACCCGGCGTAGAAGGCCAGGTGCGTCGCGACCTCGGCCAGTTCCTCCTGGGTCACTCCGTTGTCGAGCGCCAGGTTGAGATGAGACCGCAGCTGGTCGGTCCGCCCGAGCGCGGTCAGGGCCGCGACGGTCGCCAGGCTGCGGTCGCGCCGAGAGAGTTCAGCCCGTGCCCAGACGTCGCCGAACAGCACCTCGTCGGTCAGTTCGGCGAGCTTCGGGGCGACGTCGCCTACCAGCTGCTGTGCCCTGCTCTTCTCCTTGCCATGCGATCCTCCTGCGGGTCCACCGAGAACGAGACTCGTCCCGTTCGTGATCGACGTTAAACCTCCGGAAGCGGCGGAGGGAGGAACCGCCATTACACCCAACGGCCGTGCGCCGCGGGCGTCCCGTTGACATCTCACCGACGAGACGACGCTCAGCCGCCGGGCTCATACCGGTGGGCGAATCGCAGAGCGCCGCTTCGTCGGGGGATGAACTCCACGACACTGGACTATGCGGTCCAGACGTAGAGCATCGTCTTGCCGACACCGGCATCGCTCGAACTCGCCAGCCCCATGATGCGCAGCTGACATCGAATGAACTTGTGATGATCGCACAGTTTTCGCTAGTGGTGCGGGGATCGCAGGGTCTGGCATAACCGCCCCATAGGCACCGCACCGGACCCAATGACCTTAAGTGCATAGGTGGGTGCTGGCTCGCGTCAGCCGCAGCCGACACTCCGTGAACTACCCACCTATGCGCAGCAAAGATTCAATTCACCGATCACACGTATCGGCAGACCTGATCGACACTGCATGTATCGGGTTCCGGGTGCGAGGCGTTCTCCCGGAGCTCTGCGATCGTGTCGCGCAGCGCGCCGAGCTGAGCGATCTGCTGCTCGATGTCGTTCAGCCGCGCGTCGAGCAGGTCACGCACGTGCTCGCACGGCGCACGACCGGCATCACGGATCTCGACGATCTGGCGGATCTGGGCGAGGGTGAGGCCGGCTGCTCGGCCGCGGTGGATGAAGTCGATCCGCGCGACGGCCTCCGGCGTGTAGTCGCGGTACCCGGCCGGTGTCCGGTCGGTTGGCGAGAGCAGTCCCTGCTCCTCGTAGAACCTCAGTGTCTTCGTCGTGGTGCCTGTCTCCGCGGCGAGTTCTCCGATCCGCATCGCTGCCTCCCGTCGCGCGGCGCGCCGCTCTTGACCTTCCCCTGCACTGGAAGGTCCAGTATGGCTGAGAAAGACGAAGAGTCCAAGCGTCGACAGGAGCAAGGATGCCTACGAAGTACGACCTCGCCGTCATCGGGTCCGGCGGCGGCGCGTTCGCCGCCGCCATCCGCGCGAGCACGCTCGGCAAGTCGGTGGTGATGATCGAGCGCGGCACCTTCGGAGGGACGTGCGTGAACACCGGATGCGTGCCGTCGAAGGCGCTCATCGCCGCGGCGGAGGCGCGGCACGTCGCCGCGGATGCGACCGGCCGGTTCCCGGGCATCATGACGAGCGCGGCACCGGTCGACATGCCCGGCCTCGTCGGCGGAAAGCAGGCACTAGTCGAGTCGTTGCGGGGCGAGAAGTACGTCGACGTCGCCGACTCCTACGGCTGGCAGGTCCTGCGGGGTGACGCCTCGTTCGCAGGCACGCCCGATGTTCCTCTCCTCGAGGTCATGGCGTCTGACGGGACTGTTGAGACCGTCGAGACCGATCACTTTCTGGTCGCGACCGGCTCCCGGCCGTGGGCCCCGCCGATCGACGGCCTGGAGGAGGCCGGGTATCTGACGTCGACCACGTCGATGGAGCTAACCGGGGTCCCGGAGTCGCTGCTGGTGCTCGGCGGCGGCTACGTCGCCCTGGAGCAGGCCCAGCTGTTCGCCCGGCTCGGGTCGAAGGTCACCGTGCTGGTGCGCTCACGGCTGGCGTCGAAGGAGGAGCCGGAGGTCTCCAAGACGCTTGAGGAGGTCTTCGCCGAGGAGGGCATTCGGGTGGTCCGCCGTGCGGTTCCCCTCCGCGTCGTCCGCGACGCGAGCGGCGGCCAGGTGGTTGTCACCGCGGATGTGTCCGGCGGGTCGCAGGAGTTCCGCGCCGGACACGTCCTGGTCGCGCTCGGCCGCCGGCCAGTCACCGACGGGCTGAACCTCGGCGCGGTCGGAGTGAAGACCGGCGACGCCGGGGAGGTCGTGGTCACCGATCAGTTGCAGTCGTCCAACCCGCGGGTCTGGGGCGCGGGCGACGTGACCGGGCACCCCGAGTTCGTCTACGTCGCCGCGCACCACGGCACCCTCGTCGCGGAGAACGCCTTCACCGACGCCCATCGGTCGGTGGACTACGCGCGGCTGCCGCGGGTGACGTTCACCGGCCCGGCGATCGGCGCGGTCGGCATGACCGAGCAGCAGGCCCTCGACGCCGGGATCCGCTGCGACTGTCGAGTGCTGCCGCTGCACCACGTGTCGCGGGCACTGGTCAACCGCGACACCCGCGGCTTCATCAAGATGGTGGCGAATGCCGACACCGGGAAGATCCTCGGCCTGACCGCGGTAGCGAAGGACGCCGGTGAGCTGGCGGCTGCCGGAGTCCACGTGCTGGGCAAGACCATCGCTGAGGTCGCCGACGCCTGGGCCCCGTATCTGACCATGGCCGAGGGCATCCGCATCGCCGCCAAGGCCTTCACCACCGACGTCTCGAAACTGTCGTGCTGCGCGTAAGCGCGCGACGAGGCGAGGCGGAGAGAGAGGAACGAGATGGGATCCGACCACGATAGGAGGCATAGCAGCGGCGGCCTGCTGGTGGCGGGTGCAGGACTGCTGATGGTCCTCTGCTGCGCACTGCCCCTCCTCATCGCCGGCGGCGCGCTCGCGGGCGTTGGCGGCGTGCTAGGCAGTCCCTGGGTCATCAGTGCCGGACTCGTCGTCGTGGCGGTCGCGGTGATCGCCAGCTTGCGACGACGACGCCGCAACGACGTCCAAGGCTGCTGTCCACCCACCCCGCAGACAGGTGCCGACCAAGGAGACGAAACGAAGGAGGAGAAAGACAGATGACGTACCGTATCTCCCGCCGGACGGCGATCTCAATCGCAGGCGTCCTGGCTGTCGGGTCGTTGGGTCTCACCGGCTGCGGCAGCAGCGACGCGGCCGAGAGCGATGGACCGGTGACGGTGGCCGCTCTCGATGGCCAGCAGATCAGCCTGCCCGCCGCCGGGAAGCCCACCGCGGTGTTCTTCTTCTCCGTCGGCTGCGGCGAATGTGTCAATGGCGTCCGCTTCCTCGGCGAAGCGGTCACCATCGCAGACGAGAACGGCAACGAGGCCAGTTTCCTCGCCGTCGACATGGATCCGCGCGAGTCCGAGGAGACCATCGAGGGCTTCATGGAGTACGTCGGGGCCGAGCACGTCCCGGCCGCCATCGACGAGGGCGCGGCCGTGTCCCAGCGGTTCAAAGTCGCTGCTCTGTCCACCCTCATCGTCGTCGACGCCGACGGCCAGGTGACCTTCCGCGCCACGGACCCCGATGCCGAGACGATCACCGCCGAGCTCGCGAAGGCCGGGGCTTGAGCCATGGGCGGCCTGCTCGCCCTCGCCTTCGCCGCCGGCATGATCGCCCCGGTCAACCCCTGCGGCTTCGCGCTACTCCCGGCATGGATCGCCCATACGCTGGGTGACGCCGACGCCTCCCCGGTCCCGGTCCGCGTTCTGCGGGCCCTGCGGGCAGGGCTCGCGCTGTCGATCGGGTTCGCAGGCACGCTTGCGCTGGCCGGGGTCGTGGTGAGCGCCGGGGCACGGGGCTTGATTCAGGCGGCTCCAGCGCTCGGGCTCGCCGTCGGAGCCGTGCTGGTGCTGCTCGGCGCGGCGATGCTGGCCGGCCGATCGATTTCCCTTCGACTGCCCAGCATCCCCGGCCGAGCGACCGAGAGGCTGCCAAGCACTGTCCGAATGGTCGTCTTCGGTGTCGGCTACGCGGCGGCGTCATTGTCGTGCACCGTCGGGGTCCTCCTCGCGGTCATCGCTCAGGCCCAGGCCACCGCCAGCTTCTCCGGCCTGCTCCTCGTCTTCGGCGTCTACGCCGCCGGCTCGGCCACCGTCCTGCTGCTCGTCGCCATGACCACGGCCACCGCTGGCTCCCTGCTCACCCGACGCGTCGCGGCACTCGCTCGCTACGGCCCCAAAGTCACCGCCGCCGTCCTCGTGCTCACCGGGATCTACCTGACGTGGTACTGGTTTCCGGCCGCCACCAGCGACGCCCCGGCCTCCGGCCGCACCGACGGGATCGCCGCCGTCTCCGCGGCGGTGTCCGGCTGGCTCCAGGGACAGACCGTCCTCATTACTGGACTCTCCATCGCAGCGGTGCTGCTGGCCCTAGTGGTCGGGGCGCTCCAACGGCGACGTCGGACGTCGGCCCGGATGACGACCGAGGACTGCTGCGGCGCAGAGTCGCCGCGCTCGGCAGACGATGAGCCCGACGCATCGACCGCACAGGGCTGACCAGGCCCGTACGAGCGTGGTCGGCAAGGAGTGCGAGTCACGCCGTTCGTCATCAGAGCGGTCGGCGTGAGGTAGGACGCCGCGTGGGCGCTCAGGTCGACGTCGTGCACGCGGTTCGTCAAGCAGTAGCCGCGACGCCGTCTCGCAGACATCCCTTTGGCAGGACGAGACCCGACCTCCCCGATCGCGCGAGAGGTCCGGTCTCAGAACATTGTAGGGCGAGCGTCCAAGGCGGGTGACCGGCAGGTGTCGAAGATCTGGAGGAGCGCGCGCGATGAGGGATGGCTCGACGTCGCCGCCGCGGCCGAATGCCTCCGTCGAAGCATCCGGACCACCCGGCGACTCACACCTGTATCGTGCTCTTCAGTGCGTCCGGCGCTGCTGGAATGGGAGTGCGAGTCGAGTGCCTCTTCAATTGCGAGTCGATTGGCGAGTCGACTCGCAGTACATGAACGTCTCAATCGTGTGGAGTCGGGACGTTATGCGTTGAATGTCTATGGGCGGGAAGGTCACCCGTGCAACCGTTGCGGTACTCCAATCGTACGGGAGAAGTTCAGGAACCGCTCGAGCCATTTTTGCCCGCGCTGCCAACGGAAACGCTAGCTTCGGCGGTTGTGCCCGGCACGACTACGACTGGCCGGACGAGATCCTCGCACACTTTCCATAGCTACGAGAGATTCGTGCCGTCCTGGGTCCCACGGCTCCACGAGATTTGCCGAGACAATGGAGCCATGGAACGATTCATCAACTTCTGGCGCGATCGGCGCATGCTGTGTACCGGCTGCGGCCATTGTTTCGTCGTCGACCTGGACTGGATCGACCGCTGGGAGCAGAGCGGAGAGAAGTGCCCCGGTTGCGGCTTGACGTGCGAGCACGAGGACGCACCACGCGTGACGGTCGATGCTGGCGACCCGGCCCTGAACGACGACCAAGTCGCTCAGTTCTCCTGGTACCACACGAGCACGCATCCGGACTGGCCGACAAGCGAGTTCGACCCGGCGGCGGACCTGACGCCTGGGATCCGAAGGATGATGGGCGGCGACGAGAGGGTCGCCGCGTGGGCCGCGAGGCAGCAGGCGAAGGCGCTCCATGTCGGCACGTACGAGGCCGCGGTCCACAACATGCTGCGGCGAATGCGCGACCAGGCTGACCACGGCAGCCAGTTCTACCTCTACCGAGTGCACCTGAAGCCATCTGTCACCGAGCGGGAGGGCTGGATCGTCGATCCCAGCAACTGGCTCGGCGACGTCGTCCTCGCCGAGGTCTGTCCTCCAGGAGTCGACGTCACCCGGTACCTCAACTACCACGAGGACCCCGGAGGGCTCTCCCTGGCGCTGGGACGAGATGCGATCGCCGGGGTCCAGCGGGTCGCCGTGCCGCTCTCGGATTCCTGGAAGGCCGACTGGGTGATTGACGCCGTCGCAGCCCTTGAGGGTGCATCGGACAAACCGGTCCCAGCGACCGGGAAGCTGGGCAGATTCTTGCGGCCTTCGTCTCCTCGAGCCGGCCTCGCTGGCGAGCTCGGTACGGAGCTGGCTGACCGATTACCGGTCAACCTCCATGACCAATTCGCCTCGGCTGCCGCGTTTGCTGAGGGTGACGACCCAGCGCGGTGGGCGCGCCGGGTAAGCAGCCTGTTCGACCTCATCAAGAATCCAAGCCGGGTGCTGGCGGAGCTCGATAAGGCTCAGCACCGACAGGTCTGAACTTGCAAACATGGGCAGAGAAAATCCCCCAAGTGCGCATCGTGGAGAGGCGTGGGGGATGTAGTGCTCTCAAGGTAGCACAGGCTGGTCCTGGTCGACGCGGTCGCTGCGACGTGGTTTCCGCAGGCTGTCGCCTTGGTTCAGGCGTTGCGATGCGATTTCTTTGCCTTGTCAGGGAAGAACTCAGCCAGACTTGGGGACACGTCTCTCGATGAGCACGGTGTCCCGCCACTGACCGGCAAGAGGTCCGCACGGCATCAGCCCGATGAGCTCGCGCCGTCCGACAACCCTGAAGCCAGCTCTCTGGTGGAGCCTGAGGCTGGTTGCGTTCTCGGGGAAGACCGAGGACTGGAGCGTCCAGACGCCTGATCGGTCGGCGACGCCGAGGAAGTCGGCGAGGAGCCGTGAACCGACGCCACATCCGGCCGCGTCGGGATCGACGTACACCGAGTGCTCGACGACACCTCGGTAGACGGCGCGGGTCGAGACGGGGCCGGCTGCGGCCCAGCCGAGGACGCAGTCGTCACCGCCGACGGCGACGAGCATGAGGTCCGGGCGCTTGCTCGACGCGAACGTGTACCAGTCAGGCGGCGGTTCGGTCTCGAAGGTGGCGTGCCCGGACGCGATGCCTGCTTGGTAGATGGCCTCGACGGCGGGCCAGTCGGTCGGCGTCATGGGCCTGGTCGACACGCCTTCCATCAGGTGATGAGCGCCTTGGCTGCGGCGGCGAGAGTGTCGATGGTGGGCCGGTAGTAGGCCCAGCGGCCGCGCTGCTCGCGCTCGACGAGGCCGGCCTCGACGAGCAGCTTCATGTGGTGGGAGACGGTCGGCTGTGATAGCCCGACGGGCTCGGTGAGATCGCAGACGCACATCTCGCCCGCGCTGCTTCCGGCAATGAGGGACATGAGCTTGACCCGGGTGGGGTCGCCGAGGGCCTTGAACACCCTGGCGAGATCCTGGGCGACCGTGTCGTCGATCGTCTCGCCGAGGACGCAGCAGGGCGCGACGTCGGCCGCGGATTCGATGGCTGGGGGAGTGCTCATGCCTCCATTCTGCCTCACGCATTGACATCTGTCGATACGTGAGGCAAGCTCGACCCATCGAAGAACATCAATACATGGAGGTTGAAGTGAATCCCGTCGTCATCATCGGAGCCGGTCCGCAGGGCCTGGCCGCCGCCGCTCATCTGCTCGAGCGAGGCCTGGAGTCCCTGGTTCTGGAGTCGGGCGACGGTCCAGCGTCGGCCGTGGCCGAGTGGGGCCACGTCCGCCTGTTCTCGCCATGGTCTGAACTCATTGACCCAGCGTCGCGCCGGCTGCTCGAGCCGACCGGTTGGAGCGCGCCCGAGACCGGCTACCCGACCGGGGCCCAGTGGGTCGAGGAGTACCTGACGCCGCTGGCCGAGACTCTGAGCGACCGTGTCCGGTACGGCTACCGCGTCGTCGGCGTGGGCCGTAAGGGCCGCGACCTTTCCGTCGACGCCGGCCGCGCGGAGCAGCCGTTCGTCGTCCACGTCCGCCGCGCTGACGGCGAAGAAGAGAGGCTCGAAGCCCAGGCCGTCGTCGACGCCTCCGGGACCTGGCGGGCCCCGAGCCCGGCGGGCGCGGAGGGACTGCCCGCCCTCGGCGAACACGCCGCCGTCGAAGCCGGCCTGCTTGATCACCGCACGCCGAGCCGCGACGAGGCCGCCGAACTGGCTGGCAAGCACGTCGTCGTGGTCGGCAGCGGCCACTCGGCCGCGACAGCAATCGGCGACCTCGCGGCAGTGGTCCGCCGCGAGCCAGGCACCCGGGTGACCTGGGCGCTGCGCCGCGGTACCGTCGGCAACGCCTTCGGTGGCGGGTCGGCTGACGAGTTGCCCGAGCGCGGTGACCTGGGCCAGCGGGCGAAGAAGGCCGTCGAGGACGGCTACGTCGACCTCGTCACAGGGTTCCGCGTCGAGCGGGTCCTCGTCGAGGATGGTCGGGCAGTCTTGGTGGGCGAAGACGGGCGGCGGCTCGAGCCCGCGGACCGAGTGGTCGTCGCGACGGGCTTCCGACCGGACCTGTCGTTCCTCTCCGAGGTCCGCCTCGACCTCGACGTCCGCCTGCAGGCTCCGACGAAGGTCGCCACTGAAGTCGACCCGAACCTTCACTCCTGCGGCTCAGTGCGCGCCACGGGAGCCGCTGACCTCGCCCACCCGGAGCCGGGCTTCTACATCGTCGGCGCGAAGTCCTACGGCCGCGCGCCGACGTTCCTGGCGATGACCGGATACGAGCAGGTCCGCAGCGTCGTCGCCGAGCTCGCCGGGGATCACGAGGCGGCTGACCGTGTCGAGCTGGAGCTGCCCGACACCGGCGTGTGCGGCGGGTCCGGCCTGTTCGACGCCCCGGAGCAGGCGACGTCGGGCGGGTGCTGCACACCCGCGCCCCAGCTGGTCCAGATCGGCACGAGGACCGACGGATGAGCCGCGGTCGCCTGCTGATCGTGGGCGGCGGGCAGTCCGGCCTCGCCGCGGCCCGTGCCGGGCGCGACCGAGGCTGGGAGCCGGTGGTGCTCGAGGCCGGTGACGAGCCAGTCGGGTCGTGGCCGCGCTACTACGACAGCCTGCGGCTGTTCTCTCCGCGCCGGTACAGCGCCTTCCCGGGTCACCCGTTCCCCGGCGACCCCGACGGGTACCCGGGACGCGACGAGGTCGCCGACTACTTGCGCAGCTACGCAGAGTGGCTGGGCGTCGAGGTCCGCACTGGTGCCCGCGTCACCGAGGTCGCCGCCGACGGCCCGTGCTTTGCCGTGGATCTGGCCGACGGGAGCCGCCTGGTTGGGGACGCGCTCATCGCTGCCTCGGGTTCGTTTGCCAGCCCCTACGTGCCGACGATCCCAGGCAGGGAGGCATTCCAGGGCCGGGTCCTGCACGTGGCCGACTACCGGTCGCCCGAGGAGTTCGCCGGTCAGCGGGTCGTGGTCGTCGGGGCGGGCAACTCCGCCGTCCAGATCGCCCACGAGCTCGCCGACCACGCCCAGGCCTCGCTGGCGGTGCGGGACCGGGTCCGGTACGCGCCGCAGGTCATCGCCGGGCGTGACCTGCACTGGTGGTTGCGACTCACCCGCGCCGACCTCCTGCCGCCGTCGGTCCTGAACAGGATTATCACAGGCACACCGGTCATCGACGCCGGAAAGTACAGGGCGGCGCTCGAGGCAGCGCATCCAGACGAGCGACCGATGTTCGCGGAGTACGTCCCGGACGGCGTCGTGTGGCCTGGCGGTTCGCGGGAGCGCGTGGACTCGGTGGTCTTCGCGACCGGCTATCGGCCGCACCTGCCGTACCTGCGATCCCTCGGCGTCCTCGACGAGTCCGGCGCGCCGAGGCACGATCGCGGCGTCTCGACCGTGCGGCCCGGCCTAGCCTTCCTGGGCCTGGAGTTCCAGCGCTCGTTCTCGTCGAACACCCTGCGTGGAGTCCACCGCGACGCGGGTTACGTCGTCGATGCCCTGGCCAGGCAACTGCGAGGCGTCGTCGTTGGCTGAGGCTGCTGTGCAGCCTGGGCGGGCAATGGTGCTGGCTGCGCTGTGCGTGACCGAGATCGTCTCGTGGGGCTTGCTCTACTACGCTTTCCCGGTCCTGGCTCCGCGGATCAGCGTGGATACCGGCTGGTCGCCGGTGGCCGTCACCTCGGCGTTCTCTGTGGCCCTGGCCGTGTCGGCGTTGGCCGGGGTGCCGGTCGGGCGCTTCATCGATCGGCACGGACCCCGTCTCGTCATGACCGCTGGCTCGGGTCTCGGCGTCGTGTCGCTGGTGGTGATCGCCGCGTCGACGAACCTGCTGGTGTTCATCGTCGGCTGGGCGCTGGCCGGAGTCGCCATGGCCGGAGTCCTCTATCCGCCGGCCTTCGCCGCGATCACCGGCTGGTTCGCTGCCGGCCGGCTCGGCGCGCTGACCACGCTGACGCTGGTGGCCGGACTGGCGAGCACGGTCTTCGCGCCGTTGACCGCAGTTGCGTATGAACAGCTGGGATGGCGAGGCACGTACTTCTGGGCGGCGGTCGTGCTGGCGGCCCTCACCGTCCCGATCCACTCGCTCGTGCTGCGACGCCCCTGGCCCCACCCGGTGCATGCCGACGCGGAGGAGCCAGAGGCCGAGAAGGCCTACGCTGCCGGCGTCGTCCGGGACTCACGGTTCCGGTGGCTTGCCGCTGGACTGACTTTGGTCGCCTTGGCCATGTACGCTGCGTTGCTGGCTCTGGTGCCTCTTATGCTCGAGCGCGGCCTGAGTCCTCAGGCCGCCGCCTGGGTGCTCGGCCTCGGCGGACTCGGTCAGGTCGCCGGTCGGCTCGTCTACACCGCTCTTGCCCGGCATGCCTCGCTGACCGTGCGCACCGCGACCGTGTTCGGCCTCGTCACCGTCAGCACCGCGGTACTCGCTGTGGTCCCCGGGCCGGTCGGTCTGCTGGTCGCGGCGTCGATGACCGCCGGGGTCGGGCGCGGCATCGCGACGCTGCTTCAGGCGACCGCGGTCACCGACCGGTGGGGCGCGCGCGGATACGGCCGCCTCTCCGGCGTCCTCGGCCTCCCGGTCCTGCTGGCCACCGCCTTGGCTCCCGGGGCCGGTGCGGTCCTTGCCGAGGTCACCGGTAGCTACGCAACCGGGTTTGCGGTCCTGGCCGCGGTTGCCGCGGTGGGGACCGTGCTCATGGTCGCCAGCTCGTCCACGGGGACCCCGCGTTCGGCGGGCGTCGCGTCCTCGCGAGCGGCCTGACCCAGCTCAGGCCACGGGCCCTGCAGCGAGTTCGCCGACAAGTTGGCGCACCTTCTCGGCGAGCTCGTCGCGGACCAGGCGCATTCGTTCCTCGCCCTCGATCCCTCGCGCCGAGGGCTCGTCGATCGTCCATTTCTCGATAGTCCCGGCCATCCCCGGCACGGGCTCGACGACAGCCTCGTCGCCGATTACGACGACGCGGTCCGCAGTCTGCAACATAGTGGGATCGATCGGCTTCGGGTGCTCGTCGGCCATGCTCGCCCCGACCTCGGCGACAGAGGCAGCGGACAGGGCATTGAGCCCCGTCCCGGGGGAGGTGCCCGCCGAGTGCACCCGGACGGAGTTGCCGGCGACCTGGCGCATGAGTGCGGCGGCCATCTGCGACTTGCCTGCGTTCTTGACGCAGACGAATAGGATGGACGGCTTCTTCTCGATCACGATGTCTACCTTTGTTCAGTCGATGTTAAGAGCCACCAGGAGCTCGCGGGCACGGGCCGCGATGTCATCGCGGCCGAGCAGTCCCCGCATGCCAGCGGCTCGTCATTGTCGAGGGACCAGTGGATGGCGTTTATGCCCACCACTCATCAACAGAGGCGCGCCAGCCGCGTCAGCACGACGCGGCTGCGGACTCTGGCCCGGTGGTTGCCAGATCGCGCAGGCGTTGCTCCGCTCGGTGCACGGGGACGGACTCGACGAAAGCTTCGCGGCAGGTCGAGCAGCAGATCTTCCGGCCGTCAGGCAGCAGGCGCGTGGGCGATCCCATGCCGTTCTGGCGAACGCGTTCGTCCGTACAGACTGTCGCATGATCCCGGCACAGCGCCGCGCCGCAGTGCCGGCAGAATGCGACGGCGGGGACAGGACCCTGGCCGGCCGTTTCGTGTTCCCAGCAGTCCATCTGCCACTCCTTGATTCGATGATGATCTATATAGAATCTACGCGACGCATCGATAGACGTCAATATCATCTGCGCCATCGATACGTCCGACATCAGCGTTAAGCCCTAGCCATCCGAGCGCCGATCTCGGCGACGGCGGGCTTGGCGGTGCGAGCCGCGCCGATGATGGTGGCGGAGGCGAATCCGGTCCAGTCGCCATAGCCGAGCAAATGCAGCCCGCGGTGGTCAATGCTCCGAGTACTGTCGGTGGCGGGATGGCCGTGCTCGCGCGTCAGTCCGAGCCCGCTCAGGTGGCCTAGGTGAGGGCGGAAGCCGGTGCTCCAGATGATCGCATCGCACTCGTGCTCGCGGCCGTCGTTCCAGGAGACTCCCGTCGGGCTGAGGCGGTCGAACATGGGCGAACGGTCCAGGACGCCGCGATCTCGAGCGGCCTGCACGGGAGGCACCATGACGATGTCTCCAAGTCCGGACACACCGTCGTGGTCCCGGCCAGAGCGACGGGCTGCCTCGCGGGCGGTAGCGACGTCGAAGAGCACTCTGCCGTCGACATCGTCTGGCATGAATCGCGGTGGGTGCCGCGTGACCCACAGCGTTTCGGCGACCGTGGAGACCTCGGCGAGGATCTGTGCGGCGGAGTTCCCTCCTCCGACGACCACGACCCGTTGGCCGGCGAACATGTCGGGCGAGTCGTAGTCGACGGTGTGCAGCTGCCTGCCGGAGAACGTGTCCTGACCGGGGACGTACGGCAGGTAGGGGCTCTGCCACGTGCCGGTGGCACTGATCACCGCAGCGGCCTTCAGAGAGCCCGCGTCCGTGTCCACGGTCCAACGCTCGTGCTCCCGGTGGACGCTTGTGACGCCGACCGAACGGCGCACAGGCAACTCGTAGCGCTCCTCGTATCGTTCGAGGTAGTCTACGACGTGGCTCGCGGTGGGGAACACCTCGCCGGTCTGGGCAGGCATCGGCCATCCGGGTAGAGGACTGTACTGGGCTGGGGAGAACATCCTGAGCGATTGCCAGCCGTGCTGCCAGGCCCCGCCCGGTCGTTCCTGTTCGTCGAGGATGACGAAGTCCAGGCCGGCGCGGCGGAGGAAGTATCCTGCGGCGAGTCCGGCCTGGCCTCCTCCGATGACGACGACGTCACTCACGCCAGCGCCGGGTCCTGGCCGAGCAGCTCTGAAGTGAGCGTCTCGATCCGGGACCTGATTTCGTCGCGGATCGGGCGCACCGCCTCGATGCCCTGGCCAGCGGGATCGTCGAGCTTCCAATCCTCGTAGCGCTTGCCGGGGAAGAACGGGCAGGCGTCACCGCAGCCCATCGTGATGACGACGTCGGAGTCCTGCACGGCCTCGGTGGTGAGGACCTTGGGCTCCTCGGCGATGATATCGATCCCCTCTTCAGCCATGGCCTCTACAGCGACCGGGTTGATCTGCTCGGCGGGCATTGACCCTGCCGAGCGGACCTCGATGCGGTCCGCGGCGAGGTGGCGCAGCCAACCGGCGGCCATCTGGGAGCGGCCGGCGTTGTGGACGCAGACGAACAGGACGGAGGGTGTTTGATCGCTCATGTCTGTGCTTCTCTCGTTCATTCGGTGGTGAAGGTGGCGAGGAGCCGGCTGACGCGTGCAGCGATGTCGTCGCGTATAGCGGCGAGTCCCTCCGGCGATGCCAGTGCCGGGTCGCCGACAGCCCAGTCTTCGTACCGGACTCCGGGGACGATGGGGCAGGCGTCGCCGCAGCCCATGGTCACCACGACATCGGCAGCGCGAATGGCGTCGTCGGTGAGCGGCTTGGGGAACGCCTCGTCGGCGGCCTCGCGGTCGATGTCGGCGACGAGGTCGCGCACGTGCGGGTGGATGCCCGTCGCCGGGGTCGAGCCGGCGGACCGGGCGATGACCCTGCCCTCGGACAGGCTGCGGGTCAGCGCCGCGGCCAGCTGGGAACGACCTGCGTTGGCGACGCAGACAAACAGCACCTGAGGCGGTGCGGTTGCTCGGTTGCGGGTGAGGTCGGCCAGTCGCTGCCGGGCGAAGCGCTCGGTCAGGGGCACCAGGTAGCGTGTGATCTTCGCCGACCGGGCCAGCGCCGTGTACGATTCCCGGACGATGCTGGTGACGGTCTCCCGCGGCAGCTGTGACGTCGCGTCCGCGAGGTCGGCGGCCAGACGCCTGATGTGCTCGTCCATGCTCTCCAGCTCCGCGTCGGCCGTCGTCTCCGGTTCCACGCTGGGGGCAACGGCCGCGGGCGCGAACCCCTCGAGCAAGGCGGCGACGGCGGCACTCTTCCCTGGCGCGATGCTGTACCAGACCCAAGTCCCACGGCGCTCGGAATTGAGCAGCCCCACTGTCCGGAGGACCTTGAGGTGGTGGGAGACGGTCGGCTGTGAGACCTCGGCGAGGTCGGCGAGATCGCACACGCACGACTCTCCGCGAGGATCGGCAGCGATTGCCGAGAGCATCCGCAGACGCAATGGGTCGGCGAGGGCCTTGAGTGTGCCCGCGAGAGTCGCGGCAACCTCCTGGCCGAGGGCTGTTGAGATCGGCGGCACCTGGGGTGGGCAGTCTTCATCGGGGGCGGCTGGCGTCAGCGCGATGTCGGTCATGACGTTCGTACCTCCTGGTTATAGGGATCGGTGCGGAACCACGCCTTGGCGGCCCAGAGGGAGACGTAGACGAGGCCGACGAGGACGGGCACCTCGATGAGCGGTCCGACGACGCCGGCCAGAGCCTGGCCAGAGGCCGCACCGAAGGTGCCGATCGCGACGGCGATGGCGAGCTCGAAGTTGTTGCCCGCCGCGGTAAATGCAAGTGTGGTCGACCGTGCATAGCCGAGGCCGATGCCCTTGCCCAACAGCAGGCCCGCGAACCACATGACGGCGAAGTACACCAACAGCGGCAGGGCGATCCGGACGACGTCCAGCGGCCGGCTCGTGATCTGCTCACCCTGGAGGGCGAACAGCAGCACGATGGTGAACAGCAGCCCGTAGAGCGCCCACGGCCCGATCTTCGGGACGAACTTCTCCTCGTACCAGTCCCGGCCCTTGCGCTTCTCGCCGATCCAGCGCGAGGCGAATCCCGCGATCAGGGGTAATCCGAGGAAGACGAGGACGTTGAGGGCGATCTGGCCCATCGACACCTCGAGCCCTTGTGTGTCCAGGCCGAGCCAGCTCGGCAGGACGCTGAGGTAGAACCAGCCGAGGACGGAGAACATGACGACTTGGAAGACCGAGTTGATCGCCACCAGCACCGCGGTCGCCTCGCGGTCGCCGCAGGCCAGGTCGTTCCAGATCACGACCATGGCGATGCACCGGGCCAGACCGACGATGATGAGCCCGGTGCGGTATTCGGGAAGGTCGGGCAGGAGCAGCCAGGCCAGGGCGAACATGATCGCCGGCCCGGCGAGCCAATTGAGCACTAGAGAGGAGATGAGGAGCTTCTTGTCGCCGGTGACCGCGGCGACCTTGTCGTAGCGGACCTTGGCCAGGACCGGGTACATCATCACCAGCAGGCCGAGTGCGATCGGCACTGAGATGCCGGCGATCTCGAGCCGGGCGAGCACGTCGGAGACGCCGGGCACCAGGCGGCCGAGCAGGAGGCCTGCGACCATGGCGAGTCCGATCCAGGCCGGCAGCCACCTGTCGAGGGTTGAGAGCCGTCGGGTCACGGGAGGTGCGGCGAACGCCGCTTGATTCGACATGCTTCTATGTTGACAGGCTTCGATGCAGTGGGCAACTTCGGACCTCCAGAGGTGAGCAGCTACCTGCCACCGCAGGACATCGCCGCTGGATCGAGTTCCCTGCCGGGCGGCGTCGGCCTAGGGAAGCGCCGGTCCCGGCCGATTCAGGAATCAGGATCGCCAGGCGGGTTCGTCGCGGAATTCGAAGTCGATATATGCCTTCTCCAGGCCGGCCAGGGCTTCGGCGATGGTCTCGAACAGCGCCTGGGCCCAAGAGTCGTCGATCTTGGTGACGTTCTCACACAGGTGTGCGGTCACCTCTGACAGCCGCTCGCGGACCTGGCTGGTGTGGCGGCGGGGGTCGTGCTCGGCCAACTGTGTCGGATCAGACATGACTGGCTTCCTCTCGTTGACTGGGCCTTCAATATCGGTCTACGATATCGGCATCCGATAGATCAGGGAAGGGGACTGCGATGCATGTATGGGGATCGCCGGAGACGCGAACCTTCGGCCGGTTGCGGGTGGATGTGGCCGTCGGGCCGATCGCCCGGATGTTCGACGCCGAGGACTGGCAGCAGCCGGCCAATGCGGGCGGCGGTGCCGTGTTCGCCGGCCGGGCGGACGAAGTGGTGGAGAACATCGCGGCCGAGCCCGGCCCGGCAGATCCACCGGCGGATCTGTTCAACCTCGACGCACACATCTACGACGTCGACACCGGGCATCCGGTGCCGTACCTCGACGTCGCCGTCGACGTCATCCGCCTCGACGGCGACGATGACGATAGACCGGAGTTCACGGGGCTGGGGCTGGTGCCGGTGGCCCGGCCCCGCAAGGGCACGGCCGGTCTGCACTACGGCAACAACGTCGCCCTCGACCCCGAAGGCAGCTATCGAGTGTGGGTCCACATCGGCGCGTCGGCGCTGACCGGCACCGACGAGCCCTCGAGCCTGGACTTCACCCTCGATCTCGGTGCCGCCGATGAGTGAGTTCATCCGGGGCGCGGTGCGGATGCACATCCTGCATCACGCCGCCGAGGGCGAGATCCACGGCGCATGGATGGCCGAGGAGCTCGGCCATCACGGATATCAGATCAGCCCCGGCACCCTGTACCCGACCCTGCATCGCTTGGAAGACCAGGGGCTGCTGACCTCGCGGCAGACCACGGTGGAGGGGCGCAACCGGCGGCTGTACCAGATCACCGACGCCGGCCGGGCCGTATTGGCCGACGAACGCCAGGCCCTGACCGAACTCGCGCGCGAAATCCTCCACACCGAAACCCCCGACGCTCCCGATGGGATGACACCTGATGAGTGAACCGACTCCGCAGTTGGATCGACGCCTGGGCACCGGCGACGCGGTGATCATCGGGCTCGGGTCGATGATCGGTGCCGGCATCTTCGCCGCCTTCGGGCCGGCGGCCCAGGCGGCCGGCACCGGCCTGCTGATCGGCTTGGGAATCGCGGCGGTGATCGCCTACTGCAACGCCACCGCCTCGGCCCAGCTCGCCGCGGTCTACCCGACCTCGGGAGGCACCTACATCTATGGCCGAGAGCGCATCGGTCACTGGTTCGGGTTCACCGCTGGCTGGGGCTTCGTGGTCGGCAAGACCGCCTCCTGCGCGGCGATGGCGCTGACCTTTGCCACCTACGCCGTGCCCGGCCCCTGGTGGGCCCAGCGGTTGGTGGCGGTGGCCGGCATCGTCGGACTGGCCGCGTTGAACTACCGCGGGGTGAGCAAGACCGCCGGCCTGACCCGGATCCTGGTCGCCATCACCCTGGTCGCGCTGGCGGTGCTGGTGGTCGGCATCTTCGCCGTCGGCCAACCCTCGCCGACGAACCTGGGCGGCTGGCCGGCGTTGACCGTCGGCGGGCCGTACGGGATCCTACAGTCGGCCGGGCTGTTGTTCTTCGCCTTCGCCGGCTACGCCCGGATCGCGACCATGGGCGAGGAGGTCCGCGACCCGCAGCGCACCATCCCGCGCGCCATCCCCATCGCCCTGATCATCGTGGTGATCATCTACCTGGTCGTCGGCGTGAGCGTCCTGCTCGCCGCCGGGCCGGACAAGATCGCCGCCGCGACAGCACCCCTGACCACAGCCGTGCCAGCAGCCGGGGTCGGCGGGCTGGGCCCGGTGGTCCGGATCGGCGGCGCGGTCGCCAGCCTCGGGGCGCTGCTGGCGCTGATCGCCGGCATCGGCCGCACCAGCCTGGCCATGGCCCGGCATCGCGATCTGCCGTTCTGGCTGTCGGCGGTCCACCCCCGTCACAAGGTGCCCCACCACGCCGAGATCGCCCTCGCCGTCGTCGTGTCCGTCCTGGTGCTGACCACCGACCTGCGCGGCGTGATCGGATTCTCCTCCTTCGGCGTGCTCATCTACTACGGCATCGCCAACACCGCCGCATTCACCCAGCCGCCGTCCGACCGCCGCTGGCCACGCTGGCTCAACGTCCTCGGCGTCCTCGGCTGCCTGGTCCTGATCGCGACCCTGCCCTGGCAGTCGATCATCGCTGGACTGGCCATGTTCGCCGTCGGCCTGCTCGGCCGCTGGATCGTCCTGCATCGACGTGAAAAGCCCGGCCCAGGGGCAGAGTCGGACTGACCTGCCGCGCCCCGGGGGAGTGAGGCGACTGGGCGGAAGTGCACGCTTACCCGACGTCGAGGGCCGCGAGCTGCTCCGCGCTGCCGGTGACGACGAGGCGCAGGTCGGCGTGGCTCTCGTCGATCGACCAGTCGACGAACGAACAGCAGGCGCTCTTGACCGCCACGAGGTCGTGAAGACGCTGGACGGAGTCGTCGGCTTTCGCGTAGTGGACGATGATCCGGGCGTCGCCGCGTTCGACGTCGAGGAGATATCCGTCGTCGAAGGCCCGCCATTTCTCGACCTGCTCCTTGCCGGCGTCCGGCGTGAGCGTGCAGGCGATGAGCACCGCGTTCGGCAGACCCTGCAGGGCGCTCTCGCGGACGTCCCGCGAGGCCCCACGGATGGCCGTGCGCAACTGCGCGACGGTCGGCGACCCGGCCCGCCCGTCGGGAGTCCGATACATGCGGCACGCGAGGCCGACCGGCGCACTGTCTTCGGCGAACGGGTCGACGCCGTCGATCAGTACGGTCGGGGAGCCGTGGAAGCCGAGGCGCGAGGCGTCCTCGGGTGTCTCGACCCGTTGGTGGACGACCTCCGCGCCAGATCGCCCGTCGAGGGCTTCGGCAATCTTGGAGTCGAGGATCTCCCAGTTCGGGCAGCCGTCGAAGTACTGGAGCGTGATCTTCATGGTCGTGGTCCTTTCCGTCGGCGTCGGGTCTCCTCGAGCGGCTCCCGGTTCGGGCGTCTCCCGAAGCGCTGGGCCTCGATGGTCATCGGTTCGCCTTCGTCCCGTGCGCCGGCTGGAGGTCCGAGGCTGCAGGCAGCCCTCGGCTCGCCGCGATGGGCCTGCGCGCGGCGCGTACGCCATTGAGGATGACGACGACCTCGGCAACCTCGTGGACGAGGACGACTCCGGCCAGGCCGAGCACCCCGAAGAGGGCGAGCGGGAACAGGACGACGATGATCGCCAGCGCGAGGACGATGTTGGCCGTCATGATGCGCCGGCCTCTGCGAGCATGCGCGAACGCGGCGGGGATCAGGCGCAGATCGTGGCCGGTGAAGGCGATGTCGGCGGATTCCACCGCGGCCGCGGAACCGGTGGCTCCCATCGCGATGCCCACGGTCGCGGTGGCCAGCGCGGGGGAGTCGTTGATGCCGTCGCCGACCATCGCCGTCGGCCGCGCTGCGGCCAGACCTGTGATCGCCTCCGCCTTGTCGGCTGGCAGCAGTTCGGCGCGGACGTCGTCGATGCAGGCCTGGGCGGCCAGGGCGCGGGCGGTGCGGGCGTCGTCGCCGGTGAGCATGACCGTGCCGATTCCCTGGTCGTGGAGCATGCGCACGGTCTCGGTGGCCTCGGGGCGGAGTTCGTCGCGCACGCCGATCAGGCCGGCGACCTCACCGTCGGCTTCCACCACGACGACCGTCATGCCCATTTCGGCCAGCTCGTCGGCGTCGGTCCGCAGGCCGGCCGGGGCGATCCAGCGTGGACTGCCGACCCTGACGAAACGGCCGGTGACCCGGCCGGCGATGCCGTGCCCGGCGTCCTCGGCCACCTCGCTCGCCGCCGGGGAGTCCGGCGCGGCCGCTGTGATCGCCGCCGCCAGGGGATGGGTGCTGGTCGCCTCGAGGGCCGCCGCCCACGCGAGGACGTCCTGTTGGCTGCCGCCCGGCGCGGTGCGGGTCTCGGTCACCTGCGGCTGGCCCTGGGTGAGGGTGCCGGTCTTGTCGAAGGCGACCGTGCGGATGGTGCCGAACTGCTCGAAGGCGGCCCCGGACTTGATGACGACGCCGAACCGTGAGGCGGACCCGATCGCGCTGATGACGGTGACCGGCACGGCGATCGCCATCGCGCACGGCGACGCCGCGACGAGGACGACGAGGGCCCGTTCGACCCAGGTCCACGGGTCGCCGACGACGAGCCCGAGCAGCGCGACCAGGGCCGCGGCGACGAGGACGGCAGGGACGAGGGGACGGGCGATCCGGTCGGCCAGCCGGGCGCGCTCTCCCTTGCGGGCGTGGGCCTGCTCGACCAGGGCGACGATCTGTGTCAGCGAGTTGTCCCGTCCGTCTGCGGTCGCCTCGACCAGCAGGGACCCGGACCCGTTCACCGCGCCTGCTGGCACGGGGTCGCCCGGTCCTACCTCCACGGGGATCGACTCCCCGGTCACGGCGGAGGCGTCGACGCTCGAGCCGCCCTCGGCGACCACGCCATCGGTCGGGACATGCTCACCGGCTCCGATCACGAGCAGGTCGAGTTCGCGGAGGTCGGCCACCGGCACGGTCGCGACTCCGCCCATGCGGGAGACGCGGGCGGTCTGCGGGACCAGCGAGAGCAGCGCGCGCAGTCCCTCCTTGGCGCGGTCCATCGCCCGATCCTCCAGGGTCTCGGCCAGGGAGAACAGGAAAGCCAGGGCGGCGGCTTCGGCGACGTGGCCGAGCAGCACCGCGCCGACCGCGGCGATCGTCATCAGCAGGCCGACGCCGAGCCGTCCACGGATCAGGCGGCGCACCGCGCCGGGCACGAACGTCCACGCGCCGGCCAGCAGCGCGATCCACTGGGTCACCAGCGCGGCGACGTCCAGGTCGGACCAGTCCAGCGCGTACCCGGCGACGAGGAACAGGCCGGCGACCGCTGAGGGGAGCAGGGCGAGGTCCCTCCACCACGGCGGGCGGGACTCCGGTTCCGCGCCAGGTTCCGATGGGCTCCGCGCCGGGTCTGGCCCGCAGCAGGCGTCGCCGTCGTCGTGTACCGCAGCCGGGACGGTCTCTGGCCCGCAGCAGGCATCGCCCGATGCCCTGGGTGCGTCCGTGCCGATCGGCTGCAGGGACGAGCGGCGGTTTTCCGCCCTCGGATGGCGCGGCTCGTCGACGCCGCAGCACTCATCGTTCATCGCACAGCCCCGTCGGCGTCGCAGCAGCCGGGCACCGAGCACTCCGGGTCCAAGCACGGTGCGCTCTCGTCCACCGCCAGCGTCACGTCCACGAGCGCGGTCAGGGCTGCGGCGATGTGCGGGTCGGCGATCTCGTAGCGGGTCTGCCGGCCCTCGGGCTCGGCGACGACGATCCCGCAGCCCCGCAGGCAGGACAGATGGTTCGACACATTCGTGCGCGTTAGCTCGAGCTCCCGGGCGAGTCTTGCCGGGTACCCAGGCTCATCGAGGAGGGACAGCAAGATCCGTGAGCGTGTCGGGTCGGACATGGCGCGGCCGAGGCGGTTCATGACGTCGACGCGTGAAGCAATGGTCAGCATGTACTGACCATACAGTGTTTGCTGACCGATTGGCCAGCCCGTGCGATCAGCCCTGCTGGGCAGCCGTTCCGGCGAAGGCCCTGAATGCGCACTCCGACCGGCAGGGCTCGTCACTGTCGGGGCAGCCGTCGACGTGGTCCCGCGCCTGCCGCAGCTGGTCCTGCAGCCGTGTCAGTGACCGAAGCTGTTGCTCAACGGCAGCGATCTGCTCGGCCAGCAGCGGCTGCAGCGTTGCCTTCACCCCCGTGCAGGTCCCGTCGTCGACGAGCTCGATGAGCCGGCGAATCTCGGGCAGCTCGAGGCCGAGCCGCTTCGCCGCGGTGATGAAGTCCAGCCGCTCGAGGTGGCCCTCGTCGAAGTCCCGGTACCCGTTCGGGCTCCGGTCCGCTGCGAGAATGCCGAGGCGCTCGTAGTAACGCAGCGTGCTCGCAGGCACCCCGGTGCGCTCGGAGACCTCGGAGATCTTCATGTTCCGACCATAGGGCGCTCCGGCTTGACCTTCAACCCGGGTTCAAGGTCTAGCGTTTAAAACGGCGCAGTGCATGCGCCCAGCCCGACAGAGAAGGAGACCCATGCGCGCGAGTATGGAATGGATGGTTAGGCACCAGGTCGCGCTCTACGTCGCGGGACTGGCCCTCGGGGCCGTCGTCGACTGTCC
The DNA here is from genome assembly GCF_014698015.1 of Kocuria sp. cx-455. Taxonomy (GTDB): domain Bacteria; phylum Actinomycetota; class Actinomycetes; order Actinomycetales; family Micrococcaceae; genus Kocuria. The sequence goes on from NZ_JACXBS010000002.1 coordinate 431,787, forward strand.
CGGCCCACGATCGCCCACCCGGCAGAGCACGCGATTCACCCGGTGCTGGCGCTTCTGCTCTACGCCACGTTCCTCAGCATCCCGTTCGGCAGGCTCGGCCGGGCATTCAAGGACTGGCGCTTCCTCACGACGGTCCTCGTCGTCAACTTCGTCCTGGTGCCGCTGGTCGTCTGGCCGCTGTCGCGGATCGTCGCCGGCGACCAGGCGCTGTTCGTCGGGGTGCTGTTCGTGCTGCTGACCCCGTGTATCGACTACGTCATCGTCTTTTCCGGCCTCGCGGGCGGCGACGAGGAGCGCCTCCTGGCGGCGGCCCCGCTGCTGATGATCGCCCAGATGCTCCTGCTGCCGCTGTACCTGTGGATCTTCATCGACGCGGAGTTCGTCGGCTCCGTCGAGTTCGGTCCCTTCGTCGAGGCCTTCGTCCTGATCATCGCCCTGCCGCTGGTCGCCGCCGCGCTCACGCAGCTCGCCGCCGCCCGATGGCGCATCGGGCGCAGGGTCGAAGAGATCGTCATGGGCGCGATGGTGCCGCTGATGGTCGCCACCCTGGCGGTCGTGGTCGCCTCGCAGGTCGCCGGGGTGAGCGCCCGGTCCGGCTCCCTGCTCCTGGCGGTGCCGGTCTTCGTCCTCTTCGCGGCCGTCATGGTGCCGGTGGGGATGCTGGTCAGCCGCGCGGCGGGCCTCGACGTGCCCGGCAGGCGCGCCGTCGTGTTCAGCGGCGCGACTCGGAACTCGCTCGTCGTGCTCCCGCTGGTGCTCGCGTTGCCCGCGGCGTTTGACCTGGCACCGCTGGTCGTGGTCACCCAGACGCTCGTCGAGCTCGTCGCCATGGTCGTGTTCGTCCGGTTCGTGCCGCTGCTGGTGCCGGAACTCGTGCCGGCTGCCGACGCGTCCGCGTAGGTTTCGTAGTCGAAGCTGCCCTCGCGCCTCAACGGGTCGGCAGGAGTCCTCGGAGGGCTGCCGCACTCCGACGGTCAAGCAATGAGCGCCTTGGCGGCGGCGAGGATGTCGATGGTCGGCCGGTACTAGGCACTGCTTGATTAGACATGCATCCATTTTGAAGGATGTCGATGCCGGCTACACGTCGACCGGATGGTGTTCGTGAAGGCGGGGCTCTCTGATCGTCGGTGATCCGCACTTCCTCGGCGTCTTCAGCATCCGGGCGTCACGTCAGTTGGAGAGTGGTTAAGCAGGTGGGGTCGTCGAGGCGGGTCGAGATGTCCTGTTTCGCGGTGCGGTCTTCGGTGCTGACCGTGAGCGTCGCATCAATACCGCGGGGCAGCCAGAGTCCGATGAATCCGTTGTCGTAAGTCGTGAGCGAATCTTCGAGGATGGTCTCGCCCGACGTCGTGTTGACCACTGTGACATCGACGTCAGTGTTGGCGAGCTCGCCGAGACAGGTAGTGAGGCTGTGGAAGTAGCACTCGTGGGTCTGCTCGAGATACGGGGCGATAGAGACGTAGAAGTCGTCCTCTGGCATCGGCAGAGTGGTTTGGTTGTTCTGATCGTCGGTGAGGACGAGTTGGTCGGGCTCGATCGAAGCCATGAGTTCGGTTGAGCGGTCTATGACCGGCATCGTGTCAAGACGCTTGATGATTTCCCGGGCGTCCAGGCCATCGAGGCCGTGGTGGGCTACCAGAGACTGATCGGATCCTGCGGAAGGGGATGGGTCAGCACCGGCGCAGCCGCTGAGCAGGAGGACGGCGCTGGCTGCCAGCGCGGTTATGGTCGCGCCGAGTCCCTGCCGGCTTCTGGAGGGTCGGATTGGTGCGGCAAGGGTAGGGGTCATATCGAGCTCTTCTCTCGGGTAGATGTTGGTCATGTCGTCAGGCCCGATCTCCGCCTCCGTCCCGCCCCGGGACCGAAGGCGGGACGATGCTCAGCTCACGCCTGCGCGGAGCGAAATCCCAAGGTGTTAGGAGCGGACGAGGCGGTTGATGGCGTCGCTGGCTTCCTGGATCTTGGCGATAGCCGCGTCCTCATCGCCTTGCTTGGCGGCGTCGAGGACGCAGTGCTTGAGGTGGTCATCGAGCAGGCCGGTCGCCACACCCTGCAGGGCCCGGGTGAGGGCGGAGACCTGGGTGAGGATATCGATGCAGTACTTCTCGTCGTCGATCATCTTCGTAATCCCCCGGGCCTGGCCTTCGATGCGCTTCATGCGGTTGCGGTAGCGGTCCTTGTCGCTGATGTAGCCGTGCTGGTGGGTCCCGGTGTCGGTCCTGATCTCGGTGCTGTCGGTGGCAGTGTCGTTGGCCATGGTTGTGTCCTTCACTTCTGGCGCTCCAGGACGGAGCGGGTGCTGGCTTCGGGGGTGAGGTCGATGCGCCGCAGCAGCTGGGCGTTGAGGGCGACAACGACGGTGGAGATCGACATCAGGATCGCGCCGACCGACATCGGCAGGACGAACCCGACGGGTGCGAGGACGCCGGCCGCGAGCGGGACGGAGATGAGGTTGTAGCCGGCGGCCCACCACAGGTTCTGCTTCATCTTCCGGTAGGCGGCCCTCGACAGCTGGATCACCGACAAGACGCTGCGCGGGTCGGAGCTGGCGAGAATGACCCCGGCCGAGGCGATGGCGACGTCGGTGCCGGCTCCGATGGCGATGCCGACATCGGCCTGGGCCAGCGCGGGGGCGTCGTTGACGCCGTCGCCGACCATGGCGACCTTCTTGCCCTCGTGCTGGAGCGCGGCGACTTTCGCGGACTTGTCCTCGGGACGAACGTCGGCGAAGACGCGGTCGATGCCGAGTTCCTGGCCGACCTCGTTCGCCACCGCTTCGGCGTCACCGGTGATCATGACGACCTCGACGCCGAGCTCATGGAGGGCGTCGACGGCATCGCGGGACTCTGGGCGAACCTCGTCGGCGAGCTTGAGGCCACCGATCACCTTGCCATCACGGAGGACGTGCAGGATGATCGCGCCCTCTGCCCGCCACGCGTCTGCCGTGTCGACCTCGTCCTGCCCGGTCTCTTCGAGCAGCCGGGGTCCGCCGACGCGGATCTCCTGGTCGGCCACCGTCGCAGTGACGCCGACCGCGGGGGAAGAGGTGAATCCGCTGGACGGCTCGAGGGTGAGGCTCTTCTCCTTGGCGGCGGTAACGATGGCCTGGGCGAGGGGGTGCTCGCTGTCGGCCTCGGCGGATGCGGCCAGGGCGAGCACCTGGTCGGCATCCATGCCTGCGGTCGGTTCGACGCCGGTGACGGTGGGCTCGCCCTTGGTCAGGGTGCCGGTCTTGTCGAAGAGGACCGCGTCGACTTGGCGCATGGACTCCAGGGCGAGGCGGTCCTTGACCAGGACGCCGCCGCGGGCGGCGCGCTCGGTGGCGATGGAGACGACCAGTGGGATCGCCAGGCCCAGAGCGTGGGGGCAGGCGATGACGAGGACGGTGATGGTGCGGATGACCGCGTCGTCGGGCAGTCCGAAGAGGGTCCAGACTGTTGCGGTGATCAGGGCGGCTACGAGGGCGAACCAGAACAGCAGGGCAGCGGCGCGGTCGGCGATGCGCTGTGCACGGGAGGAAGAGCCCTGCGCCTCAGCGACGAGCCGGTTGATGCCCGCCAGCGCCGTGTCGTCGCCCGTGGCGGTGATCTCCACCCGCAGGCCGGAGTCGGTGGCGACGGTGCCGGCGGTGACGTTCTCGCCCTCGCCGCGGGCGACGGGGCGTGACTCGCCGGTGATCATGGACTCGTCCATGTCGGCGCGGCCGTCGACGACGATGCCGTCGGCGGGGACGCTGCCACCGGGGCGGACGATCACGACATCGCCGACGCGCAGCTCGGCCGGGTCGACCTTGACGACGTCGTCGCCCTCGATCCGCTCGGCCTCATCGGGCAGCAGCGCGGCCAGGGAGTCCAGCGCCGAAGTGGTCTGGGCCAGGGAGCGCATCTCGATCCAGTGGCCCAGCAACATGATGACGATCAGCAACGCCAGCTCCCACCAGAACTCGAGCTCGTGATGGACGAGCCCGAGAGTGGCGGCCCAGGAGGCGAGGAACGCGACGGTGATCCCGAGCGCGATCAGCAGCATCATCCCGGGCTGGCGGCTCTTCAGCTCGCTGACGGCACCGGTGAGGAACGGGGTGCCGCCCCAGGCGTACATGACGGTGCCGAGCACTGCGGCGACCCAGCCCGCCCAGCCGGGCACCGAGTAGCCCAGCAGCATGGCGAACATGGGAGAGAACGCGACCACCGGGATGGCGATGACGAGGTTGATCCAGAACAGTCGACGGAACTGGCCGACGTGGTCGCCGTGGCCCGCATGACCACCATGGCCACTGCCGTGATCGCCGTGCCCGGCATGGTCGCCGTGTTCCATGGTGTGGCCTTCGTGCTCGGCATGCGAGTCGTCAACGTGGCCGGACTCGGTGGTCTCGTCGGCGACGTCGCCGTGGTGATGGTGATGCGTGGTCGGGTCCGTCATTGCTCTTCGCTTCCCCTCGTTCTTCCCCGGTCTTCCCTTCGATCGGGTCGTGTCTCGCCGCGGACCCTTCAGGGCCCGCGGCGGCCGGCTCAGGAGGCCGGCTTGATCTCGCTCTCGACGACCCACTTGTGGTTGGTCATCTTCATGCCGTCGGACTCATAGTCGACCATGTAGACGGTCTCGTCGGTGGAGGAGGCGATGGTCGCCTTCGCGCCCTTCATGCCCTCCATGTGCTCCGCTTCCAGCGTGACCTCGGTGCCGTCGGCCACTCGCTGGTCTCCGGCATCCTTGATCTCCTCCTGCACGACCCACTTGTGATCCTTGACCGGATCCCCGCCGGTGGTGGGCGTGAAGTTCACCGCGTAGGTATAGGTGTCGTAGGCCCCGGCGATCGTGGCCGGTGCGCCGTCCATGCCCTCCATGTGATCGGCGGTGAGCTTGACCTCGGTGCCGACCGGATACTTCGGCGACGCGGCCTTCTCGATGCCCTCGGGGGCGGGGCCGCCGTCCATCGGATGCTCCATCCCGCCGCTGTCAGAACTGCTGCCACTGCTTCCGTGGCCCTCGTGCTGGCTGGTCGACGAGGGGGTCGCTTGGTCCTGGTCTCCTCCGGTGCTGCAGCCGGAGAGCACGAGTGCTCCGCCGAGCACTCCTGCGGCGACGGTGGTCATGAGGCGCTTGCGCATAAAGTCTCCTATCCATTCATTCTAGTCCGATCAACATTATACCCCTATGGGGTATAGGTCAAATATCGATCGGTGGGCGTGGAATCGCTCAGCTTCGATCCAGTCGCCCCGGGCAGCAGTAGTAATACTGCAGCCCCGGGGCATCGAAGGATCAGGCCATGTTGGCGGCGTACTTGGCTGGATCGGAGTCGAAGGTCGGTCCGCAGCCTGGGCAGCAGAGCCAGTAGCGCTGCCCGTCGTAGTCACGGAAGAGGCCCTTTTCTTCGGCGTCCTGTTTGTTGACCGGATTGCCGACCATGACGGGGCAGGTGGTCATGTCGTCGCTTCCTTCGACGAGAAGGTTTTCGCGATGGCCGGAATTCGCGGCGTGGTTCTCTGCGCCGGTCGTGCCGCAGCAGCCGGATCCTGCGCTGACCGGTGCCTCGGCTGCGGATGTCTCGGTTGCGGGGGAGGTGCTGCAGCAGCTGGTGGGTGCCTGGTCTTCGATTCTCATTCTCGGTGGATGCCTTTCGTGTGTTCGGATGATGGTTGGTTCTGCGGCGTCACTGCTTGGCGACGCTGCGGAACCCGCGCAGGCGGAGGCTGTTGCCGACGACGAAGACGCTGGAGAACGCCATCGCCGCGCCTGCGAGCATGGGGTTGAGCATGCCCAGCGCCGCGACCGGAATGGCCGCGACGTTGTAGGCGAAGGCCCAGAACAGGTTCGACTTGATCGTGCCCAGGGTCCTGCGGGAGAGCCGGATCGCGTCGACCGCGGCCCGCAAGTCGCCCCGCACGAGGGTGATGTCGGAGGCCTCGATGGCGACGTCGGTGCCGGTGCCCATCGCCAGGCCAAGGTCGGCCTGGGCGAGGGCGGGGGCGTCGTTGACGCCGTCGCCGACCATCGCGATGACCTTGCCCGCGTCCTGGAGGCGGGTAACGACATCCACCTTGTCCTTGGGCAGGACCTCGGCGATGACCTTTTCGATGCCGACCTCGGCGGCGATCCGCTTGGCCACGGCCTCGTTGTCGCCGGTGAGCAGGACCGGGGTGAGGCCCAGGTCTTTCAGGCCCTGGATCGCCTCGGCGCTGGTGGGCTTGACGGCGTCGGCGACGACGAGGATTCCGCGGGCCTGTCCGTCCCAGCCGACGGCGACGACGGTCTTGCCCTCGTCCTCGGCTGCGGCCTTGGCGGCGGCGACGTCGGAGGAGAGGTGCTGCGACCAGTCGGCCAGCAGGGACTCCCGGCCGACGAGCACGCCGCGGCCGTCGACGACTCCCTGGACGCCCTTGCCCTCGATGTTCGCGAAGTCCTCGGGAGTGGGCAGCTGCCCGATCTCCTGGACCGCGCCCTTGGCGATGGCCTGGGCGATGGGGTGCTCGGAGGCGTCCTCCAGAGCGCCTGCCAGGCGGAGCAGCTCGGCGCGGTCGACGCCGGGCTCGGTGATCGCCTCGACCAGGGTCATCTTGCCGGTGGTGACGGTGCCGGTCTTGTCGAGGACGATAGTGTCGACCTTGCGGGTGGATTCGAGAACCTCGGGACCCTTGATCAGCACGCCCATCTGCGCGCCGCGACCGGTGCCGACCAGCAGGGCGGTGGGAGTGGCCAGGCCGAGGGCGCAGGGGCAGGCGATGACGAGGACCGCGACCGCTGCGGTGAAGGCGGCGGAGACGGGGAACCCGGCACCGAGCCACGCGCCGAGGGCGATGACCGAGATGGCGATGACGATCGGAACGAACACGCCAGAGATCCGGTCGGCCAGGCGCTGGACCGCGGCCTTGCCAGTCTGGGCGTCCTCGACGAGCTTGGCCATCTGTGCCAGTTGGGTGTCCGACCCGACGCGGGTCGCGCGGATGACCAGGCGGCCGCCGGCGTTGACGGTCGCGCCCGTGACCGGGTCGCCGGCGACGACCTCGACTGGCACGGACTCTCCGGTGAGCATGGACGCGTCCACGGCCGACGTTCCGGAGGCGACGGTGCCGTCGGTGGCGATCTTCTCACCTGGGCGGACGACGAACTCGTCGCCGACGGCCAGATCGGAGGTCGGGATCTTGACCTCGGCCCCATTGCGCAGAACCGAGACTTCCTTCGCGCCGAGCTCGAGCAGGGCGCGCAGCGCGGCACCGGCCTGGCGCTTGGAGCGCTTCTCGAAGTAGCGGCCGGCGAGGATGAACATCGTCACCCCGGCCGCGGCTTCGAGGTAGATGTTGCCCGCGCCGTCGGAGGGAGCGATGGTGAACTCGAAGGGATGCGTCATGCCTGGCGTCCCGGCGGTGCCGAGGAACAGGGCGTAGAGCGACCACAGGAACGCCGCGGTCGTGCCCATGGAGATGAGGGTGTCCATGGTCGCGGTGCCGTGGCGCAGGTTGGTCCACGCTGCCTTGTGGAACGGCCAGGCCGCCCAGACGATCACCGGTGCGGCCAGGGCCAGGGAGGCCCACTGCCAGTAGGTGAACTGGAGCGCAGGAACCATGGCCATGGCGATCACCGGGACGGTGAGCACGATTGCGCCGATGAGGCGGTGCTTGAGCGATGTCAGCTCGGAGTCGGGAGCCTCACCATCGTCCGTGGTCGGGCCCGACGGCGTCGCGTCCTTGGGCTTGGGCATGGCAGCGGTGTAGCCGGTCTTCTCGACCTCGGCGACCAGCAGGGCGGGGTCGTACCCGTCGGGCACGGTGACCTTGGCCTTCTCGGTGGCGTAGTTGACCGTGGCGGAGACACCGTCGAGCTTATTGAGCTTACGCTCGATCCGGTTCGCGCAGGAGGCGCAGGTCATCCCGCCAATCTCGAGCTCGATGCCGGCGTCCGCGACTAGCGGCGCTTGGGTGTTCGCTGCAGCTTGGGTGCTCACCGCGTGTCCTTTCCTGTTGCTTCTTCGTCGACGGACTGGCCCTTTGGGGATCAGTGGCCGCCCGAGTGTGATTCGTCGTCTGCCTGGGTGCCGTCGCCGTGCCCGGCGTCGACCACGAACTGTGCGGTGCGGACCTTGCCGTCGATCTGGAAGTCCAGGTACAGCAGGTATCGGCCGGCGGTGGGGACCTCGGCGGCGAAGCTGACGTCTGGTCCTCCGGTCGACCCCGCTTGGGGTTCGTCGCCGGCGGGGTGCACGTGCAGGTAGGCCAGGTCACCCTCGCGCAACGCGACCAGGTGGCCAAATGCGCCGAGGTACGGCTCGAGCGCGGTGACCGGCTTGCCGTTGCGCTCGACGGTGGCCGTCAGGTCGCTCGTGCTCCCGGCGTTTAATTCTCCGTCCAGGGTGACGGTGTACCCGTCGACCTCGTCGGTGCGCGAGACCGTCGCCTCGACCGGGGCGTAGTCGCCGGCGACCTCGACGGCACGGGTGAGCGTGACGCCCTCGGCGTCCTTCCCGGCGGGGGTGAAGTCGGCGTAGACGCGGTAGGTTCCTGCCTCGTCCCAGTTCCACGACGGCACCGACCAGGTGCCGGTGGCCTCGTCCAAGTCCGGGTGCACGTGGCGGAACTGCGTCCCGTCGGTGCGCACCACGATCAGGTGAAGATCCTTCTCATGAGTCCTCGTGTACTCCGTCACCGGCTTCCCGTCCTCATCGAGGATCCGGAAGCTCAGTTTGCCGGCATCATTGGTGCCTGATGGGGCCGTGACGGGAGAGAGGACGTAGCCGGCAGCGCTGGCCGAGACGCCGTTCATCGCGTGCTCCATGTTCTGCTCCTCCGTGTCCCCGTGACCCTCGCCGTGCGAGCCCGTGTCGCTGCTCTTGGCCCAGGCGGCCAAGACGCTGTCGGGGACGACGACGCCGGCGAGCCCGAAGGCCGCGCCGAACGCCACCACCAGCCCAGCGCCGTAGGCCGCGAGCCTGACCGGTGCCTTCATCAGACGCGAACCGCCGTATAGCCGGCTTCCTCGACCGCGGCCAGGACCTTCGCGTCGTCGACCTCGCCGGAGGCGGAGACGACGAGCTTGCCGGTCTGCGCGCTGACCTGGATATCGGTGACGCCAGAGATCTCGCTGACCTCCTCGCGGACCGACATCTCGCAGTGCCCGCAGGTCATGCCCGTCACCTGGTACTCGTTCGCAGTCATCGCATAACCTCCTCAATTTGGGTACCCCCGGTGGGTACCTGTGTGAGTGCAACCGTATACCCCTGACGGGTATTCCCGCAAGGGGATGCGGACTCGCCGCTGAATGATCCCCACGTGTCGAGGGGATACACCACCGGGGTATGCTGGGGCTGTGGAGACCGCGACCGATGAACCCTGCCGCAGCCGGCACTGGCTGCAGCTGATCATTCTTACGGCGCTGCTGATCACGGGTCTCCTCGGCATGCACGCGCTGGTCGGCGGACCGGCAGCGGCGACGACCCCCATGGCGTCGCCGGCTCACGCGTCCTCGCAGTCGCCCGACATGACGGGCATGACGTCTATCGCCTCCATGTCGAGCGCGACCGGAGCACAGGGTCCGGTGCACGGCTCCGGAGGCTGCGCAGACGCCATGAACAGCGGCGACTCCACCTGTGTCTCCGCGCCTACGACCCAGAGCATTCCGGCCCTCCCCGTTCCGTCCGTCGCAGCTGTGCCCACACTCGTCTCTGCGCCCATGCCGTCGTCGCCGTCCGAGACGCCCCGCCGGTTCGCGCTGACGCATCTGGAGCTGTCGATCTACCGAACGTGAGCACTGAGGAGCGCCGATGCGGCGCTCCTCAGTCAGCCACCTCGGCGGGTCCACGACCCTGCCGTGCCTGCCACGACACCGTGTCCCAAAACGCTGGCCCATCTTCCGGGCCCAGGCGGCTCTGTGCCTCCGATCACCCGTGTTCGTCGAGCGCGCGGGCGCGATGTCGTGGTCCCGTTCACCATCGACACAGAAGGACATCACCCATGCATTCCACCCTGAATCGTCGACAGTTCCTGTCTGTCGGCGCATTGCTGCTGACTGCCGCCGGCTTCGCCGGATGCAGCACCACTGCCACTAAGACAACCTCGTTCATTGGGTCCAGCAGCACCGCAGTCACTTCCGCGGAGGCGAAGCGCCGCCGCACCGGAACGATCGTGCGGCGTGCGCTGACCGCCGAGCCGGTCACCCTGGACCTCGGAGGGAAGACCGCCAAGACCTGGGCCTATCGGGGAGCGTCGGCGACCAAGCCGCTGCGCGGCAACGTCGGTGACTCCCTGAAGGTCGACTTCACCAACGACCTGCCCGATCCGACCAGCGTCCACTGGCACGGGCTGGCGCTGCGCAACGACATGGACGGAGTGCCGAGCCTCACCCAGGAGCCCATCGAGCCCGGTGGGTCGTTCGACTACGAGTTCACGCTGCCCGAGCCGGGCACGTTCTGGTTCCACCCGCATGTCGGCGTGCAGCTCGACCGCGGCCTGTATGCGCCGCTGATCATCGACGATCCGCACGAGAAGGGCGACTACGACCAGGAATGGGTGATCGTTCTTGATGACTGGCTGGACGGCGTCACCGCGACGCCCGACGAGGTCCTCGCCGAGCTCGAGAAGGGGATGATGGACCACGGCGGCATGGACATGGGGCCGATGCGGATGGGCAACACCCTGATGGGCGCGACCTCGCCGCTACTCGGCGGCGACGCCGGCGACGTCTACTACCCCCTCTACCTGATCAACGGCACGCCTGCGAACGACCCCCAGACCTTCACCGCCAAGCCCGGGGAGCGGATCAGGCTGAGGATCATCAACGCCGGCGGCGACACCGCCTTCCGCTTCGGGGTCGGCGAGCACCCGCTGACGATCACCCACACCGACGGATTCCCCGTCGAGGCCTTCGAGGCCGAGAGCGTCGTGCTCGGCATGGGGGAGCGCTACGACGCGATCATCACCGCCGGCGACGGCGCGTTCGCGGTCGTCGCCGAGGCCCTGGGGAAGCAGGACCAGGCCCTCGCCGTCCTGCGCACCGCATCGGGCAGCGCACCCGCGAAGGACACGACGCTGCCGCAGACGAAAAATCCCGCCACAGCGGCCGACCTCAGGGCAGCCGGCGAGGTCGCACTTCCCAAGCGCGGCGTCGACCGCACGCTCACCCTCGAGCTGACCGGAAGCATGGAAAAGTACGACTGGGCGATCAACGGCAAGCGCATGAACATGGACCAACCGATGCGCGACGCCCTCGGCATCGCCGACGGGGAGCGGGTCGCCCTCGAGTTCAAGAACTCGACGACGATGTGGCACCCGATGCACCTGCACGGGCACACCTACCAGCTTCCCGGCGGCGGGCCGCGCAAGGACACCTCGATCGTCCTGCCCGGCACGACGCTGCGCGTCGAGTTCGACGCCGACAACCCCGGGCGGTGGCTCACCCACTGCCACAACGTCTACCACGGGGAAGCCGGGATGATGACGACGATCGCCTACCAGGAGAACTGACGCATCAGGGCCGCGCACCTTACCGGGTGCGCGGCCCTGCGCCTCAATTGCGCGGACATGGCGTCTTCGTGACCCGGGGGAGACGGTCCGATGCCCCCGACGCGGCGCATCGGAACAGACAGTGCAGCACACGCCGCAACGTCGGTGAGTGTCGGACAGTGTCGATGGTGGTTCTGAGCGTGGTCATCGGGACTCCTTCGGCGTGTTTCGGCGGCCTCGTCGCGGGACGGGTCAGCCGCCGTCTCGGTGTACCTGCGGCGGGTGTCGGCGTTCGTGTCCGGCGGACTCATCCGTCCGCCGGACACGAACGGTCGAGGATGCGTCACGACTCCTGAGCGGGCTCCTTCTCGGCGTCGACGTGAGCCTGCCCGGTGGGGCGGATGTGCCGCAGACCGATCGCGGCGATGAGCGCGGCAAGGGCGGCGATGATCGCGGAGGTGATCCCAGCGGCGTTCAGTCCGCTGGTGAACGCCTGCTGGGCCGCGGTCGTCAGTGCCTCTCCGACGTCGCCCGGCAGCTGTCCGGCGGCGGCGATGGCCCCGTCGATCCCGGTCTCGGCCGCGGCCGCCGCCTCCGGTGGCAGCCCATCGGGCAAGGAGTCGCTGATCTGGCTGCGATAGGCGGCGATCCCGATACTGCCGATGACCGCGACACCGAGTGAGATGCCCAGGTCGTTGACGGTCGTCGCGAGCCCGGAGGCACCGCCGGCCTTCTCCGGCGGGACCGAGCTCACCACCAGGTCCGTGGTCAGCGCCATGGAGGGCGCGACCCCGGGGTAGGTGACGACGAAGCTCGCGATCACCAGCGCGAGACCGGTGACGGCGTCGAGCTGGGTGAACAGGATGTAGCCGACGACCTGGGTGAGCAGGCCCACGGCGATCACGTTGCCCGGCCGGAACCTCCGGGCGAGCATCGGCGAGAGGGTCGAGACGACGATGAGAACTGCCGCGGCAGGCAAAATCGACAGTCCGGCCTGCATAGGCGAGAGCCCTTGCACCTGCTGCAGGTACTGGGTGAACAGCGAATACACCCCACCCAGCGCCGCGGCCGAAAGAAGGAACACCGCGAGTGCTCCGCTGACGGTGCGGTTGGCAAACAGCCGGACGTCGAGCAGGGGCTGGGTCGCGCGCAGCTGCCGGATCACGAACCACAGCCCGACCAGTACTCCGGCGATCAGCAGGCCGATCGACGGGCCGGCCGGCTCCTGGGTGGCGAAGCGCTTGACGCCGTAGATGATGGCCAGCAGCGAAGCGACCAGGAGCAATGCGCTGAGCAGATCGATCTTCGCGGTCGGATCCTTGTGCTCAGGCAGCAGCAGCGGCGCGCCGATGGCCACCAGCGCCATCACGGGCACCGCGACCAGGAACGTCGCCTGCCAGCCGGAGACCTCGAGCAGCAGGCCGGACAGCAGTGGTCCGAGGGCGACACCGGCGAAGATCCCGCCGGCCCAGACGCCGATCGCGACGCCTCGCGCCTTCGGGTCGGCGAAGAGCACGAAGATCAGCCCCAGCGTGGACGGGAGCATCATGGCTCCTCCCACGCCGAGGATGGCGCGCCAGGCGATCATCAGCTCGGGACTGGTCGTCAGCGCCGCAGCGATGGACACGATTCCGAACAGGACCGCGCCGATCACCATAAGCAGACGCTTGCCGATCCGGTCGCCGAGGACGCCCATCGCGACGAGGAATCCGGCCATGACGAACCCGTAGATGTCGAGAATCCACAGCAGCTGTGCGCTAGTCGGGTTCAGATCAGCAGCCATGTTCGGGGCCGCCAGGAACAAGATCGTCAGCATCATGAACAGCAGGGTCGACGGGATCACGAGGACCGCGAGCCCCCACCACTGCTTCGCCCCGGTCCGGGGTGCAGGTGCATTCGTCTCAGACATGGCGCACCTCCTTGTTCTGCGTCGTCGTTCTCATGGCTCCATTGGTCCTTTCGTTCTCGACAGGGTTGTCACGGGCCGGGAGGCCCTCAGCCGAAGTCAAGCATCGGTGTACGACTTCTAACCGCTATACTAGTTCGTATATTCCCGTACGAGTTAGAGGTGGGTATGCCGAACGGAAAGGGCGCGGCCGGCGCTGGTGAACAGAAGCCGGTGCGGCGAGGAAAGACGGCCAACCAGAGGGCAGACGCCCAGCGCAATCGGGCGAAGATCCTCGCGGCGACGCCGGATGCGCTCAGGAAGGACCCTGATGCCTCCGTCGCCGGCATCGCCGCCGAGGCGGGGGTCGGTCGGATGACCCTCTATGGGCATTTCAAGACGCGTGCCGAGCTCATCGACGCGACCCTCGCCGACAGCCTGGAACGAGCCGAGGCCGTCCTGGCCGACGTGCCTCTCGACGGTGATCCGGGCCAGGCGTTCGAGGCCCTGATCGCCCCGAGCTGGATGCTCCTGGAGCACATTCGCGCCGTGCTCGTGGTGGCTCAGCGCGAGCTGCAGCCGGCCCGCATCCGCGAGATGCACGAGAAGGCCGAAGCCCGGATGCGGGGCCTTCTCGAGCGCGGCCAGCGCGAGGGCGTCTTCCGTGCGGATCTGCCTGTCGACTGGCTCCTCGCGGTCACTCACCTGACCATGAACGCCGCAGCCGAGGAAGTCACCGCCGGCCGGCTCGACAGAGATGACGCTGCCCGCGTCATCGTCGTCACCCTGCACTCTGCCTTCGCCGCCAACGATCACAACTGACCCGCCGAATCGCCGGCCAGGGCAATTCGTCGTCCTCGCGAGCCGAACGTGGGGCGGCCGGTGGCGTCTCGTGGGGCACTCATCGATGCGCACTTACGTTCGAGTATGCAATAATCTGCGTATGGACGCAGATAAGCAGATATGCGGGCTCGACCCCGACAGTCAGTACGTGGAACTTGCCGTCGAGGTGTTCGGGCTCCTCGCCGACGCGACCCGAGTCCGGATCGTCCTCGCGCTGCGTCGCAGCGACGAGCTGTCGGTGAACCACCTCGCCGAGAGCGTGGGCAAGTCGCCGGCCGCGGTGTCGCAGCACCTGGCGAAGCTGCGGATGGCCCGGATCGTGTCGACCCGGCAGGAGGGGCAGCGGGTGTTCTATCGGCTGGAGAACGAGCACGCCTCCCAGCTGGTGTCCGACGCGATCTTCCAGGCCGAGCACTCTGTCGCCAATGGGCAGGTCCCGGCACACCACCACGAGGAACGAGCAGAAGCATGACGGAGCACAGCCACGCCCATCCGCACGCTGACCACGAGCAGGAGAGCGGAGCGTCCGCGCACGATCACGCGGATCGTGATCACGGCCAGGACCACGGGCATACGCACGGTCATGGCCATTCCCATGACCACGGCGAGCACGGTCACTCCCACCCGACGGGGTTCAAGGGCTTCCTGTACGGGATCTTCGTCCCGCACTCCCACGACGCCGCCGACTCGATCGACGACGCGATGGAAGCCCACTCCGAGGGAATCCGCGCGCTGAAGATCAGCCTGGTGCTCATGCTGGCAACGACCGTGCTGCAGGCCGCCGTCGTCGCGTTCTCCGGATCGGTAGCGCTGCTGGCCGACACGATCCACAACCTCTCCGACGCCCTGACCGCGGTGCCGCTGTGGATCGCGTTCGTGCTGTCCCGTCGGGTCGCCACGCGGAAGTACACCTACGGCTTCAACCGGGCCGAGGACCTCGCCGGGCTGTTCATCGTCCTGATGATCGCCCTGTCGGCAGTCATCGCCGCTTGGGAGGCGATCGACCGCATGCTCAACCCCAGGCCCATGGAGAACATCGGCTGGGTGATCGCCGCCGGCATCATCGGCTTCCTCGGCAACGAGGCGGTCGCGGTCTACCGCATCCGCGTGGGCAGGAAGATCGGCTCGGCCGCCCTGGTCGCAGACGGCATCCACGCCCGCACCGACGGATTCACCTCTCTGGCCGTCGTGGCCGGCGGGATCGGCGTGCTGCTCGGCTTCCCGCTCGCCGACCCGATCGTAGGCCTGCTGATCTCGGCCATGATCGCGGTGCTGCTGGTCGGTACCGTGCGCTCGGTCGGCCGACGGCTGATGGATGGCGTCGAGCCGGAGCTCGTCGACCGCGCCGAGCACGCCCTGGAGCATCTGGCCGAGGTCGAGTCGGTGGAACGGGTGCGGATGCGCTGGGTCGGGCACAGGCTCCATGGCGACGCGCTCGTCCGCACCTCCGCGACGAGCCTCTCCGACGCCGACCGGCTGGCCGCGGAGGCGGAGAGTTCGGTGAAGCAGCACATGCCGAATGTGGATGAGATGTCTGTCCGAGTGGCCCCGGTCTGGCGGTGACTGGCTCCGTCATGCGGCTGGTCGTTTAGGAGCGGCTCGTATGCATCTCCTTCTCGAGACGAGACCGATGCCCCGCGATCATGCGAGGGCCGGTCTCAGAAAACTGTCCCGTTAGGGCGAGCGTCCAAGGCGGGCTACAGGAGGCGACGACCGGCAGGTGTTGAAGATCTGGAGGAGCGCCGACGCCCGAAGAGGAGTGGCTCGACGTCGCCGCCGCGGCCGAATGCCTCCATTGAAGCGCCCGGACCACCCCGGCGACTCACCTCAGTATCATGGTCTTCAACGCGTCCTGCCCTGCTGGATTGGGAGTGCGAGTCGAGTGCCGATTCATTCGCGAGTCGACTGGCGACTCGACTCGCTTGTGAGTGAACGTCACAAACTTGTCGAGTCGGGGTACTTCGCGCGCTCCCTGAACGCCTACGGGCGGGCGGGACAACGGTGCCCGCGGTGTGAGGCCGCGGGCACCGGGGGAACTATTCTGCGCGAACGGTTTGCAAATCGTTCATCGTATCGCTGCGACCGCTGCCAACGGCGTCCGCGGCGCGCTCGGCCCTGACGCGCTGATCGTCGGCGACCTCCGTGACCCGTTCGGCCGCCACCGATCCGGTGTGGCGCTCGGGGCGGGGATTGTCCTGGTAATACTGGGCCAGGCGCTCCATGCCCTCATCGATCGTCACGGACGGTTGCCAGTCCAGCAGCTTGTGCGTGTCCTTCTGATCGAACCAGTGCGCGGTGGACATCTGCTCGGCCAGGAACTCGGTCATGGGCGGCTCGGAGTCGTGTCCGCGCAGCTTGGCCGGAATGTAGGGCCAGACCTTCTCGATGACCTTGCCCGCAATACGGGCGACCTTGCCCGGGACGGACCGAGTGGGGGCCTCGACCCCGGCGGCCGCGCACATGCGGGCGACCAACTCGCCCACGGGGCGGGGCTCGCCGTTGGTCACGACAATGGCCTTGCCGTGAGTGACGTCGATGCGCTCGAGGCACCGGGCAATGGCCTCGGATGCGTTGTCGATGTACGTGGTGTCGATCATGGCCGCGCCGTGGTCAACGTTGGGTAGACGGCCCGCGGCTGCGCGGTCCACGATCCGTTCCACGAGTTGGGTGTCGCCCGGCCCCCACACGATGTGCGGGCGGATGGCGGCGACACTCAGGCCGCGGCCATCGGTTTCCAGGGCCAATAGTTCGGCGGCGGCCTTGGAACGCGCGTAGTGTCCGCGCGCGGTGCGTGGGTTGGCGGGCTCGGCGCCCGCGCCCTCGATCGAGGCCCCGGCGTGCGCCACGGACGGGGAGGAGACGAACACGACGTTCTCCACACCGGCCTCCTGCGCGCAGCACAGCAGCACGCGCGTGCCCGTGATGTTCACGTGCACGAAGTCTTCCCAGTCACCGGCGAACGAGACCTTGGCGGCCAGGTGCACGACGTCGTCCACGCCCTCCAGCGCCTTGGTCATGGCGTCCGGGTCGGTCACAGATCCGAGCACCTCGTCCACGCCCTCGCGGTTGGCCACGCTGGCGTGTCCGCGCTGGAACACGCGCACGCGCCAGCCCTTCTCCAGCAGGGTGCGCGCGACCTCCCCGCCCAGCATGCCGGACGCACCGGTCACCAGGACGGTGCGTCCCTTCCCGGTCAGCTCGCCCTCGGTCGCGGTAGAGCCGGCCTCGGCGCGTGGCGAGGCGTTCGTGGAGTCGGGGGCGGACGACGTCGCTGTTGGTGACGTGCTCGCGCGCTCGTCCTCACCGCCCCCGGGGGTGCCCGCACGGTGGCGGCCGGCGCGGGAGACGGGGTCGGGGGTGATTTCTGGTGAATTGCTCACAGTGCGCTCATCTTTCCGCCGGAAAGTACGCGCTCAGCCCACTGGCTCAACGCGGCCCGATCAATCTTGGAATTGTGTCGGATATCGGTGGGGTGTTCCGGAATTACCATAACCGCGCTCGGGCGGATTCCGGTGGCGAATTCCACCGTGGACCGCACGCGATCGGCGAGGTCGCCGGGGGCCAGCCCCGGTTTCTCGGGCGCCGGGTTCGTTTCGATCACGGCCACCGTGGTCTGTGAACCCTGCGGGCCGATTCCGACCAGTGCCGTGCGACCCACACCGGGGATGGATTGGGCCGCGTGCTCGGCGGCGACCGGGGTGACGGGGCCGGTGGACGTCGTGATCACGTGCGCCAACCGGCCTTCGACCCACAGCCGTTCGTTCTCGTCGAAATGGCCGACGTCGCCGGTACGGTGCCAGCCCGGGGTCTGGTCGGAGCTGCGTTCGGTAATCCACAACCGGTCGTAGTGGTCCTTGGCGTGCGGTGCCCGGGCCACGATCTCACCGGTGACACCCGGTTCGGTCGTGATCTGATCGGTGACATTGCCCGAGCTGTCGAGCGGTAGGACACCCAGCTGGGCGCCGTGGACGGGGGTGCCCACGCACACCCCGTTACCCGCACCGGCCATACCGCGCTGGGCATCCTCCCGCGCGGCTCGGATGACGTCCAGGCTGACATCGGTGAGCGGCAACGCCTCGGTCATGCCGTACGGGGTGTGCAATTCCGCGGCCGGGAGCAGTGTCTGCAGGCGCTCCAGCAGTGCCTCCGGGATCGGTGCGCCGGCCGAGAGCATCAGGTCGACCCGAGCGAGTGCATCGCGCTGCGCCGGGGCGAGCGCGTCCGCGGTCGCCAACACATTGTCGATGGCCGCCGGTGAAGCGAAAATCGCGGTCGCGTCAATGGCCATGACGGCCTCGGCCAGCGCCCGCGCGGTCAAGGTTTTGGGTTGGGTCACGTCCATGTCCGGGGTGACGGACGCCGCGCCCAGTGCCGGGCCCAAGAGTGCGAACGGTGCGAAGCCGGCCACCAGACCGGTTCCGGCGCGCAGACCGTAGGTCACGCGAATGGCATCGCGCATGCTCGCCATTTGACGGTGTGTGTACACCACGCCCTTGGCGGGGCCGGTGGAACCGGAGGTGAACAACACGGCGGCCTCGGCGTCGGGATCCACGAGCGGCAGTTCGCCGTGGTTCACGGTGGTCACTGAGTCCAGGAGCTCCGGAACGGTGTGCTCGACACCCAGGGCTTTCTGGGTCACGGGATCCAGGCTCACCGCGGAGATCTTGCGCCCCGGCCACCCGAGGGCCTTGGCGCCCACCAGGGCCTTGCGGATGCCGATGAACCAGTCGGGGGAGGAACCCTTGAGCGCGCGGGTCAGACCCTTGCGACCCAGGCCCTGGTCCGCGACCACAATGACGGCGCCGATGCGCAGGCACGAGTAGATCAACGTGGTCAGCAGCGAACCGGGGGGAACCATGAGGTTCACGCGGTCACCGGGGCGCACCCCGGTGCGCAGCAGGGCGGCACCGAGACGATCGACCTGGGAACTGAGCTGCGCCCAGGACACGGTGCGTTTCACGTTCAGGGCCGGTGCCGTGCCGTCCACGGTCTGGGCCACGGGGCCCATGTCGACCACGGCGGGGGAGTCGTCGGTGCGCCGCGCCTCGAGCTCGGCGAAGAACGGTGAGAAATCGTCCGAGGCGTTGGCGCGCTTCTCCCGGTGCTGCTGCGTAATGGGTAGGCCGGCGCCGAAGTGTTCGTCGAGCCACGTGAGGACGGGTGTCGCGATGTCGCGGGATTCACCGACCAGGTGCTTGGCACCTTCGAACCGGTGAACGTCCGCGTGCGGCGCGCGGCGCAGGAGGTCATCCAGGTAGCGCTGTTGGAACACCGGGTCGTTGGTGCCCCAGAGCAGGAGGGTGGGAACCTCACGCGCGCTCATGCGGCCCGCGATGCGCTCGTAGTCGGCGTGCGAGGGATGATCCTCGGGTGCGGGAATGTCGGCCACGAAATGGGCAATGGCCTGGCGACGTTCGCGGGTGCGGTACGGGGCCTTGAAGGCCTTCTTCACGTCACGGCTCGGCGCGGGATCGGCCAGGGCCAGTGTGGTGTCCAGAAACGCGGTGGTGTGCTTGGTGAGGGGTTCGTGCAATGCGGAGTTCAGTGCCACCTGCAACGCGGTGGGGATCGGCTCCGCATTATCGTGGTGGAGCGCGGTGTTGGTCAGGATGGTGGCCGCGTGAACGTCCGGATGTTCCTGGGCCCAGCCCTGGGAGATCAGGCCACCCCAGTCATGGGCCAGCGTGACCACGGGAACGTCCGCGGTGTCGATGCCGAGTTCGGCGGTGAGGTCGCTCAGGTCCTGGACCCGGTCCTGCAAGCGACGGAACAGTCCCGTGCGCTCGGAGAAACCCATGTCCAGCTGGTCCACGGCGACCACGCGCCAGGGCTGGTCGGCTTCCGTGGCGGCCCGGAGCACGCTTCGCCACAGGTAGGACCACGTGGGGTTGCCGTGAACCGCCAGGATGATACCGCGGGCGGACACGCCCGCCTTCTCCAGGGCGGGGCCGTTGTCCAGCAGGTGCCAGCGGCGCTTGCGCCCGGGCACGGGTTCCACGGCTGCCGTGGAGGCCACCGTGACGGTGGTGGACCAGGCCGGATCGATACCCGGAAGGGCGACATCGGTCATCGGCAGTCGAGGTCCGGTCTGGGCCGATCGAGAGGTTTTCTTGCTCACGCTTGAACTCCAGTTTCTCCCAGGCGTTACCAGGCCAGTTCCATCAGGGTCGTGTTCAGGCCGGACCCCACACCCAGGCACAGCACCCGGTCACCGGGCGTCAAAGTCTCGGCCTGCAGCGCCAGGGTCATGGGCAGGGCGGCCGCGGCCACATTGCCCCAGAAGGGGAAGGTCAGCGGCACGCGCTCGGGGTCCAGTCCCATGTCCGCAATGAGTTTGTTGGTGTGCGAGTTGGAGACCTGGTGAGTCACGTAGCTGTCCATGTGCAGCCAGTCCCACCCGTCGTTCTCGGCCTCTCGCATGGCGTCGACCACCAGGCCCACCCCGTGATTGAGCAGTCCGGTGGCATTGGTGATCATGCCTTCCTCGCCCCCCACGCACAGCTCGTGGTACTGGGTGCCCGCCCGAGTGACGGAACCAACGATGCGGTGCCCGTCCGGGTGCCGGTCCGCCGGGCCCACCACGGCGGCGGCCGCACCGGAACCCAGGGTGAGGGTGGCGAACTCCTGGACGACCTGATCCCGGGTGACGCCGGGCTTTTTCAACCGCTCCACGGCCGCGCGGTGCCACCGCAGTGGGTCCTCGCCGTTGACGATCAGGGCGTACTCGATGGCACCCGAGTCGATCATGGAGGACGCCACGGTCACGGCGTTGAGGAAACCCAGGCACGCATTGGTGATATCGAAGTTCAATGCCGAGCTGGGCATGCCCAGCCGGTGATGGATGCCCACGGCCACCGCTGGTTCGTAGTCGTCGCGGGTGACCGAGGAGTTGATGAACAACCCGATTTGCTCCGGCTTGATGCCTGCCTGGTCCAGTGCGGCCTGCCCCGCTTCGGTGGCGCCGTCCGAGAAGTGGCGCCCCGGGGCCCACATGCGGCGTTCCTCGATCCCGGCCAGTCGTTCGAGGAGGCCGCGGGGTAAGCGCACGCGCTTGAAGGTGTCGGCGAGCTCGTCATCGAACCGCGTTGAGGGCACCACCTCGTCTGCTTCCACCTTGGTAATGGACAGCACGGCTGCATTGCGGTTTTTTATGGTTGAGTTTCCGATCAACGTGGCGCTTTCGAGACTGGGCTCTCCCCGCGCCGTGATGAATCGGCAAACGATTCACCACCGTGGGCGCTCGAGCGAGCAGGCGGACTGGACCGGCTCAGTCTATCGACCAGGTCGAACCTTGCAGCCAGCGGCTTTCAGCCGTTTCTCTGCAGGCTGACTATTACCGGGCTCCGGATCCCCGGCCCCGCGCGGGTACAGTGGTGTGGTTGTGCGGGCCCGCCAACCCCCGGACGGGCGCCGCACGGTGGTGAACATCTCACGCTAGGAGCCCCATACGTGCACTTGAAGACCCTCACCGTGCGCGGTTTCAAGTCCTTCGCTTCGGCCACCACCTTCCATTTCGAACCCGGTGTCACCGCCGTGGTGGGCCCCAATGGTTCCGGGAAGTCGAATGTGGTGGACGCGCTGTCCTGGGTGATGGGCGAGCAGGGTGCCAAGTCCCTGCGCGGCGGCACAATGGAAGACGTCATCTTCGCCGGTACCTCCGGCCGTTCCGCGCTCGGGCGCGCTCACGTGTCACTGACCATTGACAACGCGGACGGCGCCCTGCCCATTGAATACAGCGAAGTCACCATTTCCCGCACGCTCTTCAGAACCGGCGGTTCCGAATACGCCATCAACGGTCGCTCGTGCCGCCTGCTGGACATCCAGGAACTGCTCTCGGACTCGGGCCTGGGCCGCGAAATGCACGTGATCGTGGGACAGGGCCAGCTGGACCGCATCCTGCAGGCCACTCCCGAGGACCGCCGAGGCTTCATCGAGGAGGCCTCCGGAATTCTCAAGCACCGCCGCCGCAAGGAGAAGACCCTTCGCAAGCTCGATTCCCTGCAGGCCAATCTGGACCGCCTGGAGGATCTGGTGGGGGAGATCCAACGGCAGTTGACCCCGCTCGGCCGCCAGGCACGCACCGCTCGGAAGGCACAACGGATCCAGTACGACGTGCGCGATGCCAAATCCCGATTGCTCGCGGACGACCTCGAGCAGGCACGTGCGGCGTTACGGACCGACAGTGCCGCCAGCGCCACGACCCGGGCGGAGAAACAACGCCTCGAACAACTCACGGAGCAGCTCGCGGTGCGGCTGCGGGAGACCGAGGCGCACGCGGCTCGTACGGCACCCGTGCTCAATGCCGCCCGCGCCAGCTGGTACGAACTCAGTACCGTGCGTGATCAATTCCGCGCGCTCGCCTCGTTGGCGGGGGAGCGACGCAGGCTCCTGGGATCTGCCGAACCCGAACAGGACACGGGTCAGGACGCCACCCGGCTCGAGGAACACGCCGAACGCAGCCGCGCGGAAGCGGCCGGACTCCAAGAGCGGGTTACCGAGTCTCGGGAGCACCTGGCCACCGTCGAAGCGGCCCGCCACGAGGCCGAAGAAACGGCGCGGGCAGCCGAGCAGCGCACCGCTCATCTGGTGCGCGAGGCCGCTGACCGTCGAGCGGGCCAGGCGAAATTGGCGGCCGCCGTGTCCTCCGCTCGATCCGGTTTGACCGCCGCGGAAGCCGATGTTGAACGGCTGCGCGTGGAGATCAACGACGTGATCGCTCGTTCCGAGAGTGCCCGCGGGGAACACGCTCAGCTGAGCGAACGCGCCGACAGTCTGCGCACGGCAGTCGCGCGCAGCGCCGAGCTCGCCGAACACGCTCGTGAGACCACCGAGCAGGTCGAAACCGCCGCCCGCCAGGCCGAGGCCGAACGCCAGCGGGTGCTGCGCGAACAGCACTCCGTGACCGTTCGCCTGGACACCCTGCAGCAGTCAATGCCGCAACCCGATGGTTCGCGGGCCGTCTCGGCAAGTCACGGTGACTCCGTGCTGGGGGCGGTATCGGACGCAATACGCGTGGCCGAGGGCTGGGAACGCGCCGTGGGCGCCGCACTGGGGCCGTGGTCCGAGGCGCTCGCGGTTGCCTCCCACACTCGGGCGGCGGACATCTTCGCCTCGCTGCGCACCGAGGAATCGGGGCGCGTCAACGTGCTGGTGGCTTCCGGGCACGACGCCGCGGGCGAGCCACCCGCCCTGAACCTCCCCGAGGGAGCGGTTCCGGCGGTCTCGGCGTTGTCCGGTTCGCCACAGGCCGCCACCGATTCAGCGGCACAGGCGATCCTCACTGCGGTGCGCGGCCTGCTGGCCACCACGATCCTGGTTCCCGATGCCCACACCGCGGTGGCCGTGATGGAGGGCGTCGCGGCGTCGGGAGCCACGGGGATCCGTGCCGTGACCGCGAACGGCGATGTCTTCGGCGCCCACCGAGCGCAGGGCGGCGCGGCAGAAGCCGCCGGCAGTCTCGAGATCCACGCGCAGATCGACAAGGCCCGTTCGGAGGCCGAGCGATGGTCGCGCGAATTGGCGACGGCGGCCGCGGCGGCCGAGCACGCCGAGGCCCTGCGCATCGAGGCCACCGCCAAGGCCCGTGAAGCCGGCGGGCTCGCACGGGACCGGCAGAAGGCCGCCTCCGAGGCCGCAAATGCCCTGGGTCGGGCCGAGGCGGTGCTGGCCTCGGCGGATGCGGAACTGCAGCGCCGTCGTGAGGCCCTTGCCACCGCGCAGCAACGGCTCGATGAACGCGAAGCACTCTTGCGGGACGCGGTGGCCCGCGCCGAGGCCGTGGACAGCGGCGACGAGGAGACCCTCGAGCGGGATCAGTTGGAAGCGGCGGCGGCGAAGGACCGGGCCGATCGCGCGGCACGGCAAGCGCGCGAAACCGAAACCCAGGCGAGACTGGCCCTGCGCGGGTTGGAGGAGCAGCATCGCTCGGCGGACTCGCGGGCCACGTCTCAGGCACGTGCTGCCCGGGCCGAGCGCGTGGCGCAGGCCGAGGCCGCCCGGCGCGCCGAACGACGCCGCGTGCGGGCCACCATTGCGCAGGCCGTGTCTCAGGCCGCCGAGCACCTGCGGTTGCGCGCCGAGGAGTCCGTGATCGAAGCGGCCCGGGTCCGAGATGCGGTGGACGTGGAACGCGCCGGACTGGACGAGGCGGCCGGGCGCCTGCGCGCCGAGCGCGACGATCTGGGCAAACAACTCAACGCGGTGACCGAGCAATTGCACCGTGAAGAATTGGACCTGGCGCAGCGGCAGGCGAGGCTCGAGGCGCTCGAGAAGTCCTCGCTCGAAGAACTGGGGATGACCCCGGACTACCTGGTGAATCACTACGGACCGCACCTGCCCGTCCCCGACGCCGACGCCGTGTTGGAAGCCGCCCAGGACGCGGAGGAGCGCGGCGAAACCCAGGACCCCTCGCGCATGCCGGCCATGACGGATCCCGGTGCGCCGTTCCGGCGCGCCGAGCAGGAGACCCGGTTGCGGAGGGCGGAAAAGCAGCTCAAGGCGCTGGGCAAGGTGAATCCCCTGGCGCTGGAGGAATTCGCGGCGCTGGCGGAACGTCATGGTTTCCTGGTGGAGCAGCTGGAGGACGTCAAGAACTCCCGCGCGGATCTGCGCAACATCATCCGCCAGGTGGACGAGCATGTGGAACGCGTGTTCACCGAGGCTTACCGGGACACCGCCGAGCAATTCGTGCAGGTCTTCGCGACCTTGTTTCCCGGGGGGGAGGGGCGGCTGCGCCTGACCGACCCGGATGACATGCTCACCACCGGCGTGGACGTGGAGGCGCGCCCGGCGGGCAAGAAGATCAAGCGACTGTCGCTGCTGTCCGGTGGCGAGCGCTCGCTGACCGCGCTGGCGTTGCTCGTGGCCATCTTCAAGGCCCGGCCCTCGCCGTTCTACGTGATGGACGAGGTCGAGGCGGCCCTGGACGATCGCAACCTGGGTCGCCTGCTGAGCATTTTCCAGCAGCTGCAGGAAAGTTCGCAGCTGATCATCGTGACGCACCAGAAGCGCACCATGGAGATCGCCGACGCCCTGTACGGCGTGTCCATGCGCGGTGACGGGGTGAGCTTGGTGGTGGGGCAGAAGCTCGCGGAGCTGCGCTGAGGGGGATCAGCCCCGTTGGTGCTGGTCGTCCGGGTTCTCGTTCTTGGGGTTCTCCTCCGGGGGCATGGTCTCCTTGGCCGGCAGCCACGCGAGCGCGGCCAGGAGCATGAGGCCGCCGGAGACGCCGAACGCCCACCCGAAGCCGGCGGCGTCCGCGAGTGCTCCCGCCAGGATCGGACCCAGGATCTGGCCCGCATCAGCGCTCATTTGGTAGCGAGACAGCACTCTGCCGCCGGCGCGCTCCGGACCGATGACGTCTGCCACCGCGGCCTGCTGGCCGGGGTTGAGGGTGCCGGAGCCCATGCCCGAGATCAGGGACAGGATCACGAACAACGGGACGGATGAGACCAGTCCCACGCCAATGGTGGCCAGGGCGCAGACGCTCAATCCGGTGAGGATGAGCGGTTTGCGGCCCAGCTTGTCGGTCAACCGACCGGTGAATGTGAGGGCCAGGGCGTTACCGGCCGCGAACACCGCGAGGGCCAGCCCGGCAACCCGCGGGCCCTCTCCGACCAGCTGAACGGCGAGCAGGGGGATGAGGGCCACGCGCACGCCGTAGGCCGTCCACCCCGTGGCAAAGCTGGACACCAGGGCGGAGCGGTAGGCGCCCACCTGGAAGGCCTCGTGGAACGTCATGGGCGGCTGCGGGTTCTTGGCCTTGCGGGCCGCGAGGGTCTCGTCCTTGAGCCGGAGGTAAACCACGGCGGAGGCGATCAGCAGCGCCACCGCGTAAATGATGAACGGTGCCTGCATTCCGAAGCCGGCGAGCAAGCCACCCACGACCGGCCCCAGGATGCCGCCCAACAGGAACGCGGTGGCGTAGAACCCGGAGATCCGGCCGCGCATCCGAGGCGGCGCCAAACGCACGATCAAGCCCATGGCCGAGACCGTGAACATGGTGGAGCCAACACCGCCCAGGCCGCGGAACAGCAGCAACTGCCAGTAGGTCTCGGCGAACGCGGTGGCCGCCGAGGATACCGCCACGACCAGCAGGCCGATCAAATAGGTGGGGCGTTCACCCAGCTTGTTCACGACCGCGCCGCTGGCCGGGGCGAACAGCAACCGGCACAGCGCGAACGCGCTCACCACGGCGGAGGCCGCGGCCACGCCCACGCCGAAGCTGGAGGCGAACTGGGGCAGCACCGGGGCCACGATTCCGTAGCCGATGGCGATCACGAAGGCCGCCGCGATGAGCACCTTGATCTGGGAGGGCACCTTCTCCTTGCCGCCGGGGACCACCGGCTGAGGGCCCGTGACGGGTGTGGAGCTCGGATCGGTGGGCGCGGGATCTTCGTTTGGGTGGGACACGTCGAGCAGTTTATGGGAGATTAGAAACGTGACCACGACTCAATGGATTTGGATACTCGTTATAGCCGTCCTGGCGGTGGCGCTCATGGTGATTTTCGGCACCATGCTGCTGCGTAAACCCAAGGCTCCCAAGGGCGGATACCAACACACCCGGGACATCGACGACATCCCATCGGCCGAGGGCGACGTGCTCGTCGAGGAGCGCCCGGCCACCACCGTGGAGCGGCCCGAATCGGCGCTGGGCCGCATGGCGCGACTGCGCGGGCGCCTGTCCAAGTCGAACAACGTGTTCGGCAAGGGACTGCTGGCCCTGCTGTCCCGCGAACGTATTGACCAGGACGTGTGGGACGAGATCGAGGACACGCTGCTGATGGCGGACCTCGGTACGGATGCGTCCCTGGAACTGGTGGAGAACCTGCAGAAGCGGGTGCGCGTGGAGGGCACCCAGGACCCCGCGCACGTCAAGGCCATGCTGCGCGAGGAGCTGCTCCAGCTCGTGGATCCCGCAATGGATCGCACGATCAATTCCGTGGGCGCACCCGGCAAACCCGCGGTGGTTCTGGTGGTGGGCGTCAACGGCGTGGGCAAGACGACCACGGTGGGCAAGCTGGCCCGTGTGCTCGTGGCCGAGGACAAGGACGTGCTGTTGGGCGCGGCGGACACGTTCCGCGCCGCAGCCGCGGACCAGCTCGAGACCTGGGGCGCCCGGGTGGGAGTTGCCACGGTGCGTTCCGAGCACGAAGGCGCGGACCCGGCGTCGGTCGCCTTCGACGCGGTGCAGGCGGGCATCGACCAGGAGTCGGACGTGGTGCTCATCGACACCGCCGGCCGCTTGCAGAACAAGGCCGGGCTGATGGACCAGCTGGGCAAGATCAAACGCGTGGTCACCAAAGCCGCCGAGGTGGACGAGGTGCTGCTCGTGATCGATGCGACCACCGGTCAGAACGGCATGACCCAGGCCAAGGTTTTCGCGGAGGCCGTGAACATCACCGGCATTGTGCTGACCAAGCTCGACGGCACCGCCAAGGGCGGCATCGTGGTGGCCATCCAGCGCGCCCTGGGCGTTCCGGTCAAGCTCATCGGCCTGGGCGAGGGTCCCGATGACCTCGCCCCCTTCGACGCCGAGCAGTTCGTGGACGCGCTGCTCGACTGAGGACCGCGCCGCCGCGAGAGGTCTTGCGCCCGCCCCGTTGACGGGGCGGGCGCCTTTTCATACGTGCTCTCGTAACGCGGTTGTCACCTGCGGCGGGCAAAAGAAACACGGTCGAAACCAACCCCGAAGCACAGCCGAAACACAGCCGCTCTTTACTCGATAGCAACGGATAACCGTTGTACGAAACTTTGAGACGGAGACGAGGTGAGCTCGCGTGGAATTGACGGCGGGACACGTGTGGACTTTGGTGGCGGCGGGGCTGGTGTTCTTCATGACACCGGGGCTCGCGCTCTTCTACGGTGGCATGACCCGGGCCAAGGGCGTGCTGAACATGATGATGATGAGCTTCATCTCCATTGCGATCGTGGCGGTGGTGTGGGTGCTGTGGGGAGCGTCCATGTCCTCCGGTGACGCGATCCTGGGCGGACTGGTGGCCGATCCCACCGCCAGCTTCGGCCTGAGTGGGCTGGTCGGTTCCGAGGACCTGCTGGGCAGCGCCTTCGGCATCACCTTCGCCATCATCACCGTGGCCCTGATTTCCGGCGCCGTTGCCGATCGCACCCGGTTCGGCAGCTGGGTGGTGTTCACCCTGCTGTGGATCACCGCGGTGTACTTCCCGCTGTCGTTCATGGTGTGGGGCGGTGGCCTGTGGTCCGAGGGCGGCGCCCTGGCCGAGATCTTCGGGGAGCCCATCGACTTCGCCGGGGGACTGGTGGTGCACATCAACGCAGGGGTGGCGGCACTCGTGCTCATTCTGTTGATCGGCGCCCGGAAGGGCTTCGGTAAGGACTCCGGTCAGCGACCCCACAACCTGCCCCTGGTCATGCTGGGTGCGGCGATCCTGTGGTTCGGCTGGTTCGGCTTCAACGTGGGTGCCGCGGCAACCGCCGAGCAAGCGGCGTTGATCTGGACCAACACCCTCGTGGCCCCGGCGGCCGCGATGCTGACCTGGTTGCTCACCGAGAAGATCCGCGACGGCCACGCCACCTCCCTGGGCGCCGCCTCCGGAGTGGTGGCCGGCCTGGTGGCCATCACCCCCGCATGCGCCAACGTGTCACCGCTGGGCGCCATTGCCCTGTCCGCCGTGGCCGGTGTGCTGTCCGCGCTCGCGGTGGGCATGAAATACAAAATCGGGTTGGATGACTCACTGGACGTGATCGGCGTGCACCTGGTCTCGGGCATCGTGGGTACCGGGGCACTGGGGTTCCTGGCCATTCCCTCCGAGGGCCAGGCCGGCCTGTTCTACGGCGGCGGTTGGGCGCTCATGGGTGCCCAGGTGAGCTCCACCGTGTCCGTGGTGCTCTACACCGGTGTTCTCACGCTGATCATCGGCCTGCTCATCAGACTCACCCTGGGCCTGCGCATTTCCGCCCAGGACGAGGTGGACGGCATCGATGTCACCCAGCACGCGGAATCCGCGTACTCGCTCAGGGACGAGGCCACCGGCTACTTCGCCGGGACCGCGCCCTCGCGAGCCCTCCCGGGGACCGCTGAGGCTCCCGTCCACGCCAAGGAAGGATCTTCCCTGTGAAACTCATCACCGCCGTTATCCGGCCGGACAAGTTCAGTGACGTCAAGGACGCACTGGAGGCCTTCGGAATCCAAGGAATGACTGTGCTCACCGTGCACGGCTACGGCCGGCAACGCGGTCACAACGAGGTCTACCGCGGGGCCGAATACACCGTGGACCTGTTGGAAAAAGTACGGGTGGAAACACTCGTCGCGGACGACATCGCCGCGGACGTGGTCAACGTGATCGTCTCCTCGGCCCACTCCGGTTCCGCCGGGGACGGGAAAGTCTGGGTCACCACCGTGGACGAGATGGTGCGCGTGCGCACCGGCGAACGTGGGGAGTCCGCGCTGTAGCCGCGCGGCGGCGTCGGCAACCGACATGCACCGGACGCACCGTGGGACGGGTGAGGAGCCCCCCGCGGTGCGTCCGTGTCGTTCCGGTGACCCGGCTCGGCTTGATAACCTGGGACACTGACCCCATCCGTTGACCGACGAAAGCAGCGACTGCCCCGTGTTCAACTCTCTGTCCGACCGGCTTACAGCGACCTTCAAGAACCTGCGCGGCAAGGGTAGGTTGTCCGAGGCGGATGTGGACGCCACCGTGCGGGAAATCCGACGCGCGCTCCTCGAAGCCGATGTCGCCGTTCCCGTGGTTCGTGAATTCACTGCCAGCATCAAGGAACGCGCTCTGGGTTCCGAGGTCTCCGAGGCGCTGAACCCCGGCCAGCAAGTGGTCAAGATCGTCAACGAAGAACTGCAAACTGTTCTGGGCGGTGAGACCCGCCGCGTCAACCTGGCCAAGTCCGGGCCCACCGTGATCATGCTGGCCGGTCTGCAGGGTGCCGGTAAGACCACTCTGGCCGGAAAGCTCGGTAAGTGGCTCACGGACCAGGGACACAAACCCGTGCTGGTCGCCTCCGACCTCCAGCGCCCCAACGCGGTGACCCAGCTGCAAGTGGTCGGTCAGCGCGCCGGGGTTCCCGTGTTCGCCCCCGAGCCCGGCGCCACCTCCGAATTCGACGACCCCACCGGTGATCCCGTGGCCGTCGCCCGCGACGGCGTGGCCCACGCCCGCGCCAAGCTCTACGACGTGGTCATCGTGGACACCGCCGGCCGCCTGGGTATCGACGAGGCCCTCATGCGTCAGGCCCGCGACATCCGCAACGCTGTGAACCCGCACGAAGTGCTCTTCGTCATCGACGCCATGGTCGGCCAGGACGCGGTCAACACCGCCAAGGCTTTCGACGAGGGCGTTGACTTCACCGGCGTGGTGCTGTCCAAGCTCGACGGCGACGCCCGCGGCGGTGCCGCGCTGTCGGTCCGCTCGGTCACGGGTAAGCCCATCATGTTCGCCTCCACCGGCGAGGGCGTCAACGATTTCGAACAGTTCCACCCGGACCGGATGGCCTCGCGCATCCTGGACATGGGGGACGTGCTCACGCTCATCGAGCAGGCCGAGAAGCAGTGGGACAAGACCGAGGCCGAGCGCATGGCCAAGAAGTTCACCGATCAGGAGGACTTCACCTTCGAGGACTTCCTCGTGCAAATGCAGCAGCTGCGCAAGATGGGTTCCATGAAGAAGATGCTGTCCATGATGCCCGGGGCAGCGGGCATGCGTGAGCAGCTGGAGAACTTCGACGAGCGCGAGATCGACCGTGTGGAGGCCATTGTGCGGTCCATGACCCCGCACGAGCGCGTGGCGCCCAAGATCATCAACGGCTCCCGTCGGGCCCGCATCGCCCGCGGTTCTGGCGTGTCCGTCTCCGAGGTCAACCAGCTCATGGAACGTTTCTCCCAGGCGCAGAAAATGATGAAACGACTGGCCCAGGGCAAGGGAGTTCCCGGCATGCCCGGTGGCATCCCCGGTATGGGCGGCGGCGCCGGTGGCGGCGGTAAGAAAGGTAAGGCCAAGAAGAAGGGCTCGCGCTCGGGTAACCCCGCCAAGCGCGCCCAGGAGAACGCTGCGATCGCCAGCGGCCAGAAACCCGCGGCCACGGGCAGTGCCTTTGGTGCGCAGTCGCAACAGCCGGATCCGGAGTCCCTGAACCTCCCCAAGGGCTTCGAAAAGTTCCTCGGAAAGTGAGTCACTAATGGGTTCTTACCTGTCGGACCAGGAGCTCCGCGAGTTCATCGGCACCCTGCCCACGCGGCGCCTGGCGGCATCTGCCGTCATCCGTGATGAGCACGGGCGCGTTCTGACGGTTGAACCCAACTACAAGTCGGAATGGACCCTCCCCGGAGGCACCGTGGAGGCGGGGGAGGACCCCCGTAGCGCGTGTTTCCGAGAAGTGGTTGAAGAGGTCGGTCTGCACCTGCCCGAGGGCCGCATGCTGCTGATCATGCACGGGCTCAGCATGGGCATGTGGGGTGACTCGGTCGCGTTCCTCTACGACGGCGGTGAGATTGCCTCCGACACAGAGATCACCGTCCAGGAAGAGGAACTGCTGTCCTACCGTTGGGTGGCCCCGCAGGACCTGGAAACCGTGCTCTCGGCCGGCATGTCACAGCGGATCCGCGACGCACTGCAGGCTCTTGAGCAGGGCACCGTGGTCGAGCACGTAGTAGACGGAGGAAAGCATTCATGAGCGACCAACAGCTCAACCGGACGGCGGTTCTGGTCCACGTGGACGCACCCGAACTGCCGTTCCTGGCCAACGTCGTGGACGCCAGTTTCTCCGCGGTCACACGGAACGGATGGGCCGTGATCCTGCCCGACGAGGACACCGATCCCGCGTTCATTGCCGCCGTTCACCCCGGCGAGATGTGCATTGCTGTGTCATCGGACGGCGCCGAGCGCAGTCTCAGCGTGTACCCACCCACCGACTCCTCCCGGGACGAGCGGGCCGAACTCGACCACCAAATGGACGTGGGCCGCGTGGCCACGCTGCGCTGGGACGCCGAGCACAGTGACATCGCGGAGTTCCTCGGTGGCGAAGCGGACACCGCTTCACAGCACCCGGTGGCCACCGACACCGACCGTGAGACCAAGATCGCCGTAGAGGCCATCGCCTCCATGTGTTCCCTGGACCCCGCGGCCACCGCCCGCCTGGAGAATTACGCTGCAACACCCAGTTCCGGTTTGCTGCTCGAATCGGTCCTGCAACTTCTGGGCGTGCCCGTGGTGGCCGCCAAGTTGGTCGAATCGGAGCACTCCCTCGAGGACATGGCAGATGCCCGCCATTACGAACCCAAACCCATGGGGCTCTCCCTCGTGGACGCCGTCACCACGGAGCCGTCAGGCAACGATGTGGCCTCGCGAATCCAACGCGCCTACATCCGTCACCCGGAGATCCTGCTGGCCATGGGCGGAGCCGAACTCATTGCCGGTTCCACGCTGGCCGCTTTGGCTCGGCGTGGCGGGCGTGGTGCGCGCGTGCTCGGAACGGCGTCGGCGGTGTTACTGACCGATGCCGCGGGGCAGACTGCGCTGTGGGCGGCGGTGCGGGCGCGTAAGAAGTCCTAGTGGCCCGGTTCGAATGGGCCAGGGGGTGGGTTGCGGCGCTGTCGGATCCGGACGAGCCGGACTGGCAGCGGCCCCGCCCCGCGTCCCACGAACTCGCTCGGGATGTCTGGCTTGCGCTGGGCGTCGCGGCGGCGTCGGTGTTCTCGTTGGCGCTGATCGAAAGCTACGTGTCCCTGTCCCCCGAGCGCCCCTGGTGGCTGGGATATCTCGCGGCGGTGCTGATCGCCGTGCCGCTGGCCGTCCGTCGCCGCTTCCCGGTCGCGGGCGTGGTCGCGGCCACGGCCGTGTTCGTGTGGACCTATTACACGGTTCCCCACATGAGCCTGCAGTTGTTCTTCCAGATCGCGTACTTCGCCAGCTTGTACTCCATGGTGGCCTGGGCCCGGTCCCGCCAGGTCGTGGCCTTGATGGTCGTGGGGTTGGCGGTGTTCATAGCCGGGTGGCTGATGGTGGACTGGACGATCACCAATTCTTACAGTGATCTGCTGGACGACGTCGAGGACGCGTCCGGCCCGTTTTCTCCCGCGGTGGGGATCATGGGCTACTCAGTGGTCATGAACGTCGTGTATTTCGGCGGTGCGGTCATCATGGGGCGGTCCTCGTGGCGTCGGGCCCTGGACCGGCGCAGGCTCCGTGAGCAAGCCTGGCGGATCGCCCACCAGTCGGAACAGCTGGCCATCCGCGCGGTCGTTGAGGAACGGCTGCGCATTGCCCGCGAACTCCACGATGTGGTGGCCCACCACGTGTCCGCGATCGGGATCCAGGCCGGAGCGGCACGCACCGTGATGAACAAGAATCCCCGGGCCGCAGCGGCGGCCCTGAGCACGGTCGAAGAATCCAGCCGGCAGGCGGTCACCGAGATGCGGGAACTCCTGGGTGTGCTGCGCGCCGAGGACGGCAGTGTATTGCCCTCCCCGTCCCGCACCCCCGAACCCCGGCTGAGCGAATTGGACGAACTGGTGGCATCACACACCCGCCACGGCCTGACCGTGACCTTGAATACGTCCCTGGAACACCCCGATGACCTCACCACGCTGCCCGGCTCCGTCCAACTAACCGTCTACCGCTGCCTCCAGGAGGCCCTGGCCAACGTGACACGCCACTCCACCGCCCGGGAGGCCACCGCCGTGGTGCGCACCGGATCCACGGCGGCCGGGCCGGGGGAGCAGAAACCCGACGCGTGGGTCGAAGTGGAAATCACCGACCGGGGCCAACCCCAACCCGGGACGGAAGGTTCCGGATTCGGCCTCAAAGGCATCACCGAGCGTGCCCGGCTTTACAACGGCGTCACCGAGATCGGCCCGCGCACACCGGGTCCCGGGTGGCGCGTTCGCGTGCGCATTCCCCGGTCCACCATCAGCGCTACCCAGGAGATCGCCCCGTGATCACAGTACTGTTGGCCGACGATCACGAACTGGTGCGTTCCGGTTTCGCGCTCATGCTCACCGTGGCGGAGAACATTGACGTGGTGGGGCAGGTCGCCCACGGCAAGGACGCCGTGGCGCACGTGCTCGAGACCCCCGTGGACGTGGTCCTCATGGACGTGCAGATGCCCGTGATGGACGGCATTGAAGCAACCCGGCTCATCACCCGAGCCACGGACACCAAGGTCATCATCTTGACCACCTTCGACCGCGACGACTATTTGTTCGACGCGCTGCGGGCCGGCGCAAGCGGGTTCCTGCTCAAGAACGCCTCACCCGAAGATCTCGTGGCTGCGGTGCACGCCGTGGTTGACGGGCATGCACTCCTGGCCCCGGAAGCCACACTGCGCGTGGTTCAGCAACTCACCCGGCACGACGCTGCTCGCGCACCTCGCGGGGCCACGGCCGGGCGCCACGGCCGGGCGGCGGCGTCGTCGACCGAACTTGCCGAGCGCACGGGCGAGCAGCAACGCATCATCGACTCCCTGACGGCGCGCGAACGCGAGGTGCTCACCCTGGCGGCGGAGGGGCTGTCCAACGGGGAGATCTGCGAAACCCTGGTGGTCGGGCAGGCCACGGTCAAGACGCACATCTCCAACGTGCTGTCCAAGGTGGGGGCGCGCGACCGCGTGCAAGCGGTCGTGTTCGCCTACAGGTCGGGCCTGGTCTCCTGACTCGTCGCGGCTCCCACCACACAACCGTTCCCACGGGCCGACCCGGCCCCGGGCGCTACCCGGGTCAGTTACACCGCACGGTGGAAGGGAAGTTCCACCGCCGGGCTGATCTGCTGGGTCCCCGGTCCTCCTAGGCTGGGATCAGCCGGCCGCACCGTGTCTCGCGCACACCACGGCCGCCGATACGGCACGGATCCAGGGAGGCAGCATGAGCTTGGCAGAATCGGGGGCCGCGTACACTTCCGTCCGTTACTCGCCGTCGCGCGCGGGAGACACACTGGAGGTGCGGGACCTGACGCGACGTTTTGGCGAACGCACCGTGGTGGACGGGGTGTCCTTCCGGGTGGAGCCCGGGCAGATGACGGGTTTCGTGGGCGCGAACGGCGCGGGTAAGACCACCACCATGCGCATGATCATGGGTGTACTCAACCAGCACGGTGGCACGGTTTTATGGAACGATCAGCCCATCGACTCCGGTGCGCGCTCGCGTTTTGGCTACATGCCCGAAGAACGCGGACTGTACCCGAAACAGCGGATCGCGGATCAGCTGGGTTACCTGGGCCAACTCCACGGGATGCAACGCTCACGAGCACTGGCTCAGGCGCATCGTCTGCTGGAACGTTTCGGCCTGGGGGAGCGCGCCAAGGACCGGCTGGAGACTCTGTCCCTGGGTAACCAGCAGCGGGTCCAGGTGGCTGCGGCACTGCTGCACGACCCGGTGGCCCTGGTGCTCGACGAACCGTTCTCCGGCCTGGACCCCACCGCCGTGGACGCCATGGTGGGACTGTTGCGCGAATATACGGCTCGCGGCGTGCCGGTGCTGTTCTCCTCCCACCAATTGGACCTAATCGACAGGCTGTGCGACGCCCTCGTGGTTCTGGACCAGGGCACGGTCCGGCTGGCCGGGCCGGTCGATCAACTACGTGCTGCGCGCCCGGAACAGTATCGATTGGTCTGCACCACCGACGCGGGCTGGACCCGGGGACAACCCGGGGTGGAGGTCATTGATCTCGACGCCAACACTGCCGTCGTCCAGCCCACCAACGCGCAGGCTCGCGATCACTTGGCACGGGAAGCTGCGGCCCGAGGCATGATCGAATTCGCACGACTCCGTCCCTCGCTGGGAGAGCTTTACCGGGAGGCCATCTCATGAGCCACGACACGACCAACCATTCCACTGCGGCCTCCCACGCCGCCGCGGACGAGGAACAGACTGCCTCGGTGCCCGCCCCCTGGCTGACGGTGATGAACCGTGAGATCGGTGTCAAACTGGGAGACAAGGCCTTTGTGCTGTCCACGGTGCTCACGGTGCTGGGCATCATCGGCTTCACCGTGTTCACGTTCTTCATGGGCGAGCGCACCACCAGCTACACCGTGGCCGCCACCGATGACCAGTCGCTCGCGGTGGTGGAAACGGCCCGTGACGCGGCCAGGCCGGGGACCACCATCGAACTGGAATCCGTCACTCCGGAGGAGGCCCGGGCTCTCCTGGAGAGCGAGGAGATTGACGCCGCCGTGACACGCGGGGACGGCGAGTGGGTACTCACGGCACGCACCGCTATGGATGGCACCCTGAGCGGGATGCTCTCGGATGCCGCCAGGGACGTCACCGCCCAGCAGAACGCCGCCGAGGCAGGAACCACCACGGAGCAACTGGCGGTGGGCTCACAGGTGGAGACTCGCACACTGTCGGACGAACCCGACCGCGGTGTAGCGGCCAACGTGTTGGGCTTCGTCTTCGCCATGTTGTTCTACACGGCGGCCATCATTTTCGGCATGGCCATCGCCAATTCGGTGCTCGAGGAAAAGCAGAACCGAGTCGTGGAAATCTTGGCCACGGCCATCCCCGTCCGCCACATCCTGTACGGAAAGGTGGCGGGTAACTGCGTGTTGGCCTACGCGCAGATCATCCTGTACGGGGCCGTGGGGCTACTGGGCGTGAACGTGCTGGGCAGAGCGGAATCGGTCGGATGGATCCTGGAAGCCTCGGGGTGGTTCATCGGGTTCTTCGTGGTGGGCTTCGCGGCCCAGGCAAGTATTTGGGCCGTGCTGGGTTCCTTGGCCTCACGCACGGAGGACCTGCAGTCCAACACCGGGCCCATCCTGTCCGTGCTGATCGCCGCGCTGCTCGTGGGGTTGTTCGCCAAGGGAACGTGGCTGAGCGTCGCCTCCTACGTCCCCCTGGTTTCCTCGGTGGCGATGCCCGTGCGCATGCTCACCGACACCGTGCACTGGTGGGAACCATGGCTCGCGCTCGGATTGTGCGCGGCCTTCGGGCTCCTCATGTTCCGCGTGGGTGAACGCATTTACCAGCGCGCCGTGTTCCAGGGCGGTCAGGCGCTCACGTGGCGCAAGGCACTCAAACTGGAGAGGTAGCCCACGCGCCGCCTGCGCGCCCGGGTTTGACACGTGTGGCACAATGGACGGGTACTCGAGCCGTGCGGACCCTCTCACCGTGCGTGTCTCGCGTCCACAGGAAATCCCACCAAGGCCCGCCCCACGGGTGCGAGTGTGTGCATTTCCGACCACATTCGAAACAGGAGTAACCACTCAAGTGGCAGTTAAGATTCGTCTCAAGCGCATGGGTAAAATGCGCGATCCCCGTTACCGCGTTGTCATCGTCGACTCCCGCA
The DNA here is from genome assembly GCF_014698015.1 of Kocuria sp. cx-455. GTDB lineage: Bacteria > Actinomycetota > Actinomycetes > Actinomycetales > Micrococcaceae > Kocuria. The sequence goes on from NZ_JACXBS010000002.1 coordinate 469,211, forward strand.
AGAAGCGCGATGGCCGTGTCATCGAGGAGGTCGGCGTCTACCAGCCGACCGAGCACCCCTCTTACATCAACCTGGTTTCCGACCGGATCCAGTACTGGCTCGGCGTGGGCGCACAGCCCTCTGACGCCGTGGCGGCACTGTTGAAGATCACCGGTGACTGGCAGAAGTTCAAGGGTGAGCCCGGGGCCGAGGGTACCTACCAGGCTCCCGAGCCCAAGGGTCAGTTCGTGGCACCGGACAAGGGTTCCGTGATCATCCCCGAGGCCATCACCCCCAAGGCTGACAAGGCCGAGGCTTCCGAGCAGGCGGAAACGCCCGCGGAAGAAGCTTCCACCGAGGGTGCGGAATCCACGGAGGACAACGCCGAGAAGGCAGAGTGAGCATGCTCGCCGAGGCTTTGGAGCACCTGGTTCGCGGCATTGTGGACAGCCCCGAGGACATCACCGTTCGCTCACGCGAAGGACGTCGCGGGCAGATCCTCGAGGTTCGGGTTCACCCCGACGACCTCGGTCGCGTGATCGGGCGTTCCGGACGCACCGCCAAGGCTTTGCGCACCGTCGTAACAGCCCTGGCACCCGGCGAAAATGTGCGCGTTGACGTGGTCGACACCGACCGTCGTCGTCGCTAACGACCGCGCGTACATGACCGGCCCCCGTCTCCCGCACACTCGGGAGACGGGGGCCGTCATCATTGGTAGCAACGTCACACCGGGCCAGTTCCCGCAAAGGAGATCTCATGAGCGTTCGTATCGCACGTATCGGTAAGCCGCACGGCGTGCGCGGGGAGGTCACGGTGCAATTGTTCACCGACGATCCCGAGTCGCGGTTCGCGCCCGGATCGGGCCTTGACGTCCAGTGGCCTCAGGGGCGAGACGACGCCGCCGCGGGACTTCCCGAGACCCTCACGGCTGCCGGTTTCCGCTGGAACAAGAAGGTGCTGATCGTCCGCTTCGCGGAGATCACCGACCGCAACCGCGCCGAGGACATGCGCGGCGCGCAGCTGTATGCACCGGCCCACGAGATCGAGCTCGAGGACGACGAGTGGCACCAGGACGACCTGCTCGGCCTCACGGCCGTGGACACCACCCGGGACGACCGCGAGGTCGGTAAGGTGACCGCGCTGATCCCCGGAGCGGCTCAAGACCTGCTCGAACTGGAGGTCGGGGGTGAACGGCGTCGTATTCTCATCCCGTTCGTGGAAGAAATCGTGCCGGAGGTGGATCTGGAGACCGGGCGCGTGCTGTTGACCCCGCCCGCCGGACTGCTGGACCTGGGTGCGGAGGACTAGAACCGTGCGCATCGATGTGCTCAGCATCTTCCCCGAATACCTGGCCCCGTTGGAATTGTCGTTGATCGGCAAGGCCATGACGGAGGGCGTGCTGGAACTGTCCGTGACCGATCCCCGCAGTTACGCCACGGACCGCCACCGCACGGTGGACGACACCCCGTACGGCGGCGGGGCCGGCATGGTGATGAAACCCGAACCGTGGGCGCAGGCCCTCGAATCCGTCACGGCAGCATCACCGTCGTCCGGTCAACCCGCGCTGGTGGTGCCCTCGCCGGCCGGGGAGGTCTTCACCCAGGAGATTGCCTACGAACTGGCCGAGCAGGAGCACCTGGTGTTCGCGTGCGGACGCTACGAGGGCATTGACGAACGCTTCATCGAATGGGCCTCCGACCACGCGGTGGTGCGCCCCATGAGCCTGGGCGACTACGTGCTCAACGGGGGAGAAGTGGCCGTGCTCGCCATGGTCGAGGCCGTGACCCGGCTGATCCCCGGCGTGATCGGCAACCCCGAATCACTTGCCGAGGAATCCCACACCGGTGGCCTGCTCGAGTACCCCGTGTACACCAAGCCGGCGGTGTGGCGCGAGCGCGCCATCCCGGACACGCTGCTGTCCGGTCATCACGGCCACATTGCGCGCTGGCGGCGGGATCAACAACTGCACCGGACCGCTCAGCGCAGACCGGACATGATCGAGCAGCTCGACCCGGCGGAGCTGAACACGGCCGATCTGAGCATTCTGAGCGAGCATGGTTTTCGGGTGATCAACGGTTCGCTGCAGGTCTGCGCCCCCGACCCGGAGGATGGCGGCGGGCACTAGCCGGCGTATGGCATAATGGATCGCTGTGCGTGAGTTGGGCACGCCCCTGCCGCAGGGGGGAGAGCGACCAACAACCACGCATTCGAAATCACCACACCGGCCCGATTTCGACACACTTCTGCGCGTCGGTTCACACCTTGATGGCTGAGCCGCGCGGACCACACGCGATCGACCTGCGGCAGTCGCGAGGAGAATAAGCATGAACCTTATCGATCAGCTTGATGCCAAGTCCCTGCGTAACGACATTCCGGACTTCCGCCCCGGCGACACCCTGAATGTCCACGTGAACATCATTGAAGGCAACCGTTCCCGTGTTCAGGTCTTCAAGGGTTACGTCATGGGCCGTCAGGGCTCCGGCGTGCGCGAAACCTTCACCGTTCGCAAGGTCAGCTTCGGTGTGGGCGTGGAGCGTACCTTCCCGGTGCACTCCCCGATTATCGACAAGATCGAGCTCGTGAGCCGCGGTGACGTGCGTCGCGCCAAGCTCTACTACATGCGCGATCGCCACGGCAAGGCCGCACGTATCCGCGAAAAGCGGGACTCGAGCGCTTCGAACAAGTAAGCATTTTCCACGTGCAAGTGCACTCGGAATGCACGGAGGACCCGGCTTCTACCGGGTCCTCCGCTGTACCCGGACCACTGTCCCAGCGGCGCTGGTGGTTGCGAGTCATCACCCTTGCGGTAGTGGCGGCGCTGCTCATCGCGGCCGTGGTGCGCGCTTTCGTGGTGGACGTCTACTGGGTGGGTTCCAATTCCATGGAACCCACCCTGCAGGGCGGGGACCGGGTGCTCGTCAATAAACTCAGCGGCACGGAGCAACTGCACCGCGGTCAGCTCGTGGTCTTCGACGGTCGGGGATCCTTGGACCCGCTGCACTCCACCGATCCCTGGTACACCCAGGCCCTCAACAGCGTGGGGCGTTGGCTCGGAGTCACGGGCTCGTCCACCGCGTACGTCAAACGTGTGATGGCGGTGCCCGGGGACTCCATTGCATGCTGTGACGCTCAGGGCAAGATCACGGTCAACGGACAGGCTCTGGACGAGGACTATCTCTACCCTGACGAGAACCCATCGGATATCCCGTTCTCGGTCGATGTCCCCGCCGATCGCGTGTGGCTCATGGGCGATCATCGCAACGAGTCCGTGGATTCACGGTCCCTTCTGGGGGCCCCCGGCGGTGGTCTGATCCGCACGGAGCGCATCATCGGAACGGCAGAACGGGTGTTGTGGCCCCTCGACCGAGCCCGGGACTTGTAGTCTGCCCCATGGGTGAGACACCCACCTTGTCAGGAAGGAACACGGCGTAGTGACTGAAGAACGATCATCAGATTCCGCGGGGGAGCAACCGGAGCACAAGCCGGTGCGTCCGCGCCGGTCCGCGCGCTCGTCCCGTTCCTCGGCCTCGCGCAACGCCAAGAAGTCGACTTCGGCGTGGCGGTCCGTCAAGGAGATCCTGATCGTGGTGGTGCTGGCCATCCTGATCGCCTTCATCGTCAAAACCCTGTTCATCCGTGGTTTCTACATTCCCTCCGGTTCCATGGAGAACACCCTGGAGTTGAACGACCGGATCTTCGTCAACGTCATGAACGCCAATCTGGGCAACATCGACCGCGGGGACATCGTGGTCTTCCACGACACCAAGAACTGGCTGCCGGCCCAGCCGCAGGGGAGTGACGGGGTCGGCGGCGCCGTCCGCAGCGCATTGTCCTTCGTGGGTATCCTCCCCGACACGGGTGACCAGGCCCTCGTGAAGCGCGTGATCGGGCAGGGCGGGGACCACGTGGTCTGCTGCGACGCGGACGGCCGCGTCACCGTCAACGGAACCGCCCTGGACGAGACCTACGTGTACCCCGGGGCCGCGCCGTCCGAGATCCCCTTCGACGTGATCGTGCCGGACGACCACTACTTCGTGCTCGGTGACCACCGCAACGCCTCCGCCGATTCGCGCGTGCACCTGGCCCAGGACAACGCGTTCATCCGGAAGGACGACATCATCGGCACCGCATTCGTGATCGCGTGGCCGTTGGACCGCTTCCACATACTGCACCACCCGGACCAGGTCTTTGCCGACGTGCCGGCCGCCGGCTCCTCGGACAACTGATCGTGGCCCCGCGGTTGGCCGCCGATCCCGGTCTCGATCTCGAACGCGAACTCGCCTCCCAGGGGCTGCGCTACGTGGGCGGCATGGACGAAGTGGGCCGCGGCGCCCTGGCCGGGCCCGCGAGCGTCGGCCTGGTGGTTCTCGACGCCGCCACCCTCGACAGTGCCGATTCCTCCGCTTGGCACGGTGTCCGCGACTCCAAGGCCCTCACCGCCAAGAAGCGCGAGGCGCTGGCACCGGCCATTGGCTCGTGGGCTGCTGCCTGCACCGTGGGCCATGCCCAACCGGACGAGGTCGACCGGCTCGGAATCAGCGCGGCCCTGCGCCTGGCCGGGCTCAGGGCGTTGGCCCGAGCGGCGTCGTCGGGCGTTTCCGTGGACGCATTGATCCTGGACGGTTCCTACAACTGGCTCCGTTCGGAACCCGTCCTGGGGCAGGACCTCGACCCGTGGGAGGTCCCGCCCGTGGTGCGGACCCTGGTCAAAGCGGACGCCCACTGCGTTTCCGTGGCGGCCGCCTCGATTGCCGCGAAAGTGGAGCGGGATGCCCTGATGATCGACTACGCGGGGCAGTACCCCGCCTACGGCTGGGACTCGAACAAGGGCTACGGTAGCGCCGCGCACCGGACCGCACTCCGGACGCACGGTGTGACCCCCCTGCACCGGGTGAGCTGGAACCTGGGGATCTGAACGCGGCGACCTCTTACCTCGCCCGCACTCCACAGGCCCGCTCGCACCCTGGTCCTCGGCACCGCGGCACGCCACGATGGGTCCATGACTGCGACCCCTGTTTCCGCACCCACACCCGATCCTCCCGCGGCACACATCAGAACGGGACGATCCGGAGAAGACCTGATCGCCGACCTCCTCACCCGAGCCGGTTGGCGGGTACTGGACCGGAATTGGCGGCCGTCCGGCGAGCGCAGCGTGGGACGCGGCGAATTGGACATCGTGGCCGAGCGCGGGGGAGCCGCGGCCATTTTCGAGATCAAGACCCGCACCGGCACCGGATTCGGCCACCCGGCCGAGGCCGTGGGGCCCGAAAAACTGAAACGGCTCCATGTGCTGGCGCGTGCGTGGGCCCGGGAACACGGCCGGGCGGAAATCCCCAGTGTGGACGTGGTCTCGGTGCACTGGCCGGCGGGCGAGGCCCCGCGCGTGGAACACATGGGATCGTTGAGCTGGCACTGAACTCGAAGGTCACAATTGGGTCGACATCCCGCGTGCTGAGTGACTTTGCCCGACCAACGTGCCACGGTGGGTCAAGGGTCGGGAAAGGCCCCCGAACACTAGACCGTCAGCGAGGGCCGCGTGGTGACATTCTCTCTCTCACGTGGGCGGCCAGTGGGTGCTCTTGTGGCCTTGGGCCTTTGTGCCGTGGCTCTGGCCGGCTGCGGTGGAGACGAGGAACAAGAGCCTGACCGGACGACGTCGGCCTCCCCGGAGGAATCTTCCCCCGGTCTGCACGGTGGAAGTTTCAATGCGACGCTGCCTTCCGGAGCGTCCGTGCGCATCACGCTGCCGGCATCACCCCCGCCCGATCAGGACGTGGACACGCTCCGTGAAGAGGCGGGCATCGACCGTGCCCTGTACGCGAACATCAGCATCGACAACCGCAAGGGGGATCGCCCTGTCTCGGTGAGCCGATTGGTTCTGACCGCCGAGGACGGCGCCGAGTATCGTCTCGATGCCCTGCCCAAGGTGGTACCCGGCTGGGCCTCACGTGAGGCGGAGCCCGGTGAATGGGCGACCGCCGGTGGTGCGCGCGTGACCCAGGACGAGGCCCGGGACATCAACCGCCGGGTGGCGGAAATGGTGAGCAAGTACGAAGGAGACGTTCCCGCCGGAGGGCAAGGGGAGGAGATTCTGGTGGGTGATCTGAGCCGCATTCCGGCCACGTTCGCCAGCATGGAGCTGATCCCCTCCATTGGCAATTCCGAGGAACGCGCTGTTCGGCCCAGCCCCGACAGCGACAACGACCCCGCGGCCCCGCGCCCGGCATCTCCGGCGGACCCCGACGTACCGGAACCCTCGGAGGCACCGGAAGGACAAACGGCGCCCGCGGACGGGCCCGATGATGAGGAACCGCCCCCGGACGATGGGGCGGAACCCACCGCCGAGCCGACACCCGAGGACCCCCCGGAACCCACCGGTGCGCCCGTCCCGCCGGAGGACCCGGAGCCACCGGGTGCCGAGGATCCACCCACGCAGCCGCCCGAGGCGGTAGCCCCGGAGACTCCGGCGCAACCGTCGGTGCCGGTCCAGGCCGCCGGCGGCCGGCCCACGACGCAGCAGTAGACGGCCCGGCACCGTGCGGAGCGTTCTCCGGAACTGCACAGCCGGCCTTCGTCTCTGTGCTGCGAACGTGCGGTCGGACATGGTCGTCTCATGCACAAAGACTCACTATCGCAATCCATGACCCCGAGGGGTCCAGCCCCCCGGTTGACATCGGCCCGGGGTGACCGGCCATGACGGGCTTCGCGCGGACCAAGTCCGTTGCCCTGGTCGGTCTGGACGGTCACGTGGTGGATGTCGAGGCGGATATCGGGCAGTCGCTTCCGGCGTTCAGCATCATTGGGCTCCCGGACCAAGCGGTCAACGAATCCCGGGAACGGATCCGTGCCGCAGCGCGAAATGCCGGGGTGAAACTACCCGCCCGGAAAATCACGGTCAACCTGTCGCCGGCTACGCTCCCCAAACGCGGCTCACACTTTGACGTTGCGGTGGTGATGGCCGTGCTCACCGCGCACGGCGCGATTCGGGCCAGCGCGGACTCCGTGTACCTGGCCGAACTGGGTCTGGACGGCTCGCTGCGCCCCGTGCGGGGTGTGCTCCCCGCCGTGCATGCGGCGGTTCTCAACGGCCACCCCCGCGTGGTGGTCGCGCGGGAGAACCACGAGGAAGCGCGACTGGTCTCGGGGGCGGAGGTCACCGCGATCTCCCATTTGGCCGAGTTGCTGGTCATGAGCGGTGCCGACCCGCAACTGCTCGATCGGGTGCCCATGATCGACGAACCCACCGACGTCCGCACGGATGTCGCTGACTCTCCCGAGACCCCGGACCTGCGCGACGTGGTGGGGCAGATCGAGGGCCGCCAGGCACTGGAGATCGCCGCGGCCGGTGGCCACCACCTCATGATGATCGGGCCCCCGGGAGCGGGAAAGACCATGCTGGCCGAACGGCTGCCGGGAATCCTCCCCGACCTCGACGATCACCAGTCCCTGGAAGTCACCTCCATTCACTCTCTGCGAGGGGACACACGCTGTTCCGCATTGATCCGCCGGCCACCGTTGCAAGCACCGCACCACAGCATCACCACACCGGCGTTGTGCGGTGGTGGCAGTGGAGTTCCGCGGCCCGGGGCGATTTCGCTGGCCCATCGCGGAGTCCTCTTCCTCGATGAAGCGCCGGAATTCGAACGCCGTGTTCTGGATACCCTCCGTCAGCCGCTGGAATCAGGAACGGTCACCATTGCGCGGTCACAGAACGTCTCCCGCTATCCGGCCAAATTCCAACTCGTGCTGGCCGCGAACCCGTGCCCGTGCGGACAGGCGGGCGGCTCCGGGAACCGCTGTACATGCACTGCCCAACAGCGCCACCGGTATTTCAACAAGCTCTCCGGTCCCCTCGTGGACCGTGTGGACCTGCAATTGCGGGTCCCGGAGGTGACGTATCACGAGCTCAATTCCACACTGGGAATTCCGCCCGAGGACAGCGCGGCCGTAGCCTCCCGGGTGCGGGCGGCCAGGGAGGCGCAACAGGACCGGCTGGCCCGCTACGGAGTGCACCTGAACAGTGACATCCCGGGCGCCCTTCTGCGCAAAACCCTGGCCCCCGACCGGGCGGCGGTGCACTCGCTGAAAAAAGCCATGGACAATCACACGCTGACCGCCCGCGGATATATCAGGGTGCTCCGCACCGCATGGACTCTGGCGGACCTGTCCGGAGCCGTGTCTCCTACCTCCGACCACGTCCAACTCGCTCTCTTTTTCAAGACCACGGTGACCTCATGAACCAGCTGACCGACAGCCACGTCTTGGCCCCCGACTATCTGCAGGAACTGCGGCGGGCGCGTGTTCAGCTCGCGCACGTTTTCGAACCCGCCGACCGCGCTGGCATGGCGCTATTGCAATGTCTGGGACCGATCAGTTTGCTGGAGACCATCACCGCGAACTCGACCCCACCGCCCTGGCTGCTGGGGAAGTTCCACAAGGCAATGGCCACATGGGGGCTGCGAAGCAAACCGGCTGACCTCGGAACCAGATTCGACGCGTGGCGCAGCAGGCTCCCCGTGGTGGACCCGGACATCGATGCGCGGAACTGCCAGTCCTTGGACGCGTGGGTCGTGATCCCGGAAGACCCCGATTGGCCGGGGCCGCTTGCCGACCTCGGCTTGTCACGACCCATTGCCTTGTGGGGACGCGGGCAACGCGGGAAGCTTTCCGCACTGGAGCGCAGCGTGGCCGTGGTGGGATCGCGCAATGCCAGCGCGTACGGGGCCGCGGTGACGCGGGACATCACCCACCGGGTCAGCGGAGAGGGGTGGTGCGTGATCTCGGGCGGGGCCCACGGGATCGATGCTGCCGCGCACTCTGCCGCCCTGACCGCAGGCACATCGGCGCTTCCCACGGTCGCCGTGTTGGCATGCGGAGTGGATCGGTTCTACCCCAGCGCCAATGCGGACCTCTTGGGCAGGATCGAGGATCACGGGCTGGTGCTCAGCGAAGTACCACTGGGATGTTCACCCACGCGGTATCGCTTCCTACAACGCAACCGTCTGATTGCGGCGTTGTCCCGGGCCACCGTGGTCACGGAGGCCGCCTGGCGCTCCGGTTCCCTCAACACCGCCCACCACGCGGAAGCCATGTCACGGGATGTCGCTGCGGTGCCCGGTGATGTTCTCTCGGGTGGGTCGGCCGGCTGCCACAAGCTCATCCGGGAGGGTCACGCGGTACTGGTCAACAACGGCGCGGAAGTCCTGGAACTGCTCGGCCCGCTCGGTAATGACGCCGCCGTTAGGACCTACACCCAACAGGACGCAGCCGCGCAACGTCCGGAGGATGCTCTGGAACCTCAACTGCTACGCCTCTACGACGCGCTGCCCCTGCGCCGGGATGCAGAGCCCTCACAGTTGTGCCGCGTATCCGGTTTGTCCCCCACCGAGGTCATGTCCGGGCTGGCCGCACTGCGGTCACAGGGTTTGGCAACCGACTCGTTGCTGGGCTGGCGCCGAGTAGGCTCGAAGAATGGCACCGCACATCCCCTCTCACCGCACGGACCATGACGTGGATCCTCCGAGTGCCTTGGCGCAAGAGATCACGATGTTCGCGCGGCACTTACGCCACGAAAAGGCCCGTAGTGAGCACACGGTGCGGTCGTACTTGACTGATTTGGAAGAGCTGTCCGAATGGATGACAGAACGAGGACTCGGCGGTATCGAGGATCTGAATCGGGAATCCCTGCGGGGCTGGTTGGCGCAACGGCATCAACGAGGGCTGGGGCGCAGTTCCGTGTCCCGGGGGATTGCCTCCGTTCACACATTTTGCCGGTGGGCGGTGGACAGCGGCCGCCTCGACCACGACCCCGCGATCGCGTTGAAAGGACCCAAGAAGGGCCGCTACCTACCCGAGGTGGTCAGCTCCGCAGCTCTGTCCGACATGCTCGAGGGTCTGGCGGCGGCAGCGCAACAACCGGCCGAGGACGATCGTGCGGCGGCGCTCGCGGCCCGGAACTGGGCGCTCATCGAACTGCTCTACGCCACAGGGGCTCGAATCAGCGAAGTAGTCAACCTGGACCTGCAGGATATCGACCAAACCGTCCAAGTCCTCACGGTCACGGGTAAGGGCAACAAGGAGCGCCGAGTGCCCTTCGGGGACCGGGCCGCCCAAGCAATGGCGCTGTGGCGGCGCCGTCGTGATGTATTGGCCTCGGACAAATCCGGCGGGGCGGTCTTTCTCGGGACGCGCGGCGGCAGAATCGATGCTCGCGTGGCGAGACGCACGGTCGCGGACGCTCTTCGCACGGTGCCGGACACCCACGCCAGTGGGCCGCACAGTCTGCGGCACAGCGCGGCAACCCACCTCCTGGACGGGGGAGCGGACCTGCGCAGCGTCCAACAACTTCTGGGTCATTCATCGGTTGCCACCACGCAGATATACACGCACGTGTCCGTGGAACGGCTCAGGAACGCTTACGCCCAGGCCCACCCGCGGGCCTGACATGTTGCCGACACAACGACTTTAGGTTGACCCGCCCACCTCCCTGCTGAACAATGGGTGCCAGCAGTCGCGCAAGCGGATCTGCGGCCTCGAATCCGCAGGGAACGCCAACGGTGGTTGCGAAATAACTTAATATGGCTGTGGTGGTGAACAGAACTACTCCGTGCAGGGCGTTGGGGAAGACGTACCTATATGACGGAGGAACAGGCTATGTCTTCACCCACCACCCGCGGAGTGCTCTATGTGCATTCCGCCTCACAGGCACTGTGCCCGCACATCCAGTGGGCTCTGGAATCCGTTTCGCGGCAGCGAACGGATCTAGAGTGGACCCCCCAGAACGCCGAACCCGGTGCCATGCGTACCGAACTCGAGTGGTCCGGGGTAGCCGGAACCGGTGCACTGCTGGCCTCGGCCCTCCGGACGCTCGGTCGGATCCGCTTCGAGGTCACCGAGAATCCCAGCCGCGGAAATGACGGCTCACGCTGGTCCTTCACCCCCGATCTGGGGATCTTCCACGCCACCACGGACGTGGCGGGCAACATCGTGGTGAGCGAGGACCGCATTCGGTACGCCTACGAGGCGGCCGCGGGAGATCCAGCCCTGCTGTTCGCAGAACTGTCGGTCGCTCTGGGCGAATGCTGGGACGAGGAACTGGAACCCTTCCGTCACGCGGCGGATGGTGCGCCCGTCCGCTGGCTGCACCGCGTCGGCTGAGACCGACATAGCAGAGCCCCGGCTCGCACCGCTATCCGTCAGCGGTGCGAGCCGGGGCTCTGTGTCGGTGCTGTCCTTAGACGGAGCGGAATGCCGCTACCGAGTTGTGGCCGCCGAATCCGAACGAGTTGGAGATGGCCACCATGTCGCCCGAGGGCAGATCGCGGGCCGTGGTCACCACGTCCAGGTCGATCTTGGGATCCTGGTTGTCCAGGTTGATGGTGCACGGCGCCACACGGTGCTTGAGCGCCAGCACGGTGAGGACACCCTCCACCGCACCCGAACCGCCCAGCAGGTGACCGGTCATGGACTTGGTGGCCGACACGGCCATGTTGTCCACCGCGGAACCGAAGGCCGCGCGCAGGGCCCCCGCCTCCGGGATGTCACCCACGGGGGTCGACGTCGCGTGGGCGTTGACGTGCTTGATGTCGCCGGGCTCAAAACCACCGGTCGCCATTGATTCCTTGAGCGCCCGCGCGGGGCCGCCCTCGTCACCGGTGGCGGGGGAGGTGATGTGGTGGGCATCGGCGCTGAGGCCCGCACCGGCGAGCTCGGCGTAGATCTTGGCACCGCGAGCCTTGGCGTGTTCTTCCGACTCCAGGATGCACGCGCCGGCGCCTTCACCCATGACAAATCCGTCACGGTCGAGATCGAAGGGGCGGGAGGCAGCCTGGGGGTTGTCATTGCGGCGGGACAGCGCCTGCATCGAGTTGAAGGCGGCAATGGTCACGGGGTGGATGGCGCTTTCGGCGCCGCCCACGATCACCACGTCCGCCTTGCCTTCGCGGATCAGGTTGAGGCCCTGGTAGAAGGCCTCGGTGCCGGAGGCGCACGCGGATACCGGGGTGATGGCGCACGCGCGTGCCTTGAATTCCATGCTCACGGAGGACGCGTTGCCGTTGGGCATGAGCATGGGGACGGTCATGGGCTTGACCCGCCGGGCGCCCTTGGCCTGCATGGTGTCCCACGCGTCCAAGAGGGTCCACACGCCACCGATGCCGGTGCCGAAGGCCACGCCAACGCGAGTGGGGTCCAGCTCGTCACTGGTATCGGCGGTATCCCCGGAGAAACCGGCGTCGGTCCAGGCTTCACGGGCGGCGGCCACGGAGAACCGTCCCGAGGGGTCCAGACGTTTGGCCTGAACGCGGGACACCGCAGCTTCCGAGGGTGTGGGGGCGGTTGCGCCGATGCGCACCGCGAGGTCGTATTGGTCGACCCAGTCATTTTCCAGGGCGTGAACACCGGAGACGCCCTTGAGAGCGTTGGCCCAGGTTTCCTGGACGTTTTCACCGATGGGGGTGATGGCTCCCAAGCCGGTGACAACTACTTTGCGGGACATTATCTGCACTTCCTCGTGTCCGGGATCGCATGGGTTCCGGGCTCTGGCCGCAGCCAGATCACCGGCAGATGAAGTGCGGCGTGTGGGTGAGCCTCACGAGACCCACCCGACACGCCGCGCTTCATCGGAGGCTCAGGCCTGAGCGTTGTCGATGAAGTTGACGGCGTCCTCGACGGTCTTGAGGTTCTTGACCTCTTCGTCCGGGATGGTCACATCGAACTTCTCTTCGGCGTTGACGACAATGGTCATCATGGAGATCGAGTCGATGTCGAGATCATCGGTGAAGGACTTGTCGAGCTGGACAGCCTCGGTCTCCAGACCGGTCTCTTCGTTCACGATTTCTGCCAAGCCGGCCAGGATTTCGTCTTTGCTCGCCATGGGGCTTCCTTTCTGTGGGGCCGCGTGTTACGACCTTGCTATGGAACGACGACGCTCTGGTGAGCTGTCGTTGTGGTTCGTACCGAAACGTCCGGAACGATCCAAGAACATAAGGTGTGCGGTCTAACCCTACGACACCTCACAAGCGGGTTCAGGGCAGTAGCACCACTTGCGCGCCGTAGACCAGGCCCGCGCCGAAACCGATCTGCAGTGAGGGCTTTCCGGACAGCTCCGGGTGCTCGGCGAGCAAGCGGTGGGCGGCCAGCGGGATGGACGCGGCGGAGGTGTTACCGGCGTCCGCGATATCGCGGGCAATGATGACGGACTCGGGTAGCTTGAGCACCTTGGCCATCTGATCGATGATGCGCATATTCGCCTGGTGGGGTACGAAAGCGGCCAACTCTTCGGGGGCCAGGCCGGCGGCGTCGAGCGCTTCCTGTGCGACGCGAGCGCCTTCCCAGGAAGCCCAGCGGAAGACGGTCTGCCCGTCCTGGCGCAGGGTGGGCCACATGGTCGCATCCGGGCGCATCTCGCCGGTCTCCGGGTCCGCGAGGTCCTTGGAGAAGGTGCGCTCACCACCCCGTTCCACGGTGAGGACGTCCGTGAGCGGGTGAGTCATTCGAATGGCGTCCCATTTGGAACCGTCCGAACCCCAGATCGAGGGGCCAATTCCGGGTTCGTCCGAGGGGCCGATGACCGCAGCGCCGGCACCGTCGCCCAACAGGAACGAGATGGAACGCTCGCCGTTGTCGATCACGTCCGAGAGCTTCTCGGCACCGATCACCAGCACGTTGGTGGCCGCTCCGGAGCGCACGAGCGCGTCCGCCTGGGCAATGCCGTAGCAATAGCCCGCGCAGGCCGCGGAGACGTCGTAGGCCGCCGCCGGCGTCGCACCGATGCGGTCCGCGAGCTTGGCCGCCAAAGAGGGCGTCATGTAGGGGAACGTCACGGTCGAAACAACGATCGTGCTCAGCTGTTCACCGGTGAGTCCGGCGTTTTCCAAGGCTTCACGCGCGGCGTGTTCGGCCATGTCCAACACGGAAACATCCTGGGGGGCTCGCTTCCGGGTGTGAATCCCGGTGCGCTTGACGATCCACTCGTCCGAGGAGTCGATCCACTGGCACACGTCGTCATTGGTGACCGTCACGGACGGACGGTAAGCACCCATACCCAGGATCCTGGAATGAGCGTTCGGGGTGTTCTGCTTAATGGTCGCCACGAGAGGCTGACTCCTTACATGGTGCGAATCGAAGCGTGCTGCGCAATGGCGAGGCACCGTTTTCAGCTCAGAATACTCCGCACCGCCTCAAGATCTTCGGGTGTGTTCACCGCCGTTGCCTGCGCGCTCTTCAGGCCGCGCTTGGCCAGCCCCGCCAGGGTCCCGGCCGGCGGGAGCTCAATGAGCCGTTCCACGTCCAGCTCGGCCATGGTGTCCATGCACGCGTCCCAACGCACCGGACGGCAGACCTGCGCCACGAGCGAGTCCACCACGTCGGCACCGGACGTGATGAGCGAACCGTCGAAATTGGTGAGCAACCGATGCGCGGGGTCCTGCGGGGAGAGTTCGGGAGCCAGCTCGCGCAACGGTCCCAGCGCCGGTGCCATGTGCTCGGTGTGGAACGCACCGGCCACCTTGAGGGGAATCACTTTGGCTCGAGTTGGGGGATTCTCCTGGAGGGCCTTCAGCTGCTCCAGGGTGCCCGCCGCAACCACCTGACCGCCACCATTGGCGTTGGCGGGGGAGGCACCCGCGGCAGTAATGGCTGCGGCGACGTCCTCCGCCTTGCCGCCCAGAACGGCGGCCATACCGGTGGGCGTGGCCGCTGCGGCCTCGGCCATTTCCGTCGCGCGGACCCGCACAAAACGCATCGCGTCCGCTTCACTCAGCACACCCGAAAGTGCCGCGGCGGTGATCTCACCGACCGAGTGGCCCGCAAAGACGACGTCGTCGCGGCCATTCCACGCGTCCGCGAGCAACCGTCCGGCCACCAAGCCGGCGGCCACGATCAGCGGCTGGGCAACGGCGGTGTCCTTGATGGTTTCTTCGTCGGCCTCGGTCCCGTAATGGGCAAGGTCCAATCCCGCGGCGTCGGACAGCTGCGCCACATGTTCTGGCACACCGTCCATCGACAGCCAATCGCGGAGGAAACCTGGTTTCTGGGAGCCCTGACCCGGGCAGACTACGGCAATCACGATCCCATTCCATCAAACCGCACGCCGAAACGAGGTGTTCCCAGCCACCAAGTGGGGTGTGAGGCTTTGTGCAACTCCTACAAACGGCCACCTATTAGGATGAATTCAGGCGGCCCGCAACCATGGCGCAATGCAAGACAAAGGCCTCCCGGGGAATCAAGGGGTCCCAACCGGTGATGTCGCAGACCCTGCGCAGCCGGTAGCGCACGGTATTGGCATGCACGAACAGTTCACGGGACGTGGCCTCGAGAGAATTACCCACACTGAAGTAGGTGCTCAAGGTCTCCACCAGACCGGTCGAGGAACCGGAGAGCGGTTCCCACACGGCGTCCACCATGGCCCGCAATGCGAGGGGGTCCCCGGACATGGCACGTTCGGGCCACACGTCCTCGGAGTCAACGGGCCTCGGTGCCTGGGGCCACGCGGACGTCGCTCGGAACCCCGCAGAGGCGCGGTCGGCCGAGTACTTGGCCTCGAAGACCGTATCAACTGCGGGGCCGAAGACCACGGGTCCGTCCCCGAACACGGAGGCAAGCTGGGGGAGCCCGCGGCGGGGATCCGCCACACCCCCCAGTACGAGCACCAGACGGTCGGTTTGCAGCGAGACGAGGCACTCCGCGGCATGACGGGTCGCGGACCGTCGAATCTTGTCCACACTGCTCGGCCCGGTGGTGGCCGGGGTGGCGCCCACCATCACGGTGACCTGCCCCTGGTCCTTCCAACCGAGCGCGGCGACCCGGGAGCGGATGGAATCCGAGCGGTCCCCGCGCAGGATCCCGTCCACCACGAGTGACTCCAACCGGGCGTCCCACGAGCCACGATTCTCGGCGGCCTTGGCATAGACGTCCGCGGCGGCAAAGGCCACTTCCCGGGAGAAGCGCAGCACGGCTTCCCGCAGCGCGCTCTCATCACTGGGCTGGGCGAGCTCGGGAACTTTCTCCTCCACGACGTCCACCACGATGCGAAGGACCTGCAGCGCGTTCTGCAGCGAAATGGAACGGGTGAGTTCGGTGGGCGCCTGCCGAAAGACCTCGGTCAGGACCCAGACCGGTTCCTGCGGGTCCTCGTACCACCGCACGAAGGACGAGATACCACGCTGCGCCAGTAAACCCAGCTCGGAGCGTTCATCCGCCCGCAATTGGGAGAACCACGGCAGCGTGGTGCTCAGGCGCTGGACGGCCACGGTGGAAACCTGCCCCAGGTTGGCGGCGAGGTTATCCAGGGTTCGCGGATGCGGGCTTCCGGCCGGTCGGTTGCGCAGGGACCAGGTCACTCGTCGCGAGGATCGTTGTTTTGCGGCAGCGGTGCCCTTGGAATCGGAAGCCATGGAACGAGGTTAGTGCATTGAAAACGACGACGCCCGCTCAGCAAGAGCTGAGCGGGCGTCGTCGATTCGGGGCGTCGCTGGTCACCCGAGCCGAGGCTCGATCATCATGACCGGGCGGCCGGAGCGATCAGGACTCGCCGCCGGCGTTGCCGGAGGTTCCGGCGTTCGGATCGAGCAGGTTGTACTTGTCGATCGCTTGCGCCGGCGCGGACCAGTCCACTTCGCCGCGCTTGGCCAACATCTCCAAGGTCCGTACCACCATGGAGTGGGCGTCGATGTTGAAGAAGCGACGCGCACCGGCGCGGGTGTCGGAGAACCCGAACCCGTCCGCGCCCAGTGAGGCCCACTCGTTGGGCACGTACTGGCGAATCATGTCCGGCAGGTCCGATGCGAAGTCGCTCGTGGCCACCACCGGGCCGGTCGCACCGGCCAGAGCCTGTGCCACGTACGGGGTGCGGGCGCCCTCGTTGGGGTTGAGGAACGCCTCTTCCTCGGCGGCTTGTGCATCGCGGCGCAGGTTGGTCCAGGACGTCACCGACCACACATCGGCGGAAACACCCCAGTCCTCGGCGAGGATCTGCTGCGCTTCGAGAGCCCACGGCACACCCACACCCGAGGCGAGCAACTGGGCGCGGGGACCCTCCTGCTGGGCCGGCTTGAGCAGGTAAATGCCCTTGACGATGCCCTCGACGTCCACGTTCTCCGGTTCCGCGGGCTGGTGGATCGGCTCGTTGTACACCGTGAGGTAGTACATCACGTTGTGATCCTCATCGCCCGTGCCGTACATGTGCTCGATGCCGCGCTTGAGGATGTGCGCAATTTCGTAGCCGTAGGCCGGGTCGTAGTGGATCACGGCCGGGTTGGTGGCCGCCAGCAACGGGGAATGACCGTCCATGTGCTGCAGACCCTCGCCCGCCAGCGTGGTGCGACCGGCGGTGGCGCCAATGATGAAGCCACGGGCCAACTGGTCCGCCGCCGCCCAGAACACGTCACCGGTGCGCTGGAACCCGAACATCGAGTAGAAGATGTAGAACGGGATCATCGGTTCGCCGTGGGTGGCGTAAGACGTGCCGGCCGCAGTGAACGCCGCGGTGGCGCCGTCCTCATTAATGCCGGGGTGCAAGATGACACCCTGCTCGGACTCCTTGTACGCGAGCATCAACTCGCGGTCCACGGAGAGGTAGTTCTGCCCGTTGGGGTTATAGATCTTGGAGGTCGGGAAGAACGAGTCCATGCCGAACGTGCGGGCCTCGTCGGGCACGATCGGCACAATGCGGTGGCCGAAGTCCTTCTCCCGCAGCAGGTCCTTGAGGATGCGCACGAAGGCCATGGTGGTCGCGGCCAGCTGCTTGCCGGAGCCCTTCTTCGCGGACTTGTACGCCTTGTCCGTGGGAAGGGTGATCTCCTTCTGCTCGTGCGGGCGATCCGGGACAAATCCCCCCAGTTCCTTCCTGCGTTCCATGAGGTACTTGATTTCGGGGGAGTCCGGCCCGGGGTGGTAGTAGGGCGCGCCGTAGAGATCCTTCTCGAGTTCTTCGTCGCTGATCGGGATGCGCATGCGATCACGGAAGACCTTGAGGTCGTCCAGGGTCAGCTTCTTCATCTGGTGGGTGGCATTACGCGCCTCGAAGTGCGAGCCCAGGCCGTAGCCCTTGATGGCCTGCGCCAGGATCACGGTGGGCTGACCCTTGTGCTCCAGCGCTGCCTTGTACGCCGCATACACCTTGTTGTAGTCGTGGGCGCCGCGCTTGAGGTTCCAGATCTCGTCGTCGGACAGATCCGCCACGAGCTCTTTGGTCGCCGGGGACTTGCCGAAGAAGTGATCTCGGACGAACCCACCGGACTCGGCCTTGTAGGTCTGGTAGTCACCGTCCAGGGTTTCGTTCATGATCCGCACCAGGTCGCCGGTGGTGTCCTTCTCCAGCAGGGTGTCCCACTCACGACCCCACACGACCTTGATGACGTTCCAGCCGGCACCGCGGAAGAACGCTTCCAGCTCCTGGATGATCTTGCCGTTACCGCGCACCGGACCGTCCAGGCGCTGCAGGTTGCAGTTGACCACGAAGGTCAGGTTGTCCAGCTTGTCGTTGGCCGCCAGCTGGAGCAGGCCGCGGCTTTCGGGTTCGTCCATTTCACCGTCACCGAGGAACGCCCACACATGCTGGTCGGCGGTGTCCTTGATGCCTCGGTTGTGGATGTAGCGGTTGAACTGCGCCTGGTAGATCGCGTTCATCGGTCCGATACCCATGGACACCGTGGGGAACTGCCAGAAATCGGGGAGGCAGCGCGGGTGCGGGTACGAGGGTAGGCCCTCGGGTGCCTTGGTCTTCTCCTGGCGGAACGCGTCCAACTGCTCTTCGGTGAGGCGACCTTCCAAGTAGGCCCGCGCGTAGTTACCGGGGGAGGAGTGACCCTGCCAGAACACCTGGTCGCCGCCGCCGGGGTGTTCGGGGCCGCGGAAGAAGTGGTTCAGGCCCACTTCATAGAGGGTGGCCACACCGGCGTAGGAGGAAATGTGACCGCCCACCCCGATCTCGGGGCGCTGCGCGCGGTGGACCATGACCGCCGCGTTCCAACGGATGAACGCGCGGTAGCGACGCTCGATCTCCTCATCACCGGGAAATTCCGGCTCCTGGTCCACGGGGATGGTGTTGACGTAGTCCGAGGTGGTCACCATGGGCACGCCCACCGAATGGGCACCCGCGTACTGCAACATGGCTCGCATGACGTACTGCGCGCGCTCGGTGCCCTGGGTCTCGATCAGACCCTTGAAGGACTCGATCCACTCCTGGGTTTCCTCGGAGTTGGCGTCCTCCAGATTATTGGTTAAGCCACTGAGAATGTGGTGGTTGCTGGATGAAGACACTTCAACCTCTCTATCATCGGCTCCGTGAATCGGGGGTGGTCCGGCGGGGCGCGTCATCGGTGCCCGCTGTGGGACGTACCGCTTTGCTGTACATCGTGTCATAAATCGTCAGTGGTCATACCGGGCGGCAGTGGTTCCGCGCGTCACACAGAAGTCGTCACAACAGTTTGAATCCATGCTTTCCATCCGGTGGAGCTTGAACGAGAATTGAATCCGGTGTTGTCTTATATCGCACCGTTTCTATGTTCGGTCCGGCACCCGTCGGCCACGACATCCGTCAGTGCATCGGCACTGTGGGCGGTTGCACGTCTACATCGAGAAGGAGTACATACGGTGAGCGAGGCAAAGGCCCCCGACGAGTCCGCGGTGGACCAGCTCAACTTGAAGGACGGCGATTACGTCCAGGAGTTCGGTTACGACGACGACGTCGACGCTCAATTGCGGGACCGGATCGAGGCCACCATCGGCTCCGAGCTGTTCGATGACGAGGCCCAAGAAGTGGTGGATGCCGTCATTCTGTGGTGGCGCGACGGCGACGGAGACTTGGTGGACGAGCTCGTGGACGTCCAGACGACCCTTGATGAGGGCGGCGTGGTCTGGCTGTTGACCCCCAAGGCCGGCCGTGCAGACCACGTTTCCCCGGCCGACGTTCAGGACGCTGCCCCCACTGCGGGGCTGCACGTGACCACCACCGCACGGGTCTCGCCCGATTGGTCCGTCACTCGGTTGGCGCCCAAGCGCAATTTCTGACCATGCGCGCAATCTTTCACCAGTCACGCCGGGAGCTGCTCCCGTGATCTCCGTCGGTTCTTCCGCACCGGATTTCACCCTGCTCAACCAGCGCGGTGACGCGGTGACGTTGTCGCAGTTGCGAGGCAGCCCTGTGGTGCTGATTTTCTTCACGTTCGCGTTCTCACCCGTCTGCACCAGTGAGCTGTGCGACGTGCAGGATCACCCCGAGGTGTTCGAGACGAGCAACGCCAAGGTGCTAGGAATTTCCACCGACAGTTCTTTCACCCTCGACGCTTTCGCGCGCCAGGAATCCTATGACTTCGAGTTATTGTCCGATTTCTGGCCCCACGGTGATGTCAGCCGGCGCTTCGGTGTTCTGGCCGAGGACGGCGGTTATGCCAAGCGGCAGACCTTTGTTCTCGATGCCCAGGGCGTGGTCGTGGACGCATTCGAGTCCGAGGTCACCGAACCCCGCCAATTGGAGCGCCTCGAGCGGGCACTGGCCCAACTCGAGCAGCACTGATGCCCGTCCGGGTGATCCGCGCCGGCTACGGGGCGCCCCGCGACGCGGCACAGTTTCCGGATCCGAATGCACTCGATGCCACCGCAGGACTTCCCGCGGCGGTGTCCGCGCTATCGGGACGGCGGCTAGCAGTCCTCACGGGCGCGGGGGTCAGTACCGATTCCGGCATCCCGGACTATCGGGGACCCGGGGCAAAGCCACGAATGCCCATGACCTATCAGGAATTCATGGGCTCAGAACGGATGCGACGTCATTACTGGGCGCGTAACCAGTTCGGATGGCACTTCGTTGCCCAGGCAAAACCCTCCGAAGCGCACGCCGCCCTGGCCGAGCTGGAACACCGGGGCACTCTCTGTGGGATCATCACCCAGAACATCGACCGGTTGCATCAAAAAGCCGGATCCATCGACGTGCTGGACCTGCACGGCACTCATCACAGGGTGATCTGCACCCGTTGCCGCGCCACCATTCCCCGCGCGGTGTTGTCGCATCGGTTGGATTCGTTGAATCCCGGGTTCTACGACGACGTCGCCACGCGCCACGACATCGAATACGCGCCCGACGCGGACGCCACCATTGAGCACACCGAACACTTCACAATCCTGGACTGTCCGGTGTGCGGTGGGATCCTCAAACCCGACGTGGTGTTCTTCGGCGAGAACGCACCGGTGGAGCGGGTGCGTTACGCGAAACTGATGGTCGACCGGGCTGAGGGGCTCCTTGTCGCTGGTACATCGTTGACGGTCAATTCCGGGAAACGGTATGTACGTCGCGCGGTGAGCAACGGGATCCCCGTGGTCATTGTCAATCACGGGGTCACGGGCTCCGATCACCTGGCCACGGTCAAGGTGGACGCGTTCGTGGGCGGGTTCTTGCGATCGCTGGTAGATGAACTGCTTGGTGATCTTGATTGAATCGCCGTAGCTACATAAACTAGGACACGAAGATCCCGTTGGGACTGCGGAGGGGAAGCCGCGGTACCAACGGGATTCTTTGCGTTCGGGGTTCGTGCTACTTCTTCTCGGGGTCGATCACCGCTTTGGCCGCCTGGGCCTCGCCGCACTGCTGGGCCCACAGGGCCGCACCCACGATTCCCGCGTTATTGCGCAGTGACGCGATCTCCACCGGGGTCTTCAGCTCCAGGTACGGCACGAACTTCTCCGAATTCTTGGACACGCCCCCGCCAATGATGAACAGGGAAGGGGAGAAGAGAAATTCCACGTGGGAGAAATACCGCTGGAGGCGCTTCTTGGCCCATTTCTTCCACGGGAGATCCTCGCGTTCGCGAGCCGCCGCCGATGCCTTGGACTCAGCGTCGTGGCCGTCGATTTCCAGGTGGCCCAGTTCGGCATTCGGAACCAGCTGGCCGTTGAGGATCATTGCGGAGCCAATGCCCGTGCCCAGGGTGATGACCATGACCAAGCCGGTCTTGTCGCGGCCCGCACCGTAGTACGCCTCCGCCAACCCGGCGCCGTCGGCGTCGTTGAGAGCCTCTACTTCACGCCCCAGGGTTTCGGTCATAAGAGCATCCACGTTGGTGTTGATCCACGACTTGTCGACATTGGCGGCCGAGAGCGCCACACCGTCCTTGATGATGGCCGGGAACACAATACCCACGTGTGAGTCTGGGGCCGGGGCCTCGGGGCGGGACTGCAGTTCGTCCACGATCTGCTTGACCACGGCGGCCACGGCTTCCGGGGTTGCCGGCTTGGGAGTGGGGATGCGGAACCGGTCGCCCACGAGCTCCCCGGAACTGAGATCAACGATCCCGCCCTTGGTGCCGGTACCGCCGATATCAATTCCGATACCGAGTGTCGAAGGGGCCTTCGAAGGGTTGGTGGGGCTCATGAACGGTCCTCTCGGTTCACGGTGAAACCAGGTGGTCAGGGGCCATCTCCGGCCCCCGAATGTGCGGTTAGTTTACGGCAGGGTGAGTACGTCCACGCCGTCTTCAGTCACAACCATGGTGTGTTCGAACTGGGCGGTGCGGCGCTTGTCGGAGGTGGTGATGGTCCAATCGTCTTCCCACTGGTCCCACGCAATCGATCCCAGGGTGAGCATGGGCTCGATCGTGAAAATCATCCCCGGAGTCATCTCGGTGTTGTAACTGGGCGCGGCGTCGTAGTGGGGGATGATCAGACCCGAGTGGAATTCGCGCCCCACGCCGTGTCCGGTGAAATCGCGCACGACACCGTAGTTGAAACGCTTGGCGTATTTCTCGATGACCCGCCCGATCACATTGATCTCACGGCCCGGACGCACGGCCTTGATAGCGCGGTGAGTGGCTTCTCGGGTGCGCTCCACCAGTAAGCGGGAATCCTCGTCCACGTCTCCCACCAAGAAGGTCGCATTGGTGTCCCCGTGCATGCCGTTCTTGTACGCGGTGACATCCAGATTCACGATGTCACCGTCCTCGAGCACGGTGGAGTCCGGGATTCCGTGGCAGATGACCTCATTGAGAGAGGTGCAAATCGACTTGCGGAAACCCCGGTAGTCCAGGCACGAAGGGTAGGCCCCGTGATCGCACATGTATTCGTGGGCCAGGCGATCCAGTTCGTCCGTGGTCACTCCGGGCTGGGCTGCCGCCCCGGCCAGTTCCAGGGCCTGTGCCGCAATCCGGCCGGCCTCACGAACCAATTCGATTTCCTCGGGGGTGTAAATATTGGAGCCCCTGCCTTCGTTGGGCTCCATCCGACCTACGTACTCGGGACGGGGAATGGACGCGGGGACGAATCGAGAGGAACCAATGATCCCCGGTTTCAAATCACCGATCGGAGCGGTGGAACCGGGGGCTGGGGCCAAATTGTGCGATGTCACGGTGGGTCGTTGCCTCCAACGGGTTGAAAAGGTGGATGCCGAACCGACGCGAGTGCGGGCTCGGCATGTGTCTTGGCACTAGCCTAATCCTTAGACGCTCGGAGCAGAGCCGAGCCGGGATCCCGCAGTTTTGCACCCGGATCCACCGACCGACAGGGCGCGCAGCGCCGTGCGAAGGAGGCAGAGTCATGGCCGAGTACTGGTACAACCTGTACACCAAGCAGGTGGAAGAAGGTCCCAAGGACGACTACCGCCAGCTCATGGGTCCGTACCCGACCCGCGAAGAAGCGTCACGCGCGCTGAAGACCGCGGCGGAGAACACCAAGCGCTGGGACGACGAGGACGCCGCCTACAAGGGCGACTGAGATACCCCGATATCAACGGTGGCCCGGACCTCTTGGTCCGGGCCACCGCCGTGCTCCTGTCGGCATCAGCCGCGGAAGCTGTTCTCCTCGGCCGGGAACCGCCCGGATTTCACGTCCGTCACGTAGCTGCCCACGGCGTCCCCGATAATCTGAGACAACTGGGCGTACTGCTTAACGAAGCGCGGGATCCGTCCGGTTCGCAGTCCCAGCATGTCCTGCCACACGAGCACCTGACCCGTGGTGGAGTTTCCGGCGCCAATACCCACGGTGGGAATGACAAGCGCGTCCTCGACCCGGGCCGCGGCGTCTGCGGAGACCATTTCGAGGACCACGGCGAACGCGCCGGCCGCCTGCACGGCGCGGGCGTCGGCAATCAGTGCGGCCGCGGCGTCGCCCTTGCCCTGGACCCGATAACCGCCCAGGGCGTGTTCGGATTGGGGGGTGAAGCCCACGTGCCCCATCACGGGGATGCCCGCGCGCACCACCGCGGCCACATGGTCGCAGAGGTCCGCACCCGCCTCGATCTTGACGGCGTGGGCCCCGGTTTCCTTCATGATGCGCACGGAGGAGCGGACGGCCTGCTCCGGGGACTCCTCGTAGGAACCGAACGGCAGATCCACCACCACCAGGGCGCGCCGGGCGGCGCGGGAGACCGCGGCGGCCAAAGGAATCATGTGCTCGAGCGTGACCGGAAGGGTGGTTTCGTAGCCCAGCACGTTGTTGCCCGCGGAGTCCCCCACGAGCAGAACGTCCACGCCGGCGCCGTCGAAAATCGCGGCCGTCAGGGCGTCATAACTGGTGAGCATCGCGAATTTTTCGCCCTGCGCCTTGGCTCGTTGCAAATGCACGGTGCGCACGCAGGTCACCTCGCTCAACGAAGGCGCGTTGGAAGCTTGATCTGACGGGGGTGTAGCGGTCATTGGTCCAGGGTACCGCCGCCGACGACGCCGCACTCGCCGTGAGATCTCGCGTCGTGTCCGCGTGCGGGGCCTGCCGTTAGAGTTGGGGGAGCGGCTCAGCTGTGATGCAGACGTCACGGGGCCGCGAGAACATCCGCAACACGGTCGAGATACCCGAGGTGGCCCCACATGGATCGGCAGCAAGAATTCGTTTTGCGAACCATTGAGGATCGTGACGTACGATTCGTCCGGCTGTGGTTCACCGATGTCGTGGGAACGCTCAAGTCCGTGGCCCTGGCCCCGGCGGAGGTGGAGGCCGCTTTCGACGAGGGTCTGGGCTTTGACGGCTCCTCCATCGAGGGGCTCTCGCGCGTGTACGAATCCGACATGCTGCTCCAGCCGGACCCCTCCACATTCCAGTTACTGCCCTGGCGGGGGGACGAGGAACCCACCTCGCGGATGTTCTGCGACCTCAAAACCCCGGACGGGGAACCCTCGGCCTCCGACCCGCGCGGTGTGCTCCGACGAGTCCTGAACAAGGCCGCGGACATGGGTTTCACGTGTTACACCGCTCCGGAAATCGAGTTCTACCTGCTGCGCTCCTCGGAGCTGGACGCCACGACCGGTGAGCCCACGCCCGTGGACTACGAGGGGTATTTCGATCACGTCCCCGGGGGTGTGGTCCAGGACTTCCGCCGCACCGCGGTGAGCATGCTCGAAGCCGTGGGGATTTCCGTGGAGTTCTCCCACCATGAGGCCGGGCCCGGGCAGAACGAGATCGACCTGCGCTACGCGGACGCCCTGCAGACGGCGGACAACATCATGACGTTCCGCACGATCGTCAAGGAAGTGGCGCTGTCCCAGGGCATTTATGCGACGTTCATGCCCAAACCGTTTTCCCGTCAGCCCGGTTCGGGCATGCACACCCACTTCTCGTTGTTCGAGGGGGACACCAACGCGTTCTACGAAGCCGGTGCGGAGTTCCGGTTGTCCAAGGTAGGCCGTCACTTCATTGCCGGACTGTTGCGCCACGCACCCGAGTTCACCTCGGTCACCAACCAGTTCGTGAACTCCTACAAGCGGCTGTGGGCCGGCGACGAAGCGCCGTCCTACATGTCCTGGGGTCACAACAACCGGTCCGCCCTGGTACGGGTACCGCTTTACAAGCCGGACAAGGTGCAGTCCTCGCGTATCGAGTATCGCGGTATCGATTCGGCCACCAACCCGTATCTCTCCTACGCGGCACTGTTGGGAGCGGGGCTCAAGGGCATCGAGAACGAGTACGAGCTGCCGCCGGTGGAAATGGACGATGTGTTCGCCATGAGTAGCGCCGAGCGCCGCGCCGTGGGCCACCAGCCGCTGCCCACGAGCCTGCACGAGGCCATCCGACAGACCGAGGACTCGGAGTTCATGGCGGAACTGCTCGGGGAGCAGGTTTTCGATTACTTCCTGCGCAATAAGCGCCGAGATTGGGACAATTACCGGGTGGAGGTCAGCCCCTACGAGCTGCGGACCAACCTGGGAATCCTGTAGGCGTGGTCGGGATGAGCGCCACGGACGGAAGTGCCAAGGAACGCGCGGAAAAGATCTCGGCCAAACGGCTGATCTCCATCGGTTTCGCGGACGTCACCAACGCGCGGCGCTGGCTGGGTTTTCGCGAGCTCGACGGCGTCGATCTGCAGTTGCTGCTCAACGGCCTGGCGCATTCCGCCTCCCCGGATGTGGCGCTGCAGCTGATCGTCCGATTGATCGAACGGCATCCGGAGATCGCGAAACGAGTCAACGGGGACCCGGCGAAGTCCGAGACCATGTTCCGGCTGTTGGGTGCCTCCGAGGCGCTCGGCGAATTCCTGCTGCGGGCCCCGCAGAACCTGGATCTGTTGGACATCGAGCCACAGGACCAGCCCGGGCACGACAAAGCGGAGGTCTTCCGGGACGCCCTGTTGGAAGCGGTGGGCGCGGATCCCGAATCCGACGTCCCCACCGCCACTGAAACCGGCGAAGAAGCCTACAAAGCATTACGGGTCGCGTACCGGCGGGGGATCACCAAAGTCGCCATTCGCGACGTCGGTGCCTTGGATCCGGTGGACTACATGCCGTCCGTGGGGCGCCAGCTCGCTGATTTGGCCGGTGCCGCTCTTGAAGCGGGTTTGGCCGTCTCACGAGCGGAAGCCAACGAACACTGGGGCCGCGCGCTGGTCGATCAGGTACGGCTGGCCGTGATCGGGATGGGTAAGTGTGGTGCCCGCGAGCTGAACTATATTTCCGACGTGGACGTCGTGTACGTCGTCGACATTCGAGCCGCTGACCAGCAGGAGGGACCGGACGAGCAGCTGGCCGCGGAAATCGCCACGAGCCTGGCGTCCGGCATGGCACACGCCGTCATGACGACCGGGCCGGAACCGGCTCTGTGGGAAGTGGACGCCAACCTCCGGCCCGAGGGCAAGGACGGGCCGCTCGTGCGCACACTGGATTCACACGTGCAGTACTACAAGCGGTGGGCCAAGTCCTGGGAGTTCCAGGCGTTGCTCAAGGCCCGAGCCATCGCGGGGGACATTGACCTGGGCGAGCGTTACGAAACCGCCATCAGCCCCTTCGTCTGGTCATCGGCGCAACGCGAGGGCTTCGTGGAATCCGTCCAGGGCATGCGACGCCGTGTCACGGACAACATTCCCGAAGCGGACCGCGATCGACAGATCAAGTTGGGCCCGGGGGGCCTGCGCGACGTCGAATTCACGGTGCAGTTGCTGCAGCTCGTTCACGGGCGCAGCGATGAAACGGTGCGCACCAAAGCCACTACCGATTCTCTCGTGGCGCTGTCCGCCGGCGGTTACATTTCCCGCAGTGACGGCGACGAGTTCCACCGCAATTACCGGTGGCTGCGCCTGCTCGAGCACCGCATCCAGCTGTTCCGTATGCGTCGCACCCACCTGATGCCACGCGACGAGCGGGAGCTGTCCGTGGTGGCCCGGTCCGTGGACGGGGCGGGGGAGCACACCCACCCCACGGGTAAGGCGCTGAGCGAGAATTGGACCAAGGTCAAGCGGTCGGTGCGCACCATGCACGAGCGGATTTTCTACCGCCCCATGCTCGCCGCGCTCGCCAACGCCCCCGCGGACACCACGCTCACGACCGAATCCGCCCTGGACCGTTTGGCCGCCCTCGGATACCAGGACACCAAAGCGGCAATGCGTCACATCGAAGCTCTTTCCCGGGGCGTCAGTCGCCGGGCGGAGATTCTCCGCACCCTGCTGCCCGTGCTGTTGGACTGGATCGCGCAGGGCGTGGACCCGGACGCAGGTCTGCTCAACTTCCGGAAGATCACCGAGGCCATGGGCAACACGCCGTGGTTCTTGCGCTTGTTGCGCGACTCCAACGCGGCGGCGGAGCGCTTGTGCCAGATCCTCTCCAGTTCCCGGTACGTCTCGGACCTGCTGGAAACGTCTCCGCAGTCCATTGCATGGCTCGGGGACGACCCCCAACTGCGCCCGCGCACCCTGGATGAGCTCACCAAGGAAATGCGCACCCAGCTGCAACGGCACCCCGAACCGGACGAGGCCATTCGCGCGATTCGCCAGGTCCGACGTCGCGAGCAGCTACGCATCGCGCTCGCTGACACGAGCGGTCTGGCCTCGGTCGAGACGGTCGTCGCGGGACTCTCGGACGTTGATCAGGCCACCGTGATGGGTGCCTTGTACATTGCCCAGCGGGAGCTCTGCGAAGGCGGGGACGAGGAAAGCTCGGCCGACGTGATGGTCGTGGCCATGGGCCGCCAGGGCGGGCGGGAGATCGGTTACGGATCGGACGCGGACGTCATGTACGCCTTCGAACCGCGCGAGGGAGCCGAATCCGATGAAGCTCGGTCGCAGGCGGAGACGATCTTCTTACGCATGGTGCAGTTGCTCAAAATGCCGTGCCAGCCACCCATTATTGCCGAACGGACACTGGAGATCGACAATGATCTGCGGCCCGAAGGCAAGCAGGGGCCCATGGCGCGTTCGGTTGAATCCTTCGCCCAGTACTACGACCGGTGGGCTCAGACGTGGGAGTTCCAGGCCCTAACGCGAGCTCGTTACATGGCGGGCAGCGAAAATGTTGCGACAGCGCTCGTTCGCGTGTTTGACCGCTTCCGGTATCCATCCGACTTCACGGAGCGTCAGCTCATCGACGTGCGCCGCATGAAGGCACGTGTGGAGAACGAACGGATGCCGCGCGGCGCGGATCCCAACCGGCAGGTGAAATTGGGCCGCGGTGGGCTCGCTGATGTGGAGTGGTTGGTTCAACTGTTGCAATTGCAGCACGGGCACGAGGTGGCCGGCCTGCGGACCACCTCCACCCTCGCCGCTCTGGAAGCCGCGGTCGAGGCCAACCTCTTGGCACCGCAGGACGCCCAGGTGCTCAAGAGTGCGTGGACCTTGGCCACGGCCATCCGCAACGGCAACGTGCTGCGTTCCGGTCGCTCCTCGGACTCTGTTCCCTCCCGCCGCGTGGACCTGGAAGCCGTGGCCCGGTGGATCGGTTATGAACCCGGTTCGGCCTCGCAACTGGAAGAGGACTATCTGCGGATCACCCGGCAGTCGCGCACCGTGTTCGAGAAAGTGTTCTACGGTCACTAGGCATGCGCGCCTGCGGGGCCGCTGGGACCGCTACTAACATCTGAGGGGCCGGTGGAACCCTTCCCACGGGGGAAAAGGGTTCCACCGGCCCCTCAGACGTCATTGCAGGATTTCCGGTGCCCTAGATAGTCAGCAGCGGGCATTCTGGTTGACAGTAGGACCCTTACCCAGGGCCACGGTGCACGATGATTGACGGTGACGCCCAAAAACCGGCGGTTCTTGGCTCCATCGTCGACGAGGATGCAGGGAATCGGACGTCGTGGTCGCAACGTCGATGAGCTCGCGGTACCGCGATACCGCGCGGAGGCAGCCCCGTTCCGGGGAAGGTGTCACCAGGTGCAGGTGGGCCGTGGCACCAGGCGTGTGCTGGCTAGGGTCGGGTAGGACCCCCTGCAACGTTTGCGGGGCCGGTGGAACCCTTCTCACGAGGGAAAAGGGTTCCACCGGCCCCTCAGTTGTCACCGCAGGACATGGGTGCCCCGAGAGGGAATCGAACCCCCGACCAAGAGATTAGAAGGCTCCTGCTCTATCCACTGAGCTACCGAGGCGGAGCGCGTGAAGCGCCAATACAGTCTAGCAACGGTTGAGCACGGGATGGGCACTGTGCCCGCGGCGTGGCAACTGCACACCATGAGAGACGAGCACGAGCTCACGAAGGCAATCCACATTTTGGAGTGCCTTTGTCTCCTCAGCCGTGTGAACACGGGAGCGTGGGACCACCCCTGAATTTCGGGGCACAGGTTCCGTCCTCGCGGTGTCACGAGCCGCGGGGCCGGCTCATACGAAGGAGCATCCCATGCCCGAGCACATCACCCTCCGAGGATTCGTCGGCAAAGATCCCGAGTCCCACCTGTTCGAGGACGGCACCGTTGCCGCGCGTTTCCGCCTGGCCACCACCACGCGCCGGTTCGACGCCGAGAAGAACACCTGGATCGATGTCCACACCAATTGGTACTCCATCCGGTGTTTCCGCGGCTTGGCCATGCACGTTATGAACAGCGTGTGCTGTGGGCAGCCGGTCATGGTGACCGGGAAGCTGCAAGTCCAGGAGTGGATGTCCGACAACGGTCCCCGCACCACGGTTCAGGTGGACGCCACCGCCATTGGCCACGACCTCAACTTCGGCACGGCCAACTTCTCCCGCACGGGTGGCCAGGGTCAGCGTCCGCACAATGCCACCGGTGACGCGGACGAATCCACCCAGGATGACCACGGTGCAAAAATTGCGGGGCTGCAGGACAACGAGCGGCTGGACGAACACGGTCACGGGGTCATCATCCGCTCCGATCCCGATCACACCTTCACGTCCCTGAACAATCTTCCCCGGGACCCGGACGGGACGGAGGACGCGGAGGAGGACTCCGAGGAGCGCACCCCGGTGGGCGTGGGGAGCGACTGAAAACGCCTCGACCGCAACTGCCTACCGTGCGTTACCGGGGCCCGCATGTGACCCCGGTAACGCAACGGAGTGGCGTCGTTGGGGGAGTTGCGTGCCGGGAGCTGAACGTGGCTGGAGGAGGCGCGCGGGCGCGGTAGCCTGGAAGGTATGGCGGAATTCATTTACACCATGTCCAAAGCCCGCAAGAAGGTGGGCGACAAAGTCATTCTGGACGATGTCACCATGTCGTTCTACCCCGGCGCCAAGATCGGCGTTGTGGGTCCCAACGGTGCTGGTAAATCGACCATCCTGAAGATCATGGCTGGCATCGACCAGCCCTCCAACGGTGAGGCCCGGCTGAGCCCCGGTTACTCCGTGGGTATCCTGCTGCAGGAACCGCCGTTGAACGAAGAGAAGACCGTTCTGGGCAATGTGGAAGAGGGCGTTGGCGAGATCAAGGGCAAGCTCGATCGATTCAACGAGATCTCCGCCGAAATGGCCGAACCCGACGCGGACTTCGATGCGCTCATGGAAGAAATGGGCAAGCTGCAGGAAGAGATCGACGCCGCGAACGCGTGGGACCTCGACTCCCAGCTCGAGCAGGCCATGGACGCGCTGCGTTGCCCGCCGCCCGAAGCGGACGTGAAGGTCCTCTCCGGCGGTGAGCGACGTCGTGTCGCGCTGTGCAAGCTGCTGCTGCAGAAACCCGACCTGCTGCTGCTCGACGAGCCGACCAACCACTTGGACGCCGAGTCCGTGCTGTGGCTCGAGCAGCACCTGGCCGCGTACCACGGTGCCGTTCTGGCCGTGACTCACGACCGGTACTTCCTGGATCACGTGGCCGAGTGGATCTGTGAGGTCGACCGCGGTCGCCTGTACCCCTACGAGGGCAACTACTCCACCTACCTGGATACCAAGGCCAAGCGCATGGAGGTCCAGGGCAAGAAGGACGCCAAGCAGGCCAAGCGCCTCAAGGAAGAACTCGACTGGGTGCGCACCAATGCCAAGGGCCGTCAGGCTAAGTCCAAGGCGCGTCTGGCTCGCTACGAAGAAATGGCGTCGGAGGCGGAGAAGACCCGCAAGTTGGACTTCGAGGAAATTCAGATTCCCCCGGGACCCCGTCTGGGCAACCTAGTGATCGAGGCCGAGAACTTGGAGAAGGGCTTCGGCGACCGTTCGCTCATCAACGATTTGTCCTTCTCACTGCCCCGCAACGGCATCGTGGGCGTGATCGGTCCCAACGGTGTGGGTAAGTCCACGCTGTTCAAGACCATTGTGGGTCTCGAGCCGCTCGACGGCGGCGAGCTCAAGGTGGGCGACTCGGTCCAGATCTCGTACGTGGATCAGAACCGTGAGAACCTCGACCCGGAGAAGACCCTGTGGGAGGTCGTCTCGGACGGCCTGGACTACATCAACGTGGGCAAGGTCGAAATGCCGTCCCGCGCGTACGTCTCCGCGTTCGGGTTCAAGGGCCCGGATCAGCAGAAGAAGGCCGGTGTGCTCTCCGGTGGTGAGCGCAACCGTCTGAACCTGGCGCTGACGCTCAAGCAGGGCGGTAACCTGCTGCTGCTGGATGAGCCCACCAACGACCTGGACGTGGAAACCCTGGGTTCCCTGGAGAACGCGCTGCTGGAATTCCCCGGCTGCGCCGTGGTGGTATCCCACGACCGGTGGTTCCTGGACCGGGTGGCCACCCACATCCTCGCCTGGGAAGGCACCGAGGAGAACCCGGACAACTGGTATTGGTTCGAGGGTAACTTCGAAGCCTACGAGGAGAACAAGGTGGAGCGTCTCGGCCCCGACGCCGCACGGCCCAAGCGCCTCACGCACCGTCGCCTCACGCGCGACTGACGTACTCAACTCGCCACTTCATCGCCCCGTGATCCCCTCGTGGACCGCGGGGCGATGCGCATTTTCGGGGGTTTAGGTAAGGCTTACCTTTGTGCCGGACTTCAACGAGATGGCACCATCCGATGCCCTGCCCGCCCGGGCCCCCGACTTCGAGACCGTGGTGGTCACCGGGGCGGCCGGTGGCATGGGAACCGCCCTCGTCGCGGACCTGCTCACCCGCGGCTACGCCGTTGCGGCCCTCGACCTGCCGGAGGGAAACCCGTGGCAGGAGCTCGCCCCCACGGAGCAGACCGCAGAAGCGTTGGCCGTGATCGGCCGCGGGGCGGCGACTGGACGCCTGTCCTACCGCGGGTGCTCCGTGTTCGACGGCGCGGAGGTTGCCCGCGCCCTGGATGAGATCGCCGCGTCCATGCCCCCGCTCGTGGGTCTGGTCAACGCGGCCGGCACTTTGGAGACGGGCACCGTCCTGGAGACGGACGAGGCCCAGTGGCAGCGCGTCATGGCCGTGAACGCCACCGGGGTGTTCCGGGTCAGCCGCGAGACCCTGCGCGTGATGGTGGCCCAGTGCGACCACGACCCGGCCAACCGGCGCAGCCTCGTGACGATCTCCTCGAACTCCTCGGTGGTGCCCCGCGCGCACATGGCGGCCTACGCGGCGTCGAAAGCGGCGGCCACGCACTTCACCACGAGCCTCGGACTGGAATCGGCCCGTTACGGGGTGCTGGCAAATGTCGTGGCCCCCGGCACCACCATGACAGCCATGGTCATGGGCATGTGGGGTGGCGAGGACCGCTCCGCCCACATGGTCGCGGGGGACCCGGGGGTCTTTAAGACCGGCATCCCGCTGGGGCGGGTCGGCCGCCCGGGGGACGTAAGCGGTGTCGTGGGGTTCCTGCTGGTGGAGTCATCACGGCACATGACCATGCAGGTGCTCACCGTGGACGGCGGCGCCGCCCAGCATTGACGCCCTGGGCCCACCACAACGGGCGGCACGCACCGTGAAGCGTGTGCAGCCCGTGCGGGCGATCAGCCCTCGAGCAGGCCCCGCCAGGCGTCGAGCCGGGGGTCCTCGGCAAGGTCCACGTAGTCGACGTCGTAGCCGCGGGCAATGATCCCCTCGACCACACCCATTAAACGCACGGAGTCGAGTCCGAGATCCGTCAGATCGGCACCGGTGTCCACCTGTCCGGGCGCAACGCCCAATGCGGTGGCAACCTCGAGTCGCAGCTCCTCAACAATGTCCGGCACGTGTAATCCTCTCGAGACGACGGCAATAATTAACTAAGGTTAGCCTAACCTAAATAGGTGCCAGGATGCGCGATGTGCTCATCCTTCCCAGAAAGGAACACCAGCCTCGCATGGTCTCTTCGCCCAGCCTCCCCGACCCCGCCGAGTGGTTCCCGTTGACCGGTGCGCAAGAAGGGATCTGGAACGCCCAACGGCTGAATCCGTCGTCCCCCTACTACGTGGTGGGCGAGGTCGTGGAGATCGGCCCGGGTGACGTGGACGTCGACCGGCTGGCCCGCGCCGTCGGCGAGGCCGTGGCCGAGACCGAGACCCTGCGGCTGCGAGTTCGCGAGCACGAGGGCCGGGCGCAACAATGCGTCGTGAGTCCCACCGGGTACCGACCCCGCGCGGTCGACCTGCGTGCGGCCCCGGACCCGTTCGCACTCGCCGCCGCCGTAGTGGACGAGCAGCGCGCGGACATGGCTCGGCACTGCGCCCCCATGGTGGAGCGCGAACTCTTCCGCTACGTGATCCTGCGCGTGACCGACCAGCACGTGTGGCTCGTGCAGCTCGATCACCACCTGGTGATCGACGGGTACTCGGCTGCGCGCCTGAGCCGCCGGATCGCTGCGCTCTACCGCGCGGGGCTGACGGGCGAGCCCGCACCGGCGACGGGCTATCGCCCCCTTCGCGAGCTCGTCGAAGAAGACCTGAAGTACCGGGGCAGCCAGCAGCGCAAGGCGGACGAACGCTACTGGGTCGATGCCATGACCCCGCTGCCGCCGGTGGGTGGCCGCGAGGGCGGCGCCAAGCGCTCCGGCGGGCGCACCGTGCACGTGCGGCAGACGCTCACCCCGCAGGACGGCGACCGTCTCAAGGAAGTGGGCTCCGCGGCAGGGTGCACCTGGGTCGACGTGCTGCTCGGCGCATACGCCGGCTACGTCCACCGGCTCACGGGCCAGCAGGACGTGGTCGTGGCGCTGCCCATGATGGTGCGCACGACACCGGCCACCCTGAAGACCCCCGCGATGGCCGTGAACGTGCTGCCCCTGCGGGTGGCCGTCTCCGGGGCGGACACCGCCGCGAGCCTCGCGAGAAAAGTCTCCGACGCCATGGTGGGCATGCGCGAGCACCAGCGCTTCCGCGGTGAGGACCTCCCCGGCGCTCTGGGCGTCCCCGGTGCCGGCGGGCTGCTGCACGGCGTGGGAGCCAATGTGAAGGTCTTCAACCCCGCACTCGACTTCCGCGGCGTCCCGGGGCTGCTGCGCAACGTGGCCGGCGGCCCGCCCGAGGACATGGGTCTGACCGTGACCCCTGTGTCCACCGACAACGGCACCGAGATCCACCTGGGTTTCGACACCGATCCGACCCGCGTCTCCCGGGATCGGGCGACCGCCCGCGTGCGTGGTTTCGTCACGTTGCTGCGCCGTCTCGTGGCCCCCGGCGCGCCACGGCTGGGGGCGATCTCCGCACTCGACGACGCCGAGGAGGCGGCCATCGCGCGGCGCCGCTCGGCGGCAGGTGCGGAGAACGGTCACTTCACGCCCGTGGACCTCACCGAGGCCATCGAACGGATCGCGCTGACGAGCCCGGACGAGCCCGTCCTGGTGGACGCGCGCACCTCCCTCACCGGTACCGAATTGGTGCGCCGAGTCCGCGTCCTGGCGCGACTGCTCGCGGAGGCGGGCGTGACGGTCGAGGAGGTGGTGGTTCTCGACCTGCCCCGCAGCCACGAGATGGTCGTGGGCATGCTGGCCACGTTGCTCGCGGGCGGCGCGTTCCAAGCGTTGGACCGCGCGCACCCGGCCGAGCGGCGTCGTGCGACCACCGACGACGGTGGCGCGGACGTCGTCGTCACGGATGCCGACGGCGATCCCTCCCTGCGCCCCGGGGCCCAGCGCATCCTGTGGGAGCGGATCGACTGGGAGGCGCCCGCGGCCGATATCGCGGTCACCGTGGGGCCCGAGAACCTGGCCTACCTGCTGCACACGTCCGGTACCACCGGCCGCCCCAAGGGCGTGGAAGTCACGCGCGCCGCACTCGGTCACCTGATCGCCCACCATCGCGCGCTGCTCTTCCCCCCGTCCCAGCGCCACAGCGGCGCGAGCCACCTGCACGTGGCGCACACGGCGTCCTTCACGTTCGACGCCGCACTGGACCAGTTGTCGTGGCTCTTCGGCGGGCACACGGTGCACGTCTACGACGCCGCGCTCACCGGGGACGCCCTCGCGTTCCTGGGCGCCCTGAGCGAGGACGGGATCGACGTCCTCGACTCCACGCCCTCACTGGCGGGGGTGCTCGTGGAGTTCGGTCTGCTGCAGCTGCCCGCTCCCGCGACCTTGATCCTGGGAGGCGAGACCCTGCCGGCCTCCCTGTGGCACGACGTCGTGGCGTCCGGGAAACTCGCCTGGAACCTCTACGGGCCCACCGAGTCCACGGTCGACGCCGCGGCGGCCCGGGTGCTTGGGCGGACCCCCACGATCGGCCGCCCCCTGGCCGGGTTGAGCGCGCACCTGTTGAACTCCGACCTGCAGCCCGTCCCGGACGGTGAGACGGGAGAGCTCTACCTGGGTGGCCCCCAGCTCGCGCGAGGCTACCGGGCGCGACCGATCGAGACCGCCCCACTTCGTGGCGGATCCGTTCACCCCCGGCGGGCGCCTCTACCGCACGGGTGTCCTGGCCCGCTGGGAACCCGGCGTGGGCTACCTGCTGCTGGGCCGCGCGGACGACCAGGTGGAGATCCGCGGTCAGCGTGTGGAGCCGGCCGAGGTCGAGGCCCTGCTCCACGAGGTCCCGGGCGTGGCCGGCGCCGTGGTGGGGGTCATGGGCCAGGACCAGGACGTGAGTCTCGTGGCCCACGTGGTGCCCGCGCGCGGCGCCACGATCGATGCCGCCGGCGTGCGAAACGACCTGGCCCGCCGGGCGCCGTCGCACCTCGTGCCCGCGCACGTCGTGGTGCTCGACGCGTTCCCCGTGACCGTGGGCGGCAAGGTTGATCGGGCGGCCCTGCCCGCGCCGCCGGCCCCGGTGAGGCCGGCCGCCACCTCTCCGGCGGGCAGCGCCAGCGCATGGTCCTCGCCCGGGCGCTCGCCGCCCGCTCCTCGCTGCTCGTGCTCGACGAGCCCACCTCCGCCTTGGACACCGTGACCGAGGTGAGCGTGGCCCGGGCCGTGGCCGCCCACCGCCGCGGCGCCGCCACCGTGGTACTCAGCGCCTCCGAGGTGTGGCGCGCCGCGGCCGACCGCGTGCTCACGGTGACCGAGCAGGACGTGGCACCCGAACACACGCAGAAGGAGCGACGTCATGAGCACCACCCAGCAGGAGCACACGCGGGATCCCGCGCTCACCCCGGTTCCCACCACGCTGCCGCGCGCCGGCGGCCGCGAGGTCCTCGGGGCGGTGGGGCGCCGGCTGCGCCCGCAACTGCCCCGGACACTCGGTTCCTTGGTGGTGCTGCTGGCCTCGGCGGGTTGCGGACTCGTGATGCCCCTGGTGCTGGGAATCGTCGTGGACGCCGTGACCGGCAACGTCACACACCACCCCCTGATCGGGGACGGCGACCCGTGGCGCGTGCTCGCCGTGTTGCTGATCGCGCTCGCGGTGGGCTCCGCACTCAACGGGCTCGGCACGGCGTGGTCGTCACGGTGCCCGTCTACGCGGTGGCCGTGCGCCGCTACCTGCGACAGGCCCCGCCCCTGTACCGCGCCGAACGTGCCCAGCGCGCCGTCCGCGCCGGCATGGTGCTCGACGCCGTCCGTGGCGGGTCCGTGATCCGCGGGTTCCGCGCCGGCGGGTTCATGCGGCGTCGGCTCGTGGTGCCCTCGTGGGTCGTCTCGCGCCTGGTGGTGCTCACGCAGATCGCGACCACTCGCCTGTTCGGCGGCGTGAACCTCGCAGAGTTCCTGGGTCTGAGCGCGCTGCTGGGGACCGCGTTCGTGCTGCTCGGCACCGGCGCGGTCACACTGGGTGCCGCGACCACGGCCGTCCTGTTCTTCCTGCGTCTCTACAACCCCATCGGCACCGCCCTGATGATGCTCGACCAGTTGCAGTCCGCGTACACGTCCCTGGGGCGCATCGTGGGCCTCGTGCGGATCGGCTCGGACCATTCCGGTGCGCGTTCCGCGGTGCCCACGACCTCCGACGCCGCCGCCGCCCGGACCGGTTCCGCCGGTTCCGCGGCCGCCGGGTCCCGCGCCGCTGCCCCGGTGGTCGTGCGTGACCTGGACGTGCATTACGGTGAGCGGCGCGCGGTGGCGGACGTGAGCTTCGACGTGGCGCCCGGGGCCTCCGTGGCCCTCGTGGGAGCCTCCGGCGCGGGCAAGTCCACGGTGGCCGCCGTCGTGGCCGGCGTGCGCACCCCGTCGCGCGGTGCGGTGCGGATCGCGGGGCAGGACCCCCACGCCCTGCCGCCCGCGGAGCGGGCTCTCGTGGTCGCGCTCGTGTCCCAGGAGAGCCACGTCTTCTCGGGGACCCTGCGCGAGAACCTGACCCTGGCCGCACCGAATTCGGGGGACCGCGCCGTGTGGGATGCCCTGCGCGCCGTCGGCCTCGCCGAGTGGGTCGAGGAGCTGCACGAAGGGCTGGACACCCCCCGTGTTCGACGGCAGCCCCGTCCTCGGGGACATGCGGTGTCAGCAACTCGCCCTCGCGCGCGTCGCGCTGCTGGGCCCGAGCGTCGTCGTCCTGGACGAACCGGTCTCGCGTGCCGCACGCGGCGAGGCGGAGATCCTGGCGCGGGCGGTGGCCGAGGTCAGTCGCGAGCGCACGGCGATCACGGTGATCCACCACCTCGATCAGGCGGCGCTGTGCGACCGGATCCTCGTGATGGCTGACGGGGCCGTGATCGAGGAGGGCACCCACGAAGGGCTGCTGGCCCGCGGCGGGCGCTACGTGCAGCTGTGGGAGGCCTCCCACGCGCACGAGGACGGCGCCAACGAGGGCGGCACTGCACAGCGCTGACCCGCGTGGCTCCGCCCTCGGCACGGATCGTTCAGCGCGTGAAGTTGGCGTGCCGCCGCCCGATGGGCACGATCAGGGGCCGGTCGCTCACGGGGTCCTCGATCACCCGCGCGCGCAACCCGAAGAGCTCCTCCAGCAAGGACTCCGTGATCACCTCGGAGGGATGACCGGAGGCCGCGACCCGGCCCTCGCTCATCACCACCAGGTGGTCGCTGTAGCGCGTGGCCAGGACCAGGTCGTGCAGCACCATGACCACCGTGCGCCCGTTCTTACCGCGCAGGTCGTCGATCAGGTCCAGCAGGTCCAGGGAATGGGCGAGGTCCAGGTAGGTCGTGGGTTCGTCGAGCAACACGATATCCGTGTCCTGCGCCAGCGTCATGGCCAGCCAGACCCGCTGCCGCTGGCCGCCCGACAGCGATTCGAGGGGCCGGTCGGCCAGATCCGCTACAGCGGTGAGCTCAAGGGCGTGCCGCACATGATCGTCGTCGGCCACGGACCACGGCCGCAGCCAGGTGTGGTACGGGTGGCGGCCCAGGGCCACGAGTTCCGAGACGGTCATGCCCCCCGGGGCGATGGGTGTCTGGGGGAGCAGGCCCAGGGACCGGGCGGCCTGCTTGGGCGACAGCGAGTAGAGATCGGTACCGTCGAGTGCGACCCGCCCGGAACTCGGCGGCAGGAGGCGACCGAGGGCGTGCAGCAGTGTGGACTTGCCGCAACCGTTGGGTCCGATGATCGTGGTCACGGCGTGATCCGGGATCTCGAGGGACAGCCGTTCCAGCACGGTCTTCTGGCCGTAGCCCACGTTCACGGTCTCGGCGCGCAAGCGGTGGGCGGGTGCGGTTGATGCGCTCACAGGGTGGTCCTCCGGCGTCGGGTCACGAGTACGTACAACAGGAACGGGCCGCCGATGGCCGCGGTCACCACGCCCACGGGCAGCTCCCACGGCAGCAGGACGCGGGCCACGAGGTCAGCGACGAGCACGAGCACCCCGCCGCACACCGCACTGCCCACGAGCGGCGGGTGCGCGGTGGCCTGCAAGCGCACCGCGAGCTGGGGCGCCACGAAGGCGACGAACGCCACCGGACCCGCTGCGGCCACGGCCACCGCCGTGAGCACCACGGCCGCGACGAGCAACAGCAACCGGCGGCGGGAGACGTCCACGCCGAGCGAGGAGGCAGAACTCTCGCCCAGTTGCAGCGGGCTCAGATCCCGCGCGGTGGGCAGCACCAAGAGGCAGACCACGAGCAGCACGACCATCACGGGCACGAACTGGGCCATACCCCGGCCGTTGACGCTGCCCGTCAACCAGAGGGTGGCCATGGCGGCGGTGTCCGATGCCGCGTTGACCAGGATGAAGCTGACCACGGAGCCCAGCATGGAGTTCACCCCGATGCCGATCAGCACCATGCGGTATGTCTGCCCGCCGGTCCCCCGGGCGAGGAGCAGGATGAGCGCGGCGGTCAGTGCGCCACCCATGATCGCGACCGCGGGGATCAGCACGGGACTGTTGGTCCCCACCGATCCGTATCCAATGGCGATCACGGCGGCCGCGGCGGCACCCATCGTGATGCCGAGCACGTCCGGGCTCGCGAGCGCGTTGCGGGCCGTGCTCTAGGTGATGGCACCGGCCATGCCCAGAGCGAGGCCCACGGCCAGCGCCACGAGGGAGCGGGCCAGCCGCCAGTCGAAGACGACCGTGCGTTCCAGCCGCGTGCCGCCGCCGGTGAGGACGTCGACGACCGTGGAAATCGGGAGCGGGTAGTCTCCCATGCCCAGGCCCGCGACGAACACGACGCACCCCAGCACAGCGGTGATCACCATGACCACCGCGGAGCGCACGTGCACGGGCAGGAGGCAACTACCCAGGCGCACGTAGGTCGCCGAGGTCACGGGGCGCGGCCGCTCGGTGGCGGTCCTGTGCTGGGCGGTGCTCACAGTGTCACCGGGGAGCGTCTGCGGACCAGGAGGATGAAGACGGGGGCTCCCACGAGGGCGAGCATGATGCTGGCCTGCACCTCGGACGGGAGTGTCACCAGCCGACCCACGGTGTCCGCGGCGACCACGAGGATCGCTCCCAGCAGTGCCGAGGCGGGGATCACCCAGCGGTAGTCGGGGCCGCCCAGGATGCGCGCGACGTGGGGGACGATCAACCCCACGAAACCAATGGGGCCGGCCACCGCGGTGGCGGCCCCCGAGAGGATCACGATGGCCACGAACCCGACCCAGCGCACCAGGGTGGGACGTACGCCCAGGGAGCTCGCGGCGGCGTCGCCGAGGCCCAACAGCGTGAGCGACCGTCCGGAGAGCAGGGCCAGCATCGCACCCAAGAGCAGGTAGGGCAGCACGCCGTAGAGCACGCTCATCTCACGCCCCGCCACGGAACCGGCCTGCCAGAACCGCTGGACGTCCAGCGCCGCGCGGTCGGAGAGCACCAGCATCGTGGTCATGGCCGTGAGGAATGCCGTCAGCGCCGAGCCGGCCAGGATGATGGTCAGCGGGTTGGTTGCGCCGCCGCTCAGCGCGCTGATGACAAACACGATCGCGGCCCCCAGCACGGCTCCCGCGAACGCGAACCACACCTGCACGGCGGGGTCCGTGACGCCCAGGAAGAAGGCGGCGCCCACGATCATCAGCGCCGCACCGCTCGTGATGCCCAGCAGCCCGGGATCCGCCAGCGGATTGCACGTGTGTCCCTGCGTCTACGCCCCGGCGAGGCCGAGCGCGGCTCCCACGGCCACGCCCATGGCCATGCGCGGCAGGCGTTGTTCACGCACGAGGACCGCGATGTCCTCGGGGGCGGTCTCCGGGTGCACGAGCCCCTGCCACACGTCCGCCGGGGGCACCAGGCGGGATCCGAAGAACAAGCTCCCGGCCGCGCACGCGAGCACCAGTACCAGCAGGACGATCAGGACAACGGCGTGCAGAAGGGCGCGCGTTCGCGTGGTCCGTTGGTTCAGCACGCCCCATTTCTATCATGGTCAGGCTAACCTAACTTGGTATGCCCGGGGACACGCCGGGACTCACGTGGCGCGACGGCGACCCGACTCACGGAGGTGCCCTTGGAACGACACGCCGATCCGGCGGGGGCACCGCGCGATGACGCACCTGACCACGGCGGGAGTTCCTCCGCCGCCCGCGCGTACGCTGCGCTCCTGCCACCCGCCGTCGTCGTAGTGGCGGCGTCACACAACGTCACGGTGCGCTTGGACCCGGCCGAGGCGCGCGCCGTGGCCGCCGCCGTGCCCTCGCGGGTTGCCGAGTTCACGACCGGTCGCGCGTGCGCTCACGAGGCCCTGCGGCGCCTCGGGGTCCCGGACGGGAGTATCGGCCGGGGCAGCCGGGGGGAACCCCTGTGGCCGGCCGGTGTGGTGGGCAGCATCACCCACTGCGACGGGTTGCGGGCGGCGGCCGTGGCGCGCCGCGGCGAGGTCACGGGCGTGGGCATCGACGCCGAACCCCACCTCCCGCTGCCCGCGGATGTCATGGAGCTCACGCACACACGGCCCGAAAAACGCCGCGTGGGGCACTTGCGCGCGGCGGTCCCGGAGATCGCGTGGGACCGGGTGGTCTTCAGCCTCAAGGAGGCCACGTACAAGCTGTGGTACCCGCTGCGCCGGGAGTGGCTCGGCTTCGAGGAGGTGGACGCCGCGGTGCACACGGACGGGACGTTCACCGTGGAACTGCCGCGACCGCTGCCCACCCCGGACGGGGAGGTGCTCGTGGTGCGCGGTCGATGGGCCGTGACGGACGGGCTGCTGCTCACGGCCGCGGCACTGACCCCGGCAAGGTCGTCCCCTCAGCGGTAGTTCAGGGGAAATCCGGCAGGCGCATCATGCCCTCTTGGGCGGTGGTGGCGATCAACGTGCCGTCCCGCGTGAACATGCGACCCACGCCCAAACCGCGGGCCGAGGATGCGCTGGGGGAGGCCTGGACATACAGGATCCATTCGTCCGCGCGCGCGTCGCGGTGCCACCACATGGCGTGATCCAGGGACGCCACGTTGAGGCCGGGTTCGACCCAGGATTTACCGTGGCGGCGCAGCACGGGTTCGAGCATCGTGTAGTCG
The DNA here is from genome assembly GCF_014698015.1 of Kocuria sp. cx-455. GTDB lineage: Bacteria > Actinomycetota > Actinomycetes > Actinomycetales > Micrococcaceae > Kocuria. The sequence goes on from NZ_JACXBS010000002.1 coordinate 511,883, forward strand.
GAGGCGTAGGCCAGGGCCGCGCGGTGGATGTGGGGGTCATCGGGCAGAGGCGCGAGCGCCTTGATCCACACGGCGTTGTACGCCTCGTGGGTGCCGCGCCACGGCAGGAACAGGGGCTCGGTCACGTAGCGCATGTCGAACGGACGCTCGAACGCGGTGGCCCGGGCCTCCGGGAGGTCGATACTGCCCAGCAGATCGCGCAGGGTGGGTAGCGACTCGGGGTCCGGGACGCCGGCCGGCATGTCGTCCTGGTGATCCAGGCCGCCCGCGGGAGCCTGAAACGACGCAATCATGGACAGGATGGTCTTGCCGTCCTGGTAGGCGTGGATCCGGCGGGCGGAGAAGGAACGCCCGTCGCGAACGCGCTCCACACCAAAGGTGATCGGGAAATTCACGTCCCCGGGGCGCAGGAAGTACGCGTGCAACGAGTGGATGGCCCGTTCCTCGGGAACCGTCCGCATAGCCGCCATCGCGGCCTGAGCAAGGACTTGCCCGCCGTACACCCGATTGCGCATGCTCGTGATCGTCTGACCGACGAAAATGTCCTCGAGGGTTCTGGCCCCTCCACCGTCTGCCAGGTCCAGCATGTGGAGCAGGGCTTTCACGGGTTCCTTCTGGGGATCAACACTCATGAGCTCCATCCTAGTGCTGGCCCGGATGTGATCTGATGGGGGCATGACCTCGCTAACCATTCCCCTTCAAATGCGATTCTCGGACATGGACGCCTACGGCCACATCAACAATGTGATCATGGTGCGGTTCTTCGAGGACGCCCGTGTGCGCCTGACCTCGTCCCCCATCAAGGCGAACGCGGATCATGGGATCCCGGAGGACACCACGTTCCGTGAGTCGATCGGGGACATCCGCACCGTGGTGGTGCATCAGAGCATCGATTACAAGAAGCAATTGTTCTACCGCCACGAACCGGTGTACGTGCAAACCTGGATCTCCAAGGTGGGGGGTTCGTCCTTCACGATTTCCTACCTGTTGCAGGAGGAGGACGGTTCGACTGTTTACGCGGAGGGTGAATCCGTGATGGTCTTAATGGACCCGGACACGGGAAAGAGTCAAAAACTGTCGGAGGACCACAAGGCCCTCTTGGACGCCCTGGCAGATGAGGTCAAGGAGCTCGACGAACGATGACACACTCTGGGGACCAGCGCAGCCCCGGTATTTTCCTGGCCGGCCCCGCCGAAGCCTCCGACCTGGCCACCCTGCTGAGCCGCGCCCGCAGCCTCGACGCGAACGCCGCGGTGCGGCTCCAGGGCTTCGGTCACGCCCTGGCCACGTGGGTTCCGGTGATCTACCCCTCGACCCTCATGGATCGGTCGCCGGTGGTGCTGGGTCTGCGCGCGGTGACGCTGGCGCGCCCCTCGGACCTGGACCTCACCGTGCCCGCCTCGGCCATCCTCGATCGATTGGCCCGGTTCTCCCTGGCCGACCCGACCACCTCGAGCGAACCGGTCCGTATCAGCGCACCCCCGCAGGAGGTTGCGGCCCCGTGGGCGGGGATGGTCGCCCCGCGCAGCGGTTGGGCCAAGCGCGGCGTCGTGTCCGCCCATCATGTGCGTGACGTGGCTCGGGCGGGAATCCAGAAGGTCGCGGACACCGTCCCCACCGATTCCGGTGCCGCGGTCGTGTCCAAGGTGCGCTCGGAAATCTGGGGTGCAAGTTCCGGCTGGGGCCCCCTGGAAGTTCCGGACATTCCCGACGGCGCAGCGTTCGGCCTGGACGTCCTGGGGTTCATTCCGCCGTCCGAGGTCGAGGTGACCGTGGCCGCGGAGGAATCCGGGCAGTGGCTCAGGGTCAGCACGCAGGCCGGCCACGTGGTGGTCAAGAACGCTCAGCGCTGATCAGCCCGGACGGTTCACCATGGCGTGAGCGGCCCGGTCGAAGTAATCCCACATGATGCCGTCATGCAGGGGCGACAACTGCAGGGTGTCCAAAGCGGCGCGCATGTGTTTGAGCCACGTTTCCCGCGCCCAGGTGTTCACGGGAAACGGTGCGTGCCGCATCCGCAATCGAGGATGACCGCGTTCCTGCGAATACGTGGTGGGCCCGCCCCAGTACTGTTCGAGGAACATCCGCAGCCGCCGTTCGGCCGGCCCCAGGTCCTCCTCGGGGTACAGGGCCTTGAAGTCCTCGTCCTGGGCCACGCGCTGGTAGAACTCGCTCGTGAGTTTGACGAATGTCTCGTGCCCACCCACCTGGGCGTAAAACGAGTCCGACGACGCCGCTTCGGCCGCCTCGCGCGCGTCACCCACCTGCTGCGGGGGTTGCGTCATGGGCTGTACGGCGGACCGGGAGCCCACGGCGCCCAGGGTGAAGGTGCGCCGCCCCTCGGTGCGGCCTGCCTGGGGATTCAGGGGAGGTTGTTCGGGAGTGCTCATGCGGTGCTGTCCTCGTGTGCTGCGGATGCGGCGTCCACGGCCTGAGCCGCTACGGCGCGGCGGATCGAGTCCTGGCGTTCCAGCACGATGCGGCGCAGCCCGTTGTGCTCTCCCGCCAGGCGATCCAGGAACCCCTGGGCGGCGTCGACCGTCTCCTGGGTGGCGATGCGCGGGAACAAGCCCGCCGCGATCTGCTGCGACAGTTCATGCGTGCGAGTGGTCCACACATCGGTGACCGCCGCGAAATACCTCTCCGCGTACGGGGCCACCAGGGCCGTGTCGTGCACGCGGAAGAACCCCGCAATCGCCGCCTGCTGCTGCGAGTTGGGCAGTGATCCGTCCACCACGATCTGCTGCCAGGCCGCGGCCTTAGCCTGCGCGGTGGGGATCGCCGCACGCGCGGTCGCGGCGGCAATGGCACCCGTCTCCGTGTTGTCCTGGGACAGGGCGTGGTCGATCTCGGACTCGCCACGGCGGCCGGCGGCCACGAGCGCGGTGAGGATGACCCAGCGGGTGTCGGTGTCCATGTCCACGCCGGAGGGAACGTTCTCGTCCCGCTCGAAGGCCTCGAGCTGATCGAACTGCTCGGCCGTCACGGCACGGCGGGCGAAGGCGCGGAAGAACTGCCACTGGTGATCCGAGCCCGGTGCCGAGGCTTCGACCAGTTCCCAGATCGTGGCGGCAGCGCCCGCACGGATCTCGTCCGCCTCCTGCGGCGCCAGGTAATAATCGAGCACGGTATCGAGTTGGCGCAGCTGCACCTGAACCGCCGTGGAATCGGTCTCGCGGCCGATGTTGGCCAGCACCAGCTGGACGTACTCGCGGGCGGGGGACACGCCGTCATGCACCGAATCCCACGCCGCACCCCACACGAGGGAGCGGGGGAGGGATTCCTCGAAATCGCCCAGGTGGTTGGCCGCGGTGTCCTGAGAACACTCGTCCAGGCGGATCTTGGCGTAGGCCAGGTCATCGTCATTGAGGAGCACGAGGTCCGGTCGCTCACGACCCACGAGTTCGGCCACCTCGGTTCGTTCGCCGTCCACGTCCAGCTCCACACGGTGGGTGCGCACCAGGCGCCCGGCGGCGTCGTCGTGGTCGTAGAAGCCCACCGCCAACCGGTGCGGACGCAGGGTCGGGTGACCCCCCTGACCGATCTGCTCGATGCCGAAGGAGGTGATCACACCGTCCTCGTCCGCCTCGATGTGCGGGATCAGGGTGTTGACGCCCGCGGTTTCAAGCCACCGCTGCGTCCAATCGGTGAGGTCGCGTCCGCTGGCCGCTTCGAGTTCGACCATCAGATCGGCCAGCTCGGTGTTGGCCCACGCGTGCTTGCCGAAGTACGCGTTGAGCCCGGTCATGAACTCGTCCTGGCCCACCCAGGCGACGAGCTGCTTGAGCACCGAGGCACCCTTGGCGTAGGTGATGCCGTCGAAATTGACCAGCACGTCCTCGAGGTCGCGGATCTCGGCCTTGATGGGGTGGGTGGTGGGCAACTGGTCCTGCTCGTAACCCCAGGACTTCTCACCCGCCACGAACGTGGTCCACGCGTTGGTGTACTTGGTGTTCTGCGCGCACGCGAGCGTGGACATGTACTCGGCGAAGGACTCATTGAGCCACAAGTCGTTCCACCAGCGCATGGTCACCAGGTCGCCGAACCACATGTGCGCGAGTTCGTGCAACACGGTGATGGCGCGGCGCTCCACGCGGGCCTGTGAGGGTTTGGACCGGAAGATGTACTGCTCCACGAACGTCACGGCACCGGCATTCTCCATGGCACCGGCATTGAACTGGGGGACGAACAGCTGGTCGTACTTCTCGAACGGGTAGGGCACGCCGAACTGTGATTCGAAGAACTCGAAGCCCTGCTTGGTCACCTCGAACATCTCGGCCGCGTCCACGTGCTCGGCCAGCGACTTGCGCGCATACAACCCCAGGTCAACGGTGCGCCCGTCCGAGGAGGTCAACGAGTCGGTGAGGGGCTCGTAGGGGCCGGCGATCAACGCGGTGATGTAGCAGGACATTCTGGGTGTGGGGGAGAATTCCCAGCACGAGACGCCCTCGCGCACGGCAACCGGTTCCGGGGTGGGCTGGTTGGACACCACGGCCCAGTGCCGCGGGGCGGTCACCACAAAACGAAAGGTGGCCTTCAGATCGGGTTGTTCGAACACCGGGAACATGCGGCGGGCGTCGGCCACCTCGAACTGGGTGTAGAGGTACACCTCACCGTCGACCGGGTCCACGAAGCGGTGCAGGCCCTCTCCGGTGTTCATGTAGTTCATCCGGGATTCTACGACCAGCTCGTTGGATTCCGCGAGATCGGGGAGCTGGATCCGCGCGCCGTCGCTGACCTGGGACGGGTCCAGCTGCTTGCCGTTGAGGCTCACGGACTCAACGGACGCGGTGATCGCATCGATGAAGGTACTGGCACCGGGTGTAGCCGTGAAGCGCACCGTGGTGCGTGCGGGGAACGTCTCCGGATCCTCGGTGAGATCCAGGACCACATCGTAGGAATCGACCGACACAGTCTCCGCCCGCTGGACGGCTTCCTCTCGGGTCACATTGATTCCGGGCACGTGAGTGATCCTCTCCTCGACTGCGGGGGGCATGCGCACACCGGGCGCGCGAGCATCTAGCCATTATGGCAGTCTGCGGCCGAGATCACAGCGGCACGGGCCGTGATCCTTCCGATCAGTGCGTTCCGGGGTGCTCACGGTACGGTGGTGGGTGTCAGAAAGCTCTCGGCGGCCGACCGGGTGAATGTCCCCGGTGCCGCACCTGATCCAGGAGAAACCCCGCTCATGCGCGTGCACATTGCCACCGACCACGCCGGTCTCGAACTGTCCCAGTACTTTATCGATCGGCTGTCCGCCGCGGGTTACGAGATGGTCGACCACGGCCCCCAGGAGTACGACGCCGCCGACGACTACCCCGCCTTCTGCATTCACGCCGCCCGCGCCGTGAAGGAAGACCGCGATCAGGGTCTGGACTCCCTGGGCATCGTGCTCGGCGGCTCGGGCAACGGCGAGCAAATGGCCGCCAACAAGGTTCAGGGAATCCGTGCCGCCCTGGCCTGGAACCTGGACACCGCCAAGCTCGCCCGGGAGCACAACAACGCCCAGGTCGTGGCCATCGGCGGCCGCCAACACTCCAAAGAGGAAGCACTGGCGATCGTGGAGGCGTTCCTCGCCGAAGAGTTCACCGGCGAAGAACGCCACGAGCGCCGCATTGCCCAGCTGGGCGAGTACGAAACCACCGGGGACATCCGGGGCAAGCTCGACCAGGTCACCGCGCGCCCCGTCGCCCGGAACTGACCGTGCCCGAAGGCCACTCGGTTCACCGGCTCGCTCGCCAGCTCGAGGACGTTTTCGCGGGCCAGACCGTGCGGGTCTCCAGCCCGCAGGGCCGTTTCGCCCACGGCGCGGCCCAGCTCGACGGCCGCGTCCTCGCCGGCGCCCGCGCTCACGGCAAACAGCTCTTCATGAGTTTCACCGCACCGTCCGATGCGGCTGACATCCTCATTCTCCGCTCGCACCTCGGTATTTATGGCGCGTGGAGTTTCGCCGGCGACGACACGTTCCGGGCGGCGTCGTCGATTGGGGCACCCCGCAGGGTGGGCGAGCAGGAAACCGATTCCGCGGCCGAGTCCGCCGTCGAGTACGACGACGCCGGACTGGTCGTTCCCGACGCTCCCGTCGGTGCCGTGCGTGCCCGGCTGGTGGGGGAGCACGGGTGGGCGGATCTGCGCGGGCCGGCGCTGTGTACCGTGGAGACACCGGAAGAGGCCGCGGTGGCGGAGGCTAAGTTGGGTCCGGACCCGCTCGACCCCGATGCGGACCCCGAACCGTTCATCGCCAAGGCCGGTAAGAGCAAACGCCCGATTGCCGTGCTGCTGATGGAGCAGAACGTGGTGGCCGGTATCGGCAACATTTTCCGGGCGGAATCCCTGTTCCGCCGAAAGGTCAACCCCTTCCGTCCCGGCACGTCGCTGAGCCGGGAGGACCTCGTGGGGCTGTGGGAGGAGAACGTTGCGCTCATGAACATCGGCGTGCGGGTGGGTCGCATCATCACCACCGACCCCGTGGATCGCCCCGGTGTTCCGGAGGCCGAAGCCTGGCCCCACCACGGGAACTACGTGTACCACCGCCACGGTCAGCCGTGCCTGCACTGCGGCACCAACGTGTTGCGCCAGGAGCTCAACGGTCGAGCGCTCTATTGGTGCCCGCAGTGCCAGAAGTAGCGGACGCCGCGCATCCTGTGCGCCACTAGGGCCCTCCGCCACACCTCATGTGTCGTAAGAACCCTCCCTGACTCGGTCGAGGGTCCCACCAACACCTCATAGGTGCCCCGTGGTTCTAACGCCACCTCATGTGCGGGGAAGGGAACGGGTCGAGGCCCGGGAACAGCGCAGCGGCCCCGCACTGATCAGTGCGGGGCCGCTGTGTACCTGTGAGGGGGTGACGGGAATCGAACCCGCGTAGCCAGTTTGGAAGACTGGGGCTCTACCATTGAGCTACACCCCCGGGGACACCGAAAGATTACACGAGCCGTTCGGTGCTCGCCAATTGAGCACCGATGCGGCGGCTGCGCGGGCCGAATTGCAGCCCGGGGGCCCATGACACGGTAGACTTACACGTTGTTGGTGTGTCCCAGGGCTATTTTTGTGCCCGCGGACGGGCATCAATGCACGGATATACACCGACTACGGGGTGTAGCGCAGTGGCTAGCGCGCCTGCTTTGGGAGCAGGAGATCGCAGGTTCGAGTCCTGTCACCCCGACGTCTGAGCGCTCACCCGCCCGCAGCTAAGCAGGGGGAGCGCTCGTTGACCGACCGGGCCAAACCTGGCCCGTGAGAACTGTCCATCCACGACCCCAGGAGTACAACGGAAGTGAAGAGCGCCGTCGAGAAACTCAACCCCACCGAGGCGAAGATCACCGTTGAGATCCCTTACGCCGATCTCAAGCCGTTTGTCGCACAGACGTACAAGCAGTTGGCCGATCAGATTCAGATCCCCGGATTCCGCAAGGGTAAGGTCCCCTCGAAGCTCATCGACCAGCGCGTTGGCTTCGACTTCGTGATCGAGAACGCCCTGAACGAGGGCCTCAACGACTTCTACCAGCAGGCGCTGGCCGAGAACGAGTTGACCCCGCTGTCCCAGCCGCAGGTCGAGGTTCTGGCCAAGCCGGAATCGGATGACCGCGAGGCCGATACCAAGGTCGAGATCAGCGTGGCCATTCGCCCGGAAATCGAGCTGCCCGATTACAAGGGTCTCAAGGTCGAGGTGGAGGCCCGCGAGGCATCCGCCGAGGACGAGCAGAAGGCACTGGACGAGCTGCGCGCTCGTTTCGGCACCCTCAAGTCCGTGGACCGCCCCGCAGCCGAGGGCGACCACGTGACCCTGGACCTGCAGGCCCTGGTCGACGGTGAAGAAGTGGACGCCGCCAACGACCTGTCCTACGAGGTGGGCTCGGGAACCATGCTCGAAGGCATGGACGAGGCCGTGACCGGTCTCTCTGCCGACGAGGACGCCACCTTCGAGACCAAGTTGGCCGGTGGCGAGCACTCCGGTGCGGATGCCACCGTCAAGGTCAAGGTCACCGCCGTCAAGGAGCGCGAGCTGCCCGAGGCCGACGACGAGTTCGCTCAGTTGGCTTCCGAGTTCGACACCATTGCCGAGCTCAAGGAAGACCTCAAGAAGCAGGCCGGCGAGTCCGCGGTGGTCGAGCAGGGTATCGAAGCCCGCGACAAGATCCTGGACAAGCTCGTGGAACTCATCGAGGTCCCGGTTCCGGAGAAGGTCATTGAGGATCAGCTGTCCCAGCACTTCGATTCCGAGCAGGCCCAGGCGTCGGCTGAGCCCGATCACGACACCGAAGAGCACCGCGCCGAGGTTCGCGCCAACGCCGAGACCGCCTTCCGCAACGAGATCATCCTCGACGCCGTGGCCGAGGCCGAAGAGGTCGGCGTGGAGCAGTCCGAGCTGATCGACTACATCGTCAACATGTCCCAGCAGTACGGCATGGACCCCAACCAGTTTGCTCAGATGCTGGACGGCTCCGGGCAGGCCGGCATGATGGTGGGCGAGGTGCGCCGTCGTAAGGCTCTCGCCAAGGTCCTCGAGTACGCCACGGTCACCGACTCCACGGGTGCCGAGGTAGACCTGTCCGCCTTCGTCGGCGCCGACACCGAGGACGACGCCGCTGCCGAAGAGGCAGAGACTGTCGAGACCGACGCCAAGTAAGCGTTTGTGAGCCCTGCCGAAGCGGGTTCACAGAGTTGCTCACGACGACGCCGCAGGGGGCCTTCCACGCGAAGGCAGCCTGCGGCGTCGTCGTGTGTCCGGGACCATGCGCCAGCAGCGAACAATGGCCCTGAGCCTGCGAAACGGTGCGGGTGCGGCACTACGCTGCTGAGACAGAAAGTGTTCATGGGTCGCCGTGCGCGACCCCGCCCAGAAGAAAGAGGCATTCCATGACCTCCACTCCCATCCAGCCGTACGGTGCCGCACCGGTCACTCCGCGCATGGAGGACGGGGCGCACAACGGTCAGGACGATTACGTCTACAACCGTTTGCTCAAGGAACGCATCATCTGGCTCGGTTCCGAGGTGCGTGACACCAACGCCAACCTGATCTGCTCGCAGATGCTGTTGCTGTCTGCTGAAGATCCCGAGGCGGACATCTTCCTGTACATCAACTCCCCGGGCGGCTCCGTCACCGCGGGCATGGCCATTTACGACACCATGCAGTTGATCCCCAACGACGTGGTCACCGTGGCCACCGGTCTGGCGGCCTCCATGGGACAGTTCCTGCTGTCCTCGGGCACTAAGGGAAAGCGTTACGCGACCCCCAACGCCCGCATCCTCATGCACCAGCCCTCCGGTGGTATGGGCGGCACGGCCTCGGACATCCGCGTGCAGGCCGAGCTGATCCTGTCCATGAAGAAGCGCCTGGCCGAACTCACGGCCGAGCAGACCGGTCAGGACCTCGAAACCATCCTTCGCGACAACGACCGCGACAACTGGTTCGATGCCGAGCGTGCCCTGGAGTACGGATTCTTCGACCACATCGCCCAGTCCGCCGGCAACGTGACCGGTGGCGGCGGAACCATGCGCGAATCCAAGTAACCAGCCGTAGCTGCCACGAACCACTTCAAGAATTTCAGGACGGACCAATGAACTTGCCTCACGCCACTGCACCGCAGTTGCCCACCAGCCGCTACGTGATTCCGGACTTCGAAGAGCGCACGCCCTACGGCTACCGCCGCCAGAACCCGTACACCAAGCTGTTCGAAGACCGCATCATCTTCCTGGGCGTCCAGGTGGACGACACCTCCGCCGATGACATCATGGCGCAGCTGCTGGTGCTCGAGTCCCAGGACCCGGACCGCGACATCACCATGTACATCAACTCCCCGGGCGGATCGTTCACGGCCATGACGGCCATTTACGACACCATGCAGTACATCCGTCCCGAGATCCAGACCGTGTGCCTGGGTCAGGCCGCGTCCGCGGCCTCCGTGCTGCTGGCCGGTGGCACCCCGGGCAAACGCTTGGCGCTGCCCAATGCTCGCGTGCTCATCCACCAGCCCGCCATGGAGGGTCAGGGCGGCGGTCAGGCCTCGGACATCGAGATCCAGGCCAACGAGATCATGCGCATGCGAACCTGGTTGGAAGACACCATGGCACTGCACACCAACAAGTCCAGCGAGGAGATCAACCGCGACATCGAGCGCGACAAGATCCTCACCGCCAGGGACGCCATGGAGTACGGCATCATCGACCAGGTGTTGGATTCCCGGAAGATCAACAAGCCGGTCACCGTCACGCAGTAAAACTGACGTAGGCTGAGCGGCGTCGCGGGAGATATTTTCTCCGGCGACGCCGCCGCTGACCGCGTACCGGTGTCCAGCTTTGGCGCACCTTCCGCCCTCGCCTAAAATGGCGCCGAGGGCAAACATCGAGATGAACTGTGAGGACTGGCTATGGCGCGCATCGGAGAGAGCGTTGACCTGCTCAAATGCTCCTTCTGCGGTAAGAGCCAGAAGCAGGTGCGCAAGCTCATTGCCGGGCCTCGCGTCTACATTTGCGATGAATGCATTGAACTGTGCAATGAGATCATCGAAGAGGAACTCACCGAGGTCGAGGAAACCGACCACGTGGAGCTTCCGCGCCCGCAGCAGATCCATGATCATCTGCAGGAATACGTGATCGGTCAGGACACCGCCAAGCGTGCGCTGTCCGTGGCCGTGTACAACCACTACAAGCGCATCCGCGCGGGCGTCTCCGGGCAGACCCTCTCCATTGCCGGTTCCGACGGCCACGAAGAAGACATCGAAGTGGCCAAGTCCAATATTTTGTTGGTGGGCCCCACCGGTTCCGGTAAGACCTACCTGGCGCAGTCCCTGGCTCGTAAACTGGACGTACCGTTCGCCGTGGCGGATGCCACTTCCCTCACCGAGGCCGGATACGTAGGTGAAGACGTTGAAAATATTCTCCTCAAACTCATCCAAGCTGCCGATTTCGATCTCAAGAAAGCGGAGCAAGGGATTATTTACATCGACGAGATCGACAAGATTTCTCGTAAATCTGAGAACCCCTCGATCACGCGCGACGTATCGGGTGAAGGGGTCCAGCAAGCGCTCCTGAAAATTCTGGAGGGCACGGTGGCGTCGGTCCCTCCGCAGGGTGGGCGCAAGCACCCCCAGCAGGAGTTCCTGCACATCGACACCACCAATGTGCTTTTCATCGTGGCCGGCGCGTTCGCGGGTCTGGACGAGATCGTCCAGCAGCGCACGGGCAAGAAGGGCATTGGCTTTGGTGCCGCCATCCGCGACACTTCCGAGGTGGACCTCACCGGTCAGGTGCGCCCCGAGGATCTGTTGAAGTTCGGTCTGATCCCGGAGTTCATCGGCCGTCTGCCGGTCGTGACCACGCTGTCCAAACTCTCGGTCTCGGACATGGTTCGGATCCTCACCGAACCCAAGAACGCCTTGGTCAAGCAGTACCGCAAGCTCTTCCAGATCGACGGCGTGGAACTCACCTTCGACCCGCAGGCGCTAGAAGCCATTGCCGAACTGGCCATTGAACGGGGCACCGGTGCCCGCGGCCTGCGAGCCATTCTGGAAGACATCCTCATGCCGGTCATGTTCGACCTGCCCAGCCGCGATGATGTCGCTGCGGTTCTGGTCACCGCCGATTCCGTGGCGAAACTCAGCGACCCGGAGATCTTCACGCACGAGATGATCGAAGAAGAGCGGCGTCGCCATAAGTCCGCGTGAGGCGTGATCACCCTGTGAAAGCAACGTACCCGTTTGTCGAAAGGTAACCGCATGTCCGGTAAGCAGCACGTAGATTTCTGGTTCGATCCGCTGTGCCCGTGGGCCTGGATGACCTCACGCTGGATGGAAGAGGTCGTCAAAATCCGTGACGTGGAGGTCACTTGGCGCATCATCTCGCTGGGCATCCTCAACGAGAACAACCCGGACAATCACCACCAGGGCCACATCGAGTCCATGTGGATGGTGCGGGTGATCGAGGCCGCGGCCCAGGCGCACGGCGACGAGTACTACAAGAAGCTCTACGACGCCATGGGCACCCGCCGGCACCCGGGCGGCATGGAGGACGAGCTGGAAATCATCACGGAGTCCCTCGCTGAGGTCGGTCTGTCCGCGGACCTCGCGGACGCCAAGGACTCCGAGGACTACGACGCCGCGATCCGCGCGTCCACCGAGGCCGCCCAGGCGGTAGCCGGCCAGGACATCGGCACCCCGTGCATCGCCGTGAACGGCGTGGGCTTCTTCGGCCCCGTGTTCACCCCGGCCCCCAAGGGCGAGGAAGCGGGCAAGGTCTGGGACGGTGCCCTCGCACTGGCCTCCTACCCCGGCTTCTACGAACTCAAGCGCGGCCGCGAAAGGGGCCCCGACTTCAGCTGAGGATCCTCCGCCGACGGGTGTGCGCCGACATTCCGGTCCGTATAGCTGCCTCCGGCGGGGGCGTCACTGCATTTTCACGGACCGGGATGTCGGCACCCGGGCCCGGAGGTGGCACGACAGCGGCGGGCGATCCCCGAGGGGTCGCCCGCCGTTGTGGTCTGCGGGTGTGACTACGCCTCGAGGGCGGCTTCCAGCTGCACGTGGCTGACGGTCAGCTCGCCGTCGGCGTCCGTGAGCGTGAGGTCCGCGGCGTTACCTGCGGCCTTGAGATCGTCCAAGCCGGCGCGTAGTTGCTCCAGTTGAGCGGCCGGGCCCGAGACGGTCGCGGAGGTGACCGCGGTGCGCTGTTTGACCTTGGCCTCGGACTTGGACTTGCGCAGCCCGGACAGGGCCTCGCCCACCACGGTAAGCACCTCGGGATCGCCCTGCTGAGCAAGCCCGGCAAACCCGTCGATCACGGGCCAGGAAGCCCGGTGCACCGACCCCGCACGCCACCAGGACCAGACCTCTTCGGTTGCGAAAGGAATGAACGGTGCGAACAACCGCAACAGGGTATCCAGCGTGGTGGCCAGGGCCGCGTGCACGGATGCCTGAGCCGCCTCACCGCGCGAACCGTAGGCCCGGTCCTTGACCAGCTCCACGTAGTCGTCGGTGAAGGTCCAGAAGAAGGATTCGATCAGCTGGAGCGCGCGGGCGTACTCGTAGTCCTGGAACGCGGTGCTCGCACGGGTGACCACATCGGCCAACTGCGTCAGCAGGGCGCGGTCCAGGCCGTTGACGACCACCGACTCGTCCGTCCCCGAACCCAACACGGAGGCCTCGCTGACACCCTGGGCCAGCACGAACTTGGAGGCGTTGAGCAGTTTGATGGCCAACCGGCGCCCGATCTTCATCTGCCCCTCGTCGTAGGCGGTGTCCGCACCCAGCCGTGCGGAGGCCGCCCAGTAGCGGACCGCGTCCGAACCGTACTTCTCGAGCACATCGGTGGGGACCACCACGTTGCCCTTGGACTTGGACATCTTCTTCCGGTCCGGGTCCAGGATCCAGCCGGACAGCGCCGTGTGCTTCCACGGCACGGTCTGCGCCAGCGTCTCGGCCCGTACCACGGTCGAGAACAGCCAGGTGCGGATGATGTCGTGGCCCTGCGGGCGCAGATCCATGGGGAACGTGGCGGCATGCAGCTTCTCGTCCACGGACCAACCGGTCGCGATCTGCGGGGTCAGCGAGGAGGTGGCCCACGTGTCCAGGACATCCGGGTCCGCCATGAAGCCACCGGGCTGATCGCGCTGCTGCTCGGTGTAACCGGGAGCGACATCGGCCGTGGGATCCACCGGCAGCTGATCCTCGGAGGGCAGCACGGGATGGTCGTAGTCCGGCTCACCGGACTCGTCCAGCGGGTACCAGACCGGGAACGGCACACCGAAGAACCGCTGGCGGGAGATCAGCCAGTCACCGTTGAGCCCCTCGATCCAGTTCTCGTAGCGGGAGCGCATGAAGGTGGGGTGCCACGAGATCTCACGGCCCCGCTCGATCAGTGCTTCCCGGCGCTCTGCATCACGGCCACCATTGCGGATGTACCACTGGCGCGAGGTGACCACTTCAAGGGGCTTGTCGCCCTTTTCGTAGAAGTTCACCGGGTGCATGATTTTCTTGGGCTCGCCCTCCAGGTCACCGGAGGCCTCGAGCAACTCCACCACGGCCTTCTGCGCGGAGAACACGGTCTTCCCGGCAACCTGCGCGTAATTCTCGGCCGGGGCGCCCTCGCCGATCCACTCGGGCTGCTCCGCGAGGAACCGGCCGTCGCGGCCGATCAACGCGCGGGTGGGCAGGTTGAGCTCGCGCCACCAGGTGACGTCGGTGAGGTCGCCGAAGGTACAGATCATGGCGATACCCGAACCCTTGTCGGGCTTGGCCAGCGGGTGGGCCTTGACCTCGACCTCGACGTCGAACAGGGGAGAGCGCACGGTGGTGCCGAACAGCGACTGGTACCGCTCGTCATCCGGGTGGGCCACCAGGGCCACGCACGCGGGCAGCAGCTCGGGGCGAGTGGTCTCGATGAAAACCTTCTCCCCGTCGGGGCGGTGGAATGAGACGCGGTGATAGGCGCCTTCGCGTTCGCGGTCCTCGAGTTCGGCCTGGGCCACCGCGGTGCGGAACGTGACGTCCCACATGGTGGGGGCCTCGGCCATGTAGGCGTTACCGGCCTGGTAGTCCTTCAGGAACGCCAGCTGCGAAACCTTGCGGGAGTGGGCATCAATGGTGCGGTAGGTGCGGTTCCAGTCCACGGACAGACCCAGGGTGGAGAAGAGGTGCTCGAACACCTTCTCGTCCTCCACGGCGAGTTCTTCGCACAGCTCGATGAAGTTCTGGCGGGACACCACGTCCCAGTCTCGCTGGTTCTTGGCCGGCTTCTCCGGGGGACGGTACCCCTCGATGTAGGGCTTGCCGGGCTCGCAACGCACACCGTAGTAGTTCTGCACGCGGCGTTCGGTGGGCAGGCCGTTGTCGTCCCAGCCCAGCGGGTAGAACACGTTCTTGCCGTTCATCCGCTGGTAACGGGCAATCACGTCGGTCTGCGTGTAGGAGAACATGTGTCCCACGTGCAGGGAACCGGAGGCCGTGGGAGGGGGAGTGTCGATCGAGTAGACGGCCTCGCGCGTGGTGTCCTCGTCGAAGGCGTACGTGCCGTTCTCGCGCCACTGCGCGGAGTACTTGTCCTCCAGACCCTCCAACGCCGGCTTGTCGGGAACGGTCACCGCGGTGGTGGTCGCGGCTGTGTCACTGAAATTGGGCGTGTCTGTACCCTCAAGATGTTGTGCCATGTGCCCCAGTCTCTCATGCCCTCCGCGCGCGATCGGGCCGGCGCGGGGTTCAACGTCCTAATCCATTGTGACTGAGTATTTCCCCTGGATAAATCGGGCGACTACCGTGGCAGGTATGACTCACAACACACAGAGCGCCTACGACAACCCCAAGCCCGTCGGCAACGGCAAGGTGGCCGTGGTCACCGGTGCCTCCACCGGCATCGGTGAGGCCACCGTGGAACGGCTGCGCAGCAGCGGCTGGACCGTGTACGCGGTGGCGCGCCGAGCGGAACGACTCGAGGATCTCGCCCAGCGCACCGGCGCGATTGCCGCGCCCACGGACATCACGGATCCGGCCCAGGTCGACGCCCTGCGCGACACCGTGCTGTCCGAACAGACAACCGTGGATGCCGTGCTCAACATCTCCGGCGGCGCGCGCGGCACCGACAAGATCCTCGACGCCAAGGAGGCGGACTGGAACTGGATGTTCCAGGTCAACGTCATGGGTACCCTGCGGGTGACCCGGGCCTTCCTGCCGACCCTGCGCGAGAACGGCGAGGGCACCGTGGTCAACCTGACCTCGCTGGCCGCCTTCCGTGCCTACGAGGGCGGGGCCGGGTACAACGCCGCCAAGTTCGCCGAGCGTTCCATGACCGAGGCGCTGCGCCTGGAGGAAGCTGAACACAATGTGCGCGTGGTCGAGGTGGCCCCCGGCCTGGTGCACACCCCTGAATTCTCACTCATGCGCCTCGGTGGCGACCAGGAGGCTGCGGACAAGGTCTACGCCGGTGTGGAAAAGCCGCTCACCGGTGCCGATGTGGCCGAGGTGCTCGCCTTTGCCGTGGAGTTGCCGCACCACGTCAACATCGACACCCTCACCGTCAAGCCGGTGGCGCAGGCGGCCGTGCACAAGATGATTCGCACGCAGTCCTAACTCTCGAACGGTGTACCGAGCGGGCCCCGACGAGAACGTGTCGTCGGGGCCCGTTCTCGTGTTGTCAGAACCCGCTCACATAATTTAGGTTAGGCTAACCTGATCTAATTGGACTGCTCGAGGAGCCACCGTGCACGCATCTTCCCACCCCGCCCACACGCAGGCCGTGACCCGGCGCCGCCTGCTCGGCTCCGGCCTGGCACTTGCCTCGCTCATGGGACTGGCGGCGTGCTCAACCGGCTCGCGCGGGGGCAGTGAGGAAACCCGCCCGGGTGCTACGGCGTCGTCGTCGCCCACCGACTCCTTCCCCGTGAAGGTCGAGCACGCCCTGGGCACCACCACTGTGGACGCCGAACCCCAGCGAGTGGTGACCGTGGGAGCCAGCAGCAACCAGGACTTCGTGGCCGCCCTGGGGGTGATGCCCGTGGGCATCGTCACGGTTGCGTGGGGCGGCAACGCCAACGGCTCCACCGACTGGTTCGATGAGGCCGTCTCCCGTCTGGGCGCGCAGCAGCCGGAGCAGTACGACGAATCGGACGGTACGAATTTCTCCGCGGTCGCGGAGTTGCGACCGGACCTGATCGTGGCGGTGAACTCGGGAATCACCCAGGAGGATTACGACCGCCTCGCGAAGATTGCCCCCGTGGTGGCCTATCCCACGGGCCCGTGGGTCAATGCGTGGCAGGACCAGCAGCGGCTGGTTGCTCAGGCCCTGGGGCGCTCCGAGGCGGGCGACACGCTGGTCGAGGACACCGAGGCACTCATCGCCAGCCGCTCGGAGGAGCTGGGCGACGCCAAGGGCAAGACCTTCATTTACGGGGACGTGTCCGGAAACCTCGGGTTCTACGGACCGGGCGACGGGCGCCCGCGGTTCTACGAGGAACTGGGCCTGACGTTGCCGGCCGTGGTGACCGACAACATTTCCGAGGACGAGTTCTGGCGCGAATGGCCGCAGGAACGCGCGGACGAGCTCGACAGCGATCTGTTCATCAGCGCCGCCGAGGACGACGAGGCGGTCCAGAAGTTCAAGGAGGACCCGATCCTGCGCGCGATCCCCGCAGTCGCCAAGGATCAGGCCATCTTCTTCACGAACAAGCAGGACGTTCTGGCCGGGTCCGTGACCTCGCCGCTGTCGGTTCCCTACGCGCTGGACGTTCACATCCCCGCCATTAAGGGGGCCCTGGGGATGCAGTCCTCGTGAGCGCGCACGCCGGGATCGCCGTCCCGCACCGCGGTGGCCGGACACGCGAACGGGCTCGTGCGCGTGTCTGGCCGGTGTTGGCTGCGCTGCTGGCGGTGACCGTGGTGGTTTCCGTGCTGGTGGGCACCCGCCCCATCGACCCGGCCATCACGTGGCGGGTGCTGCCGGGGGTGTTCGCCGGGGACCTCTCGACCACCGGCGTCCCCGCGCTCGACGCCGCCGTGGTGCAGTCCCGCGTGTGGCGTACCGCCGCGGGGGTGCTCACGGGGGCGGCGCTGGCCGTTGCCGGAGCGCTTCTGCAGGGCGCCACGCGCAATCCGCTGGGGGATCCCGGGATTCTGGGGCTCACCGCGGGCGCCGCGTGCGCCGTGGTCACGGGCGCCGTTCTGGGCGGACTGCTCTCTCCCGGTTCCCAACTCTGGTTGGCCGCGGCGGGATCCGCGGCGGCCATGCTGCTCGTTTATGGGTTGGCCACGGTGGCCAAGGGCGGCGCCCGGCCCGTAACCCTCGCGCTGACGGGCGCGGCGATCTCCGCGGGCCTGGGGGCGCTCACGAGCGCCATGCTGCTCAGCGATCAGGCGACGTTCAACTCGTTCCGCTCATGGCAGGTGGGGGACCTCGCGCGTCCCGACGGCACGTTCCTGCTGCTGGCCGCCCCCGTGGTCCTGATCGGGCTGGTGGTTGCGTGGCCGTTGGGTGGTTCCCTGGACACCCTCAGCCTGGGCGATGCACTGGGCCGCGGACTGGGCGCCCACCCCGCGCTCATTCGCTTACTCGCGGGTGTGGCCGTGGTGCTGCTGGCCGGCACGGCCACGGCGCTGGCCGGTCCACTCGTGTTCTGCGGGTTGCTGGTGCCCCATGCGGTGCGTGCGTTCGTGGGTGTGTCCTACCGGCGCGTGATACCGGCGTGCATGCTGGCCGGACCCGCGGTCGTACTGCTCGCGGACACCGTGGCTCGCATAGCGCTCCCGGATCGCGAGCTGCAGGTGGGTATCGCGTTGGTGATCATCGGCGCGCCGGCCCTGGTGGCCATTGTGCGCCGCAGGGGAGTGGTGACCGCGTGAGCCAGACACTGATCGCCCGCCCCGTTGTCTCCCAGCCCGCTCCGGCCACGGTCGACAGCGTCCGCGCCGGACGACGCCGCACCCACCGCAGGTTGCGCGGGGTCACCCTCGCCCTGTGCCTCGCCCTGGTGATGTGCTCGTTCGCCCGCATCGCGCTGGGCAAGTACGTGGTGTCCGTCCCCGACCTGGTCTCGGTACTGGCGGGGACCTACGACGGTCCCGCGAGCTACATCGTGTGGGACGTGACCCTGCCGCACACGATCCTGGGGATCCTGACGGGTATCTGCTTCGGACTGGGCGGGCACCTCTTCCAGCGGGTGCTGCGCAATCCGCTGGCGTCCCCGGACATCATGGGTGTCTCCTTCGGTGCGGGTCTGGCCGCGGTCGTGGCCATCACCGTGGGTGGCCTGTCGGGCGCGGCCGTGACCGCCAGTTCCCTGGTCGGCGCCTTTGTGCTCATGACGGCGGTGATCCTTGCCGCCGGCGGAACCAGGGCGAACATCGGACGCCTGGTGCTCACCGGTGTCGCCGCCGGGACCCTGACCACGGCCGGCATCAACGGCGTGCTCACCCGATCCAGTATTTACGAGGCCCAGGAAGCCCTGCAGTGGTTGACGGGGTCCTTGAACTCCGCACGCTGGGCCGACATCATCCTGGTGGGTGTCGCGCTGATCGTTCTGCTGCCGTTGTGCGCACTGTTGACCCCGTCCGTCGATGCAATGAGCACCGGAGACCACTTGGCCGCCGGGCTGGGTGTGCCCGTTGTACCCGTGCGGTTGACCGCGCTCGCGCTCGCCGTGGTGTTCGTGGCAGTGGCCGCATCCGTGGTGGGGCCCGTGGCGTTCGTCGCGTTCATGGCGGCCCCCATTGCGCGCGGTCTGGCCGGAGGTGCCGGGCTGGCGCATCACGCGGCCCTCGTGGGAGCGTTGCTCATGGTGGTCTCCGACTACATTGCCGCCGAGGCCCTCCCCGGTCTGTCCCTGCCCGTGGGTGTCGTCACGGCGGCAGCCGGCGCGCCCGTCCTGTTGTGGCTGTTGATCGGCCGAGGAAAGGCTGAATCATGAAACGCTCCGACCATTCGTTGATCGACGCGGGGGATACGACCGGAAAGTCGTCCGCGACGACGCCGCCCGCCACCTCGGCACCCCGGGGCCAGACCGTGCCGGGGGCCGTCTCGTTGCAGATCCGCAACCTCAGGGCGGACTACGGAGCGGGGCCTGTCCTGAGTGAGATTTCCCTGGACATCCCCCGCGGGGCCGTGACGGTGCTCGTGGGCGCCAACGGCTGCGGAAAGTCCACGCTGCTCAAAACCATTGCCCGCCAGCTGAAACCGTCCCACGGCGAAGTGCTGCTGGACGGCGAGGACACCGGACGGTGGTCACGCACGCAGTTCGCCCGACGCGTCGGATTCCTGCCGCAGGATCCGGTGGCCCCCGAGGGCGTGACCGTACTCGACCTGATTTCACGCGGGCGTCACCCGCATCGCGGTGCCTTCGGGCGCTGGCGTGCCAGCGACGACCGGGCCGTGGCGGAGGCCGTGGAACTGACCGGTCTGCACAGTTACCTGGACCGGCAGGTCACCGAACTCTCCGGCGGTCAACGTCAGCGCGTGTGGATCGCACTGTCGTTGGCGCAACAGACTGATGTGTTGTTGCTGGACGAACCGACCACGTACCTGGACATCGCTCATCAGGTGGAGGTCCTGGACATTCTGGCGGATCTGCAACGCCGGCGCGGGATCACCCTGGTGATGGTGCTGCACGAGTTGAACATGGCCGCCCGTTACGCCGATCAACTGGTGGCGATCAAATCCGGGACGGTCCTGGCTTCGGGAACCGCGGAGGAGGTCATGACCGATCACACGGTCAGTGAGGTCTTCGGAATGTCGGCGCGGGTACTTCACGATCCCGAATCCGATACCCGACTGGTGGTCCCGGCGCGAACCCACCGAGCGGCGCAGCCAGCACCCGCAACCCACGCACCGAGCGCCGTCGAGAAAGGTATGAATGTCTGACATCCAAGCCGTCATGACCCGCGTGACCCGCACCGAGATGGTGGGGGAGCACCTGGTCCGGGTCAGTGTGGCGGGGGAGGAACTGCGGACATTGCCGTGGGGCGAGTCCGGTCCCGGGCCGCGCGCGGACGCGTACTTCAAGGTGGTGATCCCCGCGCCCGGCCGCGACCACGTGCGCGTGGACTCCTCGGACCTGAGCCGGTGGCGACAGGAGTACCTGTCCCGGCCCGAAACCGAGCGCGGCTGGATTCGCACCTACACGCTGCGTGACGCCCGTGTGGTGACCACGGAGCGGGGCGAGGTTCCGGAAATGGACATCGACGTGGTGGTGCACGAGGACGACGTGCACGGTGGGCTGGGCCCCGGAGCCCGGTGGGGTTCCCAACTGGTGCCCGCGGACACGGTGCAGCTGCTTGTTCCTTCGGCCACCGGGACCTGGTGGGCCTGCTGGGACGAACACCGGGCCGGCAACAACCACGTGGTCCTTGCCGGTGATGAAACGGCCGTGCCGGCCGCGGCGGCCATTGTCGACTGCGTGGATCAGGCCATTTCCCTGGGTAAAGATTCCGCGCCCGCTCCCGGCGCGCCCCAAACGCTGCACGTGGCCGTGGAGGTCCCCTCGCACGGGGATGCCACGTTGCCGGCCGGGCCGGCGGCGCTGTCCCGCGGAGTCATGAGCAACGGGGACATCCGCGTCACCCTCGACAGCGGAACCGAACTGACGTGGACGTGGCTGGAGCGGGGTGAATCGGCCGCTCGCAACGAGCCCCTGGAGTCATGGTTGCGGCAGCAACTCGAGGGCCGGGCAGCAACGGCGCGCCACGCGGCGTCGGCCACGGGCGAGGAAGGGGACGAGGACACCGGGGAGTTCGTGTGGGCCACCGCCGACGCCGCCGGACACGGCCCGTACTGGTTCCTGGCCGCGGAATCGTCCGCCGTTAAATCGTTGCGACGCATGTGCGTGTCACACGGCGTGCCGAAAACTGACATATCGTTCATGGGGTACTGGAAACGGGGACGCGCCACGGAGTAACCGCGGTTCGGCGGGACGTCGCACGCGCAGCCCCGGCTTCGACGCACGGGAAGGTGACCGTGAAGGGCCCATTCACCCAGGACCTCTCCTCGCGGTCCGTGCGCGTGCGCATCCTGTCCACGATGCTCGCCTTCATAGCCGGCGGCCTGCTCATTGCCGGATTCGTCAGCTACTACGTGCAGTTCACCGTGCTGGACGACCGGGTCAACGCGGAACTGCTCCAAGAGGTCAACGAATTCCAGTGGATCGCGGAGCTGCGCCAGTCGGATGTGGGGGAGGACGAGAGCACCGAGGACCTGATGCGGGCCGCCATTGAGAGTGCCGTCCCGGGAGAACACGAATCGTTCCTCGCCTTCCTGGACGACCGCCCGCAGTTCAAACCGCAAGAGCAAGCCTTCGAACTCGACAAACCGGAAACGGTCGAGCAGATCCTGGGCACTCACGCGCCGGGCAGCACCATTTTCACCGACCTCGAGATCAATGGTGAGGCGGTCCCGGCCGCCGTTGCGTCCGTGGACCTGTACAGCGATGACACGCCCGGTATTTTCGTGGCGGCCAACAGGATCCAAAGTCAGCGTGATCAAATTTGGATCTCGGCCGTGACCTACACCGTGGTCAGCCTGGCAACCTTGTTGGTCTCTGCGCTGGTGGGCTTGGTCGTGACGGGCAAGCTCATGCGCCCCATTGGGGAGCTGCGCAACGCAACTCGCGAGATCACCATTGACGATCTGGAACGACGCGTTCCGGATCCGGGGACCCGCGACGATGTGGCCGCACTCGCCCAGAACTTCAACCGCATGCTCGAGCGCATCCGCGAGGGTTACGCGCATCAGCGCCAGTTCATGTCCGACGTCTCCCACGAACTGCGAACCCCGCTGACCATCATCCGGGGGACCCTGGAGACCACGGACCGCTCCGACCCCGCGGACGTGAGCGAGAGCCACGAGATCGCCATGGACGAGCTGGACCGGATGAACAACCTGGTCACGGACCTCGCCACACTGGCCAAGACCGGTCGGCCCGACTTCGTGACATTCGCACCCGTTGACATGGCGGAATTCGCGCGCAACGCCATGTCCCGCATTGAGCACCTGGGCCCCAGACAATGGCTGCTCGGTTGCGGCACGGACGTGGTGGTCCGGGCGGACGAGGACCGCCTCATCCAGGCCGTTGTGCAACTGGCCGCCAACGCCACCCACATGCCGGATCCCGAGGAGCCCTGACATGCGAATACTGATTGCCGAGGACGAACCCCGTATTTCACGTTTTGTGGCTCGAGGCCTGAAAGCCCACGGTTATACGCCCACCGTGGTGGAGGACGGGATCACCGCATTGGATTACGCGAGCAGCGGCGAGTTCGATCTGCTCGTCCTGGACGTGGGGCTGCCCCGCATGGACGGATTCGCCGCGCTGCGGGCCTTGCGTGAGATGGGTGCGGACATCCCGGTCCTCATGTGCACCGCCCGAGATTCCGTGGCGGACACGGTGCACGGATTGGAGGGCGGCGCGGACGACTACCTGGCCAAGCCCTTCCGGTTCGAGGAACTGCTGGCCCGGATCAAACTGCGTGTCCGCGAACGCAACGGCGCCGGCGCACAACCCACCCGGGAGACGTGTGCACTCGGTGACCTCACCCTGAACCTGCGTACGCGGGTGGCCACCGTGGGCGTGGGCGCGCAGAAACGCGAGGTGGAACTGTCCAGCCGCGAGTAGGCCCTGCTGTCGTTGTTCCTGGAGCACCCGAATCAGGTGCTGACCCAGGAAGTCATCCTGTCGAGGGTGTGGGGTTACGACTACGACGGCGCGTCCAACGTGGTGGTGGTCTACCTGCGCTACCTGCGCAAAAAAAATGGGCGCGGACCGGTTCGTGACCGTGCGCGGGGCCGGCTACAAGCTGGTGGATCCCCACGAATCCTAGGTTCGGGGCTCCAACCGGGCGATTATGAGAGTTTCCTCATGTCCGGTTCACGGTGGTTTCATCGACCCGCAGCACACTGGAGGCATGAAAACGCTTCGGAACGCCGCGATCCTCACGGCACTGGGGGCCACCGCCATCGTGATCATGCCCATGGATTCCCAGGAGGCCACCACCGTTCCGGGCATTGTGGTGACCCCACAGGCCACAACCGGCGCATCACCGAGCGAGGCCACGACCCCGAGCTCGGCGGATCGCGCGGAACAGGCCCCTGACCCCGCAGCCCCGGCGCCGATCGACCCGCCGGCCGCCCCCGCGCCGGCGCTGGCGCCCGTCCCCGTTCCCCAGGCTCCCGCCCTCGGCGGCGTGTGCGAGTGGGACGACGACGAGTGGGAGTACGACGATGGCGGGGGTGACGATCGAGTCCCTCGTGGGGTTAGAATGGCGCGGTGCACCCCGTGCACGTACAGACCGTGAACCGGCCATCACCGGGGAGTCTTCGGAAGAACGGATCACTCCGACGGAGTGATGTCAGTAGAACCGAACGGGTTGGCCCGTGACAGCCTTTGAATGAGCGGCTCGCGGCGTCGTCGTTCCCTGGAGGAGCGAAACGGCGCGAGTAAGCGAGGTGGTACCGCGCCACCGGCGCACCCCGTGCGCCCCAGCGTCCTCGCATCCTGAATTTTCTGACGTCTCAGGATGGAGCACCGTGACTGATTCACCCGTTTACCCCAAGGTAAGCACCGATCCCACCGCCCAGGGCGTCCCGTCCGCCCCGCGGTTCCCGCAGGTCGAGGAGCGCGTTCTCGAGTACTGGAAGAAGGACGACACCTTCCAGGCCAGCATCGATCGGCGCGATCGCGGCCAGGACGGCGCCAACGAATTCGTCTTCTACGACGGCCCTCCCTTCGCCAACGGCCTGCCCCACTACGGGCACCTGCTCACCGGCTACGTCAAGGACTTGGTCGCCCGCTACCAGACCCAGCAGGGCCGCCGCGTGGAGCGCCGCTTCGGGTGGGACACCCACGGTTTGCCGGCCGAGCTCGAGGCCATGAAGCAGTTGGGCATGAGCGACAAAGACGAAATCGAAACAATGGGCATCGACAAGTTCAACGATGCCTGCCGTGCCTCCGTCATGAAGTACGCCACCGAGTGGCAGGACTACGTGACCCGCCAGGCCCGCTGGGTCGATTTCGACAACGACTACAAGACCCTCAACGTCGAGTACATGGAATCGGTCATGGCCGCGTTCAAGTCCCTCGACGACAAGGGCCTGGTCTACTCCGGGTACCGCGTGTTGCCGTACTGCTGGAAGGACGAGACGCCGCTGTCCAACCATGAGCTGCGCATGGATGACGACGTCTACAAGGACCGTCAGGACACCACCGTCACCGTGGGCTTCGAAATCCTCGACGACGCGTCCTGGGCCGAACAGCCCGACGTCGTGGCCCAGCTCGCCGGCGCCCGCGCCCTGGCCTGGACCACCACGCCGTGGACCCTGCCGACCAACCAGGCGCTCGCGGTCGGCCCGGACATCGACTACGTGCTGGTCCACGGCGGCGCGCAGTTGAGCGGGCGTCGCTACCTGATCGCCGCCGACCTGCTGGAGGGCTACGCCAAGGACCTGGGTCACGGTGACGCCGAGGACCCTGCCGCCGCCGCCCGCGAGGCCGTGGCCGCCCACTTCACCGGTGCGCAGCTGGAAGGCGTGCGCTACCGCCCGCTGTGGGATTACTTCACGGACGCCGAACGCTTCGACACCGGCACCGCGTGGCAGATCATCGTGGCCGACTATGTGACCACCACGGACGGCACCGGGCTGGTGCACCAGTCCCCGGCCTACGGTGAGGACGACCAGAACGTGTGCGCCCGCTACGACATCCCCGTGGTGCTCTCGGTGGACGAGGCCGGCGTGTTCTACGACCTCTTCAAGGACGAGGCCCTGGCCGCCGGAGCTCCCCTGGCCGGGATCGCCGGGCACAACGTGTTCGACAAGGATGTGGCCCGCACCGTGATCCGTGACTTGCGCGCCCAGGATGCACTCGTGCGTGAATCCAGCTACGTGCACTCCTATCCGCATTGTTGGCGGTGCCGCAATCCCCTCATCTACCGCGCGGTCTCCTCCTGGTTCGTGCGGGTCACGGACATCAAGGACCGCATGGTGGGGCTCAACCAGGAGATCAACTGGATCCCGGACAACGTCAAGGACGGTCAGTTCGGTAAGTGGCTCGAGAACGCCCGCGACTGGTCCATCTCCCGTAACCGGTACTGGGGTTCGCCCATCCCGGTTTGGGAATCCAGTGACCCCAATTACCCGCGCCGTGACGTCTACGGTTCGCTGGCCGAGATCGAACGGGACTTCGGCACGCTGCCGCGCAACGCGGACGGTGAAGTGGATCTGCACCGCCCGTGGATCGATGACCTCACCCGGCCCAACCCGGACGATCCCACGGGCCGGTCCGTGATGCGCCGTGTGCCGGAGATCCTGGACGTGTGGTTCGACTCCGGGTCCATGCCCTACGCCCAGGTGCACTACCCCATGGAGAACCGGGAGTGGTTCGAGACCCACAACCCGGCCGACTTCATCGTGGAGTACATCGGCCAGACCCGCGGCTGGTTCTACCTGCTGCACGTGTTGGCCACCGCCTTGTTCGACCGCCCGGCGTTCCGCAACGTGATCTCGCACGGCATCGTGCTGGGCTCGGACGGGCAGAAGATGTCCAAGTCCCTGCGCAATTACCCGGACGTCAACGAGGTCTTCGATCGTGACGGCGCGGACGCCATGCGGTGGTTCCTGATGTCCTCGCCCATCCTGCGCGGTGGCAACTTGGTGGTGACCGAGCAGGGCATCCGCGAGGGTGTCCGCCAGATGATGCTCCCGCTGTGGAACGTCTATCACTTCTTCGGTCTGTACACGAACGCCGCCAACGGTGGTGCCGGGTACGAGGCGCAACTGCGCCACAGCGCCGAGAACGTGATGGACCGCTACATCCTGGCCGAGACCGGGCGGGTGGTGTCCGAGACCAAGCAGCACTTCGACGACTACGACATCTGGTCCGCCGCCGAAACCCTGCGTTCCTTCATGGACACACTCACCAACTGGTACGTGCGCCGCTCACGCGAGCGGTTCTTCGACGAGGACACCCAGGCCTTCGACGTGCTCTACACGTGCCTGGAGACCGTGTGCCGCGTGGCCGCGCCGCTGTTGCCCCTGGTCACGGAGGAAATCTGGCGGGGATTGACCGGTGGTCGTTCGGTGCACCTCACGGACTGGCCGGACGCCTCCCTGTTCCCGCGGGACGAGGACCTGATGACGCTCATGAACCGCACCCGCGCCATCTGCTCCTCCGGTTCGGCCCTGCGCAAGGCCCACAGCCTGCGCGTGCGTCAGCCCCTGGCGGGTCTCACCGTGGCGGTTCCCGAGGGACAGCGCCTCGGGGGAACGTTCGAGTCCATCATCGCGGACGAGCTCAACCTCAAGACCGTCACGCTGCTCGATTCGGCGGAGGTCTCGCCGGCGGACTTCGGGATCTCGCAGCAACTCAAGGTCAACGCCCGCGCCGCGGGACCGCGCCTGGGCAAGCAGGTTCAGCAGGTCATCAAGGCCGCCAAGGCGGGCGACTGGTCGGTGTCCGAGGACGGCACGGTCACGGCCGGGTCGATTCCGTTGGAAGCGGGTGAATACGAGTTGGCCACGGTCGTCGACGACGCCGCGGGGACCTCCGCGCGCGCCGTCACCGTGTTATCCGAAGGCGGTTTCCTGGTGCTCGACACCGAGCTGACGGCCGAGCTGCGCGCCGAGGGCACCGCCCGGGACATGATTCGTGCCATCCAGCAGGAGCGCAAGAACGCGGACCTCAACGTGTCCGACCGGATCCACACGACCATTTATGCGGACGCGGCAACGAGCGCCGCGGTCGAGGCCAACCGTGAGCTCGTGGCGGGGGAGACTCTAAGTCGTGAGCTCGAGGTCATCGTTTCGGACGAGTCCTCGGTAATCGTGGAGGTGATGAACCGATGAGTGAGGCATGGGACATGGCGACTCCCCAGACCGTGGAGGAGGTGTACGCGGAGCTCCTCGCCCGTGCGCCGGAGAACCGGATGGCGCCGCGCCTGGACGCGGTCCAGCGCGCCGTGGACGTTCTCGGTAACCCCGAGAAGAGCGCTCCGGTCATCCACATCACCGGAACCAATGGGAAGACCTCCACGGCTCGCATGGTCGAGTCCTTGCTGCTCGCCCATGACCTCCGGGTGGGCCGCTATACGAGCCCGCACCTGGAGAAGGTCACCGAGCGCATCAGCCTGGACGGGAAGCCCGTGGCGGATGAGACGTTCGTGCGCGGCTACGGTGAAATCGCCCCGTACCTGCGGCTCGTGGACACCGAGCTGATGCAGGGTGGCGAGCCCCGGCTCACGTACTTCGAGGTGCTCACCGTTCTGGCGTTCGCGGTCTTCGCGGACGAACCGGTGGACGTCATGGTCCTGGAAGTGGGTATCGGCGGAAGCTGGGACGCCACCAACGTGGCCGATGCCGCGGTGTCCGTGGTGACGCCCGTGGACTTGGACCACACGGAGATGCTCGGGGACACACTCCAGGACATCGCCTTGGAGAAGTCCGGGATCATCAAGGACGGCGGATTCCTGGTCTCCGCGGCCCAGGATCCCGCGGTGGCGCAGGTGTTGCTGGAACGAGCTCAAGAAGTCGGAGCGAAGTTCCGTTTCGAAGGCGTGGAATTCGGCGTGCGGGGCCGCACCATCGCCGTGGGTGGGCAGCTCATGGCCGTTCAGGGTTTGGCCGCCGAGTACACGGACCTCATGCTGCCCCTGTTCGGCGAGCATCAGGCGGAGAACGCGGCGCTGGCCATTGCAGCCGTGGAAGCCCTGCTGGGTGGGGGAGAAAAGCCCCTCCATCAGGAGCTGGTGATCGCAGGGCTGGGTGCCGTGGCTTCTCCGGGCAGACTCGAGCTGGCCCGCAAGGCACCGCCCGTGTTGTTGGACGCGGCGCACAACCCGCACGGACTGAAAGCCTCGGCGGCGGCCGTCAAGGAATCGTTCACGTTCGCCAAACTCAACCTGGTGGTCGGGATACTGGGCGAGAAGGACGCCGAGACCATGCTGCGCACGCTCGCCGAGGAGTACAGCGGGTACGAGCTCGAAGTGTGGTGCAGCCAGTCACGGTCCCCGCGGGCGATTCCGTCCGAGGAACTGGCCGAGATCGCCGCGGACATGGGTTTCGACGAGGACATGGTCCACGCGCAGGCTCGCCTGAACGATGCCATTGCCTCCGCCGTCCAGGACGCCGCCGACCGCCAGGAATTCGACGGCGCGGTACTGATCACCGGTTCGGTCACCGTGGTGGGTGAAGCCCGTGCGCTCCTCGGCCTCTGAGAACCGCCACAGCTCCGGGAGGAAATCACCATGGCAAAAATGACCAGGGCCCAGCGCGAATGGCGCCCGGGCCAGAAGAAACCGCGCGGCTCCATCAAGGCCATGTTCGCGGTGTCCGTGCTGGCCATCGAGGCCTTCATCGTGTTCTTCGCCACGCTGGCGGCCTTCGGAATCCTGGCGCGGGAGTGGGAAACCACCCACCAGTTGTTGCTCGTGGGTGGCGGGGTGCTGCTCACCCTGGTGTTCCTGATCGCGTGCGGCATGGTGCGCAGGCCCGGCGGATACGCGCTCGGCTGGGTGCTGCAACTCGGACTGATCACCACGGGCTTGCTGGTACCGGCCATGTTCGTGATCGGTGCAATGTGCGCCGCGGCCTGGTGCTATGCCGTGCTCAAGGGCGCCGCCATCGACCGGGAGAACCGGGAGCGTGACCGTCTCCAGGAACAGTGGGAAGCCGAACACCCGCATGAGCTCGGGTGAGTAACCGCGCCGGGGAGCACGGCCGGTAGGCTGGTCGCGGTACCCCTGACGAGATCGATTCAAGGAGACGCAGATGACGGAACGCACCCTGGTGCTGGTGAAGCCCGACGGCGTGGAGCGCGGCCTGACCGGTCAGATCCTCGCTCGTGTCGAGGCCAAGGGCTACAAGATCGTGGAGCTCAAGCTCGTGCAGGCCACGCGGGAGATCCTCGAGCAGCATTACGAGGAACATCAGGGCAAGCCGTTCTTCGAACCGCTGGTCGAGTTCATGGGATCCGGCCCGGTGGTTGCCGCCGTGGTCGAGGGCAACCGCGTGATCGAAGGGTTCCGCAGCCTGGCCGGTTCCACCGAACCCACCACCGCGCCTCCCGGCACCATTCGCGGCGATCTGGGCCGTGACTGGGGCGAGAAGGTGCAGAAGAACCTGGTGCACGGATCGGATTCACCCGAGTCCGCAGCCCGCGAGATCGGCATCTGGTTCGCCTGATCCGCACTGACCCACTCGGCTCGCGGAATGAGCAACGGTGGGGTGCGATCGATGATTCGGTCGCACCCCACCGTTGCGTGGGTTTACCCTCCGGACCCGCGCGGGTCGCTACGCGAAGATCACGGTGGCGAAACGGACGGCAATGATGCCGAAGGCCACCACCAGGACACCGATGGCAATTAACCACGCCCAGGCGCCGGACTGGCCGGCCCGGACGAATCGGTCACCGAACATCCCCGCCCGAGCGTTTCGCGCCGTGGTGTGAGCCAGCAGGATGGTCTGTGCGATCCACACGATCATGCAGTACAGGCACAGGGTGTTGATCTCGAAGGTGGTCTGCCACCACAGCCACAGGGTGAACACGGAACCCGCGAGGGTGCCCACCCATACCAGCCACCAGTACCACTCGGCATAGCGCGCACCCGCCAGGACCCCCACCGCAATTGTCAGCACGATCGCGTAGGCCACGATGCCGATGAACGGGTTGGGGAATCCGAAGAGTTCGGCCTGGGGGGTGCGCATCACGGTTCCGCACGAGAGCCACGCGTTGATGTCGCAGCTGGTGCGGTGGCCGGCGTCCGCGAAAATGGCCAGCCGTTCCATCACCAGGGTCGCGGAGGCACCGAATCCGATGATCGACAGAATCAGCGCCAGGCTGGCCCAGCCGCGGTCTGTGGGTGCGGTGTGCTGACGGTCCAGGGTGTTTGTTGAGCTCACAGGCCGATGCTAATCGACACGGTGCCCCGGGCGATGTGGTCTGGCGCACACGCCAATCCTGGGGTGCACGGACGGACTGTGAGATACTTGGCAACGGTCGGTCCCCAGCCGCACACGGGAACCGGTCCGGCAGGACCTCCGATACACAGCGGATGGACCCGCGGCTCTCAACAGATCGAGCGCGTCCGTCCGGAGAAAGTTCGCAATCCCCCCAGGATTATGCGGCTCGGACATCCGTCGGCTTGCCGCAAGCGTTCACGACAGTCAACGCACCCGGCAGGTACCACAATGACTTCCGGCGACCGCGTGGTCTCACACCACCGGTTCGACCGACCGAGAACACCTCGGACCCGGGTGCGGACGGTGTTCCGAGCAGGAGTACAACCTCACATGGAATCCGAACAGGACAACGCGGAACAGACAACACAGAACCAGGAATCTGCTGTGCAGCAGCAGACCCCGGAGGCGGACACCGCCCCCGAGCAAGCTGTTGTTGAGCAAACCCCGACTGAACCCCGAGGCGACACCCAGGCGACCGACGAGCCCCAGGACACCGCCGAGGCAACGGAACCCGACACCGAGGACACCTCCGGGACCGAGCCGGCCTTCGGCGTGGGTGCGGGCCTGATGTTCCACGCCCCGGACCTGGACGAGATCCGTGCGGCCGCCGAGGCCGCGGCCGCCCGCCAGCGCGAAGCCGCCAAGGAACGGGACGCCCAACGTCGTCAGCCCCAGCACTCGGACGAGGACGACACCGATGAGGACGAGTCCTCGGGCGCCGTGACCAGCCGCCGCAGGCGACGCCGTCGCCGCGGTGATGTGGACATGGAACTCGTGGACGAGTCCGACGGCACCGTCACCCGAGTCCGCGCGCCCCGCGTGGCCGAGAGCGGCGCCGATGAGGTCACCGGAGTCAAAGGATCCACGCGCTTGGAAGCCAAGAGGCAGCGCCGTCGTGAATCCCGCCAGTCGGGCCGCCGCCGCCACGTGATCACCGAGGCCGAGTTCCTGGCCCGCCGCGAATCGGTCGAACGCAAGATGCTCGTGCGCCAGAAAGACAGCCGGATCCAGATCGGTGTGCTCGAGGACGGTGTGCTGGCGGAGCATTTCGTCTCCCACACCCAACAGGATTCGCTGATCGGCAACGTGTACGTGGGCAAGGTGCAGAACGTGCTCCCGTCCATGGAAGCCGCGTTCGTGGATATCGGACGCGGCCGCAACGCGGTGCTCTACGCGGGTGAAGTCGACTGGGACGCCGCGGAGCTGGGCCACAAACCCCGCAAGATCGAAAACGCCCTCAAGTCCGGGGACTCCGTCCTGGTGCAGGTCACCAAGGATCCCGTGGGCCACAAGGGCGCGCGCCTGACCAGCCAGGTGTCCCTGCCCGGCCGCTACCTGGTGTACGTACCGGGTGGTTCGATGACCGGCATTTCGCGCAAGCTGCCGGATGTGGAACGTCAGCGCCTCAAGAAGATCCTCAAGGACCGCCTGCCCGAGGGTGCCGGCGTGATCGTGCGCACCGCCGCGGAGGGCGCGTCGGAGGAAGAACTCACCAACGACATCAACCGGTTGCGCTCGCAGTGGGAACAGATCCAGGAGAAGGCCGGGTCCACCAAGACCCTCGCCCCGGAAATGCTCTACGCGGAACCGGACCTGACCATCAAGACCGTGCGTGACGTCTTCAACGAGGACTTCACGGCCATGGTCGTCCAGGGCGAGCAGGCCTGGGACAACATCGAGGCCTATGTCACCTATGTGGCCCCGGACCTGTTGGACCGGCTGCAGCAGTGGACCGAGGACACGGACCTGTTCGAATCCTTCCGCGTGGAGGAACAAATCCAGAAGGCCCTGGACCGCAAGGTTTACCTGCCCTCCGGCGGTTCCCTCGTGATCGACCGCACCGAGGCCATGACCGTGGTGGACGTCAATACCGGTAAGTTCACCGGCTCCGGCGGCAACCTGGAGGAGACGGTCACCAAGAACAACCTGGAGGCCGCCGAGGAAATCGTCCGCCAGCTGCGCCTGCGGGACATCGGCGGAATCATCGTGGTCGATTTCATCGACATGGTCCTCGAGTCCAACCGTGAGCTGGTGCTGCGTCGCCTGGTCGAGTGCTTGGGCCGGGACCGCACCAAGCACCAGGTCGCGGAGGTGACCTCGCTGGGTCTGGTGCAGATGACGCGCAAGCGCATGGGCACCGGCCTGCTCGAAGTGTTCTCGGAGCCGTGCGAGGCGTGTGCCGGTCGTGGCGCAATTGTTCATGACCACCCGCTCAAGGGGCGCGCCGGGGACTCGGGTGCGGACCACCGCAGTAACCGCACTGAGCGCAAACGCTCCAGGCACAAGCAGCAGCACCAGGGCGCCCAGCAAGGCGGGCCGCAGGACAAGCCCAAGAACACCGGTGACGGTGGCAACGGTTCGGGCAACGGCCACGACGGTAACGAGGAACAGTCCAAGGCCCGTGCCGAGGCGACTCGTAGCGCACTGGCCAATATCGCGGCGGCCTCGCAGCACGACGACGACGCCGCGTCGGGTGGGCCGGGCGAGGCCCAGGCCGCCGACCGATCCGGAGGCGAGGAGCCGCAAAAGGATCAGTCCGGCGCCCAGGACAATCAGGAACACGGCGATCAGGACGGCGATCGCCGCCGCAAGAAGCGGCGCGGTAAGCGCAGTCGTGGCCGCGGTCAGTCGGGTCAGGACGGCCGGGGCAATGACCCGTCGTCCGCGCAACCCCGGGACTCGACCCGTGGTGACCGCGGTGGGGAGTCGCACGACACGGGTGATGGTCCCTCATCCAGTCTCACCATTCACGGTGAGGTCATTGAGCTGCCCCACGGCAGCGCTCATCACGAGGATCAGTCGCAGGCCGGTCAGCAGTCGCTTACGCTGGACTCTTTGACCGCGGCCTTCACCGAGGAGCCCGTTCACGAGGCACCCCGGGAACAGTCCTCGCCTGACCAGCCGGCACGCGAGACCGACTCACCGGAGCAGGCCTCGCGCGGCAACCGCGGAGGCCGTTCGCGCCGGGCCCAGGACCCGGCGACCAACGAGTCGCAACTCGAGGGCGCTAAGGCGGCCGCGGCACCCGCCGCGGCGGTCGAGACCAAGCCCGCCACACGGCGTCGTTCCCGCCGAGCGTCCGCACCCGCGGCGGCACCGGGAACGGCCAGCGTCCGGACCCATGAGTCGGTGAGCACGGAAGAATCCGTCAAGCGGTTCACCGCCGATGTCTCCCAGCAGCAGAGCCCCAAGGCCTCGGCGCAACCCACCGTGGTGGGCGTGGGCGTCAAGGCCGAGGACATGAAAATGACGGGCGGCGCCGCGAGCTGACACCGGCCACGGGCCGCAAGACATGACATGCCACAAGGGTGCGGGGATGAGAATCCCGCACCCTTGTGGCATGATCTGTATCACTGACACGGGGTGCCGCGCGAGCGGCTGAGATCACACCCGTTGAACCTGATCTAGCTCGTACTAGCGAAGGGAATGTCGTGATGACTACGCATTCTGCTGTTTTGACCGTGCCCCGCGTCCTGTCGATCGCGGGCACCGATCCCACGGGTGGCGCCGGACAGGCCGCCGACCTGAAGTCCATAGCCGCAATGGGTGGTTACGGCATGAACGTGATCACCGCGGTGGTGGCCCAGAACACCACGGGCGTGATCGAAATCCACACCCCGCCCGTGCGGGTCCTCCGTGCCCAGCTCGAGGCCGTGAGCTCCGACGTGACCCTGGACGCCGTTAAGGTGGGGATGCTCGGATCGGTCGAGGTGATCGAGGCCGTGCGCGACTGGCTGGCCGAGGTGAAACCGCCGGTGACGGTGATTGATCCCGTCATGGTGGCCACGGCCGGCGGGCGATTGTTGCGGGCGGAGGCCCACACGGCCCTGCTGTCGCTGCTTCCCTTCGCCGACCTGATCACGCCCAATCTTCCGGAACTGGCCGTGCTGGCCGGAGCGGACCCGGCCACCACGTGGGCCGAGGCCCTGCGACAAGGCCGGGAGGTGGCCGACCGGTTCGGCGCGCGTGTCCTCGTGAAGGGTGGCCACATGCCCGGGCCGCGCACCCCGGATGCGCTGCTCGAACCCGGGCGGCACGAGCCCGTGATCACGTTCGATGACCCGCGCGTCGCAACCTTCAACACCCATGGCACCGGGTGTTCGCTGTCCTCCGCCATTGCCACGATCGTGGCTCGCACGGGGGACGACTGGCCGGCCGCCGTGAGCGCGGCGCGCTCGTGGCTGCGCGGTGCGCTCGAACATGCCGACGATCTCCACGTGGGGCATGGCAACGGTCCCGTGCATCATTTCCACCACGCCCAGCATGTGCTGGCGGACAGCGCGTCCCACGAGCGCGTCACCGATGTGCTCTGGCGTGATTGCGAGAGGGTGCGTCGTGAGATCGACAACCTGGACTTCATTGCCCAGTTGGCCGACGGCACGCTGCCGCCCGAAACCTTCCAGTGGTATTTGGACCAGGACATGCAGTACTTGACTGTTTACTCGCGGGCGTTGGCCGCATTGGCCGCCGCGGCGCCGTCGGAGTCGGCACGCGAATTCTTCGCCCACGGGGCGGCCGAGGTCGTGACCGTGGAGTCGGCGCTGCACCGGACACGGCTCAATGGGGCGCCCCAGCACCCGGCGTCCGAAGTGACCAGGACGTACACGGACTTTCTGCTGGCGGCCACGGGGAGTGAGACCTTCGCGGTGGGGGCCGCGGCGGTCTTGCCGTGCTACTGGCTCTACGCGACACTGGGTAGCGCACTGCTGGAAAAGGCCCGCGCGGCCGGACCGGAACCGCACCCCTATGGTGACTGGCTGGCCACCTACAACGCTCCCGAATTCCACCTCGCGGCCGAGCGGGCGCGAGAGATCGTGGACCGGGCGGCCGCGACGGCGGACCCGGCCACCGTCCGGCGCATGCGGGACGCTTTCATGCGAGCGTGCGAGCTGGAGCTGCGGTTCTTCGCCGAACCCGTCCGACGCGCCGGGGCTCGCCCGTTTGCCGTAGCTTCCACGCATCGGGTAGGCTAGATTTTCGGTGCCGGGTACCAGCGTGTGTGTGGACAGATAAATCCACCGCGTTCGGCGGCACACTCGGGTTCAGCTCCTGTTTGATGCGAAAGCCACGCGAGGCGCGGTCCACTCAGACTGCCGCGACGTGATGTCTCGACATTCGTGGTCCTCCAGGTGTGTTCCCGACCCTTACACGTAGTCCATAGATGTCGAGAGAAGTGAGTTCCCAAGTGGTGTACGCGATTGTCCGCGCAGGCGGCCGCCAGGAGAAGGTTTCCATTGGAGACCTCGTGACCCTTGACCGCGTCGCCGGTGAGGCAGGCAGCACCATTGAGCTTCCTGCACTGCTGCTGGTCGATGGGGACAAGGTCACCTCCGATTCCAAGACCCTGGCCAACGTCAAGGTCACTGCCGAGATCGTCGAAGACCTGCGCGGTCCCAAGATCTCGATTATGAAGTACAAGAACAAGACCGGGTACAAGAAGCGTCAGGGCTTCCGCGCCGAGCTGACGACCGTCAAGGTCACCGGCATCGACGCCTGAGCCACACCCTTTCCCGCACATTTGACACAAAGGTAGGCACACACCATGGCACATAAGAAGGGCGCGAGCTCAACTCGCAACGGTCGTGACTCGAACGCTCAGTACCTGGGCGTGAAGCGTTTCGGCGGTCAGACCGTCAGCGCCGGTGAGATCCTGGTTCGCCAGCGCGGCACCCACTTCCACCCGGGCCTGAACGTGGGCCGCGGCAAGGACGACACCCTGTTCGCCCTGTCCGCCGGCGCCGTTGAATTCGGCACCCGCCGCGGTCGTCGCGTGGTCAACATCCAGACCGCCGAGTAATTGTCTCTTGGACCTCCGGGTCCACCCGCCGGCCACGGCTTTCCCGTGGCCGGCAACCACTAAAGGGTGGGCGCAATACGCGCTCACCCTTTAGTCTTTCAACCAGAGGTGTTCGCCGTGCCCATGAGGCGGCTAACGCGCCGAGGACTTTAAGGAGCCCCGTGGCCAGTTTTGTCGATCGAGTCATCGTGCACGCTACTGGCGGCAATGGCGGACACGGTTGTGTGTCCGTGCGTCGCGAGAAGTTCAAGCCGCTCGGTGGCCCCGACGGCGGCAATGGCGGAGACGGCGGCTCCGTGATCCTCCGCGTGGACGGCCAGTCCACCACGCTGCTGGGTTTCCACCATTCACCTCACCAAAAGGCCCCCAACGGTGAGCCGGGCAAGGGCGATCTTCGCCACGGGTTCAAGGGCCAGGATCTGATCCTGTCCGTTCCCGACGGAACGGTGGTGAAGGACCGCCAGGGAAACGTCCTGGCGGACCTGCTGGGTGAGGGCAACGAATACGTGATCGCCGGCGGTGGTCACGGGGGTCTGGGAAACGCCGCACTGTCATCCCAGAAGCGCAAAGCTCCCGGATTCGCCCTGCTCGGCACACCGGGCGCCGAACACGAGGTCGAACTCGAGCTGAAGTC
Organism: Kocuria sp. cx-455; assembly: GCF_014698015.1. Lineage (GTDB taxonomy): Bacteria > Actinomycetota > Actinomycetes > Actinomycetales > Micrococcaceae > Kocuria. The sequence goes on from NZ_JACXBS010000002.1 coordinate 548,731, forward strand.
CATTGCAGACATCGCTCTTGTCGGCTTCCCCTCGGCGGGAAAATCCAGTTTGATCGCCGCGATGAGCGCGGCCCGCCCCAAGATCGCGGACTACCCCTTCACCACCCTGGTACCCAACCTGGGCGTGGTGCAGGCCGGGGATACGCGCTTCACCGTGGCGGACGTACCCGGTCTGATCCCGGGGGCCTCCCAGGGCAAAGGCCTGGGCCTGGAATTCCTGCGGCACGTGGAGCGCTGCGCCGCGCTGGTTCACGTGATCGACTGCGCAACCCTGGAACCGGGCCGTGACCCCCTCACGGATCTGGATGCACTGGAGGCCGAGCTGGCCCACTACGCCCAGGACATCCAGGACGAGAACCAGGACACCGTGCCGTTGACGGAACGCCCCCGAATGGTGGTGCTCAACAAGATCGATGTTCCCGAGGCCCGGGAACTTGCGCAGTTCATCCGCCCGGATCTCGAGCAGCGCGGCTACCGCGTGTTCGAGGTGTCCACGGCATCGCACGAGGGGTTGCGTCAGCTCGGTTTCGCCATGGCGGAGCTCGTGGCGCAGGTGCGCACCGAGAACGAACCCGATACATCCGACGCGCAGTCCCAGGTGGTGCGCCCAGAACCCGTGCGTGGCCGCCGCGGGGAACACCGCAAAGGTTTCATGATTTCCCGTGAGGACCGCGGGGGAGAACCCCTGTGGCACGTGCGCGGTGACAAGCCCGAGCGTTGGGTGCAACAGACAGATTTCAACAATGACGAGGCCGTGGGTTACCTCGCGGACCGCTTCGCCAAGCTGGGCATCGAGGACGAACTGTTCCGAACCGGCGCCCGCCCCGGCGATGCGGTGTTGATCGGCCCCGAGGACAACGGCGTGGTCTTCGACTGGGAACCCACCATGGTGGGAGGCGCGGAGCTGCTGGGCGGCCCGCGCGGCACGGACGTGCGGTTGGACGAAACGAACCGTCCTACGCGCCGCGAAAAGCGCGAACAGTTCTACGATCGCATGGACGCGAAGGCCGAGGCTCGGGCCGAGCTCGAGGCCGAACGCAAGGCAGGTGTCTGGACGGAGTCAGTGGACCAGGCGCGCGGCCGTCACATTGATCAGCATCGACAGGATCTTTCTGAGCATGAGTGAAAAAATGACCACCGAGAAAATCGACGTCGCAGCTGTTGAGCAGGATGCCGCCAAGTCGGCCATGCAGCTGAGCACGGAGAACCGCGGGAAGAACCGGCGGTCTCCGATCACGGAGCCCTCCCAACTGCCCCAGGCGCGACGCGTGGTGGTCAAGGTGGGATCGTCCTCGCTGACCTCCGTCGAGAACTCCATTGACGAAAACGCGCTGCGCAGCATCGTGGACGCCCTCGGCGGTGCGAAGGCCCGCGGCACGGACATCATCTTCGTGTCCTCGGGTGCGATCACCGCCGGCCTGTCACCGTTGGGTCTGGCCAAGCGGCCCAAGGACCTGTCCACCAAGCAGGCGGCCGCCTCCGTGGGGCAGGGCCTACTGATTTCCCGCTACACCGAGTACTTCGCCCGTTACGGCGTCACGGTGGGGCAGGTGCTGCTGACCGCCGAGGACCTCATGCGGCACTCGCAGTACAAGAACGCGCACCGCCAGATCGAACGCTTGCTGGACCTGAACATTCTGCCGATCGTCAATGAGAACGACGCCGTGGCGACCCACGAGATCAAGTTCGGCGACAACGACCGCATTGCTGCGCTCGTGGCGCACCTGATCAAGGCGGATGCGTTGCTGCTGCTCTCGGATGTGGACGCGCTGTACACCAAGCCGCCCAAGGATGGTGGCGAGCGGATCGCACGCATCGACGACCCGGTCGCGGACCTGGAGGGTGTCGAGATCGGATCCGTTGGTCGCGTGGGTGTGGGCTCCGGCGGCATGGTGACCAAGGTGCAGGCCGCACGCATCGCGGCGGCGTCGGGGATTCCCGCCCTGGTGACCTCCGCGCAAAATATCAACCAGGCCCTGGCCGGGGAGAACGTGGGGACCTGGTTCTCCACCACCGGCGGTCGACGCAACGTGCGGCTGCTGTGGCTGGCCCACCTCGCCGACATCAAGGGCACCCTCACACTCGACGACGGCGCCGTCGAGGCCATTCGTGGCCGGCGCTCACTGCTGGCCGCGGGAGTCAACGAGGTGAGCGGCACATTCACCGCCGGTGACCCCGTCTCCATGAAGGACAAGGACGGCAACGAGGTGGCCCACGGTTTGATCAACTACAGCTCGGAGGAAGTGCCCGACATGTTGGGCAAGCGCACCGACCAGCTCGGTGATGAGCTCGGAGAGGACTTTGCCCGGGAACTGATCCACGTGGACAACCTGGTCACACTGCGCCCGCGTTCCGCGCGGACCAAGCTCAGGCAGCCTCCCGCTCGGTAATCCGCGTCCCACGTTTAGAGAAGTACGCTGACACGAAAGGCGCCCCCGGGCGTCGAACCGACCAACATCCAGGAGGAATTTTGGCCGAGAACACGTCAATACTGACCGCGCAGCAAACATTTGGTGAAGATCCCGTGGCGGGCGTCGGGCTCATGGCCGACGACGCTCGCCAGGCAGCCCGCGGGTTGGCACGGGCCCCCCGCGCGTGGAAGGACCGCGCACTGCTGCTCATGGCTCGGCGCATCGAGGAGCGCCAGGACGTGGTCCTGGAGGCGAACGGCAAGGATCTGGAACGCGGACGACAGAACGAGACGTCGCCGGCGTTGTTGGACCGCCTCAAGTTGGACCCCGCCCGTATCAAGGGGCTCGCCGATTCCCTGCGTGAATTGGCGGCACTGCCGGATCCGGTGGGAACCATCGTGCGCGGGCAGACCCTCTCCAATGGGCTGCGCATGCGCCAGATGCGCGTGCCCATGGGCGTGGTGGGCGTCATTTACGAGGCGCGCCCGAACGTGACCGTGGACATCGCCGGCATTGCCGTGAAGTCCGGTAACGCCACCCTGTTGCGCGGCGGTTCCGCCGCGTTGGAATCCAACCGTGCCCTGGTCGGCATCCTGCGTGACGCCCTCGCCGATGCCAAGTTGCCCGTGGACTGCGTGCAGACGGTGGATGACTACGGCCGCGACGGCGCGAACGCCTTGATGACAGCCCGCGGCAAGGTGGACGTGCTGATTCCGCGCGGCGGCCGAGGGCTGATCCAGTCCGTGGTCAAGAACGCCACCGTCCCGGTCATCGAGACCGGTGAGGGCAACGTGCACGTGTTCATCGACGAGTCCGCCACCCCGGAAATGGCCGAGAAGATCGCGGTCAATTCGAAGACGCACCGCACGTCCACGTGCAATTCGGCGGAGACGCTGTTGCTGCACTCCAAGGCGGAGGCCGGTAAACGGGTGTTGGCGGCGCTGGACAAGGCCGGTGTGAAGCTGCACGTGGATCAGCGAGCCGCGGAGCTGCTGCCCCCGGGCTCCGATCACTTCCAGGCCACCGAGGAGGACTGGGAAGCCGAGTACCTGGGCATGGACATGGCCGTCAAGGTCGTGGATTCCGTGGGTGAGGCCCTGGATCATATCGCCAAGTACTCGACCGGCCACACCGAGGCGATCGTGACCAATGATCTGACCAATTCGGAGCGCTTTGTCGCAGAAGTCGAATCCGCGGCGGTGATGGTCAACGCGTCCACGCGCTTCACGGACGGCGGTCAATTGGGTCTGGGTGCCGAGATCGGTATTTCCACCCAGAAGATGCACGCCCGCGGCCCCATGGGCTTGGAAGAGCTGACCACCACCAAGTGGGTTGTCCAGGGTGACGGTCACGTGCGCTCCTGACAAGTACCATGTAATCAACCGCCTCCGGGCGGATCGCACTGGTGACACCGGAACCGCCCGGTAGCAGAAGGGAAACCGCACAGACATGTTGCACCTATTGAACAACGCCGCTCTGTCCGCCGAAGAAGGCGGACATCACGTGGTGAACGAACTGCCCATCCCCGCGGAAATGTTCGGCGTGATTGCATTCATCTTGTTCGTCCTCATGTTGATTGCTGCGGCTTCTTTCTCTTCCCGCGGCAAGAGCCCGGAGGCCGGCGAATACGAGGATCCAGCCGACTTGCCCGCCACAGAGCGCGCCATGATCGACGGCCTCAACTCGCCGCGCCAGCACTGAGTCGCCGGTAGTGCAGACTGCGTGAATCCGAACGTATCCTCAACCGTCGCAGAGGGCACCGAGCTGCACATCCCACCGCGCCAACCGGCTAAGACCCGGTTGGGCGTGATGGGCGGTACCTTCGATCCCATTCACCACGGGCACCTCGTGGCGGCCTCCGAGGTCGCATCCGTGTTCGACCTGGACGAAGTGGTGTTCGTGCCCACCGGGAACCCGTGGCAGAAGGCCGGTAAACAAGTCTCGGACGCCGAGCACCGCTACCTGATGACGGTGGTGGCCACGGCATCGAACCCGCGCTTCACGGTGTCCCGCGTGGACATCGACCGCGAGGGGCCCACGTACACGATCGACACGCTGCGTGACCTGTCACGGTTGCGTCCCGATGCCCAGTTGTTCTTCATCACCGGTGCGGACGTCATGGGGGAGATCCTCACATGGAAGGGCACGGACGAGCTCTGGGACCATGCCCATTTCGTGGGCGTCACCCGGCCGGGCCACGAGCTTGCCGCTCCCGGGGGGTCCTCGAGCGTGTCCCTGCTGAACGTTCCCGCCATGGCGATCTCGTCCACGGACTGCCGCGCTCGTGTTGAGGAGGGCAAACCCGTCTGGTATCTGGTGCCGGACGGTGTGGTTCAGTACATCAACAAGTACGGTCTTTACGTCCACGACGCCCACACATCGACCACCCCGCTGGCGGTCCAACCGTCGAACGCGATATCGAGAACGGACCGCGAGAACCCCCCAGGAGCACGTTGTGAGTGAGCCTCGTTCCAAGAAGGACAGGAGTCCCGATCCGGAGAACGCACCGGGACCGGATTCGCTCCACGAGACCGGTCTCGAGACCCCGCACGGACAGTCGGGGCACAAAGTCGCTCCGTGGACCTCGGAGGTGCCCCGAGTGGCCGGGCCGGCACCCGTGATCGAGCTGGACGGCGCCATCGAAACCGCTCCGGTCAAGCCGTTGGGACCACGCCGGCTGGCCCGGCTGCAACGGGAAATGGCCGAGCACGCGCAGGAAATTCACCAGGCCGAACAGTCGAATGCCGGGCAAGTGGATGAAGACCTGCTTCTGAAGCAGCAACGATTCGCGGAACTCGCGCTGCGCGCGGCCGCGGCCAATGAGCAGGACCGCCAAGATGCCCAGGCCGCGCTGAAAGCCCGTGACGCCGAACAGGGACATGGTGCGGGGGCAGGCCCACATGCCACGCCGGGCGAGGAAACCATTACGGTAACATTTCCTCAGTCCGCCGCCGCGGGTTCCTCCCTGGCCGCGGACCCGTTGCGGGTCGATCCCGGGCACTTCCCGAGTTCTCCCCTCGCTACCGCATCGAATCCGCACACCGTGACGATCAGCGTGGTTCCGGCGGCGCCGTCTTCCGGGAAGAAGGCCGAGGTGGAACCTCACGTTCTACCGTTGGACGACCCAATTGATTCCGATGCCGGCCGGTCGGACCAGGACGGCGCCCCTGGTACGCCCGTTCGTGCCGTGGACGCCCAAGGCTTGGACCTACTCGAGCCCAAGGACTACAAGCAACAATCCGGGGCCGTGGTGGCCCTGCTCGTGGTGCTGGTCCTGGTCATTGCCGCGCTCATTGCGCTGCTCATCATTTTTGTGCTCTAACGCATAGTCTTTGAAAGGACTCACCCCTCTGTGACTGCATTCCCCGAATCCGTCGAGATCATTCGCACCGCCGCCCTGGCCGCGGACGAGAAGAAGGCCGAGAACATTGTGGCCTTCGACGTCAGTGACTCCTTGGCCATCACCGACGCCTTCATGGTCGCGTCCGCCCCGAATGAACGCCAGGTCGCAGCGGTGGTCGACGCCATCGAGGACAAGCTCATCCAAGAGCACAAGGTCAAGCCGCTGCGCCGCGAAGGCCGAGGCGAGGGCCGCTGGGTCCTGCTCGACTTCGGCGACATCGTGATCCACGTTCTCCACGACGAGGACCGTGCGTTCTACGCCCTGGAGCGTCTCTGGGGGGACAGTCCCAAGATCTCGCTGAACCTTCCCAAGCAGGTCTCCACCTCGAACGACGACGCCGTTCCGGGTGCCTCCCACACCGAATGACGGCCCGGTGTCCGGGCGGTCACCCTGCGGCAGACTCGATTTGCACGGCGGGTGAACGACTGTCTAGGATAAATGCGTTGCCCACGAGAAACACCACGGAAAGCACACTGACAACCGGAAGTGGTTGTTAGTAATAACTGTGGTACAGTCTTCGAGGTAAAGCACGGGGCTATGGCGCAGCTGGTAGCGCACCTGCATGGCATGCAGGGGGTCAGGGGTTCGAGTCCCCTTAGCTCCACAATCGAAAATCAAGAAAATGCCCCGCCTTATGGTGGGGCTTTTTTGTGTTCATGCTCACCCCGCGTCCCATTCACGCAACGCGCGCCGATCCCTATAGAATCGGCCCATGCCGACCCGTCATTCGGGGGACGGCTCCCTTTCCGTCACATCCGGTGTTGCGCTGGGCGCAGCCTTACTGTTGGCGCTGGGGACTGTACTTTCCCCCCTCTTGTTCCCCCTCGACCCGGACGAGGACACCAGCGCTGTCAGCTGCACGACCTACGGTCTTGCGGCAGATGATCCGCGCGCGGAACCCACACAGATCATCGACGCGAGCTTCCGGGCTGGCACCAGCTACTCCGCCGCGGGAGATCTCGGGGAGATGGCGCAGACCTTCACTCACAACGGTCTCACGGGGCAGTATCACGTGATTGACGGGGGCGTGGACACGAACAAGCCCGTGGGACTGGTGATGCATTTGCATGGCGACGGCGCCCGGGAATACCACGATCCCAGCGGCCGAGTGACGTGTCTGGCCGCCGTGGCTGCCTCCCACAACGCATTGCTTGTGGTGCCGCGCAGCCCCGATAAAACTCAGTCCCCCACCTGGTGGGAAGACCTCAAAAATAACCGCGACTGGCTGACGTCCCTGGTGAACGATCGGATCCTGCAGGATTACCCCGTGGACCGCAACCGCATCACCTGGATGGGGTACTCCGGAGGCGCAGAGATGCTCAGCTACGGGATTCTCGCCGGACCGCGGGACCTGGTGACCGGCGGAGCGGTCATGGTTGGCGGCGGGGGAGCCCCCCAGGGTCTCACCACGGACCCCACCGAGTCCCAGCTGGAGACCATGCCCCTGTGGTGGATCACGGGCAAAGAGGACGACGGCTCGTCCACATCGGCCCCGTTCGATGCGGTGAGCGCCGCGGAGTCCGGCGCGGCATTCTACGACGACCAAGGCTTCGAGCGAGTCGATCTGGAGCTGCTGGCCGGTCATAACCACTACGACATGCCGGACGCTCGTATTCTCGATGACCTGATGAAAACCGCCGAGCGAGACCGCTGAGAACCGCTCGATCCACCCGGGTGGCGGGTTCACCGACCCGGCAGGGGAGAGCTCGCTTCCGGTGCGCGCAACGCGGCGTGCAGCAGCTCGGATTGGTCAAATAATGCGTGGTGCCCGCCGCGCAGCCGTAACACCTGCGCGCCCCCCGTGGTGAACGCACTCCAGGACTCCACGGCGCTCGGCGGGGCCGTGGTGTCGCCGTCCGCTGCCACTACCAATAGCGGGGTGCTCAGTCGGGTTGGTTCCCCGTGGTAGTTCATGGAGGCCGTCAGGTCCGCCCGCAGCGGGTCGAGCACCATGGCGCGCATTCCCGGGTCTTCCAACAGTTCAGCGGGAGTGCCACCCAGGCCCACGAGCCACTCAGTCAGCGCGTGGTCGTCATGCAGCGCGGCCGCCAGCTCGGGGCTCGGATCCGGTGGCGGTGCTTTGGCGGACACCACGAGACGCCGGACGCGGCCCGGACGCTCGCGTTCCATGCGGTTCACGAACTCGGCGGCGAGCAACGCGCCGAAGGAGTGACCCAGGACATCGGTGGGTAAGTCATCGGAATCGAGAACCGGTAGCAATGCCGCGGTGGCCTCGTCGACCGCCTCTCGCACGGATGCCGCGGCCGGCTCGGCCATGCGCGCTTCCCGGCCGGGGCGGCGGTGCGCGAGAACCTCGACGTCGTGGGCGGCCAGCGAGCGCCCCGTCAGCCCCCCGGCGCCGGCGTGGGGGAAGAAGACGAGACGGCGCTGCGGGACACCGTTGGGCGTCACCCAGCGGGCAAGAACATTATCGGTAGACATGCTGGGCACGCTAGCACCGTGACACGGGAAACTCATCGGGTAGGTCGGGGTGTGCCGTCAAGGATGAGTACGCGTGGGCCAACAGTCCGCTCAGGCCGCCGTCCCGCATCGCTCGGCGCTGTCGTTCGGCCCCGGTTCCGCGCGAGAGCATGCGTTCCAGGCCGTGCTGCACCACTGACCGGTCCTCGAATCCTTCGAAGTACGGCTGGAGCCGCTCGAAAGTCTCGTGGACGAGATCCGCCGCGGGCTTCTGGATTCCCGTGGCGGGGTCCATGAGGCAAACCGACAGCCCGAATTTCGCCGATTGCCACGCCGCGACCTCCAGCAGCTCGGGTGGCATCTGGGCGACCACCGCAGTGTCGAGGACCATGCGCACCAAAGCCCTGATGAGCAGGGCAATGACCACGGCGTCTCCGGCTTCGAGCTGAACGTCGCATGCTCTGACTTCCAGGGTGCCGTGAGCAAAAGAAATCCGCGCGAGCCAGGCCAGGGTGCTGGGGCTCTCGACCACGTCGAAACTCAGGAGGGCGTCCAGCCGGGCCCGGTAATCGGCCAGGTCGTCGAACTGCGGAGGAATGCCGTTGGCCACCCACCGGCGGTAGTGAATGGAACGCCACGAGGCGAACCCGCTGTCGGAGCCGCGCCACACGGGCGAATTGGCACCCAAGGCCACCACGAGCGGCAGCCACGGGCGCAAACCGTTGAGCGCTCGCACCCCTTCGTCGAAAGTGTTCAACCCAATGTGCACGTGCATGCCATTGAGGTACTGGTCGGCCGCGATGGCCGGCGTCATGCCCGCCAGCCGGTGGTAGCGCTCACCGGGGGTGACCTGGGCGGCTGCCAGGGCAATGTCGGGTGCGGTACCCGTTGCCGCGACGTCGAAGCCCATGGACCCGGCGACGGCGGCGAGTTCGCGGCGAAAACTCAGCAGCGAGTCGAGCGCCGCCGCAGCGTTGCTGAACACGGGGGAGGTGTGCTCGAGTTGGCAGGTGAGCCATTCAGGGGTGGCCTTGCCGCCGCCGGCGTGAATGGCGAGCAGAGTTTCGGCCTGCTGCGGGGCGGGTGTCGCGGGCAACTGGGTGCCGCGGTCAACAAGGAGAAATTCTTCTTCGATACCGAAAGTGGTCACTATTCGTAGCCCCACAATCTCCCGACAGCGGGCACAACAACGGATGAAGGAACGGTTCGCAGTCTAACGCCTGACCGTCAATTCATTGCTGTAATTTTCTCCTGGGTGGCTAGACGGGGACCGCCGGTCTCTATCATCTACAACCGATTGGTTGTACATTGTAAATATGAGCCAGATCACAGAGGAGCGGACCGACGGTTTGTTCCATGCCCTTGCGGACCGGACACGGCGCGACATCCTCCGCCGGGTGCTCTCCGAGGGACAGTCGATTTCGGCTTTGGCCGCGAACTACAACATGTCGTTCGCGGCAGTACAGAAACACGTTGCCGTTCTGGAGCGCTCCGGGTTGCTCATCAAGCAGCGCCGGGGTCGTGAACAGTACGCACGCGGCGACGTGGAGGCCGTACGATCCGTGGCATCACTGCTCAATGAGTTCGAGCAGGTGTGGCGAGACCGCATCGACCGCATCGACGAACTACTGAAGGACGGTTGAGATGCCAGTCATCGAGGTCACCAAAGACGTAGGCACCCATTCGATCACGATCGTCGCGCAATTCGCCGCGACGGTGGAACGGTTGTGGGAGCTGTATGCGGATCCCCGCCAGCTCGAGCAAGTGTTTGGCCCACCCACCTACCCGGCCACGTTCGTGGAACACGAACTGACGGAGGGCACTACCAGCAAGTACTTCATGACGAGCCCCGAAGGGGAGAAGTACCCGGGTCTGTGGCGGATCACGAGTGTGGACCGGCCCAACGGGTTCACGTTCAAGGATTTTTTCGCGACCGAGAATTTCGAACCGGCCAAGGACCTGCCCGCCTCCAAGTGCAGCTACTCGTTCGAACCGACCGCGGAAGGCGTCCGCGCCACGTACGTGTCGGTGTTCACCTCCGCCGAGGCTTTGCAGGAGGTTCTCGACATGGGTATGGAGGAGGGAGCGACCTCCTCGATCAATCAAATCGACGCATTCCTGAGTGCCTGATCATCGAACCGGAAAGGCCCGTGCCCTTGATGCGCATCACCCACCAGCTACCCAATCTGTTCACCACTGTGCGCCTCGTGGCGACCGTTCCCCTGGTCCGTCGCATCCGCACCGGGCGCACGGGAGTGGGAACCGCGGTGGGTGTTGCGGCATGGGCCGCTACGGACTGGGTCGACGGCAGGTTGGCGCGCCGTATGCAGTGGGAATCCGTGATCGGTAGGGCGCTTGATCCCATCGCGGATCGTGCGGGGATTGCCGTCATTGGGTGGAGCCTCGCCACGGCGGGGGAGCTACCTCGGCGCGTACCCAGCACGGTATTGACCGTGGACATCGCCACATCCCTGCTGACGACCCAGGCCGCCTCTCGTGGTTTACTGCGCGTGTCATATCTGGGGAAGGTCCGCAGCACCATACTTTTTGTCGCGTTGGTGGTGGCCGCGGCAGGTCCGAAGAAGCGACGCCGGCTGGGGAGGATTCCCCACGCGCTGGCGGATCTCGGGGCCGTTCTACACGTGTTAGCCGGCGTCGGGTACATTCGGGCAGCCCGTCCATTGCGTGGCACCTACGCTTGACGCATGGGCGCGTGGGAAACCGGAGCGGGTGTCGTGCGGTTCCCGGACGGGCGAGCCGTGCGCGGGACCGGGGTGCGGCGGCGTCGGCGAGGGACGGAGGCGCCAGAATTCGCGGTCTACTTACTCAGCAAGGACCCCCGCATCGACGCGTGGCCGTATCGCTGGGTCGAGTGGCCGGACTTCCGTCTTCCCGCGCACACCGACGATGCCGTGGCGGCGCTGCGTGAAGCCCACGAACGGGCGGTGTCCGAACGCGTGGAGATCGCGTGCGGCGGGGGAGTGGGACGCACGGGAACGGCCATTGCCCTGCTCGCCGTGATGAGCGGGATGACCACCGACGACGCCGTGGCCTGGGTTCGCGCCCGGTATCACCCGCGTGCCGTGGAGACTCGCGGTCAGCAAGCGTGGCTCAAGCGGGCGGCCGAGCTCATGTAACAAACTAGGCCCATGGGAAATGGTGGGGATCGTCCAATCCGGCGGCGAGTGCCTCCCTTTCTGGTTTTCACGATGGCTGTGGTGATCGCCGGGTCGATCTCCTCCGGCCTGGTCGACGCCGCGGTGTGCGCTCTGGTGGCCGTGATCGGTGCCGCGCGGAGTCTGTTACGGCGTGATCCGTGGACCCACGCGGATGACCTGACCACGTTGCGGCTCGGGCTCATCGTGATTGTCACCGCGTTGATCCTGGTCGGGGATGGCCCGGGGTTTTCCTGGAGCGCCGTGGCGCTGGGTGGGGCGGCGCTGGCCATGGACGGTTTGGATGGAAAGATTGCGCGTAGCACCGGGAGCACCCGCGCCGGCGCGCGGTACGACGAGACCGTGGACGCGCTGTTCATCCTCATTCTGTCCGTGGCACTCGTTGCCCTGTGGGGACCGTGGTGCCTGATCCCGGGACTGATGTATTACGTGTTTCACCTGGTAGCCGCGCTCCGCCCGGCGTGGCGGCGGCGGCTGCCCCCCTCCCTGAGCCGCAGGGTGATTGCCGCCGCGCAGGGAATCCTTCTGCTCGTCGCGGGCACGCCGATTGCGGTGGCTGTCCCACCGTTCGGGGTGCTCTGCGTCGCGGCCGCGGTGGTGTCGGTGCTGTACTCGTTCGGGCGGGACATCGCGTGGTTGGAATCTCACGGCGGCCGCTCCGGCACCTGATCCGATCCGCGACACAGACACGACCGTGGGCATTGTCGTGGCCCGTCCGGCAGCGTGCTGACCATAGACTGAAACGCATGCATCAGCCAGAACAGGATCACGCACTTGTGCTCGAGTCTCGGACCGTGCTGCCCACCGATCATGGCGTCTTCACCACGTGCGCCTACACTTTTGGCGACGTCACGCATGTGGCCATGTTGATGGGTGATCCGGCTCAGGTCGATGCGCCGATCGTGCGTATGCACAGCGAGTGCCTCACCGGCGACACCCTCGGTTCACACCGCTGCGACTGCGGCGATCAATTGGAGGCGGCACTGCAGGCCATTGCTGCGGAGGGCACGGGGATTCTGTTGTATCTGCGCGGCCATGAGGGTCGCGGGATCGGTTTGGCCGCCAAGCTGCGGGCCTACGCGCTGCAGGATGACGGCATGGACACCGTGGATGCCAACCGGGCGCTGGGTCTGCCGGACGATGCCCGGGATTACACCGCGGCCGCGGAAATGCTCCGGCACCTGGGAGTGCCCACGGTCCGCCTGTTGTCCTCCAACCCGGCCAAGGCGGAAGCCCTGACCAGCCTGGGTATCACGGTGGCGGATCGGGTGGTGCTACCGGTTCTGGACCGGCCCGAGAACTCCCATTATCTGCAGACCAAACGCCGGCGCATGCGCCATGACCCGCTGGCCGGCCGGGTCTCCGTGCAGGAAGACACCTTCCCGGTGTACCGGACCCTGGCCGAGTATCCGGAAGTCGTTGCGCAATTGGCCCAGAGCGCGGACGGTTTCATTGCGGCCCGCGGCGGGGACGCGGAATTCGTCTCCGGCGAGGCCGATCGCACCCACCTGCATCATCTACGGGCAGCGGTGGATGCGGTGCTGGTGGGGGCCACCACCGTGACCCGGGACGACCCGCAGCTCACGGTACGAGCCGTGCAGGGGGACAACCCGGTGCGTGTCCTGCTGGATCCGCGAGCCCGGATTCCCGTGAGCAGCCGCGTGCTGCAATCCCCGGATGCCCGGACCCTGTGGTTGGTCGGTCAATGCGCCGAGGTGCCTACCGGGATCGGCGAGCACGTTGAGGTGGTACGACTTCCCGCGGGATCGGCACCGACCAGCAGCGGGTCCGACGGCGCCCGGGGCACCTCGGTGGACCCCGCAACGGTTCTGAGCGTGGTGCGGGAACACGTGAACGGCTCCATCCTGGTGGAGGGCGGCGGTACAACGGTGTCCGCGTTCCTGGCCGCGGGTGTACTGGATCGACTGTTCCTGACCGTGGCACCGGTGTTGATCGGGGACGGGGTCCCCGGGGTTCGTTTCGAAGGGTCGAACGTCATGGGGGAGGCGCTGCGCGCACCGTTCCGCCGGTACACGTTCGAGGACGACGTCTGCACCGAATTCGTGCTCAGCCAGGCCGCCGGAGCGCACGACGCCGCGCAGGTCGCCGGGCAATCCGCCGCCCAACCCGTCGGGCACTTGACGGTGCAGAACGCGGGTCAGGGCCCCGAGACCCGGTAGCCGGGTCGAGCCGCGCGTCGCCACGCTCCCCGGGCCAGGACCGCGGCCCCGGGGAGCGTGGACACAACCGCGAGCACCCCGTAACCGGTGGCCGCGGTCACGGCCTGGCCCGCCGGAACACCCATCGCGGGTGCCAGCGCCCCGACCGAAAATTCTCTGACACCCCAGCCACCCACTCCCACCGGCACGCTCATCGACGCCAACCCCACGGTCGCGACCGGCGCGTGAACCGGCCCACCCAGCTGCGCCATGGCCAGGAGGAACAGCCCTATGAGGGCGAGCACGCCCAGAGCGGAGGCGCTCCACACGATGAGCTGGCGGCGCGCGGGCACCCCGCGCAAGCAGACGATTGCCGCGGCCAGGAACAGTGCGGCGGCAACCGCCGCGACGACCGCCGCCGGCCACGGCGCTTCACCCTGCTGCGCGCTCGCACCCACCACGAGAGCGGTGACGATGAACAGGCACGCCGTGGCGCTGAGCCGTTCGGCACCCACGGCCAGCACCGGGGACCACCACCGCCGCCGCCCCCGGTGGCGGTAGACGGCTACGCGTGCGACGTCCCCGCCCAGACCACCGGGTAGGACCATGTTGCCGAAGGCCGAGGCGTAGCAGTCGCCCCATGCCCTGCGGAAGCTGAGGTGGATCTGCTGCTCGGCGGCCAACGCTTTCCAGCGGACCGCCTGCGTCAGCGCGACGATCAGACCCGCGGCCAGCGCGGCGAGCAGGGTCAGCGGAGAGAGCACCCGCCACCCGGCCAGCAGCGCTTGGAGTCCGACCGCGTGTGCCGTCAACCCCAGCAGCAGGAGGGTGACCGCGGCCAGTACGGTTCGTTGGAGCCAGCGCGCGCTCACGGACTCAATGGTCCCGGCGGGCGTCCACCAGTACGTCGCAGTGATCCACGGTCACGTTCAGGTGGTCCGCGGCCTGCCGATTGCGGGTCTCGAGCCAGTCTCGGGCCTCGTCCTCCAGTTCGGGAGAAGCCTCAACGGCGGCCGCCACGCGTTCGGTCAGGAACCGGCGGGTGAATTCCGTATCCCGGGGTGCGTTCAGCTGCCAGGCGCTGTTGCCGTGCGTGGTGTGGATTCCGCGTTCCCGGGCGGTCCGCAGCATGGCCTCGCCCCCTTCCGCCCCCAGTTTGCCGTCCCGGCGCTGGTGATCGGCAAAGGCTTGAGCAAGCTCGGGGTCGCGGGGATCCGCGGGCTCCAGGTGCCAGTTCGCGGTGATGCTCAGCAGGAACAACCCCACGCCGTGGTGGGTGGTCAGGGTGGTGAGGATGGCCTCCACATCGTCCTGGGTGAGCACGTCCAGGACCGCGCTGCAGGTCAGCAACAGCGTGCCCGGGGCGGGACGTTCGGGGAGGTGGTTGTCCAGGGCCGCGGGTAAATCGGACAACGGCGTCACGACGGTGTCCGCGTCCGTCAGGTGCTGGGTGGCGATCTCCAGGGAGGGTTCGTGGGCGTCCACGAGCAGCCAGTTGATGCTGCGACCGGGCAACCGCGGGCTCAGATGCCGCCGGAACCACGCCGCCGATTTTCCGGTGCCGGCGCCCAGATCCACGACCGTCAGCGGGGTCCGTCCGGTGGGGTCCGCAGCCAGGAGGGCCTGCGCGGCACGGTCCAGCAGGGGGAGGGACTGTTGTCGAGCGGCGTCGTCGAACGGAACGCGAGCCTCGAGCCAGTCCTGGGCGGCGCCAATCATTGCGGGTTCCTCTCACTCGGTAACTCGGTTGCGGGGCCTGCTCCGCACGAGGCCACGGCGCCCAGTAAGTCGCGGGCGGTGTCCTCCCACGTGCGAAGGCCCGGACGGTGCCTCGCGGCGGCGTCGCGCAGTTGCTCGCGATGCTCGGTGTCCGTCAGCCAGCGAGTCAGCGCCGTCACCCACTGCTGCCGCACGAGGGGCAGGGCCCGGCCCGCGGCCAGCGCTTCCTCGGCCCCCGTGTGTGCGCTCACCAGAGCGGGGATCGCGGCGGAGGCGGCTTCCGTGACGACCATCCCGTAGGTTTCCCGCTGGGAGGGCAGCAGGAGGAGATCCGAGATTGCCAGAAGGTCGTCCACGGCCTGTGGCTCCAGTTCACCGACAATGCTCACACTGTCCGGCGGCAGCGCGGAACACGCCTCCTCGAACCGTTGCGTGTAAGCCGGATCGGTCGGGGGCCCGGCAAAGGTGCAGTGCCACCCGGCCACCCCGGCCTTCGCGAGGGCGCCCAGGACTCCCGCGAGGAACAGCTGATTCTTGTTGTCCTCCAGGGCGCCGATACACACCAGGTGCGATCCGGTGGCGGTGCCGTTGGCGGGCGCGCGTTGCGTGACACCCGGCGCGGCCACGGTGGCGTCCAGGCCGTACAGGTCACGTACTTGATCGGCGGCGTGGTGGCTGGTTGTGACGACGGCGCTCGCGGCCGCCAGATTCGCCCGCTCGCGCTCCCACGCGGCCGGGTTCGCCAGGGCCAGGGGAGCGTGCACGAGCTGGATGAGCGGCACCGCCGCTTCGAGCGGTTCACGCAGACTGCATCCGATCAGACCGTCCACGATGACCGGTTCGGTGCCGTGCGCGGCCAGGTGACGCAGGGCGGCGTCGTCCTGGGCGGACGGGGCGGGCCACGTCCCGGGAAGTGCGTGGCGCGTGATGGCACCGTGCGCGGCGTCGGCCACGGCGCGGTTGTAGCGCAGCCCGCCGCTGACCCGCCCGAGATCCGGTTCGATGAGTACGGTCATGGGCGCCCGGGCACGGTGTAGGCGACCTTGGCGCGGGGGTTCTCGGTGAGGGTCACGGTGATTCCGACATCCGGTCGATCGCTCAGGGAATCGGCCAATTTTTGACCGATGTACTGCGCGGTGGCCTCGGTGGTGGAGAGCGTGCCCGCGAAGTCCGGGTGCTCGTCCAGGTTGGCGTAGCGCAGGGGGGTCAGCGCCTGATCGAGGAAGTCCATGGCCTGGCCGATGTCCAGGACCACGGCGTGCTCGTCCAGTTCGGCGCGGGAGAAGGTGGCCTCCACCGTGAGTGTTGCGCCGTGCATCCCCTGGGCCGGGCCGAAGAACTCGTCGGGCAGACTGTGGGCGATCATCACGTGGTCGTTGACGGTGAGGCTGTACATGGTTCTCCTGCTCGGGTGGATGGAGTGCTCCGGGTGGCGTCCTGTTCGGCGGGCCGCTCAGTAGGTCAGCACATGACAGAGGGTGGTGCGGGCCAGGTCGGTCTTTCCGGTGATCCGGTCCATGACCTCCGGGAGGTCTTCCCGGGGCGACGCGCCGGTCAGTAGCGCATCAAAGCGTTCATCGCGCAGGGCGCGCAGCGCGGTCCGCAGTCGCTCGGCGCGTGTGCGTCGTGCGCGCTGTCCCGCGGCGACCTGACCCACCTGACTGGCCACGATGGACAGTCGCCGGGCGTGGAAGTCCGCGCCCAGGGGGACCGCGGGGGCACGGGACCCGAACCATGAGGCCTCGACCACTGTGCCGTCGTCTCCGGTGATCTCCAGGGCGCGCGCCAGGCCCTGTTCGGTGCCGGAAGTATGGATGACGATGTCGTTGTCCGCAGACGCATTGCTCGGGTCCACGGCGGTGAGACCCAGAGATGTCAGCAACCGGCGCCGATCCGGAGTGGTTTCCAGGACTTCGAGACGATCCAGCGCCATTCCGGAGGCCAGCAGCGCCGTGGCGGTACCGATCATGCCGGCACCGATGACGGCCACCCGATCCGCAATGCGCGGGGGCTGCTGCCAGAGGATGTTCAGACCGGTCTCGGCCGCGCCGGCCAGCAACGCCCGGTGGTCGGGGACGTTGTCGGGAATGCGCTGGACGTCCTCCGTGGTGACCACGTGATGGGTGTGGTGCGGCAACAACCCGAACACCCGTGCACCGAGCCAGTCCGAGGGGCCCTCGTCGACGACACCCACGCCCAGATAGCCGTAGGACACGGGGAAGGGAAAATCCCCCAGTTGCTGTGGGGCTCGCATCAGGTGCGCAATGGAGTCCGGAACGTTTCCGGTGTGGACCAGGGTCTCCGTGCCGCGGGACACGGCCGTGGCCACGGTGCGGACCCGCAGCTCACCCGCGGCGACATCAGCGTGGGGTTCGGGAACCTCCCGCCACGCGCCCGTGCCTGCCGATTCCGTCCAGTACTGCCAACCCATGGTTGCCACCCTATCTGCATGTCGCAGCGATAGTCCGGGTTGCCGACGCGTGAACTAGCCTGGACCGAATGATTCAGTGGTTCGAGCGGCATCAAGTCGCCCTGTACGTGGGATCCATCGGGGTTGCGGCCATCGTGGGCCTCACGATGCCCGGGATCGCCGCACCCGCGGAAACACTGATCAATCCCGTGCTCGCCCTGTTGCTGTATGCGACCTTCCTGGGCATCCCGTTCACTCGGCTGGGTGACGTCCTTCGGAACTGGGCATTTCTCAGGTCCACGCTGTGGCTCAATTTCGTGCTGGCGCCGGTGGTGGTGTTCGGCCTCTCGCGCTTCGTCGCACACGACCAGGCCTTGCTCGCGGGTGTCCTCTTGGTGCTGCTGTGTCCGTGCGTGGACTACGTCATGGTCTTCACGGGCCTGGCCGGTGGTGCCCACGAACGCCTCCTTGCAGCATCGCCCGTGCTCATGCTCCTGCAGATGCTGCTCCTACCGGTCTATCTGTGGCTCATGGCCGGTGCGGACATGGTTTCGGTCGTGGAGTTCGGCCCGTTCGTCGAGGCCTTTGTGCTGTTGATTGCGTTGCCACTCGCAGCCGCAATCCTGACCCAGCTGGCGGCCGGTACGCGAGCGGGTCGCATCCTGGACGCCGCCGCAACGGCCGCGATGGTCCCGCTCATGATGCTCACCCTGGCCGTTGTGGTCGCCTCACAAATCGCCGGGGTCCGCGCGCAGCTATCGGCCCTGCTGGTGGTGATCCCGTTGTTCGTCGCGTTTGCGCTCATCATGTTCTGCCTGGGGCAGTGGCTGGGCCGACGCGGCGGCTACGACGTCCCCGCGCGACGCGCGCTCGTCTTCTCTGGTGTCACGCGCAATTCCCTGGTGATCCTCCCGTTGGCTCTCGCGCTGCCCGCGGTGTTGGGCATGGCCCCGCTCGTGGTGGTCACCCAGACACTCCTGGAATTGCTGGTCATGGTGGCCATGGTTCGTCTGGTGCCCAGCTTCAGTCGCACCTGATTGGGGTATCGGGCGGTTCGATCCGGGCCGCACCGCTCGCGGGACGGCACCGCGTATTTTCCTGATTTTCACGAACCACCCCTTGACGCACCCGTTGAGTGAATCTAGATTCACGAGTGATGAATACAGATTCAACTACCCAGGTTTCGGCCGCTGAACCCTTCGAGGCGGCCCGCGACGCGAGGACACAAGTGCGGCGTCGTCAATTGTTGGCCGCGGCCGTGAAGGTGCTGCAGGGCAAGGGCAGCGAGCAGATGTCCATGCAGAGCGTCGCGCAGGAAGCCGGCGTGAGCGTGGGGCTGATCTACCGGTACTTCACGAACAAGGAAGACGTGCTGCGCAGCGTGATCGTGGGGGTACTCGAGGACATCGATGCCCGCGTGCCGGCGGCGATTCTCGCTGCGGGGGACGACCCCGTGGATCGAGTGGCCGCCGGATTCGACGCGTATTGCCGGGTGATTGCGGAGAACAATGAGGCCGCCGTAATCACCTACCGCGAGAGCAGCAGGCTGTCCGCCGAGAACCGAACGGTCATCAAGAACTTGGAAATGGGCTCCGTTCAACCCCTGGGCCGGGCAACCCAGGAGGCCGTGGAGGCCGGACTCTTCGCCCCCGTGGACGTGGATTTGTTCGCCTACAACCTGGTGCTGCTCGCCCACGGGTGGGCCCTGAAGTCCTGGTACTTCCAGCCCCAGCACACCGTGGACAGCTACATCCGCGGGCAGCTGGGCCTCGTGTTGTCCGCCGCCCTGGCCCCCGACCATCACACCGAGTACACCCGTTACCTCACCGCGAAAGAGGACTGAGCCATGACCGTAGAACCCACCGCATCCGCCGCACCCGAGTTCGAGGACATTCTGTACGAAATCGACGGTCCCACCGCCGTGATCACCATGAATCGCCCGCAGCGCTACAACGCGTTCCGCGCCCTGACCGTGCACGAGCTGATCACGGCGTTCCGGTTGGCGTGGGCGGACCGGGGCGTGCAGGCCGTGATTCTCACGGGTGCGGGCGAGAAGGCCTTCTGCACCGGCGGAGACGTCAAACAGCGCGCGGAAACCGGTGACTACGGACCGTCCCCGTCCGGGATGTTCGAGATCGGCAACCTGCACAAGACCATCCGCGACATCCCCAAACCCGTGATTGCCGCGGTCAACGGCCTGGCCATCGGCGGCGGCCACGTGCTGCACGTGATCTGTGACCTGACGATCGCCTCCTCCACGGCGCGCTTCGGTCAGTCCGGGCCCAAGGTCGGCTCCTTCGACGCCGGTTTCGGCTCCGCGTACCTGGCCCGGGTGGTGGGGGAGAAGCGCGCCCGAGAGATCTGGTACCTGTGCCGACAGTACGACGCCCACACCGCAGAAGGTTGGGGTCTGGTCAACGCCGTGGTGGACCCCGACCAGCTCCTGCAAGAGGCCAAATCCTGGGCCGCGGAGATCGCGGAGAAGTCACCCACGGCCCTGCGCTTCCTCAAGCAGTCCTTCAACGCGGACACGGACCACCAGGCGGGACTGTCCAACCTGGCGATGTCGGGGCTGGACCTGTTCACCGAATCCCCGGAGGGCCGGGAGGGTGCTGCCGCCTTTGCCGAAAAGCGGATGCCCGATTTCAACGGCCACGTGATCAGCCATTGAGCCTAACGGTTCAGGAAATCATCGTGACAACATCAGCCGACCGTGAGACCAAGGAGTTCGCACCATGGAGATGACCCTCAGCCCGGCCCAGGAGGAACTGGTGGCTGCAGCCAGCGGTCTCCACGAGAAACTGGCCGCCGGCTACCGCGAGCGCGAAACGGCCCGTCGGATCGAACCGGAACTGCGCCGAGAGATCGGTGCTCTGGGGTTGATCGGCCCGGAACTGCCGTCCGAGTACGGTGGCCGCGACCTTCCTCGTCTGACCTCCGGGTTGATCGTGGAACAGATCGCCCGCGGTGACTTCAACGTGGCCTACCTGCAGGTCGTGGGGTCACTGGTGGGCCAGATCCTGGCCAGCAACGCCACGGCGGAAACCGCCGGCAAGTACGTTCCGCGGATCACCAGTGGTGAGGGCATCGTGGGGATCGGACTGTCCGAACCGGACGCCGGTTCGGACGCCGGAAACCCGCGCATGACCGCGCGCAAGGACGGTGGCTCCTGGGTCATTGACGGCGTGAAGTCCATGTCGTTCGCGACCCAGGCGGAGGCCACGGTGCTTTTCGCCCGTACCGACCCCGAGGCCGGTCGCGGCCGGGGCATCAGCGCGTTCGTCGTGGACATGGACCGTCCCGGGGTGCGGATCGAACCGGTAGAAGACGCCGGCACCCGGGCCGTGGAGCGGGGCCTGATCCACTGCGACGGCGTGCGCGTACCGGCCTCGAACCTGCTTGGCACCGAGGGCGCCGGGTTCACCCAGGTGATGCAGGGCTTCGACTTCTCCCGTGCCCTCATCGGCCTGCAGTGCCTGGGGACCGCGGAGATCACGGTCGAGGAAACCTGGGACTACGTCAGTCACCGCCAGGCCTTCGACCAGCCGTTGTCCAAGTTCCAGGGCGTGTCCTTCCCGCTGGCGGAAGCGGAAACTCAACTCACCGCGGCGCGCCTGCTGTGCTTGCGGACCCTCCACCTGAAGGACACGGGCCAGAACCACAC
The DNA here is from genome assembly GCF_014698015.1 of Kocuria sp. cx-455. GTDB lineage: Bacteria > Actinomycetota > Actinomycetes > Actinomycetales > Micrococcaceae > Kocuria. Next base: position 570,094 of record NZ_JACXBS010000002.1, read on the forward strand.
CAAGGAAGCCGCCATGTGCAAGTGGTGGGCCCCCAAGGTCGCCCACGACGCCATCACCCAGTGCCTGTTGCTGCACGGGCAGTTCGGTTATCGCACGGACAAACCCATTGAGCAGCGCATGCGCGACGTGCTCGGTCTCCAGATCGGGGACGGCACCGCCCAGATCATGAAACTCATCATTGCGCGGCAATCCGCCGGCCGACAGTTCGCCCCGTAACTCGGACTCACCCGCTCCGCACCGAGGAAAGGACCTCACACCATGACCGCTCAGACTTCAGAATCCCCCACCCCTCGCGTGGCCATCGTGACCGGCGCCGGACAGGGCATCGGCGCGGCCATTGCCCAGCGCCTCGCCCAGGACGGGCTCCGCGTGGTCATCGCCGATCTCAATGAAGAGACCGCGAACGCCACCGCCGAGCGCATCGGCGAGCAGGCCATGGGGGTGCGTGCCGATATCACCAGCTCCGACGACGTCGCCGCCCTCGTTTTGCACGTGCTCGACACCTGGGGATCCATCGACGTGCTGGTCAACAACGCCGGGTGGGACAAGGTGGGCCCGTTCCTGGACAGCGCCCCTGAGACCTGGGAACGGGTCATCGGCATCAACCTGATGGGCACCCTGACCGTGAGTCACGCGGTGATGAGCGTGATGAAGGAACAGGGGTCGGGCACCGTGATCAACATCGGTTCCGACGCCGCGCGCGTGGGTTCCACGGGCGAGGCCGTCTATTCCGCGTGCAAGGGCGGGCTGGTGGCCTTCTCCAAGACGATGGCGCGCGAACTGGCACGCTACGGGGTGACGGTCAATGCCGTGTGCCCGGGGCCGGCCGATACGCCCCTGTTCGAAGAGATCGGCAAGGAAAATCCGAAGCTGCGCGAATCCCTCGAGCGCGCCATTCCGCTGCGTCGCCTGGCCCAACCGGAGGACTTGGCCAACGCTGTTGCCTTCATGGCCTCCCCCCGGTCCAACTACATCACCGGCCAGACGCTGTCCGTCAGCGGTGGCCTCACCATGATCTGACGCTGCGGGCAGCTCACGCGGCCGCCAGCCGCCAACCGTCCCAGCGTGCAAAGGAGCACCCGTCATGACCACGTATGAAACCCTCCTGACCCAGGACATCATTGACCACAACACCCAGGCCGGTTACTGGGACGGTCAGATTCTCACCGATCATTTGGACCGGGCCGTGGCGCGCGATCCGAACGCCGTCGCCTCCGTGGACTCGCGCGGGTCATTGACCTACGGCGAATTGGCCCAGCAGGTGGAGCGCACCGCGCACGGTCTGATCCAGCTGGGCCTGGGCCGCGGTGACGTGATCTCGTTGCAGCTGCCCAACTGGAAGGAATGGGTGATTCTCCACCTGGCCGCGGTGCGGATCGGGGCGGTGACCAACCCGCTGATCCCCATTTACCGCGACCGCGAGATTTCGTTCATGATGGAGCGCGCCACCACCCGGATCCTGGTGGTGCCCGATTCCTTCCGCGGCTACGACCACTTGGCTCTGGCCCGCCGCATGGTGAGCGGTCAGCAGGACCCGGCGCGCGTGATGGTCCTTGCCCAGGACCCCGCCAACCCGCCGGCCCTTGAGCGCGACGAGATCGCATGGGACGAGTTCATCGCCACCGACTGGGAAGCGAAGGGTTCCCCGGAAGAACTGGCCGAGCGCCGCCCCGGGGCGAACGACGTGGCCTTGCTGATGTTCACCTCCGGTACCACCGGTCGCCCCAAGGGTGTAATGCACACGCACAACACGGTGTGTGCCGCCGGTCTGCCCTGGCCGGATCGCATGGGCATGGACCACCGGGACGTGATTCACATGGCCTCGACCTTCGGCCACCTCACCGGTTACCTGTTCGGGGTGGAACTGCCCATCCTGCTCGGGGCCAAGGGGGTGTTCCAGGACGTGTGGAACAAGGAGACGTTCGTGGAGCTGATTGCCGAGCACGGCATCACCCACACCTCGGGCGCCACCCCGTTCCTGCACGACCTGTTGGACGCAGCTAACCTGGCCGACCACGATGTGTCCTCCCTGCAACGGTTCTGCTGTATGGGCGCACCGATCCCACGGGTGCTGCTGCGCAACGCCCGCGATGAGATTCCCGGGCTGTCCGTGTTGGGTGGCTGGGGCCAGACCGAGTGCGCACTGTCCACGTGCGGGCACCCGAGCGACCCCGTCGAGAAAATCACCTCCACGGACGGCCGGCCCGTGCGTGGCATCGACGTGCGGATCACCGACCTGGACGGCACGTCACTGCCGGCCGGTTCCGAGGGCAAGCTGTGGGTGCGCGGACCCTCCCTGTTCGTGGGGTACCTGGGACAGCTGGACAAGACCCGCGAGGACTTCGACGGCGAATGGTTCGACACCGGCGACCTGGCCACCCTCGACGAGGACGGCTACCTGACCATTGCCGGACGATCCAAGGATCTGATCATCCGCGGCGGTGAGAACATCCCGGTCGCGTATTTGGAGAACGTCTTGCACGAGCATCCGGACATTGCCTCCGTGGCGATCGTGGGCGCGCCCCACCCCCGCCTGCAGGAGATCGCCTGTGCGGCCGTGGTGATGAACGACGGCGCCGCACCCCTGACACTCGAGGCCCTCAGGACCTACCTGGACGAGAAAGGCGTGGCCAAGTCCTACTGGCCCGAACGCGTGGAGATCTTGGAGGACTTCCCACGCACCCCGTCCGGCAAGATCCAGAAATACCATTTGCGCGAGCGCTTCACGAAGGACCAGGCATGAGCACCGAATTCCTCACCACAGACCTCACCGACGGGCTGTTGACCGTCACGATCAACCGCCCCGAGGTTCGCAACGCCCTCAACGCGGACGTCCTCACCGAGATCGGCGAAGTCCTCAATAACGCCGAAGCGGACGCCGAAGTGCAGGGCATCATCTTCACCGGGGCGGGCGAAAAGGCCTTCATCGCGGGAGTGGACATCACCGGTCTGGTCAACTACACCGCCGTGGACGGGCTCACTGCCGCGATGCAGAAGCTCTACGACCGCATTGAGAACTTCCCGCGACCCACCCTGGCCGCACTCAACGGTTACGCATTGGGTGGCGGCTGCGAACTGGCAATGGCCTGTGATCTGCGCATTGCCTCGACCACAGCCCAGATCGGCCTGCCCGAAACGGCACTCGGTGTGCTCCCCGGAGCCGGCGGCACGCAACGCCTGACGCGGCTGGTGGGGCGCGGACGTGCCGTGGAGATGATTCTCTCCGGGCGGTTCGTACCGGCGGAGGAGGCGCTGCAGATGGGGCTCGTCACGCGCGTCACCGAACCGGAGGAGTTGCTCGACACAGCACGGCAGACGCTGTTGGGAATTACCGCCCGGGGTCCGTTGGCCATCCGCCTGGCCAAGCTCGTGATCAAACACGGTGCGGACGCGGATCAGGCCACCGGTCAGATCATTGAACGCCTCGCCCAGTCGTTGTTGTACCAAAGCGAGGACAAAGCCGAGGGCGCTGGGGCATTCTTGGAGAAACGCACACCGAGATTCACAGGCCGGTAAGGGGAACGGGTATGAGTGTGGGCCAGCACGCGGGTCAGAGGATTCTGGTGGTCGGCGCCGGCGGTATCGGCACCGCAACGGTGGAGCACCTGGTCACCGAGGACGCGCGCGTGGTTGTCGCGGGCAGGAACGTGCGCATGGAGGGGCCCTTCGAAGACCCCCAGGACGAGCTGGGCATCGTGATGGGCCACCTCACCCTGGACATCACCGACGAGGGCGCCGTGGAGTGGGGTGTCACCCGAGCAGCGGAGATCCTGGGCGGTCTGGATGCCCTGGTGGTCACCGCGGGACACCGCCACGACCTCGCACCACTGCACGAGACCCAGGCCGGGTGGGCGCGGGACATCATCGAGACCGAATTGATGGGCGTGATGTCTTTGGTCCGCCACGCTCTGCCCTTCCTCCGTCACGCAGGGAACAACGGGCGGCGCGCAGGCATCGTGGTGGTGGCCTCGGACAGTGCTAAGGCTGGTTCGATGGGTGACGCGGCGTCGTCGGCGGCGCGTGCCGGCGCGTTGGGCATGGTCAAGTCGGTGGCCCGCGAAAACGCGGCCGTGCCGGTGACCGTCAATGCCGTGTGCCCGGGGCCGACCGACACGGAGATGTATCGACACGCCGCACAAACCGAAGGGTTGACGGGCAAGGTGTTCTCGGGCATGGCCAAGGGGATTCCCGCGCGCAGGCTCGGCCAGCCCCAGGAAGTCGCGGCGACCGTGGGGTTCTTACTCAGCGAGGGCTCCGCGTACATCACGGGGCAGGCCATTTCCGTCAGCGGCGGCTTGACCATGTGACCGGACGCCCACCGACTCACGTTGGTTGCGTCACACAACGACGCACTGGGCGCGGCTCGGGAAATCTCGGCCGGGAATCTTCTGAACGGGCGAGCACTGTGCTAATTTCACTGTGTTCAGGTTAGCCTCACCTAACCTCATGAGTGAAAGACAGCCGGATGTTCCAGACATTTCTGATCGGTCTGCGCGAAGGCCTCGAGGCCGCGCTGATCGTCGCGATCCTCATCGGATACCTCAAACGCACGGGGCAGCGGTTCGCGGTGCGGCGATTGTGGATCGGCATTTCCGTGGCCGTTGCGATCTCGCTGGCCTTCGGTGCGCTCCTGACGTTCGGCCCGTCCACCCTGACCTTCGAAGCCCAGGAAATCATTGGCGGAACACTGTCCATCGTGGCCGTGGGCTTCGTGACGTGGATGATCTTCTGGATGGCCAGCGCATCCCGGGGGCTCAAACGCGAGCTGGAATCCCGCGCCGATGTGGCCCTCCAAGGCTCCGCCGTGGGAGTGATCCTGCTGGGCGCCTTTGCCGTGGGGCGTGAAGGCCTGGAAACGGCCCTGTTCCTCTGGGCGGCCACTCGAGCCACCGGGGGCGCCGAGGGGATCTTCGCCCCGGCGCTCGCGGCGCTCGCCGGTATCCTGGTGTCCATCGCCCTGGCATGGCTCATCACCCGCGGGCTCCTCAGGCTCAACCTCGCCACGTTTTTTCGCTGGACCGGCGGGTTTCTGGTCATCATTGCCGCGGGCGTCCTGGCGTACGGGTTCCACGACCTCCAGGAGGCCGGCGTGCTGCCCGGCCTGAACTCCTTGGCATTCGACGTCTCCGAGCAGATCCCACCCACCAGCTGGTACGGGGTGCTGCTCAAGGGCGTGTTCAACTTTTCACCGGCCACCACGTGGCTCGAGTTCGGCGTGTGGTGGGCCTATGTGCTCACGGTCATGCCGCTGTTCATCGCCCGGTCCCGCACGGCCAGGAGAAGGCCGACGACGCCGCCGGTCCCCTCCTCGGCCTCGGCCACCAGCACCTCGACCTCCGCCTGACCTGTCATCACCTCACCTTGCCCGCTGCACCCGTCTTCGGGGCACTGAATTCCTAAGGACCACCATGCGCTCCGTCTCCACCCGCCTCCCCGCCGCCGTGACCGCCGTGGGCCTGATGTTCACGCTGGCAGCGTGCCAACCCAACGACCAGGGCGGGGAGAACGGCGCGATCGCCGTTTCGAGCACCGACGATCAATGCGACGTGGGCGTTGAAGAGGCCCCCGCCGGGACCCTGCGTTTCGATGTGACCAATGAGGGCTCGAAAGTGACCGAGTTCTATCTGCTCGGCGAGGACGGCCTGCGCATTGTGGGCGAGGTGGAGAACATCGCACCCGGACTCAACCGCACCTTGACCGTGTCCGCACCGCAGGGCCAGTACTTCACGGCATGCAAGCCCGGCATGGTCGGTGACGGTATCCGCAACGAATTCACCGTCACCGAGGGCGAGGGTGGGGCCGAGGTCAACGCCGAGGACTCACAACTCAAGGACCAGGCCACCGCCCAGTACGCGGCGTACGTCAAGGACCAGACCGAGCAGCTGATGACGGGCACGGAGGAATTCGCCAAGGCATACGCGGCCGGGGACGACGAGAAGGCGCGGGAGATGTACGCGCCGGTGCGCATGCACTGGGAGCGCGTGGAACCCGTGGCCGAATCCTTCGGAGACCTGGACCCCAAACTGGACCTGCGCGAAGCGGATCTGGAGGAAGGCCAGGACTGGACGGGGTGGCACCGGATCGAGAAGGACCTGTGGCCCCCGGCCGAGGGTTACCGGGAGCTGAGCCAGGCCGATCGGCAGAAGTACGCCGACCAATTGGTGGCCGATACCCGAGTGCTCTACGACCGCACCCGCGACCTGAGCTTCACGGCGGACCAACTGTCCAACGGGGCCAAGGAACTGCTCGACGAGGTCGCCACGGGCAAGGTCACCGGCGAGGAGGAAATCTGGTCCCACACGGACCTGTGGGATTTCCAGGCCAACGTGGACGGCGCACGCATCGCACACGAAAATCTGTCCCCGCTGCTCGCCAAGCGCGACGCCGAGTTGAACACGACGCTGGAGACCCGCTTCACCGACCTGCAGGAGCTGTTGGATCAGCACAAGAAGGGCGATGGCTTCGTCTACTACGACGAGCTCAGCCAGGATCAGGTCAAGGAACTCTCCGACTCCGTGAACGCCCTGTCCGAACCACTGTCCATGGTGACGGAAAAGGTTGTCGAGTAATCCATGGATCACCGCGCAGAACACCCCGAACCCTTGGAGCGGAACGGTACGCACCACGGCGTGAGTCGCCGCGCCCTGCTCGGCACCGGAGCCGGCGCCGTGGCGGTGGGCGCGGGGCTGGGCTGGTTCGCTCGACCCGCGGTCGCCGCGATCCAGGACACCGTCAATGGCGAGGCCCACAGCGACGTCGTCGATTATTTCGGCGACCACCAAGCCGGGATCGTGACCCCCGCCCAGGACCGCTTGTGTTTCGCCGCGCTCAACGTGCTCACCGAGGACCGCGGCGAACTCGTGGACCTGCTGACCCAGTGGAGCGCAGCGTGCGCGCGCATCACCCAGGGCCTGGACGTCACCGACACGGGATTCGACGGCGGCTCCCAGTACGCCCCGCCGCAGGACACCGGTGAGGCCCACGACCTGTCCGCGGGACACCTGACGGTCACCATTGGATTCGGGCGCTCACTGTTCGTGGACGAGCACGACAAGGACCGTTTCGGGCTGCGTGACCGCATGCCCGAGGCGCTCATCGACCTGCCGCACTTTCCCGGTGACACGCTGGATCCGGCGCGCACCGGGGGAGACCTGTGCATCCAGGCGTGCGCCGACGACCCGCAAGTGGCCGTCCATGCCGTGCACAACCTGGTGCGCATGGGATTCGGAATCGTGTCCACGCGCTGGATGCAACTGGGATTCGGGCGGACCTCGTCCACGTCCAAGACCCAGAACACCCCGCGCAACCTGTTCGGTTTCAAGGACGGCACCGCCAACCTCAAGGCCGAGGACCCGCAGCTGCTCGATGATCACCTGTGGGTCCGCGACGGGTCCTGGATGGACGGCGGCACCTACCTGGTCGCCCGGCGGATCCGCATGATCATGGAAACCTGGGACCGCGAATCACTCATGGGCCAGGAGAACATCATTGGCCGCACCAAGGGCACGGGTGCGCCGCTGTCCGGGGGCGAGGAGTTCACCGCACCCGACTTAGCCATGGCGGGCTCGGGCAATCAGCCCATCATCCCCACGGACTCCCACGTGCGCTTGGCGCACCCCGAAACCAACAACGGTGTCCAGATGCTGCGCCGCGGGTACAACTACGCGGACGGGACGGATCGGCTGGGGAACATGGATGCAGGGTTGTTCTTCATTGCCATGGTCAACGATCCCCGCACCGGCTACGTGCCGATCCAGAACAAATTGGCCCGTCAGGACGCGCTGAGCGAGTATCTTCGCCACACCGGTTCGGGTTTGTTCGCCGTGCCGCCCGGTGTTTCGAATGAGCCCGGGGCCTATGTGGGGCGGCAGTTGTTCGAGGGGTGAAAGTCAAGGTGGGGTGGGAACCCGGCAATGGTCTCCAACCCTTTCGCACGTGGCCATCAGCTCCGGAACGTCGCCCCCGCGTGGTCCTCGCGCAAACGGGGCCCGGCCCCGCCGAAAACCTCGCGGGCCGTGCGGGTGGTGGCGGACGCGGCGTCGTCGGCGGGAAGGAGACCGCGTTCGCGCAGGACGGGTGTGACAAACCGGCCGAATCGTTCGAAATCTGCCGGGCGCACGCACGCGTTGATGTTGAAACCGTCCAGGTCCGCGACCTCGACCCAGCGTTGCAGCTCGTCGGCGACCTCCTCGGGGGAGCCCACGAGCACGGGGCCGCGCCCGCCGATGGCCACGAACTCGGCCACCCGGCGCGGGGTCCACGCGCCCTCGGAATCCAGTTTGGTGAACGAGGCCAGCGCCGAACGGTTCGCATCCGTTTCCACGTGCTCGAGCGGGGCGTCCGGATCCGCCTGGGACAGGTCCACGCCGGTCCAGCCGGCGAAGAGGGCGAGGGCGGCGTCGACGTCCACGTACTGCTGATAGGACTCGAGACGCTCGCGGGCGGCCTCGGACGTCTCGGCCACGACCACTGCGGCATTGCTGAAGACCTTGACCGAGCGAGGATCGCGGCCGTGCTCCGCGGCGGCTTCGCGTAGAGCGGCGGTCCACGTGGCGACCTGCTCCGGGGTGGGCCCGGAGAAAAACACGGCCTCCGCGTGCTTGGCCGCGAACTGCAACCCGCGCGGGGAGGCGCCGGCCTGGAACAGGAACGGGGTGCGCTGCGGGGTGGGTGCGACCAGGGCGGGCGCCTGGACGTCGAAGTACTCCCCGCGATGGCCCGCGCCCCGGACCTTGTCTGGATCCACGACGACGCCGCTGGCGGCGTCCGCGACATAGGCGTCGTCCGCGTAGGAGGCTTCCCACAGCGAGTAGACCACGTCCATGTATTCGTCGGCGCGGTCGTAGCGCTGGTCGTGGGGCAGTTGCTGACCCAGGCCCAGGTTGCGCGCCGCCGACTCCTGGTAAGAGGTCACGACGTTCCAGGCGATGCGCCCGTCGGTCAGCGCATCCAGGGTGGAGAAACGGCGCGCCAGATCGTAGGGAGCCGCGTAGGTCACCGAGGCGGTCACACCGATAGTGAGGGTGGTGGTGGCCTTGGCGAGCAGCGGGGCCAGGATCAGCGGATCCAATTGCGGGACCTGCACGCCACCGCGCAGGGCGGCGTCCGCCGAACCCCCGTAGACGTCGTACAGTCCCAGGACGTCGGCCAGGAACAGGCCGTGGAAGCCCGCGTCCTCGATGATCTGCGCTTGCCGTTCCCAGTGGGACAGCTGCGCGTAATCGCGCGAGCGGTCCTCGGGGTGGCGCCACAGCCCGGGGGACTGATGGACGGGTACGGGCATTTCGAAGGCGTTGAGCAGCAAGGTGCGGGGCACGGGGCGTCCTTTCGGTGTGGGGCGGGGCGTGTGCGGGGTGGTGCCGGGTCAGTACCGGGCGGTCTCTGGTGCGTCGACCACGGTGTCCTTGGCCATGCGGCCGGTGACCACCGAGATCACGGCCAGCAGGGTCAGGTAGCCGCACAACAACCAGGGGGAGCCACCGGTGGCCACGAGCCACGCGGCAATCATGGGAGTGAGCCCCCCGGAGAGAATCGTGCCCACCTGGTAACCCAGGGACACCCCGGAGTAGCGCAGGTGCGTGGGGAACTGCTCGGCGAACAGGGCGGCCTGGGGGCCGTAAATGCTGTCATGCAGTACGGCCATGCCGATCAGGTACACCACCGGGAGGAGAACGAGAGGCCCGTGATCCAGGAAGTAGAAGTACGGCCACACGAACACGCCGATGGCCGCGGCGGCGATCACGGACATGCGACGGCGCCCCACGCGGTCCGAGAGCCAACCCCAGAACGGGCCACCCACCAGGCCCACGCCGGCGGCGATCAGGATGGAGATCATGACCCACTGGCTCGCGCCGCGTTGCTGGGTCACGTAGGTGAGCGTGTAGACGGTGAGGATGGAGAAAATGGCCGGCTGGATCATGCGCTGACCAATGCACACGATCACGCCGCGGGTGTGCCGGGTGAGCACTTCGCGCACCGGCGACGCCGCCGCGGTCTTCTCGCGCTTGACCTCCTGGAATTCCTCGGCGTCCGTAATGCCGGCGCGAATGATCAGGCCGATGACCACGAGCACGGCCGAGAACAGGAAGGGTACGCGCCAGCCCCAGGCCTGGAACTGTTCGGCGGTGGTGAGCCCCTGCAGCACGGCGAAGAACGAGGTGGCCAGCAGCATGCCGGCGGCCGAACCGACCTGGGTGAAAGAGCCGAACAACCCACGCAGGCCCCTGGGTGCGTGTTCCACGGAGAGTACCGCTGAACCTCCCCACTCCATGCCTGCGGACAGCCCCTGCGCAATGCGGCAGGTGACCAACAGGGCCACGGCGAACCAGCCGATCTGCGAGAAGCCCGGCAACAGGCCGATCACCGTGGTGGCCACGCCCATGATCAACAGGGACGCGACCAACAGCGCCTTACGGCCGATCCGGTCACCCAGGTGCCCGGCAATGATCCCGCCCAGGGGGCGGAAGAAGAACGCAATGGCAAAGGTCGCGAACGAGGCGATGATCGAACCCACGCCCGAACCCTGCGGGAAGAAATAATGACTGAACACCAGAGCGGCGGCGGCGCCGTACAAGTAAAAGTCGTACCACTCAATGGTCGTGCCCACGAAGGACGCCGCGAGTACGCGCTTCTTGTCGCGCACCGCCGCTCCTACATTCGAGAGCGCGTGATCCGTGGCGGATCGGGTCTGCCGGGCGGGTGACGAATCGGTGACCGTGGGCACCGGGGATGCTGCGGGGGCCATGACACTCCTCATGACGGGGCGCCACGGAATGTTGGACCGGACGCCGTCCTTGCCCGCGCCGGAACTGACGGCGGGCCGAATCATCACCTGGGGCACCCCACGACAGCGTCTGAGGGTTGCCGTCCGGCCAGCCAGGGCTTCGCACCGGAACTCGTGATTCTTATGGCGACAACGTAACCACGCGCATGTCGAGCGCCACAAACGATGAAGTTTTATGACTGCTGGTCCGACGACACCTCGCACGACACGGCCGCCGGCCGTCGCAAGGGCCACCGGAGCGTTCCGCTTATGCGTGTCGGCGACCCTTGGCACCCTCACGGTAGTCGAATAAAGTTTCGAATACACCGGGAGAGTGAACGAGTCATGACGGTACTGGCTGCGGTAAACCATACGGACCTCACGCGGAACGAGACGCACGGCGCGGTGCGGCTCGACGAGGGCTGGGGGCAGCCGTGCGAGGTGCATTGCGATGCAGCGGGAGCTCCGCGCGAGCTGGTGTTTCGCGGCAGGCTGCACCGCATCACGGCCCCGCCGCAGCGCTGGTACGAACGTCGCCGCTGGTGGGAGGTGGAAGAGAGGGTTCCGCGGGAAAGCGGACAGTCCGTGGTGGATCGGCAACACTGGCGCGTCCAGGCGGCTCAGCGCGGGGCCGTGGTGCCTCGCACGCTGGAACTGGTGCGTCATGAGGTCACCGGTCAGTGGTGGCTCGTGGTTGACCAGGGGGTTTGACATTAATAGAACAAAGTTTCGAATATGAGGTATGCGTTTCCCTCATTTGCGCGTGGCCACCGCCTACAGCGCGCACTACGGCGTGGCTCGCCCCCACGAGCTCGCCCAGGTAGCGGCGTCCTACGGGGCGCAGATCCTGGCGTGCACGGACCGGGACGGCTTGTACGGGGTGGTCAAACACGTGCTGGCCTGCCAACAGCACGGGGTGGCTCCCGTGCTGGGAGTGGACCTGGCGCTGCTGGGCCCGGGAGCGGCGTCGTCGGGCAAGCACTCCCGGGCCGCCACCGGCCAGCAGGGTCAGAACGGTCGTCCCCAGCGCGGCGCCGTGCCCCCGCCCCGGGTGATCGGGCGCGTGGTGGTGCTGGCCACCGGTGGCAACGGAGGGGTCGGGTACGCGTCCCTGTGCCGGTTGGTGTCCGCGGCTCACCGTGACCACGACCACCATGGCGCCCACCCCATCGGACTGACCCGGGAACAGATCGCCCGCCACGTACACCGCGCGGCGGGCGGGGCAGCCCCCGGCCTGGTGGTGCTCACGGGCCCGGACTCGGACGTGGGATCGCTGCTGGCCCGGCGCCGTTATCGGGCCGCGCGCACGGCCCTGCGCGCGTGGCAGCGCGTACTACCGGCAGGATGCCTCATCGTGGAGACCGCAACCCACCTGGCACCGCAGGGCAGCACCCTCAGCACCGGTCACGCCGTGCGGATGCTCACCGTGGGGCGTGAGGCCGGGCTGCCCGTGATCCTCACCAACGCCGTGCGCTACGCCCACCCCGGGCAAGCCGTCACCGCGGACGTGCTGGATGCCGCTCGCACCCTGCTGTCCCTGGGGGAGCTGGCCGGTTCGGACCCCGGGGTACTGCAACCCACGGGGCAGGGTTGGCTCAAGGACACCGCGCAGATGACCCGGCTCGCCCACGAGATCTCCTCGGCCGCAAACCTGGGTGTCTCCGGGGCCGCGCACCTGCTCGCGGACACCTACCGGTTGGCCGAACGCTGCAGCCAGGACCCCGTCACGGACCTGCACGTGGGACAGCCCGTGATCCCTGAGGCCTCTGTCATCGGTCTCAGCGGGGACCCCGATGCCCAACTCAGGACCCGCTGCTACACCGGCCTGGAACGCTTCCACTCCCACCAGAACTGGGACCGCACCGTCCCTGGCCTGAGCGGGGAATCGCTGCGCTCGCGGATGGAGCGTGAGCTGGACGTGATCGCGCAGTTGGGGTTTGCCGGGTACTTCCTGACCGTCTCGGAGGTCTCCGACCTGATGACCCGGCTGAAGGTCCGGCACGCGGCACGCGGGTCGGCGGTGTCGTCCCTGGTGGTGCACCTGCTGGGGATCTCCCCTGTGGACCCGCTCGAATACGACCTGGTGTTCGAACGCTTCCTCTCACCGCGGCGTAGCACCTTGCCGGACATCGACATCGACATGGAGAGCGCGCAACGGCACAGGATCTACCGCGAGATCTTCCAGCGCTTCGGCAGCAGTCGGGTCACGCTCATGAGCATGCAGAATGCCTACCGTTCCAGGGGCGCCGTGCGGGATGCCGGGTTGGCCCTGGGGCTGGGGCAGGAGATCGTGGACCATATTGCGGAGCAACTGTGGCGGGTCCCGGGGGCCACCCTGCGCGAAGAAATCGCCCAGCGCCCCGAACTGACTCGTCTGGCCGATGAGCTCAAGGCCAACCGGCAGCTGGACCTGCTGGTGGATCTGACCGAGCGCCTGGACCGGCTGCCCCGCCACATCTCCATGCACCCGTGCGGGGTGATCCTCTCGGACGCGACCCTGTTGAACCGCACGCCGGTGCAGGCCAGTGGCATCGGGTTGCCCATGTCCCAGTTTGACAAACACGACATGGACCCCATGGGCCTGATCAAGCTCGACATCCTGGGCGTGCGCATGCAATCCACCCTGGCCTACGCGGTCCAGGAAGTAGCACGGATGGAACCCGAGCGCCCCGCCCCGGACCTGGACGCCATGCCCCGCGACGACCCGGACACCTTCCGGCTCATCAGCTCCACCCACACCCTGGGGTGCTTCCAGATCGAATCCCCGGGACAGCGCGAACTGATCGGCACCATGGGCCCGGAGGAATTCAACGACTTGATCGTGGACATCTCCCTGTTCCGCCCCGGGCCCATGCAGGCGTCCATGGTGCGCCCCTACCTCAACTCCCGCCACGGCTGGAGCACCCCCGAATATCCCCACCCGGACCTGGTGGACATCCTCAGGGAGACCCGCGGGGTGGCCGTCTACCACGAGCAGATCATGCGCATGATGGATCGGATGACCGGTTGCGGACTGGCCACCGCGGATGAATGGCGGCGCAGGCTCGGCTCGGACACCGAACAACGCGTGGAGGACACGTTCCGCAGCGGGGCGCTCGCTCGCGGCTACGACGCGCAGACCGTGGAGAAGGTGTGGGGCATCCTGCACGCGTTCGGCAGCTTCGGGTTCTGCAAGGCCCACGGCGTGGCCTTCGCCGTACCCACCTACCAGTCCGCATGGTTGAAAACCCACCACCCGGAAGCCTTCATGGCCGGGGTCTGGGAACACGACCCGGGCATGTACCCGGCCCGGTTGCTCGTGGGGGAGGCCCGGCGTATGGGGATCCCCGTGCTCGGCCCGGACATCAACCGCAGCGTGGACCACCACCGCATTGAACCCGTGAGCCCCCGACCGGGCACCGTGGAACCCGGAGACCTGGACGAGGGCATCCCCTACACCCGCGGCGGCGCCTGGGGGATCCGCATGTCCCTCACCAGCATCACCGGAATCAGCGGCACGGAAATCGAACGGATCGTGGCCGGTCAGCCCTACACCACCCTCACGGATGTGCGCACCCGGGCCAGGCCCTCCCGGCGGAGCCTGCAACGACTGGCCTCGGCCGGGGCCCTGGACAGTCTCCTGAACATCTCCGGCGCCCGCGCCTCCCGCACCGACCTGGTGACCCACCTGACCCGGCGGGCCGATCGACCGGCCACCTCCCGCAGTACCTCCGCCAAGGGCCAACCCGGCCCCGGCCAACTGAGCCTTCCACTGGGGGACCTGGAACTGACCGGGCTGCCGCCGGAACAACCCGAACCCAGCACCGAGGAAAAAGTGCGCGCGGAACTGGACACCATGAACATCGAGGTCTCCGCCCACCTCATGGACGGCCACGCCGCCATCATGCGCTCCTACGGGGTCACCCGTGCGGAGGATCTGCTGGGATTGCGCAGCGGCACCGAAGTAGTGGTGGCAGGGGTGCGGGTCTCCACCATGACCCCGCCCATGCGCAGCGGTAAACGCGTGGTGTTCATCTCCGTGGACGACGGCTCGGGTGCGGTGGACTGCACCTTCTTCGACGAAGCGCAGGCCCTGTCCGGCCCCGTGCTGTTCGCCCCCACCATGCTCCTGATCCACGGCCACACCCGCCGCACCGGCCCCCGGGGCATCGGCGTGCAAGCGGTGCGCGCATGGGACATGGCCCACCCTGAGACACTGCCCGATCCCACCACGGTGCTGGGTTCCCACCCCAAACCCAACCGTGCGCCTGCACGAAACCCCCAGGTCACGGCCTCTTAACGCACGCTCCCTACGGTGTGAGTCATCTTAACGCACGCTCCCTACGGTGTGAGTCATCAGCCGCCCACGGCAGCCAGGATTTCCTCACACCAGGAGCACGACATGTCCGAGAACACCTCCCGCCCCAGCCGCCGGACCCTGATCATCGGAGGCAGCGCGCTCGCCGCTGCAGGGGCCCTCAGCGCCTTACCCACCGCCGCCCAGGCGGCACCGGCAACGGTGGCCCAGCGTCACGGCCGGGGACACGGTCAGATGCCGCTGTCCTTCGGTGGGAACGGCACGTTCAAGATCGTCCAGTTCAACGACACCCAGGACGGCCCGCGCACCAATCGGGAGGTCAAGCAGGCCATCAACAACGTGGTGCTGCCCATGGAATCCCGGGGCATCAAGTGGGCCGTGACGTTCGGCAACCACGACGAGGACTCCACCGAGGACAACGGCACCAGCATGTACGAACCCCAGTTGGTCGAGTTCGTACGGCAGTACAAGCACAACCTCGACCCCGGTGACGACCAGAAAGTCTTCGGCTCATCCAACGCCCAGTTGTTGATTCGCGCCTCCCGGGGTAACACCCCGGCCTTCGCCGTGTGGCTGCTGGATTCCGGCCGCTACGCGGAGGACAAGCCCGGCGGCCAGGATCGCGAGGGACTCATGGGCTACGACTGGATCCGCCCCCAGCAGATCCGCTGGTACAACGACCTCTCTGCGGAAACCGAACGCCGCTACGGGAAGAAGATCCCGGGTCTCATGTACTTCCACATCCCCACGTGGGAGCACCACCACATGTGGTACGGCCAGCAGTTCACCCCCGACGACGAAGGCCACGCGGCCGCGGTGAAGCGCCACGGCATCGTGGGGGAGAAGCACGAGAACGTCTACACCGGCATGATCAACTCCGGTATCTACGCCGCAGCCAAGGAACGCGGCGACATCCTGGGCATGTACTGCGGTCACGATCACATCAACACCTACATGGGAAACTACTTCGGCATCGAACTCGGGTACGGGCCGGGAACGGGCTTCGGCACGTACGGTCTCAACGACGGCACCCGGGATCAACACACCCTGCGCGGTGCCCGAGTGTTCGAGCTCAACGAGCGCACCGAACGCGTGTACACGGGCACCCGCTTGATTTTCGCCAAGGACCTCGGCATCGATATGGCCCCCGAAACCCAGCCCATCGACCGTCCCGAGCGCTTCCCGCGCTATGTACGCGGCTGAGTGCTACGCCGACGGCGCTCGCGAATCCCTGGTGCCGCCGCGGACCGGACCAAACCGTGGCACGGTACGCGGCGGCGTCGTGGGCGGGAACAGCTGTGGGAGACTGTGAAGCATGGCAAAACACACCGGTAGCGGGGACCTTTTTCAGACCGTGGATCAGGTCACGGAGGAGGCCATCAACATTGGCTACCGGTGGGAGCAGAGGCTGCACCGGTGGCGGCAAGCGCGCGCCGAGCAGCGCGGTGACATTCCCACCATGCTCGCCTTCGACGGCTACGGCAGCACCCGGCACGTCCGCGTGCTGGGACGTGTGCTGCTCAAGACCCGGCAATTGATCGCGGCCACCGACGACTCCGCCGAGTTCATCCGTGGCTGGCGTTCCTTCACCTCCATTCCGCTGGCCTTCGCCCATGTGAACGTGTGGCTGGGGGATCACGAGTTCCATCTGGTGGCCGACAAGGGCGGCGTAATCGACGTGGACCTGCAAGTGAGCATGGAGCCGGGTGTCTACACCGTCTACATGCAGACCGATGGGTCCGAGGTCACCGAGGCCAGGGTCACCATCGTCTCGGAGACCCAAAATATCGGTGTGGTCTCCGACGTGGACGACACCGTCATGGTCACCGCGCTGCCGCGTCCCATGCTGGCGGCGTGGAACTCGTTCGTGCTCAACGAGCACGCCCGCACCCCCACCCCGGGCATGGCGGTGCTCATGGAGCGGCTGCGCAACCACCACCCCGAGGCGCCGTTCCTCTACCTCTCGACCGGCGCGTGGAACGTGGCACCCACGTTGCGCCGGTTCCTGAGCCGCAACGCCTACCCGGCCGGGACGCTGCTGCTGACCGACTGGGGCCCCACCACGGACCGCTGGTTCCGCTCCGGCGCCCAGCACAAGGTGCAGAACCTGCAACGGCTGGCCAAGAACTTTCCGCACGTGCGATGGATCCTGATCGGCGACGACGGTCAGCACGACCCACAGATCTACTCCGGTTTCGCGCAGCGTCACCCCGAGTCCGTGGCGGCCATTGTGATTCGCAACCTGTCGCCCACCGAAGCCGTGTTGGCGGCCGGTGCCCGCGCCACCGAGGATCGTACGGTGTCGGTTCCGGAAGGCACCCTGTGGATCGAGGGCAACGACGGCGCATCCATCTCCTCCCAGCTCCAGGAAGCCGGCCTGCTGTAGGGGTCACCTGACACCGAAACCGGCGTGTCGAGGACGATCTCGACACGCCGGTTTTTTAATTTTTGGGTGTGTTCATTGCCCCCTCGGTTGTCCACAGGGCGGGCCAGTTCCGCGTGTTCTCGCGCCCGTTTCGGCACCGGCCTGTGGACAGTGCGGGGATAACCGAGAGACAGCTGTGGATTAAGGCCACCACATCATCTTGGGGCCACTTACTTTGTCTGACACTAGATGTAGTATTGACGCAGTCATACAGAGCACTTGACGCAACCAGCGGCGACACATCACATGTGTCACGATCACCGCGGAAGCGCAGTACTCCCACCACTAGCTTTCGAGGGGATTGGGATATGTCCGTCACCGTGTACTCCAAGCCGTCATGCGTCCAGTGCAACGCCACCTACCGAGCCCTCACCAAGAAGGGCATCGATTACACCGTGGTCGATGTGACTGAGGACCAGGACGCTTACCAGCACGTGGTGAGCCTGGGTTACCAGCAGGTCCCCGTTGTGGAAACCGCCCAGGATCACTGGTCCGGTTACCGCCCGGACAAGATCAACTCCTTGGCTGTTCTGCTCTCCGCCTGAGGGCGATAGCGATAAATCCGCAGCCGTCGAAAAACTCGGCGCCCGCCCGCGAACCGTCGCGGCGGCGTCGGAATTTTCCCCCCGCACCGTAGCCCGCCAGCCAGAATCGAAGTGACACGCCATGAGCACTTTGGCCACCGTGTTGGCCGCGGCTCAAGAACGCGAAAACCATCGACGCGTCGTCACCGCGGGGGAGGAATCCCCCCTGGTGGTGTATTTCTCCTCGGTCACCCGCAACACCGACCGGTTCATCCAGAAACTTCCGGTCAGGTCCTTACGGTTACCGTTGAAGACGTCCGAACCCACCCCCGAGCTCATTGAGCCGTTCGTGTTGGCCCTACCCAGTTACGGCAGACCCGGTGGCGCCGGATCGGTTCCCCCCCAGGTTGTGAAATTCCTCAACCAGCCCGTCAACCGCCAGCACCTTATGGGTGTCATAGGCGCGGGAAATACTAATTTCGGATCACTGTTCTGCGTAGCCGCGGAAAAAGTGGCCGTGAAATGTCAAGTGCCTCTGCTCTACAAGTTCGAACTCATGGGCACCGATCAAGACGTAGAACAAGTCACACAAGGATTGGACAAGTTTTGGCAAGCATCCATGCAGCCCCGGGACTGAGCGTTGAACCGGGCCACGAAGATCCCACCTGCCCCGAGCGTTACCGCGGCTTGGGCTATCACGAGCTCAATGCTCTGCTGAACTTGTACGACGCCAACGGTCAGATCCAGTTCGAAGCTGATCAGCAGGCCGCGCGCCAGTACTTCTTGCAGCACGTCAACAACAACACCGTGTTCTTCCACGACCTGGAAGAGAAGCTCAAGTACCTGGTGGATCACCAGTACTACGAGGCAGAGGTGCTGGACAAGTACAGCTTCGAGTTCATCAAGAAGCTCTCCAAGCAGGCCTACGCCCGTAAGTTCCGTTTCCAGACGTTCCTGGGCGCGTTCAAGTTCTACACCTCCTACACGCTCAAGACCTTTGACGGTCAGCGCTACCTGGAGCGTTTCGAGGACCGCGTGGTCATGGTGTCGCTGTACCTGGCTGACGGTGACGAGGCCCTGGCCGAGCAGCTCGTGGCGGAAATCATCACGGGCCGATTCCAGCCCGCGACTCCCACGTTCCTCAACGCCGGCAAGAAGCAGCGCGGTGAACTCGTCTCGTGCTTCCTGCTGCGCTTCGAGGACAACATGGAGTCCATCGGCCGCAACATCAACTCCGCGCTGCAGCTGTCCAAGCGCGGCGGTGGTGTGGCGTTCGCCCTGACCAACCTGCGTGAATCCGGCGCGCCCATCAAGAAGATCGAGAACCAGTCCTCGGGTGTGATCCCCGTGATGAAGCTGCTGGAGGACTCCTTCTCCTACGCCAATCAGTTGGGTGCCCGGCAGGGTGCCGGTGCCGTGTACCTGCACGCCCACCACCCGGACATCTACAACTTCTTGGACACCAAGCGCGAGAACGCTGACGAGAAGATCCGCATCAAAACCCTGTCCCTGGGGGTGGTCATCCCGGACATCACGTTCGAGCTGGCCAAAAAAGACCAGGACATGTACCTGTTCTCCCCGTACGACGTGGAGCGCATTTACGGTGTGCCCTTCTCGGACGTGAACGTGACCGAGAAGTATCACGAGATGGTCGCGGACTCCCGGATCCACAAGCGCAAGATCAACGCCCGCGAGTTCTTCCAGACGCTGGCCGAGGTGCAGTTCGAGTCCGGTTACCCGTACGTGATGTTCGAGGACACCGTCAACAAGGCCAACCCCGTGGCCGGCAAGATCATCATGTCCAACCTGTGCTCCGAGATCCTGCAGGTCTCCGAACCCTCGGTGTACAACGAGGACCTGACCTACGCCGAGGTGGGCAAGGACATCTCGTGCAACCTGGGCTCCATGAACATTGCCATGGCCATGGAATCCGAGAACTTCGCGTCGACCATCGAGACCGCCATTCGCGGTCTGACGGCGGTGTCGGACATGTCTAACATCGATTCCGTGCCCTCCATTCGCCGCGGCAACAACATGTCGCACGCGGTCGGTCTGGGGCAGATGAACCTGCACGGCTACCTGGCCAAGGAACACATCTACTACGGGTCCGAAGAGGGCATCGACTTCACCAACATGTACTTCTACGCGGTCACCTACCACGCCATTCGCGCGTCCAACCTGATCGCCAAGGAGCGCGGTGAGTCCTTCGAGGGATTCGAGAACTCCAAGTACGCGTCGGGCGAGTACTTCGACAAGTACACGGACCGGGCATGGGAGCCGGCCACGGCACGGGTGCGTGAGTTGTTCGAACAGGCCGGAATTGCCCTCCCCACGCAGGAGGATTGGCGTGAGCTCAAGGCCAAGGTCATGGCGGACGGGATGTACAACCAGAATCTGCAGGCCGTGCCGCCCACCGGTTCCATCTCGTACATCAACAACTCCACGTCTTCCATTCACCCGATCGCCTCGCGCATCGAGATCCGCAAGGAAGGCAAGCTGGGTCGCGTGTACTATCCGGCACCGTTCATGACCAATGAGAACCTGGAGTACTTCCAGGACGCATACGAGGTCGGATACGAGAAGATCATCGACACCTACGCCGCTGCCACTCAGCACGTGGACCAGGGCCTGTCGCTCACCCTGTTCTTCAAGGACACCGCCACGACCCGCGACGTCAATCGCGCTCAGATTTACGCGTGGCGCAAGGGCATCAAGACCATGTACTACTCGCGCATCCGCCAGCTCGCGCTGGAAGGCACCGAGATCGAAGGCTGCGTCTCCTGCATGCTCTGACAGAGGTGGGTCGGCCCTGAGGGGTTGATCTCTCACGCGCAATCTCCCGCCCCGCTCGGACCATGGGTTCGAGCGGGGCGGTTTCCTATGAGCGGGGGTTCCTCAGTAGCTCAGCGAGCCCCGGCTGACCAGGACGATCGGGAGCCACGTCGGGTGGAGAAGGGCCACTCGGTCCCGCTGCGGGAGCAAGTGGCCAACGGCCTGCAAGCCGCATTGGTTGCGGATGCGTCGACCGAGGTGAGCGCCGCAGACGTGGTGGCGTACACGACGTCGGCGGCGGAGCCATTGCTCACCGAGGCTCCGGCACCGGGGTGTAAGGCTTGCGTGGTAGCCAGGCGCGCGCTCGAACCCCGACCCCATGCGTAGAGTAGCTGAGGCCAGGGCGCATTCACTCGTCATGGGCGCCATTAGACCCCTCCGACGCACCTGATGGTCCCTAAGAGCCCTTTCAGCCGCTAGAGAGGGCCGCGACGAGCCATGAGATGCAAGGCGAGGTTCGAAGGGTGCCCTAGATGTCGGGGGAGTGCGGGTATGAGAAAACCCCGGCACATCCGTACCGGGGTTTTGCTGTGGTGCGCGATACTGGGATCGAACCAGTGACCTCTTCCGTGTCAGGGAAGCGCGCTACCGCTGCGCCAATCGCGCTCAAACGTACTCGCCGAGCGAGGGTGGTTGGAGCCGAGGTGGAGACGGGATTCGAACCCGCGTAGACGGCTTTGCAGGCCGCTGCCTAACCACTCGGCCACCCCACCGGGACCAGATCCTTGGAGGACAGGGTCTCAGGTCTCGACATGGTTGTCGATTACTGCGAGCGGACGACGGGAGTCGAACCCGCGACCCTCACCATGGCAAGGTGATGCTCTACCAGCTGAGCTACGTCCGCATTGTCGGTCGAATGACTTTCCGTGAACCGGTTTGCCGTTCTTCCGAGCGGAAACTCTATCACAGTCCGTCAGCGCCTGTTTCGGGGAAGTATTCAACCGGTGGGGGTTGTCTGCTTCGCCTTTCCGGGCTGTGCCAACGAGCTAGAACATTACCCACACAATTTCGTTCGAGCAAATCGACGGCGACCCTTGAGGGGCCATCCGGTTGCCCAGACGGATGAGCCGGGGATGGGCCGTCATCAATTGGCATGTGACCGAAAAGTGTTCTATGGTTTTCAACGTTGCAAGCGCGATTGGCGCAGCGGTAGCGCGCTTCGTTCACACCGAAGAGGTCACTGGTTCGATCCCAGTATCGCGCACACTGAAGGCCCCGATTCCACCAGGAATCGGGGCCTTGTGCATTCGAGGGTGCGGCCGGTGTCCCTGTCGGTGGCGGGTCGTAGGGTGGCCCCATGACGCAACCACGCTTGGCCCAACAAACTCCCTACGGACGCATGTATGCGCGTGCGGAGGGGCAGGAGCCGCAGGTTCCGTCCATCACCACGGTCATCGGGTGCGAGGCCAATGATTTGGGCGGTTGGTATGGCTACAGCGCCGCACAGGCCTTGGCCGCGGACCCGCAACTTCCCGACGCACTGCGCGATTCACGACGCCGCCGCGCGCTGGTCAACCACGCGGCCAAGGCGGCGGAACGCCACAGGGACCGGGCCGCCGAGCGCGGCGACCGGGTGCATGACTACTGTGAACAGTTGGCCTTGCGAGCCATGGGACAGGACCACCGCGTGGAGCACGCACGGGACACGTTGGCGGAGCACCAAGAATCCAGGTTCGCGGACTCTGCTGACCAGTGGTGGGAGCTGTATCGGCCCGAGCCGTTGGCCGCGGAGATCACCGTGTGGAATTCCACCGTCGGTTACGCCGGCACGCTGGACCTGGTGGCGCGTATCGGTGGAAAGGTGTGCCTGATCGACTACAAGACCCGGGGTACGGATCGCAACGGGCGGGTCAAGGCCCCGGACGCCAAGGTGGTCACCCAGCTCGTAGCCGGTTTGAAGGCAGAAGAATCCCTCGTGGATGCCGCAGCCGGTGAATGGCAGCCCTGGGAGTTCGCGAATGCGGAGGTTCTCATGGCCGTGGCCATTGGCGACACGGAGGCTCTGTCGGTCCAGGCCGTCCCGGACCAGTTGCCGGCCCACTGGTTCAAATTCTGCGCCCTGGCCAAAGTGTGGGCCCGCTCGGCCGAAATCGAGGCGGCCGGCCAACAATTGCGGGCCATCGTCCCGCCGCCGCTGGAGCACAACCCGGTGGGTCGGGGAGCCATGGCCGTCACCGTAGACTTGAAAGAACCCCAGATCCAGGCAACCGAGGAGAGTAATTCGCAGTGACAATCCTGCGCATCCGAACCCAGGGGGACCCTGTCCTCAGGACACCCGCACTCCCAGTCACGGACTTCGACGACTCACTGCGAACGTTGATCGCTGACATGGTCGAGACCATGCACGCCGTCAAGGGTGTCGGGTTGGCCGCACCACAGGTGGGGGTCGGGCTGCAAATCTTCACGTGGGACATCGGCGAGGATTCCGGTCACGTGATCAACCCCGTCTTGGAAGTGGGCGAGGAACCCCAGGAGGGCGGCGAGGGGTGCCTCTCGGTTCCGGGCCCCGGTTACGACACGCCACGGCTCAACTACGCGATCATCACGGGCGTGGACATGAATGGGCAGCCGGTGCGCCGCGAAGGAACGGGACTGCTTGCCCGCTGCTTCCAACACGAAACTGACCATTTGCACGGCACACTGTTCGTCGACCGGCTCGAAGGGCAGGTGCGCACGGAGGCCATGCGCGCCATGCGTGCCCCCGAATACCGAGACCTGGTGGACCGCGTGAGCCGGGAGCGTGAAGCTCAGCGCCTCGGGGTCCCTGCCGGCCCCAGCTCGCCCGGGTCGTCCTTCACAGGGTCGGCCTTCACCCGCGGAGAGGACTCCTGAACGTGCGTCAGTTACTGAAAGTTCTCTACGCCGGCACCCCGGCAACCGCCGTCATCCCTCTCGACGCGCTTCTCGAACGTGACGACCTGGACGTTGTCGCCGTGTTGACCCGCGAGGACGCCCCGGTGGGACGGAAAAAGGTTCTGACCCCGTCCCCGGTGGCACAGCGTGCCGAGGAACGGGGTATTCCCACGCTCAAGGCCAATCGCGCCACGGCCGAACTGGTCGAGCAACTACGCGCCACCGGCGCGGACATCGCCGCCGTGGTCGCCTACGGCGCCCTGCTACCGCGCCCCGTGCTGGACGTTTTCGAACACGGGTGGGTCAACCTTCATTTCTCGTTGCTGCCGCAGTGGCGCGGGGCCGCTCCGGTGCAGCGGGCGCTCATGGCCGGTGACACGATGCTGGGCGCCACCACGTTCGTCCTGGACGAGGGAATGGACACCGGGGACATCGTGGGAACCCTCACCGACCCCCTGCGCACGGACGATACCGCCGGATCCGTCCTGGAACGGTTGTCCCACAGCGGTGCATCATTGCTTGCGGATTCACTCGTGGCCGTGGCCACTGGCCAGGCCAAACCCGTGCCCCAGGAAGGGGAAGCCAGTAAGGCACCCAAGCTGACCGGGGCCCAGGCCCGCATCGAGTGGAACCATCCTGCCGTGGCGGTGTCCCACCACGTGCGGGGAGTGACTCCGGAACCGGGAGCGTGGACGACCTACAACGGGCAGCGGATGAAAATCGAGCGGGTGATCCCGACCCCCCGGGTCGCAGGCCTGGCTGCCGGTCACGTGGAAGTCAGGGACGGCGCGGTCTATGCGGGAACCGGTTCGCACGCGGTGGAACTGACCCGAGTGCAGCCCTCCGGCAAGAAACCCATGGCCGCCCTCGACTGGGCGCGCGGTCAGCAACGCAGTGAACAGGTGGTCTTCGAATGAGCGAGCGTGGTTACCGCAACGCCAAAGGACACGAGCGCAACAGGCGCGCGCAGAAGGATCGCTCGTTCTCGGCGAAATCCCCGGCTCAACGACGTCGCTCGTCGGACCCCGCGCGCTTGACGGCCTATCAGGCGTTGCGCGCGGTCAACGGCGAGGATGCCTACGGCAACCTGGTGCTGCCCCACTTGGTCCGCAAGAACAGGTTGGACAAACGCGACGCCGCCTTCGCAACCGAGCTCGCCTACGGTGCCATGCGCCGCCAGGGAACGTGGGATGCCGTCCTCGGACACTGCGTGGACCGTTCCCTCAAGGACCTCGACCCGAATGTTCTGGACGCCCTGCGGCTCGGTGTCCACCAACTGCTTGCAATGCGCGTGCCGGATCACGCCGCCCTTGACGCAACGGTGGGTCTGGTGCGGGGTGAGATCGGCCAGGGCCCCGCCGGACTCGTCAACGCAGTGCTCCGCAAGGTCGCCCGCCGGAGCACCGACGACTGGCTGGACCAGCTCGAAGCCGCGGAGTCCGATGACCTGCGCAAACTGGGAGTCCGGTACTCGCATCCGGCGTGGGAAGTTCGTGCGCTGCGCCGCGCGCTGCGCATGAGTGGACGCCCCCAGGAAGAGATCACGGATCTTCTGGAGGCCAACAACGCACCTCCGCGGGTGCATTTGGTGGCGCTTCCCGGGCTGGGTAGTGTGGCCGCCGCACTGGATGCAGGAGCCACGCCCGGAACGCTGGTCGCTGACAGTGCCGAGAGCGCCGGGGGAGACGTGCACCGGATTCCCGGAACCCGAGACGGCACCGTGCGCGTACAGGATGCCGGGTCCCAACTGGTGGCCCGAGTCATGGCCGCGGTGCCGGTGGCGGGTGACCACGGGAAATGGGCGGACTTCTGCGCCGGCCCCGGTGGCAAGGCAGCTCTGCTGGCCGCCCTGGCGGATCAGCAGGACGCTCGCTTGTACGCCAACGAGGTCAGCGATCACCGCGCGGACCTCGTGGAAGAAGCCCTCGCCGCCGTTCCGGAACGGGCCTGGACGCTGCGCGTGGGGGACGGTCGTGACATTCCCGGGGAAATGCCGGGGGGCTTCGACCGGGTGCTCGTGGACGTACCGTGTACGGGGCTGGGCGCGCTGCGGCGTCGTCCGGAGGCGCGGTGGCGCCGCACCCCCGCGGACGTGGCCGAGCTGGGATCGCTGCAGCGTGAGCTCCTGAGCGCCGCCCTGGACTCCACGCGACCCGGTGGCGTGGTGCTGTACGCCACGTGCTCGCCGCACACCGCAGAAACCCTGGACGTGGTCTCCGACATCATCACCGGGCGCAATGACGTCGAGATTCTGGACACCAACGAATTCGCTCGCCACGCCGCTCTGCCGGGGGCGCTCGAGGGTGACCGACGTGCCGATCTCGATTGGCCCGACGGCGGCACCAGCGTGCAACTGTGGCCCCACGTGCACGGAACCGATGCCATGTTCATGATCGCCCTACGTAAAACCGCCTGACCTTCACCCTGGAGACACCATGAGCCGCTGTGCCATCCACCCGTCCATCCTGTCCGCTGACTTCGCCCACCTGGCCGATGAGCTGCAGCGGATCTCTCACGCCGATGCCGCCCACGTGGACGTAATGGACAACCACTTCGTCCCGAACCTGACGCTGGGGTTGCCCGTGGTCGAGAGTTTGCGGAAGGTCAGCCCCGTTCCGCTGGACATGCACCTGATGATCGGGGATCCCGACCGCTGGGCACCCGCCTATGCGGAGGCCGGCTGCGCCTCGGTCACGTTCCACGCGGAGGCCGCCACCGCCCCCATCAAGCTGGCCCGCGAACTGCGGGCGGCCGGCGCCAAGGCCGGTCTGGCGGTGCGCCCGGCCACACCCATTGAGCCGTATCTGGATCTGCTGCCCGAGCTGGACATGTTGCTCATCATGACGGTCGAACCGGGCTTCGGCGGTCAGAAGTTTTTGGACGTGACGCTGCCCAAGCTGCGGCGTGCGGCCCAGGCGGTGAAAGCCCACGGGGGCACGGTGGCCCTGCAGGTGGACGGCGGGGTCACGGAGGAGACCATTGTGCGCGCGGCCGAGGCCGGAGCGGACACCTTTGTCGCCGGATCGGCGGTGTACGGCAAGGACGATCCGGGTGCCGCCATCGACGCTCTGCGCGAAACCGCAAGGGCCCATCAGACCGCGTAGCCGACGCGCCACCGCGGGGTTCACACGCCTTACGTGCGGCGCAGTGCCACACATGCGGGTGCGAACTTTCGTACGGGACGCGCACACCGTGGCATAATTCAGATCACAACGTGTTCCGGGGTCGGTGAGAGTCCGAACCGGCGGTCACAGTCCGCGAACCGAGGAACGCCTGCCGCACAGAGTCACGCGGCGGCGCTGAATCGGCCGAACCGGTGAAATTCCGGTACCGACAGTCACAGTCTGGATGGTAGGAAACACGTGGATTTCGGCTCGGTGCCCTCTTGTCGGGGTGCCGTTGTGGTGCTCGTCTTCGGGCGCACGTGCCGTTGTCTCCGCCCCGGAACCATGAGATTCGAGGGCGAGAGGAAGTTCCGTGGACGTTTTGCGCTGGTTGTTCGATGCGCAACTACGGGTGGGCGACGGTTTCATCCTGTGGCGCGAAGTCCTGGGCAACGTGTTCGGTCTGCTGTCCGCACTCGGCGGTATGCGCCGCAAGATCTGGGCGTGGCCGGTGGGTATCATCGGCAACCTCATCCTGTTGACCGTGTTCCTGGGTGCGGTGTTCGACACCCCCAATCCGGTCAATTTGTTGGGCCAAGCCGGCCGCCAGGTCATGTTCATCGCCGTGTCCGTTTACGGCTGGGTGCAGTGGCGGCGTTCCCGAGGTAACAGCCAGGCGGCGGTGACGCCCCGCTGGGCCTCGGGTCGACAACGCATTCTGCTGATCGTCGCCCTGGTGTTCGGCACCGCGCTCCTGACCCCTGTTTTCCGGGCGTTGGGTTCCTACGAACCGGTCTGGGCGGACGCCTGGATCTTCATGGGCTCCCTGTTGGCCACCTACGGCATGGCCAAGGGCTGGGTCGAATTCTGGTTGCTCTGGGTGGCCGTGGACCTTGTGGGTGTTCCGCTGTTGTTCTCCGCCGGTTATTACGCGTCGGGGCTGATGTACGTCTTTTACGGAGCGTTCACCCTGGCCGGCTTCTTCGTGTGGTGGCGCGTGAACTCGCAGCAACGCAAACGCGCCATCGTGGAGACGGGCTTCCCGGACCTGCACCTGAAAATGGGTGACGGCTCCAAGTGATCTCTGCCACGCTGCCCACCGCACACCATGACTTCTCGCCCGCCGAACGAGAAGCTATGGCTGCTGCGTTGCACGCCGCAGCCCTGGGTGTGCGGGGCACCAACCCGGTGGTCGGTGCCGCTCTACTCGGGTCTGATGGCCGGATTCTGCACGTGGGACATCATCGCGGCGCGGGAACACCCCACGCGGAAGTGGATGTGCTCGCTCGGGCCCATGCGGCGGGCACAAACCTCACGGATGTGACCATGGTGATCACCCTGGAACCCTGCAACCACACCGGGCGCACCGGGCCGTGCTCCCGGGCGATCCTGAATGCCGGCATCACACGTGTCATCTTTGCGGTCCACGACGGAACGGATGCCGCCAGCGGGGGAGGAAGCTTCCTCGCCGACCACGGGGTCTCGGTGCGCCACGGTCTCATGTCCGAGCAGGCCACCGACCTCAACGACCGCTGGTTCACCGCTCACGCCCACAACCGACCGTTCGTGACGCTCAAGATCGCCCAGTCCCTGGACGGCAAGGTGGCCGCCCCGGACGGAACCAGTCAGTGGATCACCGGCGCGAGCGCCCGTCAGGCGGGGCATGCGATTCGCGCCCGGGTGGATGCGATCCTGGTGGGTGGCGCCACCGCTCGCACGGACGACCCTACCTTGACGGCCCGCGACGGTGACGGAACCCCGTTCGATCACCAGCCCTTACGAGCGGTCATGTCCCGCACCCCGGTGGCCCATGACGCCCGGGTCCGGCGCGGCGTGGGAACCCCCGGAAACAGCGAGAAATCCACCGACGGCCGGTTCGTCTGGCTCGACACGCACGACCCCGCACACGCCCTGGCCCGGTTGGGCGCGTTGGGTGTCACACACGTTCTGGTCGAGGGCGGGCCCACGGTCAGCGTGGCATTCCTCGCCGCGGACCTCGTGGACGAACTGTGGCTGTACCAAGCCCCCCTGATCCTGGGCGCCGGCACACCGTCGCTGGCGGCCTTACCCACGCAGACCCTCGCCGACGCCGCCCGCTGGCGTTCCGATCCCGTGGCCGGACCTCCGGTGCGCACCCTGGGAGAAGACGTCGCATGGCATTTACGACCCGCACCGGTCTCGGCCTCTCAGTAGTTCAGCACGAAGGAGCAGCACATGTTTACCGGAATTGTCGCGGCGCAGGCCACGGTGGAGCGGATTGAACGACTCGCCGAGGACGCCGCTCGGCTGCACGTGGCCGCCGGCCGGATCATTGCCGATCTGCCGCACGGCGGGTCATTGGCGGTCAACGGGGTGTGCCTCACGGCCGTGCCCGCACCCGAGTCCGGAACCGGCCGGTTCACCGCGGACGTCATGGGAGAAACCCTGCGATTGACCACCCTGGGCGGCCTGTCGGAGGGTGAAAGCGTCAACCTGGAACGCTGCACCGCCGCCGGTGACCGACTGGACGGCCACGTGGTGCAGGGCCACGTGGACGGTGTGGGCACGGTGGTCTCTCGCGTGGCGCACACCGGGTGGCACACCGTGCGCATCCAGGTGCCCACCGAGCTGGCCAAGTACATCGCCGTCAAGGGATCCATAGCCGTGGACGGTGTGTCCCTGACCGTGACCGCCGTCAACGCCGCCGCGGAGTCACCCGCGTGGTTCGAAGTGGGTTTGATTCCCGAGACGCTGCGCGCCACCACACTGGGGGAGCGCACCGAAGGATCCGCGGTCAATCTTGAAGTGGACGTGCTCGCCAAGTACGCCGAGCGCCTGGCCGCGTACGCGGCACCGGCGTGGACCGGGGTGCGCCTGGACCCCGTGCCCGCGGCCATTTCCGCCATTGCCGCCGGCCGCCCCGTGGTGGTCGTGGACGACGAGGACCGCGAGAACGAGGGCGACCTGGTGTTCGCCGCCCAGCACGCCACCCAGCAGCTCATGGGGTTCACGATCCGCCACAGTTCGGGGGTCGTGTGCATCCCCATGCCGCACGAGCGAGCCGATGCGCTGGACCTGCCACCCATGACCGCGCACAACGAGGACGCCAAGGGCACCGCCTACACGGTGACGTGTGATGCCCGCGTGGGCGTGAGCACCGGCATCAGCGCGGCAGACCGTGCCCTGACCTCACGCCTCTTGGCGGATCCGGGCACCGGGCCGGCCGAGCTGACCCGCCCCGGTCACATCCTGCCGTTGCGCTCCGTGCACGGCGGCGTGCGTGTGCGTCGCGGTCACACCGAGGCCTCCGTGGAATTGGCTCGCCTGGCCGGTTGTGAGCCGGTGGGGGCCATTGCGGAGATCGTGGACGACCAGGGAGAGCTGCTGCGTGCGCCCGCATTGCGCGAGTTCGCGGACCAGCACGGGCTGTTGATGATCAGCATCGAGGACCTCGTGGCCCACCTGGACCAGCGCGCGGTGGGTGAGGCCGCCGCGTCGTCGGCGGAAGCCCCCGCGGGCAGGGGGGACCTGTCCGCATGAGCGCGACCCCCGAAACACTGGACCATTCCGAAGCGGTGAGCATCCCCACCGAATTCGGCACGTTCGCCGTCATGGGTTGGCTGGTCCCAGAACCCAGCGGCAGAGCAGCGGCCGAACACGTGTCCCTGAGCGCCGCTCCCACGACCGCGGCGGAAGCGGCCCAACCGCCCCTGGTGCGATTGCATTCCGAATGCATTACCGGAGACGTGTTCGGATCGTGGCGCTGCGACTGCGGCCCCCAACTGCACCTGGCCCTGGAACGGATCGCCCACCACGGCGGCACCGTGTTGTACCTGCGCAACCACGAAGGCCGAGGTATCGGCCTGATCAATAAACTGCGCGCCTACAAGTTGCAGGACGGCGGGGCGGACACAGTCGAGGCCAATACGCTGCTCGGCCTGCCCGCCGAGGCTCGCGACTACACGGCCGCGGCGAGGATCCTCAAGGAAATGGGGTTGACGCGTATCCGGCTGTTGACCAACAACCCGGACAAGGTCCGCAAGCTGGAGGACCTGGGGATCACCGTGGCGGCCGTTGTCGCCCACGAGGTACCACCCCGGGAAGAGAACCTTCGGTACCTGCTCACCAAGCGTGACCGCATGGACCACCATCTGACCGAGCTCACCTCGGGCGACGTCACCACCACGACACGCCCTACCCCCAGGTACAGCACCCAGATTTTCACCACCCCGAATCACAGCACAGGAGAACAATCATGAGCGGACACGGAGCCCCCGCCACCCATGCGGGCGAACTCGATGGAGCGGAACTCACGGTCGCGGTCGTAGCGGCCAGCTGGCACGACACGATCATGGCCGGGCTGCTGGACGGCGCCCGGCGCGCCCTCCGGGACGCCCGCGTGGGCACCGTGATCGAAGTTCGCGTACCGGGAAGCTTCGAGCTGCCGGTGGCCGCCCGTCGTTTGGCGGAACGGGCCGACGCCGTGGTGGCCCTGGGCGTGGTCATCCGCGGTGGCACCCCGCACTTCGACTACGTGTGTTCTGCCGCCACCACGGGACTCACCGACGTTTCCGTGACGACCGGTAAGCCGGTGGGATTCGGCGTCCTCACGTGCGACACCGAGGAACAGGGCCTGGACCGGGCGGGACTGGAGGACTCGAGCGAGGACAAAGGGTACGAGGCCGCCGAGGCCGCCGTGCGCACCGCTCTGACCCTGCGCGGGCTGGGGGTCTGAGACCCCGCGGGCACCACGGTTCAACCGATGGCGCGCGCAACCATTACCCTAAAGGGGTGAAGACCTTCGAAACCCTGTTTGCCGAAATCACCCAAAAAGCCGCTGACCGTCCGGAAGGTTCCGGAACCGTCAAAGAATTGGACTCGGGAGTCCACGGCATCGGCAAGAAGGTCGTAGAAGAGGCCGCCGAAGTCTGGATGGCGTGCGAATACGAAACCGATGACCAGGCGGCCGAGGAAATCTCGCAGTTGCTGTACCACCTGCAGGTCATGATGGTGGCCAAGGGTCTGCGTCTCGAAGACGTCTACAAGTACTTGTGATCCGCGGCCGGTCACGGCCCACCCCCATTCCACGCCTTCTGGAAAGGAACCCCATGCTGCGAGTAGCCGTGCCCAATAAGGGCGCGCTGTCCGAAGCCGCCATCACCATGCTCACCGAAGCCGGTTACCGGCAACGGCGCAGCAGCCGCGACCTGGTGCTGGTCGACAACGACAACAACGTCGAATTCTTCTACCTGCGGCCGCGGGACATCGCCATTTACGTGGGCGGCGGCACCCTGGACCTGGGGATCACCGGCCGCGATCTACTGCTCGATTCCGGGGCCGAAGCCCTGGAGGACCTGGGCCTGGACTTCGCCCGCTCGACCTTCCACCTGGCCGGCCCCACGGGCCAGTTCGAGTCCGTCCAGGAACTCGAGGGCAAGCGCGTGGCCACCAGCTACGAATTGCTCCTGAGCAAGTACCTCGAGGAGCAGGGCGTCAACGCCGAGGTCGTGCGCCTGGACGGGGCCGTGGAGTCAGCCATTCGCCTGGGCGTGGCGGATGCGATTGCGGACGTCGTGGAGACCGGCAACACGCTGCGCGCCGCCGGCCTGGACATCTTCGACCAGCCGATCATGAGATCCGAGGCCCTGCTGATCCGCCGTCAGGATCAGGGGGAGCCCGAGGGGCTTGACGTGCTGCGCCGTCGCTTGCGCGGCGTGCTCGTGGCCCGGCAGTACGTGATGATGGACTACGACATCTCCGAGGATCTGCTGGCGGCCGCGACACAGATCACCCCCGGGATGCAGAGCCCCACCATTTCCCCGCTGGGACGTGACGGGTCGGTGGCGGTGCGGGCCATGGTGCGCAAGAGCGACACCAACAAGATCATGGACGCCCTGTACCAGGCGGGGGCCCGCGCCATCCTGGTCTCGCCCATTCAGGCGGCCCGGATCTAAGGTTCGGTCCCCGTTTCAGCAAGGAGTTAGGACAGCACTATGGGTGTGGCCGTACGAGTGATCCCGTGTCTCGATGTGGACGCGGGTCGCGTGGTCAAGGGCGTAAATTTCCAAAACCTGCGAGACGCCGGTGACCCGGTGGAACTGGCCGCCCGGTACAACCTGGCCGGCGCCGATGAGCTCACCTTCCTGGACGTCACGGCGTCGTCGAGCGACCGTGCCACCATGTTCGACGTGGTGTCCCGCACCGCGGAGCAGGTGTTCATCCCGCTCACCGTGGGGGGCGGCGTGCGCACCCCGGAGGACGTCGATCGGCTGCTACGCACCGGTGCGGACAAGGCCTCGATCAACACCGCCGCGATTGCCCGGCCCGAGGTCATCAACGAGATCACCAATCGCTTCGGCAATCAGGTGCTCGTTCTTTCGTGTGATGCCAAACGGACGGGCAATACGCCGTCGGGCTTCGAGGTCACCACGCACGGTGGCCGCCAGCTCACCGGCATCGACGCCCTGGACTGGTGCCGGGAGGCCGAGGAGCGCGGAGTGGGGGAGATCCTGCTCAATTCCATGGACGCGGACGGTACGCGCGAGGGGTTCGACCTCGACATGATCCGCGCGGTGCGCGAGCGCGTGTCAGTGCCGTTGATCGCCTCGGGTGGCGCCGGCGCCCCCGAGCACTTCCCGCCCGCCGTGGCGGCCGGGGCCGACGCCGTTCTGGCGGCCTCGGTCTTCCATTTCGGTCCCGTGGGCGCGATCGCCCACGTCAAAGACGCCTTGCGCGCAGCCGGATACGAGGTGCGCTGATGCGAACGGAAGAGTTGAACGCCGTGGAAAACACGCCCCGTGAATTTTTCGACAGTCATCTGGATCCGGAGGTCGCGAACCGTCTCAAGCGGGACGCGTCCGGGCTGGTGGCCGCCGTGGTCCAGCAGTTCGACACGGGTGAGGTGCTCATGCTCGGGTGGATGAACGACGAAGCCCTGCGCCGCACCCTCACCGAAGGCCGCGCGACCTACTGGTCCCGGTCGCGCCAAGAGTATTGGCGTAAGGGTGATACCTCCGGCCACATTCAGCGGGTGCATTCCGTCAGCCTCGACTGCGACGGCGATGCACTGCTCGTCAAGGTCGATCAGTCGGGTGCCGCGTGCCACACCGGAACACGCACGTGCTTCGACGACCGCGACCTGAACGCTCGACAGGCGGTTTAAATGCAGCAACTCGGCACGATCACCCCCACCTTGCAGGAGTTCCGCGAGTACGCGGCAACGCGTCGCGTGATCCCCGTGCGCACCACCGTGCTCGCGGACTCCATGACACCCATTGGTCTGTACCGTTCGCTCGTGGTGCGCGGTGGCAAGCCCGCACCGGGTACGTTCTTGCTGGAATCCGCCGCCGAGGGCGGCGTGTGGTCGCGGTACTCGTTCGTGGGGGCCCGATCGTTCGCCACGCTCACGGCCCAGAACGGACAGGCCCATTGGCTGGGGCAGGCCCCGGCCGGCGCGCCCGTGGCCGGTGACCCGTTGCAGGCGCTGCGCGCCACCATGGATTTACTGCACACCGAGCCCTTTGATGGTGTGCCACCCCTGACATCCGGCATGGTCGGCTTCGTGGGCTGGGAGGCCGTGCGCCGGTGGGAAAATCTACCCCACCCGCCCGAGGACGATCTGCGTGTGCCCGAGCTGGCCATGAATCTGGTCGCGGACATGGCCGTGCACGACAACACCGAGGGCACCGTGATGCTGGTGGCCAACGCGGTCAACGTCAACGGCACCGATGATAACGTGGACGCCGCCTATCACGACGCCGTCTCCCGCCTGCGTGAGATGGTCACCCGTTTGGCGACCCCCCTCGAACGTTCCACGGTCTCGGTCACGGCCCCCGACGCCCAGGACATCACGGACATCGAGGCCGCCGCCCGCCAGTCGTGGGACCGCGAGCTGTTCATCGAAGCGATCAACCGCGCCAAGACGGCGATTGTGGACGGCGACATCTTCCAAGTGGTCGTCTCCCGCCGTTTCGAGGCCGAGTGCCGTGCCGAGGCACTGGATGTTTATCGCACGCTGCGCCGGATCAACCCCAGCCCGTACATGTACCTGTATGCCTTCGAGGACGCGGACGGGCGGCCGTACTCCATTGTGGGTTCCTCACCGGAAGCCCTGGTGACCGTGACCGGGCGGCAGGCCATGACGCACCCGATCGCGGGTTCACGTCCGCGAGGCGCCACCGTGGAGGAGGATCTGGCACTGGGCCACGATCTACTCGCGGACGAGAAGGAACGCGCCGAGCACCTCATGCTCGTGGACCTGGCCCGTAACGACCTCTCCAAGGTGTCCGTGCCCGGTTCCGTGGATGTCAGCGAGTTCATGGAGATCGAACGCTTCAGTCACATCATGCACTTGTGCTCCACGGTGGTGGCCAAAATGCGCGAGAACGTGTCCGCGTACGATGTCCTGGCCGCGACCTTCCCGGCGGGCACGCTGTCCGGGGCACCCAAACCCCGGGCGCTGCAGCTGCTGGACAAGTACGAACCCCTGCGTCGCGCCGTCTACGGAGGGGTGGTGGGCTACATGGATTTCGCCGGGAACATGGACATGGCCATCGCCATTCGCACCGCGCTTCTCATCAATGACACGGCCTACGTCCAGGCGGGCGGCGGTATCGTGGCTGACTCGGACCCCGAAACGGAAGCCCTCGAGTCACTCAACAAGGCTACGGCGCCCCTGCGCGCAGCCCTGGTGGCCGAGTCCCTGCGCGATCTTTCGCGCTGAGTTTCCGCCACCGACAGCAGTAGAAAGGACTCCCGTGTTGCGTCGTACGGCCCCCGCGGTTCTGGCCACCCTCGTGTGCGCGATCGGGCTGTTCGCAGCCTCCGCCGCCACGTGGATCCATGCCACGGTCGAGACCACCCTGCAGCCGCTTACCGTGGACGTTCCCGGTTCCGACGCCGCCCCCGCAGTCACGGCCCTGGGTCTCGTGGCCGGCGCGGCCGCAGTGGCTTCGACCTTGGCGGGCCGGGTGCTGCGCACCATGGTGGGCGCGGTGGTGGCATTGGCGGGAGTCGGCGCGATATTCGCCGTGCTGTCGGTCACGGCGAACCCCGAGAATGCCTCCCGCGGGGCGGTGGGAACCCAGACCGGGGCCGTAGGCACCGGCGGCGAGTACGTCCTCACCGCCTTCCCGTGGTTGGCCCTGACGGCCGCCGTCGCCCTGATCCTGTGCGGCATCTGGCTCATGCTGGTGGCGCGTCATGCGGGCCGGAGGGCGGGTCGACGTTACGATCGCGACGCCCTGGCCGGCAACAAGGCGGCGTCGAAGAACCAGAGGGTGACCACGGCGCATTCCAGCGACATCGACGCCTGGGATGCCTTCACGCGCGGTGAGGACCCCACGCGGGGCCCGTGACCCTTCAAGTAACCTGCGCGTGGTGCTGAACCATCACGGACCGCGGTAATGGCACAATGGGAGCAAGAAAATCACCGGTGCGCTGCAACGCGCGCCCATCACTGTCTGAGCCCTGCGGCTCAACCGGCACGGGAGAGTTGACACATATGTCGAACACCAACCAAGTCATCCTGGACCACACGAGCGCCGTGGGTCACGGCAACACCGTTGCCGCGTGGGCCTGCGTGGGCATCATGGCGGTCGGCGTGATCGTCGGTTGCGTGGGCTTCACCATTGCCTCGACCGCGGTCACCGTGGTGGGAATTGGTTTGATCATCGTGGGGCTCATCGTGGGCGCGGTTCTCAAGTCCATGGGTCACGGCAAGGGCAGCGAGAAGCTCAACCACTGAGCCACGTGCTCTCAGCGCCGGTGCGTGTCTCCCACGCCACCGGTTCACCAGACCATGACCAGTTCCACGCGGCACGGAACTGGTCATCGTCATACGGGCGGGTTGTCGCCGTCCCGATGGCGCAACGAACGTAAGTGAGGAATCTCATGACGCAGCAACGCACCGGCACGGTGCTGGACCAGATCATCGAGGGAGTACGCGAGGACCTCGAAGCCCGCCGCGCGGTGGTCAGTCTGCAGCAACTACAACGCACCGCCCGGGCCCAGGCGCCCGCCTTGGACGCCGAACGTGCCCTGCGCGGTAGCGAACCCAGCTCGGTTCAGGTGCTGTCCGAGGTCAAGCGTTCGAGCCCGTCCAAGGGCGCCCTGGCGGACATCGCGGATCCCGCCGAACTGGCAGCGGCCTACGAACGAGGCGGTGCCAGCGCAATTTCCGTGCTCACGGAGAAGCGTCGCTTCGGAGGTTCGCTCACCGATCTGGACGCCGTACGCCAAGCCGTGACCATCCCGGTGCTGCGCAAGGACTTCACCGTGGACGAGTATCAGATCTGGGAAGCCCGGGCCCACGGTGCGGACATGGTGCTGCTGATCGTGGCGGCCCTCGACGATCCCACCCTGCGCCGGTTCCTGGGCCTGACCCATGAGCTGGGTATGCACGCGCTCGTCGAGACGCACACCCCCGAGGAGATCCAGCGGGCCGTGGCGGTCGGTGCGCGCATCATCGGTGTGAACACCCGCAATCTCAAGACCCTGGACGTGGACGTGGACACCTTCGGCCGACTGGCCGAGCAGATTCCCGCAGACGCCGTGATCATTGCCGAATCCGGTGTGTCCGGCGAGGACCAGATCAAGCTCTACGCGGGCCACGGTGCCAACGCGGTGCTGACCGGTGAGGTGCTGGTCACCTCCGACGACCCGTCCCGCACCATTGCCCGGTTCCGGGAGGTGGGCGCGGCGGCACGCGTCGACTTCCTGGCGGGGAAAAAGCCACCGGCCGCCCAGGCCGAGTTCGCCGCGGAGCAGCTCGCCGACGACGCCGCCGCGCCGGCCTCCGGGGGCCGTTCCCTCAAAAACGCAC
Source organism: Kocuria sp. cx-455 (assembly GCF_014698015.1). Lineage (GTDB taxonomy): Bacteria > Actinomycetota > Actinomycetes > Actinomycetales > Micrococcaceae > Kocuria. The sequence goes on from NZ_JACXBS010000002.1 coordinate 607,693, forward strand.
CGGGCCCGTACTTCGGTGACTTCGGGGGCCGGTGGATGCCGGAATCCCTGGTGGCCGCCCTGGACGAGCTGACCGAGGTCTTCGACAAGGCACGTACCGATGACGAGTTCGCCGAGGAATTCCAGCGGTTGTCCCGCGACTACTCCGGCAGGCCCTCCTTGCTCACCGAGGCCAAGCGCTTCGGCGAGGCCATCGGCGCCCGCGTGTTCCTGAAGCGTGAGGACCTCAATCACACCGGTTCGCACAAGATCAACAACGTTCTGGGCCAGGCCCTGCTCGCCAAGCGCATGGGCAAGAACCGCCTGATCGCCGAAACCGGTGCCGGCCAACACGGCGTGGCCACCGCGACCGCCGCGGCCCTGTTCGGCATGGAATGTTGCGTGTACATGGGGGAGGAGGACACGCGGCGCCAGGCCCTGAACGTCGCCCGCATGCAACTGCTCGGCGCCGAGGTCGTGCCCGTCTCCCACGGTTCCGCCACCTTGAAGGACGCCATCAACGAGGCCCTGCGCGACTGGGTGGCCTCCGTGGACACCACGCACTACTTGCTGGGCACCGCAGCAGGCCCGCACCCGTTCCCCGCCATGGTCCGCTACTTCCACGAGCAGATCGGTGAGGAGGCTCGGGCGCAGATCCTGGAGCAGGCCGGACGCTTGCCCGACGCCGTCACGGCATGCGTGGGCGGCGGGTCCAACGCGATCGGTATCTTCCACGGGTTCCTGGACGACCCCGAGGTCGAGCTCTACGGCAACGAGGCCGGCGGCGATGGTGTGGGCACCGGACGTCACGCGGCCACCATCACGCTGGGTCGCCCGGGTGTGCTGCACGGCGCCAAGACGTTCCTCATGCAGGACACGGACGGACAGACCATTGAATCGCATTCCATTTCCGCCGGTCTGGACTACCCGGCCGTGGGGCCCGAACACTCGCACCTGCACGCCATCGGTCGCGTGAAGTACGAGGCCATTACGGACACCCAGGCAATGGACGCCTTCAAGTTGCTCTCGCGCACCGAGGGCATCATCCCCGCGATCGAGTCATCGCACGCTCTGGCCGGGGCGCGGGAGCTGGCCGCCCGTTGGGTCCAGGAACTCGGTCCCGAGACCGCGGCGGAAAAAATCATCGTGGTGTCCCTGTCCGGGCGCGGCGACAAAGACGTGGCGACGGCCGCGGAGTGGTTCGACCTGCTTCCCGAGAACAGCCACGAGGAGCAGGTCGGTCAGAAAGGTGAAGAACTGTGAGCGCCCCCGAATCCGTCCGTCCCGGAGTGGGCGGTCTGGCAGAACGTATTCTTCCCCGGGATCTCACCCGTAACCCGGACTCGAAACTGGCCGCACGCATTGCCCAGTGCAAGGCCGAGGGGCGCCCCGCGCTCGTCGGCTACCTGCCGGCCGGCTACCCGACCGTGGCGGAATCCGTTGACGCCGCGGTAGCACTGGGTCAGAACGGCGCGGACATCATTGAGATCGGGATCCCGTATTCGGATCCCGTCATGGACGGCACCGTCATCCAGAACGCCACCACCCTGGCACTGGCCAACGGCGTTCGTGTGGCGGATGCCTTCACGGTCGTGAGGGCCGTCTCCGAACGCACGGACGCCGTGCCCGTGGTGATGACCTATTGGAACCCCGTGCTGCAAACCGGCGTGGACGAATTTTCCCGCAGACTGCTCGAGGCCGGGGGAGCGGGCATCATCACCCCCGATCTCATCCCCGATGAAGCCGGCGACTGGTTCGAGGCCTCCCAGAAATACGGCCTGGACCGGATTTTCCTGGTGGCCCCGTCCACCACTCGGGAGCGCATGGACATGACCGTCAAGGCGTCCTCCGGATTCGTGTACGCGGTATCCATCATGGGCGTCACCGGCGCGCGGGACCAGGTGTCATCGGCCGCCGAGGACGTCGTGGCGCGCGCCCGCGAAGCCGGCGCCCAGAACGTGTGCGTGGGTCTGGGTGTCTCCAACCGCGGCCACGTCGAGGAAATCGGCGCGTATGCGGACGGTGTCATTGTGGGGACCGCGCTCGTGCGCGCCCTGGGTGAGGGCGGAGCCGACGCTGTGGGTCTCCTGGCTTCCGAACTGTCCGGGCGCCGCTGATGCCGCCGGTCGTTGCCGCAGCCATCCCGTCCCCGGACATCAGTAGCCTCTCCCTCGGGCCCCTGACCATCCACTTCTACGCCCTGTGCATCCTACTGGGTATGGCCGCGGCCGTATGGCTCACCATGCGCCGCTGGAAGGACCGGGGCCAGGACCCGGATGTCCTGTGGGACATCGTGTTCTGGGCCGTGATCGCGGGCATCATTGGTTCCCGCGCCTACCACGTGCTCATCACGGACCCCGCCGGATACTTCGGACCCGGTGCCGATCCCCTGGACGCGCTCAAGATCTGGGAGGGCGGCCTGGGCATCATGGGCGCCGTGCTCTTCGGTGCCGGAGCCGCCTGGCTCGTGTCACGCAGGAACAACGTACCTTTGTGGTATTTCGCGGATGCCGTGGCGCCCTCGCTCCTGTTGGCGCAGGGCATCGGCCGGTGGGGCAACTGGTTCAACCAAGAACTCTTCGGTAAGCCCACCGACCTGCCCTGGGGACTGGAGATCGATCCGAACTCCGCGAACTTCCCGGCCGGGTTCCCCGCGGACACCCTGTTCCATCCCACGTTCCTCTACGAGAGCCTGTGGAACCTCGCTGGTGTGGTGATTTTGATCACACTCGGTAGGCGATTCCAACTCACTCACGGCCGCGTGTTCGCCCTGTACCTGGTGTACTACGGCTTCGGGCGGCTCATGATCGAGCTGTTCCTGCGGATGGACCCGGCGTTGCTGATCGCTGGTCAAAGGGTCCACGTGTGGACGTCATTGGCCCTGGTGCTGTTCGGTATCGCATTATTCGTGGCAATATCCGCGAGGATGCGCAAAAGCCCCGACATGCCCGCGAGCGGTGCCGCGCACTCCGCACGCCGCTGAGCGCTGAGCGCCACGCCATGCCCCCGGTGACCCCGGGGGCATTGTGCTGGGGTGTTGGCCCTCACACACTCATTTCGGATCGTGGTAAATTACCCGTGCGCCGCACCGGGAATTCGTCATCACGCGAGTTCCGCGTTCGGTGGTGATCCGTCGGCCCGTCGAGGTTCGACCCGTAGTTCGCAGCGCCGCGGACGCTTATGTCATCTGGATCAGATGATGTCCGTACGCACTTCACCCCAGTGGCCCGGGCATTGTTGACACTTCAGACCTGCCCACCAACCCGGTGAGGAGCTCCCTATGAGCCAAGTCAACCACGCAGCCCCCGTGACCAGTATGGTCACCGACGCGGTCAACCGCGACACGGGCCAGCCTGACTCGCGCAGCGAACTGACCCCCGCGCAATCCCCGTTCCGGGCCTTTTCCACCCAGCCCGAGGACCAGGGCCTCTACCGTGGCGAGGACGAGAAAGACGCGTGCGGTCTGGCGGTAGTCGCCACCCTCGACGGCAACTCCACCCACGAGATCGTGGAAGCCGCGCTGACGGCCCTGCGCAATCTCGAGCACCGCGGTGCCGTGGGCGGTGACGAAGGCACCGGCGACGGCGCCGGCATTCTCACTCAGATTCCCGACGCCTTCTTCCGGGACACGGTGAACTTCCAACTGCCCCCCGCGGGCGCCTACGCGGTGGGCACCGCGTTCATGCCCACCGGCGGCCAGCACTTGGAGCCGCTGCAGCGCGCACTCGAGGATCTCGCCGTCATGGAGGGTCTGCGCGTGCTGGGTTGGCGTGACGTCCCCGTGGTGGATGATGCCGTGGGCGCCTCCGCGCGCGCGGTCATGCCCACGTTCGTGCAGTTCTTCGTGGCGGACGAACGCCACAACGCCAGGGGAGCGAGCCTGTTCGAACCCGGCGCGGCGGCGTCGTTCGACCCCGCGCACCTGCAGCTGGAACTGGACCAGAAGGTCTTCCGCGTGCGCAAACGCGCGCAGAACAAGTTCGGTGTGTACTTCCCGAGCTTCTCCTCACGCACCTTGGTGTACAAGGGCATGCTGACCACCGCGCAGTTGCAGCCCTTCTACCCGGACCTCTCCGACGAGCGGTTCACCACCAAGCTGGCCGTGGTGCACTCGCGCTTTTCGACCAACACGTTCCCGTCGTGGCCGCTGGCTCAGCCCATGCGTACCCTGGCGCACAACGGCGAGATCAACACGGTCATGGGCAACCGCAACTGGATGCGCGCCCGCCAGTCCTCGATGTCCGGTGCCGTGCTGGGCCGCAACCCCGAGGAGCTGTTCCCGATCTGCTCGGAAGGCGCCTCGGATTCCCAGTCCCTGGACGAGGTGGCCGAGCTGTTGCAACTGGCCGGGCGCCCGGTCACCGAGACCATGCTCATGCTCATCCCGGAGGCCTGGGAGAACCACGAGAGCATGGACCCGGACCTCAGGGCGTTCTACCAGTACCACTCGACGCTCATGGAACCGTGGGACGGTCCGGCGTGCGTGTCCTTCACGGACGGCACGCGGGTGGGATCCGTGTTGGACCGCAATGGTCTGCGCCCGGGGCGTTTCTGGGAGACCGAGGACGGTCTGGTCATTTTCGCGTCGGAGGTCGGTGTCATCGACATCGGCGACCGCACGGTGGTGCGCAAGGGTCGCGTGTCCCCGGGAACCATGTTCCTGGTCGATACCGAAGCGGGCCGGATTGTCGACAACGACGAGATCAAGGCCGAGTTGGCCGCGGCCAAGCCGTGGCGCGACTGGGTCCAGGACTCCATCGTGCCGATCAGCGAACTTCCCGAACGCGAGCACATGGTCCACCCCGCGCAGTCCGTGCGGCTGCGTCAGAAGACCTTTGGTTACACCGAGGAAGATCTGAAGAAGATCATCGGTCCCATGGCAGTGGCCGGTGCCGAGCCGATTTACGCCATGGGCACCGACACCCCGGTGGCGGTGCTCTCCGATCGGTCCCGGTTGCTCTACGACTACTTCGTGCAGTCCTTCGCGCAGGTGACCAATCCGCCCCTGGACGCGATTCGTGAGGAACTGGTGACCTCGCTGATCGGTTCGGTGGGCCCCATGGCCAACCTGTTGGCCACCCAGCAGGCCAAGACCCGCCTGATCAAGGTGGACTTCCCGGTCATCAACAACGACCAATTGGACCAGTTCCTGCACCTGGACGACGAGGACGGCGCCGCACTCACCCTCAAGGTGCGCGGCCTGTACCGCCCGGACGGCGGGGAAGAGTCACTGCGCGCGCGCATTGCAGAAATCTGCGAGAAGGTGTCCACCGCGGTCAACCGCGGCGTGCAGTTCGTGATCATTTCCGACCGCGATTCCAACGGCGGCTGGGCACCCATTCCGTCCTTGCTGTTGACCTCTGCCGTCCACCATCACTTGCTGCGTTCGGCAACCCGCACCAAGGTTGCGCTGATCGTGGAATCCGGCGACGTGCGCGAGGTCCATCACGTGGCTCTGCTGCTGGGCTACGGGGCATCCGCCGTGAACCCCTATCTGGCCATGGAATCCGCGGAGGAGCTCGTGCGCCGCGGTGAGATCACCGGGGTGAGTGAGGAAGATGCCGTCTACAACCTGATCAAGGCGCTCGGCAAGGGCGTTCAGAAGATCATGTCCAAGATGGGCATCTCCACGGTGCAGTCCTACTGCGGTGCCCAGACTTTCGAGGCGCTGGGGTTGTCGGGCGAGCTGGTCAACGCGTACTTCTACGGAACGCGCACCCAGATCCAGGGCGTGGGCCTGGACGTGATTGCGGAGGAAACCGCGTCCCGCCACCGTCTGGCCTACCCGGAGGACGGTGTCACCGAACCCCACCGCGACCTGGTCATCGGCGGCGAGTACGACTGGCGCCGAGAAGGACCGCGGCACCTGTTCGACCCGCAGACCGTGTTCCGGCTTCAGCACGCCACGCAGACGGGCCGTTACGACATATTCAAGTCCTACACCGCGCGCGTGGACGATCAGTCACGTGAGCTCGCCACTCTGCGCGGTCTCATGAGCTTCACCTCGGAGCGGGAACCCATCCCGATCGAACAGGTGGAGCCCGTGAGTTCGATCGTCAAGCGGTTCTCGACCGGTGCCATGAGCTACGGCTCCATTTCCCAGGAGGCCCACGAGACCCTGGCGATCGCCATGAACCGGTTGGGAGGTAAGTCCAACACCGGCGAGGGCGGCGAGGATCCCGAACGGTTAGTGGATCCCGAACGCCGTTCGGCCGTCAAGCAGATCGCCTCGGGTCGCTTCGGTGTGACCAGCTTGTACTTGGCCACCGCGGACGATTTGCAGATCAAGATGGCCCAGGGCGCCAAACCCGGTGAGGGCGGCCAGTTGATGGCGCAGAAGGTTTACCCCTGGATCGCGCGCACACGTCATTCGACCCCGGGCGTCTCCCTGATCTCGCCCCCGCCGCATCACGACATTTATTCGATCGAGGATCTGGCGCAGCTGATTTACGACCTCAAGCGCTCCAACCCCCGGTCCCGGGTGCACGTGAAGCTCGTTTCCGAACGGGGGATCGGCACGGTCGCGGCGGGCGTGACCAAGGCCAAGGCCGACGTCGTGCTCATTTCCGGTCACGACGGCGGCACCGGCGCCGCGCCGCTGAACTCGCTCAAGCACGCGGGGATGCCGTGGGAGCTTGGCCTGGCGGAGGCGCAGCAGACCCTGCGGCTGAACGGGTTGCGTGAACGCGTGGTCGTGCAGGCGGACGGTCAGCTCAAGACCGGCCGTGACGTGGTGGTTGCCGCGCTCTTGGGTGCCGAGGAATTCGGTTTCGCCACCGCACCCCTGGTGGTCGAGGGCTGCATCATGATGCGCAAGTGCCACTTGGACACCTGCCCCGTGGGCGTGGCCACCCAGAACCCGGAACTGCGCAAGCGCTTCACGGGCAAGGCCGAGCACGTGGTGAACTTCTTCGAGTTCATTGCGGAGGAAGTGCGCGAATACCTGGCTCAATTGGGCTTCCGCAGCATCGAGGAGGCCGTGGGCCACGCCGAGGTGCTGCGCACCCGCGAGGCCATCGAGCATTGGAAGGCCAAGGGCCTGGATCTGAGCCCCGTGCTGGACTCGTTTCAGTCTCCGGGTCTCAAGGACGGACTACGCAACACGCGCGAACAGGATCACGAGTTGGAGGACCACTTCGACAACAAGCTGATCCCGCTGGCCGCCCCGGCCATCGAGAACGGGGAACCGGTGCGGGTCATGGAGCGCGTGATCAACACCGACCGCACGGTGGGCACCATGCTGGGCTACACGGTGACCAGCGCCCTGGGCCTGAAGGAGTTGGCCGACGACACCATTGATGTGACCCTGACCGGTGAGGCGGGACAATCCATGGGCGCGTTCATTCCCCGCGGTATCACGCTGCGGTTGGAAGGCGACGCCAACGACTACACGGGTAAGGGCCTGTCCGGTGGCCGCATCGTGGTGCGCCCGCCGCGCGGAGCGGGTTTCGCCTCCCACGAGAACGTGATCGCGGGCAACGTGATTGGCTACGGCGCCACGAGCGGTGAAATGTTCTTCAGCGGCACGGTGGGCGAGCGGTTCCTGGTGCGCAACTCGGGCGCCACCGCGGTGGTCGAGGGAATCGGCGACCACGGCTGCGAGTACATGACCGGCGGGGTGGCACTCGTGCTGGGCGAGACCGGCCGCAACTTCGGTGCGGGCATGTCCGGTGGTGTGGCCTACGTGCTGGATCTGGACGAGTCGGACATCAACAAGCAGGCACGGGACTCCGGGGAACTGCTCTTGGCAACGCTCGACGAGCAGGATCGCGAGCTGGTCCTGGCGCTCATCAAGCGCCACGGCGAGGAAACCGAGTCCGAATGGGCGGCCGAGTTGCTCCAGAACCCCGAGGACATCATCGCGCGCATGACCAAATTGCTGCCGCGAGATTATTCAGCGGTGCTCGCACTGCGCAATCAGGCCGAGGCCGCCGGGGACGACCCGGACGGTGACGGCACCTGGCACAAGATTTTGGAGGTGACCACGCGTGGCTGATCCCCGTGGCTTTCTGAAAGTTCGGTACCGCGAAGACCGCTCCAAGCGCCCGGTTCCCGTGCGCATCATGGACTGGAACGAAGTTCAGGAGCGGCAGAACGCGCAGACCCTGCATGAGCAGGCCGGCCGCTGCATGGACTGCGGCGTGCCGTTCTGCCACCAGGGCTGCCCGCTGGGCAACCTGATTCCCGAATGGAATGACCTGGTGTGGCGCGGTAAGAAGGATGAGGCCGCGGAGCGCATGCACGCGACCAACAACTTCCCCGAGTTCACGGGTCGCGTGTGTCCTGCTCCGTGCGAGTCCTCGTGCGTGCTGAGCATCAACCAACCGGCCGTGACCATCAAGCAGATCGAGTACGAGATCGGCGAGATGGCCTTCGACGAGGGTTACGTCAAACCGTTCATCCCGGCGCGCCTGGTGGGAAAAACCGTGGCCGTGGTCGGTTCGGGGCCGGCCGGACTGGCGGCGGCCCAGCAACTGACACAGGCCGGGTTCACGGTGGCGGTGTACGAGCGCGATGACCGCATCGGTGGCTTGCTGCGCTACGGGATCCCCGATTTCAAGCTTGAGAAGTCCGTGGTGGACCGTCGCCTGGATGTCATGGCCGCCGAGGGTACGCGGTTCCGCACCGGCATCGAGATCGGCAAGGACATCACCTGGGACGTTCTTCGCCGCCGCTACGACGCCGTGATCGTCGCCACCGGGGCCACCCGCCCCCGTGAACTGGATATTCCCGGCCGCGAGCTGCAGGGGATCCACCACGCCATGGACTACCTGGTGCGATCCAACCGGTTGTCCGCGGGGGACGAGGTCACGGATCTCATTGACGCTCGCGGCAAGAACGTGATCGTGCTCGGTGGCGGTGACACCGGCTCGGACTGCATTGGTACCGCCCACCGGCAGGGAGCGGCGTCGGTGACGTCTTTGGCCATCGGTCGGAAGCCACCGGTAGACCGCTCCGATGAGGAACCCTGGCCCATGATGCCCAAGGTTTTCGAGGTGTCGTCCTCTCATGAGGAGGGCGGCGAGCGGACCTACTTGGCGTCCACCGTGGAATTCGTGGGGGACGAGAACGGCCACGTGACGGGTCTGAAGGTTGCCGAAACCGAGTACCTGGACAATGGCCGGCGTGTTCCGAAGGAGGGCACGGAGAAGGTCATTCCGGCTGACCTCGTGTTCTTGGCGCTGGGTTTCACCGGGAACGAGTCCGATGACCTCACGTCCCAGCTGTCCGTTGAACTGGACCGCCGCACCAACGTGGCCCGCGACGAGCAGTACATGACCGCCGTGGACGGCGTGTTCTCGTGCGGTGACGCGGGCCGCGGCCAGTCGCTCGTGGTGTGGGCCATCGCCGAGGGGCGCGCGTGCGCGGCCGAGGTGGAACGGCACCTGACCGGACAAACGCGCCTCCCGCAGCCCGTGACGCCGTCGGAACGCGCCATCGATTTGAGCCTTTAGCTAAAGCGGGGTTCACGCGATACCCAGCCGTATCAATCCGTGGCCCCCGTTGCTAAACTGAGAACCGAATTCCGGCAAAGTGGCCGTGCTGGAGCAGCAATACGCTGTTTCATCGCGGCCATTTTTCTGTTTTCGCCCTCTAGTCTCCGACCGAAAGGGAATCACCCATGCGTCGAGCGAAGATCGTGGCCACCATTGGCCCGGCTATTTCCTCGTACGAGCACCTCACTCAGGCCATCAGGGCCGGGATGAATGTGGCTCGCCTGAACATGAGTCACGGTGATCACAACGTTCACAACGCCTCCTACGAGAACCTGAGACGGGCCAGCGAAGAACTCGAAACCACGGTGGCCATCCTCGCCGACCTGCAGGGCCCCAAGATTCGACTGGGCGCCTTCGCGAACGGCCCGTACAACCTGGAGGTGGGGGACCCGTTCACCATCACCATCGAGGATGTCGAGGGGTCCCAGGAGCTGTCTTCCACCACGCACAAAGGTCTACCCGGTGACGTCAACGTGGGCGACCCACTGCTGATCGACGACGGTAAGGTGGCCCTGAAAGCCACCAAGGTCACGGACACCACGGTGGAGACCGAGGTGATCGTGGGTGGCCCCGTCTCCAACCACAAGGGCATCAACCTTCCCGGTGTGGCCGTGAACGTTCCCGCGCTCAGCGACAAGGACGAGGATGACCTGCGCTGGGCACTGCAACGCGGCGTGGACATCATTGCGCTGTCCTTCGTCCGAGACGCCAAGGACATTACCCGCGTGCATGAAATCATGGCGGAAGAAGGCCGGAAGATCCCGGTCATCGCCAAGATCGAGAAGCCGCAGGCCGTGGACAGCCTCCACGAAATCATTGACGCCTTCGACGGCATCATGGTGGCCCGCGGTGACCTGGGCGTGGAGCTGCCTCTCGAGGCCGTGCCGATCGTGCAGAAACGCGCCATTGAACTGGCTCGCCGCTGGGCCAAGCCCGTGATCGTGGCCACCCAAGTCCTCGAGTCCATGATCGACAATCCGCGCCCCACCCGAGCAGAGGCCTCCGACTGCGCCAACGCCGTGCTCGACGGTGCGGATGCGGTCATGCTCTCCGGTGAGACCTCCGTGGGCAAATACCCGGTGCAGACCATCGAGACGATGGCCAGGATCATCGAGGCCACCGAGACCCAGGGCATGGATCGCATGCCGCCGCTGGGCACCGAGCCCCGCACCCGCGGTGGTGCCGTGACCCGGGCCGCTGTGACCATGTCGCGGCAGTTGGACGTCAACTACATCTGCACGTTCACCCAATCGGGTGATTCCGCCCGCCGCCTGTCCCGGTTGCGGCCCGACCGCCCGATCCTGGCCTTCACTCCGGTGCAGAACGTGATGGCTCTGCTGTCCTTGCTGTGGGGTGTGAAACCCATCCTGGTCGAGCAGGTGCACCACACGGACGAAATGACCAAGCAGGTGGACCACTACATGCTCGAGAAGGGCCTGGCCGGTTCGGATGACCTGGTGATCATCTGCGCAGGATCACCTCCGGGCGTGGCAGGTTCCACCAACCTGGTCAAGGTCCACCGCGTGGGAGACCTGGACGATGCCGGTGAGGCACCCGTGCGTGAACAGCACGAACGCGTTGGTCCGTGGCGCGAGACCCTGCCGGCTTCGGCTCCCTGGCGCGAATCGTGATCCGCTAGTTTTCCAGCGCGATCAACGACGGCGATCCGGGCACTTCGGTGCGTGGGTCGCCGTCGGCGTGCGGGGGCCTTTCGGGTGGACCGTCCCGGCTGTGCCGCGTGAAAGCCGTGTCCGGCACCTGAAGCGCCGTGAGGACCTCTTGCCGAGTCCGAAAGGGTTCTATCAACGCGTGGAGTGTAGCCCCAGCTCCGGCCGAACATTTTTGGCAGTGGTTCGTCGCGTCGACGGGGCCCGGGCTGCGAACATCGTCCCCAGATGTCAGGGGCGCGTTTCTTCGCCCGGACATTCGCGGCCATCAGATACGGCGGTCCTTGTTGCCCCTCGCGTCCCGGACTCAGCTCACGCCTCAGTCCGGTTCTTGCCCGACGCCGACGCCGCCGCCACGGCATGTTTCAGTGGTAAACGGTTCACGTTCCAGGCGTCCTTGGAGCCCCCCGCCACAGCTGGTGCGGCGGTGGGGCCTCTGGGAGGAGCACAAAAGGTCCTGGTGCCACATGGGGCGCCGTCGAAGGTTCTAGCCGCGCCTCAGACGCAGGGGGCCCGTTGGCGATCCGACCGCGCCAACAAAAAACGGCCCCGCGTCACCGGGGCCGTTTCGCTACCGCTCTCACCGAACGGTTCATGGTGCCCAAGGTGGGACTCGAACCCACACATGTTTCCATACTGCATTTTGAGTGCAGCGCGTCTGCCAATTCCGCCACTTGGGCAAGTGCCGTACACAATCACAGCACGAGGCCGTGAGCAGCGGGTAACAGCTTACACGATGAGCGGTAGGCTAGAGACCAATGCGCCACGCACGGCTTCTCGTGTGGCGTGTCTCATGCCCAACCCGCCGCGATGGCGTGGTTTGATGCGGTATCCAGTTTGATTCCCAGTTAACCAAGGAGTTCCCCCGTGACGGAATCGCCCGAAGCGTCCACTCCCGCTCCCTCGAATGAGCCCGCCAAGACCGTTGTGGTCGCCGAGGACGAGGCCTTGATCCGCATGGACATCGTGGAGATGCTGCGCGAAGCCGGTTACAACGTGGTGGCGGAGGCCGAGAACGGGCAGCGTGCCGTGGATCTGGCCCGAGAGCACACACCGGACCTGGTGCTCATGGACGTGAAAATGCCCGTCATGGACGGCATCACGGCGGCTGAACACATTGCGGAGGAGCGCATCGCTCCGGTGGTGCTGCTGACGGCCTTCAGCCAGCGCGAACTCGTGGAGCGGGCGCGTGAGGCCGGCGCCATGGCGTACGTGGTCAAGCCGTTCACCGTGGACGATGTGGTCCCGGCCATTGAGATCGCGATGTCCCGCTTCGAGGAAATCTCCGCTCTGGAGAATGAGGTGGCGGACATGAAGGAACAGTTCGCCACGCGCAAACTCGTGGAGCGCGCCAAGTCCCTCCTGCAGACCAAAATGGGCCTGTCCGAACCCGAGGCGTTCCGCTGGATTCAAAAGACCTCCATGGATCGCAGGCTGTCCATGCGTGAAGTGGCCGACGCGATCATCAACCAGGTGACCTGAGGGCGGACTTCTCCGAGCGCCCCGGATGAACGCCTAGGATGGACGCGTGAGTGAGACGAGCGACGCCCAGAACAACCCGAGCCAGGACACCCCCGCCGATCCCGTGGTGGTGATCGGGGAGAAAACCGAGTCCCCCCAATCGATCACGCTGCCCGGCACGGTGAGCCACCCGGAACGACGCCTGCTCCTGATTGACGGGCATTCCCTGGCGTTCCGTGCGTTCTTCGCGCTGTCCCGCGCCGCGGAGTACGGCGGCCCGGGTTTCGTCACATCAGAGGGAGTCCACACCGAAGGTGTTTACGGGTTCGTGAACACCATGGTCAAGCTGATCCGCGATTATCAGCCGACCCACCTGGTGGTGTCCTTCGATCTCGAAGGCCCCACCCTGCGTTCCCAGGAATACGGGGACTACAAGGGCGGTCGAGACGAGACCCCCGAGGAGTTCCACGGCCAAGTGCCGAACATCGAACGCATCCTCAAAGCACTCGGCGTCCCCGTGGTCACTCTCGAGGGCTACGAGGCCGACGACGTCCTGGCCACCTTGGCCACGCGCGGCGCCTCGGAGGACTTCGAAGTGCTCGTCTTCTCCGGAGACCGTGACGCGTTCCAAATGGTCAACGACCACGTCAATATCGTGTATCCGGGCCGCACCCCGTCCGATCTGCGCCGCATGGACGCCCAGGCCGTGTACGAGAAGTACAAGGTGGCGCCGCAGAACTATCCGGATCTCGCCGCCCTCACGGGTGAGCAGGCGGACAACCTACCGGGCGTGCCCGGCGTGGGCCCCGGTTTCGCGGCCAAGTGGATCGCATCCTACGGGCCCGTGGAATCCGTGCTCGAGCACGCCGACAAAATTACCGGCAAAAAGGGCGAGGCGTTGCGCGAGAACGTGGAGCTCGTGCGCCGCAATCGCAAGCTGAACCGGTTGGAAACCGACCTCGACCTCGACCTCGACTTCGCCAACGCCGCGCTCCCGGTCCCGGACACGGACAAGGTGGACGAGGTCTTCGACGACCTCGAATTCGGCGCCGGTCTGCGCGGTCGACTTCTGGATGCCTTCGGCAATACCGGTGAGAGCGGACCCACCTCGGACGCTCCCGCGGTGAGCGCGGTCCATCGCGTGAGCACGGCGGAAGACTGGCAGCAGTGGCTGGACGAGAACAAGGACACCCAATCGCCCGCCGTGGTGCGGCGTCTGCTGCCGGATCCCAAGGCGGCGTCGGGCGGGGAAGTCACGGCACTCGTGTTCACCGCGAACACCGCCGCCGTGGTGGATGTGATCGCCGCGGACCAGGACCTGGCCGGCGCCGTGGACCAGTGGCTCGAGGACCGCAGCGAACCGAAGATCGTGGACGGCCTCAAGGATCTGTTCCACGGCCTCGTGGACCGCGGTGTGACCCTGGACGGCGTGCACGACGACGTTCAGCTGTCCGGTTACCTCGTGCGTCCCGCGCTGCGCAGCTACGACCTCGAGGCTCAGCTCGCCCAGCACCTGGAACTCGAGGTGCCTCAGGCGGGTGACCCAGCGGCGTCGTCGGGCAAGGGCAAGGCCGCGCAGACGGAGCTGGACCTGGGCGGGGACCGAGGCCTCGAAGCGATCCCGGACGAGGTCCTGCAGCGTGAGGCGAGCCTGGGCGCGGCCTGCGCCCAGCTGAGCCGTCATTTGCGGGCGCTGCTCGAGGCGGACGGCCAACTGCCGCTGCTGCTGGATCTGGAAATGCCGCTGGCGGTGATCCTGGCGCGCATGGAGAACCTGGGTGTAGCCATCGACCGCACCGGGATCGACCAGTTGTACAAGGACCTGCAGCAGCCCATCGACCAGAACAAGGAGCAGGCGCAGGCGCAGATCGAGGGCACGGTCAACCTGGGTTCGCCCAAGCAGTTGCAGACCGTGATGTTCGAGGAACTGGGCCTGCCCAAGACCAAGAAGACCAAGACCGGTTACACCACGGACGCCGCGGCGGTGGCGGATCTGCTGGGCCGGGTGGATCCCGAGACGCAGGGCTCCCGGTTCCTGGTGGCGCTCATGAACTGGCGCGAGTACTCCAAGCTCAAGCAGATCGTGGAGGGATTGCGCAAGGCCATTGCCGAGGACGGCCGGATCCATACGACCTACATGCAGACCGTGGCGGCCACCGGGCGGTTGTCCTCGACCGACCCCAACCTGCAGAACATCCCGGTGCGCACCGAACAGGGTCAACGCATTCGCAACGTGTTCGTGGTCGGATCGGATGAGGAAGGCCCGTTCGAGACCCTCATGACCGCGGATTACTCGCAAATCGAAATGCGCATCATGGCGCATTTGTCCGGGGACGAGGCCCTCATCGAGGCGTTCCGCGCGGGGGAGGACCTGCACCGTTTTGTGGGCTCGCGCGTTTTCAACGTGACACCCGAAGAGGTCACCCCGCAGATGCGCTCCAAGGTCAAGGCCATGAGCTACGGACTGGTGTACGGGCTCAGCTCCTACGGACTGTCCCAGCAGCTCAACATTCCCGTGGATGAGGCGCGGACCATGATGAGCGAATATTTCGAGCGCTTCGGTGGGGTGCGCGACTTCCTACGCGGTGTCGTGGACGAAGCCCGCGAGAAGGGCTACACCGAGACCATTGACGGCAGACGCCGCTATCTCCCGGACCTCACGAGCGACAATCGGCTGGCTCGCCAGTCCGCCGAGCGCGCGGCCCTCAACGCTCCCATTCAAGGCTCCGCCGCGGACATCATCAAGAAGGCGATGATCGGGGTGGATCGCGCCCTGGGCGAGCAGGAGCTGCGTTCCCGCGTGCTGCTGCAGGTCCATGACGAACTGATCGTGGAGGTCGCACCCGGAGAGGCCGACGCCGTGGAGAAGATCCTGCGCGACGAAATGGCGGGTGCCGCAGAATTAACGGTTCCACTGGACATCAACGTGGGCACCGGCCGCACGTGGCAACAGGCCGCGCACTAGAACCAGTCAACGTCACCCAGGAGTCATTCCCGCATGAACACGCACCCGGCCCACGAATCCCGCTCCGAGCAGTACAGCGCCAAGGGCAACACCTACCAGGTGAAGACTTTCGGCGCGGGGTCGGGCGGAATCGCCGAGAACCCGGAAGCAGTCGAGTGGTTGCGCGCGGTCAACCAGGGTTTCCACGGCCCGGAGCCCTCCGAACAGTCCCTCGAAAGGGATCTCAAGTGGCTGCACGGCGAACGCGTCCGCCTGCGCGCCGTCCACAGCCAGGACCCGGTGCCGACCGCGGCTCTGGGTGAGCAGCGACCCGTGGCCACATACTGCTCGTGGGATTCGAGCCTCACCCTGGGCGCGGAAACGCAGCTGCCCGCGTGGTTGGTGTCCGAGGTGACGGTGCGGCCCACGCATGCCCGCCGCGGGATCCTGCGCCGCATGATGACCACCGATCTCACGGAAGCGCACCGGGCAGGGTTCCCGATCGCCGCGCTTACGGCCTCCGAAGCGACCATTTACGGCCGGTTCGGGTTCGGGGCGGGCACGTTCAACACCGAGGTCGCGGTGGCCGCGGAATCCGGCTTAAAGCTCAAGGCCCCGTCCGTGGGTCGCGTGGAAATGGCCGACAACAAGGCGCTCGCGCAGCTGGCGCCGGACATCTTCGAGAAGTTCCACCAGCTCACCCCCGGTTCGCTGAGGCGCACCGGCAAGTGGTGGGATTATGTCAGCGGCCAGTACGACTGGCATGCGGGCAAGGCCGATCCCGAGATCCGCACGGCGGTCCACTACGACGAGAACGACCGGGCGGACGGCTACGTCAGCTACAAGTTCGTGCGCGGGAGTGGTTTCAAGGGCACCCTAGAAGTGGTGGACCTGGTCTCACCCAGCGCCCAGGTGCGCATCGCGCTGTGGGAGTACCTGTGCGGCTTGGACCTGGTCACCGAGGTGCGTCACCCCAATGCCCAAATGGAGGACCCCTTGATGTGGGGCATGGTCGACATGGCCGACTACGAGGTGCGCAAGCGGTACGAGCGGCTGTGGTTGCGCATCCTGGACCCGGTCGCCGCGCTGTCTGCGCGCCCCTACCGTTCGCACCGGGCGTTGACGATTTCACTGGTGGATTCGCTGGGTTTCGCGGACGGCGTGTACACCATCGACACGACCGGCCAGCGGCCGGTCGTGGAGCGGACGGGAGACCGGCCACGCACGGACGACGACGCCGCCGGTAAGTCCATGCCGCGCGTCGAGTTGCCGGACGAGGCGGACGTCGCCATGAACATCGACTCCCTGGGTTCGCTGTACTTGGGGGCCGTCAAGGCGTCCACGCTGTATTACGCGGGACTGATCAAGGTACGGGATCTGGCGGCACTGGATGACCTGCAATCGCTGATGTCCACCTCTGAACACCCGTACTGCATCTCCCCGTTCTAGGCTGCTTGAACCGCTTGTCCTTCAAGCCTAAGATAGAGCAGTGCGTCTTCATTTGCGCGCCCAAAGCACGTTTCGTTCACCGCATCCCGGGCCTTACAAGGTCCCAGCAGTGGGCACTGACCATTCAAACTAATCCATCGGAGTCCCTACTACATGACCACCACCACCCCGCAGGTTGCCGTCAACGACATCGGAACTGAGGAGGATTTCCTCGCCGCTGTCGACGCGACCATTAAGTACTTCAACGACGGCGACCTCGTGGAAGGCACCGTCGTCAAGGTCGACCGCGACGAGGTCCTCTTGGACATCGGCTACAAGACCGAAGGCGTCATTCCCTCTCGCGAGCTGTCCATCAAGCACGACATCAACCCTGACGATGTTGTTGCCGTGGGTGATGAGGTCGAGGCTCTGGTTCTCACCAAAGAGGACAAAGAAGGTCGCCTGATCCTCTCCAAGAAGCGCGCTCAGTACGAGCGTGCCTGGGGCGACATCGAGAAGGTCAAGGAAGAAGACGGCGTCGTCACCGGCACCGTCATCGAGGTCGTCAAGGGTGGCCTCATCCTGGACATCGGCCTGCGCGGCTTCTTGCCCGCCTCCCTGGTCGAGATGCGTCGCGTCCGCGATCTGGCCCCCTACATCGGCCAGCAGCTCGAAGCCAAGATCATCGAGCTG
Organism: Kocuria sp. cx-455; assembly: GCF_014698015.1. GTDB lineage: Bacteria > Actinomycetota > Actinomycetes > Actinomycetales > Micrococcaceae > Kocuria. Next base: position 625,361 of record NZ_JACXBS010000002.1, read on the forward strand.
GACAAGAACCGCAACAACGTGGTGCTGTCGCGCCGCGCGTGGCTCGAGCAGACCCAGTCCGAGGTTCGCGCCAACTTCCTGCAGCAGCTGCAGAAGGGCCAGGTTCGCACCGGCACCGTCTCCTCCATCGTCAACTTCGGTGCCTTCGTGGACCTCGGTGGCGTGGACGGCCTGGTGCACGTGTCCGAGCTGTCCTGGAAGCACATCGACCACCCCTCCGAGGTTGTCGAGGTTGGCCAGGAGGTCACCGTCGAGGTCCTCGACGTGGACATGGACCGCGAGCGTGTTTCGCTGTCGCTGAAGGCAACCCAGGAAGATCCCTGGCAGCTGTTCGCACGCACCCACGCCCTGGGCCAGGTTGTCCCGGGCAAGGTCACCAAGCTGGTTCCCTTCGGCGCGTTCGTGCGCGTGGAAGACGGCATCGAGGGCCTGGTGCACATCTCCGAGCTGGCGCAGCGCCACGTGGACATGGCCGAGCAGGTCGTCTCCGTCAACGAAGAGCTGTTCGTCAAGGTCATCGACATCGACCTGGACCGCCGCCGCATCTCGCTGTCCCTGAAGCAGGCCAATGAGGGTGTGGACCCCGAGTCCACCGAGTTCGATCCCGCTCAGTACGGCATGGCTGCCGAGTACGACGAGCAGGGCAACTACAAGTACCCCGAGGGCTTCGATCCCGAGACCAACGAGTGGATCGAAGGCTACGAGGAACAGCGCGCAGCGTGGGAGCAGCAGTACGCAGACGCTCAGGCTCGCTGGGAAGCCCACAAGGAGCAGGTGCAGAAGCACCTGGCCGAGGATCAGGAAGCCGCGGTTTCCTCCTCCAACTCCAGCAGCAGCACCAGCGGCCCCGCCGCTCCGACCAGCTACTCCTCCGAGGCTCCGGCCGAGGACGCAGGCACCTTGGCTTCGGACGAAGCCCTCGCTGCTCTGCGCGAGAAGTTGACCGGCCACTGATGCACGGATAGCTCGCACCGCTCCGGCGGTACGGGCCTCATGACTAGCAGAACCCCGCACGGACTCCGTGCGGGGTTCTGTCGTATCCGGCGCACGTGTGTAACCGAGCGCGACAACAACCGGGATGAGCCACGGAGTTCAGTGCCCGGGGGAGTGGGTTTCAGAGCAGGGCAATGTCGTACCAGTCGACGCCCCCGAGGTGCGGGGTGTACTGTCCCGCGGTCAGCGAGGTCACGGTATCCAGGGCAGCGCGGACATCGAACTCCCGATCGGGAACCGCGAGAGTGAGCACAGCGGCGTCGGCGGCGTAGCGGGTGGGCAGCACTGCGAAGCCGGCCGCGCGCACGTCGGCCTCCACACGGCCTGCGTCCGCGTGGGCCAAGCGGACCGTGAGGGAGCGGGAGCGCATGCGTGTCTTGAGAGGGGCGGTCTCGAGCGCTGCGGTCACGCTCCCGGAGTATGCGCGTATCAGGCCACCGGCACCGAGTTTGACCCCGCCGAACCAGCGAACCACCACGGCGCAGATGTCGGAGAGGTCACCGTGGAGCCGCTGTTCGCGCTGGAAGGGCACCTTATGAGCGCTCAAGGCCTGCATGATGGGCATACCTGCGGTTCCGGACGGTTCACCGTCGTCGGAACTGCGAGCCGTCTAGCGGGCGGGTCCGATGATGAAGGCCGAACAATGGTGGCGGGCATCGCGGTACTGGGCCCTGGTCTCGGCAATGAAGTCGCGGGCGGATGTTTGCGAGTCAACCCGTTTCAAGAGCGTGAGGAAGCGAGATTTCTTGATCTCGATTTCGTGGGTGTGCACTGAGGTCGCGCCCAGCACCGTGTAGGACACATACGGGTCGGTGGGCATGGACTCCAGTCTAGGGTGCGGCCCCTCAGCCCAGATAGGCAGACTAAGCAAATTCCCAGGAAATGCCCGCGGTGAGTCTTGCGTCACACCCGTGCTGGGAGGAACATGGCTGCACTGGCACTGGAGAAAGCGGTACTCACTATGAGCATGACAACGCGGCGTGACGAATCCCAGGGTTCATCGGCACGGAATCGAGAAATCGACCCAGAGGTTGACAATCACGTCAGGAAATTGCTGACGCTGACCATTGTGTCCGGCGTTCTGTACCTCACGACCATCATCACCAACATCATCACCGGGCAGATCACGCACAAGGCCTTCGAGGATGCGCCGTTCGGAGCGCCACCCGAGGGTTTGTACTGGGTTGGCGCGGTGGTGGGCCTCATCCTGCTCGTGGGGATGTACATGGCCGTGTACATTCCGCTGCGCAAGCGGCTGCGTGAGGGTTGGTATGCGGGCGCGGTGTTCGCGACCGTGGGGCTGATTCACGCGGCATTGTCTGCGGTGGTGGCACCGGGAAACCTCCTCCTCGGCCTCCCCGGAATTGCTTTGGTGGTGGTCAACGGGATCTGGCTGTTCATTGCATTCCGCCCGGGAGTGCGCGAAGGGCTCGGCTGATCCCGGGTCACGCGGTGGCGAGGGAGCGACGAAATGTTCGGAACGCGCGGTGACCTCCGGCGAGAATGAGCAGATGTCCGGACGGTCGGAACTGACCGGTACAGTGGTGGATCGAAAGCCAACCTCAGAACGCTGCTCAGGGGAGGTCGCTCGTGGGTGACGGTGTGTCGCGGGCCAACACTCGACCCGTGGAGACGGTGGGTCTCACCGGGGGGATTGCCTCCGGTAAGTCCACCGTCTCTCGACGCCTGGCGGAGCTGGGAGCCGTGGTGATCGACGCCGATGCCATTGCCAGGGACCTCCAGAAACCGGGGCAACGGGGGCTCACCGCGATCCGCGAACACTTCGGTGAATCGGTGATTGATCCGGTCACCGGTGAGCTGTTGCGACAGGAACTGGCACGTGTCGTGTTCAACGATGAACTGCAACTCGAAACTTTGAACGGCATGATCCACCCGATGGTTCGGGAGGAAACCGCTCGGCTGATCGAGCAGGCCGCGCCCGGATCGGTCATTGTCTTCGATATGCCGCTCCTCGTGGAGACCGGCCAGCACGCGGACATGGACCAGGTCCTGGTGGTCGAGGCACCACTCGAAGAACGGGTTCGTCGCCTGGTTGCTGATAGGGGCATGGACCCCGATCACGCACGTCGGCGCATTGCGGCCCAGGCCACCGACGAGCAGCGGCTGGCCGCCGCAACCACCGTGTTCGACAACTCGGGCTCGATCGAGGACCTCCTGAGTCAGGTCGATGCTTGGTGGCGTCAGCAAGGCGAATAGCGTGTCGGAGGTGACGCGTAGTCTGGTGGCATGTCGCTGGCCCAGAAAATCAATCGCGTTGTCGCCCCGTTCGAGGTGGTCTCCGAGTTTCAGCCCGCGGGTGATCAGCCCAAGGCCATTGCGGAACTCACGGAACGGATCCAGGGCGGCGAACAAGACGTTGTCCTGATGGGCGCTACGGGCACCGGTAAATCGGCCACCGCGGCGTGGCTGATCGAGGCCATACAACGCCCCACCCTGCTGTTGGTCCAGAACAAGACCCTGGCCGCTCAGCTGGCCAACGAACTGCGGGACCTGTTGCCCAACAACGCGGTCGAATACTTCGTCTCCTACTATGACTACTACCAGCCGGAGGCGTACGTTCCGCAGACGGACACCTTCATCGAGAAGGACTCCTCGATCAATGAGGAAGTTGAGCGGCTCAGGCACTCGGCAACGAACGCACTCCTGACCCGCCGTGACACGGTGGTGGTCTCCACCGTGTCCTGCATTTACGGTTTGGGCACCCCGGAAGAGTACGTCAAGCAGATGGTCACGCTCTCCGTGGGCCAGGAAATGGACCGCGACGATCTGCTCCGCCAATTCGTGAATATGCAGTACGCTCGCAACGACATCGATTTCCACCGCGGCACGTTCCGGGTGCGCGGTGACACCGTGGAAATCATCCCCATGTACGAGGAACTCGCGATCCGCATCGAGTTCTTCGGGGACGAGATCGAAGCGATTTACACCCTGCATCCGCTCACCGGGGAGATCGTCAACGAGGAACAGGAAATGTACGTCTTCCCGGCCTCCCACTACGTGGCGGGCGCAGAACGAATGGCGCGAGCGGTGGAATCCATTCAGGACGAGCTGCAGAACCGCCTCCAAGAACTGGAATCCCAGAACAAACTGGTCGAGGCCCAGCGACTGCGCATGCGCACCACGTACGACCTCGAGATGATGGAGCAGATGGGCTACTGCAACGGCATCGAGAACTACTCGCTGCATATTGACGGCCGGCCCCGCGGTTCCGCGCCCCACTGCCTGCTGGACTACTTCCCGGACGACTTCATGCTCATCATTGACGAGTCTCACGTCACCGTGCCGCAGATCGGCGGCATGTACGAGGGCGATATGTCCCGCAAACGCACCCTGGTGGAGCACGGCTTCCGGTTGCCATCCGCCATGGACAACCGGCCCCTGAAATTCGACGAGTTCCTGGAACGCATCGGCCAGACCATGTATATGTCCGCGACCCCGGGCAAGTATGAACTGGCCAAGGTGGACTCCGTGGTCGAGCAGATCATCCGTCCCACCGGTCTGGTGGACCCCCAGGTAGTCGTCAAGCCCACCAAGGGACAGATCGACGATCTGCTGGAGCAGATCGAGCTGCGTGTGGAGCGCAATGAACGCGTCCTGGTGACCACACTGACCAAACGCATGGCCGAGGATCTCACCGAGTACCTCATGGAACACGGGGTGCGCGTGCAGTACCTGCACTCGGACGTGGACACCCTCAAGCGCGTGGAGCTGCTGCGGGACCTGCGCATGGGCACCTTCGACGTGCTCGTGGGCATCAACCTGCTGCGCGAGGGCCTGGACCTGCCCGAGGTCTCGCTCGTGGCCATCCTCGACGCGGACAAGGAGGGCTTCCTGCGCTCCACCACGTCGCTCATTCAGACCATTGGCCGTGCCGCGCGTAACGTCTCCGGTGAAGTGCATATGTACGCGGACAAAATCACGGATTCCATGGCGACCGCCATTGATGAGACCAATCGTCGCCGCGCGATCCAGGTGGCGTACAACAAGGAGCACGGGATCGATCCTCAGCCGCTGCGCAAGCGCATTGCGGACATCACGGACCAACTGGCCCGCGAGGACGAGGACACACGAACCCTCTTGGCCCAGCGAGCCGCCGCCAATGATCACACCGCACCCGTCAAGGGCGGCAAGAAGAAGAGCGCGTCCGAGACCCAGCGTGAGGCAGCATCCAGGGCTGAATCCAAGCTGTTGCGTGACGGCGTGCAGGCTGCCCCGGCGGAGGATCTCGTGGAGCTCATCGAGCAGTTGAGTGAGCAAATGCGCAACGCCGCCGCCGAACTGCAGTTCGAACTCGCGGCACGGCTGCGTGATGAATTGGCGGATCTCAAGAAGGAACTGCGCCGCATGAAGGACGCGGGTCACGCCTAGACAGTCCTGCGAGCTGTGTAAACTGGGTCAGACCACAACGTGGGGGAGTATCCCGAAGAGCTGTGAACGTCAGCACGAGCGGCATTGATGCCGCTCCGGGCGCAGCAACCGATCGCTCACGGCGAGAAGGCCACCGTTACCGGTGCGTCGACCGAGTGCCGATCGGTGGAGAGACCCACGGTCTCCACCGTCTCTCAACGGAAAGTGCTGACACATGGAAATCACCGGCCTGCAATGGGGCATCACCCTTGCATTGATTCTGGGCCTGCTGGCTTATGACTTCTTCTTCCACGTGCGCAAGCCGCACGAGCCCACGATCAAAGAGGCCGCCATTTGGTCGGCCGTGTACGTGGGTATTGCTCTGCTCTTCGGTCTGGTCATCCTATGGATGGATGGCCCGCAACTAACGGCGGAATACTACGGCGGTTACATCACCGAGAAGGCGCTGTCGGTCGACAACCTGTTCGTCTTCCTGATCATTATTGCCTCCTTCAAGGTGCCGCGGGCTGATCAGCAGAAGGTACTACTCTTCGGCATCGTGTTCGCGCTGATCGCGCGCACGGTGTTCATCTTCATCGGTGCCGCCGCGATCAACACCTTCTCGTGGGTGTTCTACCTGTTCGGCCTGATCCTCATTTACACCGCGGGCAAGCTCATCAAGGGCGAGGTCACCGATTCGGAGTCGGACGAGGCCGACAATTTTGTGGTGCGACTGGCCAAGAGAGTTCTGCCGACCACCGACTACTACGACCGCGACAAGCTGTTCACCATTGAGAACGGCAAGAAGGTCATGACCCCCATGCTGCTGGTCATGGTGGCCATTGGCGGCACCGACATCTTGTTCGCGCTCGACTCCATCCCCGCGATCTTCGGTCTGACCCAGGAGCCGTACATCGTGTTCACGGCCACGGCGTTCTCGCTCATGGGTCTGCGCCAGCTGTACTTCTTGATCGACGGCCTGCTGGATCGCCTGATCTACCTGTCGTGGGGTCTCTCGCTCATCCTGCTGTTCATTGGTATCAAGTTGATGCTGCACGCTCTGCACGAGAACACGCTGTCCTTCATCAACGATGGTCAGCATGTCCCCGTGGCAGAAATCGGTATCGGCACGTCGCTGACCGTGATCATCTCCATCCTGGTCATCACCGTGCTGGCCTCGTTGTTCAGCCCCAAGGGTCGTGCCCTGCGGATCATTCAAAAGACCCAGGACCTCTCCGAGAAGTACCTGGCCCTGCCCAAGGACGCGCCCGCGGAGGAACGCAACCGCATTTCTTCCAAGATCGCCGAACTCACACAGCAGTTCCCCAAGATCTCGGAAAAGCACAAGGAAGAGCTCATCGATTCCCGCGCCAGGTTCCGCAAGATGGTCGACACGGTGCACGGGCAGCAGAGCGAATTCGAATCCACGGGCGAGGTCAAGACCCCGTCCCCGGACCTCGATCAGGACGACGTGGAATCAGCAGCTCCCACGGCCACGGTGCAGCCCACCGGTAAGGCCGCGGACGGCAGCGGACCCGAAGGTCACTCGACCGGAGGTTCCACCTCCCTGCGCTAATTACCGTTCGATGGCCTGAACAGGCCCTGGAACTCACGACGTCGCCCGCGCACCTGTGAGGTGCGCGGGCGACGTCGTACCCGGTCGTTCCTAGCGCCAGGCAGCGAAGGGGCCAGGTTCGGTGGTGAACCAGAGGGCTGCCGCGGCAAACAGCCCGGCCCACAACAGGGAGGCCAGGGTGCCGATGATGAATTGCTCGCGCTGTCGCGCGTTGGTGAATTCCCCGTACCGGGCCAGACCCTTTACGGCCACGACCACCCCGATACCGGCCACGTGACCGGTCAGCAGGGACGCAATGGTGGCCGACCGTTCCAGGAAACCGATCACCAAACCGCCTCGCAACGGTGGTGTGACCGGCTCCGGGGGTGGCTCGGCGCCGTCCCAGGGGTCGGGGGCGGGGGTCGGCCGCTCATGGGAGACGTCCGCCAGGTTGAAGACGCACCGGACCGCCAGGTCCCCGGACAGTGTGCCGGCGATCAGCAGCGCCGGATAAGCCCATTCACGCGGCGCGGTACCGGCCAGGACGGTCCACACGGCGGTCACGATCACCAGGGACGCCGGTAGCGCGGCGTCCAGGAGGATACGGGAGATTTTCACGAGGCCTCCGCAGTGCCGTCGGCCAGTTGCAGGAGGGTCAGCACCGCGGGGTGGGTGGCTTGCTCCTGGCTCCAGAGCGCGGATGACAACCTCCGCGACACGGACGACTGCGCGATGCCCAGCGTCGACGCGATCTGCTGCTGCGTGAGTCCCTGCTCGGCCAGGTCGGTTGCCTCGCGTGCGGCCCGCGTGCGGCGTTGGCGTACGGCACTGGCCAGGGTCAATACGGCCTGGGCATGGGATGCCCAGGCTGTGCCGCGCACAGCGGGATAACCGATGTCCTTCGACGCCGTCACGGCCTCCCGCGCGGCCACGAAGGCCGGCCCCGTGGCCTCGTTGACGTTGTCGGGCAGCGGCATGTTCACGGCTCCGATTCCCAGACCCACGTGCCAGTCCTGGTCATCCACCAGGGCGAGCACTGCGGTCAGGGCGTCCTGCGCAGTGTCGTACAGAGCCTGCAGCTCGTCTCCCGCGCTGATCTGCCACCCCAGGACGGGTCGAGGGAGATCGGAATCAAACCGATTGCGATGCTCGCTCATGGCCAGGGCGCCGGGGGCCGTGCGAGAACCGCGTCGATCGACGGTCAGGGCGTACATCAATACCTCCTCTGTGTCGGACGGACGACCGTGCACCTGATGCGGGTCACACTGCATAAGAAAGTGTTATGCAGTAGTAGATGCATAGTTTCAGGATCGGCCCGTGTGCGCAATGTCGCCGACATTGTCGACGAGTACCGCGGGGAACCCGTCCTCGTCGGAGGCTGCCAGATCGATGCGAGCGTTGATACCCCAGTCGTGATTGCCGTCGGGGTCGTCGAAGACCTGAGCCACGGTCCAATAACCGGACAGGCCCTCGGGCTTGTCGTTGATCCGGATCAGCGCGGGCCCACGGGACTGGGCATCTGTGTAGATGTCGTCGTATTCGTCGAAATACGCATCCATGGCGTCCGCCCAGCGGTCCCGATCCCAGCCGGTGGCCTCGTCCAAGGCACCCAGGACCTTGTCCTTCTCCTGGGCAAACAGCTCCACGCGCTGGAACAAGGCGTTGCGCACCATCACGCGGAAGGCCCGGGGGTTCCTGGTGACGCCCTCCGGCTGTTCCTCGACAAGTTCTTCCAGGGAGTCCGCGCTGGTGCCCATGGGAGATTCCTGCCCGGAGGCCAGCTTCTCCCACTCGTCGAGCAGGGAGTTGTCCGTCTGACGGATGCTTTCGCCGAGCCACTCGATCAGATCGGTCAGCGTCTCGGTCGTGGCGTCCACGGGAACGGTCTGCCGCAACGCCTTGTACGCGTCGGAGAGGTAGCGCAGCAGGATGCCTTCGGAGCGGGCCAGCCCGTAGAACTGGATGTAGTCGCCAAAGGTCATGGCGCGTTCGAACATGTCGCGCACCACGGACTTGGGGGACAGTTCGAACTGGGTCACCCACGGTGAAGAACTGGAGTAGGTCTCGAAGGCCTGTTCCAGGAGTTCACGCAACGGCTGGGGGTAGGTGATCTCATCGAGTTCGCGCATCCGCTCGATGTACTCCACGCCGTCCGCTTTCATGACGGCCAACGCCTCGCCCTTGACCTTTTTCTCCTGCAGGTTGAGCACCTGCCGCGGCTTCTCGAGGGTCGCCTCGATCACGGAGACGACGTCGAGCGCGTACGTCTCGGATTCGGGGTCCAGGATCGTGAGCGCGGCCAGGGCGAACGGGGACAACGGCTGGTTCAGCGCGAAATTCTCCTGCAATTCCACCGTGACCTTGTAGCGGCGCCCGGTCTCGTCCGGTTCGGGAAGCCGAACCACCACCTCGGCGCGGAGCAGCTCCCGAAGAATCGCAAGAGCCTGCTTCAACAAGGTCCGCTTCCTGGCGTGGGTCTCATCGATGTTGCTGAGCAGGTGATAACCGGCGGCCACATTGTTGCCGGGTCGCTGCAGCAGGTTCAACACCATGGAATGCGTCACGGTGAAGGATGAGGTCAGTTGCTCCGGCTGTGCGGCGACCAGGCCGTCGAAGGTCTTGTTGCTCCACGAGACGAACCCCTGCGGTGGCTTCTTCTTGGTGACCTGGCGCAATTTCTTCTGATCGTCACCGTGTTTGGCCCGGGCCTTGGCCATGGCCCGTTCGTTCTCGATCACGTGCTCGGGTGCTTGAACCACCACCGTGCCCGCGGTGTCGTATCCGGCGCGGCCGGCGCGGCCTGCGATCTGGTGGAACTCCCGAGCGCTCAACCGACGTGTGCGTTCGCCGTCGAATTTTGACAGTGCGGTGATCAGCACCGTGCGAATGGGCACGTTGATGCCCACGCCCAGGGTGTCCGTACCACAAATGACCTTGAGCAGTCCGGTCTGGGCGAGTTGCTCGACCAGCCGCCGGTACTTGGGCAACATGCCCGCGTGGTGGACTCCAATGCCGTGGCGGACCAGGCGATTGAGGGTCTTGCCGAAACCCGCGGAGAACCGGAACTGTCCGATCAGCTCCGAGATGCGTTGTTTTTCCTCCTTGCTGAGGACATCCACGGACATCAGGTTCTGGGCTTGTTCCGCGGCCTGCAGCTGCGAGAAGTGCACCACGTACACGGGAGCCTGGTGTGTACTCAGCAGCTCTTCTAGTTCCTCATGAATGGGTCGTTCGGAGTAGTAATAATGCAGCGGGATGGGCCGATCCGCGGACGTGACCAGTTTGGTGTCCCGCCCGGTGACCTCGCTGAGACGTTCCTCGATCCGGGTGACGTCTCCCAGGGTTGCGCTCATGAGCACGAACTGGGCCTGGGGGAGTTCGATCAGCGGGGCCTGCCACGCCCACCCGCGCTGCGGGTCGGAGTAAAAGTGGAACTCGTCCATGATGACCACGCCGAGGTCAGCGTCGGAACCTTCACGCAGCGCCACGTTGGCCAGGATCTCCGCCGTGCAGCACACAATGGGGGCATCCTGATTGACCGAGGAATCACCAGTTACCATGCCCACATTCTCGGCCCCGAAGATCTCGCACAGGTCAAAGAATTTCTCGGACACGAGCGCCTTGATGGGCGCGGTGTAGTAGGAACGCTGGCCCCGCGCGAGCCCCGCATAGTGGGCCGCCACCGCCACCGTGGATTTACCGGATCCGGTGGGCGTGGCCAGGATGACATTGGCACCACCGGCCACTTCGAGAACGGCCTCGTCCTGGGCGGGGTAGAGTTCCATGTCCCGCGAGGAGATCCAGCCGAGGAACCCCTCGTAGATCTCGTCATCGCTGAGCGGATTGGAGGCGAAGTCTCCGCGCAGGTAATGGCGACCGGGTGCGGAGAGTTCGGGGGCCAGGGCGTCCAGAAGTTTCATCATCGCAAGCCTATCGGCACGCGCCGACAGGCATAGGCCGCCCGGTCAGGAACGGATGCGAGCGGCGTCATCGGGGTGGGTCGACCGTGCGGCGGCGCGCACATCGGCGCGGCGGCACAGCAGCGCGAGGACCGCGCCGGACATGTTGTGCCACACGGAGAACACGGCACCGGGCAGCGCGGCCAGCGGCGACATGTACTGCGCGGCCAAACCGGCTGCGAGACCCGAGTTCTGCATGCCCACCTCCACCGCGGTGGTGCGGCGCACGGGAACGGGCTGGCCGGTGGCTCGGCCGATGAGGTAACCCAGGGTATAACCGAGCACATTGTGGATGGCCACCGCGAGCAGCACCAGGAGGCCCGCCTGCACAATGCGGTCCGCGGAGCCGGACACCACGATGGCCACGATCGTGGCGATCCCCAGGACCGACACCCACGGCAGTACGGGTAGCAGCCGCTCCACCAGACGGGACATCGCCCACCGCACCAGGAGTCCCGCAAGCACCGGGACCAACACGATGGTCACAATGGACATGGCCATGGCGGGACCGTCCAGGGGCATGTACTGACCAGCCAACCAGAGGGTGAGCAGGGGAGTGAGTAGCGGTGCGAGCAGCGTGGATATGGATGTCATGGTGACCGACACCGCCACGTCTCCGCGAGCAAGGTAGGACACCACGTTGGACGCGGTGCCGCCCGGTGCGCAGCCGACCAGGATCACTCCCGCCGCCAGTTCCGGTGGTAAGTGCAGCAGCCAGGATACGAACAACGCCAAGAGCGGCATCACGATGTACTGCGCGGCCACGCCCACGATGATGGGCACCGGGCGCTTGGCAACGAGCGCGAAATCCGCGGGGCGCAGGGTCAGCCCCATGCCAAACATGACCAGACCCAACAGGGTGTTGACCCATCCGGAGGCCAAGTGCACGGTGGGGGCAAAGAAGTATCCCGCGGCGCCACCGGCAAGAATCAGTACGGGGAAGATCAGAACCGCCGTGTAGGCGGCGCGGTCTGCGGCGGCGGGCGCGGGATCACCTGGCGGCTGCGGGGAACTCACCAACCGCGCTGCCTCCACTCCTCAAGGTGCGGACGTTCGGCCCCGAGCGTGGTGGACTTACCGTGACCGGGGTGCACGATGGTGTCGTCCTGGAAGCGATCAAAAATCCGCTCGGTGACGTCCTGGTAGAGCTGCCGGAAGTCCTCCGGGGAGTTGGTCTTACCCAGGCCGCCCGGGAACAAGGAATCACCGGAGAAAATGTGGTCCGGACCCTTAGGGTCCCGGTAGGCCAGGGCAATGGAACCGGGGGTGTGTCCGCGCAGTTCAATCACTTCGAGTTCGAAACCGTCCAGTTCGGCGGTGTCCCCGTCACTGAACGTGAGGTCCATGGGGACGTCGATGTCGTCCTCATCGGCGGCGCCGCACGCGGTCATGGCCTCGGAGTGCGAGGCCACGCTGCCGAGGGCCCGCACATGGTCCCAGTGCGAGTGCGTGGTGATGATGAGCTGGAGGTTGGCCCAATCGCTGCAGTCGGTGGAGCCAGCGGCGACCATACCCGCGATTGCGCGAGCGTCGTCCGCGGCGTCGATGAGCACCTGGGTGCCGTGTTCCTTGGATGTCAGGAGGTAGACATTGTTGTCCATGTCGCTGACTGAGATGCGTCGGATGGTGATCTCAGAAAGCTCGATTACCTCGGTCTGGGTGGCGATCATGCCACGAGTGTAGGCCCACTTCCGGCGGCGGATCCAATGGCGCCCCTCCGTTGCGAGCGCGGTGTTCGGTCGACGTGACGGAACGCACCTCAGAATAGTTAGACAGCCTACGAATAACGCCTTATAGTTGCATGTTGCAAGCAACTGTTCCGGGTGCTCCCACCGGTGGAGCGATCCCGGCGCGCAGTCGGCTGCCACCTCACATCACCGCACAAGCCACCCCCGGGGACACCATGAGCGTTTCTCAGACGACCGCCTCAGCGCTGGTTCAAGAACTATTCGAGCTGCAGCGCGTCATGCGAAGGGTCCTCAAGGTATTCATTGCCGAGCGGGAGTTGTCGGTGGTGCAGTTGAGCCTGCTGAGCCACTTGGCGTCCGTGCCCGCCCGGCGCGCCAAGGACATCGGTGCGGAGTCCGGGCTGGGTGCCTCGGTCATGAGCCGGCAGCTGAGCCACCTTGAGAAACTTGGCTTCGTCGAACGAACCCCGGATCCGGAAGACGGCCGGGCACAACTGGTGCAGATCACCGAGCCGGGCCGCACTGCGGTGGCCGACTACCTGGAGTCGGACACGCAACGACTCATTGAGCGCCTCGGCGCACTGAGCGAAGCCGACGCCGCCCGCACACGAGAAGACCTGAATCGCCTGACCGAGATTTTTCTGACCTCTCTGGGCCTGGAACGCATGACCACGTGCATGCCCCGGGTCGACCCGGAAGGTCCACGCGAGACAACATCACAGATCACTACTACTGAGACGGCACACCGTCTGGAGGACTCCGTTCAATGACAGCAGTCGACGCATCGTCTGCGGACCGAAAGGACCAAGAGACCCGGGACGCGGAACACCGCAACGTCCTGCGGGCACTCACGGGCATCCTGGCCGCATTCTTCATGGCCATGGTCACGCTGACAATCATCGGCACCGCCCTGCCCGTGATCATGGCGGATCTGGGGGGCGATCAAACCGCACTGTCGTGGACCGTGACGGGAACCCTGCTGGCCAACGCCGTTTTCACCCCCATTTTCGGCAAGTTGGCGGACCTCTTCGACAAGAAAAAGCTGTTGCTCCTGGCCATCCTGATCTTCGTGCTCGGCTCGGGGGCCGCCGGTTTGTCCACCTCGATCAGCATGTTGGTGATGGCCCGCGTCATCCAGGGCATCGGGATGGGCGGCCTCATGGCGCTCGCCCAGACGATTCTGGGCACCATCATCCCGCCGCGAGAGCGCGGTCGCTACGCCGGTTACATGGGCGCGGTCATGGCCGTGGCCACCTCCCTCGGCCCGCTGCTGGGCGGATTGATCGTGGACCTCTTCGGCTGGCGCTGGTGCTTCCTGATTCCCGTGCCGCTGTCCATCCTGGCCGCCGGGCTGATCATCAAGACCCTGCACATCCCCCCGCGTGACAAGGAACGCAAGCCCCTCATCGACCTGGGTGGCATGGCGCTGCTGGCCATCGGGACCTCGGCGCTCGTGCTCTGGGTGTCCTTCGCCGGCAAGCTCTTCGACTGGGCGTCATGGCAGTCCATGGGCCTGGTGGCGCTCACCCTGGTGGCGGCCGCGCTGTTCGTGCTCGTGGAGCGCCGCGTTCCCGAACCCGTGATGCCGCTGAACGTCATGACCGAACGCACCACCGTGCTGGCCACCATTGCGGCCATTGCCACCGGCGCGGCAATGTTCGCCTCCACCACGTACCTCGGCCAGTATTTCCAGCTGGGTCAGGGGTTCACGCCCACCGAGTCCGGTCTGCTCATGCTGCCGCAGGTGCTCGGCTCGTTCGTCGGGTCCATGGTGGCGGGTCAACTGATCACGAAGTTCGGCAGGTGGAAGCTGATCCTCGTTGTGGGCACCGTGATCCTGGGAGCCGGTCTGTTCTCCGCCGCCACACTCACCCACACGACCCCGGTCTGGCTCGTGGGCATCTTCATCTGCCTGGTGGGCCTGGGCGTGGGAACGCTCAACCAGAACTTGATCCTGGCGGTTCAGAACACGGTGGGTCTCAAAGACATGGGCGCGGCCTCGTCCGGCGTCGCCTTCTTCCGCACCGTGGGCGGCGCCTTGGCGGTGTCGCTGTTCGGTGCCGTACTTACGCGCCACCTGACCAGCTCCATGGAGTCGTTCGCTCGCGAACACAATGTGGACCCGTCCCAAATGGGCGACGCCGCCTCGATCGACATGTCCGGTCTGCCCCCGGCCGCGGAGGAGGCCCTGCGCTCGGCCTACGGCTCGGGCACGGGACTGCTGTTCCTGATCGCGGCCATTGCCTCCGTCGTCACGCTGGCGTGCGTGCTGCTCATGAAGGAGATCCCGCTGCGCACCACCGTGGACGTCGTGGAGGTCGATCCTGAAACGGGCGAGCTGTCCGTGGTCTCCAAGCGTGTGGACCGGGTGGAGGCCGCCGGCCTGCGCATGCAGAGCGCCCAGACGGGTTCACTGCCGGTCGTGGACCCGCGCGCCTCGGGTTTGCGCCGCACGCCCGTCGAGGACGCCGCGGCCGACGACGCCGCCTCCGCCACCCGAGAGGGTGGCCCCTCGGGCTCCCGCCGGGCGGGCCGGGGTCGGCACGCGAAATGATGTCCTGAGAGAATAGAAGTTCGTCGATCGTTGCGCTGAGCGAGGATTCCCCCTCGCTCAGCGCTGCATGTCTGAGGTGAGTAATAGAGTGACTGCCGTGTCCGAGCAAACCCGCGAAGCCCCCGCAAAACACCACTCCTCCTCCGTTCTTGCCCAGCAGGTCGCGTCCGATCACGCACCCACGCTGAGGGCCTCCGGAGCGTCCGACCTGACCGAGATCGTGGTCCAGGGCGCCCGCGAGCACAACCTCAAGAACGTTGACCTGACCATCCCCCGTGACTCCATGGTGGTGTTCACGGGCCTGTCCGGTTCCGGTAAGTCGTCGCTCGCGTTCGACACCATTTTTGCCGAGGGCCAGCGCCGCTACGTGGAATCGCTGTCCTCCTATGCCCGCATGTTCCTGGGGCGCGTGGACAAACCCGACGTCGATTTCATCGAGGGTCTCTCACCCGCGGTGTCCATTGACCAGAAATCGACCTCGCGTAACCCGCGATCCACCGTGGGCACCATTACCGAGATCTATGACTACATGCGGTTGTTGTGGGCCCGCATCGGGCACCCGCATTGTCCCGTGTGCGGTGAGCCCATCACCAAGCAGACCCCCCAGCAGATCGTGGACCAGCTGCTCGAACTGCCCGAGCGGACCCGATTCATGGTGCTCGCGCCCGTGGTCAAGGGCCGCAAGGGTGAGTTCGTGGACCTGTTCCAGCAGCTCAGCACCCAGGGTTTCTCCCGCGCTGTCGTGGACGGGGACACCGTGACGTTGGATGATCCCCCCAAGCTCAAGAAGCAGTACAAACACACCATTGATGTGGTGGTGGACCGTCTCACGGTCAAGGCCGAGGCCCGGCAGCGGCTCACCGATTCGGTGGAAACCGCTCTGAACCTGGCCGAGGGCCGCGTGGTCATCGAGGTGGTGCCGCGCGAGGGTGAGGACACTCCGTGGGCCGGTAACAGCCGCATGTTCTCCGAACACCTGGCGTGCCCCAATGAGCACACGCTACAGACGGACGAGATCGAACCCCGGTCGTTCTCCTTCAATGCCCCCTTCGGCGCATGCCCCGAATGTGACGGCATCGGCTCACGCCTGGAGGTGGACGAGAGCCTGGTGGTGCCGGACCCGGATTTGTCCATCATCGAGGGAGCCATCGCACCGTGGTCGCTGGGCAAAGCCACCAGCGACTACTGGAATCGCCTGCTGGCGGGACTGGCCGAAGAGGTCGGCTTCGATTTACTGACGCCCTGGCAGGAGCTCCCGGCCAAGGCGAAGAAAGCCGTGCTCAACGGCAAGGACTATAAGGTCACGGTTGCCTACAAGAACCGTTGGGGCAGGGAACGCCGTTACACGCAGGGTTTCGAGGGTGTGTTCGGGTACATCAAACGCAAGCACGAGGAAACCGAGTCCGATCACGCCAAGGACCGCTATGAGCAGTACATGCGGCAGGTTGCGTGTCCCACGTGCGACGGCGCGCGTCTGAACCCCACCGTTCTCGGTGTGACCGTGGGTGGGCTCAACATTTCCCAGGCCACTCACCTTCCCATGCGCGACTCGTTGACGTTCTTCGAGACCCTGGAGTTGTCCGACAGGGAAGCCCAGATCGGTGACCAGGTGCTCAAGGAGATCGTGGCTCGCCTGACGTTTTTGATCGACGTGGGCCTGGACTACCTCAACCTCGAACGCGCTGCGGCCACCCTGTCCGGCGGTGAGGCCCAGCGTATCCGCCTGGCCACGCAGATCGGCGCGGGACTGGTGGGTGTGTTGTATGTGCTGGATGAGCCGTCCATTGGTCTGCATCAGCGCGACAACCGGCGACTCATTGAAACGCTTGCCCGGCTGCGCGACATGGGCAACACGCTCATCGTGGTCGAACATGACGAGGACACCATTCGTGAGGCCGACTGGATCGTGGACGTGGGCCCGGGCGCGGGTGTGCACGGCGGTCACGTGGTGCACTCGGGCACCTACGAGAAACTGCTCGAGAACAAGAACTCCATCACCGCGGACTACCTGGCCGGGCGCCGCGCGATCGAGGTGCCCGAGCGGCGTCGTCCGATCGACAAGAACCGCCGGCTGACCGTGGTGGGCGCGCGTGAGAACAATCTGCAGAATCTCACCGTGGACTTCCCACTGGGCGTGTTCGTCTCGGTGACCGGTGTCTCCGGTTCGGGTAAGTCCACCCTTGTCAACGACATCTTGTACACCACGCTGGCCAATAAGCTCAACGGCGCCAAACAGGTTCCGGGCCGCCACAAGCGGATCGACGGCGTGGATCACCTGGACAAGGTGGTCCACGTGGATCAGAGCCCCATTGGACGCACCCCGCGCTCCAACCCTGCGACCTACACGGGAGTGTTCGACCGGATCCGCAAGCTGTTCGCGGACACCCAGGAAGCCAAGATCCGCGGCTACCAGCAGGGCCGGTTCTCGTTCAACGTCAAGGGTGGTCGCTGCGAGGCGTGCTCCGGCGACGGGACGCTCAAGATCGAGATGAACTTCTTGCCGGACGTCTACGTCCCGTGCGAGGTCTGCAAGGGCGCCCGCTACAACCGCGAAACCCTGGAGGTCCACTACAAGGGCAAGAATATTGCGGAAGTCCTGGACATGCCCATCGAGGAGGCCGCGGAGTTCTTCGCACCGTTCACGGCCATCGCCCGCTATCTCAACACGCTGGTCGAGGTGGGGCTCGGTTACGTCCGGCTGGGACAACCGGCCACCACACTGTCAGGTGGTGAGGCCCAGCGCGTGAAGCTGGCCGCGGAACTGCAGAAGCGCTCCAACGGCCGCACCATTTACGTGTTGGACGAACCCACCACGGGCCTGCATTTCGAGGACATCCGCAAACTGCTCATGGTGCTGCAATCGCTGGTGGACAAGGGCAACAGCGTGATGACCATTGAACACAACCTGGACGTGGTGAAATCCGCGGACTGGGTGGTGGACCTGGGACCCAACGGCGGTTCCGGCGGTGGCACGGTCGTCGCCGAGGGCACCCCCGAGGACATCTCCAAGAACAAGGACAGCTTCACCGGCCAGTTCCTGGCCGAGGTTCTCGAAACGTCCGCGACCCGCCGGGCCGCAGCCCAGCGGTAGCCCAGCGACAACCGAGAGAAGGCACCCGTGATCACTCAAACTCCCGTGGTGTTGTGGGACCTGGACGGAACCATCCTGGATCCGGCGGGTGCCATCACCGACGGCATAGCAGACGCCCTGTGGACCTGCGGATTTTCGGCACCGGAGAATCTGGAGCGTTTTGTGGGTCCGCCGATCGGTGAGTCGCTGCGGCACTTCACGGACGTTCCGGAGGATCAGATTCCGCAGGTGATCTCGGTGTACCGAGCGGGCTACCTCACGGAAGGGTTGCAGCGAACGCGCGTCTATCCGGGTATCGAGAAGGAACTGGGCCGGTTGCGCGCCCTGGGTGTTCGCCAGGTCGTGGCCACCCAGAAGCCCGAACGGATCGCCGTTGAAGTGGTCGAACGATTCGGCCTGAGAGAGTACTTCGACACCGTGAGCGGTGCCGCGGATGATCTCGCGCGACCCAAGGACGGCCGTGTGTCCCTGCACGACAAGCCCGAGATCATCGGAGAGGCGCTGCATCGAATCGGCCTGCCCACCCCCGATTCCGGACGCACGGTCATGATCGGTGACCGCAGTTATGATGCCGAGGGCGCTCACGCGCACGGCCTGGACTGCATTGGTGCCGGCTGGGGTTTCGGTCAACCGGGTGAACTCGACGCACTGTGTGTGGCGGTGGTCGGTGCGCCCGCCGGGCTGGCAGCATGGACTGACCGGTACAACGATTCCGCAGAGGGGCAGTCGGAGCATGGATAACTATCGATTGTTGCAAACATCGGTGACCACCGTCTTCAAGGCACTGTGCCGGCCCATCGTGACGGGCACGGAGAATATACCGGATCACGGGCCCGTGATCATCGCGTCCAATCACCTTTCGTTCCTTGATTCCGTGATTCTCTCCGTCATGATGCCCCGCCGGGTGAAGTTCATTGCCAAGGCCGAGTACCTCAAGACCCCGGGCATCAAGGGACGTATCATGCGCGAGCTCTTCGAAATGATCGACGTCATCCCCGTGGAGCGCGGACAACAGGGCGACTCGGTCGCGGCGCTGGCCCCCGCCCTCGAGCACCTGGAGCAGGGCAACATCTTCGGCATTTATCCCGAGGGCACCCGGTCCCGTGACGGTTACCTGTACCGGGGCCGCAACGGGGTGGCCTACCTCGCTCACATGACAGGAGCTCCCGTGGTACCCGTGGGCCTCGTGGGAACCCAACGATTGCAGCCGCCCGGTTCCACCATGATCCGTCCCGCGCGTTTCGAACTGCACGTGGGACAACCGATCGAGGTACCCAGGACGGGACTCCAGCACAACGGGCGCATGCGCAAAGAACTCACGGAGCAGGTCATGGACGCCATCGCGGAATTGTCCGGCCAACCGCGCAAGGACACCTATAACCAGTCGCCGTCCGCGGAGAAGGATTCCGGTCATGGCTGATCCGGCGAGCTACAAGCCGGCTCGTCAGGACATCCCCACCAATCCCGGGGTGTACCGCTTTCGGGACGAGCACGGCCGTGTGATTTACGTGGGCAAGGCCAAGAACCTGCGGAACCGGGTGTCGTCGTACTTCGCTCCGCTGCATCAACTCTCACCCAAAACTCGAGCCATGGTGACCACGGCGGCGGCCGTGCAATGGACCGTGGTGGGATCCGAATTCGAATCCCTGCAGCTCGAATACACGTGGATCAAGGAGTTCTCCCCGCGTTTCAACATCGCCTACCGGGACGACAAGTCCTACCCGTACCTGGCGATCACCATGGCCGAGGCCGTTCCCCGCGCCATGGTCATGCGAGGCGACAAGAAACCGGGCAACCGGTACTTCGGCCCGTATTCGCAAGCGTGGGCCATTCGAGAAACCCTCGACGCCCTGTTGCGGGTGTTCCCCGTGCGCACGTGCACCAAGGGTGTGTTCCAGCGTGCCGAGCGCACGGGGCGGCCGTGCCTGCTCGCCCACATCGACAAGTGCTCGGCGCCGTGCGTGGGCACCATTTCCCGGGAGGACCACCGGGCGCTGGCCGAGGACCTGTGCCGTTTCATGTCAGGGCACGCCAAACCCTACATTCGGGAACTCGGCCGTCAAATGCAAGAAGCGTCGGAGCGGATGGATTTCGAGACGGCGGCGGCCCGCCGTGATGACGTGGTGGCGCTGGAGAAGGCCTTCGAACGCAACACCGTGGTGCTCGCCGACAGCACGGACGCGGACTTCTTCGCCCTCGCGGAGGATGAACTCGAAGCCGCCGTGCAGGTGTTCTACGTGCGCGGCGGAAGGATCCGCGGTCAACGCGGGTGGATCACCGAAAAGGTGGAAGAGGTCTCCACCGCGGAACTGGTCGAACACCTCCTGCAGCAGGCCTACGGCGAGGCAACCGCGGAGCTAAATCCCACTCAGCGACGGGGGAGGAAGGCCACGCAGCAGGGCAGCCAGGACACCGTGGCCAAACATCGCCGAACGGCAGAATTGGCCTACCGGCAGGACACCGTTCCCCGCACGGTCTACGTCTCCACACAACCGGAACAAGCCGGCGATCTGGAGAACTGGCTCAGCGAGCTCCGCGGGTCCCGGGTCACCATTTCCGTGCCGCAGCGCGGTGACAAGGCGCAATTGTTGGAAACGGTGGGGGAAAACGCCCGTCAGGCGCTGGCACTGCACAAGTCCCGCCGAGCGGGAGATCTCACCACACGCTCCGCCTCACTGCAACAACTCCAGGAAGCTCTGGATCTCCCCGATGCCCTCATGCGCATCGAGTGCTATGACATCTCCCATGTGCAGGGCACCAACGTGGTGGCATCCATGGTCGTCTTCGAGGACGGCCTGCCGCGCAAGGGGGAGTACCGGAAGTTCGCCATTACCGGTGATGCCGCCCGGGATGACACCGCCTCGATGTACGACGTTATCCACCGCCGTTTCACCCGTCACCTCGAACAGCAGCGCAAGGCAGCCGAACGCGGCGTAACCACCGGCGAAGTCACCGCGGAACAGGCCGAAGAGGACAACGGCCGGGTCTTCGCGTACCCGCCCAACCTGGTGATCGTGGACGGCGGGCCGCCCCAGGTGGCGGCCGCCCAGCGCGCCCTGGGCGATCTGGGAGTCACGGACGTGTACGTGGTGGGCCTGGCCAAGCGACTTGAAGAAGTGTGGCTGCCGGACGACGAGTTCCCGCTCATCCTGCCCCGCGCGTCCGAGGGCCTGTACCTGTTGCAGCGGGTACGCGATGAAGCCCACCGGTTCGCGATCACGTTCCACCGCGAGAAGCGCTCCAAGTCCATGACCGTCTCCGCCCTGGATGCCGTGCCGGGGCTGGGCCCCGCCAAGCACAAGGCCCTCATGAAACACTTCGGTTCCGTCAAGAAAATCCGCGCGGCAACCGTGGAGGAGATCGCACACGTCAAGGGTTTCGGGCCCGGTCTCGCCGAACGCGTGGTGGCCGCATTGGGTGGCGGGCAAGCGCCGTCGGCGGGCGTGGACGTGGGAACGGGGGAAGTGCTCGATTGAAACTGGACTACCCTGGAAGCGGACCAATTGCAGGCAAACAGTCAGGCGGCGCAGACGGACATGAGTAATCCAACTCCCGAGTCGGATTCCCCCACCCCCCAACTGCAACCGGTTAAACCCCCCACCTCCGAACTTCTGATCGTCACCGGCATGTCCGGTGCGGGCCGCTCCACGGCGGCAAATGCGCTGGAGGACCTGGGTTGGTACGTGGTGGACAATCTGCCACCGCAAATGCTCAGCACACTGGCGGATCTGGTGGCACGCACCCCGGAGACCCTGCCCAAACTGGCCGTGGTCATCGACGTGCGCGGCAAGGCCCTGTTCAACGACATGCGCGAGACGCTCGCGGCACTGGAGAACTCCGGCGTGGAGTTCTCCGTCCTGTTCCTGGACGCCTCGGACGAGGTGCTGGTCTCCCGCTACGAACATCAGCGCAGGCCCCACCCGCTGCAAGCCGGTGGTCGGATCCTGGACGGCATCAAGGCAGAGCGATCCTTGCTCCGGGATCTTCGAGAGTCCTCCGATTCCGTGTTGGACACGTCCTCGTTCAACGTGCACGCCCTCACGCGTGCGGTGGCCGACATGTTCTCCACCAACGGTCCCGTGGTGCTGCGCCTGACCGTGATG
This sequence comes from Kocuria sp. cx-455, assembly GCF_014698015.1. Classification (GTDB taxonomy): domain Bacteria; phylum Actinomycetota; class Actinomycetes; order Actinomycetales; family Micrococcaceae; genus Kocuria. The sequence continues at coordinate 647,672 of NZ_JACXBS010000002.1, forward strand.
AGTTTCGGCTTCAAATACGGCGTACCCGCGGATGCGAACTTCGTGTCCGACGTGCGTTTCATTCCCAACCCGCACTGGGTCCCGGCGCTACGTCCGCGCACCGGCAAAGATCCCGAAGTGCGGGACTACGTGTTCGGACACGCGGACACCGCCACATTCGTGGACCGCTTCGTGGCCATGCTCGAGCCGGTGTTGGCCGGCTATCGCACGGAGAACAAGCACTACGCAACCATCGCGATCGGCTGCACGGGAGGTAAGCATCGCTCCGTGGCGGTCACCGAGGACATTGCCAAGCGACTCAGCAAATTCCCGCGCGTTACCGTCAACATCCAACACCGAGACCTGGGGCGCGAGTAGCCGCAGACCCGGAGTCCTAGACCCCAACGGACCACTATGAGTAACTTTCCCTCGACCGGCGCGTTGCCCAGGCTGCCCTTGAGCACCCGGCGCGACGTCGACCCGTATCATTCGCTGGACCCCGCGGCGCGTGAAGGTATTTCCGACGCCGATTCGGTGGTCGCCCTGGGCGGCGGGCACGGGCTGTCCGCGAGTCTGTCCGCGCTCCGCCTGCTCGCCCCGGCCGTCACGGCCGTGGTGACGGTCGCGGACGACGGCGGATCGTCCGGCCGGTTGCGCAATGAAATGAACGTGCTGCCTCCCGGTGATCTCCGCATGGCACTTGCCGCGCTGTGCGATGACTCGCAATGGGGCCGCACCTGGCGCGACGTGATGCAGCATCGCTTCAGCAATGCCAGCCACCCCCATGAGGGCCTGGACAATCACGCGCTGGGGAACCTTCTGATCGTGACCCTGTGGGAGCTGTTGGACGACCCCGTTGACGGGCTGCGCTGGGCCGGAGCCCTGCTGGGCGCCAGGGGACAGGTGCTCCCGATGTCCCGCGAGCCGCTCGTGATCGAGGGCGACATCGCACCCAACTCGGATCCGACCAAACCTTGCCCACCGGAGATGATTACCCGAACCATCACGGGGCAGTCGCTTCTCGCCAAGCAAGCGGACGTGTGCAACGTAAGGATCCACCCGCACGATGCCCAGGCCTGCCCCGAGGCGGTCTCGGCCATCAACCAGGCGGCGTGGGTGGTGCTGGGTCCGGGCTCGTGGCACACCTCCGTGTTGCCGCACCTGCTCCTGCCCGGGTTGCGTGACGCGATCTGCAAGTCCCCGGCCAAGCGCCTGGTCACCCTGAACCTGTCCCGTGATTCCGAGACTCTCGGGATGAGCGCCGCGGACCACTTGCGGGTGCTTGCCCGTTACGCGCCCGAGCTGCGCCTGGATGCCGTACTGGCGGATCCCACCGCGGCCGAGTCTCCGCACGACGTCGAATGCGCCGCGGCCCAGTTGGGTGCCACGGTGCACTGGGCGGATCTGCGGGACAACGACGGCTCGGCGGTCCACAACCACTTCAAGCTGGCTGCGGCCTACCAAAAAATTATGAAGGCGGACGGCTGAGCCCCGCTCGCATCGGAGCCCCGTTCATCGATCACTCAAAGGAGACGTCCCCCATGGCATTGACCGCATCGGTCAAAGACGAGCTTGCACACTTGCAGGTCAAGAAGTCCTCGGTTCGCGCCGCGGAGCTCTCCGCGCTACTGCGTTTCGCGAGTGGGCTGCATATTGTGGGCGGCAGAATCGTGATCGAGGCGGAGCTGGATACCGAGGCCGCCGCGCGCCGCACAGCGCACGCCATCACTGAGGTCTACGGCCACAGCACGGAACTGGGTGTGATGACCGGCAACGGGCTGCGTCGGGACAGGACCTGGATCGTGCGGGTCGCCCGGGACGGTGAGGCCCTGGCCCGCAGGACCGGCCTGTTGGACGCTCATGGCCGGCCCGTGCGGGGCCTGCCACCCTCGGTCGTGAACGGGACCGTGGAGGACGCCGCGGCAGTGATTCGCGGCGCGTTCCTCGCCCACGGGTCGCTGACCGAACCGGGCAGAGCAGCAGCCATGGAATTCACGTGCCCCGGAACCGAAGCGGCCCTTGCCCTGGTAGGGGCGGCGCGCCGTCTGGATGTCCTGGCCAAGGCCCGGCAGGTGCGCGGAATCGACCGCGTGGTCGTCCGGGACGGTGACACGATTGCCGCGCTGTTGACCCGCATGGGCGCGCATCAGAACCTCCTGCAGTGGGAGGATCGCCGCATGCGCAAGGAGGTTCGCGCGACCGCGAACCGGCTCGCGAATTTCGACGACGCGAACCTGCGCCGCTCCGCACAGGCCGCAGTGACCGCCGGTGCCAAGGTGGAGCGAGCTCTCGAACTCCTCGGTGAAGAGGCTCCCGAACACCTGCGCGCGGCGGGAAAGCTGCGGGTGGCCAATAAGCAGGCGAGTCTTGACGAACTGGGCCGGTTGTCGGACCCACCGCTCACCAAGGACGCGATTGCCGGGCGGATCAGGCGTCTGCTTGCCATGGCGGACCGCCGCGCCGAGGACCTGGGAGTCCCCAATACGAGCGAATTCGCAGCGACCGCGGGGCTGCCGCAGCGGCGGTGACCGTAGCACACGGTCGAGAACGGCACATTGATGTGGGTTTATGTGGGAATTGATCGCGCTCAGCGTTCAAAAATCCGGGGATGCACTGTCAAACATCCCGGTATCTCGATAGAATGGTCGTGGTAGAACACATCGGGCCTGGCAACGTAAAGACCAGAGGATGTTGGATCTTTACCGTTTGTGACCGATCCAACATCGACTTAGGGACGGGCCCGCTGACCGACATTGTCAATGACAAGAGGAGATCGCAGTGAGCATCAAGGTTGGCATCAACGGCTTCGGACGCATTGGCCGCAACTTCGCACGCGCCCTGCAGACGCAGCACGGACACAACATCGAGCTCGTGGCCGTCAACGACCTGACCGATCCGGAGACGCTGAAGCATTTGTTCGAGTTCGACTCGGTCATGGGCCGCGTGGACGCCGACATCTCCCTCGAGGGCGACGTCATGAAGGTCGACGATCACGAAATCAAGTTCCTGGCCGAGAAGGACCCCGCCAAACTGCCGTGGGGCGAGCTCGGCGTGGACATCGTGGTGGAATGCACCGGTAAGTTCACCAAGGGCCCGCAAATGCAGGCTCACATCGACGCCGGCGCCAAGAAGGTCGTCCTTTCCGCTCCGGGCAAGGAAGTTGACGGCACGTTCGTGTACGGCGTCAACCATGAGGACTACGACCCCGAGACCATGAACCTGATCTCGGCCGCGTCATGCACCACCAACTGCCTGGCCCCGCTGGCCAAGGTCATCAATGACGAGTTCGGCATCCAGCGCGGTCTGATGACCACGATTCACGCCTACACCGGTGACCAGCGCCTGCACGACGCCCCGCACAAGGATCTGCGTCGGGCCCGCGCTGCGGCACTGAACCTCGTTCCCACCACCACCGGTGCGGCCGCAGCGGTCGGGCTGGTGCTCCCGGAGCTCAAGGGTAAGCTGGACGGCTTTGCCGTTCGTGTTCCCACCCCCACCGGGTCCATCGTGGACCTCACCGTGGACGTCGAGAAGGACGTCACCGTGGAGTCGGTCAACGCGGCCGTCAAGAAGGCCGCCGAGGGTCCGTTCAAGGGCATCATCGAGTACTCCGAGGAGGCCCTGGTGTCCACGGACATCGAAGGTTACGACGTTTCCACCGTATTCGACGCTCCGCTGACCAAGGTCGTGGACAACCAGGTCAAGGTCATTGCCTGGTACGACAACGAATGGGGTTACACCATTCGTTTGGTCGACTTTGTGTCCCACGTGGCAGATAAGCTCTAAGTTAGACCTATGAGCGGCGCCGGTGCCCCTGGGGGGTACCGGCGCCGCTGTCATAAGGATCTGCTGTCTCACTGAAAGGGATGAACCGGACATGGCCAAATCGCTGGATGAACTGATTTCTGAGGGGGTCTCCGGCCGACGCGTGCTCGTCCGCTCGGACCTCAACGTGCCCCTGGACGGCACCACCGTGACCGACGACGGTCGCGTGCGCGCCTCGCTACCCGTGCTCACCAAGCTAACCGCGGCCGGCGCCCGCGTGATCGTCATGGCCCACCTGGGGCGACCCAAGGGCCAGGTGGACCCCAAGTACTCGATCGCCCCGGCCGCGCAGAAGCTCGCTGAGCTGGCGGACGCGCCCGTCAAGGTCGCCACCGACGTGGTCGGCGAGGACGCCCGGGCCAAGGCCGAGGCGCTCCGGGACGGCGAAATCCTCGTGCTCGAAAACGTTCGTTACGATCCGCGTGAAACGTCCAAGGACGACGGCGAGCGGCAGGAATTCGCCGCCGAGCTTGCCGCGCTGACCGGAGACAACGGCGCCTACGTGGACGACGCCTTCGGAGCGGTCCACCGCAAGCACGCCTCCGTGTTCGATATTGCCCAGCAGCTTCCGGGGTACCTGGGGGACCTCGTCAAGACGGAAGTGGACGTGCTCAAGAAAGTCATTTCCGATCCCGAGCGACCCTTCGTGGTGGTCATGGGTGGTTCCAAGGTCTCGGACAAGCTGGCCGTGATCGACAACCTGATCGGCAAGGCGGATTCGCTGCTCATCGGCGGCGGCATGGTCTTCACCTTCCTGGCCGCCCAGGGCTACTCCGTGGGTGGCTCCCTGCTGGAGAAGGACCAGATCGACGTCGTGAAGGGATACCTGGACAAAGCCTCGGCCGCTGGAACCGAGATCGTGCTGCCGGTGGACGTCGTCTACGCGGCCGCTTTCGACAAGGACGCCCAGCACGAAGTGCGCCCCGTGGAGGACATCGAGGGAGGCGAGGTCGGCGATTCGGGTCTCGGCCTGGACATCGGACCCGACTCCGCCCGAATCTTCGCGGAGCGGATCGGCTCCGCCAAGACCGTCTTCTGGAACGGCCCCGTGGGCGTGTTCGAAATGGACGCTTTCGCCAATGGCACCAAGGCCGTGGCGGACGCACTGGTCACCTCGGAGGCCATGAGCGTGATCGGCGGCGGCGACTCCGCCTCGGCCGTCCGCAACCTGGGCTACAGCGACGACCAGTTCGGGCACATCTCCACCGGTGGCGGCGCTTCCCTGGAGTTCATCGAGGGCAAGCAACTTCCGGGTGTGGTGGCACTGGGCGCCTGATACCCGCCCCGAACCGATCATGAGTGCCGCGCGGGGCCCGTGTTACGACAGGGGCTCCGCGCGGTTTGATTCAAAGGAGAAGCTATGACCAGCAAGACCGATGGAAACTTCGACCGCACACCCCTGATTGCGGGCAACTGGAAGATGAACATGGACCACGCGCAAGGGATCGCCCTGCTGCAGAAGCTCGCGTGGACCCTCAAGGACGCCAAGCATGATTTCCAGCGCGTCGAAGTGGCCGTGTTCCCGCCGTTCACGGACCTGCGTTCGGTGCAGTCACTGGTCGAGGGCGACGGATTGCAGATCGGGTACGGCGCCCAGGATCTTTCCGATCAGGATTCCGGAGCCTACACCGGTGACATTTCCGGCGAGTTCCTGGCCAAGCTGGGGTGCAGCTACGCACTGGTGGGCCACTCCGAGCGCCGTACCGTGCACCAGGAATCGGATGAGCTGTGCCGGGACAAGATCCGGGCGGCCATTCGTCACAACCTGACCCCCGTGCTGTGCATTGGGGAGGGCCTGAACGAGCGCCAGTCCGGCAATCACGTGGCCTTCACCCTCGAGCAGTTGCGCGGCAGCCTGGCGGATTTGAACGAGAAGGAACTCGAAGGCCTCGTGGTCGCCTACGAACCCGTGTGGGCCATCGGCACCGGCGAAGTGGCCGGGCCGGAGGACGCGCAGGAGATGGCCGCGGCCATTCGCAAGGAACTCGGCACGCTGTACAGTGAAGACTTCGCGCGGGCCACCCGTGTTCTTTACGGTGGCTCGGTCAAGTCCTCCAACGTGGCGAACATTCTGGCCGGCTCCGACGTGGACGGTGCCCTGGTGGGCGGGGCCAGCTTGGATGCCGAGGAGTTTGCTAAGATTGCACGGTTCGAGCAGCATCTGCTCAACAACTAAGCGTTCCAACGAGCGGTTCACGGAGAGACTCCGTGTCGCTCCCACGCTCGATCAGCGACTCCCCAGGAATTGAGGCTTTACGTGGAGATCCTGCAGCTTGCCCTGCAAGTGATCATTGTGGTCACCAGCATTCTGTGCGTGATGTTCGTGCTGCTCAACAAGGGCAAGGGCGGCGGCCTGTCCGACATGTTCGGCGGCGGCATGACCCAGTCCTTGAACACCTCGGGAGCAGCCCAGAAGAACGTGGTCCGCATGACCACCGTACTGGCGATCGTGTGGGTCCTGGCCATCGTGGGCTACGCGCTCTCCCTGCGGTTCGCGCCCCCCGTGGTGTGAGCGCCGACGGCATCGCGCAAGGCCCGGAGACTTATGTCTGCGGGCCTTGCGCATTTTTCGGCTAAAAGTCCGTGGCACCCCCGGCCGCAGGCGGCCACAGGTGAGGTGGCGGCAGCGCCGTCGGCAGGTGGCCACACGTGAGGTACTGGCAGCGCCGTCGGCATCCCTAGACGGTCAAGGATCGTAAGAACCCCGCGACACACCTGAGGTGCCGGTGGGGCCCTTCTGGCCCATGCCAGGGGTTCCACCGGCACCTCAGGTGTCTGTCGGGGTTCTGGTTAGCCCTCGGGATCCTGGGGGAGACCGGGGAGGGCGTCCTCCGTGACGAGCAGCAGGGTTTCCTGGGTGCCTCGCACTGCGCTACCGGGTGCGGACTGTGCGGTCGCTTCCGGATCGCGGATGGCCGCGAGTGCCTCCGCCTTGGCGCCGCCGGCCACCAGCAACCACACCCGGTCCGCCGAATTGATCGCGGGCAGGCTCATGGTCACCCGCGTGGGCGGTGGTTTGGGGGAGTCGTGCACGGCCATCACCGGGGTGTTCGTCACGGTCACCTCGTGACGTCCCGGAAACAGCGACGCCACATGGGTGTCCGGGCCCAGACTGAGCAGCAGCAGGTCGAAACGGGGCAATTCACCGTCCTCGCCCTCCTGCTGAGCGGCGGTGGCGAGCTCTTCGCGGTAATCGGCGGCGGCTTCCTCGGCGGTGCTCATCTCATCCGATGCCGCAATGGGGTGAATACGGTCCCATTCCAGATCCAACTGCCCCTGGGCGGCGTCGGCGGCTTGCACACCGTTGCGTTCGGAATCCGAGCCGGGTACGAATCGCTCGTCCGACCACCACACGTTCACGCGGGACCAGTCGACCAGTGCGGAATCCGGATCGTTGGCGACCGCCTGGATCACCGCGTTTCCCATGCTGCCGCCGGTCAGCACCAGCGTGGCCTCACCGCGTTCGTCCTGGGCCTGCTCCAACACGGAGATGACCCGCCGGGACGTCTCCTGGGCGAGTTGCTCCTGACTACCGTGGGGGACAATGCGGGCGTGGTTCACTGGGACACCTCTCCGTCCGTGGCCTCTCCAACGGCCTCTTCCAGCCGTGCGCTTTGCAGCGCCTTGGTGATGACATCGCCGTAGACCTCGTCCGGATCGAGCCGTCGTAGTTCTTCGGCCAGACACACATTGAGGTCACGCACCGGCATGGCGATCTGCTGATCCGGCTGGCCGGGTTGCCTGAGGACGGCCACGGTACTGCCGGGGCGGTGCAGTTCGATAGGGCCCTCATCCGTGACCAGAGTGACCCGTTCCATCCCGGAGCACTCCGACTGGGTGATGAACTTCGCCTCGCAACCCAACGCGCCGGCCAACCACACGCCCATGAGCACCACCGAGGGGGAGCGTTCCGCGCCCTCCACAATGACTTCACGCACGGGTACGGAACCGATCTGATCGAACACCGCGGCAAGTTGGATCCGCCAGCTGGTAATGCGGGTCCACGCCAGATCGGTGTCACCCGGCCGGTACTGCTGGGACAGCTGCCGCAGTGACGTGAACGGGTCGTCGGCGCGGGAGGAATCGGTGATGCGCCGGTGAGCGATCTTCCCGATGGACGACTCACCGGGGGAGTCCGGGAAATCGTGGGGCCACCACGCCACAATGGGTGCATCCGGCAGCAACAACGCGGAGATCAGCGTTTCCGTGGGTTCGGCGAGTTCACCGTAGCCGTGCAGAATGATCACTTCCGAGGCGCCGGCGTCCCCGCCCATGCGCAACTGAGCATCCAGCCGGGTAGCCTCGTTCGCGGAGTGCGCCACGTGCACGATGATGCGGCACGGGTGTTCGTGGCTGGCAAAATTGGCGGCTTCTATGGCCATTTCCGAGTGACCGGCGCGCGCCAGGATCACCAGCGTGAGCACCCGGCCCAGGGTCACCACCCCGTTCTCGTCCCGCAGCGCGTGCAGCTTCTTCTCGATGAGCGAGGTGGTGGTGTTTTCCATTTGTACGATCACGGTCGCCTCCAGACACGTCCGTCGCGAGCCATGAGCTGATCCGCCGAGTCCGGACCCCAGGATCCGGGTGCGTAAGCGTCAGGCATGATGTGGTGTCCCGCCCAGTACTGCTCGAAGGGGTCCAGGATCTTCCAGGACAGCTCGACCTCCGAGTGGTCGGGGAACAGTGGTGGCTCGCCCAGAAGCACGTCCAAGATCAGTCGTTCGTACGCCTCCGGGCTTGATTCGGTGAATGCGTGGCCGTACCCGAAGTCCATGGTCACATCCCGGATCTCCGACTGGGTGCCGGGAACCTTGGAACCGAACCGGATGGTCACGCCCTCGTCCGGCTGAATGCGGATCACAATGGCGTTCTGACCGAAATCGTCCTTATCGGGGGAGCGGAACAGCAGATTGGGCGACTTCTTGAACACCACGGCGATCTCGGTCACCCGTCGGCCCAGGCGTTTGCCGGCCCGCAGGTAGAACGGCACTCCCGCCCAGCGGCGGTTGTTGATCCCGAGGCGCAGGGCCGCGTACGTCTCCGTGCGGGAATCGGCGGGAATGTCCTGTTCCTGAAGGAATCCCTTGACTTCGGCACCGCCTTGCAGACCCGCCGAATACTGCCCCAGGGCGGAGTAGGCGCCCAGGTCATCCGGGAGGATCACCGATTCCAGGACCTTCGCCTTCTCGCGACGCAGGTGATGCGCGGAGAACGCCGGCGGTTCCTCCATAGCCGTGAAGGCGAGCAACTGCAGCAGGTGATTCTGGATGACGTCGCGGGCGGCGCCCACGCCGTCGTAGTACCCGGCGCGCGACCCGATACCGATGTCCTCGGCCATGGTGATCTGCACGTGGTCCACGTAACGGGTGTCCCACAACGGTTCGAACATCTGGTTCGCGAAACGCAGGGCCAGGATGTTCTGAACCGTTTCCTTACCCAGGTAGTGGTCGATGCGGAACACACTGTCCGCGGGGAACACCCGTTCCACGATCGCGTTGAGTTCGCGGGCCGATTCGAGGTCGTGACCGAAGGGTTTCTCAATGACCACGCGCCGCCACCCCTGACTGCCGTTGCTGTCCGCGAGGTCGTGGTCGGCGAGTTTCTGGCACACCACGTCGAAGGCCTTGGGCGGGATCGACAGGTAGAACGCGTGGTTACCACGGGTGCCACGGGATGCGTCGAGTTCCGCGAGCGTCTCGGCGAGACGTCCGTAGGCGGCGTCGTCGTCAAAATTGCCGTGGACGAAACGCAAGCCGGAGGCGAACTGCGCCCACATGTCCTCGTTGAACGGCGTGCGGGCATTGCCCGCAATGGACTTCTTCACGTAGTCGGCGAACTGCGTGTCGTTCCAGTCGCGCCGACCGAAGCCCACCAAGGAGAACGAGGGGGGCAGCAAACCGCGGTTGGCCAGATCGTACATGGCCGGTAGCAGCTTCTTCTTGGCGAGGTCGCCGGTCACGCCGAAAAGCACGAGGGACGACGGCGCCGCGACGCGCGTCAGGCGCCGGTCGCGTGGATCTCGCAGCGGGTTGCTGTTGGTGTGGTGAGGCACAATGCTCCCTGACTCATCCGGGTCAACGGACCGGGGTGCAGCGACGTGGGCGTGACACCCCGGTCCGCGGTGACCGGAAAATATGAATAGTAATAATGTTAGAGCTCGGTGGTGGCTTCCATCAGCTGCTTCACGCCCGCGGCGCGATCCGTGAGGCGCAAGCGCAACACCGGGCGGTGGTGATCCTTGAGCACCTGCGCATCCCCGTGGGCCTGGGCTGAAATCAACTCGCCGAACGAGAACGGGATCCCGGGAATGTCCACGTCCGTGTCCGTCGCGGCCGTGATCTGAAGGTACACACCCTGGGCCGGTCCGCCCTTGTGGTACTGACCGGTCGAGTGCAAGAACCGCGGACCCCACCCGAATGTCACGGGGCGGCCGGTCTTCTCGGCCAGTAGCGGACGGATCTTCTCGAGTTCCGCCCAGCCCAGACGGTCGAAGTACGCCTGCACGCTCACGTAACCATCCTCGGGCAGCTGACCCAGCAGGGCCTTGAGTGCCTCGGTCACCGTGGTCGCACCCTGAAGCACTTGCTCGGCACCGCGGATTTCAATGGCACCGTCGGTGGCTTCCGCCGGGCTGGGCTCCGGGGACGAAGCCAGCAGCGCGCGGGTCGCGTTCTTGGCGGATTCAACGTCCGGCTGATTGTAGGGATCAATTCCCAGGAGCCGTCCGGCCACGGCGGTGGCCACCTCGAACGCCATCATCATGGCGGCCAGGGAGCCGGAGATCGCAACGCTATCTTCCTGATCCGCGGGTTCGGCGTCGTCGGCGACGAGGGAGATCGCCAGGATGTCGTCCGCTCCGCTGGTCAGCTCGGGAGCGGATTCGGCAACGACCACCGGCAGCACACCCGTGCCGGACTTACCGGTGGACTCCGCAATGAGCTGCTCGGCCCAGTCCGCGAAACCCACTACCGGCGCGCCGTTGTTGACGATCACGATCTTGTCGCGCAACGGTTTGGTCCCGCCCAGTGCCGCGCCCAGGCGCAGGCCGATATTGTCCTCGTCATCGTCGCGCAGGAACTCGGCCGCTTCCTCGGCGTCGTCCAACAGCTGCTCGATGTCCACGCCCGCCAGTCCGGAGGGCACCAGGCCGAACGCGGTGAGGGCGGAGAAACGACCGCCCACATTGGGATCCGCGTTGAAGACCTTGCGGTACCCGGCCTCGCGGGCGGAGCCGTCCATGGGCGAGCCCGGATCGGTCACCACCACGATGCGCTGCGGCGCATTGATACCGGCGTTCTCGAAGGCCGCTACGAACGCACGGCGCGCCGAGTCCGTCTCGACAGTGGATCCGGACTTCGAGGAAACCACCAGGGCGGTCTTGTCGAGATCCTGCAATGCCAGCTGCACCATGTCGGGGTCGGTGGAGTCCAACACGAAGAGGTCCACGCCCTCGGTGCGGGTGATGACCTCTGGCGCCAGGGACGAGCCCCCCATGCCCGCCAGCACGAACCGCGTGACCCCTTCGGAGGCGAAGTCATCGCGCAACTGCACGATCTCGGCCACGAGCGGACGCGACACCGTAGCGGCCTCGGTCCACCCCAGACGAATCCCGGCCTCTTCCTGGGCCGCGGGTCCCCACAGGGTGGGGTCCTTGGCGAAGAGTCTGGATGCGAAGCGTTCCTCGACCAGGCCGGGGACCGCGGATTCAATGGCCTGACGTGCGGCGCCTGCCGCAGACAATGACAGTGAGCTCATATGGAGCCTCCTCGTGGGTGCGATGGGTGCTGGTGGGTGGGCGGTCGGTGTGTTAGCGGGCGTTGTCCAGGGCGGTACGCACCGTTTCCAGCAGTTCGTCCCAGGACGCGACGAACTTGTCCAAGCCCTCGGTTTCGAGCTGGTCGACCACGTCCTGATAGGAGACACCCTGCTCGGCAATCGCATCCAGAATCTCGTTGGACTCCCGGTAGGTGCCGGTAATCGTGTCCCCGGTGACCTCACCGTGGTCGTAGGTGGCGTCCAAGGTCTTCTCGGGCATGGTGTTGACCGTGTGAGGAGCCGCCAGTTCGGTGACGTACAGGGTGTCCGGGAGGGACGGGTCCTTGACACCGGTGGAGGCCCACAATGGGCGCTGCGCGTTGGCGCCGGCCGATTCCAGTCGGCGCCAGCGTTCGGTGGAGAACTGTTCCTGGTAGATCTGGTACGCCAGCCGTGCGTTGGCCAGACCCGCCTTGCCCTTGAGCGCCTTGGCCTCGTCCGTGCCCACCGCGTCCAATCGCTTGTCGATCTCGGTGTCCACGCGGGAGACGAAGAACGACGCCACGGAGTGGATGGTGGACAGATCCTTGCCGTTCTCCAGGGCCTCCTCGAGACCCACCATGAAGGCGTTGATTACCGCGCGGTAGCGTTCGAGCGAGAAGATCAGGGTCACATTGACCGAAATGCCTTCCGCGATCGTTGCGCTGATGGAGGGCAGCCCGGCTTCGGTGGCCGGGATCTTGATGAGGGCGTTGGGGCGGTCAATGGTCTGGGAGAGCCGCTGCGCCATGGTAGAGGTGGCGTCGGCATCCTGTGCCAGGCGGGGGTCGACCTCGATCGACACCCGCCCGTCGACTCCCTGGGTGGCCTCGGCGACGGGCGCGAACACGTCGCACGCGTCGCGGACGTCGTCGGTGGTGATCGCGAGGACGGCCTCGTCCACGTCCGCGCCGGAGCGGGCGAGTTCGGAGACCTGTTCCGCGTAGGACTCACCGTTGGCCAGGGCCGCAGCGAAAATAGTGGGGTTGGTCGTAACGCCCACGACATTCTTGGTGTCGATCAGTTCCTGCAGGTTACCGCTGGTCAAACGTTCGCGGGACAAATCGTCGAGCCAGATGGAAACGCCCGCGTCGGACAGCTTCTTGGTGGGAGTGCTCACTGTGACTTCCTAACTTCGTGCCGGAAATTCTGTTGAGGCCGGGCGGGACGCAGCGTGCGCCCCGCCCGGCGATGGGGAGGATCAGCGCGCGGCGGCGATGGACTCCTGAGCCTTGCTGACCACGTCCTCGGCGGTGATGCCGAATTCGCGGTACAGGGTCTTGTAGTCGGCCGATTCGCCGAAGTGTTCCAGGGACACGGCGCGGCCGGCGTCTCCCAGAATGTCGTTCCAGGACATCTTGACACCGGCCTCGACGGACACGCGGGCCTTGACACCCGAGGGGATCACCGATTCGCGGTAGTCCTCGTCCTGGGCGTCGAACCACTCGCGGCAGGGCATGGACACCACGCGGGCGGCAACGCCCTGCTCGGCAAGCTGCCGGCGAGCCGCCACGGCCAACTCCACCTCGGAGCCGGTCGCGATCAGAACGACGTCCGGTGTGGTGTCCGTGTCCGCGAGCACGTACGCGCCGCGGGCCACACCCTCCGCGGAGGCGAACTTCTCACCCTCGGCGTCCGGGTGCAGGTCCACGCGAGCGAACGTGGGCAGGTTCTGGCGGGTCAGCGCGATACCGGCCGGGCGGTCGTGGTGCTCGAGGATCGTGCGCCAGGCAACGGCGGTCTCGTTGGCATCGGCCGGGCGGACCACGTCCAGGCCGGGAATGGCGCGCAGGGAGGACAACTGTTCGACCGGTTGGTGGGTGGGCCCGTCCTCGCCCAGGCCGATGGAGTCGTGGGTCCACACGTAAATCGAGGGCACCCTCATGAGTGCACCGAGGCGCACCGCGGGGCGCTGGTAGTCCGAGAAGATCAGGAACGTGCCGGAGAACGCGCGGGTCTGCGTGCTCATGACAATGCCGTTGACGATGGCCGCCGCGGCATGCTCACGGATACCGAAGTGCAGCACCCGACCGTAGGGTGAACCGTCCCACATGTCCGTGGAGCGCTTGGCCGGGATGAAGGATTTGGCGTTGTCGATCGTGGTGTTGTTGGAGCCGGCGAGGTCCGCGGAGCCGCCCCACAATTCGGGGAACGTGTCCGCAATTGCGTTGATGACCTGACCGGAGGCCTTACGGGTGGCGACCTCCTTGCCGGCCTCGAACGTGGGGAAGGCCGCCTGGTAATTTTCGGGCAGCTTCTCGTCACGAATCCGGTCGTACAGGGCGGCCTTGTCCGGGTTGGCCTCGCGCCACGCGGCGAAGGACTTCTCCCATTCGGCGCGCTCCTGCTTGCCGCGCTCACCTACGGCGCGCACGTGCTCCAGGATTTCGGGTTCGATCACGAACGACTCGTTCTTGTCGAAGCCGAGGAGCTCCTTGGTCGCGGCGACCTCGTCCTCGCCCAGCGCGGAACCGTGCGCGGCACCGGTGTTCTGCTTGGTGGGGGCGGGCCAGCCGATGATGGTGTTCAGGGCAATGATGGAGGGCTTGTCCGTGACCTTGGTGGCGGAGACGATCGCGTTGTACAGCGCGTCCAGGTCCTCCTTGTACTCGCCACCCTGGCGCCAGTCGACGCGGGCGACATCCCAGCCGTAGGCCTCGTAACGGCCCAGAACGTCCTCGTTGAACGCCACATTGGTGTCGTCCTCGATGGAGATGTTGTTGTCGTCGTAGATCACCACCAGGTTGCCCAGTTCCTGGGTGCCCGCCAGCGACGAGGCCTCGGAGGTGATGCCTTCCTGAAGGTCACCGTCGGAGGCGATCACAAAGACGTTGTGGTCGAACGGTGAGGTGCCGGCAGCGGCGTCGGCGTCGAAGAGCCCGCGGGTGTAGCGCTGGCCGTAGGCGAAGCCCACCGAGGACGCCAGGCCCTGACCGAGCGGGCCGGTGGTGATCTCCACGCCGGTGGTGTGGCGGTACTCGGGGTGGCCGGGGACCTTGGAGCCCCACGTGCGGAGGGACTTCAGGTCGTCCATTTCCAGGCCGTAACCGGAGAAGAACAACTGCAGGTACAGCGTGAGCGACGTGTGGCCGGGGGAGAGGATGAATCGGTCGCGGCCGGTCCAGCGGTCATCACTGGGATCGTGACGCATGATCTTCTGGAACAGCATGTACGCAACGGGCGCCAGGGACATGGCGGTGCCGGGGTGACCGTTGCCCACCTTCTGTACGGCGTCGGCGGCGAGCACGCGCGCGGTATCCACGGCACGAGCGTCCTGTTCGGTCCAGTTCAGCGGTTGCTCAAGGTTCGGCACGGTAGCTAGTCCCTTTCGTCGGTGGGGTACTCCACGGCGGCCCACGAGGTTCGACGACGCTGCGCCGGGTAGGCCACACGGGTTTCAGCATCAACCTTAGTCCCGCGGCCGAGGCAACGTCAGTGTCTTGTGCTGTTGGTGAATCATGCGCCCGGACGTGCCACTCATCACCCGGAATTTACGCAGTGTGGCGGCTATACTGCTGTCTGGGTATAGGTACGCGTCCGGAGGGCGGTACTTGCCCCGTGCGGCTCGGAACACCACGACGCCGGATTCGATTATTTGGAGCATTGATTCTGTGAACCCCCTTGATACCGCGGCACAGTCGGGTCGAAGTGCATCGCAGGCCTCTCGCGGCCACGGTGTCACCGGCTCTTCCATCGGCTCGGTAGCGCCGGTGGGTTACGAGGGGCCCATGACGGCGGGGCGCAAGATCAAGGCGTACGTGGCGCTCACCAAGCCCCGCATCATTGAACTTCTGCTGGTGGCCACCGTTCCGACCATGATTTTCGCCCAGCAGGGCATGCCCAATTTCTGGCTCATCCTGAACACCTTGATCGGCGGCAGTTTGGCAGCCGGTGCCGCGGGTGCGTTCAACTGCTATATCGACCGCAACGAAGACCGTCTGATGAAGCGCACAGCGCGTCGTCCGTTGGTCACCGGCGAAGTGGGTGACCGGGAGGCCCTGATCTTCGCGTGGGTGCTTTCCGCGGTGGCCGTGGCCTGGTTGACCTTGGGGGTCAGCGTGCTGTGCGGCGTGCTCGGTGTGGTGGCCATTGCCCTGTACGCCGTGTTCTACTCCATTATTTTGAAGCGCCGCACCGCGCAGAACATTGTGTGGGGCGGCATTGCCGGCTGCATGCCCGTCCTGATCGGCTGGGCCGCCGTGCGCGGCACCATCGAGTGGCCGGCGCTGGTGTTATTCATGTTCATCTTCCTGTGGACCCCGCCTCACTACTGGCCGCTGTCCATGAAGTACGCGGAGGACTATTCCCGCGCCGGCGTCCCCATGCTGGGCGCCGTGGACACCGCCCGCTCCGTGGGAGCCCAGGTGGTGCTCTACGCGTGGGCCACCGTGATCTGCTCCCTGCTGCTGGTTCCGGTGGGCGGTGCGGGCTGGGTGTACGCGCTCATTGCTCTGGCGTCCGGCGGCTGGTTCCTGTACCACTGCCACACCCTGCATTCCATGGCACAGTCCGGGAAGCCCACGCTCAAGCAGGCGATGCTCGTGTTCCACGGTTCCATTGCCTACATCACCTTCGTGTTCGTGGGTGTGGCCCTGGACCCGTTCATCGGCGGACCGATTTTCTGATCCGGTTCCGAGCGTGCCTCACTCGTGGCACCCCTGACGCGCGGTGACTCCCGCCGTGCCCACGGATTCGTGTAAGGCTCACCTAAACTAGGCTCATGCAGTCCATGACTTTCTCCGGTGTCATCGCCTACCCCATAACGCCCTTCTTGCCGGGCGGAGGGTTGGACCTGGAGTCCTTGGAACTGAACGTGGCCAAGCTGGCACGCAGCGGAGTGGACGGCGTGGTCGTTCTGGGAACCTCCGGCAGCTTCGCGTATCTGAGCGCCGAGGAACGTGCCCGCGTGGTCAAGGTGGCCGTGAACGCGGCGTCGGGGTCGGAAACCCCCGTGGGCGTGGGTATTTCTGCAATGACCACCCGAGAGGTCATGACCATGGCCTACGCGGCCGAGAATAACGGTGCGGACGGGCTGGTTCTGAATCCGCTCAGCTACATCCCGCTGGTCTCGCAGGAGATCGCCGACCAGGTGGAGACCGTGGCGTCATCGCTGGCGCTGCCGCTGTGTTTGTACAACAACCCGGAAACCACGGGCTTCAATTACCCCGTGGAACTTGCCGCGGAACTGTCCTGGTTGGACAACGTGGTGGCCTTCAAGGACACCGTGTCATCCGGCAAGCTCTTCCATTCGCGTCAGCTGCTCTACGCCCAGCGCGCGGATCCGAGTACCGTGCACGGAATCAGCGGGGATCAGATCATTGTGGCCGATTACCCCATGGCCCCATGGCACACCGGTATGGCGGCCCTGCTGGCTCCCGAATTCGTGGCCTTCCACCGAGCGGTCATCGATCACCGCGACAGCGACGCGGCCCTGTGGAGCGCCACCCTGGCGCCGCTCATGCACCTCATGGCGCAGGAGAGACCGCTGTCAGTGCTTTACGCTTTGGCCGAGGTGTGCGGGGTGCGCACGGGAGCTCCGCGCCGGCCCTTGTTGCCGATTCCCTCCCGCAGTAAGCAAGTGCTCGCGGACGCCGTGGCGCAATTGCGCGCCACCCGCCCGCGCATCGCGCACTGACTCAGAGGACCGGCTCGGTAACGTCGCTGTCGCGGGCCAGGGCGCGATCGGCGTGGGCCTCGGTGGGATCCTTGGTGATCTGGAAACTGATGGAGCACACGCGGGTTGCGGTCCAGATCATGAGGGCCGAGAGCACCATGTGGATGGCCACGGCCAGGACCGGGACGTTGTTGAGGTATTGGTAGTAACCGACCAGGGCCTGCATCGCCAGAATGCCGGCGAAAAGCATGTAGGCGCGCACAAGCACCCTGGGCCAGTTCTGCTTCTTGCTCAGCAGCAGCGCAATGATCACCACTGCCACGATCAGGTACACCGGCACCACGTGGGTAAACGTGATCAAGCGGGGCTCGAAGGCGAGACGAGCGGAGTCCTCGTCGCCGGCGTGAGGACCCGTTCCGGTCACGAGGGTGCCCACATAGAGGATCATCGCGGACAGAACGCCCACGGCCGTGGCGAAGAGCCGAACCGGTACTTCGCGACCGGGGAGCTGACCGGGTCGCTGAGCGTACGCCACGGTGGCCAGGCCGGCACGGCGGGTGTCCAGAACGAGCAGTGTGGACAACATGATCATGGTGGCCGAGACCAGGTAGTGGGCACCCACCACCAGCGGGTGCAGCTGCACCAGCACGGTGATGCCACCGATCAGTGCCTGCACGGGGATGCCGAGACCCAGGAGCAGGGCGAACAAAAACATGCGGGGGAACTGGTGGCGCAACCGAAGGACCGCCAGGAACGTCAGAACGGCAACCACCGTGAGCACGAACGTCAGCAGGCGGTTGCCGAACTCGATGAGTCCGTGGATTCCCATTTCCGCGGTGTTGGTCCACGACTCGTCGGTGCACCGCGGCCAGGTGGGGCAGCCCAGGCCGGAACCGGTCAGACGGACCAGGCCGCCGGTAAGGATCAGGAGACTGTTGGCCACCAGTGAGGCGATGGCCATGGCGCGGACCCAGGGGGTCACGGTGGCGGGCCACCAAAAGTTATCGGTGACGGATGGGGACACGGTGGCAGACATGGCGTTGCTTCCAGATGCTGATGAATGAGGTAGGGAAAGTGTATCGGCCCGGCCGGGGAATCGGCTCCACGGGTGAGCCTAGACCCACTTGAACCATTTAACGGTCGCCGCCCAGCTGAGAACGGCCCAGGCAGCGAGAACGAGCGCGGGGACCACGGCGAACCGACCGGCCAGGAAGCAGCTGCGGAGCAGCTCGCCGGCCGCCGCCGAGGGCAAGAGGTCGACCAGCCATGAAATCCACCCCGGCAGCGCCGAGGTGGGGAACAGCACGCCCCCACCCGCGGCCAGTGCGACCCACACGAGATTGAGGATCGCCAACGTGGCTTCGGCTCGGAGGGTGCCGGCAATGAGCATGCCCACGCCCGTGAAGGCCACGGCCACGAGCAGGAGCAGGGGCAGGGACGCAAGAACGGCCAGCGGCTCCGGCCGCCATCCCATCAGCACCGCCGTAGCGCTGATCAGGATGTACTGCAGCACCAGGACGGCCACGATGGCCAGCAACTTCCCGGCGATCAGGCCGCCGCGGCCCAGGGGAGTGGTGGAGAGGTACCGCAGCACCCCGTAGCGGCGGTCGAAACCTGTCTGAATGCCCTGTCCGGAAAAGGCGCTCGAGATCACGCACAGCACGAGCACGCCGGGGACGGCCACGTCGAGGCGGGTGGCGCCGTCGGGCCGGAACGAATCGAGCAGGTCGGTGACGGTGAGACCCACCAGGGCGAGGATCGGCAGAATGATCAGCAGCAGGAATTGCTCGCCGTTACGCACCATGGTGATGGTTTCGTACCGGGACTGCGCCAGCACTCGCGCCGGAAGGCTCGCGGCGCGGGGTTGCTGCCCATCGACGGTCATGAGATCGCTCATCGGGGATCACTTCCTGAAACTTCCAAGAACACGTCCTCCAGGGATCGAGGTTGCACACTGAGCGCCTCGGGCACGCCGTCATTGCGGGTCGCCCACTGGGTGATCTCGCGGATGAGAGGTGCCGTGAGCTCTCCGGTGAGCGTCACCGTGCGGTCCTTCACGGTCCACGCGATCTCTCGGAAGGGTTCGGTGTGCCAGGGTGGCGCCTCGCGCAGATCGACCGCCCGGCTCTCGGGCAAGGTCACGGACATCACCACGGGGGCGTGCTGCTCCGCGCTCACAAGATCCGCAACCGTGCCCTGGGCGGCCACGGAACCGTGGTGCACGATGTAGACGTAGTCGGCCAACCGGGCGGCGTCGTCCATGAGATGGGTGGTGAGAATGATGCAGGTGCCCGCGTCGCGCAACCGGGCAATCAGGTCGAAAACAATGTGTCGTGATTGGGGATCCAACCCGGCGGACGGTTCATCCAGGAACAAGACCTCCGGCCGACCAATGAGCGCCGCGGCCAGACCCACTCGCTGGCGCTGACCGCCGGACAACCGTCGAATGGACGTGGTGGCGAACGGTTCGATGCCGAGCAGATCAACGAGTTCCGTGACCGGGCGGGGATCCTTGTACAACCGACTCACGTGGCGAAGCAGCTCCATGGGCCGCATGGCCTGGGGGAGACCGCCGTCCTGAAGCATGACTCCAACGCGGGCCCTGACCTCGGGCGAGGCCCGCCACGGGTCCTCGTTGAGCAGACGAACGGCGCCCGAGGTGGGGCGTAGCAAACCCTGCGCGCACTGCAATGTAGTGGTTTTGCCGGCGCCATTGGCTCCCAACAGGGCCGTCACCCGGCCGCGGTGGGCGGCCATGCTGAGCCCACGCACCGCGTGCACCCGAGCACCCCTGCGTTCAAACATCTTGGACAGGTCCGTGATGTGGAGAGCCGGAACCTCGGACCCGGCGTCGAAATCCGGAGCAGACTGTGTGGGAGCAGGGTGGTTCAGCACCACGACAGTCTACGCGGAGACACCTGGACCTCTCGTGTGAGGCGGATCCCACCGACAGAAGGTCACCCTTAGTGGAAT
The DNA here is from genome assembly GCF_014698015.1 of Kocuria sp. cx-455. Lineage (GTDB taxonomy): Bacteria > Actinomycetota > Actinomycetes > Actinomycetales > Micrococcaceae > Kocuria. Next base: position 667,857 of record NZ_JACXBS010000002.1, read on the forward strand.
GGGAATGGATTAGCGCATACCCTTGTTGTGTATTGCAGGTCCACCGCGAAGTGGATCGTGACCGGAGGCCGATCAGCGAAATCCGGTCCGCAACGCAGGCAATCCAGAGGATGTCCCACACAGCATGAGTTCCCAAGCTACGGAACACGCCACTTCGGTGCGCGCAGACCACGACGAGACCACTCGTTCTCGGGTGCTGTCTCTGGTGCTTGCTCACGGCCCCGTCTCCGCGGCGCAGATCGCTAAGGACCTGGGTCTCACCCCGGCTGCCGTGCGCCGGCACCTGGACGCCCTCGAGGCCGAACAAATCATTGAAGTCTCTCTGGTCCGCAGCACCCAGGGGGGTGCGGGTCGCCCCGCGCGGCGCTACGTGGTGGCCGCGGAAGGTCACGACCTGCTCGGTAACGACTACCTCACCCTGGCCCGCAAGGCGATACACACCCTTGAAGCCGCAGGCGGAGAAGAGCTCGTTCACGACTTCGTGGCCGAACGCATCCAGGAGATGTCGGAAAGGTACCGTCCCGTGATCAACGCGGCCGGGCCCGACGTCGAAGATCGCCTCAATGCCTTGACCGCCGAGATGAGCCGCGACGGTTTTGCCGCTTCCCACACCGTGGTGACCCCCCGGGGCCCCAAGGGCGTGAGCATGCGTTCCGCCCAGCTGTGCCAGGGCCACTGCCCCGTGCGCGAGATTGCCACGGAATACCCCGATTTCTGCGAACTGGAAACATCCATGATCGCCCAGCTGTTGGGCGTGGACGTGCGCAGGCTGTCGACCATGGCCGCCGGCGCCCACGTTTGCACCACACACGTACCGTTGCAGCGCCGCTCAACGGCACCGACCACCCAAACTAATCAACAACCGCACGACAAAGGAGGGTTGTCATGACTGAGCGCACCGTTCCCGCAGACACCGCGGGTAGCAAGCCAGAAGACACCGTGATCTCCGAGATCCTGGAAATGAACCCGGAACTCGAGGGGATCGGCCAGTACCAGTACGGCTGGGCGGACAAGAACGACGCCGGCGCCTCGGCGCGTCGCGGCGTGGACGCCGATGTGGTCCGTGACATCTCGGACAAGAAGAGCGAACCCGAATGGATGCTCAACCTGCGGCTGAAGGGCTTGAAGTTCTTCGACCGCAAGCCCATGCCCACGTGGGGCGCGGACCTGTCCGGGATCGATTTCGACAACATCAAGTACTTCGTGCGTTCCACCGAGCAACAGGCCGGTTCGTGGGAGGAGCTGCCCGAGGACATCCGCAACACCTACGAACGCCTGGGCATCCCCGAGGCCGAGCGCAACCGCCTGGTTGCCGGTGTGGCCGCTCAGTACGAGTCCGAGGTGGTCTACCACCAGATCCGTGAAGACCTGGAGCGCCAGGGCGTAATCTTCATGGACACGGACACCGCCCTGAAGGAGCACCCCGAGTTCTTCGAGGAGTACTTCGGCACCGTGATCCCGGTGGGCGACAACAAGTTCGCCGCCCTGAACACGGCCGTGTGGTCCGGTGGTTCCTTCGTGTACGTGCCCAAGGGCGTCCACGTGGACATCCCCTTGCAGGCCTACTTCCGGATCAACACGGAGAACATGGGCCAGTTCGAGCGCACCTTGATCATTGCCGATGAGGACTCCTACGTTCACTACATTGAGGGCTGCACCGCGCCGATCTACAAGACCGACTCGCTGCACTCCGCCGTGGTGGAGATCATTTGCAAGAAGAACGCCCGCGTTCGGTACACGACCATCCAGAACTGGTCCAACAACGTGTACAACCTGGTGACCAAGCGCGCCATTGCCCACGAGGGCGCCACCATGGAATGGGTTGACGGCAACATCGGGTCCAAGGTCACCCAGAAGTACCCTGCCGTGTACATGACCGGTGAGCACGCTCGCGGTGAGACCCTGTCCATTGCGTTCGCCGGCGAGGGCCAGCACCAGGACACCGGTTCCAAGATGGTGCACATTGCCCCGAACACCTCGTCCTCCATCGTCTCCAAGTCGGTGGCGCGTAACGGCGGCCGTTCCGCCTATCGAGGTCTGGTCCAGGTGCGTGAGGGCGCCAAGCACTCCAAGTCCAACGTGGTGTGTGACGCCCTGCTGGTGGACACGATTTCCCGTTCGGACACCTACCCGTACGTGGACATCCGCGAGGACGACGTCACCATGGGCCACGAGGCCACGGTGTCCCGCGTCTCCGAGGAGCAGCTGTTCTACCTGATGCAGCGCGGTATGGCCGAAGAAGAGGCCATGGCCATGATCGTGCGCGGTTTCGTGGAGCCGATTGCCCGCGAACTGCCCATGGAGTACGCGCTTGAACTCAACCGCTTGATCGAATTGCAGATGGAAGGATCCGTTGGCTGATATGTCCACAACCGACCAGACCGTACGACACGGCAAAGAAACCGCCGACCAGGTGGACGGTGTCCCCACGGGTGAGGATCGCGTGGCCATTCCGGGTATGAGCCAGGAAGGTGAGGTCCTCCAGGAGGGCCGCAACCAGGCCGGCGAGCCGGAGATCAAGCACACCAAGCACGGTGACATCTCCGGCGTTCCCGATTCATCGCGCGCGGGTCGCTTCACTTCCTACAAGGTGGGGGAGTTCCCCAAGCTGACCAGCAAGCTCGAGGACTGGCGGTTCACCCCGATCAAGCGCCTCAAGGGCTTGGACGAGGCCGAGCTGACCGGTGCCGCCCCCGCCGTCGAGGTCGTCTCGGGCGAGGGCCAGGTCACCGTGACCACCGTGGGGCGCGACGACGCTCGCATCGGTCGGGCGGGCATCCCCGAGGACCGCGTCTCCGCCAACGCGTGGAGCGCCTTCACCGAGGCCACCGTTATTTCCGTTCCGGCCAATGTGGAGGCCGACCAGCCCCTGCTGGTCGACATCAACGGCTCCTCCATGGACCCGGCGGCCCAGCACATCGTGATCGAGACCGGCGCCAACTCCAGCGCCCTGGTGGTGTTGCGCCACCGCGGTCGGGCCGTGCTGTCCCAGAACGTCGAGTTCCAGGTGGGCGAGGGCTCCAAGCTGACCGTCGTGTCGATCCAGGAATGGGACGACACCTCGGTGCACGCCTCCTCGCAGCAGGCGAAGATCCAGCGCGATGGTTCACTGAAGCACGTGCTGATCTCCCTGGGCGGGGATCTGGTGCGCGTCACGCCGTCCACCCGCTTTGCCGACCAGGGCGGCAACGTGGAGATGTACGGCCTGACCTTCGTGGATGAGGGCCAGCACCTCGAATCGCGCTTGTTCGTGGACCATTCCCAGCCGCGCTGCCGCTCGCGTGTGACCTACAAGTCCGCGCTGCAGGGCGAGAACGCGCACGGCGTGTGGGTGGGCGACGTCCTGATCCGCGCCGAGGCCGAGGGCACGGACACCTACGAGCTCAACCGCAACCTGATCCTCAACGACGGACCCCGCATGGACTCCGTTCCCAATCTGGAGATCGAAACCGGCCTGATCGCCGGTGCGGGTCACGCATCCACCACGGGTCAGCTGGACGATGAGCACCTCTACTACCTGATGTCCCGCGGTATCCCGGAGGAGGACGCCCGCCGGTTGGTGGTTCGTGGCTTCCTGTTCGAGATCATCCAGCAGATCGGCGTGGAGTCCATCGAGGAACAGCTGCGTCAAAGCGTTGAAGAAGAGCTCGCGCGTCACGAGAACTGACTCGTTGACCCGCCCGTACACACTTTTACCCAAGGAGAATCAGCACATGTCTGTACTGGAGATCAAGGACCTCCACGCGTCCGTCATCCTGGACGATGAGACCACCAAGCCCATCCTCAAGGGCGTGAACCTCACCATCAATTCCGGTCAAGTGCACGCAATCATGGGCCCCAACGGTTCCGGTAAGTCCACCCTGGCTTCGACCATTGCCGGGCACCCCAAGTTCAAGGTCGATTCCGGTTCCGTGACCCTGGACGGTCAGAACGTCCTGGAGATGTCCGTGGACGAGCGCGCCCGCGCCGGCCTGTTCCTGGCCATGCAGTACCCGGTCGAGATCCCCGGTGTGACCACCTCGAACTTCCTGCGCTCGGCCAAGACCGCCATTGACGGCGAGGCACCCTCGCTGCGCACCTGGACCAAGGACATGAAGGCTTCCATGGAGAAGCTGAAGATCGATCCGGCCATGATCCAGCGCAACGTCAACGAGGGCTTCTCCGGCGGCGAGAAGAAGCGTCACGAGATCCTCCAGCTGGAACTGCTGCGCCCCAAGATCGCTCTGCTGGACGAGACCGATTCGGGTCTTGACGTGGATGCGCTCAAGGTCGTCTCGGAGGGCGTGAACCGTGCGCTCACCGAGCAGAACACCGGCATCATGCTGATCACTCACTACACCCGCATCCTGCGCTACATCAAGCCGCAGTTCGTGCACGTCTTCGCGGACGGTCGCATTGTGGATGAGGGCGGCCCCGAGCTGGCCGATCGCCTTGAAGAAGAGGGTTACGACCGCTACATGAGCGTGTCCAAGTAACCTGTCATGCACCACGTCGCTTGAGGAGGGTTCCAGATGAGCGAAACCACCGAAGAAACACTGTCCGCCGAGGCCCCGGGCCCCAACGGGCAGCCGTCCCTGGCCGAGGTCAAGACCGCGTTGGAGAACGTGATCGACCCCGAGCTGGGCGTCAACATTGTGGACCTGGGCCTGCTGTACGGACTGGTCTACCAGGAAGACAACTCGTTGCGCCTGGACATGACCCTGACCACGGCGGCGTGCCCGCTGCAGGACGTGATCGAGGAACAGGTCACGCAGAACCTGGGAACCATCGTTGACGAGTGGCACGTGAACTGGGTCTGGATGCCCCCGTGGGGTCCGGAGCGGATCACCGAGGACGGGCGCGATCAGATGCGCGCCCTGGGCTTCAACATTTAGTCCGGTTCTCGCCGGCGAAAGGGCGCGGGGTCTGTGACCTCGCGCCCTTTCGCGTGCCCGCAGGTCGACTTCCTCTGCCGACGACGCCGTTCGAGTTGCTGGCGGCGCGGATTCGCACCACCATGCTGCTCATGGGTGCCGGTTCTCATGCGGACCTCGGCCTCGATGACATGCGGGCACCATGGCTGCATCGGTGGCAGTGAAGTTTCAGGTGAGGAAAATGCGGCCGCCAAGGGTGAGGTGAGAAATTTGCGCAAAATCAGCACCAATCCGGCATGTGCCTCCCCTGAGATTGCGACCCTGCATTTTCCTCACATGAGATGGCGCGGCCCATGATCGCCTGCCCGGAAGGACCTAACCCCGCAGCCCCGCCGGCCGGTCCAGGTTGCGGGAGCTGAAGGTGTCGCACTGGTTGATGTCACCGGTCTGGTAGCCGGAGAGGAACCAGGCCTGACGCTGAGCGGAGGAACCGTGGGTGAAGGACTCCGGGTTAGCGCGGCCCTGGGTGGTTTCCTGAATCCGGTCATCACCAATCGCCTGGGCAGCGTTCAACGCATCGGCCAGCTGATCGTTGGTGATCGGTTCCAAGCTCACGCTGCCGCCGGGCTGAGATGCGTGGTGAGCCCACATCCCGGCGTAGCAGTCAGCCTGCAGTTCCACACGCACGGCGCCTGAATCGGCACCCTGCAGGTTCTGGATGTGGTGGCCGACCTCGTGTGCCATCACGTACTCCTGTGCCAGGGCATTGGCGCTGGCCCCGAAGCTCTCGCGCATTTGGTCGAAGAATCCCACGTCCAGGTACACGGACGTGTCGACCGGGCAGTAGAACGGCCCCACGGCCGCCGATGCCTGACCGCAGCCGGACTGTTCCACACCGTTGTAGAGCATCACGCCGGGTTGCTCGTAACGTTCACCGGTGGCCTGCGGGTAGTAGGAGCCCCAGAATTCATTGAGGGAGTTGACGGTCGCGATTTGGCGGCAGTCGTCGTAGCGGTCGGCATCGGCGCCCGTCTGGCAGCGCTCGGCCAGCTCTCGGTCCTGTTCCGCCACGCTGGTGATTGAGCCCTGCCGCTGTTGCTGCTGGCCTCCGCCGGTCACCATGTCGATGCCGTCCTGGCCGAACAGCAAACCGGCCACGACCAGAAGGATGATGCCGCCCAGGCCACCGCCGACCGCCACACCACGACCACCGCGCCCGCCGCCGGACCCTACCTGCGACGTGTCCAGCCGCGCATTGTCATTAAAACTCATGAGCGAAGCATAAGGCGCACCCGTGCGTTTGAGGCCGTGCGGCGCGGATTAATCCAACCCGCGGGCGGCGAGCGCCTCGCCGGTGTGGTGGGCGTAATTCACCGTGGCGATGGTTGCCGGGGTGACCAGGCGCACGGGGTTGGCCCGAATGGTGCGGGCGGTGGCGGCGTCGCGCAGTTCGCCCAGGCACCCGAAGAGCCACGGCACGGATCGGATCATGAGCGAGACGGCCAGCCCGATGCGTTCGGTGTTGACCCCGCACCATGACAGCGGAGTGCACAGCCACACCAGACCGTCGATGAGCCGGGGCAGTGGCGTGGTGCTGATGAGCAGCCGCGAGAGACTGACGACCGCCAGCAGGGACAGCACGATCGACGCAGCCCGAGCCGGCCCGTTGAAGATCAGGTGATAGCCGCCCAGCAGGATCACCAGGAACAACAGCGGCCGCAACGACGCCGCCCAGCGCCGCAGACCCAGCCCACATACCGCGGAGCTGAGCGCCGTGAGCGACAGGACGGCCAGTGAGAATTGCCAGTCCCGGATTACCATCACGGTGATACACAACCCCAGAAGCAGTGTGGCCTTCAGTGCCAGGGGACAGCGGTGCAGCAGTGAGCGCCCGGGGACGTAGGTTCCCAGGAGATCGTCGCGGCGCACCTTCCGCCTCACAGGGACTCCCACTGCGGGAAGCCGTGGGCGCACCAGCTCTTGTACTGGGGGATCAGCTCGGCCGGCGGGCCCTGAGCGATGATGCGACTTTCGTGCACCACGGCCACGTGGTGAGCGGTCGCGGCGAGGTCCAGGTCGTGGGTGCTGATGAGTTGCTGTTGCCCCAAATCGTCGAGCATGTCGATGAGCTTGAGCTGGTTGCGCAGATCCAACAGCGTGGTGGGCTCGTCCAGGATCAACACCTGCGGTTGAGCGGCGAGCACGGCCGCCAGGGCCACGAGCTGCCGTTCGCCCCCGGAGAGATCGAACACGCTGTGGTGGGCTCGGTGCTCCAACCCCATCCGGACCAACCAGTCGCGCGCTCTCTCGGTGCGTTCGTGCCGGTCGTGCACGTGACGGCGCAGGGACAGTTCAATGTCCTCGATCGGGGTGGGCATCAAGATCTGGGATGCGGGATCGGTGAACACGAATCCCACGGCCGCGCGGGCTTCGCGGGGGAAGGCCACCGGATCAATGCTGTTGACCCGCACCACCCCCGACTGCGGTACCACCAGGGCATTGAACAAGCGCAGCAACGTGGATTTGCCGGAGCCATTGAGACCGATCACCGCGGTTCGGGGTTGGTCGAACTCACAGCTGACACGATCCAACACGGTGAACGGGCCCGAGGGGGAGTCCACGGTGAGGCTCACGTCGGCGCAGGACAGCGACCCCGAGGAGGCGTCGGGCACCAGGGGGTCGTAGGAAGAAGATCCGGACGTATGAGCCATGTACTAGAGAACGGCTCCGGCCATGCGCGGGAAAGCACGGTGCACGGCCACGGCGATCAGCGCGGCGGCAACGGCTTTGATCAGGTCACCGGGGATGAACACCAGGTCAGCGATCACCGCGGCGTTGAGGCTCAGACCGCCCACCAGCATCATGCCGATGATGCCCAGCACGTGGGACAGCACCAAACCGGCCACACCGGCCAGGAAAAGTTTGAGACCCAGCCCGCGGCGTTTGTCGGGCGTGGCGGAGGTGGAGCCGGCGCGGCGTCGTACGTGTTCCTCGCGCACGGACCGGTGGGCCAGGAACCCCACCAGGGCGGCGGTGAACGGGAACGCGAGCAGGTACCCGACCGAGGGACCGGCCAGCACGCCCGGCCCGCCTACGAAACCGGCAAAGATCGGCACGCCCAACAGTCCGACCACCACGTACAAGGTAATGGCCAGGAACGCGCGCCAGCCACCTAGGATCATGCCGGTGAGGAACACGGCGAGCGTCTGCAGGGTGAGGGGCACCCCGAGCGCGCCCACGGGAATGGCCGGGGCCAACGCCAGAACACTGGTCAGCGCGGCGAAAACCGCAATGTTGGCCAGGTCGAAGGAGTTGATCGTGAGGTGGGAACGTGTGGTTTCGCTCATGTTCACGAAGTCTAGTTCAGCAAGCGCCTCACCGCGGCTAGACTGGGTCGGTGCCCCGCAGGTTCGGGGCATCTCGTTTGCCCCCTCATCTCTTCGGAAAGGCCTCTGCCTCTTGATCACCGTGACGAACCTCGAATTGCGCGCCGGAGCTCGCCTGCTCATGGACGAAGTGAATTTCCGGGTGGATCGCGGGGACAAGGTGGGCCTGGTGGGCCGCAACGGGGCGGGCAAGACCACCATGACCAAGGTCCTCGCGGGCCAGGCCCTGCCGGCCGCCGGTGAGGTGACCCGTTCGGGCACCATCGGCTACCTGCCCCAGGACCCCAAGGTCGAGGACATGAACCAGCTCGCGCGCGACCGGATTCTCTCCGCCCGCGATCTTGCCGGGGTGACGGCCAAGCTTCGTCAGGCCGAGCAGGACATGGCTTCCGAGGACGACGCCGTGCGGTCCAAGGCCATGCGACGGTACGACCGCCTCGAGACCGAGTTCCTCGCCGGCGGAGGTTACGCCGCCGAGTCCGAGGCCGCCACCATTACGAGCAACCTGGACCTGCCCGGGCGCGTGCTCGAACAGCCGCTGCACACGCTCTCCGGTGGTCAGCGCCGCCGTGTGGAGCTGGCCCGGATCCTCTTCTCGGACGCGGACATCATGCTCCTGGACGAGCCCACCAACCACCTGGACCACGACTCCATCGTGTGGCTGCGGGAGTTCCTGAAGAACTATCAGGGCGGCGTGCTCATGATCTCCCACGACGTGGAACTCATGAACATGGTGGTCAACAAGGTGCTTTACCTGGACGCCAACCGCTGCGTGATCGACGTGTACAACATGTCGTGGAAGAACTACCTGCAGCAGCGCGAACAGGATGAGGCCCGCCGCAAGCGCGAGCGCCAGAACGCGGAGAAGAAGGCCGGGGCCCTCATGGACCAGGCCAACAAGATGCGCGCCAAGGCCACCAAGGCCGTGGCCGCTCAGCAAATGATTCGCCGCGCCGAACGGCTCATGGCCGGACTCGAGGGTGAACGCCAGCAGGACAAGGTGGCCGCGATCCGCTTCCCCAAGCCCGCCGATTGCGGCAAGACTCCGCTCACCGCGGAGGGGTTGTCCAAGTCCTACGGCTCCCTGGAAATCTTCACGGACGTGGATCTCGCGATCGACCGCGGTTCCCGCGTGGTGGTGCTCGGCCTCAACGGCGCCGGCAAGACCACGCTGCTGCGCATGCTGGCCGGACAGTCCGAACCGGACACCGGAGAGGTCATTGCCGGCCACGGGCTCAAGCTCGGTTACTTCGCCCAGGAACACGACACCCTGGACACTGACCGCACGGTGCTGGAAAACATGAAGTCCGCCGCACCGGAGCTTCAGGACACGCAGGTGCGCACCATTCTGGGATCGTTCCTGTTCCAGGGCGACGACGTCGACAAGCCCGCCGGGGTGCTCTCCGGCGGTGAGAAGACGCGACTGGCGTTGGCAACGCTGGTGGCGTCGTCGGCGAATGTGCTGCTGCTCGATGAGCCCACCAACAACTTGGACCCGGCCTCGCGCCGCGAGATCCTCAACGCCCTGCACAACTACGAAGGCGCCGTGGTTCTGGTGTCTCACGACGAGGGCGCGGTGGAAGCACTCGAACCCGAGCGCGTGGTCATGCTGCCGGACGGCGTTGAGGACCTGTGGAGCCAGGAGTACCAGGACCTGATCTCGCTGGCCTGAGGCTCAGCTGCGCTGCGACTCTAGGGCGTCCAACAGGGCGTCCTCTTCGTCCTCATTGGTCACCGCATTGGATCGGCGGGAGGTCTTGGGCCGATACAGGGACTTGAGGTGAGCGGGCATGTCGTCCGCCATTTGGAGCTCGCGAATGATCAATTCTTCGTCCACGTCACCGGTGTAGTTACCGTCCGCATCGTAGTACTGGGCGAGTTTGCGTTCGACCTCGGCGGCGTAGGCGCGGTCCCATTCCTCGTTGCGCACGTGCTGGCGGGCGGCATAGCCGAACGCCACGAAGACCAAGAACGCGAACGCGAACCACTGCAGCGAATACGACAGGTGCGGGCCGTAGTTGATCTCGGGCTTGGCGGCAGCCGCGGGACGATCGGCCGCGGGCGGGTCCTCCGAGGCGAGCAGACCGTAGCCAGCGGTGGCTATGGGGTATGTCAGGCGCTCATTGAGTTGCTCGAGGTCGATCGACGCGATCTGACCCTCGGGCGCGCCACGGTCCACGGCAACCTCTCCCGGGCGTAGCCGTACCGTTGCGGTGACCTCGCCCGACGGAGGCTGGGGAACCACCCCGGGAAGGCCGCCCGCGCCGTCGCCGGTCGGGATCCAGCCGCGGTTGATGACCACGGTGCGGCCGTCGTCCGCGCGGAACGGAACGAGCACCTCGTAACCCACGCGGCCGTCCTGGGGGCGGTTGCGTACGAGCGTGGTGTCCTGGGGCAGGTACTGACCCTCCAGGGTCACCGGCTGCCAGGTCTGGGTGTCGTCGTAGTCCGCGAACAAGGGCAGGCCCTCGGCGGGGCTGAGCGCGGGGGCGTCGTAGTTGTTCTCGATCTTGGCGTTCTCCGCCACCAGATGATCGTTGCGGGACATTTGCCACTGGGCCAGGAACGCGCACACGATCGCGGCGACCACGCACATCATGAACCACGCGATCCAGGTGCCGGAGAAGAGGAAGGAATACTTGCGCATCAGGCCTCACCCTCCGGCCCGTTGAAGAGTTCGACGGCCTTGAGGAAGCCACGCTGGTTCAGGAACTCACCGAGATAATCACGGTGTTCGTCGCAGGCGAGCCACACCTTGCGGCGGTCGGGGGTATGCACCTTGGGGTTGTTCCACAGCAGTTGCCACGCGGCGTTGCGACCGCACCCGCGACGTGAGCACTGGGGAACCTCGGGGTGGTCCGTGGAGTTCGTGTCCGGTTTCGGGGAGGCCTCGTGGGGACTCAAGGAACCCAGCAGGTCAAATTCCACGGTTCAACTACTCCTCGGTGTGACAGATGTTCGGTGCCCGGGTGGCGGCCGGGTCTCAGTTGCGCGATGTGCCCGTTCGGTTATACGTGATCGCCTTGGGCGGTTCATGCGTGCGGAACTCGCCGTCCACGATCACCGTCTCCGGATCCTCGGGTTTGGCCTGAGTCTCGGCGACCGTGGGCAGTTCAATGCGCTGCGGCGGCCGGTAGTACGTGCTGGTGCGCTCGGACCGGTCCGCGCCGCGATTGGCCATCATCACCGCGACCCAGGGCAGTACCGCCGCACCGATGCACAGCAGAATACGAACCCACAGGATGTCGATGAACACCACGCCCACGATGCACACGATGCGCAGACCCTGTTGGAGGGCATACACCTTCATGCGATGAGACATGTCCTGCGTGTGCGGGCCGGCCGCCGAAGTAATCGAGTGAACTCCGGTGGCGTCTCGCGAAGGCGTGTGCGTGCGTGGCATGCTGAACAGATCCTTGGAAGTCAATGGCCGGAAAATCGCAGACGCATTATGGTGTCATGGGTTCCGGGGAGCGCGCTGGGCACTTCCTTTAATTGTCTCACCGTTGTGCTGACTCCCCAACCCGGGGGGCCCAGTTCTGTGGGTGTCCGAATAAGATTGCGTGTTAGTTCACTATTAGCGTGTTATGCGGCGTTGACCCTTGCCGCGCCGTTGTCTCGATGAAAGGTTCACCATGGCTGATCAGCCCACCGCCGAAGGCGCCCGCACCGTACTGGTTACGGGAGGCAACCGCGGCATTGGCCGCGCCATTGCCGAGGCGTTCGTGGCCGCCGGGGACAACGTGGTGGTCACCTCGCGTTCGGGCGACGACGGGCCCGACGGCGCGTTCACCGTCCAGGCAGACGTCACCGATTCCGCGTCCGTGGACACCGCGTTCAAGCAGATCGAAGAGAAGTTCGGCCCCGTGGAGGTGCTGGTGGCCAACGCCGGCGTCACCAAGGACACCCTGCTGCTGCGCATGAAGGAAGCCGACTTCCAGGACGTCATCGACACCAACCTCACCGGTGCATTCCGCGTGGTGCAGCGTGCGACCAAGGGCTTCATGCGCTTGAAGAAGGGCCGGATCGTTTTGATCTCCTCCGTGGTCGGCTTCATCGGCTCGCCCGGCCAGGTCAACTACGCATCGTCCAAGGCGGGAATGGTGGGCATGGCCCGCGCCATCACCCGGGAGTTGGGTTCCCGCGGCGTGACCGCCAATGTGGTGGCGCCCGGGTACATCGACACCGCCATGACCGACGCCCTGAGCGACGAGCTCAAGGCCGAATACCTCGCCATGATCCCGGCCGGCCGTTTCGGCGAGCCCGAGGAGATCGCCAAGACCGTTCGGTGGATCGCCTCCGATGACGCCGCCTACATTTCCGGCGCCGTCATCCCCGTGGACGGCGGCCTGGTCATGGGACACTGACTCTCAAAACAATCTTGAACAGTGCAGCGCGACAAAGGAGAACCGCATGAGTTCAGTGGCAGGTAAAACCGTAGTGATTACGGGTTCCTCGCGAGGGGTGGGCGCAGACACCGCCAAGATTTTGGCGGGGGAGGGCGCGAACGTCGTCGTCAATTACCGCCAGAAGGCGCCCCGCGCCAACAAAGTGGTCAAGGAAATCACCGAGGCCGGCGGCGCAGCAATTGCGGTCCAAGCCGACATGACGGACGTGGAGTCCCTGCGTGGTCTGTTGCAGGCCGGTGTGGACGAGTTCGGCGGGGTGGACATCTTGATCCTCAACGCCTCCGGCGGCATGGAATCGGGCATGGGCGAGGACTACGCGCTGCGCCTGAACCGTGATGCCCAGAACGATGCCCTGACCGAGGGACTTAAGGTGCTGCCCGAGGGCGGCCGCGTGGTGTTCGTGACCAGCCACCAGGCGCACTTCATCGATGACGTGGAGACCATGCCGGAGTACGAGGCCGTGGCCAAGTCCAAGCGCGCCGGTGAAGACACCCTGACCGCCCGCGTGCCGGAGATGTCCGAGCAGGGTGTGAGTTTCGTGGTGGTCTCCGCGGACATGATCGAGGGCACCGTGACCGCTACTCTGCTCAACCGTGCCCGCCCCGGTGCGCTCGAGGAACGCCGTGAATCCGCGGGCAAGCTCTACTCGGTCAACGAGTTCGCCCAGGAGATCGCCAAGATGGTTTCCGCTGACGTGGAGACCGGCCACGTGGAGCTCGTGGGCGGCGCCGAAGACTTCCTGGCCCAGGCGGGCAAGTAATTTACCTGCACTGGAGTTGTGCCGCCGGTCCGTTAGAGCGGGCGGGCGGCACACTGCGTTCTGGGCCGATCGGATGTTTTCGAGTCCGGCCCTCAAATGTGGTAAGTTACTTCTCGTTGCCAACGGCCACACGAGGTTCTTCAAGGCTTCGATTCATGGTTGTGACACCTGCGCGGGTGGCGGAATAGGCAGACGCGCTAGCTTGAGGTGCTAGTCCTCGTATTAGAGGGTGGGGGTTCAAGTCCCCCCTCGCGCACAATTGTCCTGTCTCAGGACGTTGGAAAGACCCTGAACCCTTGGTTCAGGGTCTTTTTTGTTGTCCTTGGTAGTTGCGTGTGGTGTCGAGGGTGAAGTCTGTGATGATCTCGCCGGTGGTTTTGTTGGCGATGGTGATGTGCCGGTCTTTGACGATGATCACGACGGGGGTTCGGGCGTGGGTTCGTCCGGTGGTGTTGATGCGTTGAAAGCCGGCGGGGTCGGTATTGGGTTCTACCAGTGTGGTCAGGGGCGGTTCAGCGCCACCCACTGCGTCGAGCACCAACGCATCGGTGACAGCCCGGGCCGAGACATGGTCAGCGTGCCAGGTCCATCGCGCGGCGATCTCCACGCCCTGCTCATTACCCCTCGACCGCGGTTGGTTTAGCGGTCGAGGGGTAATCGGCCCGGCGGTCGAGCACAAGCCTGATAGCTGCACCCCTGAGCGCCCGGTCAATTTTTCGGCGTGAGACCATCCCTCCAACTCGGAGGGATACGGCATCAAACCCGCTCGGCTCACCTTGTCGCGGATGCCTGGTGTGGCCGCTACGGCCACACCGGACTAGCTGAGCTGGAATTCAAACGTCCGCGTTAGCTCACGCATGCTTCTTATAGTTGCGTTCCCACCGGGCCATGAATTTGGATACTTTGGTCGGACGGGGGTACCTGTTGAGGGGTTCGATGCCACTGTGTGATTCTTGCTCGGCAACATATGACAGAGCGTTCTGGTCGAGGGTCCAGGCGAACGGCGTCTTGAGACCGACGTTAATGTACGAGTTCAACTTCTCCAGCAGGTCAGTATCGAGCAACGTCTTGTTGGCAACGAGGTTACCGGCCATGTAGCGACGCCAGGGGACGATGCCTATGGTCCCCTCGTTGCGCGGAACTGACAGCCTGAGATCCGCAGTCTTTTTTATGAACCCCGCAGGGTCATCGCGCATCAGCAGGTCCGCGTCAATGCAGTACACACTCTCGTAATGTTCGAGCAGGCTGGGCAGGGCCAGGAACCTGGCGCACGCGTAGTAGGTATGCATTTCAGTGACCCACGTGGGTGTGTCCACGGCGTAGTACGAGACGGCGGAAGGCTTGGGTTGCTTGTTGAATTTGGAAAGCACCGCGAGATATTCCTCGGCGGTATCAACAAGCTCGCGCGCAACGTCCTCGTCTGCGCACAATAGGAGGACCAAGTCGGTTTCGTGGATCTGCTGGGCATTGAACAAGATCATGGGCCCGTAGATTCGGAAGAACACCGGGTCAACGGAAATCACAAAGGCGTTCTTGTTCCCTGTATAGGCTGGCTGAGCCCAGGAGATATCGAGGTCCAGTGAGTCCCCGGTCGCGGCTCCGCCGGCCAGTTGGACATCGTTGAAGTAGCTCAGCGCACCCTGGTCCCATGTGAAGACACGCACGAGGTCATTGTGCGGGTTAGCGCGCACGGCAGCGAAGGTCTCACCCGCCACGTCCCGCGACCACAGGCTCTCCGCCTGACCACGCAACGTCAACACAGACAGTTCCTCGATACTGTCGGGAATAGTCTTAAACTCCGCCAGGGCATCAGAGACCGCTTTGGCCGGCTCGGCGGTAGCATCTACCGACAGGGTCCCTATGCCAGCATCCCAGGCAGCCTCATACGCTTCCAAGGCGCCACGCACGAACCGGGATGTATCTCGATCCACCTGGTCAATCCACGGCTCAACAAACCGCCGAAATCGTTTGCAGTAACCAGCCGGCGACCGCTTAAACATCGTCTCCGCGAACTGGTAATACAGGACAATCAGCGCATAATCATACTTATCCGGGAACTCCCGAGCGTGCTCAACGATTTGCTGCGTCGAGGGAACAGGGCCCTCCCCTAACGGTCCAGACTTCAAATACCGAGTAATCTGCCAAGGTTTCAAACGCTGCGCCATAACGAAAGCCCTATTCATCTGGGGGAGTGAGGGAACCGCCAGTATATGCAGTCGAATACCAATAACCCCGCAGTGATGAACCACAGGACACCCCGCGGGACGGCAGGTCATTCAGCTGCACGGTCAACGACGGGCCCGACGGCGCGCTCAGTTCCGGCAGGGTGGTGCTGGCATCAGGGGTTGGTGATAGTGGAGCGGCTGATGGCAATGGCGCCGTTGAGGGAGATGAGTCGGCCGTAGAGGCTGGTGTTCCGGGAGGCTGTGGCGTCTCCGCTGGCGAGGTAGGTTCCTCGGCCGGTGCTGGATTCGCCCAGGGTGATGGTGGTGGTGCTTTTCCAATACACGCGGTTGGGGAAGGCGTCGTTTGTGAGGGTCACGGTGCTGCGCGGGGCGGCAGTGATGGAGGTGGCGCGGAAGATGAAGCGGGCACTGGGGTCTCCGCCGCCGTCGAGGGTCAGGGTGCCGCTGATAGTGAAGGCCCCGGTGGTGCTGGTGTAGACCCCGGGACTCAGGGTTCCGGTCAGCGTGGGTGGAATCACTTTGGTGGCGGGGTAGGCGTCCAGAGCGGTGTACAAAGTGAGGGCGTCGCTGCGGGCGTTACGGGCGTTTGTGGTGTTGCGGTCGGTGGCCCCGGTGATGTCCCAGGGCCAGAAACCGTCGATGGAGGTGCCGGGGCTGGTGGCCACGCTGCCGTTGACGGAGGAACCGGTTCCGAGGAAGGAAGAGTTGCGGATACCGGTGGCCACCAGCAGCGCGTAACCCGCAGCCCGGCCCAGGGACAAGGTGGGCAGGGCGGCCACGGTCCAGGTGTTACCCGCGGTGGTCGTGCGGGCGGTGAAGCCGGCGGTGCTGGCCGGAACCCGACAGGCCACCAGTGCGCCGACGGTGGCGAGCCCTACCAGGGCCAGGGCCGAGCGTCGGCCGGGTTCAGGGCGGCCGGCGGGCACGAGCTGAGCCCCCAGCTCCTGATCAGCAGTGTCGGCCGGAACCTGTACTGTCTCCGGAGTCGGGTTCGAAGACCGGGGCGGGAGGGTGCGAAGCAATGCCACCAGGGCCAGCGACAGGAAGTTGCCATGGCCGATCCATAGGGAGGGCAGCCCGATGAAGGGAACCAGCAGCCGGGCCTGGCCGGTGATTTGCTCCCTGGTCAGGGGGGTGGAGTCGACCTCTGCGTTGGCGTCGCCGGCGGTGACATAGGTCCCGTCGTCGTTGGCGGTCACGATCCGGTGCATGCGCAGCCGTGCCACGTGGTCGGGTTCAGCGGTGGCGGGGCTGCGGTACTGGACCACCCCGCCGACCGGCACCGGTGCGTCGTCGGACAGCGCAGAGGAGACGACCACGTCCCCGGGGTCGATGTGCGGTTGCATGGACCCGGTTTGGATCACGGTGGCATGCCAGCCGAGTGCGGCGGGCACAATGGCGATGGCCACCAGGGTCAGCAGCAATCCCAGATAGACCTGCGCGATGATTCCGGCCACGAACCCTCCCCAGCCCTGTGGTGACCACAGGGCTGGGTGCGGTGGGTGCTGGCCGCCGTCGGTGCGGGCTGGCGGGGTCCGGTCGAGGGGGGCTGTCACGGCAGAGGCGGTACTCAAGCTGCGGGGCCCTCGTCACTTTGCAGCTCCCAGACCAGGTCGACACTGACGCGAGAGCCCTGGAGGGCGTCGACCTGCTGTTGGGTCATGCCGGTGGTGTCGAAGGTCCAGGTGCCCCGGTAGGTTTTCTGCTCCCCCCGGGTGCCGGTGGTGTCCCAGGGCGATGCGCCGGTGGCGTAGTCGCGGTTGGCTTTGGCCAGGGTCGATAGGGACTGGGCCGGCAGCGTCCCGGGGTCGGGGGTGAATCCGGTGCAGTCGTTGAAGGTGCCCCCGCTGCCGCGCTCGATCTGCAACATGAGGTGGTCCTCCAGACCGTTGGCGGAACTGGAGAGGTTCTGCGCGTAGGAACGCACCTCCCCGGGCACCGTGGAAGAAGAGGTCACCACGATGCACTTGGTGCCGGTGGAACCCGGCACCAGGTTCTCCACAGTGAAGCCAGCCGCTCCGCGGTCGTCGTCGGTCAAAGCGACCTGACCGGTGGCCCAGGAGTTGCCGGAGTTACGGGTGGTGGCCGTGAAGGCCGCCGTCGAGCCCTGCCAGACCAGCAGGCCTGCCAGGACCACGGCAATGGGGCCAGCACTGAGGCCGGCGATCTTCCGGGTACGGGGGGAGGGAGCGCGCATGACGAAACACACCTATTCATTGAAAACGGGGGGATGGTGGAGCGGATAGCCAGTCCGCAGCACCTCTGGGTAGGGCGACAGCCCCAGTGGCAACGCAGCGTGACCGACGCCCAGGGGATGAGATTTGGGAAAACGTCCACCTGATGAGGCCGTGCCGGAGTTGGTTGCAATCGCAACATCATTGTCCTTGGGCACCCAAGTCAATGACATATCAACAAACTCTTTTCGCCATCTCGACCTCGCCTCGACCGCTGTCTGAGAAGACGTTCCCGGACCGCCGTGGTCTCGTTATCCTCCGAAGCGACGTCGATCAGTCAAGCGCACTTCGCTCGGTAAAGGACCTCGGATTCTCGTGCGTGAGAGTGGTCAGTAGGGCGAGGGCGTCGGCGGAGGGTCCGTCGGCGGGCGTGTAGACCTCGAGCCGGCAATCCGGGGTGTCCGCGTGGAGCTAGGCCTGGAATTGACGGTCGACGGGCTCATAAGCGGGGGATGGAAGCGTGTGCCCCCAGCACGTGTCGCCTCCGGTACCCGGGCCATCATGGCACGCGCGCCGCGCCGGCCGGGACAACGCCGAATCCCTCAGTTGGTCGACCGGTCTCGGCCCTCTCGCGCATCGGTCGGGCCGTGGTCGTCGATGTGGGCGACGCTGGGTCGCCACGGCTCGTACACGTGCGAGAGCCAGACCTCCCCGGGGTCGAGAGCAAGGACTCGCCGTTGCCCTTCGGTGCGCGGCTCATCCAACTCACCGAACCACACCGCAGTGTCTCCACAGATAACGACGGGACGTCCTCCGGTCTCGACCACAACGACCTGTGAACCGCGCGTATGACCCGGCGCTGGCACTAGACGGACGCCGGGAAGCAACTCGAGTTCTCCATCGACCGGCACGTACTGCAGGTCGGGAGCGTCGACCCACTCTCGAAGCGTGTAGTCATCCTCGTGGTGGGCGTCGTCAAGCTCTCGGCGCTGAACGTAGATCGGCCGTCCGGCAAAGAGATGGTTCCCACCGCAATGATCGGCGTGAAGGTGCGTGTTGACGACCATGTCGACGCCAGCGACGTCGAAGTCCCGCTCGTTCAGGGGATAGAGGCGAGGATTGAAGGCGGCCACCACTGCCGGATGCAGTTCTGTCATGCCGGTATCGACCAGAACCCGACCGTCGGGATGGTCGATCACGTGCACGCAGACGGGCATCACCTCGCCCTCGACGAGCAGGTCGGCGACGACGATCGGCGTGACCGTTACGGCCCCATCGGTGTTCATCGGTCTCTGGCTCCGTCGCTGGCAGCGAGTGAGCTCGTGCCCATGGCTGTGATTGCGCCGGCCACCGCGCCACGGCGCATGAGAGACGGGGTGCTCGGCCCGGCTGAGACCATGCCCGGCTTTTCGTGTGCAAGCTGTGCGGTTGTCATTGCAGTGTTCCTCCCTCGGCCCCTACGGCCTCAAGGTGGCTGACGAGGTTGTCGAGCCACGGCGCTTGCTCGTCGGGACCGAACGGGACTGTGCCCCAGCCAGCCACCATTTCGGAGAAGTACTCGTTCTCCCAGTCCGCCCCGCTCCCGTATGAGCTCGCGACGACGCGCAGGATGCAACTGCCACCCGACGCTGCGTCGATGAGAAACTCAGTGGCTATCGGAGAAATCGACGTCAGCTCCTCGTCGGAGACAGCGTGCCCAGAGGTGTCGGCTACCCACTGGCGCATCTCCTCGGTCATCGGCCACGGCTCTTCATACGCGAACCGTTGATTCGGGGTGTAGTCGGTGATGGCACCGGTCGATCGCAACCCGCCATGATCGAACGAGACTTCACCACCGATCCGGGGGTCCAGCCGGGCGGGCACCATCCATGCAGAGATCCCGTCGGCGGTGGCGATGGCGTCCCACACCTGCTCCGGAGTGGCGGCAAGCTCTCGCGTGTGCTCGGTCCGGTGTTCGAAGCGTTGGGCACGGTCGGGACGGGTCACGACTGCTCCTTCGGCGCGGGGTACGACGACACAGTGAGACGGTGGGGTCTTCCGTCATCATGGTGATATTTGGCGACCAGCTCGGCGAGGGCCGATTGCAGCTCGACAGCGAATGCAGCGCGATCCTCGGGAGACTTGAACCCGATCACGGTGTCGACGGTCAGGGTTGGCACTCGTGTCCCCGCCGTGGCGTTGCCGGCGATCGACCCGGCCTCGGAAACGGTCCGAGCGCTCACCGCCACCAAGTACGCAGCCGAGAGACGATCAGCGACTTGGTTCGGATCTGGGGCCTTACCTTCGAGCACGTCCGGGGCGACGACAAGGTGCCGTGCCGAGCGCTGCACATAGCGCTCCGTGATGCCGCCCCAAGCGCGTACGCCAGCCGGCTCTACCAGCCCATGTGTCTCCAACGCCTTCAGGTGGTAGTTCACCTTCTGACGAGTCAAGCCGACGGTCGCGGCAACCGATGCCGCTGACCCCGGTTCAGCCAGCGCATCGAGGATCGAGGCCCGAATCGGATCAAGAGCTACTTCGATCGCGACGGCGTCATCAAGAACTCGAATGTGGTCCACAGCACAACGGTAGGCATTGACAGTAAAAGTTGTCAATAGTCGCCTTGCTCGGTTTGACACGCCAGGTGCCGTTATAACCCCTGACTGCCTTGAAGAGGGACCTAACGGCACACCACGTGTGTGAGCGGGTTCCGCCGGCACGGGTCTGGGCTGCGCCGGCAAGGCTGGCGTACCTTGTGTACCAAGCGGAACACGGTGCGGGGAACGTCATGGAAACTGTGCGAGTGACTGCCGGAGTGATCGAGTACGGGGACACCGGTGGAGATGGCCCGGTGCTGGTACTTCTCCACGGCGTCAATATGAACGGCACAGTCTGGACGCCGGTGCTGGACCGCTTACCGCCCCACTATCGCTGCATCACACCAACCCTGCCCCTGGGTAGCCACCGCCGGGCCATGGAACGTCCCGAACTGGTCACCCACCGAGGGGTCGCCGCCATGGTGGGTGAATTGTTGGAAGCACTGGATCTGCATGACGTGACCCTGGTGCTCAATGACTGGGGCGGAGCCCAATTTCTCCTGGCCGATGGCCCCAATGATCGACTTGCCGCAGCTGTTCTGGTGGCCTGTGAAGCATTCGACAACTTCCCGCCGGGGCGTTCCGGAAAAATGATTGCCACCAGTGCTCGGGTGCCCGCACTTCTCTGGCTGGCCATGCAACTGCAGCGATTCCGCTGGTTCCGTCGCGCCCCGGGCGGTTGGGGGTGGATGATCAAGAGTCCCATTCCCCAAGATGTCATGGACGGGTGGTTCAAACCCGCCCAGCACGATTCCGGTGTTCGCTGTGACTTGCGGCGTTTTGCGCTGTCCACTCCCTCGCAGGCAGAGTTATCCGCGCTCGCGGACAGACTGCCGGCGTTTGACCGCCCGGTCCTGATCGCCTGGGCCACGGAGGATCGATTGATGCCGCGGGCACACGGTCCCCAACTGGCGGCGCTCTTCCCGCGAGCCCACCTCGTAGAAGTCGACAACAGCTTCACGGTGGTGCCCATGGACCGCCCGGAACTGTTGGCCGCGGAGCTGATTCGCTTCGTCGAAAACATCAGAACCGTCGAATGACCCGGCGACATGGGGTTTACATGCCGAATGGTGGTTCGCCCATACTGATCTCATGGCTCAACAGACAGTGACCATCGGCCTCATGGCCGACCCAGGTCTTCCCGAGGTGGTTGCTCGATCCGTAGCCAGCTCCGTGGCGCGTGATCTGAACCGGCTCGACGGTTCTGAATCCGTTGAGTGGCGTGTGGATGTCAGTCGCGAAACTTTTCCGTTGACCGCCGAAAACGAGATTCCTTTCCTCAGGCACGCTCCCGGGTTGAAATGCAAAAACGGCTGGGACTACATCGTGTACCTGACCGATTTGCCCCGTTCCCTGGACAACAATTCATTGGTGTGCGAGGTGGACGCTACGGGTGGCACGGCCTTGATATCCTTGCCAGCTTTCGGTGCCCTCTGGATCAAATCCAGGACTCGGCACCTGCTGACCAGGCTCCTAAGGTCCATGGACATAGATGGTTCTGGGCGCTCGAGTACGGCGGCAAGTCCCGGAGGGCTCGGCCGCAAGAGGTGGCGACGGATTCAGCACGAAAACGACCGGAACAACTACGACTTAGTCCTGGCCGGGCCCATGAGTCGGCCCAGGCTGCTCGCTGGTATGGTTCGCTGTAATCGCCCCCTGGGGCTCTTGCCGGCACTGTCCAGTTGTATGGCGGCGGCGGTGGCCACCGGTGGTTTCGGTATTTTCTACGCCTCCATCTGGAACATGTCCGACGCGCTGCCCCCGCTGCGCCTAGCCATGATCAGCGTTTTCGTGGTTGTCGCCTTCAGCATTTGGCTCATTGGCCACAATGGGCTGTGGAACCCCCTCAAAGGCGCGCACAGCCACATGCGGAGCGGGCTCGACAACGTTGCCACGGTGATCACCGTGGGCGTGGGTGTCACCGTGATGTACCTGGTGATTTGGGCGCTCTTGCTCGCCGCCACCATTGCCGTGGTGGACATCGAATACTTGACCGGTGACGTGGGGCATTCAGTCAATTTCACGAATTACGTGGACATCGCCTGGCTGGCTTCAGCGCTGGGGATGCTGGGAGGGGCCCTGGGCTCCAACTTCGACAGCGAAAATGCCATCAGTGAAGCCACCTACACCCGCAGAGAACACGTGCGGCGCCAACTGGCCAAGAAGCGAGAAGAAGAAGACAGCCAATAACCCGAAGGGCTCTACGCGCCGCCGGTATTCCCTCCGCACTGAGCATCCATGGCGCGTGCGTGGGTCATGGATCTGAGCCCTCCGGCGATGATCGTGGTGCCAATGATCGGTCCGACAATCCACGCCGCCGGGTACCAGACGATCAACATGACCAGCCCCACCGCCCAAAAGAGCAAGCCGCCGAACCAGCCGAACCAGAGACTGGGTTGAGCCTGGGTCACATAATCGAAATGGGCCGGAAGGGGCTCGGGATCGCCGTTGACCAATTGGTCCGTGAGCCTCCGGCTGATAATCGTGTAGACGACATAGCAACCCGTGCCTGTCAGCAGCCCCACCGCCACGTTGGACAACCAGTACCCGCCGATGGCCACGAGCGCGCTCATGGACGCTGTGAACTGGTCGGCGATCCAATCATCCAGGAACGCGGAGACGAAAAAGTATCCTCCGAAGATCAGGACCCAACGCCAAACCGTTTTTCGGCTTGGTTTGGCATCGTCCTTCATGAAGACCCACCCTTGCTTTGAACCGATCAACCGAAAGATTGATTTGGCTTCTTATCCTCGCTGATCGGGGCGCACACCGCATAGACTCCCAGGTAGCCGCCGCATTCGTGGCGCGTACGCTCACGGTGCCGAGCGCCCGGCTCCCCGGAACGGGATGCTCAGTGGCAAAAGATGACAGGTGAATGATGCCCTCCACTGAAACCCGGTCCCCAGACACGCAGTTGCCCAGCGGCAGGAAGCCCGGGGCCGTTCGGTGGATCATTCCCATTGTGCTGGTTCTGGCGTGGCTGGGTGTCTTGGGGGTTGGTGGGCCGGTCTTCGGCAAGATCTCCGATGTGGTCAGCAACTCGCAGGCGGACTTCCTTCCCGTTGACGCGCAGGCCACCGAGGTTCAGGACCGGATCGGTGCTTTCCGCGATTCGGAAGGCATCCCCGCCATCATCGTGGCCGAATCCGAGAGCGAGATCTCGGACGCCCAGCTGCGCGACGTGGGCGAAGCCACCCAGGGTCTGACCGACATCGATCAGGTCACCCAGGTGTCCCCACCCATCCCGTCCGATGACGGCCAGGCCGTGGAGATCATTGCCCTGGTGAACGCGGAATCGGACACAGCCACGGTCGTGGAGGAGATTCGCGCCGAGCTGGCTAGCGACGCGGTGGCGGGCCTCGACGTGGCCGTCACCGGCCCCGCGGGCCTGGTGGCCGACCTCAGCGGAGCGTTCGCGGGTATTGACGGGCTGCTCCTGCTCGTTGCGTTGGTTGCGGTCCTGGTGATCCTGGTTCTGGTCTACCGGTCACCGATCCTGCCCATCCTGGTGCTGCTCACGTCCTTGACGGCCCTGTGCGGCGCGATCCTCACCGTGTACTGGATGGCCAAGGAAGAGATCATCACCCTGAGCGGCCAAACCCAGGGCATCCTCTCAATCATCGTGATCGGCGCCGCCACGGACTACGGCTTGTTGTACACCGCACGGTTCCGCGAAGCCCTGCATCACACCACCTCACGCTGGCACGCCACCCGTGTGGCCTGGAAGGGTACGTTCCCCGCGGTCCTGGCCTCCGGCACCACCGTGATTGCCGGTTTGCTGTGCCTGCTGCTCTCGATGCTGGAATCCAACCGCGCGCTGGGCCCCGTCACCGCTATCGGTGTGGTCTTCGCGATCCTCGCGGGCCTCACTCTGCTGCCCGCGCTGTTGGCCATCTTCGGCCGCGTGGCCATGTGGCCGCGCATTCCCAAGGTGGAAGACATGCCCCCGGCCCACCAGCAGGCCAACGACCTCGAGCACAAGAAGGGTCTGTGGCCCGCCGTCGCCCGCTTGGTCGACCGCAAGTCCCGCGCCGTGTGGATCGTGTGCGCGGTTGCCCTGGGCATCGCTGCGGTGGGTGCGTCGCAGCTCGACGCCGGTGGCGTCCCCGAGTCCGAATTCGTGCTGGGGGAGTCCGAGGCCCGCGACGGGCTGGCCATCATCGATCGTCACTTCCCGGGCGGCGCCGGCGACCCCGCGTACGTGCTCGCCTCCGAGGACAAGGCCCAGGACGTAGCCCAGCAGCTCGCGGACGACGACGGTGTTGCCTCCGTGGCGTTCAACGCCCAGGACTCACCGAGCGGCACTCTGCCGTACCCCGCGCCCCCGGCCGGCCCGCTGGCCGATGCGCAACCGACCGTTGATGACGGTCAGGTTCTGATTCAGGCCACCCTGGCGGACAACACGGACTCGGCCGCGGCACAGGAAACCGTTCAGCGCCTGCGAGACGATCTCGCCGGAGCGGACCCCGACGTGCTGGTGGGCGGCACCACTGCCGTGCAGGTGGACACCATTGCGGCTGCCGAGCGTGACCGCGCACTGATCATTCCCATCGTGTTGGCCGTGATCCTGGTGGTTCTGATCCTGTTGCTGCGCAGCTTCCTCATGCCACTGCTCCTGGTGGTCACCACCGTGGTGTCCTACTTGTCCGCACTGGGCGTGGCCACCGGAATATTCGTCCTGTTCGACATCAACCAGGCCGACCCCACGGTGCCCCTGTTCGGGTTCGTGTTCCTGGTCGCGCTGGGCATCGACTACAACATCTTCCTGATGAGCCGCGTGCGCGAAGAAGTCGTGCAGATCGGCCACCGCAAGGGAGTTCTGGTCGGACTGGTGACCACCGGCGGCGTCATCACCGCCGCGGGCGTGGTACTCGCGGCAACGTTCGCCGCCCTGGCCGTGCTGCCCATTCTGTTCCTGGTGCAGTTGGCCGTGGTCGTGGCCATCGGTGTGCTGATGGACACCGTGATTGTTCGCTCGCTATTGGTTCCGGCACTGGCGCTTGATATCGGCCCCAAGTCCTGGTGGCCCTCACGAATTGGGACTCCCGGCAAGCATCGCAAAATGGAAATGGCTACGGACGGGTAATTTCAGGCCCTTACCACGCGAGGATAGACTGCATCTCATGCCCCAAAAGCTGATTGTCGTTGCGTTCGCCGTGTCTCCCGAGGACGGTGCCACCGAGTCCGTGCTGGAACGGATCGAACGTTCCGGTGGCGCGGTCGAGTCGCACAACTGGGTGCGCGTAACGGACTCCGCGTCCGACGGGCAAGCCACGGACGTGGAGGGATACAACGCTCTGACCGTGCACGTGACTGCCTCGTCCCCGGAAACACTGCGTGAAGCGCTGCAGCCGGACCGTCTCGACCAGGCGTTGCCCGGTGTGGACCTCAACGTCGTTGATGCTCGCTGGTTCGACAACTCCGTGCGCAAGTTGGTGGTCACGGACGTGGACTCCACGCTCATCCGCCAAGAGGTCATTGAAATGCTGGCCGCGCACGTGGGGCTCGAAGCAGAGGTCGCCGCGGTCACCGAACGGGCCATGCGCGGGGAAATCGATTTCGAGCAGTCACTGCGCGATCGTGTGGCCGTTTTGAAGGGTCTGCCGGCCTCGGTCATCCATGAGGTCCGGTCCGCGGTGCGCTTGTCCCCGGGTGCCACGGTTCTGGTGAAGACCCTGCTGGGTTCCGGTCACGCCGTCGCGGCGGTCTCCGGTGGCTTCCATCAGATCCTGGAGCCCTTGGCCGAGGAGTTGGGTCTCACGAGGGCCGCGGCCAACACCCTGGAGATCAAGGACGGCGTGCTGACCGGTCGCGTGACCGGGCCCGTGGTCGACCGCGAGGCCAAGGCCCGTTTGTTGAGGCAGTGGGCGGAAGAACTCGGCGTCGCTCCGGAGAACGTGATTGCCGTGGGTGACGGCGCCAACGACATCGATATGTGCCGCGCCGCGGGTTTGTCCGTGGCCTACCGCGCCAAACCCGCTCTGCGTGAGGTGGCCGACACGCAATTGAACATTCCCAATCTGGACGCGCTGCGCTTCTTCGTGGATCTGTAACCGGTCGTGGCCGTGTTCCCGGTGTGCCCGACCGCCTGTCACCTCCCGCTCACGTTAGAGTTGCGAGCATGAGTGCTGTCCTGGAATTGGTGGACGTCAGTGTCGTCCGCGGCGAGAAAACCCTGTTGGATTCGGTGAACTGGACCGTTCAAGACGGTGAACGCTGGGTCATTCTCGGCCCCAACGGCGCCGGCAAATCCACGCTGTTGTCGATTGCCGCCGCTCGACTGCACCCCACGACCGGCATGGTCGACATTCTGGACGAAATTCTGGGCGCGGTGGACGTGTTCGAGCTGCGCCCGCGCATCGGCGTCAGCTCCGCCACCCTGGCCACCCAGATCCCGAACGCGGAGACCGTCCGCAATGTCATTGTCACCGCCGCCTACGGCGTGACGGGTCGCTGGCGCGAGGAATACGACGAGTTCGACGATGCTCGCGCCGTGGAACTTCTCGAGGCCTGGGGCCTGGATGAGCTCGCCGAACGCCGCTTCGGCACCCTGTCCGAGGGCGAACGCAAACGGGTCCTCATTGCCCGTGCCTTGATGACCGACCCCGAACTGCTGTTGCTGGACGAGCCGGCCGCCGGCCTGGACGTGGGCGGGCGCGAAAAGCTCGTCGCCCGCTTGGACGAGCTGGCCAAGGATCCCGCGTCACCGGCGGTCGTGATGGTCACCCACCACCTCGAGGAAGTCCCGGACGGTTTCACCCACGCCATGTTGCTGCGCGAGGGCAAGGTGGTTGCCGCCGGACCGGTCGCGCGCGTCATGACCCAGAAGAACCTGTCCGAGACCTTCAACATTCCGTTGAAGCTCGTGAAGGTCGGCAACCGTTACGCCGCCTTCGCGCGGTAATCGGGACTCACGGTGTTGAACCTTTCCTTGTCCGCGGCTGCCCCCATGCAGCTGTTCGGAGAATCCGGGACCATTCCGTTCGAGTGGTGGCAGGTCGCCCTGATTCTGGTGGCCGGTGTATGGGCCGGCCTGATCAACACGATCGTGGGCTCCGGCACGCTGGTGACCTTCCCGGTTCTGGTGACCATGGGTGTGCCACCCGTGACGGCGTCCATGTCCAACGCCATGGGCTTGATCGCCGGCAACCTGACGGGCGCGTGGAGTTACCGCAGCGAACTCGGGGGAGTGAAACACACCCTCAAGAAGCTCATTCCGTGTTCCCTGGCGGGTGGCGTGATCGGCGCCGCGTTGCTGTTGACCCTTCCCGAGGAAGTCTTCGGCGTGGCGGCGCCCATCCTCATCGTGGTGGCGCTGCTGTTCGTGATCTTCCAGCCGCGCCTGCAAGCCGTGGTGCGGCGTCGTAAGGCCCAGCAAGAGGCCGCCGCGGCGGCGGACACGGACACCGAGACCAGCGGCGGGGCAGTGGACCCCGACCGTTCCAAGCAGCCGCTCCCGCTGTACTTCCTGGTGTTCTTCGCCGGCATCTACGGCGGTTATTTCGTGGCGGCCCAGGGCGTGCTGCTCGTGGGCATCCTGGGTGTGTTCCTGCTCGCGTCCATGCAGGCGGCCAACGCGGTGAAGAACGTGCTGGTGGCCGCGGTGAACATTGTGGCGGCGCTGTCCTACATCATTTTGGCCTTCGACCGCATCAATTGGTGGGTCGTGCTGTTCATTGCCCTGAGTTCCACGTTGGGTTCATGGTTGGGCGCCAAGATCGGCAAACGGCTCTCGCCCATTGCGTTGCGCACGGTGATCGTGATCCTGGGTGTGGTGGCGCTCATCAACATGGTCTCCCAGCTGTTCTAGGAGATCGGCCATGACGCATTCACCCCTCGACGAGCGCATTATCCGGCTGACCGATCCCAAGGATCCCCGCGTGGCCGATTACACGAGCCTCACGGACGTGGCGCTGCGCCGGAAGATCGAACCCGAGCGCGGGCTCTACCTGGCCGAATCCTCCAAGGTGCTGCGCCGCGCCCTCGACGCCGGCCACCAGCCCCGCTCGTTCTTCATGGCCGAGAAATGGCTCGACGACATGCGCGACATCCTGGACGCCTACGACGTTCCGGTGTTCGTCGGTTCGGACGACGTGCTCGAGCACATCACCGGTTTTCACCTGCACCGCGGGGCCATTGCCGCCATGCATCGCCCGGCCCCGCTGTCCTTGACCGACGTACTGGCCTCGGCCCGGCGCGTGGCCATTCTCGAAGACATCGTGGACCACACCAACGTGGGCGCGATCTTCCGTTCCGCGGCGGCCTTGGACGTCGACGCCGTTCTGGTCACCCCGCGCTGCGCCGACCCCTTGTACCGCCGGGCCGTGCGGGTGTCGATGGGCACCGTGTTCCAAGTTCCCTGGGTGCGCCTCGAGCACTGGACCGCGGACCTGCAGGTGCTCAAGGACGCGGGCTTCCTCACCGCGGCACTCGCCCTGTCGGAAGAGGCGGTGACCATTGACGAGCTCGCGGCGGAGCGCCCGGACAAGCTTGCCCTGATTCTCGGCACCGAGGGGCAAGGGCTCGGAGATGCCACTCTCTACCATGCGGATCGCCACGTGATCATCCCCATGAGCCACGGGGTGGACTCCCTCAACGTCGCCGCCGCCAGTGCGGTCGCGTTCTGGGAAACCCGACCGCGCTGACCCGTGTAGTCCGGGTGCGACGGCTGGCATGTACATCCGGATCTCCACGGTTATATAATGAGTTATATAACGAAGGGGGTGGGACCATGGCCATGACAAGTGTTGATTTGGACCCTGGGCTCATTGAACGAGCCAGAACACTCACGGGCGAGAGGTCGAACCGTGCAGTCCTCGATTTAGCTCTCCGCCGGCTCATAGCATCGAAACAGAAGGGTGCGATGATCGATGGAATTGCTGAGTTGACGGACCTTGAATCTGAACTCGGCGCCCCCACCAGCAACGTGCCCAGTTCAGAGCGCCCAATGTCGTGACCGACTACCTGGTGGACAACTCGGTGTGGGCAAGGTTGGCATCGGGTGATCAGAAAATCACAGCTCGGCTGCGCGAGATTGAACGTACGCCGTCGGATCTTCTGGTGACCTGCCCGCCTCAGGTGCTGGAATTCTGCCATAGTGCTCGCACACCGGAGCAATACAAACGCTACCGCCAGCAGATTTCCCTTGGATTCCCGCTAGAACAAGCTCCCGACGAGTCGCTCGTGTTGGATATCCAGAATGCTCTCTGGAACTCGGGGCTCGTACGAGCGGCTGGCTCCCTGGACATCCTGATCGCCGGGTACGCAATCGTGAACAGCGCGACCGTACTCGCTGCCGACCGGGATTTTGATCACATCGCCAAGGTCAGCGACCTTCGCCAAGAGTACGTTGCGCCATCGTCCTAGTACCGAGGTAAAGCAGTAAATTGTGCCCCCGGAGATCCTGCTCTCGCGCACTCGGTGACATTTGAGGTAGAGGTTCGCACCTCCGGTGCCCCGCAAACATTCCTGGCAGAGGTTCGCAGCCAAACCGGCCGATATGCGACGAACCTCTTCCCTAAAGGGTTACGCTCACGATTCTCGGCCTCAGATGTCACAGCCGGTGGGCAAAGAGGGCCTCCCGGATAGTGAGACGCCGCAGGGGCCGCTCCCAGATGGGAGCGGCCCCTGTTCATGAGGTGGTCGTCACGTGACCGATCGGGTCACGCACGACCGGCTGCAGGCGTTACCGCGTGATCCACACCCCGCGCTTGGAGGTCCAGTGGGCGGTGACGCCATTGGAGAAGCGCTGCTGCACCTCTCCGTTGGAGGCCCTGTACTCGGAGGTGGCGGGCCAGCCCCAGCCGCGCTCCATGTCCGCGGCCTTCCATCGCTGCCCGATGGCACCGTTTTCTTGAACGGCATGAGCGCCGGTGCGGGAGGTCCACAGCACCTTGTTCTGCTTGGTGCCGTTGCGGAACAGCTGGTAGGCGCCGCCGGAGACGCGGCGTTCGTCGCTGGAGGGGAAGCCCAGTCCGCGCTCACGTCCGCCGGTAATGAAGCGCTTGCCGATCGCGGTGGGGTTCTCCACGATCTGGGCGCCGGTGGAGGAGTGCCAGTAAATGGTGGTCTTGCGACCGTTCTTCACGAACTCCTGGTAGCGACCGCCGTTGGCGGCGTTGGCCTCGTTCATCACGGGGTTACCCCACTTACCGGCACCACCGGTGGCGCGCCACTTGCTTCCGATCCCGCCCTTGGCGGAGAAGTTCGTGGACTGCACCTGCCCGGTCAGAGCCACGGCGCGAACGGCCGCGGCGGGGTTGATCTGCAGGGATCCCAGGGGGCCGGTGGAGGTGGACTTGAGCACCTGCTCGATCCGGGCCGGAGTCAGCCCGGGGTTGGCCTGCTTCATGAGGGCCACCGTCCCGGACACCAGAGGGGTGGCCATGGAGGTGCCGTACTGGTTGCCGTACGTGCCAGCGGCGGGACCGGCTGTACCGCTGTTCACGGTGGAGAGCAGCGGGTACTGAGCCGTGCCACCGGGGGCCAGGACATCAACGACCGCACCGATGTTCGAGTACCCAGCGGGAACCCCATTAGGGCCGGCCGCGCCCACCACAATGGTGTTAGCGCAATTGGCCGGGGCGGTGCCCGCGGCATTCACGCCACTGTTACCCGCCGCGACCACCACGGGGACCTTGCGGCCCACGGCCGTGTTGATCGCGGCCTGCAGCGTGTTGCCGCACTGTCCCGGGTAATTGAGGGACATGTTGATCACGGTGGAGGGATTGGGGTTGCGGGGCTGACCGGCAACGGTCGCACCGGAAGCCCAGGACACGGCGTCGGCGATGTCCGAAACCCACCCGAAAGTGCACTTGCCCAGCACACGGACCGGTTGGATCCTGGCGCCGGGGGCTGCCCCGGCAATGCCCACGCGGTTGTTGTTGGTGGCCGCCGCGGCCAGCCCGGCCACGTGGGTACCGTGCCAGGACGAATTGCGCGCGGGGCTGCCCGTGCCGCAGTGGCCGGCGGCGGACCGGTCACCCTCGTCGCGGGGGTTGGCGTCGCGTCCGTTGCCGTCCACGGACAGGTCCGTGGGGGTGATGAAGTCGCGCCCGGTGACCACCTTGGAGTTGAGATCCGGGTGCGAGGTGATGCCGGTGTCCAGGATGCCGATCGTCTGGCCGTTCCCGCGGGCGAGGTCCCACGCGCCGGGGAAGTCGATTCCCCGGCTCCTCGTGTTGGCCCACTGAGCGGATTGCATGTACACGTCATTGGGCATCCAGCTGGCGGCGGCCAGGCGGTCCGGTTCGGCGTACTCCACGGCCGGGTCCGCGCGGAGCTCTTCCACGACCTTGTCCTGTTCGGTCTCATCGAGTTCGCGGTCCAAGCGGACCACGTCCGCGTCCGCCACGGTCTTCTTGACGTGCTCGGTGACCTCCGGGGTGGCGCCCGGTTCGGTGGCAAGGGCCTCATCGGCGGCGGACTCGACCACCTGGTCCTTCACGGTCTCGGCGGCGGCCGGTTCCCGGAACTTGATGATCACGCGATCGGTGTCCGTGGGCGGTTGAGCCGCCGAGGTGGTGGCCGGGGATTCCGGACCGTCCGTGGGGGCAGCCGCGGCGGGCTGGAGGGAGAAAGCTAAAGCGGCCGTCACGGCCAGTGGGAGAGTAACTGCGCGCAGGCGCGGTCTACGTACCGTCATAGGGCGGGGACCTTTCAGGGGCCCGGGCTCGAGCGGGGAATTCGATCGTCAACAATCCCGGGTGATGGTGGGGGGCAGGCCCATCATAAGGAACCTCTCGCAGAATACTCAGGTACGAGTGTTACGTGTCGCGCCCGATCAGATGGGACACGCCCCGCGAAAACGCCCGGGACAGCACAACGCCCGGTTCGAAAACATCGAACCGGGCGTTGGTGGCAGTTCCAGAATCAGCTGGAGGACTTGCCGAAGTTCTTGAAACGCTGGTTGAAGCGCTCCACGCGGCCGGCGGAGTCCATGATGCGCTGCTTGCCCGTGTAGAACGGGTGGGACTCGGAGGAGATTTCAACCTCGATGATGGGGTACTCGTTGCCGTCTTCCCAGGTCTCCGTCTTGGAGGAGGTGGCGGTGGAACGAGTCAGGATGACCTTGCCGGAAGCGAGGTCACGGAACAGCACCGGGTGGTAATCCGGGTGAATTTCGGTCTTCATGGTGTCAACCTTCTGTAGGTGCCTGGATTTTGCCAGGCACGGCGTTGCTCGGATGGTGGTGCTTTTAGGCGCAAACGCGCCACGCACCAATCGGCCAGTGTACACCCGCGGTCTGCCCGCGGTCGATTGCCCCGGCTAGGATGGACGGGTGGTTGCCGCCCCCCTGTCTACCCCCGCCCGCCCGTCCGTTTCTTCCCGACGACGCCGCTCGGTCGCCATCCTGGGCACCGCCCTCCTGTTGCTCACGGCTTGCTCGGATCAACCCGAACCGGATCCCACCCCGGAACCCACGCCCACCGGACCCATTGCGGGGGTGGAGCGCAACGCCCCGCTGCACTCCGTGGATCCCGCCGAGGTGGCCCAGGCGCGGGACCTTCCGGAGACCTACCCCGGTAGTTCCCAGGACACCGGCGGGCAGGAAGCCACGGTCACCCTGCGCGGCGGAGAGCGGGGCGAGGACTACCGACACGGTTCCGTGGGACTGTCCCTGGAGGCCACGGATCTCGCGGATCAACGCTTGAACCGGGACAACCCGGACCTGGTCAGCATCCTGGATTCGCTGAACGAGCCCACGGTGCGCTTTGGCGGTAATTCCACGGACCGCCGCTTCTACTTCACGGCCTCGGACGAACCCGTCCCCACCGACTGGCCGCTCAACGAGGGCGAGGAAATCACCAAGGTCACACCCGATGACCTCAAGCGCGTGGCGGAGTTGGCCGAACGCACCGATTCATCCGTGATCCTCAGCGCCAACCTGGCCCGCTACGACCCCAAGCGGGCGGGCGAGTTGGCCCACCACGCCAAGGAGGCGTTCGGCGAGCGCCTGGTGGGTCTGATGGTCGGTAACGAGCCCAACGGGTTCTACCAGGGCGCGGGCAATGACCTCACGATCAAGGGCCCGGACTGGGATCAGGCGACCTACGCCAAACAACTGACGGCTTATGCGAAAGCCATTCACGACAAGGTGCCCACCCTGCGCATCGTGGCTCCGGCTGCGTATTCGGCCGATTGGTGGAACGCGGCCGCGGACGCCCCGAACACCGATCCCATGGCCATGGCAGTCCACCAGTACCCGCTGTCCGAGTGCGGCACCCAGTGGGAACATCAGCAGCCGACCGTGGCCAACGCCGTGGATCCCGCGACCCGGAACAATATCGACCGGCTCATGGATGAGGCCGCCCGGGATGCCGCGGACCACGACCTCCCGCTGTGGATCACGGAGACCTCGCTCTCGGCGTGTTCGGGGTCCAATGAGATCACCGAAACCCAGGTGGCCGCGGTGCACCAGGCCGAGTACTCCATGCGGGTTCAGGAGCACGGTGCCGAACGGGTGGCCGCGCACTCGTCCTTGGCGCCGTGCCGGGGCGGGGCGCCCATGTCCGTGTTGTGCTCGAGCGGAACCCTGGCCAATCCGGGGGAGGCGTTCTCCGTGCGCGCCAATGGCCTGGCCCTGGCGCTGATTGCGAGCATCCCCGAGGGCAACATGGTGGAGACCTCGACCTCCACGGAGAACCTCACGAGCTACGCCGTGGAGCACGGTAACGGCACGGTGTCCGTGGTGCTCACCGATTACCGCAATCCCGCACGCGCCAAGGACCGCACCACCAACCTCAGGTTGCCGTTCCGGGTGGACTACGCCACGCAGTCCCAGCTGCGCGGACCGTCCTGGACGGCCGAGTACCCCGTAGCCAGCCTGTTCGAAGACCACGAGGGCGGTGGTCCCAGCGCCACGGCAACGGGTGGTGCGAGCGCAAGCGGCGCGGCGTCGTCGGCGCCCGAATACCCCGCAGATCCGAACGTGGCCCTGAGCGTGGAACGCGCCCTGCAGACCGCGCCCCGTAACGCGGTGAGCGTGGATGGCTACGGCCTGCCGATGACCCCGGTGGGGGAGCGACCCCGCGTGGGTGGTGTGAAGGCCGGCAGCAGAAATGTCTCGGTGACGCTTCCCGCCGGGTCCACCACTGTGCTTACCCTGAAGAAGACCCAGCCGTCCCCGAGCCCCCAGGAGAGCCGATGACCAGTACCCGCAGACATGGCGAATACAAGGTGGTGGGCGGCAAATTAGTGGTCGCGGACCTGTCGGTCGTGGACGGGCACCTGGCGGAGGTCTCGATCAACGGGGATTTCTTCCTGGAACCGGACGAGGCGCTCGGTGACATCAACGCCGCGCTGAACGGGCTGCCGGAGTCGGCCGCTGCGGACGAGATGGTCGCGGCCATCGAGGCGGCCCTTCCCGCCGACGCCGTGCTGTTCGGTTTCGACGCCCGCGCGGTCGCGATCGCGGTGCGGCGAGCCCTGAGCAAGGCCACCGGCTGGGCCGACCACGAATGGGAGGTCATCGCCCCGCAGGTGCGCCCCACCCTCGAGAACCTCGCCTTGGACGAAGTGCTCGCCCGGGAGGTGGGCGAGGGGCGGCGCAATCCCACGCTGCGACTGTGGGACTGGGAGGACCCGGCCGTGGTGATCGGCTCGTTCCAGTCGGTGCGCAACGAGGTGAGCCCGGAGGGCGCCGAGCGTCACGGCATCGAGGTGGTGCGCCGCGTGTCCGGCGGCGGGGCGATGTTCATGGAGGCCGGTAACTGCATCACGTATTCGCTGTACGTGCCGCAGTCGCTGGTGGACGGGTTGAGCTTCGCCGATTCCTATCCGTTCTTGGACGCGTGGGTCATGCAGGCGTTCCAGTCCATGGGCCTGGATGCGCATTACGTGCCGCTCAATGACATCGCCACGCAGTACGGCAAGATCGGGGGAGCGGCGCAAAAGCGCTTTGGCCACGGCGGGATGGTCCACCACGTCACCATGAGTTACGACATCGACGCGGACAAAATGACCGATGTGCTGAGGATCGGCAAGGAAAAACTCTCCGACAAAGGCACCCGCTCGGCCAAGAAACGCGTGGACCCGCTGCGGCGGCAAACCGGCATGAGCCGCGCCGATGTCATTTCCACCCTGAGCAAGTCGTTCACCGATCGATATGACGCGGCGGCCGGTGAAATCACCGCCGAGGAACTGGCGGCGGCCCGTGACTTGGTGCGGTCCAAGTTCGCCACGCCGGAATGGATCCACCGCGTACCGTAGGATGTGCAAAAGTTACTGCCCTGATACGGCGGACACCGCACGACCGAATGACCCCCCACACCTCGGAGCCCCCATATGTCCCTGAATGACTTCGACTACCACGAAGAAGAGCGCAGCCCCCGCAAGAGACACACCGGCCGCAATGTTCTTCTGGTGTTCTTGGCGCTGGTTCTGACGGTCGCCGTGGTGGCCGGTCTGTTCGTGTGGAACCTGGGCCGCAACTTCGACCGAGGGTCCAGCGCCATCGAGTCCGCGTTCCCCGCGGAGTCGGACCGCCCCGAAAAGGACTCCGCTCAGGACTCCGGCACCACGGTCATGCTGCTGGGTTCGGATAAACGCCCGGAGGGTGAAGACCCGAATGTCACGGGCTCCCGCGCGGACTCCATCATGCTGCTGCACATCCCCGCTGACGGTGGCGAGATGTTCATCATGTCCATCATGCGTGACACCTGGGTGGACATCCCCGGCGTGGGCGAAGCCAAGATCAACGCCGCGTTGGACCACGGCGGTATGCCGCTGATGGTGCAAACGGTCGAGGAGCATTTCGACACCCGCATCGACGAGGTCGCCCAGGTGGACTTCGCGGGCTTTGAAGGCCTCACCGACGCGCTGGGCGGAGTGACGGTCAACGTGCCGCAGTCCTTCACCACCCGTGAGGGTCAGACCTTCCAGCAAGGTCCCCAGAACATGGACGGTGAAACCGCCCTGGCCTTCGTCCGCGAGCGCTACGCGTTCCAGGACGGCGATTACCAGCGCGTGCGCAATCAGCGCGCCTACCTGCAGGCCATGATCAACAAGCTCGTCAGTTCCGAGACCTTGACCAACCCGGTGAAGATCAACGACGTGGTCAAGCAGATTTCTCCCTACCTGACCGTGAGTGACGGTTTGACCGCCAACTGGATCATCCGGCAGGCCCCTGACCTGGTGGGGCTGAGCAACAGTGACATCAGGATGTTCACGGTGCCCACTCAGGGCACCGGAACCTCCGCCGACGGGCAGTCGATCGTGGTGGCCGATACCCAGGCCATGCAGGAGATCGGCGAGGCCATAGCCAACGGCACGTTGGACGAGTACGTGGACAGCCTCCCCGCAGGAGATCAATGACCGAACTGCCGCGCTGACCCCCGGCCCGCTCCGACCCCCTCGAGCCAGGCCATCCCCCTTCCTCTTGACCCCGCGAGAGGCCCATGCAGCCCCCTGACACCGAACTACGCCTGCTGCTCCTCACCAGTTCCTACTGGCCGGAGCACTCCCCACCGCAACGCCGCTGGACGTCCCTGATCACCACCCTGTGTGATCAGGGGTGGGCGGTGTCCGTGGTGGCACCGGTGGCGCATTACGGCCCGGGGCCGGACTACAATGCGGACACCAAAGGCCACGCCTGGCGGCTGCAGCACGGCCATCTGGGGGAGCGGATCTACCGCGTGCCGCACCTGCTGCTGGGAGACAACAGGATCTTCAAACTGGCCAACCAATTCGTCGGCGCCGCCGGCTCGGTGCTGCGGGGCGTGGCCACCGGCCGCCAGGACGCGGTGGTGGTCACGGCGCCGTCGTTGCCGTTGCTGGGATCGGCGTTGTTGGTGGCCCGGTTCAAGGGACTGCCGCTGGTGGTGGAGATGCGAGACGCGTGGCCCAATTTGGCCGAGGACGCCTCTCTGGTGCGCGGCGGATCCAAATCCGTGATTAACGGTGCCGTGGAATACGTGCAGAATCGTGCGGATCTGGTGGTCACCGTGACCGAGGGTTTCGCCCGCACGTTACGCGAGCGCGGGGTCACCAACGTGGTGACCGTGCGCAACGGAATTCTCATGGACCGCACACCGCACTTGGACGCACCCCCGGTCGACAGGAAGCGGCTGGAGGTCCTGTACCTGGGTAACCACGGCGAGTCCCAGGCCCTGGACGTGCTCATTCGCGCCGCGGCGCTGGTGGGTGACGACATGCGCCTCACGCTGGTGGGCCACGGAAGTCAGAAGCCGGCACTACGCCGCCTGGCCGTGGAGCTGGGCGTCAACGTTCGGTTCCTGCCTCCGGAATACCGGGAGGCAGTGTTCGAGCGCTACCGGGAAGCGGATTCCTTGGTGATCTCGCTCCGCGATGACTGGAAGTCCTTCGAGGACACCATTCCGTCCAAGACGTACGAGGTGCTGGCCATTGGCAGGCACATCACCGGGATTGTGCGCGGTGAAGCGGCCCATGTCCTCACCGAGGCGGGTGAGGGAGACATCGTGGAGTGCAAGCCCCGGGAAATCGCCGAGTTGTGGCGGGCACTGGCCGCCGATCGTGGCCGGTTACAACCCGCCGGATCCGGCCGGGCTTGGGTCCAGCGAAACGCCGAATACTCGGATCTCGCGTGCCAGTACAGCGAGCTGTTACGCGAGACCATTCACGAGCACCGAACCCACCCCCCGCAATCCCTCGGGCGGCGCATCGCACGCGTGGGCCGGGCCGCCGTGAAGGTGGCCCGTAGCGTCCGCCGGGCCAGGAGGCACGCCTGATGGCGGGACGCGCCCTGCACCGCGCGCGGGAGCTCACCACCAACGCCTGGGTCACCGCCGCGACCATCGCGCACCACGTGTCGGATGATCCCGTGGTGTTCTGCCTGCAGGTGTCTCGGCGGCTGCCCTCACGGATAGTGCGGCCCATTGCCTCCGGTTTGTGTCGCTTGCCCGCGGGTACGTTCCCGGCCGCCCGCGGCACCGGACTGCACATTCTGGGTAACGACGACGCCGCTGCCGCCACCTTGCGAGCCGACGCGCAGTCTGCAGGGGCCTCGGTTCGCCGCCGGTGCGCAGAGGTGGCGCTGACCATGGGGGAGTTGCCCCTGGCGGAGGCTTTACTGGCCGAGTTACCGGCCGCCACGCGGGGCGCTGCGGCGACCCGGGCGCGGGTGGCCTGGTACAACGGGGACGTGGACGGCGCCGTCGGCGGGCTCGAGTCCGCCCGCGCGGGCGGAACTGCCACCCGTGGCGAGCATGCACTCTTGAAACGACTGGCCGCCGAGCGGGACCTGCTGGGCTCGTTCGCACCGGTGCTGCCGCGGATCAGCAACTATGATCCGCGACCGACCACCGTGCTGTACGCGGTGACCAACTCCCTGCCCCACACGGCCAGTGGTTACGCGCAGCGCACGCACTCAATGCTGTCTGCCATCCGGGACGAGGGCTGGGATGTTCATGCCGCCACGCGGCCCGGGTATCCCGTGCAGGTGGGCAAGATCCTGGCTCGCGGTACGGACGTGGTGGACGGGATCCCGTATCACCGCATCATGCCGTTCCACCTGGCGCCCACGGCCACGGGACGCGTGCAGCAGCACGCGGAGGCCTTATTGGCCCTCGCGCTGAGGGTTCGCCCAGCCGTCCTGCATACCACCACGCATTACGTGAACGCGTTGGCCGTGCGGGCCGTGGCGGAGGCGCTGGGGATTCCGTGGGTCTACGAGGTGCGCGGACTGCTGGCGGATACATGGGCGTCCACGCGGTCACCTGCTGCCCTGACATCCGCCCGTTACGAGCGGTTCCAGGCGCGGGAGGCCCAGGCGCTGAACTCCGCTGGTGATGTGGTCACTCTGGGGACACACATGGCCGATCGTGTCCGTTCCATGAGCGGAAACCCCTCCTTGCCGGTGCGGCTGGCGCCCAACGGCGTGGGCGGGCCGTTCGCGGAGGAGCCGGGGGAGAAGGCGGCCGCACGGCGTCGTACCGGGTTGCCGGCGGACAGGTTCCTGGTGGGAACCGTGACCTCGGTGGTGGACTACGAGGGTCTGGACGATCTGGTGCGTGCCGTGGGCATCGCTCGCGAGAGCGTGCCGTCCGTCCTCGCGGTGATCGTGGGGGACGGGGTGGCCCGTCCGGGACTGCAACAATTGGTCTCCGACCTGGGGTTACAGGAGCACGTGCGGTTGTGTGGACGCGTTGATCGATCCGCAGCGGTCGAGTATTTTATGTCACTCGATGTCTTCGCGGTGCCACGTAAGGACCGCACGGTGACGCGCGCGGTGACGCCGCTGAAGCCGGTCGAGGCGTTGGCCTCACGGACCACCGTGGTGGCCAGTGACCTGCCGGCGTTGCGTGAAGTGATTCAGCACGGTGTGACGGGACTGCTAACCCCGCCGGACGATCCGAAGTCCCTCGCGGACGCGTTGATCAAGTTGGCTCGTGACCCGCAGACCCGGGAACGGCTTGCTGTCGCAGGTCGGAACTGGGCGCGGCAAAATCGCACGTGGGCGGTGACCGCAAAAGAGACCGTGAAGCGGTACGGTGAATTGACTAAAAATGTCCCCCAATCCGTTGACGACGTTGAAGACCCAAGGAGCCGAGTGCATGACTAACGAGCCGTTCGGTGCATCCGCATCGCCCGCTCCGTGGGACGGTTCCCCCGACAATGGGAGCACTCGCGTGAGCGTGGACGGGGTCATGCCGGAAAACGGTGGTGGCGCCGTTCCGGAGCGGCGCACCAAGGTGGAGCGCTTCAATCCTGACCAGCTTCGAGCCGTTGGCGCGCGACCACCTTTGGGTGAGTACCTGCGCGATCTGTGGGGGTCCCGGCACTTCATTACTTATGACGCCAGGGTGAGGTTGGCGGTCAGCCAGGATCACACGTTCTTGGGTAAGGCATGGATCGTTCTCAACCCAGCATTACTCGGTCTTACTTTTTTCGTCATTTTCGGACTCCTTCTTCGTACTGGCCGCGGAATAGACAACTTTGTCGCGTATATTCTCATCGGCCTCATTATGTTTGTGTACTCCATCCGCTCCGTGGTAGCGGTATCACGGTCCATGCAATCCGGAAAAGCATTGGTCAAGGGATTCATGTTCCCCCGAGCCGCCCTGACACTGTCAATTGTTGTTAGGGATGCCATGACCCAGGCGTGGGCCATTGTGGCCATGTTCATTATGGTCCTTCTTATTCCGCCCCTGGAACCCGTGAGCTGGACATGGCTTCTGGTGATCCCCGTATTTATCCTCCAAACAATATTTAACTGGGGTCTGGGGATGTTGCTGGCTCCCCTCGTACACCGGATACCGGATGTTGCAAATCTAATGTCATTCTTCATGCGTTTGTGGATGTACGCCTCGGGTATTTTCTACGATCCTTCACGCTTCGTGAGTGACGAGCGGATCTTAGCCTTGTTCCACTTCAATCCGTTGTATCAGGTACTACAAATCTCGCGTTCCCTCATTCTGCGAGCTGAAGTCCCTCCGTTGAGTTCTTGGGTGATTCTGGCTACGGCAGCCATCTTCCTTTGCGTGGTTGGTTTTCTGGTCTTCTGGCGTGATGAGGAGAGGTATGCGGATGAACGCTAGAGACAAGAACGAGGGTCTTCTCCCTCCAGGTAGACACGGACGCACCTGCACCAACCCCGCCGTTGTGGTTGACAACGTGACCATGGTTTACAACGTCACTTCCACCGGTGGAGGAGAAGAAGTGCCCGTAGCGGCACCCGTGAGATGGGCCCGAAAGGCTTTGGGGCGTCCGCCCGTCGTAAAGAACCAGGCCCTCACGGACATCACTCTCGCGATTCATCAAGGCGAGTTCGTGGGATTTATCGGACGCAATGGCTCCGGTAAGTCGACTTTAATGAACATAGTGGCCGGGCAAATGAACCCCACGATTGGGCGAGTGTACTCGGTAGATTCCCCCGTGAAGCTGGGTGTGAATGTGTCGTTGGTGCCTGCGTTGTCCGGGGAGAAAAATATTCGACTGGGTTGCCTGGCGCAAGGCATGCATCCCGACCATGTCGAGCGCATCTTGCCCGATCTGGTTGAGGTGGCTGCCTTGGGAAAGGCCATTCACTGGCCCATGAAGGCCTATTCCTCCGGCATGGCAGCGCGTCTGCGTTTTGCCGTGGCAACAGCCACCGACCCCCACATTCTCATCCTGGACGAAGCGCTCTCCACCGGTGACGCCCAATTCCGCGAACGAGGCCAGAAACGCATGGCTGAAATCCGGGAGCAAGCCGGCTGCGTCATGTTCGTTTCCCACTCGATGTCTGAGATCAGAGCCATGTGCACCAGGGTGGTGTGGCTTGATCAGGGTGACCTTTTGATGGATGGTGACCCGGAAACCGTGACGGCGGAGTACGAGTCCTTCATGAAGGACCTCGCGGCGGGCAACAACTTGGCCGCGAGCGCACGCAAGGAACAACTCCAATCCCAATTCGTTCGTACCGAACTGCGCGAGGTGCAATGGTGACCCCCACACGATCGCGA
This sequence comes from Kocuria sp. cx-455, assembly GCF_014698015.1. Classification (GTDB taxonomy): domain Bacteria; phylum Actinomycetota; class Actinomycetes; order Actinomycetales; family Micrococcaceae; genus Kocuria. The sequence continues at coordinate 709,623 of NZ_JACXBS010000002.1, forward strand.
CGAGATCTTAGGACCGAAATCTGGCACCTCCGAAACGGGGGAGTAACGCAGTGGCGCAAGTACCGCCGGCGGGCGTCCCTGCCCGCCGGCCCCTCGGCCGGCGCGGTTCAGGGTCTACGGAAGAGCATTAGTTTCGAACCCCAGGTGTGGCCGGATCGTGCGCCAGTTCGATCAGATCTGACGGTTGCCGTGATTCTTGATGACTTTTCCGCTCGGGCTTTTAAGTACGAGTGGAACCAGGTTGTGCTATCCCGTGACGACTGGAAGGCGGAGCTTGCGGCGCAATCGGTGGACCTCTTGTTCGTGGAGTCCGCCTGGCACGGCAACCGTGATGACTGGCAGTACCAACTCACGGGAACGACCGGAGTCAAAGAATCTATCAAGGAGCTGGTCTTCTACTGTCGAGAACAGGGCATTCCCAGCGTGTTCTGGAACAAGGAGGATCCGCCCCACTATGACGACTTCCTGGAATGCGCGCGGCTCTTCGACCACGTCTTCACCACCGACGTGAACAAGATCCCCGATTACCATCGGGATCTCGGGCATGATCGCGTCTCGGTTCTGCCGTTCGCGGCGCAGCCGGCCGTTCACAATCCGTCCCGCCCCAGAAACGGGTTCCATGAGCGAGATGTCGCCTTTGGTGGCATGTACTTTGCGCACAAGTTCCCCGAAAGACGGGAACAAATGGATCTTCTCCTGGGCGGCGCTGACGATGTGAGCCCCAGGCTTGAGACCGGACTCGAAATTTTCTCCCGGTATCTGGGCCAGGACGAGCGCTACCAGTTTCCGGCACCGTTGGACCAGCGCGTGGTTGGTTCTTTGACTTACGACCAGATGCTGACCGCTTACAAGGCCTATCGAGTCTTCCTGAATGTGAACTCCGTGGTGGATTCACCCTCCATGTGCGCTCGGCGCATTTTCGAGATCACTGCAAGTGGCACCCCAGTTGTCAGCACACCGTCTCGCGCGATTCGTGAGTACTTCACGGAGGACCAGCTGGCCGTGGTGGAGGATCGCGAACACGCGGCAGACGTTGTGCGGGCGCTCGTGCGCAGTCCAGAACTTGCCGACCGAATGGTCCATCGCGCCCAGCGAGAAGTGTGGGACAAGCACACCTACGGGCACCGCGTGGAGCAGATTCTGCAACGGGTTCTCCCCGACAAGGTTCGGCCACGAACACGACCAACGGTCTCGATCTTGTTGTGCACCAACCGTCCCCACCGGGTTGCGTCAGCTCTGCGCGGGTTCGCGACCCAGGTGGGTGTAGACCTGAATGTCGTGCTGGTGGCGCACGGATTCGATCCGAAGTCGGATGCGATCCAAGAGGCGATTGCGAATAGCGGTATTCAGCGTGTGACGACCATTGCTGCGGATGCCACGTTGACGCTCGGGGAGTGCTTGAACTTGGCGGTTGGGGCGTCCACGGGTGAGGTCTTGGCCAAAATGGACGACGATGACTTTTACGCGCCGCACTACCTGGCGGACCTACTCGACGCCCTGGAGTATTCGGGTGCGGACATTGTGGGCAAGCAAGCCCATTACATGTATGTCGAATCGCAGGACGCGACCCTGCACCGATTTGCTCACCGTGAGCACCGCTACACGGACTTCGTCATGGGTCCCACCATCACGGGTTACCGCCGTGTCTTTGACCAGATCCCGTTCCAACGGCGCAGTACCGGTGAAGATTCCTCCTTCTTGGCGGCCGCCATAGAAGCGGGATTCGCCATTTATTCGGCCGACCGTTTCAATTTCGTCCAGCACCGGGGCGCCCACGGCCACACGTGGCAGGTGTCGGACGCCAACGTCCTGGCTACGGGCAGTGTCGTCATGTTCGGGGACAACTCAAACCATGTGACGGTATGATTTCAATGGATCAAAACGTGCGAGGCGCGGAAAACCCCTGACCGGGCATACATTGCCGTGTGGTCAGTGGTCGTCTCAGTAAGGTGAGGTTATGAGTAATTCCTTGGAAGTTGTCTTTGTCGGGCTCGGTTACATTGGCCTGCCCACCGCGGTGGTCATGGCCAATCACGGTGTGCGAGTTCACGGCGTGGATGTCAACGCATCGGCGGTTGAGCGGATCCAGCGCGGTGAGGTCACCATTGTGGAACCGGGCTTGGAGGAGCAGCTGAAGAAGGCCGTTGACAGCGGCCAGCTCACAGCCTCCACGGACATGCAGCAGGGCCACGCGTTTGTCATTGCCGTTCCCACTCCGTTCAAGGACGACTACGAGGGCGATCTCTCGTACATCATGTCCGCAGCTGAGTCGATTGCTCCTCAGCTGCGCGGCGACGAAGTGGTCATTCTGGAGTCTACTTCTCCGCCCAAGACCACCCAGAAGCTTGCGGCCAAAATCTTGGAACTCCGTCCGGATCTGTCCGTCGACGGCGCAGACGGCAAGCCCGTGATCCACTTCGCCTACTGCCCCGAGCGCATCCTCCCCGGCAAGGCCATGGAAGAGCTGATCACCAACGACCGCATCATCGGCGGTCGCACCCCTGAAGCGGCTCGCCGCGCCACCGAGGTGTACGCGTCCTTCTGCGAGGGCGAGCTGCTGGCCACGGATGACGTGACCGCCGAAATGGCCAAGCTCACCGAGAACTCTTTCCGCGATGTGAATATTGCCTTCGCCAATGAGCTGTCGTTGATCTCCGACAATCTCGGGATCAACGTGTGGGAGCTCATTGAGCTGGCCAACCATCACCCGCGCGTGAACATCCTGCAGCCCGGCCCCGGAGTGGGCGGTCACTGCATTGCCGTGGATCCCTGGTTCATCGTGTCCTCCGATCGTGAGAATTCCAACCTCATCCGAACGGCCCGTGAGGTCAATGACGGTAAGCCCAAGTGGGTTATCAACAAGGTCGACGAGGCCGTCAAGGACATTGATTCTCCGGTCATCGCCGCTCTGGGCCTGGCGTTCAAGCCGAACATCGATGATCTTCGCGAGTCACCGGCGCTCAACATCACCAAGGATCTGGCCGACCACGTGGACCACGCGACCGTGTTGGCTGTCGAGCCCAACGTGAGCGAGTTGCCCAAGGCACTGCAGGGCATGTCCAACGTTGAGTTCGCCAAGTACGCGGATGCCATCGACCGCGCGGATGTTGTTCTGCTGCTGGTGGACCACGATGAGTTCAAGTCCATCCCGGCCACCGCGTTGAAGGGGAAGACCGTGGTGGACACCAAGGGTCTCTGGCGGTAATTCTCTGAATGGCGGTGGGGTACCTGACCACCGCCATTGCCCGTCACTCCGCTGAGCCCAACTGCGGTTTCCCCGAACCGCTGTGTGAATCCCCCCTCCAGGAGCACCCCCCGATGCATCCCGACGAAAGGCGCGATCCGCGTCATCTCAAGGAACTTGTGTACGCCCAAGCGGCGAGAGAACCGCGAGCCACGTTCGATGCCTTGGAGCGTGCTAACGCGTCCCTGCGGGGGCTCCAAGCGAAAGCAGAAGCGCAGAGGGCGAAACTTGCCACGGTAACTCGGCAGCATCGCGCCCTGGCGCAGGAAAACCGGGACCTTGCTGAAGAGCTCGCCCAGTATCGGAAAGCCGCAGCAGGGGCCACCATTTCCATAACCGACTCGGAAGCCGGAAGTGAAGTTGCGGCTTCGAGTGGTGACAATGAGCAAGCTACTTCCACTGAGGAAGTGGCTCCGGTTGCCGTGGCTCAGGAGGCGACGGAGGGTGGAGAGGACGAATCATCCGATATCCCGAGGGACATGGATCCGACGGCGGATGAAGATCCCGACGCGTCTGCCTTGGGCGAAGGCCCGGAACGGCTGATCTCGGAGATGGGTACCAGCGAAGTGCTGGACGCCTTCCACGGCAATCCAGATGCACCATTGTTGGCGGGTTGTCTCAACAGGCTGTGGTACCGAGAAGGCGAAATCGACCGTGCGGAGCGATTAATTCGTGACCACCGTAATCTCGTCGGTGACCTGAACTCACGACAACGTGAACTCGTCGATCGAATCCTCGGGACAGTCTCCTTGCGGGAGAATCTCGATCAGCTCATACCCCAACGAGTGCGAGGCGCCGCTTACCACCCCGAACACAAACGCGTACTGTATTGCGCGTATTCCACCCCCATTTTCCACTCCAACGGGTACTCGGTACGGACCGAAGGCGTGGTCGCGGGCTTGAAGGCCTCCGGCGCGGACGTTACCGTCTTGGCACGTGCCGGGTATCCGTGGGATATCACAACCGCGGATGCCAAACCCCGTAAACGTCGACACGTGGTTAATCGTCACGGTCTGGATTGGGTTCACCTGCCCGAGGGAAACATCTCTGCTCAGGGCCCACATGAATACATCAACGTGGCGGCAGATGCCGTGGTGCGACAGGCCAAGCTGTCCCGGCCCTCCGTGATCCACGCCGCATCGAACTATCTCAATGCGCTACCGGCCCTCATCGCGGCCAGGCGTCTGGGACTTCCGTTCGTGTATGAGGTGCGAGGCCTGTGGGAGGTTACGGAGGCTTCCACCAAACCAGGGTGGGACGAGACAGAGCGCTACGCCAACCAGGCATTCCTCGAAACTCTGGTGGCCCGAGAAGCAGATGCGGTTCTGGCCATTACTCAAGAGGTCAGAGAAGAACTGATCCGCAGGGGTGTCCCTGCAGATCGAATTTCATTGCTACCCAACGGAGTCGACACCGGGGCGTTCCTGCCGCTGCCCCGTGATGAGGCATACGCCAAGCGACACAAGATTCGCACGGACGTACCGGTGATCGGGTTCGCCGGATCCTTCGTGGAGTACGAAGGTCTCCACTCATTGCTCCAGGCGGCGAACATCTTGCGCGGGCGTAAGGTCAAGTTTCACATGGTCCTTGCGGGGGCGGACGGTGTCTACGGCGACCTCAAGGAGTACCAAAAGAAGAATCGCTTGCAAGGGACGGTTCGATTCCTGGGACGTCGGCCTTCGGCCGAAATTCCCCGAGTGATGAGCTGTATAGACATCGTGGCCTGTCCCCGCCTGAGCCTGCCCGTTACGGAGATGGTTTCACCGCTTAAACCCCTGGAGGCCTTCTCAGCATCGAAACCCGTGGTGCTTTCGGACGTTTCTCCACACCGAATTCTCGTCGGGGCCGATCAAGGGACTCACCAGGGCCCTCGAGGCATACTCAGCGCGGCCGGTGACCCCAAATCCTTGGCGAACGCCCTACAGCGCCTGATTGAGAATCCTGAGGAGCGGATCGCCATGGGGCAGGCTGGACGGCTTTGGGTCGTTGATGAGCGGCAGTGGGTGAATCTTGGTGACTCTGTTCGTGAGGCGTACCGCTCAGCGTCTGAGAATTACGACCGCTTGGCGGCGGGTGGCCGACATCTGAAGAATCTTCGCATCGGACTGATTGCGGATGAGTTCACCACAGAAACTTTGAACCGCTCGGTCACAATCGTTCCACTCGATCTCGAGACCTACGCGGAGCAAATCCGGGCCGAGAATTTGGACTTGGTGTTCATAGAGTCCGCGTGGAGCGGCAATGAGGGGCAGTGGCACCGGAAGGTGGGCCACTACTCGGACGAGGAACACGAGACGTTCCGTGACCTTCTCAAGCGCTGCCAAGAAATGAACGTTCCCACGGTCTTCTGGAACAAGGAAGACCCGGTCCACATCAATCGATTCCGCCGCACCGGCGCACTTTGCGATCACGTGTTCACAACGGACGCCGACATGATTCCGGAGTATTTATCTCAGGCCCGCACTCTGAGCGGGGGACGGGCCCTGACGGCCTCTTCCATGCCGTTCTACGCGCAGCCGGCCATTCATAATCCGTTGCCCGGCAATCGGCCTCTCGAGAACACCGTCTCCTACGCGGGAACGTACTACGGCGAACGCTACGCAGAGCGTTCCCAACAGCTGGCTAACCTGTTGCGAACGGCAAAGCCATATGGTCTGGCCATCTATGATCGGCAAGCTGCGTATGCGGATTCGCCCTACCAATTTCCGTCCGAGTTCAAAGCCTCCGTGCGCGGCGCGTTGCCGTACGACCAGGTGATCGACAGCTACCGCGCACATGCAGCCAGCTTGAACGTCAACTCGGTCGCTTATTCCCCCAGCATGTACTCCCGAAGGGTCGTGGAGATCGCTGCGTGCGGTGGCGCCGTACTTTCCGGCTGGAGCCGCGGTGTCGCCGAAACGTTCGACGGTGCTATTCCGTCTACCAACAATGAGTATTACTTCAAGGCCTTGTTGTCCGCTTGGACCTCGGACCCTCGTGAACGCCTCTCAGAGGTATGGTTGCAACTGCGCACCGTACTGCGGGCTCATACCGTGGATACCGCGCTCGTGATCTTGGCTCGCACGGCAGGAATCGCTGTGGCGGGGTTCGCACTCCCCACATGGGGTGCCGACGTCGAGCCGGGACAAGTTCGCGGAATCATCCGCCAATCGGCGGCTCCCGCCGCAGTGCGTCTTGCCCGCAATGACGACGGCGCTCGGACCAGTCTCGAAGAGCACGGCATTCGAGTGCTCGCTGCTTCATCACCCATCCCTGAGGACGTTGCTTTCTGGGGTTCATTACCCGAGAAGCATTCCCGAACGTGGGCGGAGGATCTGCTGCAGGCTACCCGCTGGGGACATTGGCAGAAACTGACCTCGCGGGAGTTCGCCGAAGGTGACGATGCCAGGCATTTTGCGGTACCGGGGGAGAACGTACTTGCTACCTCTGGTCTTGTAGCAAGCTCCGAATTGAGCGGCAACTCAGTCCAAGCAGAACTCACCGCGCCCGGGCTGAAAACTCTGACACTCACGGTGCCCCGCGGAGTGGAGCCACGCGATGAACTGGTGCTTGCGGCGTCGTCGACGATTTCTCTTGAGCAACTCGGAACGGTGTTGATCGCCGGGCACGATCTCAAGTTCGCGGAGTCTTGGATCGAGCACCTTCGTGAGCTCGGCGTGTCGGTCCTGGTGGACCGGTGGGAGAATCACGCCCACCATGATGAACAACGGTCCCGTGAACTGTTGTCACGAGCGGACACCGTGTTCTGCGAATGGGGCCTGGGCAATGCGGTTTGGTATTCACAACATGTGAGTGAAAATCACCGCCTGGTGGTCAGGGTTCATGCGCAAGAACTACGTGGACCCTACCTGCGGAAGATCAACCACGCGGCAGTGAACCAGTACATTTTCGTGAGTGAGCTGATGCGCGAAGCAGCCATAGCGAGCCACGGTGTACCACGAGCCATCACGAGCGTTATTCCCAATATTGTTCGCGCCGAATCGCTTGCCATGGAGAAGACACCCCACGCTGTGAAGACGCTCGGCTTTGTGGGCATGGTGCCGCAGATGAAGCGACTGGACCGTGCGATCGATGTGATCGAGACGATTCTCGAGAAAGATCCCGAGTTCACGTTGCGGGTCAAAGGGAAGCGACCCGAGGACTACCCCTGGATGCTCAAGCGCGAGCAAGAAATGGCGTGGTACGGCGAGTGCTACGAGCGGGCCCAAGCCTTAAACGACCGTCACGGGAGAGAGGTAGTTGCAGTTGATCCGCACGGTGATGACATGGCCGAGTGGTATCGAGGCATCGGCTACGGCATTTCTCTGAGTGATCATGAGTCCTTCCATCTCACGCTCCCGGACGTGGCCGCATCCGGAGGGGTTCCGGTGTCCTTGGACTGGCCAGGTGCTGACTTGATCTATCCGCGCGGGTGGTTGGTTCCCTCACCGGAGCACATGGCCGGTCGAATCCTTCACCTGAGCCGCACGGAGCACGAACGCCTTGCCTTCGCCGCGCGAGCCGCAACATTCGCTCGTGAACGGTTCGATGAACGCTCTATCTTCGACCAGTTGGATATCACCCTGAGCCCAGGGCCCCGAGGAGCGCATGCATGATTCCCCCAAATGACACGCACGATTCCCCCGGACCGGAGCCCACTGTTGAGGACACCGTGAGTGAACTGCTGGTGACCCAGGCCCGTCAGATCCAGGATCTCAGCAAGGAACTGGCCAAGAGCTACGAGAAGGAACTGCGGTTCTTCGAGAACCTCAAGAGCAGGGATAGAAATTTTAAGAAGCAGGAAAATTCGCTGACTAAGAAAATCTGGTGGCTCGAGTCCGAACGGCGCCACCTGATGGAACGCGAGAGCCGGCTGCAGGAACAAGTGGCGCAATTGACCGAGCAACGGGACGCCGCAGACCGTAATGTCAGACAATTGCGCGGCTCCAAGCTCGGGAAGCTTCAGAGCGGAATGTGGCGTGTGAGGAAAGCGGTGCGGTCATGGCGATGAACAATAAGCAAGTAGCACTGCGCAGCGCAGACGTGCGCTCCCGGATCGCAGAACTCGAGCAGCTGCGGCAGCAAACGAAGTTGGATGCAAGCTGGTACAGCTCCGGTGCATTCAAGACCCACATCGCCCGTGGTAACGCGGACCGGCTGGCGCCGCGTGTTGATCCCGAGCGCTACGCCCGAATTCTCACCGATAACGGCCGCGCCGATCAGGTCCGAGAACTTCTGGAACTGACCCGCACCTTGCCGGATCATGCCGGAACCCGCGTGCTGCAACCGCACCCGGCCCGTGTCGCCATGGTCGCGGACACGTTCCTCTACGAAACGTTCGAAGGCACCGCGCGAATCACGTACGTCACGCCCGAGAACTATCAAGAGGTGGCAGCGGAATCGGACGTGCTAATCGTGGCTTCCACGTGGCGCGGCCGTTTCGAGGACTGGCACGGCACTACATCCAACTGGGGCCCTCTACGCACGCAGGTCATCCCAGAGTTCAAATCCCGCGGTGTGCCGGTGATCTTCTATTCCAAGGAAGACCCGCCCAATTACGCACTCTTCAGGCCCGTGGCACGGGACGCGGATGTGGTGTTCACGTCCGCGGAGGAAATGATCCCCAAGTACCTCGCGGACTGCCCAGATGTATCACACGTCGAATCCATGACGTTCGGTGTCAATCCGCTGCTCCACAACCCAGTAGGATCCCGGCGGGTCAGGCGCCAGGAGATCCTGTTCGCCGGATCCTGGTTGTCCCACAAGTACCCACACCGTCAAACCTCCGCCAAGAAACTCTTCGACGGTGTACTGGAAACCGGGCGCGACTTGCTCATCGTGGACAGGAACTCCACGCTGGGTGACCCCAAGTACCATTACCCGCAGCAGTACATGGACCACGTGGGTCCCGGCGTGGAACACCGCTCGCTCATGAAGATCCAGCGCATCGTCGACGTGCAGCTCAATCTGAACTCGGTCACCAACTCCACCACCATGTACGCGAACCGCGCGGTGGAACTGCAGGCCATGGGGGCTTTCGTCCTGTCCAATTACTCGGTGGCCGTCAACGACCGGTACCCCGAGGTGCAGTTGATCGACAAGCAGCCCGAGGTCCCATTGGTCCTGAACGCCATGTCGGGAGACGTACTTTACCGGGCGCAGAACGACGGCCTGCGTCGCGTATGGGAACACGACACCGCATGGCAGCGCATGGCGCAATTGCTCAACTCCGTGGGGGCGCCCGTGGCCACCTTGTTCGAACGCACGGCCCTTGTCCCGGTGTCCGGAACGAGCCTTGAGAACGTGCGGAGTGTCGCGGCGGCTCAAACAGTGCCATCGGACGTACTCACTCTTGAAGAGATCGCCTCTCGTGGGGAACAGTACGACGTAGTCGTTCCGATCGCGGACGACCACGCGTACAGCAGCGTGCACGTGCGAGATCTCCTCAACGTGTTCCGCTACGCGGATGTGGACATCGCCACCAAGAACGGCAGCGAGACAAATTCCGTGATCACACACGGTGACGATCATGAATTGGTGGACCACGCGGTGGCCTCGGTACGGAGCGCCCTGCGAACGAATACCGAGGACGACGTTCTTGGGCGTTGGCTCGACACCGGTCGCGTGACCGGCAACGCCTACAGCACCGCACCGTTCGGTGCCGGCCCAAGAGGCGCCGAGCGCATTGACGTGACGGGAACCGCCAAACCGGAACTTACAGTGGTGGTGCCTGTTTACAACAACGGCAAACACCTGGTCTCCAAGTGCTTCCGTTCGCTGCAACGCTCCACGATCTTCGATCGCATGGAAATCCTCCTGATCGACGACGGTTCCACGGACGGTTACACGCCCCAGGTGGTGCGCGAACTGGCCGAGCGGCACCCTAGTGTTAAAGCGCACTTCTTCGAGACGGGCGGGTCGGGAAGCGCGTCCCGACCCCGCAACGAGGGGCTCAAGCTCGCGAGTGCCCCGTACATCACATACCTCGATCCGGACAACGAAGCCCTCAATGACGGCTTCCGAGTGCTGCTGGACGAGGTCAAGAATCTCAGGGTGCAGTTCGCGATCGGTGACATGATCAAGCTGTCCACCTGGCGGCGGCATGTTCACAACGCTTCCCTGCTGGAGAAGTCGCTTCCGGAGGACCCGGTGGGGGGCCTGATGGTGCCGGAGGACGCGCTTGCGTTGACCGATTTTCAACCCATGAGCATCCAGGCGCTCGTCGCGGACACGCAGTGGTTGCGCTCTATCGGCCTTTACCAGCCCATCGGCGCTCTGGGGCAGGACTCATTGGCGTTCCAACAGATGCTCCACGGGGCCCGACGCATTGCAACCGTGCGATTGCCGATCCATGTGTACTACGGTGCGGTCTCCAACTCGATGATCAACTCCGTTGGCCCTGGTTTTTTCCGTAAGTACTTGCCCATGGAGCGGTTCCGCAAGGAATGGCTCGAGCGGGACGGCCTGTATGAGGACTACTGCCGCTTGCGCGTGGACCCGTTCTTCAACGGGTGGTTGGTGGACAAATTCAACAAGTTCGTTTCACCGGAGCAGAAGGCGGAATGCCGCGCTCTGCTGGATGAACTCTGTGCGATTTACGATGTGAAGCTGGCTCGGAAGAACCCAGAGGATCCGGACTCTGACCTGCGCGTGCTCATCCGCCCGAGTGAGAAGCAGCCGGTGCCAGAGGACATCACCGCAGACCTCGAGGCCGACACCGCCCCACGGCGTGATCAGGGGAGCGAGTAGTAATGGTCAGCATCGAAGCTGCCCGGCGGCAGGCTCTGGGAACGCATTTCACCCCAGCTGAGAACGAGTACGAACTCGTGTCGCGGTTGAAAAAGAGGCGCTTACACATGGCGCCCCATAAGGCATGGACCCTTCCCGAAGAGCCGACGTGGCGGGAAAACCCGTTCGACGACACTAATTGGCAATTCCAATACCACATGCTGCGATGGCTGGATCCGCTTCGGCGGGCAGGAGCACTCGGGGATCAAGACGCTGCGGTCTTGTGGGAGAAATACGCGCGGTCCTGGGTCGAGGCAAACCCACCGGGGTCGGCGCGGTCCAAGTGGGCGTGGATTGACATGAGCGACGGTATCCGCGCCATGGAATTGTGCCACGGCCTAACAGTCGTGGGAGAACAACCCTGGCTGGTCAACTCCCTGCGGGATCACGTGGACTGGCTTATGGAGCCAAGCCATCTAAAGCGCGGCAATCATGGTTTCCACCAGCACGTGGGATTGTTCGTGCTCGGGGTGGTGCTGGAGGACCAGGCAGTGACGGATATTGCTTTGCAACGACTCACTGACCAGCTGAAGGCGGCCTACGACGAGCAGGGCGCAAATGAAGAAGGGTCCATCAGCTACCACCTGCAGAACTACGTCTGGTGGAACGATGCTTTTACACGCCTGGACCTCGAAGGTATCCCTCGCCCTGAGCAGGCCCACCGCCTGGATCTGGCCCCCACACTCATGGCACACGCAACCGCGCCCTCAGGGAGGTTTGCGCGCATCGGTGACACTGACGGTGGTAATGCGAGGAAACTAAATCACCCGCATACGCGATTTACCGTGACCGAGGGGAAAAAGGGACGTAAACCCGACAGCACCACAGCCATCTACGATGCGGGTTATGCCTTCATCAGGAGTGGCTGGGGAGAAAGTCGGCCATACAAAGATGAAACCTTCATCACCGCCACGTGGGGTCGTCAGGACAAGGTTCACGGCCACCGTGATGGAGGATCGGTAACTTACGCATCCGACGGCGTGCATTGGCTCGATGACACGGGCAAGTACTACTACGGCAAGAGTGCCATGCGCTCCTACGTGACCGGTCGGGCCGGGCACAACTCGATCAATATCCCCGGGCGAACCTACCGCAAGGACACGGATGTTGAATTGACCGGGCACGAGGACACCGATCAGTACGTGGACTTGACGTTCCGGGACACGGGGTACGAGGGCGTCACGATCTTGCGTAGGGTCATCTACCTCCGCGGTAGGGACTTACTGCTAGTGCTGGACCAAGTCGCAGGTGACGACCCCCTCACCGCTGCTCAGCAGTGGCACTGCGGGCGTTCGGTCACGAGCCGCGCCCTGGGAACCGGGTTTCGGCTCGAATCCGAGTCCGGGGCCAGGTTGGTCATTGCACTGCATGGAACGCCGGAACTGAGTATCGCGAGGGCCCAGGAGCAGCCCATGGCCGGCTGGACCTCCACGGGATGGCGCAAAAAGGGCCCGGTGGACCTGCTCAGTTTTCAACAAACCAAGCTGAACCCGCGCTTCGCGACTCTGGTAGGTATGTGGGACCCACAGGTAATCAGGCACCTGGAGGCTGCACTGCGCGAGAACGGTGCCTGGGAACTCCCGGTTTCGGAACTCTTCTCGGAGGAGCTGCTGGAAGCACAGGTGCCGAAGGCCGAGGCCACCACGGCAACGAAGGCTGCGGTGACCTCGAGCGGCGTCGGTCCCGACGGTCCCGTGCCAGTATCGGTCACGGCGAAGCCAGGACGCGTTCCGGGCGACAGTGGCGACAAGACAGTTGTCATCGAGACTGTGTTCTGCGATGGCGAGACCAAGCTCATGACTCAAATGTTGTACTTCCGGCGTTTCGAGCGAACGCTGTTGAGCATGTCGCGCGTGCGGGTACCTCAGGGTGTCCGAGCGATTTACGTCATCTACATCTCGTCCGACAAGAAGCAGTGGCTTCCACGACTACGGACCGCCGTGGGGCATTTCGCCCAGTCGTGGCGGATGGAGACAAAAATCGTAGTATACGCTCACCCGTCCCACGGATACCCTGCGCTGACCGCGGGGCACCCAGACGTTCTCAAGGGCCCCAACAAGCAGGCGCCGCTGCGAAACCGGTTGTTCCTCGCGGCGCAACTGGACATCGCAGCCGATCACACTCTGGTCCGAATGACCATCGACGACGACGATTTGTGGTTGCCGTGGCAACTCGAAGAGATGATCAGCGCGATCAATACGGCCTACGCACACACGGAGTACCCGGCGTTCGGGATCGGGCTGCGCAGAAATCTCCTCGCCCATGTGGAAGAGAACGGGGTTCGGATTGAGAACGTGTCCATGAGTCGGATGCTCACGGGAAACAAGGCCTTTGTCTTCCCGCCGGAGCAGCGCGACAGGGCACTACTGTACGCCCCCTGGAACGTGCCGGAAACGATGACCGAGAATTACCGCGAGCAGTACCGAGCCCAGGGCATTGACCTGCTGGTGTACGAGGGCAATCGGCCTGGTTTCGTGTACATGCGCCGCGGGACCAACCTGTCGATTCAGCAGAAAACCGGGTTCATCACCGCGACACACGCAGTGTCCACTGTTGACACCGAGAACACGTTGCTGGGCCACCTCTCGGAACCGTCACGGCCCTCATCGATTTCCGAGGGCTCGTTTACGATCGACCCCCCGGTGTACAGAATCACGGTCAAGCGCACCGGGGATGACATTTCTTATTACAGCAACGTCAAGAGCGCTCTGGGCAACGATGTCCGACTCGCCTTCCACCTGCTGCGCGGCACCACGGTCGTCGCGAAGACCGGTTACGGGCGAGTGACCAGCGGGGTGTTCCGCAAAGCGCCTGCGGGGTGTCGCGTGAAGATGTACGTCCAAAGAGCGGATCAGAGCCGCGAATCAAAGGTGTCCAATGTCGTTTGAACCCTCTCGACCGTGTCAGCACGAGTCCCCCTACCACGACCACCACGAGTGGGGCTCCGTCGATCAGTTCCTGCAGGACCTCTCAGCGGTCCGGGACGGACTGCATTGCATTCAACTGGGCCATGAACAGCACTTGGACGTGCTGCTGCGTGACGCGCCCCTGGACCCGGCGTCCAGGGTAAGTTCCGTCTTCTTCAACGGTGCCGTCACCCAGCGGGCCACCAAGACCCCGCCGTTCCTGTCCGGTGCGGGCATGAGCAAGAAGCTGAATCTGCCCTTGATTTCCTTCGCGGATCCCACGCTTAACCTGAGCCAGGATCTGGGCCTGGCCTGGTACCTCGGTGCGCAAGGCGTGGACGTCCAGGGTGCCATCGCTCGGATCCTGCGGGAGGCCATCGACTATTCCGGTAACGACCTGTGGCTCGTTGGCGGATCCGGAGGCGGTTTCGCTGCGCTGCAGGCAGCGCAGCGCGTCGGTCCCGGTTGCCATGCTTTGGTGTGGAATCCCCAGACCGATGTCCTCGACTACTCACCTCGACTCGTCAAGCAGTTCTTGGAGACCACCTATGAGTCCCTGCGGGGGCACCTTGACGGCGTGGATTGGAAGGAGCGCGCGCGCGAAGTCCTGTCCCAGGACGGTGTCCAGTGGGACCTCAAGACCACGTACGAGAAGGGTTTCGCATTCGACAGCCTCTTGCTGTTCCAGAATTGGAACGACTGGCACACCCGCAGCCACGCGGTCCCGTGGTTGAAGGCAATCCCGGGGGTGCGCGAAATGTGGCCCGGTGTGCACGGCACGGATTCCGATCATGTGCTGTGGCTGACGGAAGCCGGTGACGGACACGCGCCACCTCCGGCAGAGTCCGTCCAGCGGATGCTCGAGCACCTGGCGCATTTCGGACTGTCTCCACTGAACGCGGTCAAATGGAGTCAACGCACGGGGTTGTTCCCGACCGAGCACCAGCAGGAGTACGTGAGCGATCTGCGCGGTCAACGCGAGGTCCTCGAACATGCGATCCAATTCGTATATCTCAAGGGCGAGCGCATCATTCCGACCCTTAAGAACCTGAACGTGGACTTCGGCGGTGTGCGGTTCCGGTACGAGCTCGTGCACCGGGGCCAGGTGGTGGAGACCAAGCTGGCCCGTTCGGGAAGCGCATACGTGGCGGAGCAACCGAATGGTCCGTGGGACTATGTGAGGGTCACTGTGCTAGATGGCTTCGACCACGACCTGTTCGACGTGAGCTTCGTGAATCAGAGCTTGGAGAACCAGTGAATTCCGTCTACGCCCACATGACCAGTCTCGACCAGGCCACCGGTAACCTGGGGGACCGGATGGGGTTCCTGCTGGCCGATTCCATCCTCGGTGCCGGTAAGGATCGGCGCCTGGGAATCCGGCAGTCGGCTGAGGTGTCCAACTCCACAGTGGGAATTGTGGGCTCATTGATCGCGGCCCTGTGTGATTCGCCGGCGACCGTGGTGGGTGGTGGTCTGATCAACGGCAACCGGCGGACGTACTCGTCCGAGTTCAAACCAGTGGGCGTACGGGGTTTTCTCACGCAGACGGTGATCGAGCGAGACAGCGGCCTGCGTTCCACCGTGATCGGCGACCCAGGTCTGCTCCTGCCACGGTTGGTTCCCTTGCCGTTGCGGCGCAGGAAGCCACTCGGGTTCATAGTGCACCACGTGGACCGAGATGCCTGGCGGGAGAAATTTCCAGAGCACCAGGACTGCCTGATCGACAACTACGCCACGGAGGACGAGTTCGTGGCGCAATTGGCCGGCTACGAGGCCGTAGCGTCTACAAGCCTTCACGGATGCGTGTTCAGCCACGCCTACGGCGTCCCCGTGGCACCGTTCGTACTCACTGACCAGGTCTTCGGTGGAGACTTCAAATTCCGCGACTACTACTCGGCCTACGGCCTGGACATCCAGCGTCCCAACTTGCCCACGGACGTTCGCGCGATCATCCGCACCATTGAAAGGACTGCACAACCCACGGCACAGGTCGTTGCGGAGCGGCAATCGGAACAACTTAGGTACATCATGAACGCCCTGGCCAACTCACTTCGTCTCGATCGCGCCCGGAGGTGACAGATGTCGGCACATGACATGGACACCGTAATCACCACCGATGTGCTCGGGCGTCGGGACGCAGCCGTCGCGTCCGAACTAGTTGGAGGGCGCTTGGAGCTGTGCGGGCACACGTGGCAGATCCCGGTCAGGCCGCACTGGTCTGAAGACCCGTTCAAGGACTTCGAATGGCGCCGTCAGTACCAATCACTGAGCTGGCTCACGCCGCTGCGGCGTCGTGCCGTCTCAGGGGACCTGAACGCTCTGCAGGCATGGTGGTGGCTGGCCGCGACCTGGCTTGAATCCCTAGATCGGCTTGAACCCGGTCAAGCCACCCCGTGGCGCATGGACGTGGCGTCCGTACGGGCCTGTGAACTGGTGGCCGGTCTCAGCGCGGTGGGGAGGCAACCATGGCTGCTCGCCGCGATCACCACACATTCGGCGTGGTTGGATGCCACGGCGGGACAGTCCGAATCCTCCGGCGCGCACCCGGTGACGTTGGCTGCACGGTACGTCTGTCACCGAACTGTCGGGGACACCGCAACAGCTGACGAGTGTCTTGCGTCGCTCGCGGACTGGCGGGCAAACCATTTCTCCCAGGTGGGCGCCCCGTACCCTGATACCGCAAACTTCTTGATGCTAGGCACTCGCGCCATCGACACAGTGGAATCCTGCCTGACAGGCGTCTCGGCTCCGCTACCGTGGCCCGATCACAATCAACCGCTCGCACAGTGTCTCGTGAACACCCAGGTAGAACGGGTGGCCGAGGGCGACGTTAGGCCAGAGAGCCGCTCCGACCAACAAGTCCGGTCCTTCGTCCTGGAGACTGATCGGGCTGCCTACGCCAGCGTGTCTGGCACGCCGACCGGCGGGGGGTTCGTGGGGTTCGAGGAGTCCCGCGATGGATCCACCGTGGATGTTTCGTTCGCGCACGGCGGCAGGGTATGGCTGCGAGGTGTAGTCCCGTCCGACGGTGCCATTCGGGAGCCCTTAAATTCGTACAGCGTTCAGACGACCAACGTCGCATTCGAGATCGGTCTCGATCGGACCAGCCGTCATGGTCATTCCGAGCGGCATCGACTCTTGCATTCGCTGTCCTCGGGAGTGACCCTCTGGGAAAGCGACACGGAGGCCCCGTTCGAACTGCCCGAATGGTTCAAGACGGTTGACGTTGTGTCCGACCTGACGGCGACAGTGTCACCCGGGTCGATTCGTTTAGTGGGCGGTACCCTTACGTTCTTTCTGGTGCGCTTGCCCGTCCCAAACACTTCCGATGAGCTCGCCCCAGCCGATCGCTGGGATCCGTCCTTCCGTCTATACGTCGGTCCCTGGCACGCGCGTTTGGTTGACGTGCTGCATCAATCCGGCCCGGCCACCGCACAACTCACAACGGAACGCTTGTCGCGGCTTGCGGGTCCCCCCGAACCGGATGGTGATCTCCTGGATGTCTACGCGGGTGCAGGGTGGCGGATTACCTCGAACCGGACGGTCTTGCGCGCGGAACAGTCGAGAGTCCCGGGTGCCGGGCACCTGGTCTTGACGTCTTCTAACGACAAGCATGTGGTGACCGGCCGCGGCTCGCGTTCCAAAACCGGATACCTGGACATCGGCAATGTGCCCCACGGGGAGTACGACCTTATGTGGATCCCCGTTGACGGATCAGCACGCCGAGGACCGCGATTGGCACTCACCGACGATTCGGTGGATCTAGCGCACTGAGACCATCACCCTTATCCATCCCCCCGAGAAAGGCACATTATGTCCATTAAGACCAAGCTCACCGCCGTCTGTCTGTTGGGTTCCATCGCGTTAGTGGGGTGTGGGAACTCCGAATCGGATGAAAACACCGAGGGCCCCACGAGCGCCGAGTCCCAGCAGGCTTCACAGGTCCGGGTGCCGGACCTCAAGGACAAGACCTTGTACGAGGCGATCACGGCGCTGCGGGAAGTGAAGTTGAACTATGAAGTCGGCAACGAGGATTTCGATCCCGCGGCCGAGAAGAACAACACCCGGGATTGGGTGGTGGAGGAGCAGAACAAGAAAGCCGGCGAGTCCGTGCCCGTGCGGGACACCATCTCGCTCACGGTCAAGAAGAAGTAGCTCCGCCCACCCGCTAATCAATCGATACGTTTGAGGTTCATGTCGAATGTCTGTCACCCCGTCAGTTTCGGTACGTGAGTACATGATCGGTGGGCGAGATGTGTTAATGTGCGTCTCGGACGAGGAGAATATAGACCTGCACGTTGATCTCCCATGCACGACATCAACCACATTCACCCTAGAATCCCATTCTGGGGCCGTCCTGATCGTGGGGCGTCTGGCGCTGGACCGACACTTCTTGGCTGCAGTCCGAGCAGACGCCTCCCTGTACGCGATGCTGACCCCCGCAACGGTTCGGCAACTCCATGAGATGGCGCAACCCGGTGCGCGAGAGGTCCTCGAAACCTTAGTTCGGCGGGCGACGGTTCTAGTGGACTCGAATACTGATCTCGAATCTGTGACTGTACGCATCCCTAAGTGGACGGCGCGCGTCGAGAGCGTAGGAGGCAATGGTGTTTTAGGGGCACTGCAGGCATCCGCACGACCCGTGGTTGAGCGCGGGAGCGTATTGGTTAATGTCGCGAGACCGTGGCGGCCGTCGGACCTCAAGGACAGCCCGATCCACTTCTTGGTGGACCGGAAGGGGGATCTCGAGTCATTCGTCGGTTCGCGGGCACATTGGATGCCGGCTGAGGAGAACTCGCGGGACGCTCACGGGTTCGTGGAGGCCCGAAGGATCGCCTGGTACGTGCTGGGTGCCACTCAGGCGCTTAACGCGCACTTGGTCGTGACTGACCGGATCTCTCTCGTTTCCGCTCTGATCACGTCGCCGAATATCCCCGCCCGTACCGCGTACCTGGTCGACACCGCCGAAATCCAGCAGCTTGAACAAGAACCTCCACGAAACCTGAGCGGCATCTTCCGAAAACTGCACGAACGGCGGGGCATGGTGTTGTGTTCTCACACATCTGTTGTTCCGCGGTTACGCGCTTTGGGGTTTAGTGGAAAGTTTGAGATTTTCGATCCGTTGGTGGCCCCAGACACTTCGCGGATCCACCAACTGGGGGTACAGAGCACACCAGCGGTCATTCTCCCGGAGCCGAAGAATTTGCTGATCGCCGGGCACGACTACAAGTTCCTGGGAGAACTCGTCTCCGTTCTGGACGAAATCCCCGGGCTCACAGTGACGTACGACGAATGGCCAACCCAGAGCACTCATGACGTCTCTCGGTCTGATGAACTTCTTTCGGCGGCGGACGGGATTCTGTGTGAGTTCTCCTCACACAACGCGGTCTGGTATTCATGGCACAAACGTCCCGGTCAGCGGTTGATCGTACACTTCCACGGGTACGAGTTGTTCCAGGACTTTGTGCACGACATCAACGTGGACAACGTGGACCTGTTCGTATTTGTGTCTGAGTTCTACCGTCGGCGGGTCGTCCAGGAACTGGGATGGCCCAACGAGCGCACCGTGGTGGTGCCCAACATGATCGATATTGGGGACTACAGAGGGGTCAAGATCCCAGACGCTCGGTTTCACCTGGGCCTAGCCGGTTACGTACCGATCCTGAAACGCCCTGACCGTGCGCTGGATCTGCTCGAAATGCTGCTGGAACACGATGACCGCTACGTGCTGCACTTACGAGGTCGTAATCCCTGGGATTACTCCTGGATGTGGCAACAACCCGTGACACAGGACGCCTACCGGGCATTCTACGAACGTCTCACCGACGATCCCGAACTGCTCGCCCACGTGTCCTTCGATCCGTTCGGGCCGGACATGGGTCAGTGGTTTCGCCGGATCGGGTGGATGTTGTCCCCGAGCTCGAGGGAGACATTCCATTTGGCTCCCGTCGAGGGTCAGGCGAGCGGCGCAATCCCTGTGGTGTGGGACCGTGAAGGAGCGGCGGAAATTTTCCCAGGAGAATTTGTACACGCGGACACGCAGGCCGCGGCCCGTGCGATCATCAATGCTAACCAGCAAGCGAATCGATACGACCGCGCCGCAGCAAATGCGCGCCGGTCCGTCGAGCGTTTTGACGTCGCGGCGGTCACTTCCCAGTGGGCGGACGCCTTGTTCGGAGAGGGCCGGCGCGCACCGCAGATCTCGGAGTGTTTTGAGCGGTCTGATTTGCTCGACAGGTTGCAGCGGGACGGTCGTACCGAAGATCTGGATCGGCTGATCCTCCTAGTTCTCCTACGGGAGCAAGACCTCACGGCAGCCGAGGAACTAATTGAACGGTTCCCCGAGCATCGTTCAGATCTCAGTGCCTTAACCCGGGACACACTGCGAGAGATGCGCATGGATCAATCGTTCCGGACGGGTGGGTTCGCCCGACCCCCGCGCAGCCTTGGAGTGGCGTATCAGCCGCGCTACGGTACCGCGCTGTTCGTGCGCGAAGGCACCGATTGGGACACGGTACCGGTTGATGCTGTTCAGATCATCGCGGATACTGTCACCCGCCAAGCCAGGGTCGAACGCCCAGCGGCCCTTGCGGTCGCACCCGATGCGGTGGCCGCGTGGGGAACCCTGGTGGCCGCACGTCGCCTGGGCATTCCCGCAATCCTGGTTGGGGAGCGCGGCCAGGATGAGTGGTTTCCGCCCGCAGACGAGTTCGACGCTGCGGTGACCCGCGAGGGCGAAGTTACCAGCGACGTCGTCCAAGCGGCCGTGACCATGCATGCCCGCCTTGCCAAGCACACGGACTCCGTATCACTGAGCGAGCTCACGGTAGGCATGATTGCGGATGAGTTCACGGAACGTACGATCTCCGGCCGCTGCCGCGTCATCCGCATTCCGCGCCATGACGCCTATCTCTCCGTGGTCGCGCATGATCTGGACGTGTTGTTCGTGGAGTCCGCTTGGAGCGGGCATGGGAAGCAATGGTTCCACGGCGTCGCGTACTACAAGGATGATCGTGAGGACATTGAACGCGTGATTGCCACCGCGCG
This sequence comes from Kocuria sp. cx-455, assembly GCF_014698015.1. Classification (GTDB taxonomy): domain Bacteria; phylum Actinomycetota; class Actinomycetes; order Actinomycetales; family Micrococcaceae; genus Kocuria. The sequence goes on from NZ_JACXBS010000002.1 coordinate 730,587, forward strand.
GGCCAAGGGCGTGCCGGTGATCTTTTGGAACAAGGAGGATCCGGTCCATTTCCGCTCTTTCGCCCCCACCGCAGCTCTGTGCGACGCCGTGTACACCACGGATGCGGACAGAATCCCCGCGTACCTTGAACTCGGGGGCGAGCACCGGCCCGCCGCGGTGGCATCTATGCCATTCTTCGCGGAACCGACTCTGCACCATCCACTGCCCGGCACCTGGGCCGAGAAACCCACGGTCAGCTATGCGGGCACCTACTACGGCGCGCGGTACGCGGAACGTTCTGAAGAACTCGACGTCATCCTGGGTGCTGCCGCCCAGCTTGGGCTGACGATTTACGATCGACAGATCAACATTCCCAACTCACCGTATCGTTTTCCGGCGCGCTACGACGAGTTCATTGAGGGCGGCCTGAGCTACGAGGAGGTTCTCGAGGCTTACAAGGCACACCCGGTGCATATCAATGTCAACTCGGTCAAGGACTCACCCACCATGTTCTCCCGGCGGGTTGTGGAGATCGCCGCGTCCGGTTCCGTGGTCGTCAGCGGAAAGGGCAGGGGAGTGCGCGAATCCCTTCCAGCGGTCACGGCGAGTGACAATTCCGAAACTCTGGGCATCGTGATGGCCGGCTGCCTGGGAGATCGGTCCCATTGGCGCGCCTCCGCATGGGCCCAATTACGGGCCGTCCGCCGTTCCTACCTAGCCGAATACGCACTGGCCGTGATGTTCCGGGGCGCGGGCGTTCCAGTGCGGCTAGCGGACGAGACGGCTTGGAGCGCAGTTGTAGATCGACTCACACCGGAGATCGCCACGAACCTCGCAGAACAAACGCACCCGCCCACTGGGGTGTCGGCATTATTAGCCGACGACGCTGCTCTGGCTACCCTGATCGCGCGCGGCATCCCGGTCACTGACTCGCCTGTGACACAGTGGACCGCGCGATGGGAGGAAGTTGCAACACCCACGTGGGCGGAAGACCTCATGTACGCGGCGCGCTTCGCACCCGATGACGTTTCCCGGATTGGCGCACGAACGGGAACGCGACATGAGCGGGGGCTGATCACATGGGACGGTGCCACTCGCGGTCCGGTGTTCTCGCGCGAAATGCAGGACACCGGGCGGACGCTGATCTGGCTCCTGCCCGACCAAGACCAGAAACCTTTTGAGGACGAGCGCCCGGAGGAGACCCATGAATGACACCGAACGCGTCCTGGTTGGGCGTGAATCCACGCCCGAACCTCCTGGACTGGGATCCTCTACCCTGGGCGAGGTCCTGAAGCTGGATGAATTGGATGAGTACACGGGTCGTCGCGGCCTGGTTGTGCTTTCCAACAACGATGGGCGTAGCGCGCTGCGGAATCACGGGTTTAAGGTGTTCCCCGCAGTCCCCGGTCTGATCAACCAGTCGCTGCACGACCTGCGTCCCGGTGCCCTCGTACTGGATGCTAAGGCCTTGGACAGGGGGCCTTGGGCCGGCACCCTGACGGAGGCCGCGTCCGAGCTGCTCGCCGAATTGGACGGAGCCGTGTCGACCGCTCGCGAACTCGAGTTGCCGGTCTATTGGCTCGGTGCGGTGCCCGAGGAGCCAGAGCACCCCCTGACCGCCGTCATGGAGCACGCGCTCGTCGTCACGCCGGGCAGCGAGCTGTACGAGGGAACGGTTGAAGGCGCTCCGCCGAGCTGTCTGGTGCGGGTGTTGCGAACGATGGTCGGTTAGCCTTCGAGCGCTACGCGAAGGACGTGCTCGGGCGTCTCCGCTCGGTCGGCCACCGCCCTCTCACCGATATGCAGCACCGTGGTGAACTTCTGCTTCAACCCTCGTCCCACGAAGTCCAGACCATGGATCGGGTGCTTGACCCCGCTCTGGTCGGAGTACCATCCCCGGTATCGATCAAAGCTCTCCGCGCGGTAGGGTTCCTCATCGAACGCACCGATGCCCATGATCGTCAAGACGTGATCCTCAGAGGTGCATGCCCAGAGTCCGTGACCCAACCGCTTCGGGACCACCTGCGGTCCCAGGAGCCAGCGTTGTCTGGCGGTGGCCGACACGAGGTCACCCATGATCCGCGTGGTGTCCCGGATCACGAACCAACGGTTGGGGAACACAGTCACGCTGCGCTCCACCCGAAGTCTCTCCGGCACGTCGTACGAACAGGACATCGACTCCATTGAACCGTCCCCGTGCGGGCCCCGGTCCAAGCGAGAGGCGTAACCTGGCCACGTCTTTTTCAGATCGTGACGCATCATGCCATCTACGTCCTCGACATAGATGCCGCTGTGGCCGTAGGAGGATTCGATGCTGACGCGGTATGGGTCCGTGCGGTCGTACAGATAGGACCCGGCGTCCACGATGAGCGGCTGACCGTCGAACCACAGTGTTAATGAAGTGTCGTCGTGATGCTTGTGAATTTCGGAGCGCCCGCCGCAAATCATGGATAGGTACAGCCGTTCGTCCTTGATCACGGCGAAGCCGGAGCGAGAATAATCACCGGAAGCATTGATCGAGGGTCTGGCATTCACCCTTACGCGTGCTGAGTCGCCCACCGTGGGAATCGTGTTGTCCTGCAGCAGACAGTGCCCCAGGGCCACGTCTGCCCGTTCGAGGATGGGACGCAATCGCTGATCGAAGGCTGGGTGGATGTCCTCCCGTTCCTGGAGATGCATGACCTGGTCATAACAGCGCAGGTTAAAATTGTGGTATCCCACGGTGTTCTCATCGCACATACCATCCTCGTCGAAGGCTTTGTCCGCCAGCTCGATGATGCGACGCACGGCGATATCCCTGACCCGCGACCCGCCGCTGGGCCTTTCCACGGCAACATGCCAATTCAACAGCGCAATGCTAGTCATCAGCCCGTGGTTGTTCGGGCGGTACGTGCTCTCGTCGCAAATCCATTCGAGAGTCACGTTTGCCACCCGCGCCACTGAGGCACGGAACGTTGGATCGGCGGTCAGCTCGGCGGCTTCCAGACACGCGTGCAACCGCGTGGCCGCGGCGTGATCCGCACTGGGTATCGTATTGGCTCGTTGCTGGCCCTCCTGGGACCCATACTTGTCGAAGGCACTGCGCCAGCCTCGTTCCCACGTGGGGCGAAGGTGTTGCTGACCTTGCCGGATAGCTTCCCCGATCACTCGCAGCGCGAAGAGGGAATATACCCACATGGTGTTGCCGTACTGCTGTGAGACGAACCTTTGCTCGAAGTCGATTCCGTTGGTCGGGGAGAGCATCACGCTCTCTCCCGAAAGGAACTGGACGGTCGCTTCACCGTCGGCGGTGCTGTTCGTGAGATGGCTCAATGACAACCGTCCGGAATAACTTTCCGGAAGAACAGCAGGTAACTCATCGATGGACGGGGAATTAGTATTCACCGAGGATCTCCCTCAACCGGTTAAGAAAATGGACGTAGAACTCTCGGGTGAAGTGGAACGGGGAAAGCCCCCACCGGTGCTGACTGTCGGCCACCATGAGTTCCGCTGGGTAATCGATTACGGCGCAGTCCAACCCCTCCTGGAGGGTGCCATACATGTGTTCCAGGACCTGATTGTTGAGGTCAACCGGGAACTTCTGCGTCAGGTCCTGGCCGTTCTCGTCTACGGCTGCCCAGAAGACCCGATTCAGGATCACGCGTTCGTCCTGGAGCCGTTGGATCAGCTGCTGTGCCGCCGCGTCCCAGCGGGACAGAAAATCAGGATCGCCCACGCGCAGCAGTGTTCCGGCGTCCCTGGTCAGGCCCGCCTTGACCGCTTCAGTGCTCAGACTCAGCACTCGGCCGTGTCCGAGGTCCAGGAGGCCAAGACGTTCGTCAATTAGGTCAATGACCACGGCGTCGTGGGCAGTCTTCGAGAGTAACTCGGGCAGTGACTTCTGCACGTCCCACGTAACCATCCGACGCTGGAAAGCACTGTCGATCAGGTCAATGTTCATCCCCGCCGGAAGTTCAGTCGCCGGTGCAGCCATGGCCGACACGATGGGGGACCGGGCCACGTACTCTGCGACATTAGGACGTTCCAGCAGTGCGAACGCGTCACGGGTGACGCAACTGCCGTAAATGAACGGCGATGAGGCTACAGCGGGCTGTTTGGTTTCAGCCTCTTGGGCGACGGTCGGCACCATCTCCGAATCGACCGTCGCGGTTTCCGCGGAGCCGATGACAAGCTCGACCGGGAGATGGAGCAAATGATTGTTCAAGCCATCCCTGGCAACGACCATGAGTTGGGCATCGGGCCACAGTTTCTCGACAGGGAAGCCGATCGTGGTGTCGGTGGAAAACCACGCGAGTTGTTCACGGGAAGTTCCAGATGTCTGGATCAAACCGAAACGCAGCTCCCCGTAGCCCTCCGGGGTGTTCCCGATCGAGACGTGCACGGTCCCGGTTGTGAGGTCACCAGATGCACTCCACTGTTCCTGGAACTCGGGAACCAGGGGCCGCAGGTCAATGGGGGCACGGGACACTACAGTGGGGTCACATCGTTCATCGAAGGCCACGTCTCTGCCGATGTCCAGCGGACTGCGACCTGAGTCCAAGAACGCGCGTAAGTGGTCAACCACCAACTCGGTCGGCAGAGGAGCGTGACCTTGACCCCAGTCAGCGACCTGAACTGCGAGATCCGGGCTCAGCACGTAGGCACCGGTCCCCACTGACACAAAACCGTGTGTCTTGAGGTAGGGAACCGTGTGGCCGGTGAGGTGCCAATCGGAGATGTTCTGCAGCAACAACAATCTGTGGATCGTGCGAGGGTCATGGTGTTCCCTGGTGACCACGCTGCGGTGGATATCGGCGGCCGCGCATTCATCAGATCGCTGACTCAGCCACGTTGCGGGCTCCTCTGCGTCAGCGCAATACTCCGGAAACGATCGCGTCAGATAAGTGTCCACGAACCCGCGGTTGTACGCCAGGATGTCTGTCTGAGGATTCCACACGAATGCGGAAACATCACAGCGCACGAGTGAGGCGTAGTAGAGCGCGGCGAACCCGCCACCGGAACCACCCACGAGGACCAGCTCACGCCGGTACACGGAGCCCACCATCTCCAGTGCTGAGATGAAGGTCCTTCTTGTGTCCGAGCCCTCGTGGCCGGCATACCACGCAAGCGAGACGTCGGGATCGCGGTCCACCGCGGGGTCCGACACGCTGAGGTATCCGGAGGCCACAGCGGGCCCCACACGACCGCCCGAGAAGAATGGCCCGGTCTTGTCTTGCCGAGCGGGAACGGCTCCGTTGAGGAAAACGGGAATCGCGCGCCCGTCACGGCCGGGTTCGCCCACCACCAAGACATCGAGAGTCTCACCGTCGCGCATCCGCAGTGAATGGACTCCAGCGGCCCCCTCCGAACTCAGAGCTGTCCCGAACGAGGTGACGTCATCGTGCGTGTAATGTCGATCTCCCCAGCGGGAGTAGTCCTTGATCGTGTGGCTCCTCATGCTCATCAGTCCTGCTGTGCTCGGTCGGCGGATGTTTCGGTGGGTTGACGGGGGTCAACGCTTACGGACGCGAGTCGAGATTCAAGTTCTCGCACGCGCTGTTGCAGGTGCTGGACCAACTGCTCCGGGTCACGGGGAGGTGAGCCGGCCGCCTTGGCTGACGCGTCAGCAGAGACCTGGACCCGTTTAGCAAGGATGTCGATCCGATGCTCCAATCGCGTGAAACGCTGCAAGACCTGTTCGAGTGTGGACATAATTCGGGCATCGTCACGGGCGAGACCCCCGGCCTCATCCGAATAGGCCTCGTCCTCGTGGACGGCCACCAGTGTGGGTGTGATGTTGAAAACACCGGTGACCTCATACCCGTGGTTCTTGAACCATCTGCGCAGCTCCCGATCAGTCTGTGGATCCTGCGCCTCGGCCACGATGACCGGCCGTTCCCGATCAATCAATGCATTTGCTCCCTGCAGCACAGCGAGTTCCATGCCTTCGACGTCGACCTTGAGCAATCTCACCGGTCGGTCGTACTTGAGATCGTCGAGAGCAACCACGTGGATGTCGCCGTCGCGGTCTCGGGTCAAGCGTGTTTGTCCTGTGTTGCTGCTGTTCCAGTAGGTCACTGAGGCGCGGTGACTCTCGGTCCCCACCGCTACGGGCTCGACGCGGACTTTCGCTTCGAGATAGTTAAGCTGCACGTTGCGAGCGAGCACCTGAGCCAGTATGGGCATGGGTTCGAACGCTCGCACGTGACATCCCATCACTCCGGCAAACCACACCGTGTGGTTTCCCATGTTGGCACCCACGTCCAATACCAAGTCACCGTTGTCGACCAACCCGCTGAGGTGCTCCAACAGCTCGATCTCATAGAACGTGCCCGTGGTTCGGATGCTTGTGAAAATGTGGTCGCCGTCGTGCGGCCCCCACAGCGTCCAATGGCGGCCACCGTGCTCCACCTTGACGCTCGGGAAGTCGACCCGGGGCGCTACATCGCGCCACGTCAGGGGATGATCCATGGTTGCTCCAATGTTCGATATAGGGGGTGAATTAATGTGATCGCCGGCAAGAGTCGGCCCCGGCCAGTATTCGTAGAGTGTCCGCTTTAGACAGGGGATTGTGGCCCGCCCCAGTGTCTCGATACTCGTGGCATCGCATGGTGACTGCAAGGGAGGGAAAGTTCCGAGAGAATCGTTCGAACTCCGGGTAATCGATCTCGCGATCATGTTCGGACGCCGTGTTGACCCAGTAGTCAACGCGCGGGGGTTGGGACAGGGTGGACAACAGGTTAAGCACATTGGTTCGCAACGGGTACTTATCCCGCAGGTCTGCGGGGAGGAGCTTCGCCAGCCGCTTGTAGCGCAGGGCGTTAACGGCGGGCGCAAACCACCGGGTCCAGTCGAACTGCGCATTGTTGACCAGAGCCCGGGCCTCGGGGTCGTGATAGAGCAGAGCCAGGGCCATGAAACCGCCGGCGGACGACCCATAGTACGCGCGCTGTTCGGGATTGGTACTGCCGATTAATTCCGCCACGGAGCGCACTGCGCGAGCCGTGTCCGGGGCAGTCCAGTAATCAAGGGAGTATTGCCCCCAGGCCAAGGACACCGCGTGTTGGCCCATGGTCGCGGGGTCGCACACATAGATTTGATGTTGGTCGATTTCTCGCCACCACGTGGAGCGCTGGAACACCGGCTTTCCGCCGGAAATATCCTGGTCCACGGCACCGTTGCACAGGACCATGGTGCGCTCAGCTCCACTGCGTTTCACAACCAGTAGGGGGATCACACAGTAGTCTGTGACCACGTCCAACCGTCGAGGGATGTCGTCCGCGAAACGTTCTGCCCCCAAATCATCCAGGTGATTCAGGTGTACTGAGAGTGTGTCATTCCCTCTATCGTTGAACACACTCCCTGGCATGTCCGTGGCCACCCGTGGCGAACCTCGGAGGTCACGTTCAGTGAGAACAACGTCGATAATGTGAGCGCGAGATGCTCTTTCCCAAGATGCGGTCCCACGGTGCGATCCCAGTGCCACGATCTGCACGCTCACGCGCGTCCCTGCGGTTACATCGCTTACTGTCACGTGGACCGGGCGTCGCCTCTGAGCCCCGTCCCAACGCGCCAATGGTTTCCCGTCTACGCACACTTGAAAGTACCAGTGGCCTTCAGCGGCGGGTTGTGCATATGAGGAAGCTACTGCGAATGTTAGCTCGCCGTGGTTAGGCATCGGGAGAAGGCTTCGTTCGACGCACGTTCCCGGGTTGAAATCGTCCCGCGGGATGTAAAGGCTGTCATTTTCGGGAACGACAGAATGCGTTGGCCCTCCCGCCGCGGTCACCGTGAACTCCCGCTCGAGGGGTAGCGGTGACTCCGTCCGGTGATGCGCTTCTGCCGCCAGCCGTTCGTCACGGGTCTGTTCATAGAGGTTGCGATAATCATTCTTACCGGGGAAGTTCAAGACAGGGCACCCGGCGTTGATCAGTTCAGAAAAGAGAAACCCATCTGACCGTTCTTGGATCGTAAATGCCAGGCTAATCTCCACCATGGCGCGCACATTCATGGGCACGAATGTTTCAAACGCAATGTCCGTTTCGTTGAGGATTTCCGCAAGCCAGCGACCCGAGCGGGTTTCCCAGTAGAATATGTCCCACAAGTGAAAACCGTGCATGGGTGCGTCGTACTCCCACCGATGGACACCTCGGTGGAAATCTGCGGCGCGAGATGCCTCGGATTCACGTTCGTGGTCGCGCCTGGTGCGTTTACGGTACAAGCGCTGCAAGCCGGAGAGGTTATTATTCCACTCATTTGTACCCCAGTACGCGCGGCCTATCTCGTACGCGTTCCCCCTCAAATGCACCACGTCGTCTTGGGGATAGGCATTGGCGTAGTGGGGCACCAACCATCTGCCATGGCTTTGCCAGGTGTTCTTGTCTAAAGTCGCGTTAATCTCCGCAGTCTTCGGTAGCTTGCCTGTTCCCACGTAGAAATATCGGTGCCGCAGCGGCAACAGACTTTTGATTTCCTCCACCAAGTGTTTGTCCCGCGTCATGGACTTGGACCACTTGTCACCTGTGTTGGATTTCGTCGTGTACGTGAACATTTCAATGTCGTTTACGTGATCCATGGACAAGGCCAGACTGGTGCGGCTGTCCGCGCCGCCAGTCAGTGACATGACCAATTTGGAACTCGTGGCAACCAGATGCCGCATCTCCCGGTTCCACATCTCGCGGAACGCTTCAACTTTACGGGCGGTGCTCCACCCCTCGAAGCGGTTGGTCTCCCGCGGGTAGAAGCGACATACCGACCAGTCCGAGATGTCCAGGAAGTGATTGGGCAGCAGAGATGAGACCCCCACATATTTTGTACGATCCCATCCAGAAATCGCACCCTGCCGTCCCTCCTCATCAGTGCGGACGGGATGGGGGCGTACGTCCACAATCAATTGCAGATGGGACGCCACCAAGAACTTGTCTTCAGAGAAATACACCGAACGCATCCCCGTGGCATCGTTGAAAACCCTAAAACCACGGCTATCACCCAGCAGGATGACGTGGCGGCCGGCGAGGACATCGAGTGCTTCAAGGAACTCCCGTTCTCCCTGAGCCGCCATACGCGCAAGATGTTCGGCGGGGGAAACATTGATCTCGACGAGACCCGCGTGCAGGCACAAACCGTGCACCAGTACCCAGCGGTCGCTGCCCTCCACGAATGCGATCTCCGGCACCCGGAGATCATCGTGGGAAAAGATCCAGCGAGAGGCACCCAGGCGCACAGCGGACCAGCCCACGGGAACGGCCGCGGCGTCATCGTCGGTATGAATCACGAACCCCCGGGGGTAGGGGTGAAGTGCGACCACGGAAAACCTTCCGATAGGGGGGGTAGGGTGCTAGCCGTGGCACACGGTTGGGGACCGCGTACCACAGCCTCAAATTCTATTTCTTGATCGACCGCCCGGAAGCCATGTACTTCCAACCCGCATCAATCCACTGCTCCGGGTCCAACACGTTGCGCCCGTCCACAATGGTGCGCTCTCGTACCAGAGGCTCCAGCTGCTCGGGGGTCAGCTCGCGGAACTCCTTCCACTCCGTCAGCAGCAGCACCATTTCGGCGCGGGCCACGGCCTGTTCGATCCGGTCCACGTAGTCCAAGCGGGGGTAACGCTTGGCCGCGTTGGCATTGGCCTGGGGGTCGTAGACGTGGACCTCGGCGCCCATGGAGTGCAGGCGGGCGGCGATGTCCAACGCGGGGGAGTCGCGGACATCATCAGATTCGGGCTTGAATGCGGCGCCGAGCACGGCAATGTCCCGGCCGTGGACGGATCCGCCGAGCTGCTGAACGGCCAGCTGCACGGTGTGCTCGCGGCGTCGCAGGTTGATGTCGTCCACCTCGGCGAGGAACCGAACGGACTGGTCCACGCCCAATTCGGCAGCACGAGCGCGAAGTGCACGAATGTCCTTGGGGAGGCAACCGCCACCGAAGCCCACGCCGGCGTTGAGGAACTTCCGACCGATACGTTCGTCCAGACCAATGGCATCGGCCAGGGTGCGGATGTCCCCACCCACGGTCTCGGTGATTTCGGACAGCGCGTTGATGAATGAAATCTTGGTCGCCAGGAAGCTGTTGGCGGCCACCTTGACCAGCTCAGCGGTCTGGTAATCGGTGACGATCAGCGGAATGTCCGCCGCAAGCTGTGAGGCGTAGACCTCCCGCAACACTTTTTCGGCCGCGAGCGCTTCCTCCGTGTACTGGCCGTTGGCATCGGTTTCTAGGCCCAGCACCATGCGGTCCGGGGTCAGCGTGTCCTCGACGGCGTGGCCCTCGCGCAGGAACTCGGGGTTCCAGACCAGGGTGACCCGAACGCCGTCGGCGGCATTCTCGCGGGCGAGCTCTTGCAGGCGAGCGGCCGAACCCACCGGAACCGTGGACTTGCCCACAATGATGCAGTCGCGATCCGCGGCGCGAGCGATCTGCGTGACCGCCGCATCCACGTAGCGCATGTCCGCCGCGTGGCTCTCGGCCTTCTGCGGGGTGCCCACCCCAATGAAGTGGACGTCACCGAACGGGACGGCCTGCTCGTAAGAGGTGGTGAAACGCAGCTTGCCCGTGCCAATGTGCTGGGTCAGCAGCTCCGGGAGACCGGGCTCATGAAACGGTACTTCACCGGATGACAGGGCATCGATCTTGGCCTGATCCACGTCCAGACCGATCACCTCGTGACCCAACTCCGCCATGGAGACCGCGTGAGTTGCACCCAGGTACCCCGTGCCAATGACCGTCAGTTTCATGCATGTCCTCTTTCAACTAGACGTGCCGGTGAACTGGTTAGACCTGCGAATCGAAATCCGGGATCCGCTCGCCCACGCCGAACATCTGAGCGATCGCGGCCACCGTGCGGGCGCCGGCCTTGCCATCACCATAGGGGTTCACGGCGTTGGCCATGGCGTCATAGATGGCCTGATTATTGAGCAGGCTGTCCACCTCTTCGACAATGCGTTCCTCATCGGTACCGATCAGCTTGACGGTGCCGGCGGTGACAGCCTCCGGGCGCTCGGTGTTCTCGCGCATCACCAGAACGGGCTTACCCAGGGACGGGGCTTCCTCCTGGACTCCGCCGGAATCGGTGAGCACCAGGTGGGCCACGGAAAGCATGCGGGTGAACTCGCCGTAGGCCATGGGCTCGGTGACCACCACGTTGGGCAGGTTCTCAATCGCGGGTAGCACGGCCTCGCGCACGGCCGGGTTGCGGTGGACGGGCAACACAATGGTGAGGTCCGGTTCGGCCGCGGCAATGCGTGCCAGGGCGCGTCCGACGCCGCGCATGGCCTCACCCTGGTTCTCCCGGCGGTGGGTGGTCACCAACAGCACGCGCTTGCCGGACTGGGCGATCTCCTCCAACTGGGGATCTGAGAAGGGCAGCTGCTTGTCCACGGTGTGCAGCAGGGCGTCGATCACGGTGTTGCCGGAGACCACGATGTCCTCGGGAGTGATGGCCTCACGCAGCAGGTTGTCCTGGGAGGTGGAGGTGGGCGCCAGGTGCAGGGAGGCAATCTGCGAGGTCAGCTTGCGGTTGGCTTCCTCCGGGAAGGGGGAGAACAGGTCGAAGGAACGCAGACCTGCCTCGGCGTGGATGACCGGGATGCCGCGGTAGAACGCGGCAATGGCGCCGGCGGTGGAGGTGGTGGTGTCGCCCTGGACCACCACGGCGTCCGGGGCGTTCTCCGCGAAAATCTTGTCCAGGCCGTCCACGGTGCGGGTCAACACGCCGTTGAGGGTCTGACGGGGCTGGATGATGTTGAGATCGTGATCCGGGGTGATATCGAAAATGTCGTTGACTTGATCCAACATTTCGCGGTGCTGGCCGGTCACGGTCACCACACAATTGAACAGGGGGTTTTCCTGAAGTGCTTTCACGATGGGGGCCATCTTGATGGCTTCAGGACGAGTGCCGTAGATCGGCATGATCGTGTGCATGAATAATCCTCTTCCAGGCGCATACGTGACCTCGGCGGCGCACTGGGGGGACTGGCCCGAGGGGGTGGACCACAGCAACACCGCTGTCGGGGACGCGAGATTCGTTGTCAGTCTAGGACAAATACTCTTGTCACGCCGGATCTGAAGATCATGGCGCGGAGGCTCACACCACCCGCCGCGGTGATGTAATGTTGTTGCGAATCCATGTAACACCTCACTCGCTGGGCACACGGAAGTCCCACGGCGATGAGACAAAGCGTGCCACGGGTTCTAGGAGTGGATCGGCATTATCCGTGGCCGATCCAATTTGGGGAGATCATCCAGCTGCGGGCGCAGCGCTTAGGAGACAATAGAAAGCAGCGAAAAGTAGCGTGCCTTTCAAGAAAAACGGCTGGCGTAAGCCCACTGCCGTGCAGCATTCCACCCTCCTCACGTGCTACAACGATCGAGGGCAGCAGGTTCCCGTCCCCTCATCCGTTCTCAGCGTGGCCTTCACGGGGTTCCAGCACATGTCCCGGGGGATTTTCGGCTCCGGGCCGGAAGAATTCGATCTGGACCTGCTCGATGTCACATTCATGCAGGTGGGCCCGTCCTCCTTCGACTTCCGGTTCGATATCCGCCGCCCGGACCTGGGCAAAATGGCCCTCTTGGGCGCTTCTGGCGCGCTCCGAGAGGCCTACCCGATGTTGGCCCGGGCCATGACCGTGATCGGTACGATCGGCGAGGCGACCATGCTCATCGCCGCGCATCCCGGGTGCGAGCTGCGGCGGGTTGAGACCCACTACGGCCCGGATGTCGAAGTCCTGGTTGACAGTAAGCCTCGGCTCATTTTTCCCGCCCAGTTCCTGGACCTGGTGCGGGACCCTGCCATTCAAGCCGCGTGGCGCGCGGGACTCAGCCCCCTGAGCAACCCGGACTTCGCCTACGTGACCGCGCGCGGTGAGATCCACAAAGTTCAAGGCCTGGCCAACCAGGTCATCATTTGTAACGAGCATCTGCGCGACTTCATCAGCGGAGACCCGCTCCAACCCATGTCCTTTGAACCCACCATCCCCGCTTTGAGCCAGGCAGAGCAGGAGTGGGGAACCCCACCCGAATAGTCCGCCGAGTCAGGACAGGCCGCGCGGCCGCTGACCCCGGAGGGTGCGCACAATTTTGCGGGCGCGGTCCACATTGGAGGACACGGCCAAGTAGCCACCCAGCACACCCACCGTGGACATGCCACCCACGATCATGGGCGTGTGGTACTTCTTCCAGCGCTCCGGATCCGAGGCCAGGATGTGAGCGGTGCCGTTGATGGACGCGGCGATGATGCCACCGGCCACCACGTGGTGGCCGATCTTGGCGCCGCTCTTCATGACCGGTTCCAACTCGTCGGTGCGCAGGTGAACGTCAAAGCCGCCGCGTTCGAGCACCACGATGAGCCGGCGCACGTACTCGGGAATGTCCACGCTCATTTGCATGGCATCCTCCAGTGAACTGCGCAGCCGGGCCAGCAACGCATCCGGTGACAGCCGGTGCAGGATGAAGCGTTCCGCGTAGGGCTGCAGCACGGACACCAGGTCGAAGTGCGGGTCCAGGCCTGTGCCCATGGACTCCGCGGTGACCAGCATGCGCAACAGCAGCGCGGACTGCCGGGGCAGCTGGAGCCTGTGATAACGCAGCACGTGCACCAGGTCGCCCATGAGCTCGCCCACGCGTACTTCTTCCAGCGGCTTGTTGGCGTAGCGGCGCATCATCACGGCCACGTCCCGCTCGAGGTCCCGCTTGGAGACATCGTGCTCACCGGTGGCGGTCAGTCCCAACAGGCCCGTGGTGGCACGGCGGGCATTACTCTGGACCACCCCCAGCATCAGGGTGATCAGGTGATCACGGAATTCCTCACTGAGGTGCCCGACCATGCCGAAGTCGATGATGGCGATGCGCCCGTCCGGCTCCACGAACAGGTTGCCCGGGTGCGGGTCCGCGTGGAAGAAACCGTCCTCGAACACCATCTTGCAAATGGCGTCCGTGGCCTCCCGCGCCAGCAGGTGGCGATCCACGCCGGCGTCCTCCAGGGCCGGGTAGTTGTTGATCTTGACGCCGAACATCCGTTCCATGGTCAGCACACGGGACGAGGTGGCCTCCCAGTAAATCTCCGGGATGTGGATGCGCGGGTGGCCGGTGAAGTTCTCAGACATCCGCTGGGCGTTGCGGGCCTCCTGGAGGTAGTCCAGTTCCCCGCGCAGTGAGTCGTTGAACTCGTGGACCAGCCCTTCCAGGTCGTAGTCGCGAGCGGCGGGCCAGTAGCGTGAGGCCAACTTGGCCAGATCGCTCATGATTTCCAGGTCGCGGTTGACCTCGTCCATCACGCCGGGGCGGCGGACCTTCACAATGACCTCGTGACCGCGGTAGGTCGCGGCGTGTGCTTGCCCGATGGAGCCGGTGGCAATGGGCGTGGGGTCGATATCGGCCAGGATTTCTTCCGCCTGAGAATCCGGTTCGGCCTCGATCAGCGCCCTGATCTGGTCCACGGGCACCGGAGGGGTGTTGTCCTGGAGCTTGTGCAGTTCATCCTCGTAGCCGGGTGGCAGCAGATCCGGGCGCGTGGACACCAACTGACCCAGCTTGATGAACGTGGGCCCCAGTTCCTCCAACGCCATGCGCAGGTGTTCGGGTTGGGAGTGGAAACTTTGGGTCTTGAACAGGCGAGCGCGAGCCAGCGGAGCGCGCCATTCGGGCTTGATACCCCCCACGGCAAACCCAAAACCATGCCTCGAGAGCACCTCGATGATCTGGATGAACCGTTCGCGGCGAGAAATCATGGAGAGGTAACTGTCCCTTACAAGGTCCGGTTGAGGTAGAAAGCCATGAACCCGGTGGCCACGGCCACAATGATGAACAGGGTGGTCGCCAGCGGTTCGAACGGGATCAGGATCACGGCTCCCACCACCAGCAGCACGGTCAGCAGCGCGAGCGCCAGGACGGTGGTCTTGGCGCCCTTGGGGGCGTTGCGGCGCCCTTCAACCGGTGGCTGGTCTCCCATGGCCAGGGGATCGGCGTCAACCCGTGAGCTGCCCGCGGCGGGGCGCGACGCGGCGGCGTCGGCGGGCCCGTTGGGGTGGGCGGCGGTGTAGCCCTTGCGCCATTTCTTGGAATTGCGGCCGCGGTCGGTCTCGACCGGAATGTAAGCTGGGGGCACCTCGTAGGTTTCGGCCTCCGCCACGAGCTCGGGAACGTCGTTGGGCAGTTCCTCGTACCACTGCTCCGGTACTTCCGTGGCGCGGGCGGCCTGCAGCGTCATGGACACCTCGAACGCGGAACCACGAATGGTGCCCCACGCGGCGGTGAGCAGGTTGTGGTCGAAGGCGTGCTTGATGATGGGGATGAACTGCTGCGACATCTGCGTGGACAACCGGCCCACCTGCTTGCGTTCGTAGAGCACGTCCACGGTGTCCACGGTCATTCCGTGGGAGTTGCGGACCTTGTTCGTCTCCAGGGTGACGATCACGCGGCCCTCACCGCCGGCGGGCACGATCGAATGCAGGTACTCGGCGAAGTCCTGCTCGTCCAGCACCTTGATCGATGATCCCTGGGGCAGCACGGCGGCCTGGATGGGCGCGGTGTTGATGGGGAACAGCATGTCCGGGGGAGCAATCGAGATCACGGCACTCGCGTCCACTTCCGCCAGGCCGTCGTTGCGTTCCAGTCGTGCGTCCAGTTTCAGCGGCACCACCGGGATGTAGCCGGAGGCCACCACGCGCGCAATCGGGTCCCAGTAGCGATGGGCGTCCTGGGCGGGCAGGTGAGCCACCTTGTTCTCACCGATCCGCACCGAAATGGTGCGCGGGTCAAACGGATGGTCCGGTTCCGGTACCAGCGCGGCCAGTCCCGTCCACGTCTGCGAACGACCGAGCGACAACCCTCCGAACACTCGCATGATCTCGGTGTCGTAAAAGTTCTCGGTGACAACGTCCAAGGACCCTCGGTCGTTGAGCGCGTAATCGGTCATGGTCTCCCTCGCTGTAGCGGCAGCGTCCAACGCTCCCACCTTCTCACGGAATGCTTTCGTTTCACCGGCAACACTTGGGTCCCGGTGAGTGCCTATTGGTTCAGATGTGACAGCACTGCGGCCTGCAGTTTCACGGCCCGGCGCGCGTCATCCAGTAGTTCCGTCATGATACGTCGCAGCGCCCCGGGCGCCGTGGTGTTCTCGTCCAACCAGGATTGCGAGGCCACCACCGTGGGGTTCTCCTGCGCCGACGACGCCGCTTGCGCATCCAGCGCCCGCGGGTACAGTCCCCGGATCATTCGAGTGGCGATTTCCATGGAATGTTCGCCCCACCACGGGGTAATGCTCTCGAAGTACGCGCCGTGGTACGTGCCCAGCAGGTCGGGGGTGGCCAGCTGGAAGCCGGACATCGTGGCGGAGAGCTCGTCGTTGGACAGCGAACCGGACGTGATGGCCTGCCATGCCTCCGCCTTGGCTTCCTCGGCGGGGATCGCCGCGAGCGCCCGCAGGTAGCCCAGGCGGCCCTCGCGGGAGGGATCGGCGGCGTGGGCGCGCTCCAGCTGCGGCCGTGTGGCGTGGCTCGTGGCGGTCTGGGCGCTCCACAACGCCCAGGTGAGCTGGGACCCCAGCTCCAGGCCGGGCAGGTGCTGCTCGCCGCTGAGAAGTTTCTCGACGGTCGTGGCGTGCGAGGCGTCCCTGGCGGCTCCCCGGGCGAAGGCGCGCATGAGCACGAGTTGGGCGTCCGACCCGGCGTGCGCGCCGGTGACCGCCGTGTGCAGGCAGTCGAGGAACTCGGTGCGCAGGGGCGGCCGGAGCCGGGGTGGCACAAAACTCTCCAGGGCCTCCTGCGCCCGGTCCAGGACGGTGGTGAGAATACTGCTGTGCTGTTCTCCCACGCCGCGGTGGGCCACCAGGTGAACGTAGGCGCGGGGATCGTAGCGGGCATCGCGGACGGCCGCCCACACCTGGGAGTGAGCCAGGGCCCGGGCGAGGGGATCGGCCAGGAGGTGAACGCCGTCGGCGAGCGCGGCCAGGCCGTCCGCGCCGGGGGAGGCCAGGCAGTAGGTGAGGTCGCGATCATTGGCCAGGATCACCGGGGACGTGTCTCCCAGCAGCTCGGGCAGGTCGGTGGCCGGTTGCTGCGGGTCCACGCGCACCTCAGTGCTGCGCTGGAGGACCAGCTGCCCGGTGTCCTCGGTGCTGTCGGAGTTGCCGGAGGCGCCGGGGGCGTAGGTGGCCACGGCCACCACGTGCGGGCGCGGCGCGTCCGACGTCTGGGTCAGCGTGGCGGCCGCGATCGCGCCGCTGTCATCGCGTTCCACGGCAAGGTCCAAGTGGGGGACACCGGTGGTGAGCAACCAGTCGTTGGCCCAGGAGCGGACATCGGCCTCGCACGCCTCCTTCAGCACGGTGAGGAAATCATCCAGACTCGTGTTGCCGTAGGCGAAGCGGCGGAAGTAGGCGCGGCAGGCATCAATGAACGCCTCCTCGCCCACGAATGCGACCAGCTGCTTCAGCACGGAGGCGCCCTTGGCGTAGGTGATGCCGTCAAAATTTTGCCGGGCCGCTTCCAGGTCCACGATGTCCGCAACAATCGGGTGCGTGGTGGGCAGTTGATCCTGGCGGTAGGCCCATTCCTTGCGGCCCAGCGCAAAGGCGACCCAGGCGTCGCCGTACTCGGTGGCCCGCACGGACGCGTACGCGCCCATGAACTCTGCAAAGGATTCCTTGAGCCACAGGTCATCCCACCACGTCATGGTCACCAGGTCCCCGAACCACATGTGGCACATCTCGTGGAGCATGGTGTTCGCCCGCCCGGCCAGCTGCGTGCGCGTGGCCCCGGACGGGAACAGGTAATCCTCCGTGAGCGTCACCAGGCCGGGATTCTCCATGGCGCCCAGGTTGTACTCCGGGACGAACGCCTGCTCGTACTTGCCGAACGGGTAATCGAAGGCGAAAAGCTCCGTGAAAAAATCCAGGCCCTGCTTGGTCACGGCAAACAGCTCCTCCGAATCCAAGTGCTCGGCGAGCGCTCGCCGGCAGTACAGCGCCAGGGGAACCGATTGGGTTTCGCCCTGGACGTCCACGCCCTGCCACACGTCCGTGACCCGGGTGTAGGGCCCGGCCAGGATGGTGGTGATGTAGGTGGAGATCCGCTCGGTAGGGGC
The DNA here is from genome assembly GCF_014698015.1 of Kocuria sp. cx-455. Classification (GTDB taxonomy): domain Bacteria; phylum Actinomycetota; class Actinomycetes; order Actinomycetales; family Micrococcaceae; genus Kocuria. Next base: position 748,627 of record NZ_JACXBS010000002.1, read on the forward strand.
GAACTCGTGGGATACCGCGCCGGGAACGTCGCTGGTGCCGGCCGGCTCGGTGGTGAGGTGCTCACCGTTGGACGCGGCAACCCATTCCGGCGGGGTGATGAGCGTGACCGTGAACGAGGCCTTGAGGTCTGGTTGCTCGAACACCGGGAACACCCGGCGGCAATCGGCCGGTTCGTACTGGGTGTAGATGTAGACGTTGCCGTCCTGCGGATCCACGTAGCGGTGCAGGCCCTCCCCGGAGCGCGAGTAGAGCGCCCGGCCCACCACGGTGAGTTCGTTGGCGCCCTCCAGCTCCGGCAGGCGGATCCGAGAACCCTCGACCACATCGTCCACGTCCAGCTCATCGCCGTTGAGTTCGACCAGGGAGATCGAGTCGTGGATGAAATCGATGAAGGTCTCCGCGCCGTCCTCCGCGGTGAAACGCACCGTCACCTGGGAACCGAAGGTTTTCTGCTGGGGGTCCTCAGCCCCGGACAGATCCACCGTGACGTCGTAGGAGGCCACCCTGATTTGCTCGGCACGGGTCGTTGCTTCGGCTCGGGTCAGGGAACTTTGCACCATATGCATCATTCTAGGCAGCCCCGCCTGGGCGATGGCCAGACGTTTCAGGGGTCGATGTGGATGTGACGGCGCTGGTCACCGGGGTTTCAGGGCGACTGGTGCCGCTGATCGACGGTACGACCATGACCACGTGAGGGCGTGCACGCTGATAGACGGTAACGCCCGCCCGATTTCCCGGTTGGAAGCTCCGTCGACGGTACGACCCGAGGTTCGGCGAATTCCGGCTCTAATGTCGATCAGATTGCGAGGCGGTTAGTGGGCGGGTCCTACCGTCGATCAGAAAGCAAAGGACTCCGCAGCTCACAGACGAGGGACCAGAAACCGCGCACACCCGACCGGAAGCCTGCGTCCCCGGGAGTCCCGGACCCGCGGTGGGGAACCCAGAACGAGGTCGGCACTGGCCGCCGGGGACAGCGACGTGCCCGGGACGTTTCCGCCCCGGGCACGTGACTCATGTGCAACCCGGTGTCAGCTGTCGAAGATGAAGTTCTTGGGCGCCACGGTCAAACCTGATTCCGTGACCGTGAAACCGCGGGCCAGATCCTCATCCCTGTTCACACCAATGGTGGCCCCCGGGGGGATCACCACGTTCTTGTCGATGATCGCCCGGTGCACCTGCGCACCGGCACCCACGCGCGCGCTCTGCATGATCACGGACTCGGACACCCGGGCGTCGTGTTCCACAACCACCTTGGGGGAGAGCACCGAGGACTCCACGCGACCGCCGGTGATCAGCACCCCCGGGGACACGATGGAATCCAGCGCCACACCCGGCTGCCCGTTGGGACCGCGCACGGTCTTGGCCGGCGGGGCCATGATCTGGTGGGTGTACAGCGGCCACGAGTAGTTGTACAGGTTGAACACCGGCAGCGGACGGATCAGATCCATGTGGGAATCGTAATAGGAGTCCAAGGTCCCCACGTCCCGCCAGTACTGGCGGTCGCGGTCGGTAGAACCGGGCACGTTGTTGTGGGTGAAGTCGTAGACCGCTGCTTCTCCGCGATCGGAGAAGTACGGCATGATGTCCCCGCCCATGTCGTGCTTGGTGCCTTCCTGCTGCTCGTCGTAGCGCAGCGCATCGACCAGGGCATCACGGTCGAACACGTAGTTGCCCATGGACGCCAGGAACGCGTTGGGATCATCGGGCAGGGGAGCGGTGGACTGGGGCTTCTCCACGAACCGGCTGATCTTGATGACGTCCTGGGGGTCCGTCTCGATCACACCGAAGGAGGTCACCATGTCCATGCTCTGGCGCACACCGGCCACCGTGGCCTTCGCGCCGGAGTTGATGTGGAATTCCACCATGTCCGAGAAGTCCATCCGGTACACGTGGTCCGCGCCGACCACCACCACGATGTCCGGGTCCGCGTCATCGATGAGGTTCATGGACTGGAAGATCGCGTTGGCCGACCCCAGGAACCAGTCCTTACCGCGGCGCTGCTGCGCCGGCACCGAGGCCACATAGTTGCCCAACTGGGTGGACAAGCGCCACGTCTCGGACAGGTGTCGGTCCAGGGAGTGCGACTTGTACTGCGTGAGCACCACGATCTGCAGGTACCCCGAGTTGACCAGGTTGGACAAAGCGAAGTCGATCAAACGGTAACCGCCACCAAAGGGAACCGCGGGCTTGGCCCGATCCTCCGTGAGCGGCATCAAACGTTTGCCCTCACCGCCGGCCAGCACAATGGCCAAAACCTTCTTCTTGCGTGACATATGTAGCTCTCACTTCCCGTTCGAGTCATAGCCGTTGGGCAACAACGCGCAATCCCCCACGACTGGCCTTCACTGCTATTGTGTCCCACTTCCTGCACCTGACCATCGTGTCGCCGCACACTTTGCAGAATTTTCCTCAGGGGTACCGCGCCGCCCGGTCACCCGTGCGCGGCGCTCGCCGTAACCCTGTGATGAGCGGTGCATGTGGTCTAGGCTCGCAATGTGCGAGTAGACATTTTGAGCAAAGAGTTCCCGCCCGAGATCTACGGGGGAGCGGGGGTGCACGTGGCCGAACTCTCCCGAGTCCTCGCGCCACTGGTGGACCTGAACGTGCGGTGCTTCGGCGCCCCGCGTGAGCCCGACTTCCACGGAGCAACGGTCAAGGCGTATCCGGTGCCGGACGAGTTGTCCTCCGCGAACGCCGCGATCCAGACCCTGGGCGTGGACCTGGGAATGGTGGGTGATGTGTCCGGTGCGGATCTCGTGCACTCCCACACCTGGTACGCCAACATGGGCGGGCACCTCTCCTCCCTGATGTACGACATTCCCCACGTGCTTTCCGCCCACTCCCTGGAACCGTTGCGCCCGTGGAAGGCCGAACAGCTCGGCGGCGGCTACCGTGTGTCCTCCTATGCCGAAAAAACCGCCTACGAGGCGGCCGCCGCCATCATCGCCGTGTCCGACGGCATGCGCGAGGACATCCTGCGTTCCTACCCCAACGTGGACCCCGCCCGCGTGCGCACCGTGCACAACGGCATCGACGTCTCCCAGTGGGATCACGACCCGAACACCGATATTCTGGCCGAGTACGGCATCGACCCCGAGCGCCCCTCCGTGGTGTTCGTCGGCCGCGTGACCCGCCAAAAAGGCGTGCCTTACCTCCTGCGCGCGGCACTGCAACTGCCGCCCGAGGTACAGCTCATCCTGTGCGCCGGCGCAGCGGACACCCCCGCGCTCGCCGCAGAGGTCAACGGACTCATTGCCGAGCTCACGGCGCAGCGCACCGGTGTGGTCCTCATCGACAAGATGCTGCCGCGCCGCGAGATCATCCAGATCCTCTCCCACGCCACCGCCTTCGCGTGCCCGTCCGTGTACGAACCCCTGGGCATTGTGAACCTCGAGGCCATGGCCTGCGGTTCCGCCGTAGTGGCCTCCGCGACCGGTGGCATTCCCGAGGTGGTCGTGGACGGTGAAACCGGCCGATTGGTTCCCATTGAGCAGGTCACCGACGGCACCGGCACCCCGCTGGATCCCCAGAAGTTCGTGGACGACTTTGCCGCGGCCCTGATCGACGTCGTATCGGACCCCGAACGCGCCCGTCGGATGGGCACGGCCGGTCGCAAGCGCGCCCAGGAACACTTCGCCTGGGAAACCATTGCCGAGCGGACCCTGGAGGTCTACCGCTCCGTGCTGTGATCCTGCGGCCTGGCGGACAAGTGCTTTTCTAAACTCTCCACCAGGTGAGCCAGTGACTCGCTCAACTGCTGACGTTGCTGATCGGTCCAGTCGCCCAACATAGTGTCGAAAGCCGCGCAGGCCGCTGCGCGGCTTTCTTCATGCAGCCGCCGGCCCGCGTCGGTGACGGATACCACGATGGCCCGGCGATCCTGCGGGTCCGGTGCCCGCTGCACCAGGCCCAGTTTCTCCAGCTTGCCGACCTGGGCGGTCATGGTGGACCGGTCCACGGATTGCCACGTGGCCAGCTCTGACATGCGCGCCGGCCCGAACTCGCTGACTCGGTCCACGAGCCACAGATCCGGGGGGGGGGGAGAGCTTGGCGTTCCGACTGCCCAGCTCCTGCCGCATCCGGGACCGACTGGTGAGGCGTCCCAGCGCCGACGTGAAGTATGAGACGATCGCCCGATTTCCCGACTACGCCGAGGCACAGGCGCGCTTCGGACTGCTGTCCATCATCTTGTGGTCCGTGGTCATCGGTGCCGTGTGGGGCGCGATCTTCGGCTTTGTCGCGCACTGGGCCACCGGCGATAAGCGCGACTTCAAGTCCCTGAAGACCATGGCCGCCGACACCTATCTGGTTCAGGTCCAGGCCTCCCGCGCCAATGAGGCGATGAGCGTGCTCGGCCGCTGATTCACCAGTCCCACGCCCAGACATCACGACGCCGGGTTGTCACCTCACGAAGGTGACCACCCGGCGTCGTCGTTCAGTGGGGACTTGTGCGGGGCGTACTTACGAAACCGGCCCCAGTGCGGGGGTTTCCTGCTCCACGTTGGCACCCAGGGCGTAGGTGAGATGCCCACCCAGGAAACCGCCAATCGACATCACACCCAGGCCCTTCAGCCCCAACAGTTTGCCCACGGTGTGGTGTCCCGTGAGACGAGCAACGAGGGAGCCGGCGTACACCAGCACGGTCATATCCATGACCGCCGCGTGCACGAATCCCACTCGAGAAGACTCGCCCGTGGTGTCCTGCCAATCATGCAAACCAGTGACGGCCGTGGGGATCGCGCAGAGTACGCCGGCGCCCACAAGAATGGTCGAGGCGTCCTCCAACTCCTCGCCGCCCAGAACATCCAGCAGCGCGGACATGCTCCACGCGCCAATGGGAATATCTGTCATCAAGGGGTGCAGCGGATGACCCATGAATTCCCCGCTGAGGACCTCTTTGACCACCGGCTTTTGTGTAATGGGGCCAATATTCTTTTTGGCGAAGCCGATGATGGAGTCCAACGACCTAGCGTGTTCGATCCGCTCGGTGAGCTGCTGCAATGCTGTGATCACGGGATGCCTCCTGGGCGGTTCTCACTCGACACCGCGGGGCCGGGTAGTGAAGTAACAGCGGTGCCATGGGTCACGTTATCGGCCACGAAACCACTCTAAGGCTGCTGAGCAACATTGAATAGGGCCAGCAAACGGCCCGCGCCGCCGTGCTCGCTCTGGCGCGGCGGCGTCGGTACGGGTGCGTGAGCACCGCTAAAGGTCACCCAAGAGGGAGGAGGCTGCACTGGAGTACTGCGCGGCAGCCTCGCCGGGTGCGTCACTCAGGCTCAGTTGAATCATGAAGCCCTGAACCAACCCAAGGAGCGCCGGCGCAAGTTCCTCTGCGCGCTTGCGAGCGAGGTGATCGGGCGCGTGGCGCTCTTGCGACAACCACGCTGCAACGTAGTCCGCGATGTACGCGCGAGCCAGGCTCAAAAGCTCGCCCGCGGTACGACGCAGGTCTGGATGACCCACCGACTCGCCCCACACCTGGACAGGGAGACCCGGAGTGAGCGGCCCCTGCGAAACCTCGGCGAAAATCATGTCCATGGCCTCCGCGGGGGAGGGCAGCGGTGTTCGGTCCCGCAGGTCTTTCAGGAAGCTCAGCCGGTCGGCCATGACTCGCTGGCCCACGTCCAGGATCAGTTGTTCTTTGCTCCTGTAGTACAGGTAGACGGCACCGGCGGACAGTTGCGCCTGGGCGATGATGTCCGCCATGGACACCGCGGAAAACCCCTTGCGAGAAAGGCAGGTGAGGGCTGCGTCCTGAATGCGGAGCTTCATGGCTTCCCGGTGCTCGTCGGTGACCTTGGGCACGGCGATCCTCCATCGGCGTTAAAAACGAATGAACATTCTTGACAGCTAGTGTATCGGGCAGCAATATAAACGAATGAATATTCGTTTTGGAAGGAATGTCCATGTCACATGTCCGTCAACCGTCCGAAGGAATCGCTGACGCTCCGCACACGCCGTGGGCGAGAAGCCTCAGAACATCGATCATTGCCACCCTGGCCGTGTGTATCGTGTTACTCGCGTTCGCCTGGCCTACGGTCACCTCATCACCGGAACATTTGCCGGTGGCGGTGGTCGGCTTACCCGAGCAGGTCACCGCCATGAAGGAGAAGCTGCCCGAGAACCTTCTGGACACGCATGACGCGACGAATCGGGATGACGCAATCCATCAAGATCGAAACCCGCGAAGTCTACGGAGCCATTGTGCTGGGGGAGCAGCCGGAGATTCTGGTGGCCGGTGCGGCCAGCCCGGTTGCCGCACAAATGCTGACTCAGGCCGGCAATTCCATGCAGCGAGCAATCGATCAACAAGTGATCGAGTCCATGAGTCAAGGAATTGAGAAGATGCAGCAGGCCATGGCGCAGGGGAGTCGCCCAGGAACTGGCGCGGCACCGGCGGTCCCAGACGGTTCGCAAGCGCGCCAGGAGGCCCCGCCGAGCGTGAAGATCACGGATGTCGTGCCGTTGTCCGAGAGCGACCCCAGGGGCAGCGGCTTGGCTATTGCGGGTCTGCCGTTGGCCATGGGCGGCATGATCGGTGGTTCGTTGATTTCCCTGCTGGTCTCGGGCACCTGGCGACGGTTGACCGCGATCGCGGCCTACGGCATGGTGGGCGGCTTGGCTCTCACGCTCATCCTGCAGCCGTGGCTGGACATTCTCGCAGGCAATTTCTGGGCCAACGCCGGGGCTACCGGTTTGGGCCTGGTTGCGACAGCCGCCCTCATCGTGGGATTGAACTCGGTGATGGGCCGCGCCGGCATTGCGATTGGTGCCATCATCACGGTGCTCATCGGTAACCCGCTGTCCGGGTTGACGCAACCGAAGGAATTCATTGTGCAGCCGTGGGGTGAGATCGGTCAGTGGCTGGTTCCGGGGCTGTCCGGCACGGTGTTGCGAGATCTGTCGTACTTCCCGCACGCTGATCTCACGTGGCAGATCTTGGCGCTGGCGGCATGGGTGGTATTCGGTTCCATTCTGATCATGGTGGGTCACTACCGGAACCAGGGAGCAGTGGGCAGAGGATAGAGTACAGCGGGCGGCCGGGGGTAACGATGTACTGGTAACCCTGCGTATCAAGGTTGGGCGTATACGAGCTGAGTCAGGCTGTGGTTCAGCCGAGGGGCCTGACATCGCGAGCGTGGTCACGGCCTTGGCAGCAACGCCGATCGCGGGCACCATGGCGCGTGCGCCGATCTGCTCGGCCAGGGGCGCGCAGCGGGACCGTGCTGCTTCATCTGTCGGAGAACGCAGCGCGGCACCGGCACCACTGCGCATCCGGCTCGGGCATGTTCCCCCGCGAAGGGCTGGGGCAGTCAGTTCCGGCCTTCAGAGCGACGCGGGGGAGGGAATCGAGGACGCGTGCTCGGCGGCATGTGGGGATGCGACTGAGGGTCTGCGCTGGCGCTGGCCTAGACTCAGCACTGAGCGGGGACGGTTGTCCACGCTCCTGGTCGATCCATCCAGGAAGGTTGGGACATGTTCTTCAGGGCTCGGGCCAGCCTGTAAGTGGCGAGTAACAGGACCGCGCTGGAACGTCGCGCGGTCCTTTGTTCTGCCCACTCGCCCGCTCATTCCTGAGGGAAGTTCATGTCTTCTACCGATTCCTCTTCTTCTCTGCGATCCTCGCTACCACGGCCCAGGTGGCCATTGCTATTGTCCAATGCCTTGGATGCCGCTGGGCGTCGGGGTGTCGACTTCGTAACTGATGTCTTGGCGGTACTGGTTCTTGGAGCCAGTGCTGCGCAGATGGGTTTGCTCAACGCCATCGGAACACTGGCATTCCTCGTGCTGGGGATCCCGATTGGGGTCCTGGTCGACCGCTCGCCCACGGTGCGGCTGCTCGCTGGCTCTGGCCTGGTCCGAGCAATGCTGCTGGCGACGGTGATCACTGCCCTGGCACTGGACTCGCTGACCATGGTCCACTTGTACCTGGTCGCTGGGTTAGTCGGCACCACTACGGTCGTCACCGAGACCACACAGACTGCCATTGCCCCTCGAGTCGCCGGACAGGACGCGGTGGCCGCCCTGGAGATGCTCGATCCTCCACGCGATGAGTTCCCGCCTCGCCCCGACGAGACCTGTCACTATTACGAGGCGGAAATCAGCTTCTTCGAACGAGTCGACGTCCACGTCGTCTGCTTCGCCTCCGACCAGGTCAGCAGGATCGGAACGGTTCCCGCGCCATGACCCCGGAGGATCGCACCGACACCCCGCCGATCCGTGTCCTGATCGCGGATGACGACCAGCTCGTCCGCACCGGCGTCGCCGCTATTCTCGCCTCCGCCACTGACCTTGACATCACCGCCCTCGCCAGCAACGGCCACGAGGCCGTCGACGCCGCGGCAACACACCGCGTTGACGTCGCACTGCTGGATATCCAGATGCCACGACTCGACGGCATCGGAGCTCTCCGTGAGATCCGGCACCGACTGCCCGAGCTTCCGATCGCCATGCTCACCACCTTTTCCGACGACCATCTCATCGCCGATGCGATCAACGCCGGCGCCCTCGGTTTCCTCCTCAAGTCCGACGAACCTCAGCAACTCATTGCCGGCGTCAGGGCCCTCGCGCACGGCGGAGGCGCGTTCTCCCCTCGAGTCGCCCGCTGGCTCGCCGCCGAGCAACGAGCGGGCCACCGCACCCGAACCGCGCGAGACGAACTCACTGCCCTGCTCACCGAGCGCCAGATCGAGCTCCTCACCCACATCGCTCGCGGACTCTCCAACGCCCAGATCGGCAGGGCCATGCATCTGTCCGAAGGCACCGTCAAGCAATACGTCTCCCAGCTCTTCAACACCCTCGGCATCGACAACCGTGTCCACGCCGCCATCACCGCCTACCGACATGGACTCATCACCTGAAGCCGACCCTGACCACACTAATGGTGGGTAGTGGCGCACTCGAGAGCATGGTCATCGTCGGCATCTAGATGTGATGTCCAGGGACGTTGTTCTGCCCCCGCGCGCAATGACACCGTGCTGATTCAAGAAGCATCTGTCCAGACCGCTCACCATTGAAGGCATGTAGAGTTGGGGGCATGTCGAGTCCCGAATCAGACAGGTCAGGGGTTGTCGGTCACACCGCCAGCCCCTTGAACCACTAGTTACGACGCCCACGATCTGTGTGGGCGTATTTCTGGCGTACCCGGGGCACTGGCCGTGGTGACAAGAAGAACCATTTCTTGATCTCACACCTCGGAGTACTCGATGCCTTTTGCTCTCTACATGCTTGCCCTGGCGGTCTTCGTCATGGGCACTTCAGAATTCATGCTCGCGGGATTGCTCCCCGCGATCGCGACCGAACTTGACGTCTCGGTCGGCACTGCAGGCCTGCTGACCTCCGCATTCGCGGTCGGTATGGTCGTCGGCGCGCCAGTGATGGCGGCATTCGCTCGCCGTTGGCCACCGCGGCTCACATTGATCGTTTGCCTTCTCGTGTTCGCGGGAAGCCACGTCATCGGAGCGATGACACCAGTGTTCTCTCTCCTGCTCATCACCCGGGTGCTCAGCGCTCTCGCAAACGCAGGATTCCTCGCCGTAGCACTGAGCACGGCTACTACCCTCGTGCCAGCGAACCAGAAGGGGCGTGCACTGTCGATCCTGCTCTCCGGCACGACGATCGCAACCGTCGTGGGCGTCCCCGCCGGGGCACTGCTCGGCACAGCGCTGGGCTGGCGAACGACGTTCTGGGCGATCGCCATCCTCTGTATTCCCGCGGCCGTTGGAGTCATTCGGGGCGTCACGAACAATGTTGGTCGGAGCGCGACTAGCGCGACCTCACCAAGGCTCCGTGCCGAGCTCAGCCAGTTGGCGACGCCGCGGCTCATCCTGGCCATGGCACTCGGAGCGCTGATCAACGGAGGGACCTTTGCGGCATTCACCTTCCTGGCACCCGTCGTGACCGAGACCGCGGGCTTGTCCGAAGCGTGGGTGTCCGTCGCGCTGGTGATGTTCGGCATCGGATCGTTCCTTGGCGTTACGATCGCAGGACGACTATCAGATCAACGACCTGGCCTCGTGCTCGCAGTCGGCGGACCGCTGTTGCTGACGGGCTGGATCGTGTTGGCAGTGGTCGCATCTCATCCCGTTGCGCTTATCGTCCTCGTCCTCGTTCAGGGCTTCCTGTCGTTCGGCGTCGGCAGTACTCTGATCACGCGTGTGCTGTATGCAGCATCGGGTGCGCCAACGATGGGCGGTTCGTACGCAACCGCAGCATTGAATATCGGAGCTGCCGCGGGGCCTGTGCTTGGTGCGTTCGGGCTCGCGACCGGGCTGGGGCTGCTCGCGCCGGTTTGGGTCGCCTCGGTGCTGACAGCGATCGCTCTCGCCATCATGCTTCTCACCGGACGCGCGCTCACGAAGACCGCGGCGGAGGCCAATTGATGACCCATCCGAACGCTCTTCTCACTCCTCGTGCCCGTCTCCGGTTAGCCCGACTGATTGTCGAAGACGGCTATCCGGCCACGATCGCCGCAAAGATGTTCATGGTTTCCCCGATCACTGCCCGGAAATGGGCCGGCCGCTACCGGGAAGAGGGCGAGTTTGGGATGCAGGATCGCTCCAGCAAGCCGCACCGGATCCCAGACAGGACGCCCGAGCATGTCAAGAAGAAGATCATCAACCTGCGCTGGCGGCTTCGACTGGGGCCAGCCCAGATCGCTGCACGACTTGGTCTCTCGACGTCGACTGTTCACGCGGTCCTCGTCCGTTGCCGCGTGAACCGCCTCTCGCATATCGATCGTGTCACTGGCGAGTCATTGCGGCGATATGAGCATCCTCATCCGGGATCGTTGATTCATGTCGATGTTACGAAGTTCGGCAACATCCCCGACGGCGGTGGACATCGTTACGTAGGTCGGAAGCAAGGCGCACGGAACAAGCTCGCGACTCCGGGATTACCACGAGGAAAAGACCACAAGCCGCGCACCGGAACGGCGTTCGTTCACACAGTCATCGACGACCACTCCCGCGTCGCATACGTAGAAATCTGGTCGGATGAGCAGGCGAGAACAGCGGTGGGAGTTCTCGAACGCGCCGTGGACTGGTTCGCCGAACGAGGCGTGACCGTCGAGCGAGTCCTATCCGACAACGGGTCGGCCTACAGATCCCACGCATGGAGGGACTTCTGCGCTCGGCTCGGCATCCGACACAAGCGGACACGCCCCTACCGGCCGCAGACGAACGGGAAGATCGAGCGATTCCACCGCACGCTCGGGGACGGATGGGCCTATGCCAGGTTTTACGGTTCAGAGGCCGAACGACGCCTGGCGCTGCCCGGCTGGCTCCACTTCTACAACCACCACCGACACCACTCTGCGATTGGCGGCGCACCCTTCGACCGACTCAACAACGTCCCTGGACATCACATCTAGATGGCGGTCGTCTACAGCGGCGCAATCTTTTAACCAAAGTGGACAGCGCGTCCGCGATCAGTCCCCGCTCCCCTGATCGTCGAAGGCAGTAGCGTCGTGACGGTTTCGATGCGCGTGATGATCGCGAGGGATGGCTACAAGCACCTCCTGCGCACGGTCGCGGCCAAGGACGACGACCGCGAGCCAACCCCGTAGGGCCGGCAAAGTAGTTGCGTTTCGATCGGGTAGTTTCTGCGGTTCCCAGATTACGGGCTTAAGGGTCGTTCGTGCTGTCCGCACAGGCCTCAGTCAACCTGCGTCTCGATGCAGTAGCGTCGCAGTTCTGCGATCATCGCGGTCTTGGGGGTGCTGACGAAGCGGAACGCATGGCTGAAACGGACGCGCATTCCTCCAGCCTCGAGGTAGCCGTCGCAGGAAGCGCGTCGTCCGTGGGTGACGACAGAAATGACCTCCACCCGCTCGGGAGAACGGCGGGCGCACCTCTCGGGCTGCACTGGGGCCGCTGTGTGTGGATTTCTCGATGAGCGTCCAGCTCATGTCATCGGCAAGCCACTCGGAGAGGGCCTCCAGCTCTCCCTTGGCCCGGTTCACAACGAAGTCTCCGTCAACGCACTTCCGTGAAGACTCATGGTGCTATGGCTCGATCCGATGCGCCCGGCCTTTCTCCGCGATCGGCACGCACATTTCGATGGGTCTATCAGGCTCCCAGCTGACCTGTCCTTGGTAGATGATGCCGAGTTTCCCGGTGGCGCCGTCTCGCTAGTCGGCCATGGCGAAGCAGTGTCGCCGCCGTGTTGCTCCTGCTCACGTCTCACAACTCACATCGAGTCGCCGCTCGCCCATGAGCCGAACTTCGGGGACGCTGCTGTACCACGCATGATGAGAATCACGCAGGGCACGTAGAGTGCTGCGGCGCAGAGCCAGAGGAAGCCGTCGGCGTTGATGTAAGTGAGCGCGAAGATCGTTGTGAAAGCGACCGGTCCGAAGATCGATGTGACGCTGTTGATGCTGGCGAGCACACCCTGGAGGCGCCCTTGGTGCTGTTCATCGACGCGCTGGGAGAGAAGGGTTTGCAGAGCGGGGAGGCCGATGCCACCGATCCCCAGTGCCGCCAAGATAGGCGCCATGGAAAATGCGTCAGTGACAATCGCCAGGCCTACGAGACCCAAGGCGTCGGTAACACACCCGATGATGACTGTTTTTGCCTCACCGATCCACTCCACGATGCGGCCAGTAAGGAGGGCCTGCACGAGAACCTGTACGATCCCGAAGACGGACAGGGAGATTCCAACTTCGACGGGACTCCAGTCGAGGCGGTGTTCAGTAAACAGCACCCAGGTCGCACCTGGAGCCTGCCCAATGAATTGAACAAGGCCGAATGCGACTAATAGGAAGGTAATCCCAGGCACCGCGCTGAGGCCGGGGCGACCACGATGCTGAGCGAGCGACGCAGAGCGCGCAGGGGAATCAGGACGGGTCTCGCGTAACAAGATAAAGGTGAGTGCCAGATTGCTCGCTGAGAGAAGAGCAGCGAGCAAAAACGGCAGATGTGGCGAGATGGCACCGAACAGTCCACCCATGGCTGGCCCCGCGATCATTCCGCCGCCATAGCAGGCACTGAGTAAACCGAAACGCTTGGCGCGCTGGTGGGGTGGCGTGATGTCGGCGATCACGGTGGCGGTGACCGCATTGGTCGCTCCGGTTATCCCAGCCACTGCACGGGCGATATAGAACACCGACAGAGCGGATGTCGTGGCGAGCACGAGATAGTCGACGGTCGCACCGGCCAGGGAAACAAGCAGCACCCGGCGGCGGCCGAATCGGTCCGACAGTGTTCCCAGTACGGGGGCAAAGATGAACTGCATTACCGCGTAGAGCGCGATCAGCACTCCGACGTTCAGCGGAACCGCATCAGCGGTGACCCCTGCCTCGTGTAGCAGTGCGGGGAGAATCGGCATCACCAGGCCCATGCCGGCGGCGTCGAGGCTAGCCGTGATGAGGACCGTGGCCAACGAGCCACGAGCGGAAGTGAGAGATGACACCTTATCAACGATAAAGTTATCGATGATAAAGTGCAAGCATGGCTCAGAAACAAGCGCGACTCGATCGTGCAGCAGTCTTGCGCGGTGCGAGGCATGTGCTCAATAACACGGGGATCGACGGTTTCACCACGCGGGCGCTGGCTGCGCATCTGCGGGTGCAGCAGCCAGCGCTCTACTGGCACTTTCGGACAAAGGGCCACCTGCTCGGATCGCTCGCAGCTGATGTGCTTGATCGCGAACACCACGCCTCACTCCCAGAGTCAGGGGAGCGCTGGGACGACTTTCTCCTGCGCAACGCGCGGAGCTTCCGGACAGCGCTTCTGGCAGTCCGGGATGGAGCACGGCTGCACGCAGAGTTTCACCGTCAAAAGAGTGACCAGATGCCAGCGGGCTCGGATGCCCCCGAAAGTCAGATCGAGTTTCTCGTGTCCGAAGGATTCGCTGAGGTCTCTGCGGTCCGAGCTCTCATGGCTATCAGCCGCTATACGGTCGGTTTCGTACTAGAAGAACAAACAGCGCTCGACAACGGATGTGAGCCTGTCGATCAAGACCTAGATTTCGAGTTCGGGTTAGTTGCAATGGTTGAAGGGCTGGCATCAAAGCGATGAGGGATGCTCGCGCTTTGGGTCTCTGCGTCAGTAAGGTCAATCCTTTCCCGCTCCCGCAGCAGCTCCTCCGCGATACTGACGTTTTGCTCATGGCTACGGAGCTCACTAACGAGCAAATCAGGGACCGTATGCATGTCGCGTCGCGATCGCGGAACGGCACATCAGCAGCATCTTCACCATGCTCGACCTTAACGAGCGCACAGGAAACAAGCGCGTCATCGCCGTCCTCGAGTACCTCAAGAACTAAGCGTCGAGTGCGTGACCGGCGCGATGACCATAGGTAACGGCGGTTTAGCATCGGTGCCGCATCTTGACACGACTCAATCCGCGACAGCTAACCTCCGCATATGGAGTTCGACGGAATGGAGATCCCCGACGATATCGAGGTCACGGTCTGGGGGAGCAACGAGCACCGGCTCTGTAACGTCTGCCGCGCAGAATGCGACCCCGAGCCGAGCGGCGCCGACGGGTACGGCGTGTGAATCGTCTACGTCTGCCGCGACCACGGAGTCCAATCCGTCGTGGACCCATTCGAGCATCTCCGTTGAAGCGCGCTCTTCGCTATCTCCCTGCATTGACGCAAACATCGCGCTCTCCGCCTTCCGAGGGTAGATCCCAAGATCTGCGGCGCACCTGCCCAGTGTGACGATCTCGATCAGGGTCATGACCGCTGGGGACGGGTACCGGTACCTGCTGAACGCAGTTGTCGCTGGCGACGGGGATCGCGATGCGTCGTCAGCGCTGACAAGGTACTACCTTGAAGCAGGAACGCCTCCCGGCATCTGGCTCGGGGCCGGCCTCCCAGGACTCGCCGGAGAGATCGCCGTCGGTGCCTCGGTGAGCGAGGAGCAGTTACGGCGCCTCATGGGGCACGGGCAGGATCCGAACAGCGGCGAGCAACTGGGGCGTCCGTACCGAAAGTTTGCCACCGCGGGCGAGCGGACGCAGCGCCGCCTCGATCAGCTCCCGAAGTCCCTTACCGCAGGTGAGCGTACCGCGCAGCAAGCGCTGATCGAGGCGGAGGAAGCACAGAAGCCAACGAATGCGCCGGTCGCAGGGTTCGATCTCACGTTCTCGGTCCCGAAGTCCGTCTCGACCCTCTGGGCAGTTGCCGACGGCGGCACGCAAGCACTCATTGCCCAAGCTCACCACGCAGCGATCCGAGACATGATCGCCCTACTCGAGCGCGACGTCGCGATGACCAGGGTCGGCGCGAAAGGGGCGCGTGGCGCCGTCGCGCAAGTCGACGTGCGGGGTGTGATTGCGACTGCCTACGATCATTACGATTCTCGGGCCGCGGATCCACAACTCCACACGCACATTGTCGTCGCCAACCGCGTGCAAGCAGCTCATGACGGGAAGTGGCGCACGCTCGATTCTCGCGCTATCCACGCCGCCGTCACCGGCCTATCGGAGCATTACAACGCGGTCCTCTCGGACCATCTCACTCAGATCCTCGGCGTCGGGTGGGAAGCCCGTGAGCGCGGTGCGGGGCGCTCCACGGCGTGGGAGATCGTTGGCGTGCCGCAGGAGCTGATGGACGAGTTCTCTTCCCGTACTCGCGATATCGAGCAGGTCAAAGACCGGCTGGTCGACGACTACGTCTCGAAGCACGGGAGGCAGCCGTCCCCGAAGCTGGTGTGGCAGTTCCGGCAGCAGGCCACGCTCGAGACTCGGCCCCCGAAGCAGCAGCACTCTCTCAGCGATCTCACCTCCCAGTGGCGAGAACGCGCGACCGCGTTGCTGGGTGAGGACGCGCCAACCTGGGCGTCGGCACTGCTCGCCGGTAGTGAGCACGAACCGTTGCTGCGGGCAGACGATATCCCGTTGGAGGATCTCGAGGAGGTCGCCGAGGTCGTGGTGCAGCAGGTCGGTGACCGGCGAGCGACGTGGAAACGGTGGAACCTCCACGCGGAGGCCGTGCGACAGACGATGGCTCTCCGCTTCGCGTCCGCGAACGACCGGGACGTCATCACCCAGCAGATCGTCGATGCCGCAGAACGGGTCTCGCTGCGCCTCACTCCGCCCGAGCTCGCGAAGAGCCCCTCGCTGTTTCGTCGCGCGGACGGGTCGAGCGTGTTCCGACCCAAAGCCGGAACGGTGTTCTCCTCCGAGCAGGTGCTCGCGGCAGAAGACCGACTCCTTGGCGCGTCGAATGATCGGTCGGCGCCGACCGTACCGCTGGCATGGATCGAGGACGCTGCCAGAACGAAGAACCGCGACGGGCACACCCTGTCGGTGGACCAGGAGCAGGCGATCGCGAAGATCGGCGTCTCCGGCCGCGTCCTCGACGTACTCGTCGGCCCCGCAGGGACTGGGAAGACCACAACGATGCGTGCCCTGCGCCGAGCCTGGGAGCGACGCTACGGGCCAGGCTCGGTGACCGGGCTCGCGCCCTCGGCCGCTGCCGCCGACGTCCTCGCCGGGGATCTGGAGATCGGGACGGAGAACACGGCGAAGTGGCTGCATGAGCATCGCCTCGGGAAATGGAACCTCACGCGCGGACAGCTCGTCATCATCGACGAAGCCTCCTTGGGTGGCACGTTCGCGCTCGATGCCATCACCAGTCACGCCCAGCAGGTCGGCGCGAAAGTGCTGCTCGTGGGCGATTGGGCGCAACTCGCAGCGGTGGACGCGGGCGGCGCGTTCGGGATGCTCGTGCGTGACCGCGGCGACGCCCCGGAACTGGTCGATGTGCGTCGCTTCCGAAACGACTGGGAGAAGCAGGCGTCCCTGCAGTTGCGGATCGGCGACACCGACGTCATCGATACCTACATTGCGCACCAGCGCGTCACGCCGGGCGGATATGACGAGATTCTCGAAGCCGCCTACCAAGCCTGGCGCACAGACCTCGCAGCGGGAAAGAGCACGGTGCTGATCGCGGAAACCCTCGACACGGTCTCTGCGCTCAACACCCGCGCCCGCACCGACCGAATCCTCCAGGGCGACGTCGCTGTGGACGGCGTCAAACTCCATGACGGCAACGAAGTTTCCCGCGGAGATCTCATCATCACCCGCGAGAACAATCGGCGCCTCTCGCTCGGGCGAAGCTGGGTGAAAAACGGCGACCGCTGGCACGTCGCCCATGCGAACGACGACGGATCCCTCACCGTGCGGCGGGCAGGATCGAAGCGGCGCACCACGATCACGCTGCCCGTGAGCTACGTCGCCGAGCACGTCGACCTCGGCTAGCCGAGGTTCTGTAAACGCACCTACCTCTCACACGAGTAGGAAGGTGGGCCGACTGATGGGCCAGAACCAGCAGGAACAGAGTACGGGGTCAGTGTCGCCGTTGCGGGCGGTGGTGTATGTGCGGATCAGTGATGATCCCGAGAGTACCGAGCGTGGGGTGGATCGGCAGGAGGCCGATTGCCGCGCCTACGCTGTCGCGCACGGCTGGGAGGTCGCGGCGGTGTTCCGTGAGAATGACACGTCGGCGTTCAAGCAGCGCACGATCACGCTGGCATCGGGTGAGCGGGTGCGCCGCGTGGTTCGCCCAGAGTTCCGCGCGATGCTCAAGCACCTGGCCGATGGACAGGCGCAAGTGATGATCGCCTACGACCTGGATCGAGCGGTACGCGACCCCAGAGATTTGGAGGACTTGATCGACGCGAAAGTGCTGGCCGGGTTCACCGTGCGCTCGGTCACCGGCTCCCTACGGTTGGACACCGATTCGGATGTAGCGATGGCCAGGGTGCTGGTAGCGATGGCGAACAAGTCCAGCGCCGACACCGCCCGCCGAGTCGCCCGCGCAGCCAAGCAGCAAGCCATTGAGGGCACCTGGCACGGCGGCAGGGTGCCGTTCGGCTACCGCGCCGAGTCCGGTGCCCTCGTCGTTGATCCGGTGGCGGGGCCGATGGTGGCCGAGGCCGCGCAGCGGGTGCTGGCCGGTGAGTCGCTGTACCGGATTCGCAAGGACTGGAACGAGCGCGGCGTGCTGACCACCCACGGGTGCGCGTGGTCGGATAAGACGATCAAGATGGTGCTGCGCAGCCCCTCCATCAAAGGCGTGCGCGAGTACCGCCCCGTATTGCCGGACGGCACCCGTGCGAAGACCTCGCAGATGCAGGTGAAAGCCGCCTGGCCTGCGATTCTCGATGAGGACACCTGGCAGCAGGTCTCCGATGTGCTCGATGCGCGGAAGCAGGCGCGGAACTTCCATCAGCCCGGCAGTGGGGCGGCGAAGCGCATGTATCCGTTCTCGGGGCTGATCCGCTGCTCAGCGTGTGGGCGGGCGATGCTCCACCGAGGCAACGTGTATCAGTGCGTGCAGGCCACCCGCGGCGGATGTCACCGCTCGATCCGCTCCGCCGACATCTTGAAACTGGTGGAAGAAGCGGTGCTGGCAACATTCGAGCAAATCACCCTGGCCCCGTCGAAGCGGGCGACGCCGAGCGTGGACGCGGGTGCGCGGGTCGGTCTCGCCGCGAGGCTGGATGCTGACCGGGAACGCCTGGCCCGATTGGACGACGATCACTATGACGGGTTGATCGACAAGGCGATGTGGGTGCGGCAGCGGGCCAGGATCGCCGAGCGGATCGAGGTCACCCGGCGTGAGTACGCCGCCGCCATGCCCGAACAGGAGGGGCCGGGCATCGACGTGACCACCGTCGCCAAAGAATGGGCGGGGCGTACCCCGTTGTGGCAGTACCAGGCCACCAGCCTGATCTTGGAAGCCGTGCTCGTCCACGCTCTGCCGAACGGGATGAACGGTGCGACCCCAGCACGTCGCCGCAACGAGACGGTTGAGGCGTTCCACACCCGCCGCACCGTGTACCGCGCCGAGGTGCTGGCCCGCCGGGTGGAGTTCGTCTGGCGAGCCTGAGCACGGCCACCCGCAGGGCGTTGTCGGCCCCGCATCTTGACCAGCGCAAGCGGTTCAGGGTGCGGGGCCTTTCCGTATCTTCGAGACAATGCGCTTGTTGGGGCGAGGTGCCGTGCAGAGTCCTCGCAGTTCGTCCAGCACCGCCGGATCGTCCACCGTCGCGGGCAAACCCTGCGCCTGACGTGAGGCAGCGGCCAGGCGTGCTCCCAACGTGAAAGCAGCATGCTGTGACGACGGCGCGGAACGGTCAGGAGTGACGGAGGCGGGTGCGGTGGGGATGCTCATGCTGATAGGTACGACGCCCCTCCCACAGACTCGCGGTGGTTCAGGGTTCGGCCTGCTTGTCTGGGTTGGCGGCCCATATCGCAGCCAGCAGGCCGGTGTCGCAGCGCAGGGAGTCGAGGGGTTCGCCGCTGAGCAGGCGCAGCAGCACCCCGTCGCCAGTCGCAGTACCAGCGTGTTTCGGAGCGGGATGCCCGAGCACGATCCGCAGCAAGGCAGCCCACGACGTCGACGGTACCCCGAGCAGCTCCGGGATAGCGCGGTCGCGGCGTAGCACCTCTACCGCGTTCGGCCGGGAGGTCAGATCGCCGAGCCGGTAGGCGACGTGCTCGATGCAGTCGGTCACGAGCACGGCATCCCATCCGGCCGAGGCGAACAGCCCGACTATCTCCGATAGGACGGCAGCGACCCGAGCGCGCTCGCTGCCGTCGAAGTCTTCCTCATTGTCGGTGGTGGGGTTGACGGCGAACGCGGGGTGGTAGTCGGCCAGGTTCTCTCGCTCCGCGAACCGGATGGCGTCGTGGAAGCCGACGATTCTGGCCGTGTGGCGCACCTTGCTCGGCGAGACGAGCATCCCCGCCGCCCGCACTTCGACGCCACAGGTGATCTTCATCGCGCGAGTGACGACCGCCCACGGGTTTCCGGCGTTCCTGGTCGAGGGGGCGAGCATGACCTCGAATGCTGCCGAGGCAATCTCCCACTCATCCAGTGCGTACTTGCGGGCCAGGCGTCGATACCTCTCTGCCGTGTACCGCATGAGTTCCGCGGCTTCACGGTCACTGCGCCAGGCCCCAGGCCCGGCCTCGTGCAACCGGATCAGCAGGGTGCGTAAGCCCTCTGGTGTCTCGAACCCGTGGCGTGGCGAGCCATCCTGGGCTGCGGCGTCGTCGCCTGTAGTGGGTGGGGTGTGTTCGGTCACGGTGGCACCTCCCGTGAAGGAGGTGCGCCACCAGAACCCACGCCAGGACGTGAACCAGCACGCCGCTACAACCGTTCGTCAGTCGATACGTCGCTGCTTCCCCGGCGCAGCGCAGGTACGACTTGTCAGAAGGCCGCCCTGCAGCGATAGGAACGGCTGCGAATGCTCGCGCCGGGAATCATTCCGGCGCGAGCATCCGCAGTCGCTCTAGGGTGCGGTTTCGCGGGTCAAGACAGCGACCATTTGCCGACCTCTCGATACTCCGAGTCGTAGATGGTCTCGGTAATCGGCTGGGCGAGGTCGTAATGCTTCATGTTGCCGCCCCAGTACCGCAGCACACGCGCCAGTTCCTCAACTGGATCTCCCGCGACGGCTCCCAGGTCTATGTCCAGGCGGAATCGGGTCGGGTTATCTGGGGAATCACTCATACTTCAAGTATAATATTGAACTGCTAGTTGAGGTTTGGAGGGTGTGGACTGCCGAAAATCCTGGACTGATGCCGTGTAAGCCTCAACTCGCACTCGAAAGGAACCATGATGCGCCCCGTCGATCTGGCAACCCGGGCCGGAGTCTCCACCCAACAGATTCGCAACCTCGAAGCCGCCGGAGTCCTCCCGCCTGCCGATCGCACAGGTTCGGGTTACCGGGTCTATCGCGGTGCGCACCTCAGCGCTCTACTCTGCTATCAGGCACTCGCACGCGGCCACGGCGCTGGATCAGCCCGTTCCATCATGGAAGCGTTGAGCACAGGACAGATCGACCAAGCATTGGCCCTCCTTGATGCCAGCCACCACGAACTTCACCAGCAACGCCAGGCCCTTACCGAAACGAGCCAGGCCCTCACCCGTGTTGCCGCTGCGGTAGAGCATCACGCCGGCCCGGACGCGCCGTTGTCCATCGGAGAACTCGCGGACTATCTCGGGATACGCACGTCAGCGCTCCGCGTATGGGAACACGCTGGTCTGCTCGCCCCAGCTCGGCAGACCAGCCGCCGCCACCGGGTCTATGACAGCGAGGACGTCAGAGACGCCCGAATCATCCATCTCCTCCGGCAAGGACGCTATCGCTTCGACCGCATCAGACCCATCATCACCGAACTCCGAGGAAGCAAGAGTGCCGATGCTCTACAGGCCGCGCTCACCGAACGACGAACCAGCCTGACACACCGAGCCAGAGCCATGCTCGACGGCGCAGCCCTCCTCCAACAACACATCACCGAGTTCATCGCCTCCGACGCACCCGCCCCGAGCGAACCAGTAACCGGCTCCTAACCCCAGCACCCCACCGACCGCTCGGCACCGGCCACCCTCTGCCTCTGAAACAACGGATGCACGTATGCCACCGCGGGTGGGGCGTGCGCACCTCCTTCATGAGACGACTCATGAGGGAGGCCAGGATGAAGGGCGGGGTGATCCTGTTCCGCGGCACAGGTGCTGCCGCGCGCCGCTATGTCGAGGCCGACCGCTCCCGCGCCGACGAGTATTACCTGGGCGCGGACAACGCCTTGTCGGAGTACACGGTGCTCGATGCTAGCGGCGAGGTCACCGCCGCAATGTCACTGTCGGCGGTCGAGTACGAGGGGTGGGTGGACTGGCACGATCCCGTCACGGGTGAGTCGATGGGCACGCCACGTAATCCGGGTGAGGGGTCGAAGGGTTCGCCGTTGTTCGCGGAGATGACGATTAACGCACCCAAGAGCCTGTCGGTCGCCGCCGCCCTCCACCCCGAAGTATCTAGCGCCCTCGACCAAGCGCAGCAGGATGCACTTGGAGAGATTCGCCGCTGGCTCGGCCAACACTCCGTCATCAGGGTCGGGCCGCGTGACGCGCGGGAAGTGCTGCCTATCGAGCAGATGCAGGTCGTCGGCATCCGCCACAAGACCTCGCGGGCTGGTGATCCGCACCGGCATATTCACATGCAGATCGGCACTCGGGTGTTTGCGGCTGGGAAGTGGCGGGCACTGGATACGGCGGCGTTGTTCAAGCAGCAAGGCGCGATCCGCGCCCTCGGAACCGCGGTCATCGCCGCGCACCCACACCTCGCGCAAACCCTCGCAGAGCATGGCCTGACCCTCGATCCCGTCTCCGGCGAGGTAGTTGAGTTGCAGCCATTCAATGGGGTGATGTCGAAGCGGTCTGCGCAGATCAGACGCAACCTCGTCCGGCTCGAAGCCGAATGGGAAACAGAGCACCCCGGCGAAGCTCTCGGCCCGATCATGACCGCGAAGTTGCAGGGCATCGCCTGGACACACAAGCGGCCAGGGAAGAAGCCGACTGATTTGAAGAACGAGCAGTGGTGGGTGCAGGAACTCCGCGACGCCGGATACGACCCCGCTGCACCTCGACGCAGCACCGTGCAGCGCCCGGTGCAGTTGGATGAACTTGCGGTGCAGGAGGTTGCATCACGGGCACTGGATCGCTGCGCCGCCGCATCATCAGCATGGACGAAACACAGCATGCAGGAGCACGTCACCCGCATCACCACCGAACACGGAGTGCAAGCAACACCTGCCGAGCTGCGCGAGTTCATCAAGATAGCGACCGACCTTGCGGTCTCGGATTGCTTCTCCGTCCTGCCACCGGGTGCGGCGACGCCGGAACATGTCGCGCACCTGACCAGCCTCACCGTGATCGCCGCCGAAACCGCGCTCCGCGACCGCTTCGCCGCCACCACCCCAGAGCAAGAATCGAAGCACCCGGACATGACCGACGCCGCACAAGTAGCGGGGCTGAACAAAGGGCAGGCGGTCGCTGCTGCTGCGGTTGCATCATCTGACCCGTTGGTGATCGTGGAGGGTGCTGCGGGCAGCGGGAAGACGACGATGCTGCGCACCGCCATCGACGTCGCCGCCCAGCACAGCAGGGCGTCACGGGTGGTTGCACCGACGCTGCGCGCGGCGCAGGTCGCGCACGAAGAACTCGGCATCCCCGCAACGAGCGTTGCGGCGCTCGTACATGCGCACGGATGGCGATGGAACTCCGATGGCGTATGGACACGCCTACACCCTGGCGACGCTGACCCCGACACCGGGCGCACCTTCACCGGCCCGCCCGACGATGCTGTGCTGTCGCGGGGTGAACGGGTAATCGTGGACGAGGCCGGGATGCTCGACCAAGACACCGCCCACGCCCTCCTCACCATCACCACCGAAGCCGGAGCGACCGTCGCGCTTGTCGGCGACCGTGCCCAACTCCCCGCTGTCGGTCGGGGCGGGGTACTCGACATGGCCGCACAGATCAGGGGCCGTACATACGACATGACCGAGCTGCACCGGTTCGCCGACGCCGAGTACGCGACACTCACGCTGACGATGCGCGACCGGGAGAACCCCGGCGAGGTGTTCGACCGGCTCACTGCCATGGGCCTCGTGATACTGCACGCGGACGAGGAACAAGCCCAGCAGCACATCACAGAGCAAGCTACTGAGGGTGAGGCGATCACGGTCGCCTCGAACGACAAGGCAGCGGCGTTGAACGAGCGCATCCGCATGGGGCGGGTCGAGCGAGGCGAGGTTGATGACACGATCACGGCGACCGGCAGCGACGAGCTGCCTATCGGTCGGGGTGATCTGATCCAGACGAGGAGGAACGACCCCGCGCTTGGCGTGGCGAACCGGCAGCAATGGATCGTGCAGCACGTCGCTGGTAATGGCACCGTGTACGCCCGCGAGACCGGCAGCGGGCGCAGGAACCCCCGCACCGTCGCCCTCCCGCCTGAGTACGTGAGTGAACACGCGCACCTGTCCTACGCAGCAACCGCGTACGGCGTCCAGGGCGCAACCGTCAACGCCTCCCACACGATGCTGACTGAGGCGACGAGCGCGGCAGGCGTCTACGTTGGCATGACCCGAGGCCGCGAGCACAACTGGCTGCACGTTGTTGCCGAGGATATGGCGGAGGCTCGGGCGCAGTTCGTTGCAGCGACGGAGCGCGATCCCGCAGACCGGGGCCTCGACCACGCCACCGCACAAGCCGCCGAAGCCGTGCGTGGCATCGTCAAGGACGGCCCGATCCAGCGCGTCACCGAAGAACTCGCCAGACTCGACAGGGAAGCCGAACGTGCTGAGCGGCATGCGGATCGATGGGAGCAGGCCGCCAACCGGCTCGATGCCCAACGCGCTGCGCACCGGGCCGAGAGCGACGAGAGCACCGCCGCGCTTCGCCAGGCCGAGGAAGAGGCCGCGCGGGTGCGTGCCAAGGTCGCCGCGCCCCTCACCAAGCAAGCCGAACAAGACGGAGCGACGTACCTTGCCAGAGTAGAAGCAGAGAGGACAGCGAGCACACGCCTCGCCACTGTCGGGCGATTCGGGCGGCGTAAGGCCCGCGACGAGCACCGCGCCGCCAGCGAACAAGCAGCAACCATCCGAGTACACCTTCGCGATGAGTGGGACGCCGAACCGCCACGAACCCGCAGCGCACTACCCGAATGGGCTACACAGGTCGCGGAGCGGCGAGCAGAAGCCGATCCCCGCGTGAGCGAAGCCAACCAAGCTGTCGAAACCGCGCGCACCGAACGAACCACAACGGTTGACCGTCACCGCAACGAACGGCTGGCGCTCTTGGCAAGCGAGTACGGGGCTGAGAATGCCCGCGCTCACCAGTACGGGATGCGCGCCCTCAACCCTCGACGCAATGCCCGCGATGCTCGCACCCGCGCAGACTTCCTTCGCGTCGAGAGTGCAGAACTCCGCAGCCTCCCGACGAACGTCGCCGCCAAGCTCATCGAGACGAAGCGCGCCGAGCAGGAGCGTGGTCGGCAGCAGGCAACGGAACGGGCCAGGCAACTGCATAGTCCGTTTGCGAACGATCCCCAACGCTATGACCCGCGCCGCGAGGGACCAGCGCGCGGCCTGTGATCAGTCACGCAGTTCCTGTGGTCCACATGACCTATCCTGGCGTCGGGTATGATGCTTGGCATGGGTAACTTGATTTGCGTGTTCGCTGCGACGCACACGCTTGCTGTCCGCGACCGCCGCGCCTAACGGCGCGCCTCGCTGAACGCTTCGCGCGTCGTCCATCCGAGAGACCATTCGCGTCTCGGAACGGCGATCTTGCGCACCCATTTTTTCTCTGTGCTCTGCCCTGTTTCCGAGGCGCTCCATCCTTCTTTCTTGGAGCGCGAACATGCCTCGTTCATCCCACGGCGGCCGACACGAACTCGGCCAGAACTTCCTCACCCACACACCCACTATCAGCAAGATCACAGCCCTCGTTACGGCGACGAAGGGGCCGATCCTTGAACTCGGCGCTGGAGCCGGTGCACTCACGAGGCCTCTCGCGCAACTCGGCAGGCCAGTGACTGCGATCGACATCGACGAGCATCGGATCGCAAGCCTCCAAAGCGCACTGCCAGGCGTGACGATCAATCACGCCGACGCGCTCACCGTTCCTCTCGACCATCCCGTGATCGTAGGGAACATCCCTTTCCACCTCACCACTCCGATTCTGCGACGGCTTCTCCGGGGCGGCACCTGGACCGAGGCCGTGCTCCTCACTCAATGGGAGGTCGCACGCAAGCGCTGCGGGATCGGTGGCTCCACCATGCTGACTGCGCAGACTGCGCCCTGGTTTACCTTCGACCTCCACGGCCGGGTTCCCTCCTGGGGTTTTCGCCCACGCCCCAGCGTTGATGGGGGCATCATCCAGATCAGTAGACGCAACCATCCTCTCGTTCCCGGTTCACAGCGCAGCCGGTACGAACAGTTCGTACGCGCGGTGTTCACCGGTCGAGGCGGAACCCTCGAGCGCATCATCGCGAACGCGGGCCGCCTCGATCCTGGACAAGCCAAGCAACTCTTGAGGCAGAGTGGCATCGACACACGCGCGTTGCCGCGAGACCTGACACCAGAGCAGTGGGCCGGAGTCTGGAACGCGATGCCTGAGCAGCCACCACTCAAAACCCACCAAACACGACCACGGTCTAACGATTCATGATCTCGCTGCCCGCGATGATCAGTCGGTCGCGCGAGTGAACTCTCACCGACCGGTAAACTACAACCGCGCACACGCGCACGATCACAGGTGAGTGCGTTTAGGGCACCTCGGCTACGCCGTCACCGCGCACCGTGCCCAAGGGGCCACCGTCGACACCGCACACGCGGTCGTCCACTCACCGGAAGTGACCCGAGAATCCCTCTACGTCGCGATGACCCGCGGCCGCGAATCCAACCGCGTCTACGTCGCCACCGACGAGCATCACCTCGAGGAGCATCAGCACCGTGAGGACCTGCAGAACACCGCCCGGAGCATCCTCTACGGGATCCTGCAGCACCCTGGCGCAGAGCTCTCCGCACACGACACGATCACCGTGGAGCAGGACTTCTGGGGCTCACTCGAGCAACTCGCGGCCGAGTACGACACCATCGCACAAGTCGCCGGACAGGAACGCTGGATCGCCCTCCTGCACGCCGGAGGCCTCACGGCGGAGACGATCGACGAGCTCGTCGAGACAGACGCCTTCGGGATCCTCACCACCGAGCTGCGCAGGCTCGAAGCCGACGGGCACGACATCGACAGTCTTCTCCCGCGCATCATCCAGGTTGGAGGACTGGACGAGGTGCAGGATCTCGGGTCGCTGCTGCGTTACAGGCTCCAGCGCATCACGGCGGCCTACCAGCCTGCTCCGCAGCGGACCGCCAGGATGATCGCCGGCCTGGTCCCGCGCGCGACCGGGATCACCGATCCCGCGATGAGGCAAGCCCTCGACGAGCGGGAGCAGCTCATGGAGCAGCGCATCGATGCCCTGGTCGAGAAGCTCCTCAAGCAGCCAGAGCCCTGGTTGACGGGACTCGACGAGACCGCTCCCGCAGAGGGTGAGGCTGCGGCACGGGCGGTCATTGCGTACCGCGACCGGTGGGGCGTCACCTCGAGCAGCCCACTCGGAGCGGTGCCCGGCGACGATGCTCAGCGCGTCGACTACGAACGCGCCCAGGGCGTGCTCGTGAGCCTTCAGCAGACCGAGCACTCCCCGGAGGAAGTGCGGTCCAGACGGAGTCAGAGGCGGTCGATTTCCTGATGTATGCGGCCGATATTCTTAGTGCATGACGCCAACGAACCGCGCGCGGATCTCTCGCCAGACGCGCTCAAACGTGTTCGATTGGCTCTCGCTTTCCGAGTACGACTGGTCGGGGCGGCTGCAGCATCCGCAGTTCCTCGCCCGGCTCTACGACTTGGAGGAGCTGCCGAGCAGAGACCACAGGTACCGCACTGCCAGCGGCGACATCTACCAGCACATGGTGAACAACTGGGACTGGGAGGATGACTGGGTCTTCAACGACGACCGTTTCCAGCTTCGTAACGGCAGCGACGAGACGTTCCTCAACTTCTTAGCCGAGACAGTCCATCCCATTGTCCGCGACGATCCAGACGCCGCTGCCGCGATGGTCGCTGCCTACAATGACACCCTCCGCCGAGATGGGTATGAGCTCATCGAGACAGACCGTTTCGGAGATCGCATCATCTATGGCTGGCGTCAGATTTCCGCGTATTACGCCCCAACCGAGCTAACGCTCGCCAAGACGCCCGACCTCACCGAGAACTCTGTGCTGCGCCGTCACCTCGATCTAATCAACCGCGACCTCAGCTCAGATCCCGCTGCGGCGATCTCCTCCTGCAAGAACCTCCTCGAGAGCCAGTGCAAGATCGTGCTCACGGATCTGGATATCGAGTTCTCCGAACGAGACGAGCTCCCGGCTCTTTTCGCAAGCACCGCATCGGCACTCGCGATCAATGCCGACGCGGTAGACGGCAGCAAGCGCGGCAGCGACGCCCTCCGCAAAGCGATGCGCGCCCTCTCCACTCTCGTGCAGTCCGTCGCGGAGGCACGCAACTCAATCGGCGACGGGCATGGCTCCGTCAACGAGAGCCCCGCGACTCCACGACATGCACGCCTCGTGTTCAACTCGACTGTTGCAGTCGCGCAGTTCATCGCCGACACCTGGCACGAAACCTCCCATGAGCAAAAGGCTGCGCTGGGCTCCTCCTTCTGACGCTTCTCCACTCCAATCCGCAAGCGGAACTCCACCGCTCTTCCGCACTCCAACCGAGCAGCGTAGACTGCGAAATGGCAGGACAGACCACGCGCGAAGCCTGACGTCGGGCGGAGCAGACCGCCCCAAGAAGCCTCGGGGCACTCACCACACAGGACCAGCCACATCGAAGTGCTCCCGTGTGAAAAGTGAGGCCATCATGAATCTCATGCAGCGTCTGTGGAACGCCAGCGTCCGCACCCGCATCTTCCTGCGCCGCCGCAGCCGTACTTGTCATGCTGACACCTATCGAGGACAGCAGACACTGACCCAGTGCGCTCCGGTGGCCACCACTTCGTGCCACCGGAGCGCGCTGACCGCGGCGGCATGCCCGGGCGCATGTCGTGCCCTGGGTTCGGTTCCGTGGTGAGGACGAGCCGCGGGCGCGGGCATCTGTTGCTGGACATCCAGCAGGCCGACGGCCAGACCATCCTGGTGTAACTGAACGCGAGCATGGCTGGGCAGATCGTGGTGGTCGCCGGCTATCGCTGGTCGCCCGCGTGGCGGGCCGCATATCGGGCCCACGGTTCTGCGGACTTTTCGGCGTGGAGGAAGGCGACGTGGTGGCTGTAGCCGAGTGCGTCGGCGACTAGCGACGGTGGGCATTGGAGGACGAGCTCGCCGAGGGCGCTGTTGCGGGCGCCGAGGAGGTTCACGCCGAGGGCTCGCAGTCTGTCCATCACGGTGTTGGGGTGGAGGTGTCGTCCGGCGAGGATGCTTGGGAACATCCAGGGGCTGTCCGTCCCTGCCGCTGTCCGGAGGTTGGGCCGAGCATCGCGGTGCTGGCGGATCATGTTGGCGAACGGCTCAGGCACGTCCACTGGATGGCGGCCGAGCTGGATTCTCATGCCGTGAGGGCTCTCGGCGATGGCCTCGGTCGTCAGAGTGACGACTTTGACCAGTGGTTGCGCGTAGAGGAGCAGGAGCATGCCGGCGACGCGGTAGGGGAGTGACTCGCTGGTCCCGGTGAGCAATTCGCGGATCCAGGCAAGTCTCTGCTCCTGGCTCAGGGACGGGCTCGATCGGGGAGTGCGATGCGCGACCGTGACACCGGTGTTCAAGCGGGACTTCTTGGCGAGCTGGAAGAAGTTCCTGATCATGGTGCGAGTGGTCGGTCCGCCTGCCAGCCACTCGTCGGCGTCTTGCTGGGTGCAGGTCGCGGCGGTGCGGTGGTGTGTCTGGTGCAGCCAGGTCAGGAACTTGACTGTCTCGGTGATCTCTTGCTTCGCTGAGTGCACCGGGCCGCGCGTGTTGGCGCCTGCTTCGGATTTGGCGCGGATGTTGCGTAGGTGGTGCCAGGTCGCGAAGTGCTGGACGGGCTGACGGACCTCGGCGGGGAGCCCTTCTAACTTGACGGCGATCCACTCCTCGAATCGGTGCAGGTAGGCATCGCGGTAGGGGAGTAGGCCGTGATGTTGCAGGAGTGCTCGGATGTGTTCGGTCGGCTTGCCGGGAACGGCGTCGAGGCCTTCGTGGGAGATCGGGATCGTGCCGTCGCCAAGGCCACGCAGGAGCGTCTGGACCTTGGGGGATCGCTTCCAGACGAGGATCGACTCGGGTCGCTCGGATGCGCATAGCGCGTCGACCAGACCGCGCAGAGCGGGGTGTTCCGGCTCGCCGCCGAGGACCTGGTGGAGGTCGGCGCGAAGCGCACATCGGGCGCAGAGCCGCCCTCGGTGATGCCCGGCTTCGGTGTCGCAGCTGTCGCAATGGAAGTCGTGGGGGATCTCCGCGCAGGTCGCGCAGATCGGACCGCCGCCGGCGCTTGCGGGTCCTGGTAGCAGGCGGTCTTGGAGGCACTCCGGGCAGACGCCTCGGGTGTGGACGGCGTTGTAGTAGCAGATGTTGCAGAGCCGGCCCTCCGGCCATGTGACGGCGACCCGCGGGATCTTGCGGCCGCAGCGTGCGCACGGGTTCCCGGTCGTCGAGGTGATGCGTGGACGACCCTGGATGGTGGAGCGGGGGGACAGGCCTGCTGGTCCTCGACTCGCCACGGCAGCCATCCCTACTCGTCGAGAATGTTCGCGCGCCGGGGTCGAACTGATCGGTCGAGGCTGACGACGTTGGAGCCGGGCTCGGTCGCGGTCTTCCGGCGCCGGACGTCCGCGGCGGTTGTCGTGACCAGATCGGCTGGTGTGCACTCGAAGATGTCGCAGAGTGCGGCGATAACTTGGAGCGAGACGCGCTCCGGCCGCTGATTGACGAGGCGGTAGACCTGCGGTCGGGAGAGCGTGATGTCCCGTTCGCCGAGCAGCGGGATGAGATCGGTCGTGTTGTGCAGACCTCTGGCCGCCATCAGCTCGGCCAGGCGCCACTGGTAGTCGACCTTGCGTTTCATGGTGTTCCATCCTTCGTGGTGCGGGCCAGGGCCTCGTTGACGGTCCTGTCGAGAGCGCTGCGGAGCGTGCTGCGCCGGAACTCGTCGCCGACGAACTGGTAGATGCCGGTCGTCGAGGCGTACTCGTGCCCCATCTGGTCCTGGACGAACCGTGGGTCCCAGCCAGCCTCCAACAGATGCGTAGCGTAGGAGCGTCGGAACGAGTGCAGATCGAGCCCGTCCGAAAGTCCGAGCTCGTCGCAGTAGCGGCGTAGCCGGCGCAGCAGCGCCGGTTCTCCGACCAGGCCGCCGCGTTCGCTGGGGAACAGGTCGAGTGTGTCGGGCTCACCGCGACCGTTGGCGAGCCAGTCCTCGAGGATCGGAGGCGTCCATCGCCAGACGGTGAGCACGCTGCGGGGTTTGTAGGGCGAGGAGCGCTTTGACTTGCCGTAGCGGACCTTGCAGACGCCGAACCGGCCGAACTCGCGCGCATGCGGGTTGCGGGCGAAGTCGACGAGCTGCAGGTGTCGCAACTCGTTGAAGCGGAGGCCGTAGGCGTAGGCGATCTTCATCATGACCGCATCGCGATAGGCCGCCTGCCAGCCCTTGCGTCCCGACCGCCCCATGCGTTCGACCTCATCGTCGGCGTAGACGAAGAGTCGATCGAGCTCGGACCGCGTGTAGGGACGCTTCGTGGGTCCGCCGTCGTACTCCTGGACGTGCGGTGCGGAGTTCCAGTCGAAGAAGACCTGCGCCGGGTGGGTGCCGAAGTACTGCTCGCAGACCCGGTCCCATCCGTAGTCGGGGTTGCTGACGTAGCTCGTGAACGCCCGAAGCGCAGAGTGGTAGCTGCGCAGCGTGGAGCGAGAGACGTGTCGGACGGTGCGCAGGTCGGCCGAGAACTCCTCGACCATCGCCGGCGTCCAGTTCCACGGATCCTCGTTCATGTGCTCAACGAACCGGCGCACACAGCGCAGCCGCTGCTCGATCGTCGCGAACTGCAGGTTCCTGGAGAGCTGCTGGTTGCGCCAGCCGTCCAGCATGAGCTGGAGCACCTGCTCCTCGGGCCGAAGGACCGGCAGCGAGGGCACCACCGAGACCCGACCCACACCGTCGACGTGCATCCGACACCTCGTTCCGCGGTTGCATCCAATGAGTCAATGATGCATCCGATGAGACGCCAAGGGTATACGTGCTGGTCAACGGCGTGTCTGCGGGCTCTGTTGCAAAGATTGGCGGCAGTCAGAGGTAGGCTGTCGCTCTGCGCCGATCAGGCGGCTGCTGCGAAATGGTGGTTGAGCATGCCCATGGCCTCCGTCAGCGCCGAGGGCCCAATGCCAAAAGCTCTCTCCACAAGGCGCACCTCGCCCCTGATGCCGGGCTGCAGGCACCAGGGGCGAGCCTGTCCTTTGCGCAGGGCTCGCATGACTTCGAATCCCTTGATCGTGGCATAGGCCGTGGGGATCGATTTGAAACCGCGCACCGGCTTGATCAGTATCTTGAGCTTTCCGTGATCGGCCTCGATCACGTTATTGAGATACTTCACCTGCCGGTGGGCCGTCTCCCGGTCCAGCTTTCCTTCGCGCTTCAATTCGGTGATCGCTGCACCATAGCTCGGCGCTTTGTCGGTATTGAGCGTGGCAGGCTTTTCCCAGTGCTTCAGGCCTCGCAGGGCCTTGCCCAGGAACCGCTTCGCTGCCTTGGCGCTGCGGGTCGGCGACAGGTAGAAATCGATCGTGTCGCCCCGCTTGTCGACTGCCCGGTACAGGTAGGTCCACTTGCCCCGCACCTTGACGTAGGTTTCATCCAGGCGCCAGCTCGGATCAAAGCCACGCCGCCAGAACCAGCGCAGCCGCTTCTCCATCTCCGGGGCGTAGCACTGGACCCAGCGATAGATCGTCGTATGGTCGACCGAAATGCCGCGTTCCGCCAGCATTTCCTCAAGGTCGCGATAGCTGATCGGATAGCGACAATACCAGCGCACCGCCCACAGGATCACATCACCCTGGAAATGGCGCCACTTGAAATCCGTCATCGTTCCGTCCGTCCAATCTCCGCCAAGCATGCTCAAGCTTCACGATTTTTGCAACAGAGCCTCACATCACCCTGGAAATGGCGCCACTTGAAATCCGTCATCGTTCCGTCCGTCCAATCTCCGCCAAGCATGCTCAAGCTTCACGATTTTTGCAACAGAGCCATATCGACAACCTCTCGCGCAACCAAGACATCGCGGTCGGACTGCAAGTGATCTTGAAGCCACGGGCCCGTCCCACCCCGACATGGACCTCGATGCCCGAACGGACGTTAGATTTCGAGTTCTAGGCGTTCTGCGATGAAGGTTGGATCCCAGCCGGGATTGAAAGTGTCGACGTGGGTGAATCCGAGCCGCTCGTATAGGCCACGCAGGTTCGGGTGGCAGTCGAGCCGCAGCTTGGCGCACCCCTGCGTTCGCGCGGCATGGCGGCAAGCCTCGATCAGCGCGGAGCTGACACCCCGGCCCGCATGTGTCCGTCGCACCGCGAGCTTGTGCAGATATGCGGCCTCCCCCTTGAGGGCGTCGGGCCAGAACTCGGGATCCTCGGCCGACAAGGTGCAACAGCCGACGATGCCGTCGCTGCAACTCGCGACTAGGAGCTCGGATCTCAGGACGAAGGTCTCCGCGAATGTCCGGTCGATCCGCGCGACGTCCCAGGCGGGCGTTCCCTTGGCGGACATCCACGCCGCAGCGTCGTGCATCAGCCGCACAACCTCGTCGATATCACCCGAGCAGGCGACCCGAACGTTCGGAGGCTCCTCGCTGTCCATTCGCTCCCCTGGCGCGGTATGAACCGCCGCCTCATAGTGCAGTTTGATCCTGACGAGCCCAGCATGTCTGCGCCCACCTTCGCGGAACCTGACCAGGGTCCGCTAGCGGGCGGCCGGAAGGTGAATGCTAGGCATGATCTAACCCTCGGTCTCTGGCGTCGCGACTGCGAAATTTCGCGAGGGTTTCCGAGAAGGTGATTGCGCTTCGCAGATCTCCAGGCGCGTGGGTGCGGACGTAGTCAGCGCCATTGCCGATCGCGTGAAGTTCCGCCGCAAGGCTCGCTGGACCCAGATCCTTTACAGGAAGGCCAACGGTGGCGCCCAAGAAGGA
The DNA here is from genome assembly GCF_014698015.1 of Kocuria sp. cx-455. GTDB lineage: Bacteria > Actinomycetota > Actinomycetes > Actinomycetales > Micrococcaceae > Kocuria. The sequence continues at coordinate 782,157 of NZ_JACXBS010000002.1, forward strand.
TTTCCGCGACACCGAGACCAATAGCGGAAGCCCCAACGCCGACTTCAGCTTTTGAAGGTTCGACAGCACGTGCAGCGATGTTTCCGGTGCGGGGCTCAAGAAAAATCCCATCCCCGGATCGAGGATGAGCCGGTCGGCAGCGACCCCGCTCCGTCGCAAGGCGGAAACCCGCGCCTCGAAGAACCGCACAATCTCGTCGAGCGCGTCTTCGGGTCGAAGGTGACCGGTGCGGGTGGCGATGCCATCCCGCTGCGCTGAGTGCATAACCACCAGCCTGCAGTCCGCCTCAGCAATATCGGGATAGAGCGCAGGGTCAGGAAATCCTTGGATATCGTTCAGGTAGCCCACGCCGCGCTTGAGCGCATAGCGCTGGGTTTCCGGTTGGAAGCTGTCGATTGAAACACGGTGCATCTGATCGGACAGGGCGTCTAAGAGCGGCGCAATACGTCTGATCTCATCGGCCGGCGATACAGGCCTCGCGTCCGGATGGCTGGCGGCCGGTCCGACATCCACGACGTCTGATCCGACTCGCAGCATTTCGATCGCCGCGGTGACAGCGCCGGCGGGGTCTAGCCGCCGGCTCTCATCGAAGAAGGAGTCCTCGGTGAGATTCAGAATGCCGAACACCGTCACCATGGCGTCGGCCTCCGCAGCGACTTCCACGATGGGGATCGGGCGAGCAAAAAGGCAGCAATTATGAGCCCCATACCTACAAAGCCCCACGCATCAAGCTTTTGCCCATGAAGCAACCAGGCAATGGCTGTAATTATGACGACGCCGAGTCCCGACCAGACTGCATAAGCAACACCGACAGGGATGGATTTCAGAACCAGAGAAAGAAAATAAAATGCGATGCCATAACCGATTATGACAACGGCGGAAGGGGCAAGCTTAGTAAAGCCCTCGCTAGATTTTAATGCGGATGTTGCGATTACTTCGCCAACTATTGCGATAACAAGAAAAAGCCAGCCTTTCATGATATATCTCCCAATTTGTGTAGGGCTTATTATGCACGCTTAAAAATAATAAAAGCAGACTTGACCTGATAGTTTGGCTGTGAGCAATTATGTGCTTAGTGCATCTAACGCCGGAGTTAAGCCGCCGCGCGTAGCGCGGTCGGCTTGAACGAATTGTTAGACATCATTTACCAACTGACTTGATGATCTCGCCTTTCACAAAGCGAATAAATTCTTCCAAGTGATCTGCGCGTGAGGCCAAGTGATCTTCTTTTTGTCCCAGATAAGCTTGCTTAGCTTCAAGTAAGACGGGCTGATACTGGGCAGGTAGGCGTTTTATTGCCCAGTCGGCAGCGACATCCTTCGGCGCGATTTTGCCGGTTATTGCGCTGTACCAAATGCGGGACAACGTAAGCACTACATTTCGCTCATCGCCGGCCCAGTCGGGCTGCGAGTTCCATAGCTTCAAGGTTTCCCTCAGCGCCTCGAATAGATCCTGTTCAGGAACCGGGTCAAAGAATTCCTCCGCTGCCGGACCTACCAAGGCAACGCTATGTTCTCTTGCTTTTGTAAGCAGGATAGCTAGATCAATGTCGATCATGGCTGGCTCGAAGATACCCGCAAGAATGTCATTGCGCTGCCATTCTCCAAATTGCAGCTCGCGCTTAGCCGGATAACGCCACGGGATGATGTCGTCATGCACGACAAGGGTGACTTCTATAGCGCGGAGCGTCTCGCTCTCGCCAGGGAAAGCCGAAGCCTCCATAAGATCATTGAGCAATGCTCGCCGCGTCGTTTCATCAAGCTTTACGGCCACAGTAACCAACAAATCAATATCGCTGTATGGCTTCAGGCCGCCATCCACTGCGGAGCCGTACAAATGCACGGCCAGCAACGTTGATTCCAGATGGCGCTCAATGACGCTTAGCACCTCTGATAGTTGGTTCGAAATTTCGATGGTCACCGCTTCCCTCATGATGTCTAACTTTGTTTTAGGGCGACTGCCCTGCTGCGTAACATCGTTGCTGCTCCATAACATCAAACATCGACCCACGGCGTAACGCGCTTGCTGCTTGGATGCCCGAGGCATAGACTGTACAAAAAAACAGTCATAACAAGCCATGAAAACCGCCACTGCGCCGTTACCACCGCTGCGTTCGGTCAAGGTTCTGGACCAGTTGCGTGAGCGCATACGCTACTTGCATTATAGCTTACGAACCGAACAGGCTTATGTCCACTGGGTGGCTCTGTTGCAAAGATTGGCGGCAGTCAGAGGTAGGCTGTCGCTCTGCGCCGATCAGGCGGCTGCTGCGAAATGGTGGTTGAGCATGCCCATGGCCTCCGTCAGCGCCGAGGGCCCAATGCCAAAAGCTCTCTCCACAAGGCGCACCTCGCCCCTGATGCCGGGCTGCAGGCACCAGGGGCGAGCCTGTCCTTTGCGCAGGGCTCGCATGACTTCGAATCCCTTGATCGTGGCATAGGCCGTGGGGATCGATTTGAAACCGCGCACCGGCTTGATCAGTATCTTGAGCTTTCCGTGATCGGCCTCGATCACGTTATTGAGATACTTCACCTGCCGGTGGGCCGTCTCCCGGTCCAGCTTTCCTTCGCGCTTCAATTCGGTGATCGCTGCACCATAGCTCGGCGCTTTGTCGGTATTGAGCGTGGCAGGCTTTTCCCAGTGCTTCAGGCCTCGCAGGGCCTTGCCCAGGAACCGCTTCGCTGCCTTGGCGCTGCGGGTCGGCGACAGGTAGAAATCGATCGTGTCGCCCCGCTTGTCGACTGCCCGGTACAGGTAGGTCCACTTGCCCCGCACCTTGACGTAGGTTTCATCCAGGCGCCAGCTCGGATCAAAGCCACGCCGCCAGAACCAGCGCAGCCGCTTCTCCATCTCCGGGGCGTAGCACTGGACCCAGCGATAGATCGTCGTATGGTCGACCGAAATGCCGCGTTCCGCCAGCATTTCCTCAAGGTCGCGATAGCTGATCGGATAGCGACAATACCAGCGCACCGCCCACAGGATCACATCACCCTGGAAATGGCGCCACTTGAAATCCGTCATCGTTCCGTCCGTCCAATCTCCGCCAAGCATGCTCAAGCTTCACGATTTTTGCAACAGAGCC
>NZ_JACXBS010000003.1 GCF_014698015.1 Kocuria sp. cx-455
GTGGTTATAGCGTGGGGGAAACGCCCGGTCCCATCCCGAACCCGGAAGCTAAGACCCACAGCGCTGATGGTACTGCACCCGGAAGGGTGTGGGAGAGTAAGACACCGCCGGAACACACATCAACAGTTGAGGGGATGCACACCCACGGGTGAGCATCCCCTCAACACATTTAACACCCACAAGTCAGGGGGCACCAAGTAGTTGGTGCCCCTCACCTGCATTTAACCACCCAGCCCCGGGCTGGTGAGTGCGTCGGCGGCAATCATCGGATCCCCATGGCCTGCCGGGACTGCCGCGCCGGTGGGTGATATTCGAATGCTGGAGTCCCGGCGTGGCCATCGAAATCGGCACTGAGTACTGCCTACCCCGTGCCCGAGTGCGTCCCTGCGCGTCGTCAACTGCATGTAAGCCTGGTGTGTATGCTCTCGACAAGAGGGACCGCGCCCATGCCATGCGCTTGACCGCAGAACACGGCCTCCACAACGAACCGTGAAAGCGATGGACGCAGTACCTCGGTGACCCGAAGGGACATGTACATGAGCACCGAAACGTCGCCTGCCAACCACGAGCGCAAGCTCTTGTGGACTCCCTCGGAGGAATCCGTCCGCGAGTCCGGGATGTACGACTTCGCGTCGTACGTGGAACGGATCCACGGAATCAAGGCCCCCGATTTTTCATCGCTTCACGCATGGTCGGTGGATCACCTCGCCGATTTTTGGCGGGCCGTGTGGGATTACTTCGAGGTCATTGCCTCCGAACGCGGGGACGAGGTGTTGATGGGGGAGACGATGCCGGGGACGCAGTGGTTCCCGGGCGCGCGGTTGAACTACGCAGAGAATTCGTTGCGGGCCGCAGCAACGCGTCCGGATGGCGTTGCCATCATTGGCGAGTACGAGGATGCCCCGGCTCGCCACATCACCTGGGCCGAGCTGGAAGCTCAGGTGGCATCCGTGGCTCAGCGGTTGCGCGAACTGGGAGTGAAACCGGGGGACAGGGTGGCCGGGGTGCTTCCGAACATTCCCGAGACAGTTGTGGCCCTGTTGGCCACCGTTTCCGTGGGAGCAGTGTGGTCGGTGGTCAACACGGACTTCGGACCGGCCGGCGTGGCCGACCGATTCGGGCAGATCGAACCCAAGATCCTGTTCACCGTGGATGGGTACACATTCGGCGGCAAGCTCAGGGACATGACGGACTCGTACGCTCCGCTGCGAAACGTGTTGCCCACCGTGGAGCAGCTGATCGTGATTGATCAGCAGCCCCGTGGCACCGTGGGTGAGCTGCCCGGTGACGCCCTGCGTTACTCGGACATCATTAAGGAACGTGCCGAGCCGCACTACGAGCAGGTACCGTTCGAGCACCCCCTGTGGATCCTTTACTCATCCGGAACCACCGGCAAGCCCAAGGGAATTGTGCATTCCCACGGTGGCGTGACACTCGAATTCCTCAAGGCCCTGGGGCTGCATGCGGGGCTGGGCCCCACCGATGTTGCGTATTTCGCCGTGGCCACCACCTGGATGGTGTGGAACATGTCCGTGGGCATCCTCCTCACGGGCGCCACCATCATCACCTACGACGGCGCTCCCACCTTCGGCGGCCCACAGAAATCCTTGGAACTGGTGGCCAAGAACAAGGCCACGTTCTTCGGCACGGGCGCGGGTGTCCTCACCATGATTGAGCGATCGGGCGTGGTCCCCAACGCCCACCAGGACTTCTCCAGCCTGAAGTCCATCCTGGTGACGGGCTCCCCGCTTCCCGACACCACGTGGGACTGGGTGTACGCATCCGTCTCGGAGGACGTGCGGCTCGGGTCCGACTCCGGCGGAACGGACATCACGAGCGCCTTCATGGGTTCCAACCCTTACCAACCCGTGTATCGCGGCGAACTGCAAGGCCCGTATTTGGGGGCGGACGTTCAAGCGTGGAACGCTCAGGGTGAACGGGTGTGGGACGAGGTGGGCGAAATGGTTGTCACCAAACCGCTGCCGAGCATGCCGGTGTTTTTCTGGAACGACCCTGACGGATCTCGTTATCGAAGCGCGTATTTCGAGGTGTTCCCCGGCGTGTGGCGTCATGGGGATTGGGTCACACAATTGACCAGCGGCCCGTTCGTGGTTCACGGCCGATCGGATTCCACCATCAACCGAGGGGGTATCCGCATGGGCTCCGCGGACATCACCCAGGTGGTGGACCAGGTGGCCGGAGTGTCGGCGTCCATGGTGATCGGTGCCGAGCTGGCAGGAGGTGACTACTACATGCCCCTCTTTGTGGTTCCGAACCCCGGAACAAAGCTTTCGGATGAATTGCGAGCAACTATCGTGGCGGCCATCCGGGAACGGATATCGCCGCGTTACGTACCGGATGAAATCATTGAGGCGCCGGCTGTCCCCAGGACTCGAACGGGCAAATTACTGGAGATCCCGGTCAAGAAATTGTTCCAAGGCGCGGATTCCAGCAGTCTCAATCGTGCCACCGCCGAGGACACCGAGGTTCTCGACTGGTATGCCCGAACCGCCCGTGAGTACACGGAACGGCAAACGCGCCCGGCACGGTGATTCGGGCGCTGTGACGCCCGCTCGGTACGGCGGCGCACCGAGCGCCGTCGACCGAGCGATTACCCGGGAAATGAAGTGCTCCCCTGGTGCGAACCGAAGAATCCGGCGCGCACCAGGGGAGCAACCACGGTGGGCGGTAAGACGCCGAGTCAGGAAATGACCTTCCCCGGATTCAAGTTGTTTCCGGGATCCGTGCTGGAAAACAGCGCACGCATGAGGTTCGCGCCCTCCGGGGAGATGTCCTGCGCCATCCATGGCTGGTGTTCCAGGCCCACACCGTGGTGGTGGGAGAGTGTTCCTCCATTGTCGATGAACGCCTGCTGGATAGCGTTCTTGACGGTGTGGTATTCGTCGTACGGGTTCTCGTCGTCATAGACGTAACCGAACGTGAAGTACAGGCACGCCCCGGAGTGATAGGAATGGGACATGTGCGACATGATCCATCCCTTCTTCCCCAGCGATGCGTAAGCGCGTTCCGCGGCGTCGTAGACGGCCTTGTGCACGGTGGTGAGTTTGGACCACGGAGCAGCGGTTTCGGACACGTCACCCACGGTGTCCTGCTCGAGCAGGAAGTCACGCAGGTAAGGGGTGTCGAATTTCTTCTGGTCGTACAGGGCACCGGGACCTGAACCGAGCACAATGGCTCCGTTCTTCTTGGCGATGCCGGCCACCGCCTTCTTGCGTGTCTCCACGTCCTTGGGTGAGCCCTCGAAGCACACGTAGGAGATGCACATGTCATCCGTGTCCCAACCGCGCTTTCGCATGATGGCCCACAGTGCGTCCTGGCCCTTGGCCGCGAGCTTGCCCTTGCGCGACGTCGGCTTCTTCTGCGTCGCGAGCGAGAACGCTGTCTCATGGGCGTCCGAGATCCGCGCGAAGGTGAGCGGGATCTCGGCCTCCGTGAATTGCCGGACAGCGGTGAGCGCCTGCTGCCACGTGGGGTACATGTACGCGATGACCTGGTGCTTTTCCGGCAGCCGGTGCACGTGAACGGTCAGTTCCGTGATGATGCCCAGCCGGCCCTCGGAGCCGATGATCATCTCCCGCAGGCTCGGACCGGTGGAGGTTGACGGCAACGGACGCAGCACCACGGTGCCCGTGGCCCGGACCATGCGCAGACCGCGAATAATGTCCGCGATGTCCCCGTACTTGTCCGATTGCATGCCGGAGGAACGAGTCGCCGCCCAGCCACCGAGGGTGGAGTACGTGAACGAATCGGGGAAGTGGCCCAGGGTCCAACCGCGGGCGTTGAGTTGCTCCTCCATGTCGGGACCGAGAACGCCGGCTTGAATGGTGGCGAGCCCGGAGGTCTCGTCGATGGCGAGAACCTTGTTGAGCCGCCCCAGGTCCACGGAGACAATGCACCGCTCCTCCGACGGATCCGGTTGCAGGCTGCGGGAAATGCTGCTGCCGCCACCGAAGGGAATGAGCACCAGATCGTGCTCGACGGCCGCGCGCATGAGGGCCGCAATGTCGTCTTCGGTTCCGGGATAGACCACGACGTCCGGGACGCGGTGAAAATCGTTGCGCAGAGTCTGCAGGAGCTCCACCACGGATTTGCCGGCCCAGTGGATCACGCGCAGTTTGTCGTCGGTACTGACGTTGTCCGCTCCGTTGATCTCGCGCAGCAGCTCAAGAACATGGTCCGGAGCCTGGGACACGGGGACGCGCGCGGTCGCGAAGTCCACGGTGTCCCGCTCGCGCGGTCGCAGGGTCACTCCGATGGCTTCCTTGACGAAAGGAGCAAAGGCGGGCTTGTTCTCGTAATTGAAGAAAACGCCTTCTTCGCCCCAGCCCCACCATTTCTGGTGTTTCACATGTGCCACTGCCGTGTGACCTCTTTCCTCGGGGGTGTTCAGTCCTGAATCTTGTTCCGATTCGAAGCGTACAGTGCGCGAACCGCCGCTTCGATGCGTTCGTTGAACCCCGTGACTGTTTCGTTTCCGCGTGCTCGCAAGGGTGCTCCCACCGCCACGACCACGGGTGGCCTACCGGGACGAGGCCAGCTGGAGTCCTTGGGCATGGCCTCGTGAGCGCCGATCAACGCCACGGGAACCACGGGAACCTCGAGTGAGTGGGCCAGGCTGGCCGCGCCCACCTTGAAGGGTGCCATCTTGCCGGTCTTGGAACGCGTTCCCTCGGGGAAGATCAGGATGGGTATTCCCGCGGCCAGCAACTTCTTGGACAGCCCGCGGTTGGCGCCGGTTCCGGTGCGGTCGATCGGGAAGGCATTGAAAATCAGCTGCGTGAACAGCTTCTTGTACCACGCCGTGAAGAAGTAGTCGGCGGCCACACCGGTGGCCAAATCACGGGAGATGTAGCGGGGTACGCCGCTCATCACGAGCGGCGCGTCCAGGTGGCTCGAATGATTGGCCACCACCACGCACCCGCCCTTGACCCCGTAGGCGGCGGGATCCACCACGTCGGTGCGGGTGATCAGGCGGTTGACCAGGCCCTTGAAAAAAATGGTCTGCGCACTCTTCCGAGCAATCCTGCGACCCACATGTGTGTAGTAGGCGGTGCCCACCTTGGCGGAATCTGCAGGCGGAGCGGGGGGCGCGGGGTCGGCCTGGGCCACGGGCCCCTCGAGCGACTCCATGATCTGGGGACGTTCAATGGGCTGGCGAGGTTGCTTGCCGCGCGGGCGGTTGTTCCCTTCGCGGGGAGCGTCGGACGGCTTGTTGTCGGATGCCATGGGATCAGGCCGCCTTCTCGCGCTTGCGTGCCCCGGAGACCTGACGTGAGATCCAGCGCACCGCGGGGCGCGGAAGGTGGCGCAGGGCCGTGTACACCGCCTTGTAGCGTGCGGCGGGGATCGAGAGGATCTTGCCCCGGGCGACGTCGTCGAGGGCCTTGTCCGCGACGACGTCAGCGGTGAGCCACATGAAGTTCGGGATCGAGGACCCTGCGATACCGGCGCGGCTGTGGAACTCCGTGCGCACCCAGCCCGGCAGAACCGCGGTGACCTGCACTCCCGTGCCGTGCAGCTCGACCGCCAGGGACTCTGTCATGGAGGTCACGTAGGCCTTGATGGCTGAGTACTCACCCATGGTGACGCACCCGGCAATGGAGGCGATATTGACGATCCACCCCGTGCCGCGCTCAGTCATGGAACGGCCGGCGGCGCCGGACAGCAGAGCCACGGCGCGGCACATGACATCCATGCCCGCATCGTGCGGGGAGAAATCCTCGGCCAGGAAGGGGGTGCCCACCGAGAATCCGGCGTTATTGATGAGGAGGTCCACGGGACGAGTCGTGTCCGCGAGTCGTTGGGCCACCCGTTCCACATCATGACGGTCGGACAGATCCGCCGCCATGACGTCCACATGAATGCCGTGCTCACCGGTTAATGCCTCGGAAACTTCTCGAAGTCGATTTTCATTGCGGGCCACCAAGATCAGGTTGAAGCCCTTGCGGGCTAACGAGCGTGCGAACGCGGCTCCCAGGCCTGACGTTCCACCGGTCACAAGAGCGGTAAGCATGCCACTAAGATACACTACGGTAGGCGTAGCGATTTGTGTTCATGACCCCCCACGAGCACGCGCGTTCGCCCCGAATTATCGAGGAGGGACAGTGGCAGAGGAGTCCTACCTGGCATTGCACCGAAAGGGCAGGCTCTACGGGCCCACGGACCAGGACCTTGTCCTGCGAACCCCCTTTGAGGTCCAACAATTCACCATCGACGCGCAGGGCAGTCTGCGCGCAGAAATTGATACGAACGCCTTTCGGAACAACCCGTTGAGCCCCCAACGGCTCCGGGTACTGCGCTACCTGTGGGAGATCGAACGGTCCACCATGGGTCAGATCCGCCACGTGGTGGTCGGCTACACGAATAAGGAATCGCGAGTCGCCGCGTTCCTCACCACGTGGGCGTACGAGCGCCACTGGATCGCCGATGCCTATCAGGCCGTCCTCGAGGCTCACGGGGTGGATCTCTCCGATCCCGTGGACCAGGGCCACCAGTTCCTGGAGCGTGTCGAGAAGTCGCTGGACAACCTGGCACCCATGATCGATTCCGTGTGGACCAATCTTTTCGGCGAGGATGTCGTGGCCGGGTACATGGCGCGTGGCTGGTCACGCGAAGCCAGTATGCGTGCCGCGCTCGCCGCGTTCGACGCCGTCGCGAGCCACCCGGAGCTCTCGGCTCTTCTGGAGCGCGTGGCCGAGATCAAGACCGTCCATGAACGGTTCTTCGCCGCGGAGACCAGTGAACGGGGGCGGCACTCACCACGAGCCGCCGCATTCGCCCGTCGCTACGTGAAGAACGGTTTCAACCCCCTGCGACCGGCGGGTACCTCCAGGAAGAGCTTCCGGGAATTCATTCGGCACGTGTGCCCCACCGTGCGGGAGACCCGCCTGCTGCTGCACCGCGCGGACGATCCGTTGCAGTACTCGCCGGGGACGGCCGGTACGGAACCGCTGCGCCGAGCCCTCGAACGTGACCACGTGGTGAACCGCTAGGCTCTTTTCTGAATTGATGGATCCCAGGGCCGGTGACTACCCGGTCTGATCTCCACGCGACAATCATGCCCGAACATTCCTACATCCGGAGGAACCCGTTGACCCAGACCACCACCAAGCGCGTCCTGCTCACAGGAGCCACCGGTTTCCTAGGGCAAGCCGTCCTGGAACGCCTGCTGTCCAGCCACGAGGATATTCACGTGACCGCGGTGATCCGCGCCAAGGGGTCTTTGTCCGGGCAGGCTCGCCTCAAACAACTGTTGCGTAAGCCGGTGTTCAAGACGTGGCGTGAATCCGTGGGCAAGGAACGGGCCGAAGAAATCTTCGCAGAGCGCACCAGCGTTCTCGAGGGTGATCTCACGGGCTTGGCCGGGATCACGGAACCGTTCGACGTGGTGGTCCACTCCGCATCGACCGTGTCCTTCGACCCGCCCATTGACGAAGCCTTCAAGACCAACGTGGGCGGCGCCGTGGGCCTGTACGAATCCCTGCGCGCAACCGGCCAGGACCCGCACGTGGTGCACGTGTCAACGTGCTACGTGGGTGGTATCGCCAAGGGGTTGCGCCCCGAAGCGCCCGTGGACCACAACGTGGACTGGAACGTCGAGTTCGACGCTGCGGTTCGCGCCGCAGACACGGCTCAGGTGGAATCCCGCTCACCCGAACGGTTGCAGTCCTTCATTGGAAAGGCCACCTCCCAGTTCGGTAAGGAGGGTCCCAAGTCCGTGGCCCGCGCCGCGGAGGAAGCTCGGCAGGCATGGGTTCGGCAACGCCTTGTCGACCACGGCCGAACCCGTGCACAGTCGTTGGGGTGGACCGATATTTACACCTTCACCAAGGCGCTGGGCGAGCGAGTTGCGGAGGAGAAGTGGGCCGGCGCGGGGCACCAACTGTCCATCGTGCGCCCGGCCATCATCGAGTCCGCACTGCGCTACCCGTTCCCCGGCTGGATCGACGGCTACAAGGTGGCCGATCCGCTCATCATGGCCTATGCCAAGGGCGCACTGCCAGAATTCCCCGGTCTGCCGGATTCCGTGCTCGACGTGATCCCGGTCGATTTCGTGGTCAACGCGATCGTGGCCCTGGTGACCCAGGGGCACCGCGCGCCCTCGGGCGAGCTGACCGAGGAAACGGATGTGGACCCGCAGGCCGCCTACTACCAAGTGTGCTCGGGTGCGTCGAATCCGCTGCCGTTCCACCAGATGTACGAAAACGTGCGTGAGTTCTTCCGGGCGCAGCCGCTCGAGGATTCCCACGGCAACCCCATTGCCGTTCCCGAGTGGAAGTTCCCGGCCAATAACGCGGTGGAGCGCGGGCTCGCTCTCAAGGAGAAACTCGCGGCCGCCGGCGGCAAGCTCAGTGCCGTCCTGCCGGCCACAGCGCGAACCCGGGAGTGGACCAACTCCCTGCACCGCATGCAGACGGGCTTGGGCTCACTGCGAACCTACGTGGACCTGTACCAGAACTACACGCGCACCGAGATGATCTTCGACGACACCCACACGCGTCAATTGGACCGGGCGCTGCCGGAGTCCGCACCCGAGGACCAGCACTTCGATCCGCGGGGCATTGACTGGCGGGACTACTGGCAGAACGTGCACCTGCCCGCCCTCACCGAAATGACCCGCGCATACGGCCGGTTGAAGGCCGCGTCCCGCAAGCGGGAAACCCGCCCGCGCGCACTCAAATCCGGAACCGATGTGGTGGCGGTCTTCGACCTCGAGGGCACCGTGGTGTCCGGCAACATCATCACCCAGTACGCCAAGCTGCGCCGCAGGGAACTCAGCCCGATGCAGTGGCCCGGTGAGATCACCGAACTGCTCGGCAATGCTCCCACGTACGTCAAGGCCGAACGCCGAGACCGCGGCGAGTTCATCCGCGCGTTTTTGCGCCGCTACGAAGGCGTGTCCGTGGACCGGGTGGCGGAACTCATGAACGGCTCCATGGGCCGGGCCATGGAGAAGGGCCTGCGACCCGGTGCCCTCGCCCGAATCGAAGAGCATCGCGCGGCCGGTCACCACACAGTGTTGGTCACCGGTTCCCTGGACCTGCTGGTCAGCCCCATTGCGCACCTGTTCGACCACGTGGTGGCGGGCCGGATGGAAGTCACCGACGGCAAGCTCACCGGTTACCTGGCCACCCCGCCGCTCGTGGACGAGGCCCGCGCCCAGTGGCTTAAGCGCTACGCGGAGGAGAACGGGTTCGACCTGAGCCGCTCCTACGGTTACGGAGACTCGGTGGCCGACGCCAGTTGGCTGTCCCAGGTGGCTCACGCGCACGCCGTGAACCCCGATCTGCCCTTGTACCGGCGGGCCAAGAAATCGCACTGGCCCATTGAGGACTGGAGGAAAGCCTGAGCCATGGCCTTCGACATCGACAAGTTCGCAGAAACATCCCAGCGAGTGAAATGGGCCGACCTGGACATGGGCGAGTTCGTCACTCGTCCGCTGCCCGAGGACACCCTGCGCTGCCTGCGGTACATGTGTGATGTGGAGTACCACACCGTGTGTTACATGCGTGACATGTTGGTGACTCCTTCGCACCAGGACAGGGACGTCTCCACGTTCATGACGATGTGGAACCGGGAAGAGTACTGGCACGGTGAAGCGCTGGCGGAGGTCCTGGGCCTCCACGGCATCGTGGTCGACTACGACGAGCTGAAGGCGAAGCGCATGAAACTCGGTTGGTCCGAGGCGCTCAAACCCCTCAAACAGTCGTTACTGTCCAACATGGTCGGGGCCGATTTCATTGCAACCCACATGGCGTGGGGCGCGGCCAACGAATGGTCCGCGGTCGCCGCCTACCGGCGATTGGCGAACCTCGAGAAGCACCCCGTGCTTGCTGTGCTGCTCAACCGGATTGCCGCCCAGGAATCGCGTCACGTGGCCTTTTACGCGACCCAGGCACGACGCCGCCTGGAATCCTCTCGCAAGGCCCAGCGCCTCACACGGTTCGCCCTGCGAAAATTCTGGGCCCCCGTGGGTTCGGGCGTCATGGACCCGGGCGAGGTGGACCACGTGATGGGCAAGCTTTTCGGCGGGCCGGACGGCTCCCATGAAATCGATCGACTGGACCATAATATTGCCAGGTTGCCGGGCATGGCCGGTCTGCGGATCTTCCACGATGCCACCGCTCGCGCCCGCGCGGGCCATCGGACCAGAACCGCCCCGGCCTAAGCATGGTGGCTGATTCCCCGGTGTCCCAGCAGAGCCCGGCACCGGACCCCCGTACCGCTCGCACGGATCGGAAGATCCTGGCGGGTGCGGTGAAGTTGCTGCGAGAGTTCGGCCCCCAGAAGGTCACGATCGAGGCGGTGGCCGTGATCTCCGGGGTGGCCAAAACCTCGATCTATCGCCGCTACAACAACAGCGACGAATTGCTGGAAGCCGCCCTGGAGCACGTCAATACCGAACTGCCCCCGGTATCGCCCGGTTCGGGGAATTGGGAGGAGTCCATGCGCTCGGCCATCGAGGTGCTGTTCGAGGACATGGGTAAGGGGTTGGTTCTGACGCTTCTCCAGGACCCGCACTCCACCACCTCGGAGGTCCTGCGGCGAAAAATTATCGGGCCCCGTATGGAACTCCTCAGGGATCTGTTGCGGCGAGACCAAGAACTCGGCCTGATTCGGAAAAACGTGGACCTGGATGTGGTCATTGATTTCATGCTGGGGGCCTCTTACGCGCACGTGGCGAGATACGGCAGCCTGGGTGAGGCGTGGCCGAGTCGGGTTCACGCCACACTGGCCAATCTGGTGGCCGTCAAACCCGTTGAATGAGCGGGATTGCAATGCCCGTGATCTCGGGATCAGTGTGACCACGATGACGACTATGAAGTTTTGGGTCGGGCGATTCGATCTCCGCTCCACTGACCTCTTACGGTGAGATGCGTTGCCGTTGCCGCGGCGACTCCATTCCATGACAGTCCAGGAGTATCGCGTGACATCGTCATCCACCGCCGCGCCCGCGGGGACCGAGCAATCGGAGCTACCGCCCGTTGAATCGGATCGGCGCCCGGACGCATTGACCGTGGTCCCCACCCGCAACCCATGGCGTTGGGTGGGCACCGCGCTGGTGGCCGTGGTGCTGGTCGGTATCGGGTGGTCACTGTTCACCAACCCGCGATGGCAGTGGGACGTGGTGGCGCAATGGCTGACCGCCGAATCCGTGATCACCGCCCTGGGCAACACCTTGCTGCTCACGGCGATCGCGGCCGTGGGCGGATTCGTCCTGGGTTTCTTCCTCGCGCTGATGAGAATGTCCAGCTCGGGTTTGCTGTCCTCGGTGGCGTGGTTCTACATCTGGATCTTCCGCTCGGTGCCGTTGCTGGTGCAATTACTGCTCTGGTACAACGTGGGGTACCTCTACGAGGTCATCAGTGTGGGCATCCCCGGAACGGACGTCACGTTCTTCCAGGCGCCGACCACGGACATTGTCAACAAGTTCGGCGCCGCGGTCCTGGGTCTGACGTTGCACCAGGCCGCGTACTCCGCAGAGATCATCCGCGGTGGCATTCTGGCGGTGGATCAAGGTCAACAGGAGGCGGCGGCGTCGTTGGGTATCCCGCGCTGGCGCCGTTCCACCCACATTGTGCTGCCCCAGGCGCTGCGGTCCATCCTGCCACCGGCGTTCAACGAGATCATCAGTCTGGTCAAGGGCACCTCGGTGGTTTACGTGCTCGCCTACAACGAGCTCTTCTACACGATCCAGGTGATCTACGCCCGCACCAACGAGGTCATCCCCATGCTCCTGGTGGCCACGCTGTGGTACGTGATCATCACGACCGTCCTCAACATCATTCAGTACTACGTGGAGCGACACTTTGCGCGCGGTGCGGTGCGAACTCTTCCGCCCACGCCGCTGCAGCGGCTGCGTTCCCGCCTGGGAGGCGCACGATGAGTTCCACCGCCAAGGATCAGAAGAAAGCGCGCCACCACGATGACCGTCCGACCAAGGGACACGTGGTGATCGAGAACGTCCACAAGTCCTTCGGGGACGTGCGTGTGCTCAAGGGCGTGAGCCTGGACATCAAACCCGGTGAGGTCGCCGCGATCCTGGGTCCCTCGGGCTCCGGAAAGTCCACTCTGCTGCGCACGGTCAATCATCTGGAGAACATCGACGCTGGCCGCATCACCATCGACGGCAAAATGGTCGGTTATGAACAGCGCGGTGACAAACTCTACGAATTGCACGAAAAGGAGATCCTGCGCCGGCGCACGAACGTGGGTATGGTCTTCCAACAATTCAACTTGTTCCCGCACCTGCGAGTTCTGGACAACGTGATGGAGGCGCAGGTCTCCGCGCTGGGGCGTTCCAAGGCCGAGGCGCGGGAGAAGGCCCGTGAACTACTCAAGCGCGTGGGCCTGGCGGACAAGGAACGGGCATTCCCCCGGCAACTCTCCGGTGGTCAACAGCAGCGCGTGGCCATTGCGCGCACCCTCGCCCTGGACCCGGCCGTGGTGCTGTTCGACGAACCCACCTCGGCATTGGATCCCGAGCTGGTCGGGGAAGTACTCGATGTGATCCGGGACCTCGCGTCCCAGGGCGTGACCATGCTGGTGGTGACGCACGAGACGAGTTTCGCGCGCGACGTCGCCGACACCGTGATCTTCATGTCCGACGGCGTGGTGGTGGAACAAGGACCACCGCGCGAGGTGTTCTCGGCGCCGAAGCACGAACGGACCCGGGCGTTCCTGGGGTCGGTCCTGGAACCGGCGTACAACCTGTGAGCCGCGGCATGGACCGTCGCACGGTGCTGCGCGCGGCCGGGCTGGGCGGCCTGGGACTGCTGAGTCTGGCGGCGTGCACCCAGCCCGAGCAGCCCCAGCCGACCCGCGAGGACGGCGTACCGTTCGACCTGAGTCCCGAACAGAACAGCCGGGTCCGCTCCGACGTGGATCCTGCTGCGCGGGCCCTGTTGCCGGAGAGCATTGCCGCCGCCGGTGTGCTCACCGTGGGGGTGCTCAATACCTCGCCGCCGCTCTCGTTCAGTGCAACCGATGACGTCACACCGATTGGTTCAGAGGTGGATACCGCCTACCTCGTTGCCGACAAATTGGGGCTCGAACTGAACCCGCAAGTGACATCGTGGGAGAACTGGCCGCTCAAACTGGGTGCCCACGAGTATCACGCGACGTTCGCGAACGTGGGGGTCACCGAGCCCCGGCTCAAACTCTACGATTTTGCGACCTACCGCGCGGCCTACATGGGTTTCCTGGCTCGCAAGGGGCAGGGCCCGGTGGTGGAAACCCCGGACGATATCTCCGGACGAAAACTCTCGGTCACACCGGGCACCAACCAGGAAAAAATCGTGATGGCGTGGAACGAGCAACTGCGGGCGCAGGGCAAGGAACCGGCCGCACTCGACTTGTATCTCGACAACACGAATGCGGTGCTCGCCCTAGCAGCCGGGCGTATCGACTACTACCTGTCGCCGTTTCCCACGGGCTCGTATTACGCGGCCACCCGCGACGACCTGGAGGTCAGGGGCAAAATCAGTGCGGGCTGGCCCAAATCCACCCTGGTCGCGGCCACGACCCTCAAGAACTCCGGTTTGGCCAGGCCTTTCCAAGCGGCACTGCAATCGGCGATCACGTCCGGTCAATACCGGGCCGCACTCACGCGGTGGGGACTGGAAGAGGAGTTCCTGCCGGAGTCGCTGATCGTCACCGAGAAGACGGGCATGCCCTAGCGTTGTGCGGGGCGCAGGGCTAGAAGACGTCCTTTTCGTCGGGGCGCGACGACAATTGCGACTTCACGTAGTCCTTGACCGCATTGGGGGTCGCAACGTCCTTACCCGCTTTTTCGGACATGAACCAACGGTGCTCCAGAACCTCGTGAACAATTTCCGCGGGTTCGAGCTTGCGCCGCATCTCGGCCGGAACCGCCTCCATGATGGGTACGAAGATCTCCCGCATCCATAACTGTGCCGTGAGATCCTCGGGAAGCCCCGGGTACAGCGCCTGTCCGAACTGCCCAATGTCCGTGAGGATGCGGCGGGCCTGATTCTCGTGGGTGTCCAATCCCGTGAGGTGCAGTAACCGACGCGCATGGTGACCGGGTTCGACCACTCGGGGACGCAAATGCACCTGCCCCGAATCATCGGACTCCAGCGAGGCCTCCTCCACATCGAAGCCCAGCTCATTCAGCCGCTCCACCCTGGCCTGCACCCGCCACCGCTCATCCAGGGCGAAACTCTCCTCGGCGGTGAGTTCCTCCCACAGGTTGGTGTAGGTGCTGACCAGGCGGTCCGAGATCTCGAACGGGTCCACGCCGTCCGGGGTCATCCCCGCGTGTTCGAGCCGGCTCTGCATGTCCTCACCGGCCAGCAGGTCCATGATCTCACCCGCCACATTGGTGCGGGCCAGGTCTATGTCGTAGTCGCGCTGACCGCGAGAAAGTTCATTGTGGATCTCACCGGTTTCGGCATCCACGAGGTACGCGGCGAAATGCCCGGCGTCGCGGCGGAACAACGTGTTCGACAGGGACACATCACCCCAGTAGAACCCTGACAGGTGCAACTGGACGATCAGGGACGCCAAGGCATCCACGAGCAGCTCGACCGTCCACGGTGAGGGGACCTGTTCGAAGATCGCCCGGTACGGCAGGGAAAAGCTCAGATGATCCGTCACGAGCGCGGCGGGTAGTGGTTCGCCCTGCTCGGTGAAACGGTTGGTGACCACCGAGTCCGGTGTGACCGAGGGCGCGCCCATGCGCAACAGCCGCCGCAACAGCCCGTACTCCCGCTGTGCGTAGTGGGGCGTGGTTTCCTTGACCGCCACCACCTTGGAACCCACGTGCGCGAACCGCACCACGTGGCGAGAGATCCCTCGGGGATACGCGGCCAGTACCTCGGGCGGCCACTCCTCGAGAGGGACGTGCCACGGCAGATCCAACAAAGCCGGGTCAGGGAACGCGGTATTGATCGAGACCCGCCGGGAACCGGGGGACACGGGGGAATCGAGTGGTTGTGCCGGGGAGGCGTTCATGTCACTTGATGCTAGTCACCATGCGCGCTCGTTGGTCGGCAAAAGCGCGCAAAAGGTCGGCGAGTTCCTCCGGCCCACTGACGCGTTGACGTGCCACGGACTCCTTATCGCCCACTTTGATCCCCAGGTCGTTCACGGTCAGCAGTTCCATGGCGTCTTCATCGGTGACGTCATCACCGGCGAAGACAACGACGTCCGGTGACGCTGCCGCCTTGATGATTCGCAACCCGTCCCCCTTGGTTGCGCTCAGCACCGAGCACTCCACCACTCGTTGTCCGGGGGTGATCCGCAACCCGTCCAGCTCCGCATAGGCGCGAGTCATCTCGTCCAACGCCTGATCCGAGACCCGCGGGTCCTTGATGGGACGGGTGTGAAAACACACCCCGGCGGGTTTCAGTTCGGCGCGGGAGCCAGGATATCGGGACACCAATTTCTCAGTCTCGTCCACCGCATGGTCCAGGAGGTTCAACTGCTCCACCGTCAGATGAATGTCGTGCTCGGCGTCCTCCGGCAGATCGGGCAACGCCGCCAAATCCATTTCCGCACCGTGGGAGCCCGACAGCACCATGCGGCGAGCGGGATCGACCACCGCGCGCAAGAACTCGAGCGGCCGGCCGGAAATGATCGCCACCGTGGTGCGGGGCAGATCCGCAAGGGCGTCCAGCGCCTCGCGAGCGGCGGGGAGGGGACGGGAATCCGCGGGGTCCTCCGTGAAGGGGGCCAGGGTGCCGTCAAAATCCAACGCCACCAAGAGGCGGTTCGCCCCGGCGGTGCGACTCAAAGCATCACTGAGCGTTTCGGTCATTGGTGTCACTCCCTACCGATTGCCCGCCGTACGAGGCGAGGTCCTCCAGAAAACGTTGGGACCAGTCCACCACATCGTGGGTGAGCACCTGGCGGCGCATGGAACTCATCCGCTTCTTGGCTTCCGAACCGGGCATGTCACGGGCGTGGAGCATTGCTTCCTTGAGCCCGTCAATGTCGTGTGGATTGACCAGGATGGCCTGCTTAAGTTGTTCGGCCGCCCCCGTGAACTCGGAGAGCACCAACGTTCCCGAGCGATCCTGTTTGGCGGCCACATACTCCTTGGCCACCAAATTCATCCCGTCGCGCAACGCGGTCACGAGCATGACGTCCGCGGCCATGTACAGGGCCACCATTTCCTCGAACGGGTAGCCGTGGTGCAAATACCGAACGGCAGTGTTGGCCATGGTGTCGAATTGGCCGTTGATCCGACCCACTATGCCCTCCACCTGCTCGCGCAACTGGATGTAGGACTCCACGCGCTCGCGGGACGGGCTGGCCACCTGGATCAAAGCGGAGTTCTCGACCGAGAGCTTCTCGTCCTCGAGGAGCTCGCCGTAGGCCTTGAGGCGATGCAGGATGCCCTTGGTGTAGTCCAGTCGGTCCACGCCCAGGTAAACGGTCTCCGGGTCACCCAGTTCCTGCCGGATCTCCCGGGCACGTTTCTTGGTCGCCGGGTTCGACGCCAGTTCCCGGATCGCCTCCACGTCAATGGAAATGGGGTAGGCGGCGGCGTGAACGGTCCATGACGTCCGTCCGTCCTCGCGGTCGCTCGCTGCCCGGCCCGGCGCGGACGACGACGCCGCGGCGTCGGCGAGGGTCGCCTCGGTGAACTCGGCGGCGCCGTTGGTGAAGCGGACGCCCAGGAACTTGCGCACACACCGTTGAAAGTTCTGAGCGTCACCGGGACGCTGGAACCCGATCAGGTCCGCGCCGGTGAGACCTTCCAGGACGGCCTTGCGCCACGGTAGCTGCGAGTAGATCTCGGTGGGAGGGAACGGAATGTGATTGAAGAAACCGACGGTGACGTCCGGGCGGAGCTTGCGCAGCATGCGCGGTACCAGCTGAAGCTGGTAGTCCTGAACCCACACCGTGGCTTCGGGGGCTGCCGTTTCGGCGGCCATGCGGGCGAAGCGTTCGTTGACGCGACGATAGGCGTACCACCAGGTTCGGTGGAACTCGGGTGGGGCGATCACGTCGTGGTAGAGCGGCCACAGTGTGGCATTGGAAAAGCCCTCATAATATCGCTTGACCTCGAGCTCGGACAGACCCACAGGAACCAGGTGGAACACGTCGTGGTCGAACGGCTCGAGGGTTTCGTCCGGGGCGCCGTGCCATCCGACCCAGGCGCCGTCGTGCTTGGCCATGACCGGGGCCAACGCGCTCACCAGGCCACCGGGGGAACGGCGCCACGTGCTGTCACCGTTCTCGTCGACATCACGGTCCACGGGAAGCCGGTTGGACACCACCACGAAGTCGTACCCCTCCCGGGGCACCGCCACCTGGTGATCGGATTGGTCTGCTAGCACAACGAGCTCCTTCCGCCCACGGATTAGGGTTCGTGACCATTCTAAGGTTGCGTACTAACCATGGGGGTGGCAGTAGAAAGTGCGACCCCGTGTGAAGCGGCAACTTTCTGGACAACTCCTGAATCGTGGTGGCCGTGGGGTCCGGGTAATCTGAACGAGACACAGCATTTGACCGGAAGGAATCACGGACTCCATGGCTTCCCAGAAAAAGACGGCCGGATCCACGACCGCGGATCAGGCGCGAGAACGTGCCCGTCAGATCGCCGACCGTGAGGCGCGTAGATCCAACGGCAAGCCCAAGGGTCTGATCGCGGGCATCATTGCCCTGCTGCTGGTGATCGGACTGATCATTGCGCTGGTGATCTGGCAGAACAACAAGAACACGATTCCCGAAGCCGGGCCGGTGCCCGCCAGCGCAAACCAGTACGGTGGTATCCAGCTCAACGAGTCGCAGATCCTGCAGGACACCTCGGACGTGGACGAGCGTGACATCAATGATGTGCCCCCGCGTCCGGACACCGTGGACGAGTCCAAGACCCCGCCGGGCATCGTGAATGCCAGCGAGGCCAAGAACAACGACGAACCGGTGCAGCTCGTGATTTTCCAGGACTTCGAGTGCGTGCACTGCGCCGAATTCGAGGCCGAGAACTCCGATCTGATCAAGGAAAAGGTGCTCTCCGGGGACGTGACCCTGGAGAACCGCAACCTGAACTTCCTGGACAGCGGTAGCCCCGACGCCTATTCCTCGCGTGCCTCCAACGCCGCCTACCTGGTGGCCGAGCAGGTCGACCCGGAGCAGTACTTGGACTTCACCAAGGAGCTCTTCTCCCACCAGGGCACCGGTGGTTTGAGCAACGACGAGATCGCTGAGATCGCGTCCAAACACGGCGCCAACGTGAGCGCCGATCAACTGGGCGAGAACACCTACCGGCCCATGGTCGACATCATGGCCCAGGAGTCCGTTGCGAACGGGATCGCCGGAACACCCACGATCTTTGTGGATGGCGAACGCTACGCGCAGGGCGATTTCGAGAAGGCCCTCAACGACGCCATCGAGGCCAAGAAGTAGGGTCGCACGCGGGTTCACCGAACGTCTGTGAGCCCCTCCGAAGCGGGTCCGTCACCTCAGGGTGCGGGCCCGCTTCTTCGTTGTCGCTGTGATGTCGGTCTTATAGACTGAAAATCCGCTCAGGCGGTTTCATCAGGAGCATCGTGCAAAGGAGCATGAGGATGAGTTCGACTTTCCAAGCAGCCGTGGTTCACAAGTTCGGTGATGAGCTCACCATCGACGAGGTCGAGGTTCCCCAGCCGGGGCCGGGACAGGTGCTCGTCAGACTGATCGCGTCCGGTGTGTGCCACACGGACCTGCACGCGGCCCAGGGCGATTGGCCGGTGAAGCCCACGCTTCCTCTCATCCCCGGACACGAGGGTGTGGGTACCGTGGTCGCCGTGGGGGAGGGGGTGGCTGACCTCAAGGAAGGTGACCTGGTAGGCAACGCCTGGCTGGGCAGTTCCTGCGGCAACTGCCAGTACTGTCGGGCCGGGTGGGAGACGTTGTGCGAGGAACAAACCAACTCGGGGTATTCGTCGAACGGTTCATTCGGTGAGTACATGCTGGTGGACGCCAAATTCGCGGCCCGCATTCCCGAGGGTGCAGATCCGTACGAAGTGGCGCCGGTCCTGTGCGCCGGGGTCACCGTGTACAAGGGACTCAAGGAAACGGAGGTGCGCCCCGGTGAATGGGTTGTGATCTCCGGCATCGGCGGCCTGGGACACCTTGCCGTGCAGTACGCGGTGGCCATGGGCATGCGGGTTGCCGCCGTGGACGTGGCGGACGACAAGCTCGCGTTGGCCAAGAAGCACGGTGCCGAAGTCACGGTCAACGCGTTCGCCGCTGACCCGGCCGAGGCCATTCAGAAGGAGATCGGCGGCGCCCACGGCGTGCTGGTCACGGCCGTGCACCCGGATGCCTTCGGCCAGGCCATTGGTATGACCCGGCGCAAAGGAACCATCGTGTTCAACGGCCTGCCCCCGGGAGAATTCCCCGCCCCCATTTTCGACATCGTGCTCAAACGGCTCACGATTCGCGGTTCCATCGTGGGGACGCGCAAGGACATGGAGGAGGCCCTGGACTTCTATGCCCGCGGTTTGATTCATCCGACCTTCCACACGCGTGAGCTCGGGGAGATCAACCAGATCTTCGACGAGATGCATCACGCCAAGATCGACGGCCGCGTGGTGATCAAGTACCAGTAGGCCGCCGGCCTATTCGGTGGTGGGCAGGGCCGGGCGCGCCAGAATTTCGGTGTGCAGCATCGCGAACCACGCGTCCGGCTCACCGGACCAGGCCTTCCACGCTGCCGATATCCCGTCGAGTTGCGGCTGCGTACTCAGTCTCGGCTCGAGGGCCCGGTCCCCGTACGACGACGCCCGCACCCGGTCCGCCCACGACTCACCCCACCAACGGGTTGCCCGTGGCGAGGCGTCGCACCACGTCAAAGTTGCCCTCCTCGAAGGGAAGGGCGTAAACATCGGCGAACATGAAGGTGACGTTGGGCAACCCCCGCTCCCGGGCGGCGTCGGCGGCCGAAGAGATGGCCCGCCGCGACTGGTCGATGCCGATCACCCCGCCCGGGGCCACCGTCTCAGCCAGGTCCAGTGTGATGGCTCCTGGCCCGCAGCCGATATCCAGGCGAGATACGCCGGGGCTGAGCTCGGGCAACAGTCAGGCCGCGGAATCCGCAGCGCGCCGGGTGCCGTGGGACGCCAGGACCGAGGGCGCATGACCGTGGGGGTAGAAGCTCATGGCAACGGTTTACCATTCGGTCACGGGAGACAAAAGTACCGCCCGGATGCTGGAACGAGCATCCGGGCGGTGCAATGGTGGAGCCCCCTGCCGGATTCGAACCGGCGACCCTCTGTTTACAAGACAGATGCTCTGGCCATCTGAGCTAAGGGGGCGTGCCCGTTGCCGGGCGCCGGGGCGCCGCGGTGGGACCGCTCCATGGTACTGGACAACTCCGGTTTGGACGAACCGCAGGCCCGTGGTGGGAGATCGGCGGCACCGAGGACGCCCGTACTGAGTTAGGAATTACTCACTATCGGGTAGCACTCAAACGTGCTTTCATAACAGTCATGGAAATCAAGGGAAAACTCGCCCAAGCCATCAACGATCAAATCACCATGGAGCTGCAGGCCACGGTCGTGTACCGTCAGCTCGCCATTGAAATGGACGTTGCGAGCCTGCCCGGATTCGCCACGTGGTTCCGCGCCCAGGCAGCCGAGGAAATCACGCACGCCGAGAAGTTCATCGACCACATGGTCGACCGCGGCGGGGATCCGCAAATCGGCGACATGGCCGGGCCCGATATCCGGGACAAGTCCGTCCTGGGTTGTTTCGAGTCCGCACTCAACCACGAGCGCAGGGTTTCCGAGTCGATCCGCAACTTGTACCGTCTGGCGCAGGAAGAAGGCGATATCGACTCCATGCCGTTGCTGCACTGGTTCATCAGTGAGCAGGTCGAGGAGGAAGCCACGGTCGAGGAAATCTGCGATCAGGTGCGCCTGGTCCACAATGACGGCCCGGGTCTGCTCCGTCTGGACACCGAACTCGGTTCTCGTAAGGCACCGACCGTCGCATAGCTAAACCGCACGTGGGCTGAGCGTGGAAGGGCCGACACCGTCTAGTCGCGGTGTCGGCCCTTCGCCTTTCCGTCTCGGTTTGCCCAGTGGGCGTGTCCGAGACGGCCGGAGTGGTTACTCCTGAGTGATCTGCACGTCCGCCTGTTCCTGACGGCCGAAGGCCCACAACAGCAACTCGGACGGTTCACCGCGTACGAGGTCCACGTGACGGGCGGAACGCTTGCCGCCGCGCACGGCACCGAAGCCATTGGCCAACAACACCACCGAGTTGGATTCCTTGCGCAGCAGTGCGGAACCCATGAGCTTGAGGGTGTTCCAAAGATCCTTCTGCTCGTCGTGGAGCAGTTGACGCGCATGCCACTGCGGCTGGGCGCGGCGGACGTCCTCGTGGTGGACGAAGAACTCGCTGGTGTTCATGCGCTTGTCCACGGGGGACCAGCGACCGGGGGAGTACAGCGGCGGGCGCTCCACCAGATCCACCAGTTCTTCCCAGGGCATGTCGTTGTACTTGTTCGCTACGGATTTGAAGTGAGAACCCAATACCGGAAGCTTGGGGGCGAGGATGCCCACGGCGGCGTCGGGACGGCCATCACGAATGACCAGGTGAACGGCAAGATCGCGCGCCTTCCAACCTTCGCACAGTGTGGGTGCGTCGGGACCGACGCGGCGCAGCAGAGCGGCCAAGTGGCGGCGTTCGACATTGGCAAAGTTAGTCATCAAGAATCCGTTCTAGCGGTGCGTACGGTCATCACCCACGGTAGACGCGCGGGATGCTGATTTCTAGCGACCGTCGGGTGGGACTTCTTGGGCGGTGTTCAGCTCGAGTGCCTGTTCCGGATGATCGAGCGGCGCTTTCGGAGCGTTGAACTGTGAATCGTACAGAGCGGAGTAGTGACCGCCCATGGCGATCAGGTCATCGTGAGATCCCTGTTCGACGATCTGGCCGGAATCCATCACCAGGATGGTGTCCGCATCGCGGATCGTGGACAGTCGGTGGGCAATCACGAACGAGGTCCGCTGGGCTCGCAGTGCGGCCATGGCGTGCTGCACCAATAGTTCCGTGCGGGTGTCCACCGAGGACGTCGCCTCGTCCAGGATCAGCAGGGACGGCTGTGCCAAGAAGGCGCGGGCAATGGTGATCAGCTGCTTCTCGCCCACGGAGATGCTGCCACCCTCTTCATCGATCACGGTGTCGTACCCATCGGGAAGGGCGCGCACGAAACGATCGACGTACGTGGCCTTGGCGGCCTCGATGACCTCGTGGTCGGTTGCTTCCTGGCGGCCGTAACGAATGTTCTCCATGATGGTGCCCGAGAACAACCACGCGTCCTGGAGCACCATGCCCACCTGAGAACGCAACTCGTCACGGGCCAGATCCCGGATATCAATGCCGTCCAGGGTGATAGACCCATCGTCGATCTCGTAGAAACGCAGGATCAAGTTGACCAGCGTGGTCTTTCCGGCTCCCGTGTGACCCACGATCGCCACAGTGTGACCCGGGCGAGCCTCGAAGGAGAGGTTTTCGATGAGCGCTCGAGCGCCATGGGCAAGTGCCTGCTTGTCGTAGGAGAAGCTCACGTTCTCGAACCGCACGTGGCCGTTGGCGCGTTCCGGAAGCTCACGGGTAGCGGTTTCCGGGTCCTGTTCCTGCGCGTCAAGCAACTCAAAGGTGCGTTCGGCGGAGGCCACACCGGACTGCAACTGGGTGGCCATCCCGGCCACTTGCGACAGCGGTTGTGTGAACTCGCGTGAGTACTGGATGAACGCCGTGGCGTCACCCAGGGTCATTTGTCCGGTCGCCACGCGGAGACCGCCGAGCACGGCGATCCCCACGTAGGACAGGTACGAAATGAACTGCATGATCGGCATGATGGTTCCGGACATGAATTGCGCCCCGAAGGACGCCTTGAAGAGTTTGGCGTTGCGCTCGTCGAAGATGGCGTCCATGTCGTGTTGCCGGCCGTACGCGTGAACCAGTTCATGTCCCGAGAAGGACTCCTCTACATGACCGTTGAGATGACCCGTGGCCTCCCATTGTTGGGCATAGAGCTTTTGCGCACGGGTTCCGATGAACCCGGCGGCCACTGCGGACAGGGGTAGGGCAATCATGGCCACCAGAGCCAACTGCCAGGAGACGATGAACATCATCACGGCGATCCCGATCACCGTGAGCACACTCTGGACCAGTTGGGAAAACGCTTGCTGCAGGGCTGTCTGAATATTGTCCACGTCATTGGTGACGCGGGACATCACGTCCCCGCGTTGGCGGGAATCGAAGTAACTCAGGGGCAGGGCATTGATTTTTCGCTCCACCTCGGCGCGCAGATTGTACACCACGCGCATCACCACGATGTTCAGGACGTAGCCCTGTAACCACATGAGCAGGGACGCGATCGCGTACATGCCCAGTACCGTGAGGATCAGCGTACCCAGCAGGGTGAAGTCCACACCCTGACCCGGCACCAAGGTCATGGCAGACAACATGTCTGCCAAGTTGTCCTGCCCTTGCGCGCGCAGTCCATCAACGATTTGTGTTTTGTCGGCGCCCGGGGGAAGTTGCTGACCGATCACTCCGGCAAAGATCACGTCCATGGCGCGGCCCAGCACGCGTGGCGCGTACACGCTGAGCACCACCGAGACGATCACGGCTGAGAAGACCACGGTGAGCGCCAATTTGTGAGGGAAAAGCAGCTTGACCAGGCGGGTCGCGGAGGGCCAGAACTCGCGCGGTTTCTTGGCGGGGGCCTGCATGTCGCTCATCGCGAACCTCCCAAACTCTGTTCCGCGCTGAGCTGGGACTCGACGATCTCTCGATAGGTCTCACTGAAATTCAGCAGTTCGTGATGCGTGCCGCGGGCGGTGATCCGACCGTGTTCCAGGACCAGGATCTGATCGGCGCCGGTGATCGTGGAGACGCGCTGGGCCACCGTGATCACGGTGGAATTGCGGGTCACCGGTTGCAGCGCCTCGCGCAGTTTCACGTCCGTGGTGACATCCAATGCGGAGAACGAGTCGTCGAAAACGTATACGCGCGGAGCGGTGACGATGGCTCGAGCGATGCACAGCCGTTGTCGCTGTCCGCCGGAGACATTGGTGCCGCCCTGTGAAATGGGCGAGGCCAACCCCTCGGGCCTCTCACGCACGAAGTGGTCCGCCTGCGCCACGGTAAGGGCCGCCCACAGTTCCTCGTCCGTTGCGTCCTGGCGACCGAAACGCAGGTTGGAGGCGATGGTGCCCGAGAAGAGGAACGGCTTCTGCGGGACCAGCCCCACGCTCGAGGCCAGCTCCCGGGGCGGATATTCGGTCAGGGGCACTCCGTCCAGGGTGACCTTGCCGGCTGCCGGGTCGAACAATCGCGGGATCAAGTTGATGAGTGAGGACTTGCCCGACCCGGTGGCGCCGATGATGGCGAGGGTCTGTCCGGGGACGGCCGAGAAACTGATCCGGTCCAACACCGGTGCCTCCGCGCCCGGGTACTGGAACGTGACGTCGTGGAATTCCAGCCGGCCGTTGCGATCCTCGGGATCCACGGGGTGGCTCGGTGCCCGCATGGTGGGCGCGGTGTCGAGCACCTCGGTGATGCGCTCGGCGCAGACCACGGCGCGGGGCACCATCATCATCATGAACGTTCCCATCATGACCGCCATGAGGATCTGCAACAGGTACTGCAGAAACGCGGTGAGGGAACCCACGTCGATCAGACCTTGGTCCACGCGGTGGCCACCGAACCACAGGACGGCGGCGGTGGCGATGTGCATGATCATGTTGATGATGGGGAACATGAGGACGAACAGTGAACCGATCTGCACGGAAATGTCCGTGAGCTGCCGGTTGGCGTGAGCAAAACGTTCGGTCTCGTGACGTTCTTTGACGAAGGCGCGAATCACACGGATGCCGGTGATCTGCTCGCGAAGCACACCGTTGAGGCCGTCGATGCGGTTCTGCATGATGCGGAACCACGGCATCAGCTTGGCCACGATGGCTCCCAGAAGGACACCCATGACGGGGATGGACACCCACACGAGCCACGAGAGTCCCGGGTCCTCACGCAGCGCCATGACAATGCCTCCCACGCACATGATGGGGGCCATGACCATGAAATTGAGACCCATGAGCGTGAGCATCTGGATCTGCTGCACGTCATTGGTGTTGCGGGTGATGAGCGTGGGCGCACCGAATTTGCCCACTTCGCGAGCGCTGAAGGCCCCCACGTGACGGTAAACCGTGCGGCGGACGTCCCGGCCCAGGGCCATGGCGGCCCGGGAGCCGCAGTAGACGGCAATCACGGCCGCGATGACCTGAACGAACGCGACTCCGAGCATCACGGCACCGGTGCGCCAAATGAAATCGGTGTCACCGCGGGCAACGCCCTGATCAATGATCCGCGCGTTGAGACTCGGTAAATAGAGAGTGGCGATGGTGGCCGTCAACTGGAAAATCAGTACGGCAATGATCCAAGGCCGGTAGGCGCGGGAATAGGTGCGCAATAAACGCAGCAGCATGTGGGGTCCTGACTGTGTTCCTAGCGAGCGACGCTCGGCTATGTCACACAGGATACGCCTGGGCTCAGACGCGAAAACCGGCTAAAGTTTCGGTACACCGAAACTTCAGTCGACTCGAAGGAGCCGCCATGCTCAACCGCAGAGCCCGGGTCCGGGCGCGGCCGACGAACAGCCACGTAGTAACGGCGCTGGGCCCGGCATTCGTGGCGGCCATTGCCTATGTGGATCCGGGAAATGTGGCCGCCAACGTGAGTGCGGGCGCAAGTTTTGGGTATTTGTTGGTCTGGGTGCTCGTGATCGCCAACGTGATGGCCATGGTGATCCAGTACCTCTCGGCCAAGCTGGGCATTGTCACGGGGAAATCCCTTCCGGAGGTCGTGGGGGAGTCGCTGCCCCGCAAGGCGCGCCTGGCCTATTGGGTCCAGGCCGAGTTGATGGCGGTGGCCACGGACGTCGCGGAAGTAATCGGCGGAGCGCTTGCCCTGTGGCTGCTGTTCGGGGTTCCCTTGCCGCTGGGTGGTGTGCTTGTCGCCGTGATGTCAATGACCGTGTTGTCCGTTCAGAATCGTCGAGGGCAGCGGGTGTTCGAAACGGTCATCTTGTCCATGCTGGGCATCATCACGGCGGGATTCCTCGCGGGACTGGTGGTGGCGCCACCCGAGGCGGGGGGAGTTCTGGGCGGGATGGTACCGCGGTTGGAAGGCTCGCAATCCCTGGTGCTGGCGGCGAGCATGTTGGGGGCCACGGTCATGCCCCACGCGATTTATCTCCATTCGGCCCTGTCCCGTGACCGGCACGGAGGAGCTCACGGCGCGCAACACACGCGGTACTTGTTGCGGGCCACCCGAGCGGATGTGGTGATCGCCTTGCTTGTCGCCGGCTCGGTCAACATGGGCATGTTGCTGTTGGCGGCGCGCAATCTCTACGGGGTGGACGGCACCGACACGATCGAGGGCGCTCATGCGGCGATCGCGGAGGCCCTCGGGCCTGTCGTCGGCATAGTTTTCGCGATGGGTTTATTGGCCTCCGGGCTGGCATCCACGGCGGTGGGTTCCTACGCCGGCGACGTGGTGACGGCGGGTTTACTGCACCGGCGCATCCCGTTGTTCGCTCGGCGGGGCTTCACCATGATTCCGGCGGTGATCCTGCTTGCGGTGGGGGTCGAGCCCACGGCGGCGCTCGTGGGTAGCCAGGTGGTTCTGAGCTTCGGGATCGCGTTCGCGTTGATCCCGCTCGTCTGGTTCACCGGACGACGCCGCCTGCTCGGGCAGTTCACGAACGGCCCGTTGCTCTCGGGCGTGGGGTGGGCCAGCGCCGGGATCGTGGTGGTGCTCAACGTCGTCTTATTGGGACTCATGGCAATCGATCTGGCCTAGGGGCTAGTAAAACCACATAAACACACATAAGCTCACATCACAGAGCGGGGAGTCATTGTCGCAGGCCCCCAACCGTGAGGTGAAAATGTTCGCTGAGGAACGTCAAGAAGAGATCGCCCGTCTCGTGGCCCAGTCCCGTCGTGTCAACGGAGCGGAGTTGGCCAAACGATTCTCGGTGACCATGGAAACCGTGCGGCGCGATCTTGCGGTGCTCGAAAAGACCGGAAAGTTGCGACGCGTGCACGGGGGTGCCGTGTCCGCGGATCAGTCCACCAGTGGTGAACAGGGGATTGATTCGCGCCAGCGCATTAACGCCGCGGAGAAACGGAGGATCGCGGCGGCCACCCTCGACGTGTTGGACGATTCGGGTGCCGGCGCGGTGGTGCTGGACGCCGGATCCACCGTGGAGATGGTGGCCGACCTCCTGCTGAGCCGGGACAACGGGTTGGCGGGCGGTCAGGAACGGCTGATCATCACCCACGCCTTGCACATCGCGGCCAAGCTCGCTGACACGGACGGTATCGGGTTGGAGCTGGTGGGTGGGCGGATTCGCAAACTGACGTGGGCGGCCACCGGCGCGCGAGCCAGCCAGCACTACGAACAACTGCGCCCGGATATCGCTGTCGTGGGGTGCAACGGTATCCACGCCCAATTCGGACTTTCCACCCCGGACCCCATTGAAGCCGTGGTGAAGACGGCCATCGTGCGGGGCGCTCGACGGGTCGTGGCCGTCTGCGACCACAGCAAACAGGACAGGGAAACCCTCATGAAGTTCTGTTCCCTGCCTGAAATAGACACTCTTATCACCGATCGAGCCCCGGGAGTCGAACTCTCCCGCGCGCTCGAAGAAGCCAATGTGGAGGTGATTGTCGCGTGATCATCACCGTGACACTCAACCCGTCAATCGATCGCGCCGTTGAGCTGGACGCGCCGTTGCGGCGCGGTCAGGTGCAACGCGCCGTGGGGACCCGCCAGGATCCCGGAGGCAAGGGGGTGAACATCTCCCGAGCATTGGAGCTCAGCGGGGAACCGACCCTGGCCGTGGTTCCCGGTGACAGCACCGACCCGCTGTTGACCGGGTTGGATCAGGCGGGTGTGCGCTATGAGGCGGTCTCGATAGGCGCGCCGTTGCGGTCCAACATCACCGTGACCGAACCGGACGGCACCACGACCAAGATCAACGAGCCCGGCCCCGAGCTGGATTCCAGCACCGTGGACCGCATCATTGACCAGTTGATCGCCCGCGGTGCCGGAGCCCAGTGGCTGGTACTGGCCGGATCGATCCCGCCCGGACCCGCTCCCAACATCTACGCGGAGATCATCAACCGCGTGCGTGCGGGCCTGGGTAGTGCAGCACCGCGAATCGCAGTGGACACGTCCGGGCGCCCGATGGCCGAAGCGGTGTCCGAAACCGCGGACGCCCTGCCGGACATCGTCAAGCCCAACGGCGAGGAACTGGCCGAACTGCTGGGCCGGACGGACGGTGACGTTCTCGAAGCGGACCCGGCCGCGGCGGCGTCGGCAGCGCACGCCCTGATCGAACGGGGAGTGCGCGCCGTGTTGTGCACCCTGGGGGGCAACGGGGCGGTCCTGGTGACACGGGACGGCGCCTGGCACGCGGTGCACCGACCCGTGGCCGTGAAATCCACGGTGGGTGCGGGAGACAGCGCGCTGACCGGTTACCTCATCGCCCATGTGCGGGGGGAATCGCCGCAGCACTGCCTCCGCCAGGCAGTGGCACACGGATCCGCGGCGGCAGCTCTGCCCGGTACCGAAATGCCATCACTTGAGCACACCACACCGCACGCCGTGACCGTGACGGCCTTGCAACTGACCTAGGGCCGGCCGGCCCGTCCACGCACACCTCAAGGAGCAGCTATGTCGGATCTCATCAACCCCGGGTTGGTCTTGCTGGACCAAGACCTGGGTAACACCACGGAAGACGTGATTCGCGTCCTCGCGAACACGGTTCACAGCGAAGGCCGGGCCGAGAATGCGGACGCGCTGGCTGCCGATGCCCTGGCCCGAGAGGCCAAGAACGCCACCGGCATCCCGGGTGGCATCGGCATTCCGCACTGCCGTTCCGAGGCCGTCACACAGGCCACCCTGGTCATGGCGCGGTTGCACCCGCCCGTCGATTTCGGCGCCAAGGACGGGCCCGCGGATATCCTGTTCTTCATTGCAGCGCCCGCCGGCGCCGATCAGGCCCACCTCAAACTGCTGTCCAAGTTGGCGCGCTCGCTCATGAAGAAGCCGTTCGTGGCCTCGCTGCGAGAAGCCGAGACACCCGAGCGCGTGGTCGAGCTCGTGGATGACGCCCTGGGCCTGGGCGCACCCGCCGACGCCGCTCCGACCGCCGACGGCGCTGTGGCGGGTTCCACCGCTGCCGCTACGGCGGTGGCCGGGCCCAACGCCGTAGCGCAGGACAACGCCTCTCGGAGCGCTGCACCGCAGGGCGCGGGTGGCCCCCGCAGACTCGTGGCGGTCACTGCCTGCCCCACCGGCATCGCTCACACCTACATGGCGGCAGATTCGCTCAAGAATACCGCGGACGACATGGGTGTGGAGCTGCAGGTCGAGACCCAGGGTTCGGGGGGTGCCGCTCGGTTGGACCCGGCCGTCATCCGCAACGCGGAAGCCGTCATTTTCGCGACCGACGTGGACGTGCGCGAGCGCTCCCGGTTCGCGGGGCTGCCCTACATCGCCTCGGCGGTTAAACGCGGTATCGACGAGCCCCGGGAAATGATTGACGAGGCGTTGGCCGCCGCGGACAATCCCGATGCCAAGCGCGTCAGTGGTGACCAGGCGAGCGCAAGTCAGACCCCGGACGCCGCTGAGGGGTGGGGCACCCGCATCCGCAAGGCCGTGATGACCGGTGTCAGCTACATGATCCCGTTCGTGGCCGCGGGCGGTCTGCTCATGGCCCTCTCGTTCATCATCGGCGACCCCATTGCGGTGGCTGAGCAAGCGGACACGATTCTCACGACCTCGTCGCTGGGCAACCTGGGTGACGTCTCGCTGGGAATGTACATTGCGGCGGTGCTGTTCAAGATCGGCAACCTGTCCATGAGTTTGCTGGTCCCGGCACTGGCGGCGTACATCGCCTACGGGCTGGCCGACCGCCCCGGTATCGCTCCGGGCTTCACCGTGGGTCTGGTCGCGAACTTCATGGGCGCCGGTTTCATCGGCGGAATCGCGGGCGGCTTGCTGGCGGGCCTGTGCGCCTACTGGCTCACGTTGCCCAGGTTGCCGCGCTGGCTGGGCTCGCTCATGCCCGTGGTGATCATCCCGCTGTTGGCCACGCTGTTCGCCGGTGGCCTCATGTTCTTCCTCATCGGTGGGCCCATCGCTCTGTTCATGGAGTGGCTGACGTCCCTGCTGACCGGAATGACGGGCGCCTCCGCGATTGCTCTGGGCGCGGTGCTCGGGCTGATGATGTGCTCCGACCTGGGTGGGCCCATCAACAAGGTGGCCTATTCGTTCGCCGCAGCAGGCCTGGGCGCCGCGACCGTTGCCAACACCGCTCCGCAGGAAATCATGGCGACCGTGATGGCGGCGGGCATGGTACCCCCGTTGGGTCTGGCGCTGGCTTCCACGGTGCTCGGTCGCAAGTACTTCACGGAGCAGGAGCGCGAGAACGGCAAGGCCTCGTGGCTGCTGGGAGCATCCTTCATCTCCGAGGGCGCCATCCCGTTCGCCGCGGCTGATCCGTTGCGTGTCCTGCCCGCATCCATGCTGGGTGGGGTGGTCACCGGCGCGATGACCATGGCCTTCGGGGTGACCTCCGCTGCACCGCACGGTGGCATCTGGGTCTTCCTGGTGATCGGTAACTTCCTCGGATTCATTGCCGCGATCCTGGCGGGCACCGTCGTCACGGCTGTTACCGTGATCGCGTTCAAGCACATCGGTAACGCGCGCAAGCGCGTTGCCGAGGCCACCGTTTCCGAACCAGCTCCTGTCAACGCATAAAGGTGTGAACGACATGGATTACTCACCGTCCGAAACCAGCACCGCGCAGCTGCGCTACACGGGCGTGGGCGTCAGCCCCGGCCGAGTGATCGCGCCACTGATCCCCATGGCCCCGCCCGTCGCGGCGCCCCCGGAGGGAGAGCCGCTTGAGGGAGACCCCGAGAGCGCCGTCGAGCGTCTGAGCCAGGCCGCGGCGTCGGTGAAAACCGAGTTGCAGCAACGCGCCGAGCGGGCCCGTTCCGACGCCGCCGCGGAGGTCCTCAAGGCCACCGCGCTCATGGCGGGGGACAAAGCCCTCATCAAGAACGCCGCCAAGCTGGTGCGCAATCAGTCCCTGAGCCCGGAACGCGCCCTGTGGGACGCCGCATCCGGGTACGCGGACCAGATGCGTGCCATGGGCGGATACATGGCCGAGCGCGCGGCGGACATCGAGGATGTGCGCGCCCGCATCGTGGCCGAACTGCGAGGAATGCCTGCCCCGGGGGTGCCACAACGCACCGAACCTTTCGTACTGGCTGCGGAGGACCTCGCCCCGGCAGACACCGCCGTGCTCGATCCGGAGACGGTGGTCGCACTGGTCACGTCATCGGGCGGACCGCAGTCACACACCGCGATCCTGGCTCGCAACCTGGGCCTGCCCGCCGTGGTCGCGGCCACCGGTGTGACCGACATCGAGCCCGGCACCCCCGTGTTCGTGGACGGATCGGCCGGATCGATCGTGTCCCATCCGGGAACCGAGCACGAGCAAGCGGTCGCCGCGTGGCACAGGGTGTCGGAGCAGTTGGCGAGCTTCGACGGCCACGGCGCGCTCGCGGACGGCACCGACGTCCCGCTGCTCGCCAACGTGGGAACCGCCGACGACGCTCGGGCGGCCGCGGCCGCCGGAGCCCAGGGTGTGGGGTTGTTACGCACCGAGTTCTGTTTCCTGGGCCGGGACGCCGAGCCCACCGTCCAGGAGCAGACCGAGGCCTACGTGGAAATTTTCCGGGCCTTCGGGTCGGCCAAGATCGTGGTGCGCACCTTGGACGCCGGGGCGGACAAGCCCCTGCCGTTCCTCACGGACACCACCGAGCCCAACCCCGCGTTGGGTGTGCGCGGCTACCGCACGGACTGGACCACCCCCGGTGTGCTGGAACGACAGTTGCAAGCCATTGCGGCCGCCGCGCAGCAGACCGAGGCCACCGTGTGGGTCATGGCGCCCATGATTTCCACGGCGGGGGAGTCGGCGCATTTCGCCCAGCTCGTCCACGCGGCGGGGTTGGAGGTCTCCGGTGTGATGGTCGAGACCCCGGCTGCCGCGATCACGGCCGAGCAGATCCTGGACCGGGTGGACTTCGTGTCCCTGGGCACCAATGACCTCACCCAGTACACGATGGCCGCGGACCGCATGCTCGGTTCGTTGGCGGAGCTCAACTCGCCGTGGCAGCCGGCCGTGTTGCGCATGATCGAGCGCACCGCGGCGGGCGCGCGGGCGGCGTCGTCGGAATCGGGTGTCCACAAGAACGTGGGCGTATGCGGTGAAGCCGCCGCGGACCCGGCGCTGGCCGTGGTTCTGGTTGGTCTGGGTGTGGACACCCTGTCCATGAGCCCGCGCTCGCTGGCGGCCGTGGCCGCGGTGCTGGCCCGTGTGGATCTCGATCGTGCTCGCGTCGTGGCGCACACCGCGTTGCACGCGGCGAGCGCCCGCGAAGCACGCGACGCGGTTCGTGCCCAATTGCCCGTCCTGGAAGAACTGGGACTCTGAGGCAACCATGAGGTGTGCGCGGAGACATCTGCGGACAAACCGAACACAATGAAAACCACGTCTTGCCCGGGGCCTGCCCGGACGAGCGCCGACAATGAGGAGTTGCAATGGCAGAACGCACGGCAACCGTGGCCTCACGAGTGGGGCTGCACGCACGGCCGGCCGCGATTTTCGCGGAGGCCGCCGGTGAGTACGAGAACCTGGAAATCACCATCCGCTCCGAGGGAGAGGACGTCGAGGACGGCATGGACGCCGCTTCGGTGCTGTCCTTGATGTCCCTGGGAGCGTCCCACGGGGACAAGGTGATTCTCGCTGCGGACGGCGACGGCGCCGACGAGGCCCTCGATCACCTGGTCTCCATCATCGAGACCGATCACGATGCGGAATAGTATTTTCGGTCAGTAGATCACCCACGCCGTAACAAGTCGGGCACTGCGCATTGCAGGGCCCGACCTGTCGTGCGGGCGGTCACACCGCCCGCACGGTCCGATTCGGGAGTACGGTGATGCCATGGTGCGAATTCTCATTTTGGCTGCCCTCGTCGTGGCGGTGCTCGTCACCGTGACGGCCGCGGTGTTCGGCCCCTGGGGATGGTGGATCCCCGCCGTGATTTTCATCCTGCTGCTGCTCGTGGGGATCCGTGACGCCACCCAACGGCGGCACGCGATCCTGCGGAATTTTCCGGTGCTTGGGCGTGCGCGGTTCTTCCTGGAGGAGATCCGTCCCGAAATCCAGCAGTACTTCATTGAGCGCAACTGGGACGGCAAACCGTTCAACCGCGATCAGCGCTCGCTGATCTACTCGCGCGCCAAGGGTTTCAAGGGCGACAAGGCCTTCGGCACGGAACTCAATGTCAATCAGCCCGGTTACGAATATTTCGTCCAGTCCATTGCGCCCAAGGCCGCTCCCGAAGTGGAGCACCGCGTGCGCTTGGGTGGTCCGGACTGCACACAGCCCTACGACGCGTCACTGCTCAACATTTCCTCCATGAGCTTCGGATCGCTGTCCAAGAACGCGGTGCTCGCCATGAACAAGGGCGCTGCGCAGGGAGGTTTTGCGCAGGAAACCGGTGAAGGCGGGCTCACCAAGTACCACCTGCAGTACGGCGCCGACCTCATCTGGGAATTCGGCTCCGGGTACTTCGGCGCTCGCACCGCGGACGGCCACTTCGACCCGGAGAAGTTCCGGGAGAAGTCCAACACGGAACAGGTCAAGGCCGTTACCATCAAGCTGTCCCAGGGTGCCAAGCCGGGCCTGGGCGGCGTGCTGCCCGGTACCAAGGTCACCGCGGAGATTGCCGAAGCTCGCGGGGTACCCGAGGGGGAGACCTGTATTTCCCCGGCCAGCCACTCCGCCTTCACCACACCCCGTGAGCTGGTGCGCTTCATTGCGCAGCTGCGTGAGCTGTCCAACGGAAAGCCCATCGGCTTCAAGCTGTGCATCGGTTCACGCGTGGAGATCCTGGCCATCTGCAAGGCCATGATCGAGGAGAAGATCACCCCGGACTTCATTATTGTCGATGGTTCCGAGGGCGGCACCGGCGCCGCCCCTCTCGAGTACCAGGATCACGTGGGTACACCGCTGACCGAGGGTGTCATCCTGCTGCACAACGCCCTGGTCGGTTCCGGTCTGCGCGACCGGATCAAGATCGGCGCCGCGGGGAAGGTCATCTCCGGACACGACATTGTGCGTCACATCATTCAGGGCGCGGACTTCTGCATGAGCGCCCGCGCCATGATGATGGCCGTCGGTTGCATCCAGGCTCAGAAATGTCACACGAACAAGTGCCCCGTGGGCGTGGCGACTCAGGATCCGCGGCTGTACCAGGCCTTGGACGTCGATTCCAAGGGTGACCGGGTGGAGCGCTACCACCGCCTGACCGTTGAAGAGACCGGGCAGATCATCGCCACCATGGGCTGTGAGCGCCCGGAGCAGATGACCCGCGAGATGCTGCGCCGTCGGATCACCGCGACGGAGAGTATCTCCTACGAATCGCTGTATCGCTGGCTCGGACGCGGTGAACTGTTCGAGGGCGTGGAAGGTGGCTGGGGCGAGGACTGGGATTACGCCAGCCCGGATCGTTTCACCGCCGGGCATCCGGGCAAATATGTGTACAACGACCGCACCGAATTCACGGGCCGGGGCGAAGCCGCGGCGGGCCGCGACATGGCCATGGCCGGCGCGAACCAGGGTTCCGTCTCGGCCACCGCGCGCGGCCGGGCCGCCGCACCAACGCGGGCGGCGGCTCAGGGCACGGGGCAGAGCAATGCGGGCGCGACCAACCGCCCCGAGGGACAGCCCGGCACGGTGTCCGGTGCCCAGCACACGGTGCAGGACCCCGGTACTAGTGAGGACCACGTGGATCCCGGGGACGAGGACAGCGTCAGCCCGGACGTAGACTAGAGTCCTGTCAGCCACTCGGAGGCGGCGTCGCTGACTGCGGCGTCGCCTCCGGTGCTGCGTCATCAGTCACAGAACCAGGATTGAGAGAGCCTTGCGAGAATTCACGGCACGCTTTGCCACCGATGAAGAAATCCGCGGGTGGGACTCCCACGTCACGGCCAATCCCTCCGGCGGCAACTTGTTGCAGTCGCGGGCTTTCGCGGAGGTCAAGAAGGACCACGGGTGGGCGCCGCGCTACGTGGTCTACGAAGCCACGGACGGTTCTCAGCCCAGCTACAATCTGGCCCTCGAGAAGCGCGTCCCGGCACTGGGCAAGATCTGGTACATGATCAAGGGCCCGGATGTGGAATCCATTGACGACATGCCCGCAATCGTCGAGGCCAACAAGAAGTTCGTGGCGGGTGCCGCCAAGGGCGTGTTCGCCATCAAGTACGAACCGGAGATCCTGGCCTCCGACTACGCGAGCGGTCTGCTCGCTCGCTGCGGGCTCGTGAAGTCCTTCGAGATCCAGCCCAACGATTCCACCGCTGTCCTTGACACCACCCTGGACGAGAAAGCGCTGCTCAAATCCCTGCACTCGCGTGGGCGTAACGCCGTGCGCCGCGCCACCCGCGAGGGGTGTGAGGTGGAGCGTGTGGAGCTCACCGAAGAGAACATGCGCGCCATGTACGTGCTCATGGACTCCGTGGGTCAGGGACACGCCAAGGTCACGCTGCGTTCCTATGAGTACTACCGCGCGTTCTGGACCAATTTTGCCGAACGGGGCCAGGGGCGGCTGTACTTCACCTACGAGGACAACGAGCCCGCCGTGGGGGCGTACGTGATCGCGTACGGCTCCAAGGGCACGTACAAGGACGGCGGTTCTAAACCGCGCCGCAAGCAGTACGGCGATTCCCACCTGGTGCAATGGCAGGCCGTTCTGGACCTCAAGGACGAGTACGGCATCGAACAGTATGACTTCTGCGGCACCCCGCCCAGCGATCAGCTCAAGAACAAAAATCACCATTACTACGGTCTCGGTCTGTTCAAGACGAGCTTCACCAAGACGGTCGTGGACTACGTAGGAGTGTGGGATCAGCCCCTCAACAAGGCCAAGTATGCGGTGTGGGCCAACATCGGTGAGAAGGTACAGCGACAGCTGTGGGTACGCCGCACCGGGCAGCCGTTCTACTGATCCGGGACCGCTGGAAACTCGTCCGTACACCGTAAGACATCACTAGCAGTACCCGCGGGGTCAGGGAGGTCCAACGATTGTGAGCGTGACCGAACAACTTCGGGAGCTTTCCCATCACGGGTACCCGGCGTCGGGGGCCGCCGCGGGCCTCGATTTCCAAGACGGGGAACCGTTCGGACCCGGTGGTGACACGTCCTTGACCAGTGCAGCACGCCCGGTCACCATGCATGGATTCCCGGCCGCATCGGTCAGACCCACGGAGACCCAGGCCGCCCAGGCGCAAACCCGCGCTCGGCTCGCGACCGAGTTGCAGTGGGCGGTCTCGCCCCACCAATCCACTGCCGCACAGGACGGGGCGATGTCCGCCCATGTCGGTGCGCTGCCGGTCCTCACTCCCAGCCAGATCGAGGCGGACAAGGCCCGGGCGACACCGCGTACGCAAGCTGCCGCCGCCACCAAGCCCGTCACCCAGATTTCTCGCCGTGGGTCCGGGCAAACCACCGCCGTGGAGCGGCCAGAGACATCGGGCGTGCCCCACGAGCCGGCCCCCGCCACCACCACGGTGCTGCGGGGCACCTACCCCTCGACCCGAACACGGGCCGTGCAGTCCTCCAAGGAGAAATTGCGGTCCATCATTCGGGGCGACGCCGCCCCGACCGCGCCCATGCGCGTGGTGGACAGACTCACGGCTACGCCGTTCCACAACCTCAGACGGTTCGGGGACAGCAGCGACCGGCAGGCTCGACGCACCTTGAATTTCGCGCTGCGGCTGGCCGAGACCATGTTCCACTACGGTGCCGACGCCCTGGACGTGGAGAACGCGATCATTGCCGTCTGCGCGACCTACGGGGTGGAAAATCTTGAGGTCGACATCACCAACCAGTCGGTGACCATCAACTACGTCGCCGAAATCACCGAGACGGGAAAGCTGACCGCGGACGGTCGCAACACGGGGGGCACGGGACAGGTCGGCGGACCCCGGACCAGCCAGGATGTCCTGGACGACCCCAACACCTACAGTCACACGGTCATGCGTGTGGTGCGTTCGTGGACGGACAACTACGCGGGTCTGGCCAATTCGCACCAACTGGTGACACGCATCATTGAGGGGACCATGCCGCTCAAGGAAGCCGAGCGGCAACTGTCGGACATCAATTCCAAACCCAAGCCGTATCCCAAGTGGACCGTGTGGCTGGCCACCGTGGTCGCGGCCGCTACCATCACCATGGCGATCGGCGGCGGGGCTGCCGGTGCCCTGGTGGCGTCGATTTCCTCGGTGCTCGTTCAAGTGGTGTCCGCGAAACTCGGTGCCTGGCGTATTCCCGAGTTCTTCGCCCTGGCCGCGAACGCATTGATCGTGACGCTGGCGGCCATGGGAATTTCCGCCCTGGGCGTGGATCTGTCACCACCCAGGGTTATCGCGGGCGGCATCATCATGCTGCTGCCCACCACCCGCATGGTCTCGACCATGCAGGACGCCATCAATGGTTTCCCCGTGACCGCGGTGGGCCGCTTGCTGTCCACGTCATTGGCGTTCCTGGGAATTATCGCCGGGATTGCCGTGGGTATCGCGGTGGCCGGCTACCTGGGCGTGCCACGCATCGATGTGTCGCAATCATCGTTCACCTCCCCGGATGCGGTGACCAATACGGTCTTCATGCTCATCTCCACGGCACTGGTTGCCGTGACCATGCAGGCCAAACCACGGCACATCCTCCCGGCGGTTCTTGCCGCCCTGGCAGGGTTGTTGGTGTTTCATGTGGGGGGCGAGTACGGAATGGGCGCGCGTCTGGACACCGGCCTCGGCGCGGTGACCACCGGCTGCGTTGCCGCTTTGCTGGCCGCTCGTTCACGGATTCCGCAGACCATTCTGGCCATCCCCGCGATGACCTACTTGCTGCCGGGGTTGTCCATTTTCCGCGGAATGTACGCAATAACCGTAGAGGCGGACACCGCGGGCACCGGCTTTACCGGGTTGATCAACGCCATGGCATCGATTGTCATGATGGCATCGGGTGTGGTGCTCGGAAACTACCTGATGCGCCCGTTCCTGGAGCGCATGCAGATCTTCTCGCACCGGCGGAACCGGCGCCGCTGAGGGCTAGAGAATCTTCCCCACGGGGAGCTTCTTCTCGGCCTGGAACAGGTCCTCCGTACGGCCCGCGGCCCAGTACCCGGACAGCGATACCTGAGAGCGGTCCAGGTTGCGGCGGTCGAACAACTCCTTGCGAACCTCTTTCATGGCCTCGCGCTCGCCGTGCACGAAGACTTGAACGCCGGACAGGTCCTCGGGCCACGGAGCTGTGGACACGGCCGATACGAGGGCGCGTTCATCCTGCTGATGGCTTGAACGGTAGACCCACTGGATCCCCACGCCCTCCGGCACGCTGATGTCGCTGAGATCGTGGCGGTGCGCGGGATCCTGCACCTCGAGAATCGCCAATCCCTTCGCTGTGTCGGGGAGGGATTCCACATTGGCGAGCACTGCGGGGATCGCAGCCTCGTCCCCGGCCAGCAGCGTCCAGGAGGCATCCGGTTCCGGTACCCATTTTCCACCCGGCCCCACGGCCACGAGCCGGTCGCCGGGCTTGGCCGTTGCGGCCCACGGCCCCGCATGCCCCTCCGTGCCGTGCAGGGCGACGTCGATCCACACGGCGCCGGCGGCGGCGTCGTACCGGCGCAGCGTCATATGCCGGGTGACCGGGAGGTCCTCGGGTGCGGCGCCATCGCGCAGGCTCCAGTAATCGGGGAATTCCCCGGCGGCAATCTCGGCCAGCGTGGCGTCGGAGAAGAACACCAGTTTGACGTACTTCTCCGGGGGAGCGATGTCCTGGTAATCCTCGTGATTGGTGATCCTGCACACCACGCGGACCATGCCCGGGGACAACTCCCGGCGCCCGGTCACCTCCAGGTTGAGCTGTGGTTTCCGTGGCTTGCGCGCAGTGGTCTTCTCCATCTTCCCAGCCTAGGTGATCCTATTGGGCGATCGTCCAGTTGACGGGTTGCGCACCCTGCTTCTCGAGAAGCTCGTTGGTTCGGGAAAACGGGCGCGAACCGAAGAATCCCCGCGCCGCGGACAGCGGGGAGGGGTGCACTGATTCGACCGTGGGCGCCCCTGCCAACCACTGTTTGGTGTCGCGGGCGTCGCGGCCCCACAAAATTCCGACCAAGGGGGTTTCTCGTTGGGCCAGGGCCTTGATCGCGCATTCCGTGACGGTTTCCCACCCCTTGCCACGGTGGGATGCGGGAGCACCCTCGCGCACGGTCAGGGCCCTGTTCAAGAGCATGACCCCCTGCTCGGACCACGACGAGAGGTCGCCGTGCTCCGGCGGGGTGATCCCCAGATCGGTGCTCAGCTCCTTGTAAATGTTCTGCAGGGACCTGGGGATGGGACGAACCTGCGGTTGCACCGAGAAGGAGAGCCCCATGGCATGTCCCGGGGTCGGGTACGGATCCTGCCCCACGATCAAGACCTTTACCCGGGACATCGGTTCGTGAAAGGCGCGAAAGATGTTGTCCCCACTCGGGAAGGTGCGATGTCCGGCAGCATGCTCGGCTCGCAGGAATTCCCCCATCTCACGAATGGTGGACTCCACGGGCTGCAACGCCCGGGCCCAGTCATCACTCATGATCTCGTGCAAGGGACGAGGTTCTGACATGAGCTGGTCTCCGATCAAGGGCGGGTGCGGATAACGGGTACGAGATTACCGGTTATGGTGGCTCTCATGGCTGAACCGGACAACGGGCTCAATGCACTGGACCAGGCCATCCTGCAGCTCGAAGCCGAACACTGGAAATATCGGGGGGCCAAAGAGTCGGCCATTCGGCAACGGCTGGGGCTCAGCCCCGTCAATTACTACCAGCGTCTCAACGCGCTGATCGACCGTGACGACGCCGCCCGGTTCGCGCCCATACTCATTTCTCGATTACGCCGGGCCAGGCAGCGTTGACGGGTGGGACAACACCCGCGGCCGTGGGATAGTAGAGGCAAATCGTGGCTGACCGGAAGTATGGACAATGAGTGAATACCCCCGTGACGAATTCGACGACGTTCCCGAGGACGGAATGCGTCAAGGTGCCCA
Organism: Kocuria sp. cx-455; assembly: GCF_014698015.1. GTDB lineage: Bacteria > Actinomycetota > Actinomycetes > Actinomycetales > Micrococcaceae > Kocuria. Next base: position 40,223 of record NZ_JACXBS010000003.1, read on the forward strand.
CCGGGGTCACAACCCGCGGGCGCGCACCGGTTCCCGTAAAGGATTCCTCGCCATTGTCGGAGCGGGAATTCTGGCGCTCGCCGTCGGAGCGGTCGCGTTCGTGAACGCACCACGCACAGCCCAGGACGCAGTGGAGAACTCTCCTGCGCCCTCGGGCAACATCACAACCAGCACCACCGAACCCACTCCGTCCCAGAGCCCCACGGCGCCACCGGAACAGTCGGCAACACCGGCGGCCCCTGAAGCGCCCGTTGCTCCGAACACCGGGGTCCAGCCCGGTCCGGAACAGCCCGCAGCGCCGGAAGTGCCCGCCGCGCCGCCGGTGTTAGAGGTCCCCGCCGCGCCTCCCGAGGTCCCGTCCCAACCGGATGCTCCCGCGGAACAATTTTTCGTACCGGATACCGGCGACGGCGCGGGGGACGAATCGGGCATGCGGGAAGAACCCGGTTCGACCGGGGACACCGTACCGGGGGCCGGCGCGCAGTCGGGCAACGTTCCGGGTGGGCAAGCCGGGGGTCGCGAGGGCACCGGGCAGGAACCCGCAACGGTGGCGGCAGTTACGCCGAGCAATTGACCGGTGACACCCGCGATTCTTCAGCCTCTGACGAAACCTGAGTTTTCTTGACTCAAGGTGTTTGCACTCTCCGTGGTCGAGTGCCAGTATTGACTTAGCACTCAGTTGAGTGGACTGCTAAACCCGGGTCCGGGGGAGGCCCACTCACAAGAATGGGTGAATACCATCCATCACGGTGAGGTGAGTTCACGCGGGTGAGGATCCGTGCGAACCATCGTCCGTCGCGGGCATCGTGATGAACAGATTTGTTTGTCAACCGTCCAGGAGGGACGCAACACATGGCAAAGATGATCGCATTTGACGAAGAGGCACGCCGCGGACTGGAGCGGGGTCTGAATACCCTGGCCGACGCCGTCAAGGTGACCCTTGGCCCGCGCGGACGCAACGTTGTTCTGGAGAAGTCCTGGGGCGCTCCCACCATCACCAACGATGGTGTATCGATCGCCAAGGAGATCGAGCTCGAGGATCCGTACGAAAAGATCGGCGCCGAGCTCGTCAAGGAAGTTGCCAAGAAGACCGACGACATCGCCGGCGACGGCACCACCACGGCCACCGTGCTCGCACAGGCCCTGGTCAAGGAAGGCCTGCGCAACGTAGCCGCCGGCGCCGACCCGCTGTCGCTCAAGCGCGGTATCGAGAAGGCCGTTGCCGCCGTGACCGAGGAATTGCTGACCTCGGCCAAGGAAATCGAGACCGAGGAAGAGATCGCTGCCACCGCGTCGATCTCCGCCGCTGACCCCGAGATCGGCAAGCTCATTGCCGCCGCCATGGAAAAGGTCGGCAAGGAAGGCGTCATCACGGTCGAGGAGTCCAACACCTTTGGGCTGGACCTCGAGCTGACCGAGGGCATGCGCTTCGACAAGGGCTACTTGTCCGGTTACTTCGTGACCGACGCCGACCGCCAGGAAGCGGTCCTCGAAGATCCCTACATCCTGATCATCAACTCCAAGATCTCCAACGTGAAGGACCTGGTCCCCGTTCTGGAGAAGGTCATGCAGGCTTCCAAGCCGCTGTTGATCATCGCCGAGGACGTCGAGGGCGAGGCCTTGGCCATGCTCGTGCTGAACAAGATGCGCGGTGCCGTGAAGTCTGTGGCCGTCAAGGCCCCCGGCTTCGGTGACCGTCGCAAGGCCCAGCTGGCTGACATCGCCATCCTCACCGGCGGCCAGGTCATCACCGAAGAGGTCGGCCTGTCCCTGGAGTCCGCGACCTTGGACCTGCTGGGCACCGCTCGCAAGGTGGTCGTCACCAAGGACGAGACCACCATCGTCGACGGCGCCGGCACCCAGGACGAGATCGAGGGCCGCGTGGCTCAGATCCGCGCCGAGATCGCCAACTCCGATTCGGACTACGACCGCGAGAAGCTGCAGGAGCGCTTGGCCAAGTTGGCCGGCGGTGTGGCAGTCCTCAAGGCTGGTGCCGCTACCGAGGTGGAGCTCAAGGAGCGCAAGCACCGCATCGAGGATGCCGTGCGTAACGCCAAGGCCGCCGTTGAAGAGGGCATCGTCGCCGGTGGTGGCGTGGCGCTCATTCAGGCCGGCCAGAACGCCTTCGACAAGTTGCAGCTGACCGGTGACGAAGCCACCGGTGCAAACATCGTCAAGGTTGCCATCGATGCACCGCTCAAGCAGATTGCCGCGAACGCCGGCATGGAGCCCGGTGTGGTGGCGGACAAGGTGCGCGGTCTGCAGACCGGCCACGGTCTCAACGCCGCAACCGGCGAATACACCGACTTGATGGCCGCGGGCATCAACGACCCGGTCAAGGTGACTCGTTCTGCCCTGCAGAATGCGGCCTCGATTGCCGGTTTGTTCCTCACCACCGAGGCCGTCGTGGCCGACAAGCCCGAGCCCGAGGCTCCCGCCGGCGCCGGTGCGGATCCCATGGGTGGCATGGGCGGCATGATGTAAGTAGTGCCCCCAGGGCACGCTCGATCGCCTCGCGCGGTCCAGCCATGACAAGGCCCCCGGAACGCCGGCTCAATGGCGTTCCGGGGGCCTTGTCATGCGCCTATGATCGAACCTGAACAGGAGGTGCGCCGTGTGGGAATTGGACGATCACGTCTGGGCCCAGGTGAGCGCGGTGTTGCTGGCCTTCGGATTGTGCACCGTCATGGGCACGGAACGGCAGCTCCGGCGCAAATCCGCCGGTATGCGCACGCACGCTCTGGTAGGTTCCGGCTCGGCCATCCTCACTCTTGTGTCCGCCTACGGATTTCAACCCTTACCGGGTATTGACCAGCTGCCACCGGACCCGTCCCGGATTGCCGCCCAGGTCGTTACGGGTATCGGATTCCTGGGGGCAGGCATCATTTTTCTCCGCAAGGAGGTCGTGCACGGTCTGACCACCGCCGCCAGCGTATGGGTTGCTGCGGCGGTGGGCATCGCATGTGGAGCCGGACTCTTCCCGCTGGCAGTTGTCGGCACGCTGATCCAATTGACCGTGGCGTTACTCCTCACACCGTTATCAGCGTTCCTGTTGAAATTCCCCGGACATCAAACCATAGAGCTGCGTTACGAGGACGGCAAAGGTGTGCTGCGGGCGGTCTTGACGGCCGCCACGGACCTGGACCTGGCGGTCAGGGTGGTGCGAACGGACCGCGTGTACACGCGAGCCGGTGCGGAAGTTGTCATGGTGCTCAAGATGTTGGGGCGCACCGACGCTCACCGTGCCGTGGTGGAGTTCTCGGAGGTCCCCGGCGTCGTATCCGCCGCCGCCATGCCCGAACCGGAAGCGGACGAGTAGCGAGTTACTGCCTGTCGGAGGCGTTTGCGAAGATGATCGCATGACAATTATTGCTGCGGCGGACGGTTCTGCCCTGGGAAATCCCGGCCCCGCCGGATGGGCCTGGTTCATCGACGAGAACACGTGGCGCGCCGGTGGCTGGGACCACGGCACCAACAACATGGGTGAACTCACCGCGGTCTTGAACCTTCTGCAATCAACACGTCACATACCGGACGAGCCCCTCAAGATTCTGTGCGACAGCCAGTACGTCATTAATTCCATCACCAAGTGGATGCCGGGATGGAAGAAGAAGGGCTGGAAGAAAAGGGACGGCAAACCCGTCCTCAACGTGGAGATCATGAAAGCCCTGGATCGTGAACTGGCAGGGCGCACCGTGGACTTCGAGTGGGTCAAGGGTCACGCGGGTCATGAACTCAACGAAGCCGCCGATGAACGCGCCCGGGCCATGGCCTCGGCGTACCAGGCAGGTCACGCGAAACACGAGATGCCGGTGGGCCCCGGATTCGGCGGCGCCTGTGATCCGGTGCCGGAACCACAGCCCGGGGGAACGCACCAGCCCGAACAGGGGACCCTGCCATCGGCGGAACCCCGCGCTGCGGCGGCCGGGCACGGCGTACGGCCAACCGAACCCGAAGCGGATCCGGATTTATTTTCGGAGCTGTGGGGGCGGGAGGAGGACCCGGTGTTCGAGGGTACCCGCCCGGAGGAACGCATTGCCCGGCAGGCTGATCCGGTGCACCAGGTTCAGGCACTGGAGGCCACGCTGCTAGCCCCGGGCACCCCGGAGGAACGTCGCCTGGAACTGTTCCACGAGGACTTCGAATACGTTGCCCGGGACGGCTCGGTCGGTGGCGCTCGGGGATTCATTTCGGACCACCAGGGGCCCCGTGAACGCCACGAATCGGATCTGAGCCACAACTGGGCGTTACCACTGGGATCCACGGCCTACCACCTGACGTACCGACTCACGGACAGCTCCGCCGTGACCCGGCGCAGCTCGCTGTGGCTGCGGGAGGACCACCACAACGAAATGGGGCCGTGGCTGCTGCGCTACCACCAGGTCACCACGGAGAGCTGATACGGCTCAGCCCGCGAACATTCTGGCGTTGGCGGCCTCGGTTTCCGCGTACTGGTTACCGGCTGCGGACAGGGCCTGATTGATCTGCGCCATGGCCTGTTCCATCTGAGCCTGCGCGGCACGCCATGATCGGAAGGCCTCCTGGAAATTGGCTGATGCAGTGCCGGTCCACGAATTCTGCAGATCGGTGAGGGTCGAGGTCATGCCGTTGACCTCGCCGGTCAAGCGCTCGATGTGCCCCTGCGCTTGTTGGGATTTGGCGGCAATGGTGTCGCTGTCGACCACGAACTGTGCCATGGTTATCTCCTCGCTGTGAGTGTGAACGCCGGAGTAGTCCCGGCTCTGCACAGCGTAGGCAGCGGTTCGGTCATTTTCAGCGCGGGCTCTGGGTCCGGTGGGTTCATCCGACGGTTGGCGGATTGTCCACAGGCTCGCTGTGCGGCACCCGCACGGTGAACGTCGCCCCACCCCCGGGGGTTTCCTCCAACTTGACGGCGCCGTCGTGCTGTTCCACGATCGCCGCCACAATGGACAGGCCCAAACCGGTGCCGCCGGTTTCCCGCGTGCGGGACGAGTCGGCACGGTAGAAGCGCTCGAACACACGATCCGCATCCACACCGTGAATGCCGGGGCCGTGATCGCGCACCTGCAAAACGGCGGTGGAGGCCCCATCCACGCTCGGCTCCAGCCCCACGGCCAACTCGACGGGGGTTCCTGCGGGGGTGTAGCGCAGGGCATTCGTCAGCAGGTTCGCCACCACCTGCCTCAGTTTGGACTCGTCGCCGTACGTCCAGGCCTGCTCCGGGGTGATGTCCTCCAGGCCCACCACCTGCATCATCCGATCGGGCGCCGTGGCGTGGGCGTCCGAGGCGGCGTCGTAGGCGAGGTGCATCAGATCCATGTGCTGCATAGTGGCCGGCCGGCGTTCGTCCAGGCGGGCCAGGGTGAGCAGATCCTCGACCAGCTGGGTCATCCGCTTGGCCTCCGATTCAATCCGGTTCATGGCCTTGCCCACGTCTTCGGGCTGCTGCAGTGCGCCGTGGCGATAGAGCTCCGAGTAGCCGCGGATGGACACCAAAGGTGTGCGGAGTTCGTGAGATGCGTCCGCCACGAATCGGCGCAGTTTGGTCTCCGACCGAGTGCGTGCTTCGAAGGCGTCCTCAATGTGCCCGAGCATGGCGTTGAGTGACATGGACAGTTGTCCGATTTCGGTTTGGGAGTTGTACCCCTCCATACGCTGCGACAAGTCACCTTCGGCAATCCGGGCGGCGGTGGATTCCACTTCTCGCAAGGGCGCGAAAGCCCGGGTCACCAGGACCCAGCCCACGGCCATCGCGGCCAGCAGGGTGGCCAGTCCGAAACTGAAGGTCAGTAACGACACCGCTGAAATTATGGAGTTTGTTCGGTCCAGGGGCTGGGCAACGACCACGGCCATGTCGTAGTGCTGCAGCTTGGCCGGTATGACCCGCCATTTCCGTTCGGGGGCTCCGACCGCGGACACCGTGGTGGGCTCCAGGTTGTGGGACACCACGTAGGACAGGTCCATTCCGGTCAGGTCCGGTGCGGGCCGGGTGACGCTGGAGTCCTGGCTGTTCTCCGCAGCCGCGATCACGTTTCCCTGGGCATCCAGCAAATAGCCGGCGTGCGGGACAGGAGTGGCGATGGTCCCCTCGAGCTCGTCCAGCAGCACCGTGGACACCGAGGACACGGACTGCCCCAGTTCTTGATCCGTGTTGTCGACCAGGGCATCGCGCAGCACGGAAATGGCCACCAGCGACGTCACGAGGATGCTGATGGCCAGCAGCAGGCCGGTGAGGACCATCAGCTGCGAGCGCAGTGACGCGGAACGCCACCTGCGGGAAATCCGGGTCAAGGGATCAGTGGCGCTTGTCGGACGAGCGCAACAGGTACCCCACACCACGCTTGGTGTGGATTAACGGCGTCTGCTCTGGGTCGTTGTCGATCTTGCGTCGAAGGTAGGAGATGTACGACTCCACAATGGAGGCATCCCCGTTGAAGTCGTACTCCCACACGTGGTCCAGGATCTGCGCCTTGGACAGCACGCGATTGGGGTTGAGCATCAGGTAGCGCAGGAGCTTGAACTCGGTGGGGGACAGGTCGATCTCGCGATCGCCGCGGAAGACCTCATGGGCGTCGTCGTCGAGCACCAGATCGCCCACGTGCAACCGGGAGTCCTCTTCCTCGATGGGTTGAGTGCGGCGCAGTACGGCGCGGATCCGGGCGACCACCTCGTCGAGGCTGAAGGGCTTGGTCACGTAGTCGTCACCACCCACGGTCAAACCGGTGACCTTGTCATCGGTGTCGTCCTTGGCGGTGAGAAAAAGGATCGGGAAGTGCCGGCCGGCAGCTCGTAGCTTCCGGGTCACGGAGAATCCGTCCATGTCCGGGAGCATGACGTCCAGGACCGCGAGGTCCGGGTTCTCGGCCTCGGCCTTCAGAAGAGCGTCACGCCCGTTGGCGGCGGTCACCACCTCGAAGCCGGCGAAGCGCAGTGATGTCGCCAGCAGCTCAAGGATGTTGGGTTCGTCGTCCACGACGAGCAGTTTGGCCTCAGGAGTCTTATCGTTCACAGGCACCAGTGTCTCGGAGTTACCTGAACGCAGACTGAGGCAATTCCAGAGATTTTCTGTACGGTTTCGACATCGCTCGGGCGGGGTCAGCGGCGGCGTCGCCGCAGCGCGGTCCGGGCCAGCTCGACACACATGAGCATGAAGGCCACGGGGAAGAAGACAGCGGGGAAAATCGTGAAGCCACTCCAGAGGACCTGACCCATGAGTGCGGCTATCAGGACGATCACCAACGACACCGAGCTCAGGGCGGCCAGGACCAGGGCGACCAGTCCCAGTGTGGAGAGGGTGCCGACCCGGACCGGTCGGGCGGGGCGGGGGCGTTCCTGGAACGTGGGATCAGACATGATCACCAAGGTACCAATTCCACTCATGCGGTGGATGAACAGCGCATTCGACCATGCCGGGGAGAGGATAGACTCAAGAGTTCTTAGATGACCGTGAATCCCCGCCCACCAGGGCTCGGAGTAAGACAAGAGAAACTGAGGTGATCCGCGTGCCCACGGGCAAAGTCAAGTGGTTCGATTCCGAGAAGGGTTTCGGCTTCCTGGCAACGGATGATGGGCAGGAAGTGTTTTTGCATTCCTCCGCCCTGCCGCAGGGCGTCACCACGGTGAAACCGGGAACCCGTATGGACTTCGGCATAGCGGCCGGTCGCCGTGGCGCGCAGGCGTTGTCCGCCACAATCATCAGCAAGCCGCCCTCCGTGGCTCGCAACACTCGTAAACCGGCCGAGGAAATGGCTGTGTTGACCGAGGATCTGATTCGGCTCCTGGACGGGATGTCCAACGGTCTGCGTAAGGGCCGCTACCCGGACCGCACCCACGGGCGCAAGATCGCCTCCATCCTCCGTACCGTGGCGGATGAGCTCGATGTCTGAGGGGAGCACCAACCAGACGGAAGGTGTTGCCCGGGTCACCGAACAGCCCGCACTCGTGGCGACAGCGCGGCGTCGTACCCCCAAGCAGGACCCCACTCTGGCCCAGGCCGTCGAGACCGCCCGTAAGGCGGTCGTGGAGTCCGCGGGCGAGGAGAACATCGGGGGGCACCTGAGTATCGAGGTCCACGAGGACCGTCTGCTGACTCATCTCTTCGAGTGCACCATGGCCGGGTATCCCGGGTGGACGTGGTTCGCCACGGTGGCCAGGGCACCTCGGACCAAATTGGTGACCGTGTGTGAGGTCGGGTTGTTGGCCGGCGAGAAGTCATTGTTGGCCCCGGACTGGGTTCCGTGGGAGGAGCGTATGCAGGCGGTCAACGATCAGCACGATGCCGAGGGCGAGGAATTCCCGATCGAGTCGTCGTCCGAGAACACCGACGCCACGGAGGACCCGCGTGCCTCCGTGACCGCGGATGAGGACCCCGTTGCGGACGCCCCGTCGGAGCACGCGGAGGACGATCGGGCCCAGCACCGGAACGAGGAATCGTCGTAACACCCCGACCGGCCGTGGATTCAGGCAGCGAGCGACCGTACCCGGAGGAATCTTCGGGTACGGGGATGTTTCGTTCCTTGAAGATCCGTAATTACCGACTATGGTTCACCGGCGCGCTGGTTTCCAATATCGGAACTTGGATGCAGCGCACTGCCCAGTCCTGGCTGGTTTTCGACGAACTCACGGATCATGACGCCACGGCCATGGGTGTGGTCATGGCATTGCAGTTCCTGCCCCAACTGCTGTTGGCTCCGTACGCCGGCGTCACCGCCGACCGGTACGACCGACGCAAGATTCTGCTGGTGACGCAGACCCTCATGGGTCTGCTGGCCGCGGGCCTGGGTCTCTTGGTGTTGTTCGGGGTTGCCGAATTGTTCACCGTGTACGCGTTCGCGTTGGGTCTCGGCATTGTGGCCACCTTCGACGCACCGGTTCGGCAGACGTTCGTCTCGGAAATGGTTCCGGACACCCACCTCTCCAATGCGGTGGCTTTGAACTCCACGTCATTCAACTCCGCCCGGTTGATCGGCCCGGCGGTTGCCGGCGTTCTGGTGGCCGCAATTGGTTCCGGCTGGGTGTTCTTGTTGAACACCGTGACGTTCGCGGCCATGATCGCCGCGATCCTGGCCATAGATGACAACCAATTACGGTTGATGCCCAAGACCAAGCGCGGCCGGGGTCAGATCCACGAGGGCATGGCGTACGTGGTGCATCGACCGGACCTGGTGGCGGTCATGGCCACCATTTTCATGATCGGCACCTTCGGCATGAACTTCGCGGTCTACCTTGCGGCCATGGCGGGCTCCGAGTTCGGCCGCGGCTCACAGGAATTCGGTGTGCTCAATTCGGTGCTCGCTGTCGGCACCGTCACGGGAGCGCTGCTGGCAGCCAAGCGCGCGCGAGCCCGCTTGCGGTTCCTCTATGCGGGCTGCATGGCATTCGGCCTGTCCACGCTGGGCGCAGCCACGGCTCCCACTCTGCTCATCTTCGCGCTGTGGCTCATCCCGAGTGGTGTTTCGGCCATGACGATCATGACCACGGCCAATGCCTACGTCCAGACGACCACGTCACCGGTGATGCGCGGACGCGTGATGAGCCTCTACATGGCCATCTTCATGGGTGGCACGCCCCTGGGCGCGCCCGCGGTCGGTTGGCTCACGGACACGTTGGGCGCTCGCTGGGGTATGGGATCCGCAGTGGCCGCGGGTGTGAGCGGCGCGCTGATCGGCGCGTGGTTCTTCTGGCGCCTGCGCACGGAACGCACGGAACGGGACAGGACCGCTCGGGGAGGAGCGGCCGGCTGAGCAAGCACTGCCGGGATCGGCAGCGGGCGGCGTCGTGAACCAACGACGCCGCCCGCTGCGGTTTTCCGGGACAGCCGCCCCGTCAGGACAAGGCGTTCTCCAGCGTCCAGTCGATGCACGCGAGCAGGGCTTCGACGTCACCAGCGGGGACCGAAGCGAACGTGGCGATGCGCAATTGGTTGCGCCCCAGTTTCCGGTAGGGGTCCACGTCCACCACGCCGTTGGCGCGCAGGACGGACAACACCCGTGCGGTGTCCACGGAGTCGTCGAAATCAATGGTGCAGACCACGGGGGAGCGGTGCGCGGGGTCGGCCACGAACGGTGTGGCGGGCGGGGTTCGCTCGGCCCAGTCGTACACGAGCGAGGATGTCGCCCGGGTGTGGCCGGCCGCCCACTTCATGCCACCGTTGTCGTTGAGCCAACGCACCTGCTGGTCGAGCATGACCAACCCGGCCAGCGCCGGTGTGTTGTAGGTCTGGTTCTTGCGGGCATTCTCCACCGCCGTGGCCAGGGACAATACGTCGGGAATCCAGCGATCGGAGCGGGCGATCTCCGAGATGCGTTCCAGTGCAGCGGGGGATACGGCGGCGAACCAGATACCGCCGTCGGAGCCGAAATTTTTCTGCGGGGAGAAGTAGTAGACATCGGTCTGCGATGCGTCCACGTGCATTCCGCCGGCCGCCGACGTCGCGTCGATCACCGTGAGGGCGCCCGCGTCCGTTCCGACCGGGCGGGCCACGTCCATGATCACGCCCGTGGACGTCTCGTTCTGCGGCCACGCGTAGACGTCGATCCCCTCCCGAGGTTCGGGGCCGGTCGGACGGGAACCGGGTTCGGCCCGGAGGATGTCCGAGGGGTCCAAATGCGGTGCTTTGTCGGTAACCTGCGCGAACTTGGAGCCGAACTCACCGAATGACAGGTGCTGTGCGCGGCGTCGAACCAGGCTGAATGCGGCACTGTCCCAGAAGGTGCTCGCGCCTCCCAGGCCGAGGATGATTTCGTAACCGTCGGGAAGATCAAAGAATTCGGCGAGCCCCTCACGAATCCTGCCCACGAGATGACGCACCGGGGCCTGTCGGTGTGATGTGCCCAGCAGGGTTGAGCCCGCACTGATCAGGGCGTCGATTTGGTCGGGGCGCACACGTGAGGGGCCCGCACCAAAACGCCCGTCGGTGGGCAGCAGGGACGCGGGAAGGACAGGCAACTCGGACACGGAGGCTCCTAGCATGATGGATCATTGGGGCTGACTCCATTGTGCCCCCGGTGCTATCGCCGAGGTCGCAGCCCGATGGAGCGGGTCATCCTGTCGGATCGGACCGATATGCTTATCGTGAATCATTCACGAAACCCCTGTGAGAGCGCACCCACTCGACGCGCCCCCAGATTCCTCAAAGGATGGACCATGAGCGGCGATTTAATCGACACCACCGAGATGTACCTGCGCACTGTGCTCGAGCTGGAGGAAGAGGGCATCGTGCCCATGCGTGCGCGCATCGTGGAGCGGCTTGAGCACTCCGGCCCCACGGTGTCGCAAACCGTGTCACGCATGGAGCGGGACGGACTGCTCGAGGTGCTCAAGGACCGCTCTCTGTCGTTGACGGACACCGGGCGGGCCAGGGCCATCGAGGTCATGCGCAAACACCGCTTGGCCGAACGACTCCTGGCGGATGTCGTGGGCCTTGATATGGCCTACGTGCACGAAGAAGCATGCCGGTGGGAGCACGTCATGAGCGAACGAGTGGAGCGGCGACTCATGGCGCTGTTGGACGAACCCCGGTATTCGCCCTACGGGACGCCCATTCCCGGGATGGGTGCCATTGGTGGCCCTCAAGTGGGTGCGGAACGATTCAAGGGGATGAACCTGCTGGATGCCGCGAGTCAGGACCGTGCCGCGACATTCATCGTGCGTCTGCTGCCCGAGGTGATCCAGGCCGATCAGGACATGATCGAGACTCTCAGCTCGGCGGGAGTGCTCAATGGCGCCCGGGTCACCGTGGCTCCCTTGGAGTCCGATGCTGAGCGTGTCCTGGTCACGGTCTCCGCCACCGGGCACAGCGTGGAACTGGACCGTGCGAGCGCAAAGGCGATCCGCGTGGACCTCGACCAGGACCGTGTCTGATAACAATTTTCGGGGCGCCCCCCAATGTGTGGATCATCACGATGTGTACTACCTGTGAAACACATCACATACCCAGCAGTAGCCGGTGTTAGTACAGGTCAGCACCGTTTTAATGGGGTCGTTGCACGCGGACTGCACAGCTGAATAAGGCAGCCATTAATTATGTACAACGTCTCAATACCCGCCCACTAATCCACACCTGCGGCCCTTCCGTGACCTGTCGTAATCAAAACGTGACAATTTCGTTATCTGTCATGTACTGTTCTTCTCGTGCCGATCGCTGGTCGGATCGGCGCTCACACGCGTACCGCCTAGTTCTGCCATCGCGTGTGATCCGTACACACATCCGCAAGGCAGAAGCGGGGGAACCACCTTCGGGCCCATCACGTTTCACGGGTCCTTGGGGTTAAGTCGCACCGACGCCACAAGCAGACGTGCGGCCGGATGACTCCCATCCGAACCCGACAGCTCACCTCGTAGGCGCAGGGAGGAAAACCGACATGATTTTCGTTAAGAAGAACTCTGCTCGTCACCGCGCCGAGTCCGCATCGCACGCGGTCCGCAACACCTCCATCGCAGCTGCTGCTGCCGGTGTCGCAGTGGCAGGCATCGTGGCTCCGGCTCAGGCCAGCAGCGACCTCATTGATTTGGGTGGCACCACCTCTTACGGTACCCAGTCCGAGTCCTCCTGGGACTCCGCGGCCGGTAACAGCTACTCCTGGACCTCTGAAGCAACTGCCTCCGTGCAGACTCCGGCCGTCTCCGCCGACAGCGGCGTGGCGCAGGCTTCCAGCAACACCCAGCAGGACTCGGGCGTTTCCACCCAGTCCAATTCTTCCGCCAGCGGCATGGCCGGCACCGCCTACCAGGGCCTGGGTGGCGCCTACGTCCTGGGCGGCACGGATTTCAAGAGCTGGGACTGCTCCGGCTTCACCCAGTGGGTTTACGCGCAGAACGGCATCGACCTGCCGCGCGTGAGCTGGGCTCAGATCGCCGCAGGCACCCCCACGTCCAACCCCCAGCCGGGCGATCTGGTTTCCCAGAACGGCGGCGGCCACGTTGGTATCTACATCGGCAATGGCCAGATGATCTCCGCGCTGAACCCCTCGCAGGGCACCGCAGTGCACTCCGTGAACGCCATGCAGCTGGACGGTTACTACACCTTCCGCTGATCCGCATGAGCTGGGCGGCGGCCCCGTTCCCGCCCAGCTTCTGCGTGTCTTGACGGGTACGTGATGTAGCACTACACCGTCAGTCGGGTCCCTCGATGGACCCCCCGTTATCTGATCTCCGGCACGTTGTGCCTCCCCGTCCGAATTCTTGACCGATGGGCTCGCGATTTAGTGCGCCCATCGTCAGCACACACCCGTGCCCGGACGGTCCTCGAACGCGTAAGGAACCCTGACGTATGTCGCCCGAAACGAACACCCAGACTCGCGCCGGCCTCTTCGCCGGCAAGGCCCGCACCGTGGCCGCCGTTGCCGCATTCTCCGGTTTGGCCCTGGCCACCACCGTGTCCGTGCAGGCAACTCAGAACGCATCCGAGCAGAGCCCCGCGGCCGTTGTGGCCGAGGCTCCCGCCGCGGAGCAGACCGTGACTGCAGAGCCGGCCGCCAAGTCCGACTCCTCCAAGGCAGAGAAGGCCGAGAAGAAGGAAGAGAAGGCAGCACCCAAGGCTGAGGTTGCCCCCGCAGCTCCCGCCGCTGTGCAGGCTGTGCCCGCTGCGGACGTTGCCCCGGCCGCCGAGGCACCCAAGGCCGAGGCTGCCCCGGCTGCTCAGGCTCCCGCCGCCGAAGCCGCTTCCCTCAACGTTGCTCCCGCTTCCGAGAACGTGACCCCGATCGCCCCGGCTGCACCCGCTGCCGAGGCTCCCGCTGCTCAGGGTCGCCATGCCGCTCCGGCCACCGCCGAGACCCAGGCTCGTGAAGCCGCCGCCGCTCAGGATGCCGGTGTCGCCTACGAGGCCCCCGCCGCTCCGGCTGCAAAGGCCCCTGAGGCTCCGGCTGCAAAGGCCCCTGAGGCTCCGGCTGCAACGGCTGAGAAGTCCACGACCGTTGCCCCGCAGTCCTCGAACACTGCGTCCAGCTCCAAGGGCCAGGCCATTCTGGGCGCCGCTGAAGCTCAGATCGGTGTCACCCAGGACTGCACCATGCTGGTGACCAACTCCCTGAAGGCTGTTGGCATCAACCACCACGGCTGGCCCGAGAGCTACAAGTCGTTGGGCACCCAGGTCTCTGCTGCTGAGGCCAAGGCCGGCGACATCGCCTACTACGCCAACGGCGGTGCCGGTGCCGCACACGTGGCCATTTACGCCGGCAACGGCCAGGCCATCCACGGTGGTTGGAACGGCAACCAGACCGTGAAGCAGACCGTCAACGTGGGCTCCGGCCCCGAATTCATCCGCGTGAGCTGAGTAGGAACACTCACTTTTCCGCGGTAGGTTCCCGTTCCTGGCGGGGCCACGCATCGAGTCGGGACCGGTTGTGTACCCGGCCCCGGTGAGAGACAGCAAGAACACACGAACCCCGCCGACCACGGGGTTCGTGTGTTTTTTGCGTTGTACGTGCGAGGTCGTCACGGGCAACCCCCACGCGGCACTCAGTGATTCCGCCTAAAATAGGACTCATGCCCACCGATTACTCGAGCGCCGCCCGCACGCCTCTGGACCAGGAATTCACGTATCTCGCCATCGGCATGGTGACCGGTGCGGTCCCCGGCATCATTGTGGGGTTCATTGTGGCCGCCTTTGTGGGCCACGCCGCCATGTGGCTGTCGGTGTTCGGCGGCGTGGGCATTGTCGTGGGCCTGGTGGCCGCCACGCTTCTTTTCCGACGACGCCGTGCCAAGGCCGCCTCGCAGGCACCGCACTCAGGTCCGGGCGAGGGCCTTCAACGCTGAGATCTCCCGACGCACATTGATTCGTGCCCGTTCCTCCCACAGCACGGAGCCCCGTTCGGTGTGGAACAGAGCGGGTTTGTCCAGTAGTCGGGACAGGATTTCCACTCGAGCCGGCGCGAAATCCCGATCGGGGACGTGCCGGTATTCGTCACGTACCTCACGCGCGTACTCCTGATACGTCGCGTCGTCCGTTCCCAGGATCGACAGATCCGCGTCCACCAACACCTGCGCATCGGCGTCGTCCGCGTCCGGCGTGTGATCGAGTGTGGCGAGGACCAGTCGGGCCACGCGATCGCATGCGCTGCGGCTGTAGCCGGCCATCTTGAGCCGGTTCCGGGCCAGGTCCGCCGACTGCCGTTCGTCCGTGCCGGCCCGGCCCTGATGAACGGCGTCGTGAAACCACGCCGCGGCCACGAGTTCGGGGTGTTCACGTGCCGCCACGAGAGCGTCGATGGCTTCGAGCACTCGTAGTAGATGACTGAGATCGTGGTAACTGCGATGCGGTTCGCTCCAGCGTTCCACGAGTTCCTCACCGAGCCACGCCATGGCGGGGAACGTGCTGTTCCAACGCTGCCGGAGCGTGGAGGCCAACCGTTTGGGGCGGCGTCGTGCGGGTACCCGCATACCGCTGGCCACAAGGATTTTGACCAGCTCTTTGCCGTCCACCGGGACCGCCCCGGCACCCACGGCATCCGCGTGGCGGTGCGCCGGGACGTCGTAGTGGTCCAGGTCGAAGGCGCGAGGGGAGATGCCCAGGGCCGCCGCGAAGGTGTGCAGCTCGGCTACGGAGGTGTCGGAGACGAGATGCGAGAAGACTGTGCCGTGCGCGGGCCATCTGGGCGGGTCGATAAACAAGGTCATGGGTCCATTGTGGGGGTTCCAACTCGCGGCCGGCGCTCACGCGGCATAAACTAAGTTCTCGTTGCCCTCGTAGCTCAGGGGATAGAGCACGGCTCTCCTAAAGCCGGTGTCGTTGGTTCGAATCCAATCGAGGGCACGAAAAAGTCCCGCCGGATCCGGTGGGACTTTTGCGTCTTCGGGATCAGTCGCGCGGTCGTTGGCCGGGCAGCTTGCCCTCGGCGAAGTCATTGAGTTTACGACGCACGATCATGATGTTGACGATCAGCGCCACGACGACCACCGCTGCCAACAGTGCCCAGCGGGCCATCACGAGCCCCGACGCTGCGGCCACCAACGAGGCGTCCTCGGGAGTCGCCACGGCGGCCTCCAAGGTGCGGTTTCCCACCACGAAGACCACTGCGTAGGCCAACGCCACCAGCCAGAATGACCATTTGAGCACCCTCTCGGGGGTGTTCAAGCCGAAGAACAACACCATGCCCAGGGCGAAGAGCAGTGGGGCGAACAAGCCGGTGGTCGCGTGAACGCCGGTGTAATCGGCCAGCCCGGTTTCTCCCAGTGCCCGCGAGAACTGCGTCATGTACTGCTGGTCCACTCCGTTCAACTGCATTTCGGGGACCGGCATGCCGCCCGCAGCAGCGGCGCTGAAGCCCGGGAGGACCACAAAGGTGTAATACGCCCAGATTGCAATACCGATGATCAGGGCCGCCCCGACCACGATGGCCGCGGACGAAGCCTTCCCCGGCTCGGCTCTGAGTGCGCCATTGGGCATTTCATGCACGTGCTGCCCGCGACGAGCGGGCCGGGCCGCCCGCGGATCAGCACCCCCGGGAGTGTCACTCGATGCCCCGTACTTCTTGGCCTTTTGTGAATTGGTCATGCCCATGCCGTTCATTATCCCCGTTGTGCGTGCGCGACGGCGGTTCACCGCTGTCGAGGACATGCAGAGACCGTGGGAGTAGGCTTTGTGACTACGGGTACACACCGGGCAACGGCCGGTGGGAGAAGGTGCCCTGCGGGCACCGCGGAAGGATGGTGACGGTTGTGGAACTTTCCATTGGCCTACCGGACGGGTTGCTCATGCGCGTGCAGCAAGGGACATCCCTCACACTGTACGAAGCCGATCACGCCACGGTTCGGCGGAGCATTGATTGCTCCTGCCTGGACGGGGCCGAGATCGTCGATATCGTGTGGTCCCACAAGCTGTCCGCGGTCATTGCGGCTGTTCCCCTCCGGCACCAGTTGTTCCGTTGGGACGCGTACACCGACACCCTCCAGGAATACGCCGGAACCGGGGAGAAGGGTCGCCGGGACGGTCGCATTGCACAGGCCAAATTCGCTTCCACGGTGTCCATCACCGAATCCGGCGACGGTCGATTGTGGTTCGTCGACAAGGATTCGTCCTCGTTGCGCTACATCGAGATCGACACCGACCGACCCGACGGAGGGCCACAGGTGGTCACGGTGATCGGACGGCACGGCGCCGGGTATCAGGACGGCCCGGCGGACGAGGCCCAGTTGAACCATCCGGAAGATCTGCAAGTCCTCTACGACGGTTCGATCGTGGTGGCGGACACCGGCAATCATGCCATCCGTCACCTGGACATCCACGAAATGGAAGTCTTCACCACCTACGGTGGACCTGACCAGGACCCCGACGAGTTCGACGAGGACGACTTCCAGTTGGAGGCCCCGGTGCGGGTGACCGTGGCCGATTCACAATTGTGGGTTGATGACGCCAATGGACGGCACATGTTGGAGCCCAAGTACGTGTGAGATAACACCTCTACTTATTGGGTGTCCGACGGCCTGGATACACTGAGCCCATCATGGATTACCTCGCAGACAACCCCTTGCTCTCAGCCGCTTCCGTGCGTTCGGACACCACGCCCGTCAAACCCGCTCACGCGGGTGCTTCCACCGAGCAACTGGTGGCGGGATTGAACGAGCCGCAGCGCGCAGCAGTGGTACACGCGGGCTCCCCGTTGTTGATCGTGGCGGGCGCGGGATCGGGGAAGACACGAGTTCTCACGCATCGGCTCGCGTATCTTCTGGCGTCCGGGCGCGCGAATCGCGGGGAAATCCTGGCCATCACATTCACCAACAAGGCCGCGGCCGAAATGCGGGAGCGCATTGTGGATCTCGTGGGGGACTCGGCCCGTTCCATGTGGATCTCCACGTTCCACTCCCTGTGCGTACGGATTCTGCGCCGCGAGGCCAAGACGCTGGGCCTCACCGCCAATTTTTCGATTTACGACGCCGCCGATTCCTTACGTTTGATCACCCAGGTGGCCAAGCAGCACGAATTGGACCCCAAACGATTTGCTCCCAAGGCCATTCAGCACAAGATTTCCGCTCTCAAGAACGAGCTCGTGGACGATGAATCGTTTCTCGCCCGCGCTAACAGCACCGACCCGTTCGAGATGGCAGTGGCCGAGGTGTACCGGGGCTACACGCAGCGGTTGCGCGCCGCCAACGCCCTGGACTTCGACGATCTCATCGGGGAAACGGTGCATATGTTCCGCGCATTCCCGCAGGTTCTCGAGTACTACCGGCGCCGCTTCAAGCACATCCTGGTGGACGAGTACCAGGACACCAACCATGCCCAGTACGCCCTGGTGCGGGAACTCGTGGGAGGCACCTCCGAGACGTACCGTGATGAGACCGGCCTGCCCCCGGCGGAGCTGACGGTCGTGGGCGATTCGGATCAGTCCATTTATGCGTTCCGCGGCGCAGACATTCGCAATATCACCGATTTCGAGCGCGATTTCCCATCCGCCCGCACCATTCTTCTGGAGCAGAATTACCGCTCCACTCAGAACATCCTCTCGGCGGCCAACTCCGTGATCTCGCAGAATTCGGGTCGTCGGGACAAAAAACTTTGGACGGCCGAGGGCAGCGGAGCGCCCATCATCGGTTACGCCGCGGAGAACGAACACGAAGAAGCCCGGTTCATTGCAGAGGAGATCGACCGGCTGCAGGATGATCACGGAGTCCGCCCCGGTGACGTGGCGGTCTTTTACCGCACCAATGCGCAGTCACGCTCCCTCGAAGAGATCCTCATGCGCGTGGGGCTGCCCTACAAGGTGGTTGGCGGCACACGCTTCTACGAGCGCAAGGAAATCAAGGACGTCATCTCGTACTTGCGGGCCATTGCGAATCCCGCGGACGACATCAACGTCCGGAGGGTGATCAACGAGCCCAAGCGGGGTATCGGTGACCGCGCACAGGGCGCGATTGCAGTCCTCGCGGACCGCGAGGGGATCAGCTTCAGCCAGGCCATGCATCGCCTGGACGAGGCCCCCGGGCTGGCCAAGCGCTCCGCCAATGCCGTGGAGAAGTTCGTGCAGCTCATGGACGACCTCGCGGAGCTGTCCCGCACCTCCTCGGTGACCACCGTGGTCGAGGCAGTCCTGGAACAATCCGGGTACTTGGAGTCGTTGCGCTCTTCCAACGACCCCCAGGACGAGTCCCGCGTGGAGAACCTGGCCGAACTCGTGGCCGTGGTCCGCGAGTTCGAGAGGGACAACCCCGATGCGGGGCTGGGGCAGTTCCTGGAACACGTGGCTCTCGTGGCGGATGCGGATCAGATTCCGCAGCAGCCGGAACCCGCGGACGGCGCGGTCAGCGCTCAGCAGATCGCCAAGGAAGTGGCGGAGGCTCGGTCACAGGGTGTGGTGACCCTGATGACGCTGCACACCGCCAAGGGGTTGGAGTTCCCGGTCGTGTTCCTCACCGGCATGGAGCACGGCATCTTCCCGCATCAACGCAGTTTCCTGGACCCCTCCAGCATGGAGGAAGAACGCCGCCTGGCGTACGTGGGCATCACCCGTGCCCGGCAGCGGTTGTACCTCACGCGCGCGGAATCCCGATCCATGTGGGGTCAATCCCAGTTCAACCCGCCCAGTCCGTTCCTCGAGGAGATCCCCGCCGACCTACTGGACTGGAAGCGAGAGGGCTCCGCCTCCGGGAGCATGGGTTGGGGGTCGCCCATTCACGCGGGCGGTGATCGCCGCGACGCCATGCGGGGTTCGTCCTGGGCCGCGGGTGCCGGTTCGGGGGCGTCGTTCTCCAGGCTCGCCGCGGCGTCGGCGGGGCGGGTGCAACCGCGCAAGGAGATTCCCGCGCTGTCCGTGGGGGATAGCGTGGAACACACGGCGTTCGGTAGAGGTTCCGTGATCTCACTCGAAGGCTCGGGGGACAAGACGGTGGCCAAGGTGCGCTTCGGCTCGGAGGAGAAGCGGTTACTCCTGCGCTATGCCCCCATCAAAAAGGTCGAGTGAGCGAACCTAAAGAAACAGGAAAACCAGCGCAATGAACACCGCGGTGATGCGTAGCGACTCTCCATTAAGCACATGAATGATTCCCAGCAGCACCGTACTGACCGTGCTGGCCAGGGCCACGGCCGGTCCGGCCGCGAGGAACATGACGGCGCCCAGCACGGCTCCCGCCACCAGTCCACCCCAGGGAACGTGACGTGCGGCGGGGAACGTGAGGCGCAACAGCAAGGCCCGGTGGGCATAGGCCAGCAGACTTGCAACCAGACAGGCCCGGCCCACGTGATAAACCAGCCAGGCGAGCATGGGCAGCCACGCGATCGGCCCGTGCATGCTGTAGAGCTCGAAGTAAACGCGGACCGGGGTCATGCTCCAAGAATCCGCTATGGACACCGGCAGCACGATGGCGGCGAGCACGGCGACCACGAAGCAGACAAAGATGCTGGACCATCTCCGGTGGCTCAGAACGGTGGTGAACCGTGAGGGCAGTGGATCCACCCCGCGTCTGCATGACCAACCGACCAATGACCGCGCCAGGACGAACCACGCCAGGCCCAGTCCCACCCAGAACAGCATTTGCCATCCCAGCGGATAATAGGCGGCAATGTCGCCGGTGACGGTCAGCACCGACCCGTCGACCACGAGTTCGAGTCCCAGCGCCACGAAGGACAGGGTGGCCAGGGCGGTCATGAACCCCCGGTCGGCAGGGCGGGCATCCCATACATCCGCACGTTCCACGCTACGCATGGGGACCAGTCAATCAGCCGCGGGGGCGGAATCCACGAATTGCGGCACCCCCGCAGCTTTGCATCTACTGAAGTGTGACGCGAGCTATCGAATACATGGACTAAAATCACCCTGAGGGCACTATGGCCGCGCGCACGTGCGGCCAACCCCGATTTATCAGGTCGATCCGCTGAAGCATCGAGCTTGGGCGGATCGACACAACACCTCGACGCAAAGGACACTTATCCGTGGACCTGTTTGAGTACCAGGCACGCGACCTGTTCGAAAAGCACGGTGTCCCCGTGCTGGCCGGCATTGTCGCCACCACCCCCGAAGAAGCCAAGGCAGCAGCAGAGAAGATCGGCGGCGTGACCGTCGTCAAGGCGCAGGTCAAGGTAGGCGGTCGCGGCAAGGCCGGCGGTGTGAAGGTCGCCAAGACCGCCGATGAGGCCTACCAGTACGCCCAGGACATCCTTGGCATGGACATCAAGGGTCACACCGTCCACCGCGTCATGATCGCCGAAGGTGCAGACATTGCCGAGGAGTACTACTTCTCGGTGCTGCTGGACCGCGCCAACCGCTCCTACCTCGCCATGTGCTCCGTCGAGGGCGGCATGGAGATCGAGCAGTTGGCCGTTGAGCGCCCCGAGGCCCTGGCCCGCGTGGACGTGAACCCGGCGGAAGGCATCACCGAGGCCAAGGCCCGCGAGATCGTGGAGCAGGCCAAGTTCGATTCCGAGACCGCGGAGAAGATCGTTCCCGTTCTCGTGAAGCTGGGCGAGGTCTACACCAAGGAAGACGCCACCCTGGTGGAGGTCAACCCGCTGGTCAAGACGGGTAACGGTGAAGTCCTGGCTTTGGACGGCAAGGTCTCCCTGGATGACAACGCCGAGTTCCGTCACGAGGACCACGCCGGCCTGGCCGACAAGTCCTCGGCCGACCCCCTGGAGGAGAAGGCCAAGGAGAACGACCTCAACTACGTGAAGCTCGACGGCGAAGTGGGCATCATCGGCAACGGTGCCGGTCTCGTGATGTCCACGCTGGACGTCGTGGCCTACGCCGGTGAGAAACACGGCAATGTGAAGCCCGCCAACTTCTTGGACATCGGTGGTGGCGCCTCCGCGGAGGTCATGGCTGCCGGCCTGGACGTCATCCTCAACGACCCGCAGGTCAAGTCCGTGTTCGTCAACGTGTTCGGCGGCATCACCGCGTGTGACGCGGTGGCCAACGGCATCGTGAAGGCCCTGGAAATCCTGGGTGATTCCGCCACCAAGCCCATCGTGGTTCGTCTGGACGGTAATAATGTCGACGAGGGCCGCCAGATCCTCGCCGACGCCAATCACCCGCTGGTCACCTCCGCGGAGACCATGGACTCCGGCGCCGACAAGGCCGCCGAGTTGGCCAACTCCGCCAAGTAATCGCCCACGCGCAGAGCTATCAGGAAGAAGATATGTCGATCTTTTTGAACAAGGACTCCAAGGTCATCGTTCAGGGCATCACCGGCGGCGAAGGCACCAAGCACACCGCCCGTATGCTCGCAGCCGGCACCCAGGTGCTCGGCGGTGTCAACGCCCGCAAGGCCGGCACCACGGTGAACCACAAGGACAAGGACGGTCAGGACGTCGAGCTGCCCGTGTTCGGTTCCGTCACCGAAGCGGTGTCCGCGACCGGCGCGAACGCGTCCATCGTGTTCGTGCCGCCGGCCTTCTGCAAGGACGCCGTGATCGAGGCCATTGACGCCGAGGTTCCGCTCATCGTTGTCATCACCGAAGGCATCCCGGTTCAGGACTCCGCGGAGTTCTGGGCACACGCCAAGGCGAACACCGGCGCGGACGGTAAGCCCAAGTCCCGCATCATCGGCCCCAACTGCCCCGGTATCATCTCCCCCGAGGAGTCCCTGCTGGGCATTACTCCGGCAAACATCACCGGCAAGGGCAAGCTGGGTCTGGTCTCCAAGTCCGGCACCCTGACCTACCAGATGATGTACGAATTGCGTGATCTGGGTTTCACCTCCGCCATCGGTATCGGCGGGGACCCGGTCATCGGCACCACGCACATCGACGCTCTGGAGGCCTTCGAGGCTGATCCGGAGACCGAGGCCATCGTGATGATCGGTGAGATCGGCGGCGATGCGGAGGAGCGCGCCGCTGACTTCATCAAGGCCAACGTGACCAAGCCGGTCGTCGGCTACGTTGCGGGCTTCACCGCTCCCGAGGGCAAGACCATGGGCCATGCGGGTGCCATTGTCTCGGGCTCCTCGGGAACCGCTGAGGCCAAGAAGGAAGCCCTTGAGGCCGCCGGCGTGAAGGTGGGCAAGACGCCCTCCGAAACGGCACAGCTCATGCGCGAGATCTTCGAAGGCAAGTAAGCAGCGCCCGGCCGGTTGATCCGGCCCGCAACACGCCGACGCCGCTCGCCCACTTCGGTGGGGGAGCGGCGTCGGCGTTTGTGCGGCACGTCGTGGGGGCGCTGTCAGGCGAGCACGATGGTGCGGTTACCCGAAATCACCACGCGGCCCTCCGCGTGCCATTTGACGGCGCGGGACAGCGCCTGGGTCTCGGCGTCGGAACCGGCCGCCACCAGATCGCTGGGAGTGTGGGCGTGATCCACGGGGATCACGCGCTGGACGATGATGGGTCCCTCGTCCAGGTCCGACGTGACGTAGTGGGCCGTGGCTCCCACCATTTTCACGCCGCGATCGTAGGCCTGGTGATAGGGTTTCGCGCCCTTGAACGAGGGTAGGAACGAGTGGTGGATATTGATGCACTTGCCGGACAGGGCACGGGTGAGATCGTCGGAGAGAATTTGCATGTACCGGGCGAGCACCACGAGTTCGGTGTCGTAGTGCTCTACCAGTTCGAGCAGTTCCGCCTCCGCCGTGGGCTTGGAATCCTTGGTCACGGGAATGTGATGGAACGGAATGCCGTAGAAGTCCACGAGCGGCTGAAGGTCGGTGTGGTTGGACACGACCGCGACGATCTCAATGGGCAGCGAGTTGACCCGCTGGCGGTGCAGCAGGTCCGTGAGACAGTGCGAAATCTTGGAGACCATGATCAGCACGCGAGTCTTCTTGCGGGCGTTGACCAGACGAAAGCGCATGCGGTGCTGGTCGGCCACCGGTTGGAAACCTTCGATGAGGGACTCCGTGGTGACGGCACCGGGGTTGCTCATGGTGTGGCACCGGATGAAGAACTCGCTGTTGTGGCGGTCGGAGAAATGCTTCACGTCGAAAATGTCGCACCCCTGGTTGGTGAGATTCGAAGCCACCGCGCTGACCAGACCGTAGGCCTCGGGACAGTGGACGGTGAGAATGTGCTCATCGGGCGTGGACAGCGGGGCGAACATCAGTGGGAATCTCCTAGGACAACAACGGGAACGGCGCGTGCGAGGGCCGTAGCTGATCCTAGCGGGACGGTGAACCCGTGAGCCACGTGGGCAAGGCCCAGGGGCGATGATCTTCTTCCGCGCGATGCGGCGGGGATCCTGAGTGAGATGGTAAAGCGTTTACAACCGGTGGCCGCGGGAGCGGACGGTAGGAGCCCGTCCGGCGCGGGGAGAGGTGCGCCTCTGTGAGAGAACCAGCGGCCACCGGCAGGCGTAAACGCCTCAACGGGATGAAGCCGTGGGCTGAGCGGCTATCAACGCCGGGCATCAGCCACAAAGCACCCCCCAGTGCGAGTGTGGTGATTTATCCCGTGCGAAGTCTCCCGTTGTGGTGGTTTCGAGAACCACACCATAAAGAATATCGGAAATATGGGGTGTCCAGTGACCTTCTGATGAATCTGTGGAGACTTCGTAAGCGCTACGCCCCACCGATGGATACTTTGGAATGTATCTATTACTAATACGTAACCAAAGGCGGGCTAGGCGTTATGTCATCACGAACCCGGCGTTAGGGGAGTTTCCCCTCGCCAGAGCATGAGTAGTCATAATCTGTGGGTAGAGTTTGTGGCCCAAAGTGGGGACAAGTCATGACGGGTCATTTTCGTATCGCGACCGTGTCGGGAACCCATCTTTTCCTGCTCCGGCACCATCTGAACACTTTACTCCGGTGCTCCTTATGCGACGGTTGTGTTAAAGGCCAGGCCCAACACATAGGTCGCAATGGCCGCGCCGTAGCCGATGGCCAGCTGGCGCAGTCCGCGCTTCAACGGGGACGCACCCGAGAGCAGGCCAACGCAACCGCCGGTGACGATCAAGGCGAGACCCACCAGGAGCATGCCGACGATCAGCGCCGGGCCGCCACCCAGCCCGAAGAAGTAGGGGAGGAGGGGGACGATGGCGCCGGAGGCGAAGAAGCAGAAGCTGGACGCCGCGGCCCCCAGGTCGGTTCCGAGTGCCTGGTTGTCCTCGGCCTCCCTCGGGTCCTCCTGTTCCGGCCGGCCCGGGTTCAGCGCCGCTCGGGCCTTGGCGTCCTGGAAGGACAGGGAGGGGTCGCAATCGC
Source organism: Kocuria sp. cx-455 (assembly GCF_014698015.1). Classification (GTDB taxonomy): domain Bacteria; phylum Actinomycetota; class Actinomycetes; order Actinomycetales; family Micrococcaceae; genus Kocuria. The sequence continues at coordinate 65,270 of NZ_JACXBS010000003.1, forward strand.
AGTCGAAATGGCCCATGCGTTCCGCAGCGCGGTGTTCCGCGGCTTCCTCGGACATGCCCCTGGCTCGATAGATCAAGGTCAATTCATTGGCGTTCAGGTCGAGCTCGGGGGCCACGCTGAGTGTCACTTGGGTGGGGCGGGAGGCGTCCAGTAGTTCGCGCTGTGAGCGCACGGAAACGAACTCCCCTGCACCCATCGACAGCGCGCCCGCCAAGAGACCGGCAATTCCCGAGACCATGACGATCGAGCTGGAAACCCCCGTGGCGCCGATTCCCATGATGAGCGCAAGATTGGAGACCAGGCCGTCATTGGCGCCGAACACTGCCGCGCGAAAATTGCCCGACAGTCTCGTGCGGCCGTCCGTGGCGAGGGCACGGATGATTTCCTCGTGGATGGCTTCGTCGGCGGCCATCGCCTCCGTCGCGTCCGGATCTTCACGGTACGGGGAGCGAGATTCCGCTCGCTGCAGGAGCGCCAGCACGAAGACTGTGCCGAAATGCTTGGCCAGGAACATGAGCGCCCTGGAGCGCAGGGAAGGACGCCCCCGTTTTTCCCCGTGCGGGCCCAAGAGCCGGCGCCAGTGTTCCGCGTGCCGGTCCTCTGCCACGGCAACCTGGTGCAGAATCTCGCCCTGTTGAGCCGGGGCCCGATCGGCGAGGTGCTGGTAAATCGCGGCCTCCGCGAGTTCGTCGGCCAAATACCGGCGCCACCGGCGGATCTGGGTCGAGGTGGGTTCGATGGACGCCGTGTGATCGGAATGGGGTGATTCGGAAAATCCCATGAGGCCAGAGTGTACGCCGCGCCCCGGATTCGGGATTTCGGACCCCCGAATCACCGGAATGTAGGCGACCGGGGTCGGTCCCACCCATTACCCGGTGCTGCCCGGACCGTCCGGTCAGCGGGATCGCCGTCGCAGGATGGCGAAGGCTACTACGCCCACCAGAATTCCCCAGAAGGCCGAGACGATGCCGAAAGGCTGGATGCCCGACACGGTCACGACCAGCGTGATCAGTGCGGCCTCAATGACGGCCGGCTGGTAATTGCCTTGGTGCATGGAGTCGAACATTGACCCCTGCAGCGCGCCAAGCAGGGCCACGCCGGCCAGTGCAGAGATCATGCCCGGCGGGATGGCCGAGAACAAGGTGACGATGGTGGAGGCGAAAGCGCCGAACACGATATAGAAGCCACCGCACGCGATGCCGGCGATATAACGACGTCGGTGTTCAGGGTGCGCTTCGGGGCTCGTGGCGATGCCCGCGGTCACGGCGGCCAAATTCAAGGCATGGGAGCCGAAGGGGGCGAAAAGGATCGAGGAAATTCCGCTTGCGCCCAACAGGGCACGGTCATGGGGCGGAAAGTTCGCCGTTTTCATCATGGCCAACCCGGGGGCATTCTGACCGGCGGCGGTCACGATGAGGAGCGGTACGGAGATGCCGGCGATGGCGGCCCAGGAGAACGTGGGCAGGGTCAGAACCGGGACGGTCAAGCTGAAGTCCGGGGAGACGGACGTGATGGCTCCCGATATCCAGGCCACCGCTATCCCCGAGGCCATGGCCACGAACACCGCGTAGCGGGGGATGAAACGCTTTCCCAAGAGGTAGCCGATCACCAGGGCGCCCGCGGGAGCGGGATTTTCGACCACGGACGGGGCAACTTGGATGGAAAAGGGCAAGAGCACGCCCGCGAGAACGGCAGCCGTGATGGGTTTGGGGATCGCGTTCAGAATCTTGCCGAACAATCCCGTGACGCCTAGCAGTAGACCCAACACCGCCGTGACGATGTACGCACCAATGGCGTCCGAGAAGGTGTAATTGCCCAGAGAAGTGATCAGCAGTGCCGCCCCGGGGATCGACCACGCAACCATGACGGGTTGCCGGAACCACCAGCTGCACAGTACGCAGGTGATCCCCGAACCCACGGAAATGGCCCCCACCCACGATGCCGTCTGTGCGGAGCTCAATTCGGCGGCCCGGGCTGCTTCCAGGACCACGAGCAGAGGACCGGCGTAGGAGACAACCACGGCAACGAATCCCGCGAGAGTTGCCGACAGTGACCAGTCCTTGCGCAATGACGGTCTGGGGCTGCATTGACGTGGCTGCGCTTGCGTGCTCATGGTTCTCCCGGTGGTAGGGAAATGCGTGGGGCTCAGCCCACCCTATGGGGAAACTCACACCGGGGGAAATATGAATGGGGCACTATTTTATCCGACTCAAATATCAGTATTCGTGGGGCACTGCTCACGGTCGATGACCGTCAGAGTTCCGGTGTGTCCTTCCGGGACCGGAAAACTACCGGTGCCCCAGTGGAAGGCATAGGGATTGTTGCACGACCGGCCGTGACGCAGGGCGGTGAGAACCCGGTGAGCGGCCTCCGCGGGCGGGTGCGGACCCGAGGTCCACGGTTGATCTGAGCCCAACGGCTGACGCCAGCCGGCCGCTTCGAAGAACTCGGTGCGATGAGGCCATGCCTCGGGCGGCAGCTGACGGGCCGAGCTGACAGCGCACTCCGCACCACCGGGGCCCGTGCGAACCCACGCGGCGGGCGTGTCGGAAGCTGCGGGAGCGTCGTCGTACTCAATGACCAAGAAGTCATTCCACAGGAGATCTGCTATGGCCACGGTGAAAAGATTTTCCAGTTTTCCCCACTCGGTGGCCGGAGGGCAGGTCTCCGTGACCTCGACCACTCCGATACCGGCCCGTTCAAGTCTGTGACGAGCCCCGGGGACGGGTGTCTCCGGGTTGACGGTGGGGGGCATGAGTTTCACTCCGAACGCGAGAAAACTGCGGCTGATCAGGGGGAACAATCGAGGAGGACTGCTCGCAGCAATGGGTGCCGCTGTTATTCACGGTAGCTACCCGCGCGGGGCTGGTCGACACCCCGCGCGATTATGACTCACCGTTGAACGGCGGTTCAGGGGGAGAGGAGCGTACGGATGTCATTGGCCGTGATGGCGGAGGAGAAGGCGCGCTCGTCGTCGAGGACCGCGGCGAAGAGATCGGCCTTGCGCTGCTTCAGTTCCATGACCTTCTCCTCAATGGTGTTCTCCGCAACCATGCGGTACACCATGACCTTTTTGGTCTGGCCGATGCGGTGGGTCCGGTCCACGGCCTGGTTCTCCGTGGCGGGGTTCCACCACGGATCCAGGAGGTAGCAATAGTCGGCTTCGGTCAGGTTGATACCGAAACCGCCGGCCTTCAAGCTCACCAGGAACACGGGTGCCCTGCCGCTGCGGAACTTCTCGAGCGCGCCGGCCCGGTCCCTGGTGGAGCCATCCAGGTAGCTGTACGGAATCTTGGCTTCGTCGAGCCGGGCGGCCACCAGCTTGAGGAAACTCGTGAACTGGCTGAATACCAGGGGTCGGTGGCCCTCCGCGACGATCTGGGGCAATTGTTCGAACAATGCATCCAACTTGGACGAGGACGCCGTGGACTCCGGGTCCACCAAGGCGGGATCCAGGGCCAACATGCGCAGTGTGGTCAACGACTGGAAGATCGTGAAGCGATTGCGATCAAAATTCTGCAGCAACCCCAAGATCTTGGCCCGTTCCCGCTGCAACCGTCGGTCATAGGCGGTGCGATGAGCCTGATTCAACCCCACGTGCTGTGTGTGCTCCAGTTTCGGGGGCAGTTGCAGGTCGACGTCGCCCTTGGTGCGGCGCAGCATGAACGGGCGGATCCGCGTGCGCAACCGCGCCAACACGTCCGGGTCCTGAGCTCGTTCAATAGGAGTCTGGTAGAGCTCGGTGAACTTCTTCTTGGACGGGAACAACCCGGGGGCCGTCAACGAGAACAGCGACCACAACTCGGAGAGGTTGTTCTCCATGGGTGTGCCGGTGATGGCGAGTTTGAACCGGGACGAGAGATCCTTCACGGCACGATAGGCCTTGGTGCGCGGATTCTTAACGAACTGGGCCTCGTCCATGATCACCCCGGCCCACGGCAGGGACTGGTAGAGATCAGCCTCCAAACGCAGCAGCGTGTAGGAAGTGAGCACCACGTGCGCCCCGCGAGCGGTCTCCGGCAAATGCTGGCGCGTGGAGTTCATGGTTTCAATGGTCAACGACGGCGCGAAGCGCTTGAGCTCGGCCGTCCAGTTGGCGACCACTGACGTGGGCGCCACCACCAGGAACGGTGGCAGGTCTGGGTTCGCATCGCGTGCACGGAGAATCGCGGCAATCGTCTGCACGGTCTTACCCAGTCCCATGTCATCGGCCAGGATGCCGCCCAAGGAGTGGTCCCACAGAAAACTCAGCCAGCGGTAGCCCTCGTACTGGTAGGGGCGAAGGTTCGCCTGGAGGGACTCCGGTTCTGCGGGGGCCGGAATCTCCTGGAGGTTGGCCAGCGCCCGGACACCGTTGCGCCACTGTTCGGCCTGGTGGGTGTCCGTGGCGATGTCCTCGAATTGCTCCCACAACCCGGCCTGGTACCGGTTGAGGGACAGGGGCGCACTCTTGTCCTCCTGTAGTGAGCGAGCCTCGGCGATCAACTGCTTCAGCCGGAGGAATTCGGGGCGGTCCAAGGGGAAATAGGAACCGTCCGGCATGAGCAAGACGTCCTGACCGACGTCCAGGGCTTGGAAAATGTCCGAGAACGGTACGTAGTGCTCGCCCACCCTGATGGTGACACCCAGCCCGAACCAATCCCGATGTTCGGTGGGCGCCGTGGACACAGTGATCTCGGGGGCGCGGGTGACTTCTCGATACGCGGGGATGCCACCGGTTTCCTCGATGCGCAGATCCGGGACCTTTCGCAACAGGGGCAACCACACCCGGATGAACCGGAGGGCGTCGGATGCGGCGTAGGAACTGCGCTTGAAGTCCAGTTCCGGAATCCTGCGGTGCACCGCCTGCACCACGGAGGACTCCCATCTGGACTCCCGGTTCACCGGCTCATCGGCCAGTGGATTCAAGGGCCGGAACGGCAGGCGGATGCGTTCGCGGCCCTTTTGGTACTCCCATTCCCACTCCACCCGTTCCGTAAGGTCGTCATGGTGGACCGTGAGCACCATTTCCGGATCCGCCACCTGGGGCAGCTCCAAGGAACCGTCCGTGGCGGTGATGTCCATGCTTTGATGCAGGCGCGGGAAATACCGTTCGAAGAACTCGTCCACGCCGTCACGGGGAATGGTGAGTTCTTCCGCCCGGTCCAGGAATGAGCGCTGCTGTTGATTCAACCGCGTGGCCAACGGGACCAGGTGCAATGGGAACTGGTTGAGATCATCGGCCAATTCCAGCTCACGTGGCTGAGCCTCGGGGAAGAACAGGCCGTGGCCCGGTTGCCCGATGATCCTGGTCCAGTGAAGTGGGATCTCGCTGTCGGCCATGACCAGGTGCGGGTACAGCTTGAGAGCCCCGTTCTCATCCGAACTGACACTGACCTCGAATCTGCCGGCCGGCCCCACGGCAACCCGCTGACCTGTGCCCTGCGAGACCAAAGGAATGCCCAGCACCTCGGCGCGGTTCAGGATGGGCCACAGCAGGGGAGAGGTGTAGCGCTCCATGTGGAGCTGGTGCCGGTCCACGGCGTACGAACCCCGGTGGGATTCGGACAGCGCTCTCAGCTCCTCGAACCAATCCAACTGATCCTCGGTGAGCCGCCCGGAGCGGGCATGATTGGCCAAATTGCCCCAGTCGATGCCGGTATGGATCCAGCCGGAGCGTTGGCCGCGAAGCACCGGGCGTGCCGTCAATGTGACCGGTACGGCGTTGTGGTGCTGCTGCCAAGCGCGGGGGCCGCGATGCTGCACCCGGGACAGGTTCAATTCCAAGGCGACCAGTGGGCCGTGTTCGGGGTCCGTCACCACCCGATCGTGATCGGAACCGGGGACGATGCGGGACAGTTCACTGCGCCAGTCGGTTGTGAGCCCAGAGGGCCGAGCGCTCGCGAAACGTACGTCACCATCCATGCCAATTACCGTACCGCCCTCCGGGGACACGCACAGGGCGCGCGCGGTGATGGCGGCTGTCACACCGGCGTCTCGAGGCGGCGTCGGAAACCTATAATCATGGTGAACTGGATTTATTGTCACCGCGCCACTGGGCGCAGACGGAGGATTCGTGGCAGACGCCGCCGGGCTCCACACGGGAGACCACGCCATTGCATCGGGACCCCAAGAAGTTGAGTATTTACGCTGGAACGACGCTGTGGCCAGGGCTTTCTGTGGCACGCAGGCATCCGGTGAACTGGTCCACCTGGACCTGGACGACAAAACCCTCGAGAAGATCGGGGCGGAATTCGGTTTGGACGGGCCGTCCGCTTTGCGGGCCATGGCCGATTCCGTGACGCCGTTGTTGGTGGCGGACGGATCTCGCCGTTCGATGTTCGACGCCTTCAACAAGCTGACGGAAGCCTGGTACCGGGCTTCCAGGCGTCAGCTCAACGACCTCAACAGGATCGGGCCGCCGCCCGTGGTGGCATTGTTGGCCCTGTTCTCCCTGGCCGGGCGGCACATGTCCGCGCTCGCGGCCCGCACGGGAAACAAATCCGTGTCGGCGTTCTACCTACCGTTGGCGATCTTACTGCAAGCCGGTCAGGACAACGCCAAGGCCCTGGAGACGGCCGTGCGCAAGGACTCCGAGATGTACTGGGACGCCCTGCGTTACTGGTTGGAACTCTTCGACGGGCAGTTCGGCCTGCCCTCCGCCCACGCGGTGAACCATCGGCCCGTGGGCCTGGCGCTGTCCCAGACAATGTTCGGGGAGGCCGAGCTGCGGCAGCTGCACCGCATGTTCGAGGACCTCGAGCTGACCACGGCCCAGGGAATGAGCGCCCAGGAACTGGGAATCTACGTGGATTTCTGGCTCGACATCGCGGACACGGACGTTTCCAAGGGCATGCGTCGCATCTGGTCCAACCCGCTCACTCGCGACGCCGGCCTCCAGGTCGCGTTGGCTCAGCTGGGCGCGTGGGAATCCTCCCGCGACGACGACGCCGCCGCGGCGGTTGCCACGGAGCGACGAGCTTCGCGACACCTGGGCCCCCGCAGTGTCAGCCTGTCCATGACTGACGGAACCGATTACGTGGGCAACCCGATCTTCGAGCTCGGATTCGTGGTGCCCAAGCGGATGATTTCCGGGCGTGAAGTGGAATTGGCCACCGAGGCCGGGCCGCGCACCATGTTCTTGTCCTACATCGGTGACGCGTACTTGGGGATCTCCGCCTACAACTCGCGTATGTCCAACGAGACGTTATTGTCCGGTGAACTCACGCTCAGCAACGGTGACACCGCCATCACCCGGAACCCGCGGCCGGTCGTGGTGTTCGCCAAGGACGCCTACTCGGACACGTTCATCTCGGTGGATCACATCCCTGCCGCGTGGCCGTCACGGATCTTGGTGCAGAACAAACCAGAATGGGTCGAGCAGATCACCGCCATCCTTGATGACTCGGCCTCACCGGACTACCGCATTGTGGGCCCGGGGGAGAACGGACTGCCCGAGGACTGGGTGCTGTTCGACGATGTCCAGGTGCTGCGCGCCGGTGACCCGATGCTCACTGCCAACGACAACTTCGCCGGGCTGGTGCCCCGCCTGGTGCCGGCCGTCACGCTGTCCGGTGGCCTGCGCATCCCGGGAGATGTGAGACGATTCTCGGCGTTGCGGCCACCGCAGATCACGGTCACCTCGGACTCCGATGATCCGCTGTCGCTGGAATGCGAATGGCGGAACCCGCACTCGTTCAAGCTGATGTCCACCAAACTGTCGGCCCCTCGAGTGCCACCTTTCCAGGTGAGCTTGGAGGGCTCGGACCTGATCCGGGACAACAAGACGCTCAAGCCCAGCGACTACACGCTGGTGCTCAAGGCTGGGCGGACCGTCAAACAGCGCCTGGAATTCCGCGTCCGTGACAGCTCTTTCTACATCACTCAGCGCTCGCTGGGCTACGAGGGTGAAATGGTGCACGTGGCGCAGGAGCCGTTGTGGCCCGTCACCTCGACCACCCTGGACGAGCTGCCGGATGAATACGTGCAGGGTTCCTTTGACAACATGGACTCGGTGGAACTGGCGCCGGACGCACCGCACGTGACGGTCCCCGGGATCGCGGGCTGGCATTCGGCCGAGGGTCTGATGCACCCCGAGCGCAGCAATGAACTTCCCGCACCCGAGGGGCCATCGTGCCTGAGCACCGGCAAGCACAAGGTGATCCTGCCGCCCATGGACCCCAAGGCCAAGGCGCCGTGGATCTTCGGACGCTGCCGCCGTTGCGGGCTCACCAAGCGCTACCCCGGGCGGCTCACCAAGCTGTCCGCGGTCGGTCAGACCGGTTCGGTGGAGTCCTTGCAGTTCATCGGTCCCGACTACGGCGACTATCCCGGGTCCTGGGCACCGTTAAAGGATGCGCTGACGTTTTTGGGTGGCGGCAAACGGGGGAGCCTGTCGATCGTCGCCCGCCAGGCCGAGGATTCCGAACGCTTCGAAGAATGGTTCGTGGGGCATTTACAGGCACTGGGGTTCCTGGAAGTCATTCGCGACGGCAGCTGGACCGTGCGTCGCTGGCAGGTGTGCTCACCCGCGCTGACTCAGTTGGTGGATGGTTCCGTGTTGCTCACCGGCGGCTGGCGTGCGGAGCAGGAAGAAACGGTCACGGCCGCCGCGGAATCACTGGGCGCGGAGGTCGTGGTGCTCTCGCCCGAGGACCACGCAACCACGCTGTTGCAGGACGTGGACCTGGATGCTCTGCGTGACGAGCTTCCCGATGGTGTGTGCGATGTGGTTTACGAGGCGGGGCCCGTCATGCTCGACACGTTGCCACCCCTGTCTTCGGTGGTGGACTCGTTGCCGCTGATCGAGATGCAGTACAACGGCGTGGCCGAGCACTTCGTTCCCGAAGACGCCACGTGGGAGGCCACGGAGGACCGTAACCAGGCGGGGCTGTTCCGCATCAATCACCACCATCGCACCCGTTACGCGTTCCGCACCGAGGCCGACGTCGCTTCGGGCCACGCCCGCCCGGTGTCCTCCGCACTGGGTAAGCACCTGGCCGCTCGGGACAACGGGACGCCGTTGGTCAGTTACGATTCGGAGCTGCAGTTGGTGTCCGTGCCGATCGGCGCGGAGCTGCCGGGGCTTTACGGCCGGGCCGCGGTGCTGTGTTCCGGTTTGCTGCCGACCAAGGTGGACGAGGACTTCTCCTTGAACTACGGGGACATCTCCGAGGAGTTCGCGACCGCATTGGTGGCCAAACTGCTGGCCTGAGAATCGTTGATCATGATTCGCTCGCGCACTAAGCACGGTGTGAATACACGACTGAGGCCCCGCACCATCCAATGGTGCGGGGCCTCAGCACGTTCGGTCCCGATCAGGCGCTGAGCGCCACCGGTTTCGGTTCCAATTTATAGAACGGAACACCGCCGGAGACGTTGGACGCTCCGGGAATCAGGAGCTGACGGTACTTTTCGCACCACTGGGCGCGGCCGCGATTGTGGGCGGTTGCGTGAACCAGGGCGCGAACGTTGCCGCTCAGATATTCATGAACGTCCCCATTGGAGTCCGTGAGACGCACCACGTGGTGGTCTGGGTCGATGTCGACGGTGACGTCAACCCATTGTTCTCGAGAGGACTCGGTCGTTGCGCGTAGTTGTTGAATGTTCTTCATCAGTGTTGTGCTTTCATGCAGAAAGGCTCTTGCTGCGCACGCGGTTGCGCCACAGCCGCTTCGTCATCCAAACCACCCCTGAACCGAGGGTTGGCGTGCGCCGGGTTGGAGCCCAACGGGCACGCGGTGTTAACACCGCGCGCCAGAGCGCATCTCGTGAAGCTGGATTCGAGCGTAGCGGGTCGACGGCGTATTAAACCAGAGACTGTCACATAACGTCACCAAAAGTTAACCAACGAATTGTTTGTGCACCACGGATCACGGCGATGTTGTGGACAACCTGCGCGCGAGAGGCAATAATTCGTGCCCGTGCATAGTGATCCATGAGCTGATCACACACGGCGGTCCACGTGCGGGTCTGCACGGAGTCGTACGCGGTGCGGGAGAAGGCGGCGAGTTTAGCGTTGTCACCCACGAGATCCACCACGCGAGCGCGGAGCATCTCGGTGTCGCCGGGCTTGTACAGCCAACCGTTGCGGGATGAATCGACAAGGTCCACGGGCCCTCCACGACCCACCGCCACCACGGGAACCGCGCTGGCCATGGCTTCCTGGATCGTCTGGCAGAAGGTCTCGTGTTCACCGGAGTGGACGAACACGTCCAGAGAGGCCATGGCGGTGGCCAGTGCGTCACCGTCCAGGAAGCCCGCGAAGTACGCGTTGGGAAGCATGAGGCGCAACTTCTCCTTCTCCGGTCCCGACCCGATGATCACCAACCGGGTGCCGGGCAGCGAGTCCAGCACCACGAGGTCCTGAACCTGCTTCTCGGGTGCCAGACGACCCACGTAGCCCACGAGCTTGCGCCCGCCGCCCACGCGTTCGCGCCAGACCTGATCGCGGCGCGCGGGATCGAACCGGCGAGTGTCCACCCCGCGCCGCCACATGCGCACGCGCTGCACGCCGTGGGCATGCAGCTGCGAAATGGCGGCCGTTGACGGTGCCAGGGTCACGGTCGAGGAATTATGCATGTTTCGCACATGGCTCCACAACACGTTCTCCAGAACGGGCGCGCCGTACCGCGCCGCGTATCCGGGGATGTCCGTCTGGTACACGGCCGCGCACGGTAATCCCAGGTTCTTGGCGGCTTGAATGGCCTGCCACCCCAGGACGAAGGGTGAGGCAACGTGAACGACGTCCGGTTGGAAACGGGTCAGGATTCGTTGCATGCGGGCCACAGTGCAGCTGGCCACCCGCACGTCCGGGTATCCGGCAAGCGGAATGGATGCAATGCGTTGGACCCTGACACCGTCGAGGGTGGCCACGGAACCCAACGTGCTGAACTTGTCGTAGGACGGGGCAATGACCATGGCTTCGTGGCCTTGCGCCCGAAGGTAGTCCAGGACTCGCACCACGGAATGCGTTACGCCGTTGACGTGGGGGAGGAATTGTTCGGTAACCACTGCGATTTTCACGGTTAACACGATGGCCCGGTCGGGTCACCGGACGTCCAAGCCCCGGTGACCTGTCGGTGAAGTCTGGGCCAACTCCGGTGGGGACGTGGAAAGATGGGGGGCGATGAACTTCCCCACCTTTTCCAGCACCCTGTCCGGGGTTCTCGAGCGGTCGCAGCGCCGTCGAAACAATGACCCCGGAGATTCACCCGCCGCACCGCCCTCGCCCGGTTCTCCCCGGGGCGGCCGCGAGGGCGGATTCCCCATGCCCCTGTGGTTGCAAGGAGTGGTTGAACTCATTGCCGTGGCGGCCGTGAGCTTGTTACTCACCGGGCTGGTGATGGCAGCGGTGTGGCTGGCCGGCGGGTTCGATTCGTTAGGTGTGTTGGGCGGACTTCAGCTTGCGGGTCAGGTGTGGCTGGTGGCGCACTGTACGCCGTTGACCATGGCGGCGATCCAGGGCATCGACCTGTCCTCCGGGGGTGGAACTCTCACCCTGGTCCCCCTGGGCCTCACCCTCATACCGTTCGCCCTGTCGGTCATCGCGGGGAGGAGGATTGCGCGCGCGTGCTGGCGCGGTCAGTTCCTCATCCCCTTCTGTGCCGGCATGGTCAGCTACGCGCTGATCGGAGCGCTCGTGGCGCTCGTGAGTAGCACCGAGTACGTCTCGGTCAGCGTGCCGGCCGGTGCGGTGTTCCCCTTGATTCCCGCGGGCCTGGGGACTTTGGTTGGGGGGTGGAGCGTATCGCGCTCATTGGCCGCGATCCTGGGTGCCGACGCCGCATCGTGGATCCAGCGCACCAGCCAGTACTCCAGGTGGGCGGGTTCCTACCTCTGGGCCGTGGTACGCGCGGGGTTCTTGTCCGCCGTGGCCATGATCGCCGCGGGTGCGTTGGTCACCGCGGTGACGCTGGTGTGGAATTGGGACCGGATCATTGCCGTGTACCAGCGGTTGGGCACGGGCGCCGCCGGTGACACCGCCCTCATGGCGCTGCAGTTCGGCTATCTGCCCAACATGATCGTGTGGTCCGCCGCGTGGATCAGCGGGGCCGGATTCTCGGTCGGGGAGGGCGCACTCACTTCGCCATTCGAGACGTCACTGGGCGCGTTGCCGCAGTTCCCGCCGTTTGCGGCCCTCCCGGAGGGGGGTCCGTGGGTTTATGCCCCCGCCGTGGTGGTGCTACCGGTGCTGGCCGGAGTGCTCGCGGGCTGGTGGTTCCTGCGCGAGGGCGAGAATCACCTGGACGACTGGATGGCCATCAGGTTGCCCATGCGGTGGTTCACGTTCATCGTCTCGACCGTGCTGACCGTCGCGTTCATCGCCGCGATCGGCGCCGGTCTCGTGGCCTTGCTCGCCTGGTTGTCCCAGGGATCGCTGGGCATGGGGAGGCTCACGGACATCGGGCCCAATGCGTGGCACGTGTTCCTGTGGGCCGGTGCCGAAATCACCGCGGGCGGCGTGATCGGATACATCCTGGGCCCGTGGCTCGAACGCGAGGGCTATCGAAAGAATCCGTGGAACAGTTCCCTGGAGGAGCCGCCCCGGGTCAATTCTGATCCCGAAGACCAGCAGCGCCACGGTGCAGAAGCCTCCGCGGCCGCCCGGGCCGCCAAGGTAGAAGCCAAACAGGCCAAGAAGGCGCAAGCCCGGCAGAAGCGAGCGGCCAAGAAATCAGCACGGCGAAAGGCCGCACGGCTAGCGGTGCCCGAGGCGGACGCGCGGCCGGATGACCCCCAACCGCAGCAGACCGAGACTCCGGCACCGGTCCGGCCCCGGGGCGATGAGACCGGGACCGGAACTGGATCGAGCGGCGTCGGCGGCGATCGGAACCGCGTTCCGTGGAATGCGAACGGGTCGACAGCGGTGACCCCTCAGGGGGCGGGTGAAGCGGACTCAACCGTGGCGGACGGCGCCGGCGTGGCCGTGTTCGACGGAACGTGGGCGGTTTCCGGGGATTCTGCCGATGCGAGAGACTCCCACGCAGCGGGCGCCCCCGACGTAGTGGGCGACCCCGACGGCGCGGGCTCCGGCGATGATTCCCCCGGACCGGTCTCGAGCTCCGAGCCGGAGAGGTAGTTCCAAATATTGTCCGTGAGCTGGCGTTGACAGTGACTGGTGGAGGACAGCGTGAGGGCGGAGGAGGCGCACTCCTGGTAGACCTGCGAGGCCGGCCAGACGGCCAACCGCGCCCCACCACCAAAGGCATTGAACCCGCCCCACACAATGGCCAGGACGGCCAGGAACGTGAGGAGCATGCGGGGCTGCACCGTGCGGGACGTGCTCAGCACCACGATGCCCAGGACCACGCTGGCCAGTGCCATGACCACGCCCACGGCCGTGGACCACACGAGACCGGTCACCAGGGCGGAGGACAGCAGGGCGAGACCCGCTGCCACACCGGCAAGCCTCAAACGGGAGGACGCGCGTGCTGTGTCTGGGCCGTCGGAATCCTGCATGATCTCCACTGTAGGGCAGCGGCAGGGTCCGGGTTGACCGCAGAAAATCGCTAGCATGATCGGTATGCGACTCGTGGTCATGGTTTCCGGTTCCGGTACGAATTTGCAGGCAATCATTGATGCGCTGCACAAAGGCCACGTGGACGTGGACATTGTCGCGGTCGGCGCGGACAAACCGTGCGCAGGTTTGGAACGCGCGGAGGCCGCCGGGATCGACACGTTTTTGGTGCCGCTGGCGAATTACCCGGAGCGGGAGCAGTGGAACCGGAGCCTGGAACGTGCCATCGCCAACTACAACCCGGACCGCGTTGTGTTCGCCGGGTTCATGCGTATCGTGGACGCTCAATTGGTAGCGCGTTTCGCCGGCAGGATCATCAACACGCACCCCTCGCTGCTGCCCTCGTTCCCGGGCGCGCACGCCGTGCGGGACGCCTTGAACTTCGGTGTCAAGGTCACCGGCGCCTCCGTGCACGAGGTCGTGGCAGACGTGGATGCCGGCCCGATCCTGGCCCAGGTGGCCGTGCCGGTGACCCCGGAGGATACCGAGGAAACCCTGCACGAACGCATCAAATCCGCCGAACGCGGTCTCCTCGTCAATGCCCTGGCGACACTGAGCCGCGAGGTTAACTTTGATTCACCGGGGAAAGAGCAGTCGTAGACTTTCCTGTGCCACCGGCACCATCCCTACCTCTCCTGGAGTTTTTGTGAATTCGATTCAGCTGGACCGTGTACCCCTCAAGCGCGCCTTGATCTCCGTGTATGACAAGACCGGCCTGGAGGAGCTGGCGCGCGGCCTGCACGAGGCCGGAGTAAGTATCGTCTCGACCGGCTCCACGGCGCAGCGGATCTCCCAGGCTGGCGTGCCCGTCACCGAGGTTTCCGAGGTCACCGGGTTCCAGGAATGCCTGGACGGCCGCGTCAAGACCCTGCACCCGCGGGTACATGCCGGAATCTTGGCCGATCGCCGCAAGCAGGAGCACATCGACCAATTGGCGGAACTCGAGATCGAGCCCTTCGACCTGGTGGTCGTGAACCTCTACCCGTTCGTCGACACCGTGCGTTCGGGCGCCGCTCAGGACGACGTGGTCGAGCAGATCGACATCGGTGGCCCGTCCATGGTGCGTGCCGCCGCCAAGAACCACGCGGCCGTATCCGTGGTGGTGGACCCCGCTAGCTACCCGGGCGTGGTCGATGCCGCCCGGGGAGGCGGTTACGATCTCGCCGCTCGCCGCAAGTTGGCCGCGACCGCGTTCGCGCACACGGCCGCCTATGACACCGCCGTGGCCACGTGGACCGCCCAGCAGTTCGACACCGACACGGAGGCGAACTTCTGGCCGCCCTACGCCGGTCTCGCGTTCCAGCGCGCCGCGTCCCTGCGCTACGGCGAGAATCCCCACCAGAAGGCCGCGCTCTACGTGGACGACGCCGCCTCGCCGGGCATTGCCCAGGCCGAGCAGCTGCACGGCAAGGCCATGTCCTACAACAACTTTGTGGACGCCGACGCCGCACTGCGCGCCGCCTACGACTATGACCAGCCGGCCGTTGCCGTGGTCAAGCACAACAACCCGTGTGGTGTGGCCGTGGCATCAGCGGGTGCCACGGACCCCATAGCCGATGCCCACCGCAAGGCTCACGCGTGCGACCCCCTGTCCGCCTACGGTGGTGTGGTAGCCGCGAACCGCACCGTGACGGCTGACATGGCCGAAACGCTCAAGGGCATCTTCACGGAGGTCGTCGTGGCGCCAAGTTTCGAACCCGCCGCTCTGGAGATCCTGCAGGCCAAGAAGAACATCCGCTTGCTCGAGCTGCCGGAAGGTTTCGGGCGTGATCCGCTGGAGTACCGCGCCGTGTCCGGGGGAGCCCTGTTTCAACAGGCCGATCGCTTGGACGCCCCCGGTGACGATCCCGCCAACTGGACCCTGGCCGCGGGTGAACCCGCTGACGAGCAGACCCTGGTCGACCTCGACTTCGCGTGGCGCTCGCTGCGCGCGGTGAAGTCCAACGCCATTCTGCTGGCCGATCACGGGGCGTCCGTGGGCATCGGCATGGGCCAGGTCAACCGCGTGGACTCCTGCAAACTGGCCGTCGAACGCGCCAACGCACTCGCCGAGGACGGCTCCCAGCGGGCCCGCGGCGCCGTGGCGGCGTCGGACGCGTTCTTCCCGTTCGCGGACGGCCTGCAGGTGTTGTTGGACGCCGGTGTGCGCGCCGTGGTCCAGCCGGGCGGTTCCATCCGCGACGAAGAGGTTGTCGCGGCCGCACAGGCGGCCGGTGTGACCATGTACTTCACCGGGGCACGTCACTTCTTCCACTGAGCCACGGTGTTTCAGGTGAGCAGGTGGCTCCCCCGAGCCGGTCGTCACCCCGGTGCTCCCGGTGCGCGGGTTATGGCTGACCGTTGATTGCGCGGTGCTCCCGGGACAACTCAATGTAATGTTCGGCGTTCTCACGCACGGCCGAGCGCTCCTGGGCCGTGAGCTCCCGGCGGACCTTCCCGGGAACACCGGCGACCAAGGAACCCGGGGGCACCCGCGTGCCTTCGAGCACCACGGCACCGGCCGCAATGAGACTGCCGGTGCCGATCACCGCGCCGTTGAGCACCGTGGCGTTCATCCCCACGAGTACTTCGTCCTCCAGAGTGCACCCGTGGACCACGGCGCCGTGGCCAACGCTGACGCGCTCGCCAATGATGCAGGGATGACCGGGGTCGGAATGGACGGACACGTTGTCCTGGAGATTTGAATCCGCACCCAGGCGCAAGGGCGAACGGTCGCCACGCACCACGGCACCGTAGAACACACCGGCGCCCTCGCCGATCTCCACGTCGCCGATCAGGGTGGCGTTGGGCGCAATGAATGCGGTCCGGGCGATCTGCGGTTCATGGCCGTTGTAGGGAAGAAGGACGTACGGTACCGTGCCGGCGGGTTCACTGTGTGTCATGGACCATATTTTATCCGCCGTCGTACCGGATCAGAGGTTGTCGTCACCGCCCGACACGGACTGGCGGCGGAGCCGGGCCAGGGCCTTTTCGGGTCGCCGGGAGGCGCGGTGTTTCAAGGACACGGAAATCTTCTGACCGCCCTTGAGCACGTACTCCGCGCCGTTGACGTGAATGGTGACGGGGTCCGCCTTTGACGAGGTGCCCTCCAGCTCCAGGATGTCCTGATCGATGGAGACTTCAATGACTTGACCGCGGTAGAGCACCGTGAAGTCCACCGCCTGCAGTTCCCGAGGCAGCGTGGGGCGGAACTCCAACCAGTCCCCGCGCACGCGCAGCCCCGCGTAGGCGCGGGTGATCACATCCACGGAACCCGCCATGGCACCCAAGTGAATGCCCTCGCCGGTGGTACCGCCCTGGGAGTCGTCCAGGTCGACCATGAGCGCGTCCTGGAACGAGCCCCAGGAACGATCCGGGTCCAGCCACGCCAGAACCGCGGCATTGACCACGCGGGACAAGGACGAGCCGTTGGAGGACCGGGCAATGTAGTGGTCGACCGTGCGCTGAACGGTGTCATGATCAATCGTGTACCCCATGCGCGCAAGCTCTTCCACGACGCCTTCGGGGCCGAGCAGGTACACCAACATGATGGTGTCCGCCTGCTTGGTCAGCTTGTAGTTGTTGGTGAGGTCGCCCTCGTTCTCCAACAGCAGGTCCAGCCGGCCGATGTTGTGGTACTTGGTGCGGTAGAAATCCCAGTCCAGCTCGGCCAAGCCGTCATAGCCTTCGAACTGTGAAATCGTGCCGTCGGAATTGAACGGCACGTACATGTTTTTCGCCATGTTCAACCAGGTCTGCACCTCCTGGCCGGAGATCTCGAAGCGGGATTCGAGCTCCTCACGCTGATGCTCGACCATGTCGTGGAAGATGTGGGCCGAGTGCCGGAACAACCACGAGGCCAACACGTTGGTGTAGGCGTTGTCCTTGAGGCCGCCGCCGTGCTGACCGGCGGGGCCGTCATGGTATTCGTCCGGACCCATCACACCGGCAATGTGGTACTTGCCGTCGTGGGAGTCATACTCGGCCAGGGAAGCGAACAAGCGGGTGATCCCAATGATCAATTCGGATCCGTGGCCGGAGAGCCAGTCGATGTCACCGGTGGACTCGTAGTACACCCACGCGTTGTACGCGATGGCCAGGCCAACGTGGAACTGACGCCAGGAGTTGTCCGGTAGCCAACGGCGGGAGTGGTGGTTGTAGAGCTCCGGCGGGGTTTCCTCCCGGCCGTCCGAACCGGACTGCCACGGGAACGCCGTGCCGTACAAACCGAGCTCCTGTGCGCGGTGGCGTGCCATGGCCAGTCGCCGCCACCGGTAGGACAACAGTGAGCGGGTCACGTGGGGGTGACGCATGTTCACCACGGGAAGGATGAACAGCTCGTCCCAGAAGATGTGGCCGCGGTAACCCTCACCATGGAGGCCGCGAGCCGGAACGCCCGCGTCGCGCAACGACAGATGGGGGGCTAAGGTCTGGGCGGTGTGGAACAGGTGGGCGCGCACGGCCAGCTGGGTGCCGCGGGATTCGGGCGTGTCCTCGGCGGCGTCCAGGGTGACCTCGTAGCGGTCCCACAACCGGGCCCATTCGATTTCATGCGATGCCAGCAGTTTGCGCACACCGAAGGGGTTGCGGTCCAGCTCGGACAGCGCGCCTCCGCGGGGGGAGCTGATGGCGGCGTCGCGGCTGGTCACCACGGCCGTGGTGCTGTCGATGATCACGGGCTGGTCCGCGGTGACCTGGAGGAGGTGGCGCCGGAATTCAATGCCACCGGGCCTCATCTCGCGGCGTTCACTGCTCGGGACGTCGCTGTCGATCCGGGTGCGCTGGGCCATCGCAATCTCGATCTTCGACTGGGTCGTGCGCACCAGGGAGAGTAACGTTTCGTGCTCGTCCGGCAGGGTGGTGGATTCGAGCAACATCAGGTGGTGGGCGTTGAGTTCCTTGTACTCGGCCACGCCACTGTTGGTCACCGTGGGGTCGATACCGGTTCGCACGTGGAGTCGGCCGGAGAAATTCCGGGGGATCAGCGTGGTTTCCTGGGCACCCAGGTGGCGGTAGCGCAGGGACACGAGTCGTCGTTGCACCACGTCCAGGCTGCGAGTCGTGCCGTCGGGGCTGGGCTCGTGGTCACTGAGCGTCAGCGTGCGGGTCAACAGGCCGCGCCTCAGGTCGAGGGCCACGTGTTCCTTGGACGGGCGCATACCGCCCTCGGACCACCACTCACCCTCCGCGAAGCGCAGGTCCAGGTGCAACCAGTTGGGGGTGTTGACCATGGACTCATGCTCTGCGTCACGGCCGTTGAGGTTGCTCTGCACTCGATTGAACACACCGGCCAGGTAGGTGCCGGGGTAGTGGACGTCGTTCGCGGGGAATTCACTGGCGGCCCCGCGCACACCCATGTAGCCGTTGGCCAGGGTCAGCAGGGCCTCGCGACGGGGCTCGCTCGCGGGGTCGAAGCCCTCGAACGCGAGGGTCCAGGGATCATCGCGCAACGCACCGAGGTCGAGTTCACCGACATCGTTGAGTACCACGTGGGCGCCCGCGCGGTAGAGCCGATCGCGGGCGCTGTCACGGTTGATGCCCACGACCAGTCCGAAGCCACCGGCCACACCGGCCTGCACTCCGGCCACGGCATCCTCGATGACCACGGAATTCTCCGCCGGGACATTCAACAGGCGGGCGCATTCCAGGAACGTGTAGGGTGCCGGCTTGCCGGGGAGGTCCTGCTGGGCGGCCATGTTGCCGTCCACGATCTCGTCGAAGATCTCCGACAGGCCCGCCGCGGCGAGGACCACACCGCTGTTGCGGCTGGCGGTGACCAGACCCACGGGGACCCCGGCGGTTTGCAACCGTTCGATGAGTTGCACGGTGCGCGGGAACACCCGCACACCGTGCTCCTTGAGTTCGGCGTGGAAGAAACCGTCCTTGGTCGCGGCTTGCCCCTGCACGGTCCAGTCGCCAGCTTGAGGTTCCTCGTCATTGCGGGCCTCGGGCAGCATGGCACCGCGGGCCGCGAGCAGCGCGCGAACGCCGTCCTCGCGGCGTCGTCCGTCCACGTAGGTACGGTATTCCCCCAGCACGTCGAAGGCGGAGCGGTCGATCTGACCACCCGGTTCCGCCGGTTGCAGACGCTCATCCAGCAAAATGGCGTCGAAAAGTTGCTGCCAGGCGCGAGCGTGCACGCTGGCTGTGTCCGTGACCACACCGTCCATGTCGAAGATAACGGCCGAGTAGCGGGTCCGCAGCACATCCACCGGGGCCGAAGGAGCGCGCTCCTCCGTGATCCGGGGCATGGAAGCGGTGAACGGGGCGGTGGGCAGAACGTTCACAGCGCAGTGTCTCCTTGGACGGATCACAGGTGATCCGAGCTGATGATGTGGGGGTCAGGAATGTGTTAAGGAAACACTCGTCACGGTTGAATGAAAAGTAGCCCGCAAACAGTGTGCTCCTCACGTCGGCGTGCTAGGCAACCTCTCGAGTCTACGATCATCACGCGTGACGTACCAGTGGGTAGACCGTGGTTTTTCGCACAGCTGGGGATCGCACTCAAGGCGGACGGACCTCGGCGCTATGCTGGACGCGACCCCTCCCGCGCCAAAAGAAGGTGGAGCATGACGGAATCTTTGGGACAGTCAGTCACCAATCAGCCACTGTCGGAGGTGGACCCGGACGTATCACGGGCCATCGAGCAAGAATTGGGGCGGCAACGCTCCACGCTGGAAATGATCGCCTCCGAGAATTTCGCACCGCGTGCGGTCCTCGAAGCACAGGGGTCGGTGCTCACCAACAAGTACGCCGAGGGGTATCCGGGCCGCCGCTACTACGGCGGTTGTGAATTCGTGGACGTGGTGGAGAACCTGGCTCGTGATCGCGCCACCCAGTTGTTCGGCGCCGAACACGCCAACGTGCAGCCGCACTCGGGTGCCCAGGCCAACACCGCCGTGATGGCCGCGCTCATGCAGCCCGGCGACACCTTGATGGGGCTGTCCCTGGCACACGGTGGTCACCTGACCCACGGGATGAAGATCAACGTGTCCGGCAAGCTCTACAACATTGCCGCGTACGAGGTGGATCCCGACAGCTACCGCATCGACATGGACAAGGTGCGTGAAACCGCACTCCAGGCCCGCCCCAAGGTCATCGTGGCCGGCTGGTCCGCGTACTCGCGCCAGTTGGACTTCGAAGCCTTCCGTGCCATCGCGGACGAAGTCGATGCCAAGCTGTGGGTCGACATGGCACACTTCGCCGGCTTGGTGGCCGCGGGACTGCATCCCAACCCCGTGCCCCACGCGCACGTGACCACCTCCACCGTGCACAAGACCCTGGCGGGTCCCCGTTCCGGGGTGATCCTGTCCACCGAGGAGTTTAAGAAGAAAATCGACTCCGCCGTGTTCCCGGGCCAGCAGGGCGGGCCGCTCATGCACGCGATCGCCGGCAAGGCCGTGGCGTTCAAGATCGCCGCGAGTGAGGACTTCGCCGAGCGTCAACGCCGCACGATCGAGGGCGCCCAGATCCTGGCCGAGCGACTGAACGCCTCCGACGTTGCTGAGCACGGGGTGTCCGTGCTGACCGGCGGCACCGACGTGCACCTGGTCATCGTGGATCTGCGCAACTCCGAGTTGGACGGTAAGCAGGCCGAGGACCTGTTGCACCAGGCCGGCATCACCGTGAACCGCAACGCCGTTCCGTGGGACCCCCGTCCGCCCATGACCACGTCGGGTCTGCGCATCGGCACACCCGCACTGGCCACGCGCGGGTTCGGCGCCCAGGAATTCGAGGAGGTCGCGGACATCATCGCGAGCGCCCTCAAGCCGGGTGCGGACATCGACGCACTGCGCACCCGCGTTGACGTGTTGGCCGAGCAGTTCCCGCTGTACCCCGGCCTTGAGGAATGGTGAGTGTGACCGCACAGATACTGGACGGGCGGGCCACCGCCACCGCCATCAAGTCCGAACTCGCCGACCGCGTGAAGGTGCTGACCGAGAAGGGACGCGTCCCGGGATTGGCTACCGTGCTGGTCGGTGACGACCCGGCGTCGCACTCCTACGTGGCGGGCAAACATCGTGACTGCGAGCAGGTGGGGATTTCTTCGATCCGCAAGGAATTGCCCGTGGACGTCTCGCAGGCCGACCTGGAGAAGGTCATTGACGAGCTGAACGAGGACCCTGCGTGCACCGGGTACATCGTGCAGTTGCCGCTGCCGGATCACATCGACACGAACGCGATTCTCGAACGCGTTGATCCGGCCAAGGACGCGGATGGTCTCCACCCCACCAACCTGGGGCGCCTGGTGCTCAACGTCAAGGAGCCCATGACCTCACCGTTGCCGTGCACCCCCGCGGGTATTGTCGAGCTGCTCGAACGTCACGGCTTGGAGCTCGAGGGCAAACACGTGGTGGTCGTGGGGCGCGGTGTGACCGTGGGTCGCCCGATCGGCCTGCTCCTGACCCGCCGTGAGATCAACGCCACGGTGACTCTGGCGCACACCGGCACGCAGAACCTGGGTGAGCTGTTGGCTCAGGCGGACGTGGTGGTGGCCGCTGCGGGTCGCCCGCACATGATCCGGGCCGAGCAGATCAAGGACGGTGCGGTGCTCCTGGACGTGGGCGTCTCGCGCATCGAGGACCCCGAGACCGGCAAGAAGAAGCTGACCGGTGACATTGATCCCGCCGCTGCGGAGAAGGCCTCGTGGCTTTCCCCCAACCCCGGGGGCGTGGGGCCGATGACCCGCGCCATGCTGCTGGTCAACGTGGTCGAGTCCTGCGAACGTGCCGAGGGCATCCTCACGTAGCGCAATTGCGCCCGCACCCACCGACGACGCCGCGCTGCCCACCCGGGCAGTGCGGCGTCCGTCTTTCCGGTTCTGCCATGCGGCGGAGATCTGCTGGCGGGCGTCGGTGGATGAGACGAGGAGGGACGTCCGAACGTCCGATTCGTGTGCGGGGGTGGTCTTTGAGAGAATATGGCTCATGCAGCCGATTGGATCGTCACAAGCCCAGTTCACGGTAGACCCGCAGACCGCCAAGCGCACTCGCGGTGCTTTCTGGGGCACCATTATTGGACTGGCTGTCCTGGTGATCATCTTTGCCGTGGCTTTGCTGCAGGCAGCGAACACCAATTCGGTGCTCGGGTGGATCTTGGCGGGCATCGCCCTGGGATGGCTCATGCTGGCGGTGTGGGCGCTGTCCATGGTCCGTAAGGCGGCCCGGTACGGCCGTGACCAGGTCAAGCAGGTACAAGAACAATTCGAGGCCCAACACGGCCGGGCGCCGGTGGCCGGTGGTCAAGCCGGTTCGGGGCAGTCACTGCGCGACCAAAAACTCGCCCACGGCATGCAGGTCATCCTGGTGCAGTCCAAAGTGGTCAAGGAACAACTGGCTCAGACCGACCCGGATGCGGAGACGGTGCGCCGGGCCCTGGAAACCATCGACATGACCGCGGCCAACGGGCTCAGCAGCCTCAAGGAATCAGCCACGCCGGTGGACGGTACCGTGATCGACTGAACCACCCCTTCCACTTTTCTCTCGACGGGTTTTCCCACCCCGAGTTCTTCCACAGCGAGGTACTGATCTTTCATGGCTGATTCCGCGTCCACGATCCGCATTGCCACCGTCAACGTCAACGGCATCCGGGCCGCCTACCGCCGTGGCATGGCCGACTGGCTGCAGGGGCGCACCGTGGACCTGCTGTGCTTACAGGAGGTCCGTGCCCCGGACAAGATCACCCGTGACCTGCTCGATGAAGACGTTTGGCACATCCACCACGCGGAGGCGTCTGCCAAGGGCCGCGCCGGTGTCGCGATTGCCACGCGTCGCGATGCATTCGACGGTTCCCTGCTGCCCGTGACCACACGCGGCGGGATCGGGGACGAGTATTTCGCCGACTCCGGTCGCTGGGTCGAGAACGACATCACGCTGCCCAACGGCGAAACCCTGACCCTGACCTCCGCCTACGTTCACTCCGGGGAGGTGGACACCCCGCGCCAGGAGGACAAGTACAAGTTCCTGGACCTCATGGTCGAGCGGCTCCCAGCCCTGGCGAAGCACAGCGATCACGCGCTGATCGTGGGAGACCTCAACGTGGGTCACACGGAGTTGGACATCAAGAATTGGAAGGGCAACGTCAAGAACGCGGGCTTCCTCCCCGAGGAACGCGCCTACTTCGATCGTTTCTTCGGCGACCTCGGGTACGTGGACGTGGCGCGCTCCCTGGCCGGCGAGGTGCCCGGCCCGTACACGTGGTGGTCCTACCGGGGTAAGGCTTTCGACACGGACGCCGGTTGGCGCATCGATTACCACATGGCCACCCCGGCGCTGGCGGCCCGTGCGCGGTCGGCCACGGTGGACCGTGCCGCGAGCTACGACACACGATTCTCGGACCACGCGCCGCTCGTGGTCGATTACGCCTTCGACTGATCCGGCATTACCCGGCGACGACGCCGCTCGGTGACCTCGGGCGCGGAGCCGGCCGAGCGGCGCGGTCACCCGTGACACACAATGATTCGCACTAGGTGAAAGAAGCAGCACTCGTGAACGAGCAGACTACCCCCGTATCAACCAAGCCCCGCGTGGTGTCCGGCGTGCAGCCCTCGGCGGACTCCCTGCACCTGGGTAACTACGTGGGAGCGTTGCGCAACTGGGTGTCCATGCAGGACGACAACGACTGCGTGTTCTTCGTGGCGGATCTGCACTCGATCACCGCGGGGCAGGACCCGGCCACCATGGCCGAACGAACCCGCGTGACTGCCGCGCAGTACATTGCGGCCGGTATCGACCCCGAACGCTCCACGCTGCTGATCCAGTCCCAGGTGCCCGAGCACACCCAGCTCGCGTGGGTGCTCAACTGCATCACCGGTTACGGCGAGGCCGCCCGCATGACCCAGTTCAAAGACAAGTCTTTGAAGCAGGGCGCGGACAACACCACGGTGGGTCTGTTCACCTACCCGGTCCTGATGGCCGCGGACATTCTGATCTACCAGGCCAATCAGGTCCCAGTGGGCGAGGATCAGCGCCAGCACCTGGAACTCACACGCAACTTGGCGCAGCGCTTCAACGCGCGTTTCGGGGACACGTTCGTGGTGCCCGACGCCAGAATCCTGACCAACTCGGCCAAGGTTTACGACCTGCAGAATCCCACGGCCAAGATGTCCAAATCGGCCGCATCCGAGAACGGCTTGATCCGGCTGCTGGACCCGGCCAAGAAGAACGCCAAGAAGATCAAATCGGCCGTGACCGATGACGGCAACGTGATCCGATTCGACCGTGCGGCGCAGCCGGGTATCGCCAACCTGCTGACCATTTACTCGTCGCTGACCGGCGAGCCGATCGAGTCCATCGTGGACCAGTACCAGGGCAAGATGTACGGCCACCTGAAGATTGGTCTGGCGGAGGTCGTCACCGAGACGCTGGACCCCATTCAACAGCGCGCCCAGCAGCTACTGGACGACCCCGCCGAACTGGATCGGCTGCTGGCACGCGGCGCGCAGAAGGCGCGGGAGCTCACGTCCGAAACCATCAAGGCGGCCTACGACCGCATGGGCTTCCTCCCGGGTGTGCGATCGTAAGCTGGCCTCGACTAGGCTGAAACTCGCGTGAGGCGAGGAGGCCCAGTGAGAAACCAACACAGTTCACCCACGGTCAAACCGGGGCAGGTCTACGCGGGTGTGGTCATCGAGTTGCCGGAACCCATGGGCAAGGAGCTCCAGGATTGGCGCGCTTCGTTCGGTGACCCCGTGGCCGGTAGTGTGCCCGCGCACATCACGCTCATGATTGCGGCGCGGGAAGACCGCTGGGACGAGCTGGTGGCCCATGTGCGGGCCGTGGTCAAGGGGTGGAAGCCTTTCCACGTGGAGATCAACGGCACCGGGACCTTCCGGCCAGTGACTCCCGTGGTGTTCCTGCGCATTGGCAAGGGGTACGAGGAATGTGTGGCCCTGCACGGCCGCCTCAATCAGGCTGAACTGGTCTCCGCCTCGCCCTTCGAATTCCACCCTCACGTCACCCTTGCCCATGCCGTCCCGGACGAGTATCTGGACCGCGCCCAGCAGATGCTGCGAACTTACCGGGCCTCCTTCCTGGTGGACCACATCGATCTCTACGAGGGTGACGAGAACGGCCAGTGGCACGTGCGTGAGCGCATTGCATTCCTCGGCGATGACCGCCCCTGACAACGCCCCGCCGCCGGTGGTCCCAGCGATCACCGACCGGCGTGCACTGACCGCGGAATACCGGAGGCTCGCTCGGCTCCGGAAGCAACTCGCCCGTGAAGGCGCTCCGTTCGGTAAGCGGTTGGGCGCATTCCTGGGATGGGCGTTCGCGCGGCTCATGACACTTTTTCCCGCGCGCATCATCACGCACTACATGTTTCACGGTGGCCCGCTCATGGCCGCGGGCCTGGCCTACCAGCTGCTGTTCGCCTCCACGGCCCTTTTGGTGATCGGGTTCTCACTGCTGGGCATGATCCTGGGATCCGACTCGACCCTGCAACAATCGCTCGTCCAGGGCATTGGGCAGGCGGTCCCCGGCCTGCTGGACGTGGGCGACGGCCGCGGGGGAGTGATTCCGTTGGCGCTGTTGGAAAACACGGCGCCGTTCACCGTGGCCTCCGGTATCGCGTCGGGTGTCCTGGTATTCACCGCGTGGCGGTGGATCGCCGGGATCCGCCTGGCCACGCGGCGCATGTTCGAGTTGCCCCCGGCGCCGGGAATGCCCATTGCCGCCGTGCCGCGGGATCTGGCGTGGCTCGCCGTCATCGGGCTGCTCCTGCTGTCCTCCGCCGCCATCAGCGTGTTCGCCTCGGGCGCCGTGGAGACGGTCATGCGCTGGCTCGAGGACAGCGGATGGATCGAACCGCAAGCGTGGCTGGACGGCGGACTCAACGTGCTGCTCGCCGTCGGTGTGGGTTTCGTGGTGGATCTGCTCATGAGCTTCGCGCTGGTCCGTGGGGTTTCGCAGCTCAAGCTGCACCGCAAGGCCATGGTGGTCACGGTTCTCGTGGGTGCGATCGGTTCTCAGGTGCTGCGCTTCGCGGGCGGGGAGATCATTGCGCGCACCACGAACAATCCATATCTCTTCTCCTTCGCGGTGCTGGTCGGTGTGCTGTTGTGGTTCAACCTCTACGGTCAAATTCTGCTGCTCGCCGCGGCCTCGGGTGCCGTGGTGCAGGCCGACATCCGAGGTGCACGAGCGCAACCCGAACGGGAGACGCGCGCGGTGACCGTGGTAGCGGCGTCGTCCCTGCCGACCGCATCGCGCGGACTGGAACCCTATGGGTCGGCGACGCCCTCCGATGACTCTGCCGAGGACCGAGGACAACCCGCGGGACGGGACGGCAGCACCGCGAGCCGCCCTGATTCGTAGCTGTCATCGGCCCCGGAGTACTCCTCGAACGGGAACCCGCAGACAGAGGCGGCCCGGATCCGACTGGATCCGGGCCGCCTCTGCACGTCTTGCTTACAGGGCGCTGGCGAAGACCGCCTTCTTGACCTCGGCAATGGCCTTGGTCACCTGAATGCCGCGCGGGCACGCCTCGGTGCAGTTGAAGGTGGTGCGGCAACGCCACACACCCTCCTTGTCGTTGAGGATTTCCAGACGCATGTCGCCGGCCTGGTCACGCGAATCGAAAATGAAGCGGTGAGCGTTCACGATTGCTGCGGGGCCGAAGTACTGGCCGTCGGTCCAGAAGATCGGGCAGGACGAGGTGCACGCCGCGCACAAGATGCACTTGGTCGTGTCATCGAAACGCTCGCGGTCCTCCTGGGACTGGTAACGCTCGTACGTTGGTTCGTGGTCGTCGTTCACCAGGAACGGCATGATCTCACGGTAGGACTGGAAGAAGGGTTCCATGTCCACGATGAGGTCCTTCTCGCACGGAAGACCCTTGATGGGCTCAACCAGGATCGGCTTGTCCAGATCCAGGTCCTTCAACAAGGTCTTGCAGGCAAGGCGGTTGCGGCCGTTGATGCGCATGGCATCGGAACCGCACACGCCGTGAGCGCATGAACGGCGGAAGGACAGCGAACCGTCCAGCTCCCACTTGACCTTGTGCAGGGCATCCAACACGCGGTCGGTGCCGTACATGGTCAGCGGCCATTCGTCCCAGCGGGCATCCTCGCTGAATTCGGGGTCGTAGCGACGCACCCGGAGGGTGATGTCATAGGTGGGGATCTCTTCAGCGGATGAATCCTGCTGAACGTCCTGGTTCTCGTTCTCGGTTACTGCAGTGGACATTAGTACTTACGCTCCATCGGCTCGTAACGGGTAAAGATCACGGGCTTGGTCTCCTGACGGATACCGGCCGTGGGCGAGGACGGGTCTTCGTAGACCATGGAGTGAACCATGAAGTTCTCGTCGTCACGGTCCGGGAAGTCCTCGCGGAAGTGACCGCCACGTGATTCCTGACGGTGCAGGGCAGCAACGGCCATGACCTTGGCCAACTGCAGCAAGAAGCCCAGCTCCACGGCTTCCAGAAGGTCCAGGTTGAAACGCTTGCCCTGGTCCTGGATTGAGATGTTGGCGTAGCGCTCCTCCAACGCGGCAATGTCCGACAGGCACTGCTCGATGGTGTCAGCGGTACGGAACACCTGCATGTTCAGGTCCATGGTGTCCTGCAGATCCTTGCGGATGGCACCGACCTTCTCGCTGCCTTGTCCGCTGCGCGCGTTGTTCAACAGAGCCTCGGTGCGCTCGGTGGCGCCCTCGGGGATCGGCAGGAACTCCGCGTCACGGGCGTACTCCGCGGCGTAGATACCGGAACGCTTACCGAACACGTTGATGTCCAGCAGTGAGTTGGTGCCCAGGCGGTTGGAGCCGTGCACGGACACGCAGGCGACCTCGCCGGCCGCGTAGAGGCCGGGAACGGTGGTCTCGGAGTCCTGGAACACCTCGCCCTTGATGTCCGTGGGAATACCACCCATGCAGTAGTGCGCGGTGGGGAACACGGGAACGGGCTCGGTGTAGGGCTCCACACCCAGGTACGTACGAGCGAACTCGGTGATGTCCGGGAGCTTGGCGTCAATGTGAGCCGGCTCCAGGTGGGTGAGGTCCAACAGGACATAGTCCTTATGGGGGCCGCAGCCGCGACCCTCGCGAACCTCGTTGGCCATGGATCGGGCCACGATGTCACGGGGTGCGAGGTCCTTGATGGTGGGGGCGTAACGCTCCATGAAGCGTTCACCCTCCGAGTTACGCAGAATGCCGCCCTCACCGCGGGCCGCCTCGGACACCAGGATGCCCAGACCGGCCAAGCCGGTCGGGTGGAACTGGACGAACTCCATGTCCTCCAGCGGCAGACCGGCGCGGAACGCGATGGCCATGCCGTCACCGGTCAGGGTGTGGGCGTTGGACGTGGTCTTGAAGACCTTTCCGGCACCGCCGGATGCGAAGATCACGGACTTGGCCTGGAACACGTGCAGTTCGCCGGTGGCCAGGTCGTAGGAGACAACACCGGCGGGGCGGCGCCCCTCGGGGGTGTCCACCATGATGAGGTCGAGTACGTAGTACTCGTTGTAGAACTCGACATTGTGCTTGATGCAGTTCTGGTACAGCGTCTGCAAAATCATGTGACCGGTACGGTCAGCGGCGTAGCACGCGCGGCGAACGGGGTTCTTACCGTGGTCGCGGGTGTGGCCACCGAAGCGACGCTGGTCGATCTTGCCCTCGGGGGTGCGGTTGAACGGCAAGCCCATCTTCTCGAGGTCGAGAACTGCGTCGATGGCCTCCTTGGCCATGACCTCAGCGGCGTCCTGATCGACCAAGTAGTCGCCACCCTTGACGGTGTCGAACGTGTGCCATTCCCAGTTGTCTTCTTCGACGTTGGCCAGCGCCGCGCACATGCCACCCTGGGCTGCGCCGGTGTGTGACCGGGTGG
The DNA here is from genome assembly GCF_014698015.1 of Kocuria sp. cx-455. Taxonomy (GTDB): domain Bacteria; phylum Actinomycetota; class Actinomycetes; order Actinomycetales; family Micrococcaceae; genus Kocuria. The sequence continues at coordinate 94,572 of NZ_JACXBS010000003.1, forward strand.
GGTAGAGCTTGGTCAGTACGGCAGTGCGGGCGCGCTGGCCGGATTCAATGGCTGCGCGCATGCCGGCGCCGCCGGCGCCGACGATAACCACATCGTACTTGTGAACCTGCATACCAGATGCTCTTTCTACGTTGATGAATGAGGTGAGTGAACGTGCCCGTTTCAGGCAATCAATGAATCAAGCGGCGAAGCCAAGAGGCTCCGCCGCCCGAGTCATCACGCGGCGGGGCAGAAGGAAGCCAACAGCTCCGGATCGGCACTGGCCGGGCAGGGGTCGAAGGTGAAGATCACCAGGGTGCCCAGGAAGATCACGAAGCCAGAGGAAATGAACAGCAAAACCTTCAGCCAGAAACGGGTGCCACTACGCTCGGCGTAATCGTCAATGATGGTGCGGATACCGTTGGTGCCGTGGAGCATGGCCAGCCAGAGCATGACCAGGTCCCAGACCTGCCAGAACGGGTTGGCCCACTTACCACCCACGAAACCGAAGTCGATGGCGTGCACGCCGTCGCCGACCATCAGGTTCACGAACAGGTGACCGAACACCAGGACGACCAGCACCAGGCCGGACAAGCGCATGAACAGCCAGGCGAGCATCTCGAAATTGCTGCGGGAGGCACCGGAACGGTTGTACTTGACACCGTTCACCTCGAGGTCCCGGCTACGGGGGACCTGAATCTTGGTCTTGAGGGGTGTGCTCACGGAATCAGCCTCCGAATACGATCGACAGGTGGCGGACGAGGAACGGAATCATGACGATGACCCACAGGGCGATGACGCCCCAGAGCAGGCCCTTTTGATTCTTGGTGCCGCCCTTCCAGAAGTCGATCAAAATGATCCGCAGGCCGTTGAAGGCGTGATAAACGATGGCCGCTACGAGCCCCGCTTCGCCGAGGCCCATGATGGGGTTCTTGTAGGTTGCCATCACCGCGTTGTAGGCCTCGGGGGATACCCGGACCAACGCGGTGTCAAGGACGTGGACCAACAAGAAGAAGAAGATGGCCACGCCGGTAATGCGGTGAGCTACCCAAGACCACATGCCGTACTGGCCGCGGTAAAGGGTGCCCCTGGTTGAGTTCGCCACGGAATAACCTCCCTGTGTCGCTCGTCGTCGTGCGCACTGGTTGCAGAAAAAAACGGGATTCGCGCTGCTACACGGCTAAAGCGGAGCCCTGGCTGGCTCTGTCATGGATGATGCGCTATTTCAGTTCAAAGATACCAGCCTGCAGAGCAGTTCCTGACAACGTGTCGCTATCTGCATCGAGCGAGAAATCCGCGCAATTACGCCATGAATGTGTGCCTAAATTGGGCGTTACGACTGGTTCGGGTGGTCCCCGCCACACCGTGGATCCTGGAGGGGTGAGGGCGGTTGTCCGCGAGCGCGCCGGGGGAGCCGTAAACTGGCGCTCGTGACTTCGCCATTGCACCGTTTCCATCCGTTCATCCCCGCCGGTGGAGTGGGGTCGCGATTGTGGCCGCTCTCACGGGCGGATGCGCCCAAGTTCCTGCTGGATCTCACCGGTTCCGGGTCCTCCTTGTTACGGGCGACCTATGACCGGCTCGCCGGACTGTCTGCCGGGCCCGTGATGGTCGTGACCGGGCGAAGCCACGCCGGTGCCGTGCAAGAACAACTGCCCGAACTCACCGGCGACGACCTGGTGCTCGAACCGTCTCCCAAGGACTCGGCAGCGGCCATCGGCCTGGCGTGCACGCTGATCGCGCGCCGCGATCCTGACGCCATCATTGGTTCGTTCGCAGCGGATCACGTGGTGGAGCCGGCTGAGATCTTCCAGGAGGTCGTGCGGGAGGCCGTGGAGGCCGCGGCGACCGGCCGCATCGTGACCATTGGCATCACGCCGTCATCGCCGGCCACCGGTTTCGGCTATATCAAGGCGGGGGAGTCCCTCGGTCTGGAAAGAGCACCGCACGCGCTCACCGTGGAGCAGTTCGTGGAGAAACCGAACAAAGAGACGGCGCGGCAGTACGTGGCCAGCGGTAACTACACGTGGAACGCGGGCATGTTCGTGGCCCCGGTCGGGCTCATGCTGGAATACCTCAGGCGCAGTGAACCGGAACTCGCGGACGGGTTGGCCGTCATTGCCGATGCCTGGGATACGGACCGCCGCGACGCCGTGGTGGATGAGGTGTGGCCCACCCTGACCAAAACGGCCATTGACTACGCGGTGGCCGAACCCGCCGCGGCCGCCGGCGACGTCGCCATGGTGCCGGGGGATTTCACGTGGGAGGACGTCGGGGATTTCGCCGCGATCAACAGGCTGAACCAAGTGGACCCCGGCGGCGATTCCGACGTCGCCATCCTGGGCAAGAACAACCGAGTGCTCTCCGACGAGTCCTCGGGCATCGTGGTGTCGGACACCGGCCGTCTGATCGCGTTGATCGGTGTGCAGGACATCGTGGTGGTGGACACCCCTGACGCCCTCCTGGTCACGACCGCCGAGCACGCTCAGCGCGTCAAGGACGCGGTGAACTCGCTCAAGAAGAATGGCGACACGGACGTCCTGTAGGGCGTGAGGCAGTGGTCGGTGCCGCTCTGCCCGGATCGGGCCGTGCAGCGGTACGCTGAAACCCATGTTGGATCTTCCGCTGCCGTCCGCAGATGACATTGGGCTCCCCCCGGCCATTGCGCCGCTGCTCTCTCATTACCTCCCGGGGTTGATTGCGTTCCGGCGTGACATCCACAAGCACCCCGAGCTGTCCTACGAGGAATACCGGACCACGGATCGGATCGTCACGGCGCTGGAGGCAGTGGGGTTGAACCCGGTGCGGTTCTCGGCCACCGGTTGTTATGTGGACGTGGGGCGTGGCCCGGTGATGGTGGGGTTGCGCGCGGACATCGATGCGCTCCCGATTCAGGAGACCACTGGGCTCTCGTACGCATCCGTCAACGACGGCGTCATGCACGCGTGCGGCCACGATCTGCACACGACGATCATGGTGGGCGTGGCCCAGGTGCTGTCGGATCTTCACCGTTCCTCCCCCTTTGCCGGGACCGTGCGCGTGGTGTTCCAACCCGCGGAGGAAAAGCTCCCCGGCGGTGCGTTGACCATCATTGACCAAAATGTGCTGGACGGGGTGCCGCGGATGTTTGCGCTGCACTGCGAACCCAAGGTTGACGTGGGTCACGTCGGCACGCGCATCGGTGCCATCACCTCGGCCTCGGACACCGTGCGGATCGAGCTCTCCGGCCGCGGTGGTCACACGTCGCGCCCGCACCTGACCGAGGATCTCGTGTACGCGATGAGTCAGATCGCGGTGAATGTGCCTGCCGTGCTGTCGCGGCGGATAGACGTTCGCTCGGGCGTGGCCGTGGTGTGGGGCCAGTTCCACGCGGGCGTGGCCCCCAACGCGATCCCGGTGTCCGGTTTCATGGCCGGGACCATGCGCTGCCTGGATGCCGAGGCCTGGCACCAAGCGGGTGGCCTGCTGGACGAAGTGGTGGAACAGGTGGCCGCCCCGTACGGGGTGATGGTGGAGCTCGAACACGTCCGCGGTGTGCCCCCGGTGGTCAACGGGGAAACGGAAACCACGTTGCTGGAAATCGCCGCCCGGGCGGAGCTCGGTGAGGACAGCGTGATGCTCGTGGACCAGTCCATGGGCGGCGAGGACTTCGCGTGGTTCCTGCAGCACGTCCCCGGGGCCATGATGCGCCTGGGCACGCGAGCTCCGGGCGGGCCCACCTATGATTTGCACCAATCCGATTACGCTCCGCAGGAAGAGGCCATCAGCTGCGGAGTTCAAGTGATGGCCTCCACCGCGTTGCGTGCGATTCGACTGCGCGTGCGAGAACTCCACGACACAGCGAACTCGGCTCCTGTCGAGTGATCCCGTGGCTACACTGAGACTCTCTAAAGTTTCCGGGGAGTAACTTGTGTGGCCTCCCCAGCCAGAGAACCCCTTCTCTCGTACCACCGGAGGACAATGATGACCCCTCGTTACTCGCGCGCATTGAGCGCCATAGCACTGACCGGCGCGGCCGGACTGGTTCTAGCCGGCTGCGGTGCCGCACCCGAAGAATCCAGCGGCGGAGAGTCCGAAGCCCAGGATTTCAAGGGCTGCATCGTGTCCGACGACGGTGGCTTCCAGGACCGTTCGTTCAACCAGGCGTCCTACGAGGGCCTCAAGGCTGTCGAGGAGAAGCGTCAGATCCAGGTGAAAGAGGCCGAGTCCCAGGCTGAAACCGAATTCGAACCGAATTTGAACTCCATGGCACAGGAGGGTTGTGACCTCACCGTGTCCGTGGGCTTCCTGCTGGCCGACACTACCAAGAAGGTGGCCGAGGCGAACCCCGACAAGCACTTTGCCATCGTGGATGACCAGTCGATCAAGGCCGACAACGTCAAGCCCATCGTCTACAACACGGCCGAGGCCGCATTCCTGGCCGGTTATCTGGCCGCGGGTGCTTCCGAGACCGGCAAGGTCGCGACCTACGGCGGCATGGACATCCCCACCGTGACCGTGTTCATGGACGGCTTCGCGGACGGGGTGGACTACTACAACGAGCAGAAGAACGCGGATGTTGAGGTGCTGGGCTGGGACAAGGAGTCTCAGAACGGAACGTTCTTGACCTCGTTCCAGGATTCCTCACGCGCCAAGACCGTCACCCAGAACCTCATTGGCGACGGCGCGGACGTGGTGCTTCCGGTGGCGGGTCAGGCTGCCCAGGGCACCGTGGACGCCGTGACCGAGGCCAACAACGGGGGCGACAACGTGCGTCTGATCTGGCCCGACACCGACGGTTACGAGACCCTGGACACCGGCAAGGAATACGTCCTCACCTCCGTGCTCAAGGAAATGTCCACCTCCGTGGAGGACGTGGTCGACCAGGCGGTCGACGGCGACTTCGACAGCGGTCTGTACGTGGGCACCCTGGCCAATGAGGGTGTGGGCCTTGCCCCGTACCACGATCAGCAGGACTCGGTGAATGAAGAGCTCGACAAGGAAGTCCAGCAGCTGAAGCAGGACATCATTGACGGCAAGGTCAAGGTCGAATCCGAGAACGCGCCCAAGGCGTAAGTAGGCACCGCCCCCGGGTAGGAGTGAATCTGTGAAGTTAGAGCTGCGTGACATCACCAAGAAATTCGGCGGTTTCACGGCCAACCAAAGTGTGAATCTGACGGTTGAGCCGCACCAGATCCACTGCCTGCTCGGGGAGAACGGTGCGGGCAAGTCCACCCTCATGAACGTGCTGTACGGGTTATACGAACCAACCTCCGGCAGCATCGAGATCGACGGTGAACCCGTGTCGTTCTCCGGCCCCGGTGATGCCATGGCCGCCGGGATCGGCATGGTGCACCAGCACTTCATGCTCGTACCGGTGTTCACCGTGGCCGAGAACGTGGCACTCGGCCACGAGGCCACCAAGGGCGTAGGACTGGATCTGAACTCCACTCGCCGCAAGATCCGCGAGATTTCCGAAAGATACGGGTTCCAGGTGGACCCGGACGCCATTGTCGAGGATCTCCCCGTGGGTGTGCAGCAGCGCGTGGAGATCATCAAGGCCCTCGTGCGCGACGCGGAGGTGCTCATTCTCGACGAGCCCACCGCCGTGCTCACACCCAAGGAAACCGACGAGCTGCTCAACATCATGCGGCAGCTGCGCGAGAACGGCACCTCCATCGTGTTCATTTCCCACAAGCTGCGCGAGGTCAAAGCCGTCTCGGACGTAATCACCGTGATCCGCCGCGGCAAGGTCGAGGGACAAGTGGGTCCCGAGACGTCCACCGACGAACTCGCGGCGCTGATGGTCGGACGCGACGTGTCCCTGACCGTGGACAAGGAACCCGCCCACGCCATCGGCTCCGCTCTTGAGGTCACCGACCTGACCGTGGTGGGGGAGAACGGTGTGGTGCTGGTCGACAACGTCTCCTTCACCGTGGCGCCGGGGGAGATCCTTGCCGTGGCGGGTGTGCAGGGCAACGGCCAGACGGAGTTGACCGAGGCCCTCGTGGGGTTGGCCGATCACGTGTCCGGTTCCATCACACTCGAGGGCCAGGAGCTGGCCGGGCGCGGAGTGCGCGAGGTGTTGTCCTCCGGCGTGGGATTCGTACCCGAAGACCGCTCGACGGAGGGGCTCGTGGGCCCGTTCACCGTCTCCGAGAACCTCATCCTTGACCGCTACCAGGATCGTGAATTCACCGCGGGGCCGTCGCTGAAGCTCGGTGCCATGCGTGAGAATGCGCAGCAGGCCGTGGCCAGCTACGACATCCGCACCGGTTCCGTGGACGCACCGGTGGCCACACTGTCCGGCGGTAACCAGCAGAAAGTGGTGCTCGCACGCGAGCTCTCCCGCCCCCTGAAATTGTTCGTCGCCTCCCAACCCACGCGCGGTGTGGACGTGGGATCCATTGAATTCATCCACAAACGCATCGTGGCCGAACGCGACAAGGGCGTGCCCGTGATCATCGTGTCCACCGAACTGGATGAGGTCTACGCGCTCGCGGACCGGATAGCGGTGTTCTTCCACGGGAGACTGATGGGAATCGTCCCCCCGGACACGCCCAGGGAGACACTCGGGCGTTTGATGGCCGGTGAGACGGCCGAGGAGGTCCTGCCTCCCGCGCCCTGGGACGACAGTCAAGACCATCACCAACACGAGGGGACGCACACGGCATGAGTGCTACGACCACCTCCCCGGAATCGAATCAGGTTTCGGCGCCCTCGCCGGTCGAACTGACCCCGGACGACTACCGCCGTTCGCTGCTGGGCTCCACACTGCAGTCGGTGTTGGCGGTGCTGGTTGCCCTGTTCCTGGGTGGACTGTTGATCGCGGCCACCGACGAAACGGTGCGCGAATCCGCGGGTTACTTCTTCGCACGGCCCGGGGACACGTTCACAGCCATGTGGGATGCGGCCTCCAGCGCGTACATCGCCATGTTCCACGGCGCCGTGTACAACCCTGATGGCAGCGGACTGGCCGGCAAGTTGTACCCGCTGACCGAAACGCTGACCGTGGCCACCCCGTTGATCCTCGCCGGCCTCGGCGTTGCCCTGGCCTTCCGCACGGGCCTGTTCAACATCGGTGCACAGGGCCAGATCCTGATCGGCGCGACCCTGGCCGGTTACGTGGGCTTCGCGTGGCAGCTGCCCGTGGGCGTGCATCTGCTGGTGGTTGTGGTGGCCGGTGCGCTGGGAGGTGCCATCTGGGGCGGCGTCGTGGGTCTGATCAAGGCACGAACCGGCGCGCACGAGGTCATCCTGACCATTATGCTCAATTACATCGCGATCAACCTGGTGTCCTGGTTGTTGACCCTGTCCACGTTCCAGCGTGAGGGATCCTCCAATCCCATCAGCCCGCCCATTGCCGAGACCGCGATGTTCCCCAAATTGCTCGGGGACGGTTTCCGTCTGCACTGGGGTTTCGTGGTGGCGGTGGTGGCGACCGTGGCCGTCGCGTGGCTGTTGAACCGTTCGACCATTGGTTTTGAGCTGCGAGCCGTGGGCGCCAACCCGCGGGCCGCACGCACCGCCGGTATCTCGGTGACCAAGGGCTTCGTGGTGGTCATGTTGATCGCCGGCATGCTGGCCGGTCTGGCCGGCACCGCGCAGATCGCGGGAACGGAACACTCGCTCACGGTGGGTGTCGCGGCGTCCTTCGGATTCGACGCCATCACCGTGGCGCTGCTGGGCCGGTCCAAGCCGTGGGGGACTTTCTTCGCGGGCATCCTGTACGGTGCGTTCCGCGCCGGGGGCGTGACCATGCAAACGTCCACCGGAACCAACATCGACATCGTCCTGGTCGTGCAGTCCCTGATCGTGCTGTTCGTGGCACTGCCGCCGCTGCTGAAACTCAAGTCCCGTCGCAAGGAGGTGGCAGCGTGAGCACCGCAATCTCGGCACCCGAATCCGCGGACGCACCCCGGGAAGAACTGTCCACCGCGGCCGCGAACCGCACCGTGGGTGTTCGCACGTTCCGACCCGCCATCGGCCTGGCCATCCTGGCGCTGGTGGCGCTGGTCCTCTTCGCCCTCAACGCTGCCGGCGGGTCCGTGGAGTTCCGACTCTCGGACCCCGGCGACGCCCTTGAACTGCCCCACCTGTCCGTACCGATCACCCCGTACGGGTGGCTGGTCACCATTGCCCTTGCCGCGCTCGCGGTGTTCGCCGCGATCCGCGCCCGCAGCCTGCCTCGCTGGGCCCTGATCCTGGCCGGGTTCTTCTTCGTCACGGGTTTCCTGGTGTGGATCGTGGGAACCGCGCAGACCCCCAGCATCTCGTTGACCGCCCTGCTCGCCGGTTCCGTCGCCCTGGCCACGCCGTTGATCTTCGGTTCCCTGGGCGGTCTGTTGTGTGAACGCTCCGGCGTGGTGAACATTGCGATCGAGGCGCAGCTGCTGTTCGGCGCGTTCTCCGCGGCCGTGGCCGCAACGCTGGCCAACAACGTGTGGGTGGGCCTGCTCGCCGCCGTGATCGGCTCCATGCTGGTGTCCCTGATACTCGCGATCTTCTCGATCAAGTACCGCGTGAACCAGGTGATCGTGGGCGTGGTGCTCAACGTCCTGGTGTCCGGTCTCACGGGCTTCCTCTTCGCGACCGTCCTGCAGCCCAACGCCGCGGATTACAACTCCCCGGCCCGGTTGCCCCACGTCACCATTCCGGTGCTGTCCGAAATTCCGGTGATCGGCCCGGTCTTCTTCGACCAGTCCATCATCGGGTACATCATGTACGTGACCGTGGGGGTCGTCTGGTACGCCCTGTACCGCACCCGCTGGGGCCTGCGAACACGCGCCGTGGGCGAGCACCCCAAGGCCGCCGACACCCTGGGCGTGTCCGTCAACGCACTGCGCGTACGCAACGTGCTCATGGGTGGTGCGGTGGCCGGCCTGGGTGGGGCGTTCTACACGCTGGTCTCGGTCTCGGCGTTCACTCGCGACATGACCTCGGGCGCGGGCTACATTGCGCTGGCTGCACTGATCTTCGGCCGGTGGAACCCAGTGGGCGCCCTGTTCGCCTCGCTGTTGTTCGGTTTCGCATCCAACCTGGAATCGATCCTGTCCTTCTTGGGTACGTCCGTCCCCAGCCAGTTCCTGGCCATGCTGCCCTACATCGTGACCATCCTGGCCGTCGCCGGCCTGGTCGGAGCCTCCCGGGGTCCCGCCGCGTCCGGCGAGCCCTACATGAAGGAGTGACCATGATCGACGACGCCGCCTGGCGCAGCCTGCAGCAGGCCGCCACCGACGCCTTGCAGCACGCGTACACGCCCTATTCGAACTATCCCGTGGGTGCCGCGGCTCTCGTGGACGACGGCCGCGTGGTCACCGGGGCCAACATCGAGAACGCCTCCTACGGAGTCACCCTCTGCGCGGAATGCTCGTTGATCTCGGCCCTGTACATGTCCGGGGGCGGCAAGCTCGCGGCGTTCGTTTGCGTGGACGGCAACGGAGACGTGTTGATGCCGTGCGGCCGGTGCCGTCAGCTGCTGTATGAACACCGTACGCCCGACATGGAACTGCTGACCGTGAGCGGCGTGCGCAGCATGGACCAGGTGCTTCCGGACGCGTTCGGACCACAGAACCTGGCATGAGGTTTCGACCTCCCCGTGACGGGCGAACCCCGGGTCATCACCGATGAGCCGGGGTCTGTGCGTCAGATCGACTTGGTTGCAGGCGCCGCCGGGACCTGTATTCCCACTCGGTGCTCAACACGCAGCCCTATACTTTGGCAAAACAGTACGCGACGGTCCGGAAGGAAACTACACGTGGGTTTGAGAGATTTGTTCCGCAGTAAAAGCACCACCTCCAGCACTCCGCAGCCATCACCCGGAGCGCCCGCCAACGACCCCCGCACGCAGGAACAGGATTCTCGGGCGCAGGGGATCCAGAACCAGGGGATTCAGAACGCGGGCCATTCGGGACAGGACGCCCCGATGGGCACCGCCCCGCAGGGAGAGGCCACTCAGGACGCGGACGGTGTTACCGCCGCCGACCGTGCCGATGATCGCCCCGCCCAGGACGCCTCGGAGCAGCAACTGCCGGAATCCGGCCCGCTACGTAACCTCGTGGACATCGTGTTGTCCCGGGGCGCGGACCGCGCGCGATTGACGCTCGTCCAATCGGGCAACGTGATGACCCATCAGACGCGCCAGGCACACGGTGATGCCCAGGACGAGGTGGAGAACGGCACGGTGGACCAGGGATCCCCGCTGTTCGACGACGTCGCCGATCTGTACACCCAGGCCATGAACACCCCGGCGGGTCCATGGCGTCAATTGGATCTGACCGTGACCCCTGAGCAGAACGGTCAACGCCTGGTGACGGTCGACTATGCGTTCCCGAGCGGGCAGTCCCGCAAGGAGAGTTACGTGCAGGGTCGTGCACTGTCCGGTGACGATGCTCGCCGGGACGGCCACGGCTCCGAGCAACTCCGCCCCGCCGGAACCGAGACCTCCGTCCCGGACCATGGAGCCCACGACGAGCGCCGGGAAAATGACATCGAGTCCGTGCGCGTGGTGGACGGTTCGGACAGCTCCCCGGTGGCCGATGGTCAGATCGTGACCAAGGCCGACCCCGAACCCATCGTGGTGGCAGCCGATGACCAGGCGGCCCACGACCAGGCCCACCGCCAGGATCCTTCCCCGCAAGACTCGGTCGAGGCACATGAGCCCGCCGAGAACCGCCCCGCGCAGGAGTTCCAGAGCGCCGATTCGGACGCCGCCCAGGGTCAACGTGCCGATCGTGTCGCGCAGGGTTCCGTCCCGGACACCCGGGCGACCGAGACCGAGGCCCACGCCGAGCACGATGCGCCCCGTGATGAGCGCACCGACCTGCCGGAACACCTCGATGAGTCCGAGTTCGGCGGTCTTGCCGAGCCCGAATCCCCGGTGGCACCCAGCGGCGCCGGAGCAGCGGCACTCGCCGCGGACGACGATCCCGCCGATGCACCGCAGGTTGCACAGACCACCGACGTGGCGCCGTCCTACACCGCGCCGAGCGAGCAGCCCAGCGGCGACTCGCTGGCCACCGGCAACCTAGTGTTGACCCTGGCGGACATCCAGTCGCGCCTGAGTGAGGCGCAGCGTCATCTCTTCGGTGACGGCGGCACGGCACGCGAGGTGTCCACCGTGCTGATCCGCGTGCGCGCCCTAGGTACCTACTACGACGCCCTGACCCATGTTCGCCTGAACGGGTTCTGGGATCAGCGCGGCACGTTCGACCTGGTTCCGGAAAACCTGTTGAAGGTCCAGGAACTCAAGGACGACTCCTACGTGGAGGGCTCGGGCGCACCACTGGCCATGATGTTCCGCTTCCGCCCGGGCGTGCCCCCCGAGGTGTCCTTCGACTACTCGGACGAGGAGGCCTTCGTGCGCTACGAACAGCGCCTGCCGGGTCAGAACTACCTGGAGGAACTGCGCATGTTCCCGCGCACCGGCTCCAACATCCCCCAGCACATGAATGACGCACTGCAGGATTGGAACTACTGATTCATGAGGCAAGCAACACCCACCGAGGGCTCCGTCCGTGCCATGGACGGGGCCCTCGGGCCTATTCCGGCGGTGTGCCTCCACGATCACCTGGACGGTGCGCTGCGCCCGGCCACCATCGTGGCGCTCGCTCAGGACGTGGGCCATCAACTGCCCACCACGGATCCCGTGGCCTTGGGGCAATGGTTCGTGGATAACGCGAACTCCGGCAGCCTGGAGCGGTACCTGACTACGTTCGCGCACACCACGGGCGTGACACAGACCGCGACCGCCCTGGAACGGGTGGCCGAGGAATACGTGCTCGACGCCGCGGCGGACGGGTTGCTCCACACCGAGGTGCGCTGGGCCCCCGAGCAACACGTGACCGAGGGACTCACGCTCGAGCGGGCCGTTGACGCCGTGCAGAAGGGCCTGGCCCGCGGGGTAGCCGCGGTCAAGGCCTCGGGCGGCCATATTTCCGCGGTCCAGATCCTGTGCGCCATGCGGCACCTGGACAACTCCCGCGAGATCGCCCAGTTGGTGCTCGATCGGGTCCGCGCGGCGGCCGGTACGACGCCGCCCGGTGATGTCGCCGGCGAACCCCAACCCGGTTCCGTGGTGGCCTTCGACCTGGCCGGTCCCGAGAAGGGGTTCCCCGTATCGGATCACCGGGAAGCGCTGGACCTGTTGGCGCAGAACCTGGTTCCCGTGACCCTGCACGCGGGTGAGGCGGACGGCCCGGAATCCATTCGTGACGCGCTGCTGGCCGGACGCGCCCTGCGCATCGGGCACGGTGTCCGATTGCTCGAGAACGACCCCGACGCCACCGGGGAGCTGTCCCGTTGGGTGCGCGACCGCCGCATTGCCCTGGAAGTGTGCCCGTGTTCCAACCTGCAGACCGGTGCTGTCAGCCACTGGGGTGATTCCCTCAGGGATCACCCGATCACGCAGCTGCATCGCTCGGGGTTCACGGTCACGCTGTCCCCGGACAACCGGTTGATGAGCGCCACCTCCGTGTCCCACGAGATGTCCCTGCTCATCTCCGAAGCGGGATGGTCCAGCCGGGATCTCACGGAGATCCAGCTCAACGCGGCGCGCGCGGCGTTCGTGCCCCGCGCGTATCAGGAGTGGTTGTGCGAACGGATCAAGGAGGCCTCCGCGTGAGTTCCCGCGATGTCACACCGGCCGTCCCCGAAGGCACGGGGGAACGGTTCGAAGAACTCGTGCGCGTGATGAACCGCTTGCGTTCCCCCGGCGGTTGCGAGTGGGACGGCGCCCAGACCCACGCCTCGCTGCTGCGCTACCTGGTCGAGGAGGCCTACGAGGTGGTCGAGGCGGTCGAATCCCCGAACAACACGGGGGACGCGCGCGCCGGTAACCGGTCGGAACTCGTAGAAGAACTCGGCGACATCCTGCTGCAGGTCGTGTTTCACGCGCGCATCGGGCAGGAACACGCGGCTGGTGATGCCTTCGACATCACCGACATCATGGCCGCGGTGACCGAAAAACTGGTCCGCAGGCACCCGCTGGTCTTCGGTGACCAGCCCGCACAGGACGGGGTCCCCGACGTGGACACGACCCTCGCCGGGGATCCCCCTGGCCCCGCACGGGCCACCCAGGAGGAGCTCTCTGCACGGTGGGATGCCGTCAAGCGCTCCGAGAAGCCCCACCGCACCAACGTGTTCGACGGGATGCCTCCCGCGCTGCCCGCGCTCGCACTCGCCGAGAAGGCCCTCTCGAAGGCGCGTCGCCACGGCGTGGAAAATACGCCGGGTCCGACCGGGACCCAGGACACCGCGGCTTTGGAACGTGCCGAGGCCGAATTCGGTGACCGGCTGCTGGAACAGGTGCGAGCGGCGTCGGCGGTGGGACTGGATTCCGAACGTGCCCTGCGAGGCGCCGTGCGGCGTTACATCGCGATGAATAACCGGCCGATTTAACCGGGAACCGGCCGGGATCGGTAGGCTGACGTGAGGGCACCGCCCGATAGGTCAACGACCAGCAAGGAGATTATCCATGGCAATGATCATTGCTTTGCAAGCCCGTCAGATTCTGGACTCGCGTGGTAACCCCACGGTAGAGGTGGAAGCACTGCTCGAAGACGGTAGCTTTGGCCGCGCAGCAGTTCCCTCGGGAGCTTCCACGGGCGAGTTCGAAGCAGCCGAACGCCGCGACGGAGACAAGAAAGTCTACCTGGGTAAGGGCGTGCTGGACGCCGTCAACGCCGTGGACGAGGACCTGGAAGAGGCCATTGTGGGCCTGGACGCCTCCGATCAGCGCGCCGTGGACCAGGCCATGCTGGACCTGGACGGCACCGACAACAAGTCCAAGCTGGGCGCCAACGCCATCCTGGGTGCGTCCATGGCCGTGGCCCGCGCCGCCGCCAGCTCCGCGGACCTGCCGCTCTACAAGTACCTGGGCGGCCCCAACGCACACGTGCTGCCCGTTCCGATGATGAACATCCTCAACGGCGGCTCCCACGCGGATTCCAACGTGGACATTCAGGAGTTCATGATTGCCCCGATCGGCGCTCCCACGTTCGCGGAGGCCCTGCGCTGGGGCGTAGAGGTTTATCACAGCCTCAAGTCCGTTCTCAAGGATCGCGGCCTGTCCACCGGCCTGGGTGACGAGGGTGGTTTCGCACCCAACCTCAAGTCCAACGCCGAAGCCCTGGACCTGATCCTGGACGCCATCAAGAAGGCCGGTTACAAGGCCGGCACCGACATCGCCTTGGCTTTGGACGTGGCCTCCTCAGAATTTTTCGAGAAGGGCAAATACTCCTTCGAGGGCAAGAAGCGCTCCGCCAAGGACATGTCCGACTACTACGCGGACCTGGTCAAGAAGTACCCGCTGGTCTCCATCGAGGACCCGCTGGACGAGGACGACTGGGAGGGCTGGGCCACCCTGACCCGTGCCATTGGTGGGCAGGTGCAGTTGGTCGGTGATGACTTGTTCGTGACCAACCCGGAGCGGCTGGCTCGCGGCATCGAGGGTGACGTGGCCAACGCGTTGCTCGTGAAGGTCAACCAAATCGGCTCCCTCACCGAGACTTTCGACGCCATGGAACTGGCGCAGCGCAACGGCTACCGCTGCATGGTCTCGCACCGTTCCGGTGAAACCGAGGACACCACCATTGCGGACATCGCCGTGGCCGTGAATGCCGGTCAGATCAAGACCGGTGCCCCGGCTCGTTCCGAGCGCGTGGCCAAGTACAACCAGCTGCTGCGCATCGAGGAGGAACTCGGCGACGCCGCCCGCTACGCCGGCGCTTCCGCATTCCCGCGATTCTCGGCCAAGTAAGACCCTTCACCCATACTCTCGGGTGAATGACCGCCCGGTCCCTCTCGCGGGGGACCGGGCGGTCGCATGCGAGGACCGGTGAGTTTTCGCCGCTAGAATGACCGGCAGGATTAATGAGGAGCGCGTCTCACACAAGAGCGCGCCGCGCAGTGCGGGAGGTGTGCATGGTCGGCCCCAGGCCCAGGATTCCCCGGTTCTCCGGGAAGCGGCAGGGCGCGAACGGGAAGCCTTCGGCGGCCGAGGGCCGTGGCGAGAGTCAATCCGTCGACGCGGGGGAGAGCGCGCCCGCTTCTCACGCCCGTTACTCCGGCGGCGGATCGTCCACGGTCACCGCACCCACTCCCGCGCATTCCTTCAACGGCAGACTCATTGCTCTGATCGTGGTGGCCACCCTGATCCTGTTCCTGGCCGCGCCCACCGCCAAGATCTTCTTCGACCAGCGCGCCCAAATCACAGCGCTCGAAGAATCCATTGCGGCCAAGGAACAGGAGCAGCAGCAGCTCAAGCTGCAAGAGGAACGCTGGGGTGACGACGCGTACGTGGAGCAGCAGGCTCGAGAGCGCATGTTCTACGTGATGCCCGGTGAACGCGCCTACCTGGTACTCGGCGCCGAAGAAACGGGCCGCCAAGCAGCGGAGTCTTCCGCTGAGCAGGTCGAAGCGGGCAAACCCGCGTGGGCGGACGGGCTGTGGCAGTCCGTGGTGGATTCGGCGTTCCCCCCGAGCGAGCCTGAAATCGCCCCGGTGGAGCCGGAACAGTAACCGCCTATTTCCGCAGCAAATCCACCACACAATAGTCCTCTCCATGAATGAACTGGCCCAGCAGTGCGCCGGAAAGTAGTACGCAAGTGACTGAAACACAGCCGACCCCTGCCCCCGCAGTGACCCAGCAGGATCTCACGGTGGTGGCACACCAGCTCGGTCGCCCCGCGCGAGACGTGGTGGAAATTGCGGCCCGTTGCGTGTGCGGTAATCCCCTGGTGGTTGCCACCGCACCGCGATTGGCCAATGGCACGCCCTTCCCCACCGTCTTCTACCTGACGCACCCGGTCATTACGTCCGCGGTGTCCCGGCTCGAGGCCGAGGGCAGCATGTACGGCATGTCGGACAGGATCACCGAAGATGCCCAGTTGGCGGAGCAGTACCGGGCGGCCCACGAGCATTACCTGGGGGAGCGGCGTCGGATTGGCGAGAAAGCCGGAGTCGGTGAGGTCTCCGAGATCGAGGGAATTTCCGCCGGAGGCATGCCCACGCGCGTGAAATGTCTGCACGTACTGGCGGGCCACAGCCTGGCCGCCGGACCGGGCGTGAACCCGCTGGGCGACGAGACACTGGAGCTCATCGCGGACACCTGGACCGCGGACCGCTGCGCGTGCGACCCCCGGTGGCGCACCGCGGACTGAGCGGGTGCACCGCTCAGGGCGGGGGCGTCAGTCACGCCGCCGCAGGGCACCTGTCCTCGCCGTCATGGCGGCGGCCAGAACGCGGGTAAAGTGGGATCGCGCTGAATTGGCGCACTCCCCATAGAGCCAAGGATCCTCACCCATGCGCGTTGCTGCCATCGACTGCGGGACCAACTCCATCCGCCTCCTGATTGCGGATGTCAAGGACGAGAACGGACACCCCGAACTCATCGACATCGTGCGTGAAATGCGCGTGGTTCGCCTGGGCCAGGGCGTGGACGCCACGGGCTGGCTCGCCGAGGCCGCGCTGGATCGGACGTTCGCCGCAGCCGAGGAGTACGCCCGCCTCATCAAGAAGCACAAGGTGGACGAGATCCGTTTCGTGGCAACGTCAGCCACACGCGATGCCGGCAACCGCCAGGTGTTCGTGGACGGCATCAGGCAACGCTTGGGTGTGGTGCCGGAGGTCGTGACAGGTGAGGAAGAAGCGGCCCTGTCCTTTCGCGGTGCCGCCAACGCGACCGGTCCTCTGACGCCCGAGGACCGCGTGCTCGTGGTCGATCTGGGCGGCGGATCCACCGAGTGTGTGCTGGGCACGGTGGACGGTGTGACCGCGGCCAAGAGCGTGGACGTGGGGTGCGTGCGCATGACCGAACGGTATCTGGGCTCCAATCCACCCACCGATGAACAGCAGCGCCAGGTGCTGCAGGACGTGGACGAGGCCATGGACTCCGTGGCCCGGATCGTTCCGTTGTTCCAAACCACCCACCTGGTTGGTGTCGCAGGGACGGTCACCACGGTGACGGCTCGCGCCATGAATCTGGAGAGCTACGATCCTGACGCAATACACGGATCGACCATGCCCGTGGACTCGATCACCCACGCTTGTAAGGACCTCACTGCCATGACCAAACAGGAACGGGCCCAACTGGCGTACATGCACCAGGGTCGCGTGGACGTGATCGGCGGCGGCGCCCTGGTATGGCGGCGTGTCATCGAACGGGTCGTCTCCGCGACACAGGGGCGAGTGCAATCGGTCACGGCCAGCGAGCACGATATTTTGGACGGAATTGGTCTGTCCCTGGTGCGCTGACTCCTCAGAGGTTTGAACACCCAACGGCCGGGGCCGGCTCCATCAATGTGTTCCTATTCGAGTTGAGGTTAGTCATGTCGGTTCGCGCCACACGCCGCCGCGTTCTCTCGGGTGCGGCCGCTGCCACCGTGGTCCTGTCCTTCGCCGCAGCCCCCGCGGTGGCCATGCCCGACAACGAGCAGCAACCCGCAGCCCCCGCGCCGTCGATCCCTCTGGAGAGTCCGGTGGCACCGCCGCCCACGGACGGCAAGGTACCCGTGTCCGTGGACGCGATCCGCGAGCGAGAGTATTGGCTCGACGAATACGGGGTGCGCGATGCCTGGAAGGAGTCCACCGGCAAGGGCGTGAAAATCGCCGTGATCGACACCGGCGTGGACGCAACCCACCAGGATCTCAGCGACGCCGTTGTGGACGGTACGGACGTGTCCGGCATGGGCGACGGCAAAGGACACCGCGGCCTGGGCTCGGAACCCGAACACGGCACCCTGGTTTCGTCATTGGCCGCCGGACGGGGCCATGGCGAGGACAATCCGGACGGCCCCGGGAAACAGAGCGGAGTGATCGGTGTGGCTCCGGAAGCGGAGATCCTGCCCGTGTCCCTGTGGCTCGGCAACGAGGAGCCCGGTGTGAAGGATGTCAACGAGCAGATTCCGAACGCCGTTCGCTGGGCCGTGGACAACGGGGCGGACGTCATCAACATGTCCGTGGGTTCGGATTCCCCCGAATGGCCACAGTCCTGGGATTCCGCGTTCGCCTACGCGGAGGAGAAGGATGTCCTGGTCGTGGCGGCCTCGGGCAACCGTGGTTCCGGGCTCAACCAGGTGGGGGCCCCGGCCACTATTCCCGGTGTCCTCACGGTGGGTGGCGTGAACCGCGCGGGCCAGGCGAGCTGGGACTCATCGTCCCAGGGAATCTCGATCGCGGTTGCGGGACCCAGCGAGGACATGGTGGGCGCTATGCCGGATGGCGGGTACGCCGAATGGTCCGGCACTTCAGCGACCGTGCCCCTGGTCTCCGGAACGGCCGCGTTGATCAAGTCCAAGAACCCGGACCTGAGCGTTGCGCAGATTGCCAACCAGATCATCCGCACCGCCCACGATGCCGGTGAGAAAGGCCAGGATCCGTTCTACGGATACGGGATCCTGGATGTGAAGGCCGCCGTAGCGCAGGACGTACCGGACGTCGACAAGAATCCGCTGGGCAGCATGAAGCACTGGATGAGCGTGCACCGGCCGGCACCGGCCACGGCCAGCGAGACGGCGTCGTCGCCGGGGGCCACCGAAACCCCTCACACCGAGCAGGTCACGGAGGAAGCCACCCCGCCGGTGGCGCAAGCCCCGCTCAATGAAACGGGCGCCCTGCCCGTGGTGATCCTGGCCGGTTTCGGGCTGGTGGTCGCCGGGCTGACGGTCGCGGCGGTCCTCCACATCCGTTCGGTAAACCGCTGAGACGAACATTTCACGATCAGCGCACCCGGCCCCGGCCTTTCAAAGCGGGAATTAGGTCGGCGATGAGTAGACTTTCAGATATGGCTTTCAATCAATTGGCTAAGGACCGTCCGCGTCTTCTGATCGTCGGCGGCGGATACGTTGGTTTCACGCTCGCGCAACGGCTACAAACTCGCATCAAGGAATCGGGTGGCGTCGTGACGGTTGTCGACCCCAACCCGTACATGACCTACTTGCCGTTCCTGCCCGAGGTTGCCGCCGGCAACATCGAGGCACGCAGCGCCATTGTTCCGCACCGTCAGCACCTGAAGGACTGCGAACTCATTGGTGGCCGCGTGGAGAGCATCGACCACGCCAACCACACGGTCAGTATTCGCGGTATCGATCAGGGACCCAACTTCGATCTGCCCTATGACGAGATCGTCATTTCCGGTGGCTCCATGACCCGCACGTTCCCCATCGAGGGCCTGGCGGACAGCGCCATTGGTCTGAAGACCATTGAAGAGGCCGTCTCACTGCGCAACTGGGTTCTGGAGCGCATTGAAATCGCATCCCTGACTGACGATGAGCACGAAAAGCGTAAGGCTCTGACGTTCGTCGTGGTCGGCGGAGGGTACGCCGGCACCGAGGGTCTCGCAGAGCTCGAGGACATGGCACGCACCGCCGTGGAGCGCAATGACCGACTCAAGGTCTCCGATCTTCGTTTCGTCCTGGTCGAGGCCATGGACCGCATCATGCCCGAGGTGTCCAAGGAACGCGCCGAGCAGGTCGTGGCGCAGTTGCGGTCCCGCGGTATCGAGGTGCTGCTCAACACCTCCTTGAGTTCCGCCAAGGATCAGCTCGTCAAGCTGATCAACATGAAGGACAAGTCCCCGGCGGGCGAGATGTACACCGACACCCTGGTGTGGACCGCGGGTGTTCAGGCCTCGCCGTTCGTGAAGAACAGCGACCTGCCCGTGGACGAACGCGGTCGAGTGCGGGCCGGCGCAGACCTGCGTGTGACCGGTGACGACGGGCCGATCGAGGGAGCCTGGGCTGCCGGAGACATCGCGGCCGTTCCGGATCTCACCGGCGCCGGGCCGGGTGGCTTCTGTGTTCCCAACGCTCAGCACGCGGTGCGCCAAGCCAAGACCATGGCCAAGAACATCATTGCCGCGCGCGAGGGCAAGGCGCTAGAAGATTATTACCACGAGAACTTGGGCGCCGTGGCCGGCTTGGGCCTGTACAAGGGCGTGGCCAACGTCCGCGGTGTCGAGTTCAGTGGTCTGCCCGCCTGGGCGGCTCACCGCCTCTACCACGGTTACGCAATCCCCACGATCGAACGCAAGGTGCGCATTTTCAGCGAGTGGGGCATCAATATGCTCTTCGGGCGCGACACCACCGGTATGCGCCACGTGCGCGACCCGCGCCGGTCGTTCAAGATCGCCGCGGGTGACGATGTGGATAAGGTCAAGGCAAGGCTGTAACCTACAGTTACTCGCGAAGCTACCGGTTCAGCTCCCTTCACGGGGAATGAACCGGTAGCTTTTGCGCGGCCCCCATAGCCCAATTGGCAGAGGCAGCGGACTTAAAATCCGCGCAGTGTGGGTTCGAGTCCCACTGGGGGCACCGTATCCTTCTTTTCCGGCGAGGGACCCGGCCTACCGGTTTCCGCCCGTGACATCTGAGGTTGAGGTTCGCGACCAATGACATTTAAGGCGCCGGTTCGCGGTATCGACCCAGATTCCACTGCGATCCGGAGCCTCAGATGTTCAGCTGTATGAACGGCAACCTCAATGGTTCGCCGGAGAGGTACCACGACAGGTCTCGGGCGGCCTACCCGCCCTTCCTCCCCACGAAGCGGTCCACGCGCTGCGCGGTCTCCGGGTGCCCGGATAGTTCCGCTATGCTCACGGATTCGTGGCGTAAGTGTTCCTCGTATCCGTCCAGCGCGGCGGCCCGCAGCAATTTCTTGGTCGGCCCATAGGTCTGCACCGCTCCGCCCAGGAAACGGTCCTCGACCTCGGTGAGGCGCTGCCCGAACGACGCCGCCTCGGTCACCTCGTTCGCGATAGCCCAGTCCACGGCGTCGGCGCCGCTCAACACTCGACCGTTCAGCGCCAGATCAATGGCACGCTGATGACCCACCGCGCGGGGGAGTAGGTAGGCGACGCCGGTGTCCGGTGAGAGCCCCATCGATGAGTACGCCGCCAGCATGCTCGACCGATCGGAGGCCAGCACCCAGTCGGAGTTCAACACCAACCCGAACCCGGCGCCGGCCGCCGTGCCGTTGACACCCGCGAGGATGAGCAGGCGCGAACGCACCATGGCCAACGCGACGTCGTGGGCGGCGTCGGCGAGGGAGCGCAGGAAGGCGGGGCGATCGGCGGGCTCATGGGAGGCCATGCTCGAGACGTCCCCGCCGGCGCAGAAGAACCGGCCCTCGCCCGTGAGGGTGAACACGTGGACGTCCGGGTCGGACTCGGCGTCGCGCAGGGTGGCCAGCACCTCCCGTGCCATCTCGAGAGTGAGGGCATTACCGTCCGCGGGCCGGTTCAGGATGAGCCGAACCACGCCGGGGCGACGTTCGATCCGGACGGCTGAGAGTGTCGTAGCTGTGGTCACGGTGCTCCGTTGGTAGTGGTCAGGCGAAGGCGCTGATACCGGTGAGATCACGGCCCAGGATCAAGGCCTGGACGGACTCGGTGCCCTCGTAGGTGTGCAGGGCTTCCACATCGGTCATGTGCCGGATCACGTGATTTTCCAGGAGGATTCCGTTGCCACCCAGCAAGTCTCGCGCGGTAGCGCCGATCCGGCGGGCGGCGCGAGTGTTGTGATACTTCAACAGGGAGGCCTGGGGGTCCCGGAGAGACCCCGTCGCCTGAAGCCGTGTCACGGCCACGCACTGCAACTGCATGTTGGTCAGTTCCGCGAGCATCTGGGCCAAGCGCTCCTGCACCATTTGATGACCGGCCAGCGGTTTGCCGAACTGGGTGCGTTGCTTCGCGTAGGACAGCGCCGCCTCGAACATGGACGTTGCGTGGCCCAGCGCGGACCACCCCACGTTCACGCGGGTTTCCACCAGGGCGCGGGAGACGTCCTTGAACGAGCCCACGTGGGGAAGCCGCGCATCGGCGGGCACGCGCACGTTGTCCAGGGTGATTTCGGCCTGGTGAATGGCCCGCAACGCACCCTTCCCCCGGATCACCTCGGCCGAGTATCCGGGCGTGGACTGTTCCACAATGAAGCCCTTGACCTGACCGTCCGCCTCATCACGCGCCCACACAATGGTGATTCCCCCGGCCGCGCCATTGCCGATCCACTTCTTGTGACCGTTCAGCACCCAATCGGAGCCCTCGCGTCGGGCGGTGGTTTCCAGCGAGACGGAATCGGACCCGCGGTTCGGCTCCGTCAATGCGAACCCACCCAGCAGATCGCCCCCGGCCACCGGTTCCAGGTAGGTGGCCTTCTGCGAAGCGCTGCCGAACAACACCAGGCTGCGCAGCACCAATCCACCCTGCACCGCCGCGGCTGCCGCCAGCGAACCGTCCGCGCGGGACATCTCCATGGTGACGAGTCCGGCAGCTAGGGGGGACATTCTCTGATGGCCGGGCACATCCAGTCCGTCGGTCAACAGGTCCAGTTCGCCCGCCCGCCGCACCAGGTCCGTGGGATACTCACCGCGGTCCCAGTACTCGTTGACCAGGGGCAGGATCTGCGCACCGTACGCGCGAGCCCGGTCCCAATGGGCTCGGTCATTGTCGCCGATGCCATCAAGCACCGACAGGTAATCGGTACCCAGTGCCTCGGCCAGGTCATACCGCTGCGACGGCCCCGCGCTCATGCGCGATCCTTTGTGGTTGCAGGCCCGGTGCCGTCCTGGGAACGTTCCGCCCGCAGCTGACGCTTGAGCAGCTTGCCGGATTGGTTGCGGGGCAGCTCGGCAACGAAGTCCACCCGCTTGGGCACCTTGTAGTCGGCGATCCGAGATTTCACGTGCGACCGCACCGTTTCGGGGGTCAGTGTGGTGCCTTCTTTGAGCACGATGACCGCGGTGACGGCTTCGATCCAGCGCTCGTCCGGCAACCCCACCACGGCGACCTCGGCCACCTCGTCCAGTTCGTAAATGCAGTCCTCGACCTCGCGCGGGGCCACGAGCACGCCACCGGTGTTGATCACGTCCTTGATCCGGTCGACCACCTGGATGAATCCCTGCGCATCCTGGGTGACCTGGTCGCCGGAGCGGAACCAGCCGTCCACGAATGCCTGCTCGGTGGCCTCCGGCTTGTTCCAGTACCCGGTCAGCAACTGGGGGGAGCGGTACTGGATCTCGCCGGGTTCACCGGGCGCGCCCAACGTCCCCTCGGACGTGACCACCCTGGCTTCCACGTAGAAGACAGGACGTCCGCACGATGCCGGCCGCGCGTCGTGCTCCTCCGGGCGCAGCACGGTGCACAGCGGCCCCAGCTCGGACTGACCGAAACAGTTGTAGAAGCCGATTTTCGGATACCGCGAGCGCAATCGCTGCAGCACGGTCACCGGCATGATGGACGCGCCGTACTGGGCCTTGGTCAGTGACGAGAGGTCGCGGGTGTCCAGTTCGGGAGAGTTGGCCAGGGGCACCCACACGGTGGGGGCCAGGAACAGCGAACCGATGTGTTCTTTTTCCACGAGCGCAACGATCTGCCCGACGTCGGGCTTGGCGATCACGCGCACGGTGGCACCCAACGTGAGGTAGGGCAGCAGGAACACGTGCATTGCGGCGGAGTGGTAGAGCGGCATGGCAATCAGCGGTCGGTCCTCGGCCGCGAAATCCAACGCGATGATCGAGGAGACGTACTCGGCGATCAGCGCGGCGTGCGTCATCATGGCGCCCTTGGGTGCGGATGTGGTGCCGGAGGTGTACAGCAGTTGCACCAGGTCACTGTCGACCACGGGCACGGTGACCGGCTCCGACGACGCCGCCCGGTCCAGCGCCGTCTCCAGCAGCGAGACACCCTCGGGCCGGGTGCCGGCGGACGGCTGCGGATCCGGGAACATGGACCACACCTGCTCGACGTCGGGCGCGCGCCCGGAACCGCGGACGTCCTCGACCAGTGGCAACAAAGCGTTGTCGACCACGAGCAGGCTCGCCCCGGAATCCTCCAGGATGTAGGCCAACTCGTCACCTTTGAGTGCGAAGTTCACCGGGACATGCACCAGACCGGCCTGGGCGCACGCCAGGTACAGCAGAACATAGGCGTCCGAATTGGCACCGTAGGCGGCGACCCGAGACCCGCGTGGCAATCCGGTATCGACCAGGCGACGCGTGACACGGTGGACTGCCTCACCCAGTTCGGAATACGTCCAGCGGCGATCCTCGAACAGGACTGCGGTGGCCGGACCGTTGCGGGTGACCGTGCGGCGCAGGAGGGCGCCCAGCGTGTTGGACGTGGCCGTGGCCACCGCCGAATCGGTCTCGTGCTCCCGGGCAGATGCATTCATGACGGGTGGGTCCTTTCGCGGGAAATCGGGTGGCTCACAGACGTTCAATGATGGTGACGTTGGCCTGACCGCCGCCCTCGCACATGGTCTGCAGACCCCATCTGGCGTCCCGGCGTTCGAGTTCGTGCAGCAGTGACGTCATGAGCCGCGCGCCGGTGGCACCAATGGGGTGGCCCAGGGCGATGGCCCCGCCGTTCACATTGACCGTGGACATGTCCGCACCGGTTTCGCGTTGCCACGCGAGCACCACCGCGGCAAAAGCCTCGTTGATCTCGATCAGGTTCATGTCGGCCAAGCGCATGCCCGTGCGCTCCAGGGCGTACCGGGTCGCGGCAATGGGTGCGGACAGCATCATGATCGGGTCATCGCCGCGGGCCGACACATGGTGGATGCGCGCTCGCGGGCGCAGTCCGTACCTGGCCACGGCGCGGTCGGAGGCTAGCAACACAACGGCAGCGCCGTCGGACATCTGAGAGGCAGTACCCGCCGTGTGCAGACCACCCGCCACGATCGGCTGCAGGGAGCGGAGTTTCTCGAGATCGGGTTCGCGCGGGCCCTGATCCTCGAACAACCCGGCCAGCGGCAGGATCTCCCGATCGAAATGTCCTTCCCGCTGGGCGGCCAGGGCACGTTCGTGGGATTCCACGGCGAATTCCTCGAGCTCGTCCCGTGTGAGGCCCCAGCGATGAGCCATCATTTCCGCGCCCCGGAACTGGGAGATGTCCTGATCGCCGTAGCGTTCGGACCAACCGCTGGAACCGGTGAAGGGGTCCGGAAACCCGAATTTCTGGGCGGCCGCGTTGGAGTAGGAGAGCGGAATGCTGGACATCGACTGCACGCCGCCGGCCACCACCAGCTCGCTCGTGCCGCTCATCACCGCCTGCGCCGCGTAGCTGATGGCCTGCTGGCCCGAACCACACTGTCTTTCAATGGTGCTGCCGGGAACCGCCTGGGACAGCCCCGCCGCGAGCCAGGCGTTACGGGCAATGTCCATGGACTGTGGGCCCAGCTGGTCGATGCACCCCAGGATCACCTCGTCGTACTCCTGGGAATCAATGCCCTGCCGGGCGACTAGTTCCTTCAGCGGGGCGGCGGCCAAATCGAGCGGATGAACCTCCGCGAGTCCCTTGCCCCGGCGCCCCACGGGCGTGCGGACGGCATCAACGATGTAGGCCTCAGCCATGAAAAATTCTCCGAACGGTCGATCGAACAGGGGCGGATGTCATCAAGACAATGTCAGCGCGGGGCCATGCGCAGGGCGCCGTCCATGCGCAGTGTGGTGCCGTTGAGGTAATCGTTGTCCACGAACGTGGTCACGATCTGCGCGTATTCGGAGGGGCGGCCCAGCCTACGGGGGAAGGGCACACCCGCGGCCAGGCCCGCACGGTACTCCTCGCTGACCGTGGCCAGCATGGGGGTTTCCACAATGCCCGGGGCCACGGTGTTTACGCGGATACCCAGGCTTGCCAGGTCACGTGCGGCGGTGATGGTCAGACTGTGCACACCGCCCTTGGACGCTGCGTAGGCCGCCTGACCCACCTGGCCCTCGAAGGCCGCCACGGAAGCGGTGTTCACGATCACCCCGCGTTGGCCGTCCTCGTCCACGGGGTCGGTCTCAGCCATGGCCTCCGCGGCCAGCGTCAGCACGTTGAAGGTGCCGATCAGATTCACCCGGATCACGGTCTCGAACAACCCCAGATCGTGTGGGCCCTTCTTGCCCAGGATGCGGGCGGAGGGCCCGATGCCGGCGCAATTGACCACCGTTCTTAAGGGGCCGTTCGCGGCCGCGGCGCTCACGGCGGCGCGCACTTGATCGGGTTGCGTGACGTCCGCGGCGTGATAGCTCAAGCCCGCGACCTCGGGGGCCTTCTCCACGCCCGCGGGTAGGTCCAGACCCACCACGCGCACGCCACGGGCGGCCAGCGCCGCGGCGGTCGCGGCGCCCAGACCCGAGGCCGCGCCGGTCACCAGGGCAGAAGTGTTGGAGACATCCATGAAACGTTCCTCTCGGTGGGGTGCTTTAGTAGGATGCCCAACTATTCAGGTGTTGTCCAGGTCACACGTGATGCGCCCGTGCGAACATGCTGGACGGGCGTGTGCTCGCGGGTCGTGGCGGGCCGGATTCAGTGTTCGCTGTGCACAAACTCCCAGCTCCGGGTGACACGTCACTGCTACCCTTGATGAACAGCCCGTATACGTCATGAAAGGACGCACACATGGCCGGTGGAAACCCGCTCCTGCGCGACTTCAACAAGAAAAGCGCGCGACAAGGCGCGCCCGGTTCCTACCAGGATCCGCGTTACTCACCCGAACACCTCGAGCAGATGTACAACGCCCCGGCGGCTGGCCCCGCCCAGACCGGGCGGATGAGCTACGACGATGTGGTGATGCGCACCGGCGTCCTGCTGGTCTGCATAGTCGTGACCGGCGTGCTCGGTTGGATGATGCCGATCCTCGCCCTGCCCGGCGCCCTGATCGGTTTGGTCCTCGGGTTGGTCAACGCGTTCAAGCGCGAGCCCAGCCCGGCGTTGATCATTGCCTACGCCCTGGCCGAAGGCCTGTTCCTGGGTGGCATCTCCGGCATGTTCGAGGCAAGCTACCCGGGCATTGTGATCCAGGCCGTCATGGGTACCGTTGCGGTCTTCGTGTCCGTGCTGGTGCTCTACAAGGTGGGTGTGCTGCGTTCCTCGCCGCGCGTGACCAAGATCTTCATGGTCGCCATCATGGCGTACGCGCTGTTCGCGCTCATCAACCTGGGCACCTCGCTCCTCGGCGGCTTCAACATGCGCTACGAGGTCACCCTGTTTGGCATCCCGCTGGGTCTGATCGTGGGCGCGTTGGCCATTCTGTTGGCCGCCTACAGCTTTGTGCTGGACTTCGAGAACATCACCGACGGCGTGCGCCGCGGCATCCCGGAGAAGGCGGCATGGTCGGCCGCATTCGGTTTGACCGTGACCCTGATCTGGGCCTACGTGGAGATCCTGCGCGTGCTCGCCATCATCCGGAGCATGTCCGAGTAATCCCGTTCGCTCTTGACCAGGGCATCTGATCACGCCGCGGGCCTTGCGTTAGTAACGCAAGGCCCGCGGCGTCGTCGTTGGGTCGATGCCCTAGGTACTAGATGTACGTGATCTCGAGATCCCGGGGCGGCAGGTTGATGGCGCGATCCGGTGCCGAGTTGTGTGCCGGGCGGCCCACGAACAGCCAGCCGAGAATTTCCTCATTCTCGCCCAAGCGATAGAACTCACGCAGGATCTGCTCATCGCTGGGAGTGCGTCGCGACCACACAGTGGCCCAGCCCTGCGCGTAGAAGGCGGCTTCCAACAGGCCCCGAATCGAGTACGCGTCGAAGCGTTGGATTTTCTTCGGGGTCTCGGACTCGGGATCGAACCGGAAAATGATGGCCAGCCCGGTTCCGCCCGTGGAGGCCCATTGCAAACTGCCGCGGTAGGCCGCCAACCGACGAATTTTCTTTCCCTTGAGTCGCGGAATGGGCCCGTCCATGGCGGGAACCGACGTCAGCCCGGCCATGGCTGCGGCCAGGTCCGAAGCCGACTGGCGATTGGTCACGGCCACTCGCCACGGGGTGGGTGAATCGTCGAACCGGGCGCCCGCCACCGCGCGGAGCACGGACTCCAGTTCGAGGCGTCTGGGCGCTTCCTGCGTCAGGACACTTGCGGGACGGCGCTGGGCCAGGACACGGAGCAAAATGGCGGACATAGCCTCCATTTTTGCATCCGTGGACGGTAAGCCGTGAAACAAAGAATGCTCGGGCGGGCGTGCCATGATGGAACCATGTCTTCAACCGTGTCTACGTCGCAGACGCATTCCCAGCAAGAGCACCCCGAGTATGAATCCGGGCCGGTTTCAAACCCGGAACGTCACGGACGTGACATGGTGTCCGCTCCGGTGCGCATTGCTGCCGCGTGGTCATGGCGGGTCATTCTGGTGATCGCAGCTATCGGGCTGGTGGGTTGGCTGGTGTCCAAGATTTCCACCGTCCTTATCCCGGTGGCCATCGCGGGGCTGTTGGCGGGTTTGCTGAGCCCCGCCGTCAAGTGGCTGCGCTCCAAGCACGTGCCAAGCGGGCTGGCAGCAGCCATCGTGGAAGTCGGTCTCATCATTTTGGTGCTCGGCCTACTGACCCTGGCCGGCCAGCAAATGATCGCCGGTTTCGCCCAGCTTTCGAACAGTGCGGTGGGTGGCTTTCAGAAGCTCATCGGCATGCTCGAGGACAGTCGTCTCAACGTCTCCACCGACACCATCAATCAGTGGTTCAGTGAGATCGGCAGCACCCTGCAGGAGAACTCGCAGGCCATACTGTCCGGGGCCATGACCTTCGGTTCCACCGCGGGCAACATCCTCACAGGCATCGTCATCATGTTGTTCGTGCTGCTGTTCTTCCTCATGCAGGGCGAGTCGATCTGGCTGTTCCTGGTCAAACTGTTCCCGCACCGCGCCCGCGCCGCCGTCAACGGCGCCGGTCGTAAGGGTTGGCTCTCCCTCGCTCAGTACGTACGTATCCAGGTGTTCGTGGCGTTCGTCGACGCCGTGGGCATTGGTTTGGGGGCCTTCCTGCTGGGCGTCCCGCTCGCGCTGCCCATAGGTGTGCTGGTCTTCCTGGCCTCGTTCATCCCCATTGTCGGCGCCGTGGCCACCGGCATCATTGCCGTCCTGGTCGCGTTGGTGGCCAATGGCCTGGGTGTCGCCCTGGCCATGTTGGGTGTCGTACTGCTGGTTCAGCAGGTCGAGTCGAACGTGCTGCAGCCGCTGGTCATGGGCAAGGCCGTTTCCCTGCATCCCGTGGCAGTCTTCCTGGCCGTGGCCTCAGGTGCTGTGCTGTACGACATTGTGGGTGCGTTGTTCGCCGTTCCCCTGTTGGCCATCCTGAACACGATCGTGCGGTACCTGTCTTCCCGGGCATGGGAACAAGATGACCAGATCGCATGGACCCCGTTCTTATATCCATGGGAGATCAAGAAGGGAGCCAGGAAGCAGGACCTGACTCGTGAGCAGGTCATGGAACAACTCCAACGTTTCCGACTCAAGCGCCACAGGGACCGCGAATTGCAAGAGCAGAAGCGCGAAGAAAAGCACAAAAAAGACACCGAGCACGACGCCACCATTGAGCAGGACAGCGTGGATCGAGCATAGTCGCAGGACGAAACTGCGTCCCAACGAGTAATAGCATGGAACGCGGCGCCCTCGAACGGGGCGCCGCGTTGTGGCCCGGCAGCGCGAAGACCGCGGCCGACCAACCGTTATGGTGACCGCCCGCGGGCGGCGCGCATTGCAGAGCGAAAGAAGTGTGAAGTGGGCCTGAACGAAATGCCGGTGACCGCGGCGGACATCGAACGTGCCTCGCACATGCTGGAAGACGTCATTGAGCGAACGCCCGTGGCGCACTCGCGCGCACTGTCTCGCATGCTCGGCTCCGAAGTTCACATCAAGTGCGAGAATCTCCAGCGTGCCGGCTCCTTCAAGATCCGCGGCGCGTACATCCGGATGGCCGGGCTCTCCGAGGAGGACAAGGCGCGGGGAGTGGTGGCGGCGTCGGCGGGTAACCATGCGCAGGGTGTGGCGCTGGCGGCCAACAAGCTGGGTATCAAGGCGCGGATCTACATGCCTCTGGGTGCGGCACTGCCCAAGGTCGCGGCCACCCAGGATCACGGAGCCGAGGTGGTGCTGTTCGGCAGTACCGTGGACCAGGCCCTGACCGAGGCGCAACGGTACGCGGAAGAAACCGGTGCGGTGTTCGTGCACCCCTTCGACCATCCGGCCATCATTGCCGGACAGGGCACCCTGGGTCTGGAGATCGTGGACCAGGTCCCGGACGTCGACACCATCATTGCCGGTGTGGGCGGGGGAGGATTACTGGCCGGGCTGTCCGTGGCCGTGAAAGCCAAGGCGAAGGAACTGGGGCGGGACATTCGTCTCATCGGTGTGCAGGCGGAGAACGCCGCCGCCTACCCGCCCTCACTGGCCGGGGACGCGCTCGTAACCCTCAGCAAGGTGTCCACCATTGCCGATGGCATTGCGGTGGGCCGGCCCGGTCAATTGCCGTTCCAGATCATCAAGGAACTCGCGGACGACGTGACCACGGTCAGTGAGGACTCACTGGCTCAGGCGCTCATTTTCATGCTGGAACGCAACAAGATGGTCGTGGAACCCGCTGGCGCCGTGGGTGTGGCCGCCATTCTGGAAGGCCGACTCAAGGACTTCTACGGGAATCTGGGCAACACGGTGGTGTTGCTGTCCGGCGGCAACATCGACCCCATGCTCATGCTCAAGGTGATCCAACGCGGTCTTTCCGCGGCGGGCCGGTACATGACCATCAAGATGATGCTCACCGACCGCCCCGGTGAGCTGGCCCTGATCTCGCGCATCATCGCGGACATGGACGCCAATGTGACCGGTGTGGATCACACGCGCATCGGCGGTTCGCTGTCCATGGGGGACGTCTCCATCACCATCGACATGGAGACCAAGGGCCACGCGCACTGCGACAAGGTCATCGACGCGCTGGAGGCTCAAGGCTTCCGACCCGTGGTGGTGCACTGACCTCACGATGGGCGGGCAGCTCCGCGAACCGGGGCGTCAGCGGCGCCGTCCACCGCGCGCGGTGAAATACGTAATGAAGGCAACCACAAACGTGGCGAACCACAGGATGTTGCGCAGACCGCCCGTGGTGTTGAGCTCCGGGTTCGACTGGCCCAGGAAGTGTACGACGATCGCGGAGACGGCCAGCAGCGCGGTCAGAGCGATGAGCGGCACGGTCCATGTGGTGGGTTGACGGTTCCAGTGGGTAACCACGAGTGCTCCTGGGATCGGAGGATTGACGTAAGAATGAGTCGGGGCCGCCCTCGGATGGTGAGAGCGGCCCCGAATCATGACTTGCGGGTCAGTTGTGGAACGGCTTGGCGTGCAGGACCTTGACCTTGATGTCCTTGCCGTTGGGAGCCTGGTAGGTCAGCTCGTCACCCACCTTGTGGCCGCGGATGGCCGCGCCCATGGGGGAGCGCTCGGAGAACACCTCGAGGTCCTCACCGCCCGTGAGGTCCTCGGCGACCTCGCGGGATCCGATCAGGAACGTCATTTCGTCCCCGGCGATGTCAGCGGTGACCACCATGCCTGCTTCGATCACGCCGTCGTCCGCGGGGGCCTCGCCCACCTGAGCGTTGTCGAGCAACTGGGTCAGCTGGTTGATGCGACCCTCGTTCTTGCCCTGCTCTTCGCGAGCAGCGTGGTAACCGCCGTTCTCCTTGAGGTCTCCCTCGGAGCGGGCCTGTTCAATACGATCAACGATTTCCTGACGGTACGGCCCGGAAAGGTGGTCAAGTTCCTTCTTGAGCCGATCGTATGCTTCCTGGGTCAGCCAGGCGCCCTCGTTTGTAGCCACGCTATCTCCGTTCTCGGGTGCCCTCCGGTGTGGTGGGCACGTGTGAAAAACCCCGCCCCGGTGGTGAGCCGCTGCGGCTCGCTGCCCATCCGGGTCGGGGATCGTACAAAGTTTCTAGACCCCAGTGTAAGTGAGGCCACGGTCCGGGCTCAAAGCGGCCGTCTCACGCCACGGTGCGGGAGCGTGCTCAGTCCACGTTCCAGCAGGAATCCACGCCCACGGAATTTGCCTCATTGGTGGTGCGCACGGGTACCCGGTGGGTGCTGGTGCGGCCGTTGAGTTCCTCGGGCGCCACCTCGCCGATGGTCACTTCATTCCATCCGACAATTGCATACTGCTCGTTGAGCGCGCGCACCGCGCACGTGACCGTCTGATCCGGGTCCTTGGTGAGGTCGAAGTCCACGTACGTGTTGCCGGCGTCCTGCACCTGAAAGCTGACGTCTTTGGCGGCCGGGGCGCTGGACTGCCCTTGAACGATCCAGATGACGAACAGCGCCGAGAGCACCGTTGCGATCACGGCAATGACCACCCATCCTCGGTAGGAGGGCCCGCGCCGGCCGCGTGAGGACACCGAGCGGTGCGCGGAGCCATAGCGTTGGGCCAGGACATCGCCCGAGGCGGATCCTGAAGCGGGGGTGGAAGAACTCATGCTCCCACTGTATCCAGTGCGGGTTGGGATCCCCTGAGAATGCGTGGTGCGGGTGACGGGCCCGACAGCATTAACCGGGGTACGGGCGTAAGATACCGGGGATTGTGTTTTAACCGAACCCCACCCGGGAGGCTCCCGTTCCGTGACGGATTATTCAAAACTGCGGCTCTTGGCCATCCACGCGCATCCGGATGACGAGTCCAGCAAGGGCGCGGCAACCATGGCTCACTACGTGGGCCTGGGCGCTCGCGTCATGGTGGCCACGTGCACCGGTGGTGAGCAGGGCTCCATCCTCAACGCCCAGATGGAGGGTGTGCCGTGGGCCGAGCGTGACCTGCCGGGGCTGCGTCGTGAGGAAATGGCGCAGGCCGCCCAGGCCCTGAACGTCGAGCACCGCTGGATCGGATTCGCGGATTCCGGTTTGCCGGAGGGTGATCCGTTGCCCCCGCTGCCCGTGGGATGCTTTGCGTTGCAGCCGCTCGAGCGCGCGGCCGCGCCACTGGTGCAGCTGGTGCGCGAGTTCCGCCCGCACGTGATTCTGACGTACGACGAGAACGGCGGCTACCCGCACCCGGATCACATCCAGACGCACAACGTGTCCATGGAGGCATATCGCAAGGCCGGTGATCCCGATGCGTACCCGGGAACGGGCGAGCCCTGGACCCCGCTCAAGGTCTACTACGACCGCGCCTTCAACGTGGAGCGGTTCATCGCCCTGCACGAGGCGTTGGAGGAACGCGGGTTCCAGTCCCCGTACGCGGAGCGCATTGCCGCCCTGCAGGAGACCGACCCGGAGGGTCACCGCCCGCCGGTACCCCGTCATGAAACCACCACCAAGATCAAGTGCTCGGACACCTTCTTCGCTCGCGACAACGCCCTGCGCTGCCACCGGACCCAGGTGGATCCGGACGGCCCCTTCTTCGCCGTGTCCTCGGATATGCAAGCCGAGGTCTGGCCGTGGGAGGACTACTCCCTGGCGGATGCGCGCGTGGAGACCGCCGTTCCCGAGACCGACCTGTTCGCGGGTATCGACCCGGACGCCCGGACAACTTCCCCTCGAAAGGCGTAAC
Organism: Kocuria sp. cx-455; assembly: GCF_014698015.1. GTDB lineage: Bacteria > Actinomycetota > Actinomycetes > Actinomycetales > Micrococcaceae > Kocuria. The sequence goes on from NZ_JACXBS010000003.1 coordinate 127,812, forward strand.
CAGTCGTGAACATGTTGACCACCGCGCTGCTCCAAGCCGCCACGGACAATCCTGCGGGTGATCTTAAGCCCGGGCTGGAACCCAGCCAGGTGTCACCCGGGCTTGCCGGTTTCCTTGCCACCTTCTTCCTGGTGGTGGTCGTGATTCTTCTGATCCTGGACTTCAACCGCCGCAATCGCAGATTGCGGTACCGGGCCCAGTACGCCGAGCAGCGCGCAGCGGAAGACGGCCTGGGCGGTTACGCGCACACATCCGACACCGCGTCACGGGTCACCACCGACGCCGACGACGCCGCTCGCTCACCCAAGCCTCGTACCGCACCCAGTGCGGACCGGGACGAAACCGGCGGAAGCTCTGCCCACCGGGACTGAGCGCTGACGTGGCCCCGGAGCGGGTCCGGTCGAATTCCGGCACCACGGTTTCAGGCTCCGGGGGCCCACCTTCCCAGATAGCCCCTTATGCGTGTGAGGGGCTCGTGGCATCGTGGAGACATGACCAATCGGCTCGCGCATTCCACCAGCCCGTATTTGCTGCAGCACGCCCAAAACCCCGTGGATTGGTGGGAGTTCGAACCTGCGGCCTTCGCGGAGGCCCATTCCCGTGATGTGCCCGTGTTGCTTTCCGTGGGCTACGCCGCGTGCCACTGGTGCCACGTGATGGCCCACGAGTCATTCGAGGACCCCGCCGTGGGGGCGTACATCAATGAACATTTCGTGGCGCTCAAGGTGGACCGCGAACAGCGCCCGGACGTCGATGCCCTGTACATGTCCGCGACCCAACTGCTCACCCAGCAGGGCGGCTGGCCCATGACGGTCTTTCTCACGCCGCAGGGCCAGGCGTTCCATGCGGGTACCTACTACCCGCCACGCCCCGTCCAGGGCAGGCCCTCGTTCATGCAGGTGCTCCGCGCGGTTCAAGACGCGTGGGCCGAGCGCCGCGAGCGGGTGATGGAAGGTGCGCAATCGGTCACGGATGCACTGCAACGTCACCCGGAAGCCGTTGGGTCCATGCTTGGAACGGACCGGCACACCGCCGGGCCGGTGCAGGTGGCGGTTCCGGACCCCTCGGGGGACACCGATGGGCAGGAAGCGCGGCTGATCGGGCCATGGCTGGACGCCCTGGAAGTAGCCCGGGACTCCACGTACGAGGGCTTCGGCAACGGCCCCAAGTTCCCGCCGTCACCGATGCTCGAAACGCTGGTGCTGCTGGCATCCCGCGATGGTGAGCGGTCCGCTCGCGCGGCCGAACTTCTCACCGCCACCTTGGACGCCATGGTCACCGGGGCGCTGCACGATCACGTGGGCGGTGGTTTCTTCCGTTATTCGGTGACCCCGGACTGGTCGCTGCCGCACTACGAGAAAATGCTCTACGACAACGCCCAGTTGCTGCGGGTGCTCGCGCACACTGCCCGGTATCTCGAGGAGCGCGGCACCGATCCGGTCCGGGCCGCCCGGTATCGGAACGCGGCCGAGGGCATCGTCACGTGGTTGGCACGGGAAATGATCACCGAACAGGGTGCGATCGCCGCATCCCTGGATGCGGACAGCGAACCCCTCACACCGGGCGCTGAACGCGAAGGTGCGTACTACACGTTTTCTCGCGGCGAGGGCGGCGCACCCCGTCCTGCCGTGGCCGCGTGGGGCGAGTCCGGAGCCGTCACGGGAATCCTGGATCAGAACGTGGGCGAGCAATTATGGGAGCAACGGGAGCAGCGCACGCCCCCTGAACGCGATGACAAGGTGGTGACCGCGTGGAACGGGATGGCCATTGCCGCGCTCGCGGAGGCCGCGGTTCTGCTGGACCAACCGGCATGGTTGGAGACCGCCGAGTGGGCCGCGGAGTTCTTGTGGACCCGCCACTGGGACCCGGACACCAAGACGCTTGCGCGCACGTCGCGACGGGGCACCGTGGATCCGCACGACGGGCAGCTGGAGGATTATGTGCGCGCGGGGCTGGCTATGCTCGCGCTGTACCGCGCCACGGGGCTCGAGCAGTGGTACGCCCGCAGCCTGGAACTGGCCGGGGCCACGGTCGAGAAGTTCATGCGCGGTGACACCCCCATGGACTCGGCGGAACCGGATGCTGTTCTGGTCGCCGCGGGTGCCACGGGACAGGCGGACCCGTTCGATGACGTCGCGGCGTCGGCCCAGTCGTGCCTCGCGCGGTGGCTCGTGCTCCTCGGACAGCCGGAGGTGGCCGGGCGTTCGAGTGACGAACTGGTGGACGTGCTGGTGAAGCCGGCCCAGGGGTTGGCCACCCGTGCTGCTACGGCGGCCGGGGGTACCCTCCATGCGTGGTTGCTGCGCATGCAGCCGCCGGCGCTGCTCGAAGTGGTGCACGCGAGCGAGGAGCACTGGGATCGGGTGCAGTCGAGCGCCGGGAAACGGCGAGTCACCGATGTCCTGGTGCTGGGTGAGGGCCACGCACCCTATGGCGTCCCCGAAGCATCGAGCAACGAGTTCGCGGTGTGGCTGTGTCGCAACGGTCAGTGCGAACTGCCGGTGCGTTCACCGGAGGAGGTGAGTGGACTCCTGGACCGGGCGTAGCGGCGTCGTCGTCGGGCGTGAAGACGGGCAAGTGCGCGTCAGCCCATGAACATGGCCAGCATGATCGCGATGTAGTGGCATACGAAACCCAGGATCGTGCAGGCGTGGAACACCTCGTGGAAGCTGAAGACCGCAGGCAGCAGGTGCGGGCGTTTGAGTGCGTAGCAGACGGCCCCGCCGATGTAGAAGACGCCACCGGTAATGACCAGCAAGGTCGCCGCGACGTTCGCAGCGAAGAACGCCGGGAGGTAGACCAACGAGAGGCAGCCCATCAGGATGTACAGCGGCGTGTAAAGCCAACGGGGCGCGTGCATCCAGAACACGCGAAAGATCACCAGGGCCGCGCCCAGGGACCAAATGATGATCAGCAGCACCTGGGCTGCGTCCGGGGACAGCAATGCCACGGCCAACGGCGTGTAGGTGCCCGCGATGACTAAAGCGATATTCGAATGGTCCAGCCGACGCAGCACGGCGTTCATGCGCAGGCCCCAGTAAAAGCGGTGATACACGGCCGACGTGCCGAAGAGCATCACGGCGGTGATCGAATACACCACACACGCGACACGTAGTTCCATGGAAGGCGCCAGGAAAACCGCGATCAGGCCCAGAGCCAGGGCCACGGGGGCGAATCCGGCGTGGATCCAGCCGCGCCACGCGGGCTTCTTCTCGATCATCCGCTCCGCCGCCGCACCCAGACTTTCCGTGGCCCGGTGCACCGTGGACCCAATGTCGGTACTGTTGCCCTGCGTCATGTCACCAGTCTCTTTCTCCGCTACCGATCGGAGCGAACACGAGGATGTCCGGGGATTCGCTTGGCCACCGGCGGCTGCCCCTACGGGTAGTTTAGAGGGCATGGTTGAGTGTTGGCCCAGTCGAAACAGGGGAGGATCGTCACGGTGAAACTGCCCCGTCCGCTGTACTCCCTGTACGAGTCGCGCCTGGCCAGCAGCCTGAAAAAGGACACCTTGCCACATCACGTGGGTGTTCTGGTGGACGGCAACCGCCGGTGGGCCCGTCAATTCGGCGCCTCCACCACGGACGGCCACAAGGCCGGCGCCCAGAAAATTGTGGAATTTCTGCACTGGTGCGCGGATTTCGGCATCGACGTGGTCACCCTGTACATCCTCTCCACCGAGAATCTGAAGCGGCCGCAGGAAGAACTCACGGCGCTGATCGAGATCATTTCCGGGCTGGTCACCCAGCTGCAGGACGAGGCGCTGTGCCGGATCCAGCCGGTGGGTGCCTTGGATCTGCTGCCACCCCGGCTGCGTGATCAGGTCGCGTGCATTGCGGAATCGACCGCGGACAACCCCGGTCCGCATCTGAACATCGCGGTGGGCTACGGCGGGCGGCAGGAAATTGTCGACGCCGTTCGCGAAGTCATCAGGGACGCCCGAGACCGCGGGGATTCGGTGGAAGCATTGGCGGAGACACTATCCGTGGAGGACATTTCCGCCCGCCTCTACACTCGGGGCCAACCGGACCCGGACCTGCTGATCCGCACCTCCGGCGAACAGCGGCTGTCCGGTTTCCTGATGTGGCAGTCCGCCTACAGCGAGTTCTACTTCTGTGAGGCCCTGTGGCCGGACTTCCGCCGCGTGGATTTCCTGCGCGCCCTGCGTGATTATGCGAATCGCCAGCGGCGCTTCGGCAACTGAGTCCCCAGCCCGAATTCACGCTCCGTTCACCGCGTGTGTGACGTGCGCATCCCTGCGGTCCCTACGTTGAAAACAACCGGTAACCCCTCAGCAACCGGTTGAACCCACCGTCGGAAGGTTTCCATGACCGTCAGCACCGAATCCGTAGTTTCACCGTCCGCCCCGGCCACGGCCCGAACGGCACGTTCTTACGTGATCGATACATCTGTCCTGTTGTCCGATCCCCGCGCCATCCTGCGGTTCGCCGAGCACCGCGTGGTGCTGCCCGTGGTGGTCATCACGGAACTCGAGGCCAAGCGTCACGATCCCGAACTGGGGTTCTTCGCCCGCAAGGCTCTGCGGCTGTTGGACGACCTGCGCGTGGAACACGGGGGACTGGACCGTCCCATCCCGTTGGGCACCAGTGGCGGTTGCCTGGTCGTAGAACTCAACCACGTGGCGGACACCGTGCTGCCCCAGAGCTTCCGGCTCAAGGACAACGACTCGCGCATTCTTTCCGTGGCCAAGAACTTGGCACGAGAGGGCCACGACGTGTGCGTGGTGTCCAAGGACCTCCCGATGCGCGTGAAAGCATCCGCGCTGGGGCTCGAGGCCGACGAATACCGCGCCGAATGGGTGGGCACCGATGACGAGTACAGCGGCACGGCAACCCTCGACGTCACGGCCGAGCAACTCGCGCAACTCTATGCAGAGTCCCAGGTGCATCTGGACCAGACCGCCGGGATGCCCACGAACACGGGTTTGATCCTGCACTCGTCCAAGGGCCACGCACTGGGACGAGTGCACGAGAACGGCAGCACCCGCCTGGTGCGTGCGGACCGCGACATTTTCGGCCTGCACGGCCGTTCCGCCGAGCAACGGCTGGCGATCGACCTCCTCTTGGACCCCGAGGTGGGCATCGTGTCCTTGGGCGGCCGCGCCGGCACCGGCAAATCCGCGCTGGCGCTGTGCGCGGGACTGGAGACCGTGTTGGAACGCCGCGAGCACCGCAAGATTATGGTGTTCCGTCCGCTGTACGCCGTGGGCGGCCAGGACCTGGGCTACCTGCCCGGCACTGAGGAGGAGAAAATGAACCCGTGGGGTCAGGCGGTCTTCGACACGCTCTCGTCGGTGGTGTCTACCACCGTGGTCGAGGAGGTCGTGGCCCGCGGCTTGCTCGAAGTGCTGCCCCTGACCCACATCCGAGGTCGCTCCCTGCACGATGCGTTCGTGATCGTGGACGAGGCGCAGTCACTGGAGCGCAACGTGCTCCTCACCGCGCTCTCGCGCATCGGGCAGAACTCCAAGGTGGTCCTCACCCACGACGTCGCCCAGCGTGACAACCTGCGCGTGGGGCGTCACGACGGAATCATTGCCGTGGTCGAGGCTCTTAAGGGGCAGACACTGTTCGGTCACATGACCCTGAACCGCTCCGAGCGTTCGCCGATCGCCGCGCTCGTCACCGACGTTCTGGAGCGTTCGGACATGTAGTCCGCGCTCGTCTCCAGATGCCGACGCCGCTCGGTGGCCTAGTTCTCGATGGTCACCGGGCGGCGTCCTTCGTCACCTGGATCAGCCCAGCGGAATGGGCCACGGCACATGGTCCGAGACGTCCGTGAGGTTGAAGTCCATGTCGGTGAAGAGGTCGTCCAGCAGGTAGTCATCCACGGCCTCGATGCCCAACTTGTGCCCCTGACCGGCGAAGGGACCCTCGAGCACCGAGGAGTACACACACACGCCGGTCGCGGTGTCCACGGCAATGCGCGTGCGCCCGGGCGCCAGCGGGTGTTCTGCAGTGGAGGGGCGGTAACGGACTCTCGGCGTGACGGTGGCGAGCCAGACCTTGCGGTTCGCGAAGCGACCCTGGACCACATCCGTGAGATTGGATGGCCGCTGCTCGGGCAGGTTGTTGGGAATGGGGGCGGAGCCCACACACTCGACCGGGTCCAGGACCGCTTGCCAGCGGCCCCCTCCGAACATGGGGTCGCCATAGGCGGCCTCGGGGCGGCGTCGTACCAGGCCGTCGTCGTCGTAAAGGGGTGTGACGAGCGCGGGTGGAAGCAGCCATGACTTGGGGGTGGCGGTCACGTAGAAATCGTCGCGGGACTTCTCGAGGGAGGTGGCCGTGTAGAGCAATTTGCCCTGCAGCGTCTCGACGCGCAGTTCCGACGGCCGCCGAATCCACGCCCGCACAGGTAGCGCTGCCGGATGGTTGTCGCTCTCCGTCCAGTGCAGCGTGAACTGCAGCGTGTCCCACCGCCACGGGGACGATCGGCACAGCGCGGCGAACTGATTGGCCGGTACGGTCACTCGGGCGGGGCGGGATTCCCACGGTGCGCTCATGCGTCCAGTCTAGGAACTCGTACTGCACATCCGCTGAGGTGGCTGACGGTGTCCACGGGCGCGCTTAGGATGGGGACCATGATGCAGCCAATGACGGCGGGTGTCGGGGTGTTCGTGGGGGACCAGCTTCACGCTGCCAACGCTTCAGGGTGGTTGGCCGCGGCGACCTGTGCCCTGGGTGTCCTGGTTCTTGCGTGCACCGGAGTGTGGTTGGCCGCGACCGACATCCGCTACCACCGGCTGCCGCGCAAAGTGGTGTGGCCGCTGTACCCCGCCGTCACCGCACCCCTGGGAGCCTCCGCGAGTCTCGGTGGTGAACCCGTCCGGTGGTGGTGGATGCTATGGGGCTTCATGATCATGGGCGGGCTGTTCGTTCTGCTGCGCCTTGTCTATCCGGCCGGCATGGGTCTGGGAGACGTCCGGCTGGCGGGAGTCCTGGGCATCGCCACGGGTTTCGCGTCCGTGAGCCACACGTTCATGGCCATCGCGGTGACCTTTGTCCTGGCCGGTTTGTTCTCCGCGGCTCTCCTGGCCACGCGCAAGATCGACATGTCCTCCCGGGTAGCCTTCGGACCCTTCATGCTGGTGGGCAGTCTGGGAGTCTTGGCGTTCATGTAGGCCGGTCGGGTAGACAGGAAGCTCAGCGTGCCAGCCCGACCAGCAGGAGGACCGCCCCGTGGCCACACCCGAATTCATCGTGGAATTGCGCAAGAAGATCGGTCACGACCTCCTGTGGCTGCCCGGCTGCACCGCCGTGGTCGTCCACGAGGGCAAGGTTCTGCTCGGTCAGCGCTCCGACAACGGCAACTGGGGTCTGATTACCGGCATTGTGGAGCCGGGGGAGGACCCGGGCGTTGCCGCACGGCGCGAATGTCTCGAGGAAACCGGTGTGGACGTTGAAGTCCAAGCGCTCGTGGGGGTCAAAGCCTACGACGCCGTACGGTTCCCCAACGGAGACGTGTGCCAGTTCCTGGACCACACCTTTCTGTGCCGTTACGTGAGCGGCGAGGCGCGGGTCGCGGATGACGAATCCTTGATCGTGGGCTGGTATGACCTGGCTGATCTGCCGTCAATCCCCGCGCACCAGCTGGAGCGGTTGCGCGCGGCCCTCGAGTTCACCGGGGTCACCGCATTCGAGCGTTGAGTTCCCACCCGAATAAACCCGGTCTCATGTGAGACGCGGCTGTCGCTCATCTGATATTCTCCAGTGTGACCCAGCTCTCCCCGCTGCGGTTGGCTGCACACCCCTGGAGGATCTCGTGAGTTCTGACCATGCTGCGGGACAGGCCCGCCCCCTGAATCGTTCGGTCCTCGACGCGCTGGAGATTCCGGTGCCCGGATATGACCGCTCCAACGTCACCGTGGGGATCGTGCACTTTGGTGTGGGCGGCTTTCACCGAGCGCACCAGGCGATGTACCTCGACCAGCTGATGAATAAAGGCGTGGGGCTCGACTGGGGCATTGCCGGCATGGGGGTGCTGCCCGGGGACGCTGCCATGCAGAAGGCCCTGGAGGAACAGGATCACCTGTACACGCTGGTTCTCAAGCACCCGGACGGCACTTTGGAACCGCGAGTCATCGGGTCGATCGTCGATTACGTCCTGGCACCGGCTCAGCCTGAACGCGCCATGAACGTGCTGACCGCGCCCAGCACGCGCATCGTTTCCCTGACCATCACCGAAGGCGGCTACAACTTCAATCAGGCCACGGGGCGGTTCGATGAGACCAACCCTGGCGTGGTGCATGATCTCGAGCAAGTCCAGGCGGCGGAGAGAGGACTCTCCGCCGAGCCGCCCGCCACCGTGTTCGGCCTGGTCGTGGAGGCGCTGGCGCAACGCAGGGCGGCGGGGGTCGAGCCTTTCACCGTGATGTCCTGCGACAACATCCAGGGCAACGGTGACATGGCACGGGAGCAGTTCACGGCCTATGCCCGGCTGCGTGATCCCGAGCTGGCGGAGTGGATCCAGGAGACCGTTCCTTTCCCCAATTCCATGGTCGACCGCATCACCCCGGTCACCACGGACGCGGACCGCGAACTCGTCACCCGTGAGTTCGGTGTGGTGGACGCCTGGCCAGTCGTGTGCGAACCGTTCACCCAGTGGGCGCTCGAGGATTCCTTCGTGTCCGGGCGGCCGCCGTTGGAGGACGTCGGTGTGCAGGTCGTTCCCGACGTGGTGCCATACGAACTCATGAAGCTCCGGTTGCTCAACGCCAGCCACCAGGCCCTGTGCTACCCCGGCTACCTGGCCGGCTACCGCTACGCGCACGAGGTCTGCCAGGATCCGCTCTTCGTGGAGTATTTACTGGCCTACATGGATCGTGAAGCCACGCCCACCCTGCAGCCCGTGGAGGGAGTGGACCTCCACGCCTACAAGCGCCAGCTGATCGAACGATTCGCAAACCCCCATGTCCGGGACACTCTGGCGCGATTGTGCGCCGAGTCCTCCGACCGGATCCCCAAGTGGTTGGTCCCGGTCATCAAGCAGAATCTGGCCGCCGGAGGAGACGTCACCCTTTCGGCCACCATTGTGGCCTCGTGGGCGCGCTACGCCGAAGGAACGGACGAGAACGGGCAGCCGATCGACGTGGTCGATCAGCGCAAGGACCGTGTCATGATTGCCGCCGCGCAGCACGATGATGACGAACTCGCGTTCATCCGCGACCCCGAACTGTTTGGCGATCTCGTGGAGTTCCCCGAGTTCACCACACCGTATCTCGCGGCGCTGCGGAGTTTCCGTAGCCGAGGCGCGCGGGCCACGATCCACGCGGCGGTTGACGGAACTCTCGCCTGAGCCGCCCGGTCTCCGAGCGGCGTCGTCAGCTCAATTGGTCCTGGTACCTGCGCCGCAGCGCCCCGTAGCGCGCGCGGAAATCGCCCACGCCGGTGTCGCCGGTGGGTGCCAACTCGCTGTCGATCACGCGAGGCCAGTCGGGTTGCTGCCCGGTCGCGGCCCATGCGGCTTGGCGAGCGGCACCCAGCGCCACATATTCCGCGGAGCGCGGGACACTGACGGTCAGGTTCAGGGTGTCCGGGAGGACACTGCGCAGCGCGTCCGACTTGGCGCCGCCTCCGATGAGCAACACCCGCTCCACGTCCACGTGGATATCGCGCAGGATGTCCAGGCAGTCCGCCAGTGAATTCGCCACGGCCAGGACGGCGGAGCGCGCGAGATTTTCTCGCGTGAACGACGCACGGGTGAGGCCGTCCAAGCGGCCGGTGGCCCCGGGCAAATTGGGCGTGCGCTCGCCGTCGAAATAGGGGAGCATCGTGAGTCCGCCGGCGTCGCTGGGTCCGCTCGTGGCCAGCCGCGTGAATTCGTCCAGATCGGCTCCCAGCGTCTGGGCCGTGGTGGTCATGACGCGCGCGGCATTGATGGTGCACAGCAGGGGGAGGTGCTGGCCGGTGGCGTCCGCGAAACCGGCAGTGACGCCGGAGCGGTCAATGGTGGGTTCGGCGCTGCACGCGAAAACGGTGCCCGAGGTGCCCACGGAAATGGTCACCTCGCCCGGTTCCAGGTTCAGTCCCAGCCCGGCGGCGGCATTGTCTCCCGCGCCCGCGCCAACCACGGCGGGTGTACCGCCGGCTCCTCGCCACTCCGCACGGAGGGTTCCGGCGGGCTCGTGGGCGGCCAACACCCGCGGAAGTTGCGGAACCGCGCCGAAATACTCCTGCAGCAGCTCGGGCCGGTACTGATTGTCCGTGGCGTTGAAGTAGCCGGTGCCGGAAGCATCCGAGCGATCCGTGACGAACTCACCGCTCAGGTGGAGGGTCAGCCAGTCGTGCGGCAACATGACTCGTTGCACCCGGGCGGCGGCACGGGGCTCGTTCTCGCGCAACCACGCGAGCTTGGTCAGGGTCATGGAGCTCACGGGCGCCATATTGACCGTTTCCATCCACCAGTCCACGCCGTAATCGCTCACCATGCGGGCGGCCTGCGGCGCGCTGCGCACGTCGTTCCACAGCAGTGCATCATGCACGGGTGCGCCCTGGGCGTCCACGGCCACCATGCCGTGCTGTTGCCCGGCCACGGATACGCCCACCACATCGCCGCGCTCGGCAACTCCCGCCTCCCGCCACGCGGTCTTGAGGGCCTCCAGCCACACGTGTGGATCGACACTCGTGCCGTCCGGGTGGGGTGCCGCGGCGGTCGAGAGCACGGTGCCGCTCTCCAAATCCACCACCACTACTTTGCAGGACTGTGTTGAGGAATCGATCCCCACCACCGTTGCAGACATATGTGAATACCTTTCGGGAATCTAGGTCAGCCGGCGCTGGCCGGCGTGGGTTCGGGGCGGTCGACGAGTGCGGCCAAAGCTTGGCGCAGTGGTTGGTCACACACAAGAACATCAATGAGACCGGCACGCGCGGCTGCGCGGACCGCAGGCGCCCGGCCGGCGTCGTAGGCTGCGGCCACGGTGGTACGAGCGTGTTTGATTTGATCTACCGAGGCAGCCACGACCATGGACTCGACCGGCGACTCGACCGGCGCGCCGTCCGCAGCCAGGAGATGTCCCGAAATTTCGGCGACGGCGCCCGCGGTGCGGGCTTGTTCGGCTACCTCAGGGGGCACCCTGTTCCACACGGACGACAGCTCTGGCGACCAGGCCCCGATCGCGATCAGGGCGACGTCCAGGGCATTGGCCCGGTCGAGCGTCCCTGCAAGTTCCGGGCTTGTCATGAGCGCGTGGGCGTTCTCCACGATGAGCGGCGCCCACAGCGGCCACGCGGATTGGCAATCCAGATCCGCCAGGAGACGGGGGGCGGCATGGTTGTCCTCGTCAGTGAGCGCTCCCGCCAGTTGGATGACCTGATTGTGGGGCAGCTGTGGCAGCTCCCGAGTCACAAGTTGAAGAGTGCGGGACCATGAAATGCCCAGCACATCTCCGGGCTCGACCTGGTCCATGAAGACACGAGCGGTTTCCCTGGCCAGAGTGTGACGATCGGCGGGCCACGGCCCGGCCCCCACCGTGACGACCCGGTGAATTCCGAGTGCCCGGGCGAGCTGAGCGTCCTGGCCATTGTCCGGAACAACGATCTCGATGCGGACGATTCCGGTGTCTTGCGCCTCCTGGATGAGCGCGGCCACCTGGAATCGCGACAAATTGATCTGTTTGCCGATCGCCACCTTGGATGCGCCGTCCACGAAGTACAGCTGGGCCAATTGAGCCAGTAATTTTTGGCGCTCCGGTGGATCACTGGGGGGCCATGGATCGGTTGTGGGCATTTCTCACCGCATCTGAGGGGTCGACTCTTGATCATCTGAGTCTATATGACTACCATCACATCTCAGATGTGAATCTCTGGATTCTCACTTGAGAGTAGCTGTCGCTAGCTGCGCTCTTCCGACATCAGAACATCGATGACAAGGAACATCATGCGTCACAGCACAGCTGCTCCGGGTCGCACCAAGGGCCGAAATTGCACCACCGGGCGCCGGGGAATGTGGTGGCAGGCCTTGCTACTGGCCCTGTTCACGGGCTTCGCGATGACCGGGTGTGCCGCATCCGCGGACGAGACCAAGGACGAGATCGTCGTGGCCATCGTCTCCAATCCGCAAATGCAGGATGCCATAGAACTGCAGGACGAGTTCACCAAGGCCCACCCGGACGTCAACGTGAAATTCGTGTCCCTGCCCGAGAACGAGGCCCGCGCCAAGATCACCGCCTCTGTCGCTACCGGTGGTGGCGAGTTCGACGTGGTGATGATCTCCAACTACGAAACCCCGATCTGGGCCGAAAACGGTTGGATCGAGAACCTCCAGCCCTACATCGACAAGACCGAGGGGTATGACGATCAGGACTTCATCGGTTCGATCCGCGAGGCGCTGAGTTATGAAGACGACATGTACTCCGTGCCGTTCTACGGGGAGTCCTCATTCCTCGTCTACAACGAGGAGATGTTCAAGAACGCCGGCGTCACCATGCCAAAGAACCCCACCTGGCCGCAGATCAATGAGCTGGCGGCCAAACTCGATGACCCGGACAACGGTGTCTCCGGTATCTGCCTGCGCGGACTGGCCGGCTGGGGTGAGGTCATGGCGCCGCTGAGTACGGTCATGAACACCTATGGCGGCGGCTGGTTCGACCAGGATTGGAACCCCACCCTCACCTCGGACAAGACCAAGCAGGCCGTCGACGAGTACGTGAATCTGGTTCGCGAACATGGCCAGCCCGGCGCGGCGACGTCCGGCTACGGCGACTGCATTACCCGCTACAGCCAGGGAAACGCTGCCATGTGGTATGACGCCACGGCCATGGTGTCCTCGATCGAGGACCCCGCGTCCTCCACCGTTGCGGGGAAGAACGGTTACGCCCCCGCCCCCGTCATGGACACCGAAGACGCGGGGTGGCTTTACAGCTGGTCACTGGCCATCCCCAGCACCTCCGATCACAAGGACGCCGCGTGGGATTTTGTCTCCTGGATGACCAACAAGGACTACATCCAACTCGTGGGTGAGCGCTTCGGCTGGGAACGCGTGCCACCGGGATCGCGCTATTCCACCTACCAAGTACCCGAGTACCGCAAGATCTCTCAGGCGTACGCGCAGCCCACACTGGACGCCATGGACGGCGCGTCCCAGGAAACCTCCATGACTCACCCGGTCCCGTACGACGGCCTGCAGTTCGTGGCCATTCCGGAGTTCCAGGATCTGGGTACCCGTGTGGGCCAGCAGATTTCGGCGGCCGTAGCCGGTCAGATCACCGTCGACGAGGCCCTGGAACAGTCCCAGGCCTATGCAGAACAGGTGGCTCGCACCTATCAGCGTGAGGAAGGCCAGTAACCGCTATGTCCACATCAACCGGGGCCGCCCGTACGAGCCGCCCACGCACATCTCGCGCCCAAACGCCGCGTCGCAGTGACGCGTGGCAGCGGCGCCTACCGCTGCTGCCGGCATTGATCTTCACGATCATTGCCACGCAGATCCCGTTCCTGATCACCATTTGGTACTCGCTGCGCTCGTGGAACCTGTTGAATCCGGCCTCGGACGTGTTCGTCGGTCTGAGCAACTACATCGAGATTTTCGCCGACCGCACCTTCCGCCAGGTTGCGATGAACTCGGTGATCTACACCCTCGGCTGCGTACTGATCGCCATGGTGCTCGGCATCCTGTTCGCGCTCCTGCTCGACCGCAAGTTCCTGGGCCGTGGCGTGGTACGAACCCTGCTGATCACACCGTTCTTGATCATGCCGGTGGCGGCAGCCACGTTGTGGTCCACGTCCATGTTCAACCCCACGTACGGTTTGGTGAACTGGGTGTTGGGGATTTTTGGAATCCCAGCCGTGGACTGGACGTCATCCCACCCCGTCATCTCGATCCTGATCGCCCTGGTGTGGCAGTGGACCCCGTTCATGATGCTTCTGATCCTGGCGGGTCTTCAGTCCCAGCCCAAGGACGTTCTGGAGGCCGCGCAGATGGACGGCGCTACCGCCCTGCAGACGTTCTTCTTCATCACCCTGCCGCACCTGCGCCGCTACATCGAACTGTCCGTGCTGTTGGGTGCGATTTACGTGGTCAATACCTTCGACCAGATCTATTTGATGACCGCCGGCGGGCCCGGTACCAGTAGTGCCAACTTGCCGTACTACATCTATCAACGCGCCTTCCTGGGCTTTGACATCGGTCAGGCCGCAGCCATGGGCGTGGTGGTTGTCATTGCCACGATCATCATTGCCAACTTCGCCCTGCGATTGATTTTCAAGGGCTTCATGAGCACGGAGCAGAACTGATGAGCACCACCGTTCAAACGCAGACGCCCCCGGTAGAGACCTCGCAGCCGCCTGCGCCTCGCACGCGCAAAAGCGGTGGTGCGGGATCCGCAGCGCTGACCCTGTTCACGTGGCTGCTGGCCCTCGGGTTCTTCATGCCCGTCCTGTGGATGGTGCTCACCTCGTTCAAACAAGAGGCCGACGCCGCGTCCAACCCTCCAAAATTCTTCTTCACTCCCACACTGGATCAGTACAAGGCCGTGTTCGAGGCCGGCGCGGGTGGATATCTGTGGAACTCGGTCATCGCCACGGTGGTCTCCACGATCCTCGTGATCGTGATGGCGATTCCCGCCGCTTACGCCGTGAGCATCCGACCCGTGGAGAAGACCAAGGACGTGCTGTTCTTCTTCATCTCCACCAAGATGCTTCCGGTGGTCGCCGTGATCATGCCCATTTACGTTGTCGCGGGCAAACTCAAGGTTCTGGACAATGTGTGGACCCTGGTGTTCTTGTACACGGCCATGAACCTGCCGCTTGCTGTGTGGATGATGCGGTCGTTCTTCCAGGAGGTCCCGCGCGAGGTGCTCGAGGCCGCCCAGATGGACGGCGCATCGCTGATGACCACGATGCGCGTGGTGCTGATCCCCATGGTCGCACCGGGTATCGCATCAACAGCCCTGATCTGCGTGATTTTCGCGTGGAACGAGTTCTTTTTCGCCCTCAACCTCACGGCCGCGGACGCAGCCACCGTGCCCATCATGCTGGTATCCACCATGACCAGTGAGGGCCTCTTCCTGGCCCGCCTCTCGGCGGCCAGTGTCTTGGCCTCACTGCCCGTGGTGCTTGCCGGGTGGATCGCGCAGAAGCAGCTGGTGCGCGGACTGTCGATGGGCGCCATCAAGTAGCCGACGCCCATCGGCCCCGTCAGGGGTTCACCACAGCTTTCAACGCGCCTGGGCGCGTCCCGGCGGTCAATGCCGCGGCGACGTCGTCCAGGCCGTGGCGTGAGGTGACCAAGGAATCCAGGTCCACGTGGCCCTGCTCAACCATGCGGATCGCGGTGTCCCACGTGTTGGCGTAGCGGAAAATGCCCGTGAGGTGCAGTTGTCGCTCCTGGACCAGGGGTACCGGCAGGCGGAGGATGTCCGCGCCCATTCCCACGAGCACCACGCGACCACCCGGCGCCAGACGCGCCATCCCGGCAAGGATCGCGGGTTCGGCACCGCTCGCGTCGAGCAGCACGGTGTATCCGCTGCCGGGGAAGGGACTCTCCGGGGACGGCCCGTTGTCCGCTCGGAACGTCTTCGTGGCCCCGTAGCTCTCAGCCGTGTCGAGGCGGTCATCGCGGGTGTCGGTCACCACCACGTCCAGGGCGCCGGCCAGACGAGCGCACTGGGCGGCAAGTAGCCCCACCGGTCCGGCACCGGTCACCAGAACACGGTCGCCCAGGGTGACACCCGCAGCGCGCACGGCACTGATACCCACGGACAGCGGTTCGAGGAGTGCGGCGGCGTCGTCGGAGAGTGCGTCCGGAACGGGATGCGAGAAGGCGGCGGGATGGGTCACGTACTCGCAGAACACGCCGTCGACGGGCGGAGTCGCGAAGAACCGGACCGCCGGGTCCAGGTTGTACTGCCCGTGCAGCGTCTGGGACGAGAACGGCTGGGGGATTCCTGGCTCCAGTGAGACCCGCTGGCCCACGTGCCGGTCGTGGACGTCCGTTCCGACCGCAACGATGACGCCGGCGGGTTCGTGGCCCAGAATCAAAGGCTCCTCCACCACGAAATCACCGATCCGCCCGTGCTCGTAGTAGTGGGTGTCGGAGCCACACACACCCACCGAGGTGATGCGGATCAGCACCTCGTGCGGGCCGGGATGCTGGACGGCACGCTCCTGGATCTCCAACTGATGCGGAGCCCGCAGCACACTGGCCCTCATGGTGGCGGGGATAACGGGAATGTCGGCGGGGTTGGTGGGAGTCACGGTGGTGGCCTTCCGATAGTCAGTGAATGCAGACCAGAAATACAAGAAACGTCACGCGCCCCCGAGAGGGCGCGTGACGTTTCGGATCATGGGCAAGACATCAGTCCGGGAGTCGTTCGCCCGTGCCGGCGTCGAAGAGATGGAGCCGGTCGCCACCGGCACTGACCCACAGGGTAGATTCCGCGGCCGGTGGTTGCCGGCCGTCCACACGAATCACAATGGGACTCTCGTCCGCTTCCGCACTAATCCCGGTGTTCGGAACGGTGTCCTCATCGTGACCGGCCACCCCCGCAATGGGGGTGACGTGCTGGTCGGATTGGTGATCCAGGTGGCCGTAGACGTACGCGTCCGCCCCGAGTTCTTCCACAATATCCGCGACGACCGCCAAACCCTGTCCCCTCTCGGACGGCACCAGATCTTCCGGCCGGATGCCCACGGTGACCTCGGAACCGGTGAGTGCTTCCCGAGCCGCAGCGCTGAGAGGCAGCTTCAACGTGCCCAGTTCCACCGCGCCGTCCTGGGTCACGGGGGCGCGGAAGAGATTCATGGCGGGGGAGCCGATGAAACCGGCCACGAACTCGTTGGCCGGGCGATCGTAGAGCTCGCGGGGCGTATCCACCTGCATGAGACGCCCGTCCTTGAGGACCGCCACGCGATCACCCATGGTCATGGCCTCGGTCTGATCGTGGGTCACGTACACCGTGGTCACACCCAAGCGGCGGGTGAGGGAGGCGATTTGGGTGCGGGTCTGCACACGCAGCTTGGCGTCCAAGTTGGACAGCGGCTCGTCCATGAGGAATACCTGGGGCGAGCGCACAATGGCGCGTCCCATGGCCACGCGCTGGCGCTGACCACCGGACAGGGCCTTGGGCTTGCGGTCCAGGTACTCGGTGAGGTCCAAGATCTTGGCTGCTTCCTCGATACGCTTGGTGCGCTCGGCCTCGCCCACCTTTGCGATCTTGAGGGCGAAGCCCATGTTGTCGCGCACCGTCATGTGCGGGTACAGCGCGTAGTTCTGGAAAACCATGGCGATGTCACGATCACGGGAGGCGGTGTCGGTCACCTCGTTGTCGCCGATGTGAATGGAGCCGCCCGTCACGTCCTCCAGGCCCGCAAGCATGCGCAGGGTGGTGGATTTGCCGCAACCGGAGGGGCCCACGAGGACCAGGAACTCGCCGTCGGCGATATCCAAGCTCAGGTCGGAGACTGAGGGGCGCTCGGCCCCGGGATACTGACAGGTCACCCTGTCGTAGCGCACGCTGGACATGTGATTCCTCTTTCCCGGCAGGCACGTGCCGGACGATCCGTAGGAGAAAAGGATAGCGGGAGTGACCCGTGCCACTCTCATGTGAGATCATAGCGAAGCTCATGTGATAACCGCCACCCCTGTCACCGATGAAGAAAGGGGAACAACCCGGCTGACTCAGCCGCGCGGAATGTTGCGCAGGTTGGAGCGCGCCATGGAGACGGCCTCGCCCGCGCCACCGTTGAAGACAATCTTGGACATGGCGGTGGCGAACCCGAAGACCTGGGTGCTCTCGATCTGTGGTGGGATCGACAGGGCATTGGGGTCCGTGATGATTTCCACCACTGAGGGCCCCCGGTGTGCCAGAGCGGTGGTGAACGCGCCCTCCAGGTCCGTGGGTCGTTCCACGCGAATCCCCTGCAAACCGGCGGCCTGTGCAATGGCCGCGTAGTTGGTCTGCGGTACGTCCACGCCGAAATCAGGCATGCCGTCCACGAGCATTTCCAACTTGACCATGCCCAGCGAGGAGTTGTTGAACACCACCACGGTGACGGGCAGGTCGTAGACGGCCAGTGTGAGCAGCTCACCCATGAGCATGGACAGTCCGCCGTCGCCGGAGACCGAGATGACCTGGCGGTCCGGGTAGGCCAGTTGCGCGCCGATGGACTGGGGGAGGGCATTGGCCATTGAGCCGTGCCGGTAGGAGCCGATCACGCGCCGGGTTCCCAGCGGGTTGATGTAGCGGGCCGTCCACACGTTGCACATGCCGGTGTCCGCGGTGAAAATCGCGTTCTCCGAGGCCACCTGGTCCAGGATCGACGCCGCGTATTCCGGGTGAATGGGCGTCATTTTCTCGACATTGCGGGTATACGCACCCACGGCCTTGTTCATGAGCTTGTCGTGCTTGGCGAGAGTCTTCTTGAGGAACGAGCGGTTCTTCTTCCGCTTCAATTCCGGCAGCAGCTTGAGGATGGTTGATTTCACATCACCGTGCACGGGGATGTCCACGCCGGTGCGGCGACCGATCACGGACGCATCCGTGTCCACCTGGATGGTGGTGACGTCCGGCAGGAACTGGTCGTACGGGAAATCCGTGCCCAGCATGACCATGACGTCGGCGCCCTTGAGTCCCTCGGCCGCGGCGCCGTAGCCGAGGAGGCCGGTCATACCCACGTCGAACGGGTTGTCGTACTGGATCTGGTCCTTACCGCGCAGCGAATGCCCGATCGGGGCACCCAGGGTGTCCGCAAGGGCAATCACCTCGTCGTGGGCGCCGGCCACGCCGATCCCCGCGAAGATCGCCACATCCCGGGCGTTGTTCAGGGCGTTCGCCATGCGCTCGATGGTCGCGTCCGAGGGGACGACGGCGCCCGGTTCCGGCACGCAGAACGGCCGGGCATCCGCCTGGGTCTCGGACTCGGCGATATCACCGGGCAGGGTGATGACGGCCACGCCCGGAACCGTCATGGCGTGCTGGATGGCCGAGCTGACCACGGCGGGGGACTGCGTGGGAGTACTGATCAATTCGGAGTACACCGAGCACTCGTTAAACAGGCGGTCTGGGTGGGTCTCCTGGAAGTAGGAAGAACCGATGTACTGCGACGGAATGTGGGAGGCGATCGCCACCACGGGTGCCCCCGAACGGTTGGCGTCGTAGAGGCCGTTGATCAGGTGCAGGTTTCCCGGCCCGCATGAACCCGCGCACACCGCCAATTGGCCCGTCAGTTGAGCTTCTGCGCTCGCGGCAAAGGCGGCGGCCTCTTCGTGGCGCACATGGACCCAGTCGATGCCGCCCTTTGTTGCGCCGCCGGTGCGACGGACCGCGTCCACAATGGGGTTCAGGCTGTCCCCCACCACGCCGTAAATGCGCTGGACGCCCGCGTCCATGAGCTGCTGGATGATTTGCTCTGCGAGTTTCACGTGTTGCTCCTACCGAACGGGGGTGACCGTGGCCCGGTCACAAGCTTGCTTGTGACCCAGCCTAGGCGGGCATGTGCGCATGGGGGAGGGGTTTGTGAGGTGCGGAACCGAGAGGGGTGCGTTGAGTCACCCCGGGAGCGTGTCAAGAAAAGCTTGACACGGTGCCCAGTGTCAATGTTTCCTTGACGTATGACTTGCGAACAGACGACCCACGCACCCCGGACCCGCGCACGCTGGAGCGATATCGACTGGGCGGCCATTGACTGGACCGCCGTCAACTGGGCAGAGACCGCCTCGCCCCGAATCAACTGGGTTGATTTCTACCGCGGTGCGCCCACCCTCGACGTCGCCGGCGGAACCATCCGTCCCGCCCGTGGCACCTCCGCGGCGACAGATACCAAGGCAGCCGACATCGGTGCGGACCACGACGACGCGGCGGCGTCGTGGCCCGCGCGGCGCGAATTCCCCGTGACGGTGTTCGGTATCCGCGAGTCGCAGCCGGGCCCGCGCTGGAAGGCCCTGTTCGACGCCACCTGGCCCGCCTACCGCTCGTGGTACCAAACCGGAGCAGGCGTGCGCCCCGACCTGAACGAGGCGCGCGGCATGCTCGAGAAGCACATGCCCGAGCTGATGCCCACGTGGCGCAAACTCGTGGAGCTCACCGGCAATGACGACGTCGCGGCGCGCTTTTTGACCATGTGGAACCTCCCCGCGTTCGCGCCGGCATGCTCGCAGGTCGCGCTCACGGGTAAGCAGACCTCACTGACCCGCAACTACGACTACGTCCCGAGCCTGTGGGAAGCCACCGTGTACTCCAGCGAATTCACCGGTCGCAAGGTCCTCGGCACCGGTGACTGCCTGTGGGGGCTGCTGGACGGCATGAATGACGCCGGCCTGGCCGTGTCCCTCACATTCGGTGGCCGGCCCGGATCGGGCCCGGGCTTCGCGATCCCGATCGTGATCCGGTACCTGCTGGAAGTGGCCGAGACCGCCCAGCAGGCACGCGAACTACTGCGCGAGTTGCCGGTGTCCATGTCGTACAACATCACCGTGGTGGACACCTCGGGTGAGAGGTTCACAGCGTTCGTAGCCCCCGGCCAGAAGGCCGAGTTCTTCGACGCCTGCACCGCGACCAACCACCGCGGCAAGGAGCCGGAGTACCCCGCCAAAGCCGCCCAGTTCTGCTCCGTGGAGCGCCTCGTGCACCTGGACCGCACCGTGGAGACCGAGATCAGCGCCGACGAGATGCGCGATCAGTTCCTCGAGGCCCCGCTTTACCAGGACAACTTCTCCGGCGGCTTCGGCACGTTGTTCACTGCTCACTACCGCCCGGACGAGGGCTCGGTCGAGTACCGCTGGCCCGGTGTGTCCTGGAAGCGTGGCTTCGAGGACGCGGACGACACCCGGAACGTCGTACTGGTGGGCCGCTGAGCCTCGGTGCCATGATGGACACGTGAGTACCGACATTCCTGAGTCCAGTGCCGGGCCGACTCCCGTGGCCCAGTTGGAACGTGCGGCCATGGAAGCCGTGCGCCAGCTCGCCGCGAGTGGCGATCCGGAGGCGTTCCAGTCGCTGCTGCGATTGAGCGCAACCGTGGGTGAGTCCCTGGGGGCCAGCGCGCGCAACGTCGCGGCGGCGTCGTCGTGGACGGCCGTGGCCGGCGCGGCCGGGACTTCCCGGCAGGCGGCCTGGTCCCGCTGGAAAGCCTGACCGTTCCTTCAATGCTTCGGCCCCGCACGGTTTTTTCCGTGTGGGGCCGAAGCATTCAACCGTGCACCGGTGATCCGTCTCCGGGACCGATCAGTGTCCGGGGCTGACCTCGGGTCAGTAGGTGCCCGTCATGGTGGTGACGTCCAGAGCCTTGTCCAGCTGCTCCTCGGTGAGCTTGTCGCCGTCCACATAGCCGAGCTCCACAGTGGCTTCGCGCACCGTCACCTTGTTGGCCACGGCGTGCTTGGCGATCTTGGCCGCGGCCTCATAGCCGATGGCCTTGTTGAGCGGGGTCACGATGGAGGGGGAAGCCTCCGCGAGGAAGGTGCAGCGTTCCTCATTGGCCACCAGCCCGTCGACCATCTTCTCCGCAGCAACGCGGGAGATGTTGGCGAGCAGGCGGATGGACTCTAGCAGGTTGGCGGCCATCACGGGGATGCCCACGTTGAGCTCGAACGCGCCGTTGGTGGAGGACAGGGCCACGGTGGTGTCGTTGCCGATGACCTGGGCGGAAACCTGGATGGCCGCTTCGCAGATCACGGGGTTGACCTTGCCCGGCATGATGGACGAACCCGGCTGCAGGTCGGGGATGTGCAGCTCGCCCAGGCCGGTGTTGGGACCGGAACCCATCCAGCGGATGTCGTTCATGAACTTCATGTAGGAGTACGCGATGTTGCGCAGCTGCCCGGAAGCTTCGACCAAACCGTCACGGTTGGCCTGGGCCTCGAAGTGGTTGCGAGCTTCGGTGATCGGCAGGCCGGTTTCCTCGGCCAGCAGTTCGATCACGCGGGCGGAGAAGCCGTCCGGGGTGTTGATGCCGGTGCCCACGGCGGTGCCGCCCTGGGGAACCTCGGCCACGCGGGGCAGGGACGCGTCAATGCGTTCGATGCCGTAGCGAACCTGCGCGGCGTATCCACCGAATTCCTGACCCAGGGTCACCGGGGTGGCGTCCATCAAGTGGGTGCGGCCGGACTTCACGATGTTCTTGAACTCTTCGGCCTTTTTCTCCAGGGACGTGGCCAACACGTCCATGGCGGGCTTGAGATCGTTGATCAGCGCGTTGGTCACGGCCACGTGCACGGAGGTGGGGAACACGTCGTTGGAGGACTGCGAGGCGTTGACGTGGTCGTTGGGGTGGACCTCCACGCCCTCGGACTCCAGCGAGCGGGTGGCCAGGGTGGCCAGAACCTCGTTGGTGTTCATGTTGGAGGAGGTTCCGGAACCGGTCTGGAACACGTCAATGGGGAAGTTGTCGTCGTAGTCGCCGGAGGCGACGGCGTCGGCGGCGTCGCGAATGGCCTGGGCGCGCTGGGCGTCCAGGACACCCAGTTCTTCATTGGCGGTAGCCGCGGCCTTCTTCACCTGGGCGAGCGCCTTGATGTGCTGGCGCTCCAGAGTGGAGCCGGAAATCGGGAAGTTGTCCACGGCGCGCTGGGTCTGAGCGCGGTACAGTGCGTTCTTGGGGACGCGGACCTCACCCATGGTGTCGTGTTCGATGCGGTACTCAGTATTTTCTGCCATGACCCCTAGCTTATGCGCTCGGCTCGGGGCCGGGCTTCCGGCGGCTTGCGGTGACACGCCGCCGTGCCCGGCAGCATCGGGCGAGCTGTCAACTGCGCTCGGGGAACCACGGGCCGTGACCGTAGACGAGCTCCGCCTTACCCGCGTCCAGGTGGTAGAACACGCCGATCACCGCAGCGTCGCCCTTGGAGACGGCCGCCGCGATCGATTGTGACTGGTCCAACATGCGCGAAGCCGTCTGTTTGGTGTGCTCCACCACCATGTCGGAGAGGGTGTTCAGACCCTTGCGCTTGGATTCCAGAACCGACGGCGTGATGCGCTCCACCAGGTCACGTTGGAAACCACGGGGGAGTTCACCGGAGTCGACGGCGTTCTTGGTTGCGGTCACGGCACCGCACGAGTCATGACCGAGCACCATGATCAACGGGGTGCCCAACACATCGATGGCGTACTCGAGGGTGCCCAGCACCGCGTTGTCGATGACCTGACCGGCCGTGCGGATCACGAACGCATCGCCCAGACCCAGGTCGAAGATGATCTCCGCAGCCAGTCGCGAATCGGAGCAACCGAAGATCACGGCGAACGGCTTTTGCGCGTGCTCAAGATCCTTGCGCCGCTGGGCGTCTTGATGCGGGTGCAGGGTCTCACCGGCTATGAACCGCTCGTTACCGTCCTGCAAACGCTGCCATGCGGCCTGAGGTGTCCTGGGTGTGCCGGTCGGCTTCTTGGCGTCGCTGATTTTCGGCTGGGTCTTTTCGCTCACGGTGGCTCCCGGTTCGACTCACGGTTGGCGCGCCAGGAGGTCCCGCCCCCGGGCGCGTTCCTAGCTTAAACCCCGGGGTCCCACTCGACGGGACCGAAGCCGGTCTTCGACCTCAGCGGCCCTCGGCCAAAGCCTTCGCGACGTGCTCGAACTCACTCTCACCGGCCTTGCCGCTGAGAATCACGGTGGAGTCCTCGAGCGTGCCGACCCACGCGGTGAACTCCTCCTGCTTCCCCGAGGGGTCACGGTGGTGAATGTCCCACGAGATTCCGCCCACGTCCTTCTGACCGGTCACGGGGATCAACTCGGTGCGCTGCGCCACCCAGGTGGGGTTGGATTCGGCGGTCTGGACCATTTCGACCAGGTGGTAACCGGGGGAAAGATAACCAACGCTCCACAGCGGCACTCCCTCTTGGGAATTGGCGTCCCAGCGGGCGTAATTGGCGCTCCAGTCCTCGCCGAGGTCCGGAGCCGCGGGGGTGAACTCGGCTTGGTCGGCCACGAAACCCGCCTCTTGGGACACATTGACGTCTGCGCGGTAGGGCTGGGCGTCAGGCCTGGGTGCCAGCCACAGGAACGGCAGGATCAGCAGGAGCAGCACGGCCATCGAGATGATCATGCCGCGAATGGGCGCGTTGATCTTGGCTGCTTGTTTGGTGGTGATCTGGGGCAGCGGGGCGCCTTCCTCCGGGGTCGCGGAATTGACCTGAGGCTCGTCAGGTGTGCGGGGCGGCGTCGAAGCGGAATCACTCACGAGTCCATTGTGCCGTGCCGTGACATAGCCGCCCAATCGGACAATGCCGGGGATATGCTGGAAAAGCACGCAAGGCTTGTGTGCTCGCCCACGACCACGTGCGATGCGAGGCACATCGGCGCAGCTGACTCGAAGGTGAGGAACATGGCGACTCAAACAACCGCAGGTAGCGCTTCAGGTAACGCGGCGGACCGAAATCTGGCCCTGGAACTGGTCCGCGTTACGGAGGCTGCCGCAATTGCCGGCGGTCACTGGGTTGGTGCGGGTGATAAGAACCGGGCGGACGGCGCAGCAGTGGATGCCATGCGTTCGTTCCTGTCCACCGTCAGCTTCAACGGCACCGTGGTGATCGGTGAGGGCGAGAAGGACGAAGCCCCCATGCTCTACAACGGCGAGCAGGTGGGCGACGGCAGCGGCCCCGCCTCAGATGTCGCAGTGGACCCCATTGACGGAACCCGATTGACCGCGTTGGGCATGAACAATGCCCTGGCCGTCATTGCCGTCGCGGACGGCGGTTCGATGTTCGATCCCTCCGCCGTGTTCTACATGGACAAGCTCGTGGTCGGCCCCGAGGCCGCGGACATGGTGGACCTGCGACTGCCGGTCAAGCAAAACCTGCACCTCGTGGCCAAGGCCCGCGGCGTGAAGACCAACCAGCTCACCGTGTGCGTGCTGGACCGCCCCCGCCACCAAGGCCTCGTGGAGGAAATCCGCGCGACCGGTGCCCGTACGCGCATGATTCTCGACGGCGACGTCGCCGGCGCCATTGCCGCGTGCCGCGAGGGGACGGGTGTTGACGTGATGATGGGGATCGGCGGAACACCGGAAGGCATCGTGACCGCGTGCGCCGTGAAGGCCACCGGCGGTGTGATCCAGGGTCGCCTGGCGCCGACCGACGAGGCCGAGCGGGAGAAGGCCGCCGAAGCCGGCCTCGACGTGGATCGCATTCTGACCACCGATGAACTGGTGACCTCGAACAACTGCTTCTTCGCCGCCACCGGCATCACGGACGGTGATCTCCTGCGCGGTGTCCGGTACCGCGGACCCCGGATCACCACCCAGTCCATTGTGATGCGTTCCAAGTCGGGCACCGTGCGCATGGTCGAGGCAGAGCACGTGGCCAAGAAGTGGGAGAAGTACGAGCGCGGCAACAACTGATCCACCCTCCCGCCGCTGAACTCTTCGCAGTGCATCAGCACACGCGCGCGTGATCGCCCCACCCGGGTGGTCACGCGCGAGTGCTGTCCGCAGCTAAGCTGTGAGACGGTGTGCTGGGCACTGACGAAAGGACGCACCGTGTCATTGAGCGTGAACCCGTGTGAGAACCGGAAAATGTGGGACGCAAGGGTTCGCGTGACCGGCGGGAATCCCCAGCTGCTGTGGGGCATCGGTGAAGCCGAATCCCTCACGGACGAGCAGATCAGCGTGGAACGCGTGATGGTGGATCGCGCAGATCAGACGATCGGTTACGGCCAGCTGCTGATCTATCCCGAGGACAAGCACACCGTGGTGGATGCCAGGTCCCTCCACGTGAAAAGTCCCCACGAACTCGTCGGAGTTCTCGGTGCCCTGCAGGACTATGCCCGCGAGACGCACCACGGCGCCGTCCTGCGTGTCAGCCCCGACACCGCGGTCAGCCCGCAATTACTGTCCGATCTCGACGAGGCGGGGTATCGGCGTCGTGACAAGATCCGCAAGGGTGAAGCCGGGCCGCGGGAACTGATTGTCCGCCTGGGCGAGACCGAGAGCGACCTGTCGAGGCGGCTGTCCAGCGGGACCCTTGAACGCTGCCGCGCCGGTCTCAAAATGGCCGGTGTCAAGGTGCGGCGCGTGTCCGCCACTACGCAGAGCCTTGCCAACGTGGGCCTGCGCACCGCGCACATCGACGATTTGCTCAAAGCCGTGGGTCAGGACTCCGTGTTCCTCGTGGTCACCGAACACGCAGAAGGTGAACAAGAAACCGCCCTGGGCTACCTGTGGTTCGTGCACACCGGCGAGTCCGCCATGCTCTACCGCGTGGGATTCACCGACCGCGCCCGCCAACTGGGCGTGGATGACGCGCTATTGCTGACCGGATTGGTGCAGTTGCAGCAGCGGCGGGTCCACAAGATCGTTGCGGGAGACCCGGACTCCGAGAGCCCGTCCGTGGTGCTGCGTGAACTCGCGGAGGACCGCAGAGAAATCCTGGGCGTGTGGGAGCACCCGCTGATCAGTGACTATCAGCTGGCCGGCCGGGCGGAGAAGACCCGCCACAAGATTTTCGGTGAGCGCTCGCCCCAGAAGAAACGTCGGTCCAAAGTGCTGGCTCCGCAGCCCGCTCGCGACAGCGACCCGGCGGCGCCCGAGACAAGTTCGCTTGCGGCGCAGGAAGCCAACAACCCCGTCGACGCCGATCCGGATCTCGCTCGCCAACCCGCGGCACCCAGACAGAAGACGCCACCGGCCTCGGCCGAACCCGCTGGGGGCGAAGCGAACGCCACCGACCCGGGAGAGCCGCCCGCGCAGGGCAAAAAATCGCGACGCCTACCGGCGGTCTCCGTTCCCAGGCTGCCCACGCCCGCGCGCCCGTCCTTCATGACCAAGGACGACGCCGACGCCGCTTCCTCCGGTGCCGCTCCGGCCGAGCGGGGGAAGGTCCGCGGCTTCGCGCGTCGAATCGTGAGTGAGGGAACCGCCGCCATCCGCGATGCCGCGCGCTGGTGATCCCGAGGTCGCGCGGTTCCTCAGGGGCCGGTAGAACCACGGACGACGTCTCAGGGCCTGCTGGAACCCTTTAGGCCAGCGCGGAAGGCCATAACGGCCCCTGAAGTGCGGGTGGTGGCTCCAACGCAACCTTCCGTGCGCCGCAGCGCCTACCGCCCGGACACGATGGACGCGGCCCGCGCCATCAGCGATGCCGGCAGCACACGGGTGATGGCCTCCACGGCGTGGAATGCCCTGGGTACCACCACGCGGGAACGGCGCTTGTCCACGGCGGTCATGGCGGAGGCCACGACCTGCTCCGGTGACAGGGCGCGGCCGATGTTCACGGCATCGGAACCCACCACATCGAAGAACTGTGTGTCCACGGGACCGGGGTTCACGCTGGTGACGAGCACACCGGATGTGCGGGCTTCCGCCCCCACCGCGAGAGAGAACTTGTCCACGAACGCTTTGCTGGCCCCGTACGTGGCCATGTAGGGAAGGGGTTGGAAACCGGCCACGGAGGCAATGTTCAGGATCGCGCCGGTGCGGCGTGCGGTCATGGACTGGAGCGCTTCATGGGTGGCAGTCAGCAACGCGGTCATATTGACGGTGGCCTGTTCGAGCTCGCGCTGCAGATTAAGCTCCGCGAAGGAACCGTGCGTGCCGAATCCCGCATTGTTGACCAGGATGTCCAGCGGATTGGAGCGGATCACGTCCACCAGGGTGCCGATACCTTCTGGCGTTGCGAGGTTCGCCGCGACGATTTGCGCCGCCCCGCCGGTCACCGTTTGCGACAGTTCCGTGAGTTTCTCGGTGCTCCGACCGGTGATGATCACCTGATAGCCGCGCCGGTGCAATTCGATGGTGAAAGCGCGGCCAATTCCCCCGGTGGCACCGGTGATCAGAGCAGTCTTAGTCATGCCTTGATGTTACGCTCGCGGATTTTCTTCCGGACCTTCGTGACCGCCTCCCGGGCGTGGCGCACACCGGTGTAAGCGGCGTACCCCCCGCTCGACACCGGCAGGTCCCACGTTCCGGGGAAGGACACCGGGGAACCCCCGAACGACTTCTTGAAGGATGTGAATCCGTACCACTCGTGGTCGGGGCCGGCGCCCTCGGGAGCGGTGCCGAACAGGTCGAACCACGTCAGCCCCTTTTCCTTGGCGTCCATGATCATGGTGACCACCAGGGGAATACCCGCGGAGAGTTTGCGGTGGCGCTGATCCATGGCCGCGTGCGCGTACGTGCGGGTGTCGGAGGAGTCGTACACGAGGGACGCCGCAATGGGCTCGTCCTCGAGTTTCGCCAAATAGACGGCGGCAGCGCCGGCGGGTATGAGTGAGCGGGCCACGGCGCGCAGGTAGTCGTCGTGTTGGCGGTTGAAGTCCTTACGCTTGGCGGTGTCGTCCAGGAACTTCAGGAGGTAGTTGACGTCCTCCGGGTCGGTCGAGCGCTCAATGGTCACGCCCTTCTTGTGAATGTTCCGGTACAGGTTCCGGTTGGTGGACTTCATGTCCTTGAGCAGCTCTTTCTCGTCCTTGCTCAGGTCGATGAGTTGCGTATGCGAAGGCTGCACCTGGCGCGGGGCCAGCTTCATGCCGCGGCGGCGCAACGAAGACTTGGCCGTTTCCAGACCGTCCACAAAGCTCGCATGGGCGGGTTCCACGCGCACGAACCAGCACTTGTGTTCCTCGGCCACGCGGGTGAGGTCCGCCAGAGCGGCGTCGAAGGATTCCGGGGAATCAGCCTCGGGTCCGTACGGGCAATACAGGTACCGGCCCGTGCGCCCGCCCTCCACGGTGGCCAGATAGCGCCATCCGCGGCCGGATGCCTGAACCACCTGGTGTCCGATGCTTTGTTGAAACTCTGCCCATTCCTGGGACTGTAGGATGTTTGCCACGCGTCCACTGTAGCGACCTGCGGCCCCCGTCAGAACGCGCAGCGCGGACACGATTACGGAACGGAGCAGGTTCCGTTGGGAGACAGTTCCTCGGCGGTGGTCACCATTGCGGGCGAGGCCGGCACGGGTACGGACATTGCCACGCCCACTCCGCCCGGTGCCCCGGCCACGCCACGGGCCGGTACGTTCGACGACGCCGCGGCGTCAGCGCCGTCGTCGGTCGCCTTGTCGAGCACGTCCTGCAGATCGGACTGGAAGAGCTCGAAATCCGGGTACGTGGGGAAGGACTGGTCGTAGAAGGGCGGGCCCGCGGCGTACGGCTCGAGGTCGTGGTCCTTGGCCTTTATGGCCACGTTGACCAGGGACCCGATGGAGGACTGCGGGATGTCCGTCTCGATGATTTCCTCACCCGAGTTGGTGAGGTCCTCGAACTTGGTGGCCACGTTGACCGGGTTGAGCTGCTTGAGCATTGCGGCTTGGACGCATCTCTGGCGGGCCTGTCGGTCGTAATCCGTGGCGCCTTCCCGGGAACGGGCGTACCAGAGAGCGTGGAAGCCATCCATGTGCTGAACCCCGGGTTCGATCCACCCCAGAATGGGGTTGGGCAGGCCGGTGTCCAAATTGGTGCCACCGCCCATGGGAACGCGTCCTCCCACGTCCAGGGTGATGCCACCCAGGGCGTCCACGAGGGACTCGAAACCGTCCATGTCGATCAGCACGTACCCGTGAATCTTCAGGCCGGTGACCCCCTCGGCGGCATCCTTGGTGGCCTCCGCCCCTGGATCCGCAACGTCGGGGTAGAGGTCCTGGTGGTTCTGCATCACGTCCGTGTAGATCGCGTTCATGATGCACTCGTCACCGCAGCTGAATCCGCTGGGGTACACATCGTGCAGCGGGGAATCGTCCGGGAACGGGACGTTCTGCAGGTTGCGGGGCAGGGACACGGTCACGGTGCGGCCGGAGTCCGCGTCCACGCTGAGCACGGTCATGGAGTCCGGGCGGCGGCCCTCGCGGTCCTCCCCGGCGTCACCGCCCATGAGCAGGATGTTGTAGCGCCCGTTGTCGGGGGCGAACGGCAGACCACCGGCAAAGATGTTGGACACGGCACCTCGCGTCACGGACACCAGGTGCGCGGCGTAGGCCAAGCCGCCGCCGGTGACGATCATGGCCAGCACGGTCACGATCACCACGGCTCGGCGCACCTTGTCGGTGAGCAGGCCGGGTCTGATCAGGCGCAGCGTGTCGAACCACAGGAACACCCAGCCCAGCGCCAGGGCCAGCAGGCCGAACATCAGGATCCACGACGTGATCGAGTTGGTGAGCAACCAGATCAGCGCGGTTTTCCACACGAGCCACAGCACGGCGGCGAACAAAATCAGCGCCCACACGGTCACGGTCACACGCAGGGCCAGCCGCCCCAAACCCTTGCGGCCCGCCACCAGCTGGGCCGAACCCGGAACAAGTGCGGTGGCGCCCAACAGCCACCACGCACGTTTGGTGCGGTCGGCCGGGGCAGCGAATTTGGGGTTGAGCAACGGATCGGCCACGTTGGAGCGCTTTTTACGGGGCCCACTGCCCGGATCGCGGGCTGCCGAAGCACCGTGGAAGGTATCTTCCGCGGCGCTTTCAGCCGCGTAGGGGGTCTGGGCCGACGGCGGGTAGGGGGTACCCCCGACATCGCTGGGGGATGATCCGTTCACGTGCAACTCCGTGCTGCTGGGGAAGGCGGTGTTGCGGCCGGCTCACGCGGGTGACTTGGGCAATCACGCTGACGCGAGACACGACACACTGAGATTATTGTGCCGCTTCTGGCTGAGTCCCGGCCGTACATCGGCCGGTCACCGCCCGATTAATTCTGGGAGGTGGCGCCTCTCAGCACCGTGTCCCGCAGCGCTTGGCCTTTCCGGTGCGCTGTTTCGGACAACTCCCGGGCGAAGTTCTGCAGGTTGGCGCGCAGGTGCGCGGCGGAGGTGTCCGTGGCCGAGGCAAGCACGCGGGCGGCCAACAACCCGGCATTGCGTGCCCCACCGATCGACACGGTGGCCACTGGAACTCCCGCGGGCATCTGCACGATGGACAGCAACGAGTCCATGCCGTCCAAGGTCTTGAGCTGGACCGGCACGCCGATCACCGGCAGCGGGGTGACCGAGGCCAACATGCCCGGAAGGTGCGCCGCGCCGCCGGCACCGGCAATGATCACGCGCAAACCGCGTTCGTGGGCCGTCTGTCCGTAGTCGAGCATCTCGTGCGGCATGCGATGAGCGGAGACCACATCCGCCTCGTACGCGATGCCGAGCTCCTCGAGCGCTTCCGCGGCCAGGCGCATGGTCGACCAGTCCGAGTCCGAGCCCATGACCAACCCCACCACCGGGGCCTGCTTCTGGGACAGGGGAGTGGCGCCCCACGTGGGGTGTGCCTTGCCCTCGGACCGGATGTGTGTGGGTTCCGTCAGGCGATCCTCGCCGTCGCGAATGAAGCTGGCGGCACGCGTGGCGATGCGGCGCAACTCGGCCGTCTCATCCGCGGATCCCACCACGTTCACGTGCCCGATCTTGCGACCAGGACGCACGGACTTGCCGTAATTGTGGATCTTGGCGCGCGGCTCGGCGGACATCGCGGCGGGATACGCGGCGAACAGATCCTGGTTGTCCCCGCCCAGGAAATTTTTCATCACCGCGACGTCCGCAGTGAGTTCTGTGGCGCCCAGCGGCCAGTCCAGAACGGCGCGCAGATGCTGCTCGAACTGACTGGTCACGGAGCCGTCCATGGTCCAGTGCCCGGAGTTGTGCGGGCGCATGGCCAGCTCGTTCACGGCAAAACCGGCGCCGTGGCCGGGAGTTTCAAACAGTTCGGCCGCCATCACACCGGTGACGCCCAGTTCCTGGGCCAGCATGATCGCGACTTCCGACGCCGCCGCGGCCACCTCCGGATCCAGGCCCGGGGCCGGGGCGATCACTTCATCGCACACACCGTTGACCTGCACGGATTCCACCACGGGCCACGCTTTGGTCTCACCGGAGGGCGTGCGGGCCACCAGGGCGGACAGCTCACGCGTGAACGGGACAACCTCCTCGGCCAGCAGCCCGTCCTCCGAGGACTGGGCGAACCACGCCGGAACGGGGTCCTGGTCAACGGCCTGGGCGTCATCCACCTTGAGCACACCCTTGCCGTCGTAACCGCCGCGCGGCGTCTTGAGGATCAGGGGCCAACCCGCGGTCTCGCCGAAGGCCAGCAGCTCGTCCGCGGAGCGCACCTGGGCCCACCGGGGATTGGGCAGACCCAGCTTCTCCACGGCCTTGCGCATGACCAACTTGTCCTGCGCGTGCACGAGAGCCTCGGGACCCGGCTGGACCGAGACCCCCGATTCCTGGAGGGCACGCAGGTGCTCGGTGGGCACGTGTTCGTGATCGAACGTGACCACGTCCACCTCGGAAGCGAACCGCCGCAGGGTGTCCACATCCGTGTAGTCCCCCACGGGGGTGGTGCGGACGGCGGCCACGGCAGAAACATCCGGGCCTTCCGCCAGAACGCGCAATTCGACGCCCAGCTCGGTAGCGGCGGGTGCCATCATGCGGGCCAGCTGGCCGCCTCCGACAACACCAATGACAGGACCTGTAATGGGGAAACTCACGCCCCCAGCGTATCGCCACAGGGAGCCCCCAGCTATTTAGGAGTAGGCTGCACCTCAATATGCGGGTCGATCACGTGCAGCTGCGGATCACCCATGAGCGTGCAGGAACCAGTGCGCACGTGACTTCCCCGAGCTACGGAAACCGAGAACCCTACGTGAATAGCATCATGGAACGCGCCGATGCGTTGTGGCACCTGTTCGTCAAAGAGCTCATGAAGTTCGGCGTGGTGGGCGCGCTGGCCTTCGTCATCAACGTTGTCATCGTGTGGATTTTGATGCACACCCCGTGGTTCGAGAACAGCCACATCAAAGCCAAGTTCGTGGCCACGGTGGTAGCCATCCTGTTCTCGTGGGTCGCCAACCGACTGTGGACGTTCCGTGAGAAGCGACAGGAGAACAAGCGCCGCGAACTCACCCAGTTCCTGGTGGCCAATGGCATCGGTCTGGCCATCGAGCTCGGGTGCATCTTCTTCAGCTACTACGTCCTGGGCCTGCAGTCGGCCACGGCGTCCTTCATTTCCGGCACGATCATCGGCACCATCCTGGGCACGGTTTTCCGGTACTTCGCCTACCGATTCTGGGTGTTCCGCCAAGAGCTCGACGAGGATCCGGATTTCGCGGGCAGCCGGGAAGAGGAGTTCGCGTTCATCACCGGCCAGATCCCGGTCGTGCAGCGCAAGGACGAGACGCCCCGCACGGATTCGGACGCCCCACCCCGCCAGATCTAGGACCCGGCCTGCCTACCCGTCGGTGAGGCGCACGGCCTTCTCCTGGTCCAGGACATCCTGCGTAACGTCCGCCTCGTTCGCGGCCACCAGGACGGCATCGTCGCGCAGCAGCATTCCCAGTGTGAGCAGCAGCGCCCGCTCGTTCCAGCCGTGGCTCAGCGGTAAATACACGGTGTGGTCCTCGATCGCCGACGCCGCTCGTTCGGCTTCCGCAAGTAGCTCTCCGTGCGTGATTCCCGCCTCCGGCAAGGCGTCGTCCGCGTCCCGGGGCTCTTCCATTCCCATGTACGCGTCCGGGAAGGAGCGGACCTCGGCGCAGAAGTCGATGGCCGGATCCGGCACCGGTTGCTCGCACGCAAAGGCGAGGGCGGGGGAAGCCACGGCCAGGATCTGTTGGGCGGGAATCTTGATGTCGAGGTGAGCCTCGAGTTCGGCGTGAACGGCAGCGTCGGCGGCGGACTTGCCGGTGATCCGTACCGCGGCGCCCACCCGCAGCGCGGCGAGAGTGAGCACCACCAGACGCCAATGCGGTTGCGCGGACACGGTGATCAGCTGGCCGGACTCCACATCCAGTTCGTCGACCAACAAACTCGCGGATTTCTCGACCCAGTTCACCAGCACGCGGCCGGAAAGCTCCACACGTTCGGACCCGTCCCGCCAGATGAGGGCAGGGGTGGGGCGCGCGGAAAGGTGTTCCAAGGCCTGAGCAAAAGTGGCCGGTGTGCGTCTCACGTGAAAACTCCTTAGGGTAAGTGATGGTCCTTGGACCACACTGGCGGCACGCCGGTCAGATCTGCAAGTCATCCGGTGTCAGCTTGACTCTGTGGGACTTACACGCGTGTAATTAGGAAGTCCGCTTCGGGCCGAACGGACCAACCCCTCGCCTGGAGCGGTTAGTTCCCTGTGGCCCAAATGGGCAGGTCACGGGCACCACAAAGCTTTTGCTTCGGACGGAAGGACTGACATGGGAGAGGCCGCACGCCGCCACTTCAACGATCGAGAGGACACCTCTGAGCAGGGCCGTGGAGCCGCTCACGAGGTGATCCCCGCGGATTGGTTCGTTGATCCCGTGGATCAGGCACGCGGCGGATCCGCCACGCAAGTCACCACCCTGGATGATCTCGCGAGCGCCTTCCTGGCCGCTCATCCCGAATCCGCCGGTGACGTGATGTTGCGATCCGATCGTCGCACGAGCGACCAGTCCGAGTCTGTGGCGCAGCCCCCCGCGCAGCCGCAGGTTCCGCAGAATCTCAGCGACGTGGACGTCCACGACCCGCAGAGCGTGGACGCCTCCGTGTGGCAGGCCGCCGCCGGCCTGTACTCCGTGAGCGAGGGCGATGCCGAAGGCGAACTCGCCTGGCAAACGGATGCCCTCTGCGCGCAGACCGATCCCGAAGCGTTCTTCCCCGAAAAGGGCGGCTCCACCCGCGATGCAAAGCGCGTCTGCGAGGCCTGCCCCGTGAGCGGTGAATGCCTGGACTACGCGATGTCCAACGACGAGAAGTTCGGAATCTGGGGCGGGCTGTCCGAACGCGAACGCCGCAGGCTGCGCCGCCGGGGACGCTGAGTAAGGGCATGAGCGACGAACTCCCACAGCGCACCTGCAGCCGCCAGACCTGTTCTCGTGCGGCCATGTGCACCCTGACCTATGTTTACTCCGATTCCACCGCCGTGATCGGTGCACTGTCCGCGCGTTCCGAACCCCACGCCTACGATCTGTGTGCGTTCCACGCGGACCGCATGACCGCCCCGCGGGGCTGGCGTGTGGTGCGCCTGGAGTCACCGGACGGGTGGAACCGCGATGATTTGGGCGCGGTGGTCGAGGCCGTGCGCGACGACGAGCAGCCAGCGGCGCGGCGTCGTTCGCCGTCCCCGCAGCGACCCGGAATGCGCGCCCCCGGGCGATTGTTGCGAGACGTTTCATTCAATCGCACGCCCGTGGAAACCCCGGGCAACGATCGCACCGCGGACGACTCCGAGACAACGCCCCAAGCCGCACCCGATTTCACGTCCGCACCCATGCCTCCGAGCCTGCGCCGCCCGCATTTGCGCCGCCCGTAGGACAGCAAAGGTCAACTTGTTGTTGGGCCGGTAAGCGGGCAGTCTGGGGGAGATCCAGCCACGCGAAGTGAGGTTCCCCATGGCCCCCCAGCCCACCCGTAAACGTACCTGGCGTTCGCGCGCCCTCACAGGATTGGCGGGGTTCAGCGTGCTGGCCCTGGCCGCGTGCGGGACGAGCGCCGTTTCCGGGGACGGCCAAGCGTCGGGCGGTGTCTCCGGCGCGGCTGGTTCTGATGCGGCCGCCACCGAGCCCGCCGTGAGCGTGGCCCCGGCCGCGGATGCCACGATGGTCAACCCCGTGGACCCGGTGACGGTGACGACCGATCAGGGTCGCCTCACGAACGTCTCGGTGGTTTCCGACGACGGAGCGGAGGCTTCCGGGGACATGTCCGAGGACGAATCCACATGGACCTCCAACGAGCCCCTCGAATTCAATGCCGCCTACACCGTGACGTACACCGCTGACAACAACGGTCGCACGTCCGAGGGCACCTCCGCGTTCTCCACGGTTGACGCCGCCCATGAAATGGACGTCAGCATGAATGTGAAGGACGGCGGCACCTACGGAGTATGGCAGATCGTCGAATTCGAGTTCTCCGAGCCGATCCAGAACAAGGACGAGATTGAACAGGCCGTGTCCGTCACCGGCGGAGGGGACCAGGACGGCGCGTTCCGCTGGTACTCGGACACCAAGCTGCGTTATCGGCCCGCCGAGCCGTGGGCACCCGATTCGAAGATCAAGGTGGCCATCGAGTTGCTCGGCAAGGATGTGGGCAATGGGATGATCGGCAACGAGAACCAGACCGTGAACTTCACCACGGGTCCCGAGCATCGCGCGTACGTGGACAACGACACCAAAACCCTGGTGGCTTACGAGAACGGCAAGAAGACCGGTGAGTGGCCCGTGACCCTGGGCAACCCGGATTGGCCGTCCACCACGGGCAAGAAGGTCATCATTGAACAGGCCGAGTCCTACGAGTTCAAGGCATCGTCTCTGAACCTCTCACCCGGTGACCCGCATTATTACGAGCCCTTCAACGCCTCCAACGTGGCCCGCCTGACGTGGAGCGGCGAGTTCATCCACCAGGCGCTTCCATCCGCCATCCCGGTGCTGGGCTATGCAAATGTCTCCCACGGTTGCGTGGGGATGCCGCCGGAGGGCGCCAAGTACATTTTTGACACGTTCCGCCCGGGTGACATGGTGGAAGTGGTCAACACGAACTACCCCCAGGCCGACCCCGACGACGGGTACGGCGACTGGAACATTCCCTTTGACAAGTACTCCGACGAAAACTGGCACGGAAACTGGTGATATCCCCGGTGAGCTCTTCCACCACGGCGGTCGAACGCCCCCGCGAGGCAAAGTTTCCTCGCATCCAGCAGGTCTTTCTGGCGTTGACGTTCCCGATCCTCCTGATCGCCCTGGGGGTGCGGCTTGTTGCCACCCCCTTGTTCCTGTGGATCGAGTACCATCGCCCGGGTTTCCCCGCTGATTACTGGGGAATGAGTACCGAACAGCGCATGATTTACGGCTCCTACGGGCTGGATTACATCATGAATTTCGCCCCACCCCGCTACCTGGGTGGGCTGGTCGACGATGACGGCGCCGCACTGTTCCAGGGCCAAGAGGTCTCCCACATGACCGACGTGCAGCACGTGATCCAGTGGGGCTTCCTGGTGGCCGTGATCCTGCTGGTGCTGAGCGTGCTCAGCGTCCTCTACCTGCACCGCCGGGCCCCCGGCGCCGCATCCGGCGCATTGTTCTTCGGTGCGTGGCTAACCATTGCCCTGCTGGTGGTTCTCCTGGTGATCGCAGTGCTGGCCTGGGAGAGGTTCTTCGCGTTGTTCCACTCCCTGTTCTTCGACGCCGGCACCTGGACCTTCCGAATCAGCGACACCCTGATCCGCTTGTACCCCACCCAGTTCTGGATGGACGCGGCGATCGCCGTGGCCCTGGTGGCCGTGATCGGGGCGTTCGTGACCATGTTGATCACGCGTCCGCGCATGCGCTCGGCGTCTCGCGGTGAGCGTGCCGCCGTTGTTCGGGATGCCGATGGCGAGCCCGGCGGCGCCGGTGTGAAGTCCGTGAAGAGCGCTCAGAACCCCGAAACCGGAGGCCGTTCCGCGCCCTGGGCGTAGTCCTGCGCGTCAGTTGTTCGACCCGTGCGGTCTGTGGCCAATGGCCGGCCTTAGGGGTAGGGCTCCGTTCTGGGCGCTGTTCGAACCAACGGGGACATCTCATGTTTGGGTAGAACCCTCCGAGCGCCCCCGGAGGGCCCTAACGCCCCACCAGATGTAGGACGGGGTTCCAACGGAACATGAAATGGCGCCGGGAGATCACGATGCGCCCGATCCGGAACATGGTTCACACAGAGCGCTTTAACTCGCCGCCGCGCCGTCTGAAACCGACCCGAACCGGGTAGCTGTGAACCGCAGGCCTAGATCCAGGAATCGAACCACATGCGCCAGTGCCAGTGGTCGTAGGGGATGGTTCGCCCGGTCCACACTGGCCAGAAGAAGACGGCGCACACGACCACCAGACTCATGAAGACGAGCCCCACAGTGGTCCAGCGGCGCGCCCACACGCGTGAGATGAACCGATTCCGAGCGGCGGGTGTCCCCGCGATGTCTCCGAACCCAGCGACGCCGAGCCGCCCGGTCAAAACCCCCAGAACACCCACGATGAGCAACACCATAAACGGGAAGAACGCCAGGGCGTAGAAGTAGAACATGGTGCGCTCGGGGTACAAGAACCACGGAAGATATCCGGCCGCGTACATTCCGAGCAGGCCGCCCAGGCGCCAATCCCGTTTTACGAGCCACAAAACCAGGGCAAACACGACCGCGGCAATACCCACCCACCAAATGGCGGGGTTGCCCAGGTTCAGGATCGCCTGGGAACACGAGTCCACGGTGCACCCGTCAACACCGCGCTCGGGGGATTCGTAGAAGTACGAGGTGGGTCGCGCGAGGATCGGCCACAGCGCCGGGCCAGCCATGTAGGTGTGCTCGCTGTCCAACCCCGCATGGAAGGTATAGGCGGCTACGTGGTACTCCCACAGGGAGCGCAGCGCCGGAGGCAGCCATTGGAGGCCTTCACCCGGGTTCTGTTCCGCCCACTGGCGGTCATAGCCGTTCGCGGTGGTGAGCCAGCCGGTCCACGTGATCACGTAGACGACCAGCCCGGTGCCGATCATGGCCACGAAGGCGGGGAGCCCGTCCTTGACCACCGCCCCCCAGAACCATTGCTTCACTCCGGCGATCCGGCGTGCGTTCATGTCCCACAGCACCGTGAGGATTCCCAGGGCGGCCACCAAGAACAGGGCGTTCCACTTGACGCCCACGGCCAACCCGCAGGCCACCCCGGCCGCAATCCGCCACCATCGAATCCCCAGCCACGGACCCATGCCGTGAGGCGAGAACCGGGCGACCAGGCGGCGTCGCCCGTCGTCGCGGTCGAGCAGGAGGAACACGAAGGCAAGGAGCACGAAGAACATCAGGAAGATGTCCAGCAGCGCCAGGCGTGATTCGACCAGGTGGAGGCCGTCCAGAGTCATGAGCAGGCCGGCGGCGGTTGCCAGGGTGATCGAGCGGAACAGAAGCCACGCCGCGGCGAAGATCACGGCGATCGAAACAGTGCCGAAGAGTGCTGCGGAAAAGCGCCAACCGAAGGGATCGTCCGCACCGAACAACCACAGGCCGCCGGCGATCAGCCACTTGCCCACCGGGGGGTGCACCACGAACGAGGGTTCATCCAGGGTGGTGGGCGGTGTGCCGGCGGCGAAGGCTTCATCCGCGTCGGAGGGCCACTGCTGCTCCGTGCCGTTGAGCAGGAGCGAATAGGAATCCTTGAGGTAGTACGTTTCGTCGAAGACCACCGCATGGGGCCAGGAGAGATTGACGAACCGCAGCACCCCGCCCAGCACGGTCACGAGGAGCAGCGGGACCCACCACAACCGGGGCAACCGGGTGATTGCGGGCAGCAAGAGACCACGAAGGTCTGTGGCGGGGCCGCGGGTCACCGGCTGAAGAGCAGTCAGATGCACTCACTCATCGTAGGGGGTGCTTTCTGAACGACCCCTGTTCATGGCGCAGTTTACGGCGGTTCCCAGCCGCTGATTGGACAGGGTTCGTAGAGTACTGTGTGTGAGCTCGCAAGAATCAACGCCTCAGGAAACTCCCCCGACTCCTTCGGAGCGGCCCGTGGGCGGAGCCGTCATGGTCGTGGGCACGCCCATCGGTAACCTCTCGGACGCGTCCCCCCGCTTGCTGGAGATTCTGCGAACCGCAGATGTGCTGGCCGTGGAGGACACTCGGACGCTCCACCGGCTGGCTGCTGGGCTTGACGTGCACTTCACCGGCCGCGTCATGACCCACCACGAGCACAACGAGAACGAACGGGTCGCCGAGATCCTGGATCTGGTTCGTGCCGGCAACGTGGTGGCCGTGCTCTCCGACGCCGGGATGCCCACCGTCTCGGACCCGGGCTTCCCGCTCACGCGTGCTGCGGCGCGGGAAGGGTTGCGGGTGTCCGTGATCCCCGGACCTTCTGCAGTGTTGGCAGCGCTCGCGGTGTCCGGGCTGCCCACCGACCGATTCACCTTCGAGGGGTTCCTGCCGCGCAAGGCAGGGGAGCGGGCCACTCATCTCAAGACCCTGGCCGAAGAACGCCGCACCATGGTCTTCTACGAATCACCGCATCGTTTGGCCGTAATGCTGGAGGCGCTGCGGGATGCTCTGGGCGGCGACCGTCAGGCGGTGGTGTGTCGCGAACTGACCAAACTCCACGAAGAAGTTCTGCGCAATGACCTCGCCGGTCTCACGGAGTGGGCGCAGATCAACCAGGTGCGCGGAGAGATCGCGGTGGTCGTCCACGGTGCCGCACCCGTGGAGGCCCCCGAACCCGAGGACCTCGTGGGCGACGTCGAGAAGCTCGTGGCCACCAGCGACATCAAACTCAAGGCCGCCGCCCGCCAGATCGCCACGGACGCCGGCGTCAGCACCCGCCAGCTCTACGACGCCGTGATCACCGCCCGCGGTCAGCGGTGACGTCCGAGGCCCAGATCCGCAGTCAGCGCCGGAAAATCGACGCCGGCCACCAGGTGGCGCGAAACTTCTGACCTCGGTCGGCGCGACGCATGAGTTCATCGCGCACAGTACCCAGATCCGCGGCGGACGCTGACGGCTTCCACGAGGCGTCCGGGGCGGCGTAGCTCGCGTGTTCCACATCGGAGACGATCCGATCCACCGCCTCCGACGCCGCCGGGATCCCCGCCGCCATGTGCCGGGCCCGCACGCGCGGGGTGTCCGACGCCTTGGGGGATCCGCCGTGATCCACGGACAGGTCCTCCAACTCGCCCCACGCGGCGTTCGCCCGCTCCCGGGGAGACAGTGAGGCGTCGGCCATGTCCGCCAACCGGGCCCGGCGGCGGTGTCCGCGTATCAAGCGCGGCACGGCGGCCAGGAGCACGAGAAGCAGCAGGACGCCGCCGAGCACCAGCACCCAGAGCGGAATCATGAACGCGGTACCGGATTCCTCCTGTGCCTGCTCGGGCGTCGCAGGGGCCGGCGGCTGGCTTTGCTCGTCCGTGGGCCCCGAGGTCGGCTCCTGCGGCTGCGATGGTTCTTGGCCGGGTGTCTGATCTGGTTGACCGGAGGCGTCCTGACCGGGTTCGTTGCCGGATTCGGGTGCGTACTCCGGAGTGGTGGGAATGCCGGGCGTGGGTTCGAAACGTACCCACCCGACACCCTCGAAGTAGAGTTCGGGCCACGCGTGGGCGTCACCGGTGCCCACCTGGAAAAGTTCCCCGCCCCGCGAATCGGAGACCGGGGTCGTGGGCAGATAACCGACCGCCACGCGGGAGGGGATACCGACCTCGCGGGCCATCAATGCCATTGCGGGCGCGAAATGCCCGGCGTAGCCCGTGCGAGTCTCCATGAACTGCCCCATGCTGTCCATACCGCCGGCGTCGTAGCCCTGGGCGAGCGGGGCGTTCACGTCGTACTGGAAGTTGTGCCGCAGGCCGTTCTGCAGCGCCAACGCGCGGTCGTAGTCATTACCTGCGCCCTCCGTGAGCTGGCGGGCGGCGCTGCTGATCAACTCGGGCGTTTCGTCGGGAACCCTCAGGTAGTCGGCCAGGTCGCCGTTCGTGTCCGACGGCGCCGCCGAACGCATTGCGTCCGGCGTGGCCCGCGGAGCTGAGGACGTCACGGTGAACGTACCTCCGGACATCTCCGAGCCCGCGCTGAAGACCGAGAGGTCGCGGGGGTTCCATGACCAGCCCTCGTCACCGATACCCGTGAACTCCGTGGGTGCGTACGGGGCAGGCAGCCAGTGCTCGTTGTAGTCCTCGAACGTGACCTTGGTGGTCACGGGGTTCTCCCGGGAGACCGGATTGGTCTCCGGATCAGCGAGACCGTCCAGGCCCTCTTCCAGGTTGTCCGTCTGCGGGAAGAATTCGGGCTGGGAGAAGTCGGACAGGCTCATGAGCCGCATGTACTTGGGCTGCCCATCGGAGGTGGTGTAGCTGAAGCGCTGAACCCGTTCGCTCTCTCGCAGATCCTGGCCCACCGCGCGCAACGGGCCCACACCAGCGGCGCGCTCGGAATTGAAGGAACTGCCCTGCGGGAAGGCACCGCTGAAAAACCCGGGCATGACCGTGGGAACGAGAAGGCTCACGGCCAGGACCCCGGCGATCACCAGGAGCGCGCGCGGCAGACCGCCGGGGGTCGGCGCAATATGCTGCAGACGGGTGGCACCCCACACTCGCGAACCGGCGAGTAGGGCCAGCGCGGCGAGGATTGCGGCGCCCAGACCCCAGATGGATACACTGCCCGGCAAGGTCAGGGCGGGTACTACGAGCAACGCCAGGATGCCCACGCACGCCAGACCGGCCATGCGTAGGCCCAGCAGAGCGGTCTCCATGAACACGGTCACCAAGCCCACCAGAGCGCTCAGCACCAGGGCCAAACCGGCATTGTGCCCGTAGGGCGCGGACTGCCGGGCCACGAACGAGCCGGACTCACTCCACAGCGATCCCACTGCGTCCAAGGTGCCCGGAGTCGGAATGAACCCCAGCAGCGCATGATCACTTACGTGCACCACGGTCAGCGCCAGAATGAGAGCAGCTAGTCCCAGAACGGTCACCAGCGCGGAAGGTACGCGCAGCCACCGCGCGGCCGCGGTGACCAGCACAACGATCACCACGGTGACCGCCACGGGCAGCACCCACCAGAAACCGGCGAGCGCCCCGGCCATACCCACGCAGCCCAGGGCGACGCTTGCCAACAGCAACGCGTGCAACGGGAGGACGGCCATGCGCGGAGCACGCTGGTGTCGCGGTGGCTCGGGAGGCCGTGAATTACCGGGCGCTGCCGGCGTGGACTCCGGGGACTCGGCCCGCCCAGCGGGTCCCGGACTGCCCCACGGGGTGGCCGGTGCGGCGGAATGGCTCATGCGGTCGTCCTCGATCGGAAGTGTCCCATCACGTGGTCCATGTTCAGGTATTCGACCCCGGGCGGCGCGGGCGGCGGATCCAGGAGCGTGGCGCCGTCCAGAACGGAGGTCCACGCGGCGTCGATGTCCGTCCAGCGCGTCACGAGCACCACGGACCAGCCGGAGGTTTCCAGAATGTCCGCGCTCTCGGGGCGGGCCAGGGGCGGGTCGAGCACCATGATCACCGAACCGGCAACGTTGCCTTTCGCCGCGCTCACGTAGCGGCGGGCGGCCTCGGCGGAGAGCTTGCCCGTGATGAGCAGCAGCGGGTGGGTCAACGCTTCGCGGTCGAAGCGGGTGGCCAGCGGATCGGTCGCGGTGTCAGGTTCGGGGCGGGACACCAGGGCCGCCTGCGCCAATCCGTGCACCACTTCAAGGGCCGTGTTGTCCGTGACGGACGTGTCGCGCTGATCGGTGCTCGCCGTGTCACCGTGCGGCAGCGCTTGAC
The DNA here is from genome assembly GCF_014698015.1 of Kocuria sp. cx-455. Classification (GTDB taxonomy): domain Bacteria; phylum Actinomycetota; class Actinomycetes; order Actinomycetales; family Micrococcaceae; genus Kocuria. Next base: position 170,892 of record NZ_JACXBS010000003.1, read on the forward strand.
CCTGGTCATCCAGGGCGAAGACCACGGTTTCGCGGCGGGTCAGGTGATCCAGGATGGACGCCGTGACGCGCACGCCCCATTCGAACTCCTCGGTGGACGCCAGGATGCCCGCCCACACGCGCCCGCCGGGCCAGTGCTCCTGGCTCATGTCCAGGACGAGGACGGCCTTGCGCGTGCTGCGCGGGTCCTCCTGGCGCACCATGAGCTCGCCGTGCTTTGCCGACGCCGCCCAGTGCACCCGTCGCATCGGGTCACCGTGACGGTATTCGCGGGTAGTCACGTTGTCCGGACCGGGTTGGGGCATGGCCCGCCGCGAGGGATCACCGCCGGTTTCACGGACCCGCGAGGCACCCAGCTCGGTGAGGTCCTCGGTGTCCGGGGCGACCTGCAGGGTGGTGCGCTCGGCCACGTCCAACAGCTCGGTCACCACGCCGAACGGGTCCTGGACCCGCACGGTCGCCGGGCCCAGTTCATACATTCCACGACGCCGCGGGCGCACCGTGTACGCCACGGGCACGCCTGACACGGGGACGGAGAAGTCCCGGTCCTCGCCCAGTTGGGGGTCCACCGTTTCATGGACCTCGACCGCGGCGCGATCGTGAACGGTCGAGTCCGAGGAGTCCGCGCGGCGTCGGGAACCGAACTGCGAACGACGTCGCACGTGTAACGCGACCGAGGCGGCGTCCCCGACCGTGACCAGCGCCGGATCCACGGAACGTTTGAGCAGCACGCGAGGTTTGATCAACCACATTGCCAGCGAGGAAAACAACGGGAGCATGCCCAGGAACAGGGACAGCGCCAGCACGTCCTTACGACCCAGCCACGTGGCGGCGGCCAGGCACACGACGGCCGCGACCAGGAAACACCAGCCGCGCACCGTGAACTTGGCGCGGGAATCAACCCGCGCCTCGGCAGTGGAGGCGGTGTTGCTCATCGGGATCCGGCGCCGTCCTCGGTGGGGACGCGCACGTCATCGAGAATGGCGCGCACCACGTCCTGGGCGCTGTCGGTGCCGGAGCGGCGCTCGAGCAATAACCGGTGGGCGAGTACGGGTACGGCAATGGCCTTGACGTCGTCCGGGAGTACATGGTTGCGTCCGGCCAGGGCGGCCTCGGCGCGTGCTGCGGCCTGCATTTGCAGTGCGGCGCGGGGGCTGGCGCCCAGGCGCAGGTGGGGGTGGGTGCGGGTGGCCTGGCACAGGGACACGATGTAGCGGCGCACGGCCGTGGACACGTGCAACGAGCGCACGTGGTCGACCAGTTGCGTGGCCTGGTGGATGTCCACCACCGGCTGCAGGTCCTTGAGCGGTGAACCGGAGCCGTGGCCGGCCAGCATGTGCACCTCGGCGTCAGCGTCCGGGTAACCCATGGAAATCCGCGCGGTGAAACGATCACGCTGGGCCTCGGGGAGCGGGAAGGTGCCGTCCATCTCGACCGGGTTCTGCGTGGCCACCACCATGAACGGTGTGGCCAGCTGGTAGGTGGTGCCATCCGCGGTGACCTGGGATTCGGCCATGGCCTCCAAGAGAGCGGACTGGGTCTTGGCCGAAGCGCGGTTGATCTCGTCGCCGATCACCAGGTTCGCGAACACGGGCCCGGGCTTGAACTCGAATTCGCGGCGCACCTGGTCGTAGACGGAGACACCGGTGATGTCGGTGGGCAGCAGGTCCGGGGTGAACTGGATGCGGCTCACCGTGCCACCGATCGCACCGGCCAGCGTGCGGGCCAACATGGTCTTGCCGACACCGGGAACATCCTCCACGAGCAAATGACCTCCGGCCAGCAGGACCGTGAGCGCGGTGCGGGTCTCGGTGGGCTTGCCGTCGATCACCGAGTTCATGCGGTCCAGGATGGCTCGGGTGTGCGTGGAGAACTGCTCCATGGTTCCTCGTCTCGTGAAAAATTGCTGTGTCTATGTAATTGGTTCATATTCTCTCGCATTGTCACTGTCTGTCGGTCATGTTGAGCGGGGATGCTTCGGCCGGGTGGCGCGTCGTATCGTGGGCGGGTGATCGAAACGCCTATTGCTACCACGTTGTGGGACACCCACCAGCGCCCCCAGCCCCAACCCGGAACCCCTCCCGCGGCCTATTCCGCCGAGTGGTATCGGCTGCCGGATTCGGTGGAGAGCGGTGAAGGCACCGAACGCCGTGCCCTCACCGATCGCGACGGTCAACGCCGCAACGTGGAGTTCCCCGCACTGCCCGAACCGCTGCCGCACCCGGTCGTGGACAACCACACCCACCTGGATATGTCGGACGGGCTGGTTCAGGTGTCGGTGATGGATGCCATGGATGCGGCGCGCTCCGCATCGGTGCTCGGACTCGTGCAAGCCGGCTGCGATGTGGAATCCTCACGGTTCGCCGTGTCCGCGGCGCAGTCCGTGCCTGGTGTGCTGGCTGCGGTGGCGTTGCACCCGAACGAAGCACCGTCCTTGGCTGCTTCCGGTTCCTTGGCAGAGGCTTTGGCGCAGATCGATGAGCTGGCCTCCGAGGATCGGGTGCGGTGCATTGGTGAGAGCGGTCTGGATCACGTGCACACGTGCGAGTCCGGGTACGCGGCGCAGGAGGAGTCCTTCCGCGCGCACATCGAGTTCGCAAAGAGGTACGACCTGGCCCTGCAGATCCACGACCGTGAAGCCCACGCAGACGTGGTCCGCGTACTGCGCGAGGTCGGGGCGCCGCCACGCACGGTGTTCCATTGCTTCTCCGGTGATCCCGAACTGGCGCGCGTGTGCAATGAGAACGGTTGGTACATGTCCTTCGCGGGGACCGTCACGTTCAAGAACGCCAAGCCCTTGAAGGCCGCATTGCTCGAGGCGGACCGATCACTCATCCTCACCGAGACGGATGCCCCGTTCCTCACCCCGCACCCGTTCCGGGGCCGACCCAACGCCCCGTACATGGTCAATTACACGGTGCGCGGGATGGCGGAGATTCTCTCCACGGATCTCGAGGAGTTGTGCCGGCAGATCTGGGCCAACTCCGAGAGGGTGTACGGACAGTTCTAGGGCCCCAGGCGGACGAGTGTGACATCCGGGGCCAGAGCTCCGCGATATTCCGTGGCCGCTGACATGCGAGGTCGAGGTTCGTGGAAAACCCCGGCTACGGCCACGTAACTCGTCCCCATATGTTTACGACCGCGGCCATCCTGCCACCCTCTGCCCGAAATCTTGGCCCCCACCCGCGGCACCCCTCTCCGCGAAGCACACCGCCCGAGCAACGTAGGATGAACCGGTGACCGACCAGAGCCCTGACGGCCCGCTCCTGGGCCCCGCAGAAATCCGAGAACTGGCCGAGCGAGCGGGCATTCGCCCCACCAAGACGCTCGGCCAGAACTTCGTGATCGACCCCAACACGATTCGGCGGATCGTGGCCACGGCGCATCTCACCTCGAACGATCATGTCCTGGAGGTGGGGCCCGGCCTGGGGTCGTTGACGCTGGGTCTGCTGGCGGCGTCGTCGGCGGTGACGGCGGTGGAGATCGACCCACCGCTCGCGGCGCAGCTCCCGGAAACGGTCGAGCGTTTTTATCCCGAGGCGGCGTCGCGCTTGAACGTGGTGCTGCACGACGCCGCTCGCGTTACCGACCTGCCCGGCGCCACCCCGCCGACGGCGCTCGTGGCCAACCTGCCGTACAACGTGGCCGTGCCGGTGCTCCTGCACATCCTGGAAACGTTCCCCACCGTGCGCCACGGCTTGGTCATGGTCCAGGAAGAGGTCGCCGATCGTCTCGCCGCTGGACCGGGATCGCGGGTGTACGGTGTGCCGTCGGTCAAGGCCAACTGGTACGCGGAAGTGTCCAAGGCCGGTGTGATCGGCAAGAACGTGTTTTGGCCGGCGCCCAAGATCGCGTCCGGTCTGGTGCGGTTCGAACGTCGTGACCCGCCGGCCGATGAGGCGCTGCGCACGGACGTTTTCGCGGTGATCGATGCCGCCTTCGCACAGCGGCGCAAAACCCTCCGTGCGGCACTGAGCGGCTGGGCCGGATCCGGTCCGCGGGCGGAAAAGATCCTGCGCGCGGCCGGTATCGACCCCGGCGAGCGCGGCGAAAAACTCGACGTCAAAGCGTATGCGCGAATTGCGCAGGCACAACCGACCACGGAGCACCACGAATGAACCCCGCCGGATTGCGGGCCTCGGCATCGGCCCCCGCCAAGACGAATCTGGCGCTGCACGTGGGCGACCCCGGGTCCGACGGATACCACCCGCTGGAAACCCTGTTCATCGCCGTGGACGTCCACGAGATCGTGACGGCCTCGATCAACTCCCACGTGACCCGGCGCGGCAGCGGCGTGGTGGTGTCGGTGTCCCCGGCGCCCGGTAGCGAGTACGCGGAAATGATCCAATCCGGTGCGGCGACGCTTTCGGACATTCCCCTGGACGAGTCGAACCTCGCGGTGCGTGCCGCGCTCGCCGTGTGCGCGGCTCACGACTGCAATCCCGGGATCGAGCTGCGGATCGACAAGGCCGTTCCCGTGGCCGGTGGCATGGGTGGCGGTTCTGCGGATGCCGCCGCCGCACTCGTGGCCGTGGACGCGTTGCTCGCCAAGCACCTTGACCAGCCCCGGTTGGGTCGTGACCGGCTCATGGACATCGGGTCCGAGCTCGGTGCCGATGTCCCCTTCATGGTCCTCGGTGGTCTGGCTGAAGGCCGGGGTAAGGGCAATGACCTACGCAGCGCGGAGACCAGGGAACAACTTCACTTGGTCTTCGTCCCCCAGGACCAGGGGCTGTCGACCCCGGCGGTATTCCGGCTGTGGGACCGTGCGCACCGGGCCGACGCGGACCAGGGAAGCGCCCACGCTCCGGACCCCTTGAATCCGACACTCGTGGAGTCGGCCGCCGTGGGAGATGCCGCGGGGGTGGCCACGTGGGTTCGCAATGATCTGCAGCCGCCCGCCATTGAGCTACTCCCCGAACTGGCCACGTTGCTCAACCACGGCGTCGACCTGGGCGCGCTCGCCGGGTGGGTCTCCGGATCGGGGCCCACGGTGTGTTTCTTGGCCAAATCCGCGCAGGATGCGGACAATCTGGTCGACGGCTTGCGCCGCGAGCACCGGTACGCTTTTTCAACCACGGGGCCCGTGAAGGGTGCCCAACTGATCCCCGAGTGGGGCACAATCTAGACCAATGCGCCCGCGCTCGCGGACCCTGACGTGAGGAGACAGCATGCCCATTCGTCCCCACCAGGTCCAGGCCGTGCCCAAACCACTCGTCGAGGGTTTGGAAAAGCTGCGCGAGGAATTGAACATTCCCGAGGATTTCCCGGCCGAGGTGCACAGCGCCGCTCTGCACGCCGCACAGCACCCTCGCCTTCCCGAGCTGGACCGTACCGATCTGGAATTCGTGACCGTGGACCCGGAGGGCTCCCGGGATCTGGATCAAGCGGTGTTCATCGAGGCATCCGGGTCCGGATACATCGTCTGGTACGCCATTGCCGATGTCGCCGCGTTCGTGATCCCCGGGGACCCCCTCGACCTGGAAGCCCACGTCCGCGGTCAGACCCTGTATGGCCCACACAAGCGCACTCCGCTGCACCCTCCGGAGCTTTCCGAAGACGCCGCAAGTTTGCTTGAGCACGAGATCCGGCCCGCCGTGCTGTGGCGGATTGCCCTGGATGACAAGGGGCATCAGACAGCTCGCACCGTCCAGAGAGCCCTGGTCCGTAGCCGCGCCCAACTCACGTACCGAGAGGTTCAGGACGCCCTCGACAGCGGCACCGCCTCGGCACCTCTGCGACTGCTCAAGACCGTGGGATTGCTGCGCGAACACATCGAGCAAGAACGTGGCGGCGTGAGCCTGCGAATTCCCGAGCAGGAGGTCGAGACATCCAACGGGGAATGGCACATCGTGCACCGTTCCGCGCTCCCCGTTGAGGGTTGGAACGCACAGATCTCACTGCTCACGGGAATGGCCGCCGCCGAAATCATGCTCGAGGCCGGGGTGGGTCTGCTGCGGACCTTACCGCCCGCCGACGCCGCCTCGTTGCGCAAACTTTGCGAGACCGCCAAAGCGCTGCGGATCGATTGGCCGCCCGAGATGGACTACACCGAATTCGTGCGCACCCTGGACCCGCAGCGCCCGGATCACGCGGCCATGCTGTATTCGTGCACCCTGTTGTTCCGCGGGGCGGGGTACCTGGCGTTCAACGGGCAACGGCCGGACAATGCGCAACACGCTGCTCTGGCCACCCATTACGCGCATGTGACGGCTCCGCTTCGGCGGCTGGTGGACCGCTACGCGGGTGAAGTCTGTCTTGCCGTGTGCGCGGGGGAGCCGGTTCCCGAGTGGGTGGCCACCGCATTGGCCCGGTTGCCCAGGGAAATGGAGTCATCCAACCGCAAGGCATCGGCCTATGAACGGGGCATCGTGAACATGGTGGAGACGTTCATGCTGTCCCCGCACGTGGGCGAGGAATTCACGGGCACCGTGGTCGAGGTGGATGAAACCGGGGAGAGGGGTCGCTTCATCATCAGGACTCCGGCCGTGGAAGCAGGCATCAGGGGCGTTGATCTACCGTTCGGGCAGGAGATCCGGGTGCGCCTGGTGGCTGCCGACCTGCAGAACGGACAGTCGCGCTTCGAACTGGTGTGCTCGGGAGCCGTGCTCTCGGCGACAGCCGATTGCTAGTTCTCCAAATGCATGTGCGGAACCGGCCTCGTGAACATACGGGTATGCCACATCAATTGAATGAAGCCCACGGCTATCCATGCCAGTCCCAAGAGAACTGTATTGCCTGTTAGGCTCGTCCACAGCCATGCGGTGAGGAAAAATCCGATCAGTGGAATAACTCCGTAACAGATAATTGCGCCCATTGATCGGCGGCGATCTTGAATCAAGAATACCGAAATGACGCTGAGGTTCACCATGCTGAAGGCGGTCAGCGCTCCGAAACTGACTATGGAGGCGACGAAATCGACATCCGCAAAGACTGCCGATGTCGAGATGAGGGCCACTACGAGAATCGCACCGACGGGCGTGCGGAAACGACGGGAAATGGTACCGAACAATTTTTCGGGGAGTACGCGGTCACGGCCCATCGCGTAAAGGATCCTTGAGACCGAGGCTTGCGATGCCAGCGCAGACCCGAGGGCGCCGGTGACATAGGCGGCCAGGAATAGCGCCGTCAGCAGGTTTCCGCCGATGTGGGCCAGTACTGAAATGGCCGCAACGTCTGCCTCGCCTCCCGTGATGACTGCGGGGTGAGCCATGTAGGCGAACCATGACACGGCCACGAAGAACACCCCACCGATGACCGTGGTGAGAATAACCGCCCGTGGGATTGACTGTTTGGGCGCTCTAGCCTCTTCGGCCATGGTCGAGATCGCATCAAACCCAAGAAAGGAGAGACACAATACCGCAGCACCTGCGGCTACCGCCGTCAAATTGAAGTCCGACCGGATAAAAGGGTCCAACGGACCGGCGGCCGGGTCGAAGGCTCGGGCCGCAAAGACAAAGAAGATCATGAAGAAAATGACCTGAAGCAGAACAAGTACCATATTCGCGCTTTTCACCACCAGGATTCCCACGATGTTGAGCACGGTGACGAGAACCAGGGCCGTCAGAGAGAAAGCCCATGCCGGAATGGCTGGGAACTGTTCCGCAAGGTACAGGCCGATCAAGAGGTAATTGAGCATCGGTAGCAGGACGTAGTCGATCATGACGGCCCATCCGGTGAGGAAGCCCACGCCGCCACCCAGTCCCTCCCGGGTGTAGGCGTAGGCGGAGCCTGCCGAATCAACTCTGCGCCCCATGAACGCGTAGCTGCACGCAGTAAAGAGCATGGCCGCCAGGGTGATGAGATAGGCGCTGGCGAGGAATCCTCCGGTGATGTCGTTGACTATGCCGTACGTCGTGAAGACGGTCATCGGAACCATGTAGGACAGCCCGAAGAACACGAGGGTGGGCAGTCCCATCGAGCGACGTAGCGACCCACCCGCTTCGCGGTGGTCACTCATGGGTTCGTTGCGGTGTGAAATGAGCATGACCTGAGACTCCTATGTCCGGGGGACCTGCACGTTTGCGGCCTGGATCAAAGCACGGACGTCCGGTGACCTTGACACCTCACCGGGACAGCGGCATATTGACCATGTGGTCAATATCACTTTTTCGAGAGCTTAGAGTGGGCACCGGGGGCTGTCAATGGATACGACCGTGAGCAAGAAAACCGCAGAAGGAGGCGGGGCAACCGCCGGCGTGCGCCGTCGATTGTCACCGGAGAAGCGACGGGAGGCCATTGCGGTCACAGCACAACAACTGGCCCTGACCGACGGCCTGCAAAACCTGACGCATCGGAATATCGCCGCCAAGCTAGGGGTCACCCACGCGCTGGTGGTGCACTACGAGCCGAGTATTGAGTCCTTGCGGCTGCGCGTGTACCAAGACCTTCTCCAGGCCGAATTCATGACGGTCACGTCGCAGGTGGCCCGATACCCAAGGGCAGTGCACAAACTGTCCGAGCTGATTCGATTGACGAGCCGCCCGGGAAGAGAAGACTACGCCGGGGTGTGGCTCGACGGGTGGAGCCTGGGCCGCCGTCATCCGGAGACGGCCCACGCCGTGCGCCACATGATGGACCGTTGGCAGGCCATGGTGGCCGCCATCCTGGAACAGGGGACGTCGGACGGGGACTTCGACGTGCCGGGTGCGGACAGCTGCGCCTGGGAGATCATTGCTCTCCTGGACGGGTTCAACGCGCACACCATCGTGGGATACCGAGACCCGGGACAGTACCGTGAGCGTATTTCGGCACCCATTGAAGCTCGTTTGAACATGACCCCCGGAACTCTGACCGAAGATCCACCGCCCCCGCTTCAGAAGCCCGTGGATGGTTCACCGCAACCACAGGAGGAACAGTGAACAACGCCAAGTGCAACGATATCCCGGAAAGATCCACGGAGGTGGTCGTGGTAGGAGCCGGCATTGCCGGACTGACGGCTGCCGAACGACTCGTCGAGAGCGGCGTGGACGTGATCGTTCTGGAGGCCCGGGACCGAGTGGGAGGGCGGCTCGAAGGCGGGCGCTTCACCTCGGGGACGAGTATCGAACTTGGCGGCCAATGGGTCGGACCCACTCAGGACCAAGTGCTCGCACTAGCCGAACGGCTGGGGTTGGAGACCTTCACCGTGCACGATGAAGGCAGGTCTCTACTCTTCGCCGAGGGTGGACGTCACGAAAGCGACGATGACACGTTCGGCCTGCCGGGTGAGTCGGCGCGTGCGTTCCAACAACTGGTGGCGACAATCGACGCCACCGCCGCAACCATCGACCGGCAGTCCCCGGCAGACTCTCCCGGTGCAGCCCGTTTGGACCGGATGACGGCGGCTCAGTGGTTGGACGACAACTGTCAGGACCCCGTCGCCCGGAGATTCGCGGACACGTTGTTGGTGTCCATTTTCGCCGCGGAATCAGACGAGTACTCGGCCCTTCACCTGTTGTTCTACCTGAGCTCCGGAGGCGGCCTGCACCGCATGATGATCACCATCGGTGGCGCCCAGGATTCCCGCGTCCGTGGTGGTACACACCAGCTGGCGCAACGCCTCGCGGAGTCCCTCGGTCACCGGGTGCTGCTGGACCGAGAGGTGCTTGAGATATCCGAGTGGAACACGCAGGAGAGTCCCACGGCACCGAACAGCCAGGTCACGGTCAGAACCACTGGTACTCGATACCGATGTGATCACGTGATCGTGGCGCTGCCACCGATCATGGCCGCGAGAATTGTCTATGCACCGCAGCTTCCCGCCAATCGGGACATTGCGCAGTCGCACATGAACCCCGGGAACGTCATCAAGTTCCAGGTCGAATATGACACGCCGTTCTGGCGTGCTGCGGGCCTCAGCGGCACGGTACTCAGTCTCGACCACCACGTGTCCCTCGTGTACGACAACGGTGTTCCCGATTCCGAACGGGGCATTCTGGTGGCTTTCGTGGAGGGTCGCCATGCACGGGCATTCAACGATCTGCCCGAGCAACAGCGCGCTCAGCTCGTCGTGGCTGATCTGGAATCTTTCTTCGGGGAGATGGCCTCTCGACCCACCGAGGTGCTGCAGCGCAACTGGTCCGAGGAACCATTTACCCGGGGTTGCTACGGCGGACGATTCGGCACGGGATTGTGGACCACCGTGGGGAAGCACCTCGCTCAACCACTGGGACGCATCTCCTGGGCGGGCGCGGAAACAGCATCGGTGTGGAACGGGTACATCGACGGCGCCATCAGATCCGGCCAGCGCGCGGCGGAGGAAGTGGTGCAGACTTCCGGGAAGCAATGAATGCGCGGATTACCCAGCTCCGACTCACTTCTCACTCCTAGTCTTGATCCCACATCAACCATTGAAAGGTAGGCGCACATGTCCGTCGTCAAGATCAACGCCATTGAAGTTCCCGAAGGGGCCGGGCCCGAGCTGGAGCAGCGCTTCGCCGCGCGTAAGCACTCGGTGGATTCCGAGCCGGGTTTCGAGGGCTTCCAGCTGCTGCGCCCGGTGGCGGGGGAGAACCGCTACTTCGTGGTGACCACCTGGGCCACCGAGGAGGACTTCGTGGCCTGGCGCGACGGCAACGCGCGCGCGGCCCACGCCGGCCAGGGCAAGAAGCCCGTGGCATCGGGTGCGAGTTTGCTCGAGTTCGAGGTCGTCGACCTCTGAGCAATGAACCGACCGATAAGGAGTTTCACCATGACTGACACCATTGCCGGCATCTCCGTTCCCGACACCAAACTGACCCGCGAGATCACCGAGTACATCCGTGACACCGAGGACGACCTGCTCTACCACCACTCCCGTCGTGTGTTCTTCTTCGGCGCCTTCCAGGGCCGGGTGCGCAACCAGTCCGTGGATCACGAGTTGCTCTACGCGGGCGCCATGTTCCATGACATGGGACTGACCGAAGGGTACATGGACTCCACGCTGCGCTTCGAGGTGGATGGTGCGAATGCGGCCAACGAATTCCTGCTGGACCACGGCACCTCCGCGCAGCGCGCCCACGACGCATGGCTGGCCATTGCCCTGCACACCACCCCGGGCGTTCCCGAGTTCTTGTCCCCGGAGATCGCGCTGGTCAGCGCGGGTGTCGAGACCGACGTGCTCGGCATGCACCTGGAAGACCTCAGCGCCGAGCAGCGGGATGCCGTGGTGAAGGCCCACCCGCGCCCGGACTTCAAGAACCGGATCCTCAATGCCTTCAACGACGGCAACGTGCACCGCCCGCACTCCACGTTCGGCAACATGAACGCGGATGTTCTGGAGCACTTCGATCCAGACTTCAAGCGCGACAATTTCGTGGAGATCATCAAGACCAATCCCTGGAGCGAGTAACCCCCAGGAGCATCCCCATTGATGCTGTCTCGATGAGGCCGCAGGATCACTCCAGCGCCTCACCCAACTCCAGCCACCGCATCTCCAGCTCGTCCATCTGCTCCTGCAGCTCGGATTTCTGCGCGGCCAGCGTGCCCAGTCCCTCGAAGTCGGAGGGATCCGCGGCCGCCATGGTCTCGTCCAGGGCCGCAGCTTCTTTGGTGAGCTTCTGCAGCTTGCGTTCGACGGCGCCGAGTTCCTTCTGGGCCGCCCGCGCCTCGGCGCCGGAAAGCGTGGGCTCGGAAGCCGAGGCCGCGGCGTCGTCGGACCCGGACGAGGAGCCAGCCGCCAACGGGTTGGAGGCACCGGCGGACCCCGCAGCCGACCCGGAGGATGAGGAGGCCGAGAGCTTCAGGTACTCCTCGACCCCGCCGGGCAGGTGACGGAACTGGCCGTTGATCACCGCGTACTGCTGATCGGTCACGCGCTCCAGGAGGTAGCGGTCGTGGGAGACGACCAGCAGGGTGCCGGGCCAGGTGTCCAGCAGGTCTTCCATGGCCGCGAGCATGTCCGTGTCGAGGTCGTTGGAGGGTTCGTCCAGGATCAGCACATTGGGCTCATCCAAGAGGATCATCAGCAACTGCAGCCGGCGCTTTTGACCACCCGAGAGGTCCTTGACGGGCGTCTTGAGCTGCGCGGACGTGAACCCCAGGCGTTCGAGCAACTGGGTGGGACTCATTTCCTTGCCCTCGGTCACATAGCTGGTTTTCTTGCTCGCCACCACGTCCGAAACGCGGTCATTGGCGACGTCATCGAGCTCCGCCAACTGCTGCGTGAGCGTGGAGATCTTCACGGTTTTACCCCGCTTGACCCGCCCGGAGGTGGGGGAGACAGCACCCGTGACCAGGCCCAACAAGGTGGACTTACCAGCGCCGTTGACACCCAGAATGCCCGTGCGCTCACCGGGGGCAATCAGCCACGTGACGTCCTTGAGGACATGGGTGGTGGCGTTGCCACCCTCGAAGGACACCGAGACGTCCTCGATGTCCACCACGTCCTTGCCCAGCCGGGACACGGCCATGCGCGAAAGGGAAACCGAATCGCGTGGCGGGGGTACATCGGAAATCAATTGGTTGGCGGCGTCGATGCGGAATTTGGGTTTGGAGGTGCGGGCGGGCGCGCCGCGGCGCAGCCACGCGAGTTCCTTGCGCATCAGGTTCTGGCGCTTCTGCTCGATCACGGCGTTCTGCCGGTCGCGCTCCACGCGCTGGAGCACGTAGGCCGCGTAACCGCCCTCGAACGGCTCGACCTTGCGGTCGTGGACCTCCCACGTGTCCGTGCACACGGCGTCCAGGAACCAGCGGTCGTGGGTGACAACCACCAGCGCACCCGAATTCTTGGACCAGCGGTTGTTCAAATGCTGGGCTAGCCACGTGATGCCATCCACGTCCAAGTGGTTGGTGGGCTCGTCCAGGAAGATCACGTCCCAGTCCTGGGCCAGCAGACCGGCCAGGGCCACGCGGCGTCGTTGCCCGCCGGAGAGCTCGCTGATGTCGGTGTCCCAGTCCACGTCCGAGACCAGACCGGAGATCACGTCGCGCACCTTGGCGTCCGAGGCCCAGACATGGTCGGGGACATCGCCGACGACGGCGTGGCCCACCGTCTGATTCGGGTCCAGGGTGTCCGCCTGATCCAGCATGCCCACGGTGGTGCCCGAGCGCACGGTGACTCGTCCGCCGTCGGGATCGATGCGGCCGGCGAGCAACCGCATGAGCGTGGATTTACCGTCACCGTTGCGACCGACAATCCCGATCCGGTCGCCCTGGTCGATACCTATCGAGACCGCATCGAAAACAGTCTTGGTCGGATACTCGAGGTGCAGATTCTCTCCGCCAATCAGATGTGCCACGCAGGCCAGGATACAAGCGTGGGGGTCATCCGGGAGAAGTGTCAGAAACGCGTGGGAGAATTGGCCCATGCAAGAAACAAACGTCACCGCCCCCGTCGCAGGGACGGTTCTGGACACACCGCAGGATCTGGCGAGTGCCGTGCAGCTCGTGAGCGAGCACCCGGGGGCCGTGGAGATCACGCTGGGCGCGGACCGCCCGGTGGGCCTTCACCTGGGCACGGTCGTGCGGCGTCAGGCGGGGGATCAGCTGCGCAAGGCCGGCGCGGACCCGTTGATCCTGCGCGCGCCGATCTCCGTGGATGAGGACATCCCGGACGAGGGTGTGATTGCCGACTCCGACGCCGCCCTGGTGCTGTGCCACGGCGTGGGGGCCCGGGCACTCGTGCTCGCCCTGGGCGGGATCACCCACCGGGGCAGGCAGCGACAACGGCTTTATTCAATGGTGGCCGCGCTCGCGGAAGCGGCATCGGCGCAGGACGTTCGGCTGCTCGTGCAGAACCACACCGCAGTCGATGAAGTTCTCATGCTCCTGGTGCTCCTGGACCGTGAATTCGACCAGAACACCCTGGACGTCACCGAACCCGAGGTCGCTTCACTCGCGTGGGACGTAGCCCGTTCCCGCGACGCGGGGCAATCGGATGCGGATGCTTGGGGGTTCGTCCGGCGTGCGGCGAAACGCGCTCCGGTACTGGTGCGCGGACTGGGACCGGGGGAGACGCGGCGCCTTGGGCAATCTCTTCCCGGGTTCGACGAGGCCATGGCCAACGGGCGCGTAGTTACAGTGGAACACCGCGGGGGAGCGCGCTGAGGAGGGGCCGAGAAATGTTATGGTAATTTTCCGTGCATCCGTGTGATGCACGGTTGTGTTGTCACGGCAGTGGCGACCTTTCCGCCATGGTGTAATCGGCAGCACACCGGCCTTTGGAGCCGTGAGTCTAGGTTCGAGTCCTAGTGGCGGAACGCACGAACCACCCAGGTGCAGATGGGTTCCCCCACCTGACGAGCAACCACGAGGAGTTAGCTCAGTGAGCATCGTCGATACCGCTGCCGATCACAGCGCCGCGACCGGCGGGTCCGGCCCCGCAGCAATCATCGTCCTGGCCGCAGGCAAGGGCACCCGCATGAAGTCCAAGACCCCCAAAATCCTGCATGAGATCGGGGGTCGTTCCATGGTCGGGCACGCCCTCAAGGTCGCGCGGGAAGTGCATCCTGAACAGCTGGTGGCCGTCATCCGCCACCAGCGGGATCTGGTCGAGGGGCACATCAACTCCCTGGACGCGGACGTGTTGATCGCGGACCAGTCCGACGTCCCCGGCACCGGCAGTGCCGTGGATGCGGGTTTGGGCGTCCTGGATCGGGAAACTCCCGTGGCCGGCACCGTGGTCGTGACCTACGGTGACGTCCCGCTGCTCACGGCGGACACCCTGCGGGGCTTCGTGGCCCACCACCGAGACCACGGCAACTCCGTGACCGTGCTGACCGCTGATCACCCCGCCCCGGGCAAGTACGGTCGCATCCTGCGTGATGAGAACGGTCAGCTCGCGGAGATTAAAGAATTCAAGGACGCCACAGAGCAAGAGCGTGCGGTGGTGGAGGTCAACTCCGGGATCTTCGCTTTCGACGCCGCCGTGCTGCGCGATTCCCTGGCCCGGGTGGACACCGACAACGCCCAGGCCGAGAAGTACCTCACCGACGTCCCCAAGCTCGCTCGCGCCGCGGGCCACCGCGTGGACGCCCTCAAGATGGCGGACTACATGGAACTGGAGGGCGCCAACGACCGCGAGCAGCTCTCCGAGCTGGGCGCCTACCTGAACCAGCGCACCCTCAAAATGCACATGGCCAACGGCGTGACCGTGGTGGATCCGCGCAGCACGTGGATCGATGACACCGTGGAGATCGAGCAGGACGTCACCATCCTGCCCGGCACCCAGCTGCACGGCACCACGCGGATCGCGGAGGACGCCGTCGTCGGCCCGGATACCACCCTCACCAACGTGACCGTGGGCAACGGCGCAACCGTGATCCGCACCCACGGCAGCGATGCCGAGCTGGGGGCGGGTGCCACCGTGGGGCCGTTCGCATATCTGCGCCCGGGCACCGTGCTGGGCCCCAAGGGCAAGATCGGCACGTTCGTGGAAACCAAGAACTCGACCATTGGCGAGGGCTCCAAGATCCCGCATCTGTCCTACGTGGGCGACGCCACCATTGGTGAGCACTCCAACATCGGTGCCGCCTCGGTCTTCGTCAACTACGACGGCGTGAGCAAGCACCGCACCGTGGTGGGCAACCACGTGCGAATGGGCTCGGACAACATGTACGTCGCGCCCGTGAGCATTGGCGACGGCGCATACTCCGGTGCCGGTACCACCGTCCGCAAAGATGTTCCCGCCGGTGCGCTCGCCCTCACCGAGGGCAACCAGGTCATCGTGGAAGGGTGGGTGCTCAAGCACCGCCCCGGAACCGATGCGGCCCGGGCCGCGGAAGCATCCAACGGCTCCCAAGATTCTGACCACGGATCTCAGGCCTAACGGGTCGGGGCAGACGCGGCCAGCGCTCCATCAAGGCATTTCGAGGAAAGCGAGTTCACATGACCGGAATTACGAATGCGGGGTCGAACCGCATGGTTCTGCTCTCGGGTCGTGCTCATCCGCAGCTGGCGCAGGACATCGCACGCGAGTTGGGAACCGAACTGGTCCCCACCGACGCGTACGACTTCGCCAATGGTGAGACGTACGTGCGATTCGGCGAATCGGTGCGTGGTGCTGACGCGTTCCTCATCCAGGCGCACCCGGCGCCCATCAACCAGTGGATCATGGAACAGCTGATCATGCTGGACTCGCTCAAGCGGGCCTCGGCCAAATCCATCACCGTGGTCAGCCCATTCTACCCCTACGCCCGCCAGGACAAGAAGCACCGCGGTCGTGAACCCATCTCCGCACGCTTGCTCTCGGACCTGTACAAGACCGCCGGTGCCGACCGTTTGATGTCCGTGGATTTGCACACCGCGCAGATCCAGGGCTTTTTCGACGGTCCGGTGGACCACCTCATGGCCATCCCGTTGCTGAGCGACTACGTGCGCTCCGTGGTGGACGAGTCCAACGTGACCGTGGTGTCTCCGGACACCGGTCGGGTACGCGTGGCCGAGCAGTGGGCTGAGCGTCTGGGCGGTGCACCGTTGGCGTTCGTGCACAAGACGCGTGACATCAGCGTTCCCAACCAGGCCGAGTCAAAGCAGGTCGTGGGTAACATCAAGGGCCGCACCTGCGTGCTCATCGACGACATGATTGACACCGGCGGAACCATTTCCGGTGCCGTGAAGGTTCTGCGGGACAGCGGAGCCAAGGATGTCATCATTGCGGCCACTCACGCGGTGTTCTCGGATCCCGCCGTGGAACGCCTGGCCAACTGCGGTGCCATGAAGGTTGTCGTCACAGACACCCTTCCGGTCCCGGAGGAGCACCAGTTCGAGAACCTCGAGGTCATCTCCATTGCACCGCTGATCGCGCGTGCCATCCAGGAGGTCTTCGAGGACGGTTCGGTCACCAGCCTGTTCAACGGCCGTTCCTGATACCCAGCACCAACGACAACGCGGTGGGCCACGTTCCAGTGGCCCACCGCGTTGTTTCAGCTCGGGGTGCTGTTGCCCCGGCGCCGATGACCGTCGCACCGGCGGGCACCGGCGCGACGGTCGAGCATCAGATCCGCGTCATCCAGGTGCGGCCGGTGCTCAGGTTGTAACGGACCACGTAACCCTTGGAGAACTGCTGACGGATTTCATTGCCCGCGCGGTACTCATCCGTTCTGGGGAATCCCAGCCCGCGCTCCTGGCCCCGCTGGGCCCAGAAGTTACCGATGGCCGACTTCTCCTTGACGGCGTGGGATCCGGTCGACGGCGTCCACAGCACCTTGGTCTGCCGGCCGGAGGGCGCCCGGAACACCTGATAGGCGCCGCCCTTGATGGTTCGTTCCTCCATGAGCGGGAATCCGTAGCCGCGTTCGCGCCCGGCAGCAATGAACTTGCCACCGATGGACGACGAGTTACGGATGAAGTGAGCCCCGCTGCGCGGATGCCAGTACGCGGTGGCCTTCACTCCATTGCGCACGAATTCCTGGTAGCGACCACCCGAGGCGGCGTTGGCCTCGTTCATCACCGGCTGACCCCACTTGGCCGCACCGCCCGTGGCGCGATAAATAGCACCGATTCCGCCGCCCGTCTTGTACGTGGAGCTGACGGTCGTCGTGCTGGGGGCGCGACCACCCAGCGGCTTGTAGTTGCGGTTGCTCGCCATGGACTGCAGCTGTGACCACGAACCCCGGTACTGGTTGGAGTCACCGGAGAACGGGCCGGAAGCCGAGAACTGCCAGATGTCATACGTGGACCAGCCGTTGGGCATGGCTCCGGCGCCGGTGGTGTTGTACGCGGCAATGTGCAGCGGGTGGGTGTTGAACTGCGCGGTGTTACCCGTGCACGTGCGCCACCAGTCGGTGGTGGAGTAGATCGCGGGCAAGCGGCCGGTGCGCTGCTTGTAGCGGTCCGAGAAGGACTTGATCCACGAGTTCATTTGCGGCTGGGACATGTTGTAGCAGGTGTTGCCCAAGCTCGAATAGGGGTTGTACTCGATGTCCAGCAGACCGGGGAGGGTCTTGCCGTCCGCTGACCAACCGCCGCCGTTGTTCACGAAGTAGTCGGCCTGAGCGGCGCCGGAGGACACACTGGGCAGGGCGAAGTGGTAGGAACCACGGATCATTCCCACGTTGTAGGAACCGCGGTACTGGGATGCGAACGAGGGGGACTTGTAACCGGTTCCCTCCGTGGCCTTCACGTAGGCGAAACGCGCGCCCTGGGAATACTCGGCACTCCAGTTCACGGTGGGCTGCCAACCGGAGACGTCCATGCCCATGATGCCCGCAGGGCGCCACGTGTTCGCCTGGATCATGAGCGACATGGACCCGGCGGGGCCCACCTGTTGCGTGCTGGAGGGATTTGACTGCGCGGACGCGCTGGCCTCCGGCGTCACCGCCCCCGGGGACGCCGACGCCGCCGGCGCGGGCGTGTCGGTCAGTGCCTCTTCGACCTGCTCGAGCTCGGCTTCGGACTCGTCGGACAGGTTGGTGGTTTCCGCTATGGATTTCATGTGCTGCCCCATGGTGGCGCCGGGGTTCTTATCGCCGGTCTTGGGAGGTGCGCTGGGCAGCTTGGGATCCTTGACCACGGTGTCGAGTTCTTCGGTTTCCACCGAAACCACGCTGCCGCGGTCGGGGTCGAGATTTTCCTTGGGGGTCTCAGCGGCAAACGCCGGAACGAATGAGGTGAATGCCAGAACGGCCGCCGTGACGGCAGCGGGCAGGGTGATTTTGCGAGGGGGAATCACACGTATGACCTAACTGGGGGGAGGTGCGCGGGGGGATGCGCAATTCAAAGGGGGCATAAGGATTCTAAACAATTTCTGCGGATTTCACAGGATTAAATGCCCGCGTCAATCACGGAACGATTTCGACAGCGCAAATGTTTCGTATCGCATGGTTCACACCCCTGGCCTTGACCGGGATCGCCCGCCACCGCGTGGTGGCGATGGAAATCAATTCCCGAGGCCGTGATGACCCCGTGCGGGCAGGGTCAATACGCGCCGTCGGACGCGAAAACCGCTTTGAAGGTACGCAGCAAAATGATCACGTCTTGCACCGGGGACCAGTTCTCCACGTAGTAGAGGTCCAACCGCACCGACTGTTCCCAGTCCAGGTCGGAACGTCCGGAGACCTGCCACAGGCCCGTAATGCCCGGACGGACACGCAAGCGGCGGTACACGTGTTTTTCGTACTGCTCCACCTCGGAAGCCAGGGGTGGGCGGGGGCCGACCAGCGACATGGATCCGCCCAGGACGTTGAGGAACTGCGGGAGTTCATCCAAGCTGTAGCGTCGCATCCACCGACCGGGGCGCGTGACGCGGGGGTCGTCCTTCATCTTGAAGAGCACGCCGCCTTCCGATTCATTGGCGGCCAGCAACGCCGCCTTGCGTTCCTCGGCGTCCGTGTACATGGAGCGGAACTTCAGCATCTTGAAGCGGGTGCCGTCAATACCCACGCGCTCCTGCGCGAAGAAGGCGGGGCCGCCATCGTGGAGTTTGACGATTGCACCCAGAACCAGCAGTACCGGAGAGAGCAGGATCAGCGCGCAGCTGGCCCCCACGATGTCGATGCCACGTTTGATCATTTTCTTGGCACGGGTGAAACGCGGGGTCGCCACGTGGATGAGGGGCAGCCCGGCCAACTGCTGGGTGTGAATGCGTGGGCCGGCAACGTCGGTCAGCCCGGTGTTCATGACCAGGCGAATGTGCTCATCGGCCAAGGCCCAACCCAGGTGACGGATTTCGCGCGTGCTCAATGGGACGGAGGCGGTCATGACCAGGGTTTCGATGCGGTTCTCACAGCACGCGTGTACGATGCCTGCCACGCTGGGGCAGACTCCTGGCTCCAACGTATTGACCGGCAGTTCCACGCGCGCGAGTTCCTCGGGCATCTCGCGCCGTGACGGCGGCATGTAGACGGCCACCGGCTTGAAGCCCGCGTGCGGGCGCCGTTGCAATTCACCGACCATCTCGACCGCACCGGGGAAGCGACCGATAACCATGGTGCGGGACATGGCTTGACCCCTCGAACGGCGCTTCATCAAATCGCACCGGGCCAGGAATCTGCCACTGATCAGCGTGATCAGACCGAGCGGGAGAGCGATCAGCACGTAACCGCGGGCCGTGGGGATGTCGAAGGCGTAGGAGACAATGGCAATGGCCCCGAAGAGAACCAGTGTTGAGGTGACCACCTGTTTGGTCTCCTCGACACCGTTACCGATCAGTCGAACGCCACGGGTGCCGCGCAACTCCAACCACGTCCACCACGCGAATCCGAGAATGACACCGACCAGCCAGTACGGGACCGGAATCAATTCGAGGGCCAGAAACCCGTCCCCCGAACCGAAACGAATCAATTGGCTCAGCGCCAACGCGACTGCCAGACCCATGGCATCGGATATCCGGAGAGTCTGCTGGTATTTCTCACGCCACAACGCTTGCGTGTGGCGCACCATTGGCCCCTTGTACATGATCGTCGGTCCCTCCCCCTGAAAACGATCGACGAGAGTGCGTGATGACCCGCACGGCGTCGGCACGGCCGTGATGTGAGGCGGCCGCACTATGGAACCTCCCCCGAGATTCACGTTCTCCACACTAGCGCGAAAATCGCGCGAAAAGCTTCTGTTTACGACCAATGGGTGCATAACGAGGGACGAAAATGGATTCGGCGACCGCCATAGCGCCACGTGCTATTCTGTGCAGGTTGCCAAGGCGAGGGGGCGGTTTATTTTGCTGCCCCGTTATCGACGACGGCTGGTGGGATCGTGAACTCCCCGGTTCCTCTTGAGGAACGGTGGACCGTGCGGTGCCGCACCACGTCGGTTTGCTGACCGGTTCAACGAATGGTGCGAGCGCCTTCCGGACGGTCAGTGTGGTGACGAAACCGATACCCCACGATCAAAGGAGTTCCACCATGGTGGATATCATCAACATCCCCGGTACCCTGCGCACCGAGTTCGGTAAGGGATATGCCCGCCGCGTGCGTCAGAACGACCAGATCCCCGCAGTGATTTACGGCCACGGTGCCGAGCCCCTGCACGTGATCCTGCCCGGGCACGACATGATGCTGGCTTCCCGTAACCCCAACGCCGTTCTCGAGATCAACGTTGACGGTGAGGGTCACTTGGCCATGATCAAGGAAGTTCAGCGTCACGCCGTCCGCCCCGAAATCCTGCACATCGACCTGCTGACCGTTCGTCGCGGCGAGCGCGTGGAGGTGGAGATCCCTGTTCACGTCGAGGGCGAGGTTGCCCCCACCGCTGTGCACAACGTGGAAGAGAACCTTCTGGTGATCGAGGCCGACGCGCTGAAGGTGCCCGAGTCCGTTGTGGTCAACATCGAGGGCCTCGAGCCCGGTGAGCACGTCTACGCCAAGGACATCACGCTGCCCGGCGGCGTGACCCTGGTCTCCGAAGAGGAACTGCTCGTGATCAACGTGTCCGAGCCGGTTCAGCAGGATCTGGGCGAGGAGCCCGAGGAAGGCGACGAGACCGCCGAGGGTGGGGAAGCCGCTGACCAGGCTTCCTCCGAGGACGCAGAGTAAGTACGCCCCCCGCGCCGCGGACTCGCTGGGCGGCGCGTCGAAGTGTTTGAACGCGGCGGTAGGTACCCACGGGTGCCTGCCGCCGCATTTTCATGAGCGAAGATTGTGGAAGCGCACCGTGGAAACGGGGTGCTCCGTCTCGACACAAATGAGTGCAGTGCCAGGGGCGCTGCACCGAACCGAAGGAGGCCTTCCGTGGCTGATCGCACGTTGGTGGTGGGGTTGGGCAACCCCGGTGACCGTTATGCGGGAACAAGACACAACGCCGGTGCCATGGTGTTGGCCGAACTGGCTCACCGCGCGGGGGCCAAAATGTCCGCCCATAAGACCCGAGCGGCGGTGGCGGAAACCCGGATGAGCCCCGGCGCTCCCAGACTGGTCCTGGCCCAGCCCATGAGTTACATGAACGCCTCCGGTGGGCCCGTGTCCTCATTGCTCAAGTACTACGATCTGGGCCTCGAGAACCTGGTGGTCGTCCACGACGAGATCGACCTTCCGTTCGGCACGGTCAAGCTCAAACGCGGCGGGGGTGAAGGCGGCCATAACGGGCTACGAGACATCACCAAGGCACTGGGTACCAAGGACTACATCCGGGTTCGCGTGGGCGTGGGTCGGCCCCCGGGTCGCATGGACACCGCCGATTATGTGCTCAAGCGGTTTTCCGGAACCCAAGCCAAGGAACTGCCGCTGGTGATCGGCGATGCCGCAGACGCCGTGGAAATGCTGAGCACCAAGGGACTGACCGGCACCCAACAGTACTTCCACGCCAAGGTGTCCTGACACCCGGCCGGGTTCTCCCACCCGGCCCGCGCCGGCCGGTGACATCGCGGACCCGGCCCGTAGCGGCGGCGGGCTCAACACTGCGTAACCACCATTCGTCACCGCGCTCGCACCGGACTACGGTGGAGACGCCCGCAGCGTTCGTCAAGGAGCGAAAGCTCATAAGTAGGAGTCATGACCACAACCCCCCTGGACAACGAGCAGGTCTTGCAGCTGAAGCAGGATTTCCCGCTGCTCACCGAATCGCAGGTGGCGGGTCATCCGCTGGTGTACCTCGACACCGGTGCCACCTCCCAGGTGCCCCTGAGGGTCGCTGACGCGGAACGAGACTTCACCCTGCGCCATCGTGCAGCGGTCCACCGCGGCGCCCACACGCTGGCCGTCGAGGCCACGGATCTCTTCGAGGACGCACGGGCCACGATCGCAGGCTTCGTGGGTGCCGACCCTTATTCACTGGTCTGGACCTCCAATGCCACCGAGGGACTGAACCTGCTCAGTTACGCGATGTCCAACGCAACCGCGGGTTCCAATGGTTCCGAGAACGCGGAGCGGTTCCGCGTGGGGCCCGATGATGAGATCGTCACGACGCAGGCGGAGCACCACGCGAATTTGATCCCGTGGCAGGAACTGGCAGCCCGCACGGGTGCGAGCCTGCGCGTGGTCCCCGTGGACGAGTGCGGCCTGATCACGCCCCAGGCGGTTGCCGACACGGTCTCGGAGCGCACCAAGCTCGTGGCGTTCACGCACGTGTCCAACGTGACCGGCGCGATCACGGATGTTCAGGCCATCGTGGAGGAGGCCCAGAAGGTCGGCGCGCTCACGGTTCTCGATGCGTGCCAATCCGTACCGCACATGCCCATGGACTTTCCCGCGCTCGGTGTGGACTTCGCCGTGTTCTCCGCGCACAAAATGCTGGGCCCCACGGGCATCGGCGCGCTCTACGGTCGCCGAGAGCTGCTCAATGCGCTGCCCACGTTTCTCACCGGCGGCTCCATGATCACCAAGGTCACCACCGAGCACGCTCGATACCTGGACTCGCCCGTCCGCTTCGAGGCCGGTACCCAGCGCATCAGCCAGGCCGTCGCCTGGGCGGAGGCCGTGCGATACCTGCAGGCGATCGGCATCGACCGGATCGAGGCGTGGGAGGCCGAACTCGGCCGTCGGTTGGCACGGGGTGTCACCGAGATCGACGGCGTTCGTCTCCTCGGTCCCGAACCCGGGGTGGAGCGCGTGGGCCTGGTCAGCATCGACGTGGCCGGGGTTCACGCGCATGATGTGGGTCAGCTCCTGGATGTCGCGGGAATTGCCGTGCGGGTGGGTCACCACTGCGCCCAGCCGCTGCACCGCGAACTGGGCCTCACGGCCAGCACGCGGGCAAGCACGTATTTGTACAACACCACCGACGACGTCGATAGCTTCCTCAACGAGCTTTCGCGTGTTCGCGGCTACTTCCGGGCGGAGGGCGCATGAGCGCTGAATTGGACCAGCTGTACCAGACCATCATTTTGGAGCACTCGCACAAGCGCAGTGGCGAGGCGAGCCAGGACGTTTCATCGGCTGGTGAGCGCAGCGCAGTGTCGCATCAGTACAACCCCACGTGCGGTGATGAAATCACCGTGCGGGTGACGGTGACCGGTGGGGAGACCCCCACGGTGGAGGCCGTGGAATGGAACGGCGAGGGCTGTTCGATTTCCATGGCGGCGGCGTCGGTCTTAGCGGAAACGGCACCGGGATTGAGCCTGCCCGAGCTCGACACGTTGATCGAGCACTTCCGTGACATGCTGCGATCGCGCGGCCAGGTGGCTCCGGATGAAGAGATCCTAGGCGATGCCGCTGCCTTCGCGGGGGTGTCCAAGTTCGTGGCGCGCGTGAAGTGCGCGATGCTCAGCTGGGTGGCCGTCGAGGACGCCGTGAACCAGGCGGCGTCCAAGACCGTCTAGTTGTCGTAGACGTCCGGGTCCACGCCGTGGGCCCGGACCTTCTTGTACTTGGCGTTGCGGGTCAGCAGCATGGTGCCACCAATGACCGCGGCCAACATGGAGCCGAACAGAATACCCACCTTGGCGTGGTCGTTGTGGGGGCTGCCGATACCGAAACTCAGTTCGGCCACGAGCAGGGACACCGTGAAGCCGATACCGGCCACGAACGACATGCCGAACATGTCGGTCCAGGTGTAGTCCTTGTCCTTGACCGCTGGGCTGAACCGGTCCATGAGCCAGGCCGCGCCGAAAATCCCCACGGGCTTACCGATCAGCAGGCCGGCCACGATACCCAGGGCCACGGGATCCGTGGCCGCGGACTTGATGCCCTCGATGCCACCCACGGCGACGCCGGCGGAGAAGAACGCGAAAATGGGGATGACCAGGCCGTTGGACAGCGGGCGGAAACGATGCTCGAGAGCCGGGGCCAGGCCCATCTCGGGGTCCTCATGACGGATGACTCGGGGAGTGGTTTTCATGACGGGCACCATGAACCCCAGCAGCACACCGGCAATGGTAGCGTGCACGCCGGCTTCGTAGACGAACCACCACGTGGCCACCCCAAGGGGCAACAGGATCACCCAGGCGGCCCAGTGCTTGGCGATGAACCAGTTGGCGTACTTGTGGGTGAGTACCCAGAAGATCGCCAGCAGCACGGCGGCGCCACCCAGGAAGAGCACGCGCACGGAATCCGTGTACACGAAAGCAATGATGATGATCGCGATCAGGTCGTCGACCACGGCCAGGGTCAACAGGAAGGTGCGCATGGCAGTGGGCAGGGCCGAACCCACGACCGCCAGGACGGACACGGCAAATGCGATGTCCGTGGCGGTGGGAATGGCCCAGCCGTGCATGGCCGTGTCCTCCGCACCGGCCGCGATGTTGATGCCCAGGTAGATCAACGCGGGCATGATCACACCGCCCACGGCGGCAACCACGGGCAGCATGGCCTTGCGAATGTTGCGCAGCTCACCATTGATGAATTCGGTCTTGAGTTCCAAACCCGTGAGGAAGAAGAACACCGCCAGCAGACCATCGGCGGCCCATTCGCCCACCGTGTGGTCGAATCCTGGAACTCCGATGCCCACGTGGGCGTCACGCACCCCGAAGTAGAAGTCACCCAGTGGCGAGTTGGCAAAGACCAGGGCGGCGACCATGGCGATCAGCAACAACAGGCCGCCCGTGGTGTCCTGCCGAAGGTAGGATCCTAGCTTGCCCGCGCGTGACGGATTGTTCACGGCCACATTCAATGCCAAACTCCATTCGATCTGCCGATGTCTCGGGTCATCATATAGCTTCAAAAATAGAACCCGGGGGGCCGCGTAAGTGCCCCCCGGGTGATCACGCGGTGCGTGAATATTTAGTTCTTGGCGATCCAGGACTCGGCGGCCCGGGCCTGCAGGGTCAAGGCCTTGCCGATGTAGGGCTCCGCGGCGGCGGCGATTTTCTTGCCGACCAGCGGAATGTTGGCCACCACGTCACCGGTCACATCGACCAGCGTCTCGTCGTGGGTGGACGTGAGGGTTTGAGTGGCATTGGCTCCCACGGGCAGCCCGTGTGCTTTGATCTCGGTGCGGGCGTTGCGGGAACCGTCAGCGGCCGGAGCGTCGTAGGTGTCCACCTGGTTGAGCTTGATGGCGCCCTTGACGAACTTCTGAACCACATCGGGCAGCTTGTCCGCGGACATGGTGCGCACGGTGGTCACGGTGAATGCCGTGTTGATGTCACCGGAAACCTCGAAGGACTCCAACTGCGTGCCCGCACGATCGCTCACGTGGCGCACGAAGGCCTCGTCCACAAAGGTGTTGAGCACGGTGTCCAGCGGGGCCTTGATGGTGGTGGAGGCGTTGACAGGCATGGTTCTCCTTGAAGTCGATGTACGCGAAACGCATTGTGGCCAGCGCAACCATCCTAGGCCCATGGCGGGTGCGGATCGCTGAGGACAACCACAGATGGGGCTGCCCGATCGCGACGGGGCAGCACATGACACGTGTCCTGTGTCCGATGAAACGTTGCATTCCCCGAATTCGTGCCCCTATGAGGGGACGTATCTCCGGGGGTCAACACGCGGGTGTGTTTCTAGACTGGACGAGAGGCGCGCAGGGGAGAGCGGGCCCGGATTTCAGGGGAGAACCACGTGGACAACAACACGGGCACAGAACTCGAACAACCGCTCATCAGCGTGGTGATTGCGGTGTACAACGGTCAGGACGCGGTGGGGCGGGCCATCAGCAGCGTGCTGCGGCAGACCCATCCGAACATCGAGGTGGTCATCGTGGACGATGGCTCCACGGACAACACGTCGCGGGTTCTGGAAGGCTACGAGGCGCTGGGTAGGGCCGGCCGCGAGATCCGTGTGCTGCGGCAGGAGCACACGGGCCGCGCCGTCGCGCGTAACACGGCTCTGGAGGTGGTGAGCGGGGATTTCATCACCTTCTTGGATGCGGAGGACACCTTGTTGCCCCACCACCTCGGCACCCTTTTGGGTCGCTACGAGGACGTGGCCACGAGTGAGAGTGGCTCCCGGACGGTGGTGTGCGCCAATGCCTTCCTGTGCACCACGGGTGGGATCAATGCGGGGCGCCTGCGGTACCGGGAGAAACTGCCGGACGTCCGGCGGCAGCGGTCCGTGATCCTGGACCGCAACTTCGGGAGTCTTTACGGCTTGTTCCCACGGTATTTCTTCGCGGAGGTGGGGGTCTTCGACCCGGAGCAAGTCTGCGTGCAGACGTGGGAGTTGTGGCTGCGGGCCATTTATTCGGGCTGGCGTGTCGATCGCGTGGAGCAGGTTACCAGCATCACGTGGTGGTCAGAGGATTCCAAGCAAAAGCATCAAGAGTGTCTGGCGGCCGGCGAAGAGCGTGCCCTGCGTCAGACCCTGCGCCGATTCGACGGCAAACTCAGCACGAGGGAACGGGCCGCAGTGCAGCGGCGACTCAAGAACGGGTCTGCGCTCGTGGCGGCGTCGCAAGCTGCGCAGGCGCTGCGCGAGGGTCGCGGGGAGGACGCCAAAGAACACCTCAGGCGCACCGCTGAGATGATGCCCACGCAGCGCCGTGTGCGGATCAAGTCCGCGAT
Source organism: Kocuria sp. cx-455 (assembly GCF_014698015.1). Classification (GTDB taxonomy): domain Bacteria; phylum Actinomycetota; class Actinomycetes; order Actinomycetales; family Micrococcaceae; genus Kocuria. The sequence continues at coordinate 198,096 of NZ_JACXBS010000003.1, forward strand.
CGCGAACTTGCCCGGTGGTACACGCTGGCTGGTCAACCGGCAACGCGCGGAGGATCGGTGCGTGGGGTACACCGAGCATTTGCAGTGTTGAGCCGGGATTGTCACGCGAGGTAATGCTCACCGCCGCGGACCGCGTGGCCTCGGGCAACGACAGCTCCCACCGATAGCATCGACTCCGAACCGCCCCGGGTCCCCGGGGTCCAGCTTTGAATCCCGGGAGAGTCCATGCGCGCCAACGTCGACCTCGGCTATGCGACGGTGGCCCTGTTGGGGCCTCGGCGACTGACGCAGCGGCTGCGCGGAACATACCAGCGCGCAGCGGCCGGAGTGGTGGAGTTCGGCCGCCCGGACGATCTGTCGGAAGAGTCGCTGCGGGGGGTGGGCTTCGCGGTCGTGGCGCTCCCCGCGGCTGATGCGAACAGTCAGTCCAATGCCGACGCCGACGCCGGGTGGCACCGCGCCCTCGCGGCCGCCGGTGCGGCGTTGCCGGTGGCCGTCGAACGGGTTGCGGAGACCACGAGCGGCAGTATCACCTTGGTGGGCGGTGGCCCCGGTGACCCGGGCCTCATCACCGCGGCGGGCCTTGACGCGCTGGCGCACGCGGACGTGATTTTCGCGGACCGGTTGGCACCGGAGGTCACCCACGAGCTGGCACCGGGTGTGCGGGTGGTTCCCGTGGGAAAGCGTCCCGGCCACCACCCCGTTGCGCAGTCCGAGATCCAGGCCCAGATGATTCAGGCTGCACTCTCGGGGGAGACGGTGGTTCGTTTAAAGGGCGGTGACCCGTTCGTGTTCGGACGCGGGGGAGAAGAGCTGGTGGCCTGCCGTGAGGCGGGTGTGGACGTCCACGTGATCCCCGGCATCACCTCCGCGGTCGCGGTGCCGGAGCACGCCGGAATCCCGGTGACCTTTCGCGAACTCAGCCGATCCTTCACGGTGGTCTCAGGACACGACCCCCTGGGCGAGCGGGAGTTGGAGCACCTCGCGGGACTGTCCCGTTCCGGAGCGACCATCGTGCTCCTCATGGGTGTGGCCACCCTGCCCCAGACGGTCTCCGGCCTGACGCGACACGGCCTGGCCGGTGACACCCCATTGGCCGTGCTGGAGAAGGGTTTCAGCCCCGACGAACGCAACACGTTCACCACCCTCGCCACCGCAGTGGTGGACACCGCCGGCTGCGCCTCGCCCGCCGTCACGGTGATCGGTCCGGTCGTGGATGCGCTCACCCGAGGCACCCGGACGGGTCCGACCGGACCCGGTTCCGGGTCGGTAGCGCGGTCATGACCATCAGCAAAGGACACACCGCACAGTCCGATGGTGAGGTGCCGGCCGCGGGCCGGCCCGTGCTACTGGCCTGCTCCCACGGCACGGGAAACGTCTCCGGACAAGCCGCCGTGGCGCACCTCGTCGCCGAGGTCCGTGCGGAGCTCGAACCGGTTCGCGTGATCGACACCTGGGTCGACGTCCAGGAACCGAGCCTGACGGATCGCACCCGCCAGCTGTCCGGCCAACCCGCCGTGATCGTCCCGCTGCTGCTTTCGGCCGGTTACCACGTGTACGTGGACATGGCCCGGGCGATCAAGGGGAACCCGCAGCACCGCGTGGCTGCGGCCCTCGGCCCGGATCCGCGGCTGTCCGTGATCATGGCCCGGCGTTTGAACGAGGCCCTGCGGGGGCACGGCGCAGAGCCGATCACCGAGGTCGACACCGTGATCATGGCCGCCGCCGGGTCCTCCGAACCTGATGCGGTGCGGGACTGCCGCGTCACGGCCGAGCACCTCGCGCACGAACTGGGCGTTCCCGTTCAGGTGGCCTTCCTTTCGGCGGCGAAACCCACGGTGCACGACGCGGTTGCTGAGGCTCGCAGGTCAGCAAAAGACTTGGCCGGTCGTCCAGCGAGTGCCAGAGGGGGCAAGCACGGCCGGGTGCTGGTGGCCACCTATCTTCTGGCCCCGGGGTTCTTCCACAACAAGACGGTGACAGCCGGAGCCGACATCACGGCCGCGCCTTTGCTACTGACCGACGCGCCCACCCCGCCCGAACTCACCGAGCTCGTGGTCGAGCACTACGAACAAGCCATTCAGGAATAGCCGGGCCGGGGACCTATCTGCTCAGGACCGAGCACGAAAGACGGCATCCCCGAACATGAGTAAACCTCAAGGGCGTGGCGCCCGGTGGCGCTCGCGTCCCACAACTAACTGGCGCGGGCGTGATCGCACACCGCGCGCACCATGGCACCCAGGCGGAAGCGCTCGGGCACCACGGCCAGGACATCGGCTTCTTCCAACGGCTGAACGCACACCGGGCCGATGGCTACCGCGGTGCAATGCCCCCCTCTCAGCGCACGCAAGAGCGATTCGTACGTCCCGGCGGCGCGGGCGGCGTCGAACAGCGCATCCACCGCGGGCGCGGCGGTGAATGTCACGTAGTCCACCTCCCCGGCGGCAATCGAGCGGGTCAGATCCGCCAACCGCGAGCCCTCATCCGCGGACGCCCATTGATACGGGGCCACGGTCATGACACGGAAGCCTGCCTCGGACAGCCGCGCGAGCTGTTCGTCATCGGTGATGCCGTGCACCTGCACGGCCACGGTCCCGCGTGCCTCCCGGGACAGCAAGGTGTCCACGAGTTCGCTGGTGCGCCCGGACCGGCCGACGTACTCGCACGGGATCTCCTGGGACTGCAACTGTCCCTTGGCCTTGGCCCCGCGGGCGTACACGGCGCTGTCGCGCAACAACTGCACCAGATCCTCGTGCAGGCCCACGGTCTCGGCCACGGTCAGCCAGCGTTTCAGCCCGTACCCCGTGGTGATGACCACGGTGTCCGGGCGGGTGGCGAGAATCTCGCGGGTGGCGGCCAGAACGGCGTCGTCCTGGTCCGTGGGAACCAGCTTGAGTGCCGGCGCGTGCACCACGCGGGCCCCCTGGCGTTCGAAGGCGCCGGCCTGTTCGTCGGCGCGGCGGTGCGCGGTGATGGCCACGGTGCGGCCGGTCAACGGTGCCTCTGCGTGAGCGTTCATGTCTCCAGCGTACGAGCTGAGCGTGTCCGTGGCGGCGAGTAGGCTGGGGCGCGTCCCTCACCGTCCGTGGGGATTTCGCCGTTCACACCAGGAGTACCCCGCACATGTCCCTGACCGGTTTGCACACCGCGCTCACCGAGGACCGCACGTTCGCCAACATCTTGGCCCAGGCAGCCCGCCCGCCGGCCGAACGTTCGAGCGAGACGATCATCAGCGCCCCGGACGGCCTCCGGGCGCCCGTTCTGGCGCAGATCGTGGCGGGTGTGAACAACGACGCCGCGGGCTCGCCCGCCCCCGTGACGTTCGTGGTCACCGCAACCGGTCGTGAGGCGGAGGACCTGCAGGCCGCCTTGGCCTCGTACATCCCGGCGGACCAGGTCGCGAACTTCCCGTCCTGGGAGACCCTGCCCCACGAACGACTCTCACCGCGCTCGGACACCGTTGGTCAGCGGTTGAGCGTTCTGCGGAAACTGGCGCACCCGGAATCCGCCGCGGCTCCGTTGCGAGTGATCGTGGCCCCGGTACGTTCCGTGCTGCAACCTGTGGTGGCCGGGCTGGGGGAGATGCAGCCCGTGACCCTGGTGGCCGGCGAAGAATACGCGTTCGACCAGCTCATCAAGGATCTGGCCGACGCGGCGTACTCCCGGGTGGACATGGTGACCAAGCGCGGCGAGTTCGCGGTGCGCGGTGGCATCATTGACGTTTTCCCGCCCACCGAGGACCACCCGGTGCGCCTGGAATTCTTCGGTGACGAACTGGACGAAATGCGCTGGTTCGCGGTGGCCGATCAGCGCACGGTGACCGGTACGGAACATCCCACCCGCATCGTGGCTTCACCCTGCCGCGAACTTCTGATCACCCCCACGGTCATGTCCCGGGCGGCCAAACTCAAGGACCAGCTGCCCGGCGGCCGCGAGATCCTGGAGCGCATTGCCGGCGGCCAGTACGTGGAGGGCATGGAATCCCTCGCCCCGCTGCTTGCGGATGACATGGTCCCGGTGCTGTCCCTGGTGCCCGAAGGCTCCATGACCGTGGTGATCGAACCCGAAAAGGTGCGCGCCCGCGCCCATGATCTGGTCGCAACCAACCAGGAATTCCTCATGGCCGCGTGGGAATCGGCCTCCGGCGGCAGCGACGCACCCCTGGACCTCAACACCGCGGTGGAGTCCGAGGACGGTCAGGAGCGCAGCCTGGCGGCGGGCTCCTTCCACGAGATCGCCGAGACCCGGCAACTCGCCCTGGATCGTTCGGTGGGCTGGTGGTCGATCACCGGGCTCAACGTGAACGCCGTGAGCGCGGGTGATATCGACGCCGATTCCACGGACGAAGAAGTCCGGCTGGCGGACACGGACGCGGACACACTCAATGTCGCGGCGCGCGAACCCACGCGGTTCTCCGGCGACGTCGAGGCCATGCTCCGGTTCTTGGCCGAGCGCATGAGCGAAGGCTGGCGGGTCGTGCTGGTCACCGACGGTCCCGGTCCGCTCGACCGACTCAGCGAACTCTTGCACGGCGCGCACATCCCGGCCGCTCGCTTCGACACCATTGACGAGGCGCCGGAGGCGGGGTTGGTGGAACTCACCACCGCCCGCGCGGGCAGGGGCTTCGTGTTCGAAGGCCCTCGCATCGCGCTGCTCACCGAGGCCGATGTCCTGGGGCGTTCCACCGCCTACACCACGCGTGACATGCGCAAACTGCCCCAGCGGCGGAAACGCAACCAGGTGGACCCCCTTACCCTGCAGAAGGGTGACTACGTGGTCCACGAACAACACGGCATCGGTCAGTTCGTTGAACTCGTCCAGCGCCCGATTGCCGGTGCCATGATCACCCCGGGTCAGCCCAAACCCATGCGCGAGTACCTCGTGCTCGAGTACGCACCCTCCAAGCGCAACGGCCCGCGCGACCGACTGTTCGTTCCCACCGACCAGCTCGACCAGGTGAGCACGTACGTGGGCGGGGAAGCGCCGTCGTTGTCCAAGATGGGCGGCTCGGACTGGAACAAGACCAAGCGCAGCGCCAAGAGGGCCGTCAAGGAGATCGCCAATGAGCTGATTCGGTTGTACTCGGCCCGCATGGCGTCCAAGGGGCACCCTTTCGGTCCGGACACCCCGTGGCAGCGCGAGCTGGAGCAGGCGTTCCCGTACATCGAGACCCCGGACCAGCTGACCACGATCGACGAGGTCAAGGCGGACATGGAACGGCCCATTCCCATGGACCGTCTGATCTCCGGTGATGTGGGTTACGGCAAGACCGAGGTTGCGGTGCGTGCGGCGTTCAAGGCCGTGCAGGACGGTAAGCAAGTGGCCATCCTGGTGCCCACCACCCTGCTGGCCCAGCAGCACACCGAGACGTTCACCGAGCGGTTCTCCGGATTCCCGGTGCGCCTGGCCACACTGTCCCGCTTCCAGACCGCCAAGGAGTCCAAAGCGACCCTGGAGGGCCTGCGTTCCGGCGCCGTGGACGTGGTGATCGGCACCCACCGGCTGCTGAGCAAGGAAATGCAGTTCAAGAACCTGGGCCTGGTGATCATTGACGAGGAACAGCGCTTCGGTGTGGAGCACAAGGAGAAACTCAAGGCCATGCGCACGGACGTGGACGTGCTGGCGATGTCCGCCACGCCCATTCCCCGCACCCTGGAGATGTCCATGACGGGTATTCGTGAGACCTCCACGCTGGCCACCCCGCCGGAGGAACGCCACCCCGTGCTCACGTACGTGGGCCCGTACACGCAGAAGCAGGTTTCGGCCGCCATCCGGCGTGAGCTGATGCGTGAAGGACAGGTGTTCTTCATCCACAACCGGGTCTCGTCCATCGACGCGCAGGCCAAGGAGCTCGCCGAACTCGTGCCCGAGGCGCGCATTGCCGTGGCCCACGGTCAGATGAGCGAGTCCCGACTGGAGCAGATCATCGTGGACTTCTGGGAAAAGAAGTTCGATGTGCTGGTGTGCACCACCATTGTGGAAACCGGTCTGGACATCGCCAACGCCAACACGTTGATCGTGGACGGCGCCGACCGCTACGGCCTGTCGCAGCTGCATCAGCTGCGCGGTCGTGTGGGCCGCGGCCGGGAACGCGCCTACGCCTATTTCTTGTACCCGGCCGAGAAGCCGCTGAGCGAGACCGCGCTGGAGCGGCTCAAGGCCGTGGCCGCGCACAACGAACTTGGTTCGGGTATGCAGTTGGCCATGAAGGACCTGGAGATCCGCGGTGCGGGTAACCTGCTGGGCGGTGAACAGTCCGGGCACATCGCCGGAGTCGGTTTTGACATGTACCTGCGTCTCGTGGGTGAGGCCGTGGCCGAGTACCGCGGCGATCAGGACCAGGCGCCGTCGGAAATGAAGATCGAGCTGCCCGTCAACGCGCACTTGCCCCACGACTACGTGCCGGGGGAGCGGTTGCGGCTGGAGGCCTACCGCACCATTGCCAATGCCGCTTCGGAAGAGGCCGTGGTGGAGGCCGGTGAGGAACTTCAGGACCGTTACGGACCACTGCCCACCCCGGTCAAGAACCTGCTGGACGTGGCGCGGCTGCGCATTTTGGCTCGCGCTTCAGGGCTCTCGGACGTGGCCACCCAGGGCAACACGATCCGGTTCGCCCCGGCCGACCTGCCGGAGTCGCGGGAAATGCGGCTCAAGCGCATGTACCAGGGCGCGCAGATCAAGGCGATCCCGGGAACCGATCGACACATGGTGCTGATTCCCAAGCCCAAGACGGATCGGATCGGCGGCAAGGATCTCGTGGACGAGGCAATTCTGGCGTGGGCGCGAGAGGTATTGGACTCGATCTTCCCCGCGGCCCAGCAGGACAGCGGTCAGGACTGAGCTGCCGCCTGCGCCGGGTAGTGAACGGCAGCAAGACTGTGCGGTGCGGGTGCGGCGGTGGCCACCTGCGGGCGCGCATTGGCGACGTAGTGGAGCACCAGCGCGCCCAACGCCACCAGGATCAGCAGCGTCACCATGGTCGTCAATATCGTGGCGGCCCGCGAACCGTGTGGGTCGTGTGCCGCGCTTTGCCTGCGGATCGTATTGTCGCTCACTTGAATCTGCCCCATAACGTGTTCTCCCCGGGATGGTCCCCTCGCCGTCCCGGGTATTCACTATGCGCCTGAATGGGTGCAGGAGCCAGGGGAAAACGCGGAATGCGAGCCAAACCCGCGCAAGTGTGGACAACCGCGAGATGGATTTGTCCACCATTCGGCGGTGGGTTGGGCGGACCGTCTCGGCCTCTCTCCCCGGTGTCGCGACCGAGAGGGGGCGATGACACCGTTCGGGCGGCGGCACCGGCAGAAAAACCCGAGCATGCAAGAACCCCGCCACCGATATCCGGTGACGGGGTTCTTCGCCGTACAACCTAGTGGTTCACCTGTGCCTGGTTGGGCACATTGGGGCGCTGGGCCATCTCATGCGGTCCGCGGGGCAGATCCAGGGTGACATCGGTGCCGCCGGCGGAATGCTTGGCGGTGGATCCGGAGATCAACGCGGTAGGAACGAACAGGGCCACCCCGTACGCGATGATGCCCAACAGGAACAACCAGAAACTATTGGGGTAGCTGGAGAACAGTAAGAAGCTGGCCACGATGGTGATCATGCCGCCGCCGAACAGGATCAAGTTCTTGATCGTTTCGCCCTCACCCGAGTACGTGCGGGACTTCACCGAATGGCTTCCGGGCTCGGCCGAGCGACGAGTAGTCTCCTGCTCGTTGACGGAGGCTTCATCTCTTCTGACCATGAGTGCACCCTTTCAGACTGCAACCGCGCGGGGTAAATAAATTCTTCGACCAGTCTAGACGGTTGCTCGTCTCCTTGCTGACATTCCGTCAGTTACGGGACGTGTGCGCCGCCGCCGGCCGGGAGAAGGTCCCGACCGTCGACGGTGGCCGGCCCACAGTTCGCAGCGGTGCTTCAGAGCTTGGCCACAATGTCCGCGAGCAGGCGCGAAATGCGCGGGCCCGCTGCGGCGCCGGCTTCGAGGACTTCCTCGTGGGAGAGCGCGGTCTCGCTGATGCCGGCGGCGAGGTTGGTCACCAGGGACATACCGAAGACCTCCATGCAGGCGTGACGGGCAGCAATGGCTTCGAGTGCGGTGGACATGCCCACCAGGTCCGCGCCGAGAACCTTGGCCATCTGCACCTCCGCCGGGGTCTCGTAGTGCGGGCCGGGGAACTGCGCATAGACACCCTCGTCCAAGCTGGGATCGACCTGACGCGCAATCTCGCGGATGCGCCATGAATACAGATCGGTCAGGTCAACGAACGTGGCTCCCTCGAGCGGGGACGTGGCGGTGAGGTTGATGTGGTCGCTGATCAGTACCGGGGTACCGGGCTGCCACGCGGGATTCAAACCGCCGCAGCCATTGGTGAGGATTATGATCTCGCCACCAGCGGCGGAGGCGGTGCGCACACCGTGGGCCACGGCGCGCACGCCCTTTCCCTCGTAGAAGTGGGTGCGGGCACCAATCACCAGCGCGTGATCACCGCCGGCCAGTTTGATTGAGCGCAGCGTCCCCGCGTGGCCCTCCAACGCAGGACGGGAGAAACCGGGGATCTCCGTTGCGGGAATCTCATGTTCGATCTCACCGATGAGCTCGGCGGCCTCACCCCACCCGGAACCCAGGGTCAGGGCAATGCGGTGATTCTCCACGCCGGTGCGCTCGCGGATAGCATCAGCGGCACGGCGGGCAATGTCAAAGGGATCGGCGGTAGCCGTTGCATTCTCAGTCACCCGCACCACTCTAGAACAGGGCGAAGAAATGCATGCGCGCCCTTGATGCCGGGGCCGTGATTCACGGTGCATAAGTCCCGGGGGGTACAGCCGAGGCAGAGATGCGCAGGGCCGAAACGCCGGTGGACATTCTGGGCAGAGGTACGTAAAGAACAGGCCCCCGTTTCTGCGAACCTGCGCCTCAGATGTTCGCGGGAGGGTCGGAATCGGTCCCCGCTGCTACCTCGGCCACCCTCGTCACGGCGATATGAGCGCAACCGCGGAGCCGGGGTTCACCGTTAACCGTGGGGTCGAGGTCCCGTTCGCGCGTCTTTCCGGTTCAATTACTGCAACAATGGGAAGCGTGAATGTGCAGACTGAATTTGCGAATCCGAAACTCGTAATCATTGGCGGCGGCCCGGGTGGGTACGAGGCTGCACTGGTGGCTGCGTCCCTGGGTGCCGAGGTCACGGTGATCGAACAGCAGGGCATGGGCGGCTCGGCGGTGCTGACCGACGTGGTCCCGTCCAAGACCCTGATTGCTTCTGCGGACACGATGAACCGGTTTGCGGAGGCCAAGGATCTGGGCGTCCACATTGTGGGTGGCTCCGAGGACGGTGACGAGATCAACCAACTCTCCGTGGATCTGGAAAAGGTCAACACCCGCCTGTTGCGCTTGGCGGCCACCCAGTCCCGCGACATCAAGCGCGGACTGGAACGTCAGAGCGTCCACCTGGTTAAGGGGCGTGGCCGATTGGCCGGCCCGAACACGGTGCACGTGGAGACGGAGGAAGGGCTGGAGTACGATCTCGAAGCCCAGTTCGTCCTGCTGGCCGTGGGCGCCTACCCGCGTGAGTTGGACACCGCCAAACCCGACGGTGAGCGGATCTTCAACTGGAAACAGGTCTACCAGATGCGGGAGATCCCGGAGAAGCTCATTGTGGTGGGCTCCGGTGTCACCGGTGCGGAGTTCGCGTCCGCGTACAACGGCTTGGGTTCGGACGTCACGTTGATTTCCTCCCGCGACCAGGTGCTCCCCGGTGAGGACTCCGATGCCGCAGCCGTGTTGGAGAACGTGTTCGAGCGCCGCGGATTGACGGTGCTGTCCCGTTCCCGTGCGGACACGGTGGAAAACACCGGCGACGGCGTTCTGGTCACCCTCGCCGACGGTCGTAAGGTCCAGGGTTCGCACTGTCTGTTGGCCGTGGGCTCCATTCCGCACACCACCGACCTTGGCCTCGAGGACGTGGGGGTGGCCACGAGCAAGTCCGGCCACATCGTGGTGGACGCCGTGTCCCGCACCACCGTCCCCGGCATCTACGCAGCCGGGGACTGCACCGGGGTGCTGCCGCTGGCTTCCGTGGCGGCCATGCAGGGCCGCATTGCCGTGGCTCACCAGTTGGGGGACGCGGTGCGCCCGCTTCGCACCGACCAGGTCGCCTCCAACATTTTCACCTCCCCGGAGATCGCGTCCGTGGGCGTGGGCCAGAAGGAGGCGAAGACCGATCCGTCCGTGATCGAGTACGCCGCACTTCAACTGGGCACCAATCCGCGCGCCAAGATGATGGCCGTGGACGACGGTTTCGTGAAGATCTTCGCCCGCCGCGGCACCGGCACCGTCATGGGAGGCGTGGTCGTGGGCCCGCGCGCGTCCGAGCTGATTTACCCGATCGCCCTGGCCGTGACCCACAACCTCAGCGTGGATGACCTCGCGGACACCTTTGCCGTGTACCCGTCCCTGTCCGGTTCCATCTCGGAGGCCGCTCGCCGGTTGCACGTGCACCACTGACCCACGACGGTACGACGTCGCCCCGGTGACCTTTCGCTCGAAAGGTCACCGGGGCGACGTCGTACGTGACGCACGGCGGAGCGGGTGGTCTGTTACTTCACAAGCTTGCGTCCCACGGTGTACATGTCCACGTGCTTGGTCTCCGGGGAGAACCACAGGGCGATCAGCGTGATGACCGCCGCGAAGGACAAGTACATGCCCACCGATCCCACACCGAAGTTCGCGTTGAGGACCACCGCGATGTACGGGGTGATGGCCGCGCCCAGGATGGAGGCCACGTTGTACGCAATCCCGGAGCCGGTGTAGCGCACGTTGGTGGGGAACAACTCGGGCAGGATGGCGGACATCGAACCAAAGGTCAGACCCATCAACGTCATGCCGAGCGCGAGGAAGAAGAGCACTCGGCCCATGGAGACGTCCTCACCGGTGCCCACGAGCGCCGGGTCCATGATCAGGCCGAAGCACAGGCCGAACACCACGATCGCGGCGGTGATCACGAGCTGTGAGGAACGGCGGCCGAATTTGTCGGCGAGCCACCCGGAGATCGGCACGGTGATCGCGAACAGCACCACGGCCAACAGCTGGATGACCAGGAAGTCGCGGTACTCGATACCCAGGCCACCGTTGCCCGGGGAGCCGATGCCGAAGGACAGCACCCACGCGGTCATGAGGTAGAACAACACGTAGGTGGCCAGCATGATGAAGGTGCCCTGAATGATCTGGACCCACGAGGTCTTGAACACCTCGGCCACGGGTGCCTTGACCTTTTCGCCTTGCTGCTCAGCCTTCGTGAAGACCGGGGTTTCCTCGAGCTTCATGCGCACCCACAGGCCCAGCAGCACCATGACCACGGAGGCGATGAACGGGATGCGCCAGCCCCAGACCAGGAACGGGTGGTCACCCACGGCGTGATGCTCGGCGGTGCCGAACTGCATGACGATGGTCAGGATCAAGAAAAAGCCGTTGGCGAGGATGAAGCCGAACGGGGCGCCCAATTGGGGCCACATGGCGGCGCGGGCACGCTTGCCCTCTTCCGCGTACTCGGTGGCCAGCAACGAGGCGCCGGACCACTCGCCGCCCAAGCCCAGGCCCTGGCAGAAGCGCAGGATCGTCAGGATCAGGGGAGCCCAGATGCCGATGGAGTAGTACGTGGGGAGCAGGCCGATCAAGAATGTGGCGATGCCCATGGTCAGTAGCGCGCCGATCAGGGTGGCCTTGCGGCCGATCCTGTCGCCGTAGTGACCGAAGATCACCGAACCAATGGGGCGACCGAAGAACGCCGCGGCAAAGGTGGCCATGGAGGCCAGAAGCTTGGTGGTCTCGTCCTCGCCCGTGAAGAACAACGCGGGGAAGACGGCCACGGCGGCGGTCGCGTAGACGTAGAAGTCGTAGAACTCAATGGTGGTGCCCACCAGCGATGCCACGATCACGCGAGAGCGCGGGACGCGCTGAGCGAGTGGCTGATCCGATTCGGGTCGCTGGGAACCCGAGCCCGTCACGGTTGTAGACATGATGAATCCTCACAGGGGAAGGGGATGTGAATGATTCCACGCTAGACCTGACAGTCCACTAGGTGAATTCCGTCATCCACTATGTGAGACGGGTTCTTGACACGCATCGGTGGACGGAGCCCGGACGACCGGGTGTGCGTAAACCCGAAGAACGGCGGCACCCGCAGGAGTGCCGCCGTTCTTTCGCGTCGGGGAGGTCTCAGTCCGTGATGTTCGCCAGTACCGTCCCCGCGGAGACCGTGTCACCCGTGGCGGTCGTCAGATCCTTGATCACACCGGCCTTGTGGGCCGTGAGAGGCTGTTCCATCTTCATGGCCTCGAGCACCACGATCAGGTCGCCCTCTGCCACGGTGTCCCCGTTGGCCACCGCAATCTTGACAATGGTGCCCTGCATGGGCGAGGTCAGCGAATCACCGGAAGCACCCCGGGCCGCGGCGGAACCACCGCGGTTGGCGCGCGACTTGCGCTTGGGTTGCGGGCCGCCGGTGGTGGTGGCGCTACGCCCGGCGCCGGGCAATTGCGGCAGGGTGACTTCAAGCCGCTTGCCTCCCACCTCGACCACCACGGATTGACGTTCGGGTTCCTCCGCGGAGGGTTCGACGGGCGCTTCGTAGGACTGTATCTGGTTGTCGAACTCGGTTTCGATCCACCGGGTGTGCACCGAGAATGCGGTATCGCCCTCCGGGGCGAACGCGGCATCGGCCACGACCGCGCGGTGGAAGGGGACGACCGTGGGCATGCCCTCGACCACGAGCTCGTCCAGGGCGCGGCGAGAGCGCTGCAACGCCTCTTCGCGGGTGGCGCCCGTGACAATCAGCTTGGCGAGCATGGAATCGAAATTGCCGCCAATGGTTTCACCGGCCTCCACACCGGTGTCCACGCGTACGCCGGGACCCGTGGGCAGCGCGAACTTGGTCAGAGTGCCCGGTGCCGGCATGAAGTTACGGCCGGCGTCCTCGCCGTTGATGCGGAATTCGAAGCTGTGGCCGCGCACCTGCGGGTCCTCGTAGCCGAGTTCCTCACCGCGTGCGATGCGGAACTGCTCGCGGACGAGGTCCAACCCGCTGACCTCCTCGGAGACCGGGTGCTCCACCTGCAATCGCGTATTGACCTCGAGGAAGGAAATGGTGCCGTCCTGACCGACCAGGAACTCGCACGTACCCGCGCCCTGGTACTGAGCCTCCTGGAGGATGGCCTTGGAGGCCTCGTACAAGCGGTGGACCTGATCGTCCGAGAGGAAGGGCGCGGGAGCTTCTTCCACGAGCTTCTGATTGCGGCGCTGGAGTGAGCAATCACGAGTGGACACCACCACCACGTTGCCGTGGCCGTCCGCGAGGCACTGGGTTTCCACGTGCCGTGGGGCGTCCAGGAACCGTTCCACGAAGCACTCTCCGCGGCCGAAGGCGGCGGTGGCCTCGCGGACGGCGGAGTCGAAAAGTTCCGGGATGGCGTCGCGTTCGCGCACCACCTTGATGCCACGCCCGCCGCCGCCGAAGGCCGCCTTGATCGCGATCGGGAGCCCGTGCTCGTCCGCGAAGGCGAGTACCTCATCCGCGGAGTTCACGGGGTCGGCGGTGCCCGGAACCTGCGGAGCATTGACCTTTTCGGCGATGTGGCGGGCAGCCACCTTGTCGCCCAGCTTGGAAATGGCCGCCGGGGGAGGTCCGATCCACGTCATACCGGCATTGATCACGGCCATGGCGAAGTCCGAGTTCTCCGACAGGAAGCCGTACCCGGGATGGACGGCGTCGGCTCCGGCGCGAGCGGCGGCGTCGAGAATTTTATCGATCACGAGGTACGAATCGGCGGCCGTGGTGCCGCCCAGGGCGTAGGCCTCGTCCGCCATGCGCACATGCATGGCATCGCGATCGGTGTCCGCGTACACGGCCACGGAGGTGAGGCCTTCGTCGCGTGCGGCGCGGATGACGCGTACCGCGATTTCACCGCGGTTGGCCACCAAGACCTTGGTCATGGGGCGCATGTCAGCGGAGGCCTGCTGCTCCGTGGAGGTGATTGTCACGTAAATAGCTCCTTGTCGATACTCTCCAGCAGATTAGTGCCCCGTACTGGAGATCACCTAAGCGAGGGCCCGGGTGCGGGGTTGATCTGTAGGTCTTCTACAAATCATGACGTGGTGACCTGTGGTGTTGGCCGCCACCATTGGCTCGCAGTGATGCCGCGGGCGGCCAAGAGGCGGCGAAGTGTGGAGATGCTCAAACCGATCACGGCGTTGGGGTCTCCGGACACCCGGTCGATGAACATTGATCCGCGGCCGTCGAGAGTGAACGAGCCGGCGACCTGCAGGGGCTCGCCGGTGGCCACGTAATCGTCGATGTCCTCGCGGGACAGATGTGAAAAATAGACGTCCGCGGAGCTGACCTCGCCCTCACCGTGGGTTTCACCGTTGCGGCGATCCACCAACCAGTGGCCGGTGTGCAGGGTGCCCTTCTGTCCGCTCATGGCGGTGATGCGTTCAACCGCCAGATCCGCGGTGTAGGGCTTACCGTAGCTCTCGCCGTTGAGTTCGAAAACCGAGTCGCAGCCCAGAACCACGCGGTCCTCGGCGACCTCCAGGCTCGCCACCGCGTCCGCCTTGGCGCGGGCCAGTAGCAGTGCCGTGTCCGAGGGGCTCAGGGGCCCGTGCTCGGCGAGTGCGGCGTTCTCGTCCACGCGTGAGACCACGGTGTCGTACGGGAGGTGCGCGCGCGTCAGCAGTGCTGCGCGGGCAGGAGATTGCGAGGCCAGAATGAGAACGGGACGCATGGGTTTCAATATACGAGTCGATGGGCGAAGACCCAAAGGCGGTGACGCTTGCGGTAGCGCGGCCATGCTCAGGGCTCGTCCGGCGAATGTAACCAAATAGTTACTCTAGAAATCATTGACGTGTCATATCCCTGGGGTTACTCTTGAGTAACCCCGGCGATGACGGATGAAGTGCGAACTTGACGTTCTCGCTCGGGGCATCCCGGCGGTGGTTCATGTTTCAACACCGGGGAGGCGAAGCAAGGCCTGCACTGCCGGTTCACAGGGGGTGTGGGAGCGCGCGGAGAATACGGTGCCCAGCCGTCAAAAGCTGGCGCCACGTATCAGGGGACGCAAAGTAATCCCCGCGCGCTCCCGCGTGGACCTGTGATCGAGTGGGCGCCGACTCGGTTCCGGCATGTAACGAGTGGCCTCGCCGGTCTTGAACCGCGGGGGTCGTGCGCGGTGATTACGGGCTGGATTCACCCGGCGGAACAGTGCAGAGTTCGCTGCGCGTCAGAAACCGTTTGCCCGTGGGCGCCTCCAGGGAGAAGCCCCCGCCCCGACCCGCTATCGCATCGATGATGAGGCGCGTATGACGCCACACCTCGAATTGTTCGGTCGAGATCCAGAACTCCAGGGGACCCAGCTCGCCACCGGACGGTGACGGCAACCGGGCTGTGCCCAGCAGCGCATCCGCGGCGCCCGTGCGGAATTCGCCGGCGGGAAAGCACATGGGGGATGAGCCGTCACAGCAGCCGCCCGATTGATGGAACATGAGCGGTCCGTGTTGATCCCATAGTTCTTGCAGTAAGGCCACGGCGGGTGCGGTGAAGCCCACCCGGGAGGCGGTTTCGCCGGGCACCCCCGGGGCGGTCTCAAGCACCACGTGGTTCTCAAGACCGCCCCGGTCCTGCGGTTCGATGGGGTGTGCGCTCATGGCACCTCACTATCTTTCGCTCAGGATTTAGAAAAAGCCCTGCGCAGTTTCGGTGTAGGACACCAGCAGGTTCTTGGTCTGCTGATAGTGGTCCAACATCATCAGGTGGTTCTCTCGTCCGATACCCGAGGACTTGTACCCGCCGAACGCCGAGTGGGCGGGGTAGTTGTGGTACTGATTCACCCACACACGGCCCGCCTGGATGGCGCGTCCGGCGCGATAAGCAATGTTGCCGCTGCGCGCCCACACGCCGGCACCCAGCCCGTACAACGTGTCGTTGGCAACACCGATGGCCTCGTCGTAGGTGCCGAACTTGGCCACCGACAGCACGGGTCCGAAGATCTCCTCCTGGAAGACACGCATGTCGTTGGTGCCCTCGAACACGGTGGGCTGCACGTAAAAACCGCCCGCCAGGTCCCCGTCGAGTTCGGCGCGCTCACCGCCGATCAGCACCTTGGCACCCTCCTTCTTACCGATGTCCAGGTAGGAGAGGATCTTCTCGAGTTGGTCGGTGGATGCCTGGGCGCCGATCATGGTGTTCGTGTCCAGCGGGTTACCGGCCGTGATCTTGGAAACCCGATCGATACCGTCGGCCAGGAACTGGTCGTACATCGATTCCTGGACCAGTGCGCGGGAGGGGCACGTGCACACCTCTCCTTGGTTCAGCGCGAAGAACGCGAAGCCCTCCAGGGCCTTGTCGTAGAAGCCGTCCTTCTGCGCCGCGACATCTTCGAAGAAGATATTGGGTGACTTGCCACCCAGCTCCAGCGTGACCGGAATGATGTTCTCAGAGGCGTACTGCATGATCAGGCGGCCGGTGGTGGTTTCACCCGTGAAGGCGATTTTGCGGATCCGCTTGTTGGATGCCAGGGGCTTGCCGCATTCTGCGCCGAAACCATTGACGATATTGACGACACCGGCGGGCACCAGATCTTGGATGAGCTCCATCAGCACCAGGATGGACGCGGGAGTCTGCTCCGCGGGCTTGAGCACCACACAGTTACCGGCGGCCAATGCGGGGGCGAGTTTCCACACGGCCATCAGGATCGGGAAGTTCCAGGGGATGATTTGACCCACCACACCCAGGGGCTCGTGGAAGTGATAGGCCACCGTGTTCTCGTCTAACTGCGACAGGCGGCCCTCTTGGGCGCGGATGGCTCCCGCGAAGTAGCGGAAATGGTCGATCGCGAGCGGGATATCGGCGTTGAGGCATTCACGAACGGGTTTGCCGTTGTCCCAGGTCTCCGCGACCGCAATGATTTCGAGGTTCTCTTCCATGCGGTCCGCGATCTTGTTCAGCAGCAACGCGCGCTCGGTGGGGGAGGTGGCATTCCACGACGGCGCCGCGGCCCAGGCGGCGTCCAAGGCGGCGTCGATGTCCTCGGCGGTACCGCGACCCACCTCGGTGAAGGGCTGTCCCGTAATGGGAGTGATGTCATCGAAGTACTGGCCCTTGACGGGTGCCACCCATTCACCGCCGATGAAGTGTTCGTAGCGGGGCTTGAACGTGACCTTGGCGCCATCTTTGCCGGGTTGTTGGTAAACCGTCATGGTGTGAATCTCCTACGTCCGTGTGGTGATGTAGGTCACAGCCTAACGGTTACGCGCGGGCAGTGAAGGAGCGGCACGGAATTTCCGTGCCGCCCCTTGTCTGTGAGTTCGCGCCGGTTTTCGGGTTCCGCCTCAATCCACGCGTTGCCCCTCACTGGGGTCCGACGGCGCATGGGCGTGCGAGCCCTCGCCGGTTCCGGTTCGGGCACCGACCGGGGACAGTTGCTGGTGGGTGTCCTCGTCCGAGAACGGCTCACCGGAACGCTGGGCGTTGTACAGGTCCATGTCGATGATGCCCTCACGCTTGGACACGATCGCGGCCACCAGGGCTTGACCGGTGACGTTGAGCGAGGTGCGGCCCATGTCCAGGATCGGGTCCACGGCCAGCAGCAGGCCTACGCCCTCGAGCGGCAGGCCCAGGGTGGAGAGAGTCAGCGTCAGCATGACGGTGGCGCCGGTGGTTCCTGCGGTCGCGGCCGAGCCCAGCACGGACACCAGGGCAATCAGCACAAAGTGCATGGGCGTCAGCGGAACACCGTAGAACTGCGCCACGAAGATTGCTGCGACGGCCGGGTATATGGCCGCGCAACCGTCCATCTTGGTGGTGGCGCCCAGCGGGATGGCAAAGGACGCATAATGCCTGGGCACACCCAGGTTCCGTTCGCTCACGCGCTGGGTCAAAGGCATGGTCCCCAGGGACGATCGGGAGACGAAGCCCAGCTGCATGGCCGGCCACACGCCGGAGAAGAACTGCTTGATGGACAGGCCGTTGATCTTGATCAGGATGGGGTAGACCACGAAACCGACCAGGAGCAGACCTACATACACGGTGATCACAAAGCTGACCAGCGAGCCCATGGAGGTCCAGCCGTACTCGAACACCGCGCGCCCGATCAGACCCAGGGTGCCCAACGGCGCCAGACGAATGATCCACCACACGATCTTCTGCATGATCGCCAAGCCGGACTGCATGAAGGTCAGGAACGGTTCTGCGGCCTTGCCGACCTTGATCGCGGCAATACCCACTACGGCGGAGATCACCAGGATCTGCAGCACGTTGAAGTTCAGCGCCGTGGTCACGGTCTCAGCGTCGGGCATCTTGGAGGTTGCTTCCAAACCCAGGAAGTTCACCGGGATGATGCCTTGGAGGAACCCGAGCCACGAACCCTCGGTGCCCGTGTATTCACCGGGTTGTGCTTGGCCGGTACCCACGCCGGGCTGAATCACCACGCCCAGCACCATACCGATGGACACGGCGACCAGAGCCGTGATCGCAAACCACACCAGGGTCTTCCACGCGAGCCGTGCGGCGTTGGAGACGTCTCGGAGGTTGGCGATCGAGGCGATCACGGCGGTCACCACCAGGGGCACCACCGCCGCCTTCAACAGCGTGACGTAGCTGGCACCAATGGTGTCCAGCGTGGTCATCAACCAGTTGGGATTCTCCTCCGGATCGCCACCCATAGAAGCGGCCAGGGAGCCCAGGAGCACGCCCAGGATCAGGGCGATCAGGATCTGCCAGCCGAAGGAGGTCATCCATTTCGGTAGGCGCCGGGTATTTTCTGCGGAATTCATATCAGCAAGCGTAGAGCGGCACATCCTAAAGCGCACGTGCTGTATGACGAACTGTTACGTACCGAGCGGCGTCGTTGTCCGGGAACGGGAAGAAACCCGCGAGAACACGCAGGACTAGAGCGTCATGGCGTAGGCGAGTGTGTCCAATCCCACGGAACCGAGGCGCAATGCGCGGCTGTGAAAATTCTTGAGATCGAACCGCTCGCCTTCGCGCGCCTTCACGTTCCGACGCAGGTCCAGCCACAGTTCCTGGCCCAGTTTGTACGACGGCGCCTGGCCCGGCCAGCCCATGTAGCGCAGCCACTCGAAGCGCAGCACGGCGGGGTCCATGATCACGTTGTGGGTCAGGAAGTCCCACCCGTCCTGCGGGGACCACACCTCACCGGGGCGAGCGCCACCGAGCAGTTCACCCAGTTCCGCCGGCACCGTGTAGCCGCAGTGGAACCCGACATCGAAGATCACTCGTACCGTGCGCAGCCGCTGCGAATCGAGCATACCCATGCGGTCACCGGGGTCATCCAGGTATCCGAGTTCCGCCATGAGGCGCTCGGCGTACAGCGCCCAGCCTTCACCGTGACCCGACACCCAGATTCCCATGCGGCGCCAGTCGTTGAGTTCGCCCGCGTTGGCCAAGGCGGTCGCGCATTGCAGGTGGTGCCCGGGAACCCCTTCGTGGTACACGGTGGTGGTTTCCTCCCACGTGGCGTGGCGGTGGGTGCCCTCGGGGACCGACCACCACATACGCCCGGGGCGGGTGAAGTCACTACTGGGCGGTGTGTAGTAAATCCCGCCGTCCTGTGTGGGCGCGATCCTGCACTCCAGGTTGCGCATGGCGTCCGTGAACTCGAAGTGAGTCGTGGACAATTCGGACACGGCCCCATCGGCGAGCGCCTGCATCCAGCGCTGCAGGGCATCGGTGGAATCCAGGCGGCGGGCCGGATCGTCGTTGAGCGCGTTCATGGCCTCACGAATGGAAGAGCCCGGCAAGATTTCGTGAGCCACCAGCCGTTGTTCCTGATCCAGCTGCCGCAACTGGTCGATGCCCCATTCGTACACCTCGCGAGGTTCGAGCGTGGCACCCAGGAATGACCGCAGGTGCAGGCGGTAGTCGTCCTCCCCGACGGGGTCGGACTCCCGAGCGGACGGGGCGAAATCTTCGTGGAACGAGCGCACCAGGGCCGAGTAGGACTCGCGGGCCCCGGTCACAGCCTGCTCCAAGGCGGGCCGCAGGTGTGCGGGAACGGATTCGTGGGTCAGGAGCGCGCCCAGGGGTCCCTTGAGTTCGGAGTAGGCCTCCGCTTGCGCACCGGCCTCCCGGATCTGGGTCATCGAGGCCATTTTGCCGAGCTCGACCGCCTCTCGCAGGCCCTCCGTGTAACTGCCCAGAGCGGGAGGCACGTGATGCAACCGCTCGACGATGTGCTCCCAGTCCTGCGCGCTGCCGGTGGGCATGTTGTCGAAGATTTCTCGCACCCACTGCACCGGCGAGGCAATGTTGTTGACGGGCGACACGTCCAGGTTCGCGCAGTGCAGATCCGCCTCAAGGTTCAGCTGATTACGCAGGGCGTGGATCGTGACCCGATCCACGTCATCCCGGGGTTGTGCTGTCTCCATGGCCCGGAGGGTTTCGGAGCGCAACTGCGCCCGGTCCGCTCGACCCCGGGGTCCGTAATCAGGGTAGGCGGGTCCGTAACCGGTGAGCCCGTTCAACGTGGCCGCCAGGGGATCCAACCTCATGGAGCGTTCGAAATGCCGGTTGGCCAGTTCGTCCACGTCGGTGGCGGGGCGGTGAACCGCTCCCAACGGGGGGAGTTCACGGGTCGAACGGTTTCCGGTCTGCTTGTCAGTCACGAGAAGCCACACTAGTCCCAGCCGGCGAGATGACAAGGTAGGACGCCGGCGGTGCTCACCCGCGGGGAGTCGTGTCGAAACGTTCCAGCAATTCGTCCAGGAGCTGGCCCACGGCCGCGCCGCCCGCTGCGGGGCCGCCCGCCAGCAAGCCGTCCGCGCCCAGGACCACGGCCCACGGGGTGGAATCCATGTCGAACGAGCCGGCCAGTGACCGGTCCGGGTCCACCAGCGCATGGGTGCGTAGGGACTCGGGCAGAGCCCGGAGGGAGCGTTCGTGGGAGACCACGGTGTGCACCGCCACCGGGCCCAGCTCATGGGGGATGTCCCGCAGCCGGTGGATGACGGCCGGGCCCGAGTCACTTCCCGGGCCGACATAGAACAGCGCCCGGGCCCGGGTGTGGGCCATGATGCGCAGGGAGACTCTCCGGCCCTGGCTGTCGACGGTCCAGACGAAGGGAATCGGCAGCCGCCCGTGATTCTCTGACTCGGCAACCCCCTCACCCGGGTGAGTCGTGACGGTGGAGTCCGCGACCTCGGCGGTGCGGAGCGGGGAGGTTGCGTCCCGAACGCCGACGTGCCCCGGCAACGGCGCAAGAGTGCTCAATTGATCCGCGCGCCATCCCTGCGCGGTCACGGTGCCCTTTTCCGCCCACACGATCACGCCGATGACCAGCAGCGGAACGGCAACCGCCACCACGGTCCACCACGGCAGTGGCAGGGCGGGCCCGGGATAGGAACCGGTGCTCGTCGCGATGAAGGCGAAGATGGCCAGGGCCACGAAGACCAGATTGCGAACGATAGTGCGCCAGGAGAGGGGAGCCCGAGACAACGAACCGAAGCACCCGCAGGACGCCGGGTCACCCTGCCGGACACCAATGCTCACGAACACCGTGAACGCGGCGAACAGCACCACGGTCGCGGCCGTGGCCGCCCACAGGATGATTCCGGAACTCAGTAGCAGGGAGAGTGCCAAGAGGATCTCGACCCAGGGAAGCGCGGTGCGCGCGGCCCGCGTGTTCACCATGGCGGGCAACGCCATCACGTTCAGGGCGCTCTCGTCGGTCGTGCGGGTGAGCACCTTGGCCACACCACTGGCCAGCAGGAGAAGGGCCAGGCTCCACAACACGCTCGCGACTATGACACTCACGCCCATCATGATGCGGGGGGAACCATAAGACTCGCGGTCAGCTCTCAGGCCGTGTGCGACGCCACGCGCCCCATCCGGGGCGAAGTCTCATTCCCAGTCGCATGCGGCGCGACTGCACTCGCGGCACGCGAACGGGAGTGGAGCGCGCATCGCCCGCGGCGGCGTCGCAGCTCATGAAGACCGCGGTGAGCGCAGCGAGTTCCTCGGCGGTCGGGTTGCCGTGCGTGACCGTGAAAAAGGGTTCGCGCTTGTCCTGGGGATCCAGGGGCTCCAACCCGGACACCGCCACACGGGTTTTCTCCTGGGCGCTCACAGCGGAATGTTCCCGTGCTTCTTGGCGGGCATGGACGCACGCTTGTCGGCCAGACCGCGCAACGCCTTGATGATCTGCGTGCGGGTCTCGGACGGGATGATCACCGAATCCACGAACCCGAGCTCTGCGGCCTGATACGGGTTCAGTAGGTCTTCCTCGAACTTCTGGGCTAGGTCCGCGCGCAGAGCGGCGGTGTCCTCGTCGTTGTCCGCTGCGGCCTTGAGATCGCGGCGGTAGAGAATCTCCACCGCGCCCTGGGCGCCCATTACCCCGATTTGAGCGGTGGGCCAGGCCAGGTTGATGTCCGCGCCCAGCTTTTTGGAACCCATCACGATGTACGCGCCACCGTAGGCCTTGCGCGTGATCAGGGTGACCAGGGGAACGGTCGCCTCCGCATACGCGTAGAGCAGCTTGGCACCGCGACGAATAATGCCGTTGAACTCCTGGTCCGTGCCCGGCAGGAAGCCGGGGACGTCCACCAAGGTCAGGATCGGAATGTTGAACGCGTCGCAGTGGCGCACGAAACGCGCGGCCTTCTCCGACGCCGCGATGTCAAGGGTGCCGGCGAACTGCATGGGCTGGTTGGCCACGATGCCCACCGTCTGACCCTCCACGCGGCCGTATCCGACCATCACATTGGGTGCGTAGAGCTCCTGGATCTGCATGAAGTGACCGTCGTCCACCACGGTCTCGATCACGGTGCGCATGTCGTAGGGCTGGTTGGCGGAGTCCGGAATGAGAGTGTCCAGACCCAGGTCCTCGTCGTCGATCTCCAGGATCTGGTCGTGCTCCATGCGCGGGGAGTCCTGCAGGTTGTTGCCCGGCAGGTATTCGAGCAGTTCATGGACGAAATCGAAGGCATCCTGCTCGTCGGAGGCCAGGTAGGCCGCAGTGCCGGTGCGCTCGTTGTGGGAGCGAGCACCGCCGAGGGTCTCCATGTCCACTTCTTCACCGGTGACGGTCTTGATCACGTCCGGGCCGGTGATGAACATGTGGGAGGTCTTGTCCACCATGACCACGAAGTCCGTCAGGGCGGGGGAGTAAGCGGCGCCACCGGCGCACGGGCCCATGATCAGGGAGATCTGGGGCACCACCCCGGAGGAGCGCACATTCATGCGGAAGATGTCCGCGAACATCGCCAGTGAAGCCACGCCCTCCTGGATGCGTGCACCGCCGCCGTCGTTGATACCGATCACGGGGCATCCATTGCGCAGGGCGAACTTTTGTACCTTGACGATCTTCTCGCCGTTGACCTGGGACAGTGAACCGCCGAAGACCCCGAAGTCCTGGGAGTACACGGCGACCAGCCGGCCGTCCACGGTGCCGTAACCGGTCACCACGCCGTCACCCAGCAGCTTCTTCTTCTCCATGCCGAACATGGTGGAGTGGTGCACGGCCAGCGCGTCGAACTCCACGAAGGAGTCCACGTCCAGCAGCATCTCAATGCGTTCGCGGGCGGTGTTCTTACCGCGGGAATGCTGCTTCTCGACCGCCGCGTCACCGGCGGGCCGCTCGGACTTCTCACGGCGCTCGCGGAAATCGGCGATCTTACCTGCGGTGGTGGTCAGGTCGTGGCTCATGGCACCTCGCGTTGTCTCGGTCCGGTACAGGGATGGGAGTACCGGGGGTCCCAGGTTCGGGAC
The DNA here is from genome assembly GCF_014698015.1 of Kocuria sp. cx-455. Classification (GTDB taxonomy): domain Bacteria; phylum Actinomycetota; class Actinomycetes; order Actinomycetales; family Micrococcaceae; genus Kocuria. Next base: position 221,876 of record NZ_JACXBS010000003.1, read on the forward strand.
GTCACAAGTTTATTCTGCGGGGCGGCCCATGCCTTTGTAGGGGTCCCACAATCCCGTGACGGGTTCTTTCACGTAGTCATTGCCGGTCACTCAAGACCACGTGCCGGTGTTGATGCTCCATTCACGCACGCTGTGGTCGGTCACGACACCCGCAATGACCAGCGGATCCTTAGCCAGGATGGCCCGGACCTCGTCCGCGCTCTCGGCCGAAAAGACGAGTAGGGCACCGGCGGCGCCCCGGTCCGTGAAAGGCCCCGAGCCCATGATATTGCCCTGTTGCGCCAACTCGCCCAGGTAGGCGCGGTGAGCGGGGCGGTGTTCATTGAGGAGCTCCGTGGGGCCGCCGTAGGAGTAGGTCACTGCGAAAATGCTCATGGTTGCCTTTCACCGGCATTATGTTGGGTTGCTTCCGTTCAGCTTATGCCCCGACAGCGGCGGTAGACATAAGCTGGGAAATAACGACATATCCGTCCCCTCGAAGGAGCCACCCGCATGGACCCCACTGCCCTGGAACCGGCAGCGGATTTCCGCGCTGACCAGTTGCAGTCCTCGCTTGCGGACTCCGGGTTTTCCTCCGTGACCGTGTTGGACCGGGTCGACTCCACCAATCGGTGGCTCGCCGAGTTGACGCGAGAGGGCGGGGGTGCGGAACTGCGCGCCGTGGTCACGGGTTTTCAAAGCGCGGGCAAGGGTCGCCTGGACCGGCAATGGTTCACCCCGCCGGGGGTGGCGCTCACCTTTTCCGTGGCGTGCTCGCCCCATACCCCAGCAGGTGAACCCTGGCCCGTGGAATACGTGCCGTGGCTGACGCTGATCATGGCGCACAGTGTCACGCATGTGGTGCGGAACCTCGTGGGTGTTCCCGCGGTGATCAAGTGGCCCAATGATGTCTTGGTGGACTCGCGCAAGGTCTGTGGTGTGTTGGCTTCGCTGGTCTCCCCTCCGGACGGTTCCGCACCCAGCGCGGTGGTGGGTGCGGGCTTGAACGTGAGTCAGCGTCACCTTCCGGTTCCAGCCGCTACGTCGCTGCTCCTGGAGGCCGGTGACGCCGCGGCCGTACCCGGCCGACAGGCACTGCTCACCGAGATCCTGCGCGAGTTCGCCCGCTGCTATCACCGAGTAAGTGTGGACCCCGGTGCCGAACTCGGACCGGGAGGTGACGTGCGCGCTCTCCTCGAATCGGAAGTGGACACCCTGGGGCGCCGCGTGGCACTGCATTTACCCGGCTCCACCGTGCCGGAACAGGCGGTGGCCGAGGGCCTGGGGACATCGGGCGAGTTGCTCGTGCGCGGCCACGACGGCGCCGCGCGCGCGTTGTCCGCCGGCGACGTCGTGCATGTGCGGCCTACACCCGGTGAGCCCCGAACCGCGGCCGAGCAACGCGCGATCCACGCGATCCGGGACGTCACCGCGGGTGACCGGGCATGAGAAGCAAGAACCGTCTGGTGCTCGGGTCGGGTGAGGAAACCATTGTCGCCACCAGGGCCCACCCCGTGAGACTGGTGGGGCCGGCCGTGATCGCGTGGGGCACAGTGTTGATGTATTCGGCGCTGCACCGACTGCTGGACTTGATTTGGCGGCCCTCCGAAGCACCCTGGACCACCCTGCATTCGCTGGTGGGGTGGCTCATTACCCTTGCCGCGCTGTGGGTGGCGTACCGGTATGTGTTGCTGCCGGCGTGGCGCTGGTTGCGCACCGTGTTCGTCCTGACCAATCAGCGGCTGGCCCTGACCGGTCCGCCCGCCAAGGACGGCGTGGTGGCCCTGCCGTTGGGCGCGTTGCGCAGTGCACGCGTGGTGGCGCCCACCGGGGTGTTCGCCATGCTGACACGCGGAGTGGACCGTGGAACGGTCATTGCGGACTTCGGAGCGCTGGGCGGCCTCAAACTGGCGGCCTGCCCGCAACCGGACGCCATGGTAGATCTGGTCCAACAGTCCGGACGGCGCGCTGGCAATTACAGTAGTTCTGGCACCAGCACATCACCGAGAAGCAGTTTTCAAGGAGGGCCGCGTGGCTGAAGACCCCAACGACCGCTCAGACCAGCCCGTGGTCGGTCCCCAGACCGAGCAGATCAACCTCAATCTCCACAACCCGGTGCAGTCCAATCTGTACGGGTCGGAGGAGTCCAAAGCGGCCGTCAAGAACCTCGATGAGCTACTGCTGGGCTCCGAGCGCAACCTCAAACGCCGCGAGACCGCACATGCTGCGGAACTGTCCACCGCCTCCGCGCGGAAAATCTGGCGTGCCCTGGGGTTCCCCAATCTCAGCGATGACGAGGTGTACTTCACCCAGGAGGACGTCCGGGCGCTGCGCGTTGTCTCCGACCTGGTGCAGCGGGACAAATTGTCCGAGGAAGCGGCGTTGTCCCTGGCCCGCTCGGTTGCCCAGTTGTCCGACCGCATGGTCGTGTGGCAGATCGAGGCGCTCGTCGAGGACATGGTGGCTCACCAGGGCATGACGGACGCCCAGGCGCGGCGCGAACTGCTCCGCGTGCTTCCCGAGATGGTGGATCCGCTCAAGAAACTGCTCGACTATTCGTGGCGTCGACAATTGTCGGCCGCCGTGCAGCGGCTCGCGATGCGCGGGGAACGCGCCGACGGGTCCACGGAGAGTTTGGGCGAGCACGGTACGGACGTGGGCGGCTCGTCGCTTCCGCTGGCTCGCGGCGTGGGGTTCGCGGACCTGGTCTCCTATACCTCTCTGTCGCGGCAGATGAACGAGCGCACCCTGGCCAACCTGGTGCAGCGATTCGAGAAGCGCTGCGCGGAAATCATTTCCATGGGCGGGGGCCGGGTGATCAAGACCATTGGTGACGAGGTCATGTTCCTGTCCGAGACCCCGCAGGGCGGTGCCCAGATCTCTCTGGCGTTGGCCAGGCTGATCAAGAACGACCCGCTCCTCCCGCAGGCCCGCGTGGCTTTCGTGTGGGGTCGCGTGCTGCCCCGGTTGGGTGACCTGTACGGGCCCACCGTGAACCTGGCGTCCCGGTTGGTGGCGCTGACCGATCCCGGAGGAGTGGTGGTGGATGCGTCCACGGCCTCCGTGTTGACCAATGACAACAGGTTCGTCCTGACGCCCCAGCCCTCTCGGAACGTGCGCGGTTTCGGTGACGTGCAGCCGGTGTCCCTGACTCAGGGCGAGGGCCCGCGACTGGAAGACGAGGACGAATGAGCAGCTCGCTGGCCATCCGATCGGGCGGTGTCACCGATCGAGGGCTGCGGAGGGAATCCAACGAGGATGCCCTGGTCGTCACCGACACCATGCTTGCCGTGGCGGACGGCATGGGTGGCCACGAGGCCGGCGAGGTCGCGAGTGCGTTGTGCGTGTCCACGCTCGGCTCGTCGGAGTTGTTCACGCTCGAGAACTTCATGGACTATCAGATCGTGGAGCCCGAACCCGGCTTGGACGTGTCCCGGTTCCGCGCGACGATCGATCGTCAGCTCAAGCTCGATCCCGATGTGCCCAATGAAGCCCTGGGTGCCGTGCATCGTTTGCGGTCCGTGCTGTGGGAAGCCGATCAGGCGATTCAGGCCCAGTGCGGTACCCGCGCGGGAACGACCGTCACCGGCGCGTGGCTGGTGTGCATTGCGGGGCAGTGGCTGTGGCTCATTTTCAACGTGGGGGACTCCCGCACGTACGAGTTGACCGGCCCGCCCGTGGGTGAGCGCCCCACCGACCCCGAGCACCCCGTGGGCGTGGCCCAGTTGACCGTGGATCATTCCGAGGTTCAATACTTGGTCTCCATCGGTCAACTCACCCCGGCCCAGGCCCTCGTTCATCCGCGGCGCAACGTGATCACCCGGGCCCTGGGCACCGGTCAGGTGTGGGAACCGGACGTCATTGTGATCCCGGCGCGTCCGGGACAGCGCCTGCTGATGTGCTCGGACGGTCTCACCGGTGAGCTCTCACCGGCGCACATCGCCCGGGTGCTCCACGCCGTGCACCATCCCAAGGAGGCCGCGGACGTCCTGTTGCAGGCGGCGCTGCGAACCGGAGGCAGGGACAATGTGACGTTGATCGTGGCGGATGTCCTCCAGGCGGACGATCCCCGGCTCACCACGGGCACCATCAATCACATCAACTAGTTTTCAGACTGCCGACGCCGCCCGCGCGAGTCTCGCGGGCGGCGTCGGCACGCGGACGGTTCGGCCTATGCGTGGTGACCCCGGGTTTCCGCCTTGGGGTCGCGGGCGGGTTTGGCCTCCTTAGCGGGGGCGTCGCCGCTGGCGCGCAGGCGGCGGAAGTACTCGTCCGCCTCCTGTTGACGCTCCTCTTCCACGGTTCCGGCGATCTCCGCGCGCAGCAGCTCTGAGCTCAGGCCGAAGGAGTCCACGAGCTCCAGGGAATAGGGGCGCAGCCGGGAGATCAGCCGGTTCACGTAGCTCTGCAGGGCGCGACCGCGGCGCATCGAGAGTCGGCCGTAGGCCAGGTACCAACCCAGGTTCTCCTCGAGCAGGTGCAGGCCGAACAGGTCACGCAACCATGTGAGGACCCGTTTGGTGCCGGGGTCCTGGATTCTCTCGAGCCCCTCGGTGAACGCCTCCCACTGCAGCAACTGGGCGTGGGAGCGGGCGGCTTCGATCAGGCGATGTTGATTGTTGTTGAACGCCTCCGCCTGTTCCTTCTTGGGCTTGCGGGCCACGGCGCGCATCTCGTCCGCGACGTCCTCGATGATGGTTTCCACGCGGTCCATCAGCAAGGCGCGCTGGGCGGCGGGATCGCGCAGTGCATTGACCGATTTGCGGGCGTCACCGGTGTCCGTGAAGGCCTGGGTGAGCTTGCGCAAACCGGAACGGTTGAAACCGGCCTCGGTGGCGCGATCGGCCACGTAGCGGGCCATCACACCCACGTCAGCATTCTTGAACTCGTCCGAGTAATCGGCGAGCAGGCGCTTGGCCACCAGCTGTAGCAGAACCGTGTTGTCACCCTCGAAGGTCGCGTAGATATCGAGGTCCGCCCGCAACTGCGGGATGCGGTTCTTGGCCATGAAGCCGGCGCCACCGCACGCCTCACGGGCCTCCTGCAGGGTGGCCAGTGCGCTCCAGGTGGACATCGATTTGAAGGCCGCGGCCAGGGTCTCCAAGTCCTGGCGATTGCCGTCCGAGTCGTCCTCGCCGGAGAAGACCTCGTGGAACTTGTCGAGCAACTGCTGGTGGGCGAAGATCATCGCGTAGGTCTCCGCAATACGCGGGATCAACCGGCGTTGGTGCTGCTGGTAGTCCAGCAGGGTCTGCTCGCGGATGTCCGAGTCGGTGTTGAACTGACGGCGCTGCTCCGCATACCGAACGGCAATGGTGAGCGCCATCTGATTGGCGAGTGTCGCGGCACCGTCCAGGGACACACGCCCCTGCACCAGGGTGCCGATCATCGTGAAGAAACGGCGGCCCGGGGAGGCAATGGGGGAGGAGTAGTCACCGTTCTCATCCACAGCCCCGTACTTGTTGAGCAGGTTGCTGCGAGGCACGCGCACGTGTGTGAAGTGCAGGCGACCGTTGTCCACACCGTTGAGACCACCCTTGCGGCCGTCGTCCTCACCGCCCACTCCGGGCAGGAACTCACCGTTGTCATCGCGGAGGGGAACGTACAGACAGTGCACGCCGTGGTTGGTGCCCTTGACGATCAATTGCGCGAAGACCACGGCGGCCCTGCCGTGCACCGCCGCGTTACCCAGGTAGTCCTTCCACGCGGCCTTGAACGGTGTGTGGATCTCGAACTCGTCGGTCTCGGGGAGATACGTGGCGGTCGTGCCGATGGAAGCCACATCGGAACCGTGTCCGATCTCCGTCATAGCGAACACGCCGGGAGTGTTCAGATTGAGGATGTCAGGGAGCCACTTGAGGTGGTGCTCCTTGGAACCCAGGTTGAGCACGGCCGAACCGAACAGGCCCCACTGCACGCCAGACTTGATCTGAAGGGACGGGTCGGCGAGCACGAGTTCTTCGAACGCGGAGACATTGGCGCCGGGGCTGTTGGAACCGCCCAGGTACTCGGGCATGCCCGCCAGTGCCGTGCCGGCGTCGCGAAGGATCCTGACCTGCTCGAAGGTGAGCTCGCGCTGGTCCTCGAACGTCAAGTTGTGATTGCTATGCAGGCGGGGATCCAGGGCGCGCTCGCGAGCGGCCTTGCGCGCCTCTGGCCAGCGGCCCAGTAGCACTTCGCCCAGACCGGCCACATCGATGTGGGTGGGCAGCGCGGCGTCCTCGGGGACCTGCGCCATCCGGTGGGTCGAGGGGTGGGTTTCGGGACGGGACGTGGTGGTCATTGTGACTCCTGAGGGGTTGTCCGGGAGGGATCGTCTTCCGCGGAGAATTCGGTGTAAGTGCCTGGCCGTAAGCCCTGAACGGCCCAGTCGGTAATGAGGCGACCCATGACGGTCCGGTCCGGTTTGTCGTCACCGTCGGGCAGGGCGAGCCAGGCTTCCCCGGCGCCCCGGACCATGCCCACGGTGGAGGCCGCCCAGCACTGCAGCAGCGCCGTGGGCATTGCTTGTTCACCCCGGTGCCGAATGTGCTGGTCCATGAGTAGTTGGCACACGGAGTCCAGGAACTGCTCGATGGCTGAATCCCCGTCCGCCGGGGCGGTCACCACAAAGCGGTAGACGTCCGCGGAGGCATCCACGGACTTCAGGTACTCCTTCACCAGGGCGTACACCGTGGCCGCGAACGAGTCCGCCTCGTGGGCCGCGGCCACCATGCGGGTTCGCATGCGCGTCACGAAGTATTCACCCACGGCCGCTTGTACCCCGGACTTGTCCTTGAAATACCGGTAGAAAACGGACTTGGACGTCCCGCACGCGGTGGCGATCTCCTCCATGGAAATGCCGGCACCGTGGGTGGCCACCGCATCGCGTGCGGCGGTGATCAATTCAATGCGTCGTTTGGCGCGGTGGCGCTGCCACCGCGAATTTCGACCATCAACGTTCTTCGAGACCTGTTTCACGATACCGAGAGTATCAGCTACTGTGGGTTTCAGGTGATTCACACCACAAAATGACCGAGGAGCAGCTCTTTCATGGACAACAGCCAGCAGAACGCACAGCAGTCCCTTCGCCGTGCCGTAGTGGTCGCGGGTAACCGCATCCCGTTCGCTCGCGCGGGTGGTGCCTACGCGAGCGCCTCCAATCAGGACATGCTCACCGCCGCCATTGACGGGCTGGTGGCGCGCGCCGGAATCTCCGGCGAGCGGTTGGGCGCAGTGGCCGGTGGTGCCGTGCTCAAGCACTCCCGCGATTTCAACCTCACCCGCGAGGCCGTGCTGGGTTCCGCACTGGACCCCGCTACCCCGGCGTTCGATGTCCAAATGGCCTGTGCGACCGGGATGGAAACCGTGAGCACCATTTCGAACAAGATCCGCACGGGTCAGATCGAGGCGGGTATCGCCGGTGGTGTGGACTCCGCCTCGGACGCGCCCATTGCCGTGAGTGAGGGGTTGCGCCGCGCGCTGCTGCAACTGCAGCGCGCCAAGACCACCACGCAGAAGCTCAAGGCGCTCAAGAACCTTCGCCCCGGCGACCTGGTGCCTTCCGCCCCCACCACGGGCGAACCCCGCACCGGACTGAGCATGGGAGAGCACCAGGCGTTGACCACCCAGCAGTGGGACGTGAGCCGTGAGGATCAGGACCACATCGCGGCAGCTTCGCATCAGAATCTGGCCGCCGCCTACGATCGCGGGTTCTTCGACGACCTGGTGACCCCGTTCAAGGGTGTGTCCAGGGACAACAACATGCGCGCGGATTCCACCGTGGAGAAGCTGTCCACCCTGAAGCCCGTGTTCGGTAAGAAGCTCTCCGGCGAGGCCACCATGACCGCCGGTAACTCCACTCCGCTCACGGACGGCGCCTCCGCCGTATTGCTCACCAGCGAGGACTGGGCCGCCGAGCACCACCTGGCACCGCTGGCCGAGGTCGTCGATTCCGAGGCCGCCGCGGTGGATTTCGTCAGCGGCCACGAAGGCCTGCTCATGGCGCCGGCGTACGCCGTGCCCCGTTTGCTGGCCCGCCAGGGGGTGACCCTGCAGGACATGGACCTCATCGAGATCCACGAGGCCTTTGCCTCCACCGTGCTGGCGATCATGGCCGCGTGGGAATCCGAGCAATTCTGCCGCGACCGGCTGGGCCTGTCCGAGCCGGTGGGCACGGTGGACCGTTCCAAGCTCAACGTCAATGGTTCCTCACTCGCGGCCGGTCACCCGTTCGCGGCGACCGGTGGTCGCATCGTGGCCTCCACCGCCAAGGAACTGGCGGCCCGCGCCAAGGCCGAGGGCCGCCCGCAGACCGCGCTGATTTCGGTGTGCGCCGCCGGTGGTCAGGGCGTGGCCATGATCCTGCGTTCCGTCTAGGACGCGATCCCCGCAGATTCTCGATTGTCAGGAGCTTTGAGTGGCAGATACATATGTGGACCTGGTCAATTCCGGGTTGGGTAAGCAGCTCGCGAGCAAGCTGGGCCTCCCCAAACCGGCCAAGCTGCGTCGTTACCGCCCCGGTAGCGATTTCCCCGAGGGTTCCGTTCTCGTTCTGGGTAAGGGGCAGGCCGCCGACGCCGCCGCCCACGCGATGCTCGCGTGGAACCTCGATGTGCGCCGCCATGCCCAGGAAGTGGACCGCGTGGGAGCGGTGATCATCGACTACACCGGGCTCACCTCGCCCCGCGACCTGGGCAAGGTGGCGCTCGAACTGGCTTCCGTGCTGCGCAAGCTGCGCGCCGGCGGTCGGATCATCACGATCTCGCGACCGGCCCCGGGAATCGGGACCGGGGCGGCGTCGGGAACCCCGGCCGGCGCGGAAGCTCAGGACCCGGCCGTGGCGGCGGCCCGCCAGGGTGTGGTGGGGTTTGTGCGCTCGGTCGCGCAGGAGATGCGCGGCGGTACCACCGCCAACGGCATCCTGGTGGCGGACGGCGTGTCCGCTGACGCGCCCTCCGTGGTGGGTGCACTGCGGTTCTTCCTCTCCGGGCGCAGCGCGTTCGTGGCCGGGCAGTTCCTCACGGTGACCGACGAGCGCGGTGACTCGACCGTGGACTGGGATCAGCCCGTGGCCGGCAAGGTCGCCGTGGTGACCGGAGCGGCCCGAGGCATTGGCGCGCAGATCGCCCGGACCCTGGCGCACGCCGGCGCCAAGGTGATCGTGGTGGACGTTCCCGCCGCGGGCGAGGCGCTCGCCCGGTTGGCCAATGAACTGCATGTGTCCGCCCTGCAGCTGGACGTCACGGACCCCGGGGCGGGGGAGAAGATCCTCGACCTGGCCGCCGAGCGTTACGGCACGCTGGACCTGCTGGTCCACAACGCGGGCATCACCCGGGACAAGATGCTCGCCAACATGGACCAGGGCAAGTGGGATTCCGTGATCGCCGTGAACGTCGAGTCGCAGTTGCGGATCACCCGGGCGGTCCTGGCCTCCGACATGATGGGGGAGCGCCCGCGCATCGTGTGCCTCGCATCGACCAGTGGTGTGGCCGGTAACCGCGGCCAAACCAACTATGCGGCGTCCAAGGCCGCAGTCATCGGTGCCGTTGCGGCCACGGCCCCTCTGATCGCCGAGAAGGGCGGCACCATCAACGCGGTGGCACCGGGCTTCATTGAATCCGAGATGACGGCCAAGATCCCCGCGGCCCGCCGCCAGATCTCACGTCGCCTCAACTCCCTGCAGCAGGGCGGCCTCCCGGAGGACGTCGCACAGACCATCACCTTCCTGCTGTCGGACGCAGCCGGCGGAATCAACGGCCAGACGCTGCGTGTCTGCGGCCAGAACCTCGTGGGAGCGTAGCGCCATGACCCGTTCACCCGACCAGCTGCCCACCGTTCCCGAGCACTACGAACTCGTGGAACCCGCAGCCAAGCCGAACCTGGGCCTGCTCTACGCCACGGCCGGTGTCAGCGCCGCCGGGGGGTTCGCGAGCGACGCCGCCGCGCGCGCCCTGCCGGCGCTGCGCAAGTCACCGCTGGGCAAGGTGCTTCCCGGCTCCCTCCTCCACCGCGGCGGAGACCGGTTGCGCGCAAGCCTGGACCTTCCCCGGGTCGCCCACGTGGTCGAGGGCCTCGTGGTGGACCCCGAATGGCATGAGAAATTCTGCCGCGTGGTGCACGCGAGACCCAGATCGCTGGCCCCGGGCTCCTCGGAGACCGCAGTGTTCTCCGGGGCCCTGCACTCCGTGGCGTTCCCCGTGGCCATGTCCGTGCTGACCCGCCAGGACTTCCCCCTGCCCGTCATGGGTATGGTCCACCTGACCAACACGGTGCAGCACGTGATGGACGTGGCCGTGGGCGAAGAACTCACCGCAACCGCCTGGACCGAAAACCTCCGTTCGCACCGAGCCGGAACCGTGGTGGACGCCGTCGTCACCCTGACACGAACGGATGGGACCGTGGCGTGGGCCGGACGCTCCGGCTACCTCGCCAAGGGCCTGACCGCCGCCATAGCGGGGGAGGACGCACGGGCCGGTGAGGATGAACCGACATCGTCGTCGCTCGGCGCGCCGTTCAACGCCCCGCAGCAGACCGCGCAGTGGTCCTTGCGAGCGGACACCGGCCGCCAGTACGCGGGGGTGAGCGGGGACTACAACCCGATTCACCTGTCGGGGGCCTCGGCCAAGGCGCTGGGTATGAAGGGCGCCATCGCCCACGGCATGTACACCGCCTCCCGAGCGCTCGCGGCCACCGCGGTACCGGCCGAGGTGCCGTTCTCGTGGTCCGTGGAGTTCGCCGCGCCCGTTGTGTTGCCGGCTACCGTGTCCGTGTCCGTGCACGACCACGGCCGCCGCGAGCACTGGGAGAGCTCCCGGGTCATCGCCTGGGACCCCGAGCGCAACAGGCCCCACCTGGAACTGGCGGTCGAGCCACTGTAGGGTTCGCGAGGCCCGTGTCGCCCGACCGGCGCAGGGCGGTGCGAGAGAGACGCGAATGGTCTCGATCGCACCGCCCTTTTCGCTGTGGGCCGGTCGATGTGCGCTGCAGCATGTCCGAGCCGTGGGACACAATGGTGGAGTGAGCGAGAACAAGGTGACGAAAACCCAGCAGGCCACCGATGCCTCCGGGCAGGACCTGAACCCGGACGAGCCCAGTGAGGCGCTGCGCGAGGAGTACGCGCAGCTGTCGGACCGCGTGCGTGAGGCCCGCACCGCCTACTACGTCAACGACCAGCCCGAGATCTCGGACGCCGAGTACGACGAGCTGTATCGCAAGCTCGAGGAGTTCGAGGCCCTGAACCCACACCTGGTGACCAACGATTCGCCCACGCAGGAAGTAGGCGGAGAGGTCTCCGCGGCCTTCGCGCCGGTCAAGCACCTCGAGAAAATGTATTCGCTCGAGGACGTTTTCTCGACCGATGAACTGACCGCGTGGCTCACCCGAGCCGAGGCCCAGGTCGGCGGACTTCCCGGCGCCCCCGAGGTCGAGTGGCTTTCCGAGGTCAAGATCGACGGGCTGGCCGTGAACCTGCTGTACCGCAACGGTGATCTGGTGCGCGCGGCCACTCGCGGCGACGGCACCACGGGTGAAGACATCACCCACAACGTGGCGACCATCAAGGATATCCCCCAACGGCTCACCGGGGAGCACCTCCCTCAAGAGGTCGAGATACGCGGTGAAGTGTTCATTTCCTCCAAGGACTTCCGCGCGCTCAACGAGCAGATCGTGGCGGAGGGCCGCGCGCCCTTCGCCAATCCCCGCAACGCCGCGGCGGGGTCCCTGAGACAAAAAGATCCCCGGGTCACCGCCCGCCGCCCGTTGTCGATGTTCGTGCACGGGATAGGCGCGGCAAAGGGTTTCGACGTGCAGAGCCAGTCCGAGGCCTACGACCTGCTGGCCTCCTGGGGTCTTCCGGTGAGCCCGTACTCCAGGGTTCTGGGCAGCATCGATCAGGTGCTGGAATTCATTGAAGAGTTCGGCAACAAGCGCCACGAGCTGTTGCATGAAATCGACGGCATTGTCATTAAAGTCAACAACCGCCGCACGCAGTTCCGGCTGGGCTACACCTCCCGCGTGCCGCGGTGGGCCGTGGCGTACAAGTACCCGCCGGAAGAGGTCAACACCAAGCTCCTGGACATCCGGGTGAATGTGGGACGTACCGGCCGTGTGACGCCTTTCGGACTGATGAAGCCCGTAAAAGTGGCCGGCTCCACGGTGGAAATGGCCACCCTTCACAATCAGGACGTGGTCAGGGCCAAGGGTGTGCTCATCGGGGACACCGTGGTGCTGCGTAAGGCAGGTGACGTCATCCCCGAGATCGTGGGCCCCGTGGCCGCGCTGCGTGATGGCTGCGAACGCGAATTCGTGATGCCCACGCACTGCCCCAATTGCGGTACCGAGCTCCGTCCGGCCAAAGAAGGGGACGTGGACATCCGGTGTCCCAATGCACAGAGCTGCCCCGCTCAGCTGATGGAGCGGGTCGCCCACGCGGCCGGTCGAGGTGCTTTCGATATCGAGGCGCTGGGCTACGAAGCAGCCAAGGCCCTCACTCAGCCCGTGCCCCAGGACGCACCCGATGGCACCAAGTTCTCCGAACCTCCCCTGCGGAATGAAGCACGGTTGTTCGATCTCACCGCGGCGGATCTCGAACATGTCCAGATCTGGCGCGAGTCCAAGCGCACGGTCACAGACAAGGAGACGGGGGAGAAGACCCAAGAGGTCACGTTGCAATTGGTCCCCTACTTCTGGACCAAGCCCACCAAGGCCAAGCCGAGTGTGCCCTCCAAGACCACCGAGCAAATGTTCGATGAACTGGAGAAGGCCAAGTCCAAGGAACTCTGGCGCGTGCTGGTGGCATTGTCGATCCGCCACGTGGGTCCGACCGCTGCTCGCTCACTGGCCACGGCCTTCGGCTCCATGCAGGCCATTCGAGACGCCGATGAGGAGGTCCTCGCGGGCACCGACGGAGTGGGCCCGGTCATTGCCCGGGCGGTCAAGGAGTTCTTCGCAGAGCAGTGGCGCCGCACTGTGGTCGACACCTGGGCTCGGTCCGGAGTACGCATGGAGGACGAGATCGACGATTCCACACCGCGCACCCTTGAGGGCGTGACCGTGGTGGTCACGGGATCCCTGGAGAATTACAGTCGCGACTCCGCCAAGGAAGCAATCCTGGTGCGCGGGGGTAAGGCCTCGGGGTCGGTGTCCAAGAAAACCGATTTCGTCGTGGCCGGCGAGAACGCCGGTTCCAAATTGGACAAGGCCGAGTCCCTGGGTGTTCCCGTCCTCGATGAGGCAGGATTTGAGCGATTGTTGGCAGACGGGCCGCCCACCGTGGACGAGCCGAGCACCGATGGAGACAGCGACACCGAGAAGTCATCAACAGAAACGCAGGAGAACTAGGCACATGGATCGCGTACTGGAGGGCCTGGGCCCGGACACCGCTGAACTCGAAGAGCTTCTGGAGACGGCGTTCCACGCGGCCGCCGCGGGCGCCGCCGTTCTGGACAAGCGGGACGAGAGCGAATTCGACGCCGTGAACAAGACGTCCGCAGGGGACTGGGTCACGGCCTTCGACGTGGCGGCGGAAAACGCCGTCGCGCAGGTGCTGCGCTCGGAGCGGCCCTCGGACGCCATTACGGGTGAGGAATCCGGCACGTTCGTTCCGGAGAACCGCTCCCGGGTGCGCTGGTCGGTTGACCCGTTGGACGGCACCACGAACTTCATCAGGGACATCGTGTACTACGCCACCTCGGTGGCCGCGTGTGATGACCAGGGCAACTGGCTCGTGGGCGTGGTGCACGCACCGGCCCTGGGGCGTATTTACTACGCGGTGCGTGGGATGGGGGCGTGGGTCCGTCGCGACGGCAAGGACAAGAGACTCACGGGCCCCGTGCCCGAACGCACCGGTGCCCTCTACGGAACCGGTTTCTCCTACGATCCCGTGATTCGCCGCGAACAGTTCGGTTCGTTCCTGGACACCATGGACCACTACACGGACATGCGCAGGCTCGGAGCAGCATCTCTGGATCTGTGCATGGTAGCCGAGGGAGCACTGGACGGTTACTCGGAGCGGGCATTGCACGAGCACGACTGGGCTGCGGGTGCCTTGATCGCCGAAGAAGCCGGCGCTCACGTGCAGCGTCCGGACCTGCCCGCACCCACCGCCCTGCGCGGCCCTGACCAGGACGAACGGGTATATGCGGACGATTACGAGCGCGTGCGCAGCACCACGATCATTGGGGCGTGCGCCCGCGCGTGATAGCCGCTCCGCGCCCCCGTTATCAAATCTCTATCATCCCGTTACATGTGCTTAACCCCACATCTTGTTGACCCCGTGTCGACGAATGTCATAGCGTGGCACGCGTTGTGCTCCTCAGTGGGGCACGGCCCGTGTCCCCCAAAGGGATGCGCCAAAATTTTGGGAATGGATTTGGCATAACGAGAATTGTTACGCTATCGTTATCAACGACTTCCCCAAGGGACTCTCCGACGAGGGAGTCCGCAACGCTTGAGGCGGATACGATCTGCGCCCCAAGCCATGCTGGATGCTGCTGCAACACCGTACGTCGTCTACAGGGCAGCATTCCGTAGTTACTACCCCTGAATTCGACTTGTCATGGGTAGACGACGGCGCGAAGACACCCAGGGATGGGAACGAGCGTAGGTGGCCTAACGGAGCATGATGAAGACTTCGAACATGATTCGCCGTGGTGCTGCTGCTCTCGTGATCGGCGGTGCAGCCGTGGGTGCTATGGCCATGCCGGCCAACGCAGCTCCCGCATCGACCTGGGACGCTCTCGCCGAGTGCGAGTCCGGCGGCAACTGGGGCACCTCCACCGGTAACGGTTTCAGCGGTGGCCTCCAGTTCACCCCGTCCACCTGGGCCGCTTACGGTGGCTCCGGTGATCCGTCCACGGCCTCCAAGTCCGAGCAGATCCGCGTTGCTGAAAACGTTCAGGCCGGTCAGGGCTGGGGCGCATGGCCCGCTTGCTCTGCCAAGCTGGGCCTGTCCGGCGGCGGCGGGGGCTACACCCCCGAGCAGCCCGTGGCTGCTGCCGCTGCCGTGGCTCCGCAGTCCACCCAGGTCAAGCAGGAGCAGGCTGCTCCGGCTCCCGAGGCTGAGGCTCCCGTGGCCGCACCGGCTGCTCCGGCTGAAGCTCCGGCCGCCGAGGCTGCTGCCCCCGCCGCTGTGGAGTACACCGCTCCGGCGGCTGACGTGGCCCCGGCTGCCTCGACCGGTTCTTCCTACACCGTTCAGGCTGGCGACACCCTGGGCTCCATTGCCGCCAAGCTCGATGTGAATGGCGGCTGGGAGGCTCTCTACGCTTCCAACGCCGGTGCCGTGGCTGACGCCAATCTGATCTTCCCGGGCCAGGTCCTGAACATTCCTGCCTGATTGATCTGAACATCCTCGGATGCTTGATCCCCGCCAGCGGGTCTCCGCTGCGTGATCACCGGAGGTCCCCTTCCGCATAATGCGGAAGGGGACCTTTGCATATCTTCAAATAATGATGAAAATGAAAGAATAATCACATGACGGTGGACACAGTAATCATTGGCGGTGGCATAGCTGGCTTGTCCCTGGCGTCCGAACTCGCAGAGCGTCGGGGATCCGGGGCGGGAATCACGATGGTCGAAGCAGAGGCGGCCCTGGCCCATCACACCTCCTCACGGTCGGCTCAGCAGCTCATCCCCAGCTACGGTCCCGAACCGGTCCTCGAACTGACCAGGCTCACGATTCCCGATCTGGTGGCGCCCGCCCACGCGGCTCCGTCCCCGCTGGCGTGGCACAGCCCCTTCGTGGTGACGGGGTCACCCGCAGACGTCGCTGCGGAGACCGTACCGGTGCTGCGCACCTTGTCGAGCGAGGAACTTTTCGAGTACTGCCCCGAGCTGGCCGAGAACCCCGATCGTTACCGGGCGGCGGTCATCGACGATTCTGCGGTACGCACCGATGCCACCGCGCTCGTGGAGTGGCACCGGCAACGCGCAGAGCAGGCCGGCGTCCGGATCATCACGAGGGCGAAGATCACCGCGGCCAGGCCGACCGGTGACGGCGCATGGGTCTTGACCGTCGGCAACAATGAGCTGAAGGCCCGCACGGTGGTCAACGCGGCGGGAGCATGGGCGGACCACGTGGCTAAATTCTTCGCAGCGGCGCCGCAGCACCTGCAGCCGCGACGGAGGACCGCGGCCTTGGTCTCCCTCAGCGAGCCCCTGGGCCCGACCCACCCCATGGTTGAGGACGCCGCGTCCGGTTGGTACTACCGCCCCGATGGGGACGGCGCCATGATCTCGTGGGGCGAGGCGGAACCCAGTCCCGCCTGTGATGCCCAGCCGCACCCGCTGGCCATCGACGAACTGATCGAAACCGTCCAACGGGAAACAGCCATGAGGGTCACGGGTGTCCGCAAGGCGTGGACCGGGCTGCGCACCGAGACACCGTCCGACGTGCCCGTCTGTGGCTGGGACACGCAGGCCGACAATCTACTGTGGCTCGTGGGTCAGGGAGGCTACGGATTCCAGACGAGTAGTGCCCTGGCTCGCGCCGCAACGGACGTGCTGGTGGACGGGCGGATCGGGGACTGGCTCAGTGCTGAATCCGCCGCCGCTCTGCGACCTCAGCCGGTCACCGGCTGACCGCCGGGGAAACCGGCTGGCCCGCAACACCCAATGTCTCGGCCAGCCACGCGTACTCCCACGCGGTGTCCTTCCACTGCGAGTAGCGACCGGAGGCACCACCGTGGCCGCCGGCCATTTCACAGCGCAGCAGCACGGTCTCCGGGTGTTCGGCGTGTTCGCGCAGCGCGGCCACCCACTTGGCCGGTTCCACGTAGAGCACCCGGGTGTCGTTGAGGCTCGTCACCGCCAAAATGGGCGGGTAGTCGGCAGCGCGGAGGTTCTCGTAGGGGGAGTAGGAACGCATGTAGTCGTAGACCTGCCGGTCCGCCACGGGGTTGCCCCATTCCTCCCATTCCAGGGCCGTGAGGGGAAGTTCCGGCATCAACATGGACGTCAGCGGATCCACGAACGGCACCGCGGCCAACGCACCGCAGTACAGGTCGGGGGCCAGGTTCAGCACCGCGCCCACGAGCAACCCGCCCGCGGAACCGCCGAGAACCGCAATGCGAGCGGCGTCGACGTCCTGCCGTTCGGCGAGGTGGCGGGTGACCGCCACGTAATCGGTGAAGGTGTTTTTCTTGGTGAGCTTCTTGCCGTGGTCGTACCAGGAGCGGCCCAGCTCGCCGCCGCCGCGCACGTGGGCCACGGCCCACACCACACCGCGATCGAGCAGCGACAGACGGGAGATCGAGAACCCCGGATCGGTGCTGGACTCGTAGGAGCCGTAGGCGTACTGGATCACGGGAGCCGGGACAGTGGTGTCCAGGTCCGCGCGCCGCACCAGGGAGATGGGGATGCGTGTCCCGTCATCGGCCACGGCCCAATCGCGCTCCACCGTGTAATCGGTGCGGTCGTACCCACCGAGCACCGTGGCTTCGCGGCGCAGGATGGGCTCACCCACACTCAACTCGTCCGCACCGTGGTGTCCGGGCCCGGCCGTGGGGATGTCGTAAATCCGCGGGGGCGTCACGAAGGACGTGTAGGACACCCGGACCACGGGGTTCTCATAGCGGGCGGAGACGAGCGAAGCGGTGAAAAGCTCCTCGTCGAAGGCCGGCTCCGTACCGGCCAGACCCTGCGCGCCGGCGGTGCCGGCCATGAGGGATTCGAGGCCCGCGCGCGGAATGAGCCGCACCCGCGGGGTTGTTTCGGCACGCAGGGACACCACCAAATGCGTGGCCGTGGGCTCACACACCTCGATCCGGGCTTCTTCGCTCACGGGGACCACGTCCACGAGATCGACATCGGCGATACTCGAACCGGCTTGGGACAACGGCATGAGACTGACGCGGGAGTTCGGCGCCTGGTAGTCGTGCGTGAGTAGCACGTAGTCGATGCCGGCCACGGTGATGGGTTCGGCCGAGTACAGCACGCGGTCACTTTCCGGAATCAGGGTGAGCCACTCATGGTGCGGCGCGGCGACGGGGTGAATGCGGTACTCGCAGTACTCCGAGCACGCGGAGACCACCATGAGCCACTTCTTGTCCGCGGACAGTTCCACGCCCAGCCACAGGCCGGGATCGTCCTCCTGGTACAACAGCTCGTCCTGCTCGGAGGCGGTACCGATCACGTGACGGTACACGCGCCAGGGCCGCCAGGAATCATCGACCACCGTGTAGATCAGCTGCGACGCATCGGGGGTCAGGAAAGCACCGTAGGAAGTTTGCTCGATCCGGTCGGGCAGCAACTGTCCGGTGGCCAGATCCTTGACGTACACCGTGAACCGCTCGTCTCCGGCTGTGTCCTCGGACCAGGCCAGATGGGTTCCGTCCTCGGAGACACTGAACGCGCCCAGGCCATAGAACTCATGGCCCTCGGAGGCGGCGTTCGCGTCCAGCAGCGTTTGTTCGCCGGGCAACGTGACACCGGGTTCCACCGTGGGGGGAGTCCAGGCGCCTTCTGAGTCGCCGATCTCGGATGCGGGGAACCTGCAGAAGACCTGATGCGCCCCACCCTCGACGGTGCGGGCGAAATACCACCAGGCTCCATTGCGGGAGGGGACGGACATGTCGGTTTCCTGCGTGCGGTCCTTGATTTCACGGTAAATGTCCTCGCGCAACGGTTGCAGGTGCGCCGTCACGGCCTCCGCGTAGTCGTTCTCACGGTTCAGGTGAGCCCGCACGTCATCCGAGTCCTTGTCCCGCAGCCACTCGAAGTGATCCTCGAACACATGATCATGGAAACTGCGGTGAACGGTGCGTCGAACGGCTACGGGGTATGCGGGCATCTCGGAACTCATGACCCCAGTCTACGGAGCACGGCACAATGGTGTTCGTGTTGACCGATTCCCCGCAGCCACGACCCGCCCGTGACGGCCCCGCCCGCTCCGAGCTGTGGTTCCACATAGTGCTGGTCCTGGGGGTGTCATTGGGGTCTTCCGCGGTGTACGCCGCATTGAACCTGGCGGAGACGCTCTCGCGGGGCCCGCTCTCGGATGCCGAGGCGACTTTGAATCGGGTCTTGAGCCCGGTTCCGGCCATCGACCTGCTTCGGCAACTTGCGAGCATCGGCTTCGCCCTGGTGCCCGTGGCGCTCGCCCTCTACCTGCTGGCCGGTTCGCTACCCGGTATTGCAGCCGTGCTGCGGCGGATCGGCGTGGACGGTCGCCGCCCGTGGTGGGACGCGGCCTGGGGAGCCGGGTTGTTCCTGGCCATGGGTTTGGGGACCGTGGGCCTCTATCAGGTGGGCAGGGCACTGGAGGTCACGGCGGCCATCACAACATCGGCCCTGGACGAGCACTGGTGGACGGTGCCCGTGCTGATCCTGTCCGCACTGCGCCACAGTGTGGTCGAGGAAATCATCGTGGTCGCGTTCCTGTGCGATCGGTTGCGGCGCATCGGCTGGTCGTGGGTCACGATCGCGGTGGCCACGTCCCTCTTCCGCGGCAGCTATCACCTGTACCAAGGCTTCGGACCCGCGCTGGGCAACGTGGTCATGGGTCTGGTGTTCGTGTGGGTTTACCGCCGCTACGGTCGACTCGCGCCTTTGCTCATCGCCCACGCGCTACTGGACATCACCGGTTTTTTGCTCCCCCAACTGCTCGCGCGCTGATCGACGACGCCGCCGCTGCCGCGGCCCTCTCGAGCGAAAGGTCGCGGCAGCGGCGTCGGCGGGAGAAGTCAGATCGTGACCAGACCGTCCGGGGTGGCGAAGGAAACCTCCATGACACCGGGGGTGCCGTTGGGCGAGCACCAGGTGACGTCCAGGGCTGCCAGGACGTCCTCGACAGGCCCACCCAGCCATTCGGTGACGCGCTCGGGAGAACCGGCGATCTCCATGCCGGCCAACCGGACGTCCGTGAGCTGTGCTTGGGAGGGGTGCATGTCCGGCTCGGAATCAAAGTGGACCATGAACGGCAACTGAGGATCGGCGATCAGACCCTTGACCCCGATCTGGTGCCACTCCAACTGGCGGCCGTCCGGGAACAGCCGGGAGCCCGGAACGGAGGGGCGACCGAGTTTGTCCTCGTACGGGGCCAGGTCCGGTACCTCGACCACCCAGCCGAGCCAGCCGCCTCCGGCCTCGGAGCGGGCGCGCACGGCCTGACCGAACGGGGCCTTCTCCGCGGCGGGGTGCTCCAGCACCTCGACGACCTCCACGTACTGGTGGTCTGTGAGCGGCAGGATCATGTTCCGCGTGCCGAAGCGCGGGTGGATCCCGCCCTTGACCGGCTCGATCCCTAGCTGATCGGCAATCCGTTCCGTGGTGGCTTCAAGGCCATCGGATTGAGCTGCGAAAGAGACATGATCCAGTTTCATGCTGTCATGGTGGCACCGCGCGGGGTGGTCACCAAATCGGGTCATGAAACATGTCCGTGTGATGCGGGTAACTCAGCTTGACGTCCGAGGTACCGGCTCCGGAGAATGAAGGGCAGGTCACGAGAGTCAGCGACAAGCCCCAGCTAGCTGACCGGCAACCCTCCCTCCGCGGTGGGGTGCCCTGGGTGAGGACCGGGCCGCATCGGAACAACTCGATGGCGGCAAGCGCGGGTCACAGGTGCCCGATCGCCGCACGGGCGCCGTGCTGCGGATCGATCACCGGGCCCCTGACCCCGAGAAAGGGAGTGCGGCATGAGCCCCGCAGCCACCCCGTCCGAGCCACGGAACTGGGCTTTCGAAACCCGTCAGATCCACGCCGGACAGGAACCCGATCCCACCACGGGATCGCGGGCCTTACCCATCCACCAGACCACCTCGTACGTGTTCCCGGACGCGGAGACCGCGGCCAAGCGCTTTGCCCTGGCCGAACTGGGACCCATTTACACGCGCCTGACCAACCCCACGACCGAAGTGGTCGAGAACCGCGTGGCGTCCCTGGAGGGCGGGGTGGGCGCGCTGATGCTCAGCTCGGGTCAAGCGGCGTCCACCTTTGCGATCCTCAACCTGGGCGGTGCCGGAACCCATGTGGTCGCCAGTCCGTCCATGTACGGCGGCACCTACAACCTGCTGCGCCACACACTGCCCAAGATGGGCGTGGAGACCACGTTCGTGTCGGACCCGGACGATCCCGAGGCATGGCGCTCCGCGGTCAGACCCAATACGGTTGCGTTCTTCGGGGAAACCATTCCCAATCCTCGTAATGACGTGCTGGACATCCAAGCGGTTGCCGCGGTGGCCCATGAGTCCGGTGTGCCGCTGATCGTGGACAACACGATTGCCACGCCGTACTTGATTCGACCCATCGAATGGGGCGCGGACATCGTGGTTCATTCCGCCACCAAGTTCATGGGCGGACACGGCACGTCCATCGGCGGCATGATCGTGGACGCCGGCAACTTCGATTTCGGGCAGGATCCGCAGCGCTTCCCCGCCTTCAACGAACCGGACGAGTCCTACAACGGCCTGGTGTACGCCCAGGCGCTCGGCAAGGACGGCATTTTCGGTGTGAACCTGTCCTTCATCCTCAAGGCGCGTGTGCAACTGCTGCGCGATCTGGGTTCCTCGATCTCCCCTTTCAACGCGTTCCTCATCGAGCAGGGCATCGAGACATTGTCCCTGCGCATGGACCGCCACGTGGCGAACGCCCAGAAGGTGGCCGAGTGGCTCGACGCGCGCGACGACGTTCGCGCGGTCTCTTACGCCGGCCTCACGTCCTCCCCGTGGCATGAACGCGCTGAGAAGTACGCGCCCAAGGGTGCCGGGTCCGTGCTCGGTTTCGTGCTCGACGGCGGTCGCGAGGCGGGAACGGCGTTCGTGGACGCCCTGAGCCTGCATTCCAACGTGGCCAACATCGGCGATGCCCGCTCCCTGGTGATCCACCCGGCCTCCACCACCCACTCGCAGCTGACCGACGACGAACAGCGGGCCACCGGCATCGAACCCGGGTTCGTCCGACTGTCCGTGGGGTTGGAGAACATCGACGACATCCTGGCGGACCTGGAGTCAGGTTTCGAGGCCGTGGCCGCACTGGGCGGCGCAGGGGCGCCGTCGTCGGCCGCATCCAGAGTGGGAGGAACGCGGGCGTGACCATTGTGGGAGGCGGAACCACCGACTCGCTCGTCCGCGAGGACGGCGTGGTGGGTTACATCAACGTGGGTCCCCTGACCCTGGAATCCGGCTACCGCCTCCCGCATGCGCGACTGGCCTACGAAACATGGGGGCGGCTCAACGAGGACGCGTCCAACGCGGTGCTCATCGAGCACGCCCTGACCGGGGATTCCCACGTGGCACGGGGACAATCACGCAATCACGCACCCGAGGTGGAACGCGTGGCCGCCGAGGCGGGCGGCTGGTGGGACGGCCTGGTGGGACCCGGGGCGGCCATCGACACGGACAAGTACTTTGTGGTGTGCGCCAACATTTTGGGCGGCTGCTACGGCAGCACCGGCCCGGCGACCCAGGCCCCACCCGAGGTGGACCCGGAGCAGAAGGCCTGGGGTTCGCGCTTCCCGCGCATCACCGTGCGGGACACCGTGACTGCCGAAGCGGTCCTCTCCGATGCCTTGGGTATCGAGCGCTGGCGATTGGTCATCGGCGGTTCCATGGGTGGGGCGCGCGCTCTCGAATGGGCTGTGATGTACCCGCAGCGGGTGGCCGCGTGCGGTGTGGTTGCCGCGTGCGCCTCCACCAGCGCGGAACTGTTGGCGTGGGGCCAGGCGCAAGCGCTGGCGATCCGGCAGGATCCGAATTTCCGCGGTGGCGACTACTACGACGGCGACTTTCCGGAAGCCGGTTTGGGACTGGCACGACGCATTGCCCACATCACCTACCGATCGGCCGCGGAGTTGCACTACCGCTTCGGCCGGGAGACCCAGCCGAACGAGAACGTGGCCGCAACCCACACTGCGCAGCGCGGCCGTTACCGGGTGGAGAGCTACCTGGATCACCAGGCGTCCAAGCTGGCCGGTCGCTTTGATGCGAATGCATATTTGAGCGTCAATGAGACGCTGATGTCCCACGACGTCACGCGCGGGCGCGGCAGCCTGACAGAGGTTCTGTCCGGCACCTCGTGCGAATGGCTCGTGGCCGGCGTGGACTCGGATCGGTTGTTCTTTCCCGCCGAATCCGCCGAGATCGTGCAGGCCCTACCGGGTGAGCAGCAGCTGCACGTGATCAGCTCGCCCAGCGGTCACGACGGCTTCCTGATCGAAGCCCCGCAGCTGGGTCTGCTGTTGAAGAAGACAGTGCTGCGGGACTAGACCTCGGGAGTTGGTTCCGGGGCGTTCGCATGCTCACCCGCGCCCGGGATAACCGCTCGGCCGAATTGCGGGCGTTTGGCGGTGACGAAGTCCCCGGAGCTGCGCCTGGTGATGCGGCGGGCAACCCACGGGGCAAAGTGCTTGCGCGCCCATACGAGATCGTCCCTGCGGGCTTCCCGCTTGGTTCGCGCGGGCTGTGCCTGCCGGACATCGGGGACCAGTCCGTGCTCGATGCCCAGGCAGTCCAGCACCTCCACGGCAATGCGCTGATGACCCAGGGGGGAAAAGTGCAGCCGGTCGGGTGCCCACATCAGCGGATCGGCCAGTTCATGCAGGCCCCACAGGTTCGTCATGACGGCGCCGTGGCGGGCGGCGATCACGCGCACGTTCTCGTTCCAGATGGCCACCCGACCCCGGATGCTGCGTAGCACCGGGGTGTTGCCCACATCGGGGCCGTCAAACATGACCACCGTGGCGCCCGTCTGCGCAATCCGAGCAATCACGCCGTCCAGTTTCAAGGCAATGGCATCGGGATCGGCGCCGGGTCGCAACATGTCGTTGCCGCCGGCGCTGATGGTGAGGAGATCCGGATGCAGGGCAAGGGCCGGTTCGAGCTGTTCGTCAATGATGGGCTGGTAGAGGCGGCCTCGGATGGCGAGATTGGCGTAGGCGAAGTCATCGGTGAGCCGGTCCAACTCCTCGGCCACGCGGTCCGCCCACCCGCGGTGACCGCCGGGCGCGTTCTCATCGGGGTCGCCCACGCCCTCGGTGAAGGAATCGCCGATGGACACCATGCGGTGCCAGGGGTGTGTCGGGGGAGCGGGTAGCTCCTGATGGTCATGAGCGTGGTGTTCAGGGGGAATGTCGGGCAATGCCATACGCGCTGTTCTACCACTGACCGCGGGCCGACGCACGGGTGGAGTGCGGGGGCGTGCGATCGTGTCAGGATGGACACATGAGTGATATCCCGTTTGCGATCTGGAACAACGAGCCCGCTGACCGCACCGATACGCCGCTGGTGGTGATGTTCCACGGGTACGGGTCCCATGAAGAGGATCTGCTGGCCATGATTCCCGCCCTGCTGCCCACGGCGACCTACGCGTCGTTGCGAGCCCCGCAGCCCGCGCAGATGGGGTACCAATGGTTTCCGTTGTCCGGGGACTTGAGTCTCTCATCGGGCGCCGTGGTCGCCGCCGTCGAACCCGTGTCCGCGTGGCTTCAGGAGCGAGCCCAGAACCACTCCAAGGTGTTCTTGTTGGGGTTCTCCCAGGGCATGGCGGTGGCCACCAGCGTGGCGCGCCACATCCCCGAGACCGTGGACGCCGTGGTGGGCCTGTCCGGTTTCGCGGTTCCGATCGCCGACGGCGACGCGCATGCGGACTTCTTCAACGACGCTTACCTCAAGGAACACCCCCTGCCGATGTTCTGGGGTCGCGATCCCGAGGATCCGGTGATCCCGCAGGCCATGGTGGACGCCACGGCGGACTGGGCGGTGGACCACGCGGAGGTCACCAAGGTGCAGTATCGGGGAATCGGTCACGGCGTCTCACCCCAGGAGCTGGGCCACGTCAAGGAATACCTTCAGCACGTGGTCAGCTGACACCCCACCCGTGCGCGGGCCGCTGCGAATACTACGAAGCATGACGGTGGATGTTCCCCACCCTGTACCCGGGGCCTAGATTGGCGCCATGAGTGTTCAGACCGAGTGGCAACCCCGGCCCTCACCAACTCCCCGCGCCCGGAAACCCCCGGTGGCCTCGGCACGCGGAGCCGCGGCGCTGACCGTGGGATTGGTGGTCAGTCTGTTGGCGGGCACGGCCCAGGCTTTGCAGTCCAGGGTCAACGGCGAACTCGGTCATGCCGTGGGCGATCCCTACGGGGCCGCGCTCGTGAGTTTCTCCTCGGCGTTCTTGATCATCCTGGCGGTGACGGTCATGACGCCCGCCGGTCGGCGGGGCGCCTCGCGGATTCCGGAGGCCGTGAAGCGCGGTAAGATTCCGTGGTGGTACCTGGGCGCCGGTGTGCTGGGCGGATTCATGATCGTCACCCAGGCCATGACCACCGTGGTGCTGGGATTATCGGTGTACATCCTGGGACTGGTGTTCGGAAAGTCCGTGGGGTCGTTGATCGTGGACCGATTCGGGGTTGGGCCGGGCGGTGTGAAGTACCTGACGGGCTACCGGGTGGTGGGTACAGCCATCATCATCGTGGCCGCGCTGGTGGCCATGGCCCCGCGTTTCGCGGCAACGAACCTTGCGGCTTCGCTCCCGCTGCTCGTTCTCTTCGCCACCCTGTCCGTGTTGGCGGGGTGCGGCAACGCCATCATGACCGCGTGGAACGCGGGGATCGGTGCCAAGGCGGGAACACCCATTACCCCCACTCTCACCAATTTTGCCGCGGGAACCCTGGCCTTGATTGTCACGGTGCTGGTTGCGCGTGGCATGTCCGACCCGGGTCCGTGGGTCTGGCCCGGTCAGTGGTGGCTTTACACCGGTGGCATCTTGGGCATCATCCACGTCGCGGCATCCAGTGTGCTTCCCAAGCATTTCGGAGTGTTGGAGACCAGCTTGGGAATGGTGGCCGGCATGTTGATCTCGGCCCTGGTGCTGGACGTCCTGGTGCCCACGCCCAACACCATTGTCACTGCGGTCACGATCGTTGGCACCCTGGTGACCCTGGTGGGACTGGTGGTGGTTACCCTGCCGTGGCAGCCTCGTCGCCAGAACTGACGATCTTGACCGGTTCGAGACCGGAACCCAAGACCTCGATCACATCGCCGGGGTGCAACTGAGCCCCGCGGCGTTGTTCTTCCTTGCCGTTCACGATCACCACTCCGCCGGCAATCAGTTCCTTGGCGTGGTTACCGTCCTCGGCCAAATTGGCCAGCTTGAGCGCTTGACCCAGCCGGATCATGTCATCGCGAATGGGAAGTTCTTCCGTGGTCTCTTCACTCATGGGTTCATCTTCTCAGAACGTGGCGGCAAGGGCGGCGTGATCAAGCGAATTAGTTGCATGTCCAATGGTTTGTCATTAGATTATCCGTGAGATACAGGTCACAGCGCCATGCCGCAACCCTTCAGGAGAGCACCCATGACTCAGGTTCCGCACTTCATTTCCGGTCGCCGCGTAGACGGCACATCCGGGCGCTTCCAGGACGTCTACAACCCCGTGAAGGGCCAGGTCGCCGCACAGGTGCCCCTGGCCTCCGCCGAAGAAGTGGAAGGTGCCCTCGAGTCCGCGCAGCAAGCCTTCGAGGCATGGTCCGCCACCAATGCGCAGCGCCGCGCTCGCGTCCTGCTCAAGTGGGTCGACCTGATCAACGAGAACATGGACGAGCTGGCCACACTGTTGTCCAACGAGCACGGCAAGACCTTCCCGGATGCCAAGGGCGACATCCAGCGAGGCGTTGAAGTGGTCGAGTTCGCCGCCGGAGCCCCGCACCTGCTCAAGGGCGAGTACTCGAGCGCTGCGGGCACCGGCATCGATGTCCATTCGCTGCGACAGCCCCTGGGTGTGGTCGCGGGTATCACGCCGTTCAACTTCCCGGCCATGATCCCGCTGTGGAAGGCGGGCATCGCCCTGGCCGCGGGTAACACCTTTGTCCTCAAGCCCTCGGAGCGGGATCCGTCCGTGCCCGTGCGCCTGGCCGAGTTGGCCCTTGAAGCCGGCATGCCGAAGGGGGCCTTGAACGTGATCCACGGTGACAAGACCGCCGTGGACGCCCTGATCCGGGATCCGCGCGTGAAGGCAGTGGGCTTCGTGGGATCCACCCCGATCGCCCAGTCCATTTACCTGGACGCCGCCAAGCACAACAAGCGTGCCCAGTGCTTCGGGGGTGCCAAGAACCACATGGTCATCATGCCGGACGCGGACCTGGAGCAGGCCGCCGATGCCCTCATCGGCGCCGCTTTCGGTTCCGCCGGTGAGCGATGCATGGCGGTTTCTGTGGCCGTTCCCGTGGGCGAGGCCACTGCGGACAAGCTCGTGGAGCTGTTGCGCGAACGCATTGACAAGCTCACGCTGGGTCCGTCGCTGGATGAGTCCTCGGACTTCGGCCCGGTGGTCGGCAAGGACGCCAAAGAACGGATCGAGAACTACATCGGGATCGGCGTGGAGGAGGGCGCGGAGCTGCTTGTGGACGGTCGCGGCGCAACCGTTGAAGGTCACCCCCACGGCTTCTGGGTCGGTGCCACGCTGTTCGACCGGGTGACCCCCGACATGCGCATCTACCAGGAAGAGATTTTCGGTCCGGTGCTGTGCATTGCCCGCGCGGCGGACTATGAGGAGGCTCTGCGGCTGCCCAGCGAGCACGAGTACGGCAACGGCGTGGCCATCTTCACGCGCGACGGTGACACCGCCCGTGACTTCACCACCCGGGTGGAGGTCGGCATGGTCGGTGTGAACGTGCCGATCCCCGTGCCCATTGCTTACTACACCTTCGGCGGCTGGAAGGCCTCCGGCTTCGGCGATCTGAACCAGCACGGAACGGACGGGCTGAAGTTCTACACCAAGACCAAGACGGTCACCACGCGCTGGCCCACCGGCGCCAAGGAAGGCGCCAGCTTTGTGATGCCCGAGGGTAGCTGAGCTCGCACCGGAACCTTGACGTCCCACCTCGAAGGAGAGTCATGAACACTTCACCGACAGCCACCCAGCCGCGCGTCGCGTTCCTGGGGCTGGGTCACATGGGCGGGCCGATGGCCGTGAACCTGGTCCGGGCGGGGGTCCCGGTCACGGGCTTCGACGTGGTCCCCGCGGCCCTCGAAGCCGCCCGAGCGAATGGCGTCACCGTGGTGGACAGCCCTCAGGAAGCGGTGCGGGACGCGCAGGTGGTCATCACCATGTTCCCGTCCGGCCGGCATGTGAAGGACGCCTACACCGGGGCCGACGGCGCCCAGGGCCTCCTCGCCGCGACGCCGGCCGGTGCCACGTTCCTGGACTGTTCGACCATCAACATCTCCGAGGCCCAAGAGGTGGCGCAGTTGGCCAGGGATGCCGGCTTCACGGCCGCCGATGCGCCGGTGTCCGGTGGTGTGGTGGGTGCCCAAGCCGGAACCCTCGCGTTCATGGTGGGCGCCCCGGACGGTGTCTTCCGGGAGATCCACCCGCTGCTGGACATCATGGGGGCCCGGGTCGTGCACTGCGGGGACAGCGGCATGGGACAGGCCGCCAAAATCTGCAACAACATGATCTTGGGCGTCTCCATGGTGGCCGTCAGCGAGGCGTTCGTACTCGCCGAGAAGCTGGGGCTCGAGCACCAGGCCATGTACGACGTCGTGTCCAAGGCCTCGGGACAATGCTGGGCGTTGACGACCAATTGCCCCGTGCCCGGACCGGTTCCCACCAGTCCGGCCAATAACGACTACCAGCCCGGCTTCGGCGGGGCGTTGATGTCCAAGGACCTCAACCTGGCCGTCACCGCGATCGAACAGACGGGCGTGACTGCGCGGATGGGGCAGCTTGCGGCGGAGATCTACAACGAGTTCTCGGACGGTGCGGGAGCGGGCCAGGACTTCTCCGGAATCATCAACACCATTCGTGAGGACAGCGCCGGTAATAGGTAACTCATCAGAGGGCCAGGCCTTAGGAAGCCGTGGGTGCGTCCTCGAAGTCGCCGGACCGGGCGCGGAAGCGGCTCAATATAGCGATGAGGGAATCCACCTCGTCGGGTTCGAAACCTGTCCGCAGGAACAGATCCTCGTTCAGGGCCCGCGTGGCCTCGGCCGCGGTCTTCTTACCCTTGGCGGTCAGCACGATGGTCATGGCGCGGCGGTCCGTCTTGAGCGGCTCACGCTTGACCAACCCGGCGTCCTCCAACCTATCCACCGCGTTGGTCACGGATGTGGGATGAACCTGCAGCAGGGCGCTGGCCCGCTTCATGAGCATTTGCTGTTCCCGCGTGAAGCTCAGCAGCGCGATGAGTTCATAGCGGGCGAAGGTCAGCTTGAACGGCTTGAGGACCTGCTCCGCCTCGGCCAACAAGATCTGCTGGACCCGCATGATGGCCGTGACGGCGGCCATGGGACCCGAGGCTTCTTCCCACCCATTGCGCACCCAATTGCGCTGGGCCTCCGCAATCGGATCTTTCGTGAGCGTACGACTATTGGACATTGGACCATTCTATTCCGGGGTTGGACAGACTCTGACCGGGGATGGATAAGGCCGGTGGCGCACGTGCACCACCGGCGGTGGCCTGGGTTCTACCGCGTGAGCGACAAGTCTTCCTCGCGGAATTCCGTTCCGTACCCCTCGGGGGCCTCGCCGGTTTCCGAGCGTTGCTCCTCCGCCTTACGCAGCTCCACGCGGCGAATTTTCCCGGAAATCGTCTTGGGCAGTTCCAAGAATTCAATGCGACGGATTCGTTTGTACGGGGGCAACTTGCTCAGGCAGAACTGCAGGATCTCGGTTGCCATCTCCGCCGTGGGTTCGTAACCGGAACTCAGAGTCACGAAAGCCTTGGGGACGGCCAATCGCAGCTCGTCGGGGGCGGGCACGATGGCTGCCTCCATGACGGCCGGGTGCTCGATCAAAACCGATTCCAGCTCGAACGGTGACACCTTGTAGTCACTGGACTTGAAGACGTCGTCCGCGCGACCCACGTACGTGAAAACGCCGTTCTCGTCCCGGGAGACCACGTCACCGGTGTGATACAGCCCGTTGCGGAACACATCCTTGGTTTTGGCTCGGTCGCCGTAATAACCGCGCATCAGCCCGACCGGGCGGGGATTCAAGCGCAGACACAGCTCTCCCTCGTCCGCTTCTTCATCCGTCATGGGGTCGATCAGCACCACGTCAAAACCGGGCAGGGGCACTCCCATGGAGCCGATCACGATGCGACGACCCGGGGTGTTGGCCACCTGCAACGAGGATTCGGTCTGCCCGAAGCCATCGCGGATCGTGCACCCCCAGGCCCGGTGAACCTGCTCGATGACCTCGGCATTGAGGGGTTCACCGGCGGACACGGTCTTCTGGGGCGGGGTCCGCAGCAGGCTCAGATCGGCCTTGATCAGCATGCGCCACACGGTGGGTGGCGCGCACAGGCTGGTCACGCCGATGTCGTCCATCACGCCCATGAGGGAGGCGGCGTCGAACTTGCGGAAGTTGTACACGAAGATCGTGGCCTCCGCGATCCAGGGGGCAAAGAAGTTGGACCACGCGTGCTTGGCCCAGCCAGGTGAGGCCACGTTCAGGTGGATGTCACCGGGCTCAAGTCCGATCCAGTACAAGGTGGACAGGTGACCCACCGGGTAGGACGTGTGCGTGTGCTCCACGAGCTTGGGCTTGGAGGTGGTGCCCGAGGTGAAATACAGCAGCAGGGTCTCATTCGCGTCGGTGGGGGAGTCCTGAGTCAGCTCGGGGGAGGCGGTATAGGCCTCGTTGTAGTTGAGGACCGTGCGGTCACCGGCATCCGGGGACTCGATCCGGTCGACCGGAGTGTAGGCCCCGGGCACGTAGATCACCGTGTAGTTGCCGGTCACGGGTGCGAACTTGGGGGCATCCTGCATGCTGACGATGGCCCACTTGGCTTCCGCGCGGGTGACTCGGTCCTCGAGGTCGGCCGGTCCCATTTGCGTGGTGGTGGGCACCATGACGGCCTCGATCTTGATGCACGCCAGCATGGCCTCCCACAGTTCCACCTGATTGTTGAGCATCAGGATCACGCGGTCACCGCGTTGCACGCCCTGTTCGCGCAGCCAATTGGCGACCTTGTGGGAATCGCGGCTGAGCTCGCCGAAGGTCCGGCGCAGCTGCGAGCCGTCCTCCTCGAGAATGATCAGGGCGTCCTGATCCTTGCGCTCGTCGGAGGCGGCCACCTGATCGAACCAGTCGAAGCCAAAGTTGAAATGGTCGAAACGCGGCCACACGAACTCTTCGCGGGCGCGCTGCCAGTCCTGTTGGAGCGACACCAGGTGGTCACGGGCTGAGCGGAATTCGGTCGTCACGGTCATGGCTTTCGGGGCCTCCTCGATATGCGGTCGTGATCCTGACGTGCCGTGCTCACCGGCCGGCGGCACCGGCATTGGATGTCCGTTACTCGAAAAGTGTGACTCACGACACCCCAAATATACTTGGAAGGCCTATAGTTGGAAAGACCACAATCGGAGTACCGAGAACCTTGAGGACCACGACCATGACCAGCGCGACCCTCTCCGGTGATGCACCACAGAGCCTCTTGCCGGACGTAGATCTTCTGCACGTGGAGTTCCTTCTCCATCCCGCCGAACGTGAACGGCTGACCGTGATCAAGGACCACCTGCAGGCCCACGTGCGCAAACAGACCATTGATCCGTGGAATCGCGAGCACCTACCCACCGAGCTGCTGCCCGCCCTGGCGGACCTGGGACTCGGCTCGTTGTTCCTGGACGGCTCATCGCGGTTGTTCCAGGGCCTGGTGCACTCGCAGATCGCCCGCGCCGATGTTTCGTTGTCCGCTCTGATCGGGATCCACAACGAACTGATCGTGGGCACGATTGCGGAGCTGGGTTCGGAAGAGCAAAAGGCCCAGTGGCTGCCGGCCCTGTCCGAGCTCACGCAGCTGGGTGCCTTCTGTCTGACCGAGCCGAGCCATGGTTCGGACATTGCCGGCGGCCTGGCCACCACGGCCACGCTCGATGGCGACGAGTGGGTCATCCGGGGAGAAAAGCGCTGGATCGGCGCCGGCACCGTGGCGGCCATCGCTTTGATCTGGGCCCGTGACACCGCGGACGGAGTGATCAAGTGCTTTGCGGCGGACACCACCCATCCCGGCTACTCGGCCACCAAAATCGTCAACAAAATGGGTTTGCGCATCATGCAGAATGCGGACGTCGTGCTCAACGAGGTCCGCGTGCCGCGCAGCGCGCTGCTGCCCGAAGCCATTGGTTTCGACGCCGCGAATGCCCTGCTCAAGGATTCCCGCGCGTGGGTGGGGTGGCAGGCCGTGGGCGCCCAGCAAGCCATTCTGGATATTCTGCGCGATTACTCGCTGGAACGCGTGCAGTTCGGCAAGCCGCTCGCGAGCTTCCAGGTCATCCAACAAACCATGGCGGAGGTTGCGGGCAACCTGGCCGCCAGCTCCGCCATGATGGTCCAGATGGCCCGCCTGCAGGAGACCGGCGAGCTGGAGATGATGCACGCGGCGATTGCCAAGTCCACCACCACGCGCCTGGGGCGACAATCCGCGTTTCTGGCCCGCGATGCCCTGGGCGGCAACGGCCTGTTGAGCGATTACGAAATGTCCAAGGTGCTGGGCGACCTGGAAGCCATTTACACCTACGAGGGCAGCTATCACATCAACGCGCTCATTGTGTCCCGCGCGCTGACCGGTGTCTCCGCCTTCGTCTGAGTCCATATCACCGCACGCCACGAGGACTCGTGTTCGGAGCCCACGAGTTAGGCGAGTTTTCCGCGTAATGGCTACCCTGGAACCGGGACGTCGTATTGGGCGTCTCGTTCGTGGTGCCCAGCGCACGTGAGCCGTCCCGCGGCGGCGTCGTCAGCGGGGCCCTCAAGAACCACCCAATGGATTCCACGCGCGCGGCCGCAGCCAGCGGTCGGGCGAGAAACGGATGTGAGAACGCATGGCTGCCAAATCCACCCTGGACAATGTCATCTCCTTGGCCAAGCGCCGAGGCTTTGTCTTTCAGGCGGGTGAAATTTACGGCGGTTCTCGCTCCGCTTGGGATTACGGACCCCTGGGCGCGGAACTGAAAGAGAACATCAAGCGCGAGTGGTGGCAGACCTTTGTCCGCGGCCGCGCCGACATGGTGGGACTGGACTCCTCGATCATTCTGCCCTCGGCCGTGTGGGAGGCCTCCGGCCACGTGGAAACCTTCACCGATCCGCTGGTCGAGTCGCTGCACACCCATAAGCGCTACCGCGCCGACCACCTGCTCGAGGCCTACGAGGCCAAGCACGGTCATCCGCCGGTCAACGGCCTGGCGGACGTCAAGGATCCGGAGACCGGCCAGGACGGGAAGTGGACCGAGCCGCAGCAGTTCTCCGGCCTCATGAAAACCTTCCTGGGCCCTGTGGACAACGAAGAGGGCAAGCACTACCTGCGTCCGGAAACCGCGCAGGGCATTTTCGTGAACTTCCTGAACGTGCTCAACGCATCGCGTAAGAAGCCGCCGTTCGGTATCGGTCAAATCGGCAAGGCGTTCCGCAACGAGATCACCCCGGGTAACTTCATCTTCCGCACGCGTGAGTTCGAGCAGATGGAGATCGAATACTTCATCCACCCGGACGAGGCAACCACCTACTTCGACGAGTGGGTCGAGGCGTGCTGGGACTGGTTCGTGGACCTCGGTGTGAACGCGGACAACATGCGCCGCTTCGACGTTCCCGCGGACGAACGTGCGCACTACTCGGACGGCACTATTGACATCGAGTACCGCTTTGGTTTCCAGGGTTCTGAGTGGGGCGAGCTCATGGGCGTGGCCAACCGAACGGACTTCGACCTGACCAACCACACCGAGCACTCCGGCGACAAGATGCAGTACTTCGATCAGGCCTCGGGCGAGCGCTACACCCCGTACGTGATCGAGCCGTCCTTCGGCCTGACCCGCTCCATGATGGCGTTCCTGGTGGACGCGTACGTCGAGGACGAGGCCCCCAACACCAAGGGCGGCGTGGACAAGCGCACCGTGCTCAAGCTCGACCCGCGCCTGGCTCCGGTCAAGGCGGCCGTGCTGCCGCTGTCCAAGAAGGACGACCTCAAGCCCACCGCGGAGAACCTTGCCGCCCAGCTGCGCCGTCGCTGGAACATCGACTATGACGACGCCGGCGCCATTGGCCGTCGCTACCGCCGCCAGGACGAGATCGGCACGCCGTTCTGCGTGACCGTGGACTTCGACACCCTCGAGGACCAGGCCGTGACCATCCGTTCGCGCGACGAAATGACGCAGGAGCGCGTGGGCCTGGATCGCGTGAGCGGCTACCTCGCCGAACGTCTGGAGAAGTAAGGACCGCATGAGCATCGAGTACCGTCCGTGGCGCGAAGACGACGACCTCCGTCTCCTGGAGGTCTGGCCGGATGCGCCGTCGGCCCCGGCCCGAGCCTTCCGTGCCCGTTTGGGTGCCAGTGAGGGCACCGCTTTCTCCCGCACTCTGGTGGCCACCGATTCCGGCGTGCCCGTGGCGGCGGGGGTCGTGTACGAGTCCCCGTGGCACCCGCAACGGCTGTGGGGCTACGTGGAGGTTGCCCCGGATCGGCAGTGCGAGGGGATCGGCCGCGAGCTCGTGGCGCGGTTGCGAGCCGAGGCCGAGCGGGCGCCGTCGGGCATCAGCGCTCTGCGCACCCGCGTGACCCCCGGGTCTGCGGGGGAGCAGTTCGTGCGGGCCCAGGGTTTGCGGCCCGCGATGCGCTCGCGGGTGATCCGCGTGGCCGCCGGTGCGCTGCCGATGCCCACCCTGGGACAGAACGCGGACGGCACTCCCGCTCAGGCCGTGGCGGACCTCGCGACGGGCTCCGTGGAACTCACGCGCGCCGTGTGGGAGTTCTACCGGTCCGTGCACGAATGGGATCCCGTGGGCGAGATCGGGATCGGAGCCGTCAATCAGCAGTTGCTCTCGGACAAGGCCGGCGCGTTCGGTGCCGTGGTGCTGCGTGACGGTGCGGCGGCCGCCGGTGGCAAGGAACCCATTTCGGCCTTCGCCGTGAGCTACCGCCCCTTCGACCCGCACAATCCGGATCAGGAACCGGCCGAGTTCGAGGCCGCCGACGTGCTGCTAGGCTACGTGCCCGGTGCCGCGGGCGGCGAGACGGAAACCGGGGAGGCCGTGGAGAAACTGCTCGCCCTCCTGGTCAATGACTACCCGGTGGAACTGGAAGTGGACGATTCCATGACCCCGCTGGTTGCCGTGGTGGACAACCTGCTCGAGGCCGGTGTGGCGCACGTGGTCACGGAGACGGTCACGCTGGTCGACTAATCGTCGTTGGGGCACAACCAGTGTGATCCTGATGCGGTGGAGTTTCGCCACCGGGTGACTGGCAATGGTATGACGTTCTATGGAGAAAGGACGGCCATGTCATTACACACGGTGCACTCGGGGCCCAAACCACCCATGAACGGGCGGCTCAGGTTGATCGCCACGGTCGCCACGTTCGGTGGGTTGCTGTTCGGTTACGACACCGGCGTGATCAACGGTGCGCTGCCGTCCATGGTGGAGGACCTTCAGCTGACTCCGTTCCTGGAGGGTCTGGTGGCGTCCATCCTGCCCTTCGGCGCGGCGTGGGGTGCGGCCTTCGGCGGTAAACTGGCGGATCACTTCGGACGCCGCGGGGTCCTGGTGGTTCTGGCGGTCATCTTCGTGGCCGCAACAATCGGATGTGGGACCGCGCCGACCGTCACGATCCTCGTGGTGTTCCGTTGCATTCTGGGCCTGGCCGTGGGAGCGGCCTCCGTGATCGTGCCCGTGTTCCTGGCAGAGCTCGCGCCGGCGCAACTGCGTGGCCGGGTGGTGGCCCAGAACGAGCTCATGATCGTGGGTGGGCAGGCTCTCGCGTTCGTGTTCAACGCCGGTCTGGCCACCGCGTTCGGTCACGTTCCCCACGTGTGGCGTTACATGCTGGTGCTCGCCACCGTCCCCGCGTTGATCCTGTGGGTGGGCATGATCATTGTGCCGGAATCCCCGCGCTGGCTGGCCCGCAACGGTTCCGTGGACCGCATGTTCGACGTGCTGCGCCGGATCCGCGAAGATGCGTATGACCCGGGTGAGGGCCAGAGCGTGCTCCAGTTGGCGAAAGAGGACGAGGACCGCCCCACCGCGCGGATCACGGACCTGGTGCGCGTGCCGTGGATCCGGCGCATTTTCATCCTGGGCGCGTCCATGGCCGTGATCAACCAAATCTCCGGTATCAACGCCATTCAGTACTACGGCGTGAGCGTGCTGCAGGACGTGGGCTTCGGCGGTAACGGTGCCTTCTACGCCAACATCATCCCCGGTGTGGTGGGTGTGCTGGCGGTGGCGCTGGCCATGTACCTGCTCAGGTACGTGGGCCGCCGGAAACTGTTGCTGACCGGGCTCGTGGGCACGGCGACGTCGTTGACCGCCTTTGCGCTGTCCTATCTGCTGATTCCCGAATCCAACCCAGCGCGCGCGTGGGTCGTCCTGACGTGCATTGTGGTGTTCGTGGGGTTCATGCAATGCTGCATCGGCACCGTGACGTGGCTGTACATGTCCGAGATCTTCCCGCTCAACGTGCGCGGCGTGGGTATGGGCGTGTGCGCGTGGATCCTGTGGATGATGACGTTCGTGGTGGGTCTGACGTTTCCGATACTCACCGACTCGTTGGGCGTGGGATACACGATCCTGATCTTCGTCGTCCTGCAGATCATGGCGTTGGTGTGGGTGTACCGGGTGGCGCCGGAAACCAAGGACAGGACCCTGGAGGAGCTGGAGCATTATTTCCGCACCGGGTAGGGGACAATAGTTTGTCAGCCCCGTCCGCCGTACCCCGGTGTCAACGCCATGTGAGGAATCCGCCCGTGTCCTGTGAGCTCAGCGAAACCGCCACGCCGGAAGACTTCGCGCGCCCGCGCTGGGTCGCCCAGCCGGACGTTCGCGAGCGAGCGCGGCGCTTGAGCCAGAAATTCGAAGAGGCCTACGGTCGCGCGCCGGTGGGTGTGTGGGCGGCGCCCGGGCGAGCCAATCTCATGGGCGAGTACGTGGATTTTTCCGGCGGCATGTGCCTCCCGTTCGCCCACCAGTACGTCACGCTGACCGCCGCGGCGCCTCGCGAGGACGGGGTGCTCAATGCGCAGTCCATGCAGGACGCGGACGAGTCCGTGGCCGATGACCGCCCGCAATCCACCCGCATCAGCGCCGTTGCACCCGGGGCCGTCCCGGGTTGGTTCGGCTACGTAGCCGGCGTTGCCTGGGGGATGAACCGGGTGGCGCACGGCGAGTCCGCGCACCCGGTGGCGGTTTCCGAGCTCGAACTGGCCGCCGACTTCGGGGCGGACCTCATGGTCGACTCCACGGTACCGATCGGGGCCGGATTGGCCTCCTCCGCCGCTCTCGAGTGTTCCGTGGCGCTCGCGTTGTTCTCACTGAACACTGGCCGGGATCACCCGGACGATCCCCAGCGCCGCGCCCTCGCCCGCGCCTGCATAGCGGCGGAGAACCATATTGTGGGCGCCAACACGGGCGGCCTGGACCAGACGGCGTCCCTGCGTTCCCACGCGGGGGAGATCCTGGCGCTGGACTGCCGGGACTTCGACGTGGCCCGCTTGCCCGCCGATCCCGCGCTCGCCGGTCTCACCTGGCTGGCTGTCGACACGCGCGCACCGCACAAGCTCGCGGATGGTCAATACAGTTCCCGCCGCGCCGAGTGCGAGGCTGCCGCTGCGGTCCTGGGCCTGCCCACCCTGCGCGATGCGCTCCCGGAACACCCCACACCGGACGACGCCGCTGCCGTCCTCGCGCGCTTCGATCGCCTTCTCGAATCTGGGGCGGACCTCACCGAGGACCGTGAGAAGACCCGGCTGCGGTTGCGCCACTCCATGACCGAGATGCTCCGTTCGGTCCAGATCGCCCACGAGATGCGCAGCGACGCACCGAACTGGTCCCGCGTGGGTCGACTGCTGGTCGAGGGTCACGAGTCCATGCGCGATGACTGCCAGGTCACCGTGCCGGAACTCGATATCGCGGTGGACGAATGTCTGCGCGCGGGTGCGCTGGGCGCCAAGGTGGTCGGCGGTGGATTCGGAGGGTCCGTGATTGCCCTGGTGCCGTTGGAGTCCGTCGCCGGGCTGGCCGCCGCCGTGCAATCGTGCTTTGCCCGCAACGGGTTCCGGGAACCGCTGTTCCTGACCCTGCAGCCGTCCGAAGCGGGCCGCAGGGTCCTCTGAAGCGCCCGCGTCCCGTGACACGGGCCCGGCGCTGAACATTTCCGGCGGCGGTTCGCCACAATGAGGCGAGAATCAGTGCGATCCTCTGCCATGAATGTCACTCACCCTTAGGAGCCACCCGTGTTCGCAGCGGCCAGTGCCACACGACGACTCAAGCACGGACTCGCGGCCCGTGACTCCGGGGACACGGCGGCGGCCCGGGAGGCCCTCGAGACCGCGCTGCGCACCGCGCGCCTGGGCGAGGTGTGGCTGGTGGCCGGGGATGCGGCGTCGGCGTTGGGAGACCTGGCCCGGGACACCGGCGACTTGCCGGGCGCGGAACACCACTACCGGCTGGCCGCGACCCAGTACCGGCGAGCCCGGCGTAGCGCTCGTTCCGTGGGCGGACACGTGCGGAGCCAGGAGAATCTGGGGGATGTCCTGCTGCTGGAAGGGCGCCCGTGGGATGCCTATCGCGAGTTCCAGGAGGGAGCCACGGCGGCCGGAGTCGACCCGTTGCGACCCACGGGTGCCGGAGCCGGTGTGGAGTTCGTCTCACGCGAGGACCTGCGGTGGACCTCTCACCTGGCCACGGCCGCACAGGCTGCCGGCCGGCGCAGGCTGGCCAACGACCACTACGAAACGGTCCTCGCCGGTTGCGAACTGCGCGGGGACGTTGCCGGTCAGATCATGTGTTGGAAGGGCCTCGCGGCGCTCGCGCAGGACATGATGGCCTGGAACGACGCCGCGCACGCCCTGTACACCGCCAGTAACCTCTATCCCGCGCTCCCGGCACCGGAGGCGCACACCCGGGAGTGGGTGCAGTGCCTGCGTGATTTGGGGACCGTGTGCAAAACCCTCGGTCGCCGCGACGAACAGGTGAGGGCCTTCAAGCTCGCGGTGCGCCTGGAACACGTGGACAGCGCGGCGCGGCACCCCGAAGAGTGAGACAATGGCGCACGATGAGCACCACGAATACTGAGACCGCGGACCGGGAACCGGCCGTGTTGAACCTGAAACCGTTGCAGCTGGGACCGTTGACCATTGACGTGCCCGTGGTTCTGGCACCCATGGCGGGGGTGACCAACAAATCCTTCCGCACGCTGTGCCGCGAGTACGGCGGGGGACTGTACGTCACCGAAATGGTCACCGCGCGGGCCCTGGTCGAACGCCGCCCGGAGTCGCTGCGCATCATCCACCACGACCCGGATGAGACCCCGCGTTCGATCCAGATCTACGGTGTGGACGCGGTCAACGTGGGCAAGGCCGTGCGCATGGTCGCGCAGGAGGATCGCGCGGACCACATTGACTTGAACTTCGGGTGTCCGGTGCCCAAGGTCACCAAACGCGGTGGTGGTTCTGCCCTGCCGTGGAAGACGGACCTGTTCCGGGCAATCATTCGCACGGCGGTCCGGGAGGCCTCCGAGGCGAATATCCCGGTGACCATCAAAATGCGGATCGGCATCGACGACGAGCACCAGACCTACCTGGACGCGGGCCGCATGGCGCGTGACGAGGGCGTGGCTGCCGTGGCCCTGCATGGCCGGACACTGCAGCAGCACTACTCGGGCAAGGCCGACTGGGAGTCGATCGCCCGGCTGCGCGAGGCGCTCCCGGACATCCCCGTGCTCGGTAACGGTGACATCTTCTCCGCCGAGGACGCGGTGCGGATGGTTGAGCAGACGGGTGTGGACGGCGTGGTGGTGGGCCGCGGTTGCCAGGGCCGCCCGTGGTTGTTCGGCGACCTGCAGGCGGCCTTCGAGGGCAGCCCCAGGCGCTACAGGCCCGGAGTCCGCAAGGTCGCGGACACCGTGTACCGGCACGCCGAGTTGCTCGCCGAGGAGTTCGGTGACGAGGCCAAGGGGTGCCGAGAAATTCGCAAGCACGTGCCCTGGTACTTCAAGGGCTACCCGGTGGGCGGCGAACTGCGCGCTCACATGGCGCAGGTGCCCAGCCTGGCCCGACTGCGTGAACTGCTCGACCAGCTGGACCTGGACCTGCCGTACCCGGGTCAGGACGTGGAAGGCCCTCGTGGCCGCGCGGGCAACCCGCGTAAACCCCACCTCCCGGACGGCTGGTTGGACTCCCGCATTCTGGGCGACGCCGAACGTCTGGGACTCGTGCACGCCGAACTCGATGTTTCCGGAGGCTGACCGATTGCACACCCCTGACCGTTTGGGCATCCTGCCCGCCGGATACGCCCACGAGGACGCCGAACGGTACGTGGCCGAGAACCACCACAACCGGCACCGCTCCCACTTCGAACGCGACCGTGCGCGTGTGCTGCACAGCTCCGCTCTGCGGCGGTTGGCGGCCAAGACCCAGGTGGTGGCCCCCAGCACGGATGATTTTGTCCGAAACCGCCTGACCCACTCCCTGGAAGTCGCCCAGATCGGACGCGAACTGGGTAAGGCTCTGGGGTGCGATCCCGACGTGGTGGATGCCGCGTGCCTGTCCCACGATCTGGGGCACCCGCCCTTCGGCCACAACGGTGAAACGGCGCTCGCGGCCATGACCCGGGAGATCGGCGGTTTCGAGGGCAACGCGCAGACATTGCGACTGCTGGTGCGCCTGGAACCCAAGATCGTCAGCGGGAGCGGCCACCCGGCGGGCCTGAATCTCACGCGCGCCGCCCTGGACGCCACGTGCAAGTACCCGTGGAGCGCCACGGACGCGCCACCGCGCCCGGACGGGAAACCCAATCGGAAATTCGGGGTGTATCAGGACGACCTGCCGGTATTCCGCTGGATGCGAGAAGGTGCGGTGGCGGGTCGCAAGTGTTTGGAGGCCCAGGTCATGGACCTGGCCGACGACATCTCCTACAGCGTGCACGACGTGGAGGATGCGATCGCCTCCAACGCCTTGCAACTGGGCCAACTCGCGGACCCCATAGCTCGGGCTCGCGTCATTGAATGGACCCAGCGCTGGTACCTTCCCCGGGCCACCGCGGAGGAACTGGACGCCGCCCTGCGCCGGCTGGAGGACTCCCCGGTGTGGATTCCGCTGATGAACGGTTCTCGCACGGACCTGGCGCGGCTCAAGAACATGACGAGCCAGTTGATCGGCCGGTTCGCCATGTCCGCGGTGGAGGCCACACGCGACGTGGCCGGTGACGGTCAGCTGACCCGTTACGGCGCGCAGCTCGTGGTGCCGCACGAGACCGACCTGGAGATCGCCGTACTCAAGGGCATTGCCACGGCGTTCGTGATGACGGTGCGCGATGCGCAGCCGCTCTATGAGAATCAGAACGAGATCCTCACCATCCTGGTCAACGCGCTCATGGAGACCGACGGCCGTTTCCTCTCCCCGGAATTCACGGGGGATTGGCGCGAGATCGGTGACGGCCCCGGCGCGGAGGCGGCCCGGTTGCGGCTGGTCGTGGATCAGGTCGCCTGCCTCACCGACACGTCAGCGGTCGCACTCCACGACAGGATCCGCGGTGCCAACTGGCGCACCGGCGACAAACCACTTTGGTGAGGCGTGTCTCATTCAATGGGATTGTGGCCTGGGCAACACCAACGTGGGATTAGTATCACTGTGATCTGTCGCCCTATCGGAAGAGATTCCCCGTGAGCCCTACAGCTTCCTCACCCCGCGCCGGCACCTCGTCCGGCAAGGGCCTCATCCTCAAATCCCCCCGGTGGGTCGCGCCCCTGTGCTGGATCGCGGTTCTGCTGGACGGCTTTGACGCCGTGGTCCTCGGCGCGGTCATGCCCGCACTGCTGGAGGACAAGGCCTTCGACATGACCACCGGCGAAGGCACCGCCGTGGCCACCGCCGGTTTGTTCGGCATGATGGTCGGTGCGCTCGCCATGGGGTGGCTCACCGACCGTCTGGGGCGCCGCAAAATGCTGATCGGCGCCGTTGTCATTTTCTCGGTCCTGACCTTTGCTGCGGCCTTCGCTCCCACCGTGCTGTGGTTCGGTACGTTGCGTTTCCTGGCCGGCCTGGGGCTGGGCGGATGCCTGCCCACCGGCATCTCCATGGTCAACGAATTCGCCCGCAAGGGCCGCGGCTCCAACGCCACCACCGTCATGATGACCGGATACCACGTGGGTGCCGTGCTCACCGCGGCCCTGGCCATCTGGGTACTCACGCAGTTCTCGTGGCACACCATGTTCATTGCCGGTGCGCTGCCGGCCGTGATCCTGGTCCCGCTCATGTACTTCTTCCTTCCCGAGTCACCGTCCTACCTGGCGGCCAAGGGCGATGACGACGCCGCTCGCGCGGTCGCCGCGCACTACAACGTGGAACTCGAACTCCCGAACACCGCGAACGCGACGCGCGGGGCCGGAGCGGACCGCGCGGCGTCGTCGACCGCGGCCGGTGAGAAAACCAGGCCCGCGAAACAGGGCGCGGCTCTGCTGCTGAGCGGCACGTACGCGCGGAACTCGACGTTCATCTGGATCGCGTCCTTCATGGGCCTGCTGCTGGTGTACGGCCTGAACACGTGGCTGCCGCAAATCATGCGCGCGGCGGATTACGACCTGGGCAACGCGTTGGGTTTCCTGTTGATCCTCAACGTGGGTGCCGTGGTGGGCCTGTGGATCGGCGGCCGCGTGGCTGATCGCATCACCCCGCGAGTGGCGGGCATCCTGTGGTTTGCCGCGTCAGCCGTGCTGCTGGCGGCCCTGGCCATCAAGCTGCCGGTGCTCGGCATCTACATCATGGTGTTCCTGACCGGTTGCTTCGTGTTCTCCTCACAGGTGCTCGTGTACGCGTTCACCGCCGCCAACCACCCGCCGCAGGTCCGCGCCACGGCGCTGGGCATGTCCGCCGGCGTGGGCCGTCTGGGCGCGATTAGCGGCCCCATTCTGGGTGGCACGCTACTGACCGCGGGGCTGGCCTACCCGTGGGGATTCTTCGCCTTCGCCCTGGTGGGTGCGCTCGGCGGCGCGTCCATGCTGGGGACCAAGACCGTGGACCCGGTGGACACGCGGGTCGTGATCGATCCCGAGGAGCCTCCCGCGCGCTAGGTGCCGCGCGCTCCCGCGACTGGTCAGAGCGGCGTCGTCCCGAGGTGCGACGCCGCTCTCTCGCGTCCGGGCTGCACAGGCCCGCGGCTGGGTCTCGCGAGTTTGACGCGTTGCCTAGGATGAGAGGCGTGGCGGGACTG
This sequence comes from Kocuria sp. cx-455, assembly GCF_014698015.1. Lineage (GTDB taxonomy): Bacteria > Actinomycetota > Actinomycetes > Actinomycetales > Micrococcaceae > Kocuria. The sequence continues at coordinate 264,963 of NZ_JACXBS010000003.1, forward strand.
ATCAGGCGAGAAGACATAGACGAGGTGCGATCGCGCACCGACCTCAAAGAAATCGTCGACCAGTACGTGACCCTCAAGCCCGCCGGCATCGGTTCCTACAAGGGTCTGTGCCCGTTCCATGATGAGCGCACGCCGTCCTTCCACGTGCGCCCGCAAATGGGCACCTACCACTGCTTCGGCTGCGATGAATCCGGGGACGTGATCGCGTTCCTCATGGAGATGGATCACACGCCGTTCACCGAGACGGTGGAACGGCTGGCAGCGCGCATTGGTTACGAGCTGCGTTACGAGCAGGGCTCGGGGCCCAAGCGCGAAGAAGTGGGCCGCCGGCAGCGACTGTTGGACGCCCACAAAATCGCGGCGGAATTCTTCCAGCGCAATCTCTACACCCGGCAGGCAGCGGCCGCCCAGCAGTTCCTGGGGGAGCGCGGTTTCGACGACGACGCCGCGCGCACTTACGGCATCGGTTACGCACCCAAGGGCTGGTCCAACCTGCTCAAACACTTGCGGGACCGGGGTTTCACGGATCAGGAACTCAAGCTCACGGGCATGTTTTCGGAGGGCAATCGGGGTCTTTACGACCGGTTCCGCGGCCGGTTGATCTGGCCCATTCACGCGGTGGCCGGCGAGGTCATCGGCTTTGGCGCGCGCAGGCTCTACGAGGACGATCAGGGGCCCAAGTACCTCAACACCCCCGAGACTCAGCTCTACAAGAAGTCTCAGGTGCTGTACGGCATCAACCTGGCCAAGCGGGCGATCGCCAAAGGTAAGCAGGTGGTGGTGGTCGAGGGGTACACGGACGTGATGGCGTGTCACTTGGCCGGTGTCGAGACCGCGGTGGCCACGTGCGGTACCGCCTTCGGAGCGGACCACATCAAGGTCGTGCGTCGCTTCCTCTCCGACGATTCCGCCGGGGGAGAGGTCATCTTCACCTTCGACGGCGATGCCGCCGGGCAGAAGGCCGCGCTGCGTGCGTTCCAGGAGGACCAGCGGTTCGTGGCGCAGACCTATGTGGCCGTGGGGCCGGACGGCATGGACCCGTGCGACCTGCGCCTGACCCGCGGCGATGCCGCCGTCCGAGACCTGGTCAGCACCCGAACCCCGCTGTTCGAATTCGCTCTGAAGGCGACCATTCGCGACTACGACGTGAACAGTTTGGAAGGGCGACTGCGGGCGATGCGCGCGTGCGCACCCATCGTGGCGCAGATCCGTGACTCGTCCCTGCGCCCGGCATATGCCCGGGAGCTGTCGGGGTGGCTGGGCATCGAGACCGATGAGGTGATGCGGGCGGTGGCGGCCGCGGCCAGGCGGGGCTCGACCTCGCAGCACCGAGGGCAGCAGCGCGCGCCCCAACACCGTGAGTCACAGCAGTTCTCGTCGGCTCGTGAGGGGTCCGGGCGCGCCCGGAGCGATAGCGGGGGTCATGCGGATCCCTATGGAGACTCGCGGGAGCAGGAACGGCCGGCCGAGGTTCAGCTGCCCAATTCCCGTGAGCCGGTGGCCCGGATGGAACGCGAGGCCCTGGAGGTCGTTCTCCAGGTTCCGGATCTGGTGCCCGACGCGTACTGGGGTCATTTCGACTCCGCCGAAATGCGCTACCCGGTGCACCAAGCGCTCCACGACTCGATCGTTGCCGCGCGGCCCGAGTACAACGTCAACGACCCGCGTGGTGGGCGGGGCTGGCTAGAGCGCGTGCGCGGGCAACTGCCCGAACCGCTGCACGGGTACCTGGCGCAGCTGTCGGTGACCCCGCTGCCCGCGTCCTCCGAGCAGCAGGTCCGCAACTACGCCGTGGGGGTGCTGACCAGCCTGGTGGAAATGCACATCAACCGCGCCAAATCGGACAAGCTCGCGCACCTGAATCGCACCGATCCGCAGCGGGAATCCGCGCTGTACCAGCAGCTGCAACGGGAGCTGCTGGACCTGGAGATGCAACGGCGGAGCCTGCTGGGCAATTGAGGTGCGCGTATCGGCGGGCTGGATTTGAGGAACCGGCACAGGGTCTGTAAAGTAACGTCTCGTTGCACAGATGTGCACGGTCCCCCGTAGCTCAATTGGCAGAGCATTCGACTGTTAATCGAAGGGTTACTGGTTCGAGTCCAGTCGGGGGAGCCAGCAAAAAGCGGTCCCACTAGGTCAAACACCCGGTGGGGCCGCTTTCGTTATGACCCGGAAACACGGCAAATCCCACGCTTACCCCGCGTTTTCGATTCAGGTGGCAACTAGGAGGTCCAGTGAGGCTGTACTACTTCGATGATTCCGGGGTTAGAAAGAGCAACGGTCGAGATAAGTACTTCGTTTTGGCTGGTTTTGGCATCGACTCAAATAAGGTCTCAGCCATGGCGCAAGCGGTCCGCATAAGAGCCAATACTTTCGGCATCGACCTGGATGCACCCCGCGAGCTGAAGTTCTCTCACGTTGGCCCGAACCATCACCCTAAGAAGGGGAAGAAGACCAGCTGGCTACTTGATGCGGGACTGAATACCGTGGAGGAACGTAAAGCGGCAGTTTCCTACTGCATGCAGGGTGCTTTATTAACTGAGTCGGTATCGGTGCTCGCGGTGGCGGTGTCCCTCGATGAGGTTTACGGCGACCATGACGCTATGGGGCATGCTATCCACCCCTTACTCGAACGCGTGGACAAAGACTGTCAGGACCGCGGGACCGAGGGGTTGGTTTTCATGGACGAGGAGCGAGCGGACGACACCGCACTCCGCGAGCGGATGCGAGAAGGATCTCGGTATTCACAGTTCAGGTCGTTACTCGACACGATCAGTTTCATGCCTTCGGAGGAGTCTATCGGCGTTCAGGTAGCTGACTTGCTGGCCGGGGGTTTACGGCGGTTTATCGAGTTTCCTACGTTCCCTGACTCGCAATGGTACGGCCGACTCGTCTGGCCGTATCTTCGCCAAGTCGGCTTTGGACCTAACGGGTATGGACTGAAGAGGTACCCATCTGGCAGATTTGCGCAGCCTAATGCCCCAGCGAGGCCGTCAGACTCACACGATGCAAAGGTGTTCGAGGCGATTGAGACACATACGGGGCATCCGCTGAAGAGAGATGACGGCGGCGGCATCCTTTCGCGATTTCGTGTGAGGGAAGATGTCGCCGGCCGTGTCATTGAGGCAAAGTAGAGACCGGGGCGCCGAAGCGCTCGGAGCGTAAGAACCCCTCCCGGTCTGACACAAGGCTAGCAGTACAAGGTTGCTGTAAAGATAATCGCCTATTACATGAACCAACCACAATCCCTGCAAACAAGCGGTAAACGACACCCTGCCTACATCTCCCGGCACCACTTCCCCAAGATCAAAGGGTTACTGGTTCGAGTCCAGTCGTGGGAGCGCGAAAACGCCTTTTGACAAAGAGCGATGCCCGAAGGCGGCCACTCTTTTTCACCGTCTGGGCACAGATAAGGCACAGCATGGCGTCAGACCCCAATGAAACGCCTCTGCAAACCCGATGAGCAGGCCGCTGGCGGTTGCCAGGCGCGGTCCATCGTCGAAGAAGGTCCCCATGGCGCGGCGGCGAGGAGCAGGACCGGCAGGCAGCCGGGGCCACGCGGCTGGACGGTGGACGACATGGGCACTCCCGAGGAGTCGGAGAAAGGGTGTCGCCGTCCGTACGTAGTGAGAAAGGGTACGAAGCGCCTGTATTACGAAGGCCGGCTCTTCACGACAGGTGCGAGACCGCGCCACCAGTTCAGCAGGGCCCCTCGGGCGATGTACTCGAAGGTGTGCAGCAACATCGGCATCTCTTTCGCCATCCATGAGCTGCCCTTGGCCGCTGCGGACATGCCCACAGGCACCTCACTGGGCTGTCCGTCCGGTCCCTGCATGGGTTTGTCGAGCATCGGGTGGGGAAATGGCCGGCCGTCGTGCAGCGCCCGGGAGCGGTGGTCGTAGATGATCCCCAGGTGCTTGCGCAAGCGCGTCCAGTCCAGGCCGAAGGCGGGGCGCGGTTGCGGCGCGGGTGGGGCGAAGTTTTCCACGAAACCCAAGAACTTTCGGGTGGCACTAGATTGCCGCACCACAAGTTCCGCGACCTTTTGCTTATTCTCGTCCGGCGCTCCGTCCAGCGCCTCCCACAGGCGGGGCTGGAGCTCCTCCAAGGCGCCGAGAGGCTGCTGCCCGGCCTCGTTGCGGCGGGCGGCCGCGGCTTCCACGGCTCCCACCATCTGCAGCCAGGCAAAGTTCGTGTCCTCGTTGGCCCACCACAAGGCGTTGGCGTACAGTCGCGCTGCTCGGGCAAGGGCGGAGGCATCCTCAGAACCCAGATGGGGGAAGGTCGAGAGCAGGTCCGAGGCATCCGCGAACTCGACCTGCCGGACCACGTTGGGCAGGACTTCCAGACCCGGCGGCCCCGGTCGACTGAGGTGCTGGCGGTCCAGCTCCATCGGGTAGCCGGCGGGGTCGTCGTCGGGCAAGCCCCACACCCGGACCGTGCCTCCGGCACGGCACCGCACGCCCAACGCCAAGGAGAGCAGTGCGGCGAGTTCATCGGACACCGTGCCGCCGTGGTAGCCGCTGGAGTCCGCCGGGAGCAGCTTGCCGGTCGTGTGGTCGATGAGACCCGGCTCCAAGGACCTGCGCATCTCACATCGGAGCACCAGGGCCACTGGCATGGGGGCGGTGCTCGCGAAGGTCGGCAAGATGGTGTACGGCCCCAACTCGAGCCTCTCACCGAGAAAGCGGGCATCAGAGTAAATGGCGTCCTCGAAACGGGCAGGTATTTCCGTCATTGGCTGGAGGGTAGCCCGCCAGTTGCGCCACGCGTGCGTTCCCATATTGTCATTATCCCTGTCGTGGGCTCGATTGCCGGTCCATGCCCCGCAGCAGTGCGTCCGCGTTGTCGAGGTCACCCCCGTGCCGTTGCGAAGGTGTGGCCAGCGGGACGCCGGCATAACTGAGTAGCATGACGGGTAGGAACAGAACCGCCAAAACCAGTGATCCGCTTAGCAGGAAAGCGCGCGGGGCGGAGTGAGGCGCCCGGTGCTACCAACGTGAGCGCTTAGAGCAGCGATGTGGTGTTCAGCAGTAGGGACGGCAAGCGGTATGGGCCGCTGCTGTAGGGTCGCGAGTCGACCGCTCCAGCGCGTGCGTGGGTCCCGCCCATCGGCCATGAGGATCTAATAACAGTGCCGATCACAGTCTGCGGTGCGCGGTTTCTAGACGAGAACCGCGAGTGGCTTCTGCGGTCGACGGGATGGCGAAAAACGGGGACCCAGTGACCGCGCCGGTGCGTCCTCGCACAGTGCGCAGTGACGTCGCGGGCACTCACCGGACACGGCGTCGTCGGCGTCTGTCAAGCCACCCGCGAGGCCCGCCCTCGATGAGCACGTGCTTGGTGTGCGGGTCAAGGAACATGAGATAGCCGGTGAAGGCGAGAGCCACCACGTAGGCGATGGTGGACACGTCGAAACTGACCTCGATGTAGGGCCACACGGACAATTGGTCTTGGGCCCCGAAGATCACGAAGAACCCGGTGACCACGTAGAGCACGCGCACCTGCCAGTTGTCCTTGATGCCTGTGACCGCCAGGAACGGCAGGAACCACAGGATGTACCACGGCTGAATGATCGGGGAGAGCATGACCACGGCGGCAAAGGCCAACCCCATGCGTCGGACCACTCGGTGGCTGCGCTGACCTTCCCCCCAGAACATCAACAGCACCACAATGCCGATGCCCAGGTATTTCAAGATGTTGCGCAAGGTCGCCGCGATGTCTCCGCCGGGCAGTCCCAACGCGTCGCCGATGCGGTTGACCTGCATGCTCAGGAACCCGGACGGTGAATAACCCGTGTAGCCCGGAGTGGGGTCCAGGATGGCGAGAATCCATCCGGGGCCCAGATCGTAGGGAATGCCGCTCAGCAGGAGAAGTCCGAAACTCAAGATCGCCGTCCCGGCCCACGTGGCGAATTTGCGGGGCCACGAGGCATTGGTGCCGGCCCACAGCAACCCGATGAAGGGGAGCAGCAGAATCGTGATGGGTTTGATGCCGATGGACGCGGTGACCAGCAGAATGCCCCGGATCGGCCTGCCGGTCGCGGCGAAATACGTGCCCGCCACGGCAAGGCCTACCATGAGACCGTCGTTGTGGGCGCTGGCCACAAAACTAATGAGGAACAAGGGATTGGCGACCGTGAGCCACAGGGCGCGAGCGCCGTCGAACCCGTGCATTGCCGCGAGTTTGGGCACGTACAGCACGCACAGTGCGACACCCGCACACGAGAGAAGTCGGAACAGCAGGACGGAAAGATCGGGTTGGGCCCCGGTGACCTCGACCACCAGGTGCGCCAACCACAGGAAAACGGGCCCGTAGGGGGTGCGGGACTCTGCCCAGGCCGGATCGGCGCCCAGCATGAACCAGTTGTCGAGAGTCGAGATGCCGGTCGTGTACGGGTTCTCCCCGGCCTCCATGAGGCGCCCCTGGCCGATGTAGGCGTACACGTCGCGAGAAAAAATCGGCACGGCCAGCAGCAACGGCAGTGACCAGGCGAGCACGGCTATGACGACGGCGCGCAGCGACCCTTTCGGCCACCCGGTCAGTCGCTGCCCCAGCCGAACCCACGAGCGCATCAGGAGCATGGCCCCGAAAGTCAGCAGCACCGTGGAGATGACGATCCCCCATCCCTCGGTGCGCATGGCGATCACCAGGGGATTGCGAACCATGGGGGAGCCCAGGGCGATCCACCCGATACCAATGGACCCCACGAACATCATGAGGGAGCCGATGAGGCCCTGGACAATGGCGATCAACGGGCGGGGAACCCGCGGTGTACCCGGAACGGAACGGGCCTCGGCGGGAAGCGGCTCCCCGTCGGCACGCGGGGTCGCTGGAGTGCTGCCGTGGGCAGTGAGCTCCGGGGGCGAACCACTTTCCGACATGACCTGTGTCGTTTCCCTACTTGTCAACATTTTCGGGTGCCCAGGCACTGTGGCCCGCGGGACATCATTCAGGAGCCTGATCCTAGCAGCCGGACGTGCCGCAACCGGGGTTTCGGGTGCGATTCCCAGGGGGAGTGGCCATGGCCGGTGCCCCGGTGTACTGCACCCATGACTCATGAGTCCACGGGGACCGGTCCGCGGCACGTAGCATGAGTACGCATCCGTGCCCTGCTCCACCGGATACGGAACCGATTTCCTGAGGCCGCCCGCGGTCTCGTACCGCTGCGCACCTGACGAGGATTGAACATGTCCACGCACAAGCCGTTGACCCAACAGGACCGATTGAACGTTCTGGATCGGCCCCAGAACCTACCGGGGTGGTTGACCTCTCCGCGTGCGCTCCTGGCCGGGTTCGTGGCCCTGCACCTCGTGTTCCTGATCTTTGCGCTGATCGTCTCCCTCAATGGCAACGCCTTCAGCGACACCAACATTTACCGGGAGTGGACGCGCATCGGCTTCGATCAGGACGCCCTGGCCGGTGGACCCAGCCCGTGGGTGTACCCGGTGCTAGCCCTGGTGCCCATGGCGCTCGCGGGCATAGCGGGCCCGGGGCCCTTCTTCTTCCTGTGGGTCCTGACGACCACGGTGCTCAACGGCTGGGCCGTTCTTAAACTCACCGATCGCGGCCGTGACCGGCACGCGATTCCCGCCGCCTGGTGGTGGCTGGGCTTCACGTTCCTCATGGGATGGTTGGGTTTCGCCCGGGTCGACGGCCTGACGGCCCCCATTGTTCTGGTGGCCCTGGCCTACGGTGTGGCCCATCCCTTCATTGCCTCCACGCTGCTGAGCATTGCCACCTGGATGAAGGTGTGGCCGGCGGCCATCGTGCTCGCCCTGTTCACGGTGGTGCGTCGGCGTGTTCAGGTGGTCGTCGCGGGACTGATCGTGAGCGCGGTGGCCGCGGGCGTCGCCGCAGCCATGGGCGCCTTCCCGCTACTGTTCAACTTCCTCACGCAGCAGGGCGACCGCGGTATGCAGCTGGAAGCCACGTTCACCACCCCGTGGCTGTGGTCTTCGGTGCTGGGCGTGGGCGGCTCCCAGATGTACATGAACACGGACATCAACTCGATGCAGGTGGACGGGCCGGGTACCGAGATCATGTCCTCGCTCATGCAGCCGTTGCTGATCGCGGCCGCCCTGGCCGCCACGGTGCTGCTCATCCGCGCGCTGCGCCACGGCGTGCGCACCGGCGGGGCCGATCGCACCGAACTGTTGCTCGCCGGCACCCTGACCCTGGTCTCCGTGTTCATCGTGTTCAACAAGGTGGGCTCCCCGCAGTTCATGGTGTGGCTGGGCCCGGCCGTGGCCCTGGGACTCGTGCACCACTGGCGCTCGTGGCGGACCCCGGCCGTCATGCTGATCGCGATCGCGGTTCTCACGTTCTTCATCTACCCGTTGTTCTACAACGCGCTCAGTCACGACAACCCCGCGATGGCGCTGGTGCTGACCGCACGCAACGCCCTGCTCGTGGTGTTGCTGTTGTGGTCAGCGCGGCGCCTGTACTGGCTGGGATCCAAACGCCCCACCGACGAGCTCGTCCCCAAGGAGTCCTGACATTTCCGCCGCATTCTTCGACCGGCTCCGCGGTGCGCGCGTCGGCCTGCTCCCGGACCGCGTGATCGCCTGGTTCTCCCGCCCCTCCAGCGTGTGGTGGGGTTTCGCCGTGGTCCACCTGTACTACCTGGGATGGATGGCGTCCTTCTTCCTCAACGGGTGGGCCTTCAGCGACACCGAGCAGTATCGCGAATGGGCCATGGCGGGTTTCTCCACCGACGTTGCCGACCAGTCGATCAGCCCGTGGGTTTATCCGGTCCTGGCGCAGATCCCCATCCACCTGGCGGGAATCGCCGGTCACGATCTGTATCTGTTGGCCTGGACACTCATCATCACCGCGCTCAATGCCGTGGCGATCTGGTTCCTGACCCGCCGCAGCATGGGCGGCCGCGGTGTGGCACCGGCCTGGTGGTTGCTGATTTTCCTGGTCTTCCTGGGCTACCTGAGCTTCGCCCGTGTGGAGGGAATCGTCGCGCCCATCGTGTTGATCGGCATGCTCTACGCCGCCCGCCGGCCCGTGGTGGCCTCCGTGTTGCTCAGCATCGCCACGTGGATCAAGGTGTGGCCGGCCGCCGTCATCCTGTCCTTGCTGATCGCGGCGAAGAAACGCGTGCACGTGTTTCTCGCCGGAGTCGTGGTCACCGCGGTGGTCGTGGTCGGAACGTGGCTCTCCGGCGGCCTCACCCACATTGCCGATTTCATGGCCAACCAGGGCTCGCGCGGCATGCAGCTCGAGGCCACGTTCTCCACCCCGTGGGTCTGGTTGAGCGTGCTGAACATTGCCGATTCCGAGATCGCGGACAACACGGCCATCAACTCCTCCGAGGTCTACGGCCCCGGCACCGAACTCGCCGCCCGCCTCATGCAACCGCTGCTCGTTGTGGCCGTGGTCGTGGGCACCGCGCTACTGATCCGTTCGCTGCGCAGGGGAGCGGATCGCGGTGAAATCTTCTACGAGGGCGCCCTCATGATGACCACCGTACTCATCGTGTTCAACAAAGTGGGCTCGCCCCAGTTCATGATCTGGCTCGCGCCCGTGATCGTGGCGGGCCTGGTCTACGACTGGAGGCGTTGGCGCACCCCCGCAGCCCTGCTCATGGGCATCGCGGTGGTCACGTTCGTCATCTACCCGCTCTTCTACACCCCACTCATCCACGCCAACCCGATCATGGCCGGCGTGCTGAGCATCCGGAACATCCTGCTGATCCTGCTGCTGGCCTGGTCGGTCAAACGTACGTGGGATCTCGGGGCCAAGACCCGGCCCGCCCGAGAGGTGGCCCGGAGCTGAGGCCCGGCCCACGCCGGGGCATCCAACGCGACCGGAACGACGTCGTACCGGGCTCGATCTGCGGGCCGACCGCCGCGCCCCGGGCGAAATGCAACGGATTTCTCGCTACGTGTCCTGCCGATACGTGCAAGCTGCCGTGCCAGCCGCGGCCACGGTGGTAGTTTTGACGTAGGAAACACCCATAGGAAGATCAAGCATCATCGGAGGCGGCATGAGTCATGCAGTGGGCCCGGAAAGCGGCCACACCCCCGGCGCGCGCACTCGGGCAACCAAGAAACCTGGAGCGGCATCCATTCTTGATGTCACCAAGGTCTTTGCCCGGCTGCTGCCCAAGCAGCTCAAGGACGAGGCGCAGTTAGCGGTACTCGAACTCAAGGACAAGGGCATCAAACTGGGTGTGGGCGCAGCCCTCGCCGTGGTGGGCCTGGTATTCCTCGGCCTGGCCGTCATTGCGCTCATCGGTGCGGCCATTGCCGGGCTGTCCAACCTGATGCCGGCATGGTTGGCGGCCTTGCTGCTGGCCCTGCTCTTCATCGTGATCCTGGCCATCCTCGTCCTGGTGGCGTTGGCCAAGATCAAGAGTGCTATGCCTCTCAAGCCGGAGAAGACCCTGTTCGGGCTTCGTTACGACCTGGGTGTCGTGAAAGAAGGCTCCGCTTATACAGAGGGCCGCGTGCAACGCGAGATCAACGAGGCCGAGCAGCAGAAGGAACGCGAGCAGGAAGCCGCCGCCAACGACCCCAATCAGGTCAAGCCGGTCAAGCCCACCGAGGAGCAGCTGCGTCACCGCCTGAAACTGCGCCGCGAGCACTTGAAGAGCCTGCGCGATGATGCCCAGAACCGTGCGGACTCCGTCCAGGCAGCAGCCCAGGGTTTCGTGGGTCGAACCGCTGGCACCTTCAAGTCCACGCAGGATTCGGTCAAGCAGACCTTCGCCACCCGCGGCGGTTCGCAGGGCGTGCCCACCGCAGACTCCACATCGGCCACGGCCGGAAAGAGCAGCCTGAGCGATCGGTGGCAGCCGTTGGCCGTGGCCGCAGCCGCGGGCTCCGCTTTCCTGGTGTTCCTGCGCAAGCTCCTCAAAAAGTAGCGCCCGTCGGGCAACCGACGACGCCGCTGCGTCGCCTCCGGAAGGCCGGGTCACCACAGTGACCCGGCCTTCCTTGTGCCCACCTCCTACCGGGGTATGGCGTTGGTCCTCCGCGGGGCTGATTTTCACCATGTAGTGAGGAAAAGGTCACGGTGGCGCCCTACGATGATGCTGTGGTGGAAGACGTGATGAACCGGTGATGCAGTGGGTGGCAGTTTCGTTGGCCCTCATGGCCGCCCTGTGCTTGGCACTGGGGACCCAGACGCAGTCTGCGGCCGTCACCGCGCACACCCAGGAGGCCTTGAAACCCTCGAATCTCGGGTCTCTGGCGCGCAATCCCAAGTGGGTGGCCGGGCTGGTGCTGCTGGGGCTGGGAACGGCGCTCAATGTCGGGGCACTGACGCTGGCCACCGTCACGGTGGTGCAGCCCATCGGTGTGATCGCGCTGGTCATCACCACCCTGCTGCACGCCAGACACAAACACCTGGACATCAATGCCCGCACCTGGGGTGCCATTTCACTGTGCACAGCGGGTGGCGCCGTGTTCGTGGTGGCCGCTGTTGCCGGCACGGACCCCAGCTACCTTGCCGATCCGCAGGCGGAAGTCATTCTGGTGGCCATCCTGATCGCTTTGGTCCTCTCCTTCTGTGTCGCAGAGCTGTTCTTGCGGCACCGCCGCATCAGCATGTTCTACGTCCTGGCCGCCGGAATTCTCTACGGGTTCGTCGCGGTGCTGGTGCGATTGACCATGACCCACACGCTGGCCCACGGCCTGGGTCAGATCCACTGGTTCACGGTCATCATGATTGTGGTGGCGTCCGTGGTGGGCGGTTGGATGGTGCAATGTGCTTACTCCTGCGGGCCGCCGGACCTGGTCATCGCGGGCCTGACGGTTGTCGACCCGATCGTGGGCGTGATCCTCGGTCTGTCCGTTCTGGGAGAGGCCGGCCCGGGCTTCACACCGGGAATCGGAGTGATCATGTGCCTGGCGGGGAGCGTTGCTATAGTCGGCGTCGTATTGCTTTCTCGCCACCACCCCGAAGTGATCGAGCGCAGGGAACGGGCGAAGCGATTAGAGTATGAACTCTCGAGTAAATCTTCACCCCATGCGACCGAGCACAGGAAGACTCTGAACAGCACCCGTGAGCACTGAGCATCCTGAAGAACAGCGTCCCTTGAAGATCTTGATCATTGCGGAGACCTATCCACCGGACATCAATGGCTCCGCCCAGTTCGCACGGCGGCTCGCTCGGGGAATGCTCGGCCGAGGGCACGAAGTCCACGTCATGGCTCCCATGACCGCTAAGGGCACATCCCTCACGGTTGACAAAGACGGCGTGATCGAACATCGAATCCGCTCGCATCGAGCCTTCACGCACCCCTATTTCCGGTTCTGCTTCCCCTGGGAGGTGTACCGCGAGATCAAGCGGGTGCTCGATGAGGTCCAGCCCGATGTGGTGCACAGTCAGTGCCACTACATCCTGGGGCGTCTCGGTATTCAGGAGGCTCAGCGCCGCGGGATCCGGTTGGTGGGTACCAACCACTTCATCCCGGAGAACATTGAACCGTTCCTGCCGTTCCCGGACTGGTTCATCCGCGGGTACCGGAAAGTCTCATGGTGGGACCTCGCGCGACAGTTCCGCCGTTGCAACGTGGTGACCGCACCGACTCAGCTGGCGGTGGACACCATGGTCGCCAACGGGGTGGACGACACTGCCGTTCCCGTATCCAATGGGATCCAAGTGGGCGACTACGAGCAACATGAGGGCGAGCACCTGAAGAAGCCCGACCATCACACGGTTCTTTTCTGCGGCCGGCTGGCGGTGGAAAAGAACGTCAATGAACTGATCGAGGCCATTTCCTTGATCCCGGTTGAAAAGAACATTCACGCGGAAATCGTGGGGGAGGGCGAACAACTGGATTCGCTGGTCTCCCTGGCTCACGCCTTGGGCGTGGCCGAACGAATCCATTTCCGCGGTTTTCTCACGGATGAACAATTACGGGTGGCCTATCTCAACGCCGATGTGTTCTGTCAGCCCGGCACCGCCGAGCTGCAGTCCCTGGTCACGCTGGAAGCCATGTCCGCGTCCACACCGGTGGTACTCGCCAATGCCCGGGCACTGCCGCACCTGGCGGACGAAGGGGTCAACGGCTACCTCTTCGAACCGGGTTACGCCCGCGATCTGGCCGACAAGCTGCAACTGGTGTTGGACGCCACCCCGCAGCAACGCCGGGCCATGGGCGAGGCGAGCCACCGCATGATGGCCCGCCACTCCTTTGCGAAGACCTTGGACACTTTCGAACGCATTTACCGCGGCGAACCCGCCTGATGCCCGGCGCCACCGCGCGGATGCGGTAGCGTAGAGCGGCGGCCACGGCGATGTTCCGTGGTGGCGCAGGGGGCGGTAGCTCAGCTGGTCAGAGCAGAGGACTCATAATCCTTTGGTCGTGGGTTCAAGCCCCACCCGCCCTACATGAATGACCTTCTCACCAGTGGAAACACTGGTGAGAGGGCCACTGGCTCCCGGGGTTGGGTGCGCAACCCGTCAGCTACGCACCTCATGCCCCCGAAGAACCTCCCGCTGCATTTCATGCGCCATTGGAGCCCTTGGGGGAGCGCAAAAGGGCCGCGGCGGCGCCTGAGGTGTCCGGGACGGTTCTAACGGCACCTGGAGCGCTGAGAGTCGCGGGGGTAAGCACACGATGCACGGCGTACGCCGAACTGTCATAGCGCCACGTGAGTGAGTGGCACCGGATGGGTCAGCAGGATCACCGCGGCACCGGCAGCAGCACCGAAGGGCGCATGTCCTGAACGAACTGCAGCGGGTTCACGTAGTCGCCGTCTCTGCGCACACCCCAGTGCACGCAGTTCGCGGGCGGACAGTGCCCGGCCTCGGCAATCGTGCCGATCACCTGGCCGCGGGCCACGCTCTGGCCTCGTTCCACCGTGGCCGCAACGGGTTCGAAGGAAGACTTCAAGCCAGCACCGTGATCCACGGTGATGACCGGCCGGTCCACCACCACTCCCGTGAATGACACCGTGCCAGCAGCGGGGGAGCGGACCTCCGTACCAGGCGCGGCCCCAAGGTCCACACCGCGGTGCCCGGAGAGCCACTTCTGAGCCGGTGGTTGGAATGACCGAGTCACCGCGGGTTGGGGTTTGACCGGCCAGGTCCACCCTCCGGCGGCCCGCGCCGGTGGTGGACCGGCCACGCCACCGCCCACGACGCCCCCGAGGAACACACACAGGGCCAACACAAGGGTGAGCGCCCGCGCACGGAAACCGAGCGGTGCGCGAGAGGCGCGCGGAGACGGTGCGAGGGCGGCGTCGTCGGACATCATGAGGCCAGACTGGCCCGGGAATCGATCCGGAACCAGGTGCAAGCACCCGATGTGGAGCGAGATGCACCGTGCATGAGGTAAGCTGATCCGTGCAGTGTCGACTGCCCTCATTCTTCATGCCCGTGACCCGGGTGCGACCGTGAGGCGGCCACTGACTTCGCGCGCGAAGGAACACATTGACGTGTGTGCGCACTCCTCGGTCCACAACTCGTTGCGGATGGGGTGCGTTGATCGGGTCCGTAGGGCCGGGTCACGAATCGCGCCAGGGATCGTCCCGATCGATCGATAACCGTAAACCCATGGCGGTCGCCCTAAGGCCGCCAGCAATCAACAGGAGACGACATGCCCGTCGTAACCATGCGCCAGATGCTCGACAACGGCGTTCACTTCGGCCACCAGACCCGCCGTTGGAACCCCAAGATGAAGCGTTTCATCTTCACCGAGCGCAATGGCATTTACATCATTGACTTGCAGCAGTCGCTGGGCTTCATTGACCGCGCGTACGAGGCTGTCAAGAACACCGTGGCTCACGGTGGCACCATCTTGTTCGTGGGTACCAAGAAGCAGGCTCAGGAAGCAATTGCCGAGCAGGCCACCCGCGTGAACATGCCCTACGTGAACCACCGCTGGTTGGGCGGCATGCTCACCAACTTCTCCACCGTGTCCAAGCGCATCGATCGCATGAAGGAACTGGAAGAGGTCGACTTCGACGACGTCGCCGGTTCGCAGTACACCAAGAAGGAACTGCTGCTGCTGCGCCGCGAGAAGGAAAAGCTGGAGCGCACCCTGGGCGGTATCCGCAACCTGACCAAGGCCCCCTCGCTGGTGTGGATCGTGGACACCAAGAAGGAACACCTGGCCGTTGACGAGGCGCAGAAGCTCGGTATCCCGATCGTCGCGATCCTGGACACCAACTGCGACCCGGACGAGGTTGCCTTCCCGATCCCCGGCAACGACGACGCCATTCGTTCCGTCTCGCTGCTGACCCGCGTGATCGCGGACGCCGTGGCCGAGGGTCTCATGGAGCGCAACAACGCCAAGTCCGGCGGTAACACCACCGACGAGCCGATGGCCGAGTGGGAGCGCGAGCTCCTCGAGCAGCACGAGGCTGGCAAGGCCGAGGGCGCGGAGAAGACCGAGTCCGCCGAGCAGGCCGAAGCGCCGGCACCCGCCGCCGAGACCCAGGCTGCTTCCGCGGAAGCTCCGAAGGAAGAGACCCCCGCAGCCGAGTAAGGCCGCGAGTTTCGTTCACCTTCCATTCTTTCGGGTGGCCCATCATGGCTACCGACGTTGGCCGGGCGTGTATCCCACGCTCGGCCAACCCCAAACGACAACAGAGGAGTTCACATGGCGAACTACACCGCTGCTGACATCAAGGCACTGCGCGAGCGCACCGGTGCCGGCATGCTCGACGTCAAGAAGGCCCTGGATGAAGCCGATGGCGACGCCCAGAAGGCCCAGGAAATCATCCGCGTGAAGGGTCTCAAGGGCGTCACCAAGCGTGAAGGCCGTTCCACGGCCGAGGGCATCATTGTTGCTCGCGTCGAGGGCAACGTGGGCTACATGGTCGAGCTCAACTCCGAGACCGACTTCGTGGCCAAGTCCGGCCCGTTCGTGGAATTCGGCGCCAAGGTTCTGGACGCGGCGGTTTCCGCTGACGCCCAGGATCTGGATGGTCTGCTTGCCGCTGATTCCGAGGGCAAGCCCGTCTCCGAGCTCGTGACCGAGACCGGCGCGCTGCTGGGCGAGAAGGTCGTCGTGCGTCGTTTGGCTCGTGTGGAGGGCGATCACGTGGCCGTGTACCTGCACAAGACCTCCAAGGATCTCCCGGCTCAGGTGGGCGTGCTGTTGGCCGTGTCCGGCAGCGACGCCGAGCAGGCCGCTCACGACGTGGCCGTTCACACCGCCGCGATGGCCCCCAGCTTCCTCAGCGAGTCCGACGTCCCGGAAGAGACCGTCGAGAACGAGAAGCGCGTGGCCGAAGAGACCGCACGCAACGAGGGCAAGCCGGACAAGATCATCCCGAACATTGTTCAGGGTCGTCTCAAGGGCTTCTACAAGGACGTCGTTCTGGTCGATCAGGACTTCGCCAAGGATTCCAAGAAGTCCGTGGGCCAGGTGTTGTCCGAGGCCGGCGCAACCGCCACCGCCTTTGCACGTTTCCGCGTGGGTGCCTGAGCTGATGAGCTAGACCACCTCGGACGACGCCGCTCGTGAGCGGCGTCGTCCGAGGTCACCTCGGCGGGGGGGGGCCCCGGGAGGGGGGGCCACCCCGCCGGGGGGGGAAGGGTGAAGCGGTGGTGCCCCA
>NZ_JACXBS010000004.1 GCF_014698015.1 Kocuria sp. cx-455
CCGCGGGGGGGCCGGCGCTGTTGCCCTCGCCCCCCCCGGCCCCCGCCGCTCGTGAGCGGCGTCGTCCGAGGTCACCTCGGCGGGGTGTCACCGAGTCATCGGTGACACCCCGCCGTTTCTGTAAGCTGTAAAGCGGTCTGCCACGTGTGGGCCCGCACCTCGACCGACGTCTTCCTGGGGAGAATCTATGCCCACCACCAACGAATCCGAACTGCATGACGAAGCTGTGCGGTTGAGCCGGGATCCCCGTGTGGAACCCAAGCGCCGCAGGGTGCTGTTGAAGCTCTCCGGCGAGGTTTTCGGCGGCGGGCAGGTGGGTCTGGACACCGCCGTGGTCCGCCGGATCGCCGAGCAGATCGCCGCGACCGTCGGGCAGGTGGAAACGTCGATCGTGGTGGGCGGCGGCAATTTCTTCCGTGGCGCCGAACTGTCCCAGGCGGGCATGGACCGCTCCCGCGCGGACTACATGGGCATGCTGGGCACCGTGATGAACTGTCTTGCACTGCAGGACTTCCTGGAGCAGTGCGGGGTGGACACGCGCGTGCAGTCGGCCATCAAGATGGAACAGGTGGCCGAGACCTACATCCCTCGCCGAGCCATCCGACACATGGAGAAGGACCGCGTGGTCATTTTCGGTGCGGGTGCCGGCCTGCCGTATTTCTCGACCGATACCGTGGCCGCCCAGCGCGCGCTGGAGGTGCACGCCACGGAGGTCCTGATGGCCAAGAACGGCGTGGACGGTGTGTACACTGCGGATCCCCGGAAGGACCCCACGGCGCAGCGTTTGACGGGGCTGACCTACGACGAGGCACTGGCCCGCGACATCCGTGTGATGGACCAGACCGCCTTCAGCCTGTGCCGCGACAACAACGTGACCATGCGCGTGTTCGGCATGGAGGGCGAGGGCAATGTCACCAGGGCCGTGTTGGGCGAGCAGATCGGCACGCTGGTCACCCCGTAAATCGTGGGTTCTCGCGGACACGGCTAGAGTGGAAGTTAGTACCACGCCCGCCAGAACCCCTGGCTTTTCCACGCACAAGGAGCGATACACGTGATTTCTGACATCCTTTCCGATGCCACTTCCCGGATGGCCAAAGCGGTGGATGCGGCCAAGACCGACTTCTCCACGGTTCGCACCGGCCGCGCCAACCCGGCCATGTTCTCGAGTCTGACAGTCGAGTACTACGGCACGCCCACACCGCTGCAGCAGTTGGCGTCCTTTCAGACGCCCGAGGCGCGCACCCTTCTGATCACCCCGTACGACCGCTCCGCGCTCAACGACATCGAGAAAGCGCTGCGCGACTCCGACATCGGCGCGAACCCCGCCAACGACGGCAACGTGATCCGGGTGGTCATGCCGGAGCTCACCGAGGAGCGCCGCAAGGAGTACGTGAAGATCGTGTCCACCAAGGCCGAGGAGGGCCGTGTGTCGGTGCGTAACATCCGCCGCAGCGCCAAGGAAGCCATGGAAAAGGCCATCAAGGACGGCGACGTGGGCGAGGATGAGGGCAAGCGCGGGGAGAAGGATCTCGACGCCGCCACCAAGAAGCACATTGATCAGATCGATGAGCTTTTCAAGAACAAGGAATCCGAACTGCTCGGTGTCTGATGGCAGCAGCGCACGCCCCCAAGGAATCTGACAACCGTTCATCCGCCTCCTCCCAGGGACAGGCGAGTGGGCGGCGTGACCTGGTGGGGAAACCGTCCCGGGTCGAATTGCTCAACACGGGCACCCTGAGGGAAATCATCAAGCGGCCGTGGATTCGTAGCGAGGAACATCGTGCGCCGTCCAAGGCCGGACGCAACCTACCGGCAGCCATTGCCGTGGCGGTGGTGCTGATTGCCACGCTGCTGGTGGGGCTGTTCCTCTTTCCCTTCGTGCTCGCCCTGTTGGCGGGCACGGCCGCGGGAATCGGCGTGTGGGAGATCGCGCGATCGCTGAGTTACCGAGGGATTGCAATTCCCCGAATTCCCGCCGTGATCGCTGCGCTGCTCATGCCGCTGGCGGCCTATCAGGGCGGAGCCCAGTACCTGTCCTTCGCCGTGATGCTGTCCGTGACGCTCGTGGTGGTGTGGCGGGCCTTCGGACCCAGGCAGGGCATGCTGCTCTCCATCATGGGTTCCGTCTTCGGTTTGGTCTGGGCGTCATTGCTGCTGAGCACGGCCCTGTTGCTGTACCACTCGGAAAATGGGTCCCTGAAAATCCTGACCGTTGTGCTGCTGGCCGTCAGCTCCGACACCTTCGGGTACGCGGTGGGCGTGGTGTGGGGTAAACATCCCATGGCACCCAGGATCTCTCCCAAGAAGTCCTGGGAGGGCTTCGCGGGCTCCCTGGGGGGCGCGGTGATCGTGGGTATTCTGTGCTCCGTGTTCTTGCTGGGGGACACGTGGTGGCAAGGCGCGATCCTGGCCGCGGCCATCGTGGCCGTGGCCACGCTGGGTGACTTTTCCGAGTCGATGGTCAAACGCGAGCTGGGGATCAAGGATATGGGCACCTTGCTCCCCGGACACGGCGGCGTGATGGACCGGATCGATTCCATTCTCTTCGCGGTGATCACCGGATACGTGCTCTTCGAGCTGTTCGCCGTCCTGGCATAGACAATGACCCCGGTGATGCGGGGCGCAACCGCTTCGGCCGTTGGAAAGGTAAACACCACAATGAGCGAGAACACCCCCGGTTCTTCCCCTGCGGACCGGCCGACCCGGGCGATCAACGGCCTGGATACCAGCACAGGGTCCCAGCAGGCCCCCGCACACGATGCTCCCGCTGCGCAGACCGCAGGCCGGGTCACGGCCGCCCGCGATGCCGGCCGGAGGTTCTCCAGGGTCAGCGAGGAGCAGTGGGGTTATGACCCCGCAGAGGTCGACGACTTCCTGGACCGGGTCGACGCCGTTCTGCTCACCACCTCCGGTGACCTCCGGTCCGCACCGGGTGTCAGCAGCCGACAGGTGCGGGAACGTGTCTTCGACCGTGTGCAGGGTGGCTATGATTCGGCGCCCGTGGATGCCCGGCTGGACGAGCTCGAGGACCAATTGGCGGATCACGAACGGGATGCGTTCATTCACGAACACGGACCGCAGCGCTGGGAGGAGCACCTCGAGCTGCTGGGGCAGACACTGCTCGGACGGTTGAATCGCCCCCACGGCGAACGGTTCCGCCAACCCTCACAGCGCAAACAATTGGGCTATTCGGTGGCGGACGTGGACGTGTTGTGCGACCGGCTCACCGAGCACTTCCGTTCCGACGAAGACCTGGATCCGTCCCTTGTCCGTAAAGCGGTGTTCCGTCAGGCACAGGGCCAGCGCTGCTATGAGGAGCAACAGGTCGATGCGTTCCTGGACCGGGCGGTGGAGCTCATCCTGGCATTGCGCTGATTCCCAGGCTGCAGCGTGTTTGTATACAAAGCGGGCCTAACTAGCGACACGATCGCGAGTTAGGCCCGCTCTTTCGACTTTTTGCGCGTTGCTGTTGTGTTTGTGGATACAAAGAGCTTAACGTGGTCTTCATCACACAAGGAGGCTCTCATGGCGTCTACGCCCCCTGTCGACTCGGCCAACTCCACGGCTTTCGACTTCACTGACGCGCAACGCTCGGACCAGTTCCAGCGGTTGCGTAAAACCCACCGTTCGTTCGTCTTTCCCATGGCCATTGCGTTTCTGGTCTGGTACCTGCTGTACGTGGTGCTGGCCATCTACGCCCCCGATTTCATGTCCCAGCGAATCTTCGGGAACGTGAACCTCGGGTTGCTCCTGGGGCTCCTGCAGTTCGTCACCACCTTCGGCATCACAGCGGCGTACGTGTCCTTTGCCAACCGGAAACTTGATCCCCAGGCCACTGCTCTGCGCGAGCACCTCGAGGCCTCCGGTGCGGGACGAGGGGAAGCGTAACCATGATCAATATCACCTCCGCGGCTCTTCCCGCGGTCCACGCAGCGACCGAGGCGGACACCGAAACCGTCGGCACCCCCTGGATCAACATCAGTGTGTTCCTGGCCTTCGTGGTCATTACGTTGGTCGTGGTGATCCGCGCGTCCAAGTCCACCTCGACCGCGGCTGATTACTACGCCGGTGGCCGCTCATTCTCCGGTACACAGAACGGGCTCGCCATTGCCGGTGACTACCTCTCGGCGGCGTCGTTCCTGGGCATCGTCGGAGCCATTGCGCTGCAAGGCTATGACGGGTTCCTGTACTCCATCGGCTTCTTCGTGGCCTGGCTGGTTGCGTTGCTGCTCATTGCCGAGCCGCTGCGTAACACGGGCAAATTCACCATGGCGGACGTCCTGTCCTTCCGCCTCCGCCAGCGCCCCGTGCGCGTGGCCGCATCCATTTCCACCCTGGCCGTGACGTTCTTCTACCTGTTGGCGCAGATGGCCGGTGCCGGTGCGCTCGTGTCGCTGTTGCTCGGAATTGGTTCCAAGACGGGTCAGTCCCTGGTCATCGTGATCGTGGGTGTCATCATGATCGTCTACGTCCTGGTGGGCGGCATGAAGGGCACCACGTGGGTCCAGATCATCAAGGCGTGCCTGCTGGTCACGGGTGTTGCCGTCATGACCGTGTGGATCCTGGCGCTGTTCGGCTTCAACTTCTCGGCCATCCTGGGCGCCGCAGTGGAGACCAACAACAACCCCGCCATGCTCGATCCGGGCTTGAAGTACGGCTTGAGCGAGATCACCAAGATCGACTTCATCTCGCTGGGTCTGGCGCTGGTCCTGGGTGCCGCCGGTCTGCCGCACGTTCTCATGCGCTTCTACACGGTTCCCACCGCCAAGGAAGCCCGTAAATCCGTGGTGTGGGCCATCACGCTGATCGGCCTGTTCTACCTGTTCACCCTGGTGCTGGGGTTCGGCGCAGCCGCAATGATCGGTTCCGACCGGATCCTGAACGCCCCCGGTGGTGTGAACTCGGCGGCTCCCTTGCTCGCTTACGAGCTGGGCGGCTCCATCCTGATGGGTTTGATCGCCGCGGTGGCCTTCGCAACCATCCTCGCCGTTGTCGCGGGCCTGGCCATCACGGCCTCGGCGTCCTTCGCACACGACATTTACACATCCGTGATCAAGCACGGCAATTCCGATCCCAAACAGGAACTGCGCGTCGCCAAGACCACCGTGGTGATCATCGGTCTGGTGTCGATCATCGGCGGTATCGGCGCCCAGGGCCAGAACATCGCGTTCCTGGTGGCGTTGGCCTTCGCGGTCGCCGCGTCGGCCAACCTCCCCACGATTCTGTACTCGCTGTACTGGAAGCGCTTCACCACTCGCGGTGCCGTGCTGTCCATGTACGGAGGTCTGATCAGCTCCGTGGTCCTGATCATCTTCTCGCCGGTGATGTCCGGCGCTGAGACGTCCATGATCCCCGGCGCAGACTTCGCCATTTACCCGCTGTCCAACCCGGGCATCATTTCCATTCCGCTGTCCTTCCTGTTGGGCTTCCTCGGTTCCATGTCCGAGCGCCGGCCGGAGGACCCCAGGAAGCAGGCCGAAATGGAAGTTCGTTCCCTGACGGGTGTCGGTGCAGAGAAAGCAGTCAACCACTGATTGAGTGTCCCGGCGATTTCTCCTGTAACCTGGTAAAAAGCTGGCAGTCAGTACGCTGACCAAGGCATACGAACGCGACAGCCTCGTGTTCAAGCCAATAGCTAAACTGGAGGAATCATGGGCATTATCAGCTGGATCGTCCTGGGCCTGATCGCTGGCGCACTCGCCAAGCTCATCATGCCGGGTCGTCAGGGTGGCGGCATCATCGTCACCATCATCCTGGGCATCATCGGTGCCATCGTGGGCGGCTTCCTGGGCAGCCTGGTGGGCATTGGATCCCTGGATTCGGTGTTCGACATCGGAACCATCATCACCGCAATCGTGGGCGCACTCATCGTGCTGTTCATCTACGGTGCAGTGACCGGCCGCAAGGGCGCACGTCGCTGATCCACGGCATCACTGAACAAGGGCGTCACCTCCGGGTGGCGCCCTTGTTGTCTGTGCCGAGCTCTCCCCATCCACGAGATACTGGTGACCATGTCTGACGCACCCCTGACCATGACCCCCGAATTCGACAGCGCCACTCGCGAGCATCCCCGGCGCGTAGTCATTCTGGGTTCCACGGGTTCCATTGGTACGCAAGCGCTCGACGTCGTCGCCTCCGCGCGCGGGCTGCGGCGACCGGGCGGTAACGACGCAGCTGCGGGGCACCCGCCGCTGTCGGTCACGGCCTTGGCCGCGGGAACGTCCAACCTGCCGGTGCTGGCGGAGCAGGCCGTCCGAGAACGTGTGGCCGCGGTCGGGACCAGTGGCACGCGCGAGCACGCACGGCAGCTGAAGGAACTCATTGCGCAGCGAGCCTCGGGGGAGGGCCTGGCGGGTTTCACCCCCGAGATCTTCCACGGGCCCGAAGCCGCGACGCGCGTGGCGGAACACTCGGACTGTGACGTGGTGCTCAATGGCATTACCGGGTCCATCGGGCTGGCTCCCACGCTCGCCGCACTACGCGCGGGGACGCCCGTGGCACTGGCCAACAAGGAGTCCCTCATCGCGGGTGGTCCGCTGGTCAAACGGGCGGCGGCCGCCACGGGCCTGGAGACCGCGCTGATCCCGGTGGATTCCGAGCACTCGGCTCTCGCGCAGGCGCTGCGGGGAGGCCGCTCCAACGAAGTCGACCGCTTGATCCTCACCGCGTCGGGCGGGCCCTTCCGCGGGATGTCACGGGAGCAACTCACCACGGTCACGCCCCAGCAGGCGCTGAAACACCCCACGTGGGACATGGGGGTGATGGTCACGACCAACTCCGCCACCATGGTCAACAAGGCGCTGGAGGTGCTGGAAGCATCCCTGTTGTTCGACGTGGCCCTGGAGCGGATCGACGTGACGGTGCACCCACAGTCCGTGGTGCACTCCATGGTCCAGTTCGTGGACGGCTCCACACTGGCTCAGGTATCACCGCCGGACATGCGACTGCCCATTGCCTTAGGGGTGGGGTGGCCCCACAGAATTACCGGCGCGGCGGCGTCGTGCGACTGGACGCACGCGGCGCAATGGACCTTCGAGCCACTCGACGCCCAGGCGTTCCCCGCCATCGAGCTGATGAAGCACGCCGGGAAGCTGGGCGGCACCTGGCCGGCGGTGTTCAACGCGGCCAACGAACAGGCCGTGTACGCCTTCCACCGCGGTGAGGTGAACTTCACGACCATCGTGGACATTGTCGCGGCAGTGGTTGATGAACACGAGGGTGAAAAGTCCCCGCGGCTCGAGGACGTCCTGGGTGCCGAGGACTGGGCCAGGAACCGGGCGGACCAGTTGATTGCGCAGCGTTTCAGCGCTCGCTGACTACCGTCGACCCCGTGTTAGGATGGACCGTGGATGACGAGATCCGGCGTCAAGCTCTGGCTGGCCGGACGGCAACCCTCTCCCGTAGCGGGGTGCCCCAGATGACCATCCGGCCGCGGTTAACGTAGCTCCCGGCAAGTGCGGATTTCCGAATCACCCAGCACGAGCCCTGCGACTGTGGTGTGTCCTGGAATGCACCGCTTTTCGCTGTTGACCGCCCAGAACATTCCACTCCTCGGAAAGGCACATCGTGCGATCTCACCGTTTGATCCCCCTTGCGCTGGCCACCACCCTTGGCCTCACCCTGACCGCGTGCGGCGGAGACTCTGAATCCTCCGATCCCGCTGCGGACGGCACCATCACCATTGGCATTGTCGGTTCGGAACCCGCGCACGACGCCCTCAAGGAAGTCGCTGCGGAGAACGACATCACCGTGGAATACGTGGACTTCAGCGATTACAACCAGCCGAACCCCGCCACCAAGAGCGGCGATGTGGACATGAACTGGTTCCAGCACATCGCCTACCTTGCGGATTACAACAACAACTCCGGGGACACCATCACCCCGGTCGGTTCCACCGCGATCTACCCGCTGGGCATGTACTCCAGCACGTACGACTCCCTGGACCAGATCAAGGACGGCGACGAGATCGCGATCCCCAACGACTCCATCAACCTGGGCCGCGCGTTGAACCTGTTGAAGCAAGAGGGCCTGGTGGAATTCACCAAGGACACGATCGCCCCGACCGAAGGCGATATCGACACCGAGAAGTCCAAGGTCTCCGTCCGCCCGGTATCCGCCGAGCAGACCGTTCTATCCATGGATTCCGTGGCCGCGTCCGTGATCAACAACGACTTCCTGGGCCGCGCCGACATTGATCCGAAGTCCGCCCTTGCCTCGGATGACCCCACGCAGGACAGCGCCAAGGTCTTCGACAACATTTTCGCCGCCACCGAGGCCAACGCGGACAACGAGACCCTCAAGAAGGTCGCGAGCTTCTACTACGATCCCAAGGTCTTGAAGGCCGAGGACGAGGAGAGCAAGGGTACTGCTGTACCGACCGAGGTCGACCAGCAGGAACTCAAGGACCTCTTGACGCGGTACCAGGAAGATCTGAAGGAACAGACCCAGTGATTGCCGAATCCAGTGAGCGTACCCTGGTGCGCTTCCGGGATGTGAGCAAGGTTTACACCGGCGGATCCAAGCGGGCTCCTCGCGTGGTCAACGCCGTGGACACCGTGACCCTGGACATCACCAAGGGCGAGATCTTCGCCGTGATCGGGTACTCCGGTGCCGGCAAGTCCACCTTGGTCCGTCTGATCAACGGCCTGGAGCCCATCAGCTCCGGATCGTTGGAAGTGGCGGGCAACCGGGTGGACGGCAAGTCCGAGACTCAGCTGGCCCCGATTCGTCGCAAGATCGGCATGATCTTCCAGCAGTTCAACTTGTTCAATTCGCGTACCGTGGCGGGCAATATCGAGTATCCGCTCAAACGCGCCGGGTGGAAGCCCAAGGAACGCGCCCAGCGGGTCACGGAACTGCTGGCCTTCGTGGGGCTCACGGACCGGGCGAAGAACTACCCGGAACAACTGTCGGGCGGTCAGAAGCAGCGGGTGGGCATTGCACGCGCCTTGGCGTCCAACCCGGAATTGCTGCTCGCGGACGAATCCACCTCGGCGCTGGACCCGGAGACCACCCAGGAGGTGCTCGGTCTGCTCAGGCGGGTGAACCGTGAGCTGGGGATCACCATTGTGCTCATCACCCATGAAATGGACGTGGTCCGTTCCATTGCGGACCGCGTGGCGGTCATGGACAGTGGCCGCGTGGTGGAGGTGGGTGCCACCTCGGACGTCTTCGCTCATCCGCAGGCGGAGACCACTCGGAAGTTCGTGTCCTCGGTGATGCGTACCGTTCCCCGGGGGCACGAGATCGCCAAGGTTCGCCGGGAACACCCGGGTCGGTTGATCCTGGTGGATGTCACGGACCAGAACAGGATCGGTTCCGTGCTCTCGGAGTGCGCTCGTGACGGCGTGACGTTCGAGATCGCGTTCGGCGGTATTTCGATGCTGCAGTCCCGATCATTCGGCACTCTCACGCTGTCGCTCAACGGCCCGGACACCGCCGTGGACAACACCATTGTCCGACTGCGCGAGATCACCAAGGTAGAGGAGGTGGCCCGCTGATGGATTGGTCAGTCTTGGGACCCCAGTTACTATCCGCGACGGGCCAGACCCTCTACATGGTGTCCGTGACCCTGGTGCTGGCCGGGCTCATCGGTTTGCTCGTGGGCGTGGGTCTCTACGTCACCAGGCGGGGCAACATCCTGGAGAACACCGCGGTCTTCACCGCCCTGAACCTCCTCGTGAACTTCATCCGCCCCATCCCGTTCATCATTCTCCTGGCCGCACTGGGCCAGGCCACGGAATCCGTCGTGGGCACCCGATTGGGGCCCAATGCCGCGATCTTCGCCATGACCATCGGGGCGACCTTCGCGGTGGCGCGCATCGTGGAACAGAACCTGATGACCGTGGATCCGGGTGTGGTCGAGGCAGCCCGTTCCATGGGCGTGTCCCGGTCGAGGATCATCACCACGGTGATCCTGCCCGAGGCTCTCGGCCCGCTGGTACTCGGCTACACCTTCTTGGTCATCGGCATCACGGACATGTCCGCCATGGCCGGTGCCATTGGCGCCGGTGGTTTGGGCGACTTCGCCCTGCGCCTGGGGTACCAGCGTTTCAACGACGAGGTCACGTGGGCCGCTGTGATCGTCATCATCATCCTGGTGCAGTTGGTCCAGTTCTTCGGCAACTGGTTGGCGCGCAAGATCATGCGCCGCTAGCGACAACTCCCGTTTCGATCCCCGCCCCGGGCCTTCCCACGGAAGGCCCGGGGCGGCGTCGTCGAGCGTTCGTTTGCTCACGTCCGGCCGCGGCGTTCCCGCGAAGTGGCACAATGGAAGGTGAATGAATCGGGGAGCACTGTTCAGCGACCCGGCCAACCATCCCCTGGAGGAAATTCGTGAGTTCGGTCAGTCTCGGTATGCCCGCTGCACCACAACCGGTCCTGTCACCTCGGCGGAAGACCCGTCAGATCCAGGTGGGCTCCGTGGGTGTCGGATCGGATTTTCCGATCAGCGTGCAGTCGATGACCACCACGCCCACCACCAACATCAATGCCACGTTGCAGCAGATCGCGGAGCTCAACGCCGCCGGCTGCGACATCGTGCGCGTCGCGTGCCCCTCCCAGGACGACGCCGATGCGCTGCCCATCATTGCCAAGAAGTCGCCGATTCCGGTTATTGCGGACATCCACTTCCAACCCAAGTACGTGTACGCGGCCATTGACGCCGGTTGCGCGGCCGTTCGGGTGAACCCGGGCAACATTCGCAAGTTCGACGATCAGATCGAGGGCATTTCCCGCGCGGCGGAAGCCGCGGGCGTCTCCATCCGCATCGGGGTCAACGCAGGCTCCCTGGACAAGCGCTTGCTCGAGAAGTACGGCAAGGCCACCCCGGAGGCGCTCATGGAGTCCGCCGTCTGGGAAGCATCCTTGTTCGAGGAACACGACTTCCACGACTTCAAGATCTCCGTCAAGCACAACGACCCCGTGACCATGGTGCGGGCCTACCAGCTGCTGGCCGAGCGCGGGGACTGGCCCCTGCACCTGGGCGTCACCGAGGCCGGGCCGGCTCTGCAGGGAACCGTGAAGTCCGCCACGGCCTTCGGCATCCTGTTGGGGCAGGGCATCGGGGACACCATACGGGTCTCCCTGTCCGCACCCCCGGTCGAAGAAGTCAAGGTGGGCACACAGATCCTGCAGTCGCTGGGTCTGCGCCCCCGCAAGCTGGAAATCGTCTCGTGCCCGTCCTGCGGACGCGCCCAGGTGGACGTCTACAAGCTCGCCGACGACGTCACCAAGGGACTCGAGCACCTCACCGTGCCGCTGCGCGTGGCCGTGATGGGTTGCGTGGTGAACGGACCGGGTGAGGCCCGGGAGGCTGACCTGGGCGTGGCATCGGGTAACGGCAAGGGGCAGATCTTCGTCAAGGGTGAGGTCATCAAGACCGTTGCCGAGGACCAGATCGTGGAAACGCTGCTGGAGCAGGCGAACCTCATGGCCGAGAACATGGAGTTGGACGAGAACGGTCAGCCGGTCGAGGGCGCTCCGGTCGTGACGGCCGGATGACCCGATACCGGGTGACGCGTTTGCTGGTTCCCGGGGCCGTACCGCAGGGACAACTGGACCGGCTCCTGGCGCGTCACGCGGTGTCATCGGTGTTCGTCGCCGCGCACGTGGACACCGTCCGGGCGTCCCGGCGGCGTCGACCCGCGCCCGTACTGGGCATCATGAGTCCCGCTCAAGAACTGGTCGGCGCGTGCTGGGTGGGTACCAACGTGGTCCCGATCGCCCTGGATGAGACCGGCCAGGACCTGGTCGCGGACCACCTCGCGCGCGGCGGTTCCCGCTACGCTTCCCTGTTCGGACCGGCGGAGCCCGTGATGGGGCTGTGGAACCGGCTCAAGGACTCATGGCCCCTACCCTTCGACGTACGCCCCGACCAGCCCCTGCTCGCGATGGACACCGACCCGGCGGCCGAGCAATTCAGCGCTGTTTCGGATCGGGTGCGCTGGGCCGGGGTGTCCGAGTTCTCCCGTGTCCTGCCCGCAGCCGCGGCGATGTTCGAGGAAGAGGTCGGTTACTCCCCGTTCGTGGACGGCGCCCAGAGTTACCGCAAGCGCGTTGAACAGTTGCTGCGCGATCATCGCACTGCGGTACTCACGGACGACACGGACGGCACAGTTATTTTCAAGGCGGACATCGGAGCCATGAGCGGGCGGGTGTGTCAGATCCAGGGTGTGTGGGTGCATCCGGCGCATCGCGGCCGGGGACTTGCGGCCCCGTGCATGGCGGCGACGGTGGCTCTGGCCAGGACCTACGTTCCCGTGGTGAGCCTGTACGTGAACTCCTACAACCGGCCCGCGTTGGCCACGTATCGCAAAGTCGGTTTTGAACGGTCGGGTACTTTCGCCACGGTGTTGTTGTAGTCGGCGCGGAAGAGACTCCACAATTTTCGGGATGACCCTGCGTGAGGTGTGCGCCGGGTTACATTTGGTGCGCGGCACCATCAGCCGCTCAGTCAACTGATACAACCGGCGAAAATTAGGTGATTTTCCATGGGCTCCACCACTACCCCCACGTTCTCCTCCCGTCGACCGTTCGTAGTGCGACACGGCGCTCGGTCGGTAACCGCCGTCGCGGTCGCCGCGTTGGCACTCACCGCATGTTCCGCGGGAGGCGGAGGAGGCGGAGACGAACCCGACCCCCAAGCCAGCTATTCCCAGGACCAGGTGGTCAGTGCGCTCAACAGCGTGGAGGTCGAGGGCCAGACGTTGTCTGCCGAGCCCATGGACGGGGAGAACGCCGGCAGTCAGATGGAGGACCTGGAGCAGGTGATCGATCAGGCCACGATCGAACCGGCACAGTGCAAGGACCTGGTCAAGGAGGCAATGGACACCTCATCCGGGCACGTGGAGGACATTGTCGTGGCCACTCCTTCCGAGGGGCAGTACGCGGTGACCGCCTTGCCCATGGGTTCGTCCGATGAAGCCGCTGAGCATGCCCGAACGGCAAACCAGCAGAACGAGGACTGCCGCGAGTTCACCATGGAGCTCATGGGTAACAAAATCGAAGCGAGCATTGAACCCCGCGATCTCGATCTCGACAAGGCCACCGAGGCAACGCTGATGAACATGACCATGGACATGGATGGGCAGTCCAACACGATGACCCAGGCGTCCGCCGTGGTGGGAAACACGTTCGTCGTGGTCAGCGGGCAGGGTGGCTCCAGTGGCGCCGCGAGCCCGAGTGCCGCGGCCCCGGACATCGAAAGCATCCTGCAGGAATCCGTCACCAAGATTTCCGAGCAGTAAGCACCCATCTTGGTCTGAGAGGCTGGTATCCGGGGGATAGAATCCCACCAGATACCAGCCCCTCTTTATTTGGCCCGTTTACGGGCGGTTAGGACTCTTCGTGCCGCTTCGCCTGAGTTCCCTGTTCCTCCGCACACTGCGCGAGGATCCCGTTGATGCAGATGTGGCCAGCCACCGTCTGCTGGTCCGCGCCGGTTACATCCGGCGCGCCGCGCCGGGGATCTACACGTGGTTGCCACTCGGGCTCAAAGTGCTGCGCAAGGTCGAGACCGTGGTCCGCGAGGAAATGGACGCCATTGGTGCCCAGGAGGTTCATTTCCCGGCACTGTTGCCGCGTGAACCCTACGAGGTCAGCAACCGGTGGACGGAGTACGGCGAGAACCTGTTCCGGCTCAAGGACCGCAAGGGCGCCGACTACCTGCTCGCCCCCACGCACGAGGAAATGTTCACGCTGCTCGTCAAGGACATGTATTCGTCCTACAAGGATCTGCCGGCCATGCTTTATCAGATCCAGACCAAGTACCGCGACGAGGCCCGCCCCCGCGCCGGCCTGTTGCGCGGGCGCGAGTTCATCATGAAGGACTCTTACTCCTTTGACGTCGACGACGCCGGGTTGGAGGACTCCTACGCCCAACACCGCGCCGCGTACGTTCGGATTTTTGAACGTCTCGGTCTGCCGGTGGTTGCGGTCTCGGCCCAGTCGGGGGCCATGGGCGGCTCGCGCTCGGAGGAGTTCATGCACCCCACGCCCATTGGTGAGGACACGTTTGTGCGTACGGCCGGCGGGTACGCGGCCAACGTCGAGGCAGTCACCACGGTGCCGCCGGAACCCATTGGTTACGACGACGCCCCGGCCGCCCAGGTGAACAGGACCCCGAACAGCCCCACCATCGAGACCCTGGTGGGACGCTCCAACGAATTGCATCCGCGTGAAACGGGGGAGTGGACGGCGGCGGACACCCTCAAGAACGTTGTCCTGTCCGTGATCCTGCCGGACGGTGAGAAGCAGCTGGTCGCCGTGGGTCTGCCCGGCGACCGCGAGATCGATATCAAGCGCGTCGCGGCCGGTATCGGTGAGGCTCTCGGCGTGGGCGGCGAACCGGATGTGGAACCCGCCAGTGACGAACAACTGCGGGCCCGCCCCGAAATCGTCAAGGGCTACTTGGGCCCGGGGATGACACTGGACGATGCCCTCTTGGGTACGAAATCCCAGTCGGGAATCCCGTACTTCGTGGATCCCCGTGTGGTGGCCGGAACCAGCTGGATCACCGGGGCCAACGTGAGCGAGATGCACGTGTACGGCCTGATCGCGGGGCGTGACTTCACCTGGGACGGCACACTCGAGGCATGCAACGTACGCGCGGGCGACCAGGCTCCGGACGGATCCGGCGAATTGGAGATCGCGCGCGGCGTCGAAATGGGACACGTGTTCCAGCTCGGACGTAAGTACGCCGAGGCCCTGGGACTCAAGGTGCTCGATCAGAACGGAAAACTCGTGACCGTGACCATGGGCTCCTACGGCATCGGTGTCACACGCGCGTTGGCAGCGGTCGCTGAGCACTACCACGACGACAAGGGGCTGTTGTGGCCGCGCAATCTGGCCCCGGCCGATGTCCACGTGGTGGCGACGGGCAAGGGCGGCGAGGTGCTCGAGGCCGCGGAAGAAATCGTCAAGGAGATCGAGGACGCCGGGATGAGCGTGCTCTTCGACGACCGGCCCAAGACTTCTCCTGGCGTGAAGTTCGGTGACGCAGAACTCTTGGGTGTTCCAACGGTCCTGGTGATCGGGCGCGGGCTCAAGGACGGCCTGCTGGAAATCCGAGATCGCCGTAGCGGTGACAGCCGAGACATTGCTCGGGACCACGTGGTCCAGGAACTGCGTTCGGAGCTCGCCGGCGATCCGCGCCCGGCATCGAACGAGGCCCGGTAACCGCGCGAGCGGCCGTAGGTACTCTGCATGGATGCGTGGTTCTTGGAGGGCTCGGGGTTGGAATCGGCGACCCCGAGCCTTCTGCTGCTCTTGGTTCTCACCGGTTTGGCCGCGGGATTCATCGATGCGGTCGTGGGCGGTGGCGGTCTGCTGCAGCTTCCGGTGGCCCTGATGATCCCGGGCATCTCGCCGGTCCAGGCGCTCGCGACCAATAAAATGGGCTCGATCTTCGGCACGGCGACGTCAGCGGTGACCTACTACCGGCGAGTGCATCCGGATCTTCGCACGGCGCTGCCCATGGCCCTCGTGGCCCTGGCGGCCTCCGGGGGAGGAGCGGCAGTCGCCTCGCTGTTGCCCTCGGAGGTCTTCCGGCCGATCATCGTGGCCGCACTGATCGGAGTGCTGATCTTCACGGTCGCCCACCCGACCATGGGCCAGCTCACGGCCCTTCGTCACACCGGGGTCCGCCACTACGGCCTGGCGGTTCTGCTGGGCGCGGCAATTGGGTTTTACGACGGCGTCATGGGTCCCGGGACGGGGTCGTTCCTGGTGATCGGCCTGGTCTCGGTGCTCGGTTACAGTTTCCTGGCCGCGAGCGCCAAGGCCAAGATCATCAACCTGGCCACCAACCTCGGCGCACTCGTGGTGTTCACGGCCAACGGGTCCATCGTGTGGGGACTCGGACTGGTGCTGGGGGTGAGCAACATGCTGGGCGGTTACATCGGTGCGCGCACGGCGGTGGCCAAGGGCAGCACCTTCATCCGCGCCATATTTTTCGTGGTGGTCACGGTCCTGATCGTGAAGCTGGGGTGGGACATCTTCACCGGCCGGTGACGGTGATGTCCCCCACCAGCGCGGGAACGGGGTCCTGCGGTTGTAACAGGGCTTGAGCGCGCGCGGACGTCTCCAGGGAGGCCATCAGCCAGGGCCGTTCCGCGGGCGCCGACGACGCGAGAGCGGCCGCCGCGTACTCGGAGACGTCCCCGGCAACGTGGCCCGCGGCTTCCGGAGCGTTTCCCGCAATGTTCGGGGGCAGCTGGTAACCGCCCCGGGCGGGATGGGGGTCGCACGCGTACAGCGGAGCAACTTCCGGCGCGTCGTGCAGGCGGTCGAGACCGTCCTGCCATTGCCGCAACGCCGCAGCGCTGAAATCCGTGCCGTTGTCCTCCCGTGCCTCAGCCGCTTGCGCGGTGTACCGGGCGCGATCCAGCTGCGTGGCCAGGGCGGTCAGCTCGGGGGTGCAACGCTGTGCTGCCGCCACGTCCAGGGGATCACCGGCGGCAACATCCATGGCCAGGGGCGCATCGGAATCCGTCCTGGCGGCGGTCGCGGACCACGACGCCGCGATGGCCGCCATGGTGGCCGCCAGTTCCGCATCCTCCTGGTCCGATGCCAGCTCCGTGAGCCGAGAGACGGCGGTGGGCAGTGGCCCGGGGTCCAGTTGTTCGTTCAACCGCTCGCGTTGAGCGGGAGTTGCCGCGGGACCGAGAGCGGATAGCTGGCGGTCCGAGGTCTCCTGAGGAATGTGGGTGTCCGGGGACTCGGCCACGGCGGCGACGATGTCCCGGGCGGCCAACCGGGCGGCGTCGTGATCGGACAACGGGCGCCACCTGGCCCACGCGCCGGCGGCCACGACGAGCACCAGGACCATGGCCACCAGTGCTATCACCCACGCCCAGGCGCGAGTGGTGCGTGCAGCGGCCACGATTACCCCCTTTGGTTCCATGATGTTCCATGATAGAGACAACAACCGACACTAAGGAGAACGTATGAGCTCGGCAGACATCACCGCCATTCGCAACAGTGTGGAGCCGGTGGTCACCACCGAGGGGCTGTTCCTCGAGGACCTGGAACTGGTCCACCAGGCTGGGCAGCGGACCCTGCGCATCGTGCTGGACCTTCCGGACGGGACGGACGCGCTGAACCTGGACCGGTTGGCCGAGGTGTCTCGAGCGATCTCAGCCGCTCTGGACGAGCACGATCCCGTCCCGGGCCCGCCCTACGAATTGGAAGTATCGACCCCGGGTGCCACGCGTGAGCTGGAAAATCCGCGGCACTGGAAGCGCAATGTGGGACACCTCGTGCGCATCCGGCCCACGGAGGGGGAGCGTTACACGGCTCGTCTGCTCGAGGCCCACGAGGATCACGCGGTGGTTCAGCGCTGGCACCAGCCGAAAAAGGGTATGCCCATCAAGTACCTGGATCCCGAGCGCGTGGACTACCAGCGCGTGCGCGGCGCCCGGGTCGAGGTCGAAATCTGACCGGGCACGGGGGATGTACCATAGCCCGAAGAACAATTAGCCAATACCCACGTTGCAGCGCTCCACACCTCCCATGTGTGGCGCGCTGTTTGGTTCCCGGACGGGTCCCGAATGGGCACGAAGGAAGGCCGGTCACATGGACATTGATATGAGCACCCTGCGTCTGCTCGAACGCGAACGGGACATTCCGGTGGACGTGCTGATCCCCACCATTGAACAAGCCCTGCTGCTCGCCTACCAGAAGTCCCCGGGCGCCGTGAGCGGCGCCCGCGCCGAAGTCGAGCGCCGTACCGGTCACGTGAGCATCTGGGCGGACGAGGTCGACGAGGACGGCAATAAGATCGGCGAGTTCGATGACACCCCCGCGGGCTTCGGGCGCATTGCCGCGGCCACGGCGCGCCAGGTGATCCTGCAGAAATTGCGCGACGTCGAGGACGACAACGTGCTGGGTCACTTCAAGGGCCGCGAGGGTGAGCTCGTATCCGGGCAGATCCAGCAGGGCAAGAACCCCAACATGATTCAGGTGAACCTGGGCACCGTTGAGGCCGTGCTGCCGCCGCACGAGCAGGCTCCGGGCGAGGTCTACAAGCACGGTGCCCGCATTCGCGCGTTCGTGGTCGAAGCCAAACGCGGTCTCAAGGGCCCGTCCATCACTCTGTCCCGCTCCCACCCGGATCTGGTGCGTCGCCTGTTCGAAATGGAAGTCCCGGAAATTGCGGACGGCTCCGTGGAGATCGTCGCGCTCGCACGCGAAGCCGGCCACCGTACCAAGATGGCCGTGGTGGCCACCCGGCCCGGAGCCAACGCCAAGGGCGCGTGCATCGGTGAGATGGGTTCGCGTGTCAGGGCGGTCATGAATGAACTGGGGGAGGAGAAGATCGACATCATCGACTTCACCGAGGAACCCGGCGTGTTCATCGCCAACGCGCTGTCCCCGGCCAAGACCACCCGAGTCGAGATCGTGGATGAGCGAACCCGCTCCGCTCGCGCAGTGGTGCCCGACCACCAGTTGTCACTGGCGATCGGCAAGGAAGGCCAGAACGCGCGCCTGGCCGCACGATTGACCGGTTGGCGCATCGACATCGTGCCCGAGTCGCGGGTGGCGAATCACTGACAATTCCCGCAATTCGAGGGAATCAACCCCGGCGCGTTAGACTTGTCTGTGGTCAGTTCGTGAATTGTGCGTACGCACCGGCATCGCCAGGGCGATGACCCCGTACCCACGTGAGCAAGTGCAGGAGCGAGGGTGAGCCAAAACAGCCTTCGAACCTGTGTGGGGTGCAAAAAAGTTGTATCCCCTGACCAACTCGTCCGCGTAGCGGTGGAGCACACCCAACACGGCCCGGAAGCCGTACTGGACGTGTCCCGCCGTATCGGCGGCCGAGGGGCCTGGGTGCATCCCACCCAGGAATGCGTCACTACGGCAGTGCGGCGCCGCGCATTCAACCGCGCGTTCCGCACCGCCGTCAGTGCAGAGAACCTCGGCCACCACCTCAACGTTTTACTGTCCACACGGTGGAACGGGCAGAAGGAAAGCGAGTCAGAAGACCATGGAAAACCGATGAGTGCCAAGCGATGAGTACTTTTTCGTACTCCGCCCACGGCCAGCGGGGTCGCATGTCGAGCAGCGACGCGCCCCAAGGCCGCATCAACGGAAGATAAAAGGTTCGTGCCTGTTTCGGTGCGGACCGAGACAGGAGAAATGTGGCCAAGCCCCGTGTCCACGAGCTCGCCAAAGAGCTCGGTATCACGTCTAAAGAAGCGATTTCCAAGCTTCAAGAATTAGGGGAATTCGTCCGTGGAGCATCGTCCACGGTGGAGCCCCCGGTAGCCAAGAAACTTCGCACTGCGTTCCCGGCCGGTTCCGGAGACGCCTCGGCGGAGAAGGTTCAGAAAAAGACCCCGAGCGCCAAGCCCGCGCAGCAGCCCAAGACCGAGACCAAGTCCGCCGGCACACGCCCGGTAGCAGCACCCGGTCCCAAGCCGGGCCAAGCTGCGCCCAAACCCGCGCAGGCCAAGGAGCAGACGGCCCCGGCCGCGACCCCCACGGCAGAGTCCAGGCCTGCTCCGGCTCCCAAGGCCGAAGCACCCAAGGCACAGGCTCCCAAGGCCCCCGAGTCCAAGCCGCAGTCACCCAAGTCCTCGGCTCCCAAGCCGGGCGGTGCCCGTCCGGGAAACAACCCGTACGCATCGCAGCAGGGCATGGGCCGCGGTTCCGAGTCCAATGCTCCCAAGCCCGGCGGCGCCCGCCCAGGGCAGCAGCGTTCCGGTAAGCCGGGTGCTCCTCGCCCGGGTAACAACCCCTTCGCGCCCCAGCAGGGTATGCGCACGAGCGGTTCCGGCCAGGGCGGTCCCCGCCCCGGCGGTCCTCGCCCGGCAGGGCCCCGTCCGGGTGGGCCGCGCCCCCCGCACGGCGCTCAGGGCAGTCAGGGTGGAGCCCGCACCGGCGCTCCGCGTCCGGGTGGTGCCCGTCAGGGCCAGGGACAGGGTGCTCCCCGTCCCGGTGGTCCTCGCCCTTCGCCCAACATGATGCCGGGCCACACCACCGGTGTGGCTCCCATCGGCAGCCGTCCCGGTAACGCCGGTGGCGGCGGCCCCCGCCGCGGTGGTGGCGGTCCCGGTGGCGGCGGCGGTTTCCGCGGCCGTGGTGGCCGCGGCGGCACCCAGGGTGCTTTCGGTCGTGGTGGTGGCGGCCGCGGCCGGCAGCGCAAGTCGAAGCGGGCAAAGCGTCAAGAGCTCGAGCAGATGTCAGCGCCCGCCGTGGGCGGCGTCTCCGTTCCGCACGGTGACGGCAACACGGTGGTCCGCTTGCGTCGCGGTGCCTCGCTCATGGACTTCGCCGAGAAGATCAACGCCAACCCGGCCTCGCTGGTGACCGTTCTCATCCACTTGGGTGAAATGGCCACGCAGACCCAGTCGCTGGACGAGGAAACGTTCGAGCTCTTGGGCGCCGAGCTGGGCTTCAAGATCCAGATCGTCTCGCCGGAGGACGAGGAGCGCGAGCTGCTCGAATCCTTCGACATCGATCTCGAGGCCGAGGCCGAGGCCGAGGGCGATGAAGTTCTCGAATCCCGTCCTCCGGTTGTCACCGTGATGGGTCACGTGGACCACGGTAAGACCCGTCTGCTGGACGCCATCCGCAACACCACGGTGATCGAAGGTGAGGCCGGCGGCATTACCCAGCACATCGGTGCGTACCAGATCTCCACCGAGGTGGACGGCGAGGAACGCCTGATCACGTTCATCGACACCCCGGGTCATGAGGCGTTCACCGCCATGCGTGCCCGCGGCGCCAAGGTCACCGACATCGCCGTTCTGGTGGTCGCCGCTGACGACGGCGTGATGCCGCAGACCGTCGAGGCGTTGAACCACGCCCAGGCGGCCGGCGTGCCGATCGTGGTCGCGGTGAACAAGATCGACAAGCCGGAGGCCAACCCGGAGAAGATCCGCGGTCAGCTCACCGAGTACGGATTGATCCCCGAAGAATACGGTGGCGACACCATGTTCGTGGATGTTTCCGCCCGTGCCGGTCTGAACATCGAGGACCTGCTCGACGCGGTGGTCCTGACCGCCGACGGCGCCCTGGAACTGCAGGCCAATCCCGACAAGGATGCTCGCGGTGTGGCCATTGAGGCCAACCTGGACCGGGGCCGCGGTGCAGTGTGCACCGTGCTGGTCCAGTCCGGCACGCTGAAGGTCGGCGATGCCATTGTGGCCGGTGCGGCTCACGGTCGTGTGCGCGCAATGTTCGACGAGAACGGTCAGCCCGTCGAGGCGGCACTGCCGTCGCGTCCGGTGCAGGTGCTGGGTCTGTCCGCAGTACCCCGTGCCGGTGACACCTTCTTGGCGACCCAGGAGGAGCGCACGGCACGTCAGATCTCCGAGAAGCGTCAGGCCGCAGATCGCAACGCGCAGCTGGCCAAGCGCCGCAAGCGCATCACGCTCGAGTCCTTCGACGAGGCCGTGGCCGAGGGCAAGATGGACACCCTCAACCTCATCATCAAGGGTGACGTCTCCGGTGCCGTGGAGGCCCTGGAAGACTCGTTGCTCAAGATCGATGTGGGCGGGGACGAAGTTCAGCTGCGTGTCATCCACCGTGGTGTGGGTGCCATTACGCAGAACGACGTCAACCTGGCCACCGTGGACAACGCGGTCATCATCGGCTTCAACGTCCGTCCGGCCGAGCGTGTCACCGAACTCGCGGACCGCGAGGGCGTGGACATGAAGTTCTACTCGGTGATCTACAACGCCATTGATGATGTCGAGAACGCCCTCAAGGGCATGCTCAAGCCGGAGTACGAAGAGGTGGAGCTCGGTACCGCCGAGATCCGCGAGGTGTTCCGGTCCTCCAAGTGGGGCAACATCGCCGGTGCGTACATCACCAAGGGTGTCGTCAAGCGCAACGCCAAGGCTCGCCTGGTGCGTGACGGCAACGTGGTCAAGGACAGCCTCACCATTGATTCGCTGCGCCGTTTCAAGGACGACGCCACGGAGGTCCGCGAGGGCTACGAGTGCGGTATCGGCCTGGGCTCGTTCAACGACATCCAAGAGGGCGACATGATCGAGACGTGGGAGATGCGCGAGAAGCCTCGCGCCTGAGCCACGTAACGCTCGGCGGCGGGTGCCCCGGTTTCCGGTAGGTGCCCGCCGCATCGGCCCGCCGCCCACGGCGGCGGGCCAGCGGCGTCGTCATCACGGCGGCGCCGCACCCCAGATTTCTGACACGGAACGCTCAGCGTTCCCCAGCGAAAGAGAGTCACCATGGTTGACGCCGCTCGGGCCGCACGGCTCGCCGACCGCATCAAGGTGATTGTTGCGCAGGCACTCGAGCGCCGGATCAAGGATCCCCGCCTGGGCTTCGTGACCATCACCGATGCCCGGGTCACCAACGACCTGCAGCACGCAACCTTGTACTACACGGTGTACGGCGACGAGACGCAGCGCGCGGACACCGCCCGTGCCCTCGAGTCCGCCAAGGGCGTGCTGCGTTCCGAGGTGGGAAAGAACATCACGGCTCGCCTCACGCCCACGCTCACGTTCGTGGCGGACGAGATTCCCGCCGACGCCGCTCGTCTCGAGGAACTCTTGCGCGCCGCGCGCGAAAAGGACGAGCAGGTCGCGGCGCAGGCCGTGGGCGCTTCCTACGCTGCCGGTGAGGATGCCTACCGCACGCCCGAGGACAACCCGGACGACGACGCCCCCGACTCCAACTCCGCACGGAGCTGACGCGCGTGAGTGAACGGCCCCGCGTTCCGAGCCCGGCTCCCTCGCTCCCGAGGGTGGCCGGGTTCGTCATCGTCGACAAACCCCTCGGGTGGACCTCTCACGACGTCGTGGCGCGCATGCGGCGGCTGGCCGGCACCCGCAAGGTCGGCCATGCCGGTACCCTGGACCCCGCGGCGTCGGGCGTCTTGGTCCTGGGGGTGGAGAAGGCCACCAAGCTACTCACCTGGGTCACCGGGACGTCCAAGACGTACGAGGCCAGCATTCGGCTGGGTGCGGCCACGGTGACCGACGACGCCGAGGGCGAGGTCACCGAGCAAGCGAACGCCTCGGTTCTCGCGGCCGTGACCGACGAGGATATTCATCGCGAAGTCACTGCGTTGACGGGGCAGATCCAACAGGTCCCGTCCGCCGTGAGCGCCATCAAGGTCAACGGCAAGCGTTCCTATGCGCGTGTGCGCGGCGGTGAGGACGTCGTCCTGGCCGCCCGGGCCGTCACGATCCACGACTTCACGGTGCACGGCATTGACCGGGAGGACACGGGCATCACCGTGACCGCCACCGTCTCGTGTTCGTCGGGTACCTACATTCGCGCGCTGGCGCGGGACATGGGAAGCGCCCTGGGCGTGGGGGGTCACCTGACAGCGCTGCGGCGCACCCGCGTGGGTTCGTTCACCCTGGATCAGGCCCACACCCTGGAAGAACTGACGCGGTCCGTGAGCGCCGGCGGCACCGTGGACACCCTGGAGATCAACGCCGTCGCCGCCCAGTTGTTTCCCGTGCGCCGTCTGGACGCGAAAGAAGCCACCGATCTGTCTCACGGGCGGCGAATCTCGGCCCACCCCGCGGAGCTGGCGGCCGGGCACGACCTCCCCGTGGCGTGTTTCGCTCCGGACGGCTCCCTGGTGGCGCTGGCCGAAAACCGCGGTTCCGCTGCCAACCGGTACGCGACGTCCGTGCTCGGTATCGCCGCCGGGGAAACCTTCTCACTCGGGCAGGAGGACCACTGATGCTGTGGGGCTATGACGGCTGGTTCTGGGCCTCGGTGGTGATTGGCACACTGTCCTGTCTGATCTGCGTGGTGCAGGCCCTCCGCGGGCGTGAACCGGACGACTTCTCCCAGGGCTCGGTGCTGGTCCTGGAGCTGTTCCTGATCGTGTACATGGTGGGCTCACTGTTCCTTCCCCTGTACGGGGCGGAAGCTTCCGGGAGCGTTCTCGAGTACTGGGGGTACTTGCTCACGGCACTCTTGATCCCCGCCGGCACCTTTATTTGGTCTCTCGTGGAACGATCACGGTGGTCGACTCTCATCCTGGCCGCGGCGGGACCCGTGGTGGTCGTCATGGTGTACAGGATGAATTTCATTTGGTACTACCAGAATGTCTGAGCAGGACCGCGAGCGAGAACACCACGGAAAGGACAGGACTCCAGTGAGCAAGCCGACCGAGCACAACGCACTGCAGCAGCGCTTCGGCCATCGAGCGCGCACCCAACGCACGGACGCCAAATCCAGTGGGTTCGGCCGAGTCATCATCGTGATCTACGGGGTTTTCTCACTGTCCGCCGGTGTGCGTTCCCTATACCAGCTCGGCACGGAGTTCTCCCTGGCACCGTTCGCCATCATCCTGTCCACCATCTCGGCGGCGATCTACGTGATTGCCACCGTGGCGCTGAGCAAATCGGGCCCGGGGTGGCACCGGATCGCCTGGCTCGCCGTGTGGACCGAGATGATCGGCGTGCTTGCGGTGGGACTGCTCAGCGTCATGGCCCCCGGGCTGTTCCCCAAGGCCAGTGTCTGGTCCCATTTCGGTGCCGGGTACGGATACGTGCCTTTGGTGCTGCCCGTGATCGGGCTCATCTGGTTGTGGCGCACCCGACCGAACCATTCGAACGGGTAGGCTCGTTTCGTCCCGCCCGCACACTCGACCTCGAGGAGAACAGTGATCCGCTGGAGATCCCGCGACGACATCACGCCGGGTTTCGGACCGTCCGTTGTGACGATCGGAAATTTCGACGGAGTCCACCGCGGTCACCAACACGTTTTCGACACGTTGCTGGAGGTGGCCGGGCAGCGCAACGCGCACTCCGTGGTGGTCACCTTTGATCCCCACCCGGCGCTCGTGCACCGCCCGGAATCGCACCCGGGGGTGATCATGGGCCTTGAGGACAAACTTGATGCGCTGGAGACCACGCGTATCGATGCCGTTCTGGTGCAGCCCTATTCACTCGACTTCGCGCAGCTGACACCCGAAGAATTCGTGGTGGACTACCTGGTCAAACCCCTCGAGGCGGTCTGCCTGGTGATCGGGGCCGATGTTCGGTTGGGCAGGGACAACACCGGGGATCTCAACGCGATCCGGGCGCTGGGCGAGAAACACGGCTTCGATGTGATGGTCGTTGCCGACGTCGTGGGGACGGAACCCTCCACCCCCTTCAGGAACGGCACCCCGGCGGCTGCCGCCACGGAACGCAGATGCTCGTCCACCTGGATCCGCTCGTGCTTGGAAGCCGGGGACATGCGCGGCGCCGCCGGGCTGCTCAGCCGAAACCACCGCATGCGCGGAGAGGTGGTCCACGGGGCGGCCCGCGGACGCGAACTGGGATTCCCCACGGCCAATCTCTCGTCGGAGGCAACGGGATTCATTCCCGCGGACGGCGTGTACGCGGGCTGGCTCGTGGACGCGAACGGCAAGCGGTGGCCCACCGCCATTTCCGTGGGCTCCAATCCCACGTTCGAGGGAGTGTCCCGGCAGGTCGAGGCCCATGTGATCGATCGCCCGGAAGAGGACATCGAGGATTTCAATCTCTACGGCCAGGAGGTCGTGGTGGAGTTCGTGGAACGGTTGCGCGGCATGGTGGCCTACCGGGGGATCGATGCTCTCGTGGCCCAAATGAACGACGACGTCGAACGGTCTCGCGAGATCCTGGCCAAGGAGCCTCGCGAGACCGTCTGAGGAGGGAACCGGGCTCGGTTACAGTTCTTCGTGCTCGCGCGGATCGAATCCGGATCCGCTCAAACCGGTGTGCAGCATCTTCATGCGCTTCATCTGCTCGTCGGTCAGGTCCCAGTCGAAAACATCCAGGTTCTCGGCCATGCGTGTGACGTTCGAGGTTTTGGGAATGGGCAGAATGTTGGATTGAATGTGCCACCGCAGCATGACCTGGGCGGGCGTGCGACCCACCTTGCGTGCAATGTCCGCAATCCATTCGTGCTGCAGGATGTCGGTCTTGCGACCCAGCGGTGACCACGCCTCCGTCACGATTTTGTGCTCGGCGTGGAATTCACGCAGTAGCTCCTGCTGATACTGCGGGTGCAGTTCCACCTGGTTGATCACCGGCATTTCACCGGTCTCCCGTTCGAGACGCAGTAGGTGTTCCGGCAGGAAATTGGACACACCGATGGACCTGACCAATCCCTGATCGCGGAGCTCGATCATGGTCTGCCAGGTCTCCACGTAGCGGTCCACGCCAGGATTGGGCCAGTGGATCAAGTACAGGTCCACGTAATCGGTGCCGAGTCGTTCAAGCGATCCCTCGAGGGAACGGCGCACGGAATCGGTGCCATGGTCACGGCCCGGAAGTTTGGTGGTCAGGAAGATCTCGTCACGTGTGATCTCCGATGCCTTGATGCCACGACCCACACCCAGCTCGTTGCCGTAGTTCACGGCGGTGTCCACCAGACGGTAGCCGCGCCACAAAGCCTCCGGGATCAGCGCCTCTGCCTCGGCGTCATCCATGGGGTAGGTGCCCAGGCCCAACTGGGGAATCTTGGTCCCGT
This sequence comes from Kocuria sp. cx-455, assembly GCF_014698015.1. Lineage (GTDB taxonomy): Bacteria > Actinomycetota > Actinomycetes > Actinomycetales > Micrococcaceae > Kocuria. Next base: position 26,440 of record NZ_JACXBS010000004.1, read on the forward strand.
CCCGCAGCACGTGGCGCGGGACATCCGGTACGGCATCCTCAAGTTTCTTGTCGCTCATGCGTTCCTCACTTCACTCGGACGTGCTTTGGCGAATGGTGCTCAGTACCTGGCATACCGCACTCGCGCTGATTTCTGCCACCAGGTCGATTTCCAGGTGGAACTGCTGGCCGGCTGCCGGCCCGCACAGGTCTGAAACACTGCGGACGGCCAGGAAAGGATACTGGCGGGTGGCGCACACCTGCGCAAGTGCCACGGTCTCCATGTCGGTGCTCAGTGCATTGGGAAAGATCTCACGCGTCGCGCCCACGTTCGCCTCCGTCACGAAGGAACCGCCCGAGAGCATGGTGCCCCGCAGCACGGTTTGTTCATCGGTCCCGATCACGTCCTCCGCGGCGGCCAGCAAGCGTGCCGCGGGGGAGTAGCTCTCCGGCATGCCGGGAACCTGGCCCGGAAGGTATCCGAACGCCGTGGCGTCCGCATCGGCGTAACAATAGTCCGTGCCGATCACCAGATCGCCCACATTGACGTCCGACCTTAACCCGCCGGCGGATCCCGCGGAGATCACGGCGGAAGGTTCGAACCTTTCGATCACGGCGGTCAGTGCCGACGCCGCATTGACCAGGCCGATGCCGGTGCGCACGAGCAACACCGGGTCGCCCTCGAGGATCACCGCGTACACCAGAGCGGGGCCCACGGTGAGTGGTTGCGCCGCTCGCTCCGTGGCGCGAGCCAGGAAGGGCTCGGCCTCTTCGTCCATGGCGACCACCACGGCGGGTGAGCCCACGCAACGACCGAACAATGTTGCGTCCCGGTTCACCGTCTCCTGGGAGGCGTCTGGGTTCACCGGGTGACCTCGTCCCACGCGGCGCGCTCGTCCAAGAACTCCCGCACGGCTGACTGGGCTGCTTCCAGGCTGTGGTTGGCGCCCCAGCCGCACTGGACCTCGTTGGCGGCGGGGACCTCGCCGGCGTCGAGGATGTCCTGGAACGTGGCCTCCAACAGGTTCTTGAACTCGGTGTCCTCCACGCCGAGCATGATCGCGTAGAAACCGGTCTGGCAGCCCATGGGGGAGAAGTCGATGAGCGCCTCCGTGTGGTTGCGCATGTGCTCAGCGGTCAGGTGCTCGATCGAGTGGACCGCGGGCATCTCCAAATGCGCTTGGTTGGGCTGGGTGAAACGGACGTCGTACTTGATCAGAGTGTCCCCGCCGGGCAACTCCTTACGATCGGCGACCCGCACGTAGGGGGCTGCCACCGAACGGTGATCCAGATTGAAAGACTCCACGTTCATTTTCTTCATGGTGCCCATTGTCCCAGTTGAGGCAGACATCCATAACGGTGACCCGCCTAATACGCCGTATTGGATGCCGTCCGTTAGACTGGTCAACGGTCAGACTGCGGTCCGTGGCGGTCAGGCCTCGGGGAAACTCCCGAACCCCGGGCGCGAACCCCGCGCACCGGGCGGTCACGGTACTAACTCAAGGAGTTATTCATGGCACTGGATGCCGCTGTCAAGCAGGAAATCATCAAGGAGTACGCAACTCACGAGGGCGACACCGGTTCGCCCGAGGTGCAGATCGCCGTGCTGTCCCGTCGGATTTCCGATTTGACCGAGCACCTCAAGCAGCACAAGCACGATCACCACACTCGCCGCGGCCTCATGGCCCTGGTGGGTCGCCGTCGTCGCATGCTTGACTACCTGCGTCGCACTGAGATCGCCCGCTACCGTGCGCTCATTGAGCGTCTCGGCCTGCGTAAGTGATGTGAGTCCTCGGTGTTCCCCGTGTTTTCCCGCGTGAAAACACGGGGAACCGCCGCAACCGGCGCTGTTCGGGACGAACACCGCCAGGTTCCGACAGGAACCACCGGCCCATGGGCTAGAGACAACCAACAGAAAGTTCGTAGCGGATTCGCGCACCATATCGCGGTCCTCGACAGTGGCCTTCGCAAGGCATGTGCAGTGCGAGCGCCTCGATCGAAGACCGGTATGTCGCGCTTTTCGCAACAGAAGAAACGGAGGTGACCCTTGGAGGGTCCCGAAATTCAAAGTGCAGAAGCAATCATCGACAACGGTTCGTACGGCAAGCGCGTCGTGCGTTTCGAAACCGGCCGGTTGGCGAAACAGGCCGCCGGGTCCGCCATGGTCTACATCGACGAGGAAACCTCGATGCTGTCGGCCACCGCGGTGGGTAAGAACCCGCGCGAGGGCTTCGACTTCTTCCCGCTCACCGTTGACGTGGAAGAGCGCATGTACGCAGCCGGTCGCATCCCGGGCTCGTTCTTCCGCCGTGAAGGCCGCCCGTCCACGGATGCGATCCTGACCTGCCGCCTGATCGACCGCCCGTTGCGCCCCGCCTTCGGCAAGGGCATCCGCAACGAGGTCCAGGTTGTCGTGACCGTGCTGTCCATTGCACCGGACGAGATCTACAACACCGTGGCCATCAACGCCGCGTCCATGTCCACCTCCCTGTCCGGGATGCCCTTCCAGGGCCCGGTGGGCGGCGTGCGCATGGCGCTCATGGCTGAGGAGAACGGCAAGCACCAGTGGATTGCCTTCCCCAAGCATTCCCAGCTCGAGAACGCCGTGTTCGACATGGCCGTGGCGGGGCGTGTGGTCACCGCCGCTGACGGTTCCGAGGACGTCGCGATCATGATGGTCGAGGCCGAGGCCACGGACAACTCGTGGGAGCTCGTCAAGGGCCAGGGCGCCGTCGCACCGACCGAAGAACTTGTCTCGGAGGGCATCGAGGCGTCCAAGGCCTACATCAAGGCCCTGTGCGAGGCTCAGGCAGACCTGGTCGCCCGCGCGGGCAAGCCAGCCCTGGAACTGCCCCGCTTCGGCGGCTTCGAGGAGGACGCCACCCAGGCCGTCCGGGACTTCGTGGGTAACCGTCTCGCCGAGGTGTACTCGATTGCCGGTAAGCAGGAGCGCGAAGTCGCCACTGACGAGCTGCACCAAAGTGTTCTGGCCGAGCTCACCGGTGAGGGCAAGCCCTTCGCAGACCGCAAGGATGAGATCAACGGCGCGTACCAGGCGCTCACCAAGCAGACCGTGCGCCAGCGCGTCCTCAAGGATCAGGTGCGCATCGACGGACGTGGCCTGACGGATATCCGCGAGCTGACCGCCGAGGTGGAGGTCCTGCCCCGCGTGCATGGTTCGGCGATCTTCGAGCGCGGCGAAACCCAGATCATGGGTGTCACCACGTTGAACATGCTCAAGCTGGAACAGCAGATCGACTCGCTGTCCCCGGTCAAGCACAAGCGCTACATCCACCACTACAACTTCCCGCCGTACTCCACCGGTGAAACCGGCCGCGTGGGCTCGCCCAAGCGCCGCGAAATCGGTCACGGCGCGTTGGCGGAGCGCGCCATCACGCCCGTGCTGCCCTCGCGCGAGGAATTCCCCTACGCGATCCGTCAGGTCTCCGAGGCGCTGGGCTCCAACGGCTCGACCTCGATGGGTTCGGTGTGTGCCGCAACCCTGTCGCTGCTCAATGCCGGTGTGCCCCTGCGCGCCCCCGTGGCCGGTATCGCCATGGGCCTGGTCTCCGACACCGTGGACGGCGAGACCCGTTACGCGGCCCTGACCGACATCCTCGGTGCCGAGGACGCACTGGGTGACATGGACTTCAAGGTTGCCGGTACGTCGGAGTTCGTGACGGCGATCCAGCTGGACACCAAGCTCGACGGGATCCCCGCGTCCGTGTTGACGGCGGCCCTGAGCCAGGCCCGGGAGGCACGCCTGTACATTCTCAATGTGCTGACCTCGGCGATCGACGCCCCGGACGAGATGAGCGCATTCGCTCCGCGCGTGATCAGCGTGAACGTTCCCGTCGCCAAGATCGGTGAGGTCATCGGCCCCAAGGGCAAGATGATCAACCAGATCCAGGAAGACACCGGAACCGACATCTCCATCGAGGACGACGGCACCGTGTACATCGGCGCGACCGATGGTCCCTCCGCAGAGGCTGCGCGTTCGGCGATCAACGCGATCGCCAACCCGCAGGTTCCCGAGGTGGGCGAGCGTTACCTGGGCACCGTGGTCAAGACCACCACCTTCGGTGCGTTCGTTTCCCTCACCCCGGGCAAGGACGGCCTGCTGCACATTTCCGAGATGCGCAAGCTCAACGACAACAAGCGCGTCAACGAAGTGGACGACGTCGTGGGCGTGGGCCAGAAGATCCAGGTCGAGATCACCAAGGTCGACGACCGCGGAAAGCTCTCGCTCGCCCCGGTCGTGGCCGATGAGGACAAGGCCCAAGAGCTCGAGTCCGAACCCATCAGCGAGAGCTGATCGAGGGGTAACACGACATTCATGACGGTAGTTCACCTTCCGCTGGAGGCGGGCGGTCCCGGGGAGAGCATCTCCACCGCGGACGCCCGCCTTCGGGCGTCCTCACCTTCTGCGCCGGTCAGCACCGGCTTCACCCACGTGCTCCACGACGACGCCGACGGCGCCGTGATCACCCGCAGCGTGCTGCCGTGCGGGGCGCGTGTCCTCACCGAGAAAATGCCCGGGCAGCGCTCGGCATCCGTGGGTTTCTGGGTCAGCCTGGGTTCCCGTGATGAGGCCCCGGGGATGCTCGGTTCCACGCACTTCCTGGAACATTTGTTGTTCAAGGGCACGGCGCGGCGCACCTCGCTGGACATCGCCGAGGCCTTCGACGCCGTGGGTGGGGAATCCAACGCCTTCACGGCCAAGGAGAACACGTGCTATCACGCGCGGGTGCTCTCCGAGGACCTACCCATGGCCATTGACGTGTTGGCCGACATGTTCTCCAGTGCGGTCCTGGATCCGGACGAGTTCGACCGCGAGCGCGGTGTGATCCTGGAAGAAATCGCCATGGACCGTGACGACCCCACGGACTTCGCGTTCGAGCAGTTCACCGCCGCTGTTCTGGAGGGGTCGCCCCTGGCCCGTCCGATTGCGGGCACACCGGAGGAGATTCGTTCCGTGTCCCGGGACGCCGTGTGGGAGCATTACCGCGCGGTCTACCGCCCCGAGAATCTGGTGGTCACCGCCGCCGGCGGGCTGGAACATGAGCGAGTCGTGGACATGGTCCGCGAGTCATTGACCCGGGCTGGGTGGGACCCCGACGCTCTCGGAACCGTGGGGGCACGGCGGGCCAACGAATCGGCCCTGTTGACCCCGCTCACCGGGACCCGTGTGTTCCACCGGCCCGTCGAGCAGGCCCACGTGGTGCTGGGCGGTCCCGCCCTGCGCGTTGGGGATGACCGGCGCTTCACCATGACCGTGCTCAATGCGGCACTGGGCGGGGGCATGTCCTCCCGGTTGTTCCACACCATCAGGGAGCAAAAGGGGTTGGCTTATTCCACCTTCTCCTTCTCCGGTGCGTATTCGGATGCCGGTTACTTCGGCATGTACGCGGGCTGCGCCATGGAGCGGGTGGACCAGGTGGCCCAGCTGATGCGCGACGAGTTGGATCGACTGGCTCAGGACGGCATGGTGGTCAAGGAGTTGTCCAAGATCGAGGGACAACTCAGCGGCGCCACCGTGCTGGCCCTGGAAGACACGGGTTCCCGCATGTCCCGCCTGGGATCCGCGGAACTGAAAACCGGTGTGTACATGGACGTCGACGAGGCCCTGGACCGCATCCGGGCCGTGACGTCGCGGGACGTGCAGACGCTGGCGGCGGAGCTTTCGGCCGCTTCGGCCGTGCAAACGGTGGTGGGCCCGCAGACAGTGTCCGAGGCCCTGCCGATCCAGAACTAAGGAGTGGTTGAGATGACTGATTCGAACAACGTCACCACAGTGGCCGTATTGGGCCACCGCGGGCGCATGGGCTCCGAGGCCGTAGCGGCCGTGGAGCGCGCCCCGGGGTTGGAGCTGGTTGCTGCTCTGGGTCGTGAGGACGACCTGCAGAACATCGTCGATGCGGGGGCGCAGGTCATGATCGACCTGACCGTTCCCGAGTCCACCCGCGAGAACGTCCGTTTCGCGGTCGACCACGGGATCCACTCGGTCGTGGGTACCACCGGTTGGGATGATCAGGCGCTGGCGGAGCTGGAGTCCCAGCTGGCCCAGCACCCTGACGTGGGAGTGTTGATCGCCCCCAATTTCGCCGTGGGTGCGGTGCTGGCCATGAAGTTCTCGGAGGCCGCCGCCGCATTCTTCGAATCCGTGGAGGTCGTGGAACTGCACCACCCGGACAAGTTGGACGCCCCCTCGGGAACCGCCGCCCGCACGGCGTCGTTGATCGGCAAGGCCCGCCACGAGGCCGGCGTCGCGGACTCACCGGACGCGACCCGGACCGACCCCGACGGCGCTCGTGGTGCCGTGGTGGACGGCGTGCACGTGCACTCCGTACGGCTGCGCGGGCTGGTGGCCCACCAGGAAACGCTGCTGGGTAACACGGGGGAGCAATTGACCATCCGCCACGATTCCTTCGACCGGATTTCGTTCATGACGGGCGTGGTGCTGGGCGTGCGAGAGGTCCACCGGCACCCCGGTCTGACCCACGGTTTGGACGGTTACATGGATTTGCGCCTGTGAGCGACCAGAAATCCAGTTCACTGCGTTGGTTGGTGGCGGCGGTCATCGTTCTGGCGCTGCTCACCGTGGTGATTTTGCCCATTTCCGTGGGTTCCAAGGTGTGGATCGTTGCCATGTTGGCCTTCGCCGCGGTCTTCACCGTGCTGGAGATCGGCTCCAAGGGACGGATCCTGGCCGCTCTCATGGTTGCTCTGCTCGCCCTGTACCTGGGGCTGTCGTTCCAGCGCGCGGTACTGCTACTCAGCTCCCAGGGGTGGATCGTGAAGGGCTTCGGGATCGCCATGCTGATCATCCCGGCGGTGGGCACCTGGGCCATGGTCCGGGAGATCATCTTCGGTGCCCGCACCGAAAAACTCGGACGAACCCTCGCCGCGGAAGGCGGGCTGTTCGAGGATGAGCTGCCCAAGACACCGTCGGGGCGGTTCGTCCGCGAAGCCGCCGACCAACATTTCCACACGGTGCGCGCAGAGGTCGAAGCGGATCCCGCCGAATGGCGAGGGTGGTATCGGCTGAGTCTTGCGTATTCGGCGAGTTCTGACGGTCGCCGCGCCCGCGCTGCCATGCGTACCGCCATCAAATTGCACCGCGGTGCCGATCCGGGGACAGCATTGGCCCGGTGATCACGGTAACCTTGGGCTTATGACCGATCGCAGCGTAGCCACCCAGCCCGACCGACCCGCTCCCATGTTCGGAACTCTGCTCACCGCCATGGTGACCGCGTTCAAGGACGATGGCTCCGTGGACCTAGAGACCACGGGACACCTCGCCGAGGAATTGGTCAATGACGGTTGTGACGGGCTGGTGGTGTGTGGCACCACCGGCGAGTACTCAACCATGACCGACCAGGAGAACCTCGCGGTGTTCCGAGCCGTGAAGGACGCCGTGGGCGGGCGTGTGCCGTTGCTGGCCGGTACCGGTTCCAACGACACCGAGCATTCTCGGTACCTGTCCCTCGAGGCGCAGAAAATCGGCATGGACGGGCTGCTGATCGTTACACCCTATTACAGCAAGCCCACCCAGGCCGGTGTGGAGGCGCACTTCCGCTCGCTGGCTGACTCGGTGGACACGCCCATCATGATGTATGACATTCCGGGCCGCTCCGGCATTCCCCTGGCCCCGGAGACCCTGATTTCGTTGGCCTCACACGAGAACCTCGTGGCCGTCAAGGACGCCAAGGCGGACCTCACTGCGGCCGCCCACGTCATGGCCGAAACCGATCTCCAGTACTACTCCGGTGACGACGGCTTGACCTTGCCCTGGATCGCGCTGGGCGCGGCCGGTCTCGTGGGTGTCACCACCCACGTGGACACCCACCGGTTCCGCAAGCTCATCGACGCCGCACTGGCCGGTGACTACGCCACCGCGCGTCAGATCAACAACGAGCTGATCCCTGTGGTCCGCGCCACCATGACCCGCGTACCCGGTGCCGTGGCTGCCAAGACCATTTTGAATTGGCAGGGGCGCCTGCCGAACAACACCGTGCGTTTGCCGCACGTTGCGCCCACCCAGGCCGAAATCGAACAGATCCGTGGGGATCTGAGTTCGTCGGTCCTGGCGGATACTTTGAACTCATAAGACGAAAGGGGTCTCATGACCCGTTGGACCACCACAGATCTCTCCGAGCCCCCCGCGTTGAGCGCAGACACCATGCGTGTCGTGCCGCTGGGTGGTCTGGGTGAGGTCGGTCGGAACATGACCGTGTTCGAAATCAACGGGCAGCTGCTCGTGGTCGATTGCGGTGTGCTGTTCCCCGAAGAAACCCAACCCGGCGTGGACCTGATCCTGCCGGACATCAATTACATCAAGGACCGTCTCGACGACATCGTCGCGGTCGTGCTCACCCACGGTCACGAGGACCACATCGGTGCGGTTCCGTACCTGCTCAAGCGGCGCCCCGACATTCCCATCGTGGGATCCCAGCTGACTCTCGCGTTGATCGAGGCCAAGCTCAAAGAGCACCGGATCAAGCCCTTCACCCTGGCTGTGCGCGAGGGGCAGGTGGAGCGTCTCGGTGAGTTCGAATGCGAATTCGTGGCCGTCAACCACTCCATTCCGGACGCCCTGGCCGTGTTCTTACGCACCAAGGCCGGCACGGTGCTGCACACCGGTGACTTCAAGATGGACCAGTTGCCCATGGACGGTCGCATTACCGATCTCCGTCACTTCGCCCGCCTGGGCGAGGAGGGCGTGGACCTGTTCTTGACCGACTCGACCAACGCTGAGGTGCCCGGCTTCGTGGCGACCGAGAAAGCCATTGGTCCCGTGCTCGCGGACGTGATCGCCAAGGCACGCCAGCGCGTGATCGTGGCGTCCTTCTCCTCTCACGTGCACCGAGTGCAGCAGGTCCTCGACGCCGCCGTGGCCAGCGGTCGCAAGGTCGCACTGATGGGGCGTTCGATGATTCGCAACATGGAGATCGCGGACAAGCTCGGTTACCTGGACGTTCCACCCAACGTGCTGATCGACCAGAAGAAAGCCGCCGACTACCCGGACGACAAGCTCGTGATCATGTGCACCGGATCGCAGGGTGAGCCCATGGCCGCGCTGTCCCGGATGGCCAACGGCGATCACAAGGTCCAGGTGAACGCCGGTGACACCGTGATTCTGGCGTCGTCTTTGATTCCCGGTAACGAGAACTCCGTGTTCCGCGTGATCAACGGCCTGATGCGCCTGGGCGCGGACGTGGTGCACAAGGGCAACGCCAAGGTGCACGTGTCCGGTCACGCGGCAGCCGGCGAACTGCTGTACTGCTACAACATCGTGGAGCCCGAATACGTGATGCCGGTCCACGGCGAGGTGCGCCACCTGATCGCCAACGGTGCGCTCGCCCAGGAGACCGGCGTGCCCAGTGACCACGTGATACTCGCCGAGAACGGCACCGTGGTGGACATGCACGGCGGCAAGTCCACCATCACCGGTCAGGTCGAATGCGGTTTCATTTACGTGGACGGTTCGTCCGTGGGTGAAATCACGGACGCGGACCTCAAGGACCGAATGACACTGGGCGAAGAGGGCTTCATCTCCGTGGTCACCGTGGTCAACCGCGACACGGGCAAGATCGTCTCCGGCCCGGACGTTCACGCGCGCGGAGTGGCCGAAGAAGATACCGTCTTCAACGAGATCCGGCCCAAGATCATTGCCGCGCTGGAGGACGCCATGGGTGAGTCCGGTAAGAACCACACCTCGCACCAGCTGCAGCAGGTCGTACGCCGCACCATCGGCTCGTGGGTCTCGCGCAAGTTGCGCCGTAAGCCCATGATCGTGCCCGTAGTGGTCGAGGCCTAGGACACCGGTCACCGCAGCGCACAGCCCGCCCCGACTCGATGTCGGGGCGGGCTTTGCACTGGGCGGGTATTCTGGAACATATGGCGTCACGAACTTCCCCTCCGCGATCGTCGAAGTCAACATCTCGAACCTCGACCGCATCCCGCTCGACCAAGCGCAACTCCAAGGCCACGGCCAAATCCGCACCGCAGGGACCCTCCGCCGGTGCCAGGCTTCTGCGCGCCGTGGTCAATGCGTGGGCGGGCCTGGGGCACGCCGTGGGCGCGGGTGTGCGTCGGATCGGTACCGTGCGCACCGATATGGCTCCCGAGGAACGGCGTGACGGCGGCGCGCTCGTCTGGCTCGTCCTGGCCGTGCTGATTGCCGCGGTCGAGTGGTGGAATCTGCGCGGTGTAGCTGCCGCGTTCATCTCGATGCCGGCCTCCTGGGTGCACGCGGTGGTCGGCGGCACGTTCGGTTTCATGGCGCTCGTGCTGCCGGTGTTCTGCCTGTTCTTCGCGTGGCGGGCCTTCCGCCATCCCACCGAGACGCAGGCCAATAACCGCATCGCCATTGGCTTGTTGGCGCTGACCGTTGCCGGAGCGGGGATCGCCCACATCATGGGCGGGCAGCCCCGGGTGAACCAGGGTTTCGAGGCCATTTGGCAGGCGGGCGGCTTCGTCGGGTTCTTGGCGGCCGACCCGCTCTCGGCACTTGTGACGCAATGGGGTGCGCTCGCGGTTCTTGCGGTTCTCGCATTTTTGTCCGTGCTGGTCATGACCGCCACCCCCGTCAGCCAGATCGGTCCGCGCGTGCGAGAGGGGTACCGCACGCTGATGGGTCTGGGGGAGCCTCGCACCACGGACGTATCGGACCCCGCCCACGACCGCTCCTACCTGGATCCTGCCGGGCCTCAGAAGAAGCGCCCCGATCGTCGTACCCGGGCCGAGCGACGTCGTGAGAAGGCCCAGCTGGATGCCTACAACGGCGACGAAGCCTTTGAACGCGCCGTGGTCGATGAGGCCAAGCGCCGCGAGGCCGCCGAGGGGTCCGTGCGCACCCGCGTGTTCGATCTTTCCGATGACGACGCTGCGAGCGCATCCGGGTCCACGTCCGCCGCCGCGGCGAGCGCCCCGAGTGCGCAGGCTCAGGACACCGAGGACATTCCCCAGGTCCGCCCGGGCGTCAAGCGCCCCACCAAGTCGCAGATCGCCGCGGACAAGCTGCGCCGTGAACAGGGCCTGGAACCCGCCGCGGACACCGCTGAAGCATCCGAGGCCCCGGCGCTGGCGGACGTGGCCGCGCCCGAGAACTCCCGCACCCACACGCCGTCGGCCCCCATCCCGGCTCGTTCCGAGCAGCTGCAGATCGCGGGGGACATGGCCTACAACCTGCCGGATCCTAGCGCTCTGGTGCAGGGCCCGCCCGCCAAGGACCGCTCCGAGGCCAACGACCGCGTGGTCACAGCCCTGACCAACGTGCTGGACCAATTCAAGGTCGATGCCGAGGTGACCGGTTTCTCTCGCGGACCCACGGTGACTCGCTACGAGATCGAACTGGGATCGGGTACCAAGGTGGAGCGCGTCACGGCCCTGTCCAAGAACATTGCCTACGCTGTGGCCTCCGCCGATGTCCGCATCCTGTCGCCCATTCCCGGCAAGTCTGCCATTGGTATTGAGATCCCCAACACGGATCGGGAGACCGTGGCACTGGGTGATGTGTTGCGCTCGCAACGAGCCCGCACGTCGGAGCACCCCATGGTCATGGGCGTGGGCAAGGATGTTGAGGGCGGGTTCGTGGTGGCGAATTTGGCCAAGATGCCGCACATGCTCGTGGCCGGTGCCACGGGCGCGGGTAAGTCCTCGTTCGTGAACTCGATGATCGTGTCCATCCTGATGCGCTCCACCCCCGATGAGGTGCGCCTGGTCATGGTGGACCCCAAACGCGTGGAACTCACCGCGTACGAGGGAGTTCCCCACCTGATCACCCCCATCATCACCAACCCCAAGAAGGCTGCGGAGGCCCTGCAGTGGGTGGTGCGTGAGATGGACGCCCGCTACGACGATCTGTCCCACTACGGGTACAAGCACATCGACGACTTCAATAAGGCCGTGCGCAACGGCAAGGTCCAACCGGAGCCCGGCTCCAAACGAGTCATCCGGCCGTACCCGTATTTGCTGGTGATCGTGGACGAGCTGGCGGACCTCATGATGGTCGCCCCGCGCGACGTCGAGGACGCGATCGTGCGTATCACGCAGCTGGCCCGTGCCGCGGGCATTCACTTGGTGCTCGCCACGCAGCGTCCTTCGGTGGATGTGGTCACGGGCCTGATCAAGGCCAACGTGCCCTCGCGCATGGCGTTCGCGACGTCCTCCGTGACCGACTCGCGCGTGGTCCTGGATCAGCCCGGCGCCGAGAAACTCATTGGTCAGGGCGACGCGTTGTTCCTGCCCATGGGTGCGTCCAAGCCCATGCGTGTGCAGGGCGCCTGGGTTTCTGAGTCCGAGATCCACAAGGTCGTGGAGCACGTCAAGACGCAGATGAAGACCAACTACCGCGAGGACGTGGTTCAGGAAGCACCCAAGAAGCAGATCGACGAGGACATCGGGGACGACCTCGACGTCCTGCTGCAGGCGGCCGAGCTGATCATCACCACGCAGTTCGGTTCCACCTCGATGCTCCAGCGCAAACTGCGCGTGGGCTTCGCCAAGGCGGGCCGCCTCATGGACCTGCTCGAATCCCGCGGCGTTGTGGGTGCCTCGGAGGGCTCCAAGGCGCGCGATGTCCTGGTCAAACCCGACGACCTCGCGGCGACCCTAGCGCTGATCCGCGGTGAGGAACCGCCCACCGCATCCGGCGACGACGCCGCCGCGGTAGGCTCCGAGGCGCCGTCGGCCAGGACCGGTGGTTCCGTGGACTACGGTGACGATCCCGTGGAAGCGGGCCTGTCCGACGTGGCCAAGGACTATCACGACGGCAATGACGATGATTCCACTGACGCATGGGAGTTGACCGGACGATGATGATGGCTCGACATGGCGGCGCGTCCGAGGCCCGGGCAGTGAGCGACCCGCCGCCCAATTCTTCCAACTGGAACCTGCCCAATGCCCTGACCGCATTGCGGATCGTCATGGTGCCGTTCTTCGTGTGGTTCTTGTGGGCGGGCGGCACACACGGTGAAGACTCCATGCCCATGCGGTGGGCGGCCGTGGTGGTCTTCGGCGTGGCCATGTACACGGACAAGCTCGACGGGGACATCGCCCGCGCGCGCAACCTGATCACAAGCTTCGGCAAGATCGCCGATCCCATCGCGGACAAATTGCTGACCGGCGCGGCGTTCGTGGTGCTTTCGATGTTGGGGGAGCTGTGGTGGTGGGTCACCATCGTCATCATGATGCGTGAATGGGGTATCACCGTCATGCGTTTCGTGGTGATCCGCTACGGCGTGATGGCCGCGTCCAAGGGCGGCAAGACCAAGACCGTGCTGCAGACGGCAGCCCTGATTGCGCTGCTGCTGCCGTTGGCGCCCTTCGTGGGTGCCTGGTGGCTGTGGCTTGCGTGGGTGCTGACCGCACTGGCGCTGATCGTAACCGTGGTCACCGGCATCGACTATGTGATCAAGGCCGTTCAGCTGCGTAACGCGGCCTTGGGGAAAGAGAAGTAGTGACAGAGTCCGATCTCCACACAGCCGTTGACCTGGTTCAACTGGCCGTCGAACACGGCGTCACCATCGGCACCGCGGAGTCGCTGACCGGCGGGTCGCTGGCAGCGGCGATCGTCGATGTTCCCGGAGCCTCGAATTGCCTTGAGGGTGGCGTGGTGAGTTACTCGCACGCTGTGAAGGAAAGGACTCTGGGCGTCTCTCACGACCTTCTTGAGAGCGAGGGAGCCGTGGCTCCCGAGGTGGCCCGTGCCATGGCGCGCGGTGCACGGGCCGCCCTGGAAGTCGACTGGGCGGTGTCGACCACCGGGGTGGCCGGGCCCGACCCACACGACGGTCAGGCCGTGGGCACGGTATACATAGCTGTGAGTGGGCCTCGGGGCGAGCAGCACCTTGAGCTGCACATGGACGGCGGACGAGCCGCGATCCGCAGCGAGACCGTTTCTCGAGCCATTGAGTTCTTGGCGTCACAAATCGAGCTCACAGACAACTTCCAGTGAAAATCGTTCATCAACAAGGAACAATTGAACGGGCAAGCAGGTTACTACTACCAGAGGCTCAACTTGAGTCGTCCAGTGTCAATCTTCTGGCCCAGGCCGGGCTGAAGGACTACTGGTTTCACGGTTTGACCGTTCGTACAAGGAGTAGGCAATTCACATGACGAAGCAACCCGTGTCCGTCAATGGTGTCGTCCGTTGGAAGGACGTGGGACTGTCCGAAGAAGAACATGCCGAGACGAAGGACGTGAAAGTGGGAGTGCTGCGGCAAGAAATTGGCGAAGTGCTCCGCAGCGTCCGTCAGCGACAGGGACGCACTCTGCGGGAGGTTTCGCACAGTGCACGAGTCTCGTTGGGCTACCTGAGCGAGGTGGAACGCGGACAGAAAGAGGCATCTTCCGAGCTGCTGGCCTCCATCTGCGCCGCGCTGACGATCCCCCTGTCGCAGATGCTGCGTGAAGTGGCAGATCGCCTGGCGTACGCCGAGGGCAACTACATTCCGGACACTGTGCCTTCCGAGCTGACCGAAGAGTTCACCAGCGAGGTCCGCCAATTGCGCGGGGGCGCAGCCACGTCGTCCCACTGAGCCACATCGCACGTACAAGTTAGAGTTTTGAGGGCCCGTCGGCATTGTCGGCGGGCCCTCGCTTTGTCACCCCACCGCCGACAGTTGTTAGGGAAGATCGCATGCGCCTCAGTACGTTCTGGGAATTGATGGACCATGAATTCGGGTCCGGGTATTCCAAGGTTCTGGCCCGAGACCTCGTCATGGCAGAGGTGGGGGATCGTACCGCGATAGAGGCCCTCGATGCCGGAATCGATCCCAAACAAGTGTGGTTCGCGCTCTGTAGGGCGCAGGAAATTCCAGAAGGCCGCTGGTGGGGGCCGGACAAGGAGCCCACACCGTAGTGGCCTCATGGCGCCGGCGGCCCATCGAATGTATATTCGAATCAGATTATCCGGGCTCCACATACTGCGTGGATCCTTATGCGTGTCAGACCCCCTCAGTAGGTTGAGACACGAAACAAACAACAGGGCCGAGTACGTGGGCCCCCAAGAACCGAGGTGAATCATGGCAGCCAAGTCAAAGGGAACCACGTCCGTTCCCTCTCAGGTGGTCGGCTCCGATCGTGAGAAGGCTCTGGATACTGTCCTGGCACAGATCGACAAGAACTACGGCAAGGGCTCGGTCATGCGCCTGGGCGACCGGCCGGCCACTCGCATCGAAACCATTCCCACGGGTTCCATTGCACTGGACGTCGCACTCGGTATTGGAGGTTTCCCGCGCGGTCGCGTGGTCGAGATCTACGGTCCCGAGTCCTCCGGTAAGACCACCGTGGCGTTGCACGCGGTTGCCAGCGTGCAACGTGCCGGCGGCATCGCCGCATTCATCGACGCCGAGCACGCGCTGGATCCCGTCTACGCCGAAAAGCTGGGGGTGGACACGGACAACCTGCTCGTGTCCCAGCCGGATACCGGTGAGCAGGCCCTGGAGATCATGGACATGCTGGTGGGCTCCGGTTCCATCGACATCGTCGTGATCGACTCCGTGGCAGCGTTGGTTCCCAAGGCTGAAATCGAAGGTGAAATGGGCGATAGCCACGTGGGCCTGCAGGCGCGCCTGATGTCCCAGGCGCTGCGTAAGATCACCGGTCGGTTGTCGCACACCAACACCACCGCCATCTTCATCAACCAGTTGCGTGAGAAGATCGGTGTGTTCTTCGGATCCCCGGAAACCACCACTGGCGGTAAGGCTTTGAAGTTCTACGCCTCGGTGCGCGTGGACGTCCGCCGTATCGAGACCCTCAAGGACGGTGCCAACCCGGTCGGTAACCGCACCCGCGCCAAAATCGTCAAGAACAAGATGGCCCCGCCCTTCAAGCAGGCCGAGTTCGACATTCTCTACGGCCAGGGCATCTCCATCGAGGGTGGCCTGATCGACATGGGTGTGGAGCACGGGATCGTGAAGAAGTCCGGCGCGTGGTTCACCTACGAGGGTGATCAGCTGGGGCAGGGTAAGGAGAACTCCCGCCGTTTCCTCAAGGACAACCCAGAATTGGCCGCGGAAATCGAGCGGAAGATCCTGGTGAAGCTGGGCATCACGGATGACAGCGAGGACACCGAAGAGACCGCGCAGGACGGCCCGGAGACCTCCGATGACGACATCCTCGAAGCTCCGGATGCGACCAAGCCGGAACTGCCGGCATTCTGATCGAGGTGACTGAGCGATGAGCCAGTCCTCTCGCTACAACTCCCGGCGACGCAGGGCCTCGGATCGGTACCGGGGCCCCGCGGAACCACCCTCAGAGGGTGCTGCCGGTCAGGACGATGAGCCCGATCAGCATGAGGTTGCGCGGGCCATCGTGTTGCGTCAACTGACCGCGTCCGCCAAGTCTCGTAAGCAGCTCGAGGACAAGCTCGCCGATCGTGATGTTCCCGAAGGGGTGGCGCAGGACGTCCTGGACCGGTTCGAAGAGGTCAACCTCGTGGACGACCGCGCCTACGCGGCCATGTTCGTCCGGTCCCGAGCCGAGACACGCAAACTCTCGCGCAGCGCGCTGCGCCGCGAACTGCAGCAACGGGGTATCACCGGGGAGTTCGCGGAGGAGGCCCTCGAGCAACGCACCGACGAGGACGAGACGCAGGACGCGCACGAGCTCGTGCGGAAGAAACTGCCCAGGGATCTTGATGCTCTGGACCGGAAAGAGGTCGATAAGGTCACCCGTCGTCTCGTCAGCATGCTGGGCCGAAAAGGGTATCCACCCGGTCTGGCTTTCGGGGTGGTCAAAGAGGAACTCTCCGCCTACACCTCCGGCGACGACTTCTCGGAACCGGATCCCTGGCCCAGCGTCTAACTGTGCCGCGGCCGAACATGACGTGAAATCACGGCTCCTATGGCGGTGGAGCCCAGTCGTAAATGGTCGAGAACTGACGACGCAGCGCGGACGTCGGGGTGAGTTGCAGGGCGAGGTCGCGCACCATCGAGGTTCCTCGGCCTTGAAGGTTTGCAGCGTCACCGATGAGCCGAGACCGGCGAGCAATTCTCCGGGTCCGAGGTCTGCGTAATCGGTCGTACTCCGCGAGTGCCGCGTCAATGTCCAGGGACCGTGGTGAGTCCTGGCGAGCCAGTGTCCGAAGCAGTACTGCGAGTGTGGCGGAATCTTCCAAGGCTTGATTTCCACCCTGACCCAGATTCGGCGTCATGGCGTGCGCGGCGTCGCCCACGAGCACGGCCCGCCCGTAACGGACACTCGGCAGCGGCGCCCTGAGTTCGTGAATCGGGAGCCACTGAATGGCCGCCGAACTCGTGGCGTCCACCAGCTCGGGAATCGGTGCGTGCCACGAGCCGAATCTCTCGAGGACTTCGCGCTGCGCTCCGTGTGTTTCCGGGACACCGGGGCCGGTAGCCTCGGCGGGTCGAGAATCGACCGCAAACCAATACACCCTTCCGTCGGGCAGTGGAACGATACCGAATCGTTGATGCCGCCCCCAGGTCTCTCCGGCTTCGCCGTGGAGGTCAACGGGGTGGGATGTGACCCCGCGCCACGCACCGTATCCGGCGTATCTGATTCCGGGGTCCTTGGGCCACAGTGTGCGTAGGGTGCTACGGAGTCCATCGGCCCCCACGATCAGGTCGAAGGTTTCGTGGAACGCCGCGCCATGAGCGGTTCGACCCCGAAGATCGCCGGTGACGGTCAGCTCGGAAATGGTGGTCCCCAGGCGCACGACACCTGGTTCAAGCTGTGAACTCAGTAGGTTGTGGAGTTCCTCCCGGTGAATCACACGAACGTCCCGCACCGTTTCGGCGGGAAATACTTTGATCCAGGCACCATTGGGTTTGCGCATGCCTCCGAGGAGGAGACCAGCTGTCTCCGAGGTCAGCGCATCGAACTCGCGCGTCAGCCCGAGTGCGTCCAATGCAGCCCGGCCATTGCCGAAGATCGACAACCCGGATCCTCCGGGACGCAACTGGCCGGATCGTTCCAGAACCGTGACGTGGGCCCCCGCGCGCTGCAGCCCGACGGCGGTGCTCAGGCCCGCGACTCCGGCACCGATGATCGCAACGCGCATGGCCGCCACCCTTTCGCAAGAAGGTTCGGGTTAACTTGACCTGGTCCCTAACATAGTGGGGTGACTCAACTGACCGACACCCTGGTGAATGCCGCCCCCCATACCTCCGATGTGCCCGCGCCCGGATACGAGGTGCGCACTCTGGGCTGCCAGATGAACGCTCACGACTCCGAGCGCATCACGGGTCTGCTCGAAGCCGCCGGGTACGTTCCCGCGGTGGACCGGGATCCGGATCTGGTGGTGTTCAACACGTGCGCTGTCCGGGAGAACGCGGACAACAAGTTGTACGGCCAGCTGGGTCAGCTGGCCCCGGCCAAGAAGCGCAATGAGAGCATGCAGATCGCCGTGGGTGGCTGCCTTGCCCAGAAGGACCGTTCCACCATCGTGGAGAAGGCCCCGTGGGTCGATGTGGTTTTCGGCACGCACAACATCGGTTCTCTTCCGGTGCTGTTGGAGCGTGCCCGTCACAACCACCGGGCAGAGGTCGAGATCCTCGAATCCCTCGAGACGTTCCCCTCGACTCTTCCGACCAAACGCGACCAGGCGTACGCGGGCTGGGTCTCCATCTCCGTGGGTTGCAACAACACGTGCACGTTCTGCATCGTTCCGCAGTTGCGCGGCAAGGAAAAGGACCGCCGCCCCGGGGACATCCTGGCCGAGGTGCAGGCGCTGGTAGATTCCGGCGCGGTGGAGGTCACGCTACTGGGTCAGAACGTCAATTCCTACGGTGTGGAGTTCGGGGACCGCAGCGCATTCGCCAAGCTCCTCCGTGCCTGCGGGGAGATCGACGGTCTCGAACGGGTGCGCTTCACCAGCCCCCACCCCGCGGCGTTCACCGATGATGTGATCGACGCGATGTCCGAGACCCCCAATGTCATGCCGCAGCTGCACATGCCGCTGCAATCGGGTTCGGACCAAATCCTCAAGGACATGCGCCGCTCCTACCGTTCCAAGAAGTTCCTGGGGATTCTGGAGCGCGTTCGCGAACAGATCCCCCATGCGGCAATCACCACGGACATCATTGTCGGTTTCCCCGGCGAGACCGAAGAAGATTTCCAGGCCACCATGGACGTGGTCGAGGCGTCGCAGTTTTCCTCCGCATTCACGTTCCAATACTCGATCCGCCCGGGGACCCCCGCCGGTGAGATGACGAATCAAGTACCGCACCACGTTGTTCAGGAACGATTCGAACGGCTGACGGCCCTGCAGGACGAGATCAGCGCGCGTTTGAATCGGCAGCTGGTTGGCTCCACCGTGGAGGTCCTGGTCAGTGCCCACCAGGGTCGAAAGTCCGAGAGCACCCATCGCTTGAGCGGCCGCTCCCAGGATCAGCGACTCGTCCATTTCTCGGTGCCCCAGGGAGCTGAGGCGCCTCGCCCGGGCGACTTCGTGACGGTTCCCGTGACCGCAGCCGCGGCCTATCACCTGCTGGCCGACCCCAAGGACTCAACCGAGTACTCCTTGCGCCGGTCCCGGGGCGGAGACGCGTGGGACGCGGCGCAGGCGGAGTCGTGCGGCACCGGTGGTTCCGGGAAGCCAGGCGCCGTGGGCTTGGGCATGCCGGCCCTGCGCACCACGTAGGGTGACCGACATCTCCCGGCCATCCGACGGGCCGCCCCTGGTGGCCGTGGTCGGCCCCACCGGAACCGGCAAATCCGATCTTGCTCTGGCTCTCGCCGAGAGCCTGGACGGCGAGATCATCAACGGGGACGCCCTCCAGTTCTACCGCGGCATGGATATCGGCACGGCCAAACTCTCGATTGCTGAGCGGCGGGGGATCCCGCACCACCTCCTGGACATCATGGACATCTCGGAGGAAGCCTCGGTTGCCAAGTTCCAGGCGGACGCTCGTGCCGCCATTGACGACGTCGCCGCGCGCGGCAAGGTGGCGATCCTCGCCGGAGGTTCGGGGTTGTACGTGCGCGCGGCCGTGGACGCCATTGAATTCCCCGGAACGGATCCCGTGGTGCGAACACGGCTGGAGACCGAGCTGGCCGCCCAAGGACGCGGCGCGCTCATGGCGCGACTGAGCGACGTCGACCCCCCATCCGCGGCGCGCGTGAAGGACGACCGTCGCCTGGTTCGCGCGCTGGAGGTCTACGAGGTCACCGGGCGGGCATTCACCTCATTCATGCCCCAGCGCGCCTACGTGCGCCCCACCGTTCAACTGGGCCTGGACATGGAACGCGAGGTCCTCAACGACCGACTCGCCCGACGCATCGACGCGATGTTGGCGGCGGGCTGGCTCGACGAGGTGAGCTCACTCGAACGGCAGGGCCTGCGCGAAAGCCCCACCGCGGGCAAGGCACTGGGCTACCCCCAACTCTTGGACGTACTTGCCGGGGGGCGGACATTGGAAGCTGCCCGTGAGGACACCGTGGTGGCTACCCGGCGCTTCACCAAACGCCAGCGCACGTGGTTCCGCGCAGATCCCCGCGTGCACTGGCTCGACGCCGCTCACCCCGCAGGCCCGGCCGCACTCGCGCGGGAAGCCGCGGCGCTGCTGCAATCCGCGTAAACTGTCGGCCGTGACTGTAACTGAGGATCGGGGAGTGAACACCGTGGACTGGCGTGAATTGGTGAACCAAGACGTGGTCAAGGCCCACGGAACCGGAAATGACTTTGTGGTCTTCACGGACGAGAACGGTGAGATCTCGCTGAGCGCGGACACCGTGGCCGCCGTGTGCGACCGCCACATGGGTCTGGGCGCGGACGGCGTGATTCGCGCGGTCCGGGCGAGCGAGCTGCCGGAGGGCCGGAAACTCGCGGAACAAGATCCCTCCGTCGAGTGGTTCATGGACTACCGCAACGCGGACGGCTCCATCGCGCAGATGTGCGGCAACGGGGTCCGCGTTTTTGTGGATCATTTGGTCCGTGAGGGCCTCGTGGAGCTCCCGCAGGGATCGCAGCTGCGGATCGGCACCCGCGCGGGGATACGCTCGGTGGCCCGCACTGAAGGTGGTTATGCCGTGGACATGGGTCCGTGGAGTTTCATGGCCGGCGAGGACGCACGGGACAGGGGCTCGGACGCTGTGGTCACGACCGACGGTTTGAGTGTCCCGCGCCCGGGCTTGTCCATCAGCATGGGCAATCCCCACACCGTGGTGGCGCTGTCCGAGGACGACAAGCTGGACCGGCTGGATCTGCGCCATGCGCCGGTGGTCTCCCCGGAGCCAGAGGACGGCACCAATGTCGAATTCGTGGTGCCGGTGGACCACGAGGACACCGAGGTCGGTCGGATCCACATGCGGGTGTTCGAACGAGGCGTGGGAGAAACCCACTCGTGCGGTACCGGAGCGTGCGCCGCCGCCGCGGCAACTCGATTCTGGGGCGGCGCCGAGGCCCCGGACCGCTGGTTGGTGGACGTGCCCGGAGGCGTGGTGTCCGTGACGTTCGTGCCGGCCCCGGACGGTACCGAGCATGTTGTGCTGGCCGGTCCCACTCGGGTGGTCGCCCGCGCGGTCCTGGTGTAGTCGTAGCGGTTCCGGCCTGCGGTTCCGGGAATGACGGCGCTACCGCGCGCGTTCCACCCTTAGTATCCGGAAACCCTTGTCCGTGCCCGCGCGTTCGATCGTGAACTCTGCTTCATCGAGGACCGTGCCGAGCCAACGCTGAAGGGAATCGCCCCCCAGGTTTTTCTGCACCACCAACCAGGCGGTTCCACCGGGGGCCAGACGAGGCAGCCACGTCAGTAAGATGCCGTGCAGCGCGTCCTTGCCCACCCGAATGGGCGGGTTGGACCACACGGTGTCGAACTGACGTCCCTCGGGCACATCCTCCGGCCGGTAGGTCTCCACACGGGTCAGTCCGTGGGTCTGGGCATTGCGGCGTGTGAGTTCCAGGCTGCGGTCGTTGACATCGACGGCGGTCACGGTGGCTTCCGGATCCGCCAAACCCATGGCCAGGGTCAACGGGCCCCAGCCACAGCCGATGTCCAAGAAGTGATGACCGTGCGGATCGGGGACGTTGCGTAACAGCGCGGCGGTTCCCTTGTCCAGGCCGCCGGGGGAGAACACCCCGGCGGCGGTACGAACCCGCACCTCGCGGCCCCTCAGGTCCACCGAAATCTGCCGAGGCTTCTCCGGCAGGGACGGGTCGGTCACGAAGTAGTGCTGAGGGTGCGGTTCTGTGGCCATGGCTCCACATGCTATCGCTCAGTGCCCCGTGTCGGGGTGCGGCGATAGACTGAACGAATTACCAGCAGTTGGCAGATCAAGGAATTATGACTGAATCTCACCGCCCCGAAGACTCCCAACACCGTGCTCCGGTGAACTCCGGAGAGCCCTCGGGTGCCGATCTCGAAGACGTCGTCGCCAGGGTCCTGGCTCGCGCCCGTGCCCAGCAAGAACCGGCCATCTTCCGAGACGCCGCAGAGGACGCGTCCGAGCATCGCCGCGACACCCTGGGCCGCGCCCGAGAGCTCCACGACGAAGATCCGCACTTCTCCGACGCCGACGGCGAGCAGCAAGACCTCGCCGAACGTCACGCCCTGCGCCGTGTTGCCGGGCTGTCCACCGAACTCGAAGACGTCACCGAGGTCGAATACCGCCAGCTGCGGCTGGAACGAGTGGTACTGGCGGGGCTGTGGTCCGCGGGAACGCTCGGAGACGCTGAGAACTCACTGCGCGAACTGGCCGCGCTCGCGGAGACTGCCGGTTCGGAGGTCATGGACGGAATGCTCCAGCGTCGCGTGACTCCGGACCCCGGCACGTACCTGGGGTCGGGCAAGGCAATCGAACTGCGAGACGTCGTTGCGGCGACCGGTGCTGACACCGTGGTCGTGGACGCCGAGCTCGCACCCTCACAGCGCCGCGCCCTGGAGGACGTTGTCAAGGTCAAGGTCATTGATCGCACCGGCCTGATCCTGGACATTTTCGCCCAGCACGCCAAGTCCAAGGAGGGCAAGGCCCAGGTCGAATTGGCCCAGCTGGAATACATGCTTCCCCGCCTGCGCGGCTGGGGTGAGTCCCTGTCCCGTCAGGCCGGTGGTCGTGCGGCGGCCGGTGAGGGCATCGGTTCCCGCGGTCCGGGTGAAACCAAGATCGAGCTCGACCGGCGCAGGATCCGCCAGCGCATGTCCAAACTCCGTCGCGAGATCGAGGCCATGAAACCGGCCCGTGAAACCAAGCGGCTCAACCGCAAACGTTTTTCGGTGCCGTCCGTGGCCATTGCCGGCTACACCAACGCCGGGAAGTCGTCGCTGCTCAACCGCCTCACGGACGCCGGTGTGCTCGTGGAGAACGCGCTGTTCGCCACGCTGGATCCCACCGTGCGCAAGGCGGAAACCCCGGACGGCATCGGCTACACGCTCTCGGACACCGTGGGTTTCGTGCGCTCGCTGCCCACTCAATTGGTCGAAGCCTTCCGCTCCACGCTGGAGGAAGTCGCCGACGCGGACGTGATCGTCCACGTGGTGGATGCCTCTCACCCGGACCCCGAGGGTCAGCTCAAAGCCGTCCGCGACGTCCTCACGGACGTGGGCGCGACCGACATCCCGGAAATCGTGGCTCTCAACAAGGCTGACGTCGCGGATCCCGTGGTGCTGGGTCGACTCCTCAACCATGAGAGCCCTTCCGTGGCCGTCTCCGCTCGAACGGGAGAGGGCATTGCGGATCTCAAACAGCTGATCTCACGGGCCATTCCCCGTCCGGATCACGAACTGGATCTGCTGATTCCCTACGTTCACGGTGAGGTGGTCTCGCGGCTGCACGCCCAGGACGCGGAGATCCTGCGCACGGAACACACCGAGGACGGCACCCGCCTGCGAGTGCGCGTGCGGGGGAGCCTTGTCGCGGAACTCGAGCCGTACCGGCTAGGAGCGGCGCCATCGGGGGACACCGACAAGCCCGAACCCGGCGTGGAAACCGCATAGGTATGGCAGACCCGTTCATTGACGAGACCGGGCGGGACATTTCGGACATTCGGCCCGAAACCCTGCCCGGAGCCGAGGATTCCCTCGCGCTCCTGGACGCCGCCGTGACCGCCATGGGTGGGCAGCGGCGGGAGGGACAGCGGTTCATGACCGCCAAGGTGGCCGAGGCGCTGGACTCGCGCAAGCACCTGCTGGTTCAAGCGGGCACGGGCACGGGCAAATCGCTCGCCTACCTGGTTCCGGTGTTCGAACACGCTCAGACCGCTGACAAGCCCGTGATCATTTCCACGGCAACCTTGGCGCTGCAGTCGCAGGTCACCGGCCGTGACGTGCCGCGCGTGCTCGACGCCGTCGAGGAACACCTGGAGCACCGGCCCAACGTCGCGCTGCTCAAGGGTCGCTCGAATTACGCGTGCCTGCACAAAATAGGCGGTGGTTACCCCACCGACGACGACGCCGCTCTGTTCCATCTCGCCGAGCCGGCCGGTTCCGCCCGGACCGGTGACACCGCGGTGGGTAAGTTGGGCCAGCAGGTCAAGCGACTGCGGGAATGGGTCGAGTCCACCGAGACCGGTGACCGTGACGATGTGCAGCCCGGTGTCTCCGATGCGGCCTGGCGGCAGGTGTCCGTCACCGCGCGCGAATGCATCGGACGCAAATGCCCCCTGATCGAGGAATGCTTTGCGGAGAAGGCGCGGTTGGCCGCCGGCGAGGCGGATGTGGTGATCACCAATCACGCGTTATTGGCCATCAACGCTTTCGAGGGATTGGCCGTGTTGCCCGAACACGACGTGGTGGTCGTGGACGAGGCTCACGAATTGCAGGACCGAGTGACCGGGGCGGTCACGGGCGCGCTGTCCGGTGCGGCCGTGCGAGCCGCTGCCAGCGGGGTGCGCAAGCACACCGCCGCTGCGCACGAAGACTTGGACAAGACCGCGGACGCCTTCGACCGCGCGTTCAACGGTGATCCGAACGGGCTGCTACCGCGAGGCTTCACCGAGGAGCAGGTCTATGCGGTGCGCGGCGTTCAGGACGCTGCCCGCGCCGGGCTCAGTGCCACCAAGGGTGATTCCAACGCGGAGGACGCCGGCCGACATGCCGCGCGTTCCCGGCTGTCGGAACTTCTGGACACCGCCGATCGGATGCTCGGTGCCAATACGGATCACGATGTCCTCTGGATCTCCCGGGTGGGCCGCTGGGACCAGTCCTCCGGGTATGTGTCCCCGGATGCGGGGGAGCCGGCAACCCTGAACATTGCTCCGCTCAGTGTGGCTGGTGCCCTTCGAGAAGGACTCTTCGACGGCCGGACGGTGGTGCTGACGTCGGCCACCCTGGCGGTGGGTTCGTCGTTCTCATCCGTGGCCGGTGCGCTCGGCCTGCAGGGCGCGGGGGCCCCACCGTGGCGCGGTGTGGACGTGGGAAGCCCGTTCAACTACCCCAAGCAGGGGATCCTGTACGTTGCGCGGCACTTGCCCAAACCGGGCCGGGGCGTGTCCTCGGACCAGTTGGCGGAACTGGCCGAATTGCTCAGGGCCTCCAACGGTGGCGCCCTGGGGCTGTTCTCATCCCGCCGCGCCGCCGAAGAGGCCGCCGAGAAGTTGCGTGAGGTGATCGACACCGAGATCCTCTGCCAGGGTGAGGCGTCCTTGCCGTCCCTGGTGAAGGAGTTCACCGATGACCCGGCTGCCAGCCTGTTCGGGACCATGAGCCTGTGGCAGGGGGTGGACGTGCCCGGCAACTCATGTCGTTTGGTCGTGATCGACCGGATCCCGTTCCCACGGCCGGACGACCCGCTGGGAACCGCCCGCACCCGTGCGACCGAACGGGCGGGCGGCAACGGGTTCATGGCCGTATCGGCAACGCACGCGGCGGTGAAACTTGCGCAGGGCGCGGGACGCCTCATTCGTTCAAGTAACGACCGCGGCGTGGTGGCCGTTCTGGATTCGCGACTCGCGACGGCGCGCTACGGCACGTTCCTGACCAAGTCCCTGCCGCCGCTGTGGCCGACTGCGGACAAAGCCACGGTCCTGGGCGCACTGAAGCGGTTGAGCAGCTCGCAGTAGTCCCCCTGCCATGACCTGCCGGCAGGTTGGCGTCACGGATGAGGTGGGCGAACACCGGGGCGGATCACAGGGAGCGGAAAACCGACACGACCTTGCCCATCACGGTGGCGTGATCGCCCAGGATGGGTTCGTACTGCGTGTTCTGGGGCAACAACCACGTGTGTCCGTCGCGTTGCCGGAAAGTTTTCACCGTGGCCTCGTCGTCCAGTAAAGCCGCCACGATCTCACCGTTGACCGCCGTGTTCTGCTGGCGCACCACGACCCAGTCGCCGTCGCAAATGGCGGCATCGATCATGGAGTCACCCGAGACCTTCAGCATGAACAGGTCACCGTGACCCACGAACTCGCGCGGGATGGAGAACACGTCTTCGACCGACTGCTCAGCCGTGATGGGACCACCGGCGGCGATTCGCCCGACCAGGGGCACCGATGCCATGGCGCCGTCTGAACTGCTCGCGGGCAACTGATTGATGTTGTGCACCGAGCCGGTGGATGACGTGGCAGCCGGCTCCGCAGTGTGGGTCTCACCCACTTCCCGGGCCAGTTCGGCCTCGGAGAGGGGACGCAGAACTTCCATGGCGCGGGGGCGCCGCGGGTCCCTGCGGATGTACCCCAGCTTTTCCAACTGACCCAGCTGATGGGTCACGCTCGACAGGGACGCCAGGCCCACGACGTCGCCAATCTCGCGCATGGACGGCGGGTAGCCGCGCTCACCGATGGATCGTTGCACCGCGCCCAGAATGGTGCGCTGGCGAGCGGTCAGTGGCCGCTGTGAACGCGTGGACTCCGAACCGGAGGGGGAAGGTGTGCTCACGAGTTGGGGTCCTTTCACCGTTTTCCACCGCGGAATCAACCGCGAGGTATGCCGTACCCGCCGAGTTCGATCCGGCCGCTTATGCGTGTCGGAGCTGGTCGATCAACTAGTACGGCTGTCGCTTAAAGACTAGTGCCCCCGGAGTGAGGACTCAAACACATGTTCGATTTTTCTCTCGACAAGGTTCGTACACCCGTGCTAGAACTTAACTCCGGTATTCGAAAACGTGTTCTAACACCGGGAAGAGGGTTCGAACACCCCGCCGCTGTATCCCGCGGTCACCGGAGAGATCACCAGGAGGTTGCCATGACCACACGCATCTTGCCCACCAGCGCTCGCAGCATTGCCCGCGCCCCCAAGCTCAATCTCACCCGCCGCGGGCGGCTCGTCTTCATTGGATTGCCCCTCATGACGGGTGCCGCGGCACTATTGGTGGTCGCCGTCATCTTCTTACTGCCCACCACGGTTCAGGCCACCAGCGACCCGGTGGGTGAACCGGTGACCCATACCGTGAGCGTTCAACCCGACCAATCGCTGTGGGAGATCGCATACGCCGCCGACCCGGCGCGCGACACCCGCGAGGTCATGGACGACATCGTGGAGCTCAACGAATTGGCTTCCTCGGAGATCTCCGCCGGTCAACTGCTGGAGGTCCCCGCACGCTGAATCGTGCGCAGGCCTCCCCGGCGCTTAAGCTAGGGGAGTGAGCCAAAATCTCGATCGTTTAGAAGCCCTGCCCCTGCGTGAGAACCTCCGGGGCATGTCCCCGTACGGTGCCCCCCAACTCGATGTTGCGGTGGCACTCAACACGAACGAGAACACCCATCCCGTTCCACAGCCGGTGGTGGACGCCATCTCCAAGCGCGTTTCGCAGGCCGCCGGGCAGCTCAATCGCTACCCCGATCGGGAGTTCACGGAACTTCGCACCGCCCTCGCCGGCTATCTGGGACACGGACTGAGGGCGGAAAACCTCTGGGCCGCCAACGGGTCCAACGAGATCTTGCAACAAATCCTGCAGGCCTTCGGGGGCCCCGGCCGCTCGGTTCTCACGTTCGTCCCGACCTACTCCATGTACCCGCTGCTCGCCTCCGGCACCGGCACCGAGTTCATAGCGGGCCGGCGTGCAAAGGACTTCACGTTGTCGGCCGGGTCCGCGGCGCAGCAGGTTCGTGAGCACGCCCCGAACATCGTGTTCCTGTGCTCACCCAATAACCCCACCGGTACCGCGCTGGGCCTGGACGTGGTTCACGCCGTGTACGAGGCCGCCGCCGAGACCAATTCCATGGTCATTGTGGACGAGGCCTATGCGGAATTCGCACGATTCGGCACGCCGTCAGCCTTGACCCTGCTCGAAGGTCGCCCTCGGCTGGTCGTCACCCGCACCATGAGCAAGGCGTTTGCCCTAGCCGGCGCCCGGCTGGGCTATTTCGCCGCGGCCCCCGAGGTCACGGACGCCATTCGTTTGGTGCGATTGCCCTATCACCTTTCCGCCGTCAGCCAGGCCACAGCGCTGGCGGCCCTCGAGCACCATGATGTCCTGCTCGCTACGGTGGAAGACATCAAGATGCAGCGGGACCGCATTGTGGATGACCTCAAACGCCTGGGTTTCGAACCCGCGGAATCCGATTCCAACTTCGTGTTCTTCGGCGGTATGGAGGACGCCCACCGGATGTGGCAGAACCTCCTGGACCAAGGGGTTCTAGTGCGCGACGTGGGGATCCCCGGCCACCTGCGGGTCACCGCGGGCACCGAGGATGAGACCACCGCCTTCCTGACCGCGGTGGAGAACTACCTGCACCACGAGTGAGCGGCGGGGGAGTCATCCGACGGTCACCGGGCAGGCGCGCCGGACCGCCCACTAGACTGGACATCGCCGCTGTTTCCGGCGGGCACTTGTAGAAATCGAGGAGTCACACCCCGTTATGTCCCCAACCAACTCACCTCGTACCGCCGTGGTGGAACGCGTGACCAGCGAATCCACGGTGCGCGTAGAGCTGAACCTGGACGGTACCGGCCAGTCCACCATCGAGACCACGGTGCCCTTCTACAACCACATGCTGACGGCGTTGTCCAAGCACTCCCTGATCGACCTCACCGTGCAGGCCCACGGGGACACCGACATCGACGTGCATCACACGGTCGAGGACACCGCCATTGTGCTCGGCGACGCCTTTCTGCGGGCACTCGGTGACAAGAGGGGCATCCGTCGTTTCGGACAGGCCACCATCCCCCTGGATGAGGCACTGGCTTCCGCGGTCGTGGACGTCTCGGGCCGCCCCTACGTGGTGCACACCGGTGAGCCGGAGGGTCAGCAGTACCACTTGATCGGTGGGCACTTCACCGGTTCCATGACCCGCCACGTCTTCGAGTCCTTCGCCCACCACGCCCAGTTGTGCCTGCACATCGACCTCATCCGCGGCCGGGACCCGCACCACATCGTGGAAGCGCAGTTCAAGGCGCTGGCCCGCGCGTTGCGCGAGGCCGTGGAACCCGATTCCCGCATGGCTGACTCCATTCCATCCACCAAGGGAGCCTTGTGAACCCCGAGAACCCACAGGTGACCGACACCGAGCTGGCCCCGTGCGTCGTCGTTCTCGATTACGGCGCGGGCAATGTGCATTCCGCCGTGCGAGCGCTTGAAGCTGCGGGAGCGAGGGTCAAGCTCAGTGCGGACCCGGAGGACGTCATGGACGCCGACGGGCTCGTGGTTCCGGGTGTGGGTGCGTTTGCGGCCGTGATGGCCGGATTGCGGTCGGTCCAGGCACCCCGGCTCATCGATCGCCGCTTGAGCGGTGGCCGTCCCGTTCTGGGTATTTGCGTTGGGCTGCAGGTCATGTTCGATGAGGGTGTCGAGCACGGTGAGCGCTCGGACGGTCTGGCTCAGTGGCCGGGAACCGTGGAGCGGTTGAACGCTCCCGTGGTTCCTCACATGGGATGGAACACCGTGGAACCGCCGGAGGATTCGGTGCTCTTCAAGGGCATTGAGGACGAACGGTTCTACTTCGTGCATTCCTACGGTGTGCAGGATTGGGATTTCGATCAGACGATCGACCGCATGAGGGCACCCGGGGTCACATGGTCCGAGCACGGTGGCCCGTTCGTGGCCGCGGTGGAGAACGGTGCGTTGAGCGCCACGCAATTCCACCCGGAGAAGTCCTCGGCCGCGGGGATCGCCCTGCTGCGCAACTGGCTGGGCACACTGCCCCGAACCGGTCGCATGGCCGAGCGCATGCCCGTGCGAGGCGCGGAGGTCGAGAAGTGACCTCTTCCATGTTGACCATGGTGCTGGGCGCGTTCTTCGTGGGCGGTGCGATTTCCTTCCAACAGCAGAAGAAACCCCTCTGGTCCGTGCTGTTGCTGGCGATCATTGCCCTCGCGCTGGTCGGTTACGGCGCGTATTCCTGGATCACCTCCCTGTAGTGTCCCGCCGCGGCCCGGGCCGCGGCACCCAGCGTGTACGTCGATGTTAAATTTTTCGCGCGGTACTCACCGCCGGTAAGGAGAACCATGTCCCAGGACACCACCCCCCGTTTGGAATTACTGCCCGCCGTTGACGTGCAGGACGGCCAGGCCGTTCGCCTGGTGCAGGGTGAAGCCGGTTCGGAAACCGGTTACGGAGATCCCATGGAGGCAGCTCTCCAGTGGCAGGACGCCGGCGCGGAATGGCTGCACCTCGTTGATCTGGATGCGGCCTTCGGGCGCGGTGACAACATCGACGTGTTGCGTCGCGTGGCGGAGCGGATCGAGATGAAGATCGAAATGTCCGGCGGTATTCGCGATGACGAGTCGCTTGAGCGGGTCCTGTCCTTGGACCCGGCCCGCATCAACTTGGGTACGGCCGCATTGGAGAACCCCGAGTGGACCCGGCGCGTGATTGCCGAGCACGGAGACGTGATTGCCGTGGGCCTGGACGTTCGAGGGACCACGCTGGCTGCTCGCGGCTGGACCAAGGAGGGCGGCGACCTCTGGGAGGTCCTGGATCGCCTCGAGGCCGATGGCTGCTCCCGCTACGTGGTCACGGACGTCACCAAGGACGGAACGCTCAAGGGGCCGAACGTGGATCTGCTGGCCGAGGTCGCTCGCCGTACCGACAAGCCCGTGGTCGCCTCCGGCGGTGTGTCCTCCCTGGCGGACATTGCCGCGCTGCGCGAGCTCGTCCCCGTCGGTGTCGAGGGCGCGATCGTGGGCAAGGCCCTCTACGCCGGCAAGTTCACGCTTCCCGAAGCCCTGGACGTGGCCGGTCGCCCGAATGCCTGACGGTTCTTCCTCCCCACATCTGCCCGCCCACATCGCCGCGCAGTTGCGCTCGGCCGGCGGCGCCCAGGACACGGGCGGCCAGGCATGGGAGGGCCGCAACCTGGGGGAGGGCACCAGCCACACACACCTGTTCCCGGACGACGACGGCGCCTCGGCACCCGCGGTCGCCTCCGCCTTGACGGCGTGGCGCGGCGGGCACGCCTCCGAAACGGCAGTCATTGCCGCGCTACCCGGTAGCAGGGTGTTCGTCCCGATCGTGGCCGAGGTCTCGCACTCCCAGATCACGGACCACGGACTCGTGTCCGACAAGGAAGCGGACATGGCCCTCGTGAGTTTGCGGACCGCGGACGGGCGCAAGGCCCTCCCGGTGTTCACCGCGGTGGACGAACTGTCCGCGTGGAACCCCGACGCGCGACCTGTCGCGGTGGACATCCGCAGGGCCGCACTGTCCGCGGTGCAGGACGGCTCGGACCTCTTGGTGGTGAACCCTGCCTCCGACCCGGCCTTCGTGGTGCGTCGCCCGGCCATGTGGTGCATCGCGAAGGACACGCCGTGGACGCCGTCGTACGCGGACCTCGCCGTGGACGATGCCGTACTGCGCGCGGCACTGGGCATGGACGGTATCGTGTCCGCGCGCACCGAACCCGGGTCCGGAATCCACGGACGCCGCTCCGACGGGGTGATGCTGGACGGCGGGGCGACCGGGCCCGAACTCGTGATCGTGTTGCAGCTGACACCCGGACTGACCCGGGAAAAAGTTCAGGCCACGATCGACCTGTACCAGCAGAAGCTGGCTACCGAGCCGATCATGGCCGAGAACGTGGATTCCTTGGGACTGCGCCTGACCGCTTAGCCGAACACGGGTCCGGTGAACTTCTCACCGGGACCGGAGCCGGGGGCATCCGGGAACGGGGAGGCTTCGCGGAAAGCCAACTGCAGGGACTTGAGCCCGTCTCGCAGGGGGGCGGCATGCTGGGAGCCGATCTCCGGTGCGGCTGCGGTGATGTAACCGGCCAGCGCGGTGATGAGTTTGCGGGCCTCGTCCAGGTCCTTGAGTTCCTCGGCATCGTCGCCGGCGGCCAGGCCGCACTTGACCGCGGCGGCGCTCATGAGATGCACGGCGGCCGTGGTGATGACCTCCACCGCGGGAACCTCCGCGATGTCGCGCATTTGCTCGTTGACGGCCGCTACGGTCTCGTCCGCTGCGCCGTGTCCGTCATGGCCGGGGAGGTGGTCGTCGAATTCAAAGCGCTCGTTGCGCGGTGCGTCGGTCATGGATCTACTCTAAATCAGTCCCACGTCCGCGGCGCACGGCCCGCCCACCGCCGCGGAGAGACAGGGATCACGATTACGGTTCGCGCACACCGTCGACCATGCGCTAGACTGTAGGGCAGTGTGCAAGTGGAGGTATCTCCCACCCGCGTCCGCCCGCTTCATCATGGGTTGTAGGACACCGGGTCAGTGACCGGAAATCCGAGGTCCATGCCGTGCGGCATGTGATTCATGGACGTTTCCGATGACAGTGTGGTTTCAACCTCCGCTCGCGCCTTCCGCAGCGGAGGTTTTTTGTTGCGGTCGTTCACAGCAACGGGGAAACCCACGAACATCAGGAGATTGGCATTAGCGATCCACGTATCAATGACAGAATCCGTGTCCCGGAGGTCCGTCTCGTCGGACCCGGCGGCGAGCAGGTTGGCATCGTACGCGTCCAGGACGCACTGCGGCTAGCACGCGAATCGGATCTCGATCTGGTCGAGGTCGCACCGAACGCCAAGCCTCCCGTGGCCAAGCTCATGGACTTCGGCAAGTACAAGTACGAGGCCGCGGTCAAAGCGCGTGAGGCTCGCAAGAACCAGGCGAACACCGTGCTCAAAGAAGTTCGGTTCCGCCTCAAGATCGACACTCACGACTATGAGACAAAGGTCGGTCACGCCAAGCGCTTCTTGGGCGCCGGCGATAAGGTCAAGGCCATGATCCAGTTCCGCGGTCGTGAGCAGCAGCGCCCCGAAATGGGTGTTCGGCTGCTGGAGCGACTGGCTGAGGACGTCGCCGAGGTGGGTGTGGTGGAGACCAACCCCCGCGTTGACGGCCGCAACATGGTCATGGTGATCGGTCCGCTCAAGAACAAGGCAGAGGCTCGCGCCGAAGCCCGTCGTCAGAAGCAGCGCGACGAGTCCAAGGCGAACAAGGACCGTAAGCAGCGGGTCGACACCTCTCAGGCCGCACCCGTGACCCAGTCCATCGGGGACGCGTTCCCGGAGGAGCTGCGGAACACGGCAAGCGCACCGGAGACCACCCAGGATGAGGCCCCCAAGGCCGAGCCCAAGGTGGTGGCTGCACCGGCCGTCGATCCCGAGATCGGTCAGGCTGCTCCGGCAGTGACCGAGACCGAGGAACAAGCCCAGCAGCGCAACGCGGAGTCCGAGGCAGCGTCCACCGAGAAGCCCAAGGCCGCGGCGTCGTCGACCAAGCCCAAGGCGGCACCCAAGCCGGCAGCGGCGGCCAAACCCAAGGCCGCACCCAAGCCCGCTTCGGCTCCGAAGCCCGGTGTACCCAAGCCCGGCGCTCCCAAGCCGGGTCCTGCTAAGCGCTGAGGCGCGCAGCACACAGTGAATTGACAACGTTGGGCGTGCCACACGCTCAACACAAGCGTGGCCGTCGCTGAAAAGCGGCGGCCCACCGGTGCGCGTCATCGGTTGAACCAAAGGAGACGGCCACTATGCCGAAGATGAAGACCCACAGTGGAGCTAAGAAGCGTTTCAAGCTCACCGGTTCGGGCAAGGTCAAGCGCCAGCAGGCCAACCGCCGCCACTACTTGGAGCACAAGTCTTCGCGACTGACCCGCCGCCTCGCGAGCGATCAGATCGTGAGCACCCCGGGCGAGGCCAAGGCCATCAAGCGGATGCTGGGCAAGTAAGCCAAGCGCTACACCAAGTTTTGTGCCGTGACAGCGGCACCGTGAAAATGTGAGATTGTTCCGATCGCGATCGGAACCGAACCGTAAGGAGTACACACGTGGCACGTGTGAAGCGGGCGGTCAACGCCCACAAGAAGCGTCGTGAAATTTTGGAGATGGCCTCCGGTTACCGCGGACAGCGTTCGCGCCTGTACCGCAAGGCCAAGGAGCAGGTGCTGCACTCGTACACCTACTCCTACAACGACCGTCGCAAGAAGAAGGGCGATTTCCGTCGCCTGTGGATCCAGCGCATCAACGCTGCATCCCGCGCCAACGGCCTGACCTACAACCGCTTCATCCAGGGTCTGAAGGCCGCCGAGGTTGAGGTGGACCGTCGCATGCTGGCAGAGCTGGCCGTCAACGACGCCAACGCTTTCGCCGCTCTGGTCACGGTCGCCAAGGACGCACTGCCGGAGGACACCTCCGCACCGCGCAACGCCGCCTGATCAGGTTCGTGAACTTCACCGAGCGCCTGGGAGACCGGCTGCTGTCCAACACCCGTTCCGATCGGGTTCGTGACGTGGCCGCGTTGACCAGGCGCTCGGTTCGTTCCAAGCGCGCAAAGTTCCGTGCCGAAGGCCCGCAGAACGTGCGCGAAGCACTCCGACTGGCCCTGTCTGACACGCCCCCGCCCGGTCTTCCGGGGTTGGACGCCGTGTACGTCACCGAGGCGGAGCTGGAGCGCCACCCGGACATCGCAGCGGATCTGGAAGCCGTCTCCGAACGCGGGGGAGTGTTCATCCGCGCGGTCACCGCAGAGGTGCTCGCGGCCATGACGGACGCCGTGACACCCCAGGGAATGCTGGCCGTGTGCTCCTTGCCCTCCCTCACCCTCGATCCCGCATTCGCGCGGGTAGAGCTTGCCTGTGTCCTGGTACGCGTTCAAGACCCCGGTAACGCGGGAACGGTCGTGCGCGCCGCGGACGCCGCCGGCGCCCGCGCCGCCGCGTTCACCTCCGGCAGCGTGGACCCGTTCAACCCCAAGGCGGTGCGCTCCTCGGCGGGCTCGCTGTTCCACGTCCCGGTGGTCACGGGCGCGGAGCTGGCCGAGATCGCCGCGGCCGCCCGCCATCACGGCCTCGGAATTCTCGCCGCCGACGGGTACGCGGACGTCCTGGTCGACGAACTCGCCGACGCCGCTCTGCTGCGATTCGCGGGCTCGGCTCCGCCCGCGGACGCTCCCTATGACTTGTCCCGCCCCACCGTGTGGCTGTTCGGTAACGAGGCCCAGGGCCTGACCGACGAGGACAAGGCGCACGCCGATGTTGCCGTGGCCGTGCCGCTCTACGGCGCCGCGGAATCCCTCAACGTGGGTACCGCCGCAACCGTGTGTTTGTATTCCTCGGCGCGCGCCCAGCGCCGCGCGCGCTCATGAGCGCTTCCGCGTCCCGTGATCGCCTCACCAGGGTCATGGGTGCCGCGATCCTCGACAATGCTCAATCACCCACCAGATTGTTGGTGGCCCAGCGCGCCTATCCCGAGAAGCTCCGGGGGCTGTGGGAGTTCCCGGGCGGGAAGCAGGATCCCGACGAGGGCGCCCAGGAAGCGCTCGTGCGGGAATGCTCCGAGGAACTCGGCGTCACCGTCCGACTGCTCGAGGAAGTCTCCGCTGCGGACCCGGAGGGCTGGCCCCTGAAGGGGACCGCGGTCATGCGTGTCTTCACGGCGGTGGTCACCGATGACCGTGAACCCGCAGCCGGGGAGGATCACCTTCAACTGCGCTGGGTGGCGC
The DNA here is from genome assembly GCF_014698015.1 of Kocuria sp. cx-455. GTDB lineage: Bacteria > Actinomycetota > Actinomycetes > Actinomycetales > Micrococcaceae > Kocuria. Next base: position 62,140 of record NZ_JACXBS010000004.1, read on the forward strand.
TGGCCGATCCCGATCCGATCCTCGACCTGGACTGGATCCCCGCTGATCTGCCCATTGTGGGCGCACTGCTCGAGCAGCTTGACGTCATCAACCCCAAAACTGTGAGGCACGGACACTGATTATGGCGCAGCACACCGAGACTCGGCACGATCCGGCAGCGTGGAGCGCCCTGTGGGCCATGGTTCTGGGGTTCTTCATGATCCTGGTGGACGCCACCATAGTTTCCACCGCCATTCCCGCACTCATAGCGGGTCTCGACGCGCCCATCGGGGCAGTCCTGTGGGTGACCAGCGCCTACCTTCTGGCCTACGCCGTGCCGCTGTTGATCACCGGACGGTTGGGTGACCGCTTTGGTCCGCGCACCATGTACTTGTTGGGGTTGGCGATCTTCACCGTGGCGTCACTGTGGTGCGGATTCGCCGGGAGCATCGACAGTCTCGTGGCCGCCCGTGTCGTCCAAGGGCTGGGCGCGGCCGTTCTCACGCCGCAAACCATGTCCGTGATCACCCGGATGTTCCCGAGCGAGACCCGCGGCACCGCCCTGGGCATTTGGGGTGCCACGGCCGGTATCGCCACGCTGGTCGGGCCGCTGCTGGGTGGTGTGCTGGTGGACCTGGCCGGTTGGCAGTGGATCTTCTGGGTCAACGTCCCGGTCGGGATCTTCGCCCTGTGGCGCGCGGCCAAGTACCTGCCGCGTTTCGAACGCCGCAGCCATTGCCTGGACATCCCCGGTGTACTGCTCTCCGGCGTGGGTCTATTCCTGATCGTGTTCGGCGTGCAGGAAGGACAGACGTTCGGCTGGTCCACCGTGGTCGGCCCCATCACCATCCCCATGGTCATCGGAACCGGTGTGGTCGTGATGATTGGGTTCGTCGTCTGGCAGGCCAAGAACCGCGCGGAGCCGCTGGTACCGCTCGGACTGTTCCGCGACCGTAATTACTCGCTGGCCAACGTGGCGATCGGGGCGGTCAGCTTCACCGTGAACTCCATGATCATCCCCGCGATGCTCTACCTTCAGCTGGTCCGCGATCTCGATCCCACGCTGGCGGCACTGAGCTACGCGCCCATGTCCTTGCTGTCCGCGATCCTGGCTCCGCTCGTCGGCCGCGCACTGGCCCGGCGGACTCCGCGGTTCCTCGCCCTTCCCGGGATGATCATCATGTCGCTGTCGTTGGCCGCCTATGCCTTTGCCCTGCGCGTGGACACCCCCGTGTGGTTGCTGGCCGTCATGACCCTGGGCATGGGCCTGGGCAGCGCCCTGGTCTGGTCCCCGGTCTCGATCACGGCCACCTCCAATCTTCGCCCGGACCGCGTGGGCGCCGGCTCCGGGGTATTCAACGCCACCCGCCAGGTCGCCGCCGTTCTCGGCGCGGCCATGGTCGCAGTGCTGTTGCAGGCGCGACTGGCCGCGAACCTGCCGGAGGCCGCGGGGACCGCGTCACTCGCGGCGTCGTCGAACGCCGGTGGTCTACCCGTGGCGGCACGGGAAGGCTTTGCCGCCGCCGTGAGCCAAACCCTGCTGCTCCCGGCCGCCGTGCTGCTGCTCGGCGCACTGGCCGCCGCGTTCTTCGCCCCGCCGCGCTGGTGGGGAGAGCACCAGACCGAGAGCTCCTGACCGATCCACTAGACTGACCATGCCCGCACCGTGATCGCTGCGGGCATTTACGCGGGGACCGTGGCGCAGCGGTAGCTGCCAGGTCTCACGCTGAACCCGTCCGCGAGCAGGAACGCGAGAAACCATGTCCGAACCCACACCGTCCATCGAGGTGGACCCCACCGACGAGGCCGGGGTCACCTCAGCCGTAGAGCGCGCGCTCGCCGAGATCGAGGCGGCCGCCGATCTCGACGAACTCAAGGCCGTGCGACTGGCGCACACCGGTGAGAAATCACCCCTCGCGTTGGCCAACCGCACGATCGGTGGGCTGGACAAGGCGCAGAAGGCCGTGGCCGGCAAGCTCGTCGGCCAGGCCCGCGGCCGCGTGAACAAGGCGATCGCCGCACGCACCACCGTGCTCGAGGAAGAGCGTGACGCCCGCATCCTCGTGGAGGAGGCGGTGGACGTCACCGCGGCCACGCGGCGCACCCGGCTGGGCGGGCGCCACCCGCTCACCAACCTGATGGACCGCATTGGCGACGTGTTCGTGGGTATGGGCTGGGAGATCGCGGACGGTCCCGAGCTCGAACACGAATGGTTCAACTTCGACTCCCTGAACTTCAAGCCGGACCACCCCGCCCGCCAGCTGCAGGACACGTTCTTTGTGGACCCGCCGTCCTCGCACCTGGTCCTGCGCACCCACACCTCACCGGTCCAGATGCGCTCCCTGCTCGAGCGTGAGCTGCCGGTGTACGTGGTGTGCCCGGGCAAGACCTACCGCACGGACGAGCTGGATGCGACCCACACCCCGGTGTTCCACCAGGTGGAGGGCCTCGCCGTGGATGAGGGCCTGTCCATGGCCGATCTGAAGGGCACGCTCACGCACTTCGCGCGCGTGATGTTCGGCGAGGAAGCCCAGATCCGGCTGCGCCCCAATTACTTCCCGTTCACCGAACCCTCCGCCGAGCTGGACGTGTGGCACCCCGCCGCCAAGGGTGGGCCCCGCTGGATCGAGTGGGGCGGCTGCGGCATGGTGCACCCCAACGTGCTGCGCGCGGCCGGTATCGACCCCGAGCGGTACTCGGGCTTCGCGTTCGGCATGGGCATCGAGCGGACCCTGATGTTCCGCAACAACGTCCCGGACATGCATGACATGGTCGAGGGCGACGTCCGGTTCAGCGAGCACTTCGGGATGGAGATCTAATCATGCGAGTTCCTTTGTCATGGCTGCGCGAATACGCGCCAGTACCCGAGAACGCGACCGCCGAGGACGTCCTGGCCACCCTGGTCAAGGTGGGCCTGGAGGAAGAAGACATTCACCGCCCCACGGACGAGCTGTCCGGGCCCATCGTGGTGGGCCAGGTGCTCACCATGGAACCGGAAACCCACTCCAACGGTAAGACCGTCAACTGGTGCACCGTGCGCGTGGTCCCGGAGGGCCAGGAGCAGACCCTGACCGGCAAGGGCATCGACCCCTCCGGTGTGCAGGGCATCATTTGCGGTGCCCACAACTTCACCGTGGGCGACAAGGTCGTGGTGACCCTGCCCGGTGCCGTGCTGCCCGGTGACTTCAAGATCTCCGCTCGCAAGACGTATGGCCACACTTCCGCCGGCATGATTGCTTCGGTGCGTGAACTGGGCATCGGCGACGATCACGACGGAATTCTGGTGCTTTCTACCCTGGGTCTGGACCCGGAGCTGGGTTCGGACGCCATGGAACTGCTGGGCCTCTACGATTCCGCCGCCGAGATCAACGTGACGCCGGACCGCGGGTACGGTTTCTCGGTGCGCGGTGTGGCTCGCGAGTACTGCCACGCCACGCGTTCCCCGTTCACCGATCCGGTCGCCGAGCTGGCACCCACGGTGCCGCCCGCCAATGACGCGGGCTTCCCGGTCACGCTCGCCGACGACGCCCCGATTCACGGCCGCGACGGCTGCACCCGGTTCGTGACCCGCGTGGTCGAGGGCGTGGATCCGTCCGCACCCACCCCGCCGTGGCTGGCGTCGCGTTTGCGGTTGGCCGGCATCCGTTCCCTGAGCCTGCCCGTGGACATCTCCAACTACGTGATGCTCGAGTACGGCAACCCGATCCACAACTACGACCTGGACACCCTCCAGGGCGGCATCACCGTGCGGCGCGCGCAGCAGGGGGAGAAGCTCACCACGCTGGACGACAAGACCCGTGAGCTGGACCCGGAGGATCTGCTCATTACGGACGAGTCGGGTCCCATTGGCCTGGCCGGTGTCATGGGTGGCGCCACGACCGAGGTGTCTGACTCCACCACGCGCATTCTCGTAGAAGCCGCACGGTTCGACGAGATCTCGATCGCCCGCACCGCGCGCCGCCACAAGTTGCCGTCGGAGGCGTCCAAGCGCTTCGAACGGGGCGTGGACCCGCAGGTCGCCCCGGTGGCCGCGCAGCGCGTGGTCGATCTGCTGGTCGAGCTCGCCGGGGGCACCGATTCGGGTGCCGTGACCGACGTCGACCGGACGGTGGCTCCCGAGAACATTGAGCTGCCCGCCGGCTACGCCGAGGCGCGTGTCGGCGTGGACTACTCGCCCGAGACCATTGAGCATTCGCTGCGCGAAATCGGCGCCGAGGTCGTCGAGACCGCGGACGGCTGGACGGTCACCCCGCCCACGTGGCGCCCGGATCTGAGCGACAAGGAAGACCTGGTGGAGGAAATCGCCCGCCTTGACGGGTACGACAAGATCCCCGATCGCCTCCCGGTGGCCCCTCCCGGCCGCGGCTTCACCCGCTGGCAGGCCGCACGACGCCGCGTCGCCAACTCACTGGCCGCGGCGGGCCTCACGGAGGTGCTCAGCTACCCCTTCGTCTCCCAGGACGAGAACGACCTGTGGGGTGCCACCGAGGCGAGCGCCACCGTGACGTCGGTCAAGCTGGCCAACCCGATCAGCGAGGCCAAGCCGCTGCTGCGCGTGAGCATCCTGCCGGGCCTGCTCGAGGTGCTGAAGCGCAATCACTCGCGTGGTTTCCGTGATCTTGCGCTGTTCGAATCGGGTCACGTCTTCCTGGCCGAGGGGTACACCCCGGACACCCAACCGATCCCGCCGCTGGGACAGCGCCCCTCCGAAGAGGAGCTGGCGCGCCTGAATGCGGCCATTCCGGATCAGCCGCGTAAGCTCGCCGCGGTCTTCACGGGCTACGACGTCGCTGCGGGGCCCTGGGTCGCGCCGCGGCGCCTGGATTGGCAGGACGCCCTGGACGCCGCGATGCTCGCCGCCGCCGTACTCGGTGTGGAACTGACGGTCGAGCAGGGTCAGCATCAGGCATTCCACCCGGGCCGCACGGCGGTGCTGAGCACAGCCGACGGCGCGGTGATCGGTGTGGCCGGTGAACTGCACCCGAAGCTCGTGGCGGCGCACAATCTGCCGGAGCGCACGTGCGTCATGGAACTGGACCTCTCGGCATTGATCGAACGGGAGATCCCGTCCGTGGTGGCCGAGGCGATCTCGGGTTACCCGGCGGCAACGCAGGACGTGGCACTCGTGGTGGACGCCGATCTTCCGGCGGCGGACCTGCTGGCCACCGTGGAGGGTGGCGCCGGAGACCTGCTGGAATCGGCCAACGTGTTCGACGTGTACTCGGGTACCGGTGTGGCGGACGGCAAGAAATCCGTGGCGATTGCCATGCGATTCCGAGCTTCGGACCGTACCCTGACCGCCGATGAAGCATCGGAGGCGCGCAACGCGGCCGTGGCCGCGGCCGAATCCGCCCACGGTGCGCAACTGCGCAGCTGACACGTAGCAGAGGAGAATTTTTGTCACACGACGCCCACGAGTTCTTTGACTTCGACGAGCAGGAGCCGCCCCGGCGCAGCAGAGCCGGTGGCTGGCGCATCGTGCTGGTCGTGCTCGTGGGCGTCGTGGTGGCACTGATTTTCGCCGTCGCGTCCCTGCTGTCCTTCGACAAGGCGGGGCGGCTCGCGGACTGGGCCGGGAACTCCATGGTGGTCTCCGGCACCTACCAGACCATGACCCACGATCTGGTGACCGAGGATTACAACGGTATTTACGCCGGCATCATGCCCGACAACGAGCTGCTCAAGGACCACCCGTTCGACAATGGGTTGAACGATCCGGCCCAGGCCGAGGGGGGCGAGCAGATCACGTTCCGGGGAACGCAGACCGGGCAACAGGACTCCGACTTCCTGGAGGCGGTGGACGCGCTCGTGGCCGTGGACGACGGTCAGTTGCGCATCATGGACACGGATGAGCCCGGCAGCTACGGCGAGGGCATTACCGATTCCACCGTGACGGGCCAGCGGGTGAAAGCGGGCGTTCTGGCGGCACTGTCGTTGCTGTCCGTTGCGGGCACGGTGTGGGGAGTGCGCGCCCTCAATCGCCGCGCCCGCTGACCGGATTACGGCAGCAACAGCAGCTTGCCCTGTGTTGCGCGGGATTCCAGGTCCTTGTGAGCCCGGGACGCCTCGGCGAGGGGGTAGGTGCCGCCCACCCGCACCTTCAGATCCCCGGCCACCACGGCGTCCGTGAGTTCCTTCCACCGCCAGGTGCGTTCCTGCGCGTCACGGAGGTAGAACGCCAGTGACGGGCGGGTCAGGAACAGTGCACCCGACCCGTTGAGCCGCTGGATGTCGAACGGCGGAACTTGACCGGACGACCCACCGAACAGCACCACCGTGCCGCGTACGCGCGCGGCCTTCAGTGACTCGTCAAAGGTGCTCTTGCCCACAGAGTCGTACACCACGTCCGCGCCGCGGCCGTCCGTGAGGTCTCGGACCCTGTCCGCGAAACCCTCGTAACCCAGGACGTGATCGGCGCCCAACTCACGCGCCGTGGTCGCCTTTTCCTCGGTCGAGGTCAACGCGATGACCGTGGCACCAATGCGCTTCATGAGCTGAATGGCGAGCCCGCCCACGCCGCCGGAGGCAGCGGTGATCACGGCGGTGTGCTCGGGCTTGAGCTCGAACGTGGAGCGCACCAGGTAGTGGGCGGTGAGTCCCTGCAGGGGGAGGGCGGCGGCGTCGTGATCGGACATGCCGTCCGGAACCGGCATGGCCTTTTCCGCGTCGACCACGAAGTACTGGGCGTAGGTGCGGATGGCTTCCGAGGTGGCCACCCGCTGCCCCACCGACACCGACGTGACGTCCTCACCCACGGCGCTCACCACGCCGGCGCCCTCGGAACCGGGAGTGAACGGGTGATCCACGGAGTACACGCCCTCGCGCTGGTACGTCTCGATGAAGTTCACCCCCGTTGCCGCGGTGCGCACCAAGACCTGTCCGGGTCCGGGCCTGGGGATCTCCACGTCGTCCGGTTGTAGGACGTCCGGGCCGCCGCTTTTCCGCGCGGCAATGGCTTTCATGGTGTCGTTCACGCTGTCTCCTCCGGGCGCGAGCGCGCCGGTAGTCAATGGGTACGGTCAGTCTTACGCTCCACACCGATCGGTTCAACCCCGGTTGCGCCAACTCCTCGACGCTCGGTGCTGCCCGGAACGCAAAATGTATAAATATCGGGCACACTGTATATCCATGCGGTATGCTGGCCGGTATGACGTACACCGCAGCTGTTTCAGGAGCCACCGGCTACGCGGGCGGAGAGGTCCTGCGCCTGCTCGCCGGCCACCCGGACATCACCGTGTCCACCGTGACCGGTCACTCCACGGCGGGTCAGCGACTGGGTGCCCTGCAGCCGCATCTGCATGCGCTGGCCGAGATGGAGGTCGTCGAGACCAGTCCCGAGAACCTGTCCGGTCATGACATCGTCTTCCTGGCCCTGCCGCACGGCCAGTCGGCGGAGATCGCCGCGCAGCTGCCGGAGAACACCGTGGTCGTGGATGCCGGTGCGGACCATCGGTTGGAATCCACCGAAGCCTGGGACGCGTTCTACGGTGGTAGCCACGCCGGTCATTGGCCCTACGGTCTGCCCGAGCTCATCATCGCTGCCAACGGGACCAAACAGCGGGAGAAACTCGGCGGCGCCACGCGCATCGCCGTGCCCGGATGTTATCCCACGGGTTCCCTGCTGGCGCTGGCGCCGGCGGTCGCCGCGGGGCTCGTGTCCACGCGCGACATCGTGATTGTCTCCGCTTCCGGTACCTCCGGTGCGGGCAAAGCCAGCAAACCGCATCTGCTCGGGGCGGAGGTGATGGGCAGCATGTCCCCGTACGGCGTGGGCGGCGGTCATCGCCACACGCCGGAGATCGAGCAGGGTTTGAGCTGGGCCTCGGGCCAGGATGTCAGCATCTCGTTCACGCCCACGCTCGCTCCCATGCCCCGCGGGATCCTGACCACAGCCACGGCGCCGTTGGCCGAGGGCACCACGCTCGAGTCGGCACTGGCGACCTACCGGGAGGCCTACGCGGACGAACCGTTCATCACCGTGCTGCCCCGGGGCCAGTGGCCGACCACCAAGTCCGTGGTCGGATCCAACCACGTGGCACTGCAACTCGCGGTGGACCCGCACGCCAACCGGCTGATCGTCAGCGCGGTGCTGGACAACCTCACCAAGGGCACGGCCGGCGGCGCCGTTCAGTCCGTCAACATCGCACTGGGCCTGCCGGAAACAGCAGGACTTCACCTCCAGGGTCTCGCTCCCTGACCCAGCACTGAGATGCGGCGCGTCCGACGCCGCTCGCTCACACCGCCCACGCCCCTTACCTTTGACGCTCCCAGGAGTTCTCATGCAATCCCACAACCCCGTTCCCGACATCACGGTGGACACGACCTATGGCGTGTGCGCCGCTGCCGGTTTCCGTGCCGCCGGTGTGGAGGCCGGCTTCAAGGCCTCCGGTGGCAAGGATCTGGCCCTGGTCGTCAACGACGGCCCGGAGTTCGCCGCCGCGGCCGTGTTCACCTCCAACCGTGTGGCCGCCGCACCCGTGCACTGGTCCCGCGAAGTCATCCGCCAAGGCACCTCCCGCGCGGTGATTCTCAACTCCGGGGGAGCCAATGCATGCACCGGCACCCGGGGGTTCCAGAACACCCATGAAACGGCGGAGCTGGTGGCCGATCGTTTGGACGTGGGCGCCGGCGACGTCCTCGTGTGTTCGACCGGTCTGATCGGCGAGCAACTGCCCATGGACGTGATGCGGGCGGGAATCCCGGCGTTGACCGACGCGCTCGCGGCCGGGCCCGAGGCGGGCCAGGCCGCCGCGGAGGCCATCATGACCACCGACTCCGTCTCCAAACAGGCGTGCGCCGCGCGAGACGGCTGGACCGTCGGAGGCATCGCCAAGGGGGCGGGCATGCTCGCGCCGGGGCTGGCGACCATGCTCGTGGTCATCACCACGGATGCGAAACTGCCCTCCGAGGTCCTGGGCCGCGCTCTGCGCGAGGCCTGCCGCGTGACGTTCAACCGCACGGACTCGGACGGCTGCATGTCCACCAATGACACGGTGACTCTCATGTCATCCGGGGCCTCCGGGACCACCGCGGACGAAGTGGAGTTCACCCGTGCGCTCACCGCCGTGTGCCACAGTCTGGCCCAGCAACTGATCACCGACGCCGAGGGTGCCTCCCACGACATTGCGATCACCACCGCGGGAGCGGCCACCGAGACCGAGGCGGAGGACGTCTCCCGCGCGGTGTCCCGTTCCGCCCTGCTTAAGACCGCGGTGTTCGGCAACGACCCCAACTGGGGCCGGGTGCTCTCGGCGGTGGGTACCACGAGCGCGCAGTTCGATCCGGACCGGATCGACGTGACCATCAACGGGGTCATGGTGTGCCGCAACGGGGCCATCGGCGACTCCCGTGACACCGTGGACATGGCCGCCGCCCGCGCCGTGGACATTGTCATCGACCTGAAGGCCGGCAATCACCAGGCCACGGTGTGGAGCAACGACCTCACCCACGATTACGTTGAGGAGAACAGCGCGTACTCCAGCTGACGCGCGCCCGTCATGTCACGTTTCAGCGATAACACCCGGTACGAAACCGCCCAGACCAAGGCGGAAACACTTATGGAGGCCCTGCCCTGGATCCAGCGCTACGCCGGGTCCGTCATGGTCTTCAAGTACGGCGGCAACGCCATGATCAATGACGATCTGCGCCGCGCCTTTGCGGAGGACATGGTCTTTCTGCGTCACGTGGGCATCAAGCCCGTGGTCGTCCACGGCGGCGGCCCCCAGATCAGCGCCATGTTGTCCACCCTGAACATCCCGTCCGAGTTCAAGGACGGGTTGCGCGTGACCTCTCGCGAGGCCATGGGTGTGATCCGCATGGTGCTCACCGGCCAGGTGGGGCGTGAACTCGTGGGTCTCATCAACGCGCACGGCCCGTACGCCGTGGGCATGTCCGGTGAGGATGCCGGGTTGTTGCAGGCACGCAGGATCCGCACGGGTTCCGACGGTCAGCCGCTGGACCTCGGCCTGGTGGGGACCGTGGAGAAGGTCAATACCGCGGCCGTCGAACAGCTCATCGACATCGGAAAGATCCCGGTGATCGCCTCGATCGCGCCCGAGCTGGCCGATGATCCGGCCGCCTCGGACGGTTCCGGCGATCTCACGGGTGAGGTGCTCAACGTCAATGCGGACACCGCCGCGGCCGAGGTCGCCGTGGCCCTGGGAGCCGAGAAGTTCGTGGCCTTGACGGACGTTGAGGGTGTCTACGCGAACTGGCCGGACAAGTCCTCCCTGATTTCCTCACTGACCACCACCGAGCTGCGGGACATGCTGCCGGGGCTCGAATCCGGCATGATCCCCAAAATGCAGGCGGCCCTGCGCGCCGTGGACAACGGTGTGCCGCGGGCATCCATTGTGGACGGGCGCTCCGCGCACTCGTCACTGCTGGAACTTTTCACGGACACGGGCATCGGCACCGAGGTCACCCCGGACGGAGACAAGCAATGAGCGACTCACAGAACGAACTGCTTCAGGACTACAAGGACAACCTGCTGGGTGTTTTCGGGGATCCCGCCCTGGTGCTCACCGAGGGCCAGGGCGTCCATGTGAAGGACGCCAACGGCAAGCGCTACCTCGACCTGCTCGGCGGAATTGCCGTGAACTCCATTGGTTATGCACACCCGGCATGGGTGGCGGCGGTCAGCGAGCAAGCGGGCAGGCTCGCGCACATCTCCAACCTGTTCACCTCGCCGCAGGGGATCTCCCTTGCGCATCAGCTGCTTGAGCTGACCGGCGCGCCCGAGGGATCCCACGTCTTCTTCGCCAATTCGGGATCCGAGGCCAACGAGGCGGCCTTCAAGCTCGCCCGCCGGCACGGTGCAGCCCACCCCGGTCCCGACGGCGCCCCGCGCACCCGGGTGCTCGCGCTCGAGAACGCCTTCCACGGCCGCACCATGGGCTCGTTGGCCCTCACCGCCAAGGAGGCCTACCGCGCGCCTTTCGAACCGTTGCCCGGGGGAGTCACCCACATTCCGGCGACCATCGAGGCGCTCGAGAAGGAGCTGGACGGCACCGTATCGGCGCTCATCGTGGAACCGGTGCAGGGCGAATCGGGTGTGCACGCTTTGCCCGAGGGGTTCCTGACGCGCGCGCGCGAACTGACCCGCGAACACCGGGCCCTCTTGATCGTGGATGAGGTGCAGTCCGGCATCGGACGCACCGGGCAGTGGCTGGCAGCCACGGCCCAGCTGCCCGAGCGCGAGTTCCCGGACGCCGTCACCCTGGCCAAAGGGCTCGGCGGCGGCTTTCCCATCGGGGCCATGATCACCGCGGGTGCGGAGGTGTCGAATCTTTTGACCGCGGGCCAGCACGGCACCACGTTCGGTGGCAACCCCCTGGCGACCGCGGCGGCGTCGGCCACGCTGGACGTCATCAAGAACGACGGTCTGCTGGGCAATGCCTCGGCCGTGGGCGCGCACCTGGCGGCCGCGTTGAAGGACCAGGCGGACGTGCGCGAAGTGCGGCAACACGGCCTGCTGATCGGCATCGATCTGGTCCAGGACTCGCCGGAGCAGGCTCTTGCCCCCGCCGTGGTCACCGCGGCCCGCAAGGCCGGATTCATCATCAATGCGACGGGTCCCGCAACCGTGCGCCTCGCCCCGCCGCTGATCATCACCACGGCGGACACCGACAGTTTTGTCGCGGCTCTTCCGGGCATCATCGGCGCTGCCCGCGCCGAGCTCGCCGGTTCATAACAGACGTCATTCATTCGCAGGAGGAAACCACGTGTTGCGTCATTTTCTGGTCGATACCGATCTGAACCCCCAGGAACAGGAACAGGTCCTGGAGCTGGCCGCGGCGTTGAAAGCCGATCGGTTCAGCCGCCGTCCCCTGGCCGGGCCGCAAACCGTGGGTGTCATTTTCGACAAGACCTCCACGCGCACCAGGGTGTCCTTTGCGACCGGGATAGCAGACCTGGGCGGCAATCCGCTCATCATCAACCCGGGGGAGTCCCAGCTGGGTCATAAGGAGACCATCGCGGACAGCTCCCGCGTGTTCTCCCGCATGCTCGCCGCCGTCGTGTGGCGCACCTTCGACCAGTCAGGGTTGGAAGAGATGGCCGAGTACAGCACCGTACCTGTGATCAACGGGCTCTCCGACGACTACCATCCGTGCCAGATCCTCGCGGACCTGCTCACACTCCGCGAGCGGTTCGGTGACGTCAAGGGCCGCACGCTGACCTACGTGGGTGACGCCGCCAACAACATGGCCAATTCCTACATGCTCGGTTGCGCCACCGCGGGCATGCACGTGCGCATTTCCGGCCCCGCCTCACACCTGCCCAGCCAGGATGTTGTCGACGCCGCCCGCGAACGCGCCGCGGAGACCGGCGGCTCCGTGGTGGTCACCACCGACATGGGTGAAGCGCTCGCGGGCGCGCACGCGGTGGTCACCGACACGTGGGTGTCCATGGGACAGGAGGCCGAGAAGGCCGAGCGCGCCGAGATCTTCCGACCCTACTCCGTGACGACCGAGGCCATGGCGCAGGCCGCCGAGAACGCGGTGTTCCTGCACTGCCTGCCCGCGTACCGCGGTATTGAGGTCGAGGCGGAGGTGATCGACGGCCCGGCATCGCTGGTCTGGGACGAGGCCGAGAACCGCGTGCATGCCCAGAAGGCGCTGCTCACGTGGCTGTTGGACTCCTCGGGGCTGTCCGCGGATCGGCCCCGGTCACTGCGCCGCGCCGGGGGGCGGCAGTGAGCATTCCCACCACCAAGACCGCCCGGCAGGCCCGCATCATCGAGTTGGTGATCGGCGGGGACGTCCACTCCCAAGCGGAGCTGGCCGACCTGCTTGCCGCCGACGGCGTTCAGGTCACCCAGGCCACGCTGTCCCGCGACCTCGTCGAACTCGAAGCCGTGCGGGTGCGCTCCCCGGAAGGTGGGCTGGTCTATGCGGTTCCCCAGGCGGGCGCGGATCGCTCACCCGCGAGCGGTATCACCCGGGAAACCCTGGACGCGCGCCTCGCCGGACTGTGCAAGGACCTGTTGGTCACTGCGGAAGCGAGTGCGAACTTGGTGATCCTGCGCACCCCGCCCGGAGCCGCCCAGTACTTCGCCTCCGCGATCGACCATTCGGTGCTCCCGGACATCCTGGGCACCATTGCCGGGGACGACACCATCATGATCGTCTGTCGGGATCCCCGCGGCGGGGGAGCCGTGGCCCAGAAATTCCTGGACCTGGCCCGCTGAACCGAGACGCCCGGATCCGCCGTGGTTATGACTCGCGGGGTTCGAACTCCTGGAGCACGGGCAACAGGTTTTCCTGCCCGAACACCTTGGCCACGTCCTGGGCGTGCTGGTTACCCGTGGCCTGACCCGCGCCGGCTTCCAAAAGCCTGCGCGTAATGGGCTCATTGCCGCGGAACACCGCGCAGAGTAACGCGGTGAACCCCGCGTCGCTCACGCGCTCGGTGTCCGCACCGTGGTCCAGGAGCATGAACACGGTCTCTTCCTGCTCCTGGTAGGCCGCCAGGTTCAGCAGCGTGTCGCCCTTTGCATTGGTCAGGTTGGCCGGAACACCCGCCGCGAGTGCCTCCCTCAAGAAGTCGTTCCTACCCTCGCGGGCCGCGTCGAAGAGGGACGTGACATATTCGATTTCTTCGTCGCTCAACTGCGGCTGCTGGGCATTGTTCTCCGATGCGGACACGGGCGGTTCCTCCTGAACGATCTGACATGACGGGGCATCTCCGAGCTCGGGGAGCCACCAGAACAGTGTCCCATGGCACTGCGACATGCTGGTGGCGACCACGGAGCGTCGCGTTGACTCTGTTACCCGATACTGGCAGTCTCATGTGTCACAGATCACTACAGCTATCGGGAGATTATTCATGTCCAACGTGGCCACCCTGCTCACTGATTCCGCCGGCCGTTTTCCGGAGCGCCCCGTGATCATCCTGGATGACACCCGGGTCACCTACGCGCAACTCAACGACCTCTCGGCACGGGCGGCCACGATGCTCAAGGCGCAGGGGATCAAGCCGGGTGACCGCGTGGCCATGGTTATGCCCAATGTCCCCCACATGCCCGTGCTGTACTACGCGATTTTGCGTATCGGAGCCATCGTGGTTCCTCTCAACCCGCTGTTGACCCCGCGGGAGCTCAGCTACCACTTCACCAACGCCGAGGTTTCCGCGGTGTTGACGTGGGAGGCCATGATCGAGCCCAGTCGGCAGGCCGCCAAGGACGTCGGTGACATCCCGGTGGTGGCCATTGGTGCGCAGGAGACCCTTCAGGAGCTACAGGGTGTGGAACCCGACTACGACGTGGCCGAGGTCGCCGATAGCGACACCGCCGTGCTGCTGTACACCTCGGGCACCACGGGCAAACCCAAGGGCGCGGAGTTGACCCACCTCAATCTACGGTCGAACGCCATCATGTCCGCCAACGGATTTTCCCTGACCGAAGAGGATGTGAAGTTCGGTGGACTTCCGTTCTTCCACGTGTTCGGCCAGACCGTTGCGCTCAACGGAGTTGTTTCCGCGGGTGCCTCCGTCACGTTGCTGCCCCGATTCGACCCGATCAAGGCCCTGGAGATCCTGCGCCGGGACAAGGTCACCGTGTTCGTGGGTGTACCCAGCATGTATGTTGCCCTGCTGCATGCCGTGAATCAGATCGGGCCGGAAGCGGTGGAGGGCATCAACCTGCGGGCGACTCTCTCTGGTGGTTCGCCCATGCCCGTCGAAGTTCTCGAAAAGTTCGAGAAGGTCTTCAACACGACCGTGCACGAGGGCTATGGATTGTCGGAAACGTCACCGGTGGTCTCGCTGAATCAACCCGACGGAATTCGCAAACCCGGTTCCATCGGGACCCCGGTGGACGGAGCGGAACTGGACATCGTGGACGGTCAGGACCAACCGGTCGCCACCGGCGATGTGGGGGAGTTGGTGGTCCGGGGGCAGTACGTGATGAAGGGATACTGGCGCAATCCCGGGGCCACGGAAGCGGCCATTCGAGACGGCTGGTTCCACACCGGGGACATGGCACGCCGGGACGATGACGGCGTGTACTACATCGTGGACCGCAAGAAGGACATGATCCTGCGCGGCGGTTACAACGTGTATCCCCGCGAGATCGAGGAGGTCCTGTACCAGTTCCCCGGCGTGGTGGAAGCCGCCGTGCTGGGCGTGCCGGACGAGAAACACGGGGAGGAGGTGGGCGCCGTCGTCGTTTTCGACCCCAAGGAACTGGGCGAGCGCAGCGTCGAGGACGTGACCAAGGAGCTGGATGCGTTCGTCCAGGAACGTGTGGCCAAGTACAAGTACCCCCGGCACTACAAGGTGCTGGACGAGCTCCCCAAGGGCCCCACCGGCAAAATCCTCAAGCGCGAACTCACCCTCAATGCATAATTAAAGGAACTCCTGTATAGTCATGCATTGAGGTGCGGGCCTGATCCCCGCGCAAAGTTTTCGTCGTGCAGCAAAGTGAGGAGAGCACCGTGAGTGATCGCGTTGTGTTGGCATACTCCGGAGGTCTCGATACTTCCGTGGCTATCGGGTGGATCGGTGAAGCCACGGGTGCCGAGGTCATTGCCGTGGCCGTTGACGTGGGCCAGGGCGGCGAGGATCTGGAGACCATTCGCCAGCGCGCCCTGGACTGCGGCGCGGTCGAGGCCTACGTGGCCGATGCCCGGGACGAGTTCGCCGATGAATACTGCATGCCGGCCTTGAAGGCCAACGGCATGTACATGGATGCGTACCCGCTGGTGTCTGCCGTCTCCCGCCCCGTGATCGTCAAGCACTTGGTCAAGGCGGCCAAGCAGTTCGGTGCCACCACCGTGGCTCACGGTTGCACCGGTAAGGGCAACGATCAGGTTCGCTTCGAAGTCGGTATCCAGACCCTGGGCCCGGACCTCAAGTGCATCGCCCCGGTCCGCGACCTGGCCCTGACCCGTGAAAAGGCCATTGCCTATGCGGAGAAGAACAACCTGCCGATCGTCACGACCAAGAAGAACCCCTTCTCGATCGACCAGAACGTGTGGGGCCGCGCCGTGGAGACCGGCTTCCTGGAGGACATCTGGAACGGTCCCACCAAGGACGTCTACGACTACACGGACGACCCCACGTTCCCGCCGCCCGCGGACGAGCTCATCATCACCTTCAAGGAGGGTGTCCCGGTCGCGATCGACGACAAGCCGGTGACTGCGTTGCAGGCGATCCAGGAACTCAACCGCCGGGCCGGTGCTCAGGGTGTGGGCCGGATTGACATTGTCGAGGACCGTTTGGTGGGGATCAAGTCCCGTGAGATCTACGAGGCCCCCGGTGCCATGACCCTGATCGCGGCGCACCGCGAACTCGAGAACGTGACGCTCGAACGTGAGCAGGCCCGGTTCAAGAAGACCGTGGATCAGCGCTGGACCGAACTGGTCTACGACGGTCAGTGGTTCTCGCCGCTGAAGAAGTCCCTGGACGTCTTCGTGGACGACACCCAGAAGTACGTCAACGGTGACATTCGTATCGAGCTGCATGCCGGCCGCGCCACCGTGACCGGTCGCCGTTCGGACACCGGCCTGTACGACTTCAACCTGGCCACCTACGACGAAGGTGACTCCTTCGACCAGTCCAATGCCCGCGGCTTCATCGAGCTGTTCGGCATGTCGTCAAAGGTTGCTTCCCAGCGCGAACAGCGCTTGGCGGGAGAGTACTAAACGACATAGCCGCATCATGACCGGCCGGGCTCCTAGACTGGAGCCCGGCCGGATTCACGCCCGGAATAGTCACGGACGGCCCGGACCCAGTGCCGGTAGCGTCGACCCGGGACCCGTTGGCGTCCCGGCACCGCAACCCCAACGAGCACCACCTCGCGAGCAAGGAGCAGCATGGCCCAGCACCAGCAGCACGGAACCAACGAGGGCGCCCTGTGGGGCGGTCGTTTTGCCGGCGGACCGGCGGATGCACTGGCCGCACTGAGTAAGTCCACGCAGTTCGACTGGCGGTTGGCTCCCTATGACATTGCGGGTTCCCGCGCTCACGCTCGCGTGCTCCACACGGCCGGACTGCTCAGGGCGGAAGAACTGGATGCCATGATTGCCGCGCTCGATCAGCTCGAGGCCGATGTCCGGTCCGGCGCCTATGCTCCCGCCGAATCTGATGAGGACGTGCACGGTTGCTTGGAACGCGGCCTCATCGAACGCGCCGGGCCCCAGCTGGGCGGCAAGCTGCGAGCCGGCCGTTCCCGCAACGACCAGATCGCCACGCTGGGTCGCATGTACCTGCGCGACCACGCGGCGATCATTGCCAAGGACCTGTTGGATGTCGTGCGAGCACTGATCTCGCAGGCCGAGCGCTATCCGTACGCACCCATGCCGGGCCGCACCCACCTGCAACACGCCCAGCCCGTCCTGCTGTCCCATCACCTGCTCGCTCACGCGTGGGCGGTGCTGCGCGACGTGCAACGACTGGTGGACTGGGACAAGCGCGCGGCCGTGTCCCCCTACGGTTCCGGTGCGCTGGCCGGTTCCTCCCTGGGCCTGGACCCCAACGCCGTGGCCGCGGAGCTCGGTTTTGACTCCGCCGTGTTCAACTCGATCGACGGCACGGCCGCTCGGGACGTCTACGCCGAATTCGCCTGGGTCACCGCGATGGCCGCCGTGGATATCTCGCGCATGAGCGAAGAGGTCACCACGTGGGCCACCAAGGAATTCTCGTTCGTGACGCTGGACGATTCCTTCTCCACCGGATCCTCGATCATGCCGCAGAAGAAGAATCCCGACGTCGCCGAGCTCGCCCGCGGCAAGGCCGGCCGCCTCATCGGTGACCTCACCGGTCTGCTGGCCACGCTCAAGGGTCTGCCGCTGGCCTACAACCGCGACCTACAGGAGGACAAGGAACCGGTCTTCGACGCGATCGATCAACTCGAGGTCCTGTTGCCCGCCGTGTCCGGGATGATGGGCACGCTCGTTTTCCACCCCGAACGCCTGGCCGAGCTGGCCCCGCAGGGTTTCGCCCTGGCCACCGATGTTGCCGAATGGCTCGTCCGCCAGGGCGTCCCGTTCCGCGAGGCCCATGAGATCTCCGGGGACGCCGTACGCGTGTGTGAGGAAAACGGCATTGAGCTGTGGGACCTCACCGACGACCAGTTCACTCACATCTCGGAGCGCCTCAGCCCGCAGGTGCGCGAGGTGCTCACCGTCGAAGGATCCCTGAACTCGCGTAACTCGCAGGGCGGCACGGCGCCGGCCGCTGTGGCCGAGCAACTCGCAGAACTCAAGCGGCAGCTGGACGAACTGGCGGCTTTCGAGTCGCGCCGGGCGATCGTTTCCTGACGCGTCGGGTCCATGAATAATCCGCTCGAAGAACTCTTGTCCGCAACGGCGCCGGAGGCAGCTCCGGCGCTGCTGGGGGCTGTCCTGGTGCGTTGCGACCAGCAGGCCACTGTGGCGCTACGGCTGAGTGAGGTCGAGGCCTACGGTGGCCCGGCCGATTCCGACCTACCGGATCCAGGGGCGCACACCTATCGCGGCAGAACGGCCCGTAACGCGTCGATGTTCGGCCCTCCGGCCCACCTCTACGTGTACTTCACCTACGGTCTCCACCATGCGCTCAACCTGGTGTGTCGTCCCGACGAGCAGGCGGGCGGCTGCCTCATTCGCTCCGGGGAGGTCGTGGCGGGGGAGGACGCCGCGCGGCGTCGGCGTAGTGCCCACCGCGCCACCGAACCACCGCACGCGGGTCTGGCACGTGGGCCGGGCAACGTGGCCCAAGCGCTCGCCCTGGACCGCTCGGACGACGGCGCTCCCTTGCGTTACCTGGGTAGCTCCCCGGATCCCGTACTCGCCGCGCAGCGTCTCGTGGCCGAGAACCCCGGGTATCCGAAACCCTGGACGGGGCTGTTCCTGCCGGGCCGCGCGGGGCAGCTGGAGGTTGTGAGGACCGCGCGCACCGGCGTTTCGGGGGAGGGCGGAACCGACGCTTTCCCATGGCGATTTGCGCTGAAACACGACCCAACGGTCTCTCCCTACCGAAAAGCGGCCGTCAAGAAACGAAGAACCCGCTTGTAGCAACCGCGTGAACGGCTCATGCGGTGACCGCGACGGATACGATGGTCCGGTGACTGAATCCGTAGAGCAGATGATTGACCGGTTGTGCGCCAAGATCCCGGACCACCCGGAACCGGGGGTGTTGTTCCGTGATCTCACGCCGCTGTTCGCGGACGGTGACGGATTCGCACGAACCGTGGATGCCCTAGCCGACGCCTTCCGGGGTCAGTACGACTGTGTGGCCGGGGTGGAAGCGCGCGGGTTCATGATTGCCTCCGCCGTGGCGTACGCCTCCGGGGTGGGCATTGTCCCCGTGCGGAAGAAGGGCAAACTGCCCCGGGAGACCATTTCGCAGCAGTACGACCTGGAATACGGCACCGAAACCCTGGAAATCCACACGGATGACGTGCCGCGGGGATCGCGGGTGCTCGTCCTCGATGATGTCCTGGCCACCGGCGGGACCCTGGGTGCCTCCGCCTCGCTGCTGACCCGCGCCGGGTTCAACGTGGCGGGCTTCGGCGTCATCATGGAACTCACCGCCCTGCGCGGCCGCGCGCAATTGGGCGGCCACCGGGTCCGCGCACTGCTGCGCGTCTGAATTTCTCTCCCCCCTGGCCTGTCGGGTCTCGGGAGCGCGATAGGATTGACGACCGCCGGTTATGGAACCGGCGGTCGTTTTCGTCCCCGTGAGGTGAATTGCGTGACCGAGTCCGCGTCAGACAGAACCGCCCAGCAGCTCGAGCTGGAACGGGCTTACGTTGCCCAGGCGTACGAGCGTCTCGACGAATTGCGCGTTGCCAACGGCCGTGAACTCTCCAAGGTGCGCCGCAGCGACTACGGCGGCGGCCACCAAGCGAAATCCGAACGCGATGCTTTCGCCAGTCATTACGAGGACCGCCTGACACAACTGGAATCGGTGGATGAACGCCTCGTTTTCGGACGCCTCGACACCGAGGACGACGAACGGTACTACGTGGGTCGACTGGGACTGGCCACCGAGGACCACCAACGCCTCGTGCTGGACTGGCGTGCGCGGGAAGCCGGCGCGTTCTACCAAGCAACCGCGCGCAACACTCAGGGGCTCGCGCGGCGTCGCCACCTGATCATGGAAAAACGTGCCGTCACCGCCATCGAGGACGACGTCTTCGACACCGATGCCGTGGAACGGGACGAGATCGTCAGGGGCGAGGGTGCGCTGCTCGCCGCGCTGAACAAGACCCGCACCGGTCGCATGAACGACATCGTCGCCACGATTCAGGCAGAACAGGACCGCATCATTCGCGCACCACTCAAAGGTGTGCGGGTGGTCCAGGGCGGACCCGGTACGGGAAAGACTGCGGTGGCCCTGCACCGCGCAGCCTATTTGCTCTACGAACACCGTGAACGCCTGGCGAAGTCGGGTGTGCTCATCGTGGGGCCGTCCTCCTCGTTCCTGTGGTACATCGAACGTGTGCTTCCCGCGCTGGGTGAGACCGGCGTGGTGATGTCCTCGCTGGCGGACCTGTACCCCGGTGTGCGCGGGCAGGTCGAACGAGACCCGTGGGCGGCGCGTTGGAAATCCGGTCTGCACATGGTGGACGTGATCAAGCGAGCCGTGGCCGACCGGCAGAAGGTCCCGGAGAAAAACCTCTGGCTCACCGTGGACGGTCACTCTGTACGGCTCAAGCCCTCGCTGGTGCGCCATGCCCGGGAACGGGCCCGCGCCACCGGCAAGCCCCACAACGAGGCGCGCGAGACGTTCGTGAAGACCATCATCAAGCAGCTTGCAGAGACGCTCGGCCAACAGCTCAATGACAAGGCCGGTTCCACCATGGATCGTTCTTACCTCAACGAGGATCTCCGGCAGTCGAGGGACGTTCGCGTGGCACTCAACCTGTTGTGGTTGCCGCTCACGCCGCAGCAGCTGGTGAGTCAGTTGTTCTCCAAGGAGAACTACTTGCGATCGGCGGCCCCCGATCTCGACGACGCCCAGATCGCCCGGGTGCTCCGTGCCCCGGACGCCCCGCTGACCGCAGCGGATGTTCCCCTGCTCGACGAAGCCGCCGAGCTTCTCGGTGACTTCGAGTCTGCGGGCATCAAGCTGCGAGGCCAGGCAGCCGAACAGCGCAAAGCCGCCGAGTCCGCCGAAAAGGTGCTCGCCACCATGGCGGAGGGCTTCGAGGACATCGGGGCCCAGGGCATCATCACGGTGGACCAGTTGACCACGTTGAACGAGGAGCCGGTGCGGCGAATGACCGCCGCCGAAGCGGCGTCCTCGGACCGGACGTGGGCCTACGGCCACGTGGTTGTGGACGAGGCGCAGGAGCTGTCCGCCATGCAGTGGCGCGTTCTCATGCGCCGGTGCCCCCTGAAGTCGTTCACGGTGGTCGGGGACATCGCCCAAGCCGGTAATGCCGCCGCGGCGACCACGTGGGAGGACGCGTTGGAACCATTCGTAGGGGATCGCTTCAGCCTGGAGGAACTCACGGTCAACTACCGCACGCCCCAGCCCATTGCCGACGCCGCGGTGCGAGTTGCCCGCGCGGCGGGCCTGCGCGTGTCGGACCCGCGCGCGGTTCGTGACGGGGAAGAGCCCGTTCTGATTAACGTCGCCGGACGAGAAGAAGTGGCCGGTGCCGTGGTCGAGCAACTGCGCCAGGAACTCGAGCTGGTCGAAGGAGGACTGATCGGGGTCGTGTGCCCGGGCGACGCGATCGCGTCCGTGGCCGCCGCCCTTGATCAGGCGTTCCCGGGGTTGGTCGCCGCGGGGATGCGACGGCTGGATCGCCAAATCATGCTGCTCACCCCGTGGGATGCCAAGGGGCTGGAATTCGATTCCGTGGTGGTCGTAGAACCAGCAGACATCGCCAACGACTCGGCCGGGGGAGCGGGCAATCTGTACGTGGCCATGACACGGCCCACCCAGCGCCTGTACATGGTGGCCGCGCACGGCATGCCAGCGGGCCTGGAACAAACTCACGCGCCGGCGCAGGACTGATAACTTGGTCCTCGTGTCAACCACCGATCTGAGCAAGCAGCACAATGATCCGACCTTCGACTCCTTGTGGGAGGAGCTGAACTGGCGCGGACTCGTCCAGGTGTCCACGGACCCGCAATCCATCGAGGAAGCCCTCGCCTCGGGGCCGATCACGTACTACTGCGGATTCGATCCCACGGCGGCCTCCCTGCACCTGGGCCACCTGGTTCAGTTGTTGTTGCTGCGCCGGCTGCAACTGGGTGGGCACAACCCCATCGGCTTGGTCGGTGGATCTACCGGCTTGATCGGTGACCCGCGTCAGACCTCCGAACGAGTGCTGAATTCCCGCGAAACCGTGGCCGAGTGGGTTGAACTGTTGCGCGAACAGGTTCAGCGGTTCCTCTCCTTCGACGGGGAGAACGCCGCGCGCATGGTCAACAACCTGGACTGGACCTCGCGGATGTCCGCCATTGATTTCCTGCGGGACGTCGGCAAGAACTTCCGCGTGGGCACGATGATCAAGAAGGACATTGTCGCGAAACGGCTCAACTCGGACGAGGGCATTTCCTACACCGAGTTCAGCTACCAGATCCTGCAGGGTATGGATTTCCTGAACCTGTACCGCGAGTACGACTGCGTGCTGCAGACCGGTGGCTCCGATCAGTGGGGCAACCTGACCTCGGGTACCGAACTGGTCCGGAAGGTCGAGGGCGCCACCGTCCACGCAATCGGTACTCCGTTGATCACGAATTCGGACGGCACCAAGTTCGGTAAGTCCGAGGGCAACGCGATCTGGTTGAACCCCGAGCTCACCTCGCCGTACGCGTTCTACCAGTTCTGGCTCAACACCGCGGACGCAGATGTGGTGGACCGTCTCAAGGTCTTCACCTTCCGCACTCGAGAAGAAATCGAAGAGCTTGCTCGTCTCACGGAGACCGAACCGTACCGCCGTGAAGCGCAGAAGGCGTTGGCCTACGAGGTCAACACACTGGTTCACGGTGAAGATGCCACGCGCAAGGCCATTGCCGCATCGGCCGCCGTCTTCGGTAAAGGACAGTTCTCCGACCTCGACGAGGAAACCCTGGCGTCGGTCACCGCTGAACTGCCTCACGCTGAAGTCAACGCGGATCAAACCACAATCATTGATCTCCTCGTGGCCACGGGACTCTCCGAGTCCAAGTCCGCTGCCCGCCGCACGGTCAAGGAGGGTGGCGTTTCGGTCAACAACCAGAAGATCACCGACGGCGAGGCCGCACTGGAATCCGCCGACCTGTTGCACGGCCGGTTCGCGCTGTTGCGCAGGGGCAAAAAGAACCTCGCAGCGGTCACCGTCCGCTGAAACTCGCGCGGTCGCGGGGTTCTTGCGGAGGTTTTGCGCGGGTGCCGTTCCGTGTGTAATGTAGTCCGAGTCGCCGCGGGCAAGGCCGAAAGGCCAACGCAGCGGTGAACATCCCGTAAAGATCAGCACAGGTTGTTCCTGCGCCTTGTTCATGCGGAATCGAAAGCTGCCCGAAGTGGAAGCGTACCGACTTGGAACGTCAAGTTGACACGCCGAAACAGAAGGTACTACGATAGGAAAGTTGCTTCCGAGTGGAACCGAGAGGTTCGCCGCGGACAGCGAGAATTTCAACCAACGACAGGATCGCTGAGATCCGCCGTGTGGTTTGTTGTTTGTCAACTCAATAGTGTGCCTAGTTTGTTGATACCAAAGTTTTTTTGTTTTTGGTTGATGGCCTGATGCTCTGGGGTGTTTTCCCGTTTTCCTTGGGGTGTTGGGTGTCAGCTGGGATCCCGCGACTGGCTGTTGTGTTGGTTGTGGTTTCTGTCTGTTTTTTTTGACGGAGAGTTTGATCCTGGCTCAGGACGAACGCTGGCGGCGTGCTTAACACATGCAAGTCGAACGCTGAAGGCCCAGCTTGCTGGGTTGGATGAGTGGCGAACGGGTGAGTAATACGTGA
>NZ_JACXBS010000005.1 GCF_014698015.1 Kocuria sp. cx-455
CAATACCAGCGCACCGCCCACAGGATCACATCACCCTGGAAATGGCGCCACTTGAAATCCGTCATCGTTCCGTCCGTCCAATCTCCGCCAAGCATGCTCAAGCTTCACGATTTTTGCAACAGAGCCTGTCTGCGTAACCGGCTCAAACGCGTCCACGCACAGCCCCGGGCGCCTTACCGCTGCTCGACATCGTGTACGGAGAGGCATCTGCGCAGGTCAGAGCCCTCGCCAGACGTCTCGCAGCACCATGTCGCCCGGGGGACCGTGGTGATTCATCTGATGCAATACGCAGACTAGTACTTTACATAATGTGCATTATCGGACAACGGCGGAATGCGGTGGAATCGGGGTTTTACGCCTCTATATACGGGTGCCGCGCTCGATGGTTGAATCGTCCGTGAGAGTACTCATCGTCACGCCCTAGGCGTGCGCAACAGACCCGCGAAAGGTTCACCCGTGGACCAGTACATGATCTCCGTCTTTCACCAACCCGGCGTCCAAGACGCCGGCACCTCTTACCAGGACGACGCCGCTGCGCAGTCCGCATTCGCGGCGGTCGCCGAGTTCAACGCGGCCATTCAGGCCTCCGGCAACTTCGTGTTCGCGTGCGGACTCATGCCACCCGAAGCCGGTCACACCGTGGATGCCACCGGTACCGCGCCGGCAATCCAGTCCGGGCCGTTTTCCGTTGCCGCCGCATCCCTGGGTGGCTTCTGGATCGTTGAAGCCCTCGACGAAAATCTCGCTCTTGACCTGGCAACCCGCGCGTCCGCGGCCTGCGGCCAGAAGGTGGAATTGCGCCCCGTCCAGGCGGGCTGAATTCGGTTCAGGCGCCCACATACTCCGCGAGGAACTGGCCCGTGAGCGTGGATTTCCCAGCCACGAGCTGTGCGGGAGTGCCCTCGAAAACGACCCGTCCGCCGTCGTGACCGGCACCGGGGCCCAGATCGATGATCCAGTCCGCGTGCGCCATCACGGCCTGATGGTGCTCAACGACAATGACGGACTTCCCGGAGTTAATCAGGCGGTCCAGCATGCCCAGGAGACGTTCGATGTCGGCCAGGTGAAGACCCGTGGTGGGCTCATCCAGGATGTAGATACCAGCCTTCTCCCCCATGCGCGCGGCCAATTTGAGGCGCTGGCGTTCACCACCCGACAGCGTGGTGAGCGGCTGGCCCACCTTCACGTATCCCAGCCCCACATCGGAAAGGCGCTCCAGGATTTCGAGCGCGGCGGGTGTGCGGGCGTCGCCGTGGGCGAAGTAGTCCAGTGCCTCGGCCACGGACATCGAGAAGACGTCGCTGATGTTCTGACCGTCCACCGTGTACTCGAGCACGGCCGGCTGGAATCGCTTGCCCTCGCAGTCGTCGCACGTGGAGGTGACGCCTTCCATCATGCCCAGGTCCGTGTAAATCACTCCGGCGCCCTTGCACGTGGGGCACGCACCTTCCGAGTTCGGGCTGAACAGGGCGGGTTTCTCGCCGTTGACCTTGGCGAACGTCTTTCGCACGGAATCCAGCAGGCCCGTGTAGGTGGCGGGGTTACTGCGGCGGGAGCCGCGGATCGGGCTCTGGTCGATGGACACGATGTCCGGGTTGGCCGGAAGCGAATCGTGCACCAGTGAACTCTTACCCGAGCCTGCCACGCCCGTGATGACCGTGAGCACGCCCAGCGGAATGTCCACGTCCACGTTGTCCAGGTTGTGTGAGCCGGCTCCGCGGATTTCCAGCTGCCCCGTGGGCGTGCGGAAGGATTCCTTGAGCGTCATCTGGTCATCGAAATGGCGCCCGGTGTTGGTGGTACTCCCCCGCAGCTCAGCCACGGTTCCTTCGAAGCAAATGGTGCCGCCTTCCGTACCCGCGCCGGGTCCTAGATCCACCACATGGTCGGCAATCGCTATGGTTTCCGGCTTGTGCTCGACCACCAGCACGGTATTGCCCTTGTCGCGCAATTCCAACAAGAGCTCGTTCATGTGACGGATGTCATGCGGATGCAGGCCGATGGTGGGTTCGTCGAACACGTACGTGACATCGGTCAGCGGTGAGCCCAGATGCCGAATCATCTTGGCGCGCTGCGACTCACCCCCGGACAGCGTGCTGGTGGGCCGATCCAGGGACAAGTAGCCCAGACCGATCCTTACGAAAGAGTCCAGGGTTTCGGTCAGGCTGTCCAGCAATGGCTGGACGGACGGGTAATTCAGGCTGCGGATCCACTGGGCGAGGTCGGTGATCTGCATGGTGCATGCATCGGCGATGCTCACGCCATCGATCGTGGCGGTGCGGGCACCCTCGGCCAGCCGAGTGCCATGGCACTGCGGGCAAGCCTGGAACGTGACGGCGCGGTCCACGAACTCGCGCACGTGAGACTGCATGGCCTCGCGATCCTTGGTGAGCAGGGATTTCTGGATCCGCGGGATGAGGCCCTCGAAGGTCATGTTGATGCCCTCGACCTTGACCCTCACGGGTTCCATGTGGAGGAAGTCCAGAAGCTGCTTGTCCGTGAACTCCTTAATGGGTTTGTCTCCCGGGAAGAACTCAAGGCCACCGTACAAGCGAACGTTCCAGCCGCCCTTGTTGTAGCCGGGAACGGTGATGGCGCCGTCCCTGATGGACAGATTCTCGTTGTAGAGCTCGGTGAGATCCAGATCCGAGACCTCGCCCATGCCCTCGCAGCGCGGGCACATGCCTCCGGTGATGGAGAAGGTTTTCTTCTCCCTCTTCTTGTTCCCGCGTTCCACGGTGATCGCGCCGGCACCGCTCACCGACGGAATGTTGAACGCAAACGCCTTGGGGCCTCCGATGTGCGGCTGCGCCAACCGCGAGAAGACAATACGCAGCAACGCATTGACGTCGGTGGCGGTTCCCACGGTGGAACGCGGGTTCGCGCCCATGGGTTCCTGATCCACCACGATGGCGGTGGTGATGCCCTCCAGCATGTCGACCTCGGGGCGACCAACCGTGGGCATCATGCCCTGCAGGAACGCGCTGTAGGTTTCATTGATCAGCCGTTGCGACTCCGCGGCCACGGTTCCGAAGACCAAAGAACTCTTCCCCGACCCGGAAACGCCCGTGAACACGGTAAGTCGGCGTTTGGGGATATCCAGACTCACGTCCCGGAGATTGTTCTCGCGGGCACCCCGCACTCGAATCAGATCGTGGCTGTCGGCCGCGTGGCCGCGGGCGGCATCGGTTGTGCTCACCGTGTCTCCAAGGGTTGAAGAGGTGCCGTTCGAAGGACGACGGCGCACGGCAGCTTACCGCGCCCGGGATATTTAGAACACCCACGGTTGTCGAAGTCGTCAACCGCCATATGCAGGCACCTCCCCCGACATGATGTTTCAGGGGATAGTTTAGACATTTTTTCAAACTTTCACTTTACAGTTCAGAAAATGCCTGGGCCTAGACTGGAGACATGTCCCGACCTGCAACGTCCTCCGACCCCCTATCCCCCGCGTCGACCGACAGAACCTCGCCACCGAATCGGATTACCACTCCTACCCGGTGGCACTGGTACCTGTTCGCGGATCTCGTTCTGGTGACCAGCTTCGCCGCGCTCGGGCGTAACGCCCACGAACAAAGCCCCTGGGGCGCCCTGGAGACGGCCTGGCCATTCCTGGTGGGCACCCTTCTCGGATGGGTCGCGATCCGAGCGCAGCGCAGGCCCGGCGCACTCTTCCCCACCGGAGTGGTCATCTGGCTGTCTACCGAGATCACCGGCATGCTCCTGCGCATGCTCACGGGCCAGGGCACAGCCTTGGCCTTCGTGCTCGTGAGCCTGGGGGTGCTTGGCCTGTTCCTGCTGGGATACCGCCTGATCGTCCGACTGATCAGCCGGGCCCGCCGGACTCGCTAGGCTGACGAGAGACGTCGAGAAAGGATTCACATGCTCACTGCAATTGTGTTGATCAAGACCACCGCGGACCGCATCCCGGAGGTGGCTCAAGAGATCTCCAACATCAAGGGCATCACCGAGGTCTACTCGGTGACCGGAGATTGGGACCTGATCGCCATGGTGCGGGTGCGCGAACACGAGCGTTTGGCGGACGTCATTGCAGACCAGATGTCCAAGGTGGAGGGCGTGGTCTCGACCAACACGAACATCGCCTTCCGCGCCTACAGCGAGCACGACCTGGACGCGGCCTTTTCACTGGGCATCGACTAGCCGATACCCTCCCAGCCCCGACGGACGCCGCTCCCCCGAAACGAATCCGGGCGAGCGGCGTCGTCGTTGGTGAATGGAGCGATGCGGCTAGGCCGCCGCCGCATACCGGACCCAGCAATCCAGCACGTCCTGGGCCGCGCCGGAATCGATGGACTGGGCCGCGCGTGCAATTGCCGTACCGAAACGTTCCTGGAACCCACCGTGGGCGGTTTCGTCCACGGCCATCAGACCGGCGGCGGAGTTCAGCAGCACCGCATTGCGAATGTGACCCTGAGTGCCAGCGAGGATCTCGCGTACGACCCCCGCGTTGTATTGAGCGTCCTGACCCCGCAGATCCTCGATCGTCGCCCGTGGCATGTCGAAGTCCAGCGGTTCGAGTGCGTGCTGCGTGATCTGGCCGTCACGAACTTCCCACACGTCCGACGGCGCCGTGACGGTGAGCTCGTCCAAGCCGTCTCCGCCACGGAAAACCAGCGCCCGATCGCCACGATTCTGGAAGACACCGGCCATCAGAGGTGCGAGGGCGGCGTCGGCCACGCCGATCGCGGAGGCCTTGACCTTGGCGGGGTTCGTGATCGGCCCCAGAAAGTTGAAGGCGGTGGCCACGCCCAGTGCCTTGCGCGCGATCGCGGCGAAACGCATCGAGGGGTGGAAGGTCTGCGCGAACAGGAACGTGATGCCCACCTCCGACGCCGCCTGCTCCACCTTCTCCACGGGCATATCCAGATGTACTCCCAGGGCCTCGAGGACATCGGCGGACCCAGATTTCGACGACGACGCCCTGTTGCCGTGCTTCACGACGCGCACCCCGGCGCCGGCGCACACCAGCGCCGACATGGTGGAGATGTTGACGCTCGACAATCGGTCTCCCCCGGTACCCACGATGTCCAGAGCGGGCGCGGGAACGTGTACGGCACGTGCGTGCTCGACCATGGCGTCCGCGAGACCGTTGAGCTCATCGACCGTCTCCCCCTTGGTGCGCAAACCCATGAGGAACCCCGCGATGACCGCGTCAGGCACTTCACCATTCATGATGGTGTCCATGGCCCAATATGACTCGCGCCACGTGAGGTCCTGACCGCGCGAAAGCGACGTCAGAAGGTTCGGCCAATGCATGCTTGATGGAGAGCCAGTTGAAGTAGTCACCGTTCGACTCTACCGCCAGACTTGCGGCGTGCACGAAGCCACAAACGGGCCTCCAATCCCGCTCCAGTACTGGACCGGGACTGAAATCTGGCGCGACAGAAGCCTTTGGGTTACGACACGGCACCGCCGGGAGGGCTCGGTGGTTGGTTCAGGGAGAGTTTTGGCGACATAATGTCTCTGTGACAACTGCAACCCATACCCCAGCCAAATCGGTAGGCGCGAACATCAATCGCCCCAACCTCACTTCCGTAGGCACCATCGTGTGGCTCTCCTCCGAAGTGATGTTCTTTGCCGGTCTCTTCGCCATGTACTTCACCCTCCGCGCAACTTCTCCGGAGTTGTGGGGAGAAATGACTTCGATGCTCAACGTTCCGTTGGCATTGATCAACACCATTGTCCTGGTGGTCAGCTCCGTGACCTGCCAGTTCGGCGTGTTCGCGGCTGAGCGTCTCCAGCCGCGCCGCACCGGTAGCATCTTCCAGTTCACGAAGTGGGGTCTGACCGAATGGTTCGCCCTCACCTTCCTGATGGGTGCCGTATTCGTCTCCGTCCAGGTGTACGAGTACTCCGTGTTGGTCTCCGAAGGCGTCACCATTGCGGCCAACGCATATGGGTCCGCCTTCTACATCACCACGGGCTTCCACGCGCTCCACGTGACGGGCGGTTTGATCGCATTCCTGTTCATCATGGGCCGCGCCTACGTTGCCAAGCGGTTCGGACATTACGAGGCCACTTCGGCCATCGTGGTCTCCTACTACTGGCACTTCGTGGACGTCGTCTGGATCGTCCTGTTCATCCTGGTCTACTTCATTCAGTAGCCGGCCACAACGATTCATCACATCCAGTCTTTAGTACCGAGTAAAAGGAACGTTTGACGTGAAGGCACTCTCACAAAAGCGCCGCCATCCACTGGCAGTCCTCGCACTGCTCGTCATGGCTTTGCTTCTCACCGGTGGACTCTATGCAGTTGCCACAACCACCAACGAAGCAAAGGCCGAGACCACAACCTACTCGGCACAGGACATTGAAGAAGGCCAGAAGTTGTTCATGGCCAACTGCTCGACCTGCCACGGCGTGAACGCCGCAGGCTCCGAGGCCGGCCCCAGCCTCATTGGCGTGGGCGCTGCATCGGTCGACTTCCAGGTTGGCACCGGCCGCATGCCCATGCAGATGCACGGTCCCCAGGCGCAGGTCAAGCCGGCTCAGTTCAATGACGAACAGACCAAGCAGCTTGCCGGCTATGTCGCTTCGCTCGGTGCGGGTCCCGCCGTTCCCGAGGAAGAGTACTTGGATGTCACCGAGGGCGATTCCGCGAACGGCGCCAAGGTCTTCCTGGCCAACTGCGCCATGTGCCACAATGCCGCCGGCGCTGGTGGCGCACTGACACGCGGCAAGTACGCTCCGTCCCTGATGGGCGTCGACGAGGCCCACATTTACGAGGCTATGCAGACCGGCCCCCAGAACATGCCGGTGTTCAACGACGCCAACATCACTCCTGAGGAAAAGCGTGACGTGATCACTTACCTCAAGGCATTGGATAACAACACCAACCCGGGTGGATTCGGTCTCGGATCGCTCGGCCCGGTGTCCGAAGGCCTTTTGATCTGGAGCCTCGGTTTGGCCGTCGTCATTGGTTTCACCGTTTGGCTCACTTCGCGCTCCGCCTGAGAGCACCAGCCGGTCCGGCCGGCAACCTGACACAGTATTATTCAAAGCATCAAGAGAAGAATGAGGGACCACATGGGCGACCATCGTGACGGCACTCCCCAGCACAGCGGGGCGGTTGTCACCTCGGACGGAGCGGCTAGGAATCAGTTCCCCGACCCGGGACTTCCGCCGCACCGTCCTCGTGTGACAGACGTTGACCCCAAGGCCGCGAAGCGTGCCGAACGGCAGGTAGTGCTGCTGTTCATCATCTCGGTCCTCGGATCGATTCTGTTCTTCATCGCGTACTTCGGCATCCGGGTCGAGGGGCCGATTTACGACGTAGTCAATACCGAACCCACCAGCCAGTTGCGCCTGCAGAATCTGTTGCTCGGACTGGGAATTGCCCTCGGAATGTTCGGCATCGGTATTGGTGTTGTCCAGTGGGCACGCACCCTCATGCCGGACCACGAATTGGTGGAGGAACGCCACGAGGTCCGCACCGAAGAACAGCGCGCAGAGGCTCAGGAAATCCTGACCACCATCTACGACGAGTCGGGCATCAAGCGCCGTCCGTTGCTGCGGAACACCCTGATCGGCGCCGCGGTGTTGGCACCGCTCCCCTTCGTGGGCCTGCTCCGCGACCTGGGACCCACCGATCTTTCGGTATTGCGTCACAGCATGTGGGAAGAGGGTGTCCGCCTGGTACGCGATCCTTCCGGTACCCCGATCAAGGCGTCGGACGTGACGCTGGGTTCCGCGTTCCACGTGATTCCCGAAAACCTCTCCGAGCTGGGACACCACGAGGGCTACCTCGACGAAAAGGCAAAGTCCGTGGTGCTGCTCATGCGTCTTGACCCGGACACGGTGAATGTCTCTGCGGAACGTGAAGACTGGAACGTGGAAGGCATCTTTGCCTACTCAAAGGTGTGCACCCACGTCGGTTGTCCCATTGCACTGTACGAGCAGCACACGCACCACTTGTTGTGCCCGTGCCACCAGTCAACCTTCGACCTCACGAACGAATGTGAAGTAATTTTCGGCCCGGCATCTCGCCCGTTGCCGCAGTTGCCCATTACAGTTGATTCCGAAGGATACCTCGTTGCCCGTAGTGACTTCCACGAGCCGGTGGGACCCACCTATTCGCAACGCGATTTCGCAGTCCGAGATATGCAGGGTGAGGCAAGCTAATGTCATCTACTACTGATTACGAGTATCGGCCCCGCACCAGTTCCGGGCGGATCGCCAACTTCGTGGACACCCGAGCGGGGGTGTCCCCCATGGTCAAGGAATTCGGTCGCAAGATCTTCCCCGACCACTGGACCTTTATGTTCGGTGAGGTGGCGCTGTACAGCTTCGTCATCCTCCTGCTGTCGGGCACGTTCCTCGCGTTCTGGTTCGACCCCACCATGACCTCCCTGGAGTACGACGGCAGTTACGTGCCCATGCAGGGAGTGGAAATGTCCGGCGCATACGCCTCCACCCTGCACATCTCGTTCGATATCCGTGGTGGTCTGTTCCTGCGTCAGCTCCACCACTGGTCGGCCCTGATGTTCGTCATGGCCCTTTCCGTGCACATGCTCCGCGTGTTTTTCACCGGCGCATTCCGCCGCCCGCGTGAGCTCAACTGGGTTGTTGGCTGTGTGCTGTTCCTCCTGGCCATTGTGGCCGGCTTCTCCGGCTACTCCCTCCCGGACGATGTTCTCTCCGGTAACGGTCTGCGCATCGCGGATGCCATGCTGAAGGCAATCCCCGTGGTCGGTACCTACATGTCGATGTTCATGTTCGGTGGCGAATTCCCCGGTCTGGCCATCATTGGCCGGTTGTACATCGCACACGTGTTGATCATCCCCGCGTTGATTCTGGTGATGATTGTGGTTCACCTCTTCATGGTGGTCGTCCACAAGCACACCCAGTACCCCGGCCCCGGCCGCACCGAGAACAACGTGGTCGGTTTCCCCGTGGGCCCGGTCTACGCAGCAAAGGCCGGCGGTTTCTTCTTCATTGTGTTCGGTCTCCTGGCCACCTTGGCGGCGACCACCACGATCAACGCCGTGTGGAACTACGGACCGTACGACCCGTCCCCCGTGCAGGCCGGTTCGCAGCCCGACTTCTACATGGGCTTCCCGGACGGCGCACTACGCCTGATGCCCGGTTCGTGGCCGTTCTCATGGGAGGTCTCGATATTCGGTTGGGCAGTGCCGCTCGCCATTCTGCTGCCGCTGCTCCCCATTGGTCTGCTGTTCGTGGCGATGTTTGCTTACCCGTGGATCGAGCGCTGGGTGACCAAGGACAACCGTGTGCACAACGTGCTGGACCGCCCGCGTAACGCCCCGTTCCGTACCGGAATCGGTGCCGCCGCCGTCGCGTTCTACGCAGTCCAGATGATGGCAGCCAGCTCCGACCTCATCGCCACCCACTTCCACGTGGGCCTGAACGATGTCACGTATTGGCTGCGCGCCGCGTACTTCCTGGGGCCGATCCTGGCCTTCATCATTGCTCGTCGCATGTGCCTTGCACTGCAGCGCAAGGACCGGGAGATCGTCCTGCATGGCCGCGAGTCGGGCCGGATCCAGGCGCTCCCGCACGGCGAGTTCGTGGAGGTCCACGAACCGCTGGACGAGTACAAGCGTTACCGCCTCGTGAACTTCGAAGACATGGAAGTTCAGCCCGCCCGTGCCAACGCGAAGGGCAAGGTCTCCGGAACCGAGAAGCTTCGCGGTCGTCTGAGCAGCTGGTACTTCGAGGACCGAGTTGCGCCCGTGACTCCCAAGGAGCTCGATGCAGCACACGGCCACCACGAGGACCACACTCGCGAGGTCGTCGGCGCAGGGTCCCACCAGGCCCAGCTCGACAAGTAAGTTCGGTGGTCGCCTAGACCGCCCGTAGAGATGCCCCCGAGGTGAACCTCGGGGGCATCTCCGTCTTTCCACTCCCCCGTCCGCCGCCAAGGACGCGCGGATATCGTGGACGAGGCGAACACGGACGTCTTATCGAATCATTCATCTGGTGCCGCTCAGGACCCATGCTGATCGAGACCTTGCGGCGGGAGCGGAAGTGGTCGGCCCGACGTATCCACCACCACCTGCTCGGCCTCGGCCGCCAGGCACACCTACGCAACGTGGGCCGGTGGCTGCACCGACTAGATATCTCGAGGCTGCGTAATCTCATCCCGGCCGGCGAGGACCCGCGACGCCCACCCCGGCGAGCCCCGGCCGCCTCGCCTCTCGCCTTTGGTGCATCTGAATGTGAAGAAGGTCGGGCGGATCCCCGACGACGGCGGCTGGGCCCCCACGGCCGCGGCAGCGCCCGAGCATTGAAGTCCAAGCACGGGCCTGGGGCGATTGTCGGCTATACCTGCCTGCACAGCGCTGTGGACGGCCTCTCCCGAATGGCCTACACCGAAGCCCTTGACAATGTGGAAACCGTCGCCGGTCGGCATCAGCGCCTTCACCCCTACACGCCCCGGCGCAATGAGAAGGTCGAGCGGTGCAGTCATTTGTTAGTCCATGACGTGCTCTACGCCCGCCCCTACCCTGTGGATTCGCACCTGCGCCCACGGAGAAGCCGAAGCAGCCATGCAGGAGCACTCTCGGGGGCGCACTATGAACGCATGCGAGCCCACGGTAAAAGGCCCAGCGCCTAGCCCTGATCGCCCTGGGTCGGTGCCAACGCGATGTCATTTAAAGCATGTTCCTCGTCGGCACCTTTCACGCCACCAAAACCCCTCCGTGCCTCGAGGAAAAACGGTCCCCTCCGGGGCCGCCACATGACGGCTAAGAAGTCCACGGCGGCGCAGCCGCCCGGCAGTGCAGGGCGCCAATTCGGCGTAACCGCACCGCCCTCAAATTCGGCGGCTACCTGGCGACCTCACCGGAACATCAACGGGTGGGTGTGGCTTACCCGCGGATTGTGGATCAGCATGCGCTGATCACGCCACACCGGGCCCTCTGAGGCCGTAAGGAGCACATCGTGGACTAATCCCGCTCATGAGACCGTCTAAGCCCTCATACGCGACATATGGGGGCACCCCGGGTGGCCTGTCCGTCGCGATTGGCGCGTGGATGTCGAGGCCAAGTCGAGTTCGCCACGGTGGGACAACAAGAGTTCCACGTCTTGAGCACGAAGAAGCCCTCCTCGTGTCGGGTGACACGAGGAGGGCTTCGTCAGAGAACAGAACGTCTACATCAGTGTGCGTGTTCCCCGCGGGAGTGCTCGAAGATGAGCCCGACCAGACCCAGGATGATGACCGGCACTGCCAGGCCGATAATCCACCAACCAACCGCCAGAGCGGTCACGAAGATAGCGCATCCGATACCCAGCAGCAACGGCCACCAGCTCCACGGGGAGAAGGCTCCGTAGTCACCGGACATCTCCACGATCTCGCCGTCTTCACGGTCCTCCGGCAGCATGGCACCGGTGGAACGATCCACGAGCCACAGGTAGACCGCGAGCATGAGGCTCATGGCAGCCACGGCCAACAGCGCGGGGAAACCGGCCAACTCTTGGAACCCGGTGAGGTACCCGTACACCATTCCCACGATCAGGCAGAAGACGGCCAAGAGGATGAAGGTTTTGACAGTAGTTTTCATCGACCGGTCCTTCCAGATCCGCCCACGATCGGCTGGTCTGCATCGAATTGCTGGCTGGAGAATGCCGCCAACTCCGGGTGGTGCAGGTCCAGGGCGGGACGCTCGGAGCGGATGCGGGGCAGGGAGGTGAAGTTGTGACGCGGGGGCGGGCACGAGGTGGCCCACTCCAAGGAGCCGCCGAAGCCCCACGGGTCGTC
This sequence comes from Kocuria sp. cx-455, assembly GCF_014698015.1. Lineage (GTDB taxonomy): Bacteria > Actinomycetota > Actinomycetes > Actinomycetales > Micrococcaceae > Kocuria. Next base: position 11,741 of record NZ_JACXBS010000005.1, read on the forward strand.
CACTTCTACCTTCTTGGCGTTACGGGCGGTGGTGTACACATTCCAGAAGAACGGGATCATCGAGATACCGAGTAGGACCGCACCCCAGGTGGAGAACTGGTTCATCCAGGTGAAGCCGTCTTCCGGCATGTAGTCCGCGTAGCGGCGGGGCATACCGTCCACGCCCAGCCAGTGCTGGATGAGGAAGGTCATGTGGAAACCGACGAACAGCAACCAGAAGTGGATCTTGCCGATGCGCTCGTTGAGCATCTTGCCGGTGAACTTGGGCCACCAGAAGTAGAAGCCCGCGAACATACCGAACACGATGGTTCCGAAGATCACGTAGTGGAAGTGGGCCACCACGAAGTACGTATCGGAAACGTGGAAGTCCAGCGGCGGGGTGGCCAGGATGATGCCGGTCAGTCCGCCGAACAGGAAGGTGAAGAGGAAGCCCAGGACCCACAGGATGGGTGTCTCGAACGTGAGCGACCCTTGCCACATGGTGCCGATCCAGTTGAAGAACTTCACGCCGGTGGGCACCGCGATCATCATGGTCATGAACGAGAAGAACCCGAGAGCCACGAAGCCGGTCACGTACATGTGGTGTGCCCACACGGTGACGGACAGGGCAGCAATGGCGATGGTCGCGAAGACCAGGCCCTTGTACCCGAAGATCGGCTTGCGGGAGAACACCGGGATGATCTCGGACACAATGCCGAAGAACGGCAGCGCAAGCACGTACACCTCGGGGTGTCCGAAGAACCAGAACAGGTGCTGCCACAAGATGGCGCCACCGTTCTCCGGGTCGAACACGTGCCCGCCGAGTCGGCGGTCCATACCCAGGGCGAACAACGCGGATGCCAGCGGCGGGAAGATCATGATGATCAGCAAAGCAGTGATCAGCGTGGTCCACGTGAAGATGGGCATGCGCCACATGGTCATACCCGGGGCACGCATGCACAGGATGGTGGTGATGAAATTGACGCCACCCATGATGGTGCCGAAGCCCTGGAGGCCCAGACCGAACACCCAAAGGTCTCCGCCAACTCCCGGACTGAACGTTGTGCTGTTCAGTGGCGCGTAAGCAAACCAACCGAAGGACGCCGCGCCCTGCGGGGTGACGAAGCCGGCCACGGCAATCAAGGAGCCGAAGAGGAAGAACCAGAACGCCAGGGCGTTCAGACGCGGAAACGCTACGTCGGGGGCGCCCAGCTGAAGCGGGACGATGACGTTGGCGAAACCAATGAATAGCGGAGTACCGAACATCAGCAACATGATGGTGCCGTGCATGGTGAACAGCTGGTTGTACTGTTCCTTGGTCTCCAGGATCTGCATGCCCGGATCAAAGAGCTCCGCGCGGATCAGCAGCGCCATGACGCCACCGGCACAGAAGAAGACGAACGACGCGATCAGGTACATGTACCCGATGGTCTTGTGGTCCGTGGAGGTGAGCCAATTGACAATCACCTTGCCCTTGGACCGAGGCACAACACGGGGAGCGACCGTGGTCGCTTCGTCCCGCGAGTATTCGAGCGTAGACATTGCCTATCCCCTAGTTGTTGGACGTTTGGTTCAGGTTCGGGTTGCGGTTGTACTCCTCGCCGACGGAGCCAACGTTGCCCTCGTTGCGCAGCTGCTGCATTTGGGCGTCGTACTCTTCCTGGCTCACAACGGCAACGTTGAAGAGCATCTCGGAATGGAACTCACCGCACAGCTCGGCGCACTTGCCGGCGAAGACGCCCTCGCGGCCAGTGGTGAAGCTCATGTAGTTGGTGCGCTCCGGGAACATGTCGATCTTCTCGAGGAAGGCCGGAACCCAGAACGAGTGGATGACGTCACGGGACTTGATTTCGAGTTCGACCTGGCTGTCCACCGGGAGGTACAGGGTGGGCAGAGTTTCCTCCACACCCTCCTCACCGGTCAGGTGTGCCTGAACGCCCTGGTAGTAGACATCGTCGTCAAGGTAGTTGAAGTCCCAGGCCCACTGCTTGCCGTACACCTGGACGGTGACGTCCGGGTTGTCGTGCCGTGCCGTGATGGCCGTCTGTGCCCGCTCCGAGAAGAAGAACAGGGACACGATCATGGCGATCGGCACAATCGTGTAAAAGACCTCAAGCGGTGCGTGGTAGGCCAATTGACGGGGGTAGCCGGTCTCGTTCTTACGACGGCGGTAAGCGATCATGCACCACAGCATGAGACCCCAGGTCACCAGGCCTACGGACAGCGCCGCTACCCACGAACCGATCCACAGATCCATGATGTGGTCCGCGTTGTCGGTGGTGCCACGCTGGGTGGGCAAGAAGCCCACCTTGGCTTGTTCTGAGCAAGCAGTGAGCGTGGTCGCAGCCAGGACTGCCACTGCCGAGGCCTTGAGCATCCGGCTTCGACGGCTGCCGGATCGAGTTTGCGAACTCACAGACGGCCCTTCCTCTTCTTTGTGTCAGCTCCGTATCCGCCTGTGCAAGGCACAGGGCATACGTTGCCCGTTAATTGATCTCCCTAGAGAGCTTACCTCCCGGCTGGCGCTTCTGCTGACACTGTGTCACCGTGCCGTGTCGCCATAATGGGCGGACCGAGACACCGTGTGGGCCATGCCGCCGATCTCACGAAAAACGGGGTGAACCCTGCGCCGTGATGCGCTGGATTCACCCCGTCCCGCCGGGTATATGAGCCCTTAGTGGAAGGAATCTCCGCATGCGCAAGAGCCCTGCGCATTGGGGTTGTCAATGGAGAAACCCTGCTTGGAAATGCTGTCCTCGAAATCAACGGTGGAGCCGCTGAGATAGGGAACGCTCATCTTGTCCACGATGACCTCGACGCCGTCGAAGTCTCGGGTGTGATCACCGTCAAGGACGCGCTCGTCGAAGTAGAGCTGGTAGATCAATCCGGAGCAGCCTCCGGGCTGAACTGCCACGCGCAGGCGCAGATCGGTGCGGCCCTCCTGGTTCAGGAGATCGCGGACTTTCTGGGCGGCGACGTCGGTCAGCAAGACCTCGTGGGTCGGAAGGTCCTGGGTGGTCTCGTTGTCGGTGGTGACGCTCATGGTGCTCGCTTTCTGTCCAACCGGAGCGGTCCGCGGAAGCGAACCTTTCATTAACCTTCAAACGTTGCGGGAGCGGGAATCATTCCTCGTTACGGCGGCCTTGTTCGGCCAGCGCCGCCAGGACGAGTGCTTCGGCCGTCACCGCGTGGAGGAAATCCCCGATGTGCAGTGACTCGTTGGCGCTGTGAGCCCGCGTATCCGGATCCTCGATACCAGTGATCAGGATCTGGGCATCAGGGTACGCCTCCGTGAGGGTTGCCGTAAACGGGATCGACCCGCCCATACCGGATTTCACGGCGGGGCGCCCCCACGCCTGCTCGAAGGCCCACAGGGCGATCTGGGAACTGAGGGCCTGCGTATCGGCACGGAATGCGGGGCCGGCCTCCTCAATGGAGAACTCGACGTGCGCGCCAAAGGGTGCATTCTCTTCGATGTGCTTGCGCAGGGCCTCCCCCGCGTCCTTGGGGTTCTGCCCCGGTGCGATCCGCAGGCTCAGCTTGGCTCGAACGGTCGATGCGATCGTGTTCGACGCCGTATCCACATCAGTCACGTCGATACCCGTGACGGACAGCGCGGGCTTGGTCCACAGGCGTGAGGCGATCGAACCCGTTCCCGCCAGCTGCACGCCGTCGAGCACGCCGGCGTCCGCGCGGAACCGGTCTTCCTGATAGTCGACATCCACGTCGTCCTCGGAGAGCAGACCCGCCACCGCGACCTCACCGCGGTCGTCGTGGAACGTGGCGATCAGGCGGGACAGCAACGTGGGGGCATCCAGTACCGGGCCGCCGTACATTCCGGAGTGCACCGAGTGGTCCAACACGGACAACTCGACAATGCCGCCAACCACACCGCGCAGGCTCGTGGTGAGGGCGGGAACTCCCACTTCCCAGTTGGCCGAGTCGGCGATCACGATCACGTCCGCGGCGAGCTGCTTACGGTACTGGGCGAGAAACGCTTCAAAACCGGGTGAGCCGGCCTCTTCCTCGCCCTCGATGAACACCGTGACACCCAGGGATGGTTCCGCACCCCAGCGTTCGAAAAAGGCGCGAAGCGCTCCAATGTGCGCCATGACACCCGCCTTGTCGTCAGCGGCGCCACGGCCCCACAGCCGTCCGTCCTTTTCGACCGCTTCGAAAGGTTCCGTGTTCCACAGCTCGCGTTTGCCCGGGGGCTGAACGTCGTGATGGGCGTACAGGAGGATGGTGGGAAAACCCTCGGCCGCAGCCTTCCGAGCAACGACCGCCGGATGGCCGGGCTGATCATCTTGTTCGACTCGCAAGATGTCCACGCTGTCGAAAGGCAGCTCTGCGAGCAGGTTCTTGACGGCCTCGGCGCTGCGCTCCAGCTCTTGGGGATCAAAGGATTCCCAAGCCACCCCGGGGATGGCCACGAGCTCGCAGAGCTCCCCCAGAATTTGTTCTCGCGATCCGGTCACGGTCGCCCGCAACGCTTCGATGGTGTCCTGTTCCAGTGGAGTGAACTCGGTACTCATGAGCCCCACACTATCGCCGCGTCACCCTTACCCGCCGAAAAGGCCACGATGCCGGTTCTGGCGAGGACTCCGCTATCCTGGATCGGTGTTTGGACGCAAGAAAGCAGATGAATCAACGGGCTCCACGGCCGTAGGCGCCTCGAGCGAGCCGGCAGAGACCGCGCCGGTCGTTGGTGGCAAGGGCCGCCCGACCCCCAGCCGTAAGGAACAGGAGGCCGCCCGCAGGCGTCCCCTGGTCCCCGCGGACCGCAAGATCGCCAAGGCGGAATCCCGGCAGGTGGAGCGGGAACGCCGCGCCGTGGCCCAGGCAGGTATGGCCGCCGGTGACGAGCGCTACCTCGGCCCCCGCGACCGCGGCCCTCAGCGCCGTTTCGCCCGCGACTGGATCGACTCCCGATTCAACATCGGCGAATTCGTCCTGATCTTCCTGATCCTCATGCTGTTCATCCTGTTCCTGCCCAACCAGGCGATCGGGCTGACGTTCATCTGGATCATGTACGGCTACATTGCCCTGTGCGTGATTGACGCGTTCATCACGACCACGCGCATGACGTCCGCGATGCGCCGCAAATTCGGGGACATTCAACGTGGCACCCGCTGGTACGCGGCGATGCGCACCTTTACCATTCGGCGACTTCGCCTGCCCAAGCCGCAGGTTCGCCGGGGGGAACGCCCGGCGTAGGTTCCGACCTTGTCATCTGCGATAGCACAGGGGACCCGCACCGGTCGGTGCGGGTCCCCTGTGCATGGCGACGTGCTCGGCGCCCGGGAGTCAATGCGCGCTCGTTAGTTACGAACGCGTCGAGCCGCTTTTTTGAGCCCTCGGTTGATTCTCGCCGCCCAGAACGGGCCTTCGTACAGGAACGCGGTGTACCCCTGCACGAGATCCGCGCCGGCGTCGAGGCGCTCGATCACGTCCTCGGGGGTGGTCACCCCGCCCACGGAAATCAGGGTCAAACGTTCACCCGCGTGCTGGCGCAGCAGCTTCAGAACTTCCAGCGAACGACGCCGCACCGGGCGCCCGGACAGCCCGCCCGCACCACACGCGGTGACCTCGTCCTCCGTGCTGCGCAGGCCCAGGCCCTCACGAGCAATGGTCGTGTTGGTGGCGACAATGCCGTCCAATCCCAGATCCAGGGCCAGCTGAGCGACCGCCCGCACGTCATCATCGGCCAGGTCCGGCGCAATTTTCACCAGTAGAGGGACATGCCGCCCCGTGACGGTATCGGCTTCTTGTCGCACAGCGCCGAGCAAGGGTCGCAGTGACTCCAGCTCCTGCAGCTGCCGCAGCCCCGGGGTGTTGGGTGAGGACACGTTGACCACCAGGTAGTCCGCGTAGGGGGCGAGGGCTCGGGTGCTGGTGACGTAATCCCCCACCGCGCGATCGAGGTCGACCGCCTTGGTCTTGCCGATGTTCACACCCACGACGGGTCGCTCGAGTCCGGTCTTGAGGGCCCGCTCCGTCAGAGATTGCAGGGCCGCGGCCACGCGCGGAGCCACCGCCGCCGCGCCGTCGTTGTTGAATCCCATCCGGTTGATCACCGCTCGGTCCTTGATCAACCGAAATAGGCGGGGTTTGGGGTTGCCGGGCTGCGGCTGACCGGTCACGGTCCCGATTTCCACGTGACCGAATCCGAGATCCGTGAGCGCGTGGGTTCCCGTGGCGCCCTTGTCGAACCCCGCCGCAAGTCCGAAGGCCGAGGGGAAACGAAGTCCCATGACCTCCACTGCACTACCGGGATCGGGGCGGGTGACCTTACTCAGCACGGATCCAAGTCCGCTACGGTGCAGCGCCTTGATACCGGCGAATCCGAGGGTGTGGGCGAGTTCCGCGTCCATCCAGGAGAACGCGATTTTGAAGAACGTGGGATACAAGCGCATGACGCCAGTTTTGCACACGACATCACCGCGCGATCGTCCAAACCCACCCGCCCGAATCATTCAAGTTTAAGTTGCGAGTTACAGCACAAGTCTCAACTGCCCCGTGACACTTTATCCACGGCGCCCCCGTAGCGTCGGTCCCGGCTCGCGTACTCCTCCACGGCGCGCCACAGTGTCCGGCGGTCCACGTCCGGCCACAGGACGTCCAGGAACACGAGCTCCGCGTAGGCCGATTGCCACAGCATGAAGTTGGAGATCCGTTGTTCGCCGGAGGACCGCAGGAACAAATCGACGTCCGGTAGATCCGGTTCGTCCAGGTAGCGCTGCACGGTGGACTCGGTGATGGCCCTTGGATCGAGGAGGCCCGACTGTACGTCCCGTCCCATGGCGGCGGCGGCGTCGGCAATTTCGGCTCGGCCCCCGTAGTTCACGCACATGGTCAGTGTCACCACGTCATTGTCCTTGGTCTCTTCCTCGGCGTGTTCGAGGCGGTTGATCACGGACTTCCACAGTCTCGGTCGACGCCCGGCCCAGCGGACACGGATGCCCCACTCCTGAAACGTGGGCAGCTGCCGCTTCATCACGTCCCCGGTGAAGTTCATGAGGAACGCCACTTCGGACGGAGATCGTTTCCAGTTCTCGGTGGAGAATGCGTACGCGGAGACATGGCGGATGCCCATGTCAATGGCGCCGGCCACCACGTCGATCAGGGCCAACTCCCCCGCGCGGTGCCCCTCATTGCGCGGCAACCCTCGCTCGTTGGCCCACCGGCCGTTGCCGTCCATGACCAGGGCAACGTGGCCGGGTCTGAACTGCTCGGGAATGGCCGGGGGTTTGGCGCCGCTGGGGTGCGCCGGAGGCGGGGTGAATCTGCTCACGCTCACAGTCCTTTACTGAATCATTCGGTGCGTTCGACCAGGCTCAGGGAACGCACTGATCGTTCCATGTGCCATTGAATGTAGCTGGCAACCAGTCCGGCCGCGGCCCGCGCCGTCTTGGGGTCCGCGGCGTCGATCGTTGGCCAGTCACCCGCCCATAAACCCTGCAGCAGCACGAAGGTCGCCTCGCTCGGCGCCGCGGACCCCGGCGGGCGACATTGCGGACACACCGCGCCACCGAGTGCGGCGGAAAAGGATCGATGCGGGCCGGGCGCACCGCAGCGGGCGCAGTCCACGAAACTGGGGGCCCAACCCGCAATGGATACCGCCCGCAGCAGGTATGAATCCAGGGTCCGGCCGGGATCATGCAATCCACGGGCCACGGCGGAGAGCGCACCGATGAGCAGCTGATAATGCTGATGCGCGGTGTCGTAGTCGTCCGCCGTGAGCTTCTCCGCGGTCTCGACCATGGCGGCCGCGGCCGTGTACTTGGCGTAGTCCGCACCGATCTGTTCGCCGTACGAACGTTTGCCCAACGCCTGCGACACGATGTCCAGGGTCCGCCCCTGCACCAACTGCAGCGTGGCCACATTGAAAGGCTCCAGCCGCGCGCCGAAACGCGACGTGGTGCGACGCACGCCCTTGGCCACCGCGCGAACCTGGCCGTGGTCCCTGGTCAGGAGGATGACAATGCGGTCCGCCTCGGCCAATTTGTAGGTGCGAAGCACCACGGCTTCATCGCGGTACGAGCGAGAAGCGAAAGTTGAACCGGCCACCGCCCTAGTCTCCCACGTTCTCCCGGGCACCCGGGTGGGTGCGTGAAAACGCCGACGCCGCCCGGCGGCCCACCGTGCGGAAGGTCACCGAGCGGCGTCGGCGGCTCGAAGAAGACAACGAGACCTAGGCCTGTTCTGCCAACTGCGCGTCACGGACCGCGCGGTTGATGGCCGAAATGACGGCCTTGAGCGAGGATCTGGTGGTGTTGCTGTCCATGCCCACGCCCCACAGGACACGGTCGCCCACGGCCAATTCCACGAAACTCGCTGCCTGCGCGTTGGCGGAGGCGGACATCGTGTGTTCGGAGTAGTCGAGCAGCCGCACGTCCACGCCTTCGGCGTTGAACAGGGAAATCAGGGCGTCGATCGGACCATTGCCCTGGGAGGTGCGGTCATGACGCTGACCGTCGACGTCCAGGCCGATCTCCAGGACGGTATTGCTCTCATCCTCGGAGTGGGTGGACATGCTGGAGATCCGGTAGCGACCCCAGCGGTGCTCGCCGCTCTCGCGGGCCGGTAGGTACTCGTCCGTGAAGATGTTCCACAGCTGCTGGCCGGTCACTTCGGAACCGGAGGTCTCCGTGTATTTCTGCACCACGCCGGAGAACTCGATCTGAGCGCGGCGGGGCAGGTCCACGCCGTACTCGCTCTTGAGCAGGTACGCCACGCCGCCCTTACCGGACTGCGAATTCACGCGGATCACGGCCTCGTAGCTGCGGCCCACATCCTTGGGGTCGATGGGCAGGTAGGGAACGGCCCATTCGAGTTCGTCCACGGAGATGCCCTGCTCGGAGGCGTCCTTCTCCATAAACTCGAACCCCTTCTTGATCGCGTCCTGGTGGGAACCGGAGAACGCGGTGAAGACCAGGTCGCCGCCGTACGGGCTGCGCTCGGGTACGGGCAGCTGGTTGCAGAACTCCACGGTGCGGCGGATTTCGTCGATGGCGGAGAAATCGATCTGCGGGTCTACACCCTGGGTCAGCATGTTCAGGCCCAGTGTCACCAGGTCCACATTGCCGGTGCGTTCACCGTTGCCGAACAGGCAACCCTCAATGCGGTCCGCACCGGCCAAGTAGCCCAGCTCTGCCGCGGCCACGCCGGTGCCGCGGTCGTTGTGGGGGTGCAGCGACAGGATGATGTCGTCACGCTGGTAGAGATGGCGGCTCATCCACTCAATGGAATCCGCGTACACGTTGGGGGTTGCTTCCTCCACCGTGGCGGGCAGGTTCACGATCATCTGTCGCCCGTCACCGATCTCGAAGGTCTCGGCCACCTCATTGCAAATCCGTGCCGCGAACTCCAGCTCGGTGCCGGTGTAGGACTCCGGTGAGTACTCGTAGGTCACGTTGGTGTCCTTGAGCTGCTCTTCGTATTTCATGCACAGGCGCGCACCGGTCAGGGCGATGTCCACGATGCCATCCATGTCCTGCTGGAACACCACGCGCCGCTGCAGCCGGGACGTGGAGTTGTACAGGTGCACGATTGCGTTGGGTGCGCCCTCGATGGCCTGGTAGGTGCGCTCGATCAAGTGTTCACGGGACTGGGTGAGCACCTGGATGGAGACGTCCTGCGGAATGCGATCCTCGTCCACCAGTTTGCGCACGAAGTCGAAATCGATCTGGGAGGCTGAGGGGAAACCCACCTCGATCTCCTTGTATCCCATGCCCACGAGCAGTTCGAACATCTTGAGCTTGCGGGTGGGATCCATGGGCTCGATCAGAGCCTGATTGCCGTCTCGCAAATCCACCGCGCACCAGCGGGGCGCCTTGGTGATGACCTTGTCCGGCCAGGTGCGGTCCGACATGTCGAACGGGAAATTCTGCTGGTACGGCGTGTATTTGTGCACGGGCATAGCCGAAGGACGCTGTAAATTTTTCACGAAAAGCGGGCCTTTCAATAACTACAGAAATAGGGCCGGCACCACGAAACTCCGCAGCGGGTGGGTCGGCCGTCCGTCAGATGGGTGAGGCCCCGCTGCGGCACATAAGCAGGAGTCGCACGTTCCCTGGCCGCATGTGATCCAACGTACCACTTGGGCGGGTGCCGTTCGGGAAGTGCGCTCGTTCATGTCGAGGGCTCCCGCTCGAGGACGGTGTAGGGCGGTCACCCGACGGGTGGTTCACTCCCGGCACGTGAACTGCTCGGCCGTCTGCCCCTTCAGCTCATCCGGCAGGGCACCGGAGAGATCGAGTTTCGTACCGGACGTGAAGTCTTGACCGATCGACACCCGCAGGCCGGACAACTCATTGTCGACCACCAGCTGACTGTCGGGGACTCCGAGCAGCGCCGCGAGATCATCGGCGGCCGCGGCCCACGAGGGGTTGTAAAAGATTTGAGTCCCGGCCAGGGCCGTACCGGTCCGGCCGCTCTCCGTCTCGGTGTATCCGGCGTCCTGGAGCAGGTCCACGATGTCTCCCCCTCGGTCCGGGTCACCGGACCGATTGTCCACGGCCACCGGCACCAGTGAGGGCTGGATCTGCGGGACCGCTTCCGCAACGGCCTCCTGGGTGTCGGCCGGCAGGGGTTCGGTGGTGGGACCCGCCGAAGGGGCCTCTGTGGTGGCCGCCGCCGAGGCGCTTGCCGACGGCGTCGGGTCGGTCACGGCACGGTCCTGCTGGAGCGTGTCGAACAGTCGTTCGGCGGGCTCCTCGTCCAGGATCAGTCGGTTGGGATCTTCGGGGTTGGGCACGCTGGGCACGGTCACGAACGCAATCCGCCCCAGATCGATGCCGGCAAAAGTCCCGGCAATACCCACCAGCGTGGGCACGGAGGTCAGACCCTCGTCCACGTGCAAGTTCTGGGTCATGACTTCCGCGATCTTGTAGAGCTGCGGCAGATTGGTCAACGTGCCGTCGTCCTGGATCTTGCGGGTTAGCGAGGCCAAGAAGGATTGCTGGGACTGGATCCGGGACTCGTCGCCGCCATCGCCGAAGGCCGCACGAGAGCGCAGGAAGGCCAGCGCCTGATCACCCTCGACCGAGGAGATGCCGGCCGGAAGTTTCAGGCCGGATTTCGGATCATCCACCGGCTCGTTCACGCACACCTGCACGCCGCCCACGGTCGAGGACAATTCCTTGACCGCGTTGAAGTCAGCGAGCATGAAGTGGTCGATGTCGACACCGGCCACCTGGTTGACCGTGGCCACGGTGCATCCGGGGCCGCCGTTCTCAACGGCGGAGTTGATCATGTCCCGGTGGGCCGGGAACACCTCGCCCGATTCCGGATCGGTGCACTTGGGGATGTCCACCAGCAGGTCACGGGGGAAGGACACCACGGTCACGGCGTCACGGTTCTCGGTGACATGCACGAGCATCATCACGTCGGTGCGCCCGGCAGCGTCGTCCTCGTCACCGTATTCGGTGTTGCCGGAGCCCTCACGAGTGTCCGAGCCCATGACCAGGATGTCCAAGGGGCCCTCGCCCACGGTGGAGGACCCGTCCGAGAGGTTGAGGGGGCTGCTGTTCAAGTTGCTACTGAGCCGCAGGGCAGCCACTCCCCCGATCCCGAGAACCGCAATGAGCCCGAAGACGGCCAGAATGGCGGCGATCCGGCGTGCCGAGGGCCTGTGATCGCGGGAACGGTGGTGCCTGCCCGTTTGCTTCAGGTTGATGCGTTCGAACTCGTGATCCTCATGCAGAGACTGCTGCTGGGTGAGCTTGTGCCGGGGCGCAGGTTCACGTGACGTGTGGGGTGCACGACCGTGTGTGCTGCCTGATTCCACCGAATGTTTCTCCTGCGTCGCTACATGATGATGCGGGTTTGGACCCCGGAAATGCTATGGGCCTCTTCCTAAACCCACCTGAGAACGTGACGGGTCGTCAGAACCCCAGCCGGGACAGCTGCTTGGGGTCACGTTGCCATTCCTTGGCGACCTTCACATGCAGATCCAGGTACACCTTGGTCCCCAGGAGCGCTTCGATCTGGGTGCGGGCCTTGGTGCCGATCTCCCGTAACCGTGATCCCCCCTTGCCGATCACAATGGCCTTTTGCGAGGGCCGTTCCACGAACAAGCTCGCGTGCACGTCCAGCATGGGGTTGTTGGCGGGGCGGCCTTCGCGTTCGGTCGCTTCGTCGACGACCACGGCCAGCGAGTGCGGCAGTTCGTCCCGGACGCCTTCCAGGGCGGCCTCGCGGATGAGTTCGGCCATCATGGTGATTTCCGGTTCGTCCGTGAGCTCGCCGTCCGGGTACAACGCCGGGGACTCGGGCATGAGGCTCACGAGTAGCGCCGCGAGTTCCTCGACCTGAAAGCCGTCCTTGGCACTCACGGGAATCACGTCGCTCCACCCGGCGTCGGACTGGTCCCCACGCGGTTTTTCGTTGCCGGGGACGGCGTTCGACGACGCCGCGCGGCGGCGTCGGCGTTGCTCGCGCTGGGCCTGTTCTTGGGCCATGACCTCGCGGCCGAGTTCGGTGACCGCCACGAGCTGCTCGGCGAGCCGGTCGCGGGGCACGGAATCCGCCTTGGTGACAATGGCAACCACGGGGTTGCGTCCGGCTGCGGCGGCGACCTGCTGGGCGATGTACCGGTCACCCGGGCCGACCTTCTGGTCCGCCGGGATACACAGCCCGATCCCGTCCACCTCGCCCAGGGTCTCGGCCACCACGTCGTTGAGGCGCTGTCCCAGCAGGGTGCGGGGACGGTGGAGCCCGGGAGTGTCCACCAGGATGAGCTGGCCGTCAGCGCGGTGGACGATGCCACGAATTGTGTGACGCGTGGTTTGGGGGCGGTTGGAGGTAATGGCAACCTTGCGCCCCACCAGCGCGTTGGTCAACGTGGACTTTCCCACGTTGGGGCGGCCCACGAACACTGCGAATCCCGCGCGGAATTGCTGTTCGGGGGTGATGTGATGATCCTCAGACATCTCCATGTCCTTTCGCAAAGCGTTGGGCGGGGGCTACTTCATGGTTTCGACGGGTGCGTCGCGCCCCAGGAACTCCTCCAGCAATCCCCGCTGCAGGGTGAACATGGCTTCTCGCTCGGTGTCTTTCACGTGGTCGTGTCCGAGCAGGTGCAGCATGCCGTGAACGGTGAGCAGGCATAGCTCGTCCTGCGTGCTGTGGCCGGCCGCCTCCGCCTGGCGCTGAGCCACGGGCGGGCACAGCACGATGTCGCCCAGCACCCCCAGGCTCGGTTCGGTCACCGTGCCGGCGCGCAGTTCGTCCATGGGGAAGGACATCACGTCGGTGGGCCCGGGCAGATCCAGCCACTGCATGTGCAACTCGGCCATATGATCCTCATCGACCACCGAGATGGACAGTTCGGTGTCCGGGTGGATGTGCCAGCGCGCGAAGGCGAGGTCTGCCAACGCCGTTAGTTGGTCGGGATCCACCGCGCGGTAGGACTCGGGGAAGGTTGCTTGTTCTTCCGGGGTTTCCCACGGTGTGTCGATCGAGACGCTCATGAGGGCTCTTGACCGGGTTCGGCCGTGGTCGAGGCGGCCGCACGGCGCTCGTCCTTGCGGCGGCGCCTTTCGTTGCGGTGCCGATTAGTGGTGTCGAACTGCTCGTAGGCGGAGACGATCTCGCCCACCAGCTCATGTCGAACCACATCTTGGGCGGTGAGCTCACAGAACGCGATGTCGTCGATGTTCTGGAGCACGTGCTGAACCTGGCGCAGGCCCGATGACGTGCTGCCGGGGAGGTCTACCTGGGTGACGTCACCGGTGACCACAATGCGCGATCCGAACCCCAGGCGCGTGAGGAACATCTTCATTTGCTCCGGCGTGGTGTTCTGGGCTTCGTCCAGGATCACGAACGCGTCATTGAGAGTGCGCCCGCGCATGTAGGCCAGCGGGGCCACTTCAATGGTGCCCGCCTCCATGAGACGGGGGATGGACTCGGGGTCCATCATGTCGTGCAGCGCATCGTAGAGCGGGCGCAGGTAGGGGTCGATCTTGTCGTTGAGCGATCCCGGCAAGAAACCCAATCGCTCTCCGGCCTCCACCGCGGGCCGGGTGAGGATGATGCGATTGACCTCTTTCGCCTGCAGGGCTCGGACGGCCTTGGCCATGGCCAGGTAGGTTTTACCGGTGCCGGCCGGACCCACACCGAAGACCACGGTGTGCTCGTCAATGGCGTCCACGTAGTGCTTCTGGTTGACGGTCTTGGGTCGGATGGTCTTACCGCGGGTGGACAGGATACTCGTGGCCAACGCGCTGGCGGGGCGCATGCCCTCGGCTTCACGGAGCATACGGGTCACGCGCATCACGGTCCGTTCTGTGATGTCGGTACCGCGCTGGGCAAGCACCACGAGCTCTTCGAGCAGGGCCGCGGCCGAACGGGTGTCCTGCACGGGCCCGTCCAAGGCCACGTCCATGTCACGCACGGTGATACGCACCGTCGGATAATTCTGTTCCAGCAGGCGCAGGGAGGCGTCCGCCTGACCCAGGGCGCGCAGGGCGGTGTCCCGGTCGGGCAGGTGCACCACAACACGGGTGTGGCCTTCGTGGTCTTGGGGTTCAAGTTCGTCCCCGAATACGTGATCAGTCATTGGGGTCCAGCCTACCGCTCGTTATGTTGCAGGTTGATAACGGTTTCGCCCAGGACGCACTTCCGGGTTCATTGAGACCTGTACCTGTGGGTATCTTTGGCCACCGGTACTCATCACGGACGCTCCTCCCCGACCACAATCCGTCCGTGCAGACATCCACGACAGCTCTACCGGGACGGTGAACACATGGACTCACGGCATAACCATGCCCGCAGGGCCGTCCCCGTCATCTCAGCGGGGCTTGCCGTAGTTCTGAGCCTCGCCGCGTGCGGGTCAGCTGCGGACCGCGCCACCAATGCCTCGAGCACCGCCCCCAGAATCGCCTCCGCCCCCGTGAGCACGGACGATGTGTACGGGGGCGTGGCAACCGAACAGACGCCGGTGTACTGGGCCGGATCCGATGAACAGTCGGGCTACCTCTTCCGTGAATTCCGCACCGCTTCCACGGCGGACACCGCGGACCCCGTCGCGGAGGCGGTGATCATGATGACCAGTCAGGAACCGCTGGACCCGGATTACCGGTCCCTGTGGTCGGCCGTGAAGTCCGTGGGCACCTCCGTCTCACCGGACGGCACCATCACCGTTGATCTGCCCGCGACCGCGTTCGCCAGTCAGTTCTCCGCCGACGAGGCCGAGCTGGCCCTTCAGCAACTGGTGTACACCGTGTCCGCGGCCGCCGTCACCGCGGGGCTGCTCGATGCGGACACCGCCAAGGAGGTCCGGGTTCTAGTGGATGGCCAGTCCGACTACAAGGCCTTCGGCTCGGTGGATTTGAAGGATCCCATCTCCCGGGATGCGTCCAAGGCAGCCCCGGTGTGGTTGATCGATCCGCAAACGGGGACCGAATCCGGCTCACCACTGACCATGTTCGGGCGGGTGCTTCCGGAATTCACGTCCGCGCAATGGGAAGTGATACCCGTTGACGGTGATACGGCCGTGAAGTCCGGTGAGATCGCGGGGCCGCAGGAAACCCCCGCTTCCGCCGCGGCTACGGAATTCCGGGTCCCCGTGGAGGTTCCCGCCGGTGACTACACGGTGCGCGTGACCGGTAGCAACGAGGACGGCGAGCAGATCATCGATGACCATACGGTCACCGTCGTGGCCGACTGAGCCGCCGTCAATTAACTCCACCGTCCGGTCACTGCGCACAACGCCGCAAGGGCCGCGGGTCCGGCGGTCGACGCACGCACCACCTCACGGCCCAGCTTCAGCGTGTGCGCACCCGCCTCGGTGAATCGTTCACACTCGGAGTCGCTGATGCCGCCCTCGGGCCCCACGATCAACCCGATGGATCTCGCGGCGGTGAGTTCCTCGGTCCGCAGGGCCCCCCAGGAGACCTCCGCCGTCTCGTGCAACACGAACCAGCGCGTCTCGGGGGTGCTTTGAATCAGTGTGGCGAGACCGGTGGAGTTCACGTGGTCTCCGAGCTCGGGCCAGTGGGCACGCCGGGACTGCTTGGCCGCAGCGGTCAGCGTGGATTGCCACTTACCCAGCGTTTTGGCGGCCCGCTCCGCCTTGAGTCGCACAATGCTGCGATCCGCCTGCCACAGAATCACCCTGTCCACGCCGAGCTCCGTGGCGCTTTCGGCCGCTTGCAGATCCCGATCCCCCTTGGCCAGGGCCTGAACCAGGATGAATTGGGTGGCCGGGGCGGGTTCGTGGGCCACGGCGGCCACCCGCACCGTCATCGCGTCCTTCTCACCGCGCAGGAATTCGCAGGCCACACGGGTGCCGACACCGTCCACCAGCTCGAGGGACTCCCCGGCTCGCAACCTGCGCACGGTCACGGCGTGGCGGGCCTCCGGGCCGGTGAGGTGGAATTGCTCACCGGCGGTTGCCGCGCTCAGTTCATCGCGATCGGCATAAAAGACCGGGTCCGTCACAGATCGTTGAACCGGTCCTTGAGCCGGGAGAAGAAACCGCCGGAGGAGGGCGCGTTCACGGTGGTGGCGTCCGAACGGCGTTCGCTGCGCAATTGCGCCAGCTGTTCGAGCAGCTCACGCTGTTCGGAAGTGAGGTCCTGAGGGGTTTCCACCTCGATATGCACCTGCAGATCGCCGCGGCCCTTACCGCGCAAGTGGGTGACGCCCAGATTCTCAATGGTCACGGTGGCACCGGATTGGGTGCCTGCGGCGACGTCGACGTCGCGCTCGCCGTCGAACGTGTCCAACTGGACCGTGGTGCCCAACGCGGCCGAGGTCATGGGAATGCGCATCCGCGCGTGCAGGTCGTCACCTTCGCGGTGGAAGGTGGGGTCCGGATCGACCTTGAGTTCCACGTAGAGGTCGCCGTTGGGTCCGCCGGCGGTGCCGGCCTCGCCCTGACCCGACAGTCGGATCCGGTTGCCGGACTGGACTCCGGCGGGAATCTTGATGGTGAGCGGGCGGCGGTCGCGCACGCGCCCCTCGCCGTAACACTCGTGGCAGGGGTTCTCGATCACGGTGCCGAATCCATTACACGTGGCACACGGTGCCTGGGTGGTGACCACGCCCAGGATGGACTGCTTCTGGTATTGCATGTGCCCGGACCCGCGGCACATGGAGCAGGTGGTGGGGCTGGTGCCGGGTTGGCAGCACGAGCCCTGACAGGTGGGGCAGACGACCGCGGTGTCCACGGTGATGTCTTTTTCGACACCGAACACGGCGTCCTTGAGGGACACGCGCACATTGATGAGCGCGTCCTGTCCCTGCCGGGTGCGGGATTGGGGGCCGCGCTGGCCCGCGGCGCCCGCGCCCTGGAAGAACGTCTCGAAGATGTCCGCGAACCCGAAGCCGGAGCCGGGGAAGCCCCCGCCGAAGCCGGTGTCGGTTCCGTTCTCGTTCCCGGTGGCGTCGTACACTCGTCGTTTCTCGGGGTCCGCCAGGACGTCGTTCGCGTGGGAGACGCGCTTGAACTCTTCGGCGGCCTCCGGGGAGGGATTCACGTCCGGGTGCAGTTTGCGTGCCTTCTTGCGGTAGGCGCGCTTGATCTCTTCCGGGCTGGCATCCCGGGTCACGCCCAGGGTTTCGTAGTGATCGCTCACGATGGAATCGATTCTTCTTTCGTCAGTGTGTAGTACTCAACGCGGATGGGGACCGCTGCCACGGCGGACGCGGCTACTCCCCCAGCGTGTGGGACAAATAGCGGGCCACGGCTCGCACCGCGGCCATGGTGGAGGGGTAGTCCATGCGGGTGGGGCCGACCACTCCCAGTTTGGACACGGACTGCGGGCCGTAGCCGGTAGCCACCACGGACGTTTCCGCCAGCGGGTCATCCGTGCTGTCCGAGCCGATCCGCACGGCCACACCGCGGGCGTCCTGTTGCATCTCTGACAACAATCGCAGCATGACCACTTGTTCCTCAAGTGCTTCAAGGACTGGGCCGATACTGAGAGCAAAGTCACCGCTGAAGCGGGCCAGGTTGGCCGTTCCGGCCATGACCAGTCTGTGGTCCTCCGACGTCGCCGCCAGGGCCCCGAGTGCCTCCGCCACCGCGGTGCCCGCCTCGAGCAGTTCCGCGGGCAGGCGTTGGGCCGTCCCGGAGGCCGCGGTCGGGACATCCCGCAGTGGCCGTCCGACCACGCCCGCAAGAACCCGCGCCCGCAGCTCCATGAGCTCGTGCTCGGGGAGCGGGCGATGCAAGTCCACGATCCGCTGCAGCACCCTGCCGGAGGTGGGGATGAACACCACGAGCAACGAGGTGCCGCCCACGTCCACGAGTTCCACGTGGCGCACGGTGGTACCGGATGCCGCGGGGTACTGGATGAGCGCCACCTGATGGGTCAGTTGCGTAAGAATGCGCGCGGTCCGTTCCATGGCGTCGTCAAGATCGTTCGCACCGTCCAAGAAGGATCGAATCGCTCGTAGTTGGGGCGATGTCAACGGCCGGAGGGAGGCAATCTGGTCCACGAAAGCGCGGTACCCCTTGTCCGTGGGGATGCGGCCCGAGCTGGTGTGCGGGGCCACGATCAGCCCCTCTTCCTCCAACGCGGCCATGTCATTGCGGACCGTGGCGGAGGAAACGCTCAACCGATGCCGTTCCACGAGCGCTTTGGATCCCACGGGCTCCCGCGAATGGACGTAGTCCTCAACGATTGCCCGCAGAATTTCGGCTCTGCGCGGTTGGCTCACTCGCTTCACCTCCCCGGCATGGACTGGCTTCAGACATGAATCGGAACAGTGACTGTTCCTGGCACTCAATGGTAGACAGTGCTAATTCCTCCCAGTGTACCTCCGAGCAGCTCCCGCGCCATTTGGTACGCTCGCGGCTGATCATCCATCCCACACGTGAGGACAGCGCATCGTGACAGCATCCGGTTGGAACTGGGGCCCGCAGGATCTCAGTAGCGCCTCCGTTGCCCGCACCGGCCCCGTGGCACGAAACACCGCGCTGGAACCGGGCATGGTCCTGGAGGATGCGCAGACCGGTTGGGTGGGTGCCGCAGTCAGCCTGGAAACCATTGGTGGTATGCGCGTGGTGGGTTTGGAGGATCGGCGTGGCAGGATCAAGACGTTCCCGCTGGGCCCGGGTTTTCTCCTGGACGGTGAACCGATCACACTGGGCCCGCCCGCTCGGAAGACCGGCCCCCGGAAGCCCGCCCGCACCCGATCGGGCTCGGTGGCTGTGGAGGGCCTGCGCGCCAGTGTGGCCAAGGAGTCCCGCGTCTGGGTGGAGGGCTATCACGACGCCGAACTGGTCGCCAAGGTCTGGGGACATGACCTGGCGGTGGAGGGCATCGTGGTGGAACCGCTCCACGGCATCGATGACCTGCCGACCGCGGTCCGCGAGTTCAACCCCGGTCCCCAACGGCGGCTGGGCATTCTCGTGGATCATCTGGTCACCGGCTCCAAGGAATCCAAGATCGCCGCGGACGCGCTGCGCGTACCCGGTGCGCGGGACAATGTCCTGGTGCTGGGCCATCCGTACGTGGATATCTGGCAGGCCGTGAAGCCGTCGGTCCTGGGTGTGGACGAGTGGCCGGTGATCCCACGCGGTATCGACTGGAAAACTGGCATGGCCAAGGCACTCGGGCTGCCCCACAAGACACCCGCGGACATCGGTCAGGCCTGGCAGTCGATCCTGGCCCGGGTGGATTCCTATGCGGATTTGGAACCGTCGCTGCTGGGGCGGGTCGAAGAACTCATCGACTTCCTGACGGCCCCCCAGTAACGTCCGCACCACCCCGCAATTGCGGGGCCGACCGGTCCGTCGCTCATAGTGGCGCGACTAACACCGGCGTCTCAGCTCCGGGCCAGCATCGAGACCCTAGAATGGCGTGAAGAGTTCCAGCGCAGTGAAACTTGGCACCACGGGCTCGTGGCCCCGAAAAGGAATATGTAGTGGTTGATCACCCCCCCACACGAACCGGTTCGCGACCGGTCTCCGCAAACACTCCCCCGTTCGAGCGTATTTCCGCGCGGGCGGAGCCCTTGGACATCTCCCAGGACAAGCAGTTCGCCACCCTCGCGCACCTGGGCGGTGTGGCCGGGGCACTGCCCAGTTATCTGATTAACCGCGCTCTGGGCGATCGCGGTCCGTTCACCCGCCAGGAGTCCCGAGAGGCCCTCAACTTCTCCTTGTTGCCCACCGTGGTCATCCTGGTGGGCATCGGCCTGTCCGTGATTCCCGTGATCGGTTGGGTCTTCGCACTGATCGCCTCCCTCACCTGGGTGGTGCTGGCCGCGCAATCAGTGGTCGCGGGCATCAAGGTCAATCAGGGCGAGCCCTACCAGTACCGCGGCAACACGCACTTGTTCGACAAACTGCAGGCCAATCGCGCGGCCAGGGCCTGAACGGCTCCTCAGCTACGACGACGCCGCCGCGTCCGGGGGGATCCTGGCGCGGCGGCTTTCGTCTGTCTTCCGTTCTAGGCGGCAACGATCACCAGTCGAGAAGGCGACGTGTCACGGCGTCGGCCATGAGACGACCCTGATCTGTGAGGATCACGTGCCCGCCGACAGCGGCGGGGCCGTCCACCCAGCCGTCGAGAATGAGCCCGGCCACGGCGGTGCGTCCCTCGGGGCGCAGGCTGCGTGTTTCGAGTCCTTCCCGGATGCGGATGCCCAGCATCACGTGCTCGAGATACTGCGTGTCCTGGTTCAGGCTCTCCCGCCCCACGGCCGGTGAAAGACCCTCACGGATTTTGTTCGTGTAGGGCAACGGGTGCTTGATGTTCCACCAGCGAACACCGTCCATGTGGGAGTGGGCGCCCGGGCCGATCCCCCACCAATCCTGATTGCGCCAATAGGCAATGTTGTGGGCGCTGCGATTCTGTGCGGCACTGCGGCCCTGGGCCGCGCGGGACCAGTTGGAGACCTCGTACCAGTCGAACCCGGCCTCGCGCAGCAGAGCGTCGGCCAGGATGTACTTCTCCGCCTGATCATCAGGATCCACCTCGGGGACCTCGCCGCGTCTGATCTGGGCGGCGAGTTTGGTGCCGTCCTCAATGATCAGCGAATACGCGGAGATGTGATCGGACTCCAAGTCCAGGGCGGTTTCCACGGAACGCCTCCAATCGCGCACGGACTCCCCCGGTGTGCCGTAAATCAGGTCCACGCTGACCGACAGTCCCGCTTTCCGGGCACCGGCCACCGCGAGCGGCACATTGGCGGGGGTGTGGGTGCGCTCCAGCACCTTGAGCACGTGGGGTACGGCGGATTGCATGCCGAAGGACACACGGTTCACACCCGCCTGCGCCAGAATCTCGAACGTGCGGTCCGTCACTGAATCCGGGTTGGCCTCCACCGTGATCTCCGCGTCCGGAGCCAGTCCGAAACTCTCCCGTGCTTGCTGCAAGACAGCCGCGAGGTTCTCGGCCGGGAGCAGCGTGGGTGTGCCGCCGCCGAAGAACACGCTGTGCAGCGGGCGCGGTGACGCTCCGGCGGCGTCGAGAACGGAACGGCCGAAGCGGACCTCCGCGGCGGCGTCGTGATGGTAATCGTCACGGGACACGTCCGGGCCCAGCTGGGACATCGTGTACGTGTTGAAGTCGCAGTAGCCGCAGCGCACGGCGCAGAACGGGACGTGCACGTACAGGCTCAGCGTGCGCTGATTAGCCCGGGCCACCGCACTCGAGGGGAGGGACCCGTCAGCGGGAGCCGGGTCCCCTTCGGGCTGAGCGGGCATTACTTCTTCTTGTCCTTGCCCGATTCTTCGTCGGAGGACAGCGCGGCCACAAAGGCCTCCTGGGGGACTTCCACGCGGCCCACCATCTTCATGCGCTTCTTACCCTCCTTCTGCTTCTCGAGCAGCTTGCGCTTGCGGGAGATGTCACCGCCGTAGCACTTGGACAGCACGTCCTTGCGGATCGCGCGAATGTTCTCGCGGGCAATGATGCGCGAGCCGATGGCCGCCTGGATGGGCACCTCGTACTGCTGACGAGGGATCAAGTTCTTGAGCTTGCCGGTCATCACCACGCCGTACGAGTAGGCCTTGTCCTTGTGGGTGATGGCGCTGAATGCGTCCACCTGTTCGCCCTGCAGCAGGATGTCCACCTTGACCAGGTCCGCGGCCTGTTCGCCGTCCGCCTTCCAGTCCAGGGACGCGTAACCGCGGGTCTTGGACTTGAGCAGATCGAAGAAGTCGAACACGATTTCCGCCAGCGGCAGGCGGTAGCGCAGCTCCACCCGGTCCTCCGAGAGGTAATCCATGCCCTTCATTTCACCGCGCTTGGACTGGCACAGCTCCATGACTGCGCCGATGAACTCCGAGGGCACGAGCACGGTGGCCGAGACCATGGGCTCACGGATCTCATTGATGCGACCCTCGGGGAACTCGGACGGGTTGGTCACCTCGGTCTCCGAGTTGTCCTCGAGCGTCACGTTGTAGGACACCGAGGGTGCGGTGGAGATCAGGTCCAGGTTGAACTCCCGTTCCAACCTGTCGCGGGTGATTTCCAAGTGCAACAGACCCAGGAAACCGCAGCGGAAACCGAAGCCCAGCGCGGTGGAGGTTTCGGGTTCGTAGACCAGAGCGGCGTCGTTGAGCTGGAGCTTTTCGAGCGCGTCGCGCAGCACGGGGTAATCCGAACCCTCGACCGGGAACAGGCCGGAGAAAACCATGGGCTTGGGGTCCTCGTAACCACCCAGCGATTCCTCGGCCGGCTTGGTGTGCGAGGTGACCGTATCGCCCACGCGGGATTGGCGGACGTCCTTCACACCGGTGATCAGGTAACCGACCTCGCCCACGCTCAGCCCCTCGGAGGGGATGGGTTCGGGGGAAATCACGCCGATCTCCAGCATTTCGTGGGCCGCGCCCGTGGACATCATGCGAATGCGTTCGCGCGGTTTGAGGGTCCCGTCCACCACGCGCACGTACGTGACCACCCCGCGGTAGGTGTCGTACACGGAGTCGAAAATCATGGCGCGTGAGGGGGCGTCCTTGACGCCCTGGGGCGAGGGGACGTCCCGGACGATTTTGTCCAGGAGTGCCTCCACACCCACGCCGGTCTTGCCGGAGACACGCAGCACCTCATCCGGTTCCACGCCGATCAGGTTCGCCAGTTCGTCCGCGTACTTGTCCGGCTGGGCCGCGGGCAGGTCGATCTTGTTGAGCACGGGAATGATGGTGAGGTCGTTCTCGAGCGCCAGATAGAGGTTGGCCAGCGTCTGGGCTTCAATGCCCTGAGCGGCGTCCACCAGCAAGAGGGTGGCTTCGCACGCGGCCAACGAACGGGAGACCTCGTACGTGAAGTCCACGTGTCCCGGAGTGTCGATCATGTTCAAGGCGTAATCGGTGCCGTCCACGTTCCACGGCATACGCACGGCCTGAGACTTGATGGTGATGCCGCGTTCGCGCTCGATGTCCATGCGGTCCAAGTACTGGGCCTTCATTTGCCGCGGGGTCACCACCCCGGTGGCCTGCAACATGCGGTCGGCCAGCGTGGACTTGCCGTGGTCGATGTGGGCGATGATGCAGAAATTTCTGAGCACCGAGGGGTCGGTCGAGGCGGGTGCCGGTGGGTTGACGGCCAACGGTGACACAGGCGGTCCTTTCGTTCTCAGGATGACTCCCCAGTTTCCCACGTTCCGTGCGGATGGGCGAACCGGGGCTTCGCAACTCACACGGGGTGGGCCGCGGGCCGCCAGTAGACTCGGGGGCATGGCAGATTTCATGCGCCTCGCGCGCCAGGGCCTTCGCGCCTACCGCATGTACAAACGAGTGTCCGGTTCCATGCAGGGCAACCGCGGCCAGGGCTCGCGCCCGGACATGGACCAGCGGCCGACGCCGCAGCAGGGCCAGTACCCGGTGTCCACCTCGCAACCCCCGGCGGGCGGCAGGCTGTCCAAGCCCTACCTCGGTGACTGGACCGGCCCCGTGAATCCGCAGTACAACCCCCGTCCGGACGGTCGCCCGGATCCCGGTGAGGTGGTCTGGACCTGGGTGCCGTTCCAGGAGGATCACACCCAGGGCAAGGACCGGCCGGTGTTGATCGTGGACCGCGCCGGTGACTACCTGCTGTGCCTCATGCTCACGTCCAAGGACCACGACCACGCGTCCTACAACGATCCGGACTTCGTGGACGTCGGAACCGGACCGTGGGATCGTCAGGGCCGACCCTCGGAAGCACGCCTCAACCGCGTGATCCCCGTGCTGGCCGCCGATATCCGCCGCGAAGGTGCCGTCCTGGGCCGCCACCACTTCGACGCCGTGACCCGAGAACTCGGGAACCGGCGCTGACCACGCTGATCTGATAAGCTTTATCGCTGTGTGTCCGCGCTGGTCGTCGGGCACAGCGGATGGTTGCCACCGAGCATCCCCACTCTCACACTCAGTCGATGATCATCCGTGAGCCCTCACTGACCGAAATTCCATGAACAGTTTTAGGAGTTATACGTGGCCAACATCAAGTCGCAGAAGAAGCGCAACCTGACCAATGAGAAGGCTCGCCTGCGCAACAACGCTTACAAGTCCGAGCTGAAGACCCTGATCCGCAAGGTCACCGACGCCATTGGCGCATCTGACAAGGACGCCGCCGAGTCGAACCTGCGCATCGTGTCCCGCAAGCTGGACAAGGCCGTCTCCAAGGGTGTTCTGCACAAGAACACCGCGGCCAATAAGAAGTCCGGCCTGGCCAAGAAGGTCTCCAAGATCTGAATCGGTCTCAGCTGATAGCTTGAGAGCCCGGTACCGCGAGGTACCGGGCTCTTGCTGTATTCGCCGCCGGTGACGACTCCAGAGGTCGACGGAGTTCACGCGCGCCGAACAAGAGCACAACGGCCCGGGCGCCGCCCCGGGCTCAGTGCCTGCCGTGCGTCGCGATGACGGTAATGGCGCGCTCCACCGCGTAGTACGGGGTGCGGGACTCCCCCTTGACCTGAGCATCGGCGTGGGCAATGGCCTTGAGCGCCTCGCTCACGTGCCCCGGCGTGAATCGGCGAGCCTCGTTCTGGGCTCGCTCCACCTGCCACGGCGCGGCGCCAACATCTCTCGCCACACTTCCCGTGCTCCCCCGGGACCCGGCTACGAGCGCGATCAGCCGCAGCTTGGCACCCAGCGCCGCCACCATGGGAACCGGGTCCACACCCACGTCCACGGCCTGGCGCCAGAGTTTGAGGGCCTGATCCGCGTTACCGGCCACGGCGGCGTCCGCCACACGGAACGCCGTGACCTCAACCCGTCCGCCGTAGTACTTCTCCACCAGGTCGTGATCCACGGTGGTGGGCCCGTCGGAGATCAGCTGGGCGCATGCCGCGGCCAGTTCCGCGGTGCTGGTGCCCACCGCCGCGGCAAGCGCGCGGGCGGCGTCCGGCTCGATGCGTTTTCCGTGCTGCTTGAACTCGGCCAGGATGAACGCGGACTTGTCCCGGTCCGACTTCAGGGGCGCACAGTCCACCACGACCGCCGTCTCCTTGAGGGCATCGAGCAGTTTCTTGCCGCGGTTGCCGCCGCCGTGTTCCCACAGCACCGTGACCTCCGGGTCCGGTGACGTCACGTACGCGAGCGCGTCCGTCAGAAGGTTTTCGTTCATGCTCGCCAGGTCGGTGACGCACACGAGCTTGGGTTCGTCGAACAATGACGGGCTGGTGACCACGGCCAGCTGTCCCGGGGCGTAGTCCGCCGCGGACATGAGCGTGACCTCGCACGTACCGCGTGTCTCACGAATCTGGTCGCGTAGTGACTCTCGGACCCGCTGAATCAGGTATTCGTCCGAGCCCGTGGCCAGGACGAGCGGTTGGGGCGCGGCATCCCGCCAGGAGGTGCCCGCGTTCGACGGCGCGGATCGGCGCGCGGCTGCCATGGCTCCTCCTCGGTGCACGATCACGCGTGCGACGGCAATGGTGATGGTCGTGAATGGTTCCGGTGACCCATGCTAGTGCTCCGGGCCGACACGCATGCGGTGCCGGCCCGGATGTGGACACGGAAGACCCTAATCGACCGGGAGGTTTGCGAAGGCCTGCT
Source organism: Kocuria sp. cx-455 (assembly GCF_014698015.1). Classification (GTDB taxonomy): domain Bacteria; phylum Actinomycetota; class Actinomycetes; order Actinomycetales; family Micrococcaceae; genus Kocuria. Next base: position 37,662 of record NZ_JACXBS010000005.1, read on the forward strand.
TGGTGTTGTTGTACCAGTCCATGGACTTCTTCGGGTGAAGCCACCGGCCCTTCATGTCCTTGCGGGCAGGTTCGTGCGCGGTGTCACCGGCGGCGACAGCGTCTTTCAAGTGTTGATCCTGTTGATGAATGATGTCATCCGCTGACTCGCCGTGGAACTCCTGCGTACACGGACCGCCCACCTGGCTGCAGGTCATGGTTTTCATGGTGTTTCCTTCTTGATCGCGGGCCGTGTTGCCCTCACTCGTTTGACGACCGAGAACGTTAAAGTGTGACGGGTTCTTTTCAGCGGACCTCATTGTTGCGACGACGCCGCAGTTCCACGGACAGCAACTGGGCCTCGGCCCGGAACTCGATCCAAGTGATACGGCCATGATCGATCGTGAAATCGAAGGCCACACGCGCTGCGCCCCTGTCGAACCACGCGGCGCCCGGACGCCCAGCCACGAATACCGGAAGCGCGAAAGCCGCCCCGCCGTTGAAGAAGTTCGCAACCGAGGCGCGCCCCTCGATTCGGGACGGCGTTCCGATCTCGACCGCGGCGGCGTCCCCAACGACCACAACGTCGGGCGCCAACAGCTCGATGAGACGATCGAGGAGACCCGTGCGCGCTGCCAAGAGGAACGCGTCCACGATTTCCCAGTCGGCGAGTTGTTCTTCCGCATCGGCCGGGCCCACTTTCGAACGCGCTCTTGACGCCAGCTGGCGGGCCGCGGCGGGAGTGGTTTCCAGAATGTGGGCAATACGGTGGAATTCGAACCCGAAACTCTCGTGAAGGACGAACGCGATTCGCACCTTCGGAGAGAGTCGATCCATAACGTGGTGTAGAGCGTTCGCCACACTGTCCGCCAGCACCGCTTGTTCCGCGGGATCGGACGACGTATCAGGGCCCTCGGACTGCCCGCTGGGCACGGGAGTTCTGGCCTTCAAACGATCCAGACAGAGCCGCACCGTGACGGTGGTCAACCAGGCCGGAAGATTGTCGATCTGAGCGCTGTTCGTGTGCAGCCGCAACCACGCACGTTGGGCGATGTCCTCGGCTTCGCTCGGGTCCCCGAGCATCCTGGCCGCGAGGTTGACGAAACGTGAGCGCTCGGCAATGAACTCTTCGGTCTGACCCACGCTGTCCTCTCGGGAATGCACTCGAGGGTGACACGGCCGGACGACCGCGCGGCCCCCGCAACGGCCACTCCGTGCGACACCGACAGTTTATCGGCAACGCTGGCCCTCGAAGGCGCACGCGCACCGTGAAGTGCGAGCTGGTCGGGGTGCCGCCACGGCTGCCACCCGTTCAGAGTGCTCCGTCACCGCGCGGAGACGGAGATGCGCGAGCCGTCCCTACGGATCCACAGTGAACCGTGCTGATCGGTTCGGGCCACCGCGGCTCCACCGTCGTGGAGCGCCTGCGTGATGGCTGGGTGCGGATGCCCGTACGTGTTGTCCTCTCCCACCGAGATGACCGCGAGCGCGGGGTCCACCGCGTCGATGAGTCTGGTTCCGCCGTTGCGGGCGCCGTGGTGGGAGACCTTGAGGATGTCGGTTTTGAGGGCGCTGGCGTCCGGTTGGCCGCGGATGAGCCGGTTGGCGCCGTCCTCCTCGAGGTCACCGGCCGAGAGCCACGTGGTGGTTCCGTGTTCTCCCCGCACGGTGATGCGCAGTACCAGAGATGCGTTGTTCTCGTCCTCGGAGCTCGGGACGGTTCGCCGTGGCGCACGTGCCGGGGATGGTGGTTCGGGTCCCAGGACCGTCACCGTGGTGGATCCCTCTTCCAGGGTGTCCCCGGGTCGGGGTCGGTGGGCGCGGTCGGCAAAGTCCTGAGCCGACTCCGGAAGATCACCGGATGCCGACGAGTACCACACGCGATCCACGGGGATGTCCCCGGTCAGGGCTTCGAGACCGGCCGTGTGGTCCGCGTGGTCGTGACTGAGGATCACGGCGTCCAGGTGCTCGACCTCGGCCTGACGCAGGCACGCGCCGAGGGCTCGCGGCTCCGGCCCGGCATCCACCAATACGGCGCTGTGCTCGCCGGTCCGGTGCAGAACGGCGTCTCCCTGGCCCACGTCGCAGACCACCGAGTCCCAGTCCGGTGCCGGGCGCAGCCACCAGATCAACCCCTGGCCGAGCAGCACCAGGGTGGTGACGGAGGCGAGGACCGCGAGCGCGCGGCGGCGTCGGCGGCGTTGTGCTGCGCGCCGTCGCCACACGGGGTCGGGCACGGGGACCGGGGCGGGCGTGACGAGCACGGACCCGTACGTATCGGTGGGTCGCTGACACCGGGCGTCCAGCCAATGCAATCCTGCGCCGGCGGTGACACTGATGGCCGCGAGCAGGACAATGCCCCGGACGCCCGGCGGCCACGGTGTGAGTGCGCCCGGCAGGCCCGCGAAGGAGGTGGCGATCCAGGCCACACCGCGCGCCGGCACGGCGGCCACCGTGAGGGGCAGCTGGGCGGCGCGTTCCCACGCGCCGGTGACCGGTTCGGCGTCCAGTGCGGGGATCAGGAGAAGTGCGGGCGTGAGCACCCTGGGCAGGACCAGGACGCAGACGGCGATGAGCCCGCCCACGGTGACCACGGGCACCAGCAGTGTGGCCGCCATGTTGGCCGGAAGCGAGTATGTGGGCAACGCCGGGTTGAGCAGCAGGAGCACGGGTCCGCACCACAGCTGAGCCACGAACGGGATGGCGATGCACAGCGCGACCGGCGCCGGCAACTTGAGCGCCACGAGGCGCGCGACGGCGCGGCCGCTCACCACGATCCCCGCGGTCGCCAGCACCGACAGGATGAACCCGAAGTCGATAGCCAGCCCCGGCGAGATCAGCACCAGCGCGATCACCGCCGCGCTCAAGGCATTGAGACTCACCCCGGTGCGGCCGCTGAGCATGCTCAGCGCGCCCAGCGCACCCATCACGGAGGCGCGCAGCACGGACGGGTCCGGGCCCACGAGCAGCACGAAGCAGCCCAGCGCCGCCAGACCAGCCACCAGACACACTCGACGCCCCGCCCCCAGGGACAGTGCCGCGTACCCGGTCAGGGTCATCACCAGGGCGCAGTTGGAACCGGAGACCGCCGTGAGGTGCGTGAGCCCGGTGGTGCGCAGGTCCTCGGTCAGCGACGCCGAGATGTTCGAGGTATCCCCCACGGTCATACCCGGTACCAGGCCGGCCGCGGCCGCGCCGTGGGACAGACTCAACCGCGCGAGATCGGCGCGGGCTCTCTCCAACAATCCCGGCTTCCGTTCCGTGTCTCCGGCGGTTTCGGCCACCATGGGTGCGGCCGCCGCTCGCGCGGTCACTCGCGCGGGGGTCGCCGTGTCCGTGAGGGTCACGGTGGCGGTGATGGCCTCACCGTCCGCCAGCTCTGCCCAGCGCGGGTGCGTGGCGAACACGGTGATCTCGGTGTGCTCGGCGTGCCGCCCGACCCGCTGCGTCTGCAGCGCCACCACCGTGCCCTCACCGGTTTCACCGCGCTGCGCGAAGGACCGGCTCGAGTACGCGGTGGGCTCACCCGTCACCGTGGCAGTCACGCGGACCGTGGAACCCGGCGGATGCGCGGTCAGGGTGGACCGCGCGGGTTGGGTTGCGTTCCACGCGGTCAACACCGCAGCGGCGGCGCACAAGAACACGACCGCGAGCGCGCCGGCGATCTCGGCGCGGCGTCCGTGTGACGCGCGTCGGGCTGCGCCGCGGCTGCTGCGGTGTCGATGCCGGCGGAGTACGAGCAGGAGGGCTCCGGTGGCACCCACGCATGCCAGGCCGGTCCACACGGCGGGCGCCACCCCGGCGGTCAAGACAATGACGGCACACAGCCACACCGTGAGCGCCGACGGGACCAGGCGCAGGTCCCACCGACGGTTCATATCGTGACCAGGGGCAATAACGCCTCGAGCATGGCCGGGCCGATCCCGCTGACGTCATCGAGTTGTTCGGGTGCGGTGAACGGCCCGTGCTCGGTGCGGAAATCGACGATCCGTTGGGCCAGCACCGGGCCCACGCGCGGGAGTTCCTCGAGGTCGGCCACGGCGGCGGTGTTGAGGTTGATCGGCCCGCCCGACGCCGCCGCGCCCGTGCCGGGCTCGCCTCTCGTTTCGCTCCCGCCCGCTCGGGAGCCCGTCTCCTGGGGGACGCCCCGGCCCGCTGGCGCCCCCTGCGCCGTGCCCGCCGAATCGCCCGCGGCTTCTGCCTGCGCCGCGGTCTTCTCATTGGGGATCAGCACCTGTTGACCGTCGGTGAGCGGCTGGGCCAGGTTGATGCGTTCGGTGACGGCCGCCCCCGTGAGTCCTCCCGCGGCGTTCACGGCGTCGATGACGCGCGCGCCCGGGGACAGTTGCACCACGCCCGGTTGCTTCACCTCCCCGACCACGTGCACGGTCAGCGCCGCGGACGGGCCCCCGGTGTCGGTCGTGGCCGGGGCGGCATGAGAGCCCGGACCCGAACCGGGCGCGTCCACCGGCGCTGACGCAGCGCCGGACGCCTCCCCCGCATCCGTGGCCGCCCCCGACGGATCCGCCTCCGCCACGACACTCGACTCAGGATCCGCATCTCCCGGCAGCAGGGACAGGGCAGAGATCCCGCACACCGCCAGGAGCACCACGATCACCACGATGACCGCCGGGCGGGTGAAGAACGCGCGGACCGCCACGGGATGACGATGGTGGGGGCCGTCCTGCTCGCCGGGACCGTCCACCGCGGTGACATGACCGCCCGGAACCGCCGGTTCCTCGGCGCGCTCGGCCACGCCCTCCAACAACGCCGACAATCGCTCCGTGGCTTGCTGATCCCGTAGTCGGGCCCGTCCCCGATAATTGACCCCGCTCATGCGCCCCAGCCAACCCGGCCGACCGGACCCGGAGAAGCCTCAGGTCACGGCCTGGGGATCACGAAAGCACGCGGAGCCTTAGGTCTCCATCGGTGCAGCCCGGATGCCGTGCACAATCGGGCGGCTCGTAGGGCCCTCGACGATCGCCGCCTTGGTTCCCAGCCCCACGTGAGCACTCAACACGGCCGGCAACTCGCTCAGGACCAGCTGCGCATCCGGGCGGTACCGGTCCAGTAGCGTCTCCCCGATCTCACGGGCCCCGTGCGGATCGGAGACGTGGTGGATGCACAGCACCGGAGTCTGCACCTCGGCATGCGACAGCGCCTCCCCCGCGAGCGTCATGAAGCGACCGCGGGCCTTCACCGCCGACACGGGCCGTTCCACGGTCACGATCTTGCCCTCGTGCAGGGACAGCAGCGGTTTGATCTGCAGCATGGTCCCCAGCATCGCCGAGGTCGGATTGATCCGCCCGCCCCGGCGCAGGGTCTCCAGGGAGTTCACCTGGATCAGCACGTGCGCCTCGGCCGAGGCGGCGGTGGCGGCCGCGGCGACGTCGTCGATCCCCCGTCCTGCCAACGCGGCCCGGACCGCCGCGCGGACCCCCAGGCCCTGCCCCAGGCCGGCGCTGCGGGTGTCCACGAGACGGACGGGAATGTCGATGTCCTGGCGTGCTATCCGCGCCGCACCCAGCGTGCCGGACAACTCCGCGGACAGGTGAACGGAGACGATGGCCTCGAAACCGGCGGCCTGGAAGGCTTCGTAACGCTTGCGCAGCTGCCCCGGCGCGGGCCGCGAGGTGGTCACGGGCCGCCCTTCAGCGAGCGCAATGACCAGGGACGAGAGCATGTCCGACTCGTCCTCGGTGTAGAGCTGCCCGCCGATCAACACGGGTAATTCCACGCTCGCGAACGCCCCGGAGGCCTCGAACTCGGCCTGCCACACGCTGGGTAGGGCGGCGGCGTTGTCGGTGACGACCGCGACTTTCGCGCCGGGAACGGGACAGCGCCCGTCCCCCGGCGTGGCACCGGGTGACGGGCGCTGGTGGGAATCTCGGGTCATCACACCACGATATTCACGAGCTTGGGCGCGCGCACGATGACCTTCCGGACCGTGGCGTCGCCGATGTGGCGCTGAACGGTCTCGGAGGCGAGCGCGGCGGTCTCGAGGTCCGCTTCGGTGATGTCCGCGGCGACCTCCAGGCGATCGCGGACCTTGCCCTTGATCTGGACCACGGCGGTGACCGTGTCGTCCACGAGCAGGGCCTGGTCCACCTCGGGCCACGGGGCGAGCACCACGGAATCCTCGTGGCCCAGGGCGTGCCACATGTCCTCGGCGGTGTAGGGCGCCACCAGGGACAGCAGGATGGCCACGGCCTCCACGGCCTCGCGCACGGCGGGATCACCGGCACCGGGACCGCCGTCGATGGCTTTACGCACGGCGTTGACCAGCTCCATGGTGCGGGCGATCACCACGTTGAACTTCCCGGCATCCAGCAGCTGCGTGGCATCCGCAACGGCCCGGTGGGTTGCACTGCGCAGCGCTTTGTCCCCGGCGGTGACATCGGCATCCGGGCCGGCGGTGCTGTCCTGCGCCAACCGCCAGGCGCGGGCCAGGAACTTCTGCGAACCCTGCGGGGACACGTCCGCCCAGTCCACGTCGTCCTCGGGCGGGGAAGCGAAGACCATGGTCAGGCGCACCGCGTCCACGCCGAACGCGTCCAACTGTTCGCCCAGGTCCACACCGTTACCCAACGACTTGGACATCGCCTTGCCGCCGTTGAGCACCTGGCCCTGGTTGAGCAGCGCCTTGAACGGTTCCTGGAAACCGATCAGGCCGAAGTCGTAGAGCGCCTTGGTGAAGAACCGGCTGTAGAGCAGGTGCAGAATCGCGTGCTCCACACCGCCCACGTACTGGTCCACGGGCAGCCAGCGGTCCACCTCGTCGCGATTGAACGGTGCGTTTTCGTCCGTGGGTGAAGCGAACCGCAGGTAGTACCAGGATGAATCCACGAACGTGTCCATGGTGTCGGTGTCGCGGGTGGCGGGCCCACCGCATTCGGGGCACGTCACGTTCACCCAGTCCGACGCCGCCGCGAGCGGGGACTGTCCCTTGGGCGAGAGCTCCTCCCCGCGCAGGTTCTCGGGCAGCGTCACGGGCAGTCGGTCCTCGGGGACCGGCACCTCGCCGCAGGCCTGGCAGTGAATGATGGGGATGGGGGCGCCCCAGAACCGCTGGCGGGACAGCAACCAGTCACGCAGGCGGTAATTGATGTGGCGCTCGCCGGTACCCGCCTCGCGCACAATCTCGATGGCTCGGGTGATGGCCTCAGCCTTGGGCAGCCCGTCCAGCGGACCGGAGTTCACCAGCCGGCCGTCACCGGTGGTCGCCACCCCGGACACCGCCGGGTCCTCCTCGCCGGTGTCCACGACCGCGCGCACGGGCAGGTCGAAGGCGCGGGCGAAGTCCAGGTCTCGCTGATCGTGGGCGGGCACGGCCATGATCACGCCGGTGCCGTAATCGGCCAGCACGTAGTCCGCCGCCCACACGGGCAGCTTCTCACCGTTGAGCGGGTTGATCGCGTACCGGCCCAGGAACACTCCGGTCTTGGTGCGGTCGGTGGCTTGCCGGTCGATGTCGGAGAGCGCCTTGATGTTCTCCCGGTACTTCTCCAAGGCGGCGCGGTGCTCGTCGTCGACGATCTCGGCGGCAATGGGGGCGTCCGCGGCGACCACGCAGAACGTGGCGCCGTAGAGGGTGTCGGGGCGGGTGGTGAACACTGTGACGCTGCGACCGGAGGTGTCCGAGGCATCCGCGCCCTCGGCGGGGACACCCTCGATCACGAAGTTCACGTGCGCGCCCTCGGAACGGCCGATCCAGTTGCGCTGCATGGCCAGCACGCGCTCGGGCCAGTGACCCTCCAACTCCGTCATGTCGTCCAGGAGCCGGTCCGCGTAGTCGGTGATCTTGAAGTACCACTGGTTCAGGGACTTCTTGGTCACCGGGGTGTGGCAGCGCTCGCACAGCCCGTTGACCACTTGCTCGTTGGCCAGCACGGTCTGGTCCGTGGGGCACCAGTTGACCGGTGAATCCTTCCGGTAGGCCAGGTTGTGTTTGTAGAACTGCAGGAACAGCCACTGGGTCCAGCGGTAGTACTCGGGATCCGAGGTGTGGATCTCCCGCGTCCAGTCCGCGCTGATCGCGTAGCGCCGGAACGACTTCTTCTGTGTGTCGATGTTGCGGTAGGTCCACTCCGCGGGGTGGGTGTTGCGTTTGATCGCGGCGTTCTCCGCCGGCAGGCCGAAGGAGTCCCAGCCAATGGGGTGCATCACGTCGAAGCCGCGGTGCATCCAGTAACGGGCCACCACGTCACCCATGGCGAACGCCTCCGCGTGACCCATGTGCAGGTCACCGGAGGGGTAGGGGAACATGTCCAGCACGTAGCGCCGGGGTTTGGAACCGTCGTCGAGGGGCTTGTACACCTTCTGGTCGTCCCAGAACTGGGGCCAGGCGGCCTCAATGCGCTGGACGTTGTACTCGGTTCCCGTCTCCGGGGTGTTCTGCGCGCTCACGGGCCTCGCCTTCACATCACATGATTGGGTCACCCGCGCACTGTCACGGCCGGCACCTGACGCTGGCATGGTGAATCCACGCGGACTGACATGGGGATCTCCCGTCAGTTTAGACCAGCCCCGCAACCGGGGTGTGCTCCCGGACCGGACGGTTACCATGGACGCGCCGCTAGCCCATGACTTGGAGGTCACCGTGGATAATCCGTACGCCGAACGCCGCAGCGTTCAACTGGACGGATACAAGGTCAGATACTGGTTTTACGACGCGGACAAGACGCGCAAACCCCTGATCGTCATGTTCCACGGCTTCCGCGGGGATCACCACGGTCTGCAACTGATCGCCACCGAGCTGCGTGAGAAGTACCACGTGGTGGTTCCGGACCTGCCGGGCTTCGGCCGCTCCGAACCCTTTCCGGATCGGGAACACTCGATCCCCTCCTACGTGGAGTTCGCCCAGCAGTTCATCACGGCACTGACCGACGGCGCCGTGTCCCCGGACGGGGAGAACGGAATCATCGTGGCCGGTCATTCCTTCGGATCAATCATCGCCTCGCACTTTGCGGTGGATTTCCCGGCCATGGTGCACCGGCTGGTGCTCATCAACCCCATTTCCGAGCCCGCCCTGGCCGGTGAGCACAAGAAACTCACGCGGCTCACGGAGCTCTACTACGGCGTGGGGAAGTCTCTGCCCCGCGCCCTGGGAACCAAGATCCTCTCATCCCGGGCCGTGGTGAAACTCATGACCGACGTGATGGTCAAGTCCCAGGACCCCGAGGTCAAGAAGTACGCGTTACGGCAGCACGAGTCCTACTTCTCGACCTTCGCGAACCGGGACGTGCTCCACCAGGCCTACCAGGCCTCCATTTCCCGCACCGTGGCCGAGGTGGCCATGCAACTGAGCATGCCCACGCTGCTGATCGTGGGCGCGCAGGACGATCTGGGGTCCGTGGCATCCCAACAAACCATGGCCTCGTGGATCCGCAGCCACCGCCTGGAAATCATCCCGGACACGGGTCACCTGATCCACTACGAAGCCCCGGTGCTGGCGGCCCAGTACATCGACGACTTCCTCAGCGCCCCGGCACCCGAGCCCATGGCCGCTCACGACGAGTTACCGCTGGCCGACACCACCGAGTCCACACCCGACCAGCTCACCGGCATGACACCGATCATCCGGCAGCACCAGCTGGCCCGCGAACACGCCGCCCAGCAGTCCCGCCACGAGCGCCGCGAGCGCGACGACCACCCCACCGGTGAGGATCGCCCGTGAAATTCCTCTTCGACGCCCGCTACATCCGCACCGATCATCACGACGGCATCAGCCGCTACAGCGCCGAGCTGCTGAGCGCGCTCGCCGAGCTGACCCGCGATGAGCCCCGGGTCCGTGTGGCCGCGCTGATCAGCGACCTCGCCCAGCTGGAACACGTCCCCCAGCTGCCCCACCTCACGGGCCCGGCGGTCACGTCCCCCGCCGAGGCGCTCACCTCACTGCAGCTCAACCGTTACCGCCCGGACGTGGTCTTCTCCCCCATGCAGACGATGGGTTCACTGGGCCGGCGGTACAAGCTGATCCTCACGCTCCACGACCTCATTTATTACGAGCACCCCCAGCCGCCCTCGGACCTGCCGCTACCCATCCAATGGGGGTGGCGGGCCTACCACAAGGCCTGGTGGCCGCAGCGGGTCGCACTCAATCGCGCGAATGCCGTGGTCACCGTCTCCGAGACCTCTCGGGAGCAGATCCTGGCCCACCGCCTGACCAAACGGGAGGTGCGCGTGGTGCCCAATGCGGCGTCGTCCGCGGCGGTGCCCGAAATCGAGGCGCTCACCCGGCTCGCCACGCGCGGCAAGGACCTGCTCTACATGGGCTCGTTCCTGCCGTACAAGAACGTCGAAACCCTGCTGCGAGCGGCCGCGCACTTACCCGAGTACACGCTGCACGTGCTCTCCCGGATCTCCCCGGCACGTGAGGCGCAGCTGCGGGCGCTCGCGGGGGCCGGCGAGAACGTGGTCTTCCACCGCGGGGTCACCGAGACCGAGTACCAGGATCTGCTGTCCTCGTGCGCGGCACTCGTGACCGCGTCGCACGCCGAGGGTTACGGACTACCGCTCATCGAGGCCTTCGCGGCCGGGGCTCCCGTAGTCTGTTCGGATACACCGATTTTTCGCGAGGTGGCCGGTGACGCCGCGGGGTACGCTCCCGCCGACGACGACGCCGCATTCGCCGCCCGGGTGCGCGAGCTCACCGATCCGCAGCTCGCGCGGGCGCGGGTTCTGGCGGGTTTGCAGCGGGTACGCGCCCACACGTGGGAGGATTCCGCGCGCCGGCTCCTTCACCTCGCGACCGAGCTGCAGCAACGCGGCTGACGGGGGCCACGCGCCCCGGAAGGACCACCATGACCCATCTGGACCCTTACACCCCGCATTCGGGAAGCTCCGCGGTGCACGTGAACCACTACGACCTGGCCCTGGATTACGACATCCTGCCGAACACGCTGCGAGCGCACGCCGTGCTGGAGGCCCGGGTGCTGGAGAACTGTTCCGCGCTGTCCCTGGATCTTGCGGGGTTGACGGTGGATCGCGTGCTGGTCAACGACCGCTCGAGCTCCTTCGAACAGTCCAGGTCCAAGCTGGTGGTGCACGCCCGGGACGGGTTCGTCACGGGCGAGTCGCTCACGCTCGAGATCCACTATGCGGGAACCCCGTCCCCCGCCTCCGGCGCGTGGGGCGAGATCGGGTGGGAGGAACTCTCGGACGGCGTCCTGGTCGCCGGGCAGCCGGTGGGGGCGGCCACGTGGTTCCCGTGCAATGACCACCCGAGCCAGAAGGCCACCTTTCGGGTGCGTGTTCTGGTGGACTCCGACTACACCGCGATCTCCAACGGCGAGCTGGTGTCGGTGAATTCCTGGGGCAAGCGCACGGAGTGGACCTGGGAGTCGCGCGAGCCGGTTGCCACGTACCTGGCCACCATGCAGATGGGTCAGTACCGACGGGGACCCGTGGAAACCGGGCCCTATCCCCCCGCACGGGTTCCGTTGACGCTGGCCTGCGGCGAGCACCTGTGGTCGCAGGCGCAGCGGGTGCTTGCGAAACAACACGCCATGATGGCCGCGTTCGAGCAGCACTTCGGGGCGTACCCGTTCGACCACTACGGGGTGGTCGTGACCGATGACGAGTTGGAGATCCCGCTCGAATCGCAGCCGTTGTCAATTTTCGGATGCAATCACCTGACCGAATCGTGGGAGTCCGAACGGCTGATCGCCCATGAGCTGGCACACCAGTGGTTTGGTAACTCGGTGACGCCGGCGTCCTGGTCCGATATCTGGCTCAATGAAGGGTTCGCCCACTACGCGGAGTGGGTGTGGTCAGAGGCCTCCGGCCGCCGCTCGGCGTACGACCACGCGGTGGCGGCGCACAAGGAGCTGTCCGATGCCAAGCAGAAAGTGGTCATCGGGGACCCCGGCCCCAAGAAAATGTTCGACGACCGCGTGTACGTGCGCGGCGCCCTGACCCTGCATGCGCTCCGGATGCACGTGGGTGAGCGAGCATTCTTCACGATGATGCAGCGGTGGACCGCCCAGAACCGGTGCGGGAACGTGACGACGGCTCAGTTCTTGGCCCTGGCCTCCGAGGTCAACGCGGCACCCGTGGAGCCGGTGCTGCACGCGTGGTTGTTCGAGAAGAAACTGCCGCCGCTGCCCTGAGGTTCGCGGCCTTCCCGGCCGGGCGCTCACCACCGGGTGACATCATGGACCCATGAGCGAACATCAGAACCCCACGCACTCCGTTGAGCTGTTGCGCACCGCCACCAACCGCTACGTTGCCCGCACCGCGGACGGCGCCGAGGTTGCCTTCGGGCGAGGTGAGGGGCTGCTGTCTCCGGTGGAACTGCTGTTGGCCGCCATTGCGGGCTGCTCCGCCATCGACGTGGACACCGTGACCTCCCGCAGTACCGAGCCCACCGACTTCCGGGTCGAGGCAAGCGGCGACAAGTTCACGGAGGACAGCGGCGCAACTCGGTTGACGGACGTGAACCTCTCCTTCCGCCTGGCCTTCCCCGATGACGAGGGCGGGCGCAAGGCCGCCGGGCTGGTCGACCGGTTGGTGGCACTCTCCCACGACAAGTACTGCACCGTCTCACGCACGGTGGAACACGCAACCCCGGTCGCCGTCGAGACCGAGGTGCGGGTGGGCGGGGACCCGGCTACAACAGATCGGTGATATCGCAGCGCACGTTCACCACGGCATGCTCACGCAGGGCGGAGGCGCGCGCCTTCTCGGCCCGTAATGCCGCGGTGATCTGCGGGGCGATTCCGAACCCGAAGAACAACAGCGCCCGGTACTGGGGTTCGTCCCCGGTCGTGAGGCCCACGAGTGTTCCTGGATCGCCCTCGTCGGACCAGCCGCCCACGTGGTCCTTCAAGGGAGCGGGGCCCACCACGTTCACCCGGGAGGGCAGGTCCAGGTCGCGCAGGGTCGCGCTGAGGGCATCGCGCGGGCCGGTGAGGGCGGCGGTCCGTACCGCGGGGGGAAGGCCCAGCTCATGGCGCTCCTGCAATTGGCGGTAGGCGTGACCCGAGGGGTCCCAGCGCACCAGGGCGCCGACCGCCCGATCATGGTCCGCCGTCACCACCACGGTCCCGCCCCGTGATGAGGACCGGACGAGCGCCGCGGCGTTGAACCAGCGACGCAGGGTTTGTTCCTCGGCGCGCAGCCACGGCCGGGCCAACATCTCGTTGCCGTCCAACAGCAGCGCTGCGGCATAACCGCCCTCGGCCACCGGCTCGGCACCGGGGGTGGCCACCACCAGCGCGGGATCCGAGCCCACATCCGCCCGGACGTGCTCGGCGCTGGAGGAGATCACGGGAACCTGCGGGAAAGCACGACCCAGCTCCTCCGCGGTGCGCAGGGCCCCCACCTTGCTCAACCGCAAGCGCTGGAAACCGCATTCCTGGCACTGCCAGCCGTGGGCGTTACGACCGCACCACGTGCACACGGGGGCTTCACGACCCGTCCGCAGCGACAAAGACCCCCCGCAGGCGCGGCACCGCGCGGGGGCGCGGCAGCGTTCACACGCCACGAACGGCGCGTAGCCTCGCCGGGCGACCTGCACGAGCACCGGCCCCTCCGCCAGGGCCCGCTGCGCCACCCGGTACGCCTCGTGCGGCAACCGCGCCCTCGCGGCCAGGGGGTCGCGAGCCACGTTGAACGAGTCCGAGGTGGCATCGACCCGCGGTGAGTACGTCCGGAGGGTGGCCCGCTCGGGGCGCAGGTGAGCCGCCCAACCGGTCGTGATGAGCCGCTGGGCTTCCGGGCTTACGCTGTACCCGGTGAACAGGGCGGCCGTGTCCTCCCGCTGGGCGCGCAACAACACCACATCGCGCGTGTGCTGGTACGGGGCGCGTTGTTCCACGTAACTGGCGTCGCCGTCGTCGTGGCAGCACACCAGGCGCAGGTCCTGCACGGGCGCGTAGGCGGCCGATCGCGTTCCGATCGCCAGGTGCTTGTGGCCCAGCGAGAGCTCCATGTACCCGCGGTAGCGCGGTGTGGGGCCGTCGTCCGCGTGCAGGCGCACCACCCGCTCGGAACCCACCAGACTCTCGAGGGCCGCGGCCAGTCGTTGCAGGGACTTGTAGTCGGGGGTCACGGCCAACGCACCGTGCCCGGCCTCGTAGCTGGCCGCCATGGCCGAGGCCGTCAGCAGCGCCCAGTCGTGATCCTCCGGGGCGGGCAGCACCTCGACCACCGCGCGGGCGGGAACTGACTCCGATGCCGCGGCAAGCCATTCGGGGCCGCCCCGGTAGTGGCGCCACGGCTCGCGCGGCACGGACACCGGCGCGGGTTCATCCTCCGACGCCGCCGGCTCGGGGTGGTCACCGTCCGTCGCCGCGGCGGCCGCCTTCACGCGCGCCAGCATTTCCTTGTCCACCCGGGCGACCCGCGGCGGCACCGCCACGCGCAGCACGTCCGACACGGTTCCGGCCGACCGGGCGGCCACCGCCTGCGCCAACTCCACGATGGCCGGCTTAAGCACGGGCAGTGGGCTGAGGATTTTGCGGATGCTCAGCAGGCGCCCGGCCACCTCCGTCTCGGCCACGCGGTCCACGATCCACCCGGTCATGAGCCGGCCGGAGAACACCACGGAGACCTTGGCACCGACCACCGCGTGCTGGTCGAGACCGGCCGTGACCCGGTAGTCGAACAGGCGATCCAGATGCGGGACGTAGGCGTCCAGCAGGATCTTGGCAACGGGGTTCTCCGGGGCCGGTCCCTCGGACCCCACGGGGATCTCGGGTTCTGTGGGCGCGGGAACCGCGTCGGGCAGTCCCGCGAGGGAGAGTTGCTCCGGGGCAGCGTCCGGGCCGGGTACCGCTCCCGACCCGGAACGCTCGCTCACAGTCCTGCGGCGGAACGCAACGCTTCGACGCGGTCGGTGCGCTCCCAGGTGAAATCGGGGTCCGTGCGGCCGAAGTGACCGTGCGCCGCCGTCTTGGCGTACACGGGGCGCTTGAGGTTCAGGTCTTCGATGATGGCCAGCGGACGCAAATCGAAGACCTCCAGAATGGCCTTCTCGATGCGCTGCGGAGCCACGGTCTCGGTGCCGAAGGTCTCCACGTAGAGACCCACCGGGCGGGCCTGGCCAATGGCGTACGCGACCTGGACCTCCGCGCGGCGCGCAAGGCCCGCGGCGACCACGTTCTTGGCGACCCAGCGCATGGCGTAGGCTGCCGAACGGTCCACCTTGGACGGGTCCTTGCCGGAGAACGCCCCGCCGCCGTGGCGGGCCATGCCCCCGTAGGTGTCCACAATGATTTTGCGGCCGGTCAACCCGGCATCACCCACGGGCCCACCGCGGACGAAATTACCCGCCGGATTCACGATGATCTCGGTGTGGGACAGGTCCAGACCCGAATCCGCGAGCACGGGATCGATCACGGACTGGGAAATGTCCGAGGTCAGCTGCTGCAGGTCATACCCTTCGGCGTGCTGCGAGGACACGACCACGGTCTCCACGGACACGGGCGTATGACCGTCGTAACCGAGGGTTACCTGAGTCTTACCGTCCGGACGGAGATTGGGGAGCACGGCGGTCTTGCGCACGCGCGTGAGCTGTTCGGACAGCCGATGGGCAATGGAAATGGGCGCCGGCATGAGCACCTCGGTCTCATCGGAGGCGTAGCCGAACATCAGGCCCTGGTCCCCCGCGCCCTGGATGTCCCGGGGGTCCTTGGCCACACCGGAACGGCTCTCCAGGGAGTTATACACGCCGTCGTGGATTTCGCTGGACTGCTCACCCACGCTGATGGAGACACCGCAGAACTCACCGTCGAAACCATGCACGGACGAGTTGTATCCAATGTCCAACAGGCATTTGCGCACAATGTGCGGGATCTCCACGTACGCCCTGGTCTTGACTTCACCGGCCACGTGCACCAGGCCGGTGGTCACCATGGTTTCCACCGCCACGGATGACTCGGGATCCTCGGCGAGCAGGGCGTCCAGGATGGAGTCCGAGATCTGGTCACAGATTTTGTCCGGGTGTCCCTCCGTCACGGATTCGGAGGTGAAAATTCTCAGGTGAGGGCTAGATTCGGTCACCGCTCAAGACTACCCGTCTGAACGGAGTCCCAGTTCGACTCCCACGCGGTCCATGATGAATTGGGCAACCTCCGCCTTGGAACCGGACGCGTGGGCGTCCTCGGCGCCCTTCGCGGACAGCACCGTGACCTCCGTGGTGTCCTGGCCGAAGACCTTGGAGGTGCCCACCTGGTTGACGACCAGCAGGTCGCAGCCCTTGCGGTGGAGTTTGACGCGGCCGAAATCCAGCACGGAGTGCTCGCCATCGCCGGTTTCCGCGGCGAACCCCACGATGAGTTGCTCCCGGGCGTTCGCGGTGCGGTCCTCCACCACACCGCGCAGGATGTCCGGGTTGCGGGTGAGTTCGATGACCGGGTTGGTGCCGTCCTCGGACTTCTTCATTTTGTGCTCGCCGACCGACACCGGGCGGTAGTCCGCAACGGCGGCGGCCATGATCACCACATCCGCGTTCTGCGCCGCGGTGCGCGTAGCCTCGTGCAACTGCACGGCGGAGGAAATCTGCGAGATCTCCACGCCACGTGGCAGCTCGGTCTCCACGTGTCCGACAATCAGCTCAACGGTGGCGCCTGCGTCCCGGGCGGCCTCGGCCAGGGCGATCCCCTGCTTACCGGAGGAGCGATTGCCCAAGAAGCGTACGGGGTCCAGGGGTTCGCGGGTTCCGCCCGCGGTGACCAGGACACGACGCCCGGCCAGCGGGCCCGACGACGCCGCCGCGCCGCGGGCGTGAACGGCCAGCGCGGCGTCGTAAATGGCCCGGGGTTCGGGAAGCCGACCCGGGCCACTGTCTCGGCCTGTCAGCCGGCCCGAGTCCGGGTCGATCACTGTGTGCCCGTGCTCGCGCAACAACGCCACGTTGCGCTGGGTGGCGGGGTTGAACCACATTTCCGTGTGCATGGCCGGTGCCAGCACGATCGGCGCCCGTGACGCGAGAATCGTGGTGGTCAGCAGGTCGTCCGCGTGACCGTGAGCGATCTTGGCCATCAGGTCCGCCGTGGCCGGGGCCACGACCACGAGATCGGCGTGTTGACCCTGGGCGACGTGGTTGACGGTATCCACACGATCGAACACGCACGTGGAGACGGGTTCACCGGTGAGCGCTTCCCAGGTGGGGGCACCCACGAACTCCAACGCCGCCGCGGTGGGCATGGGCACCACGCGGTGACCGGCCTCCGTGAACAACCGCGTGAGCAGTGCCGCCTTGTATGCGGCAATGCCCCCGCCCACTCCCAACACCACGCGCAACGGCGCGGCGGACCGGGAACGAACGGGGGCACCCGAAGCGTCTGGCACCCTCACTGTTCGGTGGACTCCTCGGTCTGGGTGGTGTTCGTCTCCTCGACGGCCTCCTCCGGGGCCACCTCGGCGCCGTCGGAGAACATGGGTGCCGAGGCGTCATCGGTGCTGGGGGCGAAGAAGTCGCCGCCGAAGACATCGGCGGATGCTGTTTCCTCGGTCACGAGCTGACCGTTGGCGGAGAACCCCGCGTGGTCGACCTCAGTGGCCTCGATCAGGTCCTCGTCGATCTCGCGGAACGCGATGGACAGCGGCTTCTCATTGAGCTGGGTGTCCACCAGGGGACCCACGTACTCGAACAGGCCCTCGTGCAATTGCGAGTAGTACGCATTGATCTGACGGGCACGGCGAGCACCGAAGATGACCAGCCCGTACTTGGAATCGGTCTTGTCGAGCAACCGGTCGATGGGCGGGTTGACGATGCCTTCGTAATTCGTGCTCACGAGTGAATGACTCCTGTCATGGACTTCTTGATGGCGGGTAGGCTCCTGGCCGTGTGGGCTGGGCGCGTGGTGTTCAGCGGTCAGTCCCGCACCTGGGCGGGCAACCCCATGAGCTCTACAAGTTCAGCGGCGGCGCGTTCCACGCGGTCATTGATCACCGTGTGATCGAATTCAGGTTGCGCCGCAAGCTCTACTTTAGCCGTTTCCAGCCGCGCCCGCTGCTGCTCAGGGGTTTCGGTCCCGCGACCGACCAATCGGGCGACCATTTCATCCCAGCTGGGCGGGGCCAGAAAAACGAACTGGGCGGACGGCAACGTTCGTTTGATCTCCCGCGCTCCCTGCAAATCGATTTCCAGCAACACGCTCCGCCCCTGGGCCAGCGCCTCGTCCACCTTGTGCTTGGGCGTTCCGTAGCGGTGGGAGTTGTGGACAATGGCCCATTCCAACAGGGCGTGATCGGTCACCATCGCGTCGAACTCGGCGTCCGAGACGAAGAAGTAATGGACGCCGTCCACTTCACCCGGGCGGGGCGCCCGGGTGGTCGCCGACACCGACAACCACACCTGCGGGTAATGATCGCGGATGTAGGTGGACACCGTGCCCTTGCCGACCGCCGTGGGTCCTGCCAACACGGTGACGGTTGGTTCAATGGGCACGGCGACCTCCGGAATCCGGGATAAAAGAAGTGGCGGAACAGGTGAGAACCTGTTCCGCCACTGTACCAACGGGCCGATCTGTGGGATCAACCAGCCGCGGTCACGTCCGTGTGCCGCCGCTCACCGATGTCCCCGCTGGTGTGGATCACGACTTACCGGTCAAGGTATTCGATCAAGGCGCGCCGCTGGTGCTGGCCCAGGCCCCGCACCCGTCGGGTTCGCGCAATTCCGATCTGGTCCATAATGGCCGCCGACCGGACTTTCCCGATGCCCGGGGTGGCTTCGAGCAGGTCCGTGGCTTTCAATCGGCTGATCGCTTCATCGCTGTCGCCGCGTTGCAGAACCTCGGCCACGGTCATGGTGCCTTCGCGCAGTGCTTTCTTCACCTCCGCCCGCACAGTTCGCGCCGCTGTCGCCTTTTCACGTGCTCGCGCTCGCTCTTCATCTGTCAAGGGACGTAATGCCATGTGGATCTCTCTCCTCTGGTTGCTCTGCGTGCGCTCCCACACGCCTGCAGTAGCGGATCTGGGGGGTAGCCGCTATCGGAAAAGTACCCGACATTATTTAGGGCGTAAACACCGTGAATAGCCTCTGGTCAGGGTTTTCAATGGCATTTTAACGATTTTGAACAGAAAAGAATCAGCCGTAAAGCGCAGTACTAAGTTCATCACCCGAACGTTGCATTGCAGAACGCAATGCTGAAACGTTCGGACCGTGACGGAGGACCCCCCGAGATGAATTGGCCAGAACATTCCCGCTGACGTGGTCAAACACGCGCGCAACCGCGGTGGCGTCAGCCCCCTGGGCGCCATATCCGGGAGAGAGGATGGGTCCGTTGAAATCGCGCAGGTCAATCCGCAGCTCGGAAAGGGCAGCGGAAACGGTAGCACCGATAACCACTCCGCACGATCCCAGGGGGGCATTTCCCCGATTTATAACGATTTGGTCACAATCGATGACTGGGGAGTTTGTCCCCGTCCCCCGAGTGATGCGCATCTCAGTATTCTCCCAGTTCGCGGCGGTGACGTGGGCGTTTTCTTCTCGGACCGCCCGGAGAATTGTTTGGGCCACCGATTCGTCACCACCCGCGTGCTGCACGCTGGCGCCCTCGGGATTGGAGGTCAGCGCCAGGACGAAGGTGCCCCGCCCGGTCTGCCGAGCCAGGTCCAGTGCCGGGCGCAGCGACTCGAACCCCAGGTAGGGGCTGAGGGTCACGGCGTCGGCGGCCAATGGTGAATCGTCAGACAACCATGCCGTGGCGTAAGCGGCCATCGTGGAGCCGATATCACCCCGCTTGGCGTCCGCGATGGTCAACACCCCCACCTCCCGGCACGCGCGCAGCACGCGCTCCAGGACAGCCATCCCGGCAGAACCGAACGCCTCATACAGGGCCACCTGCGGTTTCAGGGTGGCCGCGTGCCCGGCCGCTGCCTCGACCACGGTGAGCGAGAATCTCTCCAACCCCGCCACGGTGTGGGGCAGTCCCCACGCCTCCAGCAGCTGCGGGTGGGGGTCAATGCCCACGCACAGCGGCCCGTGGTCGGTCATGGCGCGGCGCAGCCGCGCACCGAAGGGTTCGCGCGTGGCCCCGGGACGGTGCGGTGCCCCCGCGGCGGGTGACGACGCCGCGGCGTCGTCACCCGCTCGCCGTGCCCAGTGCTCAGCCACGCGAGTGCCCGGCAAGGACGGCGTCGCGCAGGTTCTTCTCGTGGACCTGCAAGCTGTTGACCGACCAGGAGAACTGCCGCTGAGCGGTGATCGCCTGCAACGCCGCCCCGAGTTCGGACACCGTGGTCATGATCGGAACGCCGATCGATGTGGCCGCCGCGCGGATCTGGTAGCCGTCGCTGCGGGCCTTCTGACCGCCGGAGGGTGTGTTGAAGATCAGGTCGATCTTGCCGTCGGTGATCCAGTCGGCCACGGAATCCTCGCCCGCAGGGGCGTCAGTGATCTTGGAGACCACGGTGGATTCAATGCCGTTGCGTCGCAGCACGTCCGCGGTGCCACCCGTGGAGACGATCTCGAAGCCCAGGTTGGAGAACATCTTCACGTAAATCACCGCCGAGCGTTTGTCCTTGTTGGCCACCGAGACGAACAGTCGTCCCGAGGTCGGCAGCGGACCACCCACGGCCGCCTGCGCCTTGGCGAACGCGGTGTCGAAGTAGCCATCGATGCCCATGACCTCGCCGGTCGAGCGCATTTCGGGGCCCAGCAGGGAATCGACCACGGAGCCCTCGGCGGTGCGGAAACGGGCGAAGGGCAGCACGGCCTCCTTCACGGCGACCGGCGTGTTCACCGGAAGATCCGCCCCGTCGTACGTGGACGGCAGCACGTGCTCGGCGCGCAACTGGGCAATGGAACGGCCCGTGCCCAGCAGCGCGGCGGCCTTGGCCAACTGCACACCGGTTGCCTTGGACACGAACGGAACGGTACGCGAGGCGCGCGGATTGGCCTCGATCACGTAGAGGATGTTCGAGGCCAGGGCGAACTGGATGTTGATCAGGCCGTTGACGCCCACACCGCGGGCAATGTCCGCGGTGGCCTCGCGCACGCGCTCGACTACCTCGGGGCCCAGCGTGATCGGCGGGAGAACACACGCGGAGTCACCGGAGTGAATACCGGCCTCCTCGATGTGCTCCATCACACCGCCCACGTACACCTCCTTACCGTCGAAGAGCGCATCCACGTCGATCTCGATGGCGTCCTCGAGGAACTTGTCGATCAGCGCGGGACGGCTGGCGCTGACCTCGGTCGCGTTCTCGAGGTAACGGCGCAGCGAATCCTGGTCGTAGACGATTTCCATGCCGCGGCCACCGAGCACGTACGAAGGGCGCACGAGCACGGGGTAGCCGATGTCCTGGGCGATAGCGCTCGCCTCCTCGAAGGTGGCGGCCGTGCCGTTCTTGGGCTGGCGCAGTCCCGCCTGGTGCAGCACACGGGCGAACTCCCCGCGGTCCTCGGCCAGGTCGATGGCCTCGGGGGTGGTCCCCAGAATGGGCACCCCGGCGGTCTTCAGGTCCGCAGCCAGCTTCAGCGGGGTCTGACCACCCAGTTGCACGAACACGCCCATCAGACCACCGCTGCGGCGTTCCGCCTCGACGACCTCCATGACGTCCTCGAACGTGAGCGGTTCGAAGTACAAGCGCGTGGACACGTCGTAGTCGGTGGAGACGGTCTCCGGGTTGCAGTTGACCAAGACGGTCTCGTACCCGGCCTCGCGCAGCACCATGGAGGCGTGCACGCACGAGTAATCGAATTCAATGCCCTGACCGATGCGGTTGGGGCCCGAACCGAGAATCATGATCGACGGCTTCGCGTGCGGGGCGATCTCGTTCTCGTCGTCGTAGCTCGAATAGTGATAGGGCGTGAAGGCCTCGAACTCGGCCGCGCACGTGTCAACGGTCTTGAACACGGGGCGGATGTCCAGGGCGTGGCGGATACCGCGCACCACGGACTCGTCCAGATGCGCCAATTCACCGATCTGGGCGTCCGAGAAGCCGTGGCGTTTGGCCTCCCGCAGCGTTTCGGGGCGCAGGTCGGGGTCCTCGCGGATCAGCTCAGCGGTTTCATTGAGCAACTGCAGTTGGTCCAGGAACCACGGGTCGATCGCGGTGGCGTCGAAGAGCTGCTCGATCGTGGCACCGGCCAGCAGCGCCCGCTGCACGTTGCGCAGCCGTTCCGTGGTGGTCTCCTTGGTGCGCTCCACCAAGCGGGCCACGGTGTTGGGCCCGGGTTCCACCGCGGGCCTGGTGAAGTCGAAGGAGGAGCCCTTCTGTTCCAAGGACCGCAGCGCCTTCTGCAGGGCCTCGGTGAAGTTGCGGCCGATGGCCATGGCCTCACCCACCGACTTCATGGTGGTGGTCAGCGTGGGATCCGCCGCCGGGAACTTCTCGAACGCGAATCGCGGCACCTTGACCACCACGTAGTCCAGGGTCGGTTCGAAACTCGCCGGGGTCTTCTGCGTGATGTCGTTGGGGATTTCGTCCAGGGTGTACCCCAGCGACAGCTTGGTGGCGATCTTGGCGATCGGGAAGCCGGTGGCCTTGGAGGCCAGCGCGGAGGAACGGGACACGCGCGGGTTCATCTCGATGACCACGATGCGCCCGGTGGCCGGCTCCACGGCGAACTGGATGTTGCAGCCACCGGTGTCCACGCCCACCTCACGGATCACAGCGATCGCGATGTCACGCATGCGCTGGTACTCCACGTCGGTCAGGGTCAGCGCGGGCGCAACGGTGATCGAGTCACCGGTGTGCACGCCCACGGGGTCCACGTTCTCGATCGAGCACACGACCACCACGTTGTCGTTGGCGTCGCGCATCATTTCCAGCTCGTATTCCTTCCACCCGAGGATGGACTCCTCGAGCAGCACCTCGGAGGTGGGCGAGTACTGGATGCCGGCCCCGGCGATGCGATGCAGATCGGTCTCGTTGTAGGCCATACCCGAGCCCAAACCGCCCATCGTGAAGGACGGGCGCACCACCATGGGGTACCCCAGGGTCTCGGCGGCGGCCAGCGCCTCGGGCATCGAGTGGACGATCACGGAGCGGGCGGATTCCGCGCCGCAGCGCTGCACCACACCCTTGAACGCCTCGCGGTCCTCGCCCAGGTTGATGGCCGCGACGTCCGCGCCGATGAGTTCGACGTCGTACTTGTCCAGCACGCCGTTGGCGTCCAGTGCCAGCGCGGTGTTCAGGGCGGTCTGGCCACCCAGGGTGGGCAGAACGGCGTCGGGACGTTCCTTCTCGATGATCTTCTCGACCACCTCGGGGGTGATGGGCTCCACATAGGTGGCATCGGCGAACTCGGGGTCCGTCATGATGGTCGCGGGGTTGGAGTTCACGAGGATCACCCGGATGCCCTCGTCCTTGAGCACCCGCAACGCCTGGGTACCGGAGTAGTCGAACTCGGCGGCCTGACCGATCACGATGGGGCCGGAGCCGATCACCAGAACACTGTTCAGATCTTGCCTACGGGGCATTAGTGCTGTCCTGCTTCCTGAGTCGCGGTGCCCTGTGCGGCCCGGTCCATCACGTCGATAAAGCGGTCGAAAAGGTAGGCGGCGTCATGCGGACCCGCCGCGGCCTCGGGGTGGTACTGCACCGAGAAGGCCGGCAGATCCAGGCAGCGGATGCCCTCCACCACGTTGTCGTTGAGGCCCACGTGCGACACCGTCACGGAACCGAAGCGCGGCTCGGGAGCGGTGACGGTCTCCCCCACCGGAGCGTCCACGGCGAACCCGTGGTTCTGGGAGGTGATCTCTACCTTGCCGGTGGTCAGGTCCATGACCGGCTGATTGATGCCGCGGTGGCCGAAGGGCAGCTTGTACGTGCCGAAGCCCAGCGCACGGCCGAGCAGCTGATTGCCGAAGCAAATTCCGAAGAACGGGATCTTGGCGTCCAGGACCTCTCGCAACAGCTGCACCTGGTGGTCCGCGGTGGCGGGGTCACCGGGACCGTTGGAGAAGAACACCCCGTCCACGTGGCGCCCGGTGAGCTCATCGAACGTGGTGGTGGCCGGCAGCACGTGGACTCGTACGCCGCGCTCGGCAAAGCGCTGGGGGGTCATGCCCTTGATACCCAGGTCCACGGCGGCCAGCTCGTGCTTCACGGGCCCGTCCCAGCCGTGATCGGCCGGTTCCACCACGTAGGCCTCGTCGATGCTGACCGATTCGGCCAGACTCTGGCCCTCCATGGTGGGCTGGTCCTTGACGAGCTGGACGAGCTCGGAAACGGGCCGGGCGGCGTCGTCCCCGGCGAAGATACCCGCCCGCATGGCCCCCTTGTCCCGCACGTGGCGCGTGAGCGCGCGGGTGTCCACGCCCTGCAGGCCCACGATGTTCTGAGCGGTGAGCTCGTCGTCCAGGCTGCGTTCCGAACGCCAGTTGGAGGCCCTGCGCGCTGGGTCGCGCACCACGAAGCCGTTAACCCAGATCTTGCGCGATTCGGCGTCCTGGTCATTGACGCCCGTGTTACCGATGTGCGGGGCGGTCTGAATGACGATCTGTCCCGCGTAGGAGGGATCCGTGAGGGTTTCCTGGTAACCGGTCATTCCCGTGGCGAACACGGCCTCACCAAAGGTGTTGCCGGCGGCTCCCCAGGAACGACCGCGGAACACGCGTCCGTCCTCGAGGACCAGGACGGACGGTTGAAGGGGGTGTGAGTTCACAGAGAACTCCTTTCCTTTTCATCAAAAACTTGGCGTGAAGGTCGCACAACTTAGGGGGCGCCCACGAGCGCCGACGCCGCGTTCTCGAGTTCGCGGGATTCCTCGCCGCTGCGCGCGCGGAAACCCGTGTCGACTACGGTGTCGCCGAGCTGCCACGTGAACACGACCAGGCCGTTACGTTCCACGAACTTGCCGACCATTCCGGAGGTGGTGGCCACCGAGCGCAGCTGCTCGCGAGGGATGTAAACGTCCGGCGCGCCCTGGCGGTTGATGAGCACACCGTCCCGGGCGACGATTGCCTCCGCATTGGAGCGCACCCCCAGGCCGTGAATGGCGATCCGCTCGAGCGGCTGGGCGGTGTAGGTGGTCACCACGTACATGCCGTCCGCTCGGGTCACGAGCCGGTCAAGGAGGTCCGCGGGCGCCTGCGGCAACCGGGGCACGTCCGACTGACGTCGAATCCGGCCTCGCCACCCCCGCCACACCAGGGCGAAGAGCACCACGACGATCAGGATCGCGAGGAGCGTGGGGAGGAACTTGTCAGACATGGACGGGGTGCCTTTCGTGGGTCGGATCGGGTCTCAGGCGGGCAGCGGTGTGGTGAGCTGACCGTCCAGGACCACCGGGTGGCCCCGGTAGAAGGTGGCGCTCACGCGCCCGGGCAGCGGCATGCCCCTGTAGGGGCTGTTGCGCCCCTTGGACACGTGGGTCTGCGGGTTGACGGGGGTCTCCCCCGCCGGATCCCACAGCGTGATGTTGGCGGCGGCGCCGGCTTCCAGCGCCCCGCCCTGATCCGGCAACCCCAGGATCTCGGACGGGCGGCGCGAAGCGATCTTCGCAACCGTGGCCCAGTCGATCATTCCGGTGTCCACCAGGGTTTTCTGCACCACCGACAGCGCGGTCTCCAACCCGGTCATCCCCATGGCCGCGCAGCTCCACTCGGACTCCTTGTCCTCCAACGTGTGCGGGGCGTGGTCGGTGCCGATGACGTCAACGGTGCCGTCCACCACGGCCGCGCGCAGGGCCATGACGTCCTCGTTCGTGCGCAACGGGGGGTTGACCTTGTAGACCGGGTCGAAGGTGCGCACCAGTTCCTCGGTGAGCAGCAGGTGGTGGGGGGTGACCTCGGCGGTCACGTTGATGCCGCGTTCCTTGGCCCAGCGCACGATCTCCACGGAACCCTTGGTGGAGAGGTGACAAATGTGCAACCGGGAGTTCACGTGCCGGGTCAGCAGAACGTCGCGGGCAATGATGGCTTCCTCCGCAACGGCCGGCCACCCGGTCAACCCGAGCTCCGCGGAAACGACGCCCTCGTTCATTTGGGCGCCCTCGGTCAGGCGGGGCTCCTGGGCGTGCTGAGCCACGAGCCCGTCGAAGGATTTCACGTACTCCAGGGCTCGGCGCATGAGCACGGGATCGTGTACGCACTTGCCGTCGTCGGAGAACATCCGCACCCGTGCGCGGGATTCGGCCATGGCACGGATCTCGGAGAGTTGTTTGCCCTCCAACCCCACGGTCACGGCACCCACGGGATGCACGTCGGCCCAGCCTGCGTCCCGGCCCAGCTGCCAGACCTGCTCCACCACGCCGGCGGTGTCCGCCACGGGGTTGGAGTTGGCCATCGCGCACACCGCCGTGTAACCGCCCTTGGCGGCGGCGCGCGTCCCGGTCTCCACCGTCTCGGCATCCTCGTGGCCGGGCTGGCGCAAGTGGGTGTGCATGTCCACCAGCCCCGGGAGGGCGATCAGGCCGGTGGCATCCACCACGGTGGCGCCCGCGGGGGCGGCCACCGAGCCGGGCGCGCCCGCGGCCACAATGGTGCCGTCCGCGATCAGAAGGTCAACGGGGTCCGAGCCCTCGGGACTCACGGAACTGATGAGAAACGAACTCACGATGTCACCTTCAGTTGTCGGTCAGGGACGGGCTGCTCTCATCTCCCGAGAGCAACAGGAACAACACGGCCATGCGCACGGACACACCATTGGCCACCTGGGCCAGAACGGTGGAGCGCGGTGAATCGGCCGCTTCGGAGGAAATTTCCAGGCCACGATTCATAGGCCCCGGGTGCATGATCACGGTGGGCGCGTCCGTGGCGTCCAGTGCCGCCACGCGTTCCGGGGTCAGCCCCCACGCCCGCGTGTACTCCTGCTCGCTGGGGAAGAACGCGGCGTTCATGCGCTCGCTCTGCAGTCGGAGCATCATCACGGCGTCGGGGCGTTGGGCGAGCACCTCGTCCAGGTCGTAGGAGACCTCGCACGGCCACTGATCCATCCCCACGGGTAACAGAGTGGGGGGTGCCACGAACGTCACGCGCGCGCCCAGTGTGTGCAGCAGCCACACGTTGGAGCGGGCCACGCGGGAGTGCAGCACATCCCCCACGATCACCACGTGCATACCCGCCAGGTCCATGCCCGTGCTGGGGCGGTCCTCACGGCGCGCGCGGACCCGGCGCAGCGTCATGGCGTCCAGCAGGGCCTGGGTGGGGTGCTCGTGCTTACCGTCACCCGCGTTGACCACGGCGGCGTCGATCCAACCAGACGACGCGAGCTGCTGGGGGGCGCCGGAGGCGCCGTGGCGGATCACCACGGCGTCGGCACTCATGGCCATGAGGGTCTGGGCGGTGTCCTTGAGCGATTCACCCTTGGACACCGACGAGCCCTTGGCGGAAAAGTTGATGACGTCCGCCGAGAGCCGCTTGGCGGCGGTTTCGAAAGAAATCCGGGTGCGGGTGGAATCCTCGAAGAACAGGTTGACCACGGTGCGCCCGCGCAGCGCGGGCAACTTCTTGACGGATCGTGAGGACACGGAGGCCATTTGATCGGCGGTGTCCAGGATGCTGAGGGCATCCGCGTAACTCAGGTCGGCGGTGGCGAGCAGGTGCTTCACGAGGTCGCTGCCTTCCCCGGGCGGGCGACGTCCGGGTCCGAGGCCACGGGCGCGTCGATGACCACGCAGTCCTCGTGGTTCTCCTCGCGCTGCCCCGGATCCGATTCGCGCAACAGCACCCGCACCTTCTCCTGGGAGGAGGTGGGAAGGTTCTTCCCCACGTGATCGGCGCGGATGGGCAGTTCGCGGTGGCCGCGATCCACCAACACGGCCAACCGCACGATCCTGGGGCGACCCACGTCCACCAGGGCGTCCAGGGCAGCGCGGATGGTCCGGCCGGAAAACAGGACGTCGTCCACGAGGACCACGGTGCGGCCGTCGATCCCGCTGTCCGGAATGATGGTGGGCTGCGGGGTCCGCGCCGGATTCCTGCGCAAATCATCGCGGTACATGGTGATGTCCAACTGGCCGGTGGCGGAACGGGCGTCGAAGGACTCGTCGGTCTGTTCGAGCTTGGCGGCCAGGCGCTGAGCCAGCGGGTACCCGCGGCGGGCGATGCCCAAGATGATGAGATCATCGGTGCCCTTGTTGGACTCCAGAATCTCGTGGGCGATCCGGGTCAGGGCCCGGTCGATGTCGGCTGTCGAGAGAATCACGCGCGACGTGGTCGCGGGCAGTGCTTCGCCGTGTTCTGGCACGTTCACGTGCCGCCTCCTTCCCCGCCTCACGGGACGGACTTAAAGGTTGCGATCTGGGTGTGACGCTATCACAGGCAAAAGGCCCCGGTTCGCCCCGCATGAGCGAACCGGGGCCCACAAGTCAGTCCAGCAGCGACGGCTTGACCTTCTGCAAACGTCCGAGAAGGCCGTTGACGAACCGGGGTGAATCGTCGGTGGACAGCTCCCTGGCCACCGCAACGGCTTCGGACACGGCCACGGCATCCGGGATCTCATCGTTGTAGAGCAGTTCCCAGGCGCCCACACGCAGGACATTACGGTCCACGGCGGGCATCCGATCCAATGTCCATCCCTGGGAGTAGGTTTCCAGGAACTCGTCGATGTCTTCGGCGCGATCGTGGAAACCCTCAAGGATGTCCACCGTGTACGGGTTGATCTTGGAGGTGCTGTTGTCCCGGCGGCGGTTCAGCGCGGCCTGGATGGACTCGTCACGCTGCTCCGCCTCGAACAAAATCTCTACCGCACGGATGCGGGCTTTACTGCGTGCGCCGCTCACTCGTTGACGCGTCCCAGGTAGTCGCCGGTGCGGGTGTCGACCTTGACCTTGGTGCCCTGCTCGAGGAACAGCGGCACCTGGATCTGGTAGTCGGTCTCCACGGTGGCGGGCTTGGTGCCGCCGGTGGAGCGGTCGCCCTGCAGGCCAGGCTCGGTGTAGGTGATCTCCAGAACGACCGACGGCGGCATCTCGATGTACAGCGGGGAACCCTCATACATGGCCACGGTCACATTCTGGTTTTCCAGCATGAAGTTGGCGGCGTCACCCACGACAGCGGCGGGAACCGTGATCTGGTCGTAGGTGGAGTTGTCCATGAACACGTAGTCTTCGCCGTCCTGGTACAGGTACTGGTACTCACTGCGGTCCACCGTGGCGGTTTCGACCTTGGCACCGGCGTTGAAGGTCTTGTCGACCACCTTGCCGCTGGTCACGTTGCGCAGCTTGGTGCGCACGAACGCGCCACCTTTGCCGGGCTTGACGTGCTGGAACTCGATGGTCTGCCACAGATTCCCGTCGAGCTTGAGGATGGTGCCGTTCTTGATGTCGTTGCTGGTTGCCACGGATTCACTTTCTCGTCGGAAACATCAGTGCGAAGATTCTGGGGGCGTTAAGCCGAACCAGTGTATCGCGCCCGGCGCAGTCCACGGTCCCCGGGCCGTTATTCGGCGATCTCCTGGTAACACGCAAAAAGGATCGCGGGGTCCGGAACCTCCATGATGCGCGGCGAGCCCGCCCTGTCGAGGACCACGAAACGCAGGAGGCTGCCGCGGGTCTTCTTGTCGCGCTTCATCACCTCGAGCAACCGCGGCCACTGGTCCGCGCGATAGGTCACGGGCAACCCCAGGGACGCGAGGATGCCGCGGTGGCGATCCACGACGTCGTCGGCAAGGGTGCCGGCCGCCCGCGCGAGTTCGGCGGCGAACACCAACCCCACCGAGACCGCGGCGCCGTGGCGCCACTGGTAGCGCTCGTTGTGCTCGATCGCGTGACCGAGCGTATGGCCGTAGTTGAGGAATTCACGGCGCCCGGATTCCTTGAGGTCGGAGGACACCACCTCTGCCTTCACCCGGATGGCGCGCTCGATGAGCTCACGCACCACGGGCGACTGCGAATCCCGGACCGCTTGGGGGTTCTCCTCGATGAGGTCCAGGATCTCGGGATCCGCGATGAACCCGCACTTGACCACTTCGGCCATGCCGGTCAGATACTCGTTCTCCGGAAGGGTCTTCAGCGAATCCAGATCGCACACGACCGCGGCCGGTGGATGGAAAGCACCGACCAGGTTCTTGCCCTCCGCCGTGTTGATGCCGGTCTTACCGCCCACGGCGGCGTCGACCATGCCCAGCAGGGTGGTGGGCAGGTGGATCACGCGCACGCCGCGCAGCCACGTGGCGGCCACGAAACCACCGAGGTCGCTCACGGCCCCACCACCCACGGTCACCACAGCGTCCGTGCGGGTGAAGTCCGAGGTGCCCATGATCTGCCAGCAGAAGGCCGCGACCTCAACGCGTTTGCCCTCTTCCGCGTCCGGGATCTCGGCCACGAAGCTCTGGATCCCCGCCTCCTTGAGATCCTGCTGGACCAGGTCACCGGCGGCCCGCAGGGCGCGGGGGTGGATGATTAGGACCTTCTTGACGCGCTCACCCAGCAGCTCGGGAACCCTGCCCAGGAGCCCGTTGCCCACGAGCACGTCGTAGCGGTTGTCGGGGGTGTCTCCCCGAACGGGAATGGTGGTCACCGAATCGCTCACGCTGTGGCGTCCCTTCGTAGTGCTTTCAAAGCTTTGTGCAGTTGCTGGACCAGCGAGCCGATACGCCGGTGCCCCGTGCCGTCCAGCCGGATCGTGGCGAGCCGTTCGTAGGTCTCGCGCCGTTCGTCCAGAATTTCACGCCAGCGCCGTTGCGGATCCGGTTGCAACATGGGGCGGGTCTTGTTACCCGTGATCCGAGGGCGAACCGTTGCCTCGTCGACCTCGAGGTAGATCACGGTGTGACCGGCCAGCAGATCCTGGACCGCCGGGGTCATGGGGGCACCCCCGCCCAGCGAGATCACCGCGTTGCGATAGCGTGCGTCCGCGAGCAGATCGGCGACCACCCCGGCCTCGATCTCGCGGAAATGCTGCTGCCCGTGCGCCGTGAACAACGCCGGGATCGGGCCGTGTTGTGCCTCGATCACGTGGTCGGCGTCCACGAAGTCCAGGCCGTAGCGTTTGGCGAAATGATGTCCCAGGTGTGACTTTCCCGCCGCCATGGGTCCAATGAGGATCAACGGCGTGGGCAAGGAGCTCACGTGAGGTCCCCGCGCACCTCATCGAGGGCCGCGAGATCCGACGGGTCGGCCAGGACGGAGGAGGTTCGCAGGTGGTCCGGAATGGCCGCCATGTAGGCATCCTTGTTGCGCACGGTCTCCGTGATCGAATCGCCGCCGAACTTCTCCAGCGCGGCTTGGGCCAGCACGAGGGCCACCATGGCCTCGGCGACCACACCGGACGCCGGCACGGCACACACGTCGGAGCGCTGATGGTGGGCGCGGGCGGGCTCACCCGTGGCGACGTCCACGGTGTGCAGGGCACGGGGCACGGTCGCGATCGGCTTCATGGCGGCGCGCACACGCAGCAGGTCCCCGATGGACATGCCGCCCTCGATGCCGCCGGCGCGGTTGCTCACGCGGTGCACGGTGCGATCCGAACCGGGCAGCGTCTCGTCGTGGGCGCGGGTACCGGGACGGGCGGCGGTGCGGAAACCGTCACCCACTTCCACACCCTTGATCGCTTGGATGCCCATGAGGGCCCCGGCCAAGCGGGCGTCGAGGCGGCGGTCCCAATGGACGTAGGACCCCAATCCCGGGGGCAGCCCCTCCGCCAGTACCTCCACCACGCCACCGAGGGTTTCCCCCGCCTTGTGGGCATCGTCAATGGTCGCGACCATCGCGTCCGAGGTGGTTTTGTCGAAGCAGCGCAACGGATCGGCGTCCAGGACCGCCACGTCACCCGCGGTGGGCAGTTGGGCGTCCTCGGGAACCGAGACCTCGGCGATCGCGGTCGTGTGCGACACCAGACGCACCCCGAGTGCCGCGAGGATTTGCGTGGCGACGACACCCAGGGCAACGCGCGTCGCGGTTTCGCGAGCGGAGGCGCGTTCCAGGACGGGGCGGGCCTCGTCGAAACCGTACTTCTGCATTCCGGTGAGATCGGCGTGACCGGGGCGGGGGCGGGTCAGCGGAGCATTACGTGCGCGGCCCTCGAGCGTGGCCGCGGCCACGGGGTCGGAGCTCATGACGTCCTGCCACTTGGGCCATTCGGTGTTGGCGATCTCGACGGCCACGGGCCCACCCTGGGTCAGACCGTGCCGGACACCGCCCAGGATACGGACCTCGTCCTGTTCGAACTTCATGCGTGCACCGCGGCCGTAACCGAGCCGGCGGCGAGCCAGGGCGCGTTGAATCATCTCGGTGGTCAGTTCCACCCCGGCGGGAACACCTTCGATGATTCCCACGAGGGCCTCGCCGTGAGATTCTCCGGCCGTGAGCCAACGCAACATGTTCTACTCCAGTACTCGGTTGAGGGAACCCGCGCGGGCTCCCGAAAAGGCAAGAAAACTCCGGTCAGCGCTCCAGCTGGGCCGCCCGGGCCCGTTCCGGGATCACGCGTTCGGGGCGAGCCACGGCCCGGCACATGGCCGCGGTGACCTCCGCTTCACGGGGGACGGGTTGATCCACGCGGCCCAGGGCGAACCAGCGCACCTGATCGACCGCCTGAAAGATCAGCATATCCACTCCGGGCGCAATTGCTCCGCCCGCGTCACGCCACGACCGCGCAATGGCCGAGGGCCACGGATCATAGGCCGCGTCCAGGAGCACACCGCTCACCCTCGCATCCAGGGCCCCGAACTGTGCCGCGAGTTCGTCGGCACCGTGGGGAGGCAGGGTGGAGATTACCGCGTCGTAGTCCACCAACGACGCCGCTGCCTCACCCCACGGGCGCACGGTGACGGTCGCGCCGAGCTTTCCTGCGGCGCGGGTGACCTTTCCGGCGCGCTGCGTGGACCGCGCGAACACGTCGATTGACGGGGCCCCCAACCCGTGTAACGCCGCCACGGCCGCCGTGGCCGTGCCGCCGCCACCCAGGATGGCGCAGCGGGGTCGCGCGGGGATCTCGCGCGCCGCGGTGAGCGCGGCCATGATGCCGGTGACGTCCGTATTGTCCGCCACCGTGGTGCCGTCCGCGCGGAACACCAGCGTGTTGGCCACTCCCAGGGCACGAACCAGCGCGGTGCACTCATCGGCCTGCTCCGCGGCCAGTGCCTTAAGCGGCATGGTCACGGAAAATCCACGCCAGTGCCCCTCGGCCACGCGATCCTGCCAGAAGCGGTCCCAGTCCTGCGCGGGAACATCACAGCGTGTGTAGTCCCACGGGGCGCCCAGCACCCGGTAGGCGGCCTCGTGCAGAACCGGCGACAGGGAGTGAGCCACAGGGTGGCCCAGCACCGCTGCGGCGTTTCGCTCCATGTCCACTCCCCTGTGAATCAGCTACACCGGCCCTCGTTGTCGGAGCACCATTGCTGGTACTGCTCCACGTTGCGGTTGTGTTCCTCAAAGTTCTTGGCGAACTTGGTCTCGCCCGTGTCGAGGTTCACGGTCACCCAGTAGTAGTAGTCGTTGTCATCCGGGTTCGCGGCGGCCTTGATCGATTCGTCACCGGGGGAACCGATCGGACCCACGGGCAACCCCGGGTGGGCGAACGTGTTGTACGGGTTGGACTTGTCGCGCTTCTCCTCGTCGGACACGTGGTAGGAGCGCTTGTTCAAGCCGTAGGTCACGGATGCGTCCGACTGGATCAGACCGTTGGTCTCGTCATCGGGGCGGTCGATGCGGTTGTAGATGGCACCCGCGACCTCGGGGTAGATGTCCGGGACGCCCTCGAACTCCACGAGTGAGGCCACGGTAATGACCCGGAACCACTGGTCCTCGGGCACCTCGTTGTTGTTCAGCGTTTCCTCGGTGCGGTCCACCATCTCTTGGATGATTTGTTCCGCGGTGGCGTCCAACGGGAACCGGTACTCACCCGGGTGCAGCCAACCCTCGAGGGTGGGGAACTGATCAGGAATGCCGAAGCGCTCGGTGTCTTCCTTGAATGCCTCGAACTCGGACTTGTCGATGCCCGTGGACTCGCTCAGGGTCTGGAAGGTGTCGTCAATACGCTGTGTCTGCGCCACGGCGGCGTAGTGCGAGGCCTCCCCGCGTTCCATCAGAACGTCCACGGCGGCGTCCGAGCTCATGTGGGTCTTGAGCTGGTAATCGCCGGGTTGGATGAAGTCCTCAGGGTAGCGTTCCTGGAACGTGTCCAGGAAGTACCCGGCGTTGGCCACGACGTCCTGGGATTCCAACGTGTTGGCGATCTGACCGGTGGACTGTCCCTCGCCCACGGTGACGTTGACGTCCTGGTCGCCGGAACCGTTGTAGTCCTTGCGTTCAAACAGACCGAACGCGGACCCGAGGACGGCCACCACGATCAGCAGCGCGGCAATGAACAGCGCAATGGCGGTGGCCAGGGACGCACGGGAGCGGCGCTTCCGGCGGGCTGCGGTTTCCGGGGAGACGTCGTGGTGTTCGAACGCACCGGACAGGCCCGAACGCGAGTTGTGCTCGTCCGGTTCCAGCGTGCCCAGCAGGCCGCCGGACGCGGCCGACCCGGCCTCGCCGCCCTGCTGCGGGCCGCGGTGGGCCTTGTTATCTCGTGGCTGTTCGCTCACGAATGATCTCCGTCCGCCGTAGTCCGTGGTCTTCGGATATTTTCGGCGTTCTGCCGAGAACATCGTCCATTATCCGCGATCTAAGTGTCGATGGGGAAACCGGGTTCGGTTCCCGTGGACCTGCCCTGATCAATGGCCGACTGCAGGAATGTCACGGCAGCCATTTGATCAACCTTGTCCATGTGGTGCCTCCGGGATACCCCCGCATCCAGAAGCGATTGGTGCGCCGCAACCGTGGACAGCCGCTCATCCACCAGGCGCACCATTGTTTGGCACTGACGTGAGCGTAGCCGATTCTGCAGGTCGGCTGCATAGTCCCGGGCCATATCGGTGGATCGATTCTCCTGACCGTTGAGGCTGCGCGGCAGTCCGACGTACACCGTGGCCACGTGGAATTGCTCGCACATGGCCGTGATGATTTTCACATCGAAGCGCTTCTTGCGATTCTTGTCCCGCGTCAGAGTCCGATGCGGCGTGGCCAGCACACAGTCCGGATCGGTCAGGGCTATTCCCACCCTGACCGTTCCGACATCCACACCCATGCGGGTGCCCTTCACGAACGTGTCGCTCACGCGCCCGCTACGCTGAGGATCTGTTGGCGCACGGCCTCGAGTGCGTCGTCGATCTTGGCGGCGTCCGATCCGCCGCCCTGGGCAACGTCCGGCTTACCGCCGCCACCGCCGCCCAGCACGCCGGCTGCGGTGCGGACGAGCTGGCCCGCGGCCAGCCCGGCCTCGCGCGCGGCGTCGTTGGCGGCCACCACGATGAGCGGGCGGTCGTTGGCGATACCCGTGACGGCGGCGACGGCCGGTTCGGAGCCCAGGCGCGTGCGCAGATCCAGCGTGAGCGAACGCAGCGCGTCCGCCGAAGCGACGTCTCCGGCATGGTGCAGAACCGTGTTGACCGGACCCAGCCGCTGCGCGTCGTTGACGAGCTGACCGGCCTGGGCCTGCAGTTGCTGCTGCCGCAGAACGGTGAGCTGACGCTCGGTCTCCTTGAGCTTGTGGAGAGTGGCCGAAATCCGCTCGGGCAGCTCAGCGCTCGACTGGACCTTGAGCATCCCGGTGAGTTGATTGACCAGGGTGCGCTCGGCGGCCAGGTGATTGAACGAATTCAGGCCCACCAGGGCTTCCACTCGGCGGTTACCGGAACCCACAGACTGCTCCGAGACGAGCGAGAGCGAACCCAGCTGAGCCGTGGACCCCACGTGGGTGCCGCCGCACAGTTCACGCGACCACGGGCCGTTCATCTCGACCACGCGCACGTTCTCGCCGTACTTCTCGCCGAACAGGGACATGGCTCCCAGCTTCTTGGCCTCGGCCAGCGGCATTTCCTGGGTGAGCACCTCGAAGTCGTCGCGGATGGCCGTGTTGGAGATCTGCTCGATCTCCTGCATCTGGGACGCGCTCAGCGCGGTGCCGTGCGAGAAGTCGAAGCGCAGGTAACCCTCCTTGTTGAAGGAACCACGCTGCACGGCGTCCGGGCCGAGTACGTCGTGCAGGGCCGCGTGGATCACGTGGGTGCCCGAGTGTGCGGCCTCACCGTCGTGACGGCGGCGGGAGTTCACGCGAGCGGTGACCGCAGCGCCCTGGGTGACTTCACCCGAGGTGACCGTGACGCGGTGCACGGACAGACCCTTGACGGGCTGCTGGACATCCAGGACCTCCAGGGAGAAATCCGGTCCCTCAATGACACCCACGTCAGCGGCCTGGCCACCGGCCTCGGCGTAGAACGGGGTTTCTTCCAGCACCACCTCTACCTGATCGCCGGCGGTGGCCGCGGGGACGGTCACGCCGTCGGACAGCACAGCGCGCACCGATGTCTGGGTCACCAGTTCGGAGTAGCCGGTGAACACGGAACCGCGGTCATCGAGCATCCGGCGCAGCTCGGACAGATCCGCCAGGGCGCCCTTCTTGGTGCGTGCGTCCGCCTGGGCGCGTTCGCGCTGTTCGGTCATCAGACCACGGAAGGCCTTCTCGTCCACGGACACCCCCGCCTCGGCGGCCATTTCCAGGGTCAGGTCGATCGGGAAGCCGAACGTGTCGTGCAACGCGAATGCGTCCGCACCGCTGACAACGCGCTTCTCCGTCTTTGCCTGGCTTACCGCGCGCTCGAGGCGGGCGGTGCCCGACTCGATCGTCTTGAGGAATGCCTGCTCCTCCGCGTGCGCGATCCGGGAGATGCGCTCGAAGTCGCCGGCGACCACCGGGTAGACGCCCTTCATGGCGTCCCGGGACGCGGGCAGCAGCACGGGCAGGCACGGTTCGGTGACCCCCAGCAGGCGCATGGAACGCACGGCGCGGCGCAGCAGACGGCGCAGGATGTACCCGCGGCCCTCGTTGGCGGGGGTCACGCCGTCGGCAATGAGCATGAGCGAGGAGCGCACATGGTCGGCGACCACCCGCATGCGAACGTCGTCCTCGTAGCCCTCCTGCCCCGCCTTCTCGGTGCCGCGGTACGTGCGGCCGGACAGCTCGGCTGCGGCGTCGAGCACGGGGCGGACCTGGTCCGTCTCGTAGAAATTCTCCACACCCTGCAGCAACATGGCCAGGCGTTCCACACCCAAGCCGGTGTCGATGTTCTTCTTGGGCAGGTCCCCGAGGATCTCGTAGTTCTTGCCCTGCCCCTCACCGCGCTGGTACTGCATGAACACCAGGTTCCAGATCTCGATGTAGCGGTCGTCATCGACGGCCGGGCCGCCCTCCTTACCGTACCGGGCGCCGCGGTCGTAGAAGATCTCGGAGTCGGGGCCCGCGGGGCCGGGCTGACCGGTGTCCCAGTAGTTCTCGTCGCGGCCCATGCGCTGGATGCGCTCTTCGGCAATTCCGACCACGTCGCGCCAGAGATCGTAGGATTGCTGATCACCCTCGTACACCGTGACCCACAGGCGGTCGGGATCCAGGCCGAAGCCCCCCTTGTCCAGCGGGGCGGTCAGCAGCTCCCAGGCCATGGGGATGGCCTTCTCCTTGAAGTAATCGCCGAAGGAGAAGTTGCCGGCCATCTGGAAGAACGTGCCGTGGCGGGCGGTCTTGCCGACCTCGTCGATATCCAGGGTGCGGATGCACTTCTGGATGGACGTGGCCCGCGGGAACGGTGCGGTCTCCTGTCCCAGGAAGTACGGGATAAACGGCACCATGCCGGCAATGGTGAACATCGCGCCGGGCTGGTGGGACACCAGCGAGGCGGACGGCACAACTGTGTGACCCTGGCCTTCGAAATAGCTCAGCCAGCGTTGGGTGATCTCGTGTGAGAGCATTACCGGTTATTTCCTTCTGCTGATTGACCGCGATGGATGATCTCGGTGGATTCTACGTTGTCTTGCTCGCCCACCGCAGTGAGCGAGCCGTGTGAGCCGGGGTGGCCGGCGGTGTGGTCGACCGGGGTACGAACATCGAATTGCTCGCGTAATTGCGCTTCGCGCTCGTTCATCCCGGCCTTCACCCGCGCCGCGAAATCCTGCAGGTAGCCGGTCACCGCCCGCATGCGCTGCACGGCAGAGCCGGAGCGCAGTTCCACGTCGGTACTGCGACGCCGCTGCAGCTGTCCCGCGATCCTCTCTCGCGTCTGGGGGTTGTTGGCCGCACGGGTCGCGATGCTTCCCGCAATGGCACCGGCGGCGATCAGCGCCAGTTTGGACCACATTCCCATGGCTTGTCCCTTCGGATCCGACTCGACTATTGCGTGGCTCGGGCACGTTCATGGCCCGCGCGGGCCTCAGGCCTGATCGTTCACCGGTCCGGTGCGCTCCGAGGCCGGACCGTCGTGGGGTCCGGGGCCCTGCTGAGGGGTAAAGGCGCGGCGCAGGCCGTGGGAGAACGACGCGACCTTGATAAGCGGCTGTCCGACCGTGGAGGCCACCAATGAGGACAACGCGGACACATTGGCGGAGGCGTCCGAGACGTTGGAGGTGATCCCGTCCACCTTCTCCAACTGGGTGTTGGTGGTGGAGACCGTGCGGGTGACCTCGTCGATCAGCGGTGTGGTGCCGTCGTTCAAGGAACGAATGGTCAAGCGCAACTCATCGAACACGCGTCCGAGCTTGACGATCGGGATCGCCAACAAGCCCACGAGCACCGCAAAAACGCCAGCGGCAATCAATCCCGCGATATCTCCACCGTCCATGGGCTGACCCGTACCTCTCGTCCGTTGTCCTCAATGCATGCCGCAGTGCCACCACGTGGCACGGCCGAAGGGAAATTCTACCCAACGTTGCTGGGGGTTCCGGTTCAACCGATCCCCCGAAATGCACACAGCCCGCGGCCGAAGCCACGGGCTGCGCGCTCCGCTCACCCGACACCGGGCGCGCGGAAGAAAAGCATTACGCCATGCGGGCGTAGTACTCGACCACGAGCTGCTCCTCGCAGGTCACGGGGACCTCGGAACGCGCGGGCTTGCGGGTCAGCGTTGCCTGCAGACGGTCGATCGCAACGTCCAGGTAACCCGGGGTGTCGGGCAGGACGTCCTGGTGAGCGCCGGTGGCGGCCACCTGGAACGGAACCATCTTCTCGGAGCGCGGGTGCACGTGGATCATCTGACCCGGGCGCACGCGGAACGACGGGCGATCCACGCGCTGGCCGTCCACCATGATGTGGCGGTGGACAACGGCTTGACGGGCCTGAGCCATGGTGCGCGCGAAACCGGAGCGCAGTACCAGGGCGTCCAGACGGGTCTCGAGCAGGCCGATGAGGTTTTCACCGGTCTGGCCCTCGACGCGCTTGGCCTCCACGTAGGCGCGGTGCATCTGCTTCTCGCGGATGTCGTACTGGGCGCGCAGGCGCTGCTTCTCGGTCAGACGTACCTTGTAGTCCGAGTCGGACTTGCGACGGGCACGACCGTGCTCACCGGGAGCGTACGGGCGGCGCTCGAAGTACTTTTCGGCCTTCGGGGTCAGTGCGATACCGAGGGCGCGGGACTTGCGCACCTGACGGCGCGCACGCAATGCGTTGTTAGCCATGTTGCCTTTCATGCGGTCGACGGTGCACGCACGAGAATGCGTGCACCGATCTGTGTGGTACTGGCCTCCATCGCGCGGGAATGGGTCCCGGCAGGAGAGGTGCGGATCAGCCGCAATCCGTCATTGCCTACAGTTGGCTCGCATGTTCCGCGCCGTGAGGGTGCCACGGTGAGAAGTCATGATCGAGCACAGCTTGCCAGCCAGCGTTCTACTATAGCCGATTCAGTCGACGTCCTGATCCAC
Organism: Kocuria sp. cx-455; assembly: GCF_014698015.1. Lineage (GTDB taxonomy): Bacteria > Actinomycetota > Actinomycetes > Actinomycetales > Micrococcaceae > Kocuria. The sequence continues at coordinate 77,211 of NZ_JACXBS010000005.1, forward strand.
CCAATCCAACGATTTGGTCACGGCCTTGCTCCAGTTGCGGAACAACTTGTCGTTGGCCTCGGTCTTACCGTTGGGCTTCCACCGCTTGTCCTCGGCCCAGTTCTCGGTGATTTCCTCCAGATCGGCCCAGAAACCCACCGCCAGACCCGCCGCGTAGGCCGCGCCCAGGGCGGTGGTCTCGGTGATCTTGGGGCGGATCACGGGAACGTCCAGCTGATCCGCCTGGAACTGCATGAGCAACTCGTTGGCGGTCATGCCACCATCCACACGCAGGTCCACGAGGTCCTGACCGGAGTCCTTGTTCATGGCCTCGACCACTTCCCGGGACTGGTAGGCGGTGGCTTCCAGCACGGCGCGGGCAATGTGTTCCTTGCGCACGTACCGGGTCAGACCCACCAGGGCACCGCGGGCGTCCGGTCGCCAGTGCGGTGCGAAGAGTCCGGAGAACGCCGGCACGAAGTACGCCCCTCCGTTGTCCTCCACCTCCCGGGCGAGTGTCTCGATGTCTTTGGCTTCCTGGATCAGGCCCAGGTTGTCGCGCACCCATTGCACCAGGGAACCGGTTACGGCAATGGAACCCTCCAGCGCATAGACGGGCTTCTGGCCCTCGATTTGATAGCACACCGTGGTGATCAGACCGTTCTCGGACTGCACCGGTTGCTCACCCACGTTCATCAGCAAGAAGTTGCCGGTGCCGTACGTGTTCTTACCCATGCCGGGCTCGAAGCAGGTCTGACCGAACATGGCGGCCTGCTGGTCCCCCAGGATGCCCGCAATGGGCACACCGCTCACGAAGCCGCGTGAGCGTCCCTTTCCGTAGACCTCACTGCTGGAACGGATCTCGGGAAGCATGGACATGGGAACGTCCATGGCATCAGCCAGGTCCTTGTTCCAGTTCAAGGTCTCGATGTTCATGAGCAGCGTGCGGGACGCATTGGTGACGTCCGTGACGTGCACCCCGCCGTTGGGGCCGCCGGTCATGTTCCACACCAGCCAGCTGTCGGTGGTGCCGAACATGAGCTCACCGGCTTCGGCCTTCTTCCGAGCGCCGGCAACGTTGTCCAGGATCCACTTGATCTTGGGGCCGGCGAAGTAGCTGGCCAGGGGCAGACCCGTGCGCTTGCGGAAGCGATCCACTCCCCCGTTTTTCGCGAACTCGTCCACGATGGCCTGGGTGCGGGTGTCCTGCCACACAATGGCGTTGTAGACCGGTTTTCCCGTGGTGCGATCCCACACGACCGTGGTCTCACGCTGGTTGGTGATACCCACCGCGGCGATATCGTCCTTGGTGAGTTCGGTTTCGGCCAGGGCGTCGGCGACGACTCGGCGGACGTTGCGCCAGATCTCGGTGGCATCGTGTTCAACCCATCCGGCGCGCGGGAAGATCTGTCGGTGCTCTTTCTGGCCGATGCTGATGATGGTGCCGGAGTGATCGAAGATGATGGCCCGGGTGCTCGTGGTTCCCTGGTCGATGGCCATCACGTACTGGGCCTCAGTGGCGCCGTTGGACTTCTTGCCGTTCGCGGTGGTGGTGCTGGATCGCTTGGTCATGGTGGTAACTCCTCACATCGTTGTGGTGGTCGTTGGGAAATCAGAAGTTGGACGACGGGTAGATCTGGAAAATGCCGCCGGCGATCAGTGCGCCGAGGATGGGACCCACGATGGGGACCCACGCGTAACCCCAGTCACTGCCGCCCTTACCCCGGATCGGGAGGATCGCGTGGGCAATGCGGGGGCCGAGGTCACGCGCCGGGTTGATGGCGTACCCGGTGGGACCGCCCAGGCTGGCACCGATACCGACCACCAGCAGCGCCACGGCCAAGGGGCCCAACTCGGAGGGCGTCCCACCGAACATGAGAATCACGAAGATCAGCACAAAGGTCGCGATGGTCTCGGTCACCACGTTCCACGGGTAGGAGCGGATTTCCGGCCCGGTGGCGAACGTGCCGAGTTTTGCCGCCGGCTCCAGTGGCTCGTCGTAGTGTTGTTTGTGAGCGATCCACGCGAGCACGGCACCCAGGAACGCGCCCAGGAGCTCGGCCGCGAAGTACACCAGCGTGGAGGCCGCGGTGATCGCCACCCCCGGGGCGTACTCCGAGGCGCCGGAGGCCCAGAGGCCCACAGTGACGGCCGGATTCAGGTGCGCCCCGGACTGCCATGCCACGTAGACACCGGCGAACACGCCGAGGCCCCAGCCGAAGTTGATCAGCAGCCAGCCGCCGGCATTGCCCTTGGTCTTTCCCAACAAGTGGTTGGCCACCACGCCCACACCCAGCAGCGTCAGCATGGCGGTGCCCAGCACTTCGGACCAGAACACCGTGCCCAGGGGCACCACTTCCGCCGCCTCCATGGGCAGCAGCGCCGTCATTGCAGTCATTGAGTGACTCCTTCAATCTCGTTCTTCCATGGGTGGTCGGAGGGGACCGGTGGCTGACGTGGTTACCCGGGTCGGCGCGTGTCCGGTTCGTTGCGGAATACCGCTACGACATTCACAGGCTGTTCAACGACGGCGCCGCGGCCCGTGCCGCCGCAGCGGCCGTATCGTCGGCGGTCTCCGCGGCGGCGTCCTCGGCGGCGGAGAGGTCTCGGTAGGCCCGAACCTCTGCTGCCGTGCGCTCGGTATCCCACCCGAGTTCTTCGGCCAGCAGGTTCGCGACCTCTTCGACCGCGGCGAGACCATGATCGGGTTGGTCGTAGCTCATGCGAGTCCGGGTCTGGAAGACGTCCGCCAGGTGCAGTACGCCCTCGTTGCGTGCGGCCTGGACGATCTCCGCGCGCACGTAGTCCGGTGCACCCGTGAGCGGCTCGGCGAGGTCGGCGCGTTCGTCCACGAGGGCCCCGATCTCGGAAATGGCAGAGCCGTAGCGGTTGAGCAGGTGCTCGACTATGTCCGGTGTCCACCCGTAGCGGTTGCTGATCTGTTCCACCTGGCGGGTCAGCGGAAGATAGCCGTCCGCACCGTGTAACAGGGTCCGTTCGGTCACGGAGGGCACTTGTTTGGCACGGTCCCTACCGAGCGCGAAGTCCACGGCGTCCTGGGCCATGATTCGGTAGGTCGTGAGCTTGCCGCCGGCAATGGAGATCAGACCCGGGACCACTTCCGCCACCGTGTGCTCGCGGGAGACCTTGGTGGACACCGTTTCCGTGTCGTCCTTGACCCCCGGTTGCAGCAGGGGGCGCAAACCGGCGAAACTGCCGATCACGTCGTCACGAGTCAATGGCTGGTCCAGGACCACGTTGGCGTGCTCGATCACGTAATCGATATCGGCCGCGGTGGCCACGGGTGCGGAAATGTCCTGTTCGTACGGGGTGTCCGTGGTCCCGATGATCCAGTAGTGCTCCCACGGAATCACGAACAGCACGGATTTCTCGGTCTGCAGGATCAAACCCACCTCGCCCTTGATCCGCTCACGGGGTACCACAATGTGGATGCCCTTGGAGGCCATGACCTTGAGCCCGCCGTCCGTGTCGGCCAAGTCCTGGGTTTGCTCGGTCCACACTCCCGTGGCCGCAATGACCTTGCGGGCTCGAATGTCGAAGCCTTCCCCGGTCTCGAGGTCCGTGACACGGGCGCCGACCACGGCGTCGCCGTCCTTGAGGAGGCCGGTGACCTTGGTGCGCGTGGCGGCCAGGGCGCCATATCCGGCGGCGGTGCGGATCAAGGTCAGCACCAGGCGTGCGTCGTCCACTCGCCCGTCCCAGTACTTGACGGCCCCCACCATCGCGTCCGGCTTGATGCTGGGGAACGCTTCCTGGACCCCGCGCCGGGTCAGGTGGCGGTGGAACGGCATGGACGCGACCTTGGATCCGACGTGGGCCAACGTGTCGTAGAGACCGATACCTGCGGTCACGTACGGACGTTCCCACACCCTGTGGAGGATCGGGTACAGGAAGGGGACCGGCTTCACCAGATGGGGTGCCAGGGTGTAAAGCAACCGCTCCCGTTCGTGGAGGGCTTCCGTGACCAGTTTGAAGTCCAATTGCTGCAAATAGCGCAGCCCACCGTGGACCAGCTTGGAGGACCACCGCGATGTGCCGCCGGCCCAGTCCTGCGCTTCCACGATTCCGGTGCGCAAACCGCGTGTGACGGCGTCCAGAGCCACGCCCGCTCCCGTGATGCCACCGCCGATCACCAGAACGTCCAGTGCGGGGCCGTCGGCCATCTCGCGCAGGGCGGCCCGACGGGATTCGGGGTTCAAAACTGTGCTTCTCACGGGATCTACCTCACTCAACCTCTGTGCGTACTCGTGTGGTGCGCGCGATCTTAAGGACCACGCTACGGCCGGTAGTGTGATCTGCGTCCCATTGCCCGGCCGTAGGCACTACCATGCCGCGCCGATGCACGTATGCTCAAGTCAGTTGCACACACGTGCAACACGGAGGAGGGTTCATGCACGACGATGCAGGGCTGTACCAAGTCGCGGAGCTCTACTTCGTTCAGGACATGACCATGGGGGCGGTGGCGGACCGGTTCGGCGTCTCGCGCTCCACGGTGTCGCGCATGCTGACCGAAGCCAAGAACCGGGGCATCGTGAGAATCTCCCTGCGCCCACCCGAGCACCCGCCCGATCGGCTGTCGCGGCGGTTCCACGAGATGTTCGGGGTCACTGCGCACATTGCCGGCGCGCACCGGGCATCCCACAGCGGACCGCGTCTGGAGGCCGTGTCGCGCTACGCGGCGAACCTGCTCATGGATTGGATCGAGGACGGTTCGATTCTCGGCGTTGCGTGGGGTACCACCACCTCCACCATTGCCGCGCACCTGGACCAGACCAGCGCGCAGGACGTCACGGTGGTGCAGCTCAACGGTGCTGCGGGTCCGCGGACCACGGGCGCCGGCACGTCAACCTCGCTGCTCTCGAGCATGGCGCGGGCCTTCAATGCCGAGCTCTACCCATTCCCCACTCCCGCGTTCTTCGATCTTGAGGAAACCCGCACCCTGTTGTGGCAGGAATCGTCCGTGCGCCGAATTCTGGCCGTCCGTTCCGCCGTGGACCTGGCCGTGTTCAGCGTGGGCGCCTTTCACGGCCCCGTGCTGTCGCAGGTGTACACGGAGGGCCATTTCACCCAGGCGGAGCTGCGCAGCCTGAACGACAACCGCGTGGTCGGCGACATGTGTACGGTCTTCATTCGGGAGGACGGTACCTATTCGGACATTGACGTCAATCGCAGGGCCTCCGGGCCCACCCCGTCTGATCTGGCCCGCATTCCTCGCCGCTTGTGCGTGGTGTCCGGGCGACACAAGGTACCCGGTATCCTGGGCGCCCTGCGCTCCGGCGCCGTCACCGACCTGGTGATCGACGACCTCACCGCCAAGGACGTGCTCGATTACGTCGAACCGCCCGGGAAAGCGCTAGCCACCCAGCGGGACCCCTAGTCACCGGCGCCGCGGACCATGTCGCGCAAAATGTTCACCCGGTGCGACAGCTGTTTTTCGTGACCGTAGGGCGTGGGACGGTAATAGTCCCGCCCCACGAGCTCGTCCGGCGGGTACTGCTGGGACGCCACGGCATTGGGCTGGTCGTGGGCGTACAGATAATTGTCGCCGTGTCCCAGAGCGGCCGCTCCCTTGTAATGACCGTCTCTCAAGTGCTTGGGAACCGGCCCGGCCTTACCCGCGCGAACATCGGCGATGGCCTCATTGATGGCCGTGTACGAGGCATTGGACTTGGGGGAGGTGGCCAAGTGGGTGACCGCCTGGGCCAGCGGAATGCGGCCTTCGGGCATCCCGATCAACTGCACCGCCTGCGCCGCCGCGACAGCGGTCTGCAATGCGGTCGGGTCCGCCATGCCAATGTCCTCGGAGGCGGAAATGATCAGGCGGCGGGCGATGAACCGCGGGTCCTCCCCCGCTTCGATCATGCGCGCCAGGTAGTGCATGGCCGCGTCCACGTCCGAGCCGCGAATGGACTTGATGAATGCGCTGATCACATCGTAGTGCTGGTCGCCCTGTTTGTCGTACCGCACGGCGGCGCGATTGAGTGCTTCCTCCGCGTGGTCCAGGGTGATGGTCACGGGGCCCGCCTCGCGCGGGTCCGGTTCCGGGTCCGGTTCCCGGTCCGACTCCGTGGTCTGGTGGGAGAAGGCCACGCCCGCGGCGGCGTCCAACGACGTCAGGGCCTTGCGGGCATCGCCTCCGGCCATGTCGAGCAGGTGGTTCTTGGCGTCCTCGGCGAGTGTGACCTCGCCGTTGAGGCCGCGGCGGTCGGTCACGGCGCGATCGAGCAGGTCCGCGATGTCGGAACGCTCCAGTGGTTGCAGCGTGAGCATGAGCGAGCGGGACAGCAGCGGTGAGATCACCGAGAAGGACGGATTCTCCGTGGTCGCGGCCACCAGAACGACCCACCCGTTCTCCACACCCGGCAGCAGGGCGTCCTGCTGGGCCTTGGTGAAGCGATGGATTTCGTCCAAGAACAGTACCGTGGTGCGGCCGTGCAGGTCCCGATCGGTCAGGGCTTCGTCCATGACACGGCGCACGTCCTTGACGCCCGCCGTGATGGCGGACAGTTCCACGAACGTTGTGCCGTGTCCGCGCGCAATCACGTGCGCGAGGGTTGTCTTCCCGGTTCCCGGCGGCCCCCACAGGATGATGGAATTCGGACCCGCGGGACCGGCATCGGTTCCCGCCAGCACTCGCAGCGGCGAACCGGGGCGGAGCAGGTGCTTCTGGCCGACCACTTCGTCCAGCGTGCGCGGTCGCATCCGCACGGCCAGGGGCGCGCGTCCCCGGCCGCGGCTCGGCGCGGGGGTCTCCTCCCGGTCGGGCTCGTCCGGGTCGGGCAGGTCAAACAGTGAAGTGCTCACGCTGCTGACCCTAGCGTGAGCTTCGGACACGCGGCATCGGTTACTGCCGTCCGTGCGCGCCCGATCGGGGACGGTCCAGGTCGTCACTGTCCACGATGATCGTCACGGGTCCGTCATTGATCAGCTCGACCTGCATGTGGGCGCCAAAGACACCGGTGCCGACAGCCACCCCGGCCGCACGCAGAGACGTCACGAACTGATCGAAGATCGGCTCGCTCACATCCCCGGGCGCCGCCGCCGACCACGAAGGCCGCCGCCCCTTCCGGACATCCGCGTAGAGGGTGAACTGGCTGACGGCCAACACGGGTGCCGACAGATCCACGCATGACTTCTCCCCGGGGAGGATTCGGAGCGCGGCAATCTTGTCCGCGAGTTTCTGGGCGGTCTCGGGTGTGTCGCCGTGGGTGACTCCCACGAGGGCCAGCAGCCCGGGCCCGCTGATGTCGCCCGTCACCGACCCCGCTACCGTGACGGAGGCCCGGGACACCGTTTGCAGCACAATCTTCATGGGCCCAGTTCATCACACCGTTCATGCGTGCTCGGCGGTCTCAGCCGCCGCCCTGTGTCGTGGCCGCAGCACCGAGCTGATCATGAGGGATCTGACGGGAGGGCCGCGGGAGCCCCAGGTCGAGGAGTTCGAAGGCATCGCCGGGCCCCGCGTGCAATGCCGTACCCGGGTCGATCATGATCCACTGCTCGCGCTCCGTCATGGGCTCGCTGGCCACCACGGTGACCGCGTTGTTCGACGGGTCCAGTCCATGCACCCGCAGGAACGAGGACCTCAGGCGCACCGAGCCCGGGTCAGCGCCGGCCGGGTGCGAGCCCGTGCCGCGGCGGCCGGTGATGTACCACAGCGGGTTGGTGTCCGGGTAACGCACGGCCCAGACTTCCTGCGGTGTGGCGAGCACGCAGTTGAGGCAGTACAGGGACACGTTGCGGGCCAACCACGTCAAGCACTGGCGCAGTGCCGAGGCAATATCCCCCGCGGCCTCCCGCAGATAGAAGGTTAGCAATGCGAAATACCGCTCGCTGTCGGTCGTCCCCAGCACCAGGTCGGACACGCCCCGCCGAGCGAGTTCCCGGTCCAGGACATCGAGGGAGCGGATCACACCGTTGTGGGCGAACATCCGTCCCTCTTGTTCGAACGGATGCGTGTTCGCCACGCTCGGTTCACCCTCGGTCGCAAATCTCACGTGGGCCACAAAGCTCGTGCCGGTCATCTCCTGAGCGGCACGCGTGAACGCGGGGTCGAGGTAGGCCGCCAGCGTGGACCTCACGAGATGCGGGACCCCGCTGGGTTCGAACGTGCCGATTCCGGCGCCGTGCGGCTGTTGTCTGCTTTGCCGTGAGAGTGAATCCGGGGCGGTCAGCAGCCAGAACGAGCAGGTCTGCGGCTGCGCTCCGGTGTGGAGCCCGAACAGTCTGCACACGGCAGCCTCCGGGGGGTGGTTTGCGCGGTGGGCGTGTGCCCGAGCCTACTCCTGGACGGTGCGATCGGGGTCGCCGCGGTCCTCCAGAAAACGACGGCGCCCCGTCAACAACACGCCGGTCGTCAGCGCGAGCAACATGAGCCACAGGTAACCGAACGAGGTCCACCACGACCCGCCCCACGTGAACAGCACGCCGAAGATCAGCGGTCCGACACAACCCGCCAGATACCCCGCGCCCTGCCCGAATCCGGAAAGGGCGCCCGCACCGGCCGTGGTGCGCGTGCGTGCATTGATGAGCGTGAGCGCCAACGGGAAGGAGGCCTGCGCGAGTCCGAAGATCGTGATCCACACCCACACGGTGTCCAGGGGGCCCCAGTGCGCGGTGGGCCACAGCAACAGCCCCAGGTAACCCAGCGCGTACAGGGCCACGGCGGTGAGCCCCAGCCCGGTGGTCCGCGCCACGCGCCGCACCATCAGCGGCACCACCAGGCTCACCGGGATGCCCAGAATCGCGTAGTAGGAGAGCATGAGCCCGGCCTGGTGCTCGGTGAACCCGTAGCTGGTGATCACGCGCGGTAACCACGTGAACATCGAGAACGTGTTGGACGAGGTACCCACGAACAGCAACACGAGCCCCCACCCGATCGGTGATCGCCACGGCTTGACCGGCGCTCGCGCCGCGTCCGGAACCACCGACGACGCCGCTCGCGCACCGTCGCGGCGCACGCTCACCCACATGAGCAACCACGGCACGAAAGCGGCCAGCGAGAAGATCGCCCACGAGCCGATCGAGAAACGCCACCCGGCGGCGTCGGCCAGCGGCACCGCGAAGAACGGGGCGGCCGCGGTGGACAAGCCCAGGAGCATGGAATAAATCGCGGTAAGCGGAGCAATGTGATTGCGGAAGTACTTCTTGATGATGGGCGGGAGCGTGACGTTACCGATCCCCAGCCCGATCATGATCAGCAGGGAGAAACCCAAAAACGGTGCGGGGGCCGAGCTGGCGGCGCGGGCGATCAGGCCCACGGCCGCGAGGGCACTGGCAAGGGTGAGCAATGCTTCCAGGCTGACCCGGCGCATTGCGGCGGCCGTCAAGAATCCCGTGAGAGCGAACCCGAAGGTGGGCATCATGGCCAGCACACCGGTGGAGACCGCGTCCAGCGCCACGTCTTCCCGCACGCGGTCCAACACGGGTGACACCCCGGACACCGCGAGTCGCAGGGAGAAGGCGGACAGCACAATGCCGGCCAGGGCAATCAGGCCCCGGCCGGCAACACTGCTGCGACGCGTGCGTGCTACTGGGAATCGCCCTTCGTGCCGGCCTCGTCCTGGGCGGACTTCTCGGCCTTGTGGCCCTTGGGCTCGGGCTTGGCGTCTACGCCGGCTTCCTTGCGCTGCTGCGCCGTGATGGGGGCGGGAGCCGCGGTCAACGGGTCGTAGCCGTTACCGGTCTTGGGGAAGGCGATCACGTCGCGGATGGACTCGGTGCCGGCCAGCAGTGCCACCACGCGGTCCCACCCGAAGGCGACGCCGCCGTGCGGGGGTGCGCCGAACTGGAAGGCGTCCAGCAGGAAGCCGAACTTCTCCTGGGCTTCCTCCTGGGACAGGCCCATCACGCGGAACACGCGGTCCTGCACGTCGCGGCGGTGGATACGGATGGAACCGCCGCCGATCTCGTTGCCGTTGCACACGATGTCGTAGGCGTAGGCCAGGGCGTCACCCGGGTTGGTGTCGAACGTGTCGAGGAACTCGGGCTTGGGCGAGGTGAACGCGTGGTGCACCGCCGTCCAGGCACCGGAACCCACGGCCACGTCACCCGATTCCACGGCGTCGGCGGCGGGTTCGAACAGCGGGGCGTCCACGATCCACACGAAGGCCCAGGCGGCGTCGTCGATCAGGCCGGTGCGGTGACCGATCTCGACGCGCGCGGCGCCGAGCAGCGCGCGGGAGGACTTGGGCTCACCGGCGGCGAAGAAGACGCAGTCGCCCTCCTTGGCGCCGACGGCCTCGGCAAGCCCGGCCTTCTCCTCGTCGGAGATGTTCTTGGCCACGGGACCGGTGATCTCGCCGTCTTCCTTGAACAGCATGTACGCCAGTCCGCGAGCGCCGCGCTGCTTGGCCCATTCCTGCCAGGCATCGAGCTGACGGCGCGGCTGGGAGGCACCGCCGGGCATGACCACGGCGCCCACGTACGGAGCCTGGAACACGCGGAATGGGGTGTCCTTGAAGTACTCGGTGAGGTCGGCGAGCTTGAGATCGAACCGCAGATCCGGTTTGTCCGTGCCGTAATCGGCCATGGCCTGCGCGTAGGTCATGCGCCGGATGGGCGTGGGGATCTCCACGTCGATCAGTGACCACAGGGTCTTCACAATGGACTCGCCCAGGGCAATGATGTCGTCCTCCTCGACAAAGGAGGCCTCGACGTCCAGCTGGGTGAATTCGGGCTGGCGGTCCGCGCGGAAGTCCTCATCGCGGTAGCAGCGGGCGATCTGGAAGTACTTCTCGATGCCACCCACCTGCAGCAACTGCTTGAACAGCTGCGGGGACTGCGGCAGCGCGTACCACGAGCCCGGCGAGAGCCGGGCCGGGACCACGAAGTCACGGGCACCCTCCGGGGTGGAGCGGGTCAGCGTGGGGGTTTCGACCTCCAGGAAACCCTGGTCGTGGAGGAGGTTGCGGGCCACGCGGTTGACCTCGGAGCGCAGGCGCATGATGCGTGCGGGCTCGGGGCGGCGCAGATCCAGGTAGCGGTACTTCAGGCGCGCTTCCTCACCGACCTCCACGTGCTCGTCGATCTGGAACGGCAGTGCCGCGGAGGTGTTGAGCACGGTGAGCTCCTCGACCATGACCTCGACCTCACCGCTGGGCAGGTTCGGGTTCTCGTTGCCCTCGGGGCGGCGCTCGACCGTGCCGGTGACCTGCAGAACGAACTCGTTGCGCAGCTGATGGAACTCGGCCTCGTCCCGCACCACGATCTGCGCCACGCCGCTGGCATCGCGCAGGTCCACGAACGCCACCCCGCCGTGGTCACGGCGGCGGTCCACCCAACCGGCCAACGTGACCGTTTCGCCGGTGTTCCGGGCGCTCAATGATCCGAGTTCATGCGTTCGCAGCAAGAAATATCCACCTTTTCGTGTCTGGGGTGTTGGCTCGACCGGCGCGTTCGCCGGCCGGTGGGCCGGACGCGGCTCGGTGGCCGGGTGAGTTTGGTTGAAAGTCTACAAGTCTCAGGGGGTCCGGGTCGCGTGGACCGTGGGGTGCACGTCCTCCCGCGGGGGCTGCCAGGCCGTGGGATCCGCGGTGATCTGCTCCCCCGATCGGATGTCCTTGACCTCGTACGTGAGACTGCCGTCTTCCTGGGCGGTCGAGAACCACACGAACGGAATGCCCCGGCGCTCGGCATAGCGGATCTGCTTGCCGAACTTCTGGGGCGACGCCGCCACTTCCGTTGCGATGCCACGGGCACGCAGCTGCCCGGCCACGTCCTGGGCGGCGGACCAGGATTCGTCATCGTTGAGCGCCACGAGCACCGCGGACGGGACCGCACGCGACGCCGTGGCCATGTTCTGCGACAGGATGCGGGTGACCAGGCGGGTCACCCCGATGGACAGGCCCACACCGGGGAAGTTCTTCTTACCCGTCGAGGCCAGGGATTCGTAGCGACCGCCGGAGCACACCGAGCCCAGTTGTTCGTGACCCACGAGCACCGTTTCGTACACGGTGCCGGTGTAGTAGTCCAGACCGCGCGCGATCGAGAGGTCCGCATTGACCTTGCCGGGTGCACGGCGGGCGGCCTCGCCCACCACCTCGGCGAGTTCGGCCAGGCCCTCCTCCAGCAGGTCGTTGCGCACGCCCAGGGCACGCACCTGCGCCACGAAGGACGTGTCCTCGGTGCGGATACTCGCAAGATCCAGGGCAGACGCCGCTTGCTCGGCACTCGCGCCCACGTTCGCCTGCAGATTCGCGCTCACGGCCTCGCGGCCGATCTTCTCGAGCTTGTCGATCTCACGCAGCACCACGGGTGCGTCGTCCAGGCCGATGCCGCGGTAGAACCCCTCGGCGAGCTTGCGGTTGTTCACGCGCAGCACGAACGGCGGGATGGGCAACCGGGACAGCGCCTCGATCATGACCAGGGCCAGTTCCACGTCGTAGCGGAAGGCCAGAGTGCCGTCGCCCACCACGTCGATGTCGGCCTGGGTGAACTCGCGGGCGCGACCCTCCTGCGGGCGCTCACCGCGCCACACTTTTTGAATCTGGTAGCGGCGGAACGGGAACGTCAGGTACCCGTTGTTCTCCACCACGTAGCGGGCGAAGGGTACGGTCAGGTCGAAGTGCAGCGCGAGCGCGCCCTCCCGGGGAGACTTCTCGTCCTCGTCCTGTTGCAGCCGGGACACGCAGTAGACCTCTTTGTCGATCTCGCCCTTGCGCAGCAACTGCTCCACCGTTTCCACGGCGCGGGTCTCAATGGAGGAGAAGCCATGCAGTTCGAACGTGCGGCGCAGTTCGTCCAGGACGTGTTGCTCCACGATCCGCTCTTCCGGAAGCCATTCGGGGAAACCGGACAGGGATGTGGTGCGGGCCATGGGTGAGTTCTCCTCGGTGCGAAAGCGGGGTCTCGGCGTACGGTGCGGGACCTGGTCGTGGAAAGGCCCCGAGCGGCGTCGTGGTGTGTGGTGCCATTCTAGGCCGCTGTGGTCGATAGGATGGCCGTATCGATGACCGATTCCACGCGCCGTGTGACCAACCCCCCGCTTTCCGGGGCCTCCCCACACGGTCGTGGACGTGGAGAGAGAGTTATAGCGGTGACAGAACGTCCTGAATCCGACGACCGGGCCCGGACCTCCGAGGCGGTCCCCGTGCCCGCTCCCCCGGCGCGCCCTGCCAAGCCCGCCGCCCCGGCCAAGCCCGCCGCCCCCGCCACACCGGTGGCCCCGGCACCACCGGCCCCGTCCGCTGCGCCCCAGGAAACGGCCAAGCCCGCCCTGGCCACCCCGGAATCCGTGGCGCGCGCCAAGCAGCACGGCCGCGCGGACGAGAACGGCACCGTGTACGTGAGCGTGGCCGGCCAGGAGTACGAGTGCGGCCAGTTCCCGAACGCGACCGAGGATGAGGCCATTGCCTACTTCGCGCGCAAATTCGACGACGCCGAGGCCCAGGTCGGCCTGCTCGAACAACGACTTGCCGCCAAGGCCCCCACCACGGACATGCGCAAGACCGTGGCACACGTGCGCGAGCAGGTAGCCGCCCACGGCATGGTGGGCGATCTGGCCGGGCTGTCCGCACGCCTGGACGCCCTGGACGTCTCCATCGGGCAGGCGGAGGTCCGCGAGAAGCAAGAGCAGCAACGAGCCAGGGCCGAGCAGCTGGCGCACCGTACGGCCATAGTGGAGGCCGCGGAAAAAGTTGCCGGCCAGGATCCCGAGAAGACCCAGTGGAAGCACTCCTCGGAACGCATGGGTGAACTTTTCGATCAGTGGAAGGCGCACCAGCGTTCGGGCGTGCGGCTCCCCAAGTCCGACGAGGAGTCCTTGTGGAAACGGTTCCGCAAGGCCCGCACCACGTTCGATCGCCACCGTAAGGCGTTCTTCTCCAAACTGGACGAGACCAACGCTAAGGCCAAGCGCGCCAAGGAGGCGCTGATCGCCGAGGCCGAGGCGCTGTCGGGCTCCACCGATTGGGGACCCACCGCCTCCAAGTACCGCGACCTCATGGATCGTTGGAAGGCCTCGCCCCGCGCGTCCCGCAAGGACGACGACGCCCTGTGGTCCCGTTTCCGCGCCGCCCAGGACGTGTTCTTCAATGCGCGCAAGGCCGCCAACGAGCAGATCGACCACGAGTTCGAGGCGAACCTGGTGGTCAAGGAGCAACTGCTCAAGGAGGCGCAGCAGATCCTTCCCGTGAAGAACCTCGATCAGGCGAAGAAAGACCTCGCGGCGGTACAGGCTCGCTGGGAGGAAGCCGGTAAGGTTCCGCGCGCGCACATGCGCCGGGTGGAGAACGAACTGCGCGCCGTCGAAGACGCCGTCAAGAAGGCCGAGGACGATCAGTGGCGCCGCTCCGACCCCGAGACCAAGGCCCGCTCCAACTCCATGTTGACGCAGCTCGAGAACAAGATCGCCGATCAGCGGTCCGCGATCGAGGCCGCTCGCGCCTCCGGCAACGAGAAGAAGGCCGCCGGCCTCGAAAAGGACCTCGCCACGAGCGAGCAGTGGTTGGCCACCCTGCAAGCCTCGGCGTCCGAACTGAACTGAGCGCAACTCGGCGCGCGGGATGAACCGAGCGCACTGCACACCGAACGGGGATCACCGGGGTTGTCCACAACCGGGGTGATCCCCGTTTCGTTGCCCCCGACCATCGGGTCTGATGGGGTCATGACTGCACCGCGGCCGCTGAGCCCCGATTCCACCCATCCGCGGCCACCCGGCGCGGGATATTTTCGGGTACTGCGTCCGGGTGATCCCTTCAGCGGCGGTGAGCTGACGGCAATGGTCGCGGACGGGATCCTCCGCAGGGTCGTCCTGGATGCGCATGTGCCCGTGGGTGTCGCGCTCACTCGGGCCACCAAGGTCCGAGTCCTGCGAGCGGTCATCCCCCAGCATCTGCAGCGCCGGGGCGTGCTGGGGAGATTGGGGGCCGCGTGGTTCTACGACTGCGCCGCCGTCCCGGATCCATTGCCGATCCTCGTGGCCAAGGACGCCCGGACGACCACCACGCTCCCGCAGGGGTTCAGCCTGCACCAGACCGTTTTCAACGCCTTCGATCGCGTGTCCCACGAGGCCATGTCGGTCACCAGCCCGCTGCGCACCGCGGTGGACGTGGCGCTGCATGTTCCCACACCGGAGGGCACCCGGGCGTTGCACTGGCTCATGGCGTCACCGCACCTGCATTGCCCACCCGAACTCGTCCTGGCGGCCTTGGACGCCGTGGGGAAGAAACCGGGACGTCGACAGGCCCTGGCCCGTGTGCGGAAAGTGGGGCGAGCGGTGGAACGCGGTTACGAGGCGACCGGGCGGTGACCAGAGGTGCGATACACGTCGTACACGCCGTCGATGCGGCGCACTTGATTGAGCACGTGCTCCAGGTAACGGGTATCGCCCATTTCGAACGAGAACCGGGAGATGGCCAACCGGGATCGTGAGGTGTGCACCTGCGCGGAGAGGATGTTCACGTGGTTCTCGGACAGCACCCTGGTGACGTCGAGCAGCAGTGAGTGCCGGTCGAGTGCTTCCACCTGGATCTCCACCAGGAACAGCGAGGACTGGGTGGGAGCCCAGCTGACTTCCTTGACGCGCGGATCATCATTGGCCACCAGTGTCTTCATGTTGTTGCAGTCCTTGCGGTGCACGGAGATTCCCGCGCCGCGGGTCACGAAGCCCACGATCTCATCCGGGGGCACCGGGGTGCAGCAGCGAGCCAACTTCACGTACACGTCGGACATGCCCTGGACCACTACGCCGGAATCGGACACGGTGGCCCGGGCGGGCGCGGTGACCTTGGTGGTTTCGGCGAAATCCTCTTCCGTCCCCTCCGCGCCGCCGTGATGCTCGATGAGCTTCTCCACGACCTGTTGGGCGTTGACCGTGTCACTTCCGATGGCCTCGTAGAGGGCTGCAACGTCCGAGCGGTTGAAGTCCTGGGCCACCGAGACGAGCGACTCGTGGGTCACCGTGCGTTGCAGCGGCAGGTGGTGCTTGCGCAGCGCTCGGGTGAGCAGGTCCTTGCCCCGTTCAATGGCCTCCTCGCGGCGTTCCTTGGAATACCACTGCCGGATCTTGGTGCGCGCCCGCGGGGATCCCACGAACTTGAGCCAATCCTGTGACGGGGAGGCGGATTCGGATTTGGAGGTCAGGATCTCGACCCGGTCACCGTGTTGCAGTTTGGACGACAGCGGCACCAGTTTGCCGTTGACCCGGGCGCCGATCGTGTGGTTACCCACCTCGGTGTGCACTGCATAGGCGAAGTCCACCGGGGTGGAACCCGTGGGCAGGGCCATGACCTCACCCTTGGGTGTGAAGACGTACACCTCTGCGGTGTTGATCTGGTAGCGCAGTGAATCCAGGAAGTCCGAGGAGTCTTTGGCTTCCTCCTGCCACGAGACCAGGGAACTCAACCAGTTGAGCTCTCCCGCCTTGGCCTTGGGGGTGGCCGAATTGGCCTGGTTGACCTGGTTCTTGTACTTCCAGTGGGCAGCCACACCGTATTCGGCGCGGTGGTGCATCTCGTGGGTGCGGATCTGGATCTCCACCGGGCGTCCGTGAGGGCCGATCACGGTGGTGTGCAGCGACTGGTACATGTTGAACTTGGGCATCGCGATGTAGTCCTTGAACCGCCCCGGGAGGGGGCTCCACGTCGCGTGCAGCACGCCGAGTGCGGCATAACACTCACGTACCGAGTTCACGAGCACGCGCGCGGCCTGGAGATCGTGGATCTCGTCGAAATCCTTCCCCCGCACGATCATTTTCTGGTAAATCGAGTAGTAGTGCTTGGGGCGGCCGGTGATCGTGGCGTCAATGCCGGACTTGTCCAGTTCCTGGGCGATCAACCCGCGGATCGTGGCCAGATTCCGTTCGCGTTCCGGCGTGCGCTCCCCCACCATGCGGACGATTTCCTCGTAGACCTTGGGGTACAGGGCGGAGAAGGAAAGGTCCTCGAGCTCCCACTTGATCGTGTTCATGCCCAGGCGATGGGCGAGCGGCGCGAAGATCTCCAGGGTTTCACGAGCCTTCTTGGACGAGGACGAGGAGGACACGAACCGCCAGGTTCGCGCGTTGTGCAACCGGTCCGCGAGCTTGATCACGAGCACGCGGATGTCCTTGGCCATGGCCACGATCATCTTGCGCACGGTTTCTGCCTGGGCGTTCTCGCCGTACTGGATCTTGTCCAGCTTGGTCACACCGTCCACGAGCACGGCGACCTCTTCACCGAAGTCCCGGGTCAGTTGCTCGAGGGAGTAGTCGGTGTCCTCCACGGTGTCGTGCAGCAGCCCCGCCACCAGGGTGGCGCCCGTCATGCCCAGTTCAGCGAGGATGGTGGTGACCGCCACCGGGTGGGTGATGTAGGGATCCCCGGACTTGCGCTTTTGTCCCTCATGGTAGGAATCCGCCACGGCGAACGCGCGTTCCAAGACATCCAGGTCCTCATCCGGATGCGTGGCGCTCACGCTGCGCAGTAACGGGACCAGGATGGGCGAGCGGGGCACGGACTCTCCCGTCAAGGCTGAGAGCGTGGACCGGGTGCGTTCGCTACG
Organism: Kocuria sp. cx-455; assembly: GCF_014698015.1. Taxonomy (GTDB): domain Bacteria; phylum Actinomycetota; class Actinomycetes; order Actinomycetales; family Micrococcaceae; genus Kocuria. Next base: position 94,692 of record NZ_JACXBS010000005.1, read on the forward strand.
GCCCGGGAACACGGCCCGTCCGAAAACGGGGCGGGAGGCCGGCAGGACAAAGTGGGTTCCCGCCGTTTCGATCCTGGAACTCGCGGGCACCACCGATGTCTCCGGGTCGTTGGCCGGCTTGGAATTCTTTGCGCTCTGAGCGTCCGACTCTGTCGTCATGGTTCCACAGCCTCCTCACGGATCACCGCTGGCCGGGACGGGTTCGTGGCGCCCGGTGCGCTAATCAACCAAGTCTAGTAGCACGCCCCCGCGCCGAACGGTACGGGGGCGAGTGTAACGCATGCGCGGCCAGCTATTCGCGCGGGCCGGCCTGTACCGGGTCGGAGCTGACGGGCGCGCTGTCGGTCCGACGCGCGTCCAGGACCTGACGTTCCTGATCGCGCACCGCGGGTTCGAGTCCGCGCAACCATGAGTACATGGGCGCCGCCACGAACAGGGTGGCCACCGTGCCCACGATGATGCCCACGAACAATGACAGTGACAGGTCCTTGAGCGTGCCGGCGCCCAGCAAGTACGCCCCGATGAACAGGATTGCGCCCACGGGAAGGATCCCCACCACGGACGTGTTGATGGACCGCACCAGGGTTTGGTTGACGGCCAGGTTGACCTGCTCCGAGAACGTGCGTTTGGCTCGTTCCTCCGGCGCGGCACCGCCCAGAAGCCCCTTGGTGTTCTCGCGCACCTTGTCGAAGACCACCACCGAGTCGTACAGCGAGTACGACAACACGGTCAGGAAGCCGATCACCGCGGACGGCGTGACTTCGAACCCGACCAGGGAGTACACCCCGGCGGTGATCACGATGGTGGCCAGCATGGCAGCGACCGCGGACACGGACATCTTCCACGTGCGGAAGTACAGCGCCATGAGCACCGTGGCCAGCAGGACGAAGACCAGCAGACCCCACAGGGCCTGTTGCGTCACCCCCTGACCCCACGTGGGACCCACGAAGTTGGAGGTCACCTGGTCGTCGGTGGCGCCGTAGGCGTCCTGCAAGGCGTCTTTCACGGCCAGGGTCTGATCGTCATCGAGCTGCTCGGTCTGCACTCGCATGGTGCCCGGCGCAATGTTGGTCACGGACACCCCTCCGGCGTCCGAGGAGTCCGCGACCGCTCGCTCGCCGGGCTGGACGTCCGTGTTCTCAACACCCGAGACCGTGAATTCGGAGCCGCCGGTGAAGTCGATACCGAGATTGAATCCGCCCTTGAGCACGGGGATCAGCATGGACACCAGCACCAGCCCTAAGGCCAGGGACAACCACAGCTTGCGCTTGCCGACGAACGGGTACGAGGTACGGCCGCTGTGCAGGTCGTTACCGAAGCGTGCAAGTCGGTTGCTCATCGGGTGCTCCCTTCCGTCAAGGCGGTCTGGTCCACGGCGCTGGAACCGCCGGATCCGGCGGGCCCGTCTCCGGCGGCCTTCTGTCGACGACGCCGCTCGGCGATCGTCAGCCCGTCGCTGTCCTCGGGGCTGCGGAGGCGGCCCGCGCCGCGGTACAGCGGGACGGCGTCCAACGCTTCAGGATCCAGGCCCGAATTCTTCGCGCCACCGCCGAAGTAGCGGGTACGCGTGAGCAGCACCATGATCGGGTGGGTGAAGAGGAACACCACGAGCAGGTCCGCGATCGCGGTCAAACCCAGGGTGAACGCGAAACCCCGCACGTTGCCCACGGCCACGAAGTACAACACGACCGCGGCGAGGAGGTTCACGGCCTTGGCCGCGAGCACGGTCTGCCGGGCGCGCTGCCAGCCGTGGTCCACCGCGGCGGGAATGCTTCTGCCCGCCCGGATCTCATCCCTGATGCGTTCGAAGTACACGATGAACGAGTCCGCGGTCTGCCCGATCGCCACGATCAGGCCGGCCACACCCGCCAGCGACAGGCGATAATTGGCGCTCCACCCCAGCAGCGTGATGGCGAAGTAGGTGATCAGACCCGCCACGAGCAGTGAGGAGATGGTCACCAGTCCGAGCCAGCGGTACTGGAACAGGGAATACACGCACACCAATGCCAGTCCCACGAGACCGGCAATGATACCCATCCGCAACTGGTTGCTGCCGAGGGTCGCGGAGATCTGCTGTTCCGACTGGATGCTGAAGCTCACCGGCAGCGCACCGTACTTGAGCTGCTCGGAGAGGAATTGCGCCTCGTCCTCGGTGAAGGATCCGGTGATCTGTGCGCTGCCGTCGGTGATCACGGCGTTCATGGACGGGGCGGAGATCACCGTGCCGTCCAGCAGGATCGCGAACTGGGACCGGGGGTCACCCTGCTGGGACTGCCCGATCTGATACAGGCGTTCGGAAAGCTCCTTGAAGGTCTCGGTGCCCTCGGCATTGAACTGCAGGTTCACGGCGAACTGCCCCGTGGACATTCCCTGCTGGTTGGTTGCGGTGCCGTAGGAGGCATCATCGATGTCCGTGCCGGGGATCTCCAGCGGACCAAGAATGTACTTGGTGTTGTTCGCCGGGTCGCAGGAGACAATGGCCTTGTCAGGATCCTGCGCCTTGCGTTCCTCCTGGGGTCGCTGCGCGGAACAGTCAAGGGCCTCGAACTGCGTAACGAGATCGGGTGTCACCCAGTTGGGATCCGAGGAGTTCGTGGGCTCGGCATCCGGTTTCGGAATGTCCTTGAGGGGTGTGCGCTGCTCCTCGGGAGTGGGCGCGCCTTCCGCCGTGGTGATCACGGGCCGGAACGCCATTTGGGCGGAGGTCTGAATCAAGTCACGGGTTTCGGCGGAGGGAACTCCGGGCATGGACACCACAATGTTGGACCCGGACTGCGTGCTGATCTCGGCCTCGGAGACACCCGTACCGTCCACGCGCTGACGAATGATCTCCACGGCCTGATCGAGTTGCTCCTGGGTGATCTCCTGGCCGTTTTGAGCTGCCTGCAGCTCCGGAGACAGCACCATTTGTGTGCCGCCCTCGAGGTCCAGGGCCAATTTGGGGGCCCACCCGGTGCGGTCGGTGGTGACCCCGTAGATCAGGATCGCCGCCAGGGCAAGGGTGATCACCGCGAGCGCGGCCAGGCCGCGTTTGGCCGCTGTCAGGGCCGCGTTCGATCCCGATTTCACCGATCTGGGCGCGCGGGTCGGTGGCGCTTGGGGGGTGGGTTTCTGTGACTCTTCGGGTTCCGATGTGTCCGAAGTGCCCTTACGTGATGCCATGTCTGCCCTTCATCAACGCACGGTTGGTGTGGCCGCCGAGTACGCCGCACCTGGGTCCGGTCATGAGAAACGGGCCGATGCTCTCGGCCCGTGACTCACGCATGTGTTCAGTTGGTGTCGTTATCGCGGCGGTTGTCGCGCCACGTGCCGCTCTGAGCGTCGTGTCCCGGGACGTTGTCGCCCGCGGCGGGATCGCCGGGGACCGCGTCACCGGGCAGATCGTGCTCGCCATCAGCCACGCTGTCGGATGCGGCTCCCGCGGCCGTGGAACCGTCACCGTCAACGGTGGCACCCTGCGCGAGCGCTGCGTTCTGGGTGGCTGGGTCGTCGAGAATGGTGGTCACGGTCTGGGTGTGCACGGTCACCGAGGTTCCCGGGGAGACTTCCAGGACCGCCTTGTTCTCGTCCCGGTCGATCGACAGAACGGTTCCGTAGAGACCAAAGCTGGTCATCACCCGGGTACCGGGTTCCATGGTCGCCTGCTTGGCCTTAATCTGGGCCTGAGCCTTCTTCTGGCGACGCATGGGCAGCCACAGCAGCAACACCATCACCACGAGCATGACGGGAAGGAACCATGCGGTTCCGCCGCCTCCTGACTGCTGGGCCTGGGCAAGAAGTTGCGCGGAGAGAATCACGAAGTTCCGTTCTGTAGACGATGTTCACGGCTGAGTGACCGCAGTTACCGTGGGGGTTCACCGCCGTCATCACAAGGATCCGACCAAGTGTAGGTGATCCAGCTGGTGGCCCGCTGAACCGTGACGCCTCCGCAGCCTGCCCGCCCACCCCGGGGCCAGCGGGCCCGCCCCGTGGGGGCAGGTGCGAGCCGGTCAGAACGCGGTGGGTTGCTCCTGCTCCGGGGGCTCGGTGGCCAGTGCGGTGCGCAGGGCGGGGTCCTTGAAGGCGGCGTGGTCGGGCACGTTGAGACCCAGGTGCTCCCACGCCGCGGCCATGGCGATGCGTCCGCGCGGGGTGCGCCCCAACAATCCCTCGCGCACGAGGAACGGTTCGGCCACGGTTTCCACCGTTTCGGTTTCCTCGCCCACCGCGATGGCCAACGTGGACAAACCCACCGGCCCCCCGTTGAACTTGCTGACCAGGGCGGAAAGGACATTCCGATCCAGGCGGTCCAGTCCCCTGGCATCCACCTCGTACATGTCCAGGGCGGCGCCGGCGGTGCGCGCATCGATCCGGTCCACCCCGTGCACCAGCGCCCAGTCACGGACGCGGCGCAGCAACCGGTTGGCGATGCGCGGGGTGCCGCGGGACCGAGAGGCCACTTCGTAGAATCCCTCGGAGGTCATGTTCAGGTCCAGCAGGCCCGCCGAGCGACGCAACACCAGTTCCAGTTCCGGAACCGAGTAGAACTCCAAGTGGCCGGTGAAGCCGAACCGGTCGCGCAGCGGTCCCGGAAGCAGACCGGCGCGCGTTGTCGCGCCCACCAGGGTGAACGGCGGCAGGTCCAATGGGATGGATGTGGCGCCGGCGCCCTTACCGACCACGATGTCCACGCGGAAGTCCTCCATGGCCATGTACAGCATTTCCTCGGCCGGCCGGGACATCCGGTGGATCTCGTCCAGGAACAGCACCTCGCCATGGGTCAGTGAGGACAGAATGGCCGCGAGATCCCCGGCGTGTTGAATCGCCGGGCCGGAGGAGATCCGCAGGGGAACGTCCAATTCCTGGGCAATGATCATGGCCAGGGTGGTTTTACCCAGACCCGGAGGCCCCGACAGCAGGACATGGTCCGCGGTGCGCCCGCGCAACTTGGAGGCTTCCAGGACGAGGGACAGCTGGGCGCGCACGCGCTTCTGCCCCACGAAGTCGTCCAGGGTGCCCGGGCGTAAACTCGCTTCGAGCTGCTGATCGTCCAGGTCCCCCTCGGCACCGACCAGTCTCTGCTGTCCCTGCGCGGCACCGCGCTCCTCGAAAGCCATCAGGACCATCCTCGACCATGTGCGTGACTTGTGCCCTTGGCGGTTCCCAGCCAGGACAGGACCGCCCGCAGGATCTCGGCAACGTTGCCGGTGTCCGCCAATTCGGGTTGCGTTTCCAGTGCGTCGTCGATGCCGCGGATCGCGTCCTTCTCGCTCCACCCCAGACCCACAAGAGCACTCATGACCTGTTCGCGCCACACCTGCACCTGGGGCTGGACGGCCGCGGTCTGCTGTGGCTCCGGAAGAACGAGCTTGTCCGCCAGTTCCAACACGATTCGGCGGGCGGATTTAGGGCCGATTCCCGGGACGACGGTGAAGGCCTTGTCGTCACCGGTGGCAATGGCACGCCGGGTCTCCTCCGGACCGAGAACGGAGACCGCGGCCAACGCGGTGCGCGGCCCCACGCCGGAGACGCCGAGCATGACGGTAAAGACCTCCTTCTCGTCCGCTCCCGCGAAACCGAACAGCAGGGGGGCTTCGTCCTTGCGCGCGATATAGGCGGTGTGTAAGTGCACGGTGGATCCCGTGCGCAGACCCGCCAGGGTGTGTGGGCTGGCCTGGATCTCGATCCCGAAACCGGAGACCTCAATGACCGCCTGCGCGGCGCCCACAAAACGCACCTCACCGGACACCGAAGCAATCACAGGGCGGCTCCCGTCACGCGGGATGTCCCCGCCATGGATTCGAACATGTATACGAACTGCAGCACGGCCTCACTCTAACAACTCCCACCGACTCGCACAGCGCGCACCGCCTTCCCGGGCCGCGTCATCGGCGGCACCCGCCGGATCAGCGGCGCGGTAAACGGGCGGCCCGGGGGGCCTTCGGTTGACGGGCCGCCGCCTCAGCCCGTTTCCACGCTTGCTGCGCCGGGGTCAGCCCGGAGGCCCGGGCGGAGGAGGGCTGAGAGCCCGAATGCGTGGACGTTTTGGCCGCCGCATTCATGCCGGCCATGCCGCCGCGCCAACCGTGGCACACCGCCAGAGCCAGCGCGTCCGCGGCGTCGGCGGGTCGCGGGGGTGCATCCAATCGGAGGATCCGGACCACCATGCGATTCACCGATTCCTTGTCCGCCCCGCCGTCCCCGGTGACCGCCGCCTTGACCTCGGACGGGGTGTGCCATGCCACCGGGATCCCACGCCGCGCCGCGGCGGCGATGACCACACCGGTGGCCTGGGCCGTGCCCACCACGGTGGGCGCGTTGTTCTGAGCGAACACCCGTTCGACCGCCACGACGTCCGGTGCGAACCGCTCCATGAGCGACTCGGCCGCCGTCATGATGGCCAACACGCGATCCTCGAGGGCTTCATGCGCCTTGGTGCCGTTGACCTCCACATGGACGAACGTTCCCGTGCGGTTGGCCGCCATGTCCACCACCGCGAAGCCACAACGGGTCAGCCCCGGGTCCACGGCAAGAATGCGCTGCCCCGGGGCCGATCCGCCGTCCGACGTGCGTGCCATGGGACTCTCAGTCCTCGTCTTCGAGCTCCGCCAGTACGGACTCCGGGATGTCGGCGTTCGAGTAGACGTTCTGCACGTCGTCGAGCTCTTCCACCGCGTCCACGAGCTTGAGAAACTTCTTGGCGCCCTCGGCGTCCAGATCCACCTTCATGGTGGGCCGGAACTGGGGGTCGTCGTTGTTGTAATCCAGTCCGGACTCGTCGAGGGCCTTTCGGATCTCGGGCAGGTCGGTGGCCTCACTGACGACTTCGAAGACCTCTGATTCCTCGATGACCTCGTCCGCGCCGGCGTCGAGCACGGCCATCAGAACGTCGTCCTCGGTGAGACCGTCGGTCTTGGCCACCTCGACCACGCCCTTGCGTTCGAAGAGGTAGGCGACGGAACCGGAATCCGCCATGGTCCCACCGTGGCGGGTCACCGCAACGCGCACCTCCGAGGCCGCCCGGTTCTTGTTGTCCGTCAGACACTCGATGTACAGCGCGGTGCCCTGGGGGCCGCGAGCTTCGTACAGGATCTCCGAGTAGTCGATGGTCTCACCGGTCAGGCCGGCGCCACGCTTGACGGCGCGATCGATGTTGTCGTTGGGCACGGAGTTCTTCTTGGCCTTGGACACGGCCAACTCCAGTGCCGGGTTACCGGCGGTGTCCGCGCCACCCATGCGAGCGGCGACCTCAATACCCTTGATGTACTTGGCGAACGCCTTGGCACGTTTGGCGTCGATTGCGGCCTTCTTGTGCTTGGTCGTGGCCCATTTGGAGTGACCTGACATGTAGTTCCTCCTAGGAAGTCTGTGTGCCCGGTGAAGCTGGTCCGGGTCTGGGGTTTAGCCATTATTTTAGCGATGTACCACGGGGGCCTCGAACACGGCCCCGCGCCTAACGCGGCCTGGTTCGGGCTATGCCACGCGCGCGCTCTGCGTAGGTGTCGTCCAATGAGGTGTCCGGGAATTCGTCCCCGCGGGTTTCCACCGCGGTCCGCAGCAGAAAATCTGCGACGACCGGGTTCTTGGGAAGTAGCGACCCATGCAGGTAACTGCCCAGCACGTTATGCGTGCGCGCGCCCTCGGTACCGTCCTGACCATTATTGCCGGCCCCGCTGACCACAGCGGCCCAGGGCGCCTGGTCCGGTCCCAAGGTGGTCAGCCCGGAATGGTTCTCGTAGCCGATGATCGTGCCGAATTCCGGGGATTCGCTCACGACATTGCCGATCAAACGCTGCGGTCCACCCACCGTTTCCAGGTCGAACATGTCGATCCCCCGCAAGGTCTCGCCGCCGCCGGTACGGAACTCCCGGCCGAAGAGCTGGTACAGACCGCAAATGACCAGCATGGGTGTGCCCGCCGACGCCGCCTCGTGCAGTCGGGGTGCCACGCGGGCGAGGTCCTCGGCCACCCGAAACTGACCCGAGTCCTGCCCACCGCCACCCACGAAGAGGTCTGCGTACTCCGGCCACGGGTCACCGGGGTTGTAGTCGTGGACCCGCACCTCGAAGCCGTAGCGCTCGGCCCGGCGTTTGAGGGTCAGAGTGTTGCCCCAATCCCCGTAGATGTTCATGTCCCGCGGATAGAGCTGAACAATGTCCAAGGACCCCACTTGTTCCTGATTCATGATCGGCTCCTCAGATCGCGTCCACGTGGGTCATGCCGCCCAGGGTCTTGCGCAGGGACAACATGGCGGTGTACGTGCAGAACACCCGCATGGGCCGGTCTCCCGCCCCCGCAATGAACTGCTGGAGCGCGGTGTCCAGGTCGGTGTCCACCGATCGGACCGGCACCAGGTCGTAGTCCAGGCGCAGGGCCATGTCCCACGCGCGCACACCGGAGACCGTGTCCACGCCGCCGTCGCGCAAACTGTCGAAATCCACGTCCCACAGCCACGACACGTCACGGCCGTCGGCGTAGGCGTCGTTGATCGCGATCATGGTCGCGTACTCGTCCGCCGATGCGGACGCGAGTGACAACCGGAATCCGGCGGGGTTCTTCACGAGCAGCAGCTGAAGTGGTTTCCCGTCCACCGTCACGGTTTCACCGCGACCGAAGGCCGGGGTCACCCGCGACAGTTCCGCCACCAGGGAGGCAATGTCCGCGCCGTCGCCCAGAACCCGCAGGCTCAGGGCCAGAGCCGCCGCCGCGTTGTACTGGTTGTACACCCCGTAGAGGTCGATCGTGGCCGTGTGGTGTTCGCCGCGCACGTCCAGGTCCACGCTATTGGCCTGCACGGCGTTGAGCACCACATCCGCGCGTGGCCGCGCCACGGAGGGTTGCTCCGAGTCCAGCTCGACCGTCTCGGTCTGACGCAGCACGTCGCGCATGTCGTCGTCGGAGGGGAACATGGGCCGCAATGCGTCCGAGAGGCCGAACCATTCAACGGTGGCGTCAGCGGCGACGTCGTCCGCGAGACTGGCGATCCGGGGGTCTTCGCGGTTGAGAACCACGGTGCCGGTGGTTGCCCTGGCGACCTGGCTGAGCATGCGACGGGTCGTGTCGATCTCGCCGAACCGGTCCAGCTGATCACGCATCACGTTGAGCAGCAGCGCGTAGCGGGGCTTGACCTGCTTGACGAAGTGCACGGCGTGCGCCTCGTCGAGTTCCAGCACGGCCACGTCCGCGTGGAGGCGACCGAACGCGTTCATCTCGGCCAGCAATGACGCCGCCACGCCCCGCACGAAATTGGATCCCGTCCGGTTCGTGAACACGCGCAGTCCCTGGGAACGCAGCAACTGGACGGCCATTTTGGTGGTCGTGGTTTTGCCGTTGGTGCCGCTGATGACCACCACACCGTGCGAGAGTTTGCCGAGTTCTTCGGCCACGAAACCGGGGTGCAGCTTTTCCATGACCAGGCCGGGAAAGGCGGAGCCGCCGCCGCGCAGGCTTGAGGCCCACCGGACTCCCTGGCCGAGTAGACGTACGAGTGGTCGAGACATGGATTCCATTCTAATGACTGGGGTCCCACCGTCCCGGGCGCCGGTCAGCGATGCCCGGGGGCAATGGGAATCAGGAACGGGGCCAGGCGGCGGCGATGTCGTCGCGATTGGCTCCGAGGGTCTGAATGAGCGGTTTGGTGTGCGCAATGACGGGCATGAAGTTGGCGTCACCCTCCCAGCGGGGCACCACGTGCTGATGCAGGTGCGCGGACAACGAGCCACCCGCGGCGGACCCCAGATTCAGGCCCACGTTGAACGCCGCCGGCTGCGCGACCTCCCGGATCGTGGCCACCGCCGTGCGGGTCAGCACGTTCAGCTCCCACAGTTCCTCGTCCGTGAGCTCGGTGATGTCCGCAACATGACGATACGGACAGATCAGCAAGTGCCCCGGGTTGTACGGGAACAGGTTGAGCACCACGAAGCAGTGTTCCCCGCGATGCACGATCAACGCGTCCTCGTCCGCGCGGTCCGGCCCGGTGCAGAACGGGCATCCGGGAGTCTCCGTGATCGAGGGGTCCTCACCGCGCACGTAGGCGAGCCGGTGGGGAGTCCACAGGCGCTGGAAACTGTCCGGCACGCCGGGCAGCTCGAAATCGTCCTGCGCCACCCAGCGCCGGTTGCCGTTCTGATTCTGCTCGGCGTTCTCCGTCACGATTGCTCCGCAGCGGGTTGCGAGACCTCGCCGTCCGAGGGTGCCGAAGGATCCTCGTTCACGCGCTCGCGCACGTGCCGAACGATCATCTCCACGGCGGCGTCGACGGGTACCGCGTTGAACTGCGAGCCGTCGCGGTAGCGGAACGAGACCGCGCCGGCTTCAGCGTCGTCGCCGCCCGCGATGACCACGAACGGGATCTTGTCCTTGGACGCCGTGCGGATCTTCTTGGGGAAACGATCCGACGACGCATCCACCTCCACACGAATGCCCCGGGCGCGCAGCTTGGCCGCGAACTCGTCCAGGTAGTCGTTGAAGGCCTCGGCCACCGGAATGGCGCGCACCTGAACCGGAGCCAGCCACGCGGGGAACGCCCCGGCGTAGTGCTCGGTCAGCACACCCATGAACCGCTCCACCGATCCGAACAACGCACGGTGGATCATCACGGGCCGCTGCCGGGTGCCGTCGGCGGCCTGGTACTCCAGGTCGAAACGCTCGGGCAGGTTGAAGTCCAACTGGATGGTGGACATCTGCCACGTGCGCCCGATCGCGTCCTTGGCCTGCACCGAAATCTTGGGGCCGTAGAAGGCCGCTCCCCCGGGATCCGGGACCAGCTGCAGACCGGAAGCCTCGGCCACCTCCTGCAGGGTGCGGGTGGCCTCGTCCCAGACCTCGTCGGAGCCCACGAATTTTTCCGGGTCCTTGGTGGACAGTTCCAGGTAGAAGTCGTCCAGACCGTAGTCCTTGAGCAAGGACAGGACGAAGTTCAGCGTGCCGGTCAGTTCGTCCTTCATTTGCTCGCGCGTGCAGTAGATGTGAGCGTCGTCCTGGGTCATACCGCGCACGCGCGTGAGCCCGTGGATCACACCGGATTTCTCGTAGCGGTACACCGCGCCGAACTCGAACAACCGCAGCGGCAACTCACGGTACGAACGCCCGCGTGAGCGGTAAATCAAGTTGTGCATCGGGCAGTTCATGGGCTTGAGGTAGTAGTCCTGGCCCTGCTTGGTCACCTCGCCCGTCTGCGGGTCCCGCTCCTCGTCCACGTGCATGGGAGGGAACATGCCGTCCCGGTACCAGTCCAGGTGACCGGACACCTCGTACAGGTGGCCCTTGGTGATGTGCGGGGAGTACACGAAGTCGTAGCCGGCCTCGGTGTGACGCTGACGCGAGTAGTCCTCCATCTCCTTGCGGATGATGCCGCCCTTGGGGTGGAAAACGGGCAGGCCCGAACCCAGTTCGTCCGGGAAGGAGAAGAGGTCCAGCTCGGAACCGAGCTTGCGATGGTCGCGACGCTCCGCTTCCGCGAGGCGCTCCTTGTAGGCCTTCAGCTCGTCCTTGGAGGGCCATGCGGTGCCGTAAATGCGCTGTAACTGCTTGTTCTTCTCGTTGCCGCGCCAGTAAGCGGCCGCCGAACGCATCAGCGCAAAGCCATTGCCGATCAATTTGGTGTTGGGTACATGCGGGCCGCGGCACAGATCGCGCCACACGATCTCGTGGCTCTGCCGGTCGACGTTGTCGTAAATGGTGATTTCCCCGGCGCCCACCTCCACGGATGCGCCCTCCGCGGATTCCTCCATGGAGCCCGAACCCGGCCCGTTGGCCAGGTCGATCAGCTCCAGCTTGTAGGGCTCGTCCGCCATTTCCTCGCGGGCTTCGGCTTCATCGACCGCGCGGCGCCAGAACAATTGCGACTTGTTCACGATCTTGAGCATGGACTTCTCGATCGTCTTCAGATCCTCGGGCGTGAACGGTTCGTCGACGTCGAAGTCGAAGTAGAACCCGTCCGTGATGTACGGTCCGATGCCCAGCTTGGCATCGGGACGCAACTGCTGCACGGCCTGCGCCATCACGTGAGCCGTAGAGTGCCGCAAGACCTCGAGGCCCTCCGGGTCGCCCACGAGCACGCGCTCCACCACGTCACCGTCCGCGAGTTCGGTCCGCAAATCCTTGAGCTCACCATTGATGTGGGCCACCACCACCTCACGCTGATCCGCGTACAGATCAGCCGCGGTGGTTCCCTCGGTTTCGGTGCGGGGATCGCCATCCACGGTCAGCTGTAATTGAGCGGCATCAGACATGAGTTACTCCTTCGACTGTACTTTCGACGCGCGCCCATACCGGGGACGCGCGGGTCCCGCGGAACACCTAGTTCGGCGGGGACGCAGATGATGCTACCGCCCCGACACGGAGCGGACACATTTGGTGGGCCGGAATGCGGCCCGAAAAAAGCTGTACCCCGAGCCGTGAGGCCCGGGGTACAGCAACTCAGCGGTGCAGCGCCTCAGCGGTGCACATCAGTTTCAGCGACGGGGAGCGTTGCCGCCCAAGCCGTCACCACGACCATTAAGGTCGCGGTCACGATCGGTGTCGGTCTCGACGTCGACCTGTTCCTTGCGCACGTCCGCCTCGACGCGCTGCGTGTCGCGAACGGTTTCCTTGTTCAGGCCGACCTCTTCGACGGCCACGGCTTCCTTCTCGACCACGGGGCGCTCTTCGTGCAGTGAGACCTCAACCTCTTCCTCACCGATGGTGCCGGTGCGGGCCTGGCCGTCACGGACCGGGGTGCGTTCCACGGTGACCTCTTCGCGCTCAACGGGAACGTCAACGGTCTCGTGGTCGGTGACCACGTACTTGCGCAAACGCGCACGTCCGGCTTCGCGCTCCTGGGTACCGACATTGAGCTGCTCCTCGTGCCGAACCACGGAAGCGTCGTCGCGGTCAGCGGCAGTGCGGTCACGATCGGTCAGGTCGCGATCGTCGTCACGGCCCGCGGCTACGCCCGCAACACCGGCGGTACCAGCGGTACCGGCGGTACGGTCCCGATCGGTCAGGTCGCGGTCCCGATCGGTGAGATCGCGATCGTCGTCACGGCCCGCAGCTGCGCCCGCAACACCGGCGGTGCCAGCGGTACCGGCGGTACGGTCCCGATCGGTCAGGTCGCGATCGCGATCTGCACCCTGACCGTTGTCGTAGTTCATCTCGTAATAGCGGTAGAGTTCTTCCTCTTCCGCCGGGGAAAGGTGCTGATCCGCATCGACCTTGGGAGCGTCCTTGATGACGTCCTTCTGGTAGGGCAGGACAACGCGGTCACCGTCCTGGCGGGCATCCTTGGCGGGAACGAAGCTCTCCTTCGCGCCGAAGAGTCCCGTGTTGACGGTCAAGAACGTGGGCTCACCCGAGTTGTCATCGAGGAAGACCTGCTCGACCTTGCCGACCTTGTCACCGTCAGCGTCGTAGGCAGTGCTGGAGAGAATCGCATTCACATCGAAAGTCGTCATCGCAAGAACTCCTTCACGTTTATTGCGTTCGTCAAAGCACGGTTTGTGCCCTGCGAGCCATCACTCTGCACGATGGCATTGTGATCTAGCTTCCTACCCAGCATACTGACGTTCAGTGGGCTGACAATACTTTTTCTCTCTTGGGTGAAATGCCGTGCTCTTGCTTCCGTCGCCCGTTTATTTGGATTATTGACCCGCCAGTTACGGGGCCCGCAGCAACGGGGAGAATTCATTCCCGGGCTCGGCACGTGGGGTAGGGCACAATGGGGATCGAGCCGACGGGTGGCGGGCTGCGCATCCTGCGGAGGCGGCCACTTCCGACACTTCACGACAAGTCTGGAGCCGCACGTGTGGGACGCACTGGTCAATAACCCCTGGATCCTCTGGCTGATCATCATGCTCGTCCTGGCGGGCATTGAGATGCTCACCCTGGACTTCTTATTTTTGATGATGTCCATGGCCGCCCTGGGCGCGGGGGTGGTGAGTTTCTTCACCCCCAGCTTCCCGCTCCAGGTGATCACGTTCGCCGTGGTTGCGGTGCTTCTCATCTTCCTGTTGCGCCCCGTGGCGCTGAGACGACTCAACCGGTCCACCCCCAGTACCCGTTCCAATGCCGAGCGACTCGTGGGGTTGTCCTGCACCGTGCTGGAACCGGTCAGCGAGGACACCGGCCTGGTCCGGCTCGAGGGTGACATCTGGACGGCACGCTCGGCGGAGCGCGCCACGCTCGAAACGGGGACCAAGGCCTATGTGTACCGCATTGACGGAGCCACCGCGATCGTCTCCCACACCGCCCCAGCAACCACTGATTTCTCCGATTCGCCCGCTCCGCAACCCGGATACTGATACCTGTACGGGTCGTTCGGCCCGCGCATCCCCCCACGTGAGAGGACCCCATGGAAATCGTCATCACAGTACTACTCGTAGTGGTGGTGCTGGCCGCGGCAATCGCCCTGATCAAGGCGGTGCGGATCATTCCGCAGTCCCGCGCCGGCATCGTGGAACGCCTCGGCAAGTATCAGGCCACGCTCAATCCCGGCCTGCACTTCCTCATCCCCTTCGTCGACCGACTGCTGCCCATGATCGACTTGCGAGAGCAAGTGGTACCGTTCCCCGCTCAGTCCGTGATCACGGAGGACAACCTGGTGGTCGGTATCGACACCGTGGTGTACTTCCAGGTCACCGACCCTCGCGCCGCAACTTACGAGATCACCAACTACATCCAGGCCGTGGACGAACTTACGAGCGCTACCCTGCGTAACGTGGTGGGTGGCCTGAATCTCGAGGAGACACTGACGTCGCGTGACAAGATCAATGCCGAGCTGCGCGGGGTGTTGGACTCCACCACGGGCCGCTGGGGCATTCGCATTTCTCGCGTGGACATCAAGGAGATCACTCCCCCGCCCTCCATCCAGGACTCGATGGAGAAGCAGATGCGCGCCGAACGTGATCGCCGCGCAACCATTCTGACGGCCGAGGGCGAGAAACAGTCCCAGATCCTGACCGCCGAGGGTGAGCGGCAAGCCGCGGTGCTTTCCGCAGAAGGCGATGCCAAGGCCGCGATCCTGCGCGCGGACGGTGAGGCCCAGGCCATCGCCAAGGTCTTCGACTCCATCCACCGCGCCAAGCCCACCCAGAAGTTGCTGGCCTACCAGTACATTCAAACACTGCCCAAGGTGGCAGAGGGCTCCGCCAATAAGGTGTGGATGATTCCCGCCGAACTCAGTACCGCGCTGCGCGGAGTGGGCAACTTCCTGGCCACTCCCGGCGGTGAAGGCCCGCATGACGCGTCCTGGGACGACCAGGAGGACGAGCCGACCCCCACAGCCCACTCGGAGCCCATTGTGGAGTCCGAAACCGTCAAGGTCACGGAGAAGGATCTCGAGCCGGATCTGACGCTCACCGACCCCAATGACTTCGAGATGCCGGAACCGCCGTTCGCGGACCCGGCGGCCGGAGAATACGGTTCGAGCAATGACGGGAATGAATCTCGCTGACCCGTGGTTGTATTCGGTTGATAAGAATCCCCGCGTCGTCCATCGGGCCGATTGACAGCCGGGATCATATTCTGTGTACCAGTAGGACTTCAGGAAGGACCGTCCAGTGAGCGATCGCAGCCTCCGTGGAATGCGTTTGGGTTCCCAGTCGATGGAAACCGAAACCGGTGTTGAACCGGCACCGCGCCAACGCGTGGAGTACCGCACCAAGGATGGTGAATCGGTGAGCGTGATGTTCGCGGCGGAGGCGGAAATTCCCCCGGTGTGGACCACCAAGACCGGCCACGAGGCCATCCTGGTCAACGGTGAAAAACCTGAAAACCCCAATGAGAAGCATGTTCGCACCCACTGGGACATGCTCATGGAGCGTCGTAGCTCCGAGGAGCTCGAGGAAATCCTGCAGCAGCGTTTGGACTTCTACAAGGAGCGCCACGCGATCTGATGTCATGAGCGCGCCGGGACCGTCAATCGGGCCGGGTTTCCGGTGAGGGCCCAGTTGAAATGCCGACGCCGCGTACCACCTGTGGTACGCGGCGTCGGCGTTTGCTATTCGTCGCCGTGGCTTGCGACTCGCATGTGGGTTACTTGCGCAGGCCGAGTTTCGCCGCCAGGGTCTGCCCTCGAGCTGTCAAACCCCATGCGGCCACGCTGGTCGCCGCTTCCACGGTCACGTTCTTGCTCATCTTGGAGACGCCCTCTTCGCGCTCGACAAAGGTGATGGGCACCTCCGTGATGTTCAGGCCCAACCGTTCGGTGCGCCATGCGAGGTCGATCTGGAAGCAGTAACCGCGAGAACGCACCGAGCCCAGGTCTATGGCCTCAAGGGTCGCGCGTTTGTAGGCACGGTAGCCGCCGGTGATGTCATGGATACGGGTACCCAGGAGGACGCGCGAATACAGATTGCCGCCGCGGGAAATGAGCTGCCGGTCCAGCGGCCAGTTCTCCGTGCGACCACCCGGTACGTAGCGGGAACCAATGGCCAGATCCGCGCCGTTGTCGATGGCGTCCAGCAGCAAGGGCAACTGTTCGGGTTGGTGGGAGCAGTCCGCATCCATCTCGACCAGCACGTCGTAGCCGTTCTCGAGACCCCAGTGGAAACCGGCGATGTAGGCCGGGCCCAGCCCCTCTTTCTTGGCCCGGTGGAGCACGTGGATATGATCATCCGCCGCGGACATGTCATCGGCCAAGCGGCCGGTGCCGTCCGGGCTGTTGTCGTCCGTGATCAGCACGTGCGCATCGGGAACGGCTGCCCGCAACCGGGCCACTACCGTGGGCAGTGATTCGCGTTCGTTATAGGTGGGGATGATCGTGAGAACTCGCACCGGGCGTCCTTTCAAGCCTCTGGGGACGGGGGGAAACGCCCCGAACACACCACAGGGCGGGCCCATCCGCCTTCGGACCAGGCGCGAATTGCTCCGCGGCTCTGTTTTCTAAGGACGGATGAACCCACCCGGCAGTAAGAATTCAGTGTAACCGCCTATTCTGGCGAGCACCAAGATGGCAGATTGTCAATCATTCGAAAACGATGTTCCCCGCCACCATGACACGCTCGCACGTGGGCAACCTCGGGTCGTCGAGGGCCGGCAGGGCCGGTGTGCGGGCGCGGGGGTCCGTGCTCCAGGACGCGCCGGTGCCCGCCGCCTGCTGGACCATGAGAGATTCGGCGTCCCACATTGCCAGGCTCGCTTCCGCCCCGGGCGCCAGCTGACCGGCCAGTGGCTGAGCATCGCGTTGCGTTCGCCACACGCCGCGGGTCAAAGCGAGAAACGCCGCGCGGGCCGAGGTCCTATGGCGCGGTTGCGCAGCCTCCAGGGCGTCCTTGACGGCCTGCCACGGGTTGTCCGCAGCAGTCATGAGGGTCGAGGGAACCCCCGCCCGCGCCAGCGCCGTCAGGGGTGCCGCCCCGGGCCGTGAACTCACCGACAGCGCGTGGCGGGCGAGCTCCTCGCTCTGCTCGTCGCTGAGTTCGCCCACGCCCACGAGGCGATGGCCGCGGGACCTGAAAGCGCGCTGCCCCACCCTGTCGGTGGTTCGCTGCGCCGCCTCGAGCACGGCGTCGATCACGGACGACGGCGCTCCCTCCGCGTCGTCACCGCCGCCGCATATGATCACTGCCTGATAACGGCCTTCGGAGCAGGCGACCAGGTGAGCCGTCACGGCAGCGACCAGCGCATCCCGATCCTGAGCGGCGGTGAGCTCCATCCCCAGGCACGAACGCGGGGCGCCGGCCGCTTCGATGTCGGTGGCATCGCGCACCGGGTGAATCAGGACGGGCAGCGCAATCAGACCGGCCTCCGTTGCGCGGTTCACCGCATCGGTCAATTTCTCGGCGCTGTCGGAAAGCAACTCCACGGCACCGTAACCCTGAGCCGCGGTCACGATCTGTTCGGTGCCGGTGATGCGCTGGTGCGCCACGAAGGACGGGGTGATCACCGCGCCCGCCACATCCGTCACGGTGGTCCGATCGCCCGCCATGGCGTGTGCTGCGCTGTCGGAACCCAGCCACGCGACCGTGGGCCCGTCCACCAGGATGGCCGTGGCGAACGGGTCCACCGGTGAATACACCGAAGCGTTCACGTACATCACGGTGGTTTTGGCCTGTGGGTTCACATTGTCCTCCGGGAAATCATGGCTGTTGGTCACTGTTCGAAGACGCTGTACTCCACCACTCCGCGGCGCACTGCCCGAATGGCGTCGCGAGCGGTGGCGCGGATGGCCGGATCCAGGTGCTCGACCCCGGCCAGTTGGTCCAGCAGGTCAATGGTTTGTTTGGCCCAGCGCACAAAGTCACCGGCGGCCAGATCCGTGCCCGTCAGTGTTTTGGTCAAACTGGCACCCCGGGCCCAGCGGTACATGGCATCCACCAGGGCCAGCTCGGGCTGAGCCGTCTGAGGTAGCCGGTGTTGCGCTTCGACGTCCGTGAGCACCGACCAGTTGTGGATCAGCGTCTGAACGGCGGCCTCCATGTGGGCCGTGGGCATCTTGGGCCGGGATCCCTGGTCCTCCCGGCGGGGTTGGTACACGAGGGCGGTGACCACGCCCGCCAGACCCGCAACATCGAGGCCGTCGAGAAAACCGTCACGCAGGCTCAGGGCGAGCAATAAATCACGCTCACCGTAGATTCGGCGCAACTGCTCCCCCGCAGGAGTGGGTTTGAGGCTGCCGGACTCGTCCGCGCGTAAGTAGTCGAAATGGGTGAGTACCGCGCAGACCCGGTCGAAGGTTGCCGCGATGCTGCCCGTGCGACCGGCAATTTGGTGGCGCAGTCCGTCGGTCTCCTTCTGGAGCTTCCAGGCACGCTCCGCCCACCGGGCGTGGTGTTCCCGGTCGGAACACCCGTGGCACGGGTGGGAACGCAGTGCGCGCCGGAGATCCTCGATCTTGCGGTCCCGCGCGGAGGTTCCGCGGTCGAACCGGATGGTGTGGCCGCCGCCGCGTTCGCGGGCGGGCCGATGCTCGCGCAGGGCCGCGCGGACGGTGGACGCCAGGTCCTTGCGTTCCTGAGGTGAGCGCCCCGAAAAACGTTTGGGGATCTTGACCTTCGACGCGGGTTCCAGGGAGCCGTCGAGGTCGTTGACACCGACCCGTCGCAATTTGCCGTCCAGTGTGAGGATGTGGGGCCGCGGGTCAAAGGGGTGCTCGTCCGCCTTGACCACCACGGCGTACCCGGCATTACGGCCCTGCGGAATGTCAATGACATCACCGGGCAACAGGTCCTGCAGCGACACCGCAGCATCGTTGCGTTGCCGGGCGGAGCGGGACTTGGTCGCCGATTTCTCCAGACCGTTGAGTTCGCGCCGCAGCCGCGCGTACTCGGTGAAATCGCCCAGGTGACACGCCATGGCGTCCCGGTAGGCCTCGAGGGTCTTTTCCTGGGAGCGTACGCGCTTGGCCAGGCCCACCACGGAACGGTCCGCCTGGAACTGCGCGAACGACGTCTCCAGAATGGAACGGGACCGTTTGGCGCCGTAGCGGGCGATCAGGTTGGTGGACATGTTGTACGTGGGGCTGAAGCTGGAGTTCAGCGGGTAGGTCCGTTTGGAGGCCAGCCCGGCCACGGCTTGCGGATTCATTCCGTCGCGCCACAGCACCACGGCGTGCCCTTCGACATCGATGCCGCGCCGCCCGGCACGCCCCGTGAGTTGGGTGTACTCGCCGGGAGTGATGTCAACCCTGGACTCACCGTTGAACTTGTCCAACCGCTCGAGCACGACAGAACGCGCGGGCATGTTGATGCCCAGCGCCAGGGTCTCGGTGGCGAAGACCGCCTTCACCAGCCCCTGGGCGAACAGCTGCTCCACGACCTCTTTGAAGACCGGGAGCATGCCCGCGTGGTGGGCGGCGGTACCGCGGATCAGTCCGTCGTACCAGTCGTGGTAGTTCAGCGCGGCCAGGTCCGCGGCGGTCATGTGCGAGGTCGCCTCGGCCACATAGGCGCGAATGGTCTTCTGCTCCTCGGGCGTGGTCAACCACAGATCGGCGGCAACACACTGGGCCACCGCCGCATCGCAACCGGCCCGGGAGAAAATAAAGGTGATGGCCGGCAGCAGGGCCTCCGCGTCGAGGCGGCGCAGCAGGTGGGGCCGGGAGATCCGGTCCTGACGCGCAACGTGTGCCTCCGGACGGTGGGGCCCGCGGCGCCGTCGACCCCGATGATTGGGGCCGCGCCCGCCGCCCCGGCCACCGCGGGGGTGCTGGGCACGGAACAGTCGGAGCAGTTCCGGGTTGACAGTCGGCTCGTCCATGCCGGGTTCCGCCTGTCGCTCCGCAGCTTCTTCCACGGTGTCGTCCACGAACAAGTCGAGCAGCTGCGGTCCCACCTGCACGTGCTGCCACAGCGGGACGGGCCGGTGTTCCGACACCACGATGTCCGTGTGACCGCGCACTTGGTGAAGCCACGCACCGAATTCTTCGGCGTTGGAGACGGTGGCCGACAGGGAGGCGAGCTGCACGTGATCCGGTAAGTGGATAATGACTTCTTCCCACACGGCACCCCGGAAGCGGTCCGCGAGGTAGTGGACCTCGTCCATCACCACGTACCCCAGGTTGGTCAGAGTGGCCGAATCCGCGTAGAGCATGTTGCGGAGCACTTCGGTGGTCATGACCACGATCTCCGCTTCGGAATTGACCGAGGTGTCACCGGTCAGCAATCCCACACGGTGGCTGCCCCAGCGACGGGAGAACTCGTAGAACTTCTGATTGCTCAGTGCCTTGATGGGGGTGGTGTAGAAAGCCTTGCGCCCCTGGGCGAGGGCCAGGTGGATGGCGAATTCGCCCACCACCGTTTTTCCGGCACCCGTGGGGGCCGCGACCAGAACGCCATGGCCCCGTTCCAACGCCCGACACCCTTCGGTCTGAAAGGGATCGAGTTCGAAGTCCAGCAGTTGTTCGAACGCCGCGAGTTCCGTGTTCGCGTGGGCCGCACGGGCCTTGGCGGCCATGAATCGATCGGCGTGGGAAGACATGCGTCCAGCCTACGGCGTAGCCCGGACACCCGATAAATCCGCGCCGTGAGGTTCCGCTGCTAGCCCATCTTGCGAAGTTCTTGGGCGGAGGTCGCACTGTCCGCAACCATGCCTGTGTCCGCCTCACGCGTGGCCGCCTTCCTTGCCCTGCGACGATCCAGGAACAAACACACTCCCACGGCCACGAAGAACAACGCCAGTAACGGAATGGCCAGGTACAACATGGTGACCGGGTCCGGACCGGGCGCGGCCATGGCGGAAATGACCAGGACGATGACCACCACCACGCGCCAGGATTTCAAGATTGTGCGCCCGGCGAGCAGGCCCAGCATGTTCAGTCCCACCAGGAACACCGGGATCACGCACGCCACCCCGAAGGTCAAGATCAGTTGCAGGAAGAACCGCAGGTACTGGTTGGCCTCGACAAAGTTCGCGCCACCCTCGGGGGTGAACGCGGTCAGGGCGTACACGGCGGCGGGCAGAGCCGTGACGGCCAGGGCGCAACCGCCGATGAACAACGGAATGGCGGTTGCCAGGAAGCCCATGGCGTAGCGGCGTTCATGTTTGTGCAGCGCCGGGGTGATGAAGGCCCACAGCTGATAGAGCCACACCGGGGATGCGAAAATGACGCCCAGTACCAGGGCCACCTCAACCATGATGTTGAAGGAACCGCCCACCGATGAGTAGTTGATGGTGGCCGTGCGCCCCGAATCCGCCAAGCGTTGCAGCGGTTCGGTGATGTATTGCATGAACGGGTTATAGACCATGAATCCGGCCACCGCGCCGATGACGGCCGCGATGGCCGACTTGATCAACCGATTACGCATTTCACGCAGGTGTTCCTTCAGTGCCATTTGGGCCTGAGGGTTGCTCCTGCGCGAGTAGTTCTTCTTGCGGGAACGGCGCTCACTGCGCCGCGAGGGATCCCGCACAGAGTTGGAATCAGTGGCGGACATCCGAACCTCTGCTGTGAGTTGGGTCGTGGAGGGGCACTCGCCGGGGTGGACCGTACGGCCCACCCTGGGCGTGTGCTGTGTAGCTCAGGAGAATCCGCGACCTACGCGTTGGGGCGCTGCTGGGGATCTACCGGGGTGGCGTCGGGCTGCGCGACGGGTTGCGCAGTCGCCTGGCCCGGTGCACCGGTGTCGGTGTTCACGGGGTTGGTCGTGGTGGGGTTCTGCGGCTGAGAGATGGTCTGGCCGGTGGAAACGGGCTCACCGTTCACGGTCACGTTGTCGTCGTCGTCCCTCTTCATTTCCTTGACCTCGGACTTGAAGATCCGCATGGACTGACCCAAACTGCGAGCCATACCCGGGAGCTTGGGGGCACCGAACAGCAGCAAGATCACCACGAGGATGAGAACAATGGTGAGGGGGCTGTCAAACAAGCGGCCCATGGTGAAGTCCTTTCCGTTCAGCCCGGCGAAGATCGGTCAGTCGCTGGGGCTGGCCCAAGATGTCCTTGCGATTCATGCGGCGGACGAGCCGGGCTGTTTGTCGTTGATCGCGTCCGCTCGAATAGGCGGCGCGGGCCGAATTCACCGGGGTGAAGACGGCGGGTTCAGCGGGTGAGCGCAGTGGTTGTGGTGTTCCCTGGGCGGCGGAGTTCCACCGGTGCGTGAAGTCATCGGCCATGGCCTCGACGTCGCGCATTGCGGGTAAGGCCTTACGCGTGATCAGTCTCCACAGCGCGCCCACGATGAACGCGAAGCTCGCCAGGACCACTAAGGTCCACAGCACGACCCACATCCACCACACCATGGGTTCCAGTATAGAGCCGAGCCCTGAACTAGGGTTGAGTTGTGCCCATGAAGAGGCTGTTATTTATCCACTGTTCAACTGTGCGCACGACCTCGGGCGGGGAAGCCACCGCCACGTGACCGGCGTGCCGGGTCACCAAGGAACTCAGCGCCTCCGCCGTGGGGAAGTCCACCTCCGCCGCAACGTACTCGGGCAACGGTTTGGGGCCCTTGGACCCGCCCGGCCCGCCCGCAACCGGGACCGGCGGTTCCTCCGTGGGCGGCAAATCCACGGTCGCGGCGCGCTTGGCGTGGTAGTGCTCCACGATCCAGCGACCACGCCGGTCCGTCACGAGCACGGCCTGCACGGGGCGGCGCTTCTCCGGGTACAGACTCGTGCGCGTTTCCGAGTCCATCCGGGGATGCGCCTGGGCCTGACCCACGTCCTCACAGCTGAGGATGCAATCGGCGCGGAACGTCCTGGGCCCGTTGGCGTTGAGGCACCAGCCACGCACGTATTGGTGGCCGTCCGAGGACACGATACGCACCGGGTCGACCAGCCGTTCGGTGACCTCGTCCCGTGAGGCCACCACGTAGCGGATCTTCACGCGCCGGTTGTTCGTGATCGCCTGCCGCACCTGACTCATCAGTTCCGTGTCCTCGGGGACGAGTTCGGCCGGCTGATCGGGAGCGGCCAGTGCGTCCGCGAGCGGCAACGCGTCCGCGGCGGTCGCGACTTTGCGCATGGTGGAGCGCACGACGTCGCTGTTGCCACCCGGCAGCGCCTGGAGGGTTTGCAATCCCATCAACAACGCGCTGGCCTCGGGAACGGTCAATCGCACGGGTTCGGAGAGTTCTTGCGCGTTACCCAGGTAAATATGGCCGTCGTCCCAGGACGCATCGATGAGTTGATCGGGCATGTGACCGGGCCGCCCGCAGACGAACAATGTCTGCAGGTCGGCAATCAATTCCTGGTCGGTGATGCCGAAGTGCCGGGCCGTTTCCTCCAGCTGCGCACCCTGGTGCGAGTACACGTGACGCACGATGTGCAACAACCGCGCCAGGTGCTGTTCCGTGCTTGCCTTGGCGGCACCGTTACGGCGCTGCTTTCCCCAGACCACCTCGCAACCACCCACGCGGTCCTGGAATTTCTTGGCCTCGTTCAAGCGCCGTTCCACCGCTCGGGCCACGGCCCGCTGAGTTTCCAGGTCCGCGCCGGCGGCCGTGGCCACACGGGCGTCGGGGCCGGCTGCGCACACGTGTTCGGCCGCGCCCTCGGTGTCGGACACCGCCAACATGACGGCGTCGAAACCCTCGGGCACATGGGGGTCTTCCTCGTTCAGGGGTGTTGCGATCTGACGCAACAGCTGGGCCGCCCCCTGCCGCACGTAGATCGTGACCCGCACGCGGGTGGGCGGCAGGACCATGCGCGCGAGCTGACCTCCCATGGAAAAGTCCTCGGGGGGTTCGAAACTGTCCCGGGTGATGGCCACCTCGGAAATGATCCTGGTCAACCGGAACGTGCGTTTCGCCTGGCGGTCCTCGTCCCAGCCGGCCAGGTACCACGCGCCGAAACGTGAGCCCACACCCCAGGGCTGCACGGTGCGCCGGCTGAAGGCACCCGTGCGGTCCACATAGTCGAAGCGGACCGTGCGGTGGCTCAGCACCGCGGACAGCAACGGTTCGAATGCCGGGTCCGCCACGGCCACCGTCGGCTGCACGTCGCGACCCGGGGCGGCCTCGTGGGACAAGGCCGGTTCGAGCTTGTCGAGGGCTCGGCGCGCCAACCGGTCCTGGGCGGCGTCGTTCCAGGCGTCCGCGGCAACCGCAAGCACCGCCGATTCTTCCGCGCTGAACTGCACCTGGGGCAACTGGTACGAACCGCGGGACACCCGATACCGCGGCGCCAACTGGACGTCGGTGGCCCAGGGATCGTCGTCGGGGATCTCCTCGACCGGGTAGCCCAGGGAACGCAGGTGCGATTTATCGCGTTCGAACATTCGCTCGAACGCGTCGTGGCTACCGGCCTTGTGGTACCCGGGAACGATCTCCCGCAGCTGGTCGCGCGTGTACCCGCTCTCGCGGTCCAGGAGCGCAATGAGCAGATTCAGGAGCCGCTCCGCCGACGCCGCGGTGGAGCGGCCCGAAACCGATCCTGAGGATGGGGGCATTTAGCGTACGTCGAGCAGATCGACCACGAAGATCAGGGCTTCGTCCGGGCCGATGGCACCGGGTGCGCCCCGCTTGCCGTACGCCAGCTCGGAAGGAATTTCCAGTCGACGGCGCCCGCCCACCTTCATGCCCAGCAGACCCTGGTCCCAGCCCTGGATGACCTGGCCGATGCCCACGGTGAAGTCCAGGGGCTGGTTGCGGTTCCAGGAAGCGTCGAATTCCTCGCCGCCCGAGTAGGTCACACCCACGTAGTGGCAGGAGATGGTGTCCCCGGCCTTGGCCTCGCGGCCGGTGCCCGGGATCTCGTCCGTGATGCGCAGTTCCGTGGGGACCGGATCCTGCGGGAAATCGATGTCCGGCTTGGAACGATCCAAGTTGCGCTGTCCAAATGACACGTTCATGGCCTTTCGTAGCATCCGACCCCGGTGCGGGGCCCGTCCAGACGACTAGTTTACTGATCCGATGCGGACGCCGCTGGCGTGGGGCTCGCTGAACCGCTGGCGTCCTCCGAGGGCTGAGAAGTAGCGCTCTCGGACGGTGCGGCGGATTCGCTCGGTGCGGGTTCGGGCGTGGGGACGGCACCCAGAATATCCACCACGAACACGAGTGAGCCGGCTGGGTATTCTGAATCCTCGCCCAGCTGCTTCTCTGTTCCGTAGGCCTGACCGGTCGGCACGACCAGTAACACACGGGAGCCCACCTTCTGGCCCCTGAGGCCTTCCCTCCACCCCTCGATCACGCTGTCGAGCGGGAAAGATGCGGGGGCGTCCTTCTCGTACGAGGAATCGAAGACCTCGCCGTCCGCCCACCGCACACCCACGTAGTTGGCGACCACGGTGTCCGTGTCCGAGACCTCTTCACCGTCGCCCTCGATGAGCACCTCCGTCTGGAGATCCTTGGGTTCCTCACCGGAGGGCTTCTCGATGGTCGGTGTGCCCTGATCGTCCTGGGTCACGGTCGGCAGCTTGTCCGAGGTGTCCTTCATGTCTTCGTTGAGGGGTGCCAGGATCTTCTGAGCCACCTGGTACACCTCGACCGAAGTGGACTCGTCCCCCGCGGCACCGCTGGTGTCCGGCGAACTGTAGGCGATGATCGCGCCTTCTTTGGCGTCGAGCAGCGCATCGTACATCTGCGGTATGGCGTCCTTGAGCTCGTCGTTCAACGTGAGCACCTGACCGGCACCCTGGCTGTACGTATCACCCAACGAGGAACCGTCCGAGCCCTTGAACAGGGCGGCCTGCAACAGGATGTTGTCGCCCTCGTCCAAGTCCTCGCCCTCCCCCTCGCGCAGCACCTTGGTCTCGGCCTCACTCACCTGGAGGGGGGTTTCGAAGGAAACAGACGGCGCCGTTCCCTCGGAGGGGTCCTTCGACAGCTCCACCGAATCCATTTCGGCGCCGCCGCACGCGGTCAACATCAGGGACAGGGCCAGGGCGGTGCCCGCGGCCGGAACAATCTTTCGCAAAGGAGGATTCACCTTTCAACACGAAGGGGCGCTGTAAGAACTCGACGACCAATCTATGGGACTCGCTTGAGGATCAGCTGATACTCCCCCGTCACGGTCGTGGGGGTTGGGCGTGAACTCTCAGCCCGCGGACATGGCCTGGACCTCGGAAATCAGCTCATCCGCATCGGGTTGGGAGGTGGCGAACGGGTCCTTGCACATCACGGTGCGTTGGTTCCGGGAACCGTTGAGCTTGAGGTGCACCCAGTCCACCGTGTAGTTCTCCCCCGCGTCCAGAACGGCCCGGATGAACTTCCCGCGCAGGCTCGCACGCGTGGCCGGAGGGCGCGTGACGGCGGCGTGAGCGGCGGCGTCGGCGATGAACGTGGCCACGGCACCGCGGCGGCTGAGCATGCGGAACAATCCGTGCGTGGGTGACGTGTCGTGGTAGGCGAAATCCAGTTGCAGCAGCCGTGGGTTGGCGTAGTCCATGCCGTGGGAGGAGGCGTAGGAGTCCAACAACTTTTTCTTGATGGCCCAATCCAGTTCGGTGTCCACCAACTCGAAACGCTGGTCGGCCACCGCGCGCAGACCGCGCTCCCACAACTCCAACACCCAGTCCACGCGATCGTGGTGGGCGCCGTGGCGAGCCACGAAATCCGTCACGGCGTGCAGGTACTCCAGCTGCAAATCCAGGGCGGACATCTTCTCGCCGGAGGCCAGCTCCAGTTCAGCCCGACCCGTGAGGTCGTGGGACACAATGCGCAGCGCCGCCGCGGGATCCGCCAGCGTGCGGTCCGGGAGGATCTTCCCGGCCTCGATCATGCGCAACATGAGATCCGTGGTGCCGATCTTCAGTGCCGTGGTGGTCTGGGACATGGACGAGTCGCCGTTGATCACGTGCAACCGGCGGTAATGCTCGGCATCGGCGTGGGGCTCGTCACGGGTGTTGATCATCGGCCGCGAGCGCGTGGTGGCGGAGGAGGAGCTCTCCCAGATGTGATCGGCGCGTTGGGAGAACGAGTAGCTGGGCCCGTGGGAGCCGGCGCCCAGGGTGAGACCGCCGAACTCCGCCGGCCCGTTGGGGTGCACCCGGCCGGCGCCCACCAGGATCTGGCGGGTGACCAGGAACGGAATGAGCACCTGCACCAGGCGCGCGTATTCGGTGCGACGCGAGATCATGTAGTTCTCGTGGGAGCCGTAGGAGTTGCCCGCGGAGTCCACGTTGTTCTTGAAGAGGTGCACCGTGCCGCCGGTGCCGTCCTCATCGAATTTTTGTTGCAGCTGCTGCCGCAGGTCGTCCACGATCAACTCACCGGCCACGTCCTGGGCGACCACGTCCTGGAGGGAAGCGGTCTCCGCGCTGGCGTACTCCGGGTGCGAACCCACGTCGAGGTAGAGCCGGCCGCCATTGGGCAGAAACACGTTGGACGCCCTGCCCCACGCGAGCACGGGCGCGAAGAGTCGCCGCGCGGTCTCGTCGGCTCCCAAACTGTGTCCCCGGGACAGACTGTGGGTGATGCCGAACTCGGTTTCGATGCCGTAGATTCTGCGGTCCACGAGCTTACTGGCCGCCCTTCTGGACAAAGCCCTTCACGAAGGCCTCGGCGTTGGTCTCGAGTACTCCGTCGATCTCGGCGAGGAGATCATCGGTGCCCTGGGTGTCGCGCTGTGCTTGTCCGGCACCCTGTGACGGCGCCGGGGTGCCGTTGTCGGGCAGCTCGGTTTCTTCTTCGCGGCGCGAGCCCGAGCCGAAAATGCGTTCCTGTGCCATGTGTGTCTCCTGATCTCTGCGTGCTTCGGTGTCGGGTGCGCTCAGTGGACGCCGGTTCCGGTGACCGTGCCGGGGCGGTGTTCGGCCACCCGGTGCACCCACTGTTCAACGTCCTGCGCCTCAAACCATTCCCCGGTGGTCGCGCGGGTCAGGTCCAGGGGTTCGGGCATAGCGATCCGGGCGCCCCGGCGGATCCCGGGGAATGCCACGTTCACGCTGTCCCAGCCCACGCTGACCATCGCGGACGGGAAGCGGCGCACGGCCGTACCGCGGAACCACGCCCTGGTGTCCTCGGGAGGCCGGTCCGCTGCGCGGTCAATGGTGTGGGCGTCGACCAGCGTGCGGATCCGACCGGCCGCGGCCAGCCGGTGGTACAGCCCCTTTTCGGGGCGCACGTCCGCGTACTGCAGGTCGATCGCGATCAACCGGGGGTCGTCCCACGCCATACCGTCGCGTTGCCGATACGCCGTGAGCAGGGCGTACTTGGCGGCCCAGTCGAGTCGATCGGCAAGGAGTGCCGGGTCCCGGGCGAGGTCGCTGAGCACCTGATCCCACAGGTCCAGCACCTGTTGCGTGTCGCGGTCCAGGCCGTCCGGCGCGAGTTCCCGTTCGAGGTCCGTGGCGGCGCGGTGGTACTCGCGTTGAATGTCGACGGCGCTCAGCTCGCGTCCGTCGCGCAGGGCCACGCTCGCGGTCACGGTCGGGTCGTGGCTGACCGTTTGCAGGGCCGCCACCGGGTCCACCAGGTCCACGCTGGGCACCCGGTCGTGTTCGATGAGGTTCAACACCAAGGAGGTGGTGCCGAATTTCAGCAGCGTGGCCGTGTGGGACAGGTTGGCGTCCCCGATGATCACGTGCAGCCGCCGGTACTTGGTGTCGTCCGCGTGGGGCTCGTCGCGGGTGTTGACCATGGGACGGTGAATGGTGGTTTCCAGGCCCACGGTGCGTTCGAAGAAATCCGCGCGTTGGCTCAGTTGAAATCCCGGTTGGTTACCGTCCACGCCCAGCCCCACGCGACCGGCACCGCACATGATCTGGCGGGTCGCGAAGAACGGCAGCAGGGCCGCCGCGATCCGGTCGAAGGCCACGGCTCGGTCCACCACGTAGTTCTCGTGGGCCCCGTAGGACACGGATTTGTTGTCCGTGTTGTTCTTGTACAGGTTCACCGGCGGTGTCCCGGTCTTCTCCGCACCCCGGGCCAGCTCCGCCACGGCGCGGGCGGCCACCACATCCCCCGCGGCATCCCACGTGAGGGCGGCCAAGGGCGTGGTGACCTCCGGCGAGGAGTACTCGGGGTGCGAGTGGTCCACGTACACGCGCGCCCCGTTGGGGATCACGGTGTTCATGACGACCTTCCGCCAGTCCATGTCCTCGGTGTACATCGCGGATTCGGTGATCGCCTCCGCCGCGATCTCCTCGGCCGTGAGCACGGGGGCCTGATCGGTCAGCTGCGACGGGTGGGCCTGGTCACGGCTCATCGAGTATCCGCGAGCGTCGGAGAGTGGGGACTCCGAACCGTAGTCCCAGCCGGTGCCCACGTGCGGCTGCCCCTGGGACGCCTGGGACCCGGACTGCTCCCGTGACAGTTCTCGGGCCACCCGCAGCGCGTACCCGGTCACCACCCGGGTGGAGAGCACCGTGGCGTTGGCCTGGGGTTCACCCACGGCAAGCACACCGAATTCGGTTTCACTACCCATCACCCGCCGCACACTCATGACCGATCCCCGTCCTGGGTAGCAGCGGTGCCGCGGTGCACGGCGATCCGTACGTCCTGGATCGTGTTGGCCCGCCGGCCCGTCAACCGCGCCCAGTCCTCCGGGTCCGCGGTGTTGGGAAGGTCCTGCTGCTCGTAGAACTCCTCATCCACGGCATTCACCAGGTGCTCGCGCGTCAGACCCCGTTCGCCCGTGGTCAGCAGGGTCTTGATGGCCTGCTTCTTGGCCCGGTCCACCACGTTGCGGATCACCGCCCCGGAGACGTAATCGGCGAAGTACAGGGTTTCCTGGCCACCGTCCCGGTAGCTGATGGTGAGGAACTCGGTGGCGGAGGTGCGATCGTACATGTGGGCGATCGCGGCGTCGATCAACTGATCGACGGCGGCTTCGCGAGAACCCGCCGCGGCCACGTCGGCCTCGCGCAAAGGAAGTTCGGGGGTGACGTAGAGCGTGAAAATTTCGCGCGCACCGTGGCGGTCGGGACGATCGATGCGGATCTTCACGTCCAGGCGACCGGGGCGCAGCACGGCGGGGTCGATCATGTCCTCGCGGTTGGTCGCACCGATCACGATCACGTTGTCGAGCTTCTCCACGCCGTCGATCTCGGTGAGCAGCTGCGGCACAATGGTGGTTTCCACGTCCGAGGACAGGCCGGAACCGCGCACGCGGAACAGCGAGTCCATTTCGTCGAAGAACACCACCACGGGCACGCCGCGGGCGGCCTGTTCGCGGGCGTTGGCAAAGATGGAGCGGATCTGACGCTCGGTCTCGCCCACGTACTTGTCGAGAAGTTCGGGGCCCTTGATGTTCAGGAAGTATCCGAGGGCGCGTGCGCGACCCGCCTTGGCCGCGCTGCGCTCGGCCAGCGAGCGGGCCACGGCCTTGGCGATCAGCGTCTTGCCGTTACCGGGCGGGCCGTACAGCAGGATGCCCTTGGGTGGGCGCAGGCCGTGGTCACGGTACAGGTCCGGGTGCACGTAGGGCAGTTCCACGGCGTCGCGGATGGCCTCGATCTGGGCGCCCAGGCCGCCGATGTCCGCGTAGCTGACCTCGGGAACCTCCTCCAGCACCAGTTGCTCCACGTCCGTGCGCGCCACGTGTTCCAGGGCGAAACCGGTGCGGTGGTCCACGGTCACCGCGTCACCGGGTTTGGGTCGGTCGCGGCGCAGCGCGCCGGAGAGCAGCAGGACGCGCTCCTCGTCCGAGCGTCCCACGCTCAGCACACGGTCGTGGTCAATGATTTCCTTGATGGTGGCCACCTCGCCGGTGCGCTCGTAGTCGAGGACGGCGGCCACCACGTAATTCTCGTTCAACAGCACCCCGATCCCCGGTTCACACGCGCTCAACGACACGAGCGGGCTCACGGCCACGCGCATCTTGCGGCCGGACACCAGCACGTCCAGACTCGCCACGGTGATCACGGGCCCGTCACCGGTGGCGGTTCCCACGGGTTGCTGACCGGGATTGACCTGCTGAACCACCCCGAAACTCATGGGCGGCACGGCCTCCGCGGCGAGGGTCTGCTTGAGCTTGACGATCTCCTGCCGGGACGCATCCAGCAGGCGCACCAATTTCTGGTTCTGCGATCCCACGCCGGCCAGTTGCTTGTCCAGGTTGCGCTTCTGTTCGCGCAGCATGTTGATCTGACGCTGCGTGTTGTCGGTGGCTCGGTTCTGCGGGGTGGCATCACTCATGGCTGGTGTCCTCCGTGCTCTGCGGGGTGTTTTCCCGCCGCGCGTCGGGATCGATGCGTGCCGTGGCCTGGGCGGCCTGATCGGCCAGGTGGGTGGCGTCGCGGCCGGCGCGGCGCAGCTTGCGGTCGGAGACGATCCGCTCGCCCAGGGCCACCGGGGTCCAGGCCTGCAGATCTTCCTCGGTGTAATCGCTCTTGGACGCGCGGCGCTTGGGAGCCAGGCGCACGGCACCGTCGGCAAGCTTGCGGGACTGAATGAGGAATCCCGTGTGCGCGACCATCCGGTGATCGGGACGCACCGCCAGACCCTCCACGTGCCAGCCGCGCACCATGGTCTCGGACGCCTCGGGTTCGGTGTAGCGCCCGTCCGCGCGCATCGCCTCGGCCACGCGCGACAACTGGGTCACGGTGGCGACGTAACAGATCACGACGCCGCCCGGGGCCAGCACGTGGGCCACGGCGTCCAGGCATTCCCACGGGGCCAGCATGTCAAGGACCACGCGGTCCACGGAGCCGGGTTCCTCGACCTCCGGCAACTGTTCGGCAAGGTCTCCGAGGGTCAACGTCCAAGCGGGGTGCGGGCCGCCGAACATGGTTTCGATGTTGCCCCGGGCGATATCGGCGAATTCTTCGCGGCGTTCGAAGGAGTGCACCGTGCCTTCATCCCCCACCGCGCGCAGCAGGGAAATCGACAGTGCCCCCGAGCCCACACCGGCTTCGACCACGCGCGCACCGGGGAAGATGTCCGCCATGGTCACGATCTGACCGGCGTCCTTGGGGTACACCACCGCAGCACCGCGGGGCATGGACAGCACGAAGTCCTTGAGCAGCGGGCGCAGGGCCTGGAACTGGATGCCACCCGAGTTGGACACCACGGTGCCCTCCGGAGCTCCGATCAGTTCCTGGTGTTCCAGGACACCTCGGTGGGTGTGGTATTGCCCGCCCTCGGCCAGCGTGATGGTGGTGATGCGGCCGCCGTCGTCGGTCAGTTGCACGCGCTCGCCCGCGCGCAAGGGTCCCCTCCGATTAGCGGCACCCCTGACCGGTGCTGCGGACTGGGCGGGTGCTTGGCGTTCGTGCGACTGCTGGGTCATGTGCTCGCTTTCACGAAAAGATGTTCTGTGGGTCTTCGGCGGTGGCACGCGGCCCCGCCGTGGTCAGCTCCCGGTCATTGTCTCACCGTGGCCCGTGGGAGGTCTCATCGGCCGGTGATGTGGCGGGCGAGGTCCCGGTGATGCACCACACCGACCACGGTCCGCTCCGGGTCGAGCACGAGCACCCAGGGGAAGCCATTGAGTTCCAACCGCCGCAGCAGGTCGTCGCCCCGCTCGTCGGCCGGCGCCGCGGCCGACACGGGTGACCATTCCATGACCTTGCCCACGGGCGTGTCGCCCCGCGCATTGTCCGGCACGGTGGCCGCTCGCTGCGGGCTGAGCACACCCACCTGACCCGACGCGGCGTCGCGCGCCACCACATCGGGGGTCCACCCGGTGTAGCCCTGGCTCGTGGCGGCGAGAACGGAGGCATCCACGAGAGACAGCGCGGTACCGGGGGAAAATTCGAGCGCGGGACGCGCGATGGCGGAGGCGCGCAGGGGTCGAACCCGTTCCAGCACCCGCGCTTGCATGAGAGCTTGCGAAGCCCCCGTGAAGATGAAGGCGGCGATCATGAGCGTGATGAGCAGCGTGATCGGCGAGCGCCACAGACCCTGGAACACAACCCACACGAGGACCAGCACGGCCAGTCCGCGACCGCTCCAGGCTGCCACGGTGGTTCCCTTGCTCTCCGAACCGGTGAGCCGCCACACGAGGGCCTCGACCACGCGCCCACCGTCCAGCGGCAGACCGGGCAGCAGGTTGAACAGTCCCAGGATCCAGTTGGCCAGCACCAACAGCTGCAGCAATGCCCACCCGGGGCCGGCGTTCTGCGCGGGGGCCAGGATCATGAATGCGGTACCGATGCCCGCCAGGATGACATTAGCGATCGGTCCCACCAGGGACACCACCGCCGTGGACCCCGGTGAGGCACGGACGGCACCGAAGGTTGTGTGGCCACCCATCAATGTCAGGACGATGCGTCCCACGGGCCAGCCCGCGGCCCTGCCCACGAGCGCGTGCGCCAATTCATGGACGAGCACGCTGACAGCCAACCCCAGGGCGAACCCGAAAGCCACGACCAGGTTGAGCCAGCCCAACTCGGGATAAAGCCGCCACAGGATGGGCCCGTAGAGCACCACCGTCAGGACGGCGATCACGAACCACGACCGATCCAGGTGAACGTCCACGCCGCCGACGCGTGCCAACCGGAGCCCGCGCCGGGCCGCGGTGGTGCCGCTCATGCCAACTCTGGCGCGGTGGGGCGAGGGGAGTTCAGCGCGCGTTCACAATGCATGCGCCCATGTTAAACGGGTCACCGGTGAAACGGCTGAATCCGGGCTCGTGGTACCGCGTCCGCCCGCGCCGTACAGTGGAACGGTGAGCACGTTTGACGAGAAGAATTCGCACCCCCGGGTCGGCCCCTTCGGGGTGGTCCGCGACGGCACCGACACGGACAGAGTGACCGTGTTGATCGCCGCCTTCGAAGGCTGGAACGACGCCGGCGACGCCGCAACCGACGCCCTCAAACTCATGAGTGAGCACTACGGTGCGCGCGAGGTCTTCGAGGTCTCCCCGGATGATTTCTACGATTACCAATATTCCCGGCCCATCGTCCGTCGGGGAGCCAGCGGAGAGCCCAAGCTGCAGTGGCCCACCACCAAACTGTCCAAGGCCTCTGTCCCCGGCACCAATCTGGACCTGGTACTGCTGCACGGCTGGGAACCGTCCTACAAGTGGCGCACCTTCACGGCGGAGTTACTCGAACAGGCCACCACCCTGGACGTCGACTTCGTGATCATGATCGGGGCGTTATTGGCCGACGTGCCCCACACGCGGCCGATTCCGGTGACCCTGACCTCGGACACCGAGGAACTGCGCGACGAACTCAACATCGAAGCGCCCCAGTACGAGGGCCCCACGGGCATCGTGGGTGTCCTCTCGCACATGGCCGCGCTCGCGGGCTTCCCCACGGTCAGCATGTGGGCGGCGGTGCCGCACTACGTGGCCCAGTCGCCCTCGCCCAAGGCGGAGCTCGCTCTGTTGCGGCAGTTGGAGGAACTGCTGGGCATCTCGCTGCCGGTGGATCCGATCGTGGAGGACTCGGAGGCCTGGGAACGCGGCGTCAATGAGCTCGCCGAAGAGGATCCCGAGGTCGCGGCGTACGTTCGGCAGCTGGAAGAAGCCAAGGACACCGTGGATCTGCCCGAGGCCACCGGTGACGCCATTGCCCGTGAGTTCGAGCGTTATTTGCGACGCCGCGACGACCGCGGGTAGCGCGCTGACCCCGTGTGATTACAGCACGACTCCCAGCCGGGACTCGATGAGGTCGACGGCCAGCTGACGGTCCCGCGAGGACGCATCGGTACCGCGAGCAGCGGCCCCACCCAGGTTCCGAGCCGCCCACGCATCCACGGCAACCAATGCGGCGGGCGCATTGAGGTCATCGGCCAGGGCCGCGCGCACGGCCTCGAGCAGCGCCTCGGCACCGGCGGTCTCCGGCTTGGCCGCGGCCGCACGCCACGTGGCCAGTCGCCGCTCGGCCTGGGTCAGCAGATCATCGGTCCAGAACCAATCGGTGCGGTAATGATTGGCCAGGATGGCCAACCGGATCGCCGAGGGGTCCACGCCGCGTTCTCGGAGTTTGGAGACCAGCACCAGGTTGCCCTTGGACTTGGACATCTTCTCGCCGTCCAGACCGACCATGGACGTGTGCACGAAATGCTCGGCCATGGGCTGGCCCGAGAGCGCGTAAGAATGGCCCGCGCCCATGTCGTGATGCGGGAACGCCAGGTCGGAACCGCCGCCCTGGACCGTGAACGGAGTGGGCAGGTACTTGAGGGAAATCAGCGAACACTCGATGTGCCAACCGGGGCGCCCTGCACCCAGTGATGCGCCGTCCCACGCGGGCTCTCCCGGGCGGTTGACGCGCCACAGCAAGGGATCGAGCACGTTGTTCTTGCCGTCGCGTTCGGGGTCTCCGCCGCGTTCGGCGAACAACGGGAGCATCTCGTCGCGGCTCAGCCCGCACACGTCACCGACCACCCACGCATCGGGATCGGTCTCTTTCAGTTGCCCGGCGGCGTCGACGTCGAAATAAACGTCCCCGTCGGGTTGCTCGTTGCCGTCCTTGTCCACACCGCCGGGAACGCGGTAGGCCAGACCACGATCAATGAGGCTTTCGACCGCGGGCACAATCCATTCCACGGATTCCGTGGCCCCCACGTAGTGGGCCGGCGGAATCACGTTCAGCGCACTCATGTCCGTCCGGAACAAATCGGTTTGTTCTTTGGCGAGGTCACGCCAGTCCACGCCCGTGGCCTCGGCGCGCTCGAGCAGCGGGTCGTCCACGTCGGTGACGTTCTGGACGTACGTGACGTGCTGGGCGGCGTCGTTCCAGGCGCGATGCAAAAGGTCGAAGGCCACGTACGTGGCCGCGTGGCCCATGTGGGTGGCGTCGTAGGGTGTGATACCGCAGACGTACAGACCCGCCTCGTGCTCGGACGGAAGCTGCACCTTTCGCTGCTGCCGCGAGTCGTACACCGACGGCGTGGGGGCTGTTCCGGGCAATTCGGGAACGGGACGTGCGGACCAGGACTTCATACTCACCTTTTGTTCACGGACAGGGGTCACTCAAGTTGTCAACGGGTGCCCCCGGTACCCTATTCCCCCGGGTCCGGCGGCGCGGGTATCAGGCGCTGATCATGCCGGTGCCCAGCAGCACGAAGATTCCGGCGCCCAACAGGATCCGGTACCACACGAACAGGTTGTAGCTGCGCTCGGAGATGTAGCGCATGAACCAACCAATGATGATGTACCCGACCACGAACGCGATACCCGCTGCTACCAGTGTCTGCGCCATGGAGTACACGCTCTCAGGTTCCTGTCCCGTCATGGCCTTGTACAGCTTGTACAGCCCGGAGGCGAAAACGGCGGGAATGGCCAGCAGGAAGGCGTAGCGGGCGGCGGCCGCGCGGGTGTACCCCATGAGCAGACCGGCCGTGATGGTGCCACCCGATCGGGAGACACCCGGAATCAAGGCGAGCGCCTGCGCGAGACCGTAGCCGACGGCGTGTTTGACGGTCAGATCCTGCAGCACGCGTTCCTGCTTACCCACGTGATCCGCAATGGCCAGGAACAAACCGAAGATCACCAGCATGGACGCGGTGATCCACAGTGAACGGAACTGGCTGTCGATGTAGTCCTCGAGCAGCAGCCCCAGGATCGCAATCGGCAGGGAGCCCAGGATGATGAACCACCCCATGCGGGCGTCGGGGTCTTTGCGGGAGACCTTCCCGAGCAGCGACAACGACCATTGCTTGATGATCCGCACAATGTCTCGCCAGAAGAAGATCACCACCGCCGTCTCGGTGCCCAATTGGGTGATGGCCGTGAAGGCGGCACCGGGATCCGCGCTGTTGGGGAGGAACTCACCCATGATGCGCAGATGTGCGGAGGAGGATACGGGCAAGAATTCAGTCAGGCCCTGGACAATTCCCAGAATGATT
The DNA here is from genome assembly GCF_014698015.1 of Kocuria sp. cx-455. Lineage (GTDB taxonomy): Bacteria > Actinomycetota > Actinomycetes > Actinomycetales > Micrococcaceae > Kocuria. The sequence continues at coordinate 131,704 of NZ_JACXBS010000005.1, forward strand.
GCTTCGATCCAGTTCACGCGACAACTGTACGGCACCCGGGCCTGTGAAACGGGTGTGCAAAGGGCCCACGTGTTCCATCACACGTGAGCCCTTGCCCGCTCGCTCGGTGGGCACGCGGCCCCCTCATTCGATCTAGCGGCGCGCGGAATCCGAGGAGTCATCGTCCTCGTCGTAGTCGTCTTCGTCCACGAGGTCTTCGTCCATCATCTCGTTGTCTTCGAGCAAGTCCTCGTCGTCATCATCGTCATCATCGTCATCATCGTCATCATCCGAGTCGCTCTCGTCCTCGGCGAACACGGTGAGGGGGGTGACTTCGTCGTAGGCCTCGTACAGGGCCTCTTCGTAGGCGTCGAAGGCGTCAGCGATCGAGAGGTACGCCCCGTCCACGGCGGGGTCGTTGTCCGAACGTCGATTTGCGGCGGCGGCCAGGTGTTCTTCGAACGCGTTGACCAGAGTTTGCAGGGCGGCGCGAGGATCATTGCTCATGGGGTAGACGTTAGTCGTTATCGAGGCAGAATGGGAGCAATGAAAGAACAACGTTTGTCCAAGATCGGCTCTGCTGCCCCCCACCCGGTGGCTAGCAGGGATGACAGGTACGAGTACCTCAGGCTGACCGTGGCCCCCCGCGAACACATCGCGGATGCGCGCGCCAGGGTGCGGGAGCACGCAGAGTACGGTAAATGGGAACTGATGCGTTCGGTGGTGCTGTACGGCGGTGCCCGCCGCTACGTGATGCGGCGTCGGATCACGCGGGTGACGCGCACGTTCTAACCGATCCGGGGCTTCGCCGGTGACCCCGCCGGCCCGTTGCGGTGCTATCACCCCGGCGTTCGGCCGCGGTCGTCACGGCTGCCGGTAGCCACCGCGTGTCAGTCCGTGGGGAGCGGACCGAGCAGGGACTTGGCCGTGGCGGCGTGCACCGATTCGTTGTCCGAGGGGTGGTACATCCCGGCCAGGACATCACGGTAGAGCCGTTCCAGCTCGCTCCCCCGGCGGAACTGCGAACCGCCGGTGGAACGCAGTGCCAGATCCACGACCTGCCGTGCGGTTTCCGTGGCACGGTGCTTGAGTCCGGAGAACAGGATGAACCAGCGACTACCGTGCTGGACCTCCCGATCGGTGCCCACCGCGTCCATGTCGGAGCTCACCTGACGCAGTTGCAGTTCCACGCCGTCACGCAGGATCCCGGCCTCGGCAATGTGCCACCGGATATCGGGGTCCGAGGCGTAACTGGCACCGCGCGCATGTGACATCCGTGTGCCGCTGATCTCCACGGCCACCTGGATCGCCCGGTCCGCGATCCCCGTGTACACGGCCGCGAGCAACAACTCGAAACAACCGAAAATGCCCCACACCACGGGATCCGGCGACGGGCCCACGGGAATTTCGGTGAGAAGGCGCTCGGGCGCCAGCACCGCGCCGTCGAGCACCGTGGTGCACGACTGGGAAGCGCGCATCCCCAACGCATCCCAATCCTGTTTGATCTCGACCCCCCGCGCACCGCGTTCGAGTATGCCGAAAACCAACGCGTCCGAAGCGTCGGATGCGCGATCGGTGCGCCGGGCATGCACGAGCAATCTGGTCCACGCGGGGGAAAGCGACGTGAAGATCTTGGTGCCCTGCAACCTCAGCCCGCTCTCGACGGGTTCGGCCGCCGAGGTGGCGTCGAAGAGCACCGCGTCGTTACCTGCCTCGGAAATGCCGAAGGCGAACACTTCACCGGCCACGACGTCCTCGAAGATCCCGCGGGCACGCGCGTCCCCGCGTTGCCACAGCGTGCGCGCAACGCCCACGATCACGTGGTGCATGTTGATCCCCAGGGCGGTCGCCGGTGCCGCCGCGGCCAAGCGGCGTTGGGCCATGGCGGCGTCCTGCAGGGAAAACCCCAGGCCCCCGAACTCTTGGGGCACCAACAACCTGAGGTAGCCCACATCACGCAAGTCCGCGAAGTCCTCCGCGAAGAATTCGTTGCGTTCGTCATACCCTGCCGCGCGGTCACGGAACGTCTCGAGCATGTGGTCCGGAAGTAGGTCATGAATGGTGCTCACGTGTGTCTCCTTGACGTTGTTCTCAGCGCAGCGGATCCGCGGCGTCAAAGGTGCGCGCAATGCGATGGGTTGCGAAGAACGCCTCGTAGCTCTTGTTGCCGTACACCCCGATGCGCGAGAAGGATGCGGGGACGCTGGGATCCTTGTACCACCCGTCCGTGACATTGGGCCTCATGATGTCCAGGTTGGGTCGGGTTTCCCCGTTGATCCGCAACTGTTGCCAGGCATCGCCGGTATTGAGCCACATTTCCACCCAGCCACCGTTACTGGCGTATGCGTACTTGTAGGCCTGAATAACGCCCACCCACTGTCCGGTGGGGATCCGCGCGTCGGTGCCAAGCAGCCGGGGCTCGTCCCCCATGCGGAACATCAGTCCGCCGTCGGGGTGCTTGACCAGCATGATCCCCAGAAATGACGGGCCGTTGGATGGAGGCCCATAGCCACCGGTGTACAACGTGATCCACGTCTGCTCGGTGAAGTCGTCATCAAGGACATAGAACGAGAATCCGTTGAAGTACACGTCATTGTCATTACCGTGCGCCGCCGCCTTGATGATGGGCTCGGTCTCCACCATGGAACGGGGGAACTCGTTGCCCAGCGTCAATTCCGGCAGCGAGGTGAATCGTGCCACTTGGCGTCCACCACCCACGGGGTCCGGGACCAAGTGGTAACCCAGCCCCTCCCGGTTGTCCTCAGGAATCAGTTTGGCGTAGCCACTCAGTCCACGCTCATTGATGTTCGCGTCGAACAACCGGTCCGCCGCCAGGTCCTGCTCGGCGGGTTCATCCTCGACCCACCGAGGGATCTGCGTGGCGACACCCGCCGCCGTGGCCGCCGCAACCACTCCCGCGACCGTGATAATCGCTCGGCGGCGCGTGAGACCACTGCGCTGGTCCTCCCCCGAAACAGCCTCGGTCTTTTCCGTACTCTCCCCCACGAATAACTCCTAGTAGTTGGTCAACAAACGATGCAGAACGCGCGAACCGAATTCCAGTGATGCCACCGGCACTCGTTCGTCCACGCCGTGGAACATGCCCGTGAAATCCAATTCCTCCGGCAACCGCAGCGGTACGAAGCCGTAGCCGGTGATCCCCAGGCGGGACAGGGACTTGTTGTCCGTGCCGCCGCCCAGCATGTAGGGCAGCACCACGGCCTCGGGGTCTTCCGCCTTGAGTGAGTCCACCATGACATCCACCACGTTTCCCGAAAAAGGCACTTCCAGTCCAATGTCTTCGAACTCGGCCTCGAAGGTGATGCCCTCCCCCGCGAGTTCCCGCAACTTGTCCATGACGATCTCGCGCTGCTCCGGAAGGTAGCGCACGTCAATGGTGCCCTGGGCCGTCCCGGGAATCACGTTGGTCTTGTACCCGGCGTCCAACATGGTGGGGTTGGCGGTGGTTTGCAGGGTGGAACCCACAAAGCGCGCCACGTGCCCGAGTTCGTCAAGCAGCCGCTTGGGATTGTCCGGGTCGAACTCTACCCCGGTCAGTTCGGTGACCTCATCCAGGAAGGCCCGGGTGGTCTTGGTCAATTCAATGGGCCACGTGTACTCACCGATAGTGGCCATGGCCCGGGACAACCGGGTCACGGCGTTGTTCTCGTGCAGCCCGGAACCGTGGCCCGCCTCTCCCTTGGCCATCATGTTGAGCCACATCAGGCCCTTTTCCGCGGTCTGCAGCAGGTAGGCGCGCTGACCGCCGATGGTGGCCGAGTAGCCACCCACTTCGCTGAGGGCATCGGTGACACCGTCGAAAAGTTCGGGGTGGTTCTGGACGACCCACTTGGAGCCGTAGCTCATCCCGGCCTCTTCGTCCGCGAAGAAACCGAAAACGATGTCGCGCTTGGGTCGTTCCCCGGTACGGGCCATGTGGCGCATGACCGAAAGCATCATGGCGTCCATGTCTTTCATGTCCACGGCGCCGCGACCCCAGATCATGTTGTCCTTGACCTCACCCGCGAACGGATCGACCGACCATTCATCGGCCAGTGCCGGAACCACGTCCAGGTGACCGTGCACCAGGAGCGCGTCCGCGGAAGGATCGGCCCCCTCGATGCGCGTGAACACATTGGCTCGTTCCGGTGCCGATTCGAAGTACTGCGGTTCCAACCCCACCTCGCTGATCAGACCCGCAATGTACTCACCGGCGGCCCGTTCGCCCTTGGCATTGCCCCGGGCGTAGTTGGTGGTGTCGAAACGAATGAGTTCTTGGCAGATCTCGGCGGTTTCGAGTTCGGGAACTGACTGCCCCGAGGCCGTGGAATCTGGTGTCGACATCGTGTCTCCTTCTCCTGGGATCGTCCGGGTGGAACCACCCGACTCGTCGTCCGTGTGCCTTCAACGGTAGTCCCCGCGGCCCTCCAGTAGCACTCGAGCGGCAACGACGAACCGGGTCGTCCAAATGTTGGTCAGTGCTCGGGCACGCCGGCAACTCATTCCAATTCGCCTCTACTTCGCAGTAGTATCAGCGTTAATTGCTTTGAGATTCCCCCCGAATCCCCCCCCAAAGGTCTCATGCTGCACGATTCAATGCCTCCGCAATCCCCCCGACATTTTCCGCACGACGAGCTGCCCCAGGTCGATATTCGCGCGGTCGCCTTTCATCGTTGGCGCACCCTCAAATGGCAGGTGTCCTTTGTCGAACCCCATTCCGGTTGCCCTCGGCAAGGTCGCGCCCGCACCTTCGAGGCCGCAGTGCAACTGGCCAGGACGTGGTCCCTGGACTACCGGGCCGAGCAGTACGGCGGCAGCACGTTCGCGGCGGACTCACCCCGGATCGCCCTCTGTCCCTGGGACGTCCGTAAAGATTAGTCAACATTTCGGGGGTGATGATGCCGGAGTGATCGCCGCCTCCGTGTTCTCCGTTACTCTGGTGGAACGAACGCCAGGCCGCACCGGCCCTTGACCCATACGGAGGCCAAGATGAGTGGAACCATCACCCTGATCGCCCAAACGTCGGAGACAAAGAGCACTAACCCGGTGCCCAGTCGACAGGTGACCGAGGAGGACATCCCGGCGCTGTCCAAACTTTTCTTTGAGGCCTACGCGTCAACGACCGCCGCCATGTCGCAAGAGGACGCCGGGGAGATCATCCAGGGTGTCTTCGACAGCGAGTACGGCCCGTTCTTGCCGGATGCCTCGCCGGTGGTCGAGGACGACAACGGCAAAGTTATCGCCGCCGCGATGGTCCTGGAACGGCGCAAAGGCGACGACCTGCCCGCGGCTCCCTACTTGTTCGAGCTGTTCACGGCTTCGTCCCACCGGCGCCGCGGGCTCGCGGAACAATTGGTCCGCGAAGCCATGACCAAGCTGTACAACCAGGGCTACGAAGAGGTCTGCCTGCGGATCGCGGAGGACAACTCCGCAGCCCTGGCGCTGTATCTGACGCTGGACTTCAACCGGTGGATTCCGGACAGCGACGATCTCTGACCTGGGGGGTCAGAGTTCCAGTTCGCGCTGCGCGGGAGGGATTTCTCTCGTGTCCGTGTAACTGGCCCAGCGGACGGTGACCTCGAGCAAACGCATGTTCTCGGGGTCATTCGTCTCCGTGGCGCCGGGATGCTGGGCGGAGAGGACCTCTGCCGCCGCGGCCACCTGCGTCTCGTCCAACACGGCCGCCTCACCCTCGAGCTGGACTTCTTCGGCGTCGTCGTGGATGACCACCATGGAAACCCGGGGGTCGGAGGTGATGTTTGTGAACTTGCGGGACAGGGCATTGGTTCCCAGAATGATGCGTCCGGAGTCGTTGACGGCCACGTGCACGTAGGCGGATTCGGGATAACCGGTCCCGCTGTTGCTAGCGATCACACCGGCTCCCGCGCGACGCACGAAATCGATCAGCCAGCGGCTGTCTTCTGAAATGTTCTTGCCCAGTTCCACCATGACGGCTCCTACCGGATTGTGCCTGCACCTGACACCGTCCACTGTAGGTCGCGGCCGCTTCGGTTCCCGGGGCGGCACCCCATCATGCGGTATTAGAGCAGAGTGTTAAGCGGCTCCACCAAATGGGGTCCTTGCACGGCCACGGATCCCACGTCGGTGGTGACCGGATGCATGCGCCACTGCGCGGCGACGTCGTAGGCCTCCGCGATGGCTCGAGCCACCACATCGTGCGTGCGCTCCTTGTCCGGTGTGATCCATTCCGGCACCAAGTCGCCGCTCATGCCCATGGGCAGCCGGTTGTGCAAATGACCCAGCGCTGCGAGGTGTTGGTTCTCGTCATCGGGATCGGGTGCCTCGCAGGTCAAGATGGAACACGACAGCAACCACTGGTTTTCGCCCTCTTTGCCCGAGCGGGTCTGGCCCGCACGGGCATCCGCCGAGTGTTCCTCCGGCACCTTCCACCACTCGTAGATACCGGCGAACCAGATCAGCTGCCCCTCCGGCGGGTGCACGAAGTACGGCTGCTTCTTACCCTTTACCTTGGCGCCACCCGCCGAGGCCGCCGGAGCCAGCCACTCGTAGTAACCGTCCGCGGGGATGGCGCAGCGGCGGGACTTGACGGCGGCCCGGAACGAGGGCTTGTCCTGGACCGTTTCAGAGCGCGCATTGAACATCTTGGAGCCCATGGCGATGTCCTTGGCCCACGAAGGCACCAGGCCCCAGCGTGCCGCGTGGAGTTCACGGTGCAGGGTGCCCTCATCGCCCAGGCGTTCCAGCAGAATGGGCACGGTCTGGGTGGGTGCGGTGTTCCAATTGGCACGCACGTGGTCCCCGGTGAGGGTCTCGTCCACCTCGGCGTCGAATTCCAAGGCGAGCTGGCCCGGGGTCCTGGCAATGACGTAACGGCCACACATGGGGTGCCCCTAACTGATCTGAATGGCTCCGTAGCCCATGTACCGGGAGTACATGGTGTAGACCTGCAACAACGCGTCTTCGACCTGCGAAACTGTGGTTCCGGGGCGGACATCATCCACGGCGCCGGCGGTTCCCGGATCCCATTCCACGCCCAACGCCGAGTAGACGTCGGTGAGCACCGAGCGGATCGGGTCGGAATGTTCCACCACGATCACACTGGAGAAATACCAGGCGCCGGCCACGACCCGTTGGGCGGTGCCCGCAAGTTTCACCGGCCGGTCCGGGTCCTGGGCGGTGCGCGGCGCGTGCACGCTGTACTCCCCCGCGCAGTATTCGCCGGGGATCTCGCCGACATCGGCGGGAATGTCCAGGTGTTCGAGGGCGGCCACGATCATGTCACCGAACAATCGGTAACGGTCCTGGATTCCGGTCTTGGGGTCCGGATTCGATTCGACGTGGTCCACAATGAGGCACCCGCCGTGATAGGCGGCCGCGCGCCCACCGACCCGGCGCACCAGGGGTGCGAACCCGGCGTCGAGCGCGGACTGTCGTGCCCGGCCGAAGCCCGGGTTGAGTTCGTCGCGGCGGCCGAAGGCAACCGTGGGGCGGGGTTGGTAGATCCGCAGGATGGGCCCGGTGTTCGACGACCGAGCGGCGTCGAGAATCGACAGGGAACGGCGGTAGTCCTGCTCGGCACCTAGGGACTCGCGCTGGCGTATAAGTTTCATGCTGCGCCCCACTTTAGTTGCTTGGCCGGGCGCGCACGGTCGACGACGCCGCTTCGTCGCCCTATGCAGCCAAAGCCGCGGTGGATCCGCTGCGCCATCGCGGCGCGAGTCGGTGTTCGTCGGCCCCGATGCCACGGCGAATCGCTCGGACGGTAATATCCGGTTCCAATGGACCGTACGCCTGCGCGGCGGCCGTGGCGGCTGCAAGCAATGTGTAATCGTCCAGGAGCTCGCGCGAATCCTTCAGGGACAGGATCTTCTCGCGGGGGTCGGCGGTCTGTCTCACGGGCACGAACCGGTGGACGCGATACTGCTCTCGGGCCAGCCGCTTCTTCGCCTTTCGAGACAGGAGGCAGGTGTCGGGGTGGGTCAGGTACCACGCTTGTGCTCCGCGCAGCACACGGGTCAACAGTGAGACGTGGAACTCTGCCACGGTGCCACCACCGTGCATGACGGAACCAAGTGCGGACAGTTCATGGGACGTGAGCGCGGACGGTGTCCGCGGGGAAGTAAACGTCAACATGTCATCCTCTCGACGATCAATGGATCGAGGCTCGCGGTGTGCGTGCCGGTGTGTATCGATCATGCACCGCGATCACTGATAGCGAGTTGAGAGGAGCTGGTCATTAACTGACAAATCCCGCACCCCGACCTGGGAGACCTGGTGGGTGCGGGGTTCGATCTCAGAGGAGAACTCATGAAAGTTCCAGTCCTTGCCGTCTCAGAATTCACAGTCTTCGTCCTCCCTGGTGAGAGGCCGGGAATCTGCGGCTCCTGCAGCTCGAAGGGCCGCACGTGCTACCTAAGTGCTACTTACGGCCTAATTCCGATTCTTCCGCCGGGGCCGGGTTCGTGGCACTTCTTGGATTCCAGTGGTCGGTGCAACGGGTTGACCTATGTGGAGTCTAGTAGGGCGGTGAAACGTTCTGCAGGAGTATTCCAGTCGAGACTCTTGCGGGGTCGTCCGTTAAGTTCCTCGATAATGACAGCCAGTGCGTCGGCTTCGTGGATCGCGAGTTTGCTGCCCTTTGGTAGGTGCTGACGCAACAACCCGTTGGTGTTCTCGTTGGTGCCACGCTGCTAGGGCGGTCCGCAATCGCAGAAGTACACATCCATGTTCGTGGCCACGAAAAAGGCCCTGTGACCGGCCATCTTGGCTCCTTGGTCCCAGGTCAGGCTGCGCCGCAGGTACTGGGGCAGATCACCGAGAGCCTTGGTCAGGCGTTCTTTCTCGACCTCGGCGTCATGACTGTCAGGCAGATGCCCGACGATCACATAGCGGGTTTTACGCTCGACGAGGGTGGCCACCGCGGACTGGTTGTGGTTTTCGGTGATCAGATCACCTTCCCAATCGTCCGGGATCAAGCGCGCTTGGATTTCTTCAGGCCTGCGGGTAAGCGGCGTCATCTCGTTTATGAACATCGGGGTACGCGCCCCGGGGGTCTTATGAAGTTTGCGCCGGCGATGACCACGGCCTAAGGGCCTGACCAGATCCTTGGCCAGCTAGCCCTTGGAATGTACATAGATCGCCTGGTAGATCCTCTCCGTACACACGTGCATCTGACGGTCCTGCGGACGCTCCTTGCCCAGCCTGTGGGCAATCTGCTCCGGAGACCAGCGCTTGGCCAGCTTGCCCGCCACATAGTCCTGCAACGGCCCTGCTGTCGTCAGCCTGGCCACCTTCGGCCGGGTGCGGGCCTTGGCCGAGAGCCGATGGGCGGTGTGCGGCAGATAGCCGGCGGCCCCGACCGTGTTCCGCCGCAGCTCACGAGAGATCGTCGAGGCGGCCCGCCCTATCGCTACCGCGACCTGGCGTATCGACATCCCCTGCTGCACTAGATCTTTGATGCGTTCACGCTCGATGAGACTCAGATAGCGGGCGTCGAGGACCTTCTCCAGCGCAGCCACCGGCACGTAGTCCCCGTGCGCCCATCGCCTTCGTGGTCTTCTCACGGCAGCCAGTATCTCGTCTTGGTTGTACAAAACAACCCGTCCGTCGGGGTAAACCCGCCCCTTGGAGAACTGCCGGATACCCTGATCCCAACCCGAGGCCCGATGCTGATCAATTCCCAGCTCACGTGCTGCCTGTCCTCGAGGCAACCCGCCGGATCTCAGGCGCAAAAACTCCTGCCGCCGATCATCGGCATGCGAGCTGCTGAACACCCCGGCTTGGTGGGCCCACGCGCAACACGTCACCCGGTTGAAACCGAACTCACGGGCGAGCTTAGACACGTTGCCCACCTCAGCCAGCCGCCGCAAAAACAATGCCTTGTCCTGCGCTGTATACGTTCGGGGACTACTGCGAGGATTCGACAACCCCGCCTGCTTCGCCCACCGGTAACCGGCATGCGGTGACACACCGGCAGCAAGCGCCGCCGCCCGAATCGTCTCACCGCGATCAATTCGAGCTAGCACCTCACGCCGCTGCCCATCATCGTATTTCCGTTCCACCGTAACCACCAGTGTTGCAACGACTACTCGAATTCAAGCGTGGCAGGGGTGGCTGTATCTGGCGACCGTGATCGATGCGCACTCGCGGCGGGTGATCGGCTGGGCCATCGATGAGCACATGCGTGCTGATCTGGTCGAGGATGCGCTGCAGATGGCGATCACGCTGCGTGGTGAACGCCCCGCTAAGGTGGTGTTCCACGCCGACAGAGGCACCCAATATGCCTCGGAGCAGATCAGTCGGTTCGCGGACGAGAACGGCATCACCAGGTCAATGGGGCGGACCGGGGTTTGCTGGGATAACGCGATGGCCGAATCGTTTTTCGCGACGCTGAAGACCGAGTTCTACTACCGCCGAGTCTGGTCAACGAACAACGGCGCCAAGGTCGCTATCGAAGACCGTTACGACCCACGGCGCAGGCACTCAGCCATCGGCCAGAACAGCCCCGTCGAGTTCGAGATGCAACACTGTAACCAGACTGCGGATCCTCAACAAGCCGCATAACCCCGTGTCCACCATCCGGGGTCAAGGCCATGTTGGCACGAAGTTGGTACTGACATGAGATGAGCAGGCCCGTCCCACAGGATGGGCCCGGTGTTCGATGACCGTGCGGCGCCGAGAATCGACAGGGAACAGCGGTAGTCCTGCTCGGCACCTAGTGGCCCGTCTTTGAAGTAGTTGGACGGTTGGCTTTCTTGAGGATCTCGGTGCTGGTCTTGGTCCACACGAAGGGGTGGCAGCGGTCGTTCCAGCCAGTGACGAAGGCCGGGATCCGCTTGTTGAGCTCAGCCACCGAGGCGACGTCGGACCGATACAGGGCCTGGCGCTGGATGATCCCGAACTACACCTCCACCAGGTTCAGCCACGCCTTGAACTCGGGGGTCCTGTGTACCGCGTAGTTGTCCATCACCAGGTGCAGCGGCTCCTCTGGGTAGGCCCGGGCGACCTGTTTGAGGAAGGCCAAGAACACCTGGCGCCGGTGACGCGGTTTGCCCGCTACGGTGACGTGTCCGGTGGCGATCTCCAGGGCCGCGAACAAAGTGGGGGTCCCGTGGCGGACGAAGTCATGGGTGCGGGCGGCTGGCTTGCCCGGTTGCATTGGCAGTCCCGGGGCGGTGCGCTCGAGAGCCTGAATCTCGGACTTCTCGTCCACGCACAGCACCACCCCGTTCTCGGGCGGAGCGAGGTAGAGCCCCACGACGTCGACGACCTTGGCAACCAGGTCGGGGGCGGTGGAGAACTTGACGGTGCCTTCCCGCTAGGGTGCCACCCCGTACTCCCGCCAGGCCTTAGCAACCGTGCTGTGGACGATCCCGAGCCGAGTTGCCAGCAGGCGCGAGGACTAGTGGGTCACCCTGAGCTTCCTCGGCGGGGTCGCAGGGTGGCGGTCACGATCGCCCGGTGGTCGATCTGCCGGAGCCTCCCCGACCGGTCGTGATCGGCCACCTGGCGACGCCGGCCTCGGTGTAGCGGGCCCGCCATGCGATCACCGTGGTGCGGGTGGCCCCGACCATCTCGGCAGTATCAGTCTTGGAGACCCCGTCAGCGGCCAGCGACATGATCCGCGCCCGCTGCGCCAGCCCCGCCCGCACGGAAGTGGAACGGACCAGACGGGTCAGCTTCTCCCGGCCGCCTTCCCGCAACAGCAGCGGGGCCACAGGATGATTTGCCACAACCCATGATTCCACCCCGCCAAGCGTTCAAGCAGTTCGAAGACGGGCCACTAGGACTCGCGCTGGCGTATAAGTTTCATGCTGTGCCCCACTTTAGTTGCTCCGCCGCGCGCTCACGGTCGACGACGCCGTAGGTCGGTCCAGCAGAATCTAAAATTTGGATGCGCCACGTTGTAGAAGATTTACTGGATAAAATCCTCCGGAACACTCCCATACGCCAATGGCGTTCAAGACCATTAAGTATCAGTTTTATAACGTTCGCTGTATTTAACTTCCATCCCTGACAAGTAGTGGCAAACTAGACTGCATATGTAATAACAGGATCCACCCCCGGGATATCGTTAAATAAGTCGCTGGTCGTAGAATTTTGGCGGCAGTATATTCTAAGTACAGCTTGAAGCAGGAATTTTTTAGGAGTGAATGAATTGAATTTTATTAAGATTGCGCGCGATTCGCTCCGTCTTTGGCTTCGCGATGCTTCTGTCATAGGAATCTGCACGACCGTAATTATGGGAACCGTCTTTGTGTGGGTTACTTTAATGCTATTTTCTTACTTCATTTTAAACTTTAAGGATGATTTCCCCCAGTTCGCCATAACTGCTTTAGCTTGCTGCATCGCACTTTCATCGTTAGCCCTAGCGGCAGTTAGTCTCCTAATGTCGTCTCGACGCCTGAGGCGCCAAGAAACTATTAGAGCTTACCAAGAGTGGTCCCGAGAAACACTAGGGGACGTAAGGACAATTACGAACCATTTGGGTAAAGATGAAGATTTAAGTTATGGAACTGTGTCAATAATTTTAGATACTAACAAGAGGTCTGATGAAAACCTGAAGTCCCTTAAGTGCGGATCAACCTGCGAGATAGACAAGATTGCTCGATCAATAAGGAATACTTTGAACGGGCTCGAAATTCTTTCTGTGGGGGTCAATGAAGGGATTTACGATCGTGATACTCTTAGGCATCTGGCTGGCTCAAAACTTATAGGGCTGCACAAGTACTTCGGGAAATACATTCATGCCGTTCAAAAAGGTATTCACTCAGGTGTGGATAATTCGAGAGCCTATGAATCATTTCAGTGGATGGCCGAAGACCTAGAGTACCAAAATGCGCTAGAAAAACGACAAGAAAGAACTAGGTACGCGTCAATCATCAAACGCGGCAGATAATTAATTAAATACAGCCCCACAAATAAACTAGATGGCGCAATGTGCGAATTTTATTCTGAGAAATTACCAAATGAAACTAATTGAAACCCCTTATTAGTTCCATTAAGTCCTTATTATTCTATTTTCGCAGCACCTCATCATAGGCTTCGAGAATCTTACCGTAATATTCGTCACACTGCGCGCGGTGAGCTGTTTAATACAAAAACTATCTGGAGGCCATAGATGGTTCGGGAATTCTACCTCGATACACGGCTTCCATGCGGTAGTCGGGCTGTTCGCCACATTCTCTGGATTACCAACCGAAGTGCTTTGATACTGTACATGTGGTGATCCTGAGCCTTTCAAACCGACAGATCTAATAGTTCTCCGTCCGTCCACCGAGACACGGTATGCAAAAGGCCCGGAACCGCAAAAACGTACGGTTCCGGGCCACTCGTCTAAACACGAGGGGTGCTGTGCCGAATCAGCAATTCAGAAGTCCCAGTCCTCATCCTCCGTGTTCACGGCCTTGCCGATCACGTAGGAGGAACCGGAGCCGGAGAAGAAGTCGTGATTCTCGTCCGCGTTCGGGGACAGCGAGGACAAGATCGCCGGGGACACATCGGTCATTTCCCGCGGGAACAACGCCTCGTAGCCCAGGTTGTTGAGGGCCTTGTTGGCGTTGTAGTGCAGGAACTTCTTGACGTCCTCGCTCCAGCCCACCGTGTCGTAGAGGGATTCGGTGTAGGAGATCTCGTTCTCGTAGAGTTCGTCGAGCAGGTCGTAGGTGTACGCCTTGAGCTCTTCCTGACGTTGCGGGGTCTCCTCGACCAGACCGCGCTGGTACTTGTAGCCGATGTAATAGCCGTGCACGGCCTCGTCGCGGATGATCAGACGAATCAGGTCCGCCGTGTTGGTCAGCTTGGCGTGCGAGGAGAAGTACATGGGCAGGTAGAAGCCGGAGTAGAAGAGGAAGGACTCCAGCAGCGTGGAGGCCACCTTCTTCTTCAGCGGGTCATCACCCTTGTAGTACTTGATGATGATCTCTGCCTTGCGCTGCAGGTAGGGGTTCTCGCGGGACCAGCGGAAGGCCTCGTCGATCTGCTTCATGGACGACAACGTCGAGAAGATCGAGGAATAGGACTTGGCGTGCACCGACTCCATGAACGCGATGTTCGTGTACACCGCTTCCTCGTGCGGAGTCTTGGCGTCCGGAATCAAAGAAACGGCACCCACGGTGCCCTGAATGGTGTCCAAGAGAGTCAGACCGGTGAAGACCTTCATGGTGAGGTCCTGCTCGTCCTCGGTCAGGGTCTTCCAGGACTGGACGTCGTTGGACAGCGGCACCTTCTCGGGGAGCCAGAAGTTGGAGGTCAGGCGATCCCAGACTTCGAGGTCCTTGTCGTCCTGAATGCGGTTCCAGTTGATGGCCTCCGCCGTGTGGCGGAGCAGTTCAACCTTTTCAGCTGTCATGGCGCGCTGGCTCCTTCGCTTGTCAAGAAGAGTGTCGACCGGGGTCCTCGGGGGCTTCATCACGTACTCGCGCGACGGATGCAGTCGAACTACAAGAATAACTCACCCGCCTTGAATTTCGATGAAAGCGCAGGTCATGATGGTCACATCAGCGCCTCGTACGAGGCGGCTCGAGCTACCGAAAGGAGACCGTCATGGTGGACATCGGAGGACTTGGAGACAAGGCAAAGCAGTTCGCCGAGGACAACCCGGACAAGGTTGACCAGGGCATTGATAAGGCCGGAGATGCCGTGGACGACCGCACCGGCGGCCAGCACGCGGAGCATGTCGACAAGGCCCAGGACGCCGCGCGCAACAAGTTCGGCGGCAATGGCGAGCAGTAATAGCTGATGAAACGGCGCCCCTCGGAAGAGATTCCCAGGGGCGCCGTTTGCTGTGTCGAGAACCCGGACGATAGTCCCCGCGGGATCTAGGCCTCCTGACCGCCCTCACGAGCGAGCGCGGTCAGCCGGGACACGGCGCGGTAGTACTTCTTCTGGTACCCGCCGGCCATCATCTCCTCGGTGAAGACCTGGTCAAAGGGCACTCCGGTCGAGAGAATCGGAAGGTCCTTGTCGTACAGGCGGTCGGCCAACACCACGAACCGCAGTGCCACGGCCTGCTGGTCGATGGTGCGCACCCCGCGCCACACGATCGCGTCCAGACCGTCGATCAGCGCGCGGTAGCGGGAGGGGTGCACACGGGACAGATGTTCGATCAGCGCGTCGAAATCGTCGCTCCCCACGGTCTTGCCCGAGAAGGCCTGTTGGGCGGCGGCCTCCAGAGCGGCGTCGTCGGCGAGCGGCTGAGGCGCCTCGGGAAGGCCGCGGTGGCGGTAGTCCTCGCCGTCGATCCGGACCACGTCGAATTGCGAGGACAGCACCTGGATCTCGCGTTGGAAATCCTGGGCCGCAAAGCGACCCTCACCTAGTGAGCCGGGAAGCGTGTTGGAGGTTGCGGCGAGTTTGACCCCGGCGTCCGCTAGTTCACGCATGAGCCGGGACATCAGCACGGTGTCCCCCGGGTCGTCGAGCTCGAACTCGTCAATGCACACGAGCTTGTAGTCCTTGAGCGCCTCCACGGTGTGGCGGAAGGTCAGCGCGCCCACCAGGTTGGTGTACTCCACGAACGTGCCGAACGCCTTGGGGCCCGGCACCGCGTGCCACAGGGAGGCCAGGAGGTGGGTCTTGCCCACACCGAAACCACCATCCAGGTAAATGCCCTGGGCGGGCGAGCCCTTCTGAGCGCCTCCCCCGCCGAAGAGCTTGGAGAAGAACCCGTTGCCCGAGGACTGGCCCCCGCCCACACTCGCCGCGAACGCCTTCAGTTTCTCGACCGCCTCCGCCTGCGAGGGCTGGGAAGGATCGGGCCGGTACGTGTCGAAGGAGACCTCTCCGAAGCGCTCGGACGGGCGAAAACCGGCCAGCAAATCCTGGCCGGAAACGCGCGGATTACGCTCCACGAGGTGTTCAATGTGCATGCTCACGTAAGGGGCCTCCCTGCCCGCAGCGTCTCAGCCCGCGACTTCACGGGACGGACACCGGGCGGCATTGATCAGGACGAATGTTGAGCAGATTAACTGCTCCTGCCACGATGCTACCGGTCAGCCCATCGTGAACACGCCCGCTGCAGCCCCCTGTTGCGGCTTTCCCGCATGCATTCACCACGGCGAGCGCACTACCCTGGGAATCAAGCCCCGCGCGCCGTGACGCGCACGTCTACACACGAGGAGTACGCCACATGCCCGTGGAAGCAGAGAACAACCAGGACTTCTCCCAGTACGCCCACCCCGAGCGGCTGGTCTCCACCCAGTGGGTGGCCGACAACGCAGGTAAGCCCGGTGTGGTGGTCGTTGAATCCGACGAGGACGTCTTGTTGTACGAAACCGGTCACATCCCCGGTTCGGTCAAGGTCGACTGGCACACGGACCTCAACGAGCCGGACACCCGGGACTACGTGGACGGCACACAGTTCGCCGATCTGATGTCCCGCAAGGGCATTTCCCGCGATGACACGATTGTGGTCTACGGCGACAAGTCCAACTGGTGGGCCGCCTACGCCCTGTGGGTCTTCACCCTGTTCGGCCACCAGGATGTCCGGCTCATGAACGGCGGCCGTGACAAGTGGGTCGCGGAGGGTCGAGAACTGACCACCGAGACCACACAGGTCACCCCCACCGACTATCCCGTGGTCGAGCGTGATGATTCCGTGATTCGCGCCTACCGCGAGGACGTCCTGGACAACCTGGGCAAGACCCCGCTCATCGACGTGCGCTCCCCGCAGGAGTACACCGGCGAGCGCACCCACATGCCGGACTACCCCCAGGAGGGCACGTTGCGCGGCGGGCACATCCCCACCGCGGCATCCGTCCCCTGGGCTCGCGCCGCCGCGGAGGACGCCACGTTCAAGTCCCGTGACGAGCTGGAGGCGATTTACCGCGAAGAAGTGGGCCTGTCCCCCGACGACGCCGTGATCGCGTATTGCCGCATCGGTGAGCGTTCCTCCCACACGTGGTTCGTGCTCACCCACCTGCTGGGTTTCGACAACGTGCGCAATTACGACGGTTCCTGGACCGAATGGGGCAATGCCGTGCGGGTGCCCGTGGCCCAGGGTGAGGCCCGCGGCGAGGCTCCGGAGGGTGCCCGGTGACCACCGAAGCATTGCCCGAACAGGTTCAGGAATTGATTGCGGATTTCGACGCCGTTCCGGAACCCGACAAGCTTCAGCTCCTTCTCGAGTTCTCTCGTTCGCTTCCCGAGCTTCCCGCCCGGTACGGCGAACACCCCGAGGACCTCGAACAAGTGGTCGAGTGTCAGTCGCCGTTGTTCTTGGCCGTGGAACTCGAGGAGGGCGCAGAGGACCCGGGGGTGAACATTTATTTCTCCGCTCCGCCGGAGGCACCCACCACGCGCGGGTTCGCGTCCATCCTGCACGAGGGTTTGGACGGTCTACCCGCCTCCACCGTGCTGGACATCCCCGATGACCTGCCGGAGCGTTTCGGCCTGACCAAGCTGGTGTCCCCGCTGCGGATGCGCGGGATGTCCGCGATGCTGGGCAGGATCAAGCGGCAGGTCCGGGAGCGGCAAGCGGCTCGCGCTGCCGGCTGAGGATGGCCCGGAAACACCCCGGGGCCCGGGCAGCGCACGCCGCGACGGCGGCCCTTGCCGCGCTCGACGCCGCCGGGGTTACCTACACGGCGCTGCCCTACCGGCACGATCCGCGCGCGGAATCGTTCGGTCTGGAGGCCGCGCGCGAGCTGGGCAGGGACCCAGCGTGCGTGTTCAAGACCATCATGGTCGTCCATGACAAGAACTGGGCCACGGTCATGGTGCCCGTGAGTGCCGCGGTGGATCTCAAGGCCACCGCCCGGGAACTGGGATGGAAGAAGGCGCGTCTCGCGGCGCCGTCGGCGGCCGAAACCCGAACGGGCTACGTGGTGGGCGGCATTTCCCCTTTGGGTCAGAAGGTTCCGTCTCCCGCGTTACTGGACCACTCCGCACGCGAACTCGTGACCGTGCTGGTGTCCGGCGGGCGGCGAGGCCTGGATGTCGAGCTGTCCCCCGCCGATCTGCTCAGGTTGACGGACGGGCGGTACGCACCGCTGGCCGCTTGAGCTTAGTGGGCAGCCACTCGCGCACTGCTCGTTCCCACCGCTTGCGGTCGATGTTCCACTCCTTGGTGTGGCGCGCACCCGCGAAACCTACGAAGTCCACGAACGGGCTGAGGGCGGCCAGGCGTACCGAACCCTCCACCGGGACTACCTCGTCATCGGTGGAGTGCAGTATGAGCGTGGGGGTGGTGATGTCCTCCCACCGCGATAACCAGTCCAGCGCATGCAGGTCCAGGGGCGCGGCCAGCCCCGTGATTTTGGGCCCCAGTCGATGAGAGATCATGTCCGTGGCCATCCGGCCGATACGCCGTGGAATCCTGTGGATCTTGGCCTGGTGCGCGACCAGTTCGAACCAGTCAACCACTGGCCCGTCAAGGACCACCGCGCGCACTTTATGGCGGTACTCGGTGAGCTCCAGGGTGCGGAGCACGATGGCACCGCCCATGGACCATCCGAAGAGCACGATGTCCGTGGCGCCCCGGGACAGGGCGTACGCGATACCGGCCTCAACGTCTTCCCATTCGGTGAAGCCCAGTCCGTAGCGATTGTCCTGCGTGGCCGGTGCTTCTCGGTCGTTGCGGTAGGAGACGATCAGAGTGTGCAGACCGAGTTCTTTGGCAACACGAACTCCCCTGATGCATTCCATGCGCTGCGCACCGCGCCCATGCACCATGACCGCCCACACGCCGTCGTGCCGTGGCCGGTCGGTGTCACCGTCCGCGGGAATGACCCAGGCCGGGGCGGGGCCGAGCTGCGTGTCCACGTCCACCTTCTCGAACGCGAATCCGGCATCCCCCGGGCGTGCGTAGACCGTGCCGGTCCACCATCCTTTCGTACCCTCGGCAAGTTCGCCGCGGTAGACCCGTTCCACCAACCGGGTGACCGTGCTGTTGTTCTGTCGGACCACGAATCCAATACGCGCCATGCTCTGGCCTTCGTCGAACCGCAGGGCGTAAGTGCCGGCGGCCCGGGTGTCCGTGGTGGCGGGCAATGTGATCAGCTGTTGGCCCGAATTGGGATCCTTCTCGAGCTTCAACACCGTCAGCTTTCCCGCCACTTTGGCCGGCACCACAACTTGCCGGGCGATGATCGCCGCCAAACCGCTGGACAGGGCGAATGTCACGGACGCCGCCCCGATGCTGACCGTGGCACCCACAATGGCACCGTGGCGCCACGACCGGGAGGGAGCGTCTGCGGTGGGAGTCAGAAGGGAAGCCATAGGGTCATTCTGACATGTTCGTCCTGGACGCTCCCGGCGGGCATATTGCAGCCCGGCCCACTGTTGTACACAGTGGCCCGATCCATCATGCCCATCTTGAAACGGAGAAAAGATGTCCGAGAACTCCACCCACGAACCGGTCTCCGCGCGGTCCGCCGCCCGAACCGATGCCCAATGGCGCGAACTGCTGACCCCCACCGAATACCAGGTCTTGCGCCAGGGCGGCACGGAGCGCCCCTACACCGGCGAATACGTGGACACGGAAACCACCGGCGTGTACGAGTGTCGAGCCTGCGGAGCCGAATTGTTCCGGTCCACCACCAAATTCCACTCCCATTGCGGGTGGCCCTCGTTCTACGAGCCCCTGGCCGAGGACCGGGTGCGCTACATCGAGGACACCACCATGGGCATGAAGCGCGTGGAGGTCCGTTGCGCGTCCTGTGATTCCCACTTGGGACATGTTTTCGAAGGAGAAGGTTTCGACACGCCCACCGACCTGCGCTACTGCATCAACTCTGTGTCCATGCGATTGGCGCCGGCCGAGCGGGGCGCCTGATTCCGGGGCAGTTACCGGCCGGTCGGCACAGCGGCCGGCAAAACTGCCCACGGAAGTCGCGGCAGACTCTCACGGCGTGGCTCCCCTCACCCCGGGCGGCTCACTGGCTAGTGTGTGCGTTGTGAGCGCGGTAAGCGAGCTGAACGGCACCCCGGAGGAATTTCGCACGGCAGTGCGAGCTCTCGGTCGTGCACGCACACGCCCGGAAGTTACCCTGGCCCGCATCACTCCACCGCGCGGCTTGGCTCCCCACGCGATGTCGATTGCCGCCGAAGTGGGCCGCATTCACCGCCGTACCCTGCGCAGCTACGAACAAACCCAGGCACCCACCACCGGTCGATTCGTGCTGCTCTACGATCCGTCACGGCCCGAACCATGGGGCGGGCCCTTCCGGATCGTCAGTTGGTTCCGGGCCCATATGGACCTGGACATCGGCCGGGACGAGCTGCTCACGGATGTCAGCTGGTCGTGGTTGACCGAGGCGTTGGACACCAGCGGCGCCTTGTACATGTCCGAGGGCGGCACGGCCTCACGCACCCTGGAGAAGGGATTCGGCTCGCTGCGGGAGAACGCGGACAGCGTGGAGATCGAGGTCCGCGCGTCGTGGACTCCGCTGACCCACAACGATCCCCTGAACTGGGCGTGCGCGCACGTGGAAGCCTGGTCGCAATTGTTGTGCACAGCTGCGGGACTGCCCCCGTTCAGCGAAGGCGTGACCTATTTGTAGTGGCCCGCACCTACTGATCGGTTCCGTGGCAGTACGGTAGAGGCAACAGTTAACGATCCAGTGGTCAGGAATATTCATTAACACCGTGAGTGATCAGTCTCCCAGGACGCCGCCCGGACCCCCGGCCACCGAAGTGGTGGTCACGGGGTTCGAGGATTACCACGTCCCCGCAACGGTTCATTTGCACGGGCCTGCCGATGGCATTCCCCGTGTGGTGGACACGGCGCGCGGTTTGGCGCGGGCGGCGGAACAACTCGCGGAAGCCACCGGTCCCGTAGCCATCGACACCGAGCGAGCCTCGGGGTTTCGTTTCGGTCAGCGTGCCTTCCTCGTCCAGATCCGCCGCGAGGGTGCGGGCACCATCCTGATCGACCCGGAAGCCGTGGGATCACTGGTCAGTATCAACGAGGCCCTCCGCGGCGTCGAATGGGTGCTGCACGCGGCAACTCAGGACATGCCGTGCCTGAGAGATCTGGACATGACCCCTGATCTGCTGTTCGACACCGAACTGGGCGGGCGACTACTGGGGCTGCGGAAGGTCGGTCTGGCGTCCATGACCGAGGAGCTGCTGGGGTTCACGCTCTCCAAGGAACACTCCGCCGTCGACTGGTCCAAGCGCCCCTTGCCGCAGGACTGGCTCAACTATGCCGCCCTCGACGTGGAGGTCCTGGTCCAGCTGCGCTGGGCCACCGAAGAGCGACTGCTCGAGGCCGGAAAGCTCGACTGGGCCCGGCAGGAATTCGAGGCCGTCCGCACCGCCCCGGCCCCTCCACCGCGTAAGGACCCGTGGCGGCGCACCCACGGGATCGGTAACGTGCGTGGTCGCCGCAAACTCACCGCGGTGCGCAATCTCTGGACCGCCCGGGAGAACCTCGCCAAACACAAGGATCTCTCCCCCAACAGGCTTCTGCCCGATTCCGCCATCATTGCCGCCGCCAACGCCATGCCCCGCACCGTGCCGCAGTTGTTGGCGACCCCGGGTTTCCACGGTCGCTCAGCATCCCGTGAGGCCCCCCGGTGGCTGGCTGCAGTCCAAGAGGCGCGGCTCACCGATGACCCGGTGCCCCACAATGTGCCCTCGGATGCACTACCCCCCGTGAAGGGTTGGGAGACCAAACGCCCCGAGGCCGCCGCCCGGCTCAAGGCCATCAAACCGGCCGTCGCCGACCATGCAGAGGCCGTGGGGATGCCCACCGAGAATCTGATCACTCCCGAGTTGCTGCGCCGCTTCTGCTGGCAGCCCCCGCGCTCAACCTCGGACGAGGCCGTGGCGCAGCGGCTCGCGGATTTGGGGGTCCGACAGTGGCAGGTCGACCAGGTGGCGCCCGTGATCGGGCACACGTGGCGTGAGCTGCGGGCCCAACGGCGCGCGGAGAAGCACACGGATGACCCGAGCCCCGAGGCAACGAACCAATGACCACCATGACAGTGGCCGCGCACCCGGAAGGGTACGCGGCCACTGTCGGTTGAAGACCTGAATCAGTTCTTCATCTCATCCTGGGTGGGGCCCGGCTCCGCAGCGTCCATGTCCACGTCCTTTTCGGTGGTCACGGGCTTGGGCAGATCCGCGTCCGAGGAGTCCGAACCGACCTTGGACTTCACGGAGGCGGCGCCCTCCTGGGCCTTGTCCATCACGGTCGAGGCGCCGTCCTGGGCCTTGGCCGACACGGTACCCGCAGCCTTCTGGGCGGTGTCAGCCAGCTTGCCGCCCACCACGGGAACCTCGGCCTTGACCCAGTCGGTGCCCTCGGACACCTTGTCCTGGACCTTGGGGTCGTTCCACGTGTTGATGGCGGTCTCACGCAGGGACTCGTAGCTCTTACGGCCCGACGCGGAACCCACGATAAAACCCACACCGAAACCGGCGACGAAAGCGAGACGCTTGATCATCTTGATTCCTTTCCGTTGGTCGAGGCAGCCATCATGGCACCCCTGTGACTGATACACATCCTACTGACCTTTGTCCTGGCTCACAGTTTTGACGCACGCCACCCGGCCAGTCGCACCACATTGCCGGGGAGCGAATCATAAACTGACAATCGAGCAATCTTCGAGAGGATCCCCGTGAGCACGCAACGACATCAGCCATTCGACACCGCACCTGCCAGCGTTCATCCCACGCGACGCCGCGTGATGGGTGCCGCGGGTCTGGCATCGGTTGCCGCCGTCGGGCTCAGTGCATGTGGTGGTTCCGACAATGCGTCCAGCGACCCGACCACCCCTCAGGCGCCCACCTCTCCCGTGGACGTTGCTGCCACCTCGGACATTCCGGTGGGGCAGGGCGTGAAAGTCGAGAAGGACGGGCTACAGGCCGTGGTGGGCCAGCCCACCGAAGGCACGTTCACGGCCTTCTCCCCCGTGTGCCCGCACGAAGGATGCCTAGTGAATCCCGCCAACCAGAGTTACGTGTGCCCGTGCCACAGCTCCACGTTCGACATGGCCACCGGGGATGTCCAGGGCGGCCCGGCCGCGAGCGGTCTGGCCGAATATCCGGTGACCGTTCAGGGTGAGCGCATCATCGTGGGTTGAAGACTCACAACCCTGTAGGTCCGAGACCTAGGCCAGCGCGTTAGGCGCCGTCCACCCCGCGCATCCGGCTGGTCTGGGTGGCGCGTAGTTTTTCCTCGTCGGCCGGGCGGGCATAAGGTACCCGTGTGCCGAGGACGGAGGACAGGGTGTTCTGGGCAATGCGCTGAGCGGTGAGCCCGGTTTGTTCAAAAATTTGGTCGCGGCTTGCGTGGGCCAGGAATTCCGTGGGCAACCCCACTTCGTTGAGTGCGGTGTCCACGCCGGCCGAGCGCATTTCCTGGCGGATCAAGGACCCGATGCCACCCGCCCGCACGCCGTCCTCGATGACCACCACGATCCGGTGCTGGGCCGCGAGTTCGACCACCGACCTGGCCACCGGCAGCACCCAACGGGGGTCAACCACCGTGGACGACACGCCGTGGGCGCCCAGCCGCTCGGACACCTCCAGGCTGATGCCGCACATGGCGCCCACACTGACGATCAGCACATCGCGATGGTCTGTCCCCGGTTGCGCCGGGTCCCCGTGACGCACCAGGACGTCCACGCCGTCGGGCAGCCGTTCCAACGCCGGCGACGGCGCTCCCACGGTTCCCTTGGGGTAGCGCACCACCGTGGGCGCATCGTTGACGGCCACCGCTTCGCGCAGTTCCTCGACCATGGTCGCCTCATCCCGAGGCGCGGCCAGATGAAGTCCGGGAATGATTTGGAGCAGCGCGAGATCCCAGATCCCGTGGTGGCTGGGCCCGTCCGGGCCGGTGACGCCGGCGCGGTCCAGAACCACCGTGACACCTGCCTTGTGCAGGGCCACGTCCATGAGCAGCTGGTCGAAGCCGCGGTTGAGGAACGTCGCGTAGAGGCCGACCACCGGGTGCAGCCCACCGAAGGCCATACCCGCGGCCATGGTCAGCGCATGCTGCTCGGCGATCCCCACGTCCACCACGCGGTCCGGGTGGGCCAGCTGCATCTTCTGCAGGCCCATGGGGATCAGCATGGCGCCGGTGACGCCCACGATGTCCTCGCGTTCGTCGGCAATCGCCGCGATCTCGTCGCGGAAGACATGGGTCCAGGTGCGCGATGACGACGTGGCGGTGGGCTTACCGGTGGAGGGGTCGATGACGGGTACCGAGTGGAACTGGTCGTTCTCGTCCAGCCGCGCGGGGAGGTACCCGTGGCCCTTCTCGGTGATCGCGTGGACGATGACCGGCCCCCCGTAGTTCTTGGCGTTTCTCAGAGCCTGATCCATGGCATCCAGGTCATGGCCGTCCACCGGACCCACGTATTTCATGCCGAGGTCCTCGAAGATGCCCTGCTGGACCACGACATCCTTGATGCCCTGCTTCATGCCGTGCAGACCGCGGTACACCGCCTGACCCAGATGCCCCGATTCCTGCAACAAGCCCTTGACCTTGTCCAAGGTCTGTTCGTAACGACGGTCGGTGCGCATGGCGTCCACGCCCTGCTGCACGCTGGCCTTCAGTTCCTGCAACCTGTTCGCGAAGCCCCCCACGGTGGGCGCGTAGGAACGGCCGTTGTCGTTGACCACGATCACGACCTTGCGGTTCTTGTCGGAGGCAATGTTGTTCATGGCCTCCCACGCCATGCCGCCGGTCAGGGCACCATCGCCGATGACGGCCACGGTGTGGCGGTCGTGTTGACCGGTCATTTGGTAACCGCGGGAAATACCGTCGGCCCAGGACAGGGACGACGACGCGTGTGAGGACTCCACGATGTCGTGTTCGGACTCACCGCGGTCGGGATAACCGGCAAGACCGCCCTTTTGCCGCAGTGTGGAGAAGTCCTGACGCCCCGTGACGAGCTTGTGCACGTAGGACTGGTGCCCGGTGTCGAAGACGATGGAGTCGCGGGGCGAGTCGAAGACCCTGTGCACGGCCAACGTCAGCTCCACGACACCCAGATTGGGTCCCAGATGTCCCCCGGTGGCGGCCACGTGCGTGATGAGGAACGCACGAATATCCGCAGCCAACTGCTCGAGAGCCGCGTTGTCCAGACCGCGCAGGTCCGACGGGCTCTTGATGGTCTCCAGAAGCGTCATGCGTGCTCTCCGTGCCTTCGACAAATCGGAATGGTGGATGGGGCACCAGTCAACAGCACACTGATGACCTGCCCCGAGGTACCGTTCGATCTTACTCGCCCTAACCGACAGCACTGCACAGGTGCCTGGTTAAACGACCCGGCCGGTGGCCCCCGAAGGGATCACCGGCCGGGTGTCGGACCGCGGGTGTTACTTGGCGATCTGACGCAGCACGTACTGCAGGATGCCACCGTTGCGGTAGTAGTCGGCCTCACCCGGGGTGTCGATGCGCAGGTCTGCGTCGAACTCCACGGTGGAGCCGTCATCCTTTGTGGCCGTGACCTTCAAGGTCTTGGGGGTCGAACCCTCGTTCAGAGCGGTCACGCCCTCGATGTCGAAGGTCTCGGTGCCGTCCAGTCCCAACGAGTCGGCGGACTCGCCCTGAGGGAACTGCAGCGGCAGAACACCCATACCGATCAGGTTGGAGCGGTGGATACGCTCGTAGGACTGGGTGATCACGGCGCGCACTCCCAGCAGGGAGGTGCCCTTGGCCGCCCAGTCACGCGAGGAACCGGAACCGTATTCCTTACCGCCCAGCACCACCAGCGGGACGCCGGCTTCCTGGTAGTTCACGGACGCGTCGTACACCGTGGACTGCGGGCCGTCGGCCTGCGTGAAATCGCGGGTGAAGCCGCCTTCCACGCCGTCCAGCAGCTGGTTCTTGATGCGGATGTTCGCGAACGTTCCGCGGATCATCACCTCGTGATTACCACGACGGGAACCGTAGGAGTTGAAGTCCTTGCGCTCCACACCGTTCTCGATCAGGTACTTACCGGCCGGGGTGTCCGACTTGAAGGAACCCGCCGGGGAGATGTGGTCGGTGGTGACTGAATCGCCCAGCTTCAAAAGCACGCGGGCACCCTTGATGTCCTCGACGGAGGAGGCTTCCATGGACATCCCGTCGAAGTACGGTGGCTTGCGCACGTACGTGGAATTGGGATCCCACTCGAACACGTCACCGGTGGGGGTGTTCAGGTTCTGCCAACGCTCGTCACCGTCGAAGATGGTGCCGTATTCCTTGGTGAACATGTCCGTCTCGATAGAACGGTCGATGATCTCCTGAACCTCGGTCGGGTTCGGCCAGATGTCCTTGAGGTAGATGTCGTTACCGTCGGAATCCTGCCCCAGGGCCTCGTTCTCGAAGTCGAAGTCCATGGTTCCGGCCAGGGCGTAGGCGATGACCAGCGGCGGCGAGGCCAGGTAGTTCATCTTGACATCGGGGTTGATACGACCCTCGAAGTTACGGTTACCCGACAGCACCGAGGTCACGGCCAGATCGTTGTCCTGAATGACCTGGGAGATCTCGGGCTCGAGCGGGCCGGAGTTACCGATGCAGGTGGTGCAGCCGTATCCGACGATGTAGAAGCCGAGCTCCTGCAGATCCGGTACCAGACCGGACTTCTCGTAGTACTCGGTCACCACTTTGGACCCCGGAGCAATGGACGTCTTGACCCACGGCTTGGCCTTGAGTCCCTTGCTCACCGCATTGCGAGCCAGAACCGCAGCCGCCATCATGACCGACGGGTTGGAGGTGTTGGTGCACGAGGTGATCGAAGCGATCGACACGGCACCGTGATCCAGCTCGAACTCGCGGCCGTCCTCCATGGCGACCTTGACCGGGTTGGATGCGCGAGCACTCATGCCCGCGGCATCGGCATGGCGCGGCGCGTCCGAGGGGTCCTGCTGGTCGCCGGCGCTGTTGGCGGGAGCGTCGGAGGCGGGGAAGGACTCCGCAACGGCCTGGTCCGCGGTGGAGGACTCGTCCACGGAGACGTAGTTGGTGAGATCGTCGCGGAACTGCGGCTTGGACTTGGTGAGCTCGATACGGTCCTGCGGGCGCTTGGGGCCGGCGATCGAGGGGACCACGGTGGACAGGTCCAGCTCGAGGTACTCGGAGAACGCGATCTCCTCCGAGGGGTCGTGCCACATACCCTGTTCCTTGGTGTACGCCTCGACCAGGGCGACCTGTTCCTCGGAGCGACCGGTCAGGCGCAGGTAGTCCATGGTGACCTCGTCGATCGGGAAGATCGCGGCGGTCGAACCGAACTCGGGCGACATGTTGCCAATGGTTGCGCGGTTGGCCAGCGGCACAGCCGCGACGCCCTCACCGTAGAACTCCACGAACTTGCCCACCACACCGTGCTCACGCAGCATCTCGGTGATGGTCAACACCACGTCGGTTGCGGTGGCGCCGGAGGGGATCTCGCCGGTGAGCTTGAAGCCCACCACGCGCGGGATCAACATGGAGATGGGCTGGCCCAGCATGGCGGCCTCGGCCTCGATGCCGCCGACGCCCCAACCGAGAACGCCGATGCCGTTTTCCATGGTGGTGTGGGAGTCGGTGCCCACGCAGGTGTCCGGGTACGCGCGAACGGTGCCGTCGATCTCGCGGGTCATGACCACGCGTGCCAGGTTCTCGATGTTGACCTGGTGCACGATGCCCATGCCCGGGGGCACGACCTTGAAGTCGTCGAATGCGGACTGACCCCAACGCAGGAACTGGTACCGCTCGCCGTTGCGCTGGTACTCAATGTCCATGTTGCGCTCAATGGCGTCCGTGGAACCGAACGCGTCAATCTGCACGGAGTGGTCAATGACCAGCTCGGCCGGGGCCAGCGGGTTGACGCGTGACGGGTCACCGCCGAGCTCCGCTACTGCCTCGCGCATCGTGGCAAGGTCCACGATGCAAGGAACTCCGGTGAAGTCCTGCATGATGACACGGGCAGGGGTGAACTGAATCTCCGTGTCGGGCTGGGCCTCGGGATCCCAGCTGGCCAGGGCTTCAATATGCTTCTTGGTCACGTTCGCACCGTCTTCGGTGCGCAACAGGTTCTCGAGCAGAACCTTCAAGCTGTAAGGGAGTTTCTTGGCCCCCTCCAGTGCATTGAGTCGGAAAATTTCATAGTCGGTGCCGCTGACGTTGAGTACGCCTTTGGCCCCAAAGCTGTCCACAGTCATGGTGTGGAACTCCTCTCGCCACCGTTTGAATGCGCTCGTGGCTGTCCACGGGGCGCATGAAACGCCCCGGGCGCGCACGAACGGTCAACTCCCAGTGTAGCCCGTGCCACTTACCCCGACCGGGAGGTTCGCCTCAGGTTGCATCATTGCGCCGCAGTACGGCCACCGCCTCCACGTGGTGGGTATTCGGGTACAGGTCGAAGGCTTTCACAGTGGTCACCTTCCACCCGCGGCGCGACAACCGGCCGAGGTCGCGACCCAGTGCCGCGGGATCACACGCCACGTAGACCACGGTGTGGGGATCGGCGCCGTCGATCGCCGACAGCACCTCCTTGGCCGCGCCGGAGCGCGGGGGGTCGAGAATGACGACGTCGGGCCGGGGCGCGCGCACCGCGGGCCGGCGCTGCCCGCGCGGGGCCCCGCGGCGGCGTCGTGCGGGGTCACGCCCCGTGAGCACCCGCGCCGCGTCTCCGCGGGTGACGCGGACGTTCTCCCGCCCTGCCACGTTCTCGCGCGCATCCGCGGACGTCACGGGTGAGCCCTCGACCGCGAAGACCCGACCCCGAGGACCCACCGCGCGGGCAGCGGCGGCAGTGAACAATCCTGCTCCGCTGTACAGATCCCACACCGTCTCCCCCGCCTTGATCCTGGCCGCCGCCAGCACCGCGTCGACCAGGGTGCGCGGGGCGGCACGGTGAATCTGCCAGAACCCCGTGGGACTGACGCGCCACGTGAGTGCGTCGCCCCCGGGCACCTCGAGGGTTTCCCGCACCAGTGCCTCACCGGACCACGTCTGGATCTCGCGATCCCCCGGGGACTGCGCGGTGACCGAGACCCCGTGTTCGCTCCCCCAGGCCGTGAGCCGGGCACGCAGGGCGCAGAGCGTCTCGGGGTCCTGACGCGGCAGCAGACCCACGTGCAACAGCGGGCGGCCCCCGTTGGCCGGTGCGGCAATATCCAGGCGAGCGGCGCCCGGTACGGACAGCTCCCAGGGTGCGCAGGCGCTGATGGCGTCCGTGACCAGCGGCATGTCCGTGATCGGCACCAGATCGTTGGACCTGTGGGGATACATGCCCGCGGTGCCGTCCGCGGTCACGTCCAGGTGCAGGCGGGTACGCCACCCGGTGCCGTCAGGGGATTCGTCGGCCACGGCGGCAACCTGTCCGTGCCACTCGATCCCGGCGAGATGCGCAAGTTGCTCGGCCACCACGGCGCGCTTGAGTTCTCGTTGCGCGCCCAGCGTCAGGTGACCGAACTCCGCCCCGCCCACGGGCGCGTGTCCTTCCCGCGCGGCGCGCAAGGCATCCGCGGCGGCCCACGGGTGCTGCGATCTGCGATCCGCGGAGGATTCCAGCACCTCCACCACATCTGCGCGCCAGAACGTGGCGTCCTCACCGTGATCGGTGAGGCGCACGCGCACGAGTTCCCCGGGCGCCCCGTGACGCACGAACACCACACGACCGTCCGGCGAACGCGACACCATGTGACCACCGTGAGCCACCGTGGTGAGTCGTAGCGTCAGCTGATCGGGGGTGTCGGGTTGGTCTTCGGTCATCCTTGATTCTCCGTGAGTCGTAGTTCGCGCACCGATTCCAGGTGCCAAGGAACGGAGGCGATCATGACGCCCCGTTCGAAGTGAAGTCGCGCCTTGAGTGGCCTGATGGCCTGATTGTGCAAGAACCGCTCCCAGCCGCGCCCCACAACATATTCGGGCACGTAGACGATCACCAAGTCCCGCGGTGATTTCTTGCGGATGCTGCGCACGTGGGAGATCACGGGTCCGATGCTGTCACGGTACGGGGAGGCCAGGACCGTGATGGGCACCGGGAACTCCAGCCGTTGCCATTGCCGCAGCACGTCCTCGGTGCGGGCACGATCGGTGTCCACCAATACCGCCTCCAACGTGGCCGGACGGGAGGCCCGAGCGTAGGTCAGGGCGCGGACCACCGGCTTCCGAACGGAGGTCACCACGATCACGGCATGCACGCGCGAGGGCAGGGCACGGACCGGGGACTCGGGGTCCACCTCGAGTTCACGGTCCACCGATGCGTAATGATGGCCGATGGCCCGCATCCACAGCGTGAGCAGGGCAATGGCCACAATGGTCAACCAGGCCCCCTGCGTGAGCTTGGTGGCCAACACCACCAGGAACACGGCGGCGCAGAAAACCAGGGCCACCACGGCCACGGCCTGCCGGATGGCCAGCTGCCGAGTGGTGACCTTTGACGTGCGAGTCCGTCGCACGCGCGCCCAGTGCCGCACCATTCCCGCCTGGGTGAGGGTGAACGCGAAGAACGCCCCCACCACGTAGAGCTGGATCAGGCTGTTGACGTTGGCATCGAAAATCACGGTGAACAGCGCCGCCACGATCGAGAGCAGCACGATTCCGTTGGTGAAGGCGAATCGATCCCCGCGCGATTGCAACTGGCGCGGCAGCAGCGCCGCGCTGGCCAGTCGCGAGGCCAAGGTGGGGAAACCCGAGAACGCCGTGTTGGCGGCCATGAACAGCACACCCACCGTGACGGCCACCAGCACGAAGAACCACACGGAGTCCACGCCGGCAATGGTCTGGGCCAGTTGACCGAGGATCGGCACCTGGAAGAAACCCTCACCCGGTTGTTGGCCGTTGATCAACAGCTGTTCCTGCGCGTTCATCACCACGACCGCCCGCGTTTCACGGGTGAGATACAACACGCCCAGCAGCAACGCCGTGGACAAGGCTCCGAGGAGGGCCAGGGTGCGGGCCGCGTTGAGGGCCTTGGGCTTACGGAAATAGGGCACGGAATTAGTGATGGTCTCGACCCCCGTCACCGCCACCGCGCCCGAGGAGAACGCACGCAGCACCAGCATCGCCCCGGCCAGGCCCACCAGCCCGGCATCCATTCCGGCGGCGGGCAGCACCTGGTAGTCCGCCGACGGCGCTCGGCCCAGCGTTCCCATCAGCTGCTGTACCAGCCCCGCAGCCACGAGCAGGAGTACCACCGCCACAAAGGCATACGTGGGTACGGTCGAGGCGCGTCCCATGAACTGCAGCCCGCGCAGGTTGAGGAGCCCGACCACCGCGATACCCGCGAGGGCCACGAAGACCTGCTGACCCACGAACCACGGCACCGCGGAGGCCACGTACTGGGCGGCGGCGGACATGGACACCGCCACCACCAGGGTGTAGTCCACCAACAGCGCCGCACCCACCATGGCGCCGGAGGGCCGGCCGAGGTTCTTGGACGCGATCTCGAAGTCCGCTCCGCCGGACGGATAGGCCCGCACGTTCTGCCGGTAGGCGGTGATCAGCACGATCAGCACGATCAGCACCACGACTCCCACCCAGGGTGAGACGGCAATGGCCGCGGTGCCCGCGAGCGCGAGGGTCAAGACGATTTCGTCCGGCGCGTAGGCCACGGATGACAGCGCGTCGGATGCGAACACGGGTAGTGCCGCGCGGTTGCGGAGCAGGGTTCCGCCGGCGCGTTCGTTGTGAAGTGGTTTGCCCACGAGGACGCGGCGAGCAAGTTGGGACAGGTACACGGTTCAACACGCTAGTGCCTCGCGGGGGTCTTGTCCCGAAGCGCGGAGAATTATGCTGTGCGACATGGCGCATTTTGTGATCATGGGTGTCGGCCGCGTGGGGATCTCCATTGCGCACGCCCTCGAGGATTCCGGCCACACCGTGGCGGTCATCGATCAGGACGATCGGGCCTTCCGTAAACTTCGACCGTCGTTCGGGGGCAAGAAGGTCACCGGCCACGGTTTCGACAGGGACGTGCTGCGCCGCGCGGGTATCGAAGAGGCCTACGCGTTCGCGGCGGTGTCCAGCGGGGACAACTCCAACATCATTGCGGCCCGCGTGGCCCGGGAGACGTTCAAGGTCAAGCACGTGGTGGCCCGCATTTACGACCCCAGTCGCGCGGAGTTCTACCAGCGCATGGGGATTCCCACGGTGGCCTCCGTGCGGTGGAGTTCGGACCAGGTGCTGCGGCGGATCCTGCCGGAGCACGCGATCACCGGTGATTTCCGGGAGGCCTCCGGGCGGTTGCAGCTGGGAGAGCTGCCCTTGCATGAATCCTGGTCGGGTTTACACCTGGATCGCATCGAGGAGGCCTCCGGTGTTCGGGTGGCCTTCGTGACTCGCTTCGGCGAGGGAATCCTGCCCGCCGCCGATTCCAGTTATCAGCAAGGGGATATTGTGCACGCCATGATGCGCGTGGAAGACGTGGAGAACGTGGCCCGGATCCTGTCCCGGCCGCCCTCGGACGAGGTTTTGGAGGCGGTGGCTCTGGCGGCCACCGAGGAACGCGGTCACGGGAGGAAGCGGTCATGAAGGTCATCATTGTGGGCGGCGGCTCCGTGGGTTCCTCGATCGCCCGTGAATTGGTGTCCCACGGCCACGAGATCGTGGTGATCGACGCGACGTCGGACGTGATCGGCCGGTCCAAGCTGCGCGGTACGCAGTGGGTCGTCGGGGATGCCTGCGATTTGGACGTGCTGCAGCGGGCCAAGACGGAGGAGGCGGATGTCGTGGTGGCCGCGACCGGCGACGACAAGGCGAACCTGGTCGTCTCGCTCCTGGCGCGCAGCGAGTTCGGTGTACCCCGAACGGTGGGTCGAGTCAACAACCCCAAGAACGAGTGGCTGTTCGACGACGCGTGGGGCGTTGACGTTGCGGTGTCGACTCCCCGGCTCATGACGGCGCTCGTGGAAGAGGCCGTGGAAGTGGGGGACGTGGTCCGGTTACTGAGTCTGCAAACCGGGGGTGCCACGCTGTCCGCCTATACGGTTCCCCGGGAGCACCCGGTGGTGGCGACCATGGTGTCCCACGTGCCGTGGCCGCTCGAGGTCACCCTGGTGGCCATTCTGCGGGACGGAGTGCCGATCACACCCTCCGGGGACGATGTTCTGGAGGGGTCGGACGAGTTGTTCTTCATTTCCACTGCGGAGGGGGAAGATCAGCTGCGCGCCATGTTCACCACGGCCCGGGACGTCACCCTCGAGACGGAATCGGGCGGGTCAACAGCCACCCGAGCCACAGCACCAGCGCATACAAGGGAACGCCCATGACCAGGCGAGCGACGCCCAGCGCGGCGACGTTCTCCGCGAAAAACAAGGGGACCTGGACGAGCAACCGCGCCGCGAACATCCCGATCAACAACAGGGTGGCTCGCTGATACGCGCCGCGCCGCTGCCGATCCTTGCGCCAGTCCATCCCCTCCCCACGAACGTAACCGTAGAAGACACCCAGCAGCGGCCAGCCGACCGCTGCGGAGATCGACAGGCCGATGAGCCACGCAATGTTGACGAAGAACCCCGGCACGTAATAGTCCAGCGCTTGACCGCCGACCCGAGCGAACAGGGCGCACACGGCCACGCCGATCAGCCCGGCGATCGACTGCATCAGTGACTGCCGCTGGGCCAGTCTCGCGACCGCGAACAACAACGCGGTGGCCAGGGACGCAATCAGCGCGATGGCCAATTGCTGGGTCAGCAGGAACACGACCAGGAAGATCAGACCCGGCAGGATCGCCTCGAGCAACCCGCGCCAGCCGCCCACGGCGTGCAGCACGTCCAATTGACCGTGGTCGTCACGGCGCAGACCCGCGCGCTTGGCATAGTCCCCCATGGCCCGTTCCACGGACTGAGGCCGCCGGTTGCCCTCGGGGGGTTCGTGGCCATCCGGCGCTGAGGGGTACGGGGGTGTTGTGTGGCTCACCGGTTGATCCTTTTGGGCGTGATGATCTCGTAACGGGGGTTGTACATGGTGGGTACCGAATCGGTGAACGACACCACGGCCACGCACCGCAATCTGGTGCCGGCCATGATGCCGGGAACACTGCGCTGACCGTGCCAGAGCAACGCGACGTAGGAATCTCCCAGACCCGCTCGCAGCCCGGACCGGCCCTGTACATGCAGCACCGCCCGGTACCGCGGGGACTGCGTGGCGGGCGAGAACGTGACCTCGGTGACCTCGCCCTCAACCATCACCCGACGACGTTGCGACGGCGCCGCCGGGTCCAGATCCTGCGCGGCGGCACCGCGCTCGCCGACCACGTCGATGGCCCCGGTGACGTGAGTGGTTGCCACGAGGTCAGCCGATTTCGGTGATCTCTGGGCCGCGCTGCGGTGCACTTGCCGGCGGCTGCGGATCGCGCCCGGGGTGGTCGGCGGTCTGGCCCTGGGGGCTCTGCGGTGTCGCGTTCTCCGGAACCTTGAACTGCAAGAGGTCGCGCGGGGGCATCGGGTCGTGCCCGCGAACGATCACCAACGACCGCACGACGTCGTCGAGTACCTCGGCGGTCGTGGACGGCATGGCGGCGCCGCCCGTGTACACCGCGCGCAAGAACCAGCGAGGCCCGTCGATGCCGACGAAGCGTGCCAGCCGGTAGCCGGGTTGACCGGAGGCCGTGGTCGCGGAGAATTTGGCGTTGACCTGCAAGCCCAGCGGGCCTTCCGCCACGGTGACATGCCCGCTGTCGCGACGCAATCCTTCCACCAACTCGCGGCGGACGTCGTTCCACAGGCCACTGCTCTTGGGCGCGGAGAACGCTTGGAGTTGAACCGAGCCGTCCTGGTAGTCAACGTTCAATGCACGCGGTCGCTGGGATTTTTCATCCAAATCCATGCGCACGGCCACGCCGGCCATGGGTTTGAGGAGGATGCAGCCCAGATCGATGTAATCCTCGCGCTCGCCCTTCAGCTCGGACTCGTCCCACGGGCCCAGGGCGCGAGGGTCAGAGGCCGCTGCCGTGTCGTCGCCGGGTGTTTCGGGGGCCTCTTGCGAGTCTGTCGTGGCGACGGCGCGGCTATCCGCCTGAGCGTCCTTGCGGCGCTTCTTTCGTCCAAACATGTGTGCTCCGTTGCTTGTCTGCGGGTCGTTGTGAATCAGGGGCCGGGATCTAATGGGTTCCGGAGGAGCCGAAGCCTCCCGCGCCGCGTTCGCTCTGGGGCAGTTCGGCCACCGGGTCGAAGCGGGCCGTCTCCACTCGCTGGATCACGAGCTGGGCAATCCGCTCACCGCGGCTCACCGTGTAGGTGTTCGAGCGGTCGGTGTTGAGTAAACACACCTTGATCTCGCCGCGGTAGCCACTGTCCACGGTGCCCGGAGCATTGACCAGGGTCAGCCCGTGCTTGGCGGCAAGCCCGGACCTGGGGTGAACCAGGCCCACATACCCCTGCGGGATCGCCAGGGCCACCCCGGTGTCCACCAGCGCCCGTTGTCCCGGCTCCAGAACGGTCTCGCGCCGGGCCCGCAGATCAGCGCCCGCGTCTCCGAGGGTTGCGTACGAGGGGGGCGCCAGCCCGGGATCCAACATCTTCAGGGCCACGGTCACGGTGTGGTCAACGGCTACATCAGTCACAATCCACCACTCTAACGCGGCGCCCCTCGGGTGGCTGCCCGGACGTGGAAGACTCCTAGCAAGCTGTGGGAAAGTGGAGTCATGACCCCTCACGAACCGCACGCCGCCGCGGCCTCCGAACCGGCCACCCCCGACCAGCCAGCCACCCAACCCGTGGTGGCGTACCAGGAGCGACTCAGCGTCGCGTGGTGGATGTGGCTCGTGATCCTGTTCGTGGGAGCAGCCACGTTCATTGCTCTTGCCCCCATCAACATGGCGGTGGGCATCATTGCGGCCGTGGTGGTCATGGTCTTCATCGGGTTGATCCTGTATCTCGGCTCACCCCGGATCGTGGTCACGGACCACGACGTGCGCGTGGGCCGTGCCCACATCGAGCGGCGCTTTGTCGGGGAGGCCGAGGCCTTGCGTGGTGACGCCGCACGTGTTGCCCGCGGTCCCGAATTGGACGGCCGCGCATTCATGAACTTCCGTGTGTCCGTCCCTGACATGTGCCGGATCCAGATCGTGGACCCCGTGGATCCCACCCCGTATTGGCTCACGGCCACCCGTCACCCCGAGGAACTGGCTCGCGCGATCAATGCCGATCGCGGCACGGATCCACCCTAAGACGCTGGAACACTTCGGGCGGTCACCGTGCCGGTGACCGCCCGAATTCTGTGTTCAGCAGCTGTGAATCAGCCCATGCA
The DNA here is from genome assembly GCF_014698015.1 of Kocuria sp. cx-455. GTDB lineage: Bacteria > Actinomycetota > Actinomycetes > Actinomycetales > Micrococcaceae > Kocuria. Next base: position 167,780 of record NZ_JACXBS010000005.1, read on the forward strand.
TTCGAAGCAGAACTTCACCCCGTCGCGCTCTTCGGCGAGCTGGGAACGGTGACGCACCAAGAAGCACGAACCGCACGTGAATTCGTCCTCCTGGGCGGGCAGCACCACGACGGAGAGCTCTTCGTTGGAAAGATCGGCGCCGGGAAGCTCGAAACTTTCCGCCGCTGCCGCTTCATCCTCGTCGACGCTGCCGGACTGCTGATCCGATCGACGAGACTGCAACTCCTCAATCGAGTCTTCCTTGAGGTCTTCGTCCTGCTTACGCGGCGCGTCGTAATCTGTGGCCATGTGTGAATCCGCTCCAACCGGTCTCAGCGAGATCGCTGTGGGTGTTGATACCCCGGCTTTCTGGGATAGAAGCCGGGTCCGTGTCGCGTAGATTGTTCACCATTGACCGGAAAAAATCCAGCCCGAGGCAGCAACTGCGTATCGCTCGACGTCACACCGGGAATTCCTCCGAGCGGCCCACATGGATGACCCCCGGGTGGAGCACCGCGGGAAATGCCGGAGTACGGGGGCGAAACGGTTAGGTGGGCGCGGTTGAACCACTAGACTGGCACGACATGAACGGTGGGAATTTCTCTAACAGCATGACTTCCCGCTGGTAAAGGAAGGACAGCATGGACCAGTTGCACCTTGTGGGTGTACACGAAGACGGCGAACACCTGATCGTGGAATCCACCGATTCACAGCGTCATTCGCTGAAGATCGATCAGCAGTTGCGGCAAGCGGTGCAGCACGCGCGGAAAAAGACTCCCGCTCGTGGGCGTGTGAGCGGGCAGTTCGGCCCCCGCGACATCCAGGCTCGGTTCCGTGCCGGTGCCAGCGTTGAAGACATCGTGGCGGAGTCCGGCTGGGAACCCGAGCGCGTCAAGCGCTACGAATGGCCCATTCTGGCCGAGCGCGGCCACATGGTGCGGGAGGCTCTCAAGGTCAAGGTGACCGGCACCAGCCCTTCGCACGACGGGTACCGTTCCGTGTTCGAGGGCGAACCGCGAACACTCGAGCAGACCGTGCACCATCGCGCGCAGGACACGGGGGTGGCCGTGAGCTCCCTCGACTGGGATGCCTGGCAGCGCGAGGATCAGCTCTGGAGCCTGCAGTTGACGTTCAGCGTTTCGGACCGCGACCTGGCTCCCCATGACACCGACGGTCCCGCGGAATGGACCTACAACCCCGCCAGTCAAACCGTGCGACCGGTGAACGACTGGGCGAGTACCCTTGGTCAGGAACCGCACGAGACCGGTCCCCTGGGTGTCCCCGCGCCCACGATCACCCACCATCCGGCCCCTGATGCTCGCGTGGAACAACTCCAGCGGGAAGCCAGCCAGGCCGATGAACTCCTGGACGTTCTGCAGGCGCGCCGTGGCCGCCGGTTGGGCTCCGACACGGACGAGGACGATCGGCTGGCCGAGATCCTGGGTCGTGGAATGGGACACGTGGACAACCGTCCCCGGCCCATTGGCGCGCCCGAGGATTCACCGTTGTTTGATCAGCCCATTCAACCCGCTGCCGCGCGGGTGGCCGAGGATCGGGCGCTCGAAGAAGACGCCGGTATCGAGATCGTGGACGATTCCACGGTCGAACCCGAAGAGCCTGAGGCCCCGGAGGAAGAAGCGGACCAGGCGGCGTCCACGTCGCTGCCCGATGCGGTGACGGCGGGCAGGGGTCCGCAACTGACCGTCGCGGGAGATCTCGAGGACTCGGTGGCCACTCTCGAGTCCGAGGACGAAACCGCGCCGATTGGCAACCCCCCGAACGAGAACCCCACCGGGGGCAATGCCGTGGCCCAGAACTCCGAGGTCGACCAGGAACAAACCTCCGCCGAGCCTACCGAACCGCCCCGACGAGCCCCCGGGCCGCGCGGCCGGACCGGCAAGGCCAAACGTTCCTCGGTGCCGAGCTGGGATGAGATCGTCTTCGGTTCCAATTCGAACTAGGAATCGAGGTCACCGTCCGGGGAATGCAGAATTGACCCCGGATCCGCTAAAGTCACTAAGGCAGATTGGGCTAAGGGGAGAAAACGGTCCAGCTTTGCCCTGGCAATTCATGGATTCGAGGGACGCATTGCATGGGTAATTCCATCCAGGACGACTTGTTCGGTGCCGATGAACCGGCTGCGGAGACCACCGAGGGTTTCACCGAACCCAACGAGAGCGGGCCGCTCCGGCGTTTCATGGCTCCGCTCGTGCTCGGGGTGGCCGCGCTCCTCGTACTCGTGGGAGTTGGAGCGTTGGCATTCACCGGGCTGTCCAATTCCCAGGATGATCAGGAACCGGCCGATTTCGCGACCGAATCCGAAACGCCCACCCCGTCCCCCAGTGCCACCGCGAGCCGCACGCCCTCCCCCACCCCGGTGGAGACCACCCCGGTGCAGGAGTACGTCCCGCCGCCCGTGGCGCCACCGGTCGCTCCCGCGCCCCCGGCCGCTCCGGTGCCGCAACCGCCGGTTACCAAGGCCCCGGTGCCAACCAAGACGCCCCAGCCGACCAAGACGCCGTCCACTGCACCCACGAAACAGCCGAGCGCGTCACCCAAGCCGACCACACAGCCGACCCAGGTTCCCAAGCCGACAACCACACCCAAGGCGACCACGCCCAAACAGCCGGACCCACCGGCCACGCCTAAAACTCCGCCCAACGGCGGAAAACCGGCCCCGAAACCCACGGCCAGCAAGTAACGTCCCGGTCACCAGACCAACGCGGGAATCAGACGCTCCGCGGGCGTGAGGGAACCGTGCTGACCCACCATGTTGAGCGGCTTGGTGCCCTGGCGGGAGACGTCGTAAATGGCCACCGGCTCCTTACCGAGGACCCACACGTGCCCCGCTCGTTCCAGCATGACGGGATCCGGATCCGGGCCGAAGTACCCCCCGGCCGCCAGGTCCTCGCGGGTCACGGCCCACACGGTATCGCCGTAGTGTTCCTGCCAACGCGCCGCCACGAGCGCGGGATCCGTGTCCGGTTGAGTGTGCAGTTGCACGGCTCGCGGTTCTCCCGCGGTGTGGCGAACGCCGTGCAGCAGACCGGGGACCGCACTGGCGTCCACGCGGTCTTGGGCGGCAACGTCAACCATCCCGTGGTCGGCGGTGAGGACCACGCGGGTGTTGGATGGTAGCTTCTGGACGAGCCGCTTGATGGCGGAGTCCAGTTCCTCGAGGGCCGTCAGCCAGGCGTCGGAACGCCAGCCCTTGGCGTGGCCCACCTTGTCCAACTCGTCCCAGTAGAAGTAGACAAGCGCTCGTTTACCCTCGCGCAACTCCTCGAGGACCGCGGCGGTACGAGCGAACACGCCGTCGGCGCCTTTGAAACGCCCACCCCGCAGGGAGGCCCGGGTCAACTCCGAGTTCTGGAACCGGGGCTTACTGACCGTCACGGTGTCCACCGTGGCCTCCGACCGGTTGAACACGGTGCGGTGGGGTTGCCACGTTTCCGGTTTGATCCGTGGGCTCCATTGGCCGAGCATGTTCACCACGCGGTCCTGTTGGGGGTCCACCACGTCGTAACCGAGCATGCCGTGCTGTCCCGGGGCGAGCCCCGTGCCCAGACTCGACAGGGACACGGAGGTTGTGGTGGGAAAAGCGGCGTCGAGAGCCCCCAGGGACTGTGCTTTGCGCAGCGTGGGTGCATAACCGGAGCACTCGCTGAGCAGCTCGGCCCCGAGACCGTCCACGAGCACCACCACGTACCGTTGCGCCTTGGGCAGACCCACCGTATTGGTGGTCCCCGGCACTCCCAACGCGGCCGCGGCCGATGACATCACGTCCGCCACGCTACGCTCGCCGTAGCGCGGGGGGGCGGGAAAATCCGAGGGAAGGGTCACGGGGATTTGCGTCCGGAGTCGCGGCCCGTGAAGCGATGCCCGAACCGCGGTCGCTGCACGGGGGCCTCGGAGGGGCGGCGTTCGGTCAGGGGTCGCTGGTGGGGCGATTGCGCGATCTGGGCTCCCGAGTCGGTCATGGGCGCCAGATTCGCTCGCCGTAATGTGCGCGCGAATTCTCGGGCACCCTCCACGGCGTCCTTGCCGTCCGCTTCGGAGCTGATGCGCATCACCACGTCCTCGCTCGCGGCCGTGCCCGTGTACCCGTGGTCCGCCTGGCATTCCGGGTCCTCGCACATGGCCGGGTACAACTCGAGTTGCTGGGTCCCGGTCCAGCTCACCGCGAGCGTCAGCTCCATGATGGGTGTGTCGGGGCGATAATTCTGTGGCTGGTGATACGCGTAGCTGAGCGTGACCGAACGGATCTGCGAGATCCCCACGGTTTCCGTGGAGACCCGGGCCACCACATCACTGCCGCTGTCGTCGAACTGTTGGTCATCCACGTGGGTGATGTGCAGGACATCCTCCGCGAGAACCAGCACGGTGATGTGGCGGTGCAGTTCGGTGTTGTTGAAGTGGGTTTCCAACTGCACCAGGTGGGACACGGGCTGCCTACCGTCGAGGGAATCCCGCACTACGTCTTCCACGAGTTGCGGATAGAACCCGGCCGTGCTGATGTCCTCGATCAAGCGCGAGCCGTCGGGAGCTGAATACGTCATGTGTCCATTGTCCTTCACTGAGCACGCCCGTGCGCAATCGTTGTGGCTCATGGTGTGAGCACGCACGAGAGCGTGCCGTCCTCCTGCTCGGTGCACACCGGCGTTACGTCCATGCTGGGTTCTTGCGGGGCCGACGGCGTTGCCGTGTCCTCTCGCGGTTGGGTCACCTCGGGTTCGGGGGCGGGCGGGCCGTTCAGCCATGAATTCATGACCGGGCCAACCCAGAAGTAACCCGCGGTCAGGGCGACCGCGGCCAGTACCAGGGCGAGGAAGACCCACGGCACACGAGATCGTTTCGTGCGGGCCGGTTCCGTTCGGGTCACCCGCTGAGCGGGGTCGGTGTCCGGGAATGCCCTGTCCCGCGCGACGGTTGTCACCGCGCCGTGGCGTGGCAACGGTTCCGTCTCATCCTCGGCGCCGAAAGGGTTCAGGGGGTCAGCCGAGAACGGGGGCGCGGGATGAGGCTGCTGGACTTGTTCCCCCTGGCCTCGCACCGCATGCCATTGGATCCGCGCCGTGGGCGCGTCGTCGGACGGGGGTAGCACGGCCGCATCGGGAACGGCGGACAGTTCCCGTTCGGTCGTGGGTGAGAGCACGTCGAAAATTTCGAACGGCTCGCCCTCTGCCGTCAGGGATTCGCTGTCGCATCGACGGGGGGCGCCCTCGCCGAGATCCCGCAGGGCGGTTTTCGCCGCGGCAATGCGTCGTTGGGGGTCCGTACTCAGCAACCCCGCAACATGAGCCCGTAACTGCGGTGACTCGGGGAACAGTCCCGCTACGGCGGCGGGTTCCAGGGGGTTGCTGAGATCGACGTGCGGGTCCACGAGCCGAACCGCGGTGACCCCGGCGGCGTAGAGATCCGTGGACGCGGAGGGCTCCATGGGTCCGTACGCCTCGTGGGGTAGATAGCCCGGTGTGCCGACAACGGTTCCCGTGTGCGTCAATCTTGCGTCATCGGCGCGTACGGCAATCCCGAAGTCCGCAAGACGCACCCACGGGCGCCCGGAGCCGGTGGGTTCCATGAGCACATTGCCGGGTTTGACGTCCCGGTGAATCCACCCGCGAGCGTGCACGAACTGCAGGGCCTGAAGTAGTTGGTAGAGGATTTCTTCCGCGACCGCCTCCGAAACGGCTCCGTTGTCGCCCAGCGCCGCTTCGAGGGTGCCGCCGCTGACCAGCCGCATGCCGATCGCCACGTATTCGTCCTCGGCCGCCCACCCGTAGGGTGCCACCACGTGTGGGTGATCCAGCTTCACGGATTGTTCCCTGACGAACCGCAACAAATCAGCGGAATCCCGTTGGCGGAGCACCTTGGCCGCGCAATCCCGCCCCAGTTTGAGGTCCCTGGCACGCCACACTGCCCCGCTGCCGCCCTTGGCAATGGGTTCCAGTAACTCGAAACGCCCGGCAATCGTGTCCGACACGCGATAAAAGGCCTAGCCTCGCATGGCCCGGCGAGCGCTGTCGGTGCGCTGCCCGGGGTCACCCAGAGTGATGGTTGCCGTGAGCACCGTGACCACGGAGCCGGACAGCAGGACCGGGTTGAGGTCCAGGGACGCGGTTTCGGGGAACTGATCCTTGATGAGAGCCACCCTGTTGATCAGGTCCTCCACACCGGTGGTGTCCACGGCGGGAACGCCCTGGTGCCCGAACAGCTTCTTGGACGCTTTGGGGGCCCGAACCATGCGGGAAATGTCCTGATCGGTCAGCGGCGGAACCCTGTGGGCCCAGTCCTCCAGGAGGTTGACGGCGTCGCCGGCCATTCCGAAGGAAAGCACTGGGCCGATCAACGGGTCCTCGATGGCCCGCAGCACGACCGTCTGACCCGCGGCCGCCATGGACTGCACCTCGAAGTCGGAGGTTCCGAAGCTTGCGAGTGCGCGATTCATGGTGGTGATCGCCGCGCGCAGCTGTGCTTCGTCCTCGATGTTCAGTGCGACCCCGCCCAGATCCAGGCGGTGTCGCAGGTGCGGGTCGGTGGTCTTGAGCGCCACCGGATACCCCAGCCGCGCCGCGGCGGTAACGCCCTGATCGGGTTCGGAGAACCGCACGGACTCCAGGACCGTGATCCCGGCGTGCCCCAGCAGTTCCGTGGTCTCCTCCCTGGCGAGTTCGTAAAGCCCATCCCCGGGAATTTGGGGCTTGAGCTTCTCCAGGAACTTTTCGATGGCGTCGTAATCGAAGTCCTCGGGGATCGACATGTGCCCGTATTCCTGCTCGCGCCACCTCGAGTAGGTGACCACACTCGATAACGCGAGCAGGGCCGCCCCGGGCGAATCGAAGCAGGGCAGGGAAGCGCCGTCGTCGGTGGTGTGCACCATCGCCGTCTTGGCGTCACTGCCGAACTGGCCGGTGAACACACCGACCGCGGTGCACTCGGCGGCGCGGGCCTGCCGGGCGATTTCATCGACCAGGGCATTGTGGTCGAGCCCAGGCACGGGCATGAGCACGACCACCAGGCTGGCCACCCCGTCCAGGGAAGCGCTGCGGCGTACCGCGTCCACGATGGCCTCGTGTGCGCGCTGGGGACCCTGGCTCGTATCCACGTTGCCGTCGCAGACCACGGGTTCCATGCTCAGGCGGATGGCGGAGTCCTCGGCCAGTTGGGACAGTGCCAACGCGTTGGAGACCACGGCCACCCGGTTGTTCTCCGGAACCGGTTGGCTCTCGGCCACAGCCGCGATGTCCAGCAGCTGTTCGGCCGTCCCAGCGCGGATCACGCCGGCCTGGCGGAACATGGCGTCCAGGGCGCCGGGCGGTGCCTGGGTGGTACGCCCCGTGTGGCCCGGGGGCAACCGCAACCCGGTGACCTCGGACTTGGCCACGATAACGGGCTTGGACCGGGAGAGTCTGCGGGCGATCCGGGAGAATTTGCGGGGATTGCCCACGGACTGCAGGTACAACCCGCACACCGTGGTGGCCGGATCGTCCTCCCAGTACTGCATCATGTCGTTGCCGGAGACGTCCGCGCGGTTACCGGCGGAAAGGTAACTGGACAGTCCGACCCGGTGTCGTCGGGCGGCCCCGTACACCATGGTGCCGATCGCACCGGATTGGGAGAACAGTCCCAGGCCCCCGCCCGGCGGCATGCGCGGCAGCAGCGAGGCATTGAGACTGACCTCCTCGGAGGTGTTGATGAACCCCAGACTTGCGGGACCCACCACGCGCATGCCGGACGCGCGGGCAATCCGTACCAGTCGGCGCTGTTGCACGGCCCCCTCGGCGCCGGTCTCCGCGTAACCGCCGGTCATGACGACCACCGCCCTGGCCCCGGCTCGGCCGCAATCGGCAACGGTGGATTCCACGGCATCCCGAGGGACGGCAATGATGGCGAGGTCGATCTTCACCGGGATGTCCCGGACGCTCGCCACGAAGGTAAGACCGTCCCGCTCGAACGGCGTGTTCCCCACCCCGTAGAGGGTGCCCGTGTAGCCGCCGTTCAGAATTCCTTCCACGGCGTGGAACCCGGCATGGTCCGGATCCGCGGACGCCCCGATCACGGCCACGACCTCCGGAGTGAGCAGATCCTGGATGGAGCGGGCCTCGGCCCGGTGTTCGCGGGACTCCATCACCGCCAGCGACTTCTCGGTGGGGTCGATGTCGAAGTCGACCACCACCACGCCGTCTTCGAACTGCCGGGAGACGTCATATCCGGCCTCCACGAACACGTGGAGCATTTTGCGGTTCTCGGGCAGCACTTCCGCGGTGAACCGATCAATCCCGTTCTCTCGGGCGGCCGCGGCCAGGTGCTCCAACAGGATGGACCCGATGCCGCGGCCCTGATGGTGGTCCGAGATCATGAACGCGACTTCCGCCGCGCGCTCGGAGGTGCGGTCGTAACGACCCACCCCGATCATTTTGTCGTCCAACAACAGGATGAAGCACACGCGGTCCACATGGTCCACGGTGGTGAATCGCACCAGTTCCTTCTCGGACAGTGCGGGTTTGTAGGAGAAGAATCGCAGGTAGATGCTGTCCTCGGACTGCTTACCGTGGAACTCGGTGAGCAGTTGCCGGTCCTCCGGGCTGATGGGCCGCAAGTGAGCGGTGGCGCCGTCACGCATGATGACGTCTGCTTCCCAGTATTCGGGGTAGGACGGTGACTGCGAACCTTCATCGTGAGAACCCATAGACTTCAGGGTAGCCAACCGCGTGACCTCTCGACAGGTACACGCCGATTATTCGAGGAGTTGCCGCTAGATGGCCCGACGTCGTTCAACCCCCCGCTCCGAACAGGAGGAATTGCCGGAGGATTTCACGGAGCACATCGTGGATATCGATGTCACGCAGGAGATGGAAACCAGTTTCCTGGAGTACTCCTATTCGGTGATTTACTCGCGCGCCCTGCCCGATGCGCGTGACGGCCTCAAGCCGGTGCAGCGTCGCATCCTGTTCATGATGGACCAGATGGGTTTGCGCCCGGATCGAGGTCACGTCAAGAGCGCGCGCGTGGTGGGCGAGGTGATGGGTAAGCTCCACCCCCACGGTGACTCCGCGATTTACGACGCCATGGTGCGCATGGCCCAGTCCTTCGCCATGCGACTGCCCCTGGTGGACGGCCACGGAAACTTCGGTTCCTTGGACGACGGGCCCGCGGCCCCGCGCTACACGGAGGCGCGCATGGCGGCCGCCGCTCAGGCACTCACGGGAGACCTCGACGAGGACGTCGTGGATTTCGTTCCCAACTACGACAACCAGTTCCAGCAACCCGGTGTGCTCCCGGCGGCCTACCCGGCCCTGCTGGTCAATGGGGCCACCGGAATCGCCGTGGGCATGGCCACCAACATGGCACCCCACAACCTCCGCGAAGTGGTAGCGGGTGCCCGTCACCTGATCCTCAATCCCGAGGCCGCGCTCGAAGAGCTCATGAAGTTCGTCCCGGGCCCCGACCTGCCCTCGGGCGGGCGCATCGTGGGTCTGGAAGGCATCCGCGACGCCTACCGAACCGGACGGGGTTCGTTCAAGACCCGGGCCAAGGTCTCCATCGAGCAGGTTTCGCCCCGCAAACAGGGCATCGTGGTCACGGAACTGCCGTACATGGTGGGTCCGGAGAAGGTCACGGAAAAGATCAAGGACGCGGTTCAGTCCAAGAAACTGGCCGGCATCTCGGACGTGGTGGACCTCACCGACCGCGCCAACGGGCTGCGCCTGGTGATTGAACTCAAGAACGGATTCAACCCCCACGCCGTTCTGGCGCAACTGTACAAGCACACGCCCATGGAGGATTCCTTCGGCATCAACAATGTGGCGCTCGTGGACGGCCAGCCGCGCACGCTGGGCCTGCTCGAGATGCTGCGGGTCTACACCGATCACCGGTTGTCCGTGGTGCGCCGCCGCACCGCGTTCCGTCTGGCCAAGCGCCAGAACCGGCTGCACCTGGTGGAAGGTCTGCTGGTCGCGATCGTCGACATCGACGAGGTCATTGAGATCATCCGCTCCTCCGAGCAGACGGCGGAGGCCCGCGACCGGCTGATGAAGGTCTTCGACCTCTCGCGAGCCCAGGCCGAGCACATCCTGGAGCTGCGCCTGCGTCAACTCACCAAGTTCTCACGCATCGAGCTCGAGACCGAACGGGATCAGCTGATCGCGGAGATCGCCGAGCTCGAGGCGATCCTCGGTTCCGATCAGAGGCTGCGCCAGGTCGTCGCGGACGAACTCGCGGAGGTCGCCGAGAAGCACGGCGACGATCGCCGCACCGTCCTGCTCGAAGCGGAGGACCTGCCGGCCGTGACCTCGGCGGCGGAAGCGGGCGGCAAAGGCAAGCAAGCGGCGTCGTCGGTCACGCTCGAGATCAGCGACGACCCGTGCTGGGCGTTCGTCTCCACGACCGGCCGCCTGGCGCGCACCACAACACGTACGCCGCTGGCCGATGCCCCGCGCAGGTTCAAGCACGACGCGCTCGCGAGCGTGCTCCCGACCACCGCACGCGGTGAGATCGCGGCGGTCACCTCCACCGGCCGCATGTTGCGGGTGTCCTGCATCGACATTCCCGTGCTGCAGGATTTCGACGGCGTTCCACGCCTCGCGGACGGCGTTCTCGCCTCCGATTTCCTGGGCCTGGACAAGAATGAGCACCTGGTGGGCTTGGTGCCCCTCGCCGAGGTCTTCGCCGTGGGTACGGAACAGGGCATCGTCAAACGCGTGAACCCCGATTACCCGCTCAACCTCGACCAGTGGCCGGTCATCAAGCTCAAGGACGGGGACCGCGTGATCGGTGTGTCCGCGTGCCCGGACGGTGCCGAACTGGTGTTCGTGTCTTCGGATGCCAAGCTGCTGCACTTCGCGGCGCATCTCGTGCGACCGCAGGGACGCAACGCCGGCGGCGTGGCCGGCATGAAGCTGGCCCCGGGCGAACGCGCGGTCTTCTTCGGCGCGGTCCGGGACGACCGCGCCACGGTCGTGGTCACGCAGGCCGAGAGCCAGGAACAACTGCCGGACACGGGTGCTGCATCCATCAAGGTCACTCCCCTGTCCGAATACCCCGCGAAGGGGCGTGCGACGGCGGGAGTACGCGCGCAACGGCTGCTCACCGGAGAGTCCGGACTGAACCTCGCGTGGGTGGGACACGGGCCGGGCAAGGCCGTGTCCGCGGCCGGGGTCGCCCGCACCCTCCCCCACGAATACGGTCGTCGTGACGGCTCCGGGGTGAGCGTGGAGCGCGCCGTGCACGCGGTGGGTCCGGCCCTCACCGGGCTGCCCGTGCCGGGGTCGCACACCGCCGCGGGCACCTCATCCGACGCTCAATCAGTCCCCTCCGTGCAGGACACGCTGCCACTGGAGGGCTGAGCGGCCTCGTGGCCAATGCCGGCGCCCCGGATTTTCCGCGTGGAAGGTTCGGGGCGCCGTTCGTGGCGCGGTTATCAACTGTTCGTCCGGCCCTGGCTCAGGTCGCGGGCGCGGCACCGCACGGTCGCATCCGTCCTGGCACGCTGGGACGTCTTTCCCGGGTCAGGCGTCGATGCGGTCCTGATCCAGGTGTGCGGCACCGGCCACGATGAAGTCCTTGCGCGGAGCCACCTGGGATCCCATGAGCAAGGAGAACGCGTGTTCGGCGGCCTCGGCGTCCGATACCCTCACCCGGCGCAGCACGCGGTGCCGGATGTCCATGGTGGTCTCCGCCAATTGATCGGCGTCCATTTCGCCCAGGCCCTTGTAGCGCTGAATGGGTTCCTTGTACCGGCGGTCCTGTTCCTCCAGGCTGCCCAGCAGGGTGTCCAGTTCACGTTCCGAATACGTGTACACCATCTCGTTGGCCTTGGAACCGGGATTGATGATCTCCACGCGATGCAGCGGCGGAACCGCGGCGTAGACGCGCCCGGCTTCCACGAGCGGGCGCATGTAGCGATAAAAGAGCGTGAGAAGCAGGGTGCGGATGTGCGCCCCGTCCACGTCCGCGTCGGTCATCATGATGACCTTGCCGTAGCGAGCGGCGTCCACGTCGAAACTGCGTCCTGACCCCGCGCCGATCACCTGGATCAACGCGGCACATTCGGTGTTGGCGAGCATGTCGGTGATGGAGGCCTTCTGGACGTTGAGGATCTTGCCGCGGATGGGCAGCAACGCCTGGTAGTTGGAGTTACGTGCCAACCGGGCCGTGCCCAGGGCGGAGTCGCCCTCCACGATGAACAACTCGGACCGGCCCACGTCCGCGGAGCGGCATTCCACGAGTTTGGTGGGCATGGACGAGGTTTCCAGCGCGTTCTTACGCCGTTGGGTCTCCTTGTGGACGCGCGCCGAGATCCGGGACTTCATTTCCGCGACCACTTTGTCCAACACCTGGCTGACCTGCGCCTTGTCATCGCGCTTCGTGGACGTCAGCTGCTGGGTCAGTTGCGACTCGACGACCTTGGACACGATCTGGCGCACCGCAGGTGTGCCCAGAACTTCCTTGGTTTGCCCCTCGAACTGCGGTTCGGCCAGGCGAACCGTGAGGACGGCGGTGAGGCCCGCCAGGACATCGTCCTTTTCGAGTTTGTCGTTGCCGACCTTGAGTTTGCGGGCGTTGGCATCCACCTGTTTGCGGATGGTCTTCAGCAGGGCCGTTTCGAAACCGGACAGGTGCGTGCCGCCCTTGGGCGTGGAAATGATGTTGACGAACGAGCGCACGGTGGTGTCGTAACCGACTCCCCATCTGAGTGCGACATCCACTTCGCACACGCGTTCCACGTCCTGCAACTGAGCGCGTCCGGTGTCGTCCAGGACAGGGACACGCTCGGTGAAGCTGCCGTGGCCCTGCAGCCGCCACACATCGGTGACCGGCGCGTCAATGGCGAGGAATTCGGCGAATTCGGAGATACCACCGTCGTACTGGAACACCTCCGTGTGGGGGCCGTCTTCCCCGGGTGTTCCCGCGAGCAGCCGTTCATCACGAAGGGTGATCTGTAGCCCCGGGATCAGGAACGCGGTTTGGCGTGCTCGGCGCACCAGCTCCTCCGTGGAGAACTTGGCGTCCGGGGTGAATATCTGTTCGTCGGCCCAGTACCGGATCCGTGTGCCCGTGACTCCGCGTTTGGCTTTGCCCACGATCTTGAGTTCGGAGTTGTCCGTGAACGCTTCGAACGGAGCATTCGGTGTCGGCGCACCCTTGTCCGTGAAAATACCCGGCTCGCCGCGCTTGAAGGACATTTGATAGGTCTTGCCACCGCGATCCACTTGCACGTCCAGGCGCGAGGACAAGGCGTTGACCACCGAGGCACCCACGCCGTGCAGACCACCGGAGGCGGTGTAGGAACCGCCGCCGAACTTACCGCCGGCGTGCAGTTTGGTGAACACCACCTCGACACCCGTGAGACCGGTGCGGGGTTCCTTGTCGATGGGGATACCGCGGCCGTCATCGTGGACCTCCACGCAACCGTCCTGGTGGAGGATCACGGTGATGTTCTGCCCGTAGCCCGCCAGCGCCTCGTCCACCGAGTTGTCGATGATTTCCCACATGCAGTGCATGAGCCCGCGTGAGTCGGTTGAACCGATGTACATGCCCGGGCGTTTACGCACCGCTTCCAGCCCCTCCAGGACGGAAAGGTGCCGGGCGTTGTATTCGGAACGAGTGGGTGTCACGGTGCTGAATCTCCCGAGTGTGTGGCTTGTGGGCGCGGGTGGGACTCCCCCACTTTAGACTGCAGCACCGACATTGTGCGCGGAGGGCGAAACCGCTGTTGCCGGGGAAGTAATCGGGTCTACCTTTGGTTCTATTGATACGTGCTGCAGTGCTGATCTTCGGAATCAGCTGCGCATTGTAATTGCACCGCAAGGTGGGATTACGCACCCTGTATCCGTAAGGAGGATCTCATGAACGCGACTCTCGAAACGCGTGAACTCAACGCGACCCACCGCTGTGACGCCTGCGGCGCCCAGGCATACGTGCGCGTGGTCCTCGAAAGCACCGGCGGTGAACTGCTCTTCTGCGCGCATCACGCGCGTAAGAATGAGAGCAAGCTGCGCCCGCTGGCTGCCACCTGGCAGGACGAAACGGAGCAGCTGGGAGCCTCCTGAGGTTTCCCGCGGTTGAGACATAGACCGGGGCACGCACCGTACGGTGCGTGCCCCGGTCTTGCGCTATTCCCCTGCCGGACTCCGGATCAGGGTTTGTGACCCCACATGATCACATTTGTGCCGAGGTACTTGGTGGACCAGTCGACACCGTAGAAACCCACGTGCTCCATGACCCGGGCGACCTCAGCGGGAGTCATGAATCCCAGGGTGGAGCTTTTGAGATAGGTGTAGGCCTGGCGGTCCTTGGCGATGAGCTGACCCAGCAGCGGCAGGACCACGCTCATCCCGGCGGACAGCACCAGCTTGAGGAGCCCGCGCGGGGGTGAGGTTTCCAGCACCACCACGCGGCCGCCCGGTTTCAACACTCGGTATTGCTCCCGGAGCACCCGCTCCACGTCACTGACGTTCCTGAGCAGGTATCCGTGGGTCACCGCATCGAAGAACTCGTCCTCGAAACGCAACTGGTGGGCGTCCGCGAACTCCCACTCGATGTTCTCGGCACCGCGCTTCTGACGCGCTTCTTCGAGCATGTTCTCCGAGAAGTCCACGCCGAAGATCTCCGCGCCCGGGTAACGACGCCGCGCAGCCAGGGCGATTTCGCCCGTGCCGGTCGCGATGTCCAACAGCCGCCCTTTCACGGCCAGGTCCGCGCGCCGAGCGACTTCTCGGCACCACTGTGCGTGGTGGCCCAGCGTCATGAGCGCATTGACCCGGTCGTAGCTGCGCGTCACCCGGTTGAACATGCTCTGAACACGTCCGTCCTGGGACGTCATGGAATACTGTTGACTCGCCATGGCGTACCGGATCAGTCCAGGTAGTCCCGCAGCACCTGCGAGCGCGACGGGTGGCGGAGCTTGGACATGGTCTTGGACTCTATCTGGCGAATGCGCTCACGGGTGACCCCGTACACCTTGCCGATCTCATCCAGGGTCTTGGGCTGACCGTCGGTCAAACCGAAACGCATCGCGACGACACCGGCTTCACGTTCGGACAGCGTGTCCAGCACGGAGTGCAACTGTTCCTGGAGCAGGGTGAAGGACACGGCATCCGCGGGAACCACGGCCTCGGAGTCCTCAATGAGGTCGCCGAACTCGGAGTCACCGTCCTCACCGAGCGGAGTGTGAAGCGAAATGGGCTCGCGGCCGTACTTCTGAACCTCCACGACCTTTTCAGGGGTCATGTCCAGTTCGTTGGCGAGTTCTTCCGGGGTGGGTTCGCGGCCCAGGTCCTGGAGCATCTGGCGCTGCACACGAGCAAGCTTGTTGATGACCTCGACCATGTGCACCGGGATGCGAATGGTGCGTGCCTGGTCCGCCATGGCGCGGGTGATGGCTTGGCGGATCCACCACGTCGCGTACGTGGAGAACTTGAAGCCCTTGGTGTAGTCGAACTTCTCCACCGCGCGGATCAGCCCCAGGTTGCCCTCTTGAATCAGGTCCAGGAACAGCATGCCGCGGCCGGTGTAGCGCTTGGCCAGGGAGACCACCAAGCGCAGGTTGGCCTCCAGTAGGTGATTCTTGGCGCGTCGACCGTCGTGAATCACCCAGCGATAGGCCCGGCGAGTCTCGGCATCCATGGAATCCTGCTCGTCCGCGAATTTGTGTTCGGCGAACAGGCCCGCCTCGATGCGCAGTGCAAGATCAACCTCTTGCTCCGCGTTGAGCAGGGCCACCTTACCGATCTGCTTGAGGTAATCCTTGACGGGGTCCGCCGTGGCACCGGCGGCAATGACCTGTTGTGCGGGGGCATCGTCCTCGTCGTTGCTGGTGAGGACGAATCCGCGGGCGGTCTTGTCCTCGCGACCCTTCATGCGGGGTGCGGACTCCTCCGGGCTGGCCTGCGTCGATTCCTCCTCGTCCGCGTCCCGCTCGTCCTCGATGGCTTCATCGTGATTGGCAAGCAGTTCTTCATCCGCCTCAGCGGTCCCGGACGTGTCCGCGGTCTTCTTGCGGCCCCGGCCCGTGGCGGGTGCCGTACCAGCCTTCGGTGCGCGGGCGGTGCCGGCGGTCTTGGTGGTCGTCTTGCGGGTGCGTGTGGTCTTGGCGGGAGTCGTCTCCGCCTCCTCGACCTCGACAGCATCCGTGGCGGGGGCGGCCTTGGTGGCCGCACTCTTTGCCGCGGGCGACGTGGCCGTGGTCTTGGAAGCGGTGGACTTCGCGGCGGTGGTCTTTTTGGCCGCGGTCGTCTTCTTCGCCGCCGTGGTCTTTTTCGCGGCGGTTTTCTTGGCCGCCGTGGTCTTCTTTGCCGCACCGCTGGTACTCGCCCGGCCGGTGCTGGCCTGAGTGGTCTTTTGTGCGGAGTCCGTTGACTCCTCAGAGACCGTGGACTCGTTCGCGGTCTTGCTTGCAGCAGGTGACACTGAGAACCTTTCGTTGAACCGGTCGCGAGGTGCATTGTCACCATGTGTGGTGAACGCGCCTATGACCCTGTCAAGCCCGGTTTCTCGGCACTGCTGCCGCCCGGACATGAAGGGTCCTAGTTGAGCTAACATACATGCCCCGGGTTTTGTTCCCCGTTCTCCTCATTTATTTTTCGTGAGCGTGGCGGGCGTCCTGGCGCTTGGCCCACCAACGGTCACCGGGCCACGCCGTGCGGGGGTCGGTGCTCCACCACGGGATGTCCTGGATGTCCAGACGGCGGCGTACGGTCCTGGCTGCCTCCCGGTCCGCGGCAATCGCGTTGCTGCGATCCAACAATCCCATGGCGGTGAAGGCACGTCCTCTGTACACCTCCAACTGGGCGCGTGCCGAGACGACATCCGCGTGAACCATGGCGCATCGTCGTTCGCTCTCCCGAGGGGCCCCGGCAGACTCCAGTCCGTGCGTCAGCAACAAGTCCAGTCCCTCAAGGATCCGGTACGCGGCCTCCACGGTGGCCCAGTCGGGAATGGATTCCCACTGCCCCAGCACCGCGTGGGCACAGCACAACCCCTCGGCGACGTCCTCTGCCGCGGCGCGGTGCTCGGGCGCCGGTGCCGGAAGGGACAAGACCTCCCGCAAGGACGCTTGCAGTCCCCTGTGAGCTCGGATCGCCCTGTCCTGGTCCCCTGTCAACCAAGAGTAGAAGATCGCATCACGGGTGATGCTGTGAGTCAGAGAGGTGACGAGCCGGGCCAGATGTTGGTCGCTGAGCCTCGCTAACGCCGTGGTCCAGTCGCCGCTTTCGGAATTCAACGCCGCGATGGCTTCCCGCCAGTGTGCGAGATCCCGTTCGTAGCAGGCCGGCGCGCGAAAGCCGTATCGCCCATGGTCGTCCACCCGCTCGTGCTGGCTGACACCAGTCGCGGCGCGATGGTCTCCGGGGACCTCGTCCTCGATCGGCCCCTCACCCGGGCTCTCGGTTAGGCGGCCCAGTGCGTCGAGAAACTCGGAAGAGCGATGTTTCAGCGCGTCCGGCACCCTACCCGGTTGCTCCGGGGTCAGCTGGTCGAAACAGCTGCCCAGCGTCACCATGTGGGCATTGAGCTGGCTGTCCTTGATGTCACTCAGTGGTTGCGGCTCGTCGAATCGTTGCAGGTTCCACCAGTGCTGGGGACCCACGACGAAGCCACCGGTGGTACGAAGCCCCGAATCCTCCACGGCCAACCCGAGCCACGCCGCGCGGAAGAAATCCGCCTCCGGTTGCGGGACCGCGGCCGTATCCGAATACACGACGACCGTCGCCTGTTCGACGTGGCCCGTGGTCGCGGTGACCTCGCTCAGTTGCTGTGCGTATTCCACCAGATCCTCACTCCCGCTGGGGGTGGGTAACTTCAGGCACAGCGCACCCCCGCTGGCGACGGGGATGAAGAGAACGGCGCAATTGCGCGGCTGGTATCCCAATTGATGCGGGATCAGTGCCAAGAGGTCTTCGTCGCAGCGGATCTTCACGGGCTCTTGGGGATCGTTGAGGAGTGTCATGCCCCCACGATCCGCACGGCGGGCACGACGTGTCTCGCGGCGACGTCGGAATGTGAGGTCCGCGGTCCTGGAGGCTTGTGGGCGGGACCCTGGGGAGCCCGCGTGCCGTGCCCCGCGCAACCGACTCGGGCACGTCACGCTCAAACCGAATGCGGGCCGTGCACCTTACGCACTTTCCTGGTGCAGATGAGCACCGCGCTGATGCCCACCGCGGCCACGAGCCCCTGCGAGGCAATCGCGGGACGGAACGCCTCGGCGTCGTAGAGCGTCGGTGAGACCCCGGCCGCGAACTGCAGATCCAGCGCCAAACCGGTGAGATAAATGGCCACCAACGATGCGATGAACCCGCCCACGTTGGCCAGGCCGGTGGCGGTGCCGCCACGGCGGGGAGGGTTGAAGCTGCGCACGATGTCGAAGGCGAGCATGGATGCCGGATAGGACAGCGCGAGCATGCCCACCGCGATGAACACCACGGCGGTGGGGGCCTCACCTGGCCACAACAACATGAGTGCCCAGCCAACGTAGATCACCGCGCAAAAGGTCAGGACGAGCGCCGAGCGGCGCCGGGCGAAGACCGCGCTGAGCTTGCCCACGCCCAGGCTGACCACCACATTGATCACCACGAAGGCCGTCATGACCGAAGACGCCTGTGTGGCGTCCATGCCCTGCGCGTTCTGCAGGTAGGGGTAGGCCCACATCAGCGCAAAGGTGTTGCCCACGAACTGCACCGCGAAGTGAACCCAGAACCCCAATTGTGTGCCCGGTTCCCGCAGTGATTCCCTAATAATGGCGCCCACGGTTGCGAAAGAAATGGAGTCGTTGAGGACATTGACCCCCGGAGGCGCGCTCCGAAGCAGAGCCGCGGAGAGCACGCCGGACAGCAACGCCAGTGAGGCCAGGGCGATGAACGCCGGTACCCACCCGGCCGCATGAAGTAGTGCCGCGAAGGGAATGACGGAGAACAACTGCCCCAAGTTGCCGGTCATGCCGACCACCTGGGACAGCATGGGCACGCGCATGGCGGAGAACCACGCGGGTAGCAGACGCATGACGCACACGAAGGTGGCGGCATCACCGGCACCCACGAGAACCCGCCCGATCACACCGGCGGTGACCGATTCCGCCGCGGCGAGTTGCAGCTGCCCAAGCACCATGAGCAAAGCACCAGCGCTGATCAGGACGCGCGGGCCGAAACGATCCACCAGAACACCCACGGGAACCTGGAGTGCCGCGTAGACCAGCACCTGCATCATGGAGAACATGGACAGACCCGCCGCCACGGTCTGGAAACGGTCCGCCGCTTCCACGGATGCCACACCGAAGCTGGTGCGCTGGGCCACCGCGGAGAAGTAGGCGAAAATCCCCACCGCAAAAACAATCCACGCCGCTCGCGAGTCCTTCCCCTGATCACGAGGTGAAGACACGGGAGGGTGTGGCATGTTCGAAGTCCTTGGATCGCGGTGGAGATCGCGGCCCCACTACTGCGGGGGCCGCGAGATCAATTGTCCTGCTCGTCCTGAGATGCGAGGAAAGCCTCCGCTGCGGCTCCGAGTTCGTCGGCGTCGGGCAGATCGTCGTGGTCAGGACCAGCCAGAATGGACCGATGCGCGGACGCATCGACCACGTCATCGTATCGCCGTTCCATGTTTTCAATGACGGACTGGATCTCCGGGGACCCGCTGGCTTGTTCGTTGATCTGCTGAATCACCCCGCGGGATGCTTCGCGCAGCTCGTCGGTCGGCAGGGTGCGGCCCGTGACCGCGCTCAAGTGTTCCAGGGCGGCCACGGCGGCCTGCGGTAAATACGACTCCGCGAGGTACTGCGGTACGTGCACCGATAAGCCCACGTGATCAATGCCGCCGTCCTGCAACCGCAATTCCAGCAGGTGCGAGACGGAGGCGCTGATTTCGAAGGTCGGCTTGTTGCCACCCGTACTCGGCAGCAGGTCCGCGCGCGGACCGTGTGCGGTGACCAGCATGGGCCGGGTGTGGGGAACGGGCATGGGAATACCGCTCACCAAGGCCACCAGGCTCACATCCAGGCGCTGCGCCAGACCCACCACGGCCTGGCTGAAGCGTTCCCACTGCGTGTCGGGCTCGGGCCCGGTGAGCAGCAGGAAGTGGCGACCCAGGCCGTCCGTGACCACGCGCAGGGTCAGTTCCGGGGCGTCCCACTCCTCGAAGTGGTCTTGCACGAATTTCACGTGCGGGCGGCGGGATCGGTAGTCGTAGAGCTGGTCCAGGTCGAACTGGGCCAGGGTCTCACTGGGCATGGAATCCACGACCACGGCTTCGATTTGACCGGCTAGGTGGCCCGCCTCCACGTATCCGGACAGCGCCACGATCATGGGCAATCCACGCAGTCGCCCGTCCCCCAGCAATGCGGGGTCACTCCGGTACAGCGCCGTTGGATCCAGCACATTGACCTCCTGCAGAAAAATGGTGGGGCGATTCCGGCAGAGGAATCGCCGCGTATGACATCACTGGTTTCAACGCCTGTGTGACCCGCCGGTATTCCCGCAGGGCACTGCAAAACTAGCCGTCCGGATAAGATCGGTGGCGGTCCCCACGCAGTGGTCCTCCTCGCGTGGGCTTATATCAGTGTTTCCGAACGAAAGGACACCACCGTGACCACCGTGCAGGACATTGTGAACACCAGCGATGTGAGTGTGGCCGTCAGTGCCAAGTCGCCGGCAGCCATCACTGCGGACGCCCTCATCGTGGGCGTGCAGTCACCGGGTACCTCCGTGGTTCTCGGCCCCTCCGTAAGCTCCAAACTAAGCCGCGCGCTCTCCGAACTCGCCGAACTCGCCGGTGCCTCCGGTTCCGAGGATTCCGTCACCGTGGTCCCGGCCCCTTCCAACGTGTCGGCACGACTGGTCGCCTTCACGGGCCTGGGGAAGACCCCCACCTCCAACGACGCCGCCGCTCACGCGGAATCTCTGCGCCGGGCCGCCGGCGCCGCCGTTCGCCATTTGGCGGGCAAGGCGACAAGCGCGGTCGTCGCCCTCCCCGCCACGTCCGTGACCGACGTTCAGGCGGTCGCGGAAGGTTTGGGCATGGGCGCTTTCAGCTACACGGCGCAGAAGGTTCATACCCTGGGCAACCAATCGGCACCCGTCGACTCGGCCACGGTGTGCGTGGCCAAGGACCTGGCCAAGCGATCCCAGACAGCCGTGGAGCGTGCCGCGCACGTGGTCAAGGCCGTACGCACCGCTCGCAATCTGGTTGATCTGTCCCCGGACACCGCCACTCCGGAATTCGTGGCTGATTACGCGGTTGCCGCCGCCAAGGGTGGCAAGGTCAAGGTCACCGTGCTGGCCGAGAAGGAACTCGTCCGAGGCAATTTCGGCGGGCTGCTCGGTGTCGGCCAGGGGTCGGTGAACGGCCCCCGCCTGGTCAAGATCGAATGGGCCCCCGCCAAGGCTAAGCGCCACGTATCGTTCGTCGGTAAGGGCATCACCTTCGATTCGGGCGGGCTGTCGCTGAAGCCTCCCGCCTCAATGATGACGATGAAGTCAGACATGGCCGGCGCCGCAGCCGTGCTCGCCACCGTGACTGCCGCGGCCGAGTTGAAGCTGCCCGTGGCCGTGACCGGCTGGCTGTGCTTGGCGGAGAACCTGCCCTCCGGCACCGCGACCCGCCCCGGTGACGTGCTCACCATGCACTCCGGTCACACCGTGGAAGTGCTCAACACCGATGCCGAGGGGCGCTTGGTGCTGGCCGATGGCCTGTGGGCCGCGGGACAGGAGGATCCGGACCTGTTGGTGGACATCGCAACGCTCACGGGGGCCCAAATGGTGGCACTCGGCAACCGCACCGCCGCCGTCATGGGCGATGAGGCTGCTCGCGACATGGTGAGCGAAGCCGCTTCCGCTGTTGGCGAAGCTGCCTGGGCCATGCCGCTGCCCGAGCACCTGCGAGCATCCTTGAACTCCAACGTGGCCGACATCAAGAACATGGGCGACAAGTTCGGAGGCATGTTGGTCGCGGGATTGTTCCTGCGCGAGTTCGTGCCGGAAGTCAAGGGAAGCCGTGTCCCGTGGGCCCACGTGGACATTGCGGGTCCGTCGTTCAATGAGGGCTCCCCCTGGGGCTACACCCCCAAGGAAGGAACCGGCTTCGGAGTTCGCACCCTGTTGAGCGTGGCCGAGAACTACGCCTCGTAGAGGCATGATCTCGTCCCTCACGCGCGCCACGCACCGGGGTCTCCGGAGGCGGCAATACCTGGTGAGACCCTGGGCGTGGCGATAAGGTGGGGACAAACATCTCAGTGTCTGAACGGACCGCAGATCGGTACGGTCAGACCACTAGCAACGTCAATACACTCGAACCCCGAGGGAGCCAACGTGGCCGACAACCAATACGACATTCTCGTCCTGGGCGGTGGATCCGCCGGATACGCAGCAGCATTGCGCGCAGTTCAGCTGGGTTACTCCGTGGCACTGTTCGAAAAGGAGAAGCTGGGCGGCACGTGTCTGCACTGGGGTTGCATCCCCACCAAGGCGTACCTGCATTCCGCCGAATTGGCCGAGGGTACTCGGGAGTCGGAGAAGTACGGCATCAAGGCAACCTTGGAATCCATCGACATGGGTGCGGTGCGCGACTACAAGAACAAGATCGTGCAGGGCAAGTTCAAGGGCCTCACCGGCCTCATGAAAATGCGCAAGATCGAGGTCATTGCCGGCGAAGGCAAACTCACCGGAACCAACACCATTGAAGCCAACGGCACCACCTACACCGGCGAGCACATCATCCTGGCCTCCGGTTCATACGCCAAGACCCTGGGCATCGAGATCGGCGGTCGTGTAATGACCTCGACCGAGGCCCTCGAGATCGACTTCGTGCCCAAGTCCGCCATTGTGTTGGGCGGCGGCGTGATCGGGTGCGAGTTCGCGTCCATGTGGCGTTCCTTCGGTGTGGACGTGACCGTGATCGAGGGGCTGCCCCATCTGGTCGCCAACGAAGACCCCGCCATCATCAAGGTCGCCGAGCGCGAATTCAAGAAGCGCGGCATCAAGTACAACCTGGGCACGTTCTTCGACAAGGTCGAACAGAACGACGACGGCGCCAAGGTCACGCTCGCGGACGGCAAGGAATTCGAAGCGGACATTGTTCTGGTGGCGGTCGGTCGCGGCCCCAACACCGAGAACATGGGCTATGAGGATCAGGGCATCCCCATGGATCGCGGCTTCGTGACCCCCAACGAGCGTTTGCACACCGGCGTCGGCAACATCTACGCCATCGGCGACATTGTTCCCGGCGTTCAACTGGCGCACCGAGGGTACCAGCAGGGTCGCTTCGTGGCCGAGGAGATCGCCGGTCTGAACCCGGTGATCGTGGAGGACATCAACATTCCCAAGGTCACCTTCACCGAACCCGAAATCGCCTCCGTGGGCTACTCCCAGCCCAAGGCCGAGGAAAAGTTCGGTAAGGACAACGTGGAGACTTTCGAGTACAACCTGGCCGGCAACGGCAAGAGCTCCATCCTCGGCACGGGCGGCATCATCAAGCTCGTGCGCGAGAAGGATGGCCCCATTGTCGGATTCCACGCAATTGGCACACGCATCAGTGAGCAGATCGGTGAAGGTCAGCTCATGGTCAACTGGGAGGCTTACCCGGAGGACGTCGCCGCGTTCATCCACGCCCACCCCACCCAAAACGAGGCCATCGGTGAAGCTGCCATGGCATTGGCCGGAGCCCCGCTGCACGGTTGATGTCGAGTCGATGCCCGCCACCCGGTGGACATCGACGGCCGGCCCACCACAGGGGCGCTCACCCGCCCCGACAACTTGAGAGCATTTCTACGTTTAGAGAGGGACGGACAAGGCAATGTCTGAAACCGTTAACCTGCCCGCACTGGGCGAATCAGTCACCGAGGGCACCGTTACTCGTTGGCTCAAGGAAGTTGGCGACGAGGTAGCCGTTGACGAGCCCTTAGTGGAAGTTTCCACTGACAAGGTCGACACCGAGGTGCCCTCCCCCGTCGCGGGTGTCATTGAGAAAATTCTGGTTGACGAGGACGAGGACGTCGAGGTGGGCGCGCCGCTGGTCGTCATCGGTGACGGCTCCGGTTCCGGCGACTCGGGTTCCGACGACTCCTCCGGCGAGCAGGTCGAGGACGCCGCGACCGAGGCCGATTCCGGTGAGAACACCGAAGATGCCGCCGAGGACAAGGAAGAGCCCCAGGCAGCTCCGAAGGCCGACACCAAGAAGTCCTCGGGCAACTCCGTGGAGGTCACCCTGCCCGCGCTGGGTGAATCGGTCACCGAGGGCACCGTGACTCGCTGGCTCAAGGAGGTCGGCGAGCAGATCGAGGTCGATGAGCCCCTGCTGGAGGTCTCCACCGACAAGGTCGACACCGAGGTGCCCTCCCCCGTGGCCGGCACCCTGCTGGAGATCAAGGTCCAGGAAGACGAGGACGCCGAGGTCGGCCAGGTCCTGGCCATCGTCGGCGACGAATCCGACGCTTCCTCCGGCGACTCGGGTTCCGACGACTCCTCCGGCGAGCAGGTCGAGGACGCCGCGACCGAGGCCGATTCCGGTGAGAACACCGAGGAATCCGCCGAGGACAAGGCACCCGCCAAGAAGGAAGAGCCGCAGGCAGCTCCGAAGGCCGACACCAAGAAGTCCTCGGGTAACTCCGTGGAGGTCACCCTCCCCGCGCTGGGTGAATCGGTCACCGAGGGCACCGTGACCCGCTGGCTCAAGGAGGTCGGCGAGCAGATTGAGGTCGACGAGCCTCTGCTGGAGGTCTCCACCGACAAGGTCGACACCGAGGTGCCCTCCCCCGTGGCCGGCACCCTGCTGGAGATCAAGGTCCAGGAAGACGAGGACGCCGAGGTCGGCCAGGTCCTGGCCATCGTCGGCGACGAATCCGACGCTTCCTCCGAGGACTCCGGTTCCGATGACTCCTCGGCGAGCTCCTCCGAGGGAGCGACCGGCGAGCAGATCGAGGACGCCGCGACCGAGGCCGATTCCGGTGAGAACACCGAGGAATCCGCCGAGGACAAGGCACCCGCCAAGAAGGAAGAGCCCCAGGCAGCTCCGAGCACGGACGAGTCCACGTCCGCACCCGCGAAGGAGGATTCCTCCACCGAGAAGCCCAAGTCGACCTCGGGACCCTCCGAGGCCGCGGGCTACGTGACCCCGTTGGTGCGCAAGCTGGCCCGCGAGAAGAACGTGGACCTGTCCACACTGACGGGTACCGGGGTGGGTGGCCGGATCCGTAAGCAGGATGTGCTGGCCGCCGCCGAAGAGTCCTCCAAGGCGTCCGAGTCCAAGGACCAGTCGGTGGAAATGGCACCCGCCGTGGCCGGTGGCACCGAGCAGAAGTCTGCGGCTCCGGCCGCGGACGCCAAGCGTGGTACCACCGAGAAGGCTCCCCGCATTCGCATGACCATTGCCAAGCGCATGCGCGAGTCGCTGGACGTGTCCGCTCAGCTGACCCAGGTCACCGAGGTGGACATGACCCGCGTGGCTCAGCTGCGGTCCAAGGCCAAGGATCAGTTCCAGAAGCGCGAAGGCGCCAAGCTGACCTTCTTGCCGTTCTTCGCCAAGGCCGTGGCCGAGGCCCTCCAGGCCCACCCGGTACTCAACGCCACGTTCAAGGAGTCCGAGAAGGAGATCGTGTACAACGGCTCCGAGGACATCGCGATCGCCGTTGACACCCCGCGTGGTCTGCTGGTTCCGGTCATCAAGAACGCCGGAGACCTGAACCTGGGTGGCCTGTCCAAGCAGATCGCGGAGCTGGGCACCGCAGCCAAGGACGGTTCCATTTCCCCGGATCAGCTGACCGGTGGCACGTTCACGATCACGAACATCGGCTCCTTCGGCGCCCTGTTCGATACGCCCATCATCAACCAGCCGCAGGTTGGCATCCTGGGTACGGGCACCATTGTGAAGCGCCCCATGGTCGTTTCCGACGCCGATGGCAACGACACCATTGCCATCCGTCACATGTGCTACCTGTCGCTGACCTATGATCACCGACTCGTCGACGGCGCGGACGCCGGTCGCTTCCTCTCCACCCTGAAGAAGCGTTTGGAAGAGGGCCACTTCGAGTCCGAGGTTGGCCTGTAAGCGCCTCAGACTGACCCGCAGCGGTCAACCGAACGGTTGATTTCCTGCCGCCGGGATGTGTTCTGGATCACTCAGAGCGCATCCCGGCGGTTTTGCGTACGGGGCTCGGATAGGGTCGAAGTATGGACTTCCTCTTCAGCCTCATGTTGTTTTTGCACTTCCTCGGACTGGCCGTAATCATTGGCACCTGGATCTACACAATGAAGCGCCCCACCGTCACCGCGGGGCAGTTCTGGTCCGCAATTGTCATGCTCGTGAGCGGTTTGGTCTTGGTGGCCCTGCGCGAAATGCAAGCGGGTTTCGAGGTCAATCACCTGAAGATCGCGGTCAAGTTGATCATTTTGTTGATCGTGGCCGTGGCCGCGTTCATCGGGATGCGCAAGACCACGCGCGGCGAACCCGTCTCGACCGGTCTCGCCCACTCCGTGGGTGGTATGGCAGTGTTCAACGCAGCCGTCGCCGTCTTCTGGTGATCCCCGAGCTCTGAAACCTCATGAAAAGACCCCGCTGCGCACCAAGCGCTGCGGGGTCTTTTCATGGGGTCCTACGCGTCGAGGAGGAGACGGTTCCGGAAGGCACGGCGTCATTCAGCGGCCCTGCCGCGCGACCGGTGTCACGTCCACGATGCGCCATCCCTTGTCCGTGCGGGTCACGGTGAGATGCGCGGTTTGCCGCACGGTGGCGTTCTCGCGCGCCACGTGTGCCCCCTCCGGAATTTCCCCGTGCCAACCACGGGTCAGGATCTCCGCGTAGAAAGTGTGGGTTCCGCCGGCAGGCGCGTTCTCGTCCGGGTTCCCGCGCTCCCCGGGCGCGCTCAGGACTTCGATGCGCGCCACCTCCATGCTCAGCCCGGACAGGGCCGTATAACCACTGGAGCCCACGTCCTGTTCCGCGGCGCGCGCAATGGTGGCCTGGTCACTTTTCTGCAAGTTCGACCCGCGCACGTACACCGCCTCCAGGGCCTCTTGGTCCCCCGCGGCCAGGGCTTCTGCCCGGGCGACGACAAGATCTCGCGCGGCGCGCTCGGCCGCCCGGGTCGTGTTCTGCCCGGATTCGGGCGTCGTTGCCGACGGCGCCGCAGTCTCGGCCTCGGGAGCAGTCTCCACCGGCGATGTACCCGGTGTACGGATACCCGATTCTTCGGACCCTGCCACGTGTTCCTCGACCGCAACGGGCGAGCCGTCGCCTCTATTGACGAGTGGGATCGCGAACCAGACGCAGGCGACAAGCCCGGCCGCCGCGCAGGCGATAATCAACGGGTGTCGCCGTGACCGGCCATGGTGCGCCGCAACAACGGCCGATCCGCGACGCAGCCTCGGAAGTATGGTGCGCCCCAGCTTCACTTCCGTGCCGTCGGCCCGAATGATGTCCGGCAATTGCGCACGAGCGGATGCGGGCGGCGCCTTGACCGCGGGGATTGCCGCGATCCCAGTGGCGAACTCCCGGGCGGTGGGGCGTGTGCCCGGATCGTCACCCAGGGCTGCTTCCAGCATCAGCACCAGGCCCCTGGGGGCAGCCGGGCAGACAAGTGTCAGCGGTACTCGGTGGGAATCCGGGCCCGGTGACCTTCCGGTGAGCGCGAGCCATGCCAGTGTGGCCAGCGCCTTGATGTCGTCGGCGGATGACCGGGCAATGTCCCGATCGTGTACTTCCGGCCTGTCGTCCTGCCCCCAGGACGCCGCCGTTACAGAATCCGCTGTTCCGTTCGGCTCGGTCGCCCCGGATGTGTTCGGTAACCCGTACCCGTCGATGCGCACTTGCCGATCCGGCCCGAGAAGGATGCGGTGCGGGCTCAATGTCCCGTGCACCCAATCGTGGTCGTGCAACGTGGCCAACCCCTTGGCCGCAGCCGCGAGGATCGGGGAGAGCTCAGCCGGGGAAACCCGGCCGTCCGCAACGAGCCTGCGCGCCAGGGAGGTTCCCTCCGTATGATCGGCAACCAGTGCCTGCGCGGTCTCGCCATGGCCGATGGTGCCACGGACGGCTACGAGGTGCGGATCCGCCAGCCCCGCCCAGTGTTCGGCCACCCGAGCCATGGCCCGCTGCTGTGCGTCGCGTTCTTGTGCCGACGTCCCCGTGGCGAACGTAACCGTGAATTTCTCCCGGCTCTGCCCCTCCTTGGCCAGCCAGCTTCGAGTTCCACGACCGGACCCCAGGCGGCCCGCCAGCTCCAATCCCTCGCTCTGCGCAGCCGCGTGATCCCGCGCGTCCCCGGCGCTCTCGACTGTGCGGCCGGGTTCCCCCGTGCCGCCCTGGGGAACCAAGGGTGACGGTACGAGCCGTTCTCGCCGCGGCTGCTGCGCCGCCAGGACACGCTGTTGGGCACGTGTTCGCTTCTCCGGTGCACTCATGTGCCCACTGTGCACCGAAAGCATCCCCTCCCGCTCCCGTTATCCACAGGCCCTCTCAGGGGATAAACTGATGGAATGGCTTTGCACTTCGAGCGCGTCGGTTTCGACCCGGACTTCGTGGACTACCGTTCCGGCCTGCAACTGCAACAAGAAGTTCATGACCAGATCGTGACCGGTGAGCGCGGAAACACCGTGCTGTTGCTCGAGCACAACCCCGTCTACACCGCCGGCCGTCGCACCGAGAAACACGAATACCCATGGGACGGCACGGAAGTGGTTCCGATTGGCCGCGGCGGAAAACTCACCTATCACGGCCCCGGAATGCTCGTGGGGTACCCCATCATGCGCCTGCCCATCCCCTTGGACGTGGTCAAGGTGGTGCGCGTCCTGGAGGAGATCATCATTGCCGTGGTTAAGGATTTCGGTGTGGCGGCCACCACTGTGGAGGGCAGATCCGGGGCGTGGGTGCTATCCGACGAGCGCGGCCCGGACCGCAAGATCTCGGCGATCGGTATGCAGGTCTCCAAACGAGTCACGATGCACGGATTCGCCCTGAACTGTTCCAATGATCTGCGCCCGTTCGGCAAGATCATCCCGTGCGGCATCACGGATGCCGGTGTGACCTCCATCAGTCAGGAGACGGGGAATCAGATCGACCCCGTTGATGTTGTGGAACGCATGGAGCAGGAGCTGGCGGCCCGGGAATCGGACTTGTGCCTGCCATTCGAACCCGACTCACCCGCAACACCCCTGACCCTGGACTCTCTGGTCTCCTAAGGTGGAGATCAGAGACCTGCCTGCGCCACGAAGTCAGGCACAACCGAGCGCCACAAGCGAGGAGTACGTATGACCATCGCGCCCGAAGGCCGCAAGCTGCTGCGCGTTGAACAGCGCAACGCATCTGTTCCGATCGAGAAGAAGCCCAACTGGCTCAAGAACACCGCGAAGATGGGTCCGCAGTTCCAAGAACTCAAGACCATGGCCCGCGGTCGTGGCCTGCACACGGTGTGCGAGGAAGCCGGTTGTCCCAACATCTACGAGTGCTGGGAGGACCGCGAAGCAACGTTCCTCATCGGCGGCGACACTTGCACGCGCCGTTGCGATTTCTGCGACATCGCCACCGGTAAGCCCGGCATGTTGGATGTCTCCGAGCCCCGCAAGGTGGCCGAGTCCGTCCGCGACCTGAACCTGCGCTACGCAACGGTGACCTCCGTGGCCCGTGACGATCTCCTGGACGGCGGCGCGTGGCTCAACGCCGAGACCATTCGCGCGATCCACGAGCTCAACCCCTCCACCGGTGTTGAGATCCTCATCCCCGACTTCAAGGGCCAGCCCGACGCCGTTCAGCAGGTCATCGACGCCCAGCCCGAGGTCTTCGCGCACAACCTGGAGACCGTGCCCCGGATCTTCAAGCAGATCCGTCCCGCGTTCTCCTACGAGCGTTCCCTGGAGGTCCTTACGCAGGGCAAGGAGAACGGGATGATCGTGAAGTCCAACCTGATCCTGGGCATGGGCGAGACGAACGACGAAGTCTACGAGGCCCTGTGCGATCTGCACGACGCCGGCTGCGACATCATCACCCTCACCCAGTACCTGCGCCCGGGCCCCACCTTCCACCCCATCGACCGATGGGTCACTCCGCAGCAGTTCGTGGAGCTGTCCCAGCAGGCCGAAGAGATCGGCTTCTTGGGTGTGATGGCCGGCCCCATGGTCCGTTCGTCGTACCGCGCCGGTAAATTGTGGGCCCGCGCCATGAAGAAGATGGGTCGCGAGATCCCCGAGCACCTCTCCCACATCGACGATTCGGGTTCCGCCAGCCAGGAAGCGTCCTCCCTGGTAGCCCGACTGAGCTAGACCTTTCTTATCGGTATGACGACGCCGCCCGGCCGGGCGGCGTCGTCATTCTGTGTCCTGCGCGGCCGGTCAGCGCCTCCTACGAGCGCACCAACGGTTAGAATGGCCGCAATCTCCTATCAGCAATCGCGAGGAACAAACGTGTCACCTAGCACCTCATCCACTGCCCGCGCGGCCGAGCGCGAACGTAAGCGCGAGGACAAGCGCAAGCGGAAAGCGGCGAAGGGCCCGGGCATCTTTGCTCAGATGAAGCAAGTCTTCCAGATGACCAAGGAGCGGGAGCCGAACATCCTGCTCTGGATGATCCTGCTGGGTCTTGGGGTGCTGCTGGTGTTCCTGCTCATCGGCGTGCTGCTGGGCAACTGGCTCACGTGGTTGCTCATCGGCATTCCGTTCGGCGTTCTCGCCGCGGTGATCCTGTTGTCGAGACGAGCCGAACGAGCCGCCTTCGCGCGCATCGAAGGCCAGCCCGGCGCGGCCGGCGCGGCCCTGTCGACCCTGAAACGCGGTTGGATCATCGAGGAAGAACCGGCCGCGATGGATCCCAAGTCCAAGGATCTGCTGTTCCGCCTGGTTGGGCGCCCCGGCGTGGTGTTCGTGACCGAGGGTCCGGTCAATCGCGTGGACAAGTTGGTCAAGAAGGAACGCCGCCGCATCGGCCCCGTGATCCAGAACGTCCCGATTCACGTGATCAAGTCCGGCAACGGCGAGAACCAGGTACCGCTGAGCAAACTGGCCAAGCACGTGAGGAAGCTCGACAAGACCCTGACCAAGCAGGAAGTCCACGTGGTGTACAAGCGGCTGAACACCCTGCAGAACCGCTTGCCCATTCCCAAGGGTGTTGATCCCATGAGGGCCCGCCCGGACCGCAAGGCCATGCGCGGGCGCTGATCCTTCAGCGTGTGGTGATCAGCGGACCCTCACCAGAATGGTTCCCACGGCCCGATCATGGAGTCCGCGCTGGTCCTGGTCGTAAACGACCGCGGGGATCACCAGGCACAGCAATACTGAGCGAATGGCCGCTTTGCCGAAACCGGCAGGGCGGCCATTCATTGTTTGTACCTGCAGTCCCATGAGCCAGTGGCCGATGGTGCGGCCGAAGGCTCCCACCATCAGCACGTTGAGCGCGAACAGCACCGCGAGATTCATGAGCCCGTTCTGGTTCCACTGGGCCAAGAACATATTGGCAAGCACCATGGCCAGGAGCCAGTCGATGCACAGCCCGAAGAACCGGGGAACGAATCGCGCCACGGAGGCCGGGCCGGTTATGGGCCGCCCCAGTCGCTCCCCCGGATACTGATGAGTGCGTGAGGGGCCGCCCTCGAGCCAAGAACCCAGATCCTGCCGTGAAATCATGCACTCAGCCTATCCGCCCTTCAGGTCTTCCTCGGTCATGGCCAGTAAACTGATGAGGTACCGACCGGTCGGTGTTGTCCAAGACATCAGGACAGCTGTGTTCCAGCATTTCCGAGGCATGCGTTACACGGCCGAAACATTGATGTCACGGACGGGCAACGCCAGGTTCTTAGGATGGACATCAGAACCGAGCGCGGTGGTCACTTGCCGAAAGTGGCACTGTCGCTGATCGGGACGCCCATACAGAAGGAGAACAGGTCCATGTTCCAGTCAGCCGAGGAAGTCCTCGCCTACATCAAGGATGAGGAAGTCGTCTTCGTCGACCTCCGATTCACCGACATGCCGGGCGTGCAGCAGCACTTCAATCTGCCCGCCAAGTCGGTGGACAACGATTTCTTCACCGACGGACAGTTGTTCGACGGTTCCTCCATCCGAGGCTTCCAGGGAATTGCTGAATCGGACATGCAGCTGATTCCGGACCCCACCTCAGCCTTTGTGGACCCCTACCGCGTGGAGAAGACCCTGGTGGTCACCTGCTCCATCGTGAACCCGCGCACCGGTGAGCCTTACCACCGCGACCCCCGCGGCGTGGCCGAACGTGCCGAGGCCTACCTGAACTCCACCGGCATTGCGGATACCGCAAATTTCGCTTCAGAGGCCGAGTTCTTCGTTTTCGACGACGCTCGCTTCCAGGTTTCTCCGGAGAGCACCTTCTACAAGATCGATTCTGAAGAGGCTCCGTGGAATTCCGGCCGCAAGGAAGAGGGCGGCAACCTGGCCAACAAGACCCACACCAAGGGCGGTTATTTCCCGGTGTCCCCCGTGGACAAGCAAGCCGACCTGCGTGACGCCATGTGCGTTGCCCTGGATGACGTCGGTTTGTTCGTAGAGCGTTCCCACCACGAGGTGGGCGCCGCCGGCCAGGCCGAGATCAACTACCGTTTCTCCACCCTGACCGCCGCCGCGGATGATCTGCTGAAGTTCAAGTACGTCATCAAGAACACCGCGGAGATGTTCGGCAAGACCGTCACGTTCATGCCCAAACCGGTCTACAACGACAACGGCTCCGGTATGCACTGCCACCAGTCTCTGTGGAAGGGCGGCGAGCCCCTGTTCTACGACGAAAAGGGTTATGCGGGTCTGTCCGACGTGGCGCGCTGGTACATCGGCGGTCTGCTGGAGCACTCCTCCGCAGTGCTGGCGTTCACCAACCCCACGGTCAACTCCTACCGTCGCCTGGTCAAGGGCTACGAGGCGCCGGTCAACATGGTGTACTCGCAGGGCAACCGCTCCGCCGGCATCCGGATCCCCATCACCGGGACCAACCCCAAGGCCAAGCGCCTTGAGTTCCGAGCACCGGACCCCTCCTGCAACCCCTACCTGGCGTTCGCCGCTCAGCTGATGGCCGGCCTGGACGGTATCCGCAACCGTATCGAGCCCGCGGATCCGATCGACAAGGATCTCTACGAGCTTCCCCCGGAGGAGGCCAAGGACATCAAGAAGGCCCCGGGTACCCTCGAGGAAGCCTTGCAGGCGCTGGAGGAGGACCACGAGTTCCTGCTCGCCGGCGACGTGTTCACCGAGGATCTCATTGAGACCTGGATCGAGTACAAGCGTGAGAACGAGCTCAAGCCGCTCGCGCTGGTACCCCACCCGCTGGAGTTCGAGCTCTACTACGGTGTGTGATTTGCTGTCCCGCCAGTGAACGTGCGGGCCTCGATCAACGTGAGTTGATCGGGGCCCTTGTGCGAACCGGCTAAATGATCGTGGTGCTCATGTCCGCGCGGTAACGGGGGCGGAACAGCCGTCTGGTCGCCGGATCGAAGAACCAGAGGTACACCCCGAAGGTGAGCGAGGCGATCGCCGAAATCACACGCGCGGCAAGCAAGCTCAGGTCGAGATAAGGAAACACGTCGAGTTGATCGGCCACGGCGTAAACCGTGAAGAACGCCGTGAGGAAGAAGAGCACATCGATCTGCCAGTCACTGCGGATGCCCGTGATCGCGAACAGCGGGATCAACCACACCACGTACCAGGCCTGGATCATGGGGGCCAACAGCACGAGCGCGGCGAAGGCCCACGCGAGCCGGCGGAAGATTTTGGCGTCCCTGCCCACGAACATCAGCACCAGCACGATCAGCGCGGACACGACCGTGCCCATGGTGTGCACCACATCCATCCAGACCCGGCCGTTGGGGGTGAGGGAATCCCCCACGATCATGGCCAGGAACCCGATCAAGCCAATGGGCGCATACCAAATGAACACGCTGCCGGGGGTGGTCATCGCCGCGACCCATCCGAAGCCGAATCCGTTGATCAATCCCATGATTCCCAGTAGCGCCAACGAATACGCGAGGGTGAGGAACCAGATCAGGAATCGACGCGGCCACGAGGCACCGCGGCCGGCCCACAGCAGCCCGATGAAGGGCAGGAACACCAACGTAATGGGTTTGATACCGATGGACAGCGTCACCAGGGTGGCACCGATCAGACCGCCCTTCCAATTGCGCTGGATTGCCGCTGCGTAAATCCCGAACAGGGCGAGGGCCACCATGATCGCGTCGTTGTGCACGGCCGCTATGAAATTGGTCAGGAACAGCGGGTTGGCCACCGATAGCCAGAGGGCCCGGGCGGGGTTGACGCCGTGCAGCCGCGCCAGCCGCGGAATCACCCACATGCACGCGATCACGGAGACCACGCACATCGCTCGGAACAGCAAAACGGAAGCGTCGGGACTGGAGTTGGTGATCAGCACCACCAGCTGTTCAAGCCACAGGAACACGGGCCCGTAGGGGGGCGGGGATTCCGCCCACAGTTGGTCGGCTCCCAGCTGGAAGAAGTTTTCGATCGTGGAGACGCCGTGCTCGTAGGGATTGAGACCACTCTGCATCACCCGGCCCTGTCCGATGTAGGAGTACACATCGCGACTGAACAGCGGCACGGTGAAGAGCATGGGCGCGGACCACGCCGTGATGGCGGCCAGCACCCACCTGCCCGTTCCCGGACCCCATTTGTTGAGCTTCTGACCGAGCCTCAGCCATTCGCGGACCAGGATCATGCTGCCGATGGCCAGCAACAGGATGGACAACACCACGCCGCCGGTCTCGTAACGCATCCAGATGATGAGCGGGTTCTGACGCAAGGGGGAAATACTCGCAAGCCACCCCACCCCCAGCGAACCCACCAGCACCATGATCGAACCAATGGTTCCCATGATCACGGTGCGCAGCGGTGACTGCGAGGCGTAGGCCGACCCTTGCCGGGTGGCCAGCACGGTGCCCGGGTGCGGGGCGGAATCGGCGTGGCCGGCAGCCTTGGGGTTGCTCTGCACCGCGTTGCCTCCGAATTTCCCGTCGCCCAATAATTCCTCTCACCCTACGACGCCGCCGCTCAGGCAAACCCACGAATGGTCCCGCAACGGCGTCGGCCTGAATCCTATCGCGATGCGCGAGGAGCACGCGCCGGAAGCCCCGGCGCGGTAAGTTAGAGGACGTGTCTATTTCTAATCAGAGAATCGTGTGGATCGACTGCGAGATGACAGGGCTGTCCCTGTCCGACGACGCCTTGATCGAGGTGGCAGCGCTCGTGACGGACGATGACCTGAATGTCCTGGGCAACGGAGTGGACGTTGTCATTAAACCCTCCGATGCCGCGCTGGAGCAGATGAATGATTTCGTGCGGAACATGCACGTGACGTCCGGACTGTTGCCCGAGCTGCCCCGGGGTCTGGGGATGGAAGAGGCCGAGGCCCAGGTCCTCGAGTACATCAAGGAATGGGTTCCCGAGCCCCGCAAGGCCCCCCTGGGCGGTAATTCCGTGGGAACGGACAAGACCTTCCTGACACGCGACATGCCCAACCTGGTGGACCACCTGCATTATCGCGTGATCGATGTGTCCACCATTAAAGAGCTCGCGCGCCGCTGGTTCCCCCGCGCCTACTTCCAGGCACCGGAAAAGACCGGCAACCACCGAGCCCTGGGCGACATCGAAGATTCCATTGACGAACTGCGATACTACCGGCGGATCCTGTTCGCCGCAGAGCCCGGCCCCAGCTCCGACGACGCCCGCAAGGTCGCGGCGTTGATCAACGCTTCCCGCACGCGATCCGGAAACTCCTGACCCCCCTCCGCGGCACCGCGTGCCCGATGCGGAGTTAACGCAAACTTTGCGCTATAGTTGTCGTCGTTGCCCGCGCAGGTGTTCCACCTCGTCACGGGTTACATGGTGGGCGTAGCTCAGTTGGCAGAGCGCCTGGTTGTGGTCCAGGAGGTCGCGGGTTCAACCCCCGTCGTTCACCCCGAATCAACGAGGCCCCCGTGCTTGATCAGTCATCTGATCCGGCAGGGGGCCTCATTTTTTGTGCGCAGTGTTCAGACAACGCCGCAGAACTGCTCGCGCCCCGGACGACGCCCCGCGGTATGTCACCTCCGGCATGATGAAGGGCGGCCACTACGGAGTGACTGTTCGCCATCCAGCCCGTACCGGCCGCCCCCGGGGGAACCAACTTCGATTACGGCTTGAGCACCACCTTGATGCAGCCGTCACTCTTCTCCTGGAACATCTTGTAGGCCTCGGGCGCATCCTCCAGGGACACGTGGTGGGTCGCAAAAGTTTCCAGGCCCAGGGTGTCATCGGGTTCGGAGGCAATGGCCAGCAGGTCATCGGTCCAATGCTTCACGTGGCACTGGCCCATGCGCATGGTGATGCCCTTGTCGAACATGGTCATCATGGGCATGGGGTCCGCCATGCCTCCATACACGCCCGACAACGACACGGTGCCGCCCCGTCGCACCGCATTGATCGCGGTGTGCAGAACTTCGAGCCGGTCGATACCGACATTCTCAATTGCCGCACGACCCAGCGGCTTGGGCAGTCTGGCGACACCGGCAACGATCTTCTCCGAGATCGGGTTACCGTGCGCTTCCATCCCCACGGCATCGACGACGCCGTCCGGTCCCCTGCCGTCCGTCATCTCCTGCAGCGTGGCGGCAACGTCCTTGACGGTGCGCCGATCCACTGTTTCCACACCCCATGACTTGGCCAGTTCGAGGCGCTCATCCACGAGATCCACGCCAATGATGCGATCAACGCCCATCTGCTTGGCGGAGCGAACGGCCATTTGCCCCACCGGCCCCAGGCCCATGACGGCCAGGGTGTCACCCGGGCCGACATTAGCCCATTTCACGCCCTGCCACGCGGTGGGGAGGATGTCGCTGAGGTAGAGGAAACGCTCGTCGGAGTGGGTTTCGGGAAGTTTGACCGGCCCGAAATCGGCGTGCGGTACGCGCACCATCTCGGCCTGACCACCCGGAACGGAACCGTAGAGTGACGAGAACCCGAACAGCATGGAGCCCATGTTCTTGGACTTCACCTGAGTGGTCTCACACTGCGCATACAGCCCGCGATCGCACATCCAGCAGGAACCGCAGCCAATGGTGAAGGGAACCACCACTCGATCTCCCGGCTTGAGGTTGGTGACCTGCTCCCCCACCTCCTCCACGATGCCCATGAACTCGTGACCGAGTACGTCACCGGGTGACATGTACGGACCCAACACTCCGTAGAGATGCAGGTCCGAGCCGCAAATTGCCGTGGACGTGACCCGCACAATCGCATCCTTGGGATGCTCGATGACGGGATCAGGTACTGATTCAACTCGGACGTCGCCGAGTCCTTGCCATGTGAGTGCACGCATAACCATCAGTTAACTGATGAAAGGACCGCATTGCAATCACCGCGCGGTAATTCACGGCGATTCTCGGGAAATCGTCCGGTCGACCCGGCCACCCTCCCGTAAACTGGACGGATGGTAAGCACGCTGAAGATTGCACTGGTACCCGGCGGGTCACGGGGGCTTGGCCTCCTGGTCAGCCGCGAACTCCTGAATCGGGGCTACGCCGTAGCCATTGCCGCTCGTGATCACGATGAGCTCACCCGCGCGAAGGAGCGGCTGTCATCCCACGGAACCGTCAAGGACTACGTCTGCGACGTTCGCGATGCGGACGCCGTGAAGCGCCTGGTCCATCAGGTGGAACAGGATCTGGGTCCCGTGGAGGTCCTCATCACCGTTGCCGGCATTATTCAGACCGGCCCGCTCGAAGCGGTCACCGAGGAACACTTCAAAGACGCCATTGACACCATGACGTACGGCCCTATTCACTGTGCGTTGTCGGTATTGCCCGGCATGCGGCAGCGACGCTCCGGTCACATCGGGCCGTCGCCTCAGTGGGTGGGCTGGTCTCTCCTCCCCATCTCCTCCCCTACGCCACCGCCAAGTTCGGCGCAGTGGGTTTCAGCGAGGGACTTGCTGTGGCCCTGTCCGGTTCCGGAGTCACCGCCACCACCATTGCTCCCGGCCTCATGCGCACCGGTTCCCATGAGAGGGCCTTCTTCACGGGTCAGTCGGCCAAGGAGTACGCGTGGTTCGCTCCGGCGGCGTCCTTGCCCGTACTTTCCATGAACGCGGACCGCGCGGCCCGGATCATCGTGGACGGCGTGTTGGCGGGCAAACCCACCGTGCTGGTCGGCTGGTTGCCCAAGGTCGCCCAGCGGGTCCACGGCCTTGCGCCCGGCCTGACCACCCGCGCCATGGGATTGGCCAACCGACTACTTCCCGGGGCACGCCCGGATCAGTCCGGGCTCCGCGAGGGCAGGGAGGCCGCCTCGGCTCTGAATTCCAAGGTCGTGAAGGTGCTCACCGTCCTGGGATCCAAGGCCGCACGCAAGAACAACGAACGCGGATGATGCCCGCATCCAAGCGTTGAAGAACCCGGTGCCTTCCGGATTCGACGAGGCACCGGGTTCACGGATGGGTCAGCCAGTTTCCGGGGGGCCAATCCCATCTGCGGTATCAAGGGCCTTACCAGGTTGACTGGGGACCAGTTTGAGGCCGACCACCGCCGCGATAATGCCCGAGATGAAAATGATCTTCCCGACCGAGACGCTTTCTGTTCCGGTGGCCATGGCGTAGATCACCGTGAGGGCTGCCCCTACGCCGGTCCACACTGCGTAGGCGGTACCAATGGGAATATGCTTGGCGGCCCAGCCGAGTCCCGCCATGCTCATGGCGAGTCCGGCGAAGAACACGAGGGTGGGGGTGAGCTCACTCAAACCGCTGGATTCACCGAGGGCGGTTGCCCAGACGGCCTCGAACACGGCGCTGATCAAAAGCACGATCCATGGCATTCAGCTCACCACCTTCAGGCCGATCACGGAGCTGACGAGTAGCACGAGCAAGAGCACCCGCACGAAGGTGGGACGCTCATAGCCCCTCACGAAGCCCCACAGCACGGTGAGCGTTGCGCCAATCCCCACCCACACCGCGTAGGCGGTGCCGGTGGGAAGTGAGGTCATGGCCCACGCGAGACCGGTCATGCTCAGGGTGAGACTCACCAGGAAAATGAGGGTGGGAATTTTACGTTTGAATCCGTGCGACGCTCCCAGAGCCGCCGCCCAGACGGCCTCGAGCGTGCCGGACAGAATAAGTATGAACCACGCCATGACGTGCATCTTTCTGAGTCAGTCTTGTCGTGGTGCGGGTACTGCTCCCTCGTCCGCGAGCCCCGAAGGCGGGCTCCGCTGCTCAAAGTAGCAAACGAGGACAGCATTTTCGACCCGTCCTCACCGTCACCTGGGTCACCGTCACCCCTTTGCCCGTGAATCCCTCCGGCGCACCAGGACGACTCGATACAGCACCCCCGCGGCCACCACGACGATTGACCCGACTATGGACCCGATCGGCAGCGTTACCACGAGCACCAGGCACAGCAGCGCGCCCAGCGCGGCAGCAGCCGCTCCGATGCGGACGACGACGCCCGTCCACTCCCAGCCTCCGGCCGCGGCGACGTCCGCGAGCAGCGTCGTCGTAGCGGCAAGACGACCGGCGCCCAGGGTCGAGAGAGCGGCCACCGCGATGACCCCGTAGACCGCGAGAGCACCGAACAGTGCAATCAGAATTGCTCGCGGAATGGTGCGGGACAGGGAGCGCACTTCCTCTCCCATGGTCGCGCTCCGGGCGTAGCCGGCAAAGGCGAAGAAAAAGAGGCCCGCGGACTGGAGGATCCCGCAGAACCCGGCGGGGGCGACGGTGCCGGTCAAACGGGACGCATCTGCCCGGCCGGAGGCCGGGTACCGCACAGCGAGTTGCGCGGATGACGTGGCATTGCAGTAGGCGACCACCGCGGCAATGGCCAGACCGATCAGCAGTCCCGGCCCGGCCGCCGTCGCTGCGGGCGCGAAGGCTGCGAAACCCCCCGCCCCGATCATGGAGCCGAGGCCGATGGCCACGGCATCCCCGAGGCCCAGCTTGCGCTGCAGATCACCGGTGGTGGTCATCGGTCGGGTCACTCCAGACGTGAAAAGGCGATCACGGCCGCCCAGGAAAGGTGACCGTGATCGCACGATATGACCCGAAAGTGACCGCCGGATGAACACCGGCCCGGATCAGAACACCGGCTTACCTCCGGTGACACCGATAACGGTGCCGGACACGTAGGAGGCCTCCGCCGGGCTGGCGAGGAACACGAAGGCACCGGCCATCTCGGAGGGCTGACCCGCGCGCCCCAGGGCGGTGTCGCCGCCGAAAGCGGGCATCGACTCGCCGGCCTTGGTGGCGGGCTGCAACGGGGTCCAGATCGGACCGGGCGCCACCGCATTGACACGGATACCCTTCTCACCGACCTCACTGGCCAGGTTGACCGTGAAGTTGTTGATCGCTGCCTTGGTGGAGGCGTAATCGATCAAGTTCTCGGACGGGTCGTAGGCCTGAATCGAGCTCACGTTGATGATGCTCGAACCGTCCTTCAAATACTTCAGCGCCTGCTGGGACACCCAGAACAGGGCGTACAGGTTGGTCTTGAAGACACGGTCCATTTCCTCGGTCTTCAGACCCTGCAGACCGCCGTCGCGGCGGGCCCACTGGAATCCGGCGTTGTTGACCAGAACGTCCAAACCACCCAGCTGAGATGCGGCATCATCCACGACACCGCGAGCGGCCTGTTCGTCCCGGAGATCTGCGGGGAGAAGCACAGCCTGACGACCGGCCTTCTCGATCCACTGCTTGGTGTCCTCGGCGTCGGACTGTTCCTCCGCCAGATAATTGATGGCCACGTCCGCGCCCTCACGCGCGAAGGCAATGGCCACGGCGCGGCCGATGCCCGAATCTCCACCGGTGACCAAGGCCTTCAGGCCTTCGAGGCGGCCTCGCCCGACCCAGCTCTGCTCACCGTGGTCCGGAACGGGATTCATGTCCGTGGTCAGCCCCGGAGGGGCCTGTTCCTGAGTGGGGAACCCGCCCTCCTCTCCGGCGAGTTCACGAGCGGCTTTGTCTGCGGCAAATTGATCAGTCATATGACTAGTCTGCCGCGTCCACCGGAGTGGTTCTACCACCTCAGGGGGTGCATTCCGTTGTGGTGGCTTTGGGCTGCATCCCGTTCTGCACGCCCCACAGCACCGCTTGACTGCGCCGCTCCACACCCATTTTTCGGTACGCGGAACGGATGTAGGACTTGACGGAGTTGATGCTCAGGTAGCACGTGCGGGCGATCTCATCGTTGGTCGCACCCTGAGTGATCAGGGCGACAACTTCCGCTTCGCGCGGGGACAACCCGGCGCCGCGGCCGGGCCAATCCGCAATTTCAATATTTTCCGGCACCGGTTTCGGCTCGACCACGCGTTCGCCCTCGTGGATCCGGATCAGCGCATCGGCGAGTTCACGGGCGCCGAGTTCCTTGG
Source organism: Kocuria sp. cx-455 (assembly GCF_014698015.1). Classification (GTDB taxonomy): domain Bacteria; phylum Actinomycetota; class Actinomycetes; order Actinomycetales; family Micrococcaceae; genus Kocuria. Next base: position 209,083 of record NZ_JACXBS010000005.1, read on the forward strand.
ACAGGTAGCCGTCGATACCGAGGTCGAGTGCTTGCTGCACCTGCGCTTCGGACACGTGCCACGTGTAGACGACCAGTTTCCGGTTGCGTTCATCGTCGAGAAGCCGCACCACGTCGTGCTCACCGCGGCCATGAGCGGCAAAGGCATCATAGAGCACCAGGTCCACGACATGACTAGGATTCTCCCCCGATGCCCGTTCCACGACCTTGAGTCGGTCAACGTTCTCGAGCATCCGTGCGATGCCTTGCGTCACCACCGGGTAGTCATTGACAAGGGCTAACGAAATCGGAGCATGCAGTTCGGTCACACCGTTGACTTTAGTGGCAGCTGATCCCTAAGTGCTATCGAGGGCGGGCCGAGGCGCGCCACTGCCCTCCCTCTCGCGTCAGGTGCCCGGACCCGAGCATGTGCTGCAACCAGCCTTCCATGGGGTCGAACCCCCATTTGCCGCGGAAGATGTTGGCATTGCGCGCTATCGATGCGGCGTGCTGCACCGGGGGCGTGACGGTGGGGTGGTACTGATGGTAGGCGCAGGCCAGCCCGCTCCACCACATGCTCCCTCCGGCCGCGGCGAGCCGCTGCCCGAAATCCGTGTCCTCTCCCCCGTAGCCCACGTAGGACTCGTCGAACCCGCCAACTCGGTTCCAGGTCCCGACCGTGGCGGCAATGTTGAGGGACCACAGCATGTGGGGATCCGCCTCCGCCAGGGCTGAACCCTGAGGTATCACTCGCGCATCGTGATCTCGACCGAGCTCGGCCACTCGCTGGGGGGTGTAGTCGTGCTCGCCCATGCCCTCGGGCAGGTATTTGACACGGCCACTGATCACGGCCGTTTCGGATCGGGTCTTGAGCAGCGCTCGTTCGTAATCGCCGATCAGATGTTGATCGGGCAGACAATCCACGTCCAGCAGGACCACGGCATCGGCGCCCAGCTCGCCGGCTGCGGCCACCCCGGCGTTTCGCGCCGCGGCCAGCGGTAGTTCCCGGGTGGGTTCCATACTGATGACGACGCCGCGCCCGTTCCCGTTCCCGGCCACCAGATCCGCGATCTCGGGGTCACCCATGCTGACCACCACGTGGACGTGCGGCTGCGGGTCCATTGCGGACACCCAAGCGAGCTGTCTCCGTAGGTGCGCGTGGCGGCCGCTGACAATGGTGATCAAAGCGATCCGCACGTCATCACCTCACTGTCGAGACGCGCAATGGCCTGCGCGGCGCGGCGTGCACCGTCTCCGTGGCGCCACCGGGACCATCCGGAGTTGCCGCGGGCCAGCGCAGTGCGCAACAGCGTGGGCCACTGCGCCGCCTCCGGCCAATCTTCGAGAGCGGTGCACACTTCCGCGTTCTTAAGTGCTCGGACGGTCGCGTGTTGTTCGTCGAAGGGCCGGGGCTGAGCAATCACCACCGCGGGCCGGGCCGCCGCAGACAGTTCGGCCACCGCGTTGTTACCACCGTGGGTCACCACCACGTCCGCGTCCCGCAACTCAGCCCACAGATCGGGCGAGGGGTTTCCGGGTGCGCGAACGGTCCACTCCCATTCGGGGCTCGCCAGCCGGGCTCGGTCAATGTCCTGTTCCGTCACCTCGGTGCCTCCCCCGCCCCAGACAACCAGAACCTTGCGGGGCGAACTCGGCCCGGCGGCGTCGGCGGCACGCCCCGCCGACGTGGTCGCGAGGTGGTCGAAACGCGAGATGGCTCCGGTGAACACTGTTTTGTCGGTCCACGCGTGTGGCCAGTACTCCTCCGCCGTTTCCGCGGTCCACGGCGCGACGATGAGGGAGGCGGTGTCGTAAGCGTCACGGTGCGTGCGATCCGTGCGGTTCCCCCGCATGGCCATGACCACGGTACGAACCCCCAGGAGCCGAGCCAGAAGTGTCACCTCCGCGGAGGTGTCCGTGACCATGACGGACACATCCGACCCCAGCCGCTCGGCCATCAGGCGCATGCGTTCGCGGTACCCCGCGTGATCGAGGGGCGCCCAGTGCAGCACACCGTTGGCCGTAGGATCCACCGGTGACCGGGGAACATCCATGGGCAACACGCACCAGTCACCGGGCCAACCCTGCGGCGCCTCCAATGAACTGAACCCCGCCACGGGCACGCTCAGCTCCCGCGCAATGCCCAGCGCTCGGGTGCGATGACCCAGCCCCTGATGATGGATGTAGTAGCCGATCACTGCCCGACCAGCTCCCGGTAGTAGTCCACGTACCGATCAACGGTGGCGTCCAGTGAACAGTGGGCGCGTGCATGCTCACGCACCGCGCAACGATCCAGGGTGAGCACTCCGTCCAAGGCGCGCGCGGCGGTGGCGACCGTGCGTTCGTCGGTGGCCTCGGGAAGAATCGACAACCCGCCCGGGGGACGCACCACTTCCGCCAAACCACCGCGCGCAATTGCCAGTACCGGGGTACCGCACGCCATGCTCTCCGCGGCGACCAGACCGTAGGGTTCCTCCCATTGCGGCGTCACCAGGCACGCGGCACTGTGGGAGACCAGCTGATGCAGCTCATCGGGTTCCAAGTGACCCGCGTAGGTGATGTCCTCCGACAGCAACGGCTTCAAGTGGGTTTCGAAGTACTCGTGGCTGGACAGGGGCCCGGCGATGCGCAGTTTCCGTCCCGCTTCACGGGCAATCCGCGCGGCGATGTGGGGAGCCTTTTCGGGCACGATCCTGCCGGACCACACCAGCGAGTCCCCTCCGGGGCCCAGCGACCAACGATCAAGGTCCACGCCGTTCGGAATCACCCGCGCATCCGTCACATCGCGCCACATGTGCGCGATCGACGAGCTCACGGCCGCGGTCCGTACCGAGGGACTCAGTCGCAGCGCCGGCTCCATCCACGGTGTATTGGGCGTGTGCAACGTGGTCAGGAGGGGCTGCTTGAGTGAGTGGGCCATGGCGATCGGCAGGTAGTGCAGGGAATTGTTGTGCACCACATCGATGTCATCACGCTCAGCCAAGGCCGTCATGACCTGCAGATAGGAAATGGTCTCGCGCACTTGGCCCTCCGGCGGCATCGAGACGTCGCCGCGCGCCTGCTCACTGAGGGAGACCGGTTTGACGGCCAGTTCCTCGGCCCCCAGTTCCGGATCACTTCCGGGCGCGGCGAAAACCACCACGTCGATCCCGCGTTCCCGAAGCCCCTTGGCCAGGTACCAGGTGAACGATTCAAGGCCACCCGCGAAGGGAACCGCAATGGGGAAGCGGTCATGGGCCAACAAAGCAATTTTCACGATGACCTCCCCGCCGTTGCCGCGTGATAGATCCGCGAGTGTTCTCGCGCGATGTCCTGCCGTTGTCGAGTACGTTCCGAGCGCGTAGTTCGCCACGGCGGTAAGGAGGCTAACCCGTCGAGTGCGGCCGCAATCTGCTCTGCGTCCGGTTGCCCGTGGTCATCCCAATCAAATTTCAGTACCCCCGGATGCTGCTGGTGATAAAACCCTACCGACGGGGCCAGCACGCGCGTGCCCAGATCGTAGCAAGCTTCGAGCCACCCGGAATGAGTACCGAACCGGTACGCGAGGACGGACAGATCCACGCCCATGAGGTAATCCCACAGCTGGTCGTCCGTGTAGAAATCGTGGACGTGGATGCGCACGTCCTCCCGATCACGCGCGTGGTCCAGAAGGTCGCACACTTCGTGGTTGTGGTGTGGCATTCCTGGGGTGAGCACGTCCGGGTGGACATCGATGAGCAGATGCATGTCACGGTCACGGATCTCGGCCAGCAGGGTCCGCAGGACGGGCAGCGGATTCATGTTGGTGCGCATACTCTTCAGGTGCAATCCGACCGTAACGGTCGTGTGCCGCGGACGCGGGCGGTCCAGTATCTCCAGCGGCACCACGTGCGGATGCGGAACCACGGTGGCGTCGCGGCCCCAGCGGCGCTTGATCTGCTGCGCCGCCCCCGTCGTGAGCGTGATGAGTTGATCCGCCGCGGGGATCAAGACATTCAGTGCGGCGTCCTGGATCGAAGGATCCGTCTGATGCGGGTTGCGCAGGTCATGAACCGTGTAGACAAGCGGCTTGCCGTTGGCGTGGAGGGCGGCAACGATGCGTTGGAGTTCCGCCGGCGGCACGGCGTCGAAGCCGAAATGCAAATGAAAAACGTCGAATTCGTGGGCGTGGTCATTGACCCACTCCACATTCAACATGACCAGGGGCCACCAGGGCGCGCCGGGAACCGATCGTTCCGGGGTTGGATCGGGCAGGCGGTACACAGTGCCAGGGTTTTCTGGGTCCGTCAGGTGTTGGATATACACGTGGCCGTGCGGTGCTGACGCGACCCTCACTCGGGCATGCCCCCTTCAATTCAGTACATTCGGTGTTGTGATCCATCGGTCAGTTCATCCCGCACCGTGAATCTGGCGCCACACCCCTCAGGGGGAGGATATGCAGCAGGCTTAATATTAGCGGTGCCCACGACGCACCCGCGACATCACGTGTCACGCGCTATATTGGCCTGCGGATCATCAGCCCCGACAGCACCGTGTGAGGAACCACAACATGTCCATTCGCCCCATCGTCATTGCCGGGAACCCGGTGCTGCACCGTCCCGCAGCGAAGGTCTCCGAATTCAACGACGAGCTGCGCGCGCTGATTACGGACATGTACGAGACCATGGACGAGGCCCACGGGGTGGGGCTCGCGGCACCTCAGATCGGGGTGGGGTTGCGCATCTTCACCTACGCTTTCGACAACGATGACGACGTCGCTGCGCGCGGTGTGATCGTCAACCCGGTACTGACCGCGGGCAAGATTTCCCAAGTGGCCCCGGATCCGGATGAGGAATCCGAGGGCTGCCTCTCGGTTCCCGGCTACTCGTGGCCGCTCAAGCGTGCCGAGTGGATCCGCATAGCGGGTCAGGACGAGAACGGCGACCCCCTCGCCTTCGAAGCCAATGGCTGGTTCGCCCGGGTCATGCAGCACGAGTACGACCATCTGGACGGCAAGCTCTACGTGGACCGGCTCAACACCAAGTGGGGCAAGAAGGCCAAGAAGGCCATCAAGCAGGAACAGTGGTCCGACGACTCGACCTGGCTGCCGGGCGAGGACGAAGACCCGTTCGGACACTGACATCCGACCAGCACGGTGCCGGCCGGTCAGTCACCCATGGCCCGTTTGGCGCGGGCCCGCGCACCGTTGCGGACGCGGGCGGGCGCAGTGTCGAGTGAGCGCGTCCCGTGGGCTTCACCGGGTGGGCGGGTCCAGGACGACGGTGAGTGTTCCGGCTTTGCGCGCCGTGGGCTCGGTGAGCTCGACCGTCCAGCGCTGAGCGAGGGCGTCACGGACGTCCTCGACGGTCTCGAGATTTCCGTGCGCGGCCACATGTTCACACAAGAACCGCGCCACCAGACCCCGGGTGTGTTTTGCGTTGTGGGAGACCACTGAGCGCTTCCCGGCCTCGTTGAGCTGTTCGACTCGCACGGCGACGGTTCGAATGGCCGGCGCCTTCCACGCGGCGGCGTATGCGGCCGAACGGCAATCCACCACCACCCGGCCGGCTGCCGCCTGATCCAACACCGGGAATAAGCGGGGTTTCCACCACGTGGTGAGCTTTCCGTGCCGGGGCAGATCCGTTCCCATTGACAATCGGTAGGCGGGAATGCGATCGCCGGGCCGCACGGCGCCCCACAGGGCGGAGATCACCACGAGTGAACGATCCGCCACCGCGCGGGCCGCGTCGGAGAGCGAGGCCGCGTCCAGGGCGTCGTACAGCACTCCGGAGTAGACGGACAGCGCCGGGCCGGACGGCGCAGTGAGAAGCTCACGGTTGCGAGCGACGTCCTCCGCCAAGGACTGCCCCACACCCAGCACCGCGAGCGCGTTCTCCTGGGCGCTCACGTGCGCCAGTGTGGCGACCAAATGCTCCCGGTCCTCGGTCAGTTCCGGGAAGCTGAGTGCGCCTCGGGTAACCGGGGCACCGGAGACGGGAGCGGTCTTGGACTCGGACGGGGGCAGCAGAATCAGCACCCCAGAAGTCTAGGGGACAGGCGGGCCTATGAGCCGGGTTCTGTGCCGCGGCCGGTTACCCGAACCGCGGTGGTGACCATCCATCTAGGCCGCGCGTTGCCGCACGGCTCAAGCAGCCTACCCGGGCACTCGGACGAGCAGCCCTCGAACGCACCCTGCATGGCCTTGCTCCGGATGGGGTTTACCGAGCCGCGCCGGTCACCCGGCACGCTGGTGGTCTCTTACACCACCTTTTCACCCTGACCCGCGCGAGGCGGGCGGTTTATTTTCTGTGGCACTTTCCTGCGGGTTTCCCCGAGTGGGCGTTACCCACCATCCAGCTCTGTGGAGCCCGGACTTTCCTCGAGACGCGCCTTGCGGTGCGCCGCGCGGTCACCCGGCCCGCCTGTCCAGCGTCGATCCTACCGCGCCGAACGCCGCGGTCTTCTCAGCGGACCAGAAGTGCGGAGCATTCGATGCACGTGGGCATGGTTCCGGCGGGAGCATTGCGGATCGACTGCGCGTCCCCCGGGCTCATGTGCGTGCCGCACGCCCCGCACGTTTCGCGCTCGAAACGGGCGACGGCGATCCGCCCGCCCCCGCGGGCGTTGCGCAATGAGTCGTAGCGCGCGACGAGGCTCTCGTGGCCCACCGCGCTCACCCGTTCGGGTCGTTGCGCCGTGAGCTCCCCGTGGCGTTCCTTCAACTCGGCCAACGCCTGATCCCGCTCGGTCACGGCATCTCGGGCCTGGGCGTCTGCCGCGCGCAACAGTGGAAGTTTCTGTTCTCGGTCCGCCGCCACCGCTTCGGCGTGCTCCATGGCCTGGTACTGGGCGTCCTCCGCTTCGCCACGCTGCGTGGTGAGCGTATCGATCTCGTGTTGGATCCCCATGAGATCTTTGGCCGTACCACCGTGGTTGAGCCGCTCGGTGTCCCGGTCGATCTTGGCCTGAATCTCCCGCACCGTGGTTTCCGCGGCGTCGACGGCGTTCGCGGCCTCCCTGCCCCGGGCATCCAGCTGCTTGGCCGCCTCGATGGCCTGGGTGCGGCGGGCCAACAGTGCTCTCACGTGCTCGGATTCCCGCAGGGACTTGGCTTTGACCATGATGGCGTGAAGTTCGGAGTCCACGGCTTGGAGGTCCAGGAGCGCGGTCAAGGCGGCCTGCTGTTCGGTCATAAGCTCTCTCCCGTGATGTGGTGCGGCGTTGGATCGGAGTTGGGTGACGCCACCCGGAAATCCCACGGGTCGGTGCGCACATCACTCACGGATATCTCAACGTCGAATCCCCGGGCCGCCAGCGCTCGCTGCAGGTCCTCGGCGCCCCACGGAAGCCACAGGGCCTCGCTTGCGGCGTGCGCGGCGTCGATCAGCGCAGGAGTGCCATCGCCCCCGGGCCCCAGGGCGTGCTCGCGTGCTTCGGAGGCGGGGTGGTGGCGCAGGTCCGCGGTGATGTACACGTCCGCACCCGTGGCGCGGACCCGGTCGAACAATGAATCGCCGGCACCACCGCACACGGCAACGGTGGTGATCATCCGATCCGGGTCCCCCGCGATGCGCAGTCCCTGCGCGGTGCCGGGCAGGTTCGTGGTCAGTCGTTGGGCCAGTTCTCGCAGGCTCACGCTGCGGGGCAGGGCGCCCACGCGCCCCAGCCCCGCGTTCGGATAGGTGTCGTCAGGAACGAGCGGAACGGCGTCGTCGGGATTGACACCGGTGGCCGCAATCAAGGCGTCGGACACGCCCCGTCGAGCGGAGTCCGCGTTGGTGTGGCACGCGAGCAGGGCGCAGCGGTTCTCGATCAAGTCGTGAATCACTTGTCCCTTGAACCCGTCCGCCGCCACGGAGGTGGCACCCCGCAAGAGCAGCGGGTGGTGGGTGATCACCAGATCGGCCTGTCGTTGCAGCGCCTCGGCTATGACCGGGGCCACCGGATCCACCGCGACAAGGACGCGTCGCACCGGCTGATCAGGACGACCGGTGATCAACCCCGAGGCGTCCCAGTCCTCCTGGAGCCGGAACGGCCACAGGGAATCCGCGGCATCCACCACCTGTGCGAGTGTGGGCGTCGATCGGTGCTGTGCCTGGGCCTCGGACGTCATGTGACCATCCTAGGAGGGCAGAGCGCAGACGGCTCGGGAATTGTGCGGCGATTTGCGTGTTATACGGACTATGAGTTCTTCCTCGACAGAAACCTTTGTGCTCGCCGGCGGTTGCTTCTGGTGCTTGGACGCGGTCTATCGCCGCGTTCGCGGCGTGCAAAACGTCCGCAGCGTGTACACCGGTGGTCAGACGGAACACCCTGATTACGAATCGGTGTGCTCGGGCACCACGGGCCACGCGGAAGCCGTGGTGGTCACATTCGACCCCGAGGTGGTTCCCGCGGAGGTGATCCTGGATCTGTTCTTCACCGGCCACGATCCCACCACGTTGAACCGGCAGGGCTACGACGTGGGCACGCAGTACCGCTCCGCCATGTTTCCCGCCAACGAGCAACAGCGGACACTCTTCGAGCAGGCGATCACCAAGGCGCAGCCGCTGTTCCAGGACCCGATCGTCACGACCATCGAAGAGCTTCAGCCGCTGTGGGAGGCCGAAGATTTCCACCAGGATTTTTACGGGAACCAACCATTCAACGGCTATTGCCAGGTGATCATCAACCCCAAGTTGGCCAAGGTCCGCAAAGATTACGCTGTGTGGCTAACCCACTGAGCTGCCACCGGCACCGGCGCTAGGCTGAAAAATAGTTTTGTTCCGACACGAATCCACGACAGGAGAAACATCCATGGGCAAGATTTATGACAACATCACGGACATCGTGGGCGGCACTCCCCTGGTCCGCTTGAACAACTTGGACAAGGACCTTCCCGGCAACGTTGCCGTCAAGCTCGAGTTCTACAACCCGGCCAACTCGGTCAAGGACCGGATCGGCAAGGCCATCATCGACGCCGCAGAGGCCTCCGGTGAGCTCAAGCCCGGCGGCACCGTGGTGGAGGGCACCTCCGGTAATACCGGTATCGCCCTGGCCATGGTGGGTGCGGCCCGCGGTTACAAGGTCATCCTGACCATGCCCGAGACCATGTCCACCGAGCGTCGTGTGATGCTGCGGGCCTTCGGCGCGGAAATCGTTCTCACCCCGGGCGCGGATGGCATGCGTGGTGCGGTGGACAAGGCCCAGGAAATCGTGGACACCACCGAGAACGCCGTGCTGGCCCGTCAGTTCGCCAACCCCGCCAACGTGGATGTCCACTACAACACCACCGGCCCGGAGATCTGGGAAGACACCAACGGTGAAATCGACGTCTTCGTGGCCGGAATCGGCACCGGGGGCACCATTTCCGGTGCCGGCAAGTACCTGCGCGAGCAGAAGCAGGACATCCGCATGGTTGTCGTGGAACCCTCGGATTCCCCGCTGCTGACCGAGGGCAAGGCCGGTCCCCACAAGATCCAGGGGCTCGGAGCGAACTTCATTCCCGAGATCCTCGATCGCGAGATCTACGACGACGTGTACGACGTCACCGTGGAAGATTCCGTGACCACCGCCCGTGAATTGGGATCGCGAGAGGGTATCTTGGGCGGCATCTCTTCCGGGGCCATCGTGTGGGCCGCGCTCCAGGAAGCCGCAAAGGAAGAGAACCGCGACAAGCTGATCGTGGCGATCGTGTGCGACTTCGGCGAGCGCTACATCTCCACCATCCTCTACGAAGACATCCGCGGCTGATTCGCCCTCGCAGCGAATGAGTTGACAGCACACGCGCGGCGAGCGGCCCATGGGGCGCCGCCGCGCGCGTGATTTAAAGCCCATTGCTGCCCGGACCCGTGGCTTCACGAGGAGGCACTGGGCGCGGGACTAGCATGAAGGTTCGATAGCGTTGGCACAGACGGCACCACCGGTGTCGGCCGACATCCCGAGATCATTGGGCCCCCGGACACGGGGCGGAGCAGAAGAGGTACTGACACGTGAGCTTTTGGCGCAGACTCAAGGAGGACCTCCAAACCGCCCGCGTCCATGATCCAGCCGCTCGCTCCAACATCGAGATTGCGCTGAATTATTCGGGCCTTCACGCCATTTGGGCGCACCGGCTCTCACACAAGCTGTGGCAGGACCCCAATAAACGCCTATTGGCCCGCACGGTGTCCCAGGCTGCCCGGTGGGCCACCGGAGTGGAAATCCACCCCGGCGCCACCATTGGTCGGCGTTTTTTCATTGATCACGGGATGGGTGTGGTGATCGGGGAAACCGCTGAAATCGGCGAAGACGTCATGATTTATCACGGCGTGACCCTGGGCGGCCGTTCCCTGGAACCGGTCAAGCGTCACCCCACCGTGGGCGACCGTGTCACCATCGGCGCCGGCGCCAAGATCCTTGGCCCACTGGTGATCGGATCGGATTCCGCCGTGGGCGCCAATGCCGTGGTCGTCAAGGACGTCCCGGAGGACTCCATTGTGACGGGTATTCCCGGCAAGATCCGGCAGCGCACGCCCGAGAAGCAGGAGCCCTTGGTGGACCCGGCCACCTACATCGATCCCGCCATGTGGATCTGATGCGGTGAGACTTTTCTGAGAATCACGACGCCGCGGGCCGCCTTTCGCACGAAAGGCGGCCCGCGGCGTCGTGATCGGCTCTATTGCCCACGAATCAGGAGACGACCTCCGAGCGGTCGCCGCTCCACAGGATGTGGAACGAGCTGTCCGGATCATCCACACGCTTGTAGGTGTGCGCGCCGAAGTAGTCGCGCAGGCCCTGGGTCAGGGCGGCATTCAACCGGGGGCGCCGCAGGGCGTCGTAGTAGGCCAGCGCCGAGGAGAACACCGGGGCCGGAATGCCGCGTTCCACGGCGCGGGCCACCACCCGGCGCCATGCGGGCAACGCATCCTCCATGGCCGAGACGAACTCGGGGGCGAACAGCAGGTTCAGCGGATCCTTGTCCCCCGCGTAGGCCTCCATGATCACGTTGAGCAGCTCTGCTCGAATGATGCAGCCCTCGCGCCACAGGCTCGCAATGGTGGCCAGGTTGAGATCCCATCCGTATTCACGGCCGGCCATGGTGAGCATGTCCAGGCCCTGGGCGTAGGAGACCAACTTGGACGCGTAGAGCGCCTTACGGACGTCGTCCACGAACTCCGGGTCCTTGACCACGTCTTCGGTGGTGTCGCCAATGCCCGCGGGCAGGATGTCCTGGGCCTCACTGCGCATGTGCGGCTCGGACGAGGACAGCGCCCGAGCGAACACGGACTCGGCAATGGCCGTGACGGGTGACCCCAACTCGAGGGCTTCCTGAACGGTCCAACGCCCGGTGCCCTTCTGGCCGGCGGCGTCGGCGACGATATCGATGAACGGCTTGCCGGTCTTGGAATCCACCTGACGCAGAACGTGGGCGGTGATCTCGATCAGGTAGGACGACAGCTCGGTTTTGTTCCACTCGTCGAACACATCGGCCTGGTCGGCCGGTTCCAGGCCGGCGACCGAACGCAGCAGCTCGTGCGCTTCGCCGATCACCTGCATGTCCGCGTACTCGATGCCGTTGTGGACCATTTTCACAAAGTGTCCGGCACCGTCCGTGTCGATCCACGCGCAACAGGGCTTACCGTCGCTGGCCTTGGCGGAGATGTCCTCGAGCAAGGGGCCCAGGCTCTTGTAGGACTCCTCAGAACCGCCCGGCATGATGGACGGCCCGTTCAGGGCACCCTCCTCGCCGCCGGACACGCCGATTCCCACAAAGTGCAGACCCTGCTCCGCGCATTCCCGCTCGCGGCGGCGCGTGTCCTGGAAGTACGAGTTACCCCCGTCAATGATGATGTCGTCCTTGTCGAGCAACGGAGTGAGTTGTTCGATCACGGAGTCCACGGGAGCCCCCGCCTTGACCATGATCAGGATGCGCCGAGGCTTCTCCAAGGAGTCCACGAGTTCCTGCATGGTCTCGGTGCGAATGAAATCGCCTTCCGAACCGTGCTCCGCGAGCAGCGCATCGGTTTTACCCACCGAGCGGTTGTGAAGAGCCACGGTGTAGCCGTGACGAGCGAAGTTGCGGGCGAGGTTCGCGCCCATCACCGCGAGGCCGGTGACACCAATTTGAGCTTTCTTTTCTGCAGCCATGGCACCAGCCTACGCACCGAGGCGGTGCCTGAACGGGAATTGCCCTTTGTTCCCACGCTCACAGTTGGGCATGAGAAAAGCCCCGGACCAGCTTGGCCGGAGCTTCAATGGTGGAGACCGACGGAATCGAACCGCCGTATCTGTCACGCCCGAAAGCGATCTAGCGCACCAGCGTCCCCTGGTTCGAAAGCACTGTCGCGTGCGTTCGTATTTTCCACGTTAACCCATGCTTGCCATCAGATGCCAATCTCTGCACTGTCGAATAGCTCACAACGCCGTGAAGCAGCACACGAGAGGCGGATATATACGTGATCAACTACACACACCGAACGATCGGTCGCAATTGCCAGGAACTACCTAGGTGCAGGTAAGCTGTAGCCCAATCGGGTGCTGGCAGCTGGCCCAGTTATGCCCACCCGATTGTAAAGGGGCCTTTAGCTCAGCTGGTAGAGCGCTACGTTTACACCGTAGATGTCATCGGTTCGATCCCGGTAGGGCCCACCACATGGTGGACATGGCCACCAGAGACCTGTCGGCACGGTCTCACCGCGGTCTCCCCTCGAGGGAGGCCGCTTTTTTCACGGGAAGCTGGCCTCACAAGAGCTCCTCTCGTCGACCATGGGAGGGACGGACGGCCATGGAAGGGTATCGCCTCGGAGAGCGAGCGCTGGCGTGGTATCTCTCCTCGATCACGGGGTTCATTGATGCTCTGGGGTTCCTCTATCTGGGCGGGTTCTTCCTGTCCTTCATGTCGGGCAACACCACCCGAATGACCGCCGCGGTCGTAGGGGGCAACTGGGATGTTGCGTGGCGAGCCGCCGGGGTCATGGCCTTGTTCCTCACGGGTGTGATGATCGGCTCCCTCATCAGTCGTGTGGCCCATCGTCGCCTTCCGCCCACCCGACCCAGGGAAGCCGTCCTCCTGTTCGTGTGTTTCACCGTCTCCGTAGCCTCGGTCTGGGTGGCCCTGGGACATGGTCTGCTCGCCGTGCTCAGTTTGTCGTTCACCGTGGGCGCCATGAACAGCATTTTCGAACGGGACGGTGAGGTGTCCATTTCGCTCACGTACATGACCGGCACCCTGGTCAAGATGTCCCAGCGGTTCGTGGGCGCGTTCTTCGGGGGCAGTCACCGCGCATGGTTGCGGTACTTCATCCTGTGGCTCTCGCTGGTCATCGGGGCCCTCCTCGGAGGTCTGTGCTACGTCACCATCGGGATCAAGTCGGTATGGGTGGTGTCCGTCCTGGTGCTGCTGGGTACCGCGACGGCTTTGATCAACAGGCAACGACGACGCCGCCTGGGCCTGCCCGTCTAGCCATCCCCGGTACCTGCGGCCCCTTGCCGACCGCGGGCACCCGATTGTTCCCTGTGCTCACGAGTGCACTAGCGTGAGCCGAGGCACCCTGTGGTAGCTACTTCCCTGCGGAAAGGCGTGAGATTCTCATGCGGCTCATTCTCGTTCGACACGGCCAGACCAGTTCCAATGTGGGTCACCATTTGGATACCGCGGTTCCCGGAGCCGACCTCACGGATCTCGGGCGGGAACAGGCCGCAGCGCTCGTGGACACCCTGGGGCGTGAATCCGTCCGGAAGATATTCGTGTCTGATCTCGTGAGGACTCAGCAAACCGCCGCTCCCCTGGCCCGACACTTCGGGCTGGAGCCAGCCGTGCGTGCGGGTCTCCGAGAGATCTCCGCGGGTGAGTTGGAAATGGCCAACGACGACGAATCGATTCAAACCTATGTCCGCACCGCCGTGGGGTGGTCCGCTGGTAACTGGAACGTTCGAGTCCCGGGCTCGGAAGAAAATGGTCACGACGTGATTCGGCGCTTTGACGCGGTTGTCTCGGAAGCCTCCGACCACGCAGCGGCCGGTGAGGTCGCCATTCTTGTGTCGCACGGCGCCATCATTCGCGCCTGGACCGCGGCCCGGTGCGACAACGTGGACGTGGATTTCGTGGCGCACAATGCGCTTTCCAATACCGGTGCCGTGGTGATCGAGAGCGCCGGCGACCGCTGGGTGGTGACCCACTGGCAGGAGCAGGCCCTGGGCGGCGCACCGTTCGAGGACCCCGCAACCGACGGCGCGGCAGCGGATCCCGTTCGCTGATGTCCCGGACCGGGGACGCCCGCCTACAAGTGTGTGTCGTCGATCCAGCGATTGAACTTCATGCGCAGCGCTCGATCCAGTCCAGCAAGGATGCCACCGATCTGCAGCGTGGTGTTCAACCAGGTGGGCAGTTGAAAGGTTGGCACAGAGATGTCAAAGATCCTGCCCAGGACATTCAAGATTTCCGGAACCTGTGTGAGCAGCGCCAACGTCAGGACGATCCACGAGCACAGGGAAATGATCCTGTCCGGCCCGGGGTAATCGGCTGCAAACCGCGCGCGCCGGTCCTCACCCGTGCCCGGGCTCGGACGAAACGACTCCGAGGTTCCAGCGCTGGCGTGGACGAGCCGGACGTACTGCATTCCGTAGAGCGACAACGCGGCTTCCACCGTGGCGTGGCTGTCCACGGGGAGTTTGGCCGGAGACGTGCCTGCGGCCAGGAAATCACCGTCCCGATACAGCCGAATCCGCTCGGAGAAGTCGAAGAAGTCCACATCTGCTACCAGAAGTGCGCCCCGATACTCCAGCTCGAAGGTCGAACGCCAGAGCCAGTCCCACTTCTTGTACGGCGGAAGATGTTCCGGGTCCTTGGCCACACTGGTTCCCTTTCGCGCGGGTGACTTCTGCTGCCCAGAGTATGTGACGATGCACGCCGGCTACAGCAACCGCGGCTGCGTGGCCGTTTCCTGCTGCTTCCTCGCCGCGCGTTTGCGCCGCGGCTTGGGCTCATTCTCCCCCGCCTCGTTCTCGGACGCCGCCGCCCCGGTGACCTGCGCGGGTTTCCGGACCGTGCGGCGTCGTGCGGCGGGAGCGGTGTTGCGCCGAGAAGTATCCGGGACCAGAGTCTGCTGACCGGCCAACTCCGCCTGCTGATCCCGCAGCACGTCAATGGCGCGTTCGAAGTCTTCGAGGCCTTCGAACGCCTGATACACGGACGCGAACCGGAGGTAGGCCACAACATCCAGTCGCCGCAGCGGGGTGAGAATCGCAAGGCCCACATCGTGCGCGTCGATCTCGGCGGAGCCCGAGGCGCGCACCGACTCTTCGACCTCTTGGGCGAGCATCGCCAGGTCGTCCTCGCTCACGGGACGGCCCTGGCACGCCTTGCGCACGCCGTTGACAATGTTTTGGCGGTTGAACGGCTCGGTGACACCCGAGCGCTTGATCACCGAGATCGACGTGGTTTCCAGCGTGGAGAAGCGGCGCCCGCACTCCGTGCATTGGCGGCGTCGGCGGATCGCCGTGCCGTCGTCGGTGGTGCGGGAATCCACCACCTTGGAGTCATTGTGTCGACAGAACGGGCAGTGCACGGATCAGCCCTTCCGGCCGGATGTTTCGGAGCGGATGGTCACGGCGCGCCCGTGCGCCGGCAGGTCCTCGCTCGTGGCCAACGCCACGATGTCGTCCTCGAGCTCCGCCAACGCGTCCTGGTTGTACTCGATGACCTGCACGGCTTTCATGAACGACGCCGCCTGCAGACCCGAATTGAAAACCGCGGTGCCGCCCGTGGGCAGCACGTGATTGGAGCCGGCCGCGTAATCGCCCAGCGGCACGGGACTGTAGGGGCCAATGAAGATCGCCCCGGCGTTGCGCACACGAGCGGCCACCTCACGGGCGCTCTCCGTGTGGATCTCGAGGTGCTCCGCGGCGTACGCGTCGGCCACCTCGATGCAGTGGTCCAGGTTGTCCGTCAGCACCACACCGGACTGGGGCCCGCGCAGGGCCATCCCAATGCGTTCGTGGTGCTTGGCGTCCGCCACCTGAGTGGCGAGCTCGGTCTCGACCGCACGGGCCAACGAGGCCGAATCGGTGATCAACACCGAACCCGCATCCGGATCGTGTTCGGCCTGGGAAATCAGGTCGGCCGCGACGAAACGCGGGTCCGCGGTGGCGTCGGCAATGATGGCGATCTCGGTGGTGCCGGCCTCGGCATCCACACCCACCATGGAGCGCAACTGACGTTTGGCCATCGCCACGAAGATGTTGCCGGGACCGGTCACGGTATTCACCGGCTCCAGGACGTCCTGACCGTCGGTCAGCCCGTACGCCAACGCCGCCAACGATTGCGCGCCGCCAATGGCCCAGACCTCGTCCACCTCGAGCAAACCGGCAGCGGCCAGGATCACGGGATGGGGAAGCCCACCGAAGTCCTTTTGCGGCGGGGTGCACAACACCACGGACTCCACGCCCGCCGCCTGAGCGGGCACGACGTTCATGATCACCGACGATGGGTACACGGCCAGCCCGCCAGGAATATACAGGCCCGCGCGCTTGACCGGGGTCCAGCGGTGATTCAGCACGGCGCCCGGGGCGATCTCCACCTCGACGTCCGCCGGGCGCTGGGCCTTGGCAAATCGCCGAGTGCGCTCGATGGCCGTTTCCAGACCCTTGCGCACCGCAGGGTCCAGCTCGTCCACGGCCTTGCGGATCTCTGCCGGGTCCACCTTGATCCGGCCCTGCGCCACGCGGTCGAACTTCTGGGCGTACTCGCGAACGGCCGCCGCGCCGTTGGACCGAACGTTCTCAATGATTGACCGCACACTGGCTTCCGCCTCGGCCACGGACGACGCCGTCTGCCTCGGTACCGCATGACGCAGCTCGTTCCAGCTCAGGTGCTGTCCGCGCAGGTCGATGACCCGCAGGAAGCCGGAGGGAGTGGTTGCGCTTGCCGAATCGAAGGTTTGTTCAGTCACCCTGCCATTCTACTAGCGCACCGTGGATGGCCCGGCACCCAGGAACCCGGACGGTCGGTCGCGATCAGCAAACCCGATCACGCTTCCAGGCAGGCCGGTCCCAGCAGCACCTTGAGGTCACCGAACAACGCCGGTGTGGGATTGACCCGGTGCTCGGGTCCTAGCCGCAGCACCTGGAGTGAGCGGTGGGTGTCCAAGTGGATGCGGACCTCGGACTCACCGCGGTGGTTGCGCAGCACCTCGCCGATCTGGCGGATGGTGGCCTCCGTGGCGCGGTGCTCGGGCAGGGCCACACACACGGGACCGGAGGTACCGTCCATGCTGAGCTCCGGAACCGTGAGTTCCTGGGCGGAGATCGAAATGGAACCATCGTCACGGCGCTGCATGCGTCCCTTGATCACGCAGATCAGGTCCTCCGCGAGCACCCCGGCAATGGGCGCGTACGCCTTACCGAAGAACATGATCTCAATGGAACCCGAACGGTCCTCGAGCTCAACCCGCGCATACGCATTGCCGGAGGTCTTGGCGATGCGCCGCGACAGTGACGTGATCATGCCGCCCACGGTGACAATGGCGCCGTCAGGCCGGTTGTTGTCATCGGACAGCAGCGGCTGGATGGCCGTGTCCGTGTACTGGCCCAGGGCGTCGTCGAGACCGCGCAACGGATGATCGGATACGTAGAGGCCGAGCATTTCGCGCTCGAACGCCAGCATGTCCTTGCGTTCCCACTCGGGAACGTCCGGTACCTCGATCGAGAACGTGTCCCCCTCGGGATCGTCGGAACCGCCCATGGCGAAGAGATCGAACGTGAACTCCCCGTTGTCCTCTTTCTTCTTCTGGGCGACCACATCTTCCACGGCCTGCTCATGACACATGACCAGCCCGCGCCGGGTATGACCGAGCTGGTCGAACGCGCCGGCCTTGATCATGGACTCGATCGTTCGCTTATTGCAGACCACGGCGGGAACCTTGGCCAGGAAGTCGTTGAACGACGTGAAGCGTTCCTTCTCATGGCGGGCGTTGACCATGGCCTGCACCACGTTGGCGCCTACGTTGCGCACGGCTCCCATGCCGAACCGGATGTCCGATCCGACGGGAGTGAAGTTCAGCGCGGACTCGTTGACGTCCGGCGGGAGCACCGTGATGCCCATGTGACGGCACTCGGTGAGGTAGAGGGCCAGCTTGTCCTTGTCGTCGCCCACGGAGGTGAGCAACGCGGCCATGTACTCGGCCGGGTAGTGCGCCTTGAGGTACGCGGTCCAGTAGGACACCAGTCCGTAGGCGGCGGAGTGCGCCTTGTTGAACGCGTAGTCGGAGAAGGGCAGCAGGATGTCCCACAAAGACTTGATGGCCGCCTCTGAATACCCGCGGTCGATCATGCCCTGGTGGAAGCCCTTGTACTGCTTGTCCAGCTCGGACTTCTTCTTCTTACCCATGGCCCGGCGCAGAATGTCGGCTTGACCCAGCGAGTAACCGGCCACCTTCTGCGCAATCGCCATCACCTGCTCCTGATACACGATCAGGCCGTAGGTGGTGTCCAGAATCTCGGCGAGCGGTTCCGCCAGTTCCGGGTGGATGGGCGTGATCTCCTGCGCGCCGTTCTTACGCAGCGCGTAATTGGTGTGCGAGTTGGCGCCCATGGGTCCCGGACGGTACAGCGCAATGGTTGCGGAAATGTCCTCGAAGTTGTCCGGGCGCATGAGCTTGAGCAGCTGCCGCATGGGGCCACCGTCCAGCTGGAACACCCCCAGGGTCTCGCCACGGGCCAGCAGATCGTAGGACTCCTTGTCGTCCACGCCCAGGTGCTCCAGGTCAAGCACGAAACCGTCACGGTTGAGGGTGATGTTCTCCAGCGCGTCCGAAATGATTGTGAGGTTCCGCAGCCCCAGGAAGTCCATCTTGATCAGGCCCAGGCCCTCACACGTGGGGTAGTCGAACTGCGTGATCACCTGGCCGTCCTGCTCGCGGCGCATCATCGGAATGATGTCGATGAGCGGGTCCGAGGACATGATCACACCGGCCGCGTGCACACCCCACTGGCGTTTGAGCCCTTCCAGACCCTGAGCGGTTTCGAAGACCTTCATGGCTTCCGGATCATCGGCCAGGGTGTCGCGCAGCTCACCGGCTTCGTCGTAGCGTTTGGCGTCCTGGTCGTAGACGTCCTTGAGCGAAATGCCCTTGCCCATGACGTCCGGCGGCATGGCCTTGGTGAGCTTCTCACCCATGGAGAACGGGTAGCCGAGCACCCGGGAGGAGTCCTTGAGCGCCTGCTTCGCCTTGATGGTGCCGTACGTGACGATCATGGCCACGCGCTCGTCGCCGTACTTCTCGGTCACGTAGTGGATGACCTCGGAACGGCGCCGATCATCGAAGTCGACGTCGAAGTCGGGCATGGACACGCGGTCCGGGTTGAGGAAGCGTTCGAAGATCAGCCCGTGCTGGAGGGGGTTGAGCTCGGTGATGCGCATGGCGTACGCAACCATGGAACCGGCACCGGAGCCACGCCCGGGACCCACGCGAATGCCGTTGTCCTTGGCCCAGTTGATGAAGTCGGCCACCACCAGGAAGTACCCGGGGAAGCCCATCTGGATGATGATGCCCTTCTCGTACTCCGCCTGTGTCCGCACGTCATCCGGGATGCCGCCCGGGAACCGGTAATGCAGCCCTTTCTCGACCTCCTTGACGAACCAGGATTCCTCGTTCTCGCCCTCGGGAACGGGGAAGCGGGGCATGTAGTTGGCGGAGGTGTCGAACTCCACGTTGCATCGTTCGGCAATCTCCAACGTGTTGTCACAGGCATCCGGGAAATCGCGGAAGAGTTCACGCATTTGTTCGGGAGATTTGAGGTAGAACTCATCCGCGTCGAACTTGAAACGCTTGGGATCCTGCAGCGTGGAGCCGGATTGCACACACAGCAGAGCCGCGTGGGACTTGGCGTCCTCCGCGTGCGTGTAATGCAGATCATTGGTGGCCACGAGGGGCAAATTCAGCTGCTTCGCCAGCTTCAGAAGATCCTGAGTCACCCGCTTCTCGATACCCAGACCGTGGTCCATGAGCTCGCAGTAGAAGTTCTCGGCGCCGAAAATGTCGCGGTACTCCGCGGCGGCCTGGACGGCCTGATCGTACTGGCCCAGTCGCAACCGGGTCTGCACCTCGCCCGAGGGGCACCCCGTGGTGGCGATCAGCCCCTTACCGTACTGATTCAGCAGTTCCCGGTCCATACGCGGCTTGTAGAGCTGACCCTCTAAGGAGGCCTTGGTCGAGGCGCGGAAAAGGTTCTGCATGCCCTCGCTCGTCTCGGCGAGCATCGTCATGTGCGTGTACGCGCCACCACCGGACACGTCGTCACGGCCCCCGTCCGCGAACCTCACGCGGGTGCGGTCCTGCCGAGCGGTGCCCGGGGTCAGATACGCCTCCACGCCGATAATGGGCTTGATCCCCGCAGTGCGCGCGCGGTTCCAGAAATCGTAGGCGCCGAACACGAACCCGTGGTCCGTGGTGGCCAGGGAATCCATGCCCTGCCGGTGGCACTCCTCGAACAAATCGTCCAAGCGCGCAGCACCGTCGAGCATCGAGTACTCGGTGTGTACGTGGAGGTGGGTAAAGCCTTTTTTTCCGGTCGCCGTGGTCACCGAACCAGTCTAGGACGGGACTGCGACAACCTCACGTTCCGGCGAGCGCGAGCTACGCCTCATCCGGGCCCACCCACCGACCACATCCGCCACGTGCCCCACGCCGCTCGTTCCCGAGGTTGCCGACGCTTGGGGCACGTTCACAGTTGCGGGCCGCCTTCTCGCAAGGTTTCCACCGCGAAGGCGAGATCCGCCGGGTAGGCGCTTTCGTACTCGACGTACTTGCTCGTCTCGGGGTGGGCGAAGCCGAGCTTCTTGGCGTGCAACCACTGCCGGGTCAGGCCGAGGCCCGCGGACAATGCCGGGTCCGCCCCGTAGGTCAGGTCCCCGGCGCACGCGTGCTTGAGCGCCGAGAAATGTACCCGAATCTGGTGGGTGCGCCCGGTTTCCAGGTGCACCTCCACGAGGGAGGCCCGACCGAAGGCCTCCAGCACCTCGTAGTGGGTGATTGAATCACGGCCGTCCTCGAGCACGGCGAAGCGCCACTCGTGTCCGGGGTGACGACCAATGGGCGCGTCGATCGTGCCCTTGAGCGGATCCGGAATCCCCTGCACCACCGTGTGGTACACCTTGGTGACCGTGCGCTCCTTGAAGGCGCGTTTGAGCACCGTATAAGCATGCTCGTTGCGGGCCACCACCATGAGTCCCGATGTGCCCACGTCCAGGCGGTGCACGATGCCCTGCCGCTCGGGGGCACCCGAGGTCGAAATGGACACACCGGCCCCGGCCAGCGCCCCGACCACGGTGGGTCCCTTCCACCCGGGCGACGGGTGGGCCGCGACTCCCGCCGGCTTGTCGACCACCACGTACCCCGGAGTCACGTGCACCAATTGCAGGTCGGCCACGTGCTGCGGGGCGATCCGAGTCGGATCCTCCGGCACGGGGACTTCCACCGCGTACGTCTCGGACGTCTCCACCCGGTGGGACTTGGCAACGGGCCTGCCCTTGAACAGCACGCGGTCCTCGGCGCACAACTGGGCCGCCGCGGAACGGGACAAACCGGTCCAGGCGGCCACAGCGGCGTCGGCGCGCGCGCCGTCGAGTTCGTCGGACACGGTGAAGCGCTCCGGAACGTACTCGGGGTCCGAGCCGGTGGGGCGGGTGCGGGAGTCAGTCATGGTCGGGAGCCGGCCTTCCGGTCTGCGATTCGCTGGAGTCCTGGTCAGCGGTGCCTGCCGGGCGGGGATTGGCGGGTCGTGTCATGTCTCGGTCACCGAGGATCAGGACCATGATCACGGCAATTCCGACCACGACCCCGCAGTCCGCCAGGTTGAAAATCGCGAAGTTCGGTACCGCGATGAAATCGACCACGTGGCCCTGCCCCAAGCCGGGCTCACGCAGCAGTCGGTCCGTGAGGTTACCGCAGGCGCCGCCGAGCACCAGTCCCAACCCCACGGCCCAGACCGGATGCCGGACCTTGCGCAGCGTGGCGGCAATGAACACGACCACGGCGGCCATGACGACCGTGAAGACCCAGGTGAAGTCCGAGCCCAGGGAGAACGCGGCGCCGCTGTTGCGGATGTGCTGCCACCACAACAGCCCCGGGATCACGGGAAACTGTTGGCCCACGGGTAGTTCCGCGACGACCCACAGTTTGGTGAGTTGATCAGCGGCGTAAATGAGCGCGGCAACCACCAGGGACAGAATGAGGCAGCGGCGGCCCCGCCCCGAAGGAGTGGGAGCCGCCGCTGCCTCGCGAGCTTGATGCGACACCGAGTGTTACTTGGCTGCGGTGCGGTTCGATGCGTTACCGGCCGGCGCGTTACTGGGCGCCAGGGAGCCGGTTGAATCGATGTCACGCAGCTGTCCGTTGATGAAGTCCTTGAGGTTGCTGCGGTAATCGCGCTCGAAGGTGCGCAGGTCGTTGACGGACGCTTCCAGGCGGGACTTTTCCTTCTCCAAGGAGGAAAGGGTCTCTTCCTTGGTGCGTTTGCCGTCCGACACGAGCTTGTCGGCCTGGGTGCGGCCCTCGGAGATCAGGCGTTCGCGCTCGGAACGGCCCTGTGCCACGTACTCATCGTGGAGTTTCTGGGCCATGGCGAGCACACCCGCCGCGGACTCGGCCGACTCGGTGCCGGGCTGGGTCGCCTCCGCGACGGCCGGCTCGGTCGGAGCTGCGGCCGGGACCGGGGCGGCCGTTTCACTGACCTCCGTGGTCTCGGACACGTCCACCGGCTTCTCCGGCGCGACCGGCGCCGATGCCGCAGAATCGTCCCGCGGCTCGGCGGCCACCTGGCCACCGCCGATCTCGACCTGCTTGCGCAGGTCTTCGTTCTCCTCGTTCAAACGGCGCAATTCCGCCACGATCTCGTCCAGGAAATCATCGACCTCGTCCTGGTCGTATCCCTCACGGAACTTGGTGGGCTGGAACCGCTTATTGATGACGTCTTCTGGTGTCAAAGTCATGTGAGTGTTTTACTCCTACTTCTGATCAAGCCGCGAATGCCAGGCCTCGGTCGAGATATTTTATGTCAAAGATACAGCCACGGCGTCAGTGGCGCGCGGTGGGCGGGGGTGTCACGGACGCTTATGCCCGCAGCAACATTCCCCACAGGATCGACTGGATGATGCTGATCGCGAAGACCAGGATCAGGAAACCCAGGTCCAGGGCCACGCCGCCGAGCCGCAACGGCGGGACCACCCGTCGCAGGAGATTCATGGGGGGATCCGTCACGGAGTAGATGGCCGACGCCGCTACCAGCACGATTCCCTGTGGTCGCCAGCTCCGCGCGAACATCTGCACCCAGTCCAGCACCAGCCGGCCCAGCAGCGCCACATAGACGAGATGGACCAACAAGTACAGAACGGACAGGATCAGGCTCATGATGAGCCCTCGGCCTGACCGTAGGAATTGGTCTCTTCATCGATGTCACTGGTGTGGCCCTGATCGCGGACCTCCACGTAGGACGGCGTGAGCAAGAACACCTTGGCGGTGACGCGTTCGATGGAACCGTGGAGCGCGAACACCAGCCCGGCCGCGAAATCCACGAGACGCTTGGCCTCTGCCTCTCCCATGTCCGACACGTTCATGATCACGGGGGTACCGTCACGGAACGCTTCACCAATCGACTTGGCGTCATTGTAGGAGCGGGGGTGCACGGTGGTAATGGTGCGCAATTCGCTGTCGTCCTCTCGGGAACTGGGGGCCCTTCGAATGGGTGTCACGGGAGCTCGGTATTCCGCGGAACGCCGCGCCGCGGCGCCGTTCGCTGTCTCACCGGCCGCAGCGGTGGAACCGCTTGCCGGCGCCTGTGTGACTTCCCGGGGACGTCCGGTCGCGTCGGAGGTGTAGTCGTCGTCGGTCTCGGCAAGGCCGAGGTAGATCATGGTACGACGCAGCGCTCCGGCCATAGTCTCTCCTCAATCACTGGACGGGTGCGTGCAACACTCACCCGCAAATTTATCTCTCTTTACGCTACCGCACCGTTGGGCGCGGCCCGAGGACATCCGATCCGATGCGCACGTGAGTGGCTCCGGCCGCCACGGCCGCCTCAAGGTCCCCGCTCATGCCCGCAGAGATGGCGCCGGCCCCGGGGTACTGTCCCTGTAAATGCTGTGAAATGCTCCAGAGCCGCTCGAACGCATCTCGCGGTTCGCCATCCTGTGGGGCCACGGCCATCACACCGGCCAGTTCGAGCCCGTCGGTCTGGTGGATCTGCCGAGCCAGTTCGGCCACCTGTGACGGGTGCGCTCCCCCGCGCTGCGTGCCCGCCTCGGCTGACAGGTCCAGGTTGACCTGGATACAGCATTTGAGATCGGCCGTGGCGCAGGGCCCGGCGGTGACATCACCGTCGGCTACCGCAGCACGATGATTGGCCACGGCCTTGCCCAGGGCTCCGACCAGCGACTCACGGTCCACGGAATGCACCCAGGACGCGTAGCGCACTACTCGCTTTGCTTTGTTGGACTGCAACTGCCCGATGAAATGCCACACGGGTTCGCTCGTGCCGGGCTGCCGCCCGGCCAAGGACTCGGCGACCTCCCGCGCCTTGGGCAGCGCCTCCTGGTCCTTGTTCTCGCCGACGGCGCGCACCCCCAGGTCGCGCAGGCGCACCACGTCCTGGGCGGGGAAGAACTTGGTCACGACAATCAGTGACGGCAACTCACCGCCGTGTGCGCGATCCTCGGAACGCTGCTCGGATGCGGCAAGGATTCGTTGCCGTACGGAAGACAGCCGCTGTGCCAGTTCGGCGGTGCGGGCCACGTTGTCCTGACCCGGCTGCTGATCGTCGGCGGAGGTCATGGTGTTTCCTTTCCCGCGGGCTCGAATGCCGAGGGCACCCACACGACTCCCGCGTGGCGCGAAGTGGTCTTATCGCGTCGATAAGAGTACAGCTCGGTGTTCTCCAGCGTGCACCAGTCCGAGCGGGTGGAGCCGGTATCGGCAACCCGCACGCGGAGCTCTTCGAGGAGGCGGCGTGCGGCGCCCGGCAGGTCGAGCCCCGGGCTGTGCCAGGAGGTCTCGGTATCGACACCGGGTAGCACGCGCCCGGACTCCGCCCGCATGTCCTCCGGCACTTCGTAGCACCCGCCGCAAATGGCCGGGCCGATCCAGGCGGTGAGTGTGGCAGCACCACGCTCGCGCAGTGCTCCCACGGTGTTCTGCAGCACGCCGTCGAGTAGTCCGCGCCTGCCGGCGTGGGCGACCGCGAGCAGCGCAATGTCGGCTCCGGGCCGCTCGGCCACGAAGACCACCGGAAGACAGTCCGCGGTCAATACCGCAAGCGGTGTCCCGTCCTCACTGATAGCGGCGTCCGCCACGGGATCTTCGCGCGCAGTGGCCCTCGACGCGCAGCCGTCGGATGCGACGGTTACCACGTCGGTTCCGTGGACCTGGTGCATGTATCGCAGAGAACCGTCTGCCAGACCCAGTTCGACCTCTAGGGCTCTCCTGTGCGCTGCCACGTCCGCGGGGTCCTCCCCGGTGTGCGCCGCCAGGTTTCCCTCTGTCGCGTCAGTGAACGCCACGGCCGCGCCGACAAGTCGATCGGTGAACCACACGAGACATCACCTCCTCCTTGCAAAACTGCGGGGTGGGTACCGCTTGGCGGCACCCACCCCGTGATTCAGTCGTTCGGATGTCTACCCGTCAGGTAGCACCCGCTCACCTCACTTCAGGAAATCCGGGAAGTCCAGGGAGTCCTTCCGCGACGAGCTGGACGAGGAATTGCCGGAATCACCCTCGGCGGGCAGATCCACGTCGAAACCGGCGTCATCCGGGATGTCATCTTCCTGGGACTGCCGAGCACCGAAGGACTGCGAGGTGTTGGTGCCGTAGGAGGAGCCGCCGCGCTGCGGGGAACGACCCACGCCCGAAGGCCGTGAGGCATTGCCGCCGAAGGCCGCACGAGTATTGGCCGCCTGGCGATCCGCGGGGGATGAGTTGTTGGCGTTGGTTTCCTGGGACACGGAGTCGAAACCAGCGGCAATGACGGTCACGCGTGCCTGGTCACCCAGGGCGTCGTCGATCACGGCACCGAAAATGATGTTGGCCTCGGGGTGAGCCACTTCCTGCACCAGACGCGCGGCCTCGTTGATCTCGAACAAACCGAGATCGGAACCGCCCTGGATGGACAGCAACACACCGTGCGCGCCGTCGATGGACGCTTCCAGCAGCGGCGATGCGATGGCGAGCTCGGCGGCCTTGACCGCGCGGTCCTCGCCCTGCGCGGACCCGATTCCCATGAGGGCGGATCCCGCCCCCTGCATAACCGACTTCACGTCCGCGAAGTCAAGGTTGATCAGGCCCGGGGTGGTGATCAGGTCGGTAATGCCGGAGACACCGGACAGCAGGACCTGATCGGCGGACTTGAAGGCGTCCAGCATGGACACGTTGCGATCCGAGATGGACAGCAGGCGATCGTTGGGGATCACAATGAGCGTGTCCACTTCGTCGCGCAGGGTTTCAATGCCGTTCTCGGCCTGGTTGGAACGGCGCCGACCCTCGAAAGTGAACGGACGGGTGACCACTCCGATGGTCAAAGCACCCAGCGACCGGGCGATCCGAGCCACCACGGGTGCGCCACCGGTACCGGTGCCACCGCCCTCACCAGCGGTCACGAAAACCATGTCGGCACCCTTGAGTACTTCCTGGATTTCCTCTTCGTGATCCTCGGCCGCCTGGCGTCCGACATCGGGGTTGGCGCCCGCGCCGAGGCCGCGGGTCAATTCGCGACCCACATCGAGCTTGACGTCGGCGTCCGACATCAACAACGCCTGAGCATCGGTGTTGATGGCGATGAACTCAACGCCGCGCAGACCTTCCTCGATCATGCGGTTGACAGCGTTGACACCGCCGCCGCCGATGCCGACCACCTTGATGACGGCCAAGTAGTTCTGGGGGGTTGAGGAGTCCATATGCACCTAACTCACGTGGGGCTTGCCGACTTCCGACGTGTGAATCCAATACAATCAAGTTTTACTTGAAACTTGAGCGATTCATACACACGGGAGAATATCGAATTTCATGTCGCCCTAAGAGTACCAATCACCCGGAGGATCTCCCTATCACGATCGCAAGTGTTTCCTGACAAGTCATCGTTTCCACTAATCACAAGGGGATTCGGCACATTCAAGCTAAGCCTGAGACTGAGATATCCGGCCGGGCCGAGCTCACTTGACGGTCGGGTGCAAAGGCGCCGAGACGTCGTATTCACTACCGTCTGCCGTGTCCGCATCGTTCACGAGCGCCGCGAGCACCTGCGCCTTCAGCTCACTGTTCGAAGAATCCCCCCAGATGGCCTTCCGGCCGTCCGCGAAGGTCAGTTCGACCGCTGATTCCGACGGAGCGGCGGCCGTGTCGAGCTGGCTTAGAACGCTGGCGGGCAGCGAGGCGAGCACGTTGGAGATCGCGGAAAATTTGTCGGTGCTCAGCACGTCCCTGCCACCCTCGATCATGGGGACGTCTGGCCGGTCCTGCTGCCCGTAGGTCGACAACTGCTTACCCTGGGAATCGACGAGGATCAGCTCCTGTCCCTCCTGCACGGTGGCCACCCCCACGCGTTCGTGCAGCTCCACCGTGATGGTGTGGGGAGGTTTCAGGATCACATTCACCGACTTCACCTGGGGTACGTTACCCACGGCCTCGCGGACCTCTTCCTTGGAGATCCTGGTCAGCGGAACACCCTCGAACCGTTGCAGGGCGTCCTCGACGTTCTGGGGGTCGGTCAGGCGCGCGCCTTCCACGTCGATGGCGCGAGTGGCGAACAACGGTGAGAAAAAGACGAGACCCACGAACAGCGCCATCGCCAGCAATGCACCGAGCAGGGCGAGCCACCGGTTGCGGCGGATTCGGCGATGGGAACTGCGCGGAAATGTCACCACGGTGTCCGGGTCATCATCGGTGGCCTCCACCTCGGTCGCCGCCGGTTGCGCCTTGGGCGACCTGCGGCGCTGGCGCCATGACGAGAATCGGCTCCCCGGAACCGGGGTCTCCTCCAACTGCCCGGTGTCCACGCGGGACACCTTGGACTCGTCGTTGACGCGCACCCGCACTGGTTCCTGGTCGGAGGACTCGCCCGGATCGTGGTGGGGCGAGCCGTCGAATGCGGCATCCTCGCCCGCTCGTGAATCCGAATACTCCTCGGAATCCGGTTCCCGGCCCAGACGCGGTTGGTGGGGTGGAGTGGGCCTGGTCATCAGTTCAGCGCCAATCCGTTCACGATCTTGGGACCCAGTGCCGTTACGTCACCGGCCCCGATCGTCAGGATCAGGTCACCCGCCCCCGCCGATTGCAGGACAGCACCGATGGCCTCTTCTGCCTCCGGCGTGGACGCCACACGACCGGATGCGGCCAGTTCCGCAATACTGCGCCCGGTCACACCCGGAATGGGTGCCTCACGCGCCCCGAAGACATCCAGGACGTACGCGCGGTCAGCGAGTTCCAACGCCGCCGCGAACTCGGCAGCGAATTCACGAGTGCGCGAATACAGGTGTGGTTGAAAGATAGCGTGCACCTTGTGCTTCCCGGCCACTTCGCGGGCCGCCGTCAAGGCGGCCTGGACCTCGGTCGGGTGATGGGCGTAGTCGTCGAACACGCGGACCCCGCGGGCAGTACCTTTCAGGTCGAAGCGGCGGGCCGAGCCGTGGAAACGGCCGAGACCCTCGACGAGGGCTTCCGGCTGGGCACCCGCGGCCAAGCCCGCCGTGAAGGCTGCCGCGGCGTCGGCAATGTTGTGGGCTCCGGGCACCAGCAGGTCCAGATCGAGGGAACGGGTGTCCTCCCCGGCCAGCGCGAACGTCAGGGTGCAATGCGAGCCCACGCCCCGCGCCTGCACATTGGAGATGTGCACATCCGCGGCCGGGTCCGTCCCGTAGCTCAACACGGCCTCGCCGGTCCGACGGCGCCGCTCGGCCAGGTTACGCGAGCCCTCGTCGTCCAGGCACACCACCAGGGTGCCGCCCGGCCGGATGGTCTCTGCGAAACGGTCGAAGGAAGCGAAGAATTCTGCGGCTGAACCGTAGTGATCCAGGTGATCCGGTTCCACGTTGGTGACCACGGCGATCTCGGGGAGGTAGGCGAGGAACGAGCCGTCGGACTCGTCCGCCTCGGCCACGAACCACGCGCCGTCGGCGAATCCCGCGTTGGCGCCCAGGTCGGCGACGAACGCGCCGATGGCCCAGGACGGTTCGAGACCCGCCGCACGGAAGGCCACCGTGGCCATGGAACTCGTGGTGGTTTTCCCGTGCGTTCCGGCAACGGCCACGACACGTCTGCCGTGCATCGCGGACGCCAGTGCCTGCGACCGGTGGACCACGCGCAGACCCTGCTCACGTGCGGCCGCCAGCTCCGGGTTGGCGGGTTTGATGGCGGTGGAGACCACCACGGTCCCCGCACCGGCCACGTTCTGGGCGCTCTGACCCACGAATACCGTGGCTCCGAGTGCTTCCAGTTCACGCAGCCCCTGGGAGTCCTTCGCGTCCGAACCGCTCACGGGTACCCCGCGGGCCAGCAACAGCCGGGCCACGGCGGACATACCGGCTCCACCCATGCCAATGAAGTGGACACGCCCCAAGGCGTGTGGGTCGAGCTGGACCTGGGGGTTCACGGTGGTTTCCTCCGAACGGGAATGGTGAATGATCGGTGACTACCTTAACGCCGCGGTGCGTGTTCCAGTACCAGCTGCGCCATGGTTTGGGCCGCGTCGCGAATTCCGTGGGCAGCGGCCGCTTGGGCCATTGTGCTCAGCCGGGGGGCGTCGGTGACGAGGGCGGCCACCGTCTCACGGTAGTAGTGCGGGGTGAACTCGGAATCCTTCACGAGTTCCGCACCCCCGGCGGCCACCAAGGACCGCGCATTGAGCGCTTGCTCCCCGTTGCCGATGGGCAACGGCACGAAGATCGCCGGTAGCCCCACGGCCGCGACTTCACACACGGTGGCGGCGCCGGCGCGGGCCACGAGCAGGTCCGCTGCGGCGTAGACCTTTTCCATTCCGTCCACGTACTGCGTTTGGACATACCCCGGTGCCCGCAGCAACTGTCCGTCATGGGTGCGGACCTCCTTGGACCGGCCGGTGACGTGCAACAACTGGTAGCCACCGTCTGCCACCTCACGCGCGATATTCGCGACCGTGCGGTTCATGGATTGAGCGCCCGAGGACCCCCCGGTCACCACCACGGTGGGCAGCTGCGGGTGGAGTCCGAGTTCTTCGCGTGCTCGGGACCGTAGAGCGGCGCGGTCGAGATCGACGATTTCCTGACGCATGGGCATGCCCACGGCCACCGCACCCTTGAGCGGAGTCGCGGGAAAGGCGGTGGCCACCACGGACGCGAACCGGGCACCCACGCGGTTGGCAAGGCCTGGCCGGGCGTTCGCCTCGTGAATGATCACGGGAATACGACGCCGCGCGGCCGCCAGGTACACGGGTGTGCAGACGTAGCCCCCCACGCCCACCACGACGTCCGCGCGTTGGGAGTCGAGTATGCGTCCGGCCTGCTGGACCGCGCGGTTCAGCCGCCCGGGTAGGCGCATCAGGTCTGCGGACGGACGGCGCGGCAGGGGGACGCGGTCGATCAGTTCCAGGGGAACCCCCGCGGCCGGCACCAGTCGGGTTTCCATTCCCGACGCCGTACCCACCGCGCACACCGATGCCGCCGGCGCTGCCTCTCGAATCGCCTGGGCGATGGCCAGCAGCGGGCTGACGTGCCCCGCTGTTCCGCCACCGGCGAGCACCACGTGCACGGCCCCGCGGTCATTGTTCAGCAGATCACTGGTCATGGTGTGCCTTTCCCTCCTGCGACGTCATCCGCCGCAACCAATCCGGTCCCCGGCGTCGCGGCTTGTGGTCGTCGGCGGCTTCGTGCGCCTCCTGACGGTCCAGGATCGCGGCGTTCATGCCCACCTCGACCGATCGGGGAACCCGGGCGAAGGACATCACCACGCCCACCGCCATCAGGCTGATCAGCAATGCCGAACCACCGTAGCTGATGAACGGCAACGGAATGCCGATGACGGGAAGCAGCCCCGTGACCATGCCGAGGTTCACGAACGCCTGGCCCACGAGCCACGTGGCCACACACGCGGTGGTGATCTTCACGAAGATGCTGCGGGTCCGCAGGATGATGCGCGCCATGGCGATCACGATGATCGCGAAGAACAACAAAATGATGGCGGTTCCGAGCAGCCCCAGTTCTTCACCGATGATCGAGAAAATGTAGTCGTTGTGCGCCTCGGGGACATAGTTGTACTTGAGTCTGGACTGTCCCAGGCCCACACCCCACCAGCCACCGGTGGCCAGCGCGTTGAGGCCCTGTTGGGCTTGCCAACACGCGTCGGTGGCGCCGCATTCGCCGAACAACCAGCCCGTGATGCGATCAATTCGGTGCGGGGCGGTAATGATTGCTCCCACACCCAGCACGGCACCGAGCACGGCCGCGCCGGCGAAGATTTTGAGAGGGGCCCCCGCGAAGAACAACGCAGCGGCGTAAATCAGGACGAACACGATCGCGGTGCCCATGTCCCCGCCGGCGGCCACCAGGCCGGTGGGTACCAGGAATCCGAAGGCGGAGGGCAACAGGGCCTTTTTCCAGTCCCGGATCTCGTCGCCCTGTTTGGCGAACTGCGCTGCAAGCCACACGCACAGGGCCAACTTGGCTGCCTCGGAGGGTTGCAGGGTCATGCCGCCCAGATTCAGCCAGTTGCGGTTACCGTTGACTTCCTGGCCGATGGGTGTGAACACCAAGAGCAGCAGGACCACGCCCAGTCCCCACAGGCCCCAGGAGAACTTGCGGTAGATCCAGGCCGGCACGAAGGACAGGCCGATCATGGCAATGAGACCCGCTACGCCGAACATGGCCTGGCGCTGGAACAGGAAATAGGCGGAGCTGTTCTCGGCAATCGCTTCAACGGCGGACGCGGAGAGCACCATCATCATGCCGATCGCGGTGAGCATGAGCACCGCCCCGGCCAGCGCCCAGTAGGAGTGGTACAGCGGACCGTCGACCAGCTGGTGCCACAGGTTACGCAGTTTGGTGGTCAGGGGACGGTCTCCCCCGTTGCCGGCCCGCTCCACACCCGGGTCGTCCTCCCGCATGCCGGGCCGCGCGTCGCGAGTCCCGCGCGCAGGAGTAGCCACTGGGCGCTCGACCACGGCGGCGTTACGCGGGGTGTCTGAACCCCGGCCAGGAAGTTTCGCCATCAGAGTCCCAATTCCTCGCGCACACTGTTCATGAAGGCGTCACCGCGGTCCGCGTAATCCCGGAACTGGTCCATGGATGCTGCGGCGGGAGCCATGAGCACGGTGTCATTCGGTGCCGCGAGCGCGCGCGCTTGCTGCACGGCCGCGCGCATGACGGAGTGGCCGTCCTGCGGGTCCACGGCGGAATCAACGGCACCGGGGCCCGATATCGCCACCGCCGTGACTGCGGGGGCATGACGTTTCAGGGCGCTCAGAAGGGACTGGTTGTCGGTTCCAATCAGAATCACCGAGCGCAACCGGGAGGCGTGGCGTTCGACGAGTTGGTCGTAACTAACGCCCTTGGACAGGCCACCCGCGATCCAGATCACCGAGTCGAAGGCGGAGAGGGAGGCCTGGGCGGCATGCGGGTTGGTGGCCTTGGAATCGTTGACCCAGCGAACGCCGTCGGACTCGGCAACCAGTTGGATGCGGTGGTTCCCGGGTTGGAACGCGAGCAGACCGTCCCGGACCGCTTCCGGGGCGACCCCGGCGGCGCGGGCCAGTGCGGCCGCGGCCAGGGCGTTGGCCACCACGTGTCGGGTGGGAAGCGCGCCGGTATCGGCCACGTTGCCCAGTTCGGCGGCGGTGTTGGTGCGATCCGCCACGAAGGCCCGGTCCACCAGCAGATCCTCCACGACTCCCACCATGGACAGCCCCGGGGAGCCGGTCGTGAAACCAATGGCGCGGCAGCCTTCTTGGACGTCCGCCGCTTCCACGAGTGCCTCGGAGCCCTCTTGTTCCGCGTTGTACACGCACGCTGTTTTGGTGTTCTCGTACACTCTGGACTTGTCGGCCACGTAGTTCTCGTACCCCTCGTGCCAGTCCACGTGATCCTGGGCCAGGTTGAGCACCACGGAGGCCAGGGGGGCCAGTGAATGGGCCCAGTGCAGTTGGAAACTGGACAGTTCCACGGCCAGCACGTCGTACTCGACCGGATCACGTAATGCGTCCAAGATGGGGGTGCCCACGTTCCCCACGGCAATGGCTTTGAGCCCCGCGGCCTGCAGCATGGAGGCGGTCATTCCCACGGTGGTGGTTTTGCCATTGGTTCCCGTGATGCACACCCACTCGGCGGTTTTGCGGCCCGCGCGTTCACGCACGCGCCAGGCCAGTTCCACGTCCCCCCAAATCTGGACGCCTTCATCCCGTGCAGCCGCCAACAGGGGATGCGTGGGTGGGAAACCGGGCGAGGTGACCACCAGGTCCGGGCGATCACCGGCCACGTCAGGAACGTAGGTCATGGCCTCCTGGCCGAGGTTGACGTCCAGGGCACCCACGATGCGCAGGGTGTCCGCACGTTGTCTGTTACGCGAGGTGTCATTACCGTCCAGGACGACCACGCGGGCACCGAGCTCAATGAGGGTGTCCGCGGCGGCAAAACCGGACACGCCGATCCCGGCCACGACCACGCGCAGTCCGCGCCAGTCCGCATCCCAGCTGGTCAGTTCGGCCAACCGGGGGTTGTCCACCATCGGGTTCTCATTGCCGGCGTGAATCATCGCAGTGCCTCAGCTCCGGGGAAAGCCCCTCCGTTGTGCATCAACCAGTCACCGTAGAACACGCCCAGCGCCGCGGCGACGAACAGCCCGGCAATGATCCAGAATCGCACCACGATGGTGACCTCTTGCCAGCCCTTGAGCTCAAAGTGGTGCTGTAGCGGGGCCATCTTGAAAATGCGCTTGCCGCCCGAGAGTTTGAAGTACCCCACCTGCATGATGACGGACAACGTGATGATCACGAAGAGGCCGGCGATCACAATCAGGAGCAGCTCGGTGCGGGAGAGCACCGCGAATGCTGCCAGCGCACCGCCGAGCCCCAGTGAACCGGTATCGCCCATGAAGATCTTGGCCGGTGAGGTGTTCCACCACAAGAAGCCGATCAGGGCTCCCACCAGGGCCGCCGCCACGATGGCCAGGTCCATGGGGTCACGCACCTCGTAACAGGCCGCATGATGCACGTTCTCGCACAGGTGCCCCGTCTGCCACAGGGCGATCAGCATGTACCCGCTGAACACCAGGATGGACGCGCCCGTGGCCAGGCCGTCCAGGCCGTCCGTGAGATTCACGGCATTGGTGGTGCCGGTCGCGATCAGGTTGACCCAGATGATGAAGAGGATGGCACCGATGATCGGACCAGCGAAGGCCAGATCGACATTGGTGTCTCGGGTCCAGGAAATTGCGGTGGATGCGGGGGTGTTACCGGCCTCGTCCGGGAAGAACAACACCAGTACGGCGAAGGCCACGCCAATGGTGCCCTGCAGAATCATTTTGCCGACCGCCGTGAGTCCCAAGTTCTGCTTCCGGGCGATCTTCTTGTAATCGTCCAAGAAACCCACTGCGCCCATGCCGAGCATCAGCCCCAGGGCCAAGAGCCCGGACAAACTGATACCGCCGTTCTCGGGCCACGCCAGAACGCTGACCAGATGGGTCACCGCGTAGGCCGCCACCACGGACAACAGGATGGCCACACCGCCCATGGTGGGGGTGCCCCGCTTGGTCTGGTGGCTCGTGGGGCCGTCATCGCGAATGTACTGGCCGTATCCGCGGCGGGCCAGCATCTTGATCAGTGCGGGGGTACCGAAAATGGAAAAGACGAGGCCCAGCCCCGAAGCCATGAGCAACTGGATCATGCTGGCTCGTCTCCTTTGCCATCGTTGGTGCCGTTGGCAGTGGCCGCCCCGCCGGACGCTGCTGCCGCGACCCGGTCACCCAAGTGGTTCAGGCCCGCCGCATTGGAGGATTTGAACAACACGATGTCACCCGGCTGCAGTGCGTGCGCGAGGTAATCCTCGGCGTCCTGGGCGGTGGCCACCCATTGGGCTTCGTCCCCCCACGAACCTTCCAGGGTAGCGGCGGTGAAAATGGGACGGGCAATGTCCCCCACCGCCACAACGTGAGAGATGTTCATCCGCACCAGGAGCTGACCGAGCGCATCGTGAGCCGCGACCGACTCCTCTCCCAGCTCGTACATCCCGCCCAACACGGCCACGGTTCGACGCGGTGCGTTCTCACCGTCACCGCGTCCCATCTGAGCCAATGTCTGCAGGGCCGCGCGCATGGACTGCGGGTTGGCGTTGTAGGCGTCGTTGATCACGGTGACACCGTCCGGGCGCTCAGTGCGCTCCATCCGCCAGCGCGACCGGGCGCCCCGGCCGGTGAGGCCGGCGACAATGGCCGGTGCCGGGATACCCGCCGCGAACGCCACCGAGGCCGCGGCCAGGATGTTGGCCACGTGATGAGCGCCGATGAGCTTGGATTCGATCGTGTGCGCGGAACCGTCCGGCAGGTGCAGGGTGAACCGCGGGCAACCATCGGCGCCCACCGTCACGTTCTCGGCCCACACCCGGTCATCCTCGTGTTCGGGCGCGTGGGGCGCGGAACCCAGGCCGAAAGACACGATGTGGGCCTGGGTCCGGGTGCGCATCTGACGCACGCGGGCGTCGTCGTCGTTGAGGACGGCCGTACCCGATGCGCTGAGACCCTCGACCATTTCGCCCTTGGTGCGGGCGATGTTCTCCACGCCGCCGAATTCGCCGGCGTGGGCGGTGCCCACGCAGAGTACAGCGCCCACATCCGGGCGGACCATGTTGCACAGGTATTCGATGTTGCCCAGATGATTGGCGCCCATTTCGATCACGAAGTAGCGGGTGTCCTGCTGAGCGGTGAACACCGTGAGGGGCACGCCCACCTCACCGTTGTAGGAATTACGGGGCGCCACGGTGGGTCCCTGTGACGCGAAAATGCCGGCCAGCAGATCCTTGGTGGTGGTCTTACCCACGGAACCCGTGACCGCAACCACGGTGACCGGGTGCGCCGCTCGGAGGCGGTCGATCACGTGACCGGCCAGCGCTCCCATGGCCTCCACCGCGTCGGGGACGATAACACCGGGGTAGGCCTCCCCCGCCACGTCCACTATCTCGCGCTCCATCACATGGAGCACGGCGCCGGCGGCTGCGGCCTGCGGCACGAACGAGTGGCCGTCCGTGGTTTCGCCGGGCTTGGCCACGAACAGGGCGCCTGGTGTGACCTCACGGGAATCGGTGGTCACCGCGGAAATCACCACGGCCTCCGGGTCCTGGACGCCCACCAATCTGCCTCCGGTGGCCTGCGCCACCTGAGCTGCGGACAGGGGAATCATGACTGCTCCTTACGACTCGAGTGCAACGCGTCCAACGCCGCCTTGAGTTCCACGCGGTCATCCAGGGGATGAGCCACGCCGTTGAGAT
This sequence comes from Kocuria sp. cx-455, assembly GCF_014698015.1. Taxonomy (GTDB): domain Bacteria; phylum Actinomycetota; class Actinomycetes; order Actinomycetales; family Micrococcaceae; genus Kocuria. Next base: position 245,461 of record NZ_JACXBS010000005.1, read on the forward strand.
CTTGGAAAGTTTCGTGTCCGCGGCCGGCCAGAATGATGGAATCCTCGGGCCGAGACATGCGCACCGCGGTGTGGATGGCCACCTCGCGCGGAGCTATCACGTGCACCTCGGCGGCTCTGGCGCCGTGCTCCTGGGCGGCGCGCGCACCCTGGGCAACCTGTTCGCGAATCGGGGCGGGATCCTCGTCATGGGGATCATCGTCCGTGACGATCACGATGTCCGCGCCCTCGGCGGCAATCCTGCCCATGATGGGCCGTTTGGTCTTGTCACGGCGCCCCGTGGCACCGAACACGATAATGGTACGGCCGCCTTCCTCGGTGGGTTCCACCGACTGCAGGGCCCGCGCCATGGCGTCCGGGTTGTGGGCGAAGTCCACGACCGACGTGGGCCGGGTTCCGATCAACTGCATTCTGCCGGGCACGTCCGTGGTCAGCGGGTCGTGCTCGTCCAGCGCCTTCTGCAGGGTGTCCAGCTCAACCCCTGAGTCCAGCACCATGAGTACGGCCAGTGCCGCATTGGCCACGTTGAAGTCGCCGGGCAGTGCCGTGGACACCGACAGTTTGCGGCCCTCGCGGTGTTGCAGGGTGAACGCGTGGCCGATACCCCGCCGGGTCAAGGAATGCAGTGTCCAGTCGGCGCCGGATCGGCCGGGGCCGGCGTGGGCGTCGTCCCCGATGTTGCCGCGCAGGGCCACAGAGGTGACGCGATCCGTTCCGAGGTTCTCGCGCGCACGACGGGCCAAAGCCTCGCCCCACGTGTCGCCCTCGGTCAGCAGGACGACGGCGCGTTCGGTGCGTTCTGCGGTGAACAGTTGGGCCTTCACCTCGAAGTACGCCTCCATGGACCCGTGCAGGTCCAGATGATCCTGGGTGAGGTTCGTGAATCCCGCCACGTTGTACCTGACTCCGTCCACGCGGTGAAATTCCAACGCGTGGGAGGAGACCTCCATGGCCGCGGCGTCGATACCGCGCTCACGCATGAGGGACAGGAGCGAGTGCACGTGGGGCGCCTCGGGAGTGGTGAGTTTGGACGGAATGGGGGTGTCTCCGGCCAGGATCTCAATGGTCCCGATCAAGCCCGTGGTATGCCCCAGGGCCCGCAAGATGGAGTTGATGAAGTAGGTGGTGGTGGTCTTACCGTTCGTACCGGTCACGGCGAACAGTTTCTGCGCGCTGGCGTCCCCGGGGTGGGAGTTGTAGATCTCGGCCGCAACTCGACCGGTCCGAGCCCGGGGATCCGCACTGACCAGCACCGGCAGCTCCACGCCCGCCTTCGCCACAATCTCTGCACCCGCTGCATCGGTGAGGATCGCCGCGGCACCGGACGCGGCGGCGTCGGCGGCGAACGTCGCGCCGTGAACATGTGCCCCGGGAAGAGCCGAGTACAGGTCCCCGGGCTGCGTCTCACGAGAGTTGAGGACCACTCCCGTCACCCGGCTCGCCTGTGCGCCGTGGGAGGCCACGATCTGCGCGCCCGTGAGGCGGGCCAACTGCTCAACAGTGTGCGCCACGGGACGGGACGGACGCGCGGACTGCGCATCGGGTCCCTGGTCGGCAGATTCAAGCATGGAAATCCTTTTCAATGAGCTGTTGCGAATGTTCCCCACTCGCCCGGGCCGGTACCTACCGATATATCACCTGATCGTGCGAGTTTATCCGGCCGTCTCTTCCCGAGCCGGTGCCGGCCACGTTTGTTCCAGCGCGTTGGACGGTGTCACGGAGCGATCCACACTCTCCGGGACCTCCTTGGTGATGGCCACGGGATCGCTGGTGGACGGGGGAACGTTGTAGTGGTGCAGCACCTGCTCCATGATCGTGGAGAACGTCTCGGTCACGCCAATGGTGTGCACATCGCCTTCGGGGCGCTGCAGCGTGATCCCCACGAGGTACTGCGGATCTTCCATGGGGGCGACGCCCACGAAGGACGTGGTGTACCCGTCGTAACCGCCCTGGTCACTGGGGGCCTCGGCGGTGCCGGTCTTACCACCCACCCGGTAGCCGGGTACTGCTGCTTCTGGGGCGCCGCCCTCGGTGACCACGGTCTCCATGACGTCCAGGGTTTTCTGGGCGGCGTCCTCGGAGACCACTCGTTTGCCTTCCAGCTGTTCGGAGGTGGTCACGGTGCCATCGGCCTGTTCCGTGGATTCCACCAGCCGAGGTTCGATCAGAACGCCGTCGTTGGCGACCGCTTGGAAGATGGACGCGGTGCGCAACGGGCTCTGGGACACGCCTTGGCCGAACAACACCGTAAACTGCTGCCGGAAATCCCACTCGTCCGCCGGTGCCAGAATTCCCGAGGTCTCACCCGGCAGTTCGATACCCGTGGACTGACCGACACCGAAATCCGCCATGTAATCATGCCGGGTCTGCTTGTCCATCTTGGCTCCCATGATCACCGTGCCGGTGTTCATGGAATCGGCAATGATGCCGGCCACGGTGCGGTTCTGCGTTCCGTGGTCGAAGGCGTCCGTGATCTTCTCGGAATCGATCTGCAGGTTCGGGGGCACTGTGATTTCGGTCTCGGGATCGGCGATTCCCTGGTCCATCACGGCGGCGGTGGTCAGGATCTTCTGGGTCGATCCCGGTTCCACGGCGTGCGTGACGGACCGGACGCCCAGATCTTCAGCATCCGCCTTTCCGGGCACATTGGGATCGACCGTGGATGAATCCGCCATGGCGAGAACCTTGCCCGTCTTGATGTCCATCACCACGGCGCTGCCCCACTCGGCTTTGAGTTCCTTAGCCCGCTCGGACACGGCCTGCTGCGCGAAATATTGGACGTCGCTGTCCACGGACAGTTGCACGTCCGCGCCGTCCTCGGCGGCTTGCAGTTCCTGTGGCGCCACGGGAATCCGAACGCCGTCCCCGGAGATCTCGTACCGGCGTTCACCGTCCACTCCGCGCAATTGTTCGTCCTGCGTCTGTTCGATACCGCCAAGGGCCTCGTTGTCCCCGCCCAGGAAGCCCACGATGGAACCACCCACCGCGCCATTGGGGTAGCTGCGTTGGAAGGTCGGCTGACCATAGACGTACGGCAGATTGAGATCCTGAATTTTTCCGTATTGCTCGGGAGTCACGCCGCGGGCCACGTAGTTGAAGGTCTTGTCCCCGTCCAGAGCGTTCTTGACCTCGGTGTCCGGCAAACTCAGGGCGTCGGCGATATCGTATACGGCCTGGGTGGGGGTTACTTGCTCGGTGGACTGATCGTCTTTGACGCGGGTGAACTCGGCCACCGCGGTCTGATCCACCGTGATGTCGTAACGCTGCAGCGTTCTGGCCAGGATTTTACCGTTCGTGTCGCGGATGTCACCGCGCACCGCCGGGATGACTTCCGTCTGGGTCCGGCTCTGCGCGGCGGCTTCCGCACGACCCGTGGGGTCCAACCCCTGCACCCAGAACAGCTTTCCCGCGACCACCAGAAGAAGCGCCAGCAGCAGGGCGATACCCACCTGTGCGCGCGTCCATCGGGGTCTCCGGGAGGCAGTTCTGGTTGCGGGTGATGACACAGTGAATCCTCAATTCTTAGGGTCAGAGAAGTGGGCTACCTCCGAAGGTCCGGCCGTGTTCCGGCACCGTTGCCGGAACCGCACGAAGTTTACTGTCCGGGTTCACGCTGCGCAGGTGCCGGGATGGAGCCCCCGTTGAGGTTCTCCTTTTGCTCGGCCTCCTGTTGAGCCTTGCGATCGGCGGCCTTTTTGTCCGCCTCTGCTTTGGCGCGCTTTTCCGCGCGTTCCTCGGCGGCCACGCGTGCGCTCTCCGCGGCTTCGGATCCCTTCATCTCCGCCGGGGGCACCAGAATGTCCTGGGCCTCACCCTTTTCGGCCACCCCCGACGCCGCGGCAACGGCCCCGCTGCTCAGCTCAACCGTTCCGACGTCCTTGGCCTGAACCATTCCCAGATCGTTGGCGCGCGCGGCCAGGTTCTGGGGGGCGGCGTTGGCCTCGATGTCCTGGGTCAGGGCTTCGTTCTCCTGGGAAAGTGCCCGTTCCTGGATGGTGAGTTCCGTGAGGCGATACTGCCCCGAGGAGATCTGGATATTGAGGAACAAGATGCCCATGAGCGCCGCGGCCAGCGCCAGGGCGCACATCACCACGGTCGACACGCGGCTGCGGCGAACTTCACGCTGCGGCACCACCGACAACGGGGTGCGCGGTTGCGGCGAGTGTTCTTCTCCCCCGGGGGTCGATGGGGGCGCCGGTCGTGTCATAGCCGCGCTGCTCATCGTGTTCTCCCTGACTTCATGGTGGTGCGTACTTTCTCGACGGCCCGCAACCGAGCGGAAGCAGCTCGGGGGTTGGTTGCGGTTTCCTCTTCGGTGGGCCTCTCAGCCCCTCGAGTCAAGACCTTGAGCGTGGGCTGGTGCTCCGGCAGCTCGACGGGAAATCCCTTGGGTGCCGAGGACCGCGCGCCACGCGCGAATTCCTGCTTCACAATTTTGTCCTCAAGCGAGTGGTAACTCATGGCGACGACACGCCCGCCAACCCTCAGAGTTTCCAACGCGGCAGGAATGGCACGAGACAGAACATCAAGTTCTTCATTGACTTCAATGCGCAGTGCTTGAAACGTCTGCTTTGCCGGGTGGCCCTTCTTGTGCTGAACGCTCATGGGGACAGCGCTCTTCACCACTTCCACGAGCTCGCCCGTGGTCGTGAGCGGTTTCACCGCGCGCGCCGCCACAATGGCTCGCGCGATCCGCGGGGCAAAGCGCTCCTCACCCCAATTGCGCAAGATATCGCGCAACTGGTCTTCCTCGTACTCGTTGACCACGGTTTCCGCCGTGAAGTCCGCCTGCGAGTTCATACGCATGTCCAGGGGCGCGTCGAATGAATACGCGAAACCCCGTTCGCGCTCGTCCAATTGCAGAGACGACACACCCAGGTCGAACAGCACCCCGTCCACCGTCTCGACTCCGGCGACCGCAGCGGCGTCAGCAACGTTGTCATAGGTGGTGTGGATGCTCAGGAAGCGATCCCCGAACCGCGCCAGGCGTTCTCCCGCCAATTCCAGTGCTTGCGGATCTCGGTCGATACCCACCACGGTGAGGTGGGGGAAACGTTCGAGCATGGCCTCCGTGTGGCCGCCCATTCCCAGGGTGGCATCCAGGGCGATGGGTGAAGCAGTGTCGAAACCGGGAGCGAGGAGGTCCAGACAGCGATCGAGCAGCACCGGTACGTGGCGCTGCTCAGCTGGTGTGTCCTGCATCCGGGCTCCTGATCTGTTTCGGGTTCAGCCCTGGTCGCTGTCACCCGCGTGATTGACGATGTGTGGTCTTTCGCGGTCCGGCTACCAGATCCCCCTCCGCCACTCGTCACTCGAATCCGGCCTGACTCGGGGGAAGTCGAGTCAGGACGGTGACGTGGGCGGCTGGAGATCTCGTATCCGGTGCGCGCTGCGGTGCAATCAGAACAATCCGGGGATCACCTCTTCTTCTGTGTCCGAGAACGCTGCCTCCTTCTCCTCCAGGTACTGCTGCCATGCCTGCGCATCCCAGATCTCTGCACGACTCCCCGCACCGATCACGGCGAGTTCCTTTCCGAGCCCGGCGTAGGTGCGCAGTGACGCGGGAATGGTCACGCGGCCTTGTTTGTCCGGTACCTCATCCGAAGCGCCGGACAGAAAAACGCGAATGTAGTCCCGTGCCTGCTTGGACGACAACGGCGCCGCTCGCATTTGTTCGTGCACCCGGGTGAACTCCCGCTCACTGAACACATACAGGCAGCGTTCCTGCCCGCGGGTCAGTACGAGTCCGTCCGCCAGTTCAGCCCGAAACTTGGCCGGGAGGATCAACCGGGCCTTCTCATCGAGGCGCGGCGAATATGTTCCGAGAAACATCTTCACCGCCTCGATTCAGGGGTCCAGCCGCACCCTCGCTCCTCTATCGCGCTCCACTTTACTCCACTTGCCTCCACCGTCAACGCACCCGCGCCCCTCCCGGCGTGCCAAGGGTGGCGGAGTGTCACCGGGCAGATTTCGGGCAAAGAAAAACTCCTCAGTCATGGACTGAGGAGTCGAAAGAGGAGTTGGTGGGAGGAAAGTGGAGGGTTAGTTTTCCCCGCCCTGGTTACGCTGGTCCCACTTCTGCTCGAGGTTGCGCAGGAAGCCGGACGAGGACTTGGTGCTGCCACCGCGCTTGGGTCCGGCGGATGTGGAACTTCCCAGGCTTCCCCCGGCCGGGATGAAGGCCACGTACACACCCACGCCCATGATGATGAATCCCAGGACACCCAGAATGATCAAGTTCGCGACCACGCCCGCCAGGACGACACCCAGACCGACCACAGCAATCACCACGCCCAGCACCACGTTGCGCTTGGACCCCCGCCCGCGCGTGGGCTCGGGCTGCATGGTGGACGCAAAACGCGGATCATCTTGGTGCAGTTGCTTCTCAAGCTGCGCCAGAAGCTGCTGTTCGTGCTCGGAAAGGGGCACGTTTCCTCCTGAGTGTTGAAGTGAAGATGACCGCTAAACCCGGATAATCATCACGTGTCATCAAGGATATCCTTTGCGGCCTGGTTTGGCACGGCAGGATCCAGGAGTTTGGCCGGGCGAAGCACTCCCGGACCGAACCTGTGATGAACCCGGTCCATGGCTTGCTCGGCTGCCCCCCATTCCTCCTCGCGACCGTCCAGACTGAGCTGCAGTGCGTCAGCGGATGCCGCCAATTTTTCAGCGCGAACTCCCAGCAACCTGATGGATTGTTTCCGTGGCCCCAGGTGGTCCAGCAGGGCGGCGGACTCCGTGTACAGATCGTGGGCCGACGTGATGGGGTGACTCAGGGTCCGCGAGCGCGAGACGGTGGAGAAGTCGGCGTACCGCAGTTTCAAACCCACGCGTTGCGCGCGCAGCCCGTGCCTACGCAACCGAGCCGCGGTGTCATGGGACAGTCCCAGGAGTACCCGTTTGAGCTGGGCGGTGTCGGATATGTCGCGGTCGAAAGTGCGTTCCGCCCCCAGGCTCTTTTCCTCGCGCACGGGCGTCACCGCGCGCGGGTCGTGGCCAATGGCCAATTGATGCAGATGGTGGCCCGCGGCGTCTCCCACGAGTGACCGGAGGCGGGTGACGGGGGTGGCTGCGATGTCCCCCACCGTGGTCAGCCCGGCGCCTTGCAGAACGGCGGCCGTTCGCTTGCCCACTCCCCACAGTGCGGTGACGGGCAGCTGGGCCAGAAACGCCAGGGTGCGGTGCGGTTCCACGATCAGCAGGCCGTTCGGCTTGCAATGGGCGGACGCAATTTTGGCGACCGTCTTGTTCTCCGCCACGCCCACTGAGGCGGTGAGTCCCGTGCGGTGCTCGATCTCCGCGCAAATTCGCCTGGCGATCACGGCAGGCGGTCCGAGTCGACGGATTGCCCCGGAAACGTCCAAGAAGGCCTCGTCCACGCTGAGCTGCTCAACGCGGTCGGTGATGTCACGGAACATGGCCATGACGAGCCCCGAGTAATGCGTGTAATCCTCCCGGTGGGGCTCCAGCACCACGGCGTGCGGACATGCCGCACGGGCCTGGACAAGAGGCATGGCGGAATTCACACCGAATTTCCGTGCCTCGTACGAGGCGGACAGCACCACCGACCGCGGGCCCAGGCCCGCCACGATCACAGGCTTACCCCGGTGCTGGGGTGTCCGCAGGAGTTCCACACCCACGTAGAACATGTCCATGTCCACGTGCAGGATGGCGCAGCGGCGGTACCTGTCCAGTTGCTCCGGGGACGGGCCTCGCGGGGGCCGCGTGGAACGTTGTGACTCGCCCATTGACTCTGCCCTCCCCGTGATCATGGCGGCGATGAACCGCTTTCTCGCCTGCCGAGATGCCCCCAGCCTATGCATCGGCTCAGACACGCAGAAACCCCGGGGGCGCCCCGCTAGGCTGGGGTGGTGCTCCGCGCTCATGGCCGGGGCAGCCATCCCTAGATCACAGGACAAGAGGTGCCCGCTGTATGACCGAGACGCCAGAACCCGCAGCCGCAGCAGGCGCCGAGGACGCCCGGTTTATGCGGGCCCTCACCGATCAGCTGGCGGAGTTCTTCTCGGTGGAGCGCCAGCGGGTTGTGCAGATATCCCCGGACGCCCCGCAACTGGTGGAATCCATTGCGCGTCTCACCTCCGGTGGCAAACGACTGCGCGCTCGACTGTGTTACTGGGGCTGGCGCGCGGCCGGCGGCGGGATCTTGACGCCGGCCATTGTGCAGGCGGCCGCCGCGTTGGAGTTGTTCCAATCCGCAGCGCTCATCCACGACGACATCCTGGATCGCTCCGACACCCGACGGGGACAGCCCAGTGTGCACCGGGAGTTCGAACGGGTGCACACCCAACAGGGCTGGCGTGATGACGCCGCGCACTTCGGTGTCGGTGCCGCGGTGTTGACCGGGGACATGAGTTTGGCCTTCTCCGAGCAAGTGTTCGCTCAGGCCTGCGCGCAGCTACCACGCGACGACGAGCGTTCGGCCCGAGCCATCTTCGACACCATGCGCACCGAGGTCATGGTGGGGCAGTATCTGGACGTCCACGCCGAGGTCGCTCCCGCGCCGGACGATCCGGACGAGCAACTGGCTCGTGCCCTGGCCGTGCTGCGCTACAAGTCGGCCAAGTACTCTGTCGAACACCCCGTGCGCATCGGCGCCGCACTGGCCGGAGCGGACGAGCGGTTCGTGGCCCACTGCTCGTCCTTCGCGCTGCCCGTGGGAGAGGCATTCCAGTTACGAGACGACGTCCTGGGAGTTTTCGGTGATCCGGATACCACCGGCAAACCCGCCGGTGACGACATCAGGGAGGGCAAACGCACCGCGCTGGTCGCCCTGTGCGCCAGAGGAGCCTCCCGGGAAGCGATCGAGTGGTTGGATTCCGCCCTGGGCCGCGCCGATCTCAGCGAGGCAGAAGTGAGCCGAGCCCGCGCCCTCATGACCGACAGCGGGGCGCTGGGACACACCGAAGCCCTGATCAGTGACCTCGTGGCCACGGCCGAGCAACAGCTCGCAACGCTACCCACGCATGACGTGGCCCGCGCCGGGCTGCGCGCACTCGCGGACGCCGCGGTGCGGCGCAGCCGATAGGGCTACCAGCCCAGAGCCTGCGCCCGACGTCGAACCTCGGTCTTGCGGCCCTCACGCAACGCGTCCACCGGACGGCCCGGGAGGGACTCGTCTTCGGTGAAGAGCCAGCGAATGGCCTCCGCATCCGTGTAGCGGGCGTCGCGCAGCACCGAAATGGTGCCCTTGAGCGCATTGAGCGGCTCACCTCCCACCATGAACTCCGCGGGAACCACGCGGACGCCGTCGGAGGGGCGGCGGACCTCCAAGAACTCTCCCTGGTCCATCATGCGGTGCACCTTGGTGATCTGGATGTCCAGGGCCTGGGCGATATCGGGCAGATACGTCCACTCCCCCACCAAGGAATCAAGTTCGGCAAAGGTTTCGGCACTGATCTCGGATGAATGATTCACGGACAATACTTTGCCACGGTTGGTGGTCAGGTTCATGTCTTCAACTCGTCCGGCCAGGTCAGGTACGCTGGTGACGCCGTCACGGCTCCCGCGAGTCGGTGGCCTTCCCCCCTCACCCTCGTACTTAGGCAGGAAGCACGAACATGCCGGTTGAGCCACCCGAACATCGCCCGTCCGCCCGGTCCACGTGGGCGCGCAGGGCCACCAAGGGCTCCGCGGTCACCGCGCTGGCCGCTCTGTCCGCCGTCGGCTCCCTGGGTGTGGCCCACGCGCAATCGCCGGCGCCACCTGAGAACAAGGCCGCCTCCCAGCATGCTCATGCGCCGGGCGAGATCACCGTGGCCCCGGGCGACTCCGTGTGGTCCCTGGCCACCAAGCATGGCGTGACGGTCACCGACCTCATGAAGGCCAACAAGATCCCGGCTCACGCCATGGTGCGCCCGGGGGATCGCCTCACGGTCCCCGGTCGGCCTCAAGAACACACCCAGGACGAGCCCGCCGGGACAACCACGCCCCAGCCCCCGAGCGCGCACCACACGGTTGCCCCCGGGGACACCGTGTGGGACCTTGCCGACCAACACGGGATCAGCGTGGCTGAGTTGCAGCGCGCGAACGACCTCGATGCCTCCTCGTTGCTGCGCCCGGGGCGCACGCTCACCATCCCCGGCTCCCAGGCCGCGTCCAAGGCCGCCGACACCGCTCAGCCGCCCGCCGCGGCGTCGGCGCCCGAACCCGCGCCCAAGACCAAGGCGCCGGAGGCACCGAAGGCCGCACCCGAACCCGCCGTGGACAACACGTTCGCCGGCAGGACCTATCCCCGGCACGTGGTGGATTCGGCGAACAAACACCACGCCGAGTTGCAGAAACGGGACCTGCCGTCCCAGGAGGCCATGCAATCCCTGGTCCGCGAGACCGCTGAGTCAATGGGCGTGGAACCCACGTTGGCGCTGGCTCATGCCGCTCAGGAATCCGGTTTCCAGCAGGGTGTGGTCTCCCCCGCGGATGCCGTGGGAACCATGCAGGTCATCCCGTCCGCGGGAGAGTGGGCGTCCCAGCTGGTGGGTCGCGACCTGGACCTGTTGGACGCCCGCGACAACGTCACCGCCGGTGTGGCCATCATCAAGGAGCTCCAGGACAAGACGCCGTCCAAGGAGATGGGGATCGCCGCGTATTACCAGGGTCTGCACGGCGTGAAGACCTATGGTTTGTTCTCGGACACCAAGGACTACGTACGAGCGGTTTCCGCGCAGGAAAAGCGATTTGACTGACCATTCCCACCAGGACCGCCTGAGCGGCACACTGCTGGACCGGCGATACCGGATCCAGCGCCGATTGGCCACGGGCGGAACGGCCTCCGTCTACGTGGGGGTGGATGAGCGCCTCGATCGTTCCGTGGCGCTGAAAATCTTTCACGGCCACTACGCGGACGACCCCAAATTCGTGGAACGCGCCCAGCGTGAGGCCAAGGGCGCCGCGCGGTTACACCATCCCAACGTGGTGGCCGTACTGGATCAGGGCCACACGGAGGACGGCGTGGTGTACCTGGTCCTCGAATACGTGGACGGACCCACCCTGCGCCAGGTGATTGCCCGCGAATCTCCCATGACCGCGCGCCGCACCCTGGAACTGCTGGTCCCCGTGCTGCGCGGCCTGGCCCAGGCACATCGCTACGGCATGGTCCACCGAGACATGAAACCGGAGAACGTGCTGTTGACCACCGGCTGGGACGTCAAGGTCGCGGACTTCGGTCTGATGCGCGCGGTGGACGAGCACACCGCCACGAGCACCATCCTGGGCACGGTCGCGTATGCGGCACCGGAACTCGTGGGCCATGAACCCGTGGATCAACGGTGCGACGTGTACGCCGTGGGAATCATGACCTACGAAATGCTCACCGGCTCGCGGCCCTACACCGGCACCGCCCTCCAGGTCGCCAACTCCCACGTCAGTCGCGACGTTCCCGCCCCGAGCCGCACCTCCCACGGGATCCCCGGCAGCCTGGACGAGTTCGTGCTGCGTTGCACCGCACGCGATCCGCAGGCGCGCCCCGCCGACGCCACCGCCCTGCTGGACCTTGCCCTCGCGATCCAACGGTCGTTGCCGTCCGTGATCGATCCAGTCTCCCTGGATCAGCCGACCGACCTGATCTCCCCGTCGGACGAGACCCGGGCACTGCCGCCGTCAAATCCGGCGTATCGGCCCGTTCCGGCCGCCGGCATTCTGCCCCGGGACGACCTGGATGCGACCCGAACCGTGGCCATCACGGCCGCAGGCTCCACCGCGCACCGCACGCCGGATCAACCCCGCATCACGCTCAACCCGCAACCCGAACCGCTGCACCTGGCCATCGGTGCCGTCGTGTTCGTCCTGTCTCTGGCCCTGGCCGGGTTCTTGGGCTGGTGGCTGGCCTCCGGACCGGGAACCACTGCCGCCACCGTGCCCGACGTAGCGGGCAGCTCCGTGGCCACTGCGGAACGAACCCTGGACGGGGCCGGAATCAGCAACGTGGGCGTCCACACGACGACCAACGCGCAGGTCCCTGCCGGCTCGGTGATTGCCACGGACCCCGGGGCATCCTCCCAGGTGCGCGGTCTCGAGCAAGTGGTGCTGTTGGTTTCGGAAGGCCCGGCCCAGGTGGACGTGCCGTTGGTCGAGGGCATGTCCCTGAACGAGGCCCGCGACGCCATCACCCGGGCAGGTTTTTCCGTGGGCGCAGTACAGCCCCGGTTCTCGGAGGAACCCGCGGGCACCGTGGTGGAGCAACAACCGGCCTCGGGGTCCAGTGCCGAGGAGGGCTCGGTCGTGGACCTGACCGTGGCCTTGGCCGGCCCCACGGAGCCGGCTCCCAACGTGGTAGGTCAGAACGTCGATTCGGCGCGGGAGTCGTTGGAGCAACGGGGATTCACCGTCGAGGTGAACCGCCCCGTGGGCTCCACTCTGGACCGCGTGGTGCACCAGCGCGAAGACGGAGATACCGTGATCCTCACGGTGATCTGAGTCCGTGGCGATCACCACCGCGCCGCGGCACCGGCAGATGACATCCTTCCCAGGAATCATCCGGCGGTGCCGCAGCGGTGGTTGAGCGGTCTCAGCGCTGTGCGGAGAGGTATTCCGCCACGAGGAACGCGATCTCCAGCGACTGCATGTGGTTCAGTCGCGGGTCGCACAGGGTTTCGTAACGCTCCGCGAAGGAGGATTCGTTGACCGGGTCCGAACCGCCCAGGCACTCGGCGACGTCGTCGCCGGTCATTTCCACGTGGATGCCACCCGGGAACGTACCCAGCGACTGGTGCACCTCGAAGAAGCCGCGGACCTCGTCCACCACGTCCTCGAAGTTGCGGGTCTTGTACCCGGACGGAAGGGACACGGTGTTGCCGTGCATGGGGTCGGTCACCCACACCGGCTTGGCGCCGGAACCCTCAACCGCCTGGATGATGGCCGGGAGTTTCTCGCGGATGTTCTTCGCGCCCATGCGGATGATGAACGTGAGACGACCCGGTTCGCGCTTCGGGTCCAGCGCATCGATCAAACGCAACGCGTCCTCGCCCGTGGTGGACGGGCCGAGCTTCACACCAATGGGGTTGCGCAGGCGCGAGAGCAGGTCCACGTGGGCGCCGTCGAGCTCGCGGGTGCGCTCCCCGATCCACAGGAAGTGCCCGGACGTGCCGTACGGAAGGTCGGTACGGGAATCGATGCGGGTCAACGCGCGCTCGTAGTCGAGCAACAGTGCCTCGTGACCGGCGAAGAACTCCGTGGTCTTGAGCGCGTCGAAATCGGCACCGCAGGCCGCCATGAACTTGACCGCGTGATCGATTTCGCGGGCCATGGATTCGTAGCGCGCGTAGGCGGGGTTGGCCGCGAAGCCCATGTTCCAGGCGTGCACGCGGCGCAGGTCCGCGAAACCGCCGGTGGTGAACGCACGAATGAGGTTCAGCGTGGATGCGGAGGTGTGGTAGCCGCGCAGCATGCGGTTGGGGTCGTGCACGCGGGAGGACTCGTCGAAATCGAAGCCGTTGACCATCTCACCGCGGAAGGACGGCAGGGTCTGATCACCGCGGGTCTCCAGGTTGGACGACCGGGGTTTGGAGAACTGGCCCGCCATGCGACCCATCTTCACCACGGGCAGCGAGGCGCCGTAGGTGAGGACCACGGCCATCTGCAGCAGGGTCCGGACGCGGCCGGAGATCTTGTCCGCGGTGGCACCGGCAAATGTCTCGGCGCAGTCGCCACCCTGCAGGAAAAACGCCTTGCCCGCGGCCACGGCCGCCAAGCGCTCCCGCAGCAGATCCACCTCACCCGCGAAGACCAGCGGCGGGACGGCGTTGAGCTCCTCAATGGTGGAGGCGAAATCCGGATGCTCGGACCACTGCGGGTGCTGACCAATGGTCCGATGACGCCACTCGTCCAGGCCGGGATAGTTGGCGGCACTGGGCGAGGGGGTAATCCTGGAGCGTGATTGTTCGGACTGGGTTACAGAGGTCATTGTCCCATTCTAGGCGTTCCGGTCCGAGGAGTGGTCATCATGTCCATCATGTGAACGACCGGGCAGTTTGGAGCCCAACTGCTCCGCCTGCTGGGACACGGTGGCGGACATCGAACGGCCCTTTTCACGGGCGGATTCGGCGGCGTCCTTGACCTGGGTCTTGAACTGTTCGCGCTTGTGCTCCGCCAATTCTTTCTTGTAGTTGGCGGCATACACGGCCGCGGTCTCCTGGCCGGACAATTCCTGGATCGCCGCCATGATCTGGTCCGTGACCTCACGCAAGAGGGCGTGGTCCCCATGCCGGCCCTTGAACCGGGAGAAGTCCAGCGGCTGACCGAAAATCGTGGTGACCTTGGCCTTGCGGGGGTCCGGGAACTTGGAGCCCAGCGGCTGGATCTTGTCCGTACCCACCATGGCGATCGGCACCACGGGCGCGCCGGTTTCCAACGCCAGCCGGGCCACACCGATCTTGCCGCGATACAGGCGGCCGTCCGGCGAGCGCGTGCCCTCCGGATAGATCCCCAACAGCTTGCCGTCCTGCAAGGCCTGGCCGCCGGCGCTCAAGGCCTTGGCGCTGGCCTTGCCCCCGTTGCGGTCCATGGGGATCTGATTGATGGCGCGGAAGAAGGCCCCCACCACCTTGCCCTTGACCCCGGGGCCGGTGAAGTACTCGGACTTGGCCAGGAAATAGACCTGGCGGGGCACCGCCACCGGCATGAACACAGAATCCGAGATGGACAGGTGGTTACTCGCCAGGATGGCCGCGCCCTGGGAGGGGACGTTCTCCAATCCGATCGCCGTGGGGCGGTAAACCGTGTTCACCACGGGGCCCACCACATAGCGTTTGAGGAACATGTACACCATGACTCGGATCCTTCCGGAAAGCTGTTGTTGAACCACTTGACCGCGGCATCGAACGGGTCTGGTACGCGCGGATCAGCAGTGCGCGTACCGACATCCCCGCTGGATTCTCTCATGCCTCGTGCCCGGGCTGGCACAATGGCGCCATGAGCTTTGATCCCGCCACACACGGCCATCAGTTCTTCCCCGGTTCCGCATCCGTGGGCGTACTGGTACTGCACGGGTTCACGTCCACGACCGCTTCGGTCATTGAGTGGGCGCGCGCCATTCACCACGCCGACGACGCCGCCGGCCGCCACCCGTCCGTGTCCGTTCCGCTCCTGCCGGGTCACGGCACCTCGTGGGAGGAACTGGCCAAGGAGAACTGGCACGCGTGGCGTGACGCCGTGGACGAGGAGTACTGGCGGCTGCGTTCCCGACACGACCACGTGGTGGTGTGCGGTTTGTCCATGGGAGGCGCGTTGGCGATTCACCTGGCGGCGCGGTACCGCGTGGCGGGACTGCTCCTGGTCAACCCCGCTCTGGCGTTGACCAGCCGTGCCGCCGCGTACAGCCACATTGCCCGCCACGTGGTGGCCTCGGTCCCCGGAATCGGTAGTGACATCAACCGCCCCTCCGAGGGCGAGGTCACCTATGACCGCACTCCGCTGGCTGCCGTGGCACAGCTCAACCTCCTGATCCGACAGGCGATCAAGACGCTTCCCGCGGTCAGCGCTCCGGCCCTCGTTTTCCGCTCGGCGGAGGATCACGTGGTGGCGGACGCGTCCGTGGACCTCCTTCGTGAACGCAGCGCGGGACCCGTGGCTGTGATTACCCTGCCCAACAGTTTCCACGTGGCCACCATGGACTACGACCAGGACCTTGTGGAAACGGCCTCCCGTCAGGCGGTCCAGAACCTCATGCGCGGCCTTGGTCTGACGAACTCCGCCGGCGAGGCGGCGGCGTCGGCATGAGCACTCGAGACCCCGAGGACCCGCGGCCCGACGACGATTTCCGCCGCATCATTGACGGCAACGACTGGGACAACGTGCCCCGCGATGACGAGGAGGCCGAGCCCTGGGCCGACGAGATTCCGTGGGAACCCCGGGAACAACCCGCCGCGGACGTGCCCCTCGAACTCTTCGAGTCCGAGGAGGACGAGACGTACAACCCCGATCCGGGAGAGATCACCCGGGGTGTGAGTGCCCACATGATTCGGGCCGTGACGGTGATCCTGGCGGTCATCGTCATCATGGTGGGTCTGGCGGCGCTACCCGGTTCACTACCCGGGGTGGTGTGGGCGGCCGGCGTTGCCGGGTTGATCGGGGGCCTGTACCTGGTCTTTCGCGCTCTTCCCGAGGATCCCCGGGACGACGACGGCGCCGTGGTCTGACACTGTTTTTCCCGCGCGGAAGTGGACACGTCCATACATGCCGCGGCATGAGCCTGATCACACAGTAGGCTGGCTGGAAATCTCTGCAAGGAAGGTGACCCATGAGACGCGTGAGCGTACCCCCCGCGGTTGACCCGCTTCCGCACAACAGCGTGGCCGAAATCCTGGCCCGCCAAGCACGCGAGAACCCAGACATTGTCCTGTACACGATCCTGGCCGACGGCAAGGAACGCGATGTCACGGCTCGACAGTTCCGCGACGAGGTCATTGCCGTGGCTCGTGGCCTGGCCGCTCGGGGCATCCAACCCGGCGACCGCGTGGGCATCCTGAGTCGCACGCGCTACGAGTGGTCGCTGGTGGACTTCGCCCTGTGGTGGGTCGGCGCCGTCCCCGTGCCCGTGTATGACACGTCTTCGCCGGACCAGATCGCCTGGATCCTCTCCGATTCCAAGGCGCGGGCAATTTTCGTGGAAACGGACGAGCTGGCCGAGCGCGTTGAGGTTGCCGCCGCCATCACCCCGTTCGATGCCGTGTCCCGCATCTGTGTGTTCGACACGGCGGATCAGAAGTCCTCGCTGGAGACCTTTATCGCCCAAGGTGCCGACCGGACGGACTTCGACAACCCGCACGACGGAATTTCCCTGGACGACACCGCCACCCTGATCTACACCTCGGGGACAACCGGCCCGCCCAAGGGCTGCGAACTGACCCACCGAAACTTTGTCGGGTGCTCGGCCAACACCATTGCAGTGGCCTCGGAAGTGATTTATCTCGGTGCCCGCACGCTGTTGTTCCTGCCGCTGGCCCACGTGTTTGCGCGCTTCGTGGAAGTCATTGCGCTGGACGCCGGTGTCACCCTGGCTCACACCCCGGACGTCTCCGGGCTCATGGAAGACCTGGGGCGGTTCAACCCCACGTTCATCCTGGCCGTACCTCGCGTCTTCGAGAAGATCTTCGTGGGGGCGCGCCTGAAGGCCTCGGCGGCCTCCCCCGTGAAGAAGCTCATTTTCGCCCGGGCAGTCTCCGTGGCCGTCGAGTGGTCCAAGGCCTCGCAAGCGGGCAAGGTCTCCCCGCTGCTCGAGGCCCAGCATCGCCTGTACGACAAGCTCGTGTACTCCACGCTGCGCAACGCCATGGGCGGTGCGGTTCGCTATGCCGTCTCCGGCGGCGCTGCCCTGGGCTCGCGGTTGGGTCATTTCTTCAACGGCATTGGCGTCTACGTGGTGGAGGGCTACGGCCTCACCGAAACCACCGCGCCCATCTCGGCGAATTTCCCCAGCATCAACCGCCTGGGCACCGTGGGCCACCCGATCCCGGGCCACGAGATCGCCATTGCCCAGGACGGGGAGATCCTGGTGCGCGGCAACAACGTGTTCCGCGCCTACCACGGCATGCCCGACAAGACCGCGGAAAGCTTTCACGATGGGTGGTTCGCGACCGGAGACCTGGGAGTCCTCGATGACGAGGGACTGCTGACCGTGACCGGGCGCAAGAAGGAGATCATTGTGACCGCCGCGGGGAAGAACGTGGTACCCAATATGCTGGAAGACCCGATCAGGGCCTCGGCCACCGTGGGGCAGATCATTGCGCTCGGTGATAACCGGCCCTTCATTTCTGCGCTCATCACCCTGGATCCGGACACGCTTCCCCAGGTCTTGCCGACCCTGGGTCTGGACTCGTCGCTGACACCGGCGCAGGCCGCCAAGGAGCCGGCGGTCATTGAGCACGTCCAGAAGATCGTGGACCACGCCAACGACAAGGTCTCCCGGGCGGAAAGCATCCGGAAGTTCGAGATCCTGGATCACGACTTCACGATCGAGGATGGTTACCTGACGCCTTCCATGAAGCTCAAGCGCGCCAAGGTCATGGAGGATTACGCACAGCAGATTGAGGCTCTCTACACCACGTAGGCAACGGCGCACCCACCCGGGCGCAGTGTCCGGTTCCGCGTGTGAACCTCAGTCCTGCTCGGGGAGATCCAGCCCGAGCAGCGCGTTCTCGATCACTTCGGCCAGCGCTGGGTGAATCCAGTACTGACCGCGCGCGATCTCGTGGGCGGTCTGCCCGAAGGACATGGCCTGGATGAGCGGCTGGATCAGGTTGGACGAGTCCTTACCGATCAAGTGCGCGCCCAGCAGTAATCCGGTGCTCTTGTCCGCAATCACCTTGCAGATCCCCACCGAGTCCTCCATGGCCCAGCCATAGGCGACATCACCGAATCTCTGTTCCTTCACGGTGATCTCCGTATCGTTCTGCTCGGCCCAGATGCGCGCCTGCTGTTCCGTCAGACCCACGGTCGCGATCTGTGGGTCCGTGAACACCGCCGAGGGAACAAAGCGGTGGTCGGTGGCGCGCAGCGATTCCGGGTGCAACACGTTGTGCGCGACCGTGCGGGCTTCCGCATTGGCCACGTGCTTGAGCTGGTACGGCGAGCACACGTCCCCCAGGGCCCAGAGTCCCTCGACGGGCTGGCCATCGCTGAGCACCCGCTGGTATTCGTCCACGGCCAGCAACCCGGAATCGAACACATCCCCGTGTGCCGCCGCAGGATTGAGGGTGTCCGAGTTGGGCACGCGCCCGGTGGCCACCAGGACCACGTCCGCCGTCCCTTCCCAGGTTTCCAGGGATTCGTCCGACGCCGCGGCGGTCACCGTGAGTTTGCCGTCCGCTGTTTGCTCGATACCGGTGATGGAGCGGTTCAATTGCAGGTCCCATTGCAGGGCAGCTTCGCGTTTGAAGCGCTCGGCAATTGTGTCATCGTGCTGCCGCAGCAGCCGCTCGGAACGGTTGAGCTGGGTGACCTTGGACCCCAGGCCGTTGAACACGTGGCAGAACTCGGCGGCTATGTACCCACCGCCCACCACAATGATGGATTCGGGCAGCTCGTCCAGACGCATCACGGTGTCCGAGGTGTGGACCCCCGGTAGGTCCATGCCGGGTACCTCGGGCAGCCGAACGCGTGAGCCGTTGGCCAGCACGATGTGGGGCGCGGTGATCCGCTCCCCCGATTCGGTCTCCAGAACCTTGGGTGCCACGAAGTGCACGTATTCCTGGATCACGCTCACGTTCTCCAGGGATTGGCGGTAGGTCAGGCCGCCATTGGCAATGGCGTCGATCCTGGAGAAGATCCGATCTCGCATGGCCCGCCAGTCCACCGAGTCCACGGACGCCTCGACCCCGAGACGGGCCGCTTCCTCGGCTTCACGGGCCACCGTGGCCGGGTACACGTACATCTTGGTGGGAATGCACCCCACGTTGAGGCACGTTCCACCGAAAGTACCCGGTTCCACGATGGCCACGTTCAGGTCTTGATACTCCTCCGTCAGGATGGAGTTGCCGGAGCCGGAGCCCACAATGATGAGATCGAATTCGCGCATGGATCCCATCCTAGGGAGCCTGGCAAATCGGCGGTCATTCGGTCTCGATCACCAGCACCAAGTCACCGCCGCTCACCTGCGCAATGTCACGCAGGGCGACCCGCGAGACCTTTCCGCCGGTGGGCGTGGTGATGGAGGCTTCCATCTTCATGGCCTCGATCGTAGCCACCGCCTGACCGGGCTCCACGGAGTCACCCTCGGCCACCGTGACCGTCACGGCGCCGGCAAACGGCGCCGCCACGTGACCCGGGTTGGTGGAATCGGCCTTCTCCAGCTCCACGGAATCCGTTTTGACGGAGTTGTCCCGGATTTCCAGCAGACGCAATTGGCCGTTCAGGGTAACCATCACGGTGCGCATGCCCTTGTCATCCGGTTCGGAAATGGCCTGCAGGGTCACCAGCAGGCGCACACCCTTACCCAGTGAGATCACGTGCTCGAAGTCCTGGCGCAGACCGTAGAGGAAGTCACGCGTGTGCAGTACGGACAGATCTCCGTACTTCACTTGCGACGCCTCGAACTCCTTGGTGGGCCCGGGGAAGAGCAAACGGTTCAACGTGGCACGGCGCTTCTCGCCGGGCTGATTGAGACCTTCCTGATCCTCTTCGCTGAGTTCTTTGTCTCCAAGGGTCACGTTGCGACCTTCGAGAGCCTTGGAACGGAACGGTTCGGGCCAGCCCGCCGGCGGGGTACCCAGCTCACCGGCCAGGAAGTTGATCACGGAGTCCGGGATGTCGAACTTGTTGGGGTTCGCCTCGAACTCCGCCGGGTCCACATCCATGCCGACCAGTTGCAACGCGAGGTCACCCACGACCTTAGAGGACGGGGTCACCTTGACCAGGTGGCCGAGCATCTTGTCTGCGGCGAAGTACATGTCCTCGATGGCCTCGAACTTTTCCCCCAGACCCAGCGCAATGGCCTGCTGGCGCAGGTTCGAGAGCTGACCGCCCGGGATCTCGTGCCGGTACACGCGACCCGTGGGGCTGTTCAGCCCCGATTCGAAGGGCTTGTAGATCCCGCGCACCACTTCCCAGTAGGGCTCCAGATCACTCACGGCATCCAGACTCAGATTGGTGTCGCGCTCGGTGTTCTCAAGCGCCGCGACCAGCGCGGACGCGGAGACCTGCGACGTGGTTCCCGCCATCGATGCGGATGCCACGTCCACGGCGTCCACGCCGGCTTCCGAGGCGGCCATGAGGGTGGCCAATTGGCCCCCGGCGGTGTCGTGGGTGTGCAGGTGCAGCGGCAGGTCGAAACGGTCGCGCAGCGCCGTCACCAACTTGCGGGCGGCCTCCGGGCGCAGCAGCCCGGCCATGTCCTTGATGGCCAGGACGTGGGCCCCGGCGTCCACACACTGCTGGGCAAGATCGAGGTAGTACTCGAGGGTGTAGACCTCTTCCCGGGGATCCAGCAGGTTACCGGTGTAGCACAGGGCCACCTCGGCCACGGCGGTCCCGGTCGCGCGAACGGCCTCGATTGCCGGGCGCATCTGGTCCACATCGTTGAGGGCATCGAAGATGCGGAAGATGTCCACGCCGGTTTCTGCTGCCTCGGCGACGAACGCGTTGGTCACCTCGGCGGGGTACGGCGTGTAACCCACGGTGTTGCGCCCGCGCAGCAACATTTGAATGGGGATGTTCGGCAACGCCTCGCGCAGGCGGCGCAAGCGGTCCCAGGGGTCCTCGCCCAGAAAGCGCAGAGCGACGTCGTAGGTCGCGCCGCCCCAGGCCTCGATCGACAGCAAGCCCGGCAGGGTATGTGCGTAGGCCGGCGCCGCCGCGAGCAGATCGCGGGTGCGCACCCGGGTGGCCAGCAGCGACTGGTGGGCGTCGCGGAAGGTCGTGGACGTGACCGCCACAGGCTTGTACGCGCGCAGTTCCTGAGCGAACCCTTCCGGGCCCTTCTCTTGGAGCACCTGGCGCCAACCGGCCGGCGGCTCGTGGGTCGAAGGACCGTCGAAGGGGCTGCGGTAGGGTTCGTCGGACTTGTCGCCCGGGTAATGGGGCAACTTGGTGCGGGGGTCAATACCGTCCACGCGCTCACCGTTGGGCTTGTTGACCGTGACCTCGGCCAGGTACGTCAACGCACGGGTCCCGCGGTCCGCGGAGGTCTTGCCGCGCAGCAGCTCGGGGTGGTTCTCGATGAAGTCGGTGGCCACGTCTCCGGCAATGAAGTCCGGGTCGTCCAGGACGGCCTGCAGGAACTGGATGTTGGTGGCTATGCCGCGGATTCGGAACTCCGCCAGGGCGCGGCGCGCGCGGTGAACCGCGGTCGTGTAGTCGCCTCCGCGGCACGTGAGTTTGACCAGCATCGAGTCGAAGTGCGGGGAGATCTCGGCGCCGGCGTAGAGCGTGCCACCGTCAAGGCGGACGCCCGCGCCGCCGGCGGAACGGTAGGCCGAGACCCTGCCGACATCCGGGCGGAAGTCGTTGGCGGGGTCCTCGGTGGTGATGCGGCATTGCAGTGCGGCGCCGCGCACGCGCAGGGTGTCCTGACTGATCCCGAGATCTTCGAGGGTTTCACCGGCGGCAATGCGCAGCTGGGCCTGGACCAGATCGACGTCCGTGATTTCCTCGGTCACGGTGTGCTCCACCTGGATGCGAGGGTTCATCTCGATAAACACGTGCTCACCGGCGCGCTCGCCGGCGGTGTCCACCAGGAACTCCACCGTACCGGCGTTGACGTAGCCGAGTTCCTTAGCGAACTTCACGGCGTCACGGTGCAGGGCCTGACGGATGTCATCATCCAGATTGGGTGCCGGGGCGATCTCGATGACCTTCTGGTGGCGGCGCTGCAGTGAGCAGTCACGCTCGAACAGGTGCACCACATTGCCCTCGTTGTCCGCAAGGATCTGCACCTCGATGTGCCGTGGGCGCAGTACTGCCTGCTCGATGAACACGGTGGGGTCACCGAACGCGGTGTCCGCTTCTCGCATGGCGGCATCGAGTGCACCGGGTAGATCCTTGGAGGCCTCCACGCGGCGCATGCCGCGCCCGCCGCCGCCGGCCACGGCCTTCACGAACAGCGGGTAACCGATCTTCTCGGCCTCTTCGATCAGTTGGTCCCTGTCCGAGGAAGGTTCGGTGGATCGCAAGGTCGGAATTCCCGCGCGCTTCGCTGCGCGCAGGGCCGCTACCTTGTTGCCCGCGAGTTCCAGGATCTCCGCCTTGGGCCCGACGAACTTGATGCCCGCGGCATCGGCGGCGCGGGCGAGCTCGGGGTTCTCGGACAGGAAGCCGTAACCGGGGTAAATCGCATCGGCGCCGGATTCTTTGGCCACACGAACGACCTCGTCCACATCCAGGTACGCACGTACCGGGTGGCCCTCTTGGCCAATGGGGTACGCTTCGTCAGATTTCTGACGGTGGATGGAATTGCGGTCTTCGTGCGGGAACACGGCCACGGTTTTCGCGCCGAGTTCGTAGGCGGCACGGAATGCTCGGATAGCAATTTCGCCGCGGTTGGCCACCAGGATTTTGGAGAACATGTACTGCCGTTCCGCACCCCCGGACCAGTGGGCCTCGAAGGGCGCTGCGTTAGATAGCGAACTAGCTGTCTCAGCATACGTGAGACCCACATCATACCTGTGGACTGACCACACTGTGTAACGAAACGGGTCTCTTCGTGACGAAAGGGCTATAAGTCCAGCCGTTAGCATGGACATCGGTGTGTCCCGGTGGCCGGGGCACTGAACCGGGAGAGGACACAGTGCAGATCGTCAGCATCAGCAGTCTCAAGGGCGGCGTGGGCAAATCATCGGTAACTCTTGGACTGGCCTCGGCCGCTTTGGATGCGGGCATTCCCACTCTCGTGGTTGATCTCGACCCCCACGCGGATGCGTCCACCGCCCTGGGTGCCCACGCTCAGCCCTCCCGCGACATCGGTTCCATTCTGCGCAAACCGAAGAAGGGTGCCGTGTCCAACATCACAGTTGCCGCGTCGTGGACCGCGCATCCCATCACCCCTGATTCGTCCCCACGGCCCGTCCTGGACGTGGCACCGGGTTCCGCAGCGTCCTCGCCGTTGGACCGTTCAGGTTTCAAGGCCAAAGATCTCAAACGCCTGGAAACGGTACTGCACGGGGTGGATACGTACGAGCTGGTACTCATTGACTGCCCGCCCAGCCTCACCGTGCTGACCCGCATGGCGTGGGCGGCCTCCCACAAGGTGCTCTCCGTGGCGGAGCCCTCGCTTTTCTCCGTGGCCGGCACCAAACGTACGATGACCGCGCTGGCCCAGTTCGACAGTTCCAAACTCTGGGCCGTGCCCGCCGCGGGTGTGGTCGTGAACCGGGCTCGCGAGGACTTCTCCGAACACTCGCACCGCATTTCTGAACTCCATGAGCTGTTCGGTGAGCTCTTAGTGCAACCGATCCTCCCGGATGCTCCCGTTATGCAGCAAGTTCAGGGTGCCGCGTGGCCCGTCCACAGGTGGCCCGGGGAACAAGCCGCGGTCCTGGCGGAGCGCTTCAGCTCCATCCTCACCGGGCTTTTGAAGTAACTACCGGCTCATGGTGAATCCGGGGCCAGTTCCGCTCGGGTCCCCGTCGGGTGATGAGAAGGCGTCAGCCGGCGTTCTTCTTGCGACGGCGCGCCCTGCGTGCGGAGAGCTCGTCCTCGGGGAATTCCTCATCGGCGTCAGTGGCGGCCACCGCTGTGTGCTCGGCGGGCATGGACGCCAGGGCACCCTCGATCTCGCGCCAGACCCGGCCCACGGCAATGCCGAAGACACCCTGTCCCCCCTGAACCAGGTCGATGACCTCGTGGGGCGATGTGCATTCGTAGACGCTGGCGCCGTCGGACATCAAGGTGAGCTGCGTGAGGTCCTCGATCCCGCGCAGTCGCAAGGCACCCACGGCGGAACGAATCTGCTGCAGCGACACACCCGTGTCCAGAAGTCGCTTGACGACCTTGAGAACCAGGATGTCCCGAAAGGAGTAGAGGCGCTGCGAGCCGGAACCCTTGGCTCCGCGCACCGTGGGCTCGACCAAACTGGTACGCGCCCAGTAGTCGAGTTGGCGATAAGTAATGCCAGCAGCCTTACAGGCCGTGGGTCCGCGGAACCCGACGGTCTCGTCGAAACTGACCAGATCCTCGTCGAACAGCATGCCCTGGGTCCCGCCCGCGAGCGAGGATTGGAGCGGATCTGCTACATCCAGCGGAAGGTCTCCGTGGCTCACATATCCTCCTCGGGATCGGCTGGGGTGGTCCATGACTGAGTTACCGGAAGGCAGTTCTCGGTAATGATTAGACGGTAGACCTCGGGGTGCGGCGGGTCAAAGACATTTGTACGGGGTCGCAACGTGTCGCGACGTCAGCTCACCCGCAGAACTGCCTGTCAGGTCTGGAAATCGTCCGGGTCCACGTGATCCAGAAAGTCACGGAACTCACGCACCTGGACGTCAGCTTCGGCCTGGTCCGGGGCGGGTTGCTCGCGCAATTCACCATCCGCGCTCAGCACGAGACCGGAATCCTCCAGCACGGACTGGGCACACACGATGTTGGACTTGGTTCGTACGGCCACCGCGAGCGCATCCGAGGCCCTGGCATCCACCACGATTCCGTGGTCGAACTCAATGGCGGCGTGGAACACCGTGTCCTCCACCGTGTGAATGACCACGCGAGAAATGCTGTGCCCCAGGGCATCGACCACGGAGATCAGCAGATCATGTGTGAGGGGGCGGGGCGGTTTGATGCCCTGCATGGCGAAGACGATCGAGGTCGCCTCGTTCGTTCCCACCCAAATGGGCAGGTGTCGGGCGCCGTTGAGTTCACGGAGCACCACCACCGGCTGCCCGGTGGGTACGTCCATGCGGACTCCGGCCACTTCCATGGGTACGTCCGGGGAGGCCACCTATCGCTCCTGTTCGAATGGGCGGAGAGTGTCTTTAAGTTGGGAGTTCACCAGCGCCGTGGTCATGGTCAGACACAGGGACGCGATTTCCCGGGCCCGCTGGGGGGCCTTCTCGCGGGAGGTCGGGTCGCGTCGGCTGATGAGCGGGGCAATGGTTCCCTCCACCAATCCGATCATGCGCTCCGAGGCACCGCGCAGCGCCCGTAGGTGTCGCGGCTCGATCCCGTACCCGCTCAGTCGTTTGGCCGTGGCCGCAACCGTGAGCGCGTAGTCGTCGAAGTAGCCTGAGCGTTCCACAAGCCACCCGTTGTTCATCAGATCGCGCAGCAGGGCGGTCTCGGTACCGGTGCGGGCGGCCACCTCACGCAGGGTGTAACGCCGCCCTGACTGACGCACGGGATGGGCCACCGCCTGGCGTGGATCCTGCGATTCTTGGCCGTGCACCGACGACGTCGCTCGCTCGGTCTCGCGCGGTTCCTGCGGTTCGGCATCCGCTCCTGGGTCCTCCCCTCGTTCCAGACGGTCGCGAATGACCTTCAACGGAAGGTAGCGCTCCTGTTGAAGGCGTAACACCGTGGCCAGTCTCTCGATGTCTTCTTCCGAGTACTTGCGGTACCCCGAGGCTGTGCGATGCGGGCGCACCAGCCCCTGGTCCTCCAAGAAACGGATCTTGGAGGCGGACAGGCCGGGGAATTCGGGCTGCAAATGTCGTAGCAGCACCCCGATACCCACCAGCGAGGTCTGCGAGTGTCCGGATTCAGGCATAAGTAGTGTCAGGAGTCCTTTTGTACGGAGTGGTAGAAGGTGAATCGGAACTTACCGATCTGGACTTCGTCACCATTTTCCAACTGTTTGGAGTCCACTCGGTCACCGTTGACGTAGGTGCCGTTGAGGGAGGACTGGTCCACCAGCTCGTAGGAGTTCGACCGACGGAGGAAGCCCGCGTGCCTACGGGACACCGTGACGTCATCCAAGAAAATGGAGCACGCCGGGTGACGGCCGGCGATGACTTCGTCACGGTCCAGCAGGAAACGTGAACCCGTGAGTCCGCCATTGGTTTCAAGAAGCAGCGCGGAACCCGGGGGTAATGCGGCGACCGCATTTTGCTCACTCTCGGACATCTTGTGCCGAGCGGCGGTGGAGAGAACATCCGCAACAATCTGGATGGATGTGGTTTCCGGCCCCGAGTCGGGTACGGAGCTGTCCTGCTTTGACATACGTATCTTTCTCCTGAGTGTGGAGTCTGCGGGTCAGTCCAGCTGCTGCTGATACTGATCAGCGTCCAAGAGGTCCTTGGTCGCCTCCTCAGAATCAGCACGGATCGTGAAGAGCCAGCCGTCCTCGTAGGGAGAGGCGTTCACAGCGCCGGGGTTGTCTTCGAGCTCGGGGTTGACCTCGGTGATTTCACCGGACATCGGGACGAAGAGGTCGCTCACGGACTTGGTGGATTCGATTTCGCCCACAACAGATCCGGCCGACACTTGGTCCCCAACTTGCGGCAGGTCCACGAAGACCACTTCGCCCAGTTCGTCTTGGGCGTGATCCGTGATCCCCACCCGGTAGGTGTTGTCATCCTTGAGGTCTTTGACCCATTCGTGCTCTGAGGTGTACGCGAGTTCCGCGGGAATGTTACTCATGTCGCTCAGTTTAGGGCACGGAGGGTGTAACTTGTCCGCGTGCCTCGCACTCACTTGCGACAACGGCCGGAGATGACACCCGCCCGGACCGCTCGCCTCATTGTTTCTGCTTTCGTCATCGCACTGGTGGTGGGGACCGGGTTGCTCATGGTGCCCGCGTCTTCGACCGGGCCCGGGGGAACCGACCTCCTCACCGCGTTGTTCACCGCAACGTCCGCTTTGTGCGTCACGGGTCTGATCACGGTGGACACCGCAACTTATTGGACCCCGTTCGGTCAGACCGTGATCCTGTGTCTCATTCAGGTGGGTGGCCTGGGCGTGATGACGCTGACCACCATGCTGGGTATCGTTCTGGCCCGAAGGTTCGGGCTCTCCATCAAATTGCTGGCCCGCGCCGAAACCAAGTCGTTCGGTGCTGCCCGCGTGAGCCACGTGGTGTTGCGCATTGTCGCGACAACGGCGGTCATCGAGGTCGCTGCGGCACTTCTGCTGTTCGCGCGGTTCTCATTCCACTACCACTACTCCCCCGGCCAAGCCCTGGCCCATGCGGTGTTCCACTCTGTTTCCGCGTTCAACAATGCGGGGTTCGCCCTCTACACGCTCAATGTCATGGACTTCCACCAGGACCCATTCATTTTGCTCCCCCTGGCCGGCTGCGTGATTCTGGGTGGCCTGGGATTCCCGGTTCTGTACGAGTTGCGCCATCATCTTCGGTTGCCGCGCGAATGGTCCATGAATACGCGGTTGGTCTTGTTGGCAACTCCCGTGTTGCTGATTGGGGGCACCGTCTTCATTGCGGTTCTTGAGTGGTCCAATCTGGGTACCCTGGGGCCCCAACCGGTGGGGTCCAAGATTCTCAATGCCTTTTTCCAATCAGCGATTGCTCGCACCGCCGGCTTCAACAGCGTGGATATCGCGCAGTTGCACCCGGTTTCATGGCTGGGCATGGATGTCCTGATGCTCATCGGCGGCGGGCCGGCCGGTACCGCGGGTGGATTGAAAGTCACCACTTTCGGGGTGCTCTTCTTCGTCGCGTGGACAGAAATCCGGGGCGGGGCCGCCGTGCCCGTACTGGGTAAGCAGCTGTCCCGTTCCGTGCAACGCGAGGCGATCACCCTCGTGGTGGTGGCTGTGGGCGCCGTGATGGCCGGCACCATGTTGCTCATGCTCTCCGACACCAACCTGGGGTTGGACCGTGCCCTGTTCGAGGTGATCTCGGCCTTCGCCACGGTCGGGCTGTCCACGGGTATCACCGCTTCCCTGTCACCCTTCGCGCAGGTGGTGCTCATCGGTCTCATGTTCCTCGGTCGCCTGGGACCGGTCACCGTAGCCACGGCCATTGCCGTGGGCCGCAAACCCCGGGCCTACGAACTGCCCAAAGAACGACCGCTCATTGGTTGAGCAACCTCTACTGAAAGATTGCGTCATGTTCGACAAATTTCGTCCGGGCCACCCTATTCAACGCACCGACAACGCCGTGGTGGTGATCGGGCTCGGCCGCTTCGGTGGCTCACTGGCCATGGAATTGATGTCCCGGGGCACCGATGTCATGGGCATCGACGTGTCCGAGTCCATCGTGCAGTCCTTCAACGGCAAACTCACGTCGGTCATCCGCGCCGACGCCACGGATGAGGAAGTCCTGCGGCAGTTGGGTGTGGACGAATTCGAGCGCTCGGTGGTGGGAATCGGATCGGACATCCAAGCCAGCATCCTGGTGAGTTCTCGGCTGTTGAAGTTTCAATGCCCCGAGGTGTGGGCAAAAGCAATCACCGCCCCGCACGCGGAGATTCTCGAGCAGCTGGGCGTCCACCACGTGATCAACCCCGAACGGGACATGGGTGTGCGGACCGCGCACCTCATTCAGGGAGACGTCCTGGACTTCGTGCCCATTGATCAAGGGTTCGCAATGATCCGTTGCAATGCGCCCGCGTCCGTTCAGCAGCGTCCCATGGACCTGCTGGACGTACGACGCCGCTTCGGGGTCGCCGTGGTCGCGGTCTGCCGCCCGGGCGGCACGTGGGAGCCCACTGAGCCGGGCACGATGCTGTACGAGGACGATCAGATCCTGGTCACGGGCCCCACGGAGCAGGCCGAACGCTTCTCGGCCATGGGCTGAGTCCTCGTCACCTCAGGTACGAAATCTTGTGAGCCGCCGCAGCTGCGCTGCGGAGGCCGGCGGCGTCGTCGGCGGAAGGCAGACCGAGGCAAGTCTGGTCTGAAGATCCGCCCGATCCAGGTCCAGGCCGATGGCCACGAGCGACGACGCGAGGGGCTCGTCCTGACCTCGGGCCATCGCTTCCACAGTGACGTACCCCGCAACCGAATGAACCGCGAAGCGTTGCGGGCCCGAGCTGGTGGCGACATCAACGATCGCTTTGACCCGATACACGGACTCCGGCGGGTCCAGCGCGAACTCGGAAAGTGCCACGGGGTCAACCGTGCCATCATGTTCCACCGTCACCGACTGGTGGTGCACGTGGTGGTGGGAATGGCCGTCTTTCGAGTGGGACTCCCCCAGCGTTTCCCCGGGGTTCCACAGCGCCAGCTGCCCGAATTCGAGTTCTTCGGTCTCGCCGGCGTCCACGAACAACGCGGGGTCGAATACACCGTGCGGAGCCTCGATGATCATGGCGTGGGGGTTGGCTCGGTGAATTCTCCTCTCGAGGGCTTGCCTGGACCCGGGGTCCGTCGCCAGGTCTGTCTTGGTCAACAGGACAACGGCGGCCGCCCGCACGTGCTGCTCCAGATCCCACCCGGCAGCCTCAGCCTCGGGGACATGAACGGCGTCGACAACCTCGATCAGGCCCCCGAACCGAACCCTTGGCACGCGCGAGTCCATCACGAGGCGCAAAAGCGCCGGCGGCTCAGCCACACCGGAGCCCTCAATGACGATGGCGTCCAGGCTCAGGTCGGGGCGGGTAAGTTTCTTGAACGCCTGGTCCAATTGATCGGGATCGGAAATGCAGCACAGACAGCCGCCGGCCACCGATACGGGCTCGTCCACCTGGCCCGCGACCAGGGCGGCGTCAACGTTCACGTCACCGAAGTCGTTGATGATCACCCCGATCCGCGCCCCACTCGCGGCGAGGAATCTGTTGAGGACCGTGGTTTTCCCCGCGCCCAGGTAGCCGGTGAGGATGAGAACGGGAATGCGCGCGGTGCCGGGCAACGGGGCGGTACCTCCTGATGAGACGGTGGGGGTCGCCAGTGTAGCCCGCGAGCGCATTACACAGGATCTGCGGTGGAGCCGCCGGATCAGTAGCGGTACGTGATGCTGAAGGCCCAGCCATTGCCGTTGCGGTGACAGCTTTCCGAGACACGGCTCCACGATGACGTCATGGAGCGTTGCCACGAAATGCAGTCGGCGTAGCTGCCGCCGGTCCAGTACACAGCCGTTCGAGCTGCACTGGCGGGGGCGAGAGAGGCCGCGAGCAGACCAATGGCCAGGGCGGTTGCGGTCACACCGCGGGTGAGCATCATGCGGGGGGACATCTGTTGCTCCTTCGCTGAGAAAACCGCCCGGATGGCGGCCAAGTACCCGCTATCGTACACACGTGTGACGTAGGTCTCATGGACCAATGGGGTCGCCCTTCGAATTACAGCTGTCCCGGGAAACCGGTGTGATGGTGGGGAACTTGCAGCTGGGACCTGACCTCAGATGGAACTGCTGCTCGATCAGGCGACGCCTTGAGCTGCTTTTCGGGTATTGAGGGCTTTGACGACGCCTCGCGCTGCCGTTCTGCCCGCGCGCGTGGCTCCCAGCGTGGAGGCGGACGAGCCGTAGCCCACCAGGAACACGCGGGGGTCCGCGTCTACCCGCACGCCCTCCGTGCGGATTCCGCCACCGTGCTCGCGCAACTGCAGCGGCCCCAGGTGGTCGATCGAGGCGCGGAACCCGGTGGCCCACAATAGGGCGTCCGCGTGCACTTCTTCGCCGGTTGCCAGCAGCACCCCGTCCGGAGTCAAAGACGTCATCGGCCCAGCGGAGACCAGGATTCCCTCGTCGATCCCCCGCTGATACTGCGAGGTCAAGGGCAGACCGGTCACGGACACCACGCTCTCGGGTGGCAGCCCGGCGCTGGTGCGTTCGCGCACGCGCCGTTCCACGTCTCGGCCCCATTCCGAGTCGAAGGACCGCGGTTCGAACACGGGTTCGCGGCGCGTCACCCACGTGGTCGACGCGCCCGCCTCATGCAGTTGCCACAGGAACTGCACGGCGGAGGTGCCGCCACCGACCACCACCACGTGCTGACCGGCGAACTCGGATGCGGACCAGAAGTCCCGGGTGTGCAACTGCCGCCCGCGGAACTCGGAACGCCCCGGGTACCACGGCCAGAACGGTTTATCCCATGTGCCGGTCGCGTTGATCAGGTACCGCGTGCGAAAGGTGCCGCCGTCGGTGCGAACGATCAGAGCGGCGTCGCCGGCGTTGCTTTCGGACATTACGGAAGAAACCCGCGCCGGACGGATGACCGGCAACGAAAATCGCGCCTCGTACTCCTCGTAGTATCGGGTGACAACGGACGACGCCGGTTCGGTGGGGTCCGGCGTGCCCAGCGGGAGACCGGGCAGGTCGTGGATTCCGTGGGCGGTGCCGAACGTGAGGGAGGGCCATCGGTGCCGCCAGGCACCGCCGGGACCGGGATTGGCGTCGAGCACCACGAAGTCCTCGTGCGGGCGCAGCCCGGCCTTGACCAGGTGATAGGCGGCGGACAAACCAGCCTGACCGGCACCAATGACCACCACATCCACCGTGTTCATTCGGACAGCATGTCCTTCACGAGCGGCGCGACCTTGGTGCCGTAGAGCTCAATGCTCTTCATGATGTTCTCGTGGGACAGCGGACCCGTGCTGACCTTGAGGTCGAACCGGGACGCGCCCAGGGCCTTGATGCCCGCGGCAATCTTGCGCGCTACGGTCTCCGGGGAGCCCACGGCCATGGAACCGTGCGTGACCTCGTTCTCGAAGGACTCGCGCGTGGGTGCCGGCCAACCGCGCTCGGCACCGATGCGTCGCGTGGAAATAACGTACGGCTTGAAGAATTCCGCCATGGCCTGCTCATCGGTCTCCGCAACGTAACCGTAGGAGTGGTAACCCACGGGATTGGTCTCGGTGTGCCCGAACTCGGCGAGCGCGCGGCGGTACAGGTCCGCGAACGGGGTGAAAGCATGCACCGGGCCGCCGATGATCGCGAGCATGAGCGGGATGTCGTAGTGGGCGGCGCGCACCACGGACTGAGGGCTACCGCCCACGGCGATCCACGACGTCAACGGCCCGTGCTCCACGGGCGGGTAGAGGCTCACGTTATTCAGGTTCTGGGTGTGCTTGCCGACCCAGCTGAGCGGCTGCTCCGCGCGCAGCTTGGCGAACAGGGCGAGCTTCTCCTCGAAGAGTTCCTCGTAGTCCTCCAGCGCGTAGCCAAACAGCGGGAAGGACTCGGTGAAGGAACCGCGGCCCAGAATGACTTCCGCGCGGCCGTTGGAGAGCGCATCCAGTGTCGCGAAGCGTTCGTACACGCGGACAGGGTCATCGGAGCTGAGCACGGTCACGGCGGAGCCAAGATGGATGTTTTCGGTCCGTGCGGCGATGGCGGCCAGCACCATCTCGGGGGAAGACACGGCAAAGTCATCACGGTGGTGCTCTCCCAGCCCGATGAAGTTCAACCCCATCTGGTCCGCGAGCACGCCTTCCTCCACCACGTTGCGCACCACCTGCGCGTGCGACAGCGGGTTCTCGTGGGCATCCCAGGTCACGTCTCCGAACGTGTCAATGCCAAGTTCAATGGTCATGCCATGGGAACACTGTGGACGCGTCAAGTATTCCGGCCGGCTGAGACCCCCGGGCAGTCTGGGCCACAGGACTGCTAGGATCGTCAGGATGTCTTCTCAGCACCCGTTCATCCCCGCGGCCTTCGAGCCGACTTTCTGGGTGCTCCCCGTTTCCCTGGGGACCAATGGACAGGTTTCATCGTGGGGCGCTAATCAGGCCGGCGCTCCGCCTTCTTACGCGCTCGCGTTACCACTGGCCTGAACTCGTCCGGCGCATTGCGAGGGCGATGTTCACCTTCTGGCCCGCCCATGTTCTGATGCCCGGACCAAGGTGTTTTCTTGCTACTCACATGTTTAATTCTTGCGCTGCTCACCTGCGTCGCCTCGCCCCTGATCACTAAGGTTTTGGGCCGCAATGCGGGCTGGGTTCTCGCGCTCCCGCTGTTAGGCGCGGCCCTGCTGGCCACATCCGCATTCGCCGACGCCGCTCGCTCCGGTTCCGCCGACAGCTCGGGTTCCCCGGTGGTCGCGCAATGGGTCCCGTGGATGCCCACGGTGGACGTCGGCTTGGGCCTCCGCTTGGACGGCCTGGCTCTGGTGTTCACGC
Organism: Kocuria sp. cx-455; assembly: GCF_014698015.1. Lineage (GTDB taxonomy): Bacteria > Actinomycetota > Actinomycetes > Actinomycetales > Micrococcaceae > Kocuria. The sequence continues at coordinate 278,850 of NZ_JACXBS010000005.1, forward strand.
TGCTGGTGTTGGTCATCGGCGCGCTGATCATGGTTTACTCAACCCGCTACTTAGAGCCCGGCGGAAAGCACGGCACGTTCTATCTCCTCATGACGGGTTTCGCCGCGGCCATGCTGGCGCTGGTGCTCGCCGACGATCTGATCGTGCTCTATGTTGCGTGGGAAGCCACCACGCTGTGCTCGTTCTTCCTGATCGCCCGCTCCGAAGCCGGTGCGCGCGAACCCGCGATCCGCACGTTACTGGTCACGGTGGCCGGTGGTCTGCTGCTGCTGGCCGCGGTGACCGTGATGATCATTGCCACGGGGACCACTCGGTTGAGCGAGATCCTGGTGGATCCCGTGTGGTCCGTCAATGGGGCACTGACCACATCGGTGGCCGTGCTGATCGCCCTAGCTGCCTTCACCAAGTCCGCGCAGTTCCCGTTCCAGGCGTGGTTGCCGGACTCCATGGTGGCCATCACCCCCGTCTCTGCCTACCTGCATGCCGCGGCCATGGTGAAGGCCGGCATTTACTTGCTGCTGCGCTTCTCCCCCGTGTTCGCGGATGTCTCCGTGTGGAACGTCATGCTGGTGACCGCCGGCCTGGTCACCGCGCTGTTCGGCGCGATCGCGGCCCTGCCCCGTTACGACCTCAAAGAACTGCTGGCCTACTCGACCATGAGTCAGTTGGGACTGTTGGTCACAATGATCGGCATCGGCACACCCGAAGCGCTGAAGGCCGCGGTCATTCACACAATTGCCCACGCGCTCTTCAAGTCCGCGCTGTTCATGATCATCGGAGTGATCGACCACAGCGCCCACACCCGGGAGATCCGCGAGCTCGCCCCCGTGAGGCTGCGGATGCCGGTCACTGCCACGGCGATGGGGCTGGCCGCCGCCTCCATGGCCGGGGTGCCGCCACTGCTCGGGTTCGTGAGCAAGGAAACCATGCTGAAGGCGTTTCTCGACGCGCCGGGTCCGGTGTGGGTTCCGTGGGTCGTCACCGCCGCGGCAGCCGTGGCCTCGATCTTCACGTTCGCCTACTCGGCACGGCTGGTCCTGGGCGCATTCGGTGGCCGAGCAGATCGCTCGAAGGATTCCCACCACGTGGTCCGCGAAGTCTCCCCCGCGTTCTGGGGTGCCCCGGCACTGGGCGCGGCCTCCGGACTGGTGCTGGGAGTGACCCCGTTCCTGCTGGACGAACTCGTCACGGTGGGCGCGACCGCGGCCGCGGGTGAAGAGGTGGCGGCTCACTTCGCCCTGTGGCACGGCCTTGTCCCCGAACTGTTCGTCTCCCTAACCGTGATCGCCCTTGGAACCGTTCTCGTTCTCGCCCGCCACCGAGTCCACCGGGCCATGGAACCCTACGACTTCCCAATGTCCGGACTGGACGTCGTGGACACCGCGAGGGAACAGACCATCCGGTTGGGCGGCGTCGTCGGCGGTTGGACCGGAAGTATCGCCCCGCGCAGGCACCTGAGCATTCCCGCCGTGGCGTTGATCGCGATCGCGGCGATTGCCGTGCTGACCATCGATGACCTACCCGCCGTGGTGGACGATCCCAGCGATCCGCTCGACTGGGTGCTCGTGGTGCTCATTGCGTGCGGCGTGGTGGCAATGATGCAGGCCAAGACGCTGATCGCCGCGATTGTGGTGACCGGTGTGGTGGGCTTCGGCATGACCGTGTGGTTCTTGCAGCTGGGCGCCACCGACGTGGCCATCACCCAGCTGCTCGTGGAGATCCTGACCGTGTGCGTCATGGTCCTGCTCCTGCGCCGGCTGCCCACCACGTTCGAGAAGACTCCCCCGCGCAAACACGTGCTTCCGCTGCTGGTTGCCGGTGGTGCCGGCCTGGCCACCACCGTGGGCGTGTGGGCGCTGACCGGGCGACGGGAGATGTCCCCGGCCTCGGAGTACTACCTGACCGAGGGGTACATCGAGACCGGTGGCACCAACCTGGTCAACACCATCCTGGTGAACTTCCGTGCCCTGGACACGCTGGGCGAGCTCACCATACTGGGCGTTGTCGGCCTCACGATCGCCGCGCTGCTGCGAGCGCGCAAGCCCAGCCCGGAGCGCTCGGCAAACATTCAGGACCACTCCCCGCTGATCGACGCGCGGGACAACACCGTGTTCGTGCGCACCGCGGCCAAGCTGTTGGCGCCGATCATCGTGGCGGGTTCTCTGGTTCTGTTGCTGCGCGGTCACTACGAACCCGGCGGTGGCTTCATCGCCGCACTGGTGGGCGGCGCGGGCTTCGCCCTGGCCTACCTCGCCGCGCCATCGGACCGCTCCGCGCGCGTGCAGATGCCGTATCTACTACTCATCGGATTGGGCGTGGCCGTGGGTGTGGGAACCGGGTTCCTGGGTTACCTGGACGGATCGTTCCTGCGACCGTTGCACCCCGAGATCTTCGAGTACCAGACCACCACCGCGCTGGTCTTCGACGTGGGCGTGTACCTGGCCGTGATCGGCGTGATCCTCGCGTCCTTCAACCTACTGGGCCGCCCGCACGCGAACACTCCCGCAACCACGCCAACAACCCCGAGGAATTCGGACGAGGTGAACACACGATGACCGTTGCCATGACCGCCGGCCTACTCGTCTTCGGGGCCGTGTATTTGATGATGAAGCGCGAAATGCTGCGCGTGATCCTGGGATTCATCCTGCTGGGTCACGCGGGCAATATGGTGCTGATGGCCGCGGGCGGGGCCTCCCGCCGGGACCTTCCGTACGGCGCCCCCGGGGACCTGTCCACCGTTGCCGATCCGCTGCCCCAGGCGTTCGTGCTGACCGCGATCGTGATCGCCTTCTCCATCACGATTGTCATGTTGGTGCTCGCGGTCACGGGCAATGAGGACGATGACACCGCCGCCACCGCCCGGGAGGTGCAAGAGTGAGCGCCGCTCTGCTTCCCCTGTTCGTGGCGGTCCCACTCATGACGGCCGCGCTGCTGGTCATCGCGGGCGACCGCCGCACGGTTCATGCCGTGGGCCTGCTGGGCACCATGATCGCCGCCGTGGGTGCTGCCGTGGCGCTTGTATTCGAGTTCCGGTCCGGCGGTGCCATGGCGCACGGGGTCAGCTCGTGGCCGTTCGGCATTGCCATCCCGTTCGTGGCCGATATGTTCACCGCGCTCATGCTCGTGGTGACCGGTCTGCTCACCATTGTGTGTTCGTGGTTCGCCATTGCCTCAGGACGTGCGGCCAATGTGTACTTCGCCCCGCTCGTGCTGGTGCTCACCGCCGGTGTGAACGGCGCCCTGCTGACCGCGGATCTGTTCAACTTGTTCGTGTTCATCGAGGTCATGCTCCTGCCCTCCTACGGGTTGTTCGTCCTGGCCGCCCGGCACAAGGGCACTTTGCAGCAAGTGGCCGGCGCGCGCCTGTACGTGACGCTCAATCTCCTGACCTCCACCGTGTTCCTGATCGGCGTGGGATTCATCTACGGCACCGCGGGCACAGTGAACTTGGCTGAGCTCGCGGGGCTCGCGACAACGGAGCCCACCGTGGCTATTTCCGGCGCTGTCTGCCTGTTCGCCCTGGGGATCAAGGCCTCGGTGGTACCGGTGCACGGGTGGCTCGCCGCGGCCTACCCCGCGACGTCCCCCGCTATCACCGCGCTGTTCTCCGGTCTGCACACCAAGGTCGCCATTTACGGCATCTACCGCGTGTACGCCGTGCTCTTTGACGGTGATTCCCGCTGGCTCTGGATCGGCGTGACGTTGTTCTGCCTGACCATGGTCATCGGAGTGTTGGGCGCGGTCGGTGAGAAAACCACGCGTTCCATCCTGGCGTTCCACATGATCAGCCAGATCGGGTACATCCTGTTGGGTGTCGCCCTGTTCACACTGGCCGGGCTCACCGCGGGCATTTTCTACCTGTTGCACCACATGATTGTGAAGGCCTCGCTGTTCCTGTCGACCGGTGCGGTCGAGGTCCGCTACGGGACCGGTGAAATCGGCAAGCTCTCGGGCATCGCCAAGCGAGAGCCGGTCATCGCGGTCGCATTCTTCATCGCGGCCCTCTCGCTGGCAGGCCTCCCACCGTTCTCGGGTTTCGTCGCGAAGTTCACGCTGATCCTCGCCTCGGTCGAGGCGGGTCAGATCGCCGCGGTCGTGGTGATGCTCCTCGTCAGCCTGGTCACGTTGCTGTCCATGCTCAAGATCTGGAGCGGCGTGTTCTGGGGCAATTCCACGTCCTCACTTTTTGACTGCGACGACGCTCCCGCGGTTTCTTCCGCTCCCTCGCCTCTTGGCGGGGTGGCCACGAAACAGGCACCGGCGGCGTCGTCGAACGTCGTGGCCGAGCGGCCGCGGATCGGTATGGGCCTGGCCGGACCGGCCGTGGTCACCGCAGCGATCACGCTGGGGCTCGGCCTGGGGGCCGAGTTGCTGCTGGGTCTGTCCGCGGTCGCGGCCGAAGGATTGCTCGATACCACGACGTACGTACAGGCGGTGATGGGTTCATGAGCTGGTTGACGTGGCCATTGAGATGCATCGGATTCTTCTTGTGGTTCGCCAAGGAAATGGTGACCTCGAGCGCGGCCGTGTTGAAGGACAATCTGACGCCCGGGCAGAACTCCACGCCGGGTATCACCGCGTTCGACAGCCAATGCCGCAACGATTACGAAATCACGCTGCTTGCAGCTCTTATTACGTTGACTCCGGGGACGCTCACGCTGGGGTTGAATTCCGATTCGGCAGTGTCGCCGGCAGATGGGGCCAGACCGGCTCCGGCCGAAACAGGCACGCTGACGATCTACGTACACGGCATGTATGCGGGTAACGCCGATGCCATGCGAGAGGAATTGCGAGACATGGAGACTCGGATGCTCCGCGGGATTCGCAGGGAAGGAGCGCCGTCATGATCGGTGTGGACGTAGGAATTGTGATTATTGGTCTCGCGTGTCTAGCGTCCGCGTACCGCGTTCTGAGGGGCCCCACCCAGGCCGACCGCGCCGTGGCCGGTGACCTGTTGCTGTTCGGTTTTGTGGGTCTCATCGCGTTGTTCGGCATCCGAGCCGCCAATGAGTACACGTTCGACATCGTTCTGGTGGCCGCGCTCGTGGGCTTCCTGAGCGCTTTGTCCCTCGCCCGAGCTTTGACGAGGGGGAAGCGCTGATGGATCTTTTGTCGATCGTTGGAAACATCACCATCGTGACCGGTGCGTTGGTGTTCGCAACCGCGGCACTGGGTGTGCTGCGCTTCCCGGATGCGTACATGCGCGTCTCGGCCGTGGGCACGGCGGGCGGCGTGGGCATTGTCTTGATCGTGGCCGGGGCCCTGGCACTGCAACCGTCGATTCCGAACGTGGTGAAGGTGGCGCTCGTCGTGATTGTGCACTTGGCGTCGTCGGCGGTGGGAACCATGGCCATCGCCCGCGCCACCTATATCACCCGCACTCCCCTGGAGCACTTCGAGTTCGATGAACTCGCGGACGCCACGCCGGGCTCATCCACACCCGTTAACTCGCACCGATCAGGCGACCGGTGCGAGCGTCACGATTACGACTGAGTGAGCTTCGGCGCCTGCTTCAACCGCAGCTCCTCCAGCTCGTTCTCCTGCTCCCGAGCACGCTTGAGCAGATCCTCGAGCTTGGATTTGTCCAGGCGGTCGTCATCGACCTCCAGAAGAATGCGCCAGCCGAGTGACTTGACGTGAACAGCGGCCGCGAGTCCCTCGAGCTCGTCAACGTCCGACAGCGGCGACCGCTGGGTCACTCGCTCATTCAGCTTGAGCCGGGCGACCTTCTCCGCCGCTCGCGCGGGGAGATCCTTGAGCTGGCTGGGCTTGATGTCGAAGGCCGCCATGATGGTCTCGAGTGACCGCTGGTCCTCGGCCACGTCGTAGGCCATCCGCCCGACTTTCGACCTGACCTCGCTGTCACCATGTCCTGCGGCTACCCGCCGAAACGCATCCAAGCCAGCCGCTGAACCCGCGTGATGGTCCTTCAGGTAGGTCTCAATGGTCTTGGTTGTCATGATGTAAGCCGCCTTCCTAGTGTTTGTCCCCACCCTACGGAACCAGCAAATGAGGTGACACCATCCGCAGGGGTGGCACGGCGGCGTCGTCCATTTTTCGGGGAGCAGAAAGCGCGCGGCCGGTGAGGACCGCGGGCTTTCTTCGCTTTGTTGTCAGGCGTGCGGGGCGACGACGGCGCGCGGACAGGGCGCCGTCACGCAGCTTTTCGGATGTTTAGTCCATAACCCGTAGTTTGGTAGGGGCACATGGGTGCCACTTCCGCCCGGAGACAAGGCCGAAGACAAGAAACCCCTAGGAGGACCGTTGGACTCGAGCGACGTCGTTCCCGGACACATCGCCGTTCGCGGGGCACGCGAACACAACCTGCGAGCGCTCGACGTGGACATCCCCCGCGACACCGTGGTCGCGTTCACCGGAATCTCCGGCTCGGGGAAATCCTCGCTTGCCTTCGGCACCATCTACTCCCACTCCCGCCAGCGCTACCTCGAATCGGTCTCGCCCTACGCGCGCAGGCTCATCGATCAGGGTTCCGCTCCCCACGTCCGGCTCATCAGCGGTCTCCCGCCGGCGGTGGCCCTGCGCCAGCAGCATGCGGGGAGCACTCGCTCGTCGGTGGGGACCGTATCTCGGATTTCGAACGTCCTGCGCATGCTCTTCTCGCGGTCGGGCACCTATCCCGAGGGCTACCGCCCCGCCGATCTCGCGGGCACCTTCCCCCGCGACGCCGCTCCCCTGGATTCGGACAGCTTCTCCCCCAACACCGCCGTGGGCGCCTGCCGCACCTGCTCGGGGATGGGGCGTCTCCTCCTGGTCGACATCGACAAACTTGTCGGGGATCCCTCACTCAGCATTGACGACGGCGCCATTGTCGCGTGGCCCGGCGCGTTCGGTGGCAAGAACAACCGGCGCGTCCTGCGGGTGCTCGGCATCGATATTGACGCTCCGTTCGAGTCACTGCCCGCCGATACCCGCGAGTGGGTGCTCACCACGGACGAGCAACCCACCGTCCGCGTCGATGATCGCTACAACGGCACGTACATGAGCCCCAAACGGTGGGTCGAGCACACCTTCGCGGATTCCCCGTCGGCTCGAATGCGCGCGACGGCCGCGTCCTTCATGACGGACCAGCTGTGCCCCACGTGCCACGGCAAGCGCCTCAATCCGGAAGCGCTCGCGGTCACCATCGCCGGTATGGACATCGCCGACGCCGCTCGCCTCCCCCTTGCCGACCTCGCCTCGTTCCTCGACGACGCTCGCACCCACCCGGCGACCGACGAGCTCTCCGTCGAACGCCGACAGGCCGCCCTTGCACTCATTGATGTCCTTCAGGACCACATCAAGACCATGATCGATATCGGGCTCGGCTACCTCGAGACTGCGCGGCCCACCTCGACCCTGTCGAGTGGTGAACTCAAGCGCCTGCACCTGGCGACCCAGTTGCGCAGCGGACTCTTTGGCGTCCTCTATGTGCTGGATGAACCCTCCGCGGGGCTCCACCCGTCTGACCTCGAACTGCTTCTGGGTGCGCTGCAGCGGCTCAAGGAGGACGGCAACACGGTTTTCGTTGTCGAGCACAACGCTCAGATCATTCGCACCGCGGACTGGATCGTGGACCTTGGTCCGGGTGCGGGCCGCTACGGCGGACAAGTGCTTTACAACGGCCCGTCGGACGGTCTGGACTCGGTCGAGGAATCCATCACGGCCCGCTATCTCGGCCTAAACGCCCCGCAGCCGCCGGGCGTGAATACCCCACGGGAGCTCACGGACTGGATCGAACTGCACGGCGTCACGGGGCACAACCTCTCCGGCGTGGACATCAAGGTGCCGTTGCACGCGTTCACGGCGATCAGCGGGGTGTCGGGATCCGGCAAGACCACCGTTCTTAAGGCTCTTGCCAACGCGGTGCGCGACCAGCTCAACGCCGGTGACGTTCAGCCGGATGAGGAACGAAACTCCGACGCCGTCGAGGTCGCCGAAGAACTCGTCAACGGCGCTCCCGTGTGGGACCTGGGCAGCGACCAACTCGAGACCGCGTCCACAACGGGGCTGGACGCCGTCGACCGCGTGATCCTCGTCGACCAGCGCCCCATCGGGCGGACCTCCCGCTCGACCCTGGCCACCTACACCGGGCTGTTCGACGGCGTTCGTAAGCTCTTCGCCGCGCAGCCGGAAGCCAAGGAGCGCGGCTTCGGTGCCGGTCGCTTCTCCTTCAACCAGCCGGAGGGGCGGTGCCCGACCTGTCTCGGTGACGGCGAGGTCAGCATCGAGTTGCTGTTCATGCCCACGGAGACGGCGCCGTGCCCCGATTGCCACGGCCAGCGGTACAACTCCGAGACCCTGGAGGTCACCTATCACGACCGGACGATCGCGGATGTGCTCGCCATGACCGTCGATGAGGCGGCCGACTTCCTCAACGACGTCCCCAAGGCAGCCGCAATCCTCACGTTGCTGCAGAACATCGGCCTGGGCTATGTCAGTCTGGGCCAGAGCGCGCCGACTCTGTCCGGTGGTGAGGCCCAGCGCATCAAGCTCGTCTCGGAGCTGCACCGCTCATCGCGGGGTCACAGCCTCTACATCTTGGACGAGCCGACGACTGGGCTCCATCCCGCGGACGCCGACCTGCTGGTCGCCCAGCTCCAGCTGTTGGTGGACTCAGGTAACACCGTGGTCATCGCCGACCACGATCTGCGGACGCTCACCGTGGTCGATTGGATCGTCGACATGGGTCCAGGTGCCGGTTCGGCCGGTGGCACGGTGGTAGCCGCGGGACATCCCTCCGAGCTGGCGACAAGGAAGGACAGCCGCACCGGGGTCTACCTTGCTCGACGTGCTAAGGCGACCGCCCGCAACTGATTTATCCCGAGCCGTTGGTCCCCGCGGCAGGATGAACGGCCGCCGGGCGCACCCGCAACGCCGGTAAGACACCCATGCGCGCGCGGTGCTCGCGGTCACCGACAACAGCATTTCCGGAACCGCGCCCATGACCGCCTCATGCAGCGCGGCGGGTGTCACCGGCTCGCTAGTCGCCGCCGAGGGCTGGTGCTAGCACGACCAGGTGGAGGCCACCCGTTTCTGGTGAGCGCAGTATCCTTGGCGTCATGGCGAGAGCATGGCTTGCAATCGCGATGGCTGCCGGCCTGGTGCACGCGAGTTTCAGTGTGTACTGGGGATTCGGCGGCGACTGGTTGCTTGCCACTATTGGGCAGCAGATGAGGAGCACCTTCGCGGATGGGCGATCGGTGTTGATATTCGTGGGTCTGGTGAAGGCCAGCTGCGCGGTCGCACCCTACGTCTTGTTCCGGCGGGGGGAACTGTCGCGTCGGTCGTGGTCGTGGATCAGCTGGACCGGAGCCGCTGTCCTGGTGGTTTGGGGCGGTGCCGGTTGTGTTGCTGCCCACTTGGTGCTGGGTGGCGTGGTGAGGCCGGACGGAGGCTATGACGAGGCCGGACAGATCGGCCACGCCTGGCTGTGGGATCCGCTGTTCCTGATATGGGGCCTGGCCCTGATGGCCGGGCTCATGGTGCATCGGCGCGAAATGGGGCGTCGACAGGCTGCCCGTACAAGGTGGGGATCCAACATTGCAGCGCCACCTGCATCATGATGAGCGGGTCCTAACGGGGATCGACGACGGCCGCACCCTGGTCATCTGGGCTGCATGATGTATCGGGTTCGGCATTGTCGTGGCTCGACGCCCTCCGGCCAACCCAGAGGCGCACCTCGAGCCGCTCGCGAAAAAACCCCGGAACCATTTATGATTCCGGGGCCTCACGGCTTCCCACCAAGGGGAAACGCTGGTCGGGCTGACAGGATTTGAACCTGCGACCCCCTGACCCCCAGTCAGGTGCGCTACCAAGCTGCGCCACAGCCCGCGACCATGTCCGGTACTGGGAACCAGTCCCGAACACCAGAGATACATTACCCCACCGTCGATTGAAATTCACATCGACGGGCCCGGGCCAAGAACCAACCACCGTATGGCTCACAAGATCTACCCTGCAAGCCCGTATGCACGGCGGGTGCTCGACCATCGCATTCTCATCTACGCTAAGACCCGCATCCCCACCAAGAAGGAAATCTGATCGACGTTGCGACCCGGATTGTGAGAATTCCTGGTCGCAACGTCGATGAAACTGCACCTCCCGGAATGGCCACGGTCATACCGTCGATACGACTGCACATCGGGAGCGGCCATGGTCGCACCGTCGACCAGCCTGCACCACGCTCCCTCGCAAACAGCACCATCCGGACAGCAGCAACAACAACACCGGGCCGCCCCGCGCGAAACGGGACGACCCGGCGTCGTCGTCGGCCAAGATGGTCGGCAGGCACACCCGCGGACGACCCGGAAAAGGGCTACTTCTTCCGCTGCCGCTTCTCCCGCACGCGCATAGTCACCTCGATGGGCGTGCCCTCGAAACCGAAGGTCTCGCGCAACCGCCGCTGGATGAAACGGCGGTAGCCGGGATCCAGGAAACCGGTGGTGAACAGCACGAACTTGGGCGGGCGGGAGGACACCTGCGTGCCGAACAGGATGCGGGGCTGCTTACCGCTGCGCACCGGGTGCGGGTGGGCGGCCACGAGCTCACCCAAGAACGCGTTGAGGCGTCCGGTGGGGATACGGCTGTCCCACGAGTTCAATGCGGTGTGTAGCGCCGGAACCAGCTTGTCCTTGTGCCAGCCGGTCTTCGCGGAAATGTTCACCCGCGGGGCCCAGTCCACGTGGGCCAGATCCTTCTCGATCTCGCGCTCCAGGTAGAACCGGCGCTCCTCGTCCAGCAGGTCCCACTTGTTGAACGCGAGCACCACGGCGCGACCGGAGTCCACGGTCATCTGCAGGATGCGCACGTCCTGCTCGGAAAGTACCTCGTCCACGGCCAGCAGCACCACGGCCACCTCCGCGCGCTCGAGTGCGGACTGGGTGCGCAGGGACGCGTAGAAATCCGCACCCTGCTGCAGGTGCACGCGGCGGCGGATGCCGGCGGTGTCGATGAAGCGCCAGGGCTCCTCCCCCAGCATCACGATCTCGTCCACGGGATCCCGGGTGGTGCCGGCCAGCTCGTCCACGACCACGCGGTTCTCACCCGCCAACTTGTTCAGCAGCGAGGACTTGCCCACGTTCGGGCGACCCAGCAGGGCCACGCGGCGGGGTCCTCCCTCGACCTCGGGCTCGGCCACCTCGGAGTATTCCGGAAGGGCCTTGACCAGGGCGTCCAGCGCGTCACCGGTGCCCATGCCATGCAGCGAGGACACCGGGAACGGCTCCCCCATGCCCAGCGACCACAGGTTGGACGCATCGATCTGCAGCTGCGGTGAATCGGCCTTGTTGGCCACCAGGATGATGGGCTTCTTAACGCGGCGCAGCATGGACACCACGGCCTCATCGGTCGCGGTCACGCCCACGGTCACGTCCAGAACCAGCAGCACCGCGTCCGCGTTCTGCACAGCCACCTCGGCCTGCTCGGCCACGCGGGCGTGAATCCCCTTGGCGTCGTGCTCCCAGCCACCGGTGTCCACCAGGGTGAAGTTCTTGCCGGTCCACTCGGCCTTGTAGGACACGCGGTCACGGGTCACGCCCGGGGTGTCCTCCACCACGGCTTCGCGGCGGCCGATCACGCGGTTGACCAGCGTGGACTTCCCTACGTTGGGTCGACCGACCACGGCGACCACGGGATCCGGCAGGCGCGTTTCGCGGTCCTCGTCAAAGCCGCCCCACTCGTCCAGCAGTGCGGCGTCGTCCTCGTCCAACTCGTAGTCGGACAGGCCCGCGCGCAACGCTTCTGCGCGGCGCTCGGCCTCGTCGTCGTCGATGGCGGCCAGCCGCTCGGAAATGTCTTCCTGGCCCCCGCCGAGCACGGATTGCTCGTACGGGTCGACCTTGTTCTCTTCGGAAGCTGTCATGGCTACCTCACTTACTCTGGGCGGGGGCGCCCGCGGATTGATCGGGGCCGGCGGCCCGTTCGGTCATGGTTTGGGTGGTGCGGATCACCAGGTCGATCACGCCCTGCACGGTTTGCTCCATGCTCAGTTCGGACGAGTCCAGCAGGTGCACGCCGTCCTGCGCTTCGGTGAAGTTCACCACCGTGGAGTCCTTGGCATCACGGCCCACCACTTGGTCTTTCAAGTTCGACGACGCCGCCGCGCCCAGTTGCTTGCCCCGACGCGCCATGCGCGCTTCCTCGGAGGCGGTCAGCAGGATCCGTACGGTGGCATCCGGGGCCACCACGGTGGTGATGTCGCGGCCCTCGGCCACCATGCGCTCACCGGAATCGGCAATGATCTGGCGCTGCAGGTCCACCAGCACCTCACGGGCGGGAACCGTGGTGGCAATGGCGGAGACGTTGTTGGTCACCTCGTCCCCGCGGATGGCGGAGCGGACGTCCTGGCCGGCCACGGTGATGCGCTCACCATTGGGGTCGGTGCCCATCTCGAGGGGAACGGTGCGGGTGGCCTGCACAATGGCATCAGCATCGGTCAGAGCCACGTTCGTGTGCAGGCACCACCACGTCACGGCGCGGTACATGGCACCGGTGTCCAGGTAGGCCAGGTTGAAGCGGCGAGCCACTTCCTTGGACACGGAGGACTTCCCGGAACCGGAGGGCCCGTCAATGGCGACCACCAATCGGGCGTTCTCATCGCGTGCGTCCATTACTGCACCACCTTCCAGTTGCGTGCGTTCAGCGCGGCCACGAGCTCATCGCGGCGGTTGGGATCCACGGACACCACGGCCAGACCCACCGGTTGTCCCGGTGAGTGCTCCAACCGCAGATCCTCCAGATTGACCCCGATGTCCCCGATCTCGGCCAGCAGCCGCGCCAGGGTACCGGGGGTGTCGTCAACGGCCACCGTGAGCGTGGCGAACGCTTTGGGCGCCCCACCGTGTTTGCCGGGAATCCGTGCCTGCCCGGAGTTGCCCTCGGCCATGAGCTGGGCGATGTCCAAGCGTGCACCGCCGGCCGTGGGATTCTCCAGCGTGGAGATCAGCCGGTCCAGGTCGGTGCGCACCTCGTGGAGGGATGCCACGATGGGTCGGGCGTTCGCGGAGAGGATCTGCACCCACAGGGCCGGGTCAGAGCCCGCAATGCGCGTGGTGTCCCGCAGCCCCTGGCCGGACAGGGACAGGTGGTGCAACGGGGTGTCCTGCAACCGGGAGGCCAGCAGCGAGGACATCACCTGCGGCAGGTGGGAAATCAACGCCACGGTCTCGTCGTGTTCGGCCGCGTCCAGCACGGTCACGGTCGCCCCCAGGTCCACGGCCAGGTTCTTGGCCGTGGTGAGGGCCCGTGCGCTGGTCGACTCGGTCGGGCAGATCACCCACGGCATGGAGGTGAACAGCTCACCGCGGGCCGCCACGGGACCGGACTTCTCGCGTCCGGCCATGGGATGCGTGCCCACGTAGCGGGACAGATCCGCACCGGCCGCGGCGACGTCGTCGAGAATCGCGGACTTCACCGAGGCAATGTCGATGACCACGGCGTTCGGGAAATCGGACAGCGCCTCGACCACGAGTTCGGAGACAACGTCCGGCGGAGTGGCCACGACCACCAGGGCGGGATCGGCCAGTGTCTGACCCGCTTCGCGAACCGCGCGCACGGATTGGCCCGCGCCGATGTCCTGGGCCACGGCCTCCGTGGTGGGCGAGGAGTCGCGCACGTAGACGCGCACGCCCAGGTGCTGCAGTCCCAGCCCGATGCTCGCGCCCAGGAGCCCCGCGCCGATCACCAGGACCGGTCCGGAGGTGGAGGCGATCGCCGGAACCACCGTTACATCCCCACCGATGCGAGCAGGGTGCCCACCTCGGTGTGGGACAGCTTGCGCACCGCTCCCTGGCGCTGATCACCAATGGCAATCGGACCCACCTGGGTGCGTGCGAGCTTCTCGACCGGGTGGCCCACGGCGTCGAACATGCGGCGAACAATGCGGTTACGACCGGTGTGCAGCACGACCTCGATCAGCACGTGGCCGGGCGTGGAGTCCACGAGCTTGAAGGAGTCCACCTTGGCGATGCCGTCCTCGAGCTTGATGCCCTCGCGCAGCTGCTTGCCCACGCCCTTTTCCACGGGTCCGTGCACCTGCACCAGGTAGGTTTTGGGCACCTCGTAGGAGGGGTGGGTCAGGCGGTTGGTGAGTTCGCCGTCATTGGTGAGCAGCAGCAGACCCTCGGTCTCCACGTCCAGGCGGCCCACGTGGAACACGCGCTCGTGCTTGCGGGCATCCAGGAAGTCACTCACGCAGCGGCGACCGTCCGGATCCTCCATGGTGGAGACCACGCCCGCCGGCTTGTTGAACGCGTAGTAGACGAGCTTCTCATCGGTCTGGATCCGCATGCCGTCCACGTGAACGCTTTGCAGCGCGGGATCCACGCGCACGCCCAGCTCGTTGACGATCTGGCCGTCCACCTCCACGCGCCCGTCCAGAATCATTTCTTCGCACACGCGCCGCGAAGCCACACCGGCCTGGGCCATGAGCTTCTGCAGCCGCACGCCGTTCTCATCGTGGGCCTCCAGACGGTCCACGGGCGGGTTCTTGGGACGACGCCGCCGGTGCGGGCCGTGCTCCTTGATCGCCGAGGCGCGGCGCTCGTACTTGTCCACACCGCCGAAAGCACGGGGCTTCTGCGGGCCCTTCTGCCCCGCCGAGGCCTTGGGCTTACCCGGTCCGGACTTGGGGCCGGACTTGGGACCGGTTTTCGGCCCGGACCTGAAGCCGCCCTTGGGTCCGGCCTTGGATCCCTTGCCGCGACCCTGCGGACCGCGAGCGCCGCCGCCGGGCTTGCCACCGCCGCGGGAGGAGTTGTTACGTGATTGAGCCATGCTGAGATCAGTCCTCTAAGTCTTCGAGTTGGTCGGTTCCGGGAAGCAGCGGGGCGATGTCTGGCAGTTCATCCAGTGAACCGAGTCCCAGCTTTTCCAAGAACAAGGGGGTGGTGGAGTAGAGCACGGAACCCGTGGCTTCCTCGCGTTCGTGTGCCGTGAGCAGGCCGCGTTGCACCAGGGTGCGCACCACGCCGTCCACGTTGACACCGCGGATGGCTGAGACCCGGGAGCGGGACACGGGTTGCAGGTAGGCCACCACGGCCAAGGTTTCCAGGGCTGCTTGCGACAGGCGCGAGCTGCTGCCTTCCACCACGAAGTCGGTCACGAGCTGGGCGTACTCGCTGCGCGAGTAGATGCGCCAGCCGCCGGCCACGTGGCGCAGTTCGAAACCGCGCGTTCTGGGGGCCGACCCTCCATCATATCCGAGCTGCGGTGATTCCGGTGGGGCCGCGGGGGTGGGACCGATCACGCCGTCGTACTCGGCTTTCAGGTATTCCAGGCCGCTGCGCGCCTCGTGCACGGGCACGTTGAGGCTCCGTGCGAGTTCTTCTTCCCGGACGGGGGCTGCCGCCACCATGAGCACGGCCTCAAGGGCCGCGTGGATATCGGTCGGGGGTTGTTCGTGTGGTTCGTTTACCACGCTGACATCATCTCCTTCGGTACGGTTCACACCGATCCATGACGTGTCTCATTGTTTCAGGTTTTCGGCGCCGCCGTGGCCAGTGGTCACTCCCCCGCGCCGTTGCCGCTCGGTGCGGGGTCCGCAAGGGCCGGCTCCGCCCCCGTGTACTCGCTGTTGAGCCCTTCCGAGGTCCAGTCGTCCGGGCCGACCCAGCGCACGAGCAGGGGCCCGAGTACCTCATCCTGGCGGATCCGCACCACACGGTCACGGAACATCTCCAGGATCACTAGAAACCGCACCACGATTACCAGGGTGGATTCCGCGTCCGCGATGAGCCCGGCAAAGCTATGGTCCCGGCCGTCTCGGAGGATGTCGGCCATGGTCTCGGCCTCGTCCGCCACCCGCACCGCCGCACCGTGCAGGTGCTCCACATTGACCTCGTCCGGAACGTGCCGTTCGGGGTCCAGCGCGGCATGGGCCAGCTGGGCGAATTGATCGGGGGTGAGCGTCCACTGCAGCGGCGGCAGGGCGGTGGTCACCGCGGGGTCCAGGTCCACCTGCCGCGGGATCCGCACCGCCTCCGCGGCGAAGCGCCGGTTGAGTTGCCCGGCCACTTCCTTGAACGCCTTGTATTGCAGCAGTCGGGCGAACAGCAGGTCGCGGGCTTCGAGGAGTTCGACGTCGTAGTCGTCCTCCACCTCCCCGCGCGGCAACAAACGCGCGGCCTTGAGATCGAGCAGGGTCGCCGCGATCACCAGGAATTCGCTGGCCTCATCCAGGGCCTTGACCGAGCCCTCTTCCTGCAATGCCTTCACGTAGCGGATGAACTCGTCCGTGACCACGGACAGGGCCACGTGGGTGATGTCCATTTCGTGTTTGGCGATCATGGAGAGCAACACATCAAAGGGGCCTTGGAAGTTGTCCAGGGCCACCGTGAAACCGGTGTCCGAGTCCGTGGGACGCTCGGCGACAATGCTCATGCTCGTGAGGTGGCCTCGTACGACGTAAGGCCTAGAGCGGTGCGGGCAGCGCAGATCACGGCGCGCCGCCGCGGCTGATCAGCTCGCGCGCGAGCTGACGGTAGGACTCGGCGCCCGGGTGGTTCGTGGCGAAGTTGAGGATCGGTTCCGCGGCAACGGTCGCGTCCGGGAACTTCACGGTTCGTTTGATGACCGTGTCGAAGACCTTGTCCCCGAAGGCATCCACGATGCGCGCAATGACCTCGCGCGAGTGCAGGGTGCGCGAGTCGAACATTGTGGCCAGCACGCCGTCGATCTGCAGCTTGGGGTTCAGGCGATCCTGGACCTTCTCGATGGAATCCACCAGCAGGGCCACGGCGCGCAGCGCGAAGAATTCGCAGATCAACGGGATGATTACCCCGTGGGATGCGGTCAGGGCGTTGACAGTGAGCAGACCCAGGGACGGCTGGCAGTCGATGAGGATCACGTCGTAGTATTCCTCGACCTTGCGCAGCGCGGAGGACAGCACCTGTTCGCGGGCCACCTCGGTGACCAGCTGCACCTCGGCGGCGGAGAGATCGATGTTGGCCGGCAGCAGATCCACGTTGGGCACGTGGGTTTCCTGCACCACGTCCCACACGTCCACGGAGCGGTCCATCATCACGTTGTAGATGGTCAGGTCCAGCTCGTGCGGGTTGGATCCGAAACCCGCGGAGAGCGCGCCCTGCGGGTCGAAGTCCACCAGGAGCACCTTGCGGCCGGTTTCCGCGAGCGCGGCACCCAGGTTGATGGTGGAGGTGGTCTTGCCCACGCCACCCTTCTGGTTCACCATGGCGATGATGCGGGCGGGGCCGTGATCCGTGAGTTCGGGCGGATCCGGGAAGGTGCGCACGGGACGGCCGGTGGGGCCTACGGTGCCCGATGACCGGTCATCGAGCTCGGGGAACCTCTCGTCACTGGCTTTGCTCACGTGCTACGGCCTGCTTTCCTCAAGTCACTGGTTGGGTCTCAACGCCCCACACTACCGCCGTCACGCGGGAGCGAACCAACCGAGGTGGACCCGGTCGTGGTCTCGGACTCCTCCGCGGGGACGTGTTGTGCCCCGGGAGGCGCTGTTCGGACCGCTGCGGCCCAGCACGCTGCCGTGACCACGGCCAGCGCGGCGGGCACCCCGCGGTTGACGAAGAACTCGTGGATCTGAGAGTGATTGCTGACCACGGTGTACCAGAACGGGGGGATCACCAGGGGCAGCGCGAGTACTCCCGCGATCTTCAGGCGGTCCACTCCCCCGCGGCGCACGGCCAGAACGAGGCCGATTGCCGCGGCGATCAGACATCCGTAGAACACCAACTGCGCGGTAGGAATGTTGTTCCACCAGAAGGACACATTGCTTGCAATGCCCGCACCGAACACGTCCGAGACGCCGCTGTGACTGCCGCCGGTCCGGAACCCGACGTTTTGTCGAACCATCGCGATCGTCTCACCGATTCCCATGAACACCGCCCCGAAGATCCAGCGGAACACCCAGGTGAGACCGAACGCGGCGGGCCACACCACGGCGGCGAGAACACCCCAGGTCGCCGCGCTCCTGAGGTCACGTTCGAGGTACCAGACCGCCGCGGCCAACACGAAAGTGGACATGGCCCACGGAATGGCCGGTGTGGTCAGCAGATCCACGTAACAGAACAGTGCGGCCCCGAGTGCCGCGCCCAGCAGGCCCAGGTATGTCGACCTCGTGAACCCCACGGCGGTGAGAATCACCGAAAGGAAAATGAACGTGATGGCAATGGACTGGCTGAATGATGTGGAGGGGGTGGAGAGCATGTTGGTCCCCATCACGAAGGGGAGGAACAACGCGAGGGTCACCGCGGTGGACGTTTTGGACCGAACCAGCACCAGGGCGGCGAACAACCCCGTGATCATCAGGGTGCCGGAGACGATGCGCAGGCCTTCGAGCCCGACCGTGGCTAGCAAGGGACGCGTGATGATGGTGTAGCCGGCCCAGTACTTGTAGTAGTTGCTGTCCTCGAACACCTTGCCCTGCGCCAGTTCCGCGATGTCCTGCTTGCCACCGGCGCAGTTGTCGATGCGCGGCATGCGCGCGGCCCGGCTCAGGGCGGACTCGTCCGGGGGCGCTCCGAGTCCGGTCCCCACGACCACGCATTCCGTGAACGTGTCCGACTGGGTGCCCATGCGGTCGGGGATTGCACTGGGGCCGTAGGTGTTTTTCTCGATCGAGGACACGAGGTTGTCCACGATCGGTTTGTCCGGAACGGCCTGCCCCACGATGAGGAGTCCGAAAAGCACGAATTGCAGTGCCACCAGGACTCCCAAGCCTTTGAGGAGCGGCCGCCACCGCCAGTCGTCCTTGATGCGGTGGAGGGTGTCACGGTTGAGGTGTCGCCGGAGGGTTTCACGGTTCAGGTAACGGGAGACGTCCATCAGGCCACATCCTCGATAGTCGTGTGGTCCGTGGGCAGTTCACGGCGCGGGGACGTCGCGCCGAACGGCGGTGCCGGTAACCGGAGGTAGAACAACCGCGAGGCCTCCCTGCGGATTTTCACCTGACCGTTGAGCAATACGCCCATGAGGAGGAACACCCCGGCCAGGATGAACAGCGCGGAGGCCAAGAATGCCGTGGGAAAACGCGGCACCATGCCCGTCTGGAAGTACTCGGCCACCACCGGCAGTCCGAACATGAGCCCCAGGACCGCAAGGACACCGGAAAAAATACTCGTGATCAAGAACGGGCGCTCGTGGAACAACAGCTGGGAGAAGATGCGCAGAATCCGGAACCCGTCATGGTAGGTGCGCAGCTTGCTCTCCGTACCTTCGGCACGATCACGGAAGCCCACTGGGACCTCCGTCTGAGGTACGCGCTCGTTCACGGCGTGGATCGTCAGTTCCGTCTCGATCTCGAACTCCCGCGACAGTGCCGGGAAGGATTTGACGAAGCGCCGGGAAAACACGCGGTAGCCACTGAGCATGTCGGACACCTCGCGCCGGAAGGCGAAGCTGACCATGGAATTGAAAAACTTGTTCCCCGACTCGTGACCGGAACGGTATGCCGTGTCCGACACTTGCCTGCGCACGCCCAGCACGTGGTCGTAGGGCCCGGCCAGGAGAGTTTCAATCATGCCGGGAGCGTCGGCCACGTCGTACGTGTCGTCCCCGTCGATCAGGAGATAGACGTCCGCGTCGAGATCCGCGAATGCTCGACGAACCACGTTGCCCTTGCCCTTCTCCGTCTCATAGCGCACATGGGCTCCCGCCCGCTCTGCCACCTGGGCCGTGCGATCCGTGGAGCAGTTGTCGTATACGTAGACATCGATACCGGGGATTGTCGCGTGGAGATCGCAGACGACTTTGGCTATGGCGCCTTCTTCGTTGTGGCACGGAACAATCGCTACGACATGGGGTGTGGCGGACATGGTGGCCTTACGTGGGGGGGGTGGGGGGCCCTTCAACCGCCCGCGGTAAGAACGCCCGGAGAACGGTTGAGTGGAGCGATCCACAGCAGCCTGAGTGGACCACAGTATGTCTAACACACGATGTCCCCTCCGGTCGGTGACCGGAGGGGACATGACGAGTATGAGGCGAAGCCGGCGATCAGGCGTTCTGCGGGCTCAGCGGCTTGACCTCGGGACTACCCTCGAGCGCTTGCTCGGCGGACGTGGGCGAGGCATGCGGATCGGCGACCAAGGACTGCTCGTCGAAAGGCACTTGGCCCGCGAGAACGCGGTTCACGCGCTCCTTGTCCACCTGCTTGACCAGGGTGCCCAGCACCACGGTGGCCACGGCGTTACCGGAGAAGTTGGTGAGCGCGCGGGCCTCGGACATGAAGCGGTCGATGCCGACGATCAGACCCACGCCGTCCACCAGGTCGGGGCGGTGGGACTGCAGGCCGGCGGCCAGGGTTGCGATGCCTGCGCCGGAGACACCGGCGGCGCCCTTGGAGGCAATGATCATGAACAACAACAGGGTGATCTGCTCACCCAGGGCCAGCGGGGTGCCCATGGCGTCCGCCACGAAGAGTGCGCCCATGGTCAGGTAAATCGCGGTGCCGTCCAAGTTGAAGGAGTAACCGGTGGGAACCACCACGCCCACCACGGGCTTGGAGACACCCAGGTGTTCCATCTTGGCGATCAGGCGCGGCAGGGCGGCTTCGGACGAGGAGGTGGAGAAGATGAGCAGGTACTCACGGGCCAGGTACTTCATGAGCTTGAAGATGTTCACACCGGAAACCAGCTTCAGCACCAGACCCAGCACCACCACGATGAACAGGATGCAGGTGACGTAAAACGCCGCCATCAAGCCGATCATGGAGACGATGGCCTGAATGCCGGTGGCGCCGACAACGCCGGCAATGGCACCCAGGGCGCCGATCGGGGCAACCCACATGACCATCATGAGCAGACGGAACACCAGGGCCTGGATGTAGGTCACGGCCTTGAGCACGGGCTTGCCGGACTCCCCCATGGCCTGCAGGGCGAACCCGATCAGCAGGGCCACGAACAGGGTCTGCAGGATGTTACCGGCCGTCAGCGAGGACAGCAGGGTGGTGGGGATGATCCCCAGCAGGAACCCGACGGCTCCCTCCTCACCGTGGTCCGCAGTGGACGCCAAACCGGCGGAATCATAACTGGCGTTGGCCAGGTCCAGGCCGCTACCGGGCTGTACGATGTTGCCGACCACCAGGCCGATGAACAGCGCGAACGTGGACATGATCAAGAAGTAGGCCAGGGCCATGCCGCCCACCTTGCCCACGGTGGCGGCGTGGGCGATCGAGCCCACGCCCAGCACAATGGTGCAGAAAATGACCGGCGCGATCATCATCTTGATCAACGCGATGAATGCGGTGCCCAGGGGTTTGAGGGTCACAGCGAAGTCGGGCACGATCAGGCCGAGCAGGGCGCCAATGACCACACCGGCGATCACGAACATGTAGAGATAGTGGGTGCGGTCCTTTTTGGGCTTGCGTTGAGCCCCGCGGGACACGGTCTGCGCGGACCGCGGTGCCGTTGAGTTATCGGCCATGATGGCTCCTTAGAACACGAGTGCTGGAATAGTGACCAGCCTCACGCAGCCCTGCGAGTTCTGTCGCGTTGTGTTCATACTGTTCATGACGCCGGTCACACCCCTTGTCCCAACCGGCCGACCCAGAGAGGTGCGGAGGTGCATGTGTCACTCGCCCAACGGTTTCTGGCGCTGCAGCTCGGACTGGTGCTCGTCATTTCCGTGGTCGTTGCGCTGGTGATGATCCAACAGACCCGTTCGTGGGTCACCATGCGGGCGGAGTCGGTAACCCGGGCGGCCACGTCCGTGATGGCTCAGGACCCGTTCGTCCGCGACGGCCTGACTGCCACGGATCCCACCGCCCGACTGCAGGCCTACGCGCATCGAATCGAGGACGAATCCGACATCGATTTCGTCACGCTCATGACCCCCGAGGGCACCCGCCTCACCCACGCGATTCCGGAATACGTGGGGCGACAATATGTGGGCGATCGTTCTCACGCGCTCGCCGGCGAGACCTACACCGAGACCGAAACCGGTCAGCTCGGCCCCTCGGTACGCACCATTGCACCCGTTTACGACACCGACGGTTCCCTAGTCGGCCTGGTCTCCAGCGGCGTGCTGCTCGACCAGATCGCCCAGGAGAGTCGGCAGCAGCTTCCGGGACTCGCGTTGATCGTCGCGGCCCTGCTGGTCATGTCTTCTATGGTCAGCTACCTCTTGGCGCGCTATCTCAGCCGCGCCACCAATGGTCAAGCGCCCGAAGCGCTCGTTCGTTCGCAGGCTCTCAACGACGCCGTTCTGGCCGAAGCGCGCGAGGGTCTCGTACTGCTCGATGACCTGGACCGCCCGGTGCTCGCCAATGCCCGCGCTCGTCACCTGCTCGACATGCCCACCGCCGCCGCCGACGCCGCCCGGGCCCGGCGCCGTCGTTCCGTTGCGCTACGCCGCAGAACTCAACCGCGGCCCGCGGGCACCCTGCCGGCCTCGATCCGCGGGCTCCTCGACCACCGGCGCGTCTTCTCGGACCAGTGGTGCACCGTGGGCGCCCGGACGTTGATCGTCTCCTGCGTGAAGGCAGCACGGGACGCCAAGTTGCGAGTGCTCATCGTTCAGGATCACACCGAACTCACCCGGCTGTCCGGGGAACTGGACACCGTGCGCACCATGGCCGCCGGTCTGCGAGCGCAGACGCACGAACACGCGAACCGGATGCACACGGTGGTGTCCCTGCTGGAGCTCCAGCGGTACCCGCAGGCCCTCAATTTCGCGGCGTCCAATCTTTCGATGACCCGTGATCTCGTATCAAGGGTGACGCAGTCGGTGGCGGATCCCTATCTCTCCGCCTTGCTCCTCGGGAAGACCGCAGAGGCCCACGAGCGCGGTGTGGACCTGCAGGTCCTGGCGCACGGTGAGATCCCGGTGTCCTCGGCGGACCCTTCGGAGGTGGTCAGCGCGGTCGGCAACCTGCTGGACAACGCGATTGACGCGGCGGCGTCCAATCGGCACCGGGAAGAACCGGCCGTGGAGGTGGAGCTGGCGCCGTCCGAGCGCGCCGGGTACGTGCATCTGACCGTGGCCGACACCGGCCCGGGTGTGGCTCCCGAGGTCGCCGATTCTTTGTTCGACCGAGGGGTCTCCACCAAGCCTGCGGGCGATTCCATGCGCGGGGTGGGTCTTTACCTCGCCCAGCACATTGCCGAATCATGGGGATCCCGTCTGCGGTTCGGCAACGATGCCGGGGCAGTCTTCACGGTGGAGATCCCCGTGCACGACTCGGCCCGCGATGCGGAAGGGGACGACTCATGATCAACGTGTTCGTCGTTGACGATGAAGAACTCACCGCGGCGGCCCACGCGGAGTACGTCAAGCGCTGTCCTGGCTTCCGGGTGGTGGGTGTCGCGCTCACGGGGCAAGCAGCGACCAGGGCCATCATCCAGAAAGCGTCGGGCCCGGAACCCGTGCACTTAGTGCTGCAGGACATCAACCTGCCGGACATGTCCGGGCTGGACGTGGCGCGGACACTCCGTGCTCGTTGGGTGGATGTCGACTTCATGATCGTCAGCGCCCACCGTGACGCGGGAACCGTGCGCGGGGCCACGGCGCTCGGCGTGGTCGGGTATCTGATCAAGCCGTTCACCTTTGACGTGTTCGAGCGCAAGCTCGCGTCCTATGCCCAGTACCACCGGCTGCTGTCCGCAGCCACACCGGCGTCCACCACGTTCGACCAGGAGGAACTCGATCGGGCCTTCGCCACGATGCAGGACCAGTCGCCGCCCATGGTTCCCAAAGGGCTCTCCCCCGAGACCCTCGATTCGTTAGTGACCGCCCTTCAAGACGGTGGACAGTTCCGCTCGGCCGCCGAGCTCGCCAAGGATTTGGGGCTGTCCCGAGTCACGGCACGGCGCTACCTCGAGCACCTGACCGAGAAGGGAACCGTTCAACGGCGCTCTCGCCACGGCACTCCTGGCCGTCCCGAGTTGGAGTACGGCTGGACCGGGTGACTCGTCAGATGCCGAAGGGCCCCGCGTAACGAACCAGCCCGCTGGGAACCTGAGTTGTGCCGTCCAAGGACAGCACCATGAGTGCATCATCGGGAACCTCGATGCTCAAGTGCACCCCCGATGCGAAAGCCCTCTCGAAGCCGAATCTCGGGTAGTACTCCGGGTGGCCCAGAACGACTACGAATTTTTCCCCTCGCTCTGCAGCTGCGTGCAGCACGGCCGTCGTAACCGCCGTACCCGCTCCCCCGCGTTGTCGATCGGGCAGCACCGAACTCGGGGCGAGGCACAGCGCGGGGACATTGTCGATGTGGCACCGGGTCAATAACGCGTGAGCCACCACCGTGCCGTCCTGATCCTCCGCGACGTAGGACAACCCCTCGAGCCACGCGGAGTCTTCACGGAGCGCGTCTACCAGATCAGCTTCCTCGGCGGTCGGAAACGCCTGCTCGAGCACGTACCGGACGGCGGCACCATCCTGTTCCGTTTCCGGCCTGACAGTCCATTCCACAGTGTTGGTCATGACACCGAGTAAACCAGAGGCAGCCGGGGACGAATCCCCGGCTGCCTCCCGTCACACCATGACTACTCAGGACTTGGGCGCCAGGATCGAGTGCAGCGCGTCCAAAACCGAATCGTCCTCAATGGTGGAGGGCACCGAGTACTTCTCCCCGTCGGCCATCTGGCGCATGGTCTTGCGCAGGATCTTGCCCGAACGGGTCTTGGGCAGCGCTTCCACCACGGCCACATCCTTGAAATCCGCCACCGGGCCGATCCCCGAGCGCACGAGCTTGACCAGGTCCTTGGCCAGCTCTTCCTCGCTGATCTCGGAGCCGGTCTTGAGCACCACGTAGCCGGAGGGGCGCTGTCCCTTGAGCGGGTCATTGACGCCGATCACCGCGCACTCCGCGACATCCGGGTGGGTGGCCACGATTTGTTCCATCTGGCCCGTGGACAGGCGATGCCCGGACACGTTTATCACGTCATCGGTGCGGCCCATCACGTACACGTAGCCGTTCTCGTCAATGAAGCCCGAGTCGCCGGTGGCGTAGTAGCCCGGGAAGGCCTCGAGGTAGGAGGAAACGTAGCGATCGTCGTCGCCCCACAGGGTCGCCAGCGTGCCGGGGGGCAAGGGCAGCTTGACCGCGATATTGCCCTCTTCTCCCTGCGCCACGGGATCACCCAGGGGATCCAGGATCGCCACGTTGTACCCGGGTACCGCAACAGTGGGCGAGCCGGCCACGATCGGCAACTTCTCGATGCCGAACGGGTTCGAGCAAATCGCCCATCCGGTTTCGGTCTGCCACCAGTGATCGATCACGGGAACGCCGAGCACCTTGGCCGCCCAGTGATAGGTCTCCGGGTCGAGGCGCTCGCCGGCCACGAACAGCGCCCGCAGCGAGGAGATGTCGTAGTCCTTGACGAACTCACCCTCGGGGTCCGCCTTCCGAATGGCGCGCAGGGCGGTGGGCGCGGTGAACAACGCCTTCACCCCGTGATTGTCGATCCGCTTCCAAAAGGCACCGGCATCCGGGGTGCCCACGGGTTTCCCTTCGTAGAGCACCGTGGTGGCACCCACCAGCAGCGGCGCATACACGATGTAGGAGTGGCCCACGACCCAGCCGACGTCCGAGGCGGTCCAGATGACCTCACCCTCGCCCACGTCGTAAATGTTCTTCATGGACCACGTCAGCGCGACAGCGTGACCGCCGTTGTCGCGCACCACGCCCTTGGGCTTACCCGTGGTGCCGGAGGTGTAGAGGATGTAGAGCGGATCGGTGGCCGCCACGGTCACGGCGTCCGCGGGTTCAGCCTTCTCCAGGGCCTCGGTCCACGACAGCCATGCGGGGGCGTTCGCCACGCCTTCGGCGCGTTCGCGCGCGTGGGCCACGGTGTTCTCGAAACCCTCTCGTTCGTGGACCAGCACCGCCGACGGCGCGTGGTCACTGATCTCCAGCGCCTCCTCCACGGACGGGATGTACTCGATCCGCCGCTTGGGTTCCACACCACCCGAGGTCGTCACAATGACGGTCGGCTGGGAATCATCAATGCGGCTGGCGAGCTCCCGAGGAGCGAACCCACCGAACACCACCGAATGCACCGCACCCAAACGAGCACACGCGAGCATGCCGACCACGGACTCCGCAATCATGGGCATGTACAGCAGAACGCGGTCGCCCTTTGTCACGCCCTGGTCCGCGAGTGCGCCGGCGAACAGTTTCACGCGCTCCAGGAGCTCGCTGTAGGAAATCTTTTCCTGGATGTCCAGCACGGCGGAGTCATAAATGAGGGCCGTGCGCTCTCCATGGCCGGCTGCCACGTGGCGGTCCAGCGCGTTGGCGCACGTGTTCAACTCCGCATCGGGGAACCAGCGGTAGATGGGCGCCCGGGAGTCGTCGAGGGCCTTGCTGGGAGGCGTAATCCACTCGACGGCCTGCGCAGCATCGAGCCAGAACTGCTCCGGGTTGCCGACACTGTTCTCGTAAACGGATGCGTACGTAGCCTGGGTCATGATCACTCCGACATCATTGTGGGACTCGTTGAACGGCTTTGCCTCCAGGCTAGTGTTATAAGTCACATGATTCAACAACTTTGTATACATAGACCCGATTTTTTGCGGATATTTCCGGACGCTCTCGCGTAGATCGCCGATCTGTGTATACACTCTTGGTGATTGATGCAACGACGAAGGAGGTGTCATGCGAGCTGGGGAACGCGCGTACCAGGCATTGCGCGCAGACATCGTTGAATGGCGCTTGCCGCCGGGGCAAGTACTCGGCGAAGTCGAACTGTCCGAGCGGCTGGGCATCTCCCGCACACCGGTGCGCGAAGCGCTGTCCCGGCTCACCGCGGACGGCCTGACCGAACCCCACAACGGCCGCGGCGTCGTCGTGGCGACGATCTCCGCCGAGGATGTGCGCGCACTGTACGAATTCCGTGACAGCCTCGACTGCCGGGCCGCGGAATTGGCCGCCCGCCGCGGCAACCCCGAGGTTTTTCGCGCGCTCGCGGCAGACCTGCGCCGCGCCGTGGACGGCCTCACCCATGACGACGACCCGGACCACGTCTCCTACTACGAACTGGTCCACCGCATGGACGCCGCCATCGACGAGGCCGCCGCGAACCCGTTCCTGCGTCAGGCCCAAGCGGGCGTCCGGTTGCACCTGGCCCGTGTCCGCAAGCTGTCCAAGTCGGATCCGCAACGCCTGGCATCCGCCGCGGTCGAGCATCAGCGCATTGCCCAGGCCATCGCGGACGGCGATCCGGCCCTGGCCATTGCCACCACGCGCGTGCACCTGAGCAACGCGCTGCAGCACGCGTTGAACACCAAAGAATTGACACCGGTGCGGCCCGCCGCATCCTGATCACACCACCCGCGCGGCACCGACCGGTTCGCGCCTAACGGATCTGAGGAAGGACCCCCGTGACCGTCAAGCACACCGTACGTACGTATTCGTCGAAGGAAAATCTGCCCCGTGAGGAGCAGCTGGCCTACAAACTGGCCAAGGTGGCCACCGACCCGGTCGAGGTCGATCCCGAGGTTGTCGACATGGTCATCAACCGCATCATCGACAACGCGTCGGTTGCCATTGCCTCCTTGAACCGGGCCCCCATTGTCTCGGCTCGCACGCAGGCGCTGGGGCACAAGGTCACCGAAGGCTCCGGCTTCACGGGCCACGGTGCCCTGCTGTACGGCGCTCCCGATGACAATGCCGCGGTCTCCCCGGAATGGGCCGCCTGGGCCAACGGCGTGGCCGTGCGTGAGCTGGATTATCACGACACCTTCCTGGCCGCCGAATACTCCCACCCCGGCGACAACATTCCCCCGATCCTGGCCGTGGCCCAGCACGTGGGCAGCAACGGCAAGGATCTTATTCGCGGTATCGCCACCGGTTACGAAGTTCAGGTGGACCTCGTGAAGGGCATTTGCCTGCACGAACACAAGATCGATCACATCGCCCACATCGGCCCGTCCGCGGCCGCCGGTATCGGCACGCTGCTGGGCCTGGACACGGAGACCATTTTCCAGGCCATCGGCCAGGGTCTGCACACCACGACCGCGACCCGTCAATCACGCAAGGGTGAGATCTCCACCTGGAAGGCACACGCTCCGGCGTTCGCCGGCAAGATGGCGATCGAGGCCGTGGACCGCGCAATGCGCGGACAGACCTCCCCCACGCCCATTTACGAAGGTGAGGACGGCGTGATCGCGTGGCTGCTCTCCGGCCCCGATGCCTCCTACGAGGTTCCGCTGCCGGAGCAGGGCGAAGCCAAGCGCGCCATTTTGGATACCTACACCAAGGAACACTCCGCCGAGTACCAGGCGCAGGCCTGGATCGACCTGGCACGCAAGCTGCACAACGAACACCCCGAGCTCGCGGATCCGAACAACGTGCAGTCCATCCTGATCAAGACCTCGCACCACACCCACTACGTGATCGGCTCCGGCGCCAACGATCCCCAGAAGTACGATCCCCAGGCTTCCCGCGAGACCCTGGACCACTCGATTCCCTATATCTTCACGGTGGCCCTGCAGGACGGCGCGTGGCACCACGTGGATTCCTACGCCCCGGAGCGTGCGGGCCGTGAGGACACCGTGGCTCTGTGGAACAAGGTCACCACCGAGGAGGACCCCGAGTGGACCCGCCGCTACCATTCCCTGGACATCTCCGAGAAGGCCTTTGGCGGTTCCGTGGAGATCACCCTCAACGACGGCACCGTGCTCACGGACGAGATCGCGGTTGCCGACGCCCACCCGCTGGGTGCCCGTCCGTTCGCCCGTGAGCAGTACATCAACAAGTTCCGCACCCTGGCCGAGGGCCTGGTGGCACCGGAAGAGATCGAGCGTTTCCTGGACGCCGTGCAGCGTCTGCCCGAGCTCGAAGCCGGTGAGCTGGGCCAGCTGAACATCGTGGCGGCCGTGGAGTTGGACAAGGCTCAGAAGGGAATCTTCTAAATCATGCTGTATTCGAAAGTCACCCCCGCCGAAAAGCGCGTGGCGTTCCGCAAGGCCCTAGCGGACCCGCAGGTCGCCCAGTTCCCCGGGGCGTTCACCCCGCTGTCCACCAAGCTCATCCAGGAACAGGGCTTCGAGGGCGTGTACATCTCCGGCGGCGTTCTGGCCAACGAGTTGGGCCTGCCCGATATCGGCCTGACCACGCTCACCGAGGTGGCCACCCGCGCCGCTCAGATCGCCCGCTCCACGGACCTGCCCGCGCTCGTCGATGCGGACACCGGTTTCGGTGAGCCCATGAACGTGGCCCGCACCGTGCAGGAACTCGAGGACGCCGGCCTGGCCGGGTGCCACATCGAGGACCAGTTCAACCCCAAGCGTTGCGGTCACCTGGACGGTAAGAACGTGGTGGACACCGCCACGGCCACCAAGCGCATCAAGGCCGCCGTGGAATCCCGCCGCGACGACAATTTTGTGATCATGGCCCGCACCGACATCCGCGGTGTGGACGGCCTGGACGCCGCTATCGACCGCGCGAAGGCCCTCGCGGACGCCGGTGCGGACGTCATTTTCCCGGAGGCCATGGCCGATCTCTCCGAATTCGAGCGCATGGCCGAAGCCCTGGACGTTCCCATCCTGGCGAACATGACCGAGTTCGGTAAGTCCGATTTGTTCACCAAGCAGCAACTGCAGGACGCCGGGGTGGCCATGGTCATCTACCCCGTGTCCCTGCAGCGGCAGGCGCTGGGTGCCATCGAACGGTTGCTGAGCGCCATCCGCGAGGACGGCACCCAGCAGGCGGAGGTGGAGAACATGCTCACACGCAAGCGGCTGTACGAACTGGTGGATTACAACGGCTACAACCAGTTCGACTCCGGGGTGTTCAACTTCGAGGTCCCGGGCACGCCCGGTAACTAAACGCTCGCCTACGACGCCGCTGCCCAGCGGCGTCGTAGGCTTTCAAGTGATCGACCACACACGAACAAGGAGGTCACCATGACCGAAACCGAGATTCGCAAGGGTCTTGCCGGCGTCGTCGCGGACACCACCGCCGTCTCCAAGGTCAACGCCGAGACCAACTCCCTGCTGTACCGGGGCTACCCCGTCCAGGAATTGGCGGCCAAGTGCTCCCCCGAGCAGGTCGCGCTGCTGCTGTGGACCGGTGAGCTACCCACTGACGACGAGCTCGCCGACTTCACGAAGCGCGAACGCGCCAACCGCGCCCTGACTCCGGAGCTCAAGAACATCATCAACGCCCTACCCACCGACTGTCACCCGATGGACGTGTGCCGCACCGCGGCGTCCGTGATCGGCGCCCAGCACCCGGACGCGGAGGACTCCTCCCCGGAGGCCGAACTGCGTAAGGCCCAGGAATTGTTCGCCGTCATGCCCTCGGTGGTCTGCTACGACCAGCGACGCCGCCGCGGCCAGGAGCTCATCGAGCCGCGCGATGACCTGGACTACTCGCAGAACTTCCTGTGGATGGCCTTTGGCGAAGAGGCCGCTCCCGAGGTCGTGGACGCGTTCCGCGTGTCCATCATTTTGTATTCCGAGCACTCATTCAATGCCTCGACCTTCACCGGTCGCGTGATCACCTCGACCCTGGCCGATCTGCACTCCGCCGTGGTCGGTGCCATCGGCGCCCTCAAGGGTCCGCTGCACGGTGGCGCGAACGAGGCCGTCATGCGCACCTTCGAGGAACTGGGCATTCGCAAGGACGAGTCCGCGGAGGACGCCGAGAAGCGCGCCAAGGAATGGATGGACCAGGCCCTGGCGGAGAAGAAGAAGGTCATGGGCTTTGGGCACCGCGTGTACAAGCACGGTGACTCGCGCGTGCCGACCATGCAGGATGCCTTGTTCCGCATGCTGGACTACTACGAGCGCCCGGAGATTCTGGGTCTGTACAACGGTCTGGCCAAGTCCATGGACGAGGCCAAGTCCATCAAACCCAACCTGGACTACCCCGCCGGACCCACGTACTGGCTCATGGGTTTCGACATTCCCACGTTCACACCGATCTTCGTGTGCGCCCGCATCACCGGCTGGACCGCCCACATCATGGAGCAGCGCGCCTCCAACTCCTTGATTCGACCGCTGTCCGAGTACAACGGGCCGCAAGAGCGTCACCTGGACTAAGCGCCGACCCGTCCAGGCACACAGAAGTCCCCGGGGTTCACGCCATGACCGTGAGTCCC
Organism: Kocuria sp. cx-455; assembly: GCF_014698015.1. Taxonomy (GTDB): domain Bacteria; phylum Actinomycetota; class Actinomycetes; order Actinomycetales; family Micrococcaceae; genus Kocuria. The sequence continues at coordinate 309,872 of NZ_JACXBS010000005.1, forward strand.
GGGGACGTTTCAGTAACGAGGTGCGTTGGATAGACCCAGGTACCCCTCGAGGGTGATGTACCCGTTGCTCTTCAGGCTGGTGGCGGTGGCGGTGCCCACGTAGCGCAGGTGCCACGGTTCGTAGGCGTAGCCGTGGGTGCCGGTGTACCCGTTGGGGTAACGCACCACAAAACCGTACCGGTGACCGTTGGCCGCCACCCACTTGCCCTGCGGGGTGTTACCGAAGCATGACTGCAGGCCACACACTCCCCCGGGTGCTCCCACATCGATGGCCAGGCCGGTCTGGTGCTCGGAGTATCCGGGGCGCGCGGAAAGAGTGTCCGCAGTGGCCTGTCCGTACATGTTCACGTAGTTCCAGTACAGACTGTTCTGTGTGGCGTAGGAGCGGTAGCCGCTGACGGGCACGAGGCTCACACCCTGATTGGCCGCCGCTTGACTCATCCGCTGATACGCGGTGGCGGCATCGCTGCGCAACAGAACTCCCGCGCCCACATTACGTAACGGTCCGGGAGCGTAGGCCCGGGGGTTCAACGGCCGCTTCTTGTTCACGACGACCGAGGCGCTGGACGCCCGATCAATGTCGCGGCTGACCGTGGAGCCCTTACCCTTGGCCCATCGGATGGTCCCGCGCTGATAGTGCACGACACAGGAATTACCGCTGCAGGTTTCCCGTGTTGTCGGGTACCCCAGGGTGCCGTGCTCCGACCCCTCGACCCGCCAACGCAGCAGAATACCGCCCCGCTGGGCGCGACCGCCGGTGTTCGGGGACCAGTGGATGGTCCCGCCCTGGTACTGGCGATAACAGCCGCCGTCCCGCAGGCCGCAGCGTTCCGAGGATGTGGGTTTACCCAGCCACCCGCCGGAGCCGCCCAGCGAGTTGTATTCGTTGTCGATACCGGCGCCGGCCTGCGCTGGAGGAGCCCCCAGAAAGGAGAAAACCAGCACCAAGAGCGCCGAGAAGAGGACGGTTCGGGACAGCTGTGTGCGCGGCATGTTCCCAGGGTAGACCGGGCGTGCCGGCAGGGAGCCGAAAAGGAGCTTAAATCTTGGCCCGGGCTGCCCGGCGACACCGCGCCCGAGCAGCCACGACCGTCACCGTGCCCGCGGGTGCGCGGTGGCGTAGACCTCGCGCAGTGATTGCACGGAAACTTGGGTGTAGATCTGGGTGGTGGCCAAGGACGCATGCCCCAGCAGCTCTTGGACCACGCGCAGATCGGCTCCGCCCTCCAACAAGTGGGTTGCAAAGGAGTGCCGCAGCGTGTGGGGGGTGACATCCTCGCGCAGGTCCGCGCACGCCGCGGCGTGCTTGACCATGGTCCATGCGGTCTGGCGGGAGATCCGCCCACCGCGGGCGTTGAGGAACACCGCGGGGGTGCCCTTCCCGTGCCGCGACAGTTCCGGGCGCGCGCGCACCATGTACTGGTCCAGGGCCTTCCTGGCGTAGGAACCCACCGGGACCATGCGTTGCTTGGTGCCCTTGCCCAGTAACCGGACGAAGGAAAGATCGTCGTCCGCCAGCCCGGCCAGGTCGTCCACGTCCAAGGCCACCGCCTCGGAGATGCGCGCGCCCGTGGCGTAGAGCAGTTCCAGGAACGCGCGAGCCCGCAGTCCCGCCGGGGTGTCGGGATCGGGAGCCGAGAGCAGCTTCTCCACACTGCTCAGGCCGATCGCCTTGGGGAGGCGCCGGGGCGGCGTCGGTGGGCTGACCCGGGACGCCACGTCCACCGGGCACAGGCCCTCGGTCACCCAGAACGCGTGGGCCCCTCTCACGGCGGCCAACACCCGGGCGGTACTGCGGGTGCTCAGTGCGGCGCGGTCGGCAGAACCTTCGTGGAGTAGCCTGACAAAGGCACGGACGTGCTCGGTGGATATGTCAGCGGGCGCGCTCACCGAACCGTACCGCGAGTCCGCGGCGGGCCCGGCCAAGAACTCCTGATACCGCGCGAGGTCCCTGCGGTAGGCGGCCAATGTGTTGGCGGCCAGTCCCCGCTCCACGGTGAGGTGGTCGAGATAGCGCTGAACCGCTCGGCCCAGTTCGGGCGATCCGGGGGAATCGGTCACCGGAATTTCGGGTGGCCCGGCCACGGTGCGTCCACGGGACGCAGCGAGTCCCAGCCCCCAGTACGCGCCGTGTGAGCTGCCAGGATGCCCAGCACTGCAGTGGGAGAACTGATCTGGCCGGACAAGGCCGCGGCCACCGCGTCATCGAGGTCCGCGAAGCGAGTGAAGATCTCCGCTTCTTCCCCGTCCCGGTCATGCCGGTCGGCTTCCGGGACCTCGTGCAGCCCGCGGGCCAGGAAAATTCGATTGGCCTCGGAGGAGGAACCGGGTGAGTTGTGGAAGTCCACGAGCACGTGCCACTCGTCCGCGCTCAGGTCCGCCTCCTCGGCCAGCTCCCGCTGGGCCGCAGCGTGGGGTGCCTCCCCTTCCACATCCAACAGGCCGGCCGGGATCTCCCACATGCGCATACCCACGGGGTGGCGGTACTGGTTGATGAGCAGAACGCGGTCCTGGTCGTCGAGTGCCAGGATGGACACCGCACCCGGGTGGGTGATGAAGTCCCGCTTCAGCGTGGCATCTTCATCACCCAGCCGGAACTCGTCACGCTGGACGTCCCAGATGAAGCCCTCGTACACGGTCTCAGAGTTCACCACCGTGTGGGGATCCACCGTGTCCTTCAGGTCGGGGCCGTTCACGCGCAACTGTTGCATCCAAACCTCCGGGTTGTTGATTTACTTCGTGTCCAGGCCCTCGCGGCGTGACAGTGCCGCTTTGATGAGGCCGTCGAACAGCGGGTGCGGTCGGGTCGGACGGGAGACGTACTCCGGGTGGGCCTGGGTGGCTACGTAGTACGGGTGCTCGCTGCGGGGCAGCTCCACGAATTCCACCAGCTGACCGTCCGGTGACGTTCCCGACATCAGCAGGCCACCCTGGGTCAGCGCATCACGGTAGGCATTGTTGACCTCGTAGCGGTGGCGGTGACGCTCGGAGACCTCCAGGCTGCCGTAGGTCTCGGCGACCACGGAACCCTCGGCGAGCTTTGCCGGGTAGGATCCCAGACGCATGGTGCCACCCAGATCGCCGGCGCCCTCCACGAACTGCTTCTGCTCTTCCATGGTGGCGATCACCGGGGTGTCGGTCTCGGGGTCGAATTCGGTCGAGGACGCGTTGGGCAGGCCCACCACGTTGCGGGCGAATTCCATGACCATGCACTGCAGACCCAGGCACAGGCCCAGTACGGGAACACGGTTCTCACGGGCCCACTTGAGGGCACCCAGCTTGCCTTCCAGACCGCGGATGCCAAAACCACCGGGAACGCAGATCGCGTCCACGTCGCCGAGTTCGCGCAGTGCACCCTCGGGGGTGTCGCACAGGTCGGAGGCAACCCACTTGATGTGCACGCGGGACCCATTGGCGAACCCGCCGGCGCGCAGTGCTTCGGACACCGAGAGGTAGGCATCCGGGAGGTCGATGTACTTGCCCACGAGCGCCACGTTCACATGCTGTTCGGGCTGGTGCACGGCCTCGAGCAGGTGCGACCACTGGGTCAGATCGGCATCGCCGTAGGACAACCGCAGGTAGTCCAGGATGTAGGTGTCCAGACCCTGATTGTGCAGGGTCGTGGGGATGTCGTAGATGCTGGGCGCATCGGCACATGAGATCACGGCGTCCAGGTCCACGTCGCACGCTCCGCCGACCTTGCGGAGCATACCCTCCGGGACTTCTCGGTCGCAGCGCAGCACCAACGCGTCCGGCTGGATACCCAGACCACGCAGCGTGGCCACGGAGTGCTGGGTCGGTTTGGTCTTGAGTTCCCCGGACGGGCCGATGAACGGGATCAAGGACACGTGCAGGTAGAACACGTTGTTACGGCCCACGTCCTGCCGTACCTGGCGTGCGGCCTCGATGAACGGCTGGGACTCGATGTCACCCACCGTGCCACCGATCTCGGTGATGATGATGTCAGGCGCGTCCTCGTCCTCTGCACGGCGGCGCATGCGGCGCTTGATCTCGTCCGTGATGTGAGGGATGACCTGGACCGTGTCACCCAGGTACTCGCCGCGGCGTTCCTTGGCGATCACCGTGGAGTACACCTGACCGGTGGTCACGTTGGCGGAGGCATCTAATTTCTCGTCGAGGAAGCGCTCGTAGTGACCGATGTCCAGGTCGGTTTCTGCGCCGTCTTCCGTGACGAAGACTTCACCGTGCTGGAACGGGTTCATGGTCCCGGGATCCACGTTGAGGTACGGATCCAGCTTCTGCATGGTCACGGACAATCCGCGGGAGCGGAGCAACATGCCCAGGGACGAGGCCGTCAGGCCCTTACCGAGGGAGGAAGCTACACCACCCATGACGAAGATCTGTCGGGTCACTTTGCCGTTGTTCTGCATGCCTGCCTCGGGGGCGGCGTTCTGAGCGTTCACCACGGAATTTCAGCCTACCATTCCAGTTGCGTTGAGTTGACGGGCAGTTGTGTCATGCGGTTGCATCCCGCAGGAGCTCGCGGGCGTGTTCCCGCGCGGCTTCAGAGTTTTCATGGCCGGCGAGCATGCGCGCCAGTTCCACCACGCGTTCCTCGTCCGTGAGAACTCTCACGTCCGAGACCGTGGAATCCGAAGATTTGGTCACCAGCACGTGGTGGTCCGCGAAGGCGGCAACCTGTGGCAGATGGGTCACCACAAGCACCTGGACATTCTTGGCCAGCATCTTGAGGCGCCGCCCGATCTCCACGGCGGCCTTACCACCCACGCCGGAGTCCACCTCGTCGAAGACGAAGGTCGGTACCGGGTCCACCTCGGAGAGCACCACTTCCAGCGACAGCATGATGCGGGAGAGCTCACCACCGGAGGCGCCTTTGCCCAGGGGGCGAGGTTTTGCATCCGGGTGAGGGGCCAGCAGGAATTCGATCTCATCGCGCCCGTGCTCGGTGAACTGTTCGATCGGTTCCACCGACACCACCAGCGAGGCGTTCGGCATGGCCAGGGCCGTGAGTTCCTTGCTCACGGCCTTGGAAAGCTTCTCGGCCGTCTTCCGGCGGATCCCCAGCATGGTCTGCGAGCGCTCAAGCAGTTCCCGGTGCAGCGCGTGAGCCTCGCTGCGCAGTTCCTCATCGCGTTGCGGGTCGTCCACCAGGTCGGAGAGCCGCCCGCGCGCCGTCTCGGCCCATTCAATGACCTCGTCGATCGTGGTCCCGTACTTGCGCGTGAGGGTCCGCAGCGCATTGCGGCGCTGTTCCACCTGCGCGAGACGGGCCGGCCCGTCCTCGTCGAGACCGCTCGCGTACCCGGACAGGTCCGCGGCGACGTCGGCGGCGACCACCGTGAGTTCCCTGACGCGAGTGGCCAGCTCGGCCAGGTCCGCGTCCGCATCGGACTCGTGATCCAGGGCCTGCTGCGCCAGCGACAGCAGGGCCACGGCGTTGGCTGCGGGTTCGTCGTCCGTGTCCGTTCCGCTCAGCGCGGCCTGCGCGGTCAACGCCGCGGACCGCAGGGCTTCAAGGTTGGTGAGCTTTTCGCTTTCGGCGTCCAGTTGGAGGTCCTCACCGGAAATCGGTTCCACCGCGTCGATTTCCTCGAGCGCGGTGGTCAGGCTCTGAGCCTCCAGGGCCCGCTCACGCATGTTCTCTTTGATCTCACGCAGGGTTGCCACAATGGTCCTGTAGCGAGCGAGCTTCTCACGATAGGCGGTCAATTCTTTTACGAGCGCCGCCCCCGCGTACTCGTCCAGGGCCTTGCGCTGAGCCACCGCAGACTTCAGCCGCAGCTGGTCCGACTGGCCGTGCACGGCCACCAGGGTCTCCCCCACGGCACCCAGGGCGCCCACGGGAGCCGACCGGCCGCCCACGTGCGCGCGGCTGCGGCCCTCGGCGGAGACGGTGCGGGACAGCAGGATCTGCGCCTCCTCCCGACCGTTGACGGTCTCGACGTCGACGACGCCGCCCGCTTCCTCCACGAGCTCTACCGCCCCGTGCGTTGCGGGCACCATGACGGTTGCCTCTGCCAGTGCTTTACCGCTTCCGGAGCGCACGGCACCGGCATCCGCGCGATTACCCAGGAGCATGCCGAGCGCGGTGACGACCATAGTCTTACCGGCGCCGGTCTCTCCTGACAGGATGGACAGTCCGGGCCCCAGTGGCAGCACGGCATCCGTGATGACACCCAGGTCATGAATGTGGATTTCTTCGATCATCGGCTCGGGGTTTCACCTGACGAGGGTTGCTCCGGGGACGGGTCCTGGACATGGTCCGTGGTATCGCCGTCTTGGGGGGACCTGAGGTCGTACGGGATTTCGCGTCCCACGCTCAATTTGGGAAAATCATTGGTCTCGGAGATCACATTGTGCTTTGGCTGAATCATGGGGAGGGCGGTGGTCTTGGCCTCCTGCTGGTGGCTGGGGAGCGGGCCGCGCCAGCCCGCGGTGGGCAGTTCGAATTTCTTGACCAGTCGTTCCGAGAACGGAGTCGCGTGCATGCGCGCCAAATTCACGGGTTTGTCGGAGCGGCGCACTTCAATGCGGCAGCCCGGTGGCAGGTCGGCAGTGCGTCTGCCATCGCACCACAGCACACCGCGGGCATCGGTGCGGGTGAGCACTTCCACCGCCATCATGGAGCGCGGTGAAATGACCAGGGGGCGTGAGAACAGCGCGTGCGCCGACAGCGGCACCAAGAGCAACGCCTCGACCTCGGGCCACACCACGGGCCCGCCGGCGGAAAAGGCGTACGCGGTGGAACCCGTGGGGGTCGCCATGACCACACCGTCACAGCCGAACGTGGACAGCGGGCGGCGGTCCACCTCGATGACCACTTCCACCATTTTCTCTCGGTTACCCTTTTCGACCGAGGCCTCGTTGAGGGCCCAGGTGTGGAGAACTTTCTTCTGGTTCTCCCACACGGTCACATCCAACGCCATGCGGCGTTCCACGGTGTAGCGCCCGTCGACAATTGCTTCCACGGTCTCCGTGAGCCCGGAGCGTTCCGATTCGGCCAAGAACCCCACGTGTCCCAGATTCACGCCCAACAGCGGGGTGTCCACGCCACGGACGAGTTCCGCGGCGCGCAGGATGGAACCGTCACCGCCCAGGACCATGACCAGTTCGATGTCGCGCAGGGCGACGTCTTCTTCGATGATCTCCACGGGTGCCATGGTCTGGCCGTCCGCTCGCAGGGCTTCCAGATCTCGGCGCGACAGCACGGGAGTCAGTCCGGCCTCATGCAATTGCGCACAGGACTGACGGGCGGCGTCTTTGGCGTCACGCCTGCCCGTGTGTGTCATGACCAAGATTTTCCGACTCACGTGCTCGGGTCATCCTCCTGTGATTTGGGCTACGGTCGAAGAACTCTGCTCAGCCTACGCGAGCATTCAGACTCCCTGAACGATGCCTCGTTTACGGCACCACACGAAGAACTCCACGTTACCGTCTTGACCCGGCAGGGGGCTTTCCACCCGTCCCATGACCTCGAGGCCGGCCCGGCCGGCGGCGGACATCACGCCGGCCACGGCGCGGCGTCGTTCCCGTTCGGAGGTCACCACACCGGTGCGGGAAATGTTGTGGGCACCCACCTCGAATTGGGGTTTGACCATGAACAGGACGTCTCCCCCGTCCTTCGTGGCCCGGCCGAGGGCATCCGTGACCAGTGTCAACGAAATGAACGACAGATCGCACACGGTCAGATCGGCGGGACCGCCGATCCGGTCCGGGTCCAGATACCGAACGTTGAGACCCTCGAACACGCGCACCCGCTCGTCGGCGCGCAATTCGGGCACCAACTGATCGTGCCCCACATCGACCGCGACCACTTCGCGGGCACCGCGGCGCAACAACACGTCCGTGAATCCACCGGTGGATGCACCGGCGTCCAGGCAGCGCAGTCCGGCCGGATCGATGTCGGTGAAGGTTTCCAAGGCACCCACCAGTTTGTGCCCGGCTCGGCTGACGTATTCCTCCGCCGCCGACGCCGTCACCGCCAGCTGATCCTCGTCACTCACCGTGCGGGACGGCTTGGTGCACGTCACCCCGTTGACACTGACGCGCCCGTCCCGGACCCACGACGCCGCGAGGGTGCGGGAGCGCGCGAGCCCCCGGGCGGCCAAGGCTTGGTCCAACCGCCGGCTCACTGGCCCGTGAGCCCCGTGGGCAGGGAACCGGGTTGCTGATGGAGAACCGCTTCAAGTTCCGTATGGAGCTCTTGATAGGCCGCCGCTCGTTCGTTCACGGGCAGCTCGCTCACCACGGCGTCCTTGGCGAGTACCCGGTCCACCGCATCCAGCCCGGTAACGTGAACGGCGTTCGGTTCCGGTTGGTTCTGGCCCGCGTTCACTGGCTGGTCACTCATGGCTCGCTCACCCACGTCAGGTGGGGATTAGTCGGCGCGTCCGCCTCGGGGTGCAGGGACCACCACGCGGCACACGCCGCGCGCCAGCCGTCCAGGCTGTTTTCGGGGGCGTGCACGGTCACCGTATTCTCCCGTGCCACGGCCGTCGCGTCGCGGCAGCTGGCGGTCACGTCGCGATCCTCTCGGGTCACCTGCGGATCGGGATAGACCTCGAACAGCTCCCGCAGGTTACCGAGCAGAAAGGTGGGGCGTTCCTGATCGCACGCGCGCAACACGGCGTCCGGGGTGTCGACACCAGTGAACACCTCGATGCTGTCCATGCCCGCGGCGTGGGCCCCTCGAATGTCCGTGTCGAGCCGGTCGCCGACCACCACGGGTCGCCGGCTCTCGGCTCGCTGCGCAGCTTCCTGGAACACCGGAGCCTGCGGCTTACCCGCCACCATGGGTTCCCGGCCGGTGGCCGCCGCCACCGCTGCCACGAGCGTGCCGTTACCCGGTGCAATGCCGCGTTCCTTGGGGATCGTGCGGTCCGTGTTGGTCGCACACCACAACACGGATTCATCGGCCAACGTGTACGCCGCCTCGGCCAGTTGTTCCCAGCCCAGGTGCGGGTCGAACCCCTGCACCACGGCGGCGGGATTTTCAGTCTGCGACCACACCGGGATCAGACCCACGGCGCTGATTTCGTCCGCGAGCGCCTGCGCGCCGGTGATCAGCACCCGGGATTTCTCGGGCAGCTGACCGGCCAGCAGCTTCGCAGCCGCCTGTGCGGAGCTGGCCACGGAACTCACCTGAGTGGGTGCACCCAGCTGCGAGATATGTTCCGCCACGGCGGCCGGTGGGCGTGACGCATTGTTCGTCACGTACATCACCGGAACGCCCATTTCTACGGCGCGGTTCAGCGATTCGGGTCCGCCGTCAATGGCATCGGGGCCCGCGTAGACCACGCCATCCAAATCACACAACAGCGCATCGAAGCCCCGGATCAGCGGTTCATCGGTCATGGTTCTCGGAATCATCGCCGGTCCCGGGTGCCTTCTCGAGATCGTCGGCGCTCTCGGTGACCCCGGCGTCGTGAGCGTCCGATGTCTCGGTGGTCTCCGCTGACTCAGGGGTTTCGGACGAGTCGGCGGAAGATGCGGCGTTCTCGCTGTGACGTTCACCGGCATCACGAACGGTTTCACGGGCGGCGTCGAGGTCGATGTCGTCACCGAGATCCACGATTTCCGGCTCGGAGAACTGGCCCAGGCCGAGCGCGGCCTCGGCCACAATGGCCTGGCGTTCCCAGCTCAGCGATTCCTTGTCGCGGCCGACGCCGCGCAGGGCCTCCGCGTAGGCGCGGAACAGGCGCGGGCTGTAGGAGAAGCCGCGGTTCTTGTCGAGCTGCGGGATCTGCAGGGCTTCCAGTGCTGCCTGACTGTCACCGGCATCCGCGTGGATTCCGGACACAACCATGGCCAGTTCCACCTTGCCGGTGGCGTCCAACTTCTCCACCGCGCTCGACTGGGCTTCTTCAAGGGCCTTGTCGACCTTGCCCAGCGCCCGCTGGCAATCCACCATCAACGGCAAATGCTCTTCCGAACCGGAGATCCGGCGATGGGTGCGCAATTCCTTCAGGGCCAGCGCGTAATCCTCGGCCGCGTAGGCCGCCACGCCCGTGGCTTCACGGACCGCGGCGATGCGGCCGGCCTTGCGCACGGCGGCATTGGCGTGTTCCAGAGCGAACTCCGGGTCGACCTCCAAATAGCGCGCGGCCATGACGAGGTGCTGAGCTACTCGCTCCGCATTGCGCGGTTCGAGAGCCTCCAGCTGACGGCGCGTGGGCTTGTCGATCTCACGGCCCGTCACGTCCTCGTCGATATCAGGTGCAATGAAACGCGGTTTGTCCAGGTCATTGAGGTCCCGACGCGTCATCCGCTCTTCGCGGTCTGCATCCCTGCGGCGATCATCGCGACCCAAGCTGTCACGGCGCCGATCATCACGCTTCCGATCATCGCGGCGCCCGCCGGAACGGTCGTCACGGCGGAAATCCTTACGGCCGTCCGGACGCCCGCCACGATCAGTACGACGGTCTGCGCCGCGATTGTCCCGGCGGTCCTCCCTGCGGTCTCGCGAACCACCGCGGTCGTCCCAGGTGCGGCTGCGGTCGCCGGTCTTGCGCTGACGTTCCCAGTCACCGCTGCGGCGCTCCGAGCGGTGATCGTCCTTGCGGTCCGTGAATCGCCCGAACTGGCGGCTCGGGCCCTTGCGGTCTCCGGAGCGGCCGTCCGAGCGGTCATTTCGAGGACGGTCATCCCACCGGCGGGGTTCGCGACGGTCGTCGCCGCCCTTGTTGTCCCAACCTCGATCATCGCGGCGGTCTCTTCCCCGAGCGCCTTCAGCGCGGTCACTCCGACCCCCTCCCCGGCGATCGTCTCGACGATCGTCTCGGCGATCCCGGGAGTCGCCGCGGTCCTGCCAGGAGCGGCCCCCGCGGTTGTTCCAGCCACCGGACCCACCCGAGCCGCGGCGTCGGTCTCCGCCGGGGCGCTCGGATTTGTCGCGGGAACCGTACTGTTCGGAATCGGTCAAAGGGATCTCCTTGTGGGGCCTGCGGCCCGAAAGCGTGGAAGCGACAGGCTGTGTCGCGGTAGTCTTCAGTGCATTCTACAAAGGGGACGCGGTCGGCGTCCCCTCGACTGTGGGTCAGCTTGGTCACCGGCCTGCGTAACGGACGGTGTCAGCTACATCGAGACGGTCGCAATCGTGAGAACGTGTCGATCAACCAATGCCCCTTCTTGTCCCGAGAGATTTTGAACCATGAGTCTTCGTTCCCTGTCCAAAAACCTGCTGCTGCGGGTACTGGTCGCCATTGTGCTGGGCATCGTCTGTGGAATGTTCTTCCCAGAGGGTGTCGCGCGATTATTCCTCACCTTCAACGGCATTTTCAGCCAGTTCCTGGGATTCCTGATCCCCGTCCTGATCGTGGCGCTGGTGACCCCGGCCATTGCGGACCTCGGGCGCGGTGCGGGCAAGTGGCTGGCCGTGACCGCGGGAATCGCCTACGGGTCCACCGTCTTTGCCGGTCTCCTGGCATTCCTGGTGGCCAAGGCCAGCTACCCGTGGTTGTTGGGTGATCGAGGCTCCGTCGGTTCCCTGGAGAACCCCGAGGACCATGCGCTGTCCGGGTTCTTCGACATCACCATGCCTCCGGTCTTCGACGTCATGACCGCGCTGGTGCTGTCCTTCTGCCTGGGTGTGGGCATCACCATGATCAAAGGCAACTCGCTGCATAAGGGTTTCAATGAGCTGCGGATCATCATCATGATGATCGTGGAAAAAATCATTATCCCGCTGCTGCCCATTTACATCTTTGGCATGTTCATGAGCATCACCATGAACGGCCAGATCACCACCATCATTTCCACGTTCATCCGCATCGTGGTCCTGGCGTTCATCATGACCGTGGTCATCCTGATCATTCAGTACGTGGTGGCCGGGATGATTGCCAAGCGCAATCCGTTCGTGCTGCTCAAGAACATGCTCCCGGCCTACGCCACCGCCCTCGGTACGTCCTCCTCCGCCGCGACCATCCCGGTGACGCTCAAATGCGCGGCTCGTAACGGTGTGGACGATCGCGTGGCCGGGTTCACCATTCCCCTGTGCGCCACGATCCACCTGTCCGGTTCAACCATGAAGATCGTCCTGTTCTCATTGGCCATCATGACGATCACGGGGATGCCGATCAACTCGTGGCAGTACGTGGGCTTCATCTTCCTTCTGGGCGTCACCATGGTGGCCGCTCCCGGTGTACCCGGCGGTGCCATCATGGCCGCGGTGGGCATTCTGCAGTCCGCGCTCGGGTTCGACGAGACGGCCGTGGGCTTGATGATCGCCACCTACATTGCGATCGATTCGTTCGGTACCGCGTGCAATGTCACCGGCGACGGCGCCATTGCAACCATCATGGATCGCATCCTCAAGAACCGCCGCCATGACCTGAAGACCCCGGAGGACTCTCCCGTCCCGGCCTGACGCCTTGGTGAGCATTTTGGCCGACGACGACGGCGCCCCACGAGCACTACTCGTGCGGCGCCGTCGTTGGTTAATGGCCTCGGTAGTTGTGGGAAAACGCGCCGGCGGATTGAATGGGTGCATTATGGCGCGCTGATCCGCGCCGAACACGAGGCCCCCGGCACGAGGAGTCCGAACCGTGACGAACAGCAGCACTGCGCAGAATTTCGACGGCACCTACGAGGTGATCGAAGGCCGGCCGGCGATTGTCTTCGAACGCGAGTATCCGGTGGCTCCGTCCCAGTTGTGGACGGCCGTGGCCACAGCACCGGCCATGAGTCGCTGGTTCCCTTCCCGAGTGCAGCTCAACGCGCATCAGGGCGGCGGCATCGTATTCACCGGTGACCCGCACATGGAGTCCAGCACCGGCACGGTGACGAACTGGGAACCGAAACGCCATTGGTCGTTCACCTGGGGCGACTCTGAGATCGACATCTCCGTCGAGCCGGGCGGGGAGGGCAGCAAACTCACCTTCATCGAGTTCCTCGAGGCGGAGAACACCGCGGCCCGTAATGCCGCCGGGTGGCACGTGTGCCTGCACACGATGCGGAGTGTGCTCACCGGTGACACGATGACCACTCGCCTGGACTGGGAGGCTGTGTACCGCGGGTACGCGCACCAGGGTTTGCCGGCGGGCGCGGTGGTGCCCGGTATCAACGACAAGAACTGACGATCAGCCCGTCAAAGATGAGGGCCTCGCCCCATCTCGGGATGAGGCCCTCACCTTGGTTGGACGTCACGACGTAGTGCTGGTCACATGAATTCTCGGCCGGTGTTGGTCAGGCAACGCCCAATATGTTGATGCCAGCCGTGGCGAATCCCGCGAACACCATGCCCCACAGGACAATGGCGATGATCTGCCAGAAAATGATTCTGCCCTTGGCCACGCCGGCGCCGGCCATCATGGACGAAGTGATCTGGCTCGGCAGGAACCACTGGCCGATGAGCGACACGCCGGCCACACCGTATTTCTCGAACAGGCGGTAGAACTTCTGCTTCCGCTTGCTGGGCTCGGCTGCCGGTTTGGTCTTGCCAAACAAGCTGTGCAGCTTTTCAGCGCCGAGTACTAGGACAAGCATTGACATGATGTTGCCCAGCACCGCGAACGGAACGGTGATGTACAGGGGCACGCCGGCAACCACGCCCAGGAACGATGCTCCGTGGGATTCGATGAACGGGATGGCCCCGCCGAGCATCAGGAACAATGCCTTCGCCAAGGGTCCTGCGGCTTCTACGGAGTTCTGCAACCAGTCGAGCATCGGTCTATTCCTTTCAGTTCGTGAACCGGAGGTTCCGATTGGCTTGTTGAGTTCCACTCTTCCGAGAACTGCCCTGCACCGTTGGTGTCGCCCTGTCATGAATTGCGGGGACGGTGTCATGGAACCCCCATGACAGCTGTCATATCGGGGAGGGGCAGCGCTTAGGGTGATTCCATGTCCCTCTCCACGGACCGCTCCGCTGCGGCCCAAGACATCATGCCCGGCAGCTCAACCGCGGCATCACCCAGTCAGCGTCGTGACATGGCGGTGGTGTGGTGGAGCACGTACTTGTCCCTCGTCTTCTTGGCATTCTTCGTCTACGGCATGGCGGTGCTGGTTAGGATTTCTCAAGATCCACAACCCGTCGCGATGATTGCGGCCGTGTTGGGGTCGCTCACGATGGTGCCGTGGGCCATGACCATCCGCAGAGCCCGTCGAGGGGTCGACAGAACAACGTTCCGTACTCGCACCATGGCCTGCGCAGTCATTTTTTCGTTCGCTACCGCTCTGATCAGTGTGTGGGCGCCTCCCGCCCTGGGAGTCGGTGCCTTACCGCTGGCCTTCGTGCTGGTCACGGCAGCGCTCTCCCTGGGTAAGGGCCGCTGGTGGGTCATCCTCATCTCGATGTTCCTACCCGCCATTCACTTGTACGTGGCAACGCTCCTCAGCGGTCAGCCCGCCGAGGCCCAGGATCTCGTATGGGTCACCTGGGTCTCTTTTTTCGCCGTCATTGGGGCGCCGACCTCCCTGTGGGTCTGGGCGGTCATGGTCGAATTGGATGTCACCCGTCAGCGGGCGGCAGAGCTGGCAATCAGTAACGAACGATTGCGCTTCGCCGCTGACCTGCACGATGTACAGGGCCATCATCTCCAGGTGATCAGCCTCAAGACTGACCTCGCGTCCCGCCTACTCGCCAGGGGTAGGCCCGACACGGCCGCACATCACGTTCTCGAAGCCCACGACGCTGCTCAGAACGCCCTGCAGGAGACCCGGGCCTTGGTTCAGGGGTACCGAAGGACAACACTTACCCAGGAGCTCAACAATGCTTCCTCCGTCCTGCAGTCGGCCGGCGTCAGCACAACGGTGGATGTGCCGGAGCTCATTACCACATGGTCCCAGCAGCCGGAAACAACCGACCTCGGTGCGGTCATGGGGCTCACGGTCCGGGAGGCCACCACGAACATTCTGCGCCACTCCGAGGTCGGCAACGCTCACTTCGTTTTCTCGTTCCGCGATACCGCCTCGGCCGGGCTCCAACCGATGGTCGAGCTTTGCATCCGCAACGACGGCGCTCTACCCGTAACGAGCGGATCAGCAAACGCGATACCGAGTGGATCAGGATTGGCAGGACTCAAACGACGACTCGCGGAGGTTGAAGGACAGCTCGCGATAGAGACCACACCAGACCATGAGTTCCTCCTGCGGGTCTCGGTACCCAGAACCACGGACGTCTCAGCCGCTCACGAGAAGGACAACACGAAGTGAATAATACCCCCATCTCGATTGTTCTCGCGGACGACGAGCACCTGATTAGGGGTGCCCTGGCAGCCCTGCTGGACCTTGAGGACGACTTCCAGCTTGTAGCCGAGGTCGACAACGGCACGGACGCGCTAGCCGCGGCACGAGACCACTCCCCAACCGTGTGCGTCCTGGACCTCGAAATGTCTCCCACCGATGGCGTGGACGCCGCCACGAGCATCCTGTGGGAGATCGACACCCGCATTGTCATGGTGACTCGTCATGCCCGCCCTGGAGTCCTGCGACGTGCACTGGCAGCCGGCGTCAAGGGCTTCGTACCCAAATCCACCCCCTCAGAAAAACTGGCCGAAGTGATCCGCACCGTGGCCGGCGGCGCACGATATGTGGATCCGGATATTGCCGCCAGTGCACTCACCGGCATGGACTGTCCGCTAACCGAACGGGAGCTTCACGTGCTGCGGGCGAGCACCGAACACGACACCCTTGCACAAACTGCGGGGGCGCTACACCTGGCCCCGGGAACAGTCAGGAACTACGTCTCCGCTGCCATGGCAAAACTTGGTGCTAGCAGCCGCCAACAGGCCGCTCACAGGGCGTGGGAGGAGGGGTGGATCTAGGAGAGAGCTCACCCCCGACGGGCAAACCACTCCCCCTGCAGCAATGAACGCGTGTTAAAAGCAGAAAGCCACGGATAGCCGCCCCGCTCGCGCGAGTGTGGTTGTCCGTGGCTTGACCATGGGTGTTAAATGTGTTGATGGGATGCTCACCCGTCTGGGTGTGCATCCCCTCAACTGTTGATGTGTGTTCCGGCGGTGTCTTACTCTCCCACACCCTTCCGGGTGCAGTACCATCAGCGCTGTGGGTCTTAGCTTCCGGGTTCGGGATGGGACCGGGCGTTTCCCCCACGCTATAACCAC
>NZ_JACXBS010000006.1 GCF_014698015.1 Kocuria sp. cx-455
TCACGTATTACTCACCCGTTCGCCACTCATCCAACCCAGCAAGCTGGGCCTTCAGCGTTCGACTTGCATGTGTTAAGCACGCCGCCAGCGTTCGTCCTGAGCCAGGATCAAACTCTCCGTCAAAAAACATTCAACAGAAACCACAACCACAACAGGTCGCGGGATCCCAGCTGACACCCAACACCCCAAGGAAAACGGGAAAACACCCCAGAGCATCAGGCCATCAACCAAAAAACAATACTTCTTGGTATCAACAAACTAGGCACACTATTGAGTTGACAAACAACAAACCACACAATGAACCGTTAGGTTCTTTGTTGGTTGGTCTTGCCGCTAGATTCGGAAGCCTTTCGCTTTCCCCTGCGGCAACCTCTTCAGCTTATCCATCCGTTTACCTTTTCGCAAACTCTCGTTCGCGACTGAGCGGAGCTCGGCAAGTGGTTGGGTGCTGTCGGCGGTACCGGGGAGGCGATCTCTCGCTTGTCCGTCCTTGCGGCGACTCGGAATACATTACACAGGGTTCGACCACTGCGCAAAGCGGCGGTCGAGCCCTGTGTTATACGTGGCCTGGGTCACTACCCGCAGGCCATCCGGACCCGCAGAGTTCTACAGCAGGGTTGCGGTTAACCGCGGCGGAGGAGGTTCACCCAGGGCCGAGCCGGCTATCCCCGCAGCACGTTCTTTCGCACCTTGCCCGTGGCCGTCCGCGGCAGCTCATCACTGAAGGTCACGGTGTCCGGCACCTTGAAGCCGCTCAGGCGTTCGCGCACGTGCTCCCGCAGCTCATCCCCTGTGACCGAGGAACCCGCCGAACGCACCACGTATGCCACCGGTCGCTCCCCCCACTTCTCATGGGCAACACCGATCACGGCCACGTCGATCACGTCCGGATGGGAATACAAGGCCTGCTCCACCTCGATGGACGAGATGTTCTCCCCGCCGGAAATGATGATGTCCTTGGCGCGGTCTCGCAGCTGGATGTACCCGTTGGGGTGCATGACGCCCAGGTCACCGGTGTGGAACCAGCCACCAAAGAACGCCTGCTCCGTGGCTTCCGGGTCCTTGTAGTAACCGATCATCACGTTGTTGCCGCGCAGCACCACTTCACCCAGTGTCTCTCCGTCCGCGGGGACATCGTTCATCTCGGTATCCACGATGCGCGCGGCCTCCGCCTGCACCATGCCCACTCCTTGGCGGGACATCTGCTGGGCGCGGTCGTTCGGGGAGAGTTCTTTCCAACTCTCTTGTGGTTCGCAGATGGTGATCGGGCCGAATACTTCGGTGAGTCCGTACACGTGCACGATCCCGAACCCGGCGTTCTCGAGGCGTTCGATGATGCTCGGTGCCGGTGGGGCTCCCGCCGTGGTGATGCGGATGGGATGGTCGAGCGCATGGGCCTCGTCCGCGTCCACGATGATGGAGCACACGGCGGGTGCACCGCACAGGTGCGTGATGGCCTGGTTGTCGAACGCGTCCCAGATCGCATCCGGGCGCACGGCCCGCAAGCACACGTGGGTGCCGCCGGCCGCGGTCACGGCCCACGTGGTGCACCACCCGTTGCAGTGGAACATCGGCAACGTCCACAGGTAGCGGGTCGCGCCGTCGAAACCGTTGTGGAAGACCTCGCCCAGGCTGTTCAGGTACGCCCCACGGTGCCCGTAGAGCACACCCTTGGGGCGGCCCGTGGTCCCGGACGTGTAGTTGAGGGTGATGGGTGAGTTCTCATCCGTCACCTCGTAGCTCACAGCCGGCTCGTCCGACGACGCCGCACGGCCGGCCTCCCGGGGCGCCACATCGAGGAACCGCTCAAATGTGGGGATCTCGCCGTAGGAGTGCTCCCGCACCGGCTCGATACCGGCCTGCTCATCGGGCAGTTGGACGAGCGTGATGCCTTCCCTGCCATCGATCGCGGAGATCACCGTGTCCAGCACGGACGAGTCCGCGATGACCACGCGCGCCTCGCTGTGCCCCAGGATGTAGTCGAGCTCGCGCGTGGACAATCGCGGGTTCAACGGCACCAGGACCGCACCCGCAGCCGGAACCGCGTAATGGGCCATCAGCATGGCCGGGAGGTTGGGCGCAATCACGGCCACCGTGGGCAGGGACCGCGTCAGTTGCTCCGCCCCCAGATACTCGTGCTCCCCGGCGTCACCGGACGCGGCGGGGTCGTCCCCCGAACCCGCGGCGGAAGAAAGATGCGGCAGGAGCGCGGTGGCGAACCGCCGTACGTCCCGCTCGAACTCCCGGTAGGTCCACGACTGGTCACCGTACACAATGGCTTCTCGCCGGGGAAAGACCTCCGCGCTGCGCTCGATGAATCGCAGCGGGGACAGGGGCTGTGCGTTGGCGTACATGGGTGCTCCTGGAATGGGTGACTCAGTTGTAGGCCGAGATACCGGTGATGGACTTGCCGATGATGAGGGCCTGAACGGTTTCGGTGCCCTCGTAGGTGTGCAGCGCCTCGATGTCCGCGAAGTGACGCGCCACACGATTTTCCACCAGTATGCCGTTGCCGCCCAATAGATCGCGCGCGTTCGCCGCAACACCACGGGCCGTACGGGTTGCGGTGTACTTGGCCAGCGAGGCCTGAGGCCCGGTCAGCGTACCGGCCGCCTCTTTGCGGGCCATGGCCATCACGATCGTCTGCATGGAGGTCAACTCACTGAGCATGCGCGCCAGCCGCTCCTGAACGATCTGCGACGCCGCCAGCGGCCGACCGAACTGCTCCCGCTGCGCCACGTACTGAACGGCGGTCTCGTAGCAGGCCACCGCCTGTCCGACCGCGGCCCAGGCCACACCGATCCGGGTTGCGAACAACACCGCGGAGGTGTCCCGGAAGGAACCGGCGCCCGGAAGCACGTTCTCCGCGGGAACGAAGACGTTCTCCATCCGGACGTGGGCCTGGTGGATGGCGCGCAACGCCAATTTGCCGCGAATGGTCGTGCCGCTGTAACCCTCCGACTCCTGCGGAACCACAAAGCCCTGCACCGCACGGGTGACATCATTGCGCGCCCACACCACGGTGATGCCACCCATGGAGCCGTTACCGATCCACTTCTTCTCACCGTTGAGAAGGAAACCGCCCTCGGTGGGGGTGGCGCGGGTCTCCAGACCGATCGAGTCCGAGCCGTGCGTGGGTTCGGTCAGGGCGAAGGCGCCCAACAGCTTGCCGGAGGCCATGTCGGGCAGCCAGCGTTGCCGCTGTTCGTCGTTGCCGCACATGGCGATCGAGCGCATGGCCAGCCCGCCCTGCACGCCGCTCACGGTGGACATGGAGCCGTCCCCGCGGGACAGTTCCATGGCGACCAGTCCGGCAGCCATCTTGGACATCGGCGCATGCCCGGGCACGTCGACGCCGTCGCGCAACAGGTCCAGCTCACCCATGCGAGCCACCAGGTCCAGCGGGTACTCCCCGCGATCCCAGTGCTCGTGGATCACGCCCAACAGCTCGTCCTGCACGAACGCGCGGGCGCGCATCCAGTGGGCGCGGTCCTCCTCGGTGATGTCCGCGTAGACACCGGCGGCGTCCGTGTCGAGAACGTCGTTGAGCGAGTATGCGGGTTCCACGGTGCCCTGCGGGAACAGCTGCTGGCTACCCGTGGAAGGTTCGGTGGTGGACTGTGTGGTGGTGGGCTGCTCGGTCATGCCGTGGCCTCTTTCGCGAAATCGTGGTGGTTCTCGATGGGGTGGATCAATCCTGGGCGGCGTCGAACCGCCGGCCGCGCACGCGCTCGGATGCGCCGCAACGGTCCAGGTACGGGGTGATACCGCCCAGGTGGAAGGGGTAGTTGGCGCCCAGGATCATGCACAGGTCGACGTCCCGTGCGGATGCGATCACGCTCTCGTCCAACATGTGGCCGACCTCGTCCGCGAGCGCGTCCTGCACGCGGGTCAGCAACTGGCCGTTCACGCCGTCGTCCCCGGCCGATGACGCCGCTCGCTCGCCCCGCGTGCGCAACCGGGCCTGCTCCGCCTGGTGGGTGAGGTAGGTGTCGGAGTCTTCACCGCGCTGGGGCAGCACACGGGTGAGGCCGGCCTCGGCCACGGCGTCCAACCACGGGGAGAGGGTGAAGCGCTCCGGGTAGGCCTCGTGCATCGTGTGGGTGATGTGCACGAGTACCGCAGGACCCACGAAGTCCAGCAGCTGCAACGGCGTCATGGGCAGTCCCATGGGCGCCAGTGCCCGATCCACGGTCTTGGGGTCGCCCCCGGCGTCAATGGCTCGGCCGATCTCGTCATACATGCGAGTCAGGACGCGGTTGACCACGAAACTCGGGGCGTCCTTGACGAGTACAGCGATCCGGCGCAGCGTGGCCGCGAGATCGAATGCGGTGGCCACCGTGGAGTCATCGGCGGCTCGGGTCGCCACGATCTCGAGCAGCGGGGTGACCTCCACGGGGTTGAACACGTGGAAGCCCACGAGCCGTTCGGGGTGCCGCAGGTCCTCACCCATGGCGGTGACGGACAGCGATGAGGTATTGGTGGCGAGGATCGCATCATCGCGCAGCACCGGCTCCCATTGGGCGAAGACCTTCTTCTTGACGTCGAGTTCCTCGAAGACCGCTTCGATCACGAAGTCCGCGTCGGCGAGATCTTCGGGGGTCTTGGCACCGGTGATCAGAGAGCCCAGTTTCTCGGCTTGTTCGGGACTCATGCGGCCCTTCTCGGCCTGGGCCGTGAAACGGTCGCGGGTGCGCTGTACACCGGTGGCCAACCGCTCGTCGTCCAGGTCTGTCATGACCACGGGGATCCGGGCGCCCTGGGCCATGAGACTCGCGAGCTGACCCGCCATCAGACCCGCGCCGATGACCGCCGCCTTGCGGATCGGGCGCACGGGGGCGACCGGCACGTTGGCGGCAGCGCGGCGTCGGGCGGTGACCAATTCGAATGCGTAGAGGGAGGCCTTGGCGGCATCGGTCCGCAGCACGGACGAGGCCAACTGCACTGCCGCCGTGGCATTGGCGTGCCGGGAATCCGTTCGGGCGCGACCCACCAGGTCGAGGGCCGCGACCGGACCCGGCGCGGCACCGTGCCAGGCGCCCTCGGCCTTGGCCCGGGCGGCATCGACGGCGTCCTGCCATGCGGTGTCGTCATCGGAGGACCTGCGCGGCTCGTGTTCACCCTCGAGCGCATCGACGACCCACTGCTGCCACTGCTGATCCCACTCGCTCGTACCCGGAGAGCCATCCAGTACGGCGTCGACCAGGCCGATCTCCAGGGCCTGATGGGGTTTCAGATTCCGGCCGCGCATGGAATCGGTGATGATGATGTCGAGAGCGGCCCGGACGCCGACCAGGTGCGGCAACAGGTAGACGCCGCCCCAGCCGGGGAAGAAGCCCAGGTGGCACTCGGGCAGGCCCAGCTGCGCCTTCCTGGAGGTGACCAACCGGTAATCCGAGTGCAGCGCGAGCTCCATGCCCCCGCCCAGGGCCGTGCCCGTGACGAGTGAGAAGGTGGGCACGGGCATGTCTGCGAGCACGGCGAACGTCTCGTGGCCGGCCCAGATGTAGTCCTCCGAAACGTCGTGGAGTTGAGCGTGCCGGATCTCCTTGAGGTTCGCCCCCGCACCAAAGGACGTGGTGTTACCCGTGACAATCACGGCCTCAACCGCGGAGGTGTCGATTGCCGTGAGCTCGCGGCGCAGCTGGTGCAGCGCCTCGGAGCCCCAGATGATTAACCCATTGGAGTCCGAGGAATCCAGGCTGACCAGGGCAATTGGACGTTCGCGCCCGGGCAGGACCGGATAATCCACGCCAATGGTCAGGGTGGAGGGGAACTGGGTCTCGGTCACGTTGAACTCCTGAGCACTGAAGGAATGGTGGCCCGTGCCACATCATCATCCCCCAGATTGCACTGAGACTGCGTATCACGTCAAGATATTGCGTGTCATTCGGGGCGGCTTACCCGGGTGCACGGTCGATAGGCTGAACGGGATGAAAAATGTGCTGCCCCTGCACTCACAGCGCCTGACGTTCCGCCGGCTCACCGAGGCAGATATCGAGCCGATGCACTCCTACCAGTCCCGCGAGGACTACGCAGTGCACGCGTGGCGCGGGCCGCGGAACATGACTGATGTCATTGGCATGATCAAGGACCACATGGGTGAGCGCCGCTGGACCGAGGACGGGGACCAGATTCGTCTTGCCGTGTCGCCGCACGATACGGACGAGCTGGCCGGGGAGATCGTGCTGACACTCGCCGATGCCGAGGCGTGCCAGGTCGAAATCGGCTGGGCCTTGCACCCGGACCACACAGGCAAGGGCTACGCCGCGGAGGCCGCGAACGCCGCCGTGGACGCCGCCTTTGACAGGCTGGGGGCGCACCGCGTCTTCGCGCGCCTGGACAGCCTCAACGTGGCCTCGGCCAAGGTGTGCGAGCGCATCGGAATGCGACACGAGGCCACCCTGCGCGAAAGCCACTTCCAACTGGGCGAGTGGCGCGATGAACTGATCTACGCGGTGTTGGTCTCGGAGCGCGACGCCGACTGACCGCGAGCGGTAACCAGTGCTTCGTAGACCGAACGCGCCGTCTGCTCCGCCGCCTCCCGGGGATCGGTCCCTTCCTGAAGCACCACAACCACCGGCGAGGCCGACGCCGCCGCGTCGTATTGCCGCGGCGCACCTGCGAGGCGTGCGGCCCCCGGTGACAGACCGAATGCCGCGCACAGCCAGCCAATGCGCTGGTTGAGACCCGCCGCGAGCTGTTCGCCGTTGTGGGCCCGCGGATCCCTCAACCACGTGCGCAGATAAGCGTTGTGCACGGCCACCGTGGCCGAGGCCAGGGACACCGCGGTGACGCGCTGATCCGCGTTCTCGGGCAGCGCTCTGCGCAGGAATCCCTGGAACAGTCGCTCGTAGCGATGTGAGGTGGCAAGCTCCCTGTCCCGGAGGGGTTCCACGTCCTGCAGCAGGTGATGCCGTGCAACGGCCCGGTCCGCGTAATCGAGGTTGTGCCGGAACACGAGTTGAACGCCCTCCGCCAGCCCCGCCTGCGGGGTGAGGTTCGGTCGGTTCAACAGCTGTTCGAGGCGTTCCAAGTTGGAGGCGTGATCCGCAAAGACAATGTCTTCCTTGGACCCGTACTTGCGGAAAAACGTGGCGCGACTGACCCCTGTGGCCTGCGCCAATTGATCCACGGTGGTCGCGTGGTAACCCTGCGCGGCCAACAGGCGGATTGCTTGGGTGACGACGTCACTGGTCGCCCCGGGTGCGGTACTCATCTGGCCTCCTGCCGAGATGGTAGCCCGTGTCAGCGCTCGCGCCGCCCCTCATTGCAGCTTCTCGCCGGCCACGTAGACATCGGCAACGGTGAGGTCTTGGGTGAGTACTACAAGATCGGCTCGCAATCCCGGTGCCAACCGGCCACGATCTTCGCCCGCATTGATCGCGCGCAACGGCGCTTGAGTGGCGGCGTAGACGGCCTGTTCCAACGGCAGGCCCACTTCTTCGACCGCGCGCTTGACGGCCCTGTCCATGGTGAGTGTGGAACCGGCAATGGTGTCGCCCCCGGTCAGGCGGGCCACCCCGTCCGTCACGGTCACGGGAAGCGCGCCGAGGGTGTAGGCGCCGTCATGCATACACGTGGCGGACATGGCGTCCGTGATGAGCACGGTACGTTCCGGGGCCGAAGCGAACACCGTGGCTATGACACGGGGGTGCACGTGGACTCCGTCGCTGATCACCTCGATCGAGACTCCCGGGCATTCGAGGGCGGCCCCCACGGGTCCCGGCCGGCGGTGATGCAGCGGATTCATGGCGTTGAACGCGTGGGTCAGAACACCGGCACCGGCGCGAAAGGCTCGCAGCGCGTCGTCGAAGCTGGCGTCCGTATGTCCGACGGCCACCGTGACGCCCGCGGCTCGCAGCTGCTCGATGGCTTCGGCGGCCCCGGGGAGCTCGGGGGCCAGGGTGAGCTGTCGAAGAGTGCCCTCCGCTGCGTCGATGAGCTGCTCGATTGCCGCCGGCGTGGGTGTGACCAGCAGGTCCTGAGCATGAGCCCCCCGATGGCCCGGGTCCAGGAACGGGCCCTCCGCGTGCGAACCGAGCACGGTGGGGTTCTCACGCGTGAGCCTAGAGACCCATGCAAGCCGCTCTGCCATGGCCGGCACGGCATCCGCGACAAAGGACAGCACGGAGGACGTGGTGCCGTGCTGTCGGTGGACGTCGATTGCTTTGAGGGCAGCCGCGGGTCCGTCATCGAACGCGTAGCCGCCCGCCCCGTGGCAGTGGATATCCACGAACCCCGGGGTCAACCAGGCTCCCCGCAGGTCAACCTCATGTGTTTGACCTGCTGCATCCTCCTGATTGCCGTTCACCCGCGAGCGCCAAGAATCCCCTGTTCCCAGGTCTTGGATGACACCGCCAGTGAGCAGTAACCATCCGTCCCGGATGATCTGTTGATCGGTGATCAGGTGGGCATGATGAATCAGTGTGTGGGTCATCGGCTCACCGGTTGCAGGGGCCCGGTTTCGGGCTGCGAATTCGCGGTTGCCCGCTCAATCAACCGTCTGATGCCCACGAAATGACCACTTAGTAACCGGGCGGCAGCCGCCGAGTCGCCCGCCTTGACGGCATCAAGAATCTCGCGATGAGCGGCAGCCGTGTCCGTGACGTGCTCGGTGGTCTCCCCCGTGGGCGTCTCCACGCTCTGGTGGATGCCGCTGTAGACGTGCCAGAACGTGGTGAGCAGTTCGGCCAGGATCGCGTTGTCGATGGGCTCGAACAGTACCCGGTGAAAGTCCTTGTCCTCGGCCCGCACCGTCTCCCCGCGCTGCGCTCGCGCTTCCATGGCGCAGACAATGGCGTCCAACCGCTGCAGGCGTTCGGGGTCCATGGCCGCAATGGCGCGTCCCACCAAGCCGCACTCGAGTGCTTCGCGCACGTCCACCAACTCCTGCGCGGCCACCCCGGAGCTCTGCAAGGACAATCGGGCCCGGAATTCGAGGGTGCGTCCCAGTGCTGCGAGGGGGTACCCCGAAACGAACGTGCCGTAGCCGTGGCGGATCTCCACGATCCCGACCGCCTGCAGCATCTTGAGCGCTTCGCGCAAAGAATTACGGGAAACTCCGAAGATCTCGCGCAGCTCGGACTCTGGCGGAACCGGGTCTCCGACCCTCAGACCTCGATCCAGAATCAGGTCCGTGATGCGCTGCTGCAGTTGCTCCATGGTGTGCCGGCCGCGCCCAGGGGCGGCGAGATCGCTCATGCGGGGCATCCTCCTTCGGCCGTCGGGGCGGGGTTACTTCTTGATGTCATAGTGCCTCAATTTGTTGTGGGCTCTCACTCCGGACTTTCCGTGCGGGACCACAGTGCACACGGCAGCGGCGTCCGGGTGGCCTCTTGTGTGCTCCGTCACTACCAAGTATATTCCACACGTAGGACGTCCTACGTCCGGAAGATCATTGAGGATCACCCGCGTTTTCGAGGGGCTGGTCCCCGCCCTCACGAAAAGGACTCTTATGGAAACCCCGGGACTCGGCGGGCTCAACTGGGCCGTCATTGTCGTTTATTTACTCGGTACCCTGGCCATCGGCGTGTGGTTCACCCGTAAGGCGAGCACCGGCACCGACTCGTTCTTCACTGCCAACGGACGAATTCCCGCGTGGGCTGCAGGCTTCAGCATTTATGCCACCACACTGTCCGCCATCACTTACATGTCCACACCGGAACAGGCGTTCCTGACGGACTGGTCCTACGCGGCCGGCAACGTGGCGATCTTCGCCATCATCCCGCTGCTGATCTGGTTCTACATCCCGTTCTTCCGCAAACTCAACGTCACCACGGCGTACGAGTACCTGGAGGAGCGATTCGGTCCGAGTATTCGCGTCATTGGCTCGGTGCTGTTCGTGTTGTTCCATGTGGGCCGCGTGGCAATCGTGATTTATCTGCCCACGTTGGCCATCAGCTCCGTCACCAACATCAACCCAGCGGTGGTGGCCGCGGCGGTGGGCGTACTGTCCGTCGTCTACACGTTCCTGGGTGGCATCGAGGGCGTGATCTGGTCAGATGTGGTCCAGGGCATCATCCTGCTCCTGGGCGCCGTGCTCATCCTGGCGTTCGGCATCGCGGCCATCAATGGTGGTCTGGGCACCGTGGTTACCGATGCGGTCAATGATGACAAGTTCATCACCGCCCAGAACTGGCAGATCGGCGGGGCGGCGGCGGCCATCCCGATCATCTTCCTGGGGTCGGTCTTCAATAACCTGCACCAATACACCGCCAGCCAGGACGTGGTGCAGCGCTACCAGACGACCACGTCACTGAAGCAGACATCGCGCTCTCTTCTGGTCAACGGGTTCTTGGCATTGCTGACCATCCCGCTGTTCTACGGCATCGGCACGGTTCTTTACAGCTACTATCAGCACGCTGGAAATCTGCCCGAGGGGTTCAACACCTCGGCCCTGGTCCCCTACTTCGTGGTGACCGCGCTCCCCGTGGGTGTGGCCGGCTTGTTGATTGCCGCGATTTTCGCTGCCGCTCAGTCGACGATCTCCTCCAGTCTCAACTCGATTTCCGCGTGTGTGACCGTGGACCTGCGCGATCGGTTCTTCCCCCGCAAGGACGGCCAGGCACGTCGGGGCGTGGGATTCGCCCGCGTGGTCATCATCGTCTCCGGCGGGTTCTCCGTGGCGGTGGCCCTCTATCTCTCCGCCACGGATCAGGCCGAGACCTGGAACTTGTTCCTGAGCATCACCGGTCTGTTCGGGGTGCCGCTGGCCGGCGTCTTCGCTCTGGGAATCTTCACCAAACGCGCCAACACCGTGGGCGTGATCGGCGGCTTGGTCCTGGGCGCGGCGACAGCGTTCTGGGTCCAGCAGAACACCGAGTTCACTCCGTTCGCCGTGTCCGCGGCGGCCTTCGTGGGCGCGGTCGTCTTCGGCTACATCGTCTCTGCGATCGCGGGGGCGCTGCTGGGTAAGAACCCCCATGACGTGGTGCCCCTGACCATTTACGGCAAGAACTCCGAGTATGTCCGCCGCACCTCATCCCCGGTAGCACCCGCGGGCACCCCACTGGTGACCACGGCAGCCACCGACACCGTCAAGTAAAGGAGTCATCATGACTGCATTTCATGGAATCGTCCCTCCCCTCCTCACACCCCGTACCACCGACGGCGAGCTGGACCTGGATAGTCTGAACGCGCTGGTCAATCACCTGATCGACGGAGGTGTGCACGGCATTTTCGCGTTGGGTTCCTCCGGTGAAACCCCGTACCTGACCGCGGCTGAGCGTGATCGGGTCCTGGGCGCAACCATTGCGGCGACCGCCGGTCGGGTACCCGTGATGGTGGGCCTCAACGAGCAGTCCACGGCGCGCGTTCTGGACGAAGCGGACCGTGTGCTCGCCATCGGTGGCGACGCCGCCGTGGTCACCACTCCGTACTACGCGTTGTCCGACGCCGCCGAGATCGAACACCACTTCCGCGCGGTCGCCGAACACGTGGATGTGCCGGTCTTCGCCTACGACATTCCGGTGCGCACGCACCAGAAGCTGCCGTTGGACGTGGCGATCCGCCTCGCCCACGACGGCGTCCTGGCCGGCGTCAAGGATTCCTCCGGTGACGATATTTCGTTCCGCCAGCTTCTTCTGGACACCAAGGATCTTCCCGAGTTCGCCGCGTTCACGGGACATGAGGTTGCCGCCGACGGCGCGCTCCTGGGCGGCGCCGCGGGGGTGGTTCCCGGGCTGGGTAACGTGGACCCCGCCGGCTACGTTCGCATGTTCGACGCCGCTCGGGAGGGTGATTGGACCGCGGTCGCCTCCGAACAGGATCGCCTGGCTCGGCTGTTCCGCATCGTACTGGCGGCCACCCCCGGTCGTGTCTCCGCGGGCGCCGCAGGGCTGGGTGGTTTCAAGACCGCGCTGCAGCTGATGGGCATCATCGAGTCCAACCGGATGTCCGAGCCGATGGCCTCACTGGAGGAGGACGAGACCGACGCGATTCGGAAGATCGTTGTCGCCGAAGGACTCCTGTGACCTCAAGACCCGTGATTGCCGTGGATCTGGGCGGCACCAAGATCCGCGCCGGTGTCGTGACCGGGGGCAGGGTCACCAACGTGCATTCCGCCCCCACCCCGGCCCGGCTCGGCGCCTCGTCGGTCCTGGACGCCGTGGCCGATCTGGTGGCTCGGGCACTGACGGCCGTGGCTCCCCACGATCAGGCTCCCCTGCTCCTGGCCGTGGGCTCTGCCGGAGTGATCGATCCCGACAGCGGCTTGGTCATCTCGGCAACCGATGCGCTTCCCGGGTGGGCGGGCACGAATCTCATCACGGAACTACAGCATCGAACGCGGCTGTCCGTTCGAGTGGTCAATGACGTGCACGCCCATACCCTGGGTGAGGCATCCTACGGTGCCTCTGCCACCGCGCGTGATTCGCTACTCGTGGCGGTGGGTACGGGAATCGGGGCGGGCGTGATCTGCAACGGCCGGCTGGTGACCGGACGGCATGCAGCCGCCGGGCACCTGGGACACATGCCCTCGTCTTTGGCGGCGGGACTACCGTGCCCGTGCGGCGGGGCGGGACACCTTGAGGCCATTGCGTCCGGCCCCGCCGTCCTGAACGAGTACCGACGGGCGGGCGGGCGAGCGACGTCGTCGTCCGCGGCGGAGCTGGCGGAGCAAGCTCGGGAGGGGGACGCAACCGCCCGGGAGGCGTTCGCCACAGCCGGCCGCGCCCTCGGGTCGGCGCTGGGAGGCGTCGCGAATATTCTGTCCCCGGAAGTGATCGTTCTGAGTGGTGGATTGGTCCAGGCCGGCGACCTGTGGTGGCCGCACCTCGAGCAGGCCTTCGCGGAAGAGTTGATCCCCGCCGTCCGCGGGTTGTCTGCGCAACGCGCCCAGCTGGGGGCCGATGCCGCGTTGATAGGGGCCGCGAGTCTCTGGGACGGAGCAACCACCGAGATCGAGGAGAGTCAATGACGTATACCCAGCACCAAGTGATCGAGTCCCTGGCCGGGCGGTTGATCGTCTCAACCCAGGCCTACCCCGGCGAGCCCATGAGAGATCCGCGCACCATGTCCCAGGTCGCCGCATCCGCGGTGCGGGGCGGAGCGGCGGCCGTGCGGGTCCAAGGCATCTCCGATATTCACGCGGTGCGTTCCGCGGTGGAGATGCCGGTGATCGGATTGTGGAAGGACGGGGACTCCGGCGTGTACATCACGCCCACGTATCAGCACGCCTACGCCGTGGCACTGGCGGGCGCGCACGTGGTGGCCATCGATGGCACTCGTCGATCCCGACCGGACGGATTGTCGTTGGAGGAGACCATCGCGCGTCTTCATGGCGAAACCAACGCGTTGGTCATGGCGGACTGCGGAAGTCTCGACGACGCCCTGGCCGCCTCCGATGCCGGGGCGGACCTGGTGGGCACCACGCTCGCCGGGTACACGGGCGAACGGCCGAAAACCGACGGACCGGACCTTGCACTTCTCGAGGCGATGCGTCAGGCGGATATCGGCGTACCGATCATTGCGGAAGGGCGAATTCATACCCCCACCCAGGCGGCGGCCGCCATGGGGGCCGGTGCCCATTCCGTGGTGGTTGGCACCGCTATCACTCATCCCACGACGATCACCTCGTGGTTCGTCAACGCTGTGGAAGGCTGACACCGTGCGACTGGTGCTGTGTGAATCCGCGGCGGAGACCGGGCAGGCAGCTGCGGCGATCTTCGCCGCACGGATCGAGCGGGGTCCGTGCGTGCTGGGGTTGGCCACGGGAAGTTCACCGCTGCCGGTGTACCGGGAGTTGATCCGCCGCCACCGCGAAGCCGACCTGTCCTTCGCCGAGTGCGTGGCCTTCACACTCGACGAATACGTGGGGCTGCAACCGGTTGACGCGCGCTCGTACAGGGCGACCATTCGTGACGAGTTCGCGGATCACGTGGATTTACCAGTGGCAGCGCTGCACTCCCCCGACGCCGCTGACCCGGATCCGCAGGCGTTGCACCGGGCCGCGGCGGCCTACGAAGAGACCATCCGCCTGGCCGGCGGGATCGATGTGCAGTTGCTGGGGATCGGGGCCAACGGGCACATCGGGTTCAATGAGCCGTCCTCGTCGCTGGCTTCGCGAACCCGCATCAAGGCGCTGACTCAACAGACCCGCGAGGACAACGCCCGGTTCTTCGGGGAGGACGAGACGGTCCCCAAACTCTGTTTGACCCAGGGACTCGGAACCATCCGGGACAGCCGCCACGCCGTACTCGTGGCCCAGGGAGCCAAAAAGGCCGACGCCGTCGCGGCCGCAGTGGAGGGTCCGGTCTCGGCAGCGTGCCCGGCCTCGGTGCTGCAAATGCACCCCCACGCCACCGTGATTCTGGACGCTGCCGCCGCGAGCCGACTACGCAATGTGGACTATTACCGACACGTGCAGAGACTCAACGACGAACTGGGGCTGCTCCCCTGACCGCGCTGTCGGAGAGCACCTGAGCGGCCACCCTGAGCGGTGAGTGCCCGCCGTCCACGCCCGAGAACGGGAGCACCACGGAGCACCGGTACCGATGCGACGTCGCCCCGCCGAGCCGAACTACGAGTCCCGCAGTACGCGGTAGCCTTTGCGCGGGTCGTAACCGTGGATCTCACGGGTGTCCAGCACGGCCATGAAATCCAGGACGTCCGGGGAGATGACCTGGCCCGGCACCAACACCGGGAAACCGGGCGGGTAGGGAGTCACGAAGCCGGCCGAGACGGGCTTCTCACCGTTGGCCACTCGCTCGCGCAGTTCCTCGTGGCCCACGTGCTCCACCGACGTGCGGCGCTGACCCTTGAAGAATGCGGCGCGCATGTCACCGTCCGGCAGGTCCTTATCGGTCGCGTATCCGTCCGCGAAGGAGCTGAAGTCGGGTAACGGCGGCATGGGGGTGTCATCGACCTTCGCTGCGATCTCGGGATCGAGCTGAGTGCTCTCGTCCTCGAAACGCTGAGCGAGCTTCACGAGCACCTCCACGAGGTACGCGATCGCGCTGCGCGAGGTGCCGATATTGGTCATGAACAGCACGGTGTTCCGGCTGGTCTTGTTGACCTGGATGCCGTAGCGATCCATGAGCAGGTCATGCTTGAACGTATCACCGTCCACACCGGTCCGGCTGATCTCAATGGTGATACGGCTGGGGTCGACCACGAACTCGTCCGTGGTCCACGCTTCCCACATACTGGCCAGCCCGTCACGCAGGGGCATGGGGCGGCCCACCTCACGATTCTCACGGGGCACCAGGTCGTGGGCGGTGAGCACCCGGAAGGTGCGGCGCAGCAGCGGGTGCCGAGCGATGGCCTGGGACAGGCTCGTGGCCAGGTCCAGCTGTCGCTGCACGAGCTCGTAGCCCTCCAGCTCCACCTGCCGGCGCCCGATGTCCAAGGACGTGAGGATCTGATAGTTGGGCGAGGTGGAGGTGTGCGTCATGTACGCCTCGTGGAAGGGTTCCTCCGCCTCGCGGACCCATTCGTCGTCGTGGACGTGGATCATGGATCCCTGCCGCAGCGCCGTGAGGGTCTTGTGCGTGGACTGGGTTGCGTACACACGGATCTTGGCGTCCGGGGCGGGGAGCAGGTGCTCCTCCAACCAGACCTCGTCCGGCGCGGGATTGCCGTGCTCGTCGAAGAGCCGCTTTTGCTGCTCGCGGTAAGCGATCTGGTGCGCTCTTGTCCCCATCCGTTCCTTGAGGTGGGCGGCCGCCCACATGGCGGTACGACGTCGCGTCACCGGATGGAAGGTCGCGAACGCGAACCAGGCCTCGTCCCAGAGGAAAACCAGGTTCGGCTTGATGGCCAAGCACTCCGCCATGACCCGCTCGGGGTCGTAGACGATGCCGTCGAAGGTGCAGTTGGTAAGCGTGACCAGCTGAACCTCGTCCAGGCGCCCCTGGGCGCGATAATCCAGCAGCATCTGCTTGATGCGCGACATCGGCACCGCACCGTAGAACGCGAACTCGTTGCGCGGGTAGGCCTCCAAATACGCGGGGCGAGCGCCGGTGAGCACCACCGCGTGGTGGTGGGACTTGTGACAGTTGCGGTCCACGAGCACCACGTCATTGGGTGACAACAGTGCCTGGTGCACGATTTTGTTGGCGGTCGAGGTTCCGTTGGTCACGAAGAACGTGTGCTTGGCGCCGTAGGCGCGGGCCGCGAGTTCCTGGGCCTTCTTCAACGTGTGCACCGGCGCCAGGAGCGAATCCAAACCGCCGGAGGTCGCCGAGGTCTCGGCCAGCAGCAGGTTCAACCCGTAGAAGTCCAGGAGGTCCTTGATCCATTTGGAGCCCACCACGGAACCACCGCGGGCAATCGGCAGGGCATGGAACACACCCACCGGGCGACGGGCATGCTCCTGGACCGCGGAGAAGAACGGGGTGTCGTACAGGTG
This sequence comes from Kocuria sp. cx-455, assembly GCF_014698015.1. Classification (GTDB taxonomy): domain Bacteria; phylum Actinomycetota; class Actinomycetes; order Actinomycetales; family Micrococcaceae; genus Kocuria. The sequence continues at coordinate 16,352 of NZ_JACXBS010000006.1, forward strand.
GGACACCCTGCGCAGCAACGTGAGATGCAGCTCAAGCTTGTCCTCGCGCCGGAACACCCGGCGGAAGCGATGGGTCAAGGCACCGGAGAGGCCTTCGATGTGCGCGCCCGCCATGAGGTACAGGTCCATTTCGGGGCGCAGCGCGGCGAGGGTGTCGGCCAGGCGGAGCACCCGCTGGATGGATGCGAGCGGGGTGCGGGCGGAGGCGGATTCCGGGCTCACCAGGTTGCGCGCCATATGAATGGAGTTCTTGAGATCGCGGCTCAACGGTTGCCGGGTGCGCTCGCTGAACCCCGGGCGGACAACGCACGCGAGAATGTTGGGGTTGGTCAGGACCGCGGCCACGGCGTCATCAGCGGAGGGCACGATCACGTACTCGTAAATGAAGTCATCGGCGGCGGAGCGCATCCGCAGGCCCTCGGCACGTAGACCGTCACGGTCCGCGGGGGCGCTCTCGTCCACGATCAGAACTTCGAAACGGGGACGCGGATCGGTGTCGACCAGCAGGTCCGAGTTCTCCGCATCGTCTGCGAGCTCATCGCGGGCCGTGTCCGGCACGGTGTCACCGCGGAGCCGGTTGACCACCTTGCCGATCCGTTCGAGGGCCATGTGGTAATCGCCCTGTTCCAGCATTTCCCGGATGGCCGCGACGTAGCGCTGACCGAATCCGGCCCAGTACATCTCCACGGTTTCGAGGGCGCGCAAAGAGCGCCGCAGTTCGCTGTCCGCGGCGAGGGCTTCCTTGTCCTCATTGCCGAGCGCAATGCGCTTCATGGCGAACCGCAGGTACTCCCAGGCGTCACTGCGCAACCGCCAGGTACTGGCGGGCATTCCGGGGTCCGGTTCCAGGATTCCCGTGGCACTCCCCCGACGATTGTTCTGACCTTTATGGTCCGTGGCCGGTGTATCCATGGAATGCCTCCGCTTGCTCCATCGCCTGCGCTGAACTCTTGAAAACTCATCCTATGTCCGGTCCGGTAGGGGCTCGCGGAACATAACGGATTACGACCGCGAGTCAGTCTCGGGGACCGGTCCCGGTGGGCGAGAGTCCGCCGGGCGGCGTCAGCCCGCGAATCTCCCCGCGGGCAGGCCCGGAACGGCCACGCGTACCGAATACAAGGAACCAGCGGTGGGCTGCACGTCATTGGGCAGGTTCTCGCGCGAGGTGGTGATGTACAGGGTGCGCAGGTCCTGACCGCCCAGCGTGCAGGCGGTGGTCTGCTGGGCCCCCACGCTCACCACCGTGTCCAGTGTTCCGTCCGGCAGGTAGCGATGGACCTGACCGGCCCCGTTGAGCGCAACCCAGACCGCCCCGTCCGAGTCCACCGTCAGCCCGTCCGGGTTGGCCGGCACGCTGCCGGGTTCGTACTCTTCGTGGTCGTCCCAGGCTCCGGCAGCGGCGTCGTCGTCGACAACCGGCGCGACAAAGGTGCGGCGATTGCCCAGGCCGCTCGCGGCCGACCAGTCGAAGACCGAGACCTCTCCCGTGGGGGTGTCGTTGTAGTAGGCGAGTGAACCGTCCGGGGACCACGCGATGCCGTTGGAGATGGTGACGTTCTCGAGCACCGGTTGCCATTCCAGGTCGGGTGAGACCCGGTAGAGCGTGGCCGATCCTTCGGACTGGTCGTAGGCCATGGACCCGATGTAGAAGGTGCCGTCCGGGGGGATCCCACCCTCGTTCATGCGAATCTGCGGCGATTCCCACAGGGTGATTTCGCGCTCGGGATTTCCCGCGGCGTCCGTGAGGAGCACCCCGCGTTCCACGGCAATGATCTGGCCGCCGTTGCCGCGCGGGCGCACGCACGCCGCCACGGACCCCACGTGCTGCCTGCGCGGCTGCTCGTCACGACCGAACGTGAGGATGTCCCCGGCGAGCATGTCCACCCACGCCAGACCGCCCCACTCGGGGCTCCAGCACGGGCCCTCGCCGTGGTAGACCCAGCTCGGTGTCAGACGCTGCGCGCTGAGCCGATTCATCGCTCGGACCCGCGCAGTTCCTGGATGATCGGTACCGCCGTGGTGGGGATGCGGTCGCGGTCGTACGTGATTTCCGTGTACCCGTGCGGGGTGGGGCGACCCTCCTTGTCCAGGTTCACGAACACGATCTTGTCGATACTCAGAATCAGCTCTCGCGTGATCATGTTCCGCACCTGCGCGCGCATGGTCAGCGACGTGCGGCCGAACTTGGTGGCGGACAGGCCCATCTCGATGATGTCACCCTGCACGGCGGAGGACACGAACTCGATCTCCGACATGTACTTGGTCACCGCGCGCTGATTGCCCAGCTGCACGATCGCGTAAATCGCGGCTTCCTCGTCGATCCAGCGCAACAGCGACCCGCCGAACAGGGTGCCGTTGGCGTTGAGATCTTCGGGTTTGACCCATTTGCGGGTGCGGAATGTGATGTCCGTGTGCGGCTGCATGGGTTCAGCTTAGTAAGCTCGCGCGGTGAGATCGCGGGTTTCCTCCTTCGGACCTCGCCGACGACGACGCCGCGCACGACCTTCCGGCCGGGCCTTCGGCCTCTGACCAACTGGCGGATGGCCACCTTGTCCAGCTTGCCGGACCCGTTACGGGGCACTTCCGCCACGGTGACGAGGTCCTTGGGGAGCTTGTAGCGTGCCAGGCGGTCACTGCAGAACTGACGAAGTTCCGCGATGGACGGGACCTCGTGCCCGGGTTGCGGCTGTAGGACGGCCACGATGCGCTCGACCCACTCCTCGTCCGGGGCTCCCACCACCGCTGCGTCGGAGATGTCCGGGTGCTCGACCAGGACGCGTTCGATCTCGGCGGGGTACACGTTCTCGCCCCCGGTGATGATCATGTCCTTGAGGCGGTCCACGATGTAGTAGTAGCCGTCCGGGTCGCGGTAGCCGATGTCCCCGGTGTGGAACCAACCGTCCGTGAAGGCAGCGGCGGTGGCGCCCTCGTCCTCCCAGTACCCGGTGGTGACGTTGGGCCCACGCACCCACAGTTCGCCACGCGTATCGGGTTCGGTAACGACCTCCCCCGTGCCGGGATCCATGATCCGCACCTCGGTGTAAAGCATGGGCATGCCCGCCGAACCCGCCTTCTCGTAGGTGAGCTCGGTGGGCAGGTAGGTCGCGAACGGGGTGGTCTCGGTCAGACCCCACGCCTGCTGGACGGGCACGTTCTTGGACTCGAACAGGGAGATCACCACGGGCGGCACCGGGGCACCGGCGCAGATCAGGGCGCGCAGGGAGTCCAGCGTGGCTGCCTCGAACTCGGGATCGTGGGTCAGCGACAGCAACATGGCCGGGACGAAGAAGGCGTTGTTCACGCCGTAATTCTCGATGTCCGCGAGCACCTGGGAGGGCACGAATCCGCGGCGGACCACCGTGGTGTTGCCCCGCACCAGCGCGCGCACCGTGAAGGAGTTGAGCGCGCCGATGTGGAACAGGGGCGCCACGGCGTAGTTGATGTCCCTGCGGCGGGTGTCCACGAGTGAATCCACGTTGAATGCGTTCCAGAAAATATTGCCGTGGCTCAGCCGCACGCCCTTGGGCTTGCCCGTGGTGCCGGAGGTGAACATGAGGATCGCCAGGGTGTCGTCCGTGGTCTCCACCGGTTCGCCGAGTGCAGCACCCTCCGAGCGCTGCACGAAGCCACTCAGCGGGATCCAGTGCTCGCCAACTTCGAGGCCGTCATCGAGAGGCGCCGCGGGATCCTCATCGATCAGGACGGTTTCGGTTTGGAAAGGCCACCCCGCACTTTCCTGGCCGGAGGAGTCCTGGGCGCCCAGAGCGGCGTCGACCACCGGAACATGACCGGGCTCCACGATCATCACGCGCGGTGCGGAGCGCACCAGCAACTCGCTGACCTCGCGCGGGGCAAGGCGGAAATTGAGCGGTTCGAACACGCCACCCAGCCACCAGGTGGCGAACATGGTGCGCAGGAACAGCTCGGAGTTCAGGCCCAGGTACACCACGCGGTCGCCTTCGCCCACGCCCGACGTCGCCAGGCTCGCCGCGAGTTCGCGCACGTTGATTGCGAACTCGTCGTAGCTGAAGGTGCGACCCTCGTAAATCACGGCCGCCAGGTCGCGGCTGTACCGCTGGTTGAAGAGCAGACCGCGGACGGGGTTGATGTTGACCGAGTGGGACACGGGTGATCTCCTGAAATAGAGGACAATCTCCATCGTTGATTTTCTCAACGAGTGATGCACCTCACGGTAGCAAGACCCGCAGCATTGCGACACCGCATTTTGATATCGGAAACGTACTGATTCGTCCCGTTACCGTGTGAACCTCCTCGATCCGTGGGGAGTCCCCCCCCCCGCCCGATATCTCGCAGGGCACGGGCACGAGGGGTCTGGGCCGGTGCCGCATATCCTTGGTGACATGCCCTCGTCCTCACACCGCACGGATTCTGCCGACGCAGCCACTCCGCCGCTCACGCACCGCAGCTTCACCGGTGCTTGGCAGTTGCTGGGCGTGGCCGCGACCGCCCTGGCCGTGGGGATTGCCGAGTTCTTCGCGTGGCTGACCGGACCCTTGGGGTCCCCCCTGACCGCGGTGGGCGGAGTCGTGGTGGACTTTGTCCCCGCGCCCGTCAAGGACACCGTGATCGCCGTGTTCGGCACCGGGGACAAAATTTTCCTGTTCGTCGCGATGGCCGTGGGGCTCGTGGTACTGGGATTGCTCGTCGGCGTCGTGGAGCGGCGACGACGCCGAATGGGCATCGCGCTCCTCGCCGCGCTGGGGCTGGTCGGACTGGCCGCCGTAATGACCCGAGCGGGTGCGGATGCGGTCAACGCCGTCCCCGTCATTGTCGGCACCGGCGCCGGTCTCGTATTCCTCAGCTACGCGGGTGGCGGCGCGGCGGCGCCCGCGGCCGATAACCCGCTGGATCGCCGTAAATTCCTCCAGCTGTCCGCGGGGGCGCTGACCGTGGGCGTGGTCGCGGGCGCGGTGGGGCGGTGGGCGGTGTCGGCGGCCCGGAAGGTCCCGGACATGCGCGCCGCGCTGGGCATCCCGGCCCCGGTCGCTCGCGAGACCATCCCCGCCGGGACCCAGGTGCCAGTCACTGGCGTCGAGCCATGGTTGACCCCCGCCGAGGACTTCTACCGGATCGACACCGCCCTGCGCGTCCCTCACATCGACGTGAGCCAGTGGCGACTGCGCATCCACGGGATGGTGGACCGGGAGATCGAGTTGACCTTCGACGACCTCATCGGGCGTCCGCTGCACGAACGCGCGGTGACGCTCGCGTGCGTGTCCAATCAGGTGGGCGGCGACCTCGTGGGCAACGCCGTGTGGACCGGTGTGCCGTTGCGAGAGTTGCTCGCGGAGGCCGGAGTGAGCCCGGACGCGGACATGGTGCTCTCGACCTCCGAGGACGGTTTCACGGCCGGAACACCCCTGAGCGCCCTCACGGACGAGAAGCGCACCGCCATGCTCGCCGTGACTATGAACGGAGAGCCCCTGCCTTTCGAGCACGGCTACCCGGTGCGCATGGTGGTCTCCGGGCTCTACGGTTATGTCTCCGCAACAAAATGGCTCGTGGATCTCGAGGTCACCCGCTTCGACCAAGCCGAAGGTTACTGGACGCCCCGTGGTTGGTCCGCGGAGGGGCCCATCAAGATGTCCTCACGTATCGACGTCCCCCGGGAACACGCAAGCGTGGACCCCAACACGACCCTCGCGGGCAGCGCGTGGGCCCAGAACACGGGAATCACCGCGGTTCAGGTGCGCGTGGACGGCGGCGCGTGGAGGGACGCAACTCTCGCCGCGGTGCCGTCCGAAGACACCTGGCGGCAGTGGTCCGTGCGCATCACCGATCTTCCTGCCGGTTCCCACATGGCCGAGGTCAGAGCGGTGGACGCGGACGGGCAGGTGCAGACCTCGGAGCGGGCACGCCCCGACCCCAACGGTTCCTCGGGCTGGCACGAGCGGGCCTTCACCGTGCGCTCCTGACCACCCGCTCACCGGACGGCGACACCGTGCGGCGAGCACGTGACCTCGGTCCGCGCACGAGGATGCGCGCCGGCCCGTGATCGGTCATGATGCCTGCATGACCGATTCTCCGCCCACACACTCCACTAAGCCCCCCGCGGGCAGTACCCGGTTACAACGCAAGGTGCTGATCGTCCTCGCCACCGGACAGATCTTGGGCGGGTTGGGCGTGGGCGCCACCTTGGCGCTGGGTGCGCTCCTGGTGACGGAGGTTTCCGGGTCCAGTGCGCTCTCCGGCCTGGCGGCCACCATGAACACCCTGGGCGCGGCGATCCTGGCCATTCCCTTGGCCCGCCTCGCCCAACGGCGGGGGCGGCGGATCTCGCTGACCACCGGCGCTCTGGTGGCAATTCTCGGCGCGTCCGTAATTGTCACGGCCGCCATTCTTGGATCGCTTCCCCTGCTGTTGACCGGCATGGGGCTACAGGGCGCGGCCATCGCGCTGAACCTGCAGTCCCGCTTTGCCGCAACGGACCTGGCCCTGCAGAAGACTCGCGCCCGGGATCTGTCATTGATCGTATGGTCCACCACGATCGGTTCCGTGGTGGGACCCAACCTCTTCGAACCCAGTGAGCTCCTGGGACGCGCCCTTGGACTCCCCCAGTTCACCGGCGGCTTCCTGATCGCCATGGCCGCACAGGTACTCGGCGCGACGGTCTATTTCCTGGGGCTGCGACCGGACCCGCTCAAACTCGCACTCGCCCGGGGCGCCACTATTAAGAACAAGCCCGGCCCCGCCGGCGGATTCGGGAGTCTACGTTCCGTTCCGGCGGCTCGCCAAGCTGTCCTGATCGTGGCGCTCTCCCATGCCGTGATGGTGGCGGTCATGTCCATGACGCCCGTGCACCTGACCAGCCACGGCGCCACTCTCTCGCTCGTGGGGCTCACCATCAGCCTCCACGTGGCCGGCATGTACGCGCTGTCCCCCGTGTTCGGATGGCTCGCGGACAAGATGGGCCGCGCGCAGACCGTACTTCTGGGGCAAGCCACATTCGCCATCGCACTGTTGCTCACGTTCTTGGGCGCAGAGAACCAGGCCCTGGTTCTGACGGCGCTGATCTTGCTGGGTCTCGGCTGGTCCGCATCCACCGTGGCGGGCTCCACCATGGTCACGGAATCCGTTCCGGTGCAGGACCGGCCGGGTCTGCAGGGCACCTCGGACCTGGTCATGAACTTGTGCGGCGCGGCCGGTGGCGCGTTGGCCGGGCCCATTCTGGCGATGGTCGGTTTCTCCGGACTGGGCCTGGTGTTCCTGGCGGCGGTGCTGGTGGTGACGGTGGTGGCGGCAAAGACCCTCCGTGACACCCGCGTCACCATTTGATCCCGCCTTACTGCACGGTAGGTCGCCCTACCCTGCAGTAAGGCCCCATTAAATGGCTCACCAGGCCCATCGCACCCGAAATTACCCCAGATAGAACCCGCCGTCCGAGGTGAGCACCTGACCGACGATCCACGCGCCGTCGTCCGTGGCGAGCCAGCTGATCAACTTGGCAGGGTCCCCCGGTTCACCAAAACGGCCGAACGGCTGAGCGTCGAGCAATTCCTGCACGCCCTCGAGCGAGCGATCCGTGGCGTCCGGCGTCAGGTACCCGGTATCGACGGGGCCGGGGTTCACGGTGTTGAGCACGATACCCAGCTCGAGCAGCTCCGCCGCCACCGTGGCGGTGACCCCCGCGAGCGCGGCCTTGCTCGTGGCATAAGCGACCTCGCCGCGCATGGGCCCGTGCCCCTGACCCGACGTCATCCAGAACACGCGACTGGTCGGCTTGCTGAATTTCTTGTCGTGCCCGTTACCCAATCGATCGCCCGGCCTCGCGGCCTCGGTAGGTCTATCGGTCTTGAGCAGGGCGAAGGCCCGCGTCAGCAACAGGGTGGAGCGGGTGTTCGTGTTCCAAAAGGTGTCCAGCGCCTCGGGTGTCATGTCCAGGATGGAGCCGTCTCCGCCGCTCTTGGCGTGATTGCACACCAGAATGTCCAGGGATCCGGTAAGCGCGTGCGCGGCGTCGACGAGCGGCTGGATCTGCCCCGTGTCCTGCAGGTCTGCGCTCATCTCACCCAGCACGGCACCTTCGGTGAGTTCGGCCCGCACTTCGCCGACGACGCCGCTCAGGTCGTCCGCGCCCCACGGCTGATCCTGGTCGTGCGGGCCGTAGTGGTGGATGAACACGCTGGCCCCCAGGCGGGCAAAGGCGCGGGCCACGGCAAAGCCGATCCCGCGGCGTCGTGACACCCCGGTGACCAGCGCGGTCTGTCCGGACAGCGGAAGGGACGCTCGCGAAACGCTCATGGCCCCATCCTCCCAGGATGATTTCCCGGGATACCAACGCCGCCCTTGCAGGTTCACGTGGTGAGGGTCGCGTACACCACGTAGTTGTCCCCGAAGTTACCGGTCGCGGGGTCGTAGCCGTCGCAGGTGATCAGCCGCAGCTCGGCCCCCGGGGTGTTGCCGTAGACCTTCAGGGTGGGGAATTCGTCCTTGGCGTAGGCCTCCCCGCGATCGACCGTGAATGTAGCGGTGCTCCCGTCCTGCCGGGCAACCTCGATGGTGTCCCCGGGACGCAGTTGGCGAAGGTCCGCAAAGACTCCGGGGCCACCACCCGTGGCGTTGACGTGACCGAGCAGCACTGCCGGGCCGCGCTCGCCGGGCGTGGGTGAGCCGTCGTACCAGCCGGCCGGGGACCCGGGAGGCTCCGGTGGGACCTCCAGGGAACCGTCCTCGCGCAGGCCCAGGTGCAGTAGTTCGGACCTGGTGCCGGTGGCCGGGATCGACAGGGACTGCGGGTCCGATGCGGCCAGCACTTTTTGCGCGGGCCCGGAAGCGGCTGCCGACGCGGCCGTGGGGCTGGGAACCGGGGCGGCCGCCGAGGTGCTGGGGACCGGAGTGGCTGTCGAGGTGCTGGCCGAGGCCACGGGGACCTCACCTGTGGCCCCGGACTCCGGAGTGCCGCCGGAGGTGCAGCCGGTAAAGCAGAAAAGGGCAGCGATCGCCGCGCAAGCCATCAGGCCTGCGCGGCGATCTGTGCTCGAACCCGTCATGGGAGTCGAACTCCTTCGTGCCGGATCAACATGCGAATCGGTCAGCTCCGGGCGCGGCGGTGGGCCACGAACATCCCGGAGGCGGCCAATGCCACGGCACCGACACCGGCGGCGGCCACTCCAACTGTCGCACCGGTGTTCGTGTCCGTCACCACGCCGGTGTCGGCTCCGCCGTTCGGCATGGCCGCCATCTGCGACGCGCCCAAGGTGCCACACGCGGCCGGCAGGGTCGCGGCCAGCGGCAGCTCGGGATCCAGACTGGACTTCTTCTCAGCCGCGGCGGCCGGCATCTTCGCGGGGTCCACACCGTGGACGACCACAACCGCGTTGCCGTCCTTCAGGGACTGCGCGGTCTCCGCATTGAGATCGAAGGTCCGCTCATAGGTGTAGGAGCTGCCTCCGGGGAAGCGGTCCACGGCCAGGGCGGAATCCGCACTCGTGTCACCCTCGGTCGTCAGGGACGTGCCGATCATGCCGTAGAACGGGTGGCCCTCGGGCGTGCTGACCACGCCATCGCCGTCGGTGTCGGCGGAGGCCGGCGGACAGACTCCCTGAGCACTGATGTGAATGTGCTGGGCGTGCGGGAACGGCCCGTCCATGAAGGTCTCCGCGGCACCGGTGACATTGACCGTGACGGTGGCCTGGTTGCCGTGGACGTCAACCATGGCCTCACCGGTGGTGCCGGAGTTGTTCATGGTGTTCAGGGTCGTCTGGGTCGACCACATGTCGCCCTCATGGGCCATGGCCGGGGCAACCTGCAGCGCCAGGGCGCTCAGGGCCAACGTGGGAACGGCGAGCAAACGCAACTTCTTGTTCATGATCGGTTCCTTACTTAGCGTGCGGGGGGTGCTTTGTGCTGGTGTTACACGGAGAGTTCGGTGCCGAGCGCCGCCCGGATGGGTGAGCTGAGAAAAACCTTAAGATTTCTTTTCACGGCGCAATTCCGCCTGCGTTGAGTACGTCGGCGCGGCGTGTCAATAGGGTGGTGATGGCCCCGAGGTGTGGACGTGTGGGTGGATCCGGGATGAGAAGCTGTTCTCGACCGCTAACGTCGTCACTTATGGTGGCAACATCAAGGAGGAGGGGTGCCTGACGATGCTCTCCGAGCTAATCGGCGCGTGCAATTACACCTCCGTCTCCTCCTCAAGGCAGTGAGACAGCGGGTCCACGTCGCGCCGGGATGCCACCGACGACATCATGTCGGTGGCCGACCTGCCCGCCCTGCCCTAGGATCGGGCCGTGATGTTCGGCTCCGGGGCACGGGCCGTGCTGCTGCGCACCATTCCAATTGACCACCACCCCTACGCGGATGCGTCCAGGACCTCCGAAAAAGCCCACAACAGCCCGAAGGCGGTCACCGTCGACCAGGGCGGCGAGCCCGAGAAGCCGGCTGTTGGGGCAGCGGCGGCCGCGCCTGCCGGGAACCAGTGGGCGGCGCTGGTGAAGGAGTAGACATGAACTGGGAAGAGGAAGCTGCGGAGGGCAACGAGGACGTTGAGGAACAGCCTCCTACACAGCTGTTCTACGCGAACGTGGCCCAGTTCGTGACCGAACAGCTGGCCTCGGTATACCGGCGTGACGTCGACATGGCTGGCCGCTCCATGACGTTCACCTGGTGCGCCCAGTGGGGGGCGACACGAGGAAGCGGTGAGCCGTTTGACGGGGTCGTGGCGGGCGTGGGAGCAGCTACGCACCGACCCGTCCACGGGATTGGCCGTGTGGTGGCGTGACTATGCCGACCCCACGATGCATGTGCTCTTTGAGGAGAAAGGGCCCTTCCACGGTTGCACCCCAGGGAGCACAGCCCCGAGGGACTGCCCCTGACCCTGGACCCACCGCCGGAGGGCCTGTTCGGCTGAAGGTCACGGCGAAAGGGACGCAACCTGTCACAAGTTGCGTCCCGAGCGTGAAGAATACAGGGATGACTACCAAGCAGTTCAACGAGGACGTGCGCGCAGCCATCGCAGCGTCGAGATATGCCCCTGACATGTCGATTGCACGCGAGGCCGGCGAGGTGATCAATCACATGCTCGGAGACGGCAGATCGGTGATCGACCCGGCTACAACTATCTGGACGGCTGAGGCTGCTGAGGAGCTTCGCGCCAGGATCGGGGATAACCCGATCGTCGGGACGGACCAGGGACAGTGGGACAAACTCGACCTGCAGCTCCGAGATGCCCCGAAAGAGGTGGTGCTCCTTGCCGCCGAGCTCATCTTCTTGCGCGGTCATCCTCTCCGGTCGGCTTTACCAGAGACTCGCCGGGCACACATCGAGAGAGTCCTATCCCATCTCGACGCGCCGGCAACCATCCCGGAGGCGATGTCGTCCTGGCTCGCCCGTCCTGCGGGGACCGCTGGACTCGATCCGGGGTCCTGGTACAACGGGGCACTGTGGCGACACGTCATCTGGGCTTCGACCTTTGTGCGCCATTGGAACGGCCTGTCCGAGGCTGAGCGCGAGGCAGCGCGGGTAGACCCATGGGAGTTGCAGCACGTCATGCTCGCCTCTGACAAAGACCGTCCCGACATGCGCAACGTATTGCAGTTCCTCGCTCGACCGGACGTGTTCGAACCCATTTCGTCGAAGGAGATGAAAACGAGTATTCGCGATGGCCTTGCCGATCGAATTGGCGGGTCAACGGGTAAGACCCCGGCATCGGTGGACCGCGATTTGCTGGCGATTCGCGCCGCGCTGACTCGCGAGATCGAGGGACCCTTCCATTTCTGGTCACCGGGTGTGCGAGAGCTGTGGGATTCATCTCCGACCGAGACCGCCTCGTCGCCTGATGAGATTGCCGAGCTCAGCGAGCCTCGTCCGCGCCACTACTGGCTGTACTCTCCCGGGGCGCAGGCGTCGGAATGGGAGGAATTTGCAGCAAACGGCATCTTGGCAATCGGCTGGGATCAACTCAACGACCTCGCGACGTATCCGAACCGGGAGGCGATACGTCAGGCGCTCGATGCCGGGAAAACCGGCGGGTCGATGAGAAACGCTGTTCTCGCGGTGTGGCAGTTTCAGAACGAGATTGCCGTGGGCGACATCGTCTACGCGAAACGTGGGAGACGGGAGATCGTCGGGCGCGGCGTAGTCACCTCCGAGGCTCGGTTCGAGCCGGCCCGTGCCTCGTTTCGACACGTCCGTTCGGTGACGTGGACCCATATAGGGTCTTGGGAGCACCCCGGGGACGCCGCAACGAAGACGCTCACTGACATCACGACGGACCACGACTACGTGGAGAAACTCGAGGCTCTCGTCACGGATGAGGTGGAGGCGGAGGAGCCCGCCATATCTACGCCGCTTCCGGGCTATGATAAGGCGGCATTCCTAAGTGAGGTCTACCTGTCTGAGGAGCGATACGAGCGCCTTCGCGCCTTGCTGACGCGCAAGAAGAACGTGATCCTCGCCGGACCGCCAGGCGTTGGGAAGACGTTCGCGGCCAAGCGCCTGGCGTATTCGATCATGGGTGCGAAGAACCCGGACCGGGTACAGATGGTCCAGTTTCATCAAAGCTACTCATATGAGGACTTCATGATGGGATACCGACCTACTGAAACCGGCGGTTTCACGCTTACTGAAGGGCCGTTCTATCGATTCTGCGACGCTGCCCGCGCCGACGACGCTGACCGGCCCTATTTCTTCATCGTTGACGAGATCAATCGCGGCAACATCTCCAAGATCTTCGGCGAGCTGCTCATGCTCATCGAAGCCGACAAGCGCGGGCACGAACTGCGCCTCCTATACAAGAACGAGACGTTCTCCGTTCCCCCGAACGTACACATCATCGGCATGATGAACACTGCAGACCGTAGTCTTGCCGTCTTGGACTACGCGCTGCGCCGCCGCTTTGGATTCTTCGAAATGGGCCCTGGCTTTGACTCGGCAGGGTTCACACGCTGGCAGCAAGATACTGATAGCCCCACACTTGACCGCCTCGTTGAGACCGTTGTTGACCTCAACGCCGCGATCGCAGACGACCCGGCGCTCGGCCAGGGGTTCGTCATCGGACACAGCTTCCTGTCCCAACCCACAGACAGCGACAGCGACGACGCGTGGCTGTACTCGGTCGTCGAGGATGAACTCATTCCCCTCCTCGACGAATACTGGTTCGATGAGCCGATCAGGGCTCAGGAGTGGGCGGGTAAGCTCCGGGCTGCTGTCGGATGATAGACCGGTCAATCGGTATCCGCAATGTGTACGTCATGTTGGCGTACGCGTTCCGGGCGATGCATAGCGAAGGCAGGGACCGAATCGCGGCTGAGCAATTCGATCACCTCCACGATTTGTTGGCGGAGATCCTGGTGCGTGGTGTTGGCACCCAGGTGAAGCGCGGCCTTCACCGTGACTACCTATCGCGCGGCGATGAGCTCGCTACCGTCCGGGGCCGCATTAACATCAGTCGCACCGTCGCCACCCGCTCTATGACCCGGGGGCGGCTGGTATGCGAGTTCGACGAGTACGAGCCGGACACGCCTCACAATCGGGCGCTGAAGTCAGTCATCGTTCTCCTCATCCGCCATGGCGAACTCTCCACATCGCGGAAGAGTGCATTGCGGCGCCTCCTCCCCTATCTCGATGCCGTGACGTTGGTTCCCCCGACATCAATTCGCTGGAGCGCACTCACCTATCACCGCGCCAACGCCACCTACCGGTTACTCCTTGGGGTCTGTGAACTGATCGTCCGCGGACTTCTGCCCACCGAGAACTCCGAAACCACCAAGCTCACTGCCTGGATCTCGGACGATGCCATGAGCGCTTTATACGAGCGGTTCTTGCGCGGGTACTACTCCGTCCACTACCCGGAGCTCTCGCTAGGCGCGGCATCCGTCGCTTGGGATTACGAAGACGCAAGCGCTCTTGGAGCCGAACAGCTCCCGGCGATGCGCACCGACGTCACGCTGCGGCGTGGGAAGCGAAAGCTCATCATCGACGCGAAGTACTACGGGCAATCGATGCAGGTCGGTATGTGGGGCAAGGCAACCGTCCACTCGGCCAATCTCTACCAGGTGCTGACGTACACGAAGAACGCCGACGTCAATCGTGATGGGTCCGTCAGCGGCATGTTGCTCTACGCACGTACTGAGGCTCCTCAGCAGCCTGACCTCGACGTCGTCGTTCAGGGGAATCGCATCGGCGCTCGAACCATCGACCTTAACCAGTCGTGGGAGCACCTTCGTGCACAACTCGACGACGTAGCCACATGGCTTGACCCCTGAGGTATCGTCGTGCTTGCTGTTTGCACAGATGGCAGGAATTCAGGCGCCCCCTTTATCTGCTGCCCGGAAACCTTCAGTCCAGCCTCAGGCCCCTCTCCCGTCCCCCTGCGCCCCCGGTGTTCTTCCGCGCCTTGGGGTCGCGTTGCGTGGATCACACGGCGTCGATCGGAGGGGGTGTGCCCTGATCCCGCTCCTCCGCCAGGCGTGCGCGCACGCCATCACGGCCTCCCTCGGTCCCACCGAGGGCGTCCATGAGTCGACTGGCCGAGCTGGCCCGCCGGTTCCCGGAGTCCCACAGTTCCTCAGCCTCAGCATTGCGGGCAGCTTTGGAGCGGTTGCCCTTGGCGTTCGGTCGCGGGAGTCGAAGACCGAGTGTGTGTGGCTTCGCCTATGAATGAATGTCGGCGGTTTGGTGCTTGTTTGCCGGCCTGGGAGTGCTTTGTGCTGGTGTTACACGGAGAGTTCGGTGCCGAGCGCCGCCCGGATGGGTGAGCTGAGAAAAACCTTAAGATTTCTTTTCACAGTGCAACCGCGCCCAATGGAGCCATCCACCCGGGGTTCGGCTACGAACTCCCCGTGTGAACCCTTTCCTCCGGCCCTCTTCGCCCCGCCACGGTCCAGCCCTGCCCGGACGCATCTGGCCAGGAAACCGCCCGGTCACGGCGCACTCCGGGGGCATGTGCCGGTGGTGCCACGATGTCCGGGGCGTGTGGCAGTATTCACACTGGAACAACATCGACCGCCCCCGTGAGAAGTACTCGTGTCGAAGGGATGACCTGTGGGAAAGCATGTTTGAGCCCGGCCCAGGCCGGAGAACCCCCCGTGATCCTTTTCCCGGCTCCCCGGACGAGCCAGCCCCCCAACAGCACACAGCCTCACGGCCGCACGTACAATCCGATGAGGGCAGGGGAGAAGACCTTACGCAACTGCTGCTGCGCAGCGCTCGCGGAGACGAAGCCGCCTTCGCCGCACTCTATGACGCCACCGCGTCCAGGGTTTACGGACTCACGAGACGGCTGACGCGGTCACCGGAGCTTGCCGCGGAGGTTGTCCAAGAGGTCTACCTAATGGCCTGGCAGCAAGCCACCCGCTTCGATCCGAGCCGCGGCTCCGTGGCCGCCTGGCTGTCCACTCTGGCCCACCGCCGCGCCGTGGATCGGATCCGGCAAGTGGTGCAGGAACGGGGCAGAGAACAAGTTTATGAGAGTCGGAGGGTGGGGGCACCGATGGATGCGACCTGGCAGGAGGTCGAACAGGACATGGACACGCGTGACGTTCGGACGGGCCTGGGAGCCCTGACACCGCTGCAGCGCGAGGCTGTCACCATGGCGTATTACAACGGATGCACGTACCAGGAGGTGGCCCAACGGCTGGACATCCCGTTGGGCACGGCCAAGGCCAGGATCAGAGACGGCTTGAAGAGGCTCGGTGCAGCGCTAGGGGCGCAACAATGAGCCACGACATCCCAGAGCCCGGTCTCGCCCCCGACGATCTTCATGACTTGGCCTCCTTGTACGCCGTGGACGCCTTGGACCCCGCCGAACGGGCGGCATTCGAGTCTCATCTGGCCGACTGCCCACCGTGCCGGGCGGAGGTTGCCCGCTATGCCGAAACCACGGCCCAGCTGGCGGCCGCGGTGGCGCAGGAGCCTCCGCCCGCGCTTCGCACGAGTGTCCTGGATGCCATTCACGGCACCCTCCCCCTACCGGCGCGCCCCGACACCGCCACGGCCACGCCCGCGGCCCAGCCTGCCGCCGGGAATCCCGAGCGGCAACTCGCCAAGGGTCCACGGGAAGACCGCGCCCGCTCCGACAGGGGCTCGCACGTGTCATTGGACGCGCTACGACGTCGTTATCGTCGCGTGCTCGTCGCCGCCGTGTCCACCGCTCTCGTGCCCGGGGTGCTCGCGGGCGGGTGGGGCCTGGGGGTGCAGGCGGAGCAGCGGCACCAGGAACAACTCGTGGCTCAGGAGCAGGACCGGGAGAACGGGCTGCTGGCCGCCTCGGACGTCACCACGCGAAGCATGGATGTGGGGGGCCGGGCGGGCACCCTGTTTGTGTCCCGGGAGCAAAACACCGCACTGTTCGTCTCCGACGAGCTGCCCGATCCCGGGGACAACAGCGAGTACCAATTGTGGTTGATGGACGGCGATACGCCGGTTCCTGACGCGCACTTCACCGGTGGTCAACTTCGCACTTGGCTGACCGGGGATGTGGCCGACGCCGATGCCGTGGCCATGACCATTGAACCCGCCGGCGGTTCCACCACTCCCACCCTGCCGCTGGTGGCCAGCACCGAAATCTGATGCCGTAACCCATCCGGCGCGGCGCGGGCTCCGAACACATGGTGAAACACCAGCGACGACCACCGCACCGCTCGGCACCCCCGCCTCTCGGAGGCATCGTCGAGTGCGGCGCGGGAATCAGGGAGAGACACCATGGCATTCGATATTGATCGGTACACCCAAGCGGCCACGCCTGTCACCTGGGAGGACCTGGACTACGAGGTCTTCCGCGATCACCCCCTGCCGCCCGATACTCTGCGCACTTTGCGTTACATGTGCGAGATCGAGTTCCACACCGTGTGCTACCTGCGCGACATGCTGGTCAGTCCCTCACGCAAGGATCCGGAGGTGGGCACGTTCATGACCACCTGGAACTGGGAAGAGATCTGGCACGGGGAAGCCCTGGCCCACGTACTGGGCCTGCATGGAATCACCGTGACCTATGACGTGCTCAAGGCCAAGCGGATGAAACTCGGGTGGCGGGATCGACTCAGCCCGGTCAAGCAGTCACTGCTGTCCAACATTGTGGGCATTGATTTCGTGGCGGTGCACATGTTGTGGGGCTCCATTAACGAACGCTCCACCGCCGCGGCCTACAAGCGTCTGGCCGCGCTGGAGGACAGCCCGGTGCTCGGCGAACTATTGCGTCGGATCGCCTCCCAGGAGGCCCAACACATTGCCTTCTACACCACTCAGGCCCGCGCCCGGTTACAGGACAACACACGCGCCCAGAAACTGGCCCGCCTGGCCCTGCGCACCGCGTGGCAGCCGGTCGGTTCCGGGGTTTCCCCCGAATCCGAGGTCGACCACGTGTTACGACACTTGTTCTCCGGCCCCGAGGGGCGCAAGGAAATCCTCGCCATAGACCGCCATGTCGCGAAACTGCCGGGCATGGCGGGGCTGAACCTGGTGGCCGAGGCCTTGGATTCCCGGGGAGTGCCCGCATGAGTGCTCCCGCCTTCGACGTACGCGCGTACATGCGCGACCCCTACGTCATGTACCCCGCGGATCTGGACCTGGCGGCAATGGGCTCATTGTCGGGACCGGCGCTGGAAACGCTCAGCTACCTGTGGACGATGGAGAGTCACGCATTGGACCGGATGCGCGACCTGCTGGTCACACCCACACACGCCGAATCCAGGGTGACCGCGTTTCTTTCCACCTGGGCGCACGAACAACACTGGTTGGGCGCAACCCTGCAGGCACTCCTGAGCACCAACGTCCGGCCTCTCGAAGAGCCCGGTGATACACGGCTGGGACATATCCTGCGGGTCTGGGATGACCGTTGTCGGCCCACCGTGGCCGCTATCGGCACCAATCTCCTGAAGGCGGACATCACCGGGGCGCACATGGTCACCGGGTGGTTGGACACCGCCGTGGTGGCAACGGTTTATCGGCGGCTGGGCGGCATGGAGCCCGCGCTGGGAGATCTCATGCGCACGGTGGGTCGCCTGAAGGACCGGCACATGGCTTTCTACGCTCCCGAGGCCCACAACCGCCTGGCCGACGCCGCCTCGGCACGCCGGGTCGCCCGCGTTGCGGTGAGCCGATGGCGTTTCCCCGGCACCCGCTACGCCGGCCCGGCACCGGCTCGCGCCGCAGTTGCCGGTTTCTTCGCCAACCCCGGTGTCCGCGGTGCCGTGGCGGAACTTGACCGCACCGTGGCCACGTTCCCCGGCCTGACCGGCGCCCACCCGGTGCGAACGGCACTCGGGCATCTGACCGTCGTGACCATCTGATGCCGCCTTACTGCACGGTAGGTCGCCCTACCCTGCAGTAAGGCCTCACCATATGGCCCACCCGGTGTCCGAAGGGCGTGCCATCGCCAGGACAACAGCGTGCCTATGTCCGTTATTGAGACCAGAACGCATGATTGTCTCAGTAAGACCTTTATTGAGATAATTGTTGTTAACAGTCTCAATAAGGAGTCCCATGTCCGCAGCCACTTGGCCCGCGATCGGCCACGAAACCCACCGCTGGGATCACCGCGACCCCATGGCATCTCATCGCGCACGGATTCGGAACACCGGGAATTTTGCGGCGGCGGTCGCCCCCCAGATCTCCTCGCTGACTCCGGATCTCCCCCACAACATTCACGCGTCCGCGCACAATGCCACGGCCGCAATGTTGAGTTTCGACCGGGAGTCGGGCGGATTGGCCTCGCTGCCGTTCGCAGCGGTCCTCTTGCGCGGCGAGTCTGCGACAAGTTCCCAAATCGAGAACCTCACCGTTCATGCTCGCAAGCTGTCCTTGGCTGCCGTGGGAGCACACGTCGGCGGAAATGCAGAGTTGGTGGCCCGCAACGTAGCGGCCATGCGCGCTGCCGTTGACGCCGCTTCTCGCCTGGATTCCGACGCCATCCTCACCATGCACCGCGTGTTGACCGCGGGCGTTCAGCACGATGCGGGTGAATATCGGAAGGAATGGGTGTGGATCGGTGGCGAATCACCGGTCACCGCTGCATATGTGGCGCCTGAGTATCCTCGCATTCCCCCTGCCATTGAGGACTTGATCCACTTCTTGCACCGTCGCGACCTGGATCCCACTGTTCAGGCGGCCATCGCCCACGCCCAGTTCGAAACCATCCACCCTTTCACCGATGGCAATGGGCGGACCGGGCGGGCCATCGTGTCCTCGCTCCTCCGGGCCCGTGGGACGGTGCAGAACGTCACCATTCCTATTTCCTCGGGATTGCTCCACGACATCGACGATTACATCGATGCACTGAATGACTACCGGACCGGAAACCCAGCTTCCATCGTGGCGTGTTTCTCCAATGCCGTTCTGGGGTCGCTTGCTAACGCGGATCAGCTGATCAACGACATCCGCGCCTTCCACAGGCAGGTCCTGGATTCCCGACGCCGCGTCACCGCACCACTGCGCGCGGTTGCCGAGTTGTGCTGCTCGGAACCCGCCTTTACGGCAGGAATGGTGGAAGACATCGCCGGCATCTCCAAGGCAACCGCTTACCGCACGGTGGACTCACTGACCGAAGCCGGGTTGTTGCGAGAGGAGCGGTCCATCAAGGTACGAGGCCAGAAAGTCTGGGTGGTCCCAGCTGTCGTGAGAGCTCTGGACGACTTCGCGGAGCGCGCCGGTCGCAGGAACTTCGGCTCCTGACCCCCAAACCAATTGATGCCGCCTTACTGCACGGTAGGGGCTGCTACTGCGCAGTAAGGCGGCATCAGATGGCACGCGCCCGCGGTAACGGGCGGCCAGGACCCGCGGGAAGCAGGGGCTAACCCAGCAACCCGCTCACCCGACGCATCAGCTCGGCCAGGCGAGCGGCGTCGTCGCCGTGGAGGGCGGAGAAGAACAGCTCTTGGACGTCGCGCGCGTGGGCGGGGCGCAATTCCCGAAAGGCCCGTACACCGTGGGCGGTGAGCACCGCCTCCCAGCCCCGGCCGTCGCGTTCCGCCCGACGGCGCTCCACCCACCCGCGTGTGCCCAGCACACCGATCTGGTAGCTCAACCGGGACGGTGAGAACACCAGCCGCTGGGCCAACTCCCCCATGCGCATGCGGTGTTCCGTGGCGTTGTACAGCAACAGGAGCAGTTGGTAGTCCATGAGGGAGCACCCGTGGGCCTTGAGTCGCTCCTCGATCCGCGCCGTGAGCCGGGCGGTGGTTTCGAAGTAGAGCTGCCACGCATCCCATTCCTGCTGGGACGCGTCACCCGAATCCATCGCGGCCTCGGACGGCTCGGACGCGCACCTCACCGTGTCGCTCACGATCCCACCGAGGCCAACAGGCTCGCGAAATCGGGGACGTTGCTGAACTCGTCCTTGACCTCGCGGCGCAGACCGGGGCGGGCGGCGTCGTCGTCGAGCGAACCGGACGCGCCACCGGCCGACCCCGCCAGCATGACAGCCGCGAGCGGGGCGCCCACGCGGTCGATGCGCCGCTGCAGGTCCTGGCGCCCCCAGTCCTCGGAGGCCGCGTAAATGCCCAGCGGCAACACGAGCGCCTTGAGATAGCTCAGCAGCGGGCGCAGGGCGGTGTCGAGCACCAGCGAGTGGCGCGGCGACCCGCCCGTGGCGGCAACCACGGTGGGCAGGTTCTCCAGGGCAGATTCGTCGATCACGTCGAAGAACTGCTTGAACAGCCCGGAGTAGGACGCCTTGTACGTGGGCGAGGCCGCGACCAGACCGTCCGCGGTGAGCACGGTGTCGATCGCGTCCTGCACGGCCGGGGAGGCCACGTGCGTGATCATCATGTCGGTCAGCCCGTGGGCCAGATCGCGCAGCGCAATGACCTTGATCTCCACGTGCTGTCCGGCGTGTTCGACGACGCCGCTCGCGGCCTTCGCGATCGCCTCACCCAAGCGGGTGGTCGTGGAGTCTTCCGATAGCCCTGCGGTCACCACCGCGAGGGTCAAACGATCAGTCATGGTGTCCTTCTCTCTGCTGACGGTGGGGAATTACTTGGAGTTCTCGTGCTCGCGCTGAGCGGCTGCCGCCTGCTTGGTGCGGTCCTTGGCCGCCTGGGACTCCGGGCCGCCACCGGGGATCGGGTCCTTGCCGGCCTTGTGACGGGCCACCTGGGACTCGTGGGTCGGAGCCTCGGGCACGTGAGCCGGGCGCAGCGCGTCGAATTCCTTGCGCAGCACCGGGAAGACTTCTTCGCCCAGCAGATCCATTTGCTCGAGCACGGTCTTCAGGGGCAGGCCGGCGTGGTCCATGAGGAACAGCTGACGCTGGTAGTCACCGGCGTAGTCACGGAAGGACAGAGTCCGCTCGATGACCTCCTGCGGCGAGCCCACGGTCAGCGGGGTCTGGGACGTGAAGTCCTCCATGGACGGGCCGTGGCCGTAGACCGGTGCGTTGTCGAAGTACGGGCGGAACTCACGCTTGGCGTCCTGCGAGTTCTTGCGCATGAACACCTGCCCACCCAGGCCCACGATCGCCTGATCGTAGGAACCGTGACCGTAGTACTCGTAGCGCTGACGGTAGAAGTCCACCATGCGCTCGGTGTGCTCCTTGTTCCAGAAGATGTTGTTGTGGAAGAAACCGTCGCCGTAGAACGCGGCCTGCTCCGGAATCTCCGGGGATCGAATGGAGCCGTGCCACACGAACGGGGGCACATCGTCCAACGGGCGCGGGGTTGCGGTGAAACCCTGCAACGGAGAGCGGAAACGACCGGAGAAGTCCACGTTCTCCTCGTGCCACAGGCGGTACAGCAGCTGATAGTTCTCCACGGCCAACGGGATGCCCTGCCGGATGTCCTTGCCGAACCAGGGATACACGGGTCCGGTGTTGCCGCGACCCATGGTCAGATCCACGCGACCGTCGGCAAGGTGCTGCACGTAGGCGTAGTCCTCGGCAATGCGCACCGGGTCCGTGGTGGTGATCAGCGTGGTGGCGGTGGACAGCTGGATGTTCTTGGTCTGCGCGGCCACGTGCGCCATCAGGATGGGCGGATTGGCGGGAGCCACGAACGGCGGGTTGTGGTGCTGGCCGGTCGCGAACACGTCCATGCCCAACTCTTCGGCCTTCTTGGCGATCGCCACGGTCGCCTTGATGCGCTCGTGCTCGCTGGGGGTCTTGCCGGTGGTGGGGTCCATGGTGACGTCACCAATGGTGAAGATGCCGAGTTGCATGAATGCCTCCTGTGTCGTGGCTGACGACGCCGCTGCGGTCGTACCGCGGCCCCGCCTCCTTGGTATTTCAAATTTGAACTACTTTCATAATGCATCAGAGCAGGGATTTATTCCACGGAAAGTTTCGGTGTGTGGGCAACGGCACGTCGGCATATGGTGTTGCCATGAGATATGCCAGCAGGTGGCTCATGGTGCTCCTGGTTCTCGTGTTCTCCCTGACCGGATGCGTGACGCACTACCCGACTGATCCCCACGGCACCCTTGACCGGGTGTCCGGAGGGGTCCTCCGTGTGGGCGCCATTCACAATGAGCCCTATGTATCAGTCACTGACGGTGAGCCCACCGGCGAGGAAGTGCGCCTGGTGGAGGACTTCGCCACCGCCTTGGATGCGCGCATCGAGTGGACTACCGCCAGCGAGGAACACTTGGTCACCGAGATGGAGCACGGTCAACTGGATCTCTTGGTCGGCGGGATGACCATGGATACGCAATGGCAGCAAAAGGTCGGCCTGACTCGGCCCTACAACCAAACGACCAACGAGTACGGCGAGACCGAGAAACACGTCATGGCCGTGGCCAATGGTGAGAACGCCTTCCTCCTGAAGCTCGATCAGTTCCTGCAGGGCAGCGGAGACCAGTCATGAAGCGCACGGAAAGCCCTGCGGACAATGAGCACCTGCCCGATGAGATCTCCCGCGCGGTGAAAAGGGCGGTGCGCCTGGAGTGGGTCACCCTGGGCACGCTGAGCCTGACGGTGGTTGTGGTCTTCCTGGTGCTGGGCAATTCCCAAGCCATGAAAACGGCGTGGATCGAGGACATGCTCTCCCTGGTTCCACCCCTTGCCTTCTTGATCAGCGTGCGCGTCACCCGCAAACCCGCCAACGCCAAGCACCCGTTCGGCTATCACCGCGCCATCGGCATCGCTCACCTCGTGGCGGGAACGACCCTGTTGGTCATGGGCAGTTACTTGATCGTGGACTCGCTGATCAAATTGCTCACGGTTGAGCACCCCACCATTGGCGGCATCAGCCTGTTCGGTCACACCATATGGCTGGGCTGGCTCATGATCCTGGTGCTCCTGATCACCGGTATTCCGCCCGTGATTTTGGGCCACATGAAACTCAAGCTCGCCGAGCCATTGCACAACAAGGTGCTGTACGCGGACGCCGACATGAACAAGGCGGACTGGATGACCTCGTTCGCCGCCATTGTGGGCATTGCGGGTATCGGCCTGGGTTTGTGGTGGGCGGATGCCGTTGCGGCCATCGTGATTGCCACGTCCATCGTGAAGGACGGCGCCAGCAATCTCTCGGCCGCGGTGTCCGGCCTCATGGATGCCCGGCCCACCACGGTGGACAACAAGAAACCCCACCCGCTCATCAGCGATGCGCAGGAATGCCTGCAGAACTTGGACTGGGTGCACGCGGCCAACGTGCGCCTCCGCGACGAGGGCCAGGTGTTCCAGATCGAGGGATTCGTCATCCCCGCATCCCGGGAACTCGCCACACCCGAACGCCTCGAAGCAGCCGAGAGTGCCTTGCTCGACCAGGACTGGAAGATTCGCGATGTCGTGATCGCACCGGTCACGCACCTTCCGAACGTGGTGGAATCGAAATAACCGGCCCAAATTGTTGAACAATCTCCGCCGGTGGGGCATCCTGGAACTCACCAATGAGACGGAGGTCACGCATGACGGTCATCGATATGAACAGCGACGTGGGCGAATCGTTCGGCAATTGGAGCATGGGGGATGACGCCGCCATTTTCCGTTCCGTGTCCTCCGCCAACGTGGCGTGCGGGTTCCACGCGGGAGACCCGAGCGTGATGGCGCAGACCTGCCGGGACGCCGTGGCCGCCGGTGTCACCGTGGGGGCGCACGTGGCCTACCGTGACCTGGCCGGGTTCGGTCGTCGTTTCATGGACTGCTCCCCGCGGGAACTCGCGGATGACGTGCTGTATCAAATGGGCGCCCTCCAGGCGATGGCCCAGTCGGCCGGCACCGAGATCAAGTACGTGAAACCGCACGGCGCGCTCTACAACACGATCGTTCACCACGAGGTCCACGCCCAGGCCGTGGTGGACGCGGTCAAGGCCTTCGGCGGCGATCTCCCGCTCTTGCTCCTGCCCGGATCCGTCGCCCTGCAGAAGGCGGAACAGGCCGGGCTGCGCGGCGTGGCCGAGGCGTTCGCGGACCGCGGGTACACCCCCGAGGGCACGCTGGTCTCCCGCCGCGAAAAAGGCGCCGTCCTGCATGACCCGGCGGAGGTCACCGAGCGCATGATCCGCCTGGCCGAGGACGGCACCTTGGGCGCCGTGGATGGTTCCACCGTGCGGATCCAGGCCGAAAGCATTTGCGTACACGGTGACACCCCCGGTTCCGCCGCAATGGCCGCGGAGGTTCGTGCGGGACTGGAGCGCGCCGGAGTGCAGATCCGGTCGTTCGTATGAGCCAGGATCCAGCCACCGGCTCTGCGCCATCACCGACCTCGCCGCGCTGGGCGGGGACGCGGGCCTTCCTGATCGAGTGCGCATCCCTTGAACAGGTCATGCGCTGGCACGCCCACCTCAGCGCACATCCGTATCCCGGTCAGGTGGACGTCCTCGCCGCGGCGGAAACGGTGCTGCTGGCCTTCTCGACGCCCGCGGCCGCGCGCAAGGCCGCCAACGACGTCGTCACCGCTCGCCTTGACGACGCCGACGCCGCCATGGACAAGACCGTGGAGATCGACGTGGTGTACGACGGCGAGGACCTGGCCAACGTGGGTGAGCTGACCGGACTCGGCGAGCGCGGTGTGATCGAGGCGCACACGGGTGCGGAATGGACGGCCGCGTTCGGCGGTTTTGCACCGGGGTTCGCGTATCTCGTGGCTCCCGGGGATCCGCTCGAGGTGCCGCGCAGGGATTCCCCGCGTACTGCGGTGCCCGCCGGATCCGTAGCGCTGGCGGGGCGGTTTTCCGCTGTGTACCCGCAGCGTTCACCGGGTGGCTGGCAGCTGATCGGGCACACGAACGCCCCGCTGTGGGACGTGAACCGGGATGAGCCGGCCCTGATCCGCCCGGGTGACACGGTCAGGTACCGGGCCGTGCGAGAGCTCGTGGAGGTCAGGACCGAGACGTCGGCGAGCGCTGCGTCAACTGCCACCGAGAAGCTGTCTCACGCTCTCGTGGTTGCCGACCCGGGCATGCAGTCACTGCTCCAGGACGCCGGCCGACCGGGCCTGGGCGACCTGGGGGTGGTGGCATCGGGGGCGGCGGACCAGTCCTCGGCGGCACAGGCGAACCGTCTGGTGGGCAACTCCCCCACCGCAGCGGTGGTCGAAACAATGCTGGGGGGCCTTGTCGTGACGGCCAGCGGGCATCACGTCCTGGCCCTGACCGGCGCGCCCACCCCCGCGCAGATCGACGGCCCCCACGGCAAGCGTGCCGCTGCCGCCAATGTGCCATTCGCCCTGTACCACGGTGAGCAACTGAGCCTGGACGCGCCGACCGTCGGCCTGCGCAGCTACCTTGCCGTGCGCGGTGGCCTTGCAACACCCAAGGTTCTGGGAAGTCGGTCCACGGATGTGCTGTCCGGGATCGGCCCAGAGCCGCTGAGCGCCGGAGATGAATTACCGGTACCACCGGTTGCTCCGGGACACGCCGTGGGCCAGCCCGAAGCACCCGCCGTGGAACTTCCCGACAAGGGCGGGGCCGCCGTCTTACGCGTGACCGCGGGGCCGCGCGATGACTGGTTCACTCCCGAGTCCTTGGAGAACCTCACCACCCGGGAATGGGCCGTGAGCAGCCAGTCCAACCGGGTGGGAGTGCGGTTCGAACCGCCGGAGGACCAAAGCGTGCTCAAGCGTTCCCGCGAGGGCGAACTCGCGAGCGAGGGCGTGGTCACGGGATCCCTGCAGGTCCCCCACTCCGGAGTTCCGGTCCTGTTCCTCGCCGACCACCCCGTGACCGGCGGGTACCCGGTGATCGGTGTGGTCGTCCCGGAGGACCTTCCGCTGGCCGCGCAGCTCCCGCCGGGCTCAGCAGTCCGGTTCACGCTCGTCGATTCACCCCGCCCCGCGCACGCACCCGAAACCCCAGGAGAGTCAGCATGAAGAAGGTCTTGATCGCCAACCGCGGGGAAATCGCGGTCCGCATTGCACGCGCATGTACGGATGCGGGCCTGACCTCGGTGGCCGTCTATTCCGAACCCGACGCCGATTCCTTCCACGTGCGCATGGCGGACGAGGCCTACGCCCTGCCCGGCTCGTCCTCCGCGGACACCTACCTCAAGATCGAGGCGCTGCTCGCCGTGGCCGATCGCGCGAACGCGGACGCCGTGCATCCCGGCTACGGTTTCCTGTCCGAGAACGCGGATTTCGCCCAGGCCGTGGCCGACGCGGGTCTCACCTGGATCGGCCCGTCCGCCGAGGTCATCCGCGCCCTCGGCAACAAGGTGACGGCGCGCGAGATCGCCGTTCGCACCGGTGCCCCCTTGGTGCCGGGCACGGACGGTCCCGTCGACGACGCCGCTGCCGCCCGGTCCTTCGCCGAGGAACACGGATTGCCGATCGCCATCAAGGCGGCCTTCGGCGGCGGGGGCCGTGGGATGCGCATTGCGCGCACCATGGACGAGGTCGAGTCCGCATTCGACGCAGCCGTGCGCGAAGCGACGTCCGCGTTCGGACGGGGTGAATGCTTTGTGGAGCGTTTCCTCGACAAGCCGCGCCACGTGGAGGCCCAGGTCATTGCGGACACCCACGGCAACGTGACCGTGGTGGGCACCCGCGACTGCTCACTGCAGCGGCGCAACCAGAAGCTCGTGGAAGAGGCTCCCGCCCCGTTCTTGAGCGATGAGCAGCGGGCAACCATTCACGAATCGGCCCGGAACATCTGCCGCGAGGCCGGCTACACGAGCGCGGGCACGGTCGAGTACCTGGTGGCTCCGGACGGGCTGATTTCGTTCCTGGAGGTCAACACGCGCTTGCAAGTGGAACACCCCGTGACCGAGGAGACCACCGGGGTGGACCTCGTGCGCGAGCAGTTCCGCGTGGCCGACGGGCAGGCCTTGAGCGTCACCGAAGACCCCGAACCGCGCGGTCACGCCTTTGAATTCCGACTCAACGCGGAGGATCCGGCGCTGGGATTCTTGCCGACGCCCGGGGCCGTGGAGGTCTTCCAGACCCCCACCGGCGCGGGAATCCGGGTGGACACCGGTGTCCGTTCGGGCTCCGTGGTGCCGCCCCATTACGACTCGCTGCTAGCCAAACTCATTGTCTGGGGCCAGGACCGGCAGCAGGCACTGCGGCGCTCCCGGGCTGCCCTGGCGGAGCTGAGCATCAAGGGATTGCCCACGGTGGTGCCGTTCCACCGCGCGGTGGTGGAGCACCCCGACTTCACCTCTCCCGATGAGCTGGGTGTGTACACCACGTGGATCGAGGACGCGTTCACGCAGGAGCTGGAAGCGTCCCCGTACGTGACCTCCGGCGCCACCGGGCGCACCACCCTGACCGTGGACCTCGACGGCAAGGCCGTGCAGCTCGGGCTCCCCACCGCCATGGTGGAGGCGCTGCTACACGGCGGCGGGGCCGGTGCGGACGGTGGCGCGGCGTCGGCGGCGTCATCGCTCGAACCTGAAGCATCGGACACCACGCTGGCCGCGCCCATGGACGGAACGGTCGTGAAGTGGGTTGCGCAGGACGGTGCAGAGGTCTCCGAGGGCGAGACCGTGCTCGTGCTCGAGGCCATGAAGATGGAAACTCCCGTGCGCGCGCATCGCTCCGGCACATTGACTCGCGGCGAGTCGAGCGAGGGCGTTGCCGTCAGCAAAGGGCAGGCGCTGGGCGAGATCGCCTAGTGCGGTGAGAGGATGGGCCGGTGACCAGTAACTACACAGGCGAACCCCCCTCGGCAGCGGTTGAGCCCGCTCAGGGCTCGCCGACGCCGCTCGGTGCGCAGCGCGCGCAGGCGCGCTCGCTCGCCGCGGGCCGGCTGCGCGAGCGCATTTCCGGAGGGCATTGGGCCCCCGGGACCAAGTTGTCGGAACACGTCATTGCCCAGGAATTGGGCGTGTCCCGGAACACGCTGCGCGAAGCGTTCACAGTGCTGGCCGGGGAATCCCTGGTGGATCGACTGCCCAACCGCGGGGTTTTCGTGGCTCGTCCGACGGCCGACGACGTGCGGGAGATCTACAACGCGCGGCGCATCATCGAGCCGGGAGCGGTGTTGTGGGGCTCGTGTTCGGAGCAGGTGCTCACCCGATTGTGGTCTGTCATCGAGGCGGCTCGGACTGCTCGTGGGGCCGGGGACATCACCGGTATGGGTGATGCCAACCAGCGTTTCCACGGGGGCCTCGTGAGCCTCACCGGTTCGGACACCCTGGTCACGACGATGGACCGGTTGCTCGCGCGCATGCGGCTCGTGTTCCACTCAATGTCCACGGACCCCGGTTTCCACGGGGACTATGTGGACCGCAATGCCGAGCTGCTGCGGCTGTTGGAGGCCGGTGAACGCGAACTGGCTGCGCAGACACTGCGGGAGTATTTGAGCTCCGCGGAAACCCAGTTGCTGGACAACATGGGCTAGCGGCTCAGGGCACCTGGTAGTCGGAGTCCTTGGCGTCCGTGATGAGCATGTGCCCCGGTGCGTGTGAGATCGCGAACTGCGGCCGGGATTCCATCACGGCGGCCTGCGGTGTCACGCCGCACGCCCAGAACACCGGGATGTGACCGGGCTCGATCCGAACGGGGTCCCCGAAATCCGGTTGATTGATGTCTTCGATTCCCAGCTCTTCGGGGTTGCCCACGTGCACGGGAGCACCGTGGACGGCGGGATAGCGGGAGGTGACGCGAACGGCGTCGGCCACCTGTGACGCGGGAACAGGACGCATCGAGACCACCAAGGGACCGGAGAGCGATCCCGCCGAGGCGCAGCGGCGACGGGTGCGATACATGGGAACGTTCACGCCCTGATCGTTGTGCGCCATGCGGATGCCGTTGTTCACCAGGGCGTTCTCGAACGTGAAAGAACAACCGAGCATGAAGGTGACCAGGTCGTCCCGCCAGTAGTCTGTGATATCCGTGGGGCGGGCGATTTCACGGCCGTTCTCATAGACGACGTACTGCGGGAGGTCCGTGCGGATGTCACCGTCTCTGAGGAGCTCGCCGGCGGTCTCCCCCTCATCCAGCACGCCGAGCACGGGGCACGGTTTGGGGTTGCGTTGAGCGAACAAGAGCACGTCAAAGGCCAGTTCACGCGGAACGATGATCAGGTTGGCCTGAGCATAACCGGCGGAGATTCCGGAGGTGGGGCACAGCAGGCCACGGCGGAATTGTTCCCTGGCCTCTCGGGGTGTGAGACGTGCCAGGTC
Organism: Kocuria sp. cx-455; assembly: GCF_014698015.1. Lineage (GTDB taxonomy): Bacteria > Actinomycetota > Actinomycetes > Actinomycetales > Micrococcaceae > Kocuria. The sequence goes on from NZ_JACXBS010000006.1 coordinate 45,804, forward strand.
TGCGGGGTTCGTTGTTGTCATGTCCTTCAGCTCCACAGTTTGGTGAGCCCGGCCAGGGAGTTCCAACCGAGGAACAGGGTGAGCAGCCACGCGAGCACGCCAATGGTCAGGAGCCACTTGGGATACACGTACCCGTGCAACAGATCCCGGCGGCGCCAGGCGACCCACAGCAGGATGGCGAAACCGAACGGGAGGATCAGCCCGTTGAACGCGCCCGCGAAAATCAACAGGGTCTGCGGGGCCTGACCGAGGAAAAGGTAGGCCACGGCGCACACGAAGATGAACGCGACCGTCAGCAGGTTCCTGGTGCGCGGGTTACCGGAGGACTTGGTCACGAAGGAGATGGACGTGAAGGCCGCGCCGATCACGGAGGTCAGGGCCGCGGCCCAGAGCACCACACCGAAGATTCGAACACCAATCTCTCCGGCGGCTGCGCCGAACGCTTCCGCGGCCATGTTGTCGCTGGTCAGCGCCACACCACCGGCAACCACACCGAAAATGGCCAGGAACAGCAGCACGCGCATGATGCACGTGACCAGGATGCCCAGTACGGAGCTGCGGCTGATCTGCTTGACGTTCTCCACACCGCTCACACCCGAGTCGATCATGCGATGGGCACCCGAGTAAGTGATGTAGCCACCCACGGTGCCGCCGATCAACGTGGTGATCACCAGGAAATCGACTTCCTCGGGGAGCACGGTGTTCTTCAACGCCACGCCCACCGGAGGGGCGGCCACAATCGCCACGTAGAGCATCAGCAAGATCATGACGGCGCCCAGCAACACCACGATCCGGTCGAGTGCCATGCCGGCTCGTTTGGACAGGAAGATGAGAATCGCGATGACTGCGGAGATGCCGCCACCAATCTTGGGGTCCAACCCGAGCATTGCGTTGAGGCCGAGCCCGGTTCCGGCAATGTTACCGATGTTGAACACGGCTCCACCCACGAACACCAGGGCCGCCAGCACAATACCCGCACCCGGCAGGACCTTGCTGCCCAGTTCCTGCGCGCGCTGACCGGAGACGCCGATGACCCGCCACACGTTCAGCTGCACGGCAATGTCCACCAGAATGGACACCAGGATCGCAAAGGCGAAGGCCGCCCCGAGTTGGACCGTGAACACGGTGGTCTGGGTGATGAATCCGGGGCCGATCGCGCTGGTGGCCATGAGGAACATGGCACCGAGCAACGCGGTCCGGTGCCCTCCGGAGTTCGCGTTGACCGGTTCGGTTCCGGGTTGGGAGGGCTGAACGGGTTGCGCCGGCCGGGGTGCTTCTGTCGACATGTCTTCATCCGATGTGTCGGGTGACTGGCGTCACAGATTGATGTAATGCCGGAAGACTACAGGTTGTTGAACAATCTCCACAAGAGATTGTTCAACAATATGGGGACGAAACGGGCTGTCCCGCCGCTCACGCCTACTGGATCTCGGAGTCGCGGTGGGGGATTCGGAACTGCTGCTGCTCATCCACGGATCCCACCCCTTTCACGGCGCCCAGCGCGGAGCACTCATGATCGGGGGCGCGCCCGGTGATGATGCCCACCGAGTACAGCACCTGATCCACTCGCATCCCGTGGGCTCGCAGCTGCTCGACCACGTCTCCCATGGCGGCCAAGTGGGAGTCGTCCACGGTCACGGTGATGTTCTTCATGACATATCCCCGTTAGTTATTGCGGCGCGATGACCAGACCGGCGCCGACGTCGACGGAGGGCGCGAGCAAGCGGCGGGCGTTCTGGACCATCTCCGACCACAGCTCCCGTCCGCGGTATCCGGTCTTCTCCGCCACAAGTGCCGCGATCCCGGCCGCGTGCGGCGTGGCCATGCTGGTGCCGCTGATGGTGTTGTATCGCTCGGGCATGGGCCAGGAGGAATAGACCTGGAAGCCGGGACCGGCCACATCCACCTGGCCGCCGTTGACGTCCAGGGTCCGTGCGGAGAAGAACGCGACGTCCAGCTGCTGGGTCAGGGCCCCGACCGCCATGATGTAGGGGCTGTTGGCCGGGGACCCGACGAATCCGAAGTTGCCGTTGACCCGGTCGGCGTTGTTGCCGGCGGCGGCCACGATCAGGCTGCCCTGGTCCAGGGCACGGCGCCCCGCGGCCGTGTACGGCGGATGGATCTCGGCGACGTCCGCACCCAGCGACATGGAGATCACCGCGCACCCTTGGTCGATGGCCCAGCTCATTCCGGCCAGCACCTGGGCGTCACTTCCCGAGCCCTCGTTGCTGAGGACCTTGCCCGCGTAGATCTCGGCCTCGTAGGCGATCCCGTAGCGCCGCCCCGTGCCGGGGGCGCGGGGCCCGCACGAGGTGCCGATGCAGTGGGTGCCGTGCCCGTGCCCGTCCTGCGGGCTCTCGCCCTCGATGAAGGACTGCGCCGTGACGGAGCGTCCGGCAAAGTCCGGGTGCTCGAGGTCGAATCCGGTGTCCAGTACCGCAACCTTCACGCCTTTGCCGGAGTACGGGGAGGAAAGCGCCTGCACGGCCTGCAGACCCCACGTGTACTCGTCCGTGTCCCGGAAGTATGGCGGGGCGGCAGGCGGGGGCTCCGCGGGTGCCGTGGGCTGCAGGTGCTGGGCCAGGTCCCCCACGACCAGCCGGTAGGCCGCGGTGAGCTCCTCCGGCGATGCCGGCGCAAGCACGTGGTGGATCAGTTCCGGCGAGACCGACAGCACGGCTCCCGCGTGCGCTGTGGAGGTCTGCAGCGCCGCCAGCTGGTCCGCCTCGGCGCTGACCACGGCGATGTTCAGGTTGTGGAAGACGATGGCATCGGCCCCGCGGGCAGCGGATACGTCCATGCCTTCCCCGAGATCACGGGAATCGGCCACCCGGTCCAGTCCCGCGTCCCGCAGCAGGTGCTGCGGCGCGTCCTCCTGTTCGGCGAAGACCACCACATGACGCCCGGTGGTCTCGGACCGTCCCGTCCCCGGCAGGTTCCCGCCGGGCTGTCCGATTCGGAAATTGTCAGTGGAGCCGTTGTCGATCATGACAACCTCTTTCGCCTTCAATGGTGCCGCGCACGAGCTCGAAAGATCTGCTGGACATCAGTTTCCCACGTGCGTACACCCTTGTCAGCCCCGTTCGGGGTGCTCTTCGCGCCCGTGTTCACGGGCTCAGCGCAGGATGGGCAACTGCATGGGGTAGCGGTACACCTCACCGTTGTTGGCGCGCACGGCCGCCACGATGTGGCAGACCAGGAGCAGGACCCAGTAGGCGGCGATCAGGATGAGTCCCACCGGGAACAGGATGACCGTGAAGATGCAGATCCAGCCGATCACGTTGATGATCCATAAAGTCACGTTGAAGTTGAAGGCACCGGCGGACGCGGCTCGCAAGAACGGGCTCTTGTCCTTGTAGATGAACCACACGATCAGCGGGCCCAGGAAGCCCAGCCACCCCACCGAGATGATGGCGGCTATGGGTCCGGACAGGTGCGTCAGGATGGCCACGGTCTTTTCATCGTTCTGGGGGCCACTGGAACCGGTCCGGCGGTGGGTGTCGTAGGCGTCGTAGCCGCCGGCACCGCCGGAGCGGTAGTCCGGGCGGGGTTGCTGCGGTTCGTAACTCATGGCATCTCCGTCAAGGTTGTGATCCACCGGCGGTGGAGGGGTGGGGCTTTTCCGTCACCTCCAGCCTAAGGTCGTCAACTCAGCACTGCATTGGGGTTTTCCCCACTCTTCACCGCAGGCTGGCCTCCGGTCACTGCCGCAGCGGTCGCATCCGCCGAGGGCGATTCCACCCGGTGCGCCGCGTGCTTGCCCGGCCCGCGGGAGCCGCGCCTGCCGAACTTCCGGTCGTACACCCAGCCGCCGGCGAGCGCCACGAGAACGGCACTGATGAGGATCAATGAAACCCCGATCACCCCGGACTGCAGCCCGGCATCCGCGTGAGCATCGAAGTACAGGATGGAGCGCACCATCATGTAGATGTGGTGCAGCGGTTCGATCGGAGCAATCACCCGGAAGAAGTCCGGGACGGCCTGCAGCGGAACCACTGCGCCCGCGGACGGCAACCCCATGAACACCAGGTAGATCATCGACACCAGCATGCCCGCAGAACCGCCCAGCGTGATGAGGGCGAGCACAACGGCCGAGACCGCCGACAGCGACAGCCACCCCGCAAAGAACAAGGCCACCCCGTGCGGCACCGGCATGCCCACGCCCGAAGCAACCCACAGCATCAAGGCGGAGGTGGGCGCGGCGGCCACCGTGAAGAGGCCCCACTTGATCAGGAAAGTCAGCCACCGAGGCAAACTCACGCGGGGCAGATCCCGGAAGGCTGGCCCCATTTCCAACGGGGCCATGCCCGCGCGAGCATCCATCAGCACGTTGACCGCAATGGAGCCGGAGAGACCGATGACCAACAGAATGATCGCGTAGTAGAAGGCCCCCATGCCCAGCGCCGTGCCCTCTTCGAGTTCTTGGTACGGCTGGATGACCACGTTCAACGGATCCCGCAGGAGATCGGTGGACACGGAGCTGACCTTGGGTGCCAGCTGATCCGCCACCTGCTGGGGCGTGTCGGCCTGAGCCTGTTGAACCTGCTGCGCGAACTGCTGCACGGCCGGACCGCCCCGAGCCGCCGAGCGCTGCAGCTGTTCCGACTGCTGATCCTGCTGCGACTCGAGCTCCGAGAGCACCTGGTCGTAGGCCTGCTGCTGCGCGGACTCCGCGGACTTCACCAGGGACTCACCCATCCTGGAGCTCGCCTCGTCAAGGCCGGGCTGCACCGCCTCCGTGGCGACCCTCGTGCCCAGTGAACCCGCCTGCGGGTCCGTGTACAGGGTGATTTCCGGCTGCGCTGCGGACTCCTGCGTCAGTGACCCTTTGACCATGCTCACCGTGTCCTCCGAGAAAGACTCGGGGATGACCACCACCGCGAACAGCTCGCCGCGCTCCAGTTGCTCACGAGCCTCGTCCCAGGTCAACTGTCGCAGGTCTAAGCGCTCGTCCTGGCCCGCTTCGGTTGCGAACTCGTCCTCGATGCGCTGACCGTAGTTCTGCTGCTCGGTGCCGCCGCCGTCGCTTGGCACGTCCGCCCCGCGGTCCTGGTTCACGATGGCCACCGGAAAATCCTTGAGGTGACCCGTCGGGTTCGAGAGCCCACCCAGATACAGTGCCGTTCCGAGAACCGCCAGGGCCATCACAACCACCGCCGGAAGCACCCAGAAGATCGGCGAGTAGAACGGTCCCCGCGCTTTGCCCGCGGCCTGGTGCGAGGAATTTCGCGCCTTCTGAGTGGTAATTTTCATCGTGCCTCCGAAAAGGTGTTGGATACACTACTGTATCGAGTTTTCACATTCACGATACACTGATGTATCGAGCAAGCAAGAGGGGAGCGGGCGAAAGTGATCGAGCAGACAGCACACACTGCCGAGGAGGACGCGGAAAAGCGGTCCCGGACGGCCACGCGCAGACGACTCGTGACGGCGTCGGCGGGGGTTTTCGCCGAGAAGGGGATCGACGGCGCGTCCGTCGGTGAGCTGTGTGCGGCCGCCGGTTTCACACGCGGGGCCTTCTACTCCAATTTCGCGACCAAACTGGACCTGGCGGTGGCGGTCTTCGAGGATCTGGTGGACAGCCTGATCGATCGACTCGACTCGGGGCTGGAACAGTGGCTTGATTCGGACGCGGACACCCAGGAGGTCGTCACCCGCATCATCGAAGGGGTCACGGACCAGACAGCCAACATGAATGTGCAGGCCGTACGCCTGGAACTGTTCCTCGCGGCATTCCGATCGCCCGAGGTCCGTGACGTGGTCCGCCCGCTGCGCAACAAGCTTTACGGCGCCGTCGAGACTGCCCTGGGCCGCGTGGCAGAGAGCCAGCACTTGGAGTTCACGATCCCCGCCGCGGACATGACCCGGCTCATGCTCACCAGCTACAGCGGTCAGCTCACGGACCGGATGGCCGTGGGTGACATCACCGACCAGAAGGTCATTCCAACCATGTGGCTCGCGTTCACGCGCCCTGCCGGCCGCTCGGAATCCTAGATTTCTCACCGGCCCGGGGTTAGGCTTCTGGGGTCTTGTCGTCCACGAAAGGTGCGCGCCGTGAAGCTTGCCGGTTCTCTCTGAGCCCGCCGCTGCACGCGCTTCTCCACGCCTTCGTTCTTTCATCGACGACGCCGCTCTGGCCTCCTGTTTTTCCGACGCCCCCTTTCGCGGGCGGTCGCCTGGGACCATGTCATGGCGCGGCAGCGGATCATCCTTTGTGTTCTTTCAGGAGATCCTCATGCCCCATTCACAACAGACACTCATTACCTTCTCCGGCCTCACCGTCGCCTGGCCCGACGGCACCGAATGCTTCACCGACCTCTCGGGGTCCATTCCGCGGGGAGTTACCGGACTGATCGGAGACAACGGGAGCGGCAAATCCACGCTGCTGCGCGTCCTCACGGGGCAGCTCGAACCCACCTCGGGGTCGCTGCGCCGGGAAGCCAGCACGGCGTACGTTCCGCAAAACATCACCGCGCACTCCGACTCCACCGTGGCCCAGCTTCTGGGCATCGACCACATCCTGACCAGTCTCCGCGCGATCGAGGCCGGCAGCGTGGCCGAGGCGGAGTACGACGTCGTCGGCGATGACTGGGACATCGAGGAACGCGCGCGGGCAGAACTGGCCACGCGCGGACTGCCCACCGATGTGCGGCGGCGAGTTGCGGAGCTGTCCGGCGGCGAGATCGTGCGGGCGGCGCTGGCCGGGGCGGTGCTGCGGCAAGCGCAGCTGACCGTGCTGGATGAGCCCACCAATAATTTGGACGCCGCCGCGCGCGAGGATCTGTTCGCGACCGTGCGGGGTTGGCGGGAGTCGCTGTTGATCGTCAGCCATGACCGACAATTGCTGGAGCTCGTGGACCAGATCGTGGAACTGCGGGGCGGGCAGCTCACCGAGTTCGGCGGAACGTACAGCGAGTACGAGGCGTACCTGGCCGCCCAGCAGGAGGCGGCGCTGCGCGACGTCTCCCGGGCGGAGGCCGAGGCTAGAAAGCAGAAACGTGAGTGCATCGAGGCGGAAACCACACTGAGCCACCGGGCGACCCGGGGCGAGAAGTTCAAGCGCGAGAAACGCAAACCCGGCATGGCCATGGGAAACGATGCAAGATCCGCGCAGGTGCAGGCGGGCAAGTTGCGCGGTGTCCTGGCAGACCGGGAGAAAACGGCCACCGAGGCGGTCTCGGCGGCCCGAGATGCCGTTCGTGCAGACCGACACATCCGCATCCAATTACCCCGGACCGCCGTGGCCAACGGGACCAAGGTGCTCGAACTGGAACGGTCGCTCCCGAACGGTGAGACCGAACGGTTCGATATGGCCGGGCCGGAACGAGTGCGGCTGGCCGGGCGGAACGGTTCGGGGAAAACTACGTTGCTCGACAAGGTGGTGGGATGGCCCGTTGAGGTGCCTCCCGCTCGGGAGGAGGTGGCTGGCGCCAATCCGTGGGCGGTGCGCTACCGCTTGCCCGCCGTGGGCTACCTGCCGCAGCGGCTGACCGTGGATCGCCCGGATCTCACGTTGGTGGAGGGGTTACGAGTGGGCAACCCCTCCGCGACCGAGCACGCGTGCCGTGAGACGCTGGCGCGATTCCTGTTCCGCGGTGCACAGGCCGGCAAGAGCATGGGCGAACTGTCCGGGGGTGAATTGCTGCGCTTCGAGCTCGCGCGGGTCCTGACTACTGACCCCGCACCCGGGCTGCTCATCCTGGACGAACCCACGAACAACCTGGACCTGCGGTCGGTGGATCAACTGGTCGATGCGCTCACCGCATTCGAGGGTGCGCTGCTGGTGGTCAGTCATGATGACAGCTTCATTGACCGGCTCGGGGTGACGGGGGTGTTGGAGTTGAGCCGGAGTTAGCGACCGATCAAGCCGTTCCACCATCCTCTGGCCGCTCTGGTATCAGATTGATACCATTTGTACATGGCAATGACATTGAGGCTTACTCCGGAAGATGAAAATATCCTGACTGAACTGGCGGCCCAGGAAGGCATCAGCCGCCAGGAGGCAACCGTGCGCGCCATCAGAGAAGCTGCGGCCCGTCGAGGACATGAATCGGCGGTTAAAGAGCTGTCTGCTGCAGCTAGGGAACGCTATGCAGACCTTCTCGATCGATTGGGTCAATGACGACTTATTTGACCGGTGAAGACGCCCTCGTACTAGTCACTGATTTGCAGGTCGGGCCGATTCGCGATTTGGGACTTCTGATTTCCACCGTCAGCCGGCCCGCAACCAGCCTGTGGGGGCGCGAAACCTATCCCGGCCTGGATCTCAAAGCGGCAGTGCTCTTGGAGTCTGTGGTGACAAATCATCCATTGGTCGACGGGAACAAAAGACTGGGATGGCTGTCAACCGTCGTGTTTTACGGTCTGAACAACGTAATCATCGAGGCACCCGACAACGATGCATATGACATGGTCGTCGGCGTCGCCAGCGGTGCCGTTGGGCATCAAGAAGCTGCCAATCTCCTGGCCCGTTGGCACTTGCGCGCCGACAGTCCCTGAAAACTCACACCACCCACGGCAACACCAAGAGCATGCTCAGCGACCAAATGAGGTGGGCGATGATCGGCGGGGTCAGCGATTGGGTCCGCTCGCGCAACACCGCAACCATCACACCCATGGCGGCGGCCGCGAAGGCCAGGAGCGGCACACCGGCCAAGGCGGTGACGGCGGTGTACAGCACCGTGGTCACCACGATCCGGTACCCCGGCTTCAGAATTCTCCACAGCGCAGCCCTGTAGAACATCTCCTCCGCGACACCGTTGACCGCGGTGATGAGCAGAACCAACGCCAGACTGCCCACACGGGCGTGGTCCAGGAGTTCGTCCACGGGATCGCGGAGAAATGGAACGTATCGCACGAGGAAGGCACCCGCGAAGAACAGCAGGGCTAAGAGCACCCCGCCCACCACGGCGTCGCGAATTCCACGCCGGGAGGCATGCCATCGAAACCTGCTGCCCACCATCCGGACCGCCACGGAACTACCCACCATGTAGATGACGGCCAGGATGAACGTGGCCGGATAAAACCAAAAGTCCCCCGCCTGGATGCGCAGGGACCACGCAAGGACGGCCCCCGCCAACACCCCCGTGGCGATGACGGCCCTGCGAGAAGCCCCTCCGGGCAGTACCGGAAGGTCATCGGCGGAGACTGCTTTTGAATCCCTCACGGTGTTGCCTTTCACAAGGGTTATGGTCGGGTCTCTGTGGTGCCGGACCGCGGGAGATCGAGCGTCAGTCCCGGCGCGGGTTCAAGGCCCGAATGGTCCCTGTGAGCACCGCGGCGAACGCGGTCCACCCGGCGTACGGTGCGAGTACCACTGCCTTTTCCTTGGACACCTTGCCAGATCTGCGCACCAGGTCCGCCGTGCTCGCGGCCAGCGCTATTGATTCTACGGCGGCGGGGCCCAGCTTCTGGCGGTCGAAGAACAAAAAGCTCCACCCGGCATTGAGCACCAGGTTGGTTGCGAGCGCAGCAATGTAGCCGCGTTGTTCCTTGGTGCGGCCTTTCTCACCCAGATCCGCAATCGACAGGGAGCCGATCGCGGCGATATCCGCGTAGAGGGCCGTCCAGGCGACGGGGAACAACCAGGCGGGTGGCTGGAAGGCGGGTTTCTTCAGGGTCTTGTACCAGGTGGAGTTCGGTTTGGTCGCCAGCGAACCGACGACGGCGGTCGCGGTCACGCCCGCGCTGGTCGCCCAGAAAATCTTGTTCCACCGGGTGGTGTCCAGGTTCTTGACCGCGGTGCGCACCGCGTCCTGGAACGAGGTGTAACCACCCGGCGGCGGACCGACGTAATCGTCCAGGTCGCGCTCGCGCACCACGGTGTCGTGCTGAAGGCTCCCGATGAGCGGGCGCACCAGAGTCGACTTCACCGGAGTGACCAAACCGATCCAGTACGCGGCCAGTTCCGCGGTGGTCACCGGCGCCGTGAGGAAGAAACGCGGGATCTTGTTCAGCGCACTCGCGTACTCCTTGAGCATGTCCGCGTATTGGAGGGGTTCGGGCCCGCCCACGTCGAAGGTGCGGTTCACGTCCTCCGGCAGGTCCGCGGCCCCCACCAGGTAGTGCATCACGTCCGCCACGGCAATGGGGTGGATGTGGTTGCGCACCCACTTGGGGGCAATGGCACCGGGAAGCCGCTCGGACAGGTGCCGGATCATGGTGAAGGACGAGGAGCCGTCCCCGATCACCACACCGGTTTGCAGTGCCGCGGTGGGGACACCGGAGTTCATGAGCACCTTGCCCACTTCCACGCGGGAACGCAGGTGGTCGGAGAGGTCTTCCGTGGCGGTGTCCGCGGGGTGGAGTCCTCCGAGGTAGACGATCCTCTTCACGTGCGCGTTGCGTGCGGCCGTGGCAAAGGTGTCCGCCATGGACTTTTCTTCTTCCACGAAGTTCTTGGTGGTTCCCATGGAGTGCAGCAGGTACCAGGCGACCTCGACATCCTCCATGGCTCGGGCGATGTCCTGGGCGTCCGAGGCGTCACCCTCAATGACTTCCGCCTCACCGGGTCCGGCCTTCCGGCCGTCAGCCACCACGCGATCGCCCCAGGACAGGTGACGGACCTTGTCCGCGCTGCGGCTGAGGAGGCGCACCCGCCAACCCTGATCCAGCAGTTTCTGGGCCACGTTGCCGCCGATGTATCCGGTGGCACCGGTGACCAGTGCCAAACGTGTGGTGTCGCTCATGTTGCAGCTCCTGACAGTGGCGGCGCCTCAATGGCGGGCGGCACGGGTGGTTTTTAAGTCACTGTACGCGGAGCGAATCCGCGGCGCCGGGAAGGGGACGGGTCTGAAACCGTGCATATCCCATGCGTGCGGTCCACGCGGCGGCCACCTATGGTTGTGTCATGAATCATGCCGCCGGTTCGTCACCCACCCGCTCTCCGTCTCTGGCCCGCACCGTCACCACCGGCGGGTTGTTCCTGTTCATCCTCGGAGACGTGCTCGGGGCGGGCGTCTACGTCCTGGCCGGGGAGATCGCCAAGATCTCCGGGGGTGCCTTGTGGGTGCCCCTGCTGGTCGCACTGCTGCTGGCCCTGCTGACCGCCGGTTCGTACGCCGAGCTCGCCACCAAGTACCCCAAGGCCGGGGGGTCCTCGCACTACGCGACCCGCGCCTTCGGACCGTTCGTCGGGTTCCTGGTGGGCTTCTGCATGCTGTCCGCGGGCATCGTCTCCGTTGGTGCGCTGTCGCTCGGTTTCGCCGGGGACTACCTGGCCGTGTTCGTCCAACTGCCCACGATCCTGGTGGTGGTGCTGTTCCTGGGATTGCTGGCGGCCCTGAATGCCCGCGGCATCTCCGAGTCGCTCGGTGCCAACCGCGTGGCGACGATTATCGAGGTGTCCGGGTTGTTGCTGGTGATCGTCCTTGGTGCCCTGGTGGTGATCCGAGGGGAGGCAGACCTGGGGCGGCTCACGGAGCTCGGCACCCCCGAGAACGGGCCGATCGCCGCGGTACTGGCCGGCAGCGTTCTCGCCTTCTACTCGTACGCGGGGTTCGAGACCAGCGCCAATCTCGCCGAGGAGACCAAGGACCCGGCTCGCTCCTACCCGCGCGCCCTGTTCGGTGCGCTGATCGTCGCCGGTGCCATTTACGCCCTGGTGGGGGCGGCCGCATCGGCGGTGGTGCCCACCGAGGAGCTCGCCGGGTCCAGCGCCCCTCTGGCCCAGGTGATCTCCGCGGCCGGGATCGTCCCGCCGATCGTGTTCAGCGCCATCGCGCTGGTCGCCGTGGCCAACGGCGCCCTGCTCACCGGGATCATGTCCTCGCGACTCGCCTACGGAATGGCGGCCGACGGGCTGCTGCCCTCCGCCCTCACCCGTCTGTTGCCGCGCCGCCGCACTCCCTGGGTCGCGATCGTGGCCACCACCGCCCTGTCGGTGCTGCTGGCGCTGACCGGCACCATCGAAGTGCTGGCCGGGGCCATGGTCCTTCTGCTGTTGATCGTGTTCCTCGCGGTCAATGCCTCGGTGCTGATGCTGCGCCGGGATCGAGCGGAACACCGCCACTTCCGCGTACCCGTCTTCCTGCCCATCGGCGGGATCGTCTCGTGCCTGCTGCTGATGACACAGGTCGAGGGCGAAGTCTGGCGGCGTGGCCTGCCGTTCCTGGCGGTTGCGCTCGTCCTCGCCGGGATCGCGGTGTGGCGCCGGAGGGCGAACCGACAGAAGTCCGCCGTGGCCACCGACAACTGAGCGCCCCCGCGCTGGCCGGGAGTTCCGCGGCCCCGGCTCCTTCGCGGCTCACCCCCGCGCATCCACGTCCTCGAAAATCAAGAAGGTCTGGGTGTCCACCACCTCGGGCATGGGTTGGATCATCTCGAAAATCACGTCGCGCAGTTCCGTGGTGCTACTGGCCCGCACCAGCAACATCACGTCGAACGTGCCACCCACCAACGCCACGTGCTGCACCTGAGAAATTTGCCGCAGCTTGGCGCACAGGGACGGCCACGTGTTTTGCTTCAGCCGCACGGTCACGTACGCGGACGCGTCCAGTCCCGCCCGCACCGGATCGATCACCGCCGTGTACCGCAGAATCACGCCCTGATCGTGGAGCTTCTTGATCCTTTCGTAGGCGTGCGCACGCGAAATATGCACCCTGCTCGCCAGCGCCGTCACCGACTGCCGCGCGTCGCGCGTCAATTCGTCCAGGATCCGCCGATCCGTATCGTCCAGATCCGCTCGCCGCTTCTCCGCCATCTCGTTCCTCGTTCTCCGCTCACTTCGCCGACGACGCCGCCCGCCGCCGCCACAGCCACCCCACCCGCAAGCCGAGGGCCGACAGGGACAGTGAACCATCCGACAAACCGTCATGACGCACATCACATCAGATCATATTGTCCACGATGAGCGGCAGGAGCGCACTTTCGTCCAGTGCATCCCGGAATCGTCGAGACAACAGGCCACCAGTTCCCATACTTGGATCACGAAACGTCTGAACCAACCATGGAAGGGGTCGGCCATGAGCGAGCCCACTTCACCCGGCGGCGATCCCGCCCCCGAGAACGCCACTCCCGTGATCCCCGCGGTGGAGGCGTCCAAGAACTTCGGCATCACCCCGGAGGCCTACATGCTTCCGGCGACCAACGAGATCCAGCTGCTGACCCCGGACGGGCAACCCGTTCCGGACAGTGAACAGGGTCCCGAACCGGGACACGAATACCCCATGCCCGCCACCGAGCAGTTGCTCGAGGCGTACGAGAAGCTCGTGGTGGGCAGGCGCATCAATGACCAGAACATGGCGCTGGTCCGCCAGGGCCGCATGGCCGTCTACCCGTCCAGTCACGGCCAGGAAGCCTGCCAGGTCGCGGCGGCCATGTGCCTGGGTGACAACGACTGGCTGTTCCCCACCTACCGTGATTCCGTGGCCGTGATGTCCCGCGGTGTGGACCCGCTCGAGGTCATGAGCACGTTCCGCGGTGACTGGCACGGCGGCTTTGACCCCCGCGAGTACAAGGTCAGCATTCAAGCGACCCCGCTCACCACGCAGCTGCTGCACGCGGTGGGCGTGGCCCACGCGGCCAAGCTGCGCGGCGAGGACACCGTCACGCTGGCCATGTGCGGTGACGGCGCCACCTCCGAGGGCGATTTCCACGAGGCCCTCAACTTCGCCGCGGTGTTCCAACTGCCGGTGCTGTTCCTGGTGCAGAACAACGGCTACGCAATCTCCGTGCCGCTGTCCTCCCAGACTCACGCTCCCACCCTGGCGCACAAGGCGGTCGGCTACGGCATGGCCGGCGAGCGCGTGGACGGCAACGACCTGGCGGCCCTACTGTCCGTGCTGGGCCGTGGCGTGGAGCTGTGCCGGCAGGGCAAGGGCCCGCTGCTGGTCGAGGCCATGACCTATCGCATGCAAGCGCACACCAATGCGGATGACGACACCCGGTACCGCGAGCGCGACGAGGTCTCCGAATGGGTGGCCAAGGATCCGATCACGCGCATGCAGCGCTACCTCACGGATCAGGAGGCCCTGGGCGACGCCGCCTCGGAGCGGATCTCCGCACACGCCGAGGATATGGCCAAGCGCCTGCGCGAAGCCATGGCCACTAAACCGGAACTGGATCCCCAGGACCTGTTCCGTCACGTGTACAGCGAACCCACCCCTCAGTTGCGCGAGCAGGCCGACCTGCTGGCCGACGAACTGTCCCGAGAGGTGGCATGATGAGCGTTTCGAAAATCAGCTTTGCCAAGGCGCTGAACACCGCTCTCGCGGACGCCCTGGAAGCCGATCCGAGCGTGTTGGTCTTCGGTGAGGACGTGGGCACCCTGGGTGGCGTCTTCCGCATCACCGATGGTTTAACCGCCACGTTCGGTCGTGAGCGGTGCTTCGACACTCCCCTGGCGGAGTCCGGGATCATCGGCACCGCCGTGGGCATGGCCATGAACGGCATGCGCCCGGTGGTCGAGATGCAGTTCGACGCCTTTGCCTACCCCGCGTTCGAGCAGATCGCCTCGCACGTGGCCAAGATGCACAACCGCACCCGCGGGAAACTGGGCATGCAGCTGGTCATCCGCATCCCCTACGGCGGCGGCGTGGGCGGTGTGGAGCACCACTGTGATTCCTCGGAGTCCTACTACGCCCACACCCCGGGTTTGAAGGTCTTCACACCGGCCTCCGTCACGGACGCCTACCTGATGTTGCGCGAGGCCATCGACTCCCCGGACCCGGTGGTGTTCTTCGAACCCAAGCGCCTGTACTGGTCCACCGCGCAGATCGACCTGGACGAGCTGCGCGAGCAGTACGCGAACGGGACCGCTGCGAAACGTGAGGGGCACGCCGTCGTCGCCCGGGAAGGCACGGACGCAACCCTCATCAGTTACGGCCCGTCCGTCCCCGTGTGCTTGTCCGCGGCGGAAGAAGCCGCACGGGACGGTGTGAGCGTGGAGGTCATCGACCTGGGCACCATTGTTCCCTACGACGATGAAACGGTCGCCGCCTCCGTGCGCAAGACCGGCCGCGCCGTAGTGGTTGCCGAGGCGCAGGGGTTCGCGTCCGTGGCCTCGGAGATCGTGGCGCGCACCCAGCAGCGCTGCTTCCATTCGCTGGCCGCGCCGGTGCTGCGGGTGACGGGATTCGACATCCCCTACCCCTCGCCGGCCTTCGAGCACCATCACATTCCCAGTGTCGAGCGGATTCTCGACACCCTGGACGAACTGCAGTGGGAGGACTGACCCGTGAGTATCAATGTGTTTCACCTGCCCGATCTGGGCGAAGGTCTCACCGAGGCGGACATCCTGCACTGGCTGGTCGCCGAGGGTGACACCGTGGCCATGGACCAGCCCATTGTGGAGGTGGAAACCGCCAAGTCAGCGGTGGAGATCCCCAGCCCGTTCGAGGGCACCGTTCACAAGCTGCACGGCGCCGAGGGCGAGACGCTCACCGTGGGCCAGGCGCTGATCGCAGTCTCCGACGGCGCCGAGCCCCCGGCCTCGGAGGGCACCGCGGCACCCGCCGCCGAGGCTGCACCCACCCATTCCGCGCAGTCCCCGGAGCCCACTCAGGGCGCCAGCTACCGCGAGGAGGAGCGCGCGGGCACTCAGCCTTCGGCCGAGGAATCCGCGGACGACAGTTCCGACGAGTCCTCCGGCAACGTGCTCATCGGGTACGGCACCACCTCCGGTGGTTCCTCCCGCCGACGCCGCCGCGGCAAGTCCGCGCGCGCCTCCGGCGGTTCCGCGACCGGCCAGGCCGGTGCCGCCTCCCACACCCACGACGCGCTCACCACCGCGCCGCGGATGGCCCCCACGGTCATCTCGCCGCTGGTGCGCAAGCTCGCCAAGGAGCACGGCGTGGACATCACCTCACTCTCCGGCACCGGCCCGGGCGGGTTGATCATGCGCCAGGACATCAGGTCCGCCCTGGAGCAAGTGGACGATCAGCGACGCCGTTCGGATTCCGCGGGCCCCGCGCCCACGGGTCTCGCCACGCCGCCTCCGGCTCCCCCGGTTCCGACCGCCCCGGCGGCTCCCGCGCCTCCCGCGCCGTGGCCCGCCAACGCGTCCGACCCCGGCCATTCGTTTCCGACCAGGGGCGGTGCGGCCCCGGTGGCCGGAGCCGCGGCGGCGTCGAACGTCGGCGCGCCGCACGGGCGGGACGTGGACGCGCGAACCGGCCTGGCCGTGGCGCAGCGCGAACCCGTTAAGGGTGTGCGCAAGGCGATTTCCGATGCGATGACGCGCTCGCGCACCGAGATTCCCGAAGCCACCATCTGGGTGGACGTGGACGCGACCGAGCTGCTGACCCTGCGCGCAAGTTACAAGGCGAAGGACCCGCAGAACGCGCCGAGTCTGCTGGCGCTCCTGGCCCGCTTCACGCTCGCTGGGCTGCGCGCCTACCCGCAGCTGTGCTCGCGGTGGGAGACGCACGAGGACGGCACGCGTTCGATCGCGCGGTTCGACGGCGTGAATCTGGGTCTGGCCGTGGAATCCGAGCGCGGGCTGCTGGTACCCAACCTGCGCAACGCGGACCAGCTCACCACCGTGGAACTCAACCGGCGGATGCGTGAGGTCATCGAGGTGGCCCGTTCCGGCAAGGCGAGCCCCTCGGAACTGACCGGAAGCACGTTCACGCTCAACAACTACGGTGTGTTCGGCACGGACGGCGCCACGCCCATCATCAACCACCCCGAGGTGGGCATCCTGGGTATCGGGCGCATCATCGACAAGCCGTGGGTGGTCAATGGCGAACTCGCGGTTCGCAAGGTCACCACCCTGACCCTGGCCTTCGATCACCGCGTGTGCGACGGCGGCTCCGCGGGCGGCTTCTTGCGGTTCATCGCCGACGCCGTGGAGGACCCGACCAGCGCGTTCCTGCGGATGTAACCGGTCAAGTTATTGCAAACGCAACGAATTGTGCGGTGGGCCTACCTGGTCCGCCGCACAATGCCGTCCGTGACCTCGAGCAGGTTGCCCACCAAGGCGGCCGGCAGTTGCGAATCCTCCAGCAGGTCCCTGGCACGCTGGGCCGCCTGCTCGGCCATCCGCTCCACGCCGGCGCGCGCGCCGCAGCGTTCCAGCAGGTCCTTGGCCGCATGGGCGTCCTCATCGCTGAGACCGCCTACCGCGACCCGGTCCAGGATCTCCCGCAGCTTGGGCCCGTACGGCCCGTGCTCGGCCAAGGAAATGAGCATGGTCCGCTTGCCCTCGCGCAGATCAGATTGAGCCGACTTGCCGGTCCGTTCCGGGTCCCCGAAAACGCCCAGGACATCGTCCGCGAGCTGGTAGGCCGTACCCATGGCCCGCCCGACATCACCGAGCACGTTGACGTCCGCCACGGGAGCCCCACCCAGCACGGCTCCCGCGGTCAGCGGTGCCTCGAAGGAATACGCGGACGTCTTCAGCCGGGTGGCCAGCAAGATCTCCTCGTTGGACACGGTCACCCCCGGCAGCGCGTGCTCCACGTCCAGGAACTCGCCGGCCGCCGAGCGGAACACCGCTTCGTCCAGGATCGCGAGCAGTCGCAGCAGCCGCGATTCCGGCGCGTGGGACGTGGCGATCAGCCGATACGCGCCCGTGAGCGCGAGGTCCCCGGCCAGGATCCCCACGCTGCGGCCGTACTGTTTCGTGTGTTCCGTTTCCACCGCCGACGCCGCTCGGTCACCCACCGCCATGCGGGTTGCGGCACGACGTTCGGCCGCCGCGTTGATCGTGGGTTGGTGGCGGCGTAGCTCGTCCTGGTCGATCACGTCGTCGTGGATGAGCAGAGCGGTGTGCAGCAGCTCGAACCCCGCCCCCGCAGCATTGATCACCGGGTGCACGGGCCGGGCCGGATACGAGTGGGCGGCCATGTGCAGCAATTGCGGACGCACGCCCTTGCCGCCGTTGGCCACGCGGGCGATTTCCCGCCACAGCTGCGCGAACCGCGGATTGACCTGCTCGGCGCGCTCAATCGCGTTGTTCAAGAATCCCTGAAGGGTCTTGGATGCGGTGAACTCCTCCACGGGCCGGCCGGTGCCGCTCTGCGTGTAGGAGGAGTACTTCTTCATACCCCTATTTCAGCACACCGCTCTGACCGGCTGCAGCGTATCCCACGCGCAATCCTTCCACGCGGTAAGCGGCAATCAACGGGTCCGTGAACAGTTCGGGCGTGGTCAGTTGTATGACGTCTCGCTCGAACAGTTCCCGCAGGAACACGTCCGATTCCTGGATGGCCACGAAATGGCCGGGGCACCGGTGAGCGCCGTCGCCGAATGCCGCGCCCTCGGGACGAACCCCGCGCGTAATGTCGCGTCCGGGACAGACTTCCCGGGGCGTGTCGAAGACCTCGGCGTCCACGTTGGTGTCCTTGATGGACATCGTGATCAAGTCACCGGCGGGAATCTTGTAGTGCTGACCGCGGTGCTCGAGTTCGATGTCCTGGGCGGCGCGCCGATAAAGCAAACCAACCACGGGTTCCAGGCGCAGAATGTCGTACAGGATCGCGTACCGCTCACCCTGGCCGGCCACCTTGTACCGCTCCAGTAGCTGTCGGTTGTCCAGCAGGTGCCACGCGGCCATCGCGATGAACTCGCGCGTGGTGATCATGCCCGCCGCCGCGTAGGTGAGGCACTCGGTGGCGATCTCTGTCAGGGTGTACTGCTGATCGAGCAGGTGCGAAATCACGTCTGCTCTGCGCCGCCTCTTGCGAGCTCTGACCGCCGGGCGGACATCGCGCCACGTGAAGGTGGCCACCGGCAGGTTGCCGATCACCGAGCGGATGGCAAACCATGCCCTGCGCCAGGGCGTGCGGGGCGCCTCGGTGGGATCGCCGTGGTCGCCGAACAGTTTCATGAGGCGCTTGCCCATGGCGTCGGGGTCGCTACCCTCAAGGCCCACGATGTGGGCGGCCACCCGCACGGAGTACCCCATGGTCGCCTCGCTCAGATCCAACGAACCGGTGCGGTCCAACTCGGCCATGGCCTCCCTGGCGTACCGGTCCATCAGCTCTCGATAAGTGGTGTCCACGGTGGTCGGAGCGAAGAAGCGCGCGATCTTGGAGCGTTGTTCGCGATGCTCGGGGCCGTCCGCGAACAGCACCGGGATGCGGGCTTTGCGCAGCCCCGCCCGCGCTTGTTCGGCGCGGAAACCGGCCTGCAACGTTCCCTGGCTGCGCAGCACCTGACGCGCCAGCTCCAGTGACGTGATGCGCCAGGTGTCCCCCACACGCTCAAGGGGAACGTGGGTGTCCCATTCACCGTCGGTAGCTTTTCGCTGGTCCGGGTCCTGACTGTCGGTGCGCCCGGTGACCGGGCAGTGGTTCGTGTCCGAGGCGCGCTCGGATCCTTCGGGCGCGGTGTGTTCGGCACTCATATCACCCATTGTCACTCATGAGGGCGCACGTGGATACAGCGCGCCAGACTTCCGATGCTGAGCGCGCCCATGTGTCGCCAGCACCTGCGCTCGTTCTCGGACGGGGCTCGCGTCCGAATACAGCCGTTCCGGGCATCCGCGTTTCCGGTGGTGCGGGATTTCGCGGTGGACCGCTCCGCCAGGGTCATCTCCTGCCTGGTCAGGCCGAACATTCATATGCTGTTCTTCTGAAAGTCTCCTTGGGGAGCAAATTTAGTGAGGTACGCTATCCTTCTTCCCGATCTACCAGGTGGGCAACCAACGGCAATGGACCACAGGCAAAGACGGGACCAACTGCGAGAAGGGACCGAGCATGCATTTGCAGCCCAAAGATCAAGAAAAACTCCTGGTGGTGGTTGCCGCTGACCTGGCCCGCAGACGGCAAGCTCGCGGCCTCAAGCTCAACTACCCGGAAGCCATCGCCATCATCACCTACGAACTCCTGGAGGGGGCCCGGGACGGCCGTACGGTGGCAGACCTCATGAGCTGGGGAAGCACGATCCTGACCAAGGACGATGTCGGGGAGGGTATTGCTGAGATGATCCCGGATGTCCAGGTGGAGGCCACCTTCCCGGACGGCACCAAACTCGTGACCGTGCACCACCCCATCCGTTGAGATGAAGCGAGGAAGAATCATGAACCCCGGAGAGTACATCCTGGCCAAGGACCCCGTCGTGTGCAATGAGGGACGCGAGGCCATCAGCCTCGAGGTCCTCAACCGTGGTGACCGCCCCGTGCAGGTGGGCTCCCACTTTCACTTCGCCGAGGCCAATCGCGCCCTGGAATTCGATCGCGAAAAGGCCCTGGGCCACCGCCTGGACATCCCCGCCGGGACCGCCGTGCGCCTGGAGCCGGGGGATTCCACCACCGTCAAGCTGATTCCCCTGGGAGGCGACCGCATGGCCTTCGGTTTCCGCGACCTCGTGGACGGTCCGCTGGACGCCCGCGCAGCCACACCGTTCGACGGCGGCAGCTCACACGAGAACTCGCCGCGCCACGAATCCGCCGCCGGCGACGCGCCCCAGCCGCTCCATCAACGTGACAACTTCTCCAACGAGACCCGCTGAACGCGGCCTTTCCACGACACGACGCCAGACAAGAGGGCAAGCATGAGTTTTGAATTGAGCCGAGAGCAGTACTCGAGCCTTTACGGGCCCACCACTGGTGACGCCGTGCGCTTGGCGGACACCGAACTCTTCGCCGAGATCGAGAAGGACCTCACCACACCGGGCGAGGAAGCAGTCTTCGGTGGCGGGAAAGTGGTTCGGGACGGCATGGGCCAGAACGGGCAGCTGGTGCGCGACGTGGGCATTCCCGACCTGGTGATCACCAACGTGATCATCATCGACTGGACTGGGATCTACAAAGCGGACGTGGCCGTGCGTGACGGTCACATCCTCAAGATCGGCAAGGCCGGAAACCCCCACATCATGAATGGGGTGGACATCGTCATCGGAGTGGCCACGGACGTGATCGCGGGTGAAGGCAAGATCCTCACCGCGGGCGGGATCGACACCCACATCCACTTCATCAGCCCGGACCAGATCGAAACCGCATTGGTCTCCGGGATCACCACGATGATCGGCGGTGGCACCGGGCCCAGCGAGTCCAGCAAGGCAACTACCATCACACCCGGCGAGTGGAACATCCACAACATGCTCCGCTCCTTCGAGGAATTCCCCATGAACTTCGGGATTCTCGGCAAGGGCCACGGCTCCTCGATCTCCCCGATGGCCGAGCAGATCCGGGCTGGGGCCATCGGGCTGAAGATCCACGAAGATTGGGGGGCCACCCCCTCGTCCATCAACACCTCCCTCCAGGTCGCTGACGAGTACGACGTGCAGGTTGCAATCCACACCGACACCCTCAACGAGGCCGGGTTCGTGGAGGACACGCGCGCGGCGATCGCTGGCCGCGTGATCCACACCTTCCATACCGAGGGCGCCGGCGGCGGTCACGCACCGGACATCATCGAACTGGCCCAGGACCCCAACATCCTGCCCGCTTCGACCAACCCGACTCTCCCCTACACGCGCAACACCATCGAAGAGCACCTGGACATGCTCATGGTCTGTCACCACCTGAACCCGGACATCCCGGAGGACGTGGCATTCGCCGACTCCCGCATCCGCAAGGAAACCATTGCGGCCGAGGACGTGCTGCAGGACATGGGGATCTTCTCAATGACTTCCTCGGACTCCCAGGCCATGGGACGGGTGGGAGAAGTCATCTTGCGCACCTGGCAGGTGGCCGATTCCATGAAGCGTCAGCGCGGCAAGCTGCCCGAGGACGAGGGGAAGACCGGGGACAATTACCGCATCAAGCGGTTCATTTCCAAGTACACGATCAACCCGGCGATCGCCCAGGGCATCTCCCACGCGGTCGGTTCGGTGGAAGAGGGAAAGTTCGCGGATCTGATCCTGTGGGAGCCCAAGTTCTTCGGTGTGAAGCCCGAACTGATCATCAAGGGCGGACAGATGGTCCACGGGATCGTGGGAGACCCCAACGCCTCCATTCCCACGCCGCAGCCTCGGTGGTACCGCAAGGCCTTTGGTGCGTACGGTAAGGCCGTGGCGGGCAGCTCGATCACCTTCATGTCCAAGGCCTCGATCCGCGCGGGCGTACCCCGCCTGCTGAAGCTGGACAAGGTGGTCCGGGCCTGCCGGGACATCCGGAACCTGAAGAAGTCAGACCTGAAGTTCAATGGTGAGACCCCCCAGTTGCGCGTGGACCCCGAGACCTACGAGGTCCGGGTGGACGGTGAACTCGTGACCTGCGAACCGCAAGAGCACCTGCCGCTGACTCAGCGTTACTTCCTGTTCTAGCGACAACGAGCCGCACCGGGAGCTCAAGAACCCCAACCGTCCCCATCAAGGACAGGACTTCAGAAAGGGAGGTTTTCGTGATCGTCACCAAGATTCTGGGCAACGTCCACGTCCCGTCCGACCAAACGCTGCTGGCCGGACGACACGTGGAAAAGGTGACCCTCTCCAGCGCCGATCTGGTCAAGCGCATCCAACGGCTGCACACCGATCACGGCCACGAACTCGGCCTACGTCTGCCGGCCCAGGCGCCGGACCTCAAGGACGGGGACATCGTGATGATTGATGACTCCGGAGAACAGGGCAACGCCGTTGTGGTCCAGGTGCTGCCCACCGATGTATTGGTGATCACCGCCCATAGCATCCAGGACATGGCATTCGTGGCTCACAGCCTGGGTAATCGGCACCTGCAGGCCCAGTTCTTCGGGAAGGACAGCGAGTACGAGGCCGAGGTGATGGTGGTTCAGTACGACCACACGGTCCAGGACTTCCTGGACCATCACGGGGTCCCGTACTCCCGTCAGGAACGCGTAATGCCCGTGCCGTTCCGCCATTCCGAGCACACGCACTAGACCGTGCCGGAATCAAGTATGCCCAGCATCCTGGGCCTCATGCAGCTCACGGACTCGGCCTTACCCACTGGGGCGTTCAGCCACTCCTTGGGTTTCGAGACGTACATGCACGCTGAGTGGGTGAAGGACGAACAGTCCTTCTCCACCTGGCTGGAGATGTTCGTGGAGCAGCAGCTGACCTACACCGACGCCCTGGCGATCCGGCTGGTCTACATGGCCACGAGTTTCGAACAGATCGAGGACCTGGACGAACTGGTCACGGTACAGGCCCTGCCCCGACAGATCCGCGAAGGCGGGATGACGATGGGCAAGCGCCTGCTGAGTATCGGGGCGGCCTCATACCCCGGCGACTGGGTGGAACGGTACCGACAGGGCGTGGCCGACGAGCACTTGCATGCCCACCAAGCCACGGTCTGGGGAGTGCTCGCCCGGAACCTCGGCGTCGCGGAGGAGACCGCGGTGGCATCCCACCTGTACGCCACGGTGATCTCGTTGACCCAGAACGCGGTACGCGGTATCCCACTGGGGCAGAACAGCGGTCAAGGAGTGATCCGCAAGGCCCAGGACTGGGTGATACGCGGCGTCGAAACCTCTCGGGAACTGGCCGAAAAGGGGCTGGCCGAGGAAGTCCTGGGCTCGTTGGCCCCGGGCCTGGAGATCGCGCAGATGAACCACGAAAGGCAACGTGCCCGGCTCTTCATGAGTTGAACGCGGTGTACCAGAAATACCAAGCAGATACAGAATCGCAGGAGAACATTATGGATCCCGTCATCATCGGCATCGGAGGCCCCGTCGGGGCGGGCAAGACCCAACTCATCGAGCGATTGACGCGTGCCATGAGCAAAGACATCTCGATGGCCGCCATCACCAATGACATCTACACCATTGTGGACGCCAAGATCCTGGCCCGCAACTCAGTGCTGCCCGAAGACCGGATCGTCGGGCTGGAGACCGGCGGCTGCCCGCACACCGCGATTCGCGAGGACACGTCCATGAACGAAGCCGCGATCGAGGATCTGAAGAAGAAATTCCCGGACCTACAGGTGATCTTCGTGGAATCCGGTGGAGACAACCTGTCCGCGACCTTCAGCCCCGAGCTGGTGGACTTCTCGATCTACGTGATCGACGTGGCCCAGGGGGAGAAGATCCCGCGCAAGGCCGGTCAGGGCATGATCAAGTCGGACCTGTTCATCATCAACAAGACGGACCTAGCCCCGTACGTGGGCGCGGATCTCAGCATCATGGAAAAGGACTCCAAGGTTTTCCGCAAGGACAAGCCCTTCGCCTTCACCAACCTCCGGACCGATGAGGGCCTGGAGAAGGTCCAGGACTGGCTCCGCCACGACGTCCTATTGCTCGACCTTGTCTGAGACCGCCATCGGGTCCGCTACGACCTCGCCCCAGGCCCCCGCCGCGGGGAGCCCCCGTTCCGAGACGACACCGCCCCGTTCGGCGTGGACCGGCCAGTTGCGTCTGTCCGTGACGACCAGGGAAGGCCGCTCCTATGCGGCCAGGCAATTTCACGAAGGCGCGCTGCGGATCATGCGTCCGCATTACCTGGACGATTCCGGGCAGGTCACCTACACGGTGATCAACCCGGGGGGTGCGTACTTCGGGGCTGACACCTACCTGATGGACGTGGAGCTCGCAGAAGGTGCGTCTTTGGCCCTGACCACGCAGTCCGCGACCAAGGTTTATCGCACTCCGCAGGGCCCGGCCTCTCAGCACCTGAACGTGCGGCTGGGGCCGGGTAGCGTGCTCGAGTACATCCCGGACCAGCTGATCGTCTATCGCGGTGGTTCCTACCTCCAGAAGACTCTCGTGGAGATGGACCCCACCGCCTCACTGTTGCTCGCCGAGGTCGTCACCCCCGGGTGGTCCCCCTCCGGGAAGTCCTTTGCCTACGACGAGCTGCGAATGCGCACAGAGGTCCGGGTACTCGCCCCCCGGGAAGAACCTCACACCACTGTCGCCCGCGCGCGCCGCCTGGTGGTAGATCAATTGCGGATCCGACCCGGTGAGCACGAGGACGTGACCGGCATGGGTCTCATGGAGGGCAACAGCCACACCGGTCAGCTGTTGATTGCGGATCGCCGTCTGGACGCGGTCATCTATGAGCGGCTGACCGAACTGGTAGACGCCTCACGGACCCATTCGGGCATTACCCGGGTCGATACGGGTGCAGTTCAGGGGGTGCGGTGCGTGTGTATCCGTTCCCTGGCCGGTTCCACCGAGGACATCGCGTCCCTGCATCGGGCTGTGGCCGACGTCCTGCGCCGGGAATGGCGCGGACAGGATCCCGTATTTCTGCGGAAGTACTGAGCCCTGCCCCAGCGCAGCCATACTCCTACTTCTCCGCATTGTCCCCAGAAAGAAGATCGTGACCGCTGCACCCCACTCATTCATCTACCGCCGATACGTGACCGAACGCGACCGGCTGCCGTTGCGCGTACGGGTCACGCTGACGTTGGCGGCCATCGCCGCCATCCACCTGCTGGCCGCGGGCTTGCTCGCGACTGCTTTGACACCCGGCAGCCAACCGCTGGCGTTGGGGATCGTGCTGACCGCTTATGTGGCCGGCATGAAACACAGCTATGACTGGGACCACATCTCCGCGATCGACAATTCCACCCGTAAATTCGTGGCGGACGGGATGAACCCGGCCAGCGTGGGGTTCGCGTTCAGCCTGGGGCACTCGCTCGTAGTGACTCTGGCGGGAACCATGGTGGTCGCGGGCGCGCAGTTCGTACACGGCGCCTTCGAGGAAGGAAGCATCGCCAATCACGTACTCGGCCTGATCGGCGCGGGGGTGTCCGGGGGATATCTGTTGCTCCTAGGCCTGTATAACTCCAGCGCTTCGGTGCGTCTGATGCGCAGGCTCTCCCGCGGTGAAAGAGTTTCGGGGGGACATCATCACGGGGAGGACGGCAACTGGGGTCTGATCTCGAGGTTGTTGAAAAAGCCGTTGGAACGGGTGCGCCGCCCCCGGGACATCTTCATCATCGGTTTCCTGTTCGGACTGGGATTCGACACCGCGACAACAATCGGTTTGCTGGTCCTGACCGTCACGGCTTCTCTGGCGGGCGTCCCGCCCCTGGCCCTGTTGGGCCTGCCCGTAGCCTTCACGGCCGCCATGACCCTGTGCGACACCCTGAACGGGCTGGGCATGATGAAGCTGTACTCCTCTGCCCTGACCGGGGCCGGACAAAGGTTGCGTTTCAACACAACAGTCACCGTGATCTCCTCAGTCTCCGCGCTGTTCATTGCCGTGATCACTCTGGGCGGCTTCTTCAATGAACTCCTGGGGCTGCAGGACCCGGTGACCTCCGCGCTGGCCGAGGTGGACCTGGGCGACGCCGGGTTGCTCCTGGTTGCCGTCTTCGCGCTGGTCTGGCTCGCATTCTGGCTGAGCCTCCGGGCAAAGCCGGGAAAGAACGCGGATGACACAAAGATCGAGGTCAGAGCATAAGTGGGGCTTCTCACCAAAACGTTCGAGGGTTTCGGCATTGTGTTGCGTGGGATCGCGCAAGTCTTTTTCCTCAATAACCCGTGGAGCGGCGCATTGCTGCTGATCGCAATGGGCTTGATACATCCCTGGATTGCCGCCGTGGTGTTCCTGGGCAGCGCGCTTCAATCCCTTGGCGGTTGGGCACTGAATTCTCGGCAGGCCGTCCGGGAGGGGACGATGGGATATAACGGCGCACTGGTGGGTGCCGCCGCCGCGGCCGCCCTGGGTGCCCCCGGTCCGGCGGTGCTCATGACCGTCGTCGGTGCATTGGCCTGCATCCCGGTGCACGAGATCGTGCGCACGCTCTTCGCCTCCAGGGCCTTGGGATGGGCCCACCTGCCGGTTTCCACGGCCCCGTTCTGCATCGTGGCCGGGCTGCTGTTCGATCTCCTGTGGCCCTTGGTCCAGCCCGGGACCCCTACCTCCCGGGAAGACCTCTTTGAGGGCATCATGCTGGGTCTGTTCAACAACTTCTCCGAGGTGGTCCTCTCCGACGGAATACTGCCGGGTCTGCTGATCGTGATCGCGCTGTTCGTGGGCGGGATGCGTATCGGCGTCTTCGGGCTTGTCGGTAGCCTCACCGCCCTCGCGGGGGCCTTCCTGGTTCACGAAAGCGTGATCCAGGTCTCCTCCGGGATGCTGGGTTATTCGGCAGTTCTAGTCTCGATCGCCCTGGGTGCCGTGGTGTGGCAGGGCAAGCCGCTGTGGATGCGGGCCGGCGGTGCCATCGGGGGTGTGGTGCTGACCATGCTCCTCCAACCGGTGCTGAGCCTCACCCCGGTCCCGCTTTACACGTGGCCCTTCCTGTTGAGCCTGTGGACGAACATGCTGGCGGTGGCGGCAGTGGAGCGACTACGACGGGGCAATACGGGTGTTGTCTCGGCGCGAAGCGGGCCCGAGTACCAGCCTTCTTGAGCTTTGTACGGCATCTCAAGAGAAGTCTGTAGGGACGGGTCAAAGGTGGAATCTTCAGACCGCCGGGTTCAGCGCCAGCATGAGCGCAATGACCAACATGACCACTCCCACGAAAACGTCCACGATGCGCCAGGTCAGCGGCGTATTCAAGACCCGTGACAGCGCCTTGGCTCCGGTGCCGAGCGCAATGAACCAGATGACGGAGCCCAGCATGGCGCCGATGGCGAAGACCCAGCGCTGCTCGCCCTGCTGGTTGGCCAGGTTGCCCAGCATGATCACGGTGTCCAAGTAGACGTGGGGGTTCAGCCAGGTCAGGGCAAGGGTCGTGAGCACCACGGATGCCCGGGAGCCGCTGCCCTCCCCCGCAGCCTGCAACCCCTGCGGTTTCATGGCCGAGCGGAACGACTGGATGGCGAAGCCCACCAGGTAGATCACGCCACCCCAGCGGAAGATCTCGAGCAACCACGGCACGCGTTCGATCAGGAACCCGATTCCCACGGTGCCCGCGGAAATCAGGAACACATCCGAAGCAATGCACAAGAGCACCACGGCCCAGACGTGCTGACGTCGAATGCCCTGCCGCAGAACAAATGCATTTTGGGCACCGATCGCCACGATGAGGGCCAACCCGGTCAGCATGCCGGGGATGAACACGGAAGTCACCCGACCAAACTAGTGCCTGCATCCAACCACCCCGAATCCCAGGCTGCGCGCGACGTTACCTTCCTTACATCGGGACTATCTCGGTCACCCGCACCGTTATACTTTCCGATGAAACAATTTCCCGGAAAGTGCCGCGCGTCGTCGGCGTGGGTGCGCGAACCGGGAGAACACGAGAGGACGCATAATGACCGAGACCGCAATCGCTGACCTGACCGTAGCCATCGACCGGGACGCCGCGGACCGCCTGTTCTACGACGCCCGCACCGCAAGTCACTTCACGGATGCCCCCGTGACCGATGAGCAGAAACGCACCATTTACGAACTCACCAAAATGGGCCCCACCGCGTTCAACTCCCAGCCCATGCGCATCACCTGGGTGGAGTCCCCCGAGGCCCGCGAGCGCCTGGTCCAACACATGAGTCGCGGCAACCAGGAGAAAACCCGCAACGCACCGCTGACCGCCATCCTCTCCTATGACGAGAACTGGCACGAGCACTTCCCCGAGTTCCTCCCGGCTGCCCCGCACATGAAGGGTATGTACGACGAGAACCAGGACATGCGCATCACTAGCGGCAAGGCCAACTCGCACATCCAGGTGGGTTACTTCATCATTGCCGCCCGTACCGCAGGCCTGGCCGCCGGCCCCATGACCGGATTCGACCCGGCCGGCGTGGATGCCGAGTTCTTCGAGGGCACCGGCAAGCATTCCATCGTGGTGGTCAACCTGGGCACCCCGGTCGAACCCGAGTACGCGCGCAACCCGCGCTTTGACGTCGAGGATGTCACCGAGACCATTTGATCTCGCCTTCGCATCGACCGGCTGCAAGAGCCCACGACGCCGCTGGGCCCGGTTCCGCACGAACGGAACCGGGCCCAGCGGCGTCGTGGTGACGTGTGAGTCCTACTCGACCAACTCGGGCTCATGCGATTCGAAGAAGTTGCGCCCCAGGACCACGACCACCAGGGCCAGAACGATCACAGCGGCCGCGAGGTAGAAGGCCCATTCCGGCCCGAAGGCTGCGCCCACACTTGCCGCGGTGAACGGGGCCAGGGCACCGCCGATCCAACGAACAAAGTTGTAACCGGCCGAGGCCACAGGACGCGGAGAGTCCGAAACCTCCATGGCCAACTCGGTGTAGAGCATGTTGTTGGTGCCGATCAGAGCACCGGCGAGGATCGTGAAGAGCACGATCAACCCGATGTTGTGGAAGCCGGCGCTCACGCCCAGGGCAATGAGATCCAGGGCGAAGACGAGCAGAGTGCCGCCCAGTAACCTCAGTGAACCGATGCGGCGCTGAATCATGGGGGCGAACACCGCAGAGAACAGTGCGACCATCACGCCCCACCCGAAGAACACCGCGCCGATACCGTATTCGCCCATGTGCAGAGTGAACGGCACATAGGACAGCACGGTGAAGAAGCCGA
Organism: Kocuria sp. cx-455; assembly: GCF_014698015.1. GTDB lineage: Bacteria > Actinomycetota > Actinomycetes > Actinomycetales > Micrococcaceae > Kocuria. The sequence goes on from NZ_JACXBS010000006.1 coordinate 75,036, forward strand.
AGTAGTACAGCAGACCCGAGGCTGAGGTGAGTCCCAGACCTTTGTGTGTGAGGGCGAGCAACGGATCACGGAACCGCGTTTTCTTCTCGGGCACCGTGGACTCGGGTAGCAACACGGCAATGGCCGCGAAGGCGATCACCATCAGGATGGCCGTGCCGAAGAACGGCATCCGCCAGTACCAACCACCCAGCAGTGCCCCCACCAGCGGGCCGAAGGACAGACCCAGACCCAGGGCGGCCTCGTACAGCACAATGGCCACCGACGACCCGCCGGAGGCGACGCCCACGATCACGGCCAAAGCCGTGGCGACGAACAACGCGTTGCCCAGACCCCATCCGGCACGGAAACCGACCAGTGCACCCACCGTGGGGGACAGCCCGGAGAGTGCAGCGAACACGATGATCAGGGCCAACCCGATCAGCAGCGTCTTCTTACCCCCGATCCGCGATGACACGACGCCGGTGATCAACATGGCCACGCCGGTGATCACAAAGTAACTGGTGAACAGCAACGACACCTGCGCGGGAGAGGCCTGCAGGTTCTGCGCGATCGCCGGAAGAATGGGGTCCACCAGGCCGATCCCCATGAACGCGAACACGGAGGAAACGGCCACGGCCCACACCGCCAGCGGCTGACGGAGCAGAGCAGACTTCTCGTGCTGGAGATCCCCTCCCACGGCTTCCGCCACATGTCCGTGGCCGTGCTCGCGGGAGACTACGGGTAGCTGATCAGTTGCGGGGGTCATTCCGTTTCCGTTCTGCGGGTAATAGCGCGCTCGGGGTCAATGGCGGAAGAACGTCGCCTCATGCGTGGTGTCCTGGCCAACTGGCGGCGAAGAATGAGGCTTCGTGCTGCGGATTATACTTAGGTAGCCTAACTTAATGCCCGTTGTGCCGCAACGAATGCGGTGAATTGCCGCTCCGGGCCCACCTTCGCCCGCCGAATGGGTTTACGCTGTTCACCCAGCATTTCCTGGACCCCGGACAGCGAAAAGAGCAGCCATACAAGGCATCCTCACCGCTCTCGACACCCTCGAACCAGAACTAGCCACGCGGGCATCCCGCGCGGTTACCGGCCCCGGCGGTTGGTGGCAGGGCCCGCTGGACGTTGAAGCGCTCGCTCGCTCCTCGGTGGGTTTGGCCCTGGCTGCGGTGGAAACATTCGCGACGACAGTTCGCGGACAGAACCTTCACGTGACGGCGACCTTCGACGACGTCGCCGCGTCCTTTGGCTCCATATCCCACCTGCGGGTGGCGGGCAGCGCCGTCAAGAGCTTTGCGCCCAACTCCGGCTTCTTTCCGACCGCCGACGGGTGGGTCAGGACGCATGCGAACTATCCACACCATGCCGAGAGACTCCGGCTGGCGTTGGAAGTCTCCCGCGATGATCTCGTGGCGCCCGCGCTGCACGACCTGACGAGCGAGGAGGCGGAATTGAGAATTGTCGGGGCCGGTGGGATCGCGGCCGCAGTCGCCACCGTGCCGGAGTGGGTTGCGCACCGTGCGCCTAAAACGGGACCGTGGATCTCCCTGACCCCGCGGGACTATCCAACCCGACGGCTCAGCCGCATTACCTCAGATGACCGTCCGCTCCAGGGCGTGCGCGTGATCTCCCTGACACGGGTCATCGCGGGACCGACCGCCGCTAAATTCCTTGCCGCGCTCGGAGCCGATGTGCATCGCATCGACCCGCCCCAGCTCCCGGAACTGCGCGATTCACACTTGGATACCGATCTCGGGGTGCGCTGTATCGAGTCCGACCTGAAAAACACCCAGGGTCTTGAAGAATTACTGACACTGCTGCGCTCGGCAGACGTGCTGCTGACGGGATACCGCCCTCAGGCATTGGACCATGTGGGATTGACGGAGGAGGTGTTGCGGGACGCCTGCCCGCACCTGATCCATGTGAATCTCAGCGCGTGGGAACCCCAAGGAGCCCGAACCGGCCAACGCGGCTTCGACAGCATTGTCCAAGCGGCCACGGGCATAGCTCATCTATACCGCATGGTCGATCCCGTTCGTGGGTGGCGCCCGGGCGCACTCCCCGTTCAGGCCTTGGACCATGCAACGGGTTACGGCATGGCCGCGGCCGCTATGGCGTTACTCGTGCAGCAGCGAGCAGGCAGGGCCGACCTCTCGCTCGAACGCACGGCGAGATCACTGCTCAGCACGGCACCTGGCGGTCACGATGTCCACGACATCCGGGATTTCACGAACATGAGGTTCAACCCACAACGCCTGGCCAGCATGAAGAGCACCGACGGCGAGGTGCTGTACGTCCCGGTACCCGCTCGAGTGAATGGAACACTCAGTGCCGCGCCAGGATCATAGGCACTGCACCACCACGTCGGCGGGTGATTAATTCCCGCGAGCCCCTGGGCGGGGCTGGTGCTCTCCCGTCATGCCGCCGAGCGGACTGGCGAGTTTCTCGAGGATGGGCATGGCGGCGTCGAGCACGGCCAGTTCGTCGTCATCCAACCGCGCCAGAACTTTGCCAACCACCTCGTTGCGGTGGCGATCTTCGGCCGCGATCACCTCGTGGCCTCGGCGCGTGAGCTTCACGAGAACCGCACGAGCGTCGGCGGGGTCCGACTGTCGTTCTACCAGGCCGGCCTTCATGAGGCGGTCCACGCTCTGGGTTGCGGTGGGGGTACGGACTCCGAGGTTGGCTGCAATAGTTGTCATGCGCACCCCGCCGTCTGTCAACATGGACATCAGGCTGATCTGCTGACTGGTGAGTTCCCGCGTGTTGTCCAAGCGCCGGAGGAAGAACACCCCGTGACGCAGTGCCGTTCGAAGCTTCTCGGCGCTTTCAATGGGCGCAGGACCCAGGGACCGGCTCTCAGCATCGGGAGTCTTATCCATAATTAGCTAAGCTAACTTATGCTGTGGAAAATAGCAAGGTGTCCCTCGACCGGACCGATGAATCTCGGTGGACGTGCCGGTCCGGCTCATAGAATCTGCGCGAACCGCCTCACGCCCTCCCGGATCCGCACCGGCGATACACCGGAGAACGCCAATCGCACGGCATCGGAGGGCCGACCGTCCGAATAGCACGCGGACCCGGGTACCAGGACAACGCCCTGTTCGATCACGTCCCGCAGCAGATCATGGTTCTCGGCTAGTCCGGGCACCGTGACCCACGTGAAGAAACCACCGGTTGGTTCCGTCCACGACGCGCGCTCGGGCATGAACTCCATCAAGGCCGCGTTCATGGCTTCCCACCGCTCCCGGTAGAGCCCCACCGCCTGGTCCAATGTCGGTCCCCACTGCTCGGAGCCCACCCACGCGGTCACCAGCGACTGCGCCAAGTTGGACGGGTGGATCACCACGGATTCGGCCGCGATCTGCAGCCGCCCGCGCACCTCCGGCGGTGCCACGAGCCACCCCACGCGCAACCCCGGGGCGAAGATCTTGGAGAAACTACCCAGGTGAATCACGTGTTCCGGGTCCATGCCGTGCATTGCCGGCAACGGGTCTGAGCGGTCGAAGGACAGCAGGGCGTAGGGGTCATCCTCAACTATCAGCACGTCACGTTCCGCGCAGATCCGCACCAATTCACTGCGCCGCTCGGTCGGCATGCTCACGCCCGTGGGATTCTGGTAGCTCGGGATCACGTACACGAACGGAACCCGTTTACCCTCGGCAGCCAGCTCGTCCAACGCGGTGGCGACGTGATGGGGATCCAGTCCGTGCTCGTCAACTTCCACGTGACGAACATCCACCTCGTACGCGCCAAAGACACCCAGAGCACCCACGTAGGTGGGTCCCTCTGCGAGGACAACGTCCCCGGGATTGCAGAACAGCTTGGTCACCAGGTCCAGACCGGCCTGCGAGCCCGTCGTGGGAAGCACGTCCGCGGAGGTGATATTCGAACCACCCCGGGACATGAGGTGCACGACCAGGTCTCGCAGCGGCGTCGTCCCCGCCCCGGAACCGTACTGCAGAATCTCCCCGGCCCGTTCGGTCAACAGGGAGGACGCCAGGGCGCCGATGTCCCCGCCGGGCAACACGGACAGGTCCGGATTGCCACCGGCGAGCGAGACCACGGACGGGTCCATCGCGGTTTCGAAGACCGCACGCACCGGTGAAGGACGGAACTCTGCCGCGCGTGCCGCGAACTCCGCCGTCATTTCCCCTCTCCGTAACGCGCGCCAGAGATGCCGTACGCCGGGCCGTCCGGGGCGGCGTCGGGGCCCAGGCTGATGAGCGTGATCAGCTCGTAAACCACGTGAGCCGCGGCGATACCGGTGATCTCCGCGTGATCGTAGGCGGGGGCGACCTCCACGACATCGCTCGCGATCACGTCCAGGCCGCGCAGGCCGCGCAGGATCTCCAGAACCTCACGGCTGGTCATGCCGCCGGCCTCGGGAGTGCCGGTGCCGGGCGCATGGGCGGGATCCAGGACGTCGATGTCCAGGGAGATGTAGAGCGGGCGGTCCCCCACGCGCTCACGCAGGGTCCGAACCACCTCATCCACGCCGGAGCGCATGATGTCCGCGGAGGAGACGATCTGGAAACCGAAGGACGAATCGTCCTCCAGATCCTTGGTCCCGTAGAGCGGTCCGCGGGTACCCACGTGCATCACGGCGTCCGTGTCGATGATGCCCTCTTCGAACGCGCGGCGGAACGGCGTGCCGTGCGTGAACTCCGCGCCGAAATAGGTGTCCCACGTGTCCAGGTGGGCGTCGAAGTGCAGCAGCGCGATCTTGCCGTGCCGGGAATGAGCGGCACGCATCAGCGGCAGCGCAATGGTGTGGTCGCCGCCGATGGCCACGATCTTGGTGTCCGAACCCATCACGTCGAGCGCGCCGGTCTCAATGGCCGAAATCGCGTCCTTGATGTCGAACGGGTTACCCACCAGATCACCGGCGTCCGCAACCTGCAGGTGGGCGAACGGCGAATGGTTCTGAGCCGGGTTGTAGGGGCGTAGCAGCCGCGAGGATTCCCGCACGTGATTGGGTCCAAAGCGAGCGCCGGAGCGGTAGGAGACTCCGGAGTCGAAGGGGATCCCCACCACGGCGATGTCCGTGTGGTCGACCTGATCCGTGCGCGGCAAGCGGGCAAATGTGGCGGGTCCCACCCACCGGGGGGTGAGGGCGGCGTTGACCGGCCCCACGCGTTCGTGCCCGTCAGCCGTGGTTTCCACAATGCGTTCCGGTTCCATGGGATCTCCCTTCTTCCCGAGGATCACTCGGGACACCACACGCCCCGAGAGCGACCAGGATGGGGTCGGCTCGGGGATCCAGCAGTGATATTTTTTGTGACCTAGTGCATAAACCCTATGCCCTCAACCCGTTTTGCGAGATCAACCCCGCGCACAACAGCGGCCCCGCCAGATCGCAAGGAGAACCCCTTCATGAATGTGCTTGTCATTGTGCTGTACCTGGTGGCCATGGTGGTCATCGGCCTATGGGCGGCACGCCGGGCCAAGACGGCCACGGACTACCGCGTGGCCGGCCGCCGCCTGGGCCCGGGTCTCTACACTTCCACCATGGCCGCGGTGGTCCTGGGCGGTGCGTCCACCGTGGGCGGCGTGGGGTTGGGCTACCAGTACGGCATCTCCGGCATGTGGCTCGTGGTCGCCATCGCCACCGGCTTGGCCGCACTGAGCCTCTTCTTCGCCGGGCGCATCCAGTCACTCAAGGTCTTCACGGTCTCGCAGATGCTGCAGTTGCGCTACGGCGCCCGCGGCGGTGCCAGCGCGTCCTCGTTCGTGATGCTGGCATACACATTGATGATCTCGGTGACCTCCACGGCGGCCTACGCATCGATTTTCTCCGTGCTGTTCCCCATTTCCCGCCCGTGGGCCATCCTGCTGGGCGGTGCCGTGGTGATCGCGTATTCCGTGCTGGGCGGCATGTGGTCCATCACGCTCACCGACTTGATGCAGTTCGTGTTCATGACCATCGGCATGTTCCTGATCCTGTTGCCGTTCTCGATCTCCGCCGCCGGCGGCATCAATGGGCTCACCGAACGCCTGGACTCCACCTACTTCCATTGGGGCTCCATGGGCTTCCAGGCGATCATCACGCAGTTCGTGGTCTACGGCTTCGGCATGCTGATCGGCCAGGACATCTGGCAGCGTGTCTTCACGGCACGTTCGCCGCAGGTCGCACGGTGGGCCGGGGTGGGTGCCGCCGTCTACGTGGCCCTGTACGGCGTGGCCGGTGCGCTCATCGGCACCGCCGCGGCAGCCGTACTCCCCACCCTTTCCCTGCCGGAAGAGGCCTTTGCGGCCATGGCTCAAACGCACGTTCCCGCAGGCCTGGGCGGCGTGGTGCTCGCGGCCGGTGTTGCGGCCATGATGTCCACGGCCTCCGGCGCCATGATCGCGGCCTCCACGGTGGCCCGCGTTGACGTGATCCCCACTCTCAAGGGCCTGTTCGGAGCTTCCCACGACGACGTCGCTCGCGCCCGTTCCGAGGATGCCTCCGTCGTGAAGGACCGCGTCTACGTTGTGGTCGTGGGACTGGCGGTCACGTTCATCTCCATGCTGGTTCCCTCCACCGTGGTGGCCCTGACCATTGCGTACAACGTGCTGGTCGGCGGGCTGTTGGTCGCCATTCTGGGCGGGCTGGTGTGGAAGCGCGGAACAGCAACGGGTGCAGCTGCATCCATGGTGGTGGGCTCATTGGTCACACTGGTGTCGATGGCGGTGTTCGGGGTGCTCGCCAACGCCCCCATTTACCTGGGTCTCCTGACCTCGCTGCTCGTGTATGTGGTGGTGTCACTGCTGACCAAACGCACTTCGTCCGACATTTCCACCGAATGGTCCCGCCGGATCAAGGAGGCCAAGTCGTGAGCGACACCCCAGATAACCACGCGACGTCGTACCCCCAACGCACCGTGGCCCGCGCGGCCCTAGAGACGCTGCGTGGCTACGGGATCGACACGGTATTCGGCATTCCGGGCACGCACTCTCTTGAGTTCTACCGGCCGCTGCGCGAGCTGGGGATCCGGGCGATCACCACGCGGCACGAGCAGGGCGCATCCTACGGCGCGGACGGCTGGTCGCAGGTGCGCGGGCTGCCGGGTGTGGTCATCACGACCTCCGGGCCCGGGCTGCTGAATTCGCTCTCCGGGGCGGCCACCGCCTACGCGGAATCGCGACCCATGATCCTGCTGTCCCCGGGGCGCCCGGTGGGGCAGGATTTCCGGGACATCGGGTCTCTGCACGAGACCAAGAACCCTTCGGCGGCCGTGAACGCCATCGTGGGTCAGTCCCGCCGCGTGACCTCCGGGGCCGAGGCCGTGACCATGATCCACGACGCCATGCGCGACTTCGCCCACTCCCGCCCGCGGCCCATCCACATCGAGATTCCCTTGGACATCCTGGAGGGTCCCGCGGACGTCCCCGTCTCAGCCACTGCCCCGCGCCCCCTGGGCGAACCGTCCCCGGCTCCCGAGGCCGACGTCGCCGCGGCGGCTACCGCGCTCGCCGCAGCGTCCCGACCGGTCATACTGGCCGGCGGCGGCTCGTTGGCCGCGGGCCCCCAGCTGTTGGAGCTGGCAGAGCTGCTCGAAGCTCCCGTGATCACCACGACCAACGGTAAGGGCGCGATCCCGGAAAAGCACCGGTTGTCCCTGGGCGCGGACCTCCGACTGAGCACCGCGCATGCATTCCTGCGCACCGCCGATGCCCTGTTGGTCATCGGTTCCAAGGTGGGCGAGGCGGAGCTGTGGGGCGGCGACATCACCCCTCAGGGCCCGATCATTCGCGTGGACATCATGCGCGACCAAATGCTGTGCAACCTCACGCCGGACATCGAGGTCCCGGGTAACTCCGCCGCGGTGGTGCCGCAGCTGCTGGCGGCGCTGCGCGCGGAAGGCGGGAGCGCCGTCAGCAATCGCGTGGCGCCGGACCTGCGCGAGGTGTTCGACGCCATGGACAACGAGGGGCGTCAGTGGGCACCTGACCTGGCCGCGCTCAACGAGACCATCATGGAGGTGGTCCCGGACAACACAATCCTGGCCGGCGACTCGTCCCAGGTGACCTACATGGGCTCCACCACGTTCTTCCGTGCGCCCGCACCGCACTCGCTGCTGTACATGGGCACGTACGCAACACTGGGCTACGGACTACCCGCCGCGATCGGTGCCAAGTTGGCCGCTCCGGATCGTCCCGTGGTGTGTCTGCTGGGCGACGGCGCCCTGATGTTCAGCATCCAGGAACTGATGACGGCGGTGGAACTCGAGCTGGACCTGCCGATCATCTGCGTGGACAACGGTGGATACGGCGAGATCCGGCAGGGCATGGTGGACCGTGACATCGACCCGCTGGCCGTGGACCTCAAACAACCGGACTGGGTGCAGCTCGCGGAAGCCTTCGGCGCTACCGGGCTGTCCGCGACCATGGCCAGTCTGGGCTCCACCGTGGAGCAGGCCCTGAGCATCTCCGGCCCGAGCCTGGTACACCTGCGAATCTGACCCCGGGCCCACCCGTAGCCCGATCGACGGTTCGACCACCCGTCGCCGGAGCCCGTCATCTGATCAACGATAACGCCCTGGAACTCAGTCATTCAGGTCGAAACGTCGATCAGATGACGAGCCCGCGGGTGCAAGGGTCGTACCGTCGATCGGATGACGCGGTGAGTTTGCGACGTGCCGGCGAGCACCTACGCCGCGGCTGCCCCCAGATACCCGTTGGGATCCAGGACGAACTTGGTGGCCGCGCCGTGATCGAACCGGTCGTAGCCCTTGGGAGCGTCCTCCAGAGGGATGGCCGTGGCGTTGACCGCCTTGGCGATGTGGATGCGGTCATGCAGGATGGCCATCATCAGCTGGCGGTTGTACTTCATGACCGGGCACTGGCCGGTGGTGAAGGCCAGGGACTTTGCCCATCCGGTGCCCAGCGACAGGGACAAGGACCCCTTCTGCGCGGCCTCGTCAACGCCACCCGGATCGCCGGTGACGTACAGCCCCGGGATACCGAGCTCGCCGCCCGCGCGTGTGAGCTCCATGAGCGAGTTGAGCACGGTGGCGGGCGCTTCTTCGGCGTCCTTGCCGTGACCGCGCGCCTCGAAACCAACCGCGTCAATGCCGCAATCCACCTCGGGCACGCCCAGAATCTGCTCGATCTGATCCTGCGGATCACCCTCCGTGAGGTTGACCGTCTCGCACCCGAAGCTGCGGGCCTGCGCCAGCCGATCCTCGTTCATATCGGCCACGATGACCACGGCCGCACCGAGCAGCAACGCCGACGCCGCCGCGGCAAGCCCCACGGGCCCCGCACCGGCGATGTACACGGTCGAACCGACCGTGACCCCGGAGGTCACGGCACCGTGGAACCCTGTGGGCAGAATGTCCGAGAGCATGGTCAGGTCCATGATTTTCTCCAGGGCCTGGTCCCGATCGGGGAACTTCAACAGGTTCCAGTCCGCGTAGGGCACCAGGACGAACTGTGCTTGCCCACCGACCCAACCACCCATGTCGACGTAACCGTAGGCGGAACCCGGACGGTCCGGGTTCACGTTCAAGCAGATGCCCGTTTTGCGTTCCTTACAGTTGCGGCACCGACCGCAGGAAATATTGAACGGGACGGAGCAAATGTCACCGACCTTGATGAACTCGACATCCGGCCCCACCTCCACGACTTCTCCGGTGATTTCATGCCCCAGGACCAGATCCTGGGGAGCCGTGGTTCGGCCGCGCACCATGTGCTGATCGGAACCGCAGATGTTGGTGGCAATGGTTTTCAGGATGACACCGTGGGGGACCTTGCGCCCCACATTGGCCGGGTTCACACCGGGGCCGTCCTTGAGTTCGAACTCCGGGTAGGGGGTGTCGATGACTTGGACCTTGCCTGGACCTTCGTAAGCAACCGCTCGATTGTCGGCCATAACGGATCTTCCTTCCGATGAGCTACATGCGCGCTTTTTTGTGATGTGAATCACACACGGTCCTGCCCATCGTACCCCCCTGGCTTTTATGGTTAATGCATGAACCGACCGTTCGCATCCCTCGTGAAGAAAATCCGCAACGTCCGTGGGGGCCAACCAGAGGCATTCCTGGTCTTCCAACGCCACCCCGAGTCCTCGGATGCACCACTCGTGGCAGTCACTCGTACCGAGTTCAATGCCCGCGCCATTGAGAAGCAACAACTGTCCGTCCGGCCCACCTATCGGGTGACGTGGCAGCGCTTCACCATTCCCGACGCGACCGCGGTGGGCAACGGCGATCGGCTGTTCATTGTTTTCGACGGCACGCGCAGCCGGAATTCCCGCGCATCGGTGGAGCGCAACCCCAAACCGCTGGGCGTGTTCGCCACGGAGAAGGCCGCACACGAGGTCAAAGGCGCAACACACCTCCGGGCCGTGACCGTTGGCTGGCAGGACGACACCGTGTGGGACCACCCGGACCGATCATGAAAACCGCAGACATTCCTGTTATCCATGAGCCATGACCCGGGCCGCTGAACACTTCGACATTCTCGTCGTGGGCGCCGGCCTGAGTGGTATCGGCGCGGCCTGCATGTTGAGTCAGGAACATCCGCACAAGACCATCGGCATTCTGGAGTCCCGCGGCGCCACGGGAGGCACCTGGGACCTGTTCCGCTACCCCGGTGTGCGCGCAGATTCGGACCTGTACACCTATGGCTACGGGTTCCGGCCGTGGAGCGGACCGCAGGCCATTGCCGAGGGCTCGGCCATCCTGCAGTACATTCGTGAAACCGCCGATGAGTACGGCGTGAACGATCTGATTCGATTCAACCAGCGCATGGTTGCCGCGGATTGGTCCTCCCGGCACGGTCACTGGCGTGTCACCGTGGAACGTACCGCCGCACCTGAGGATGAAAGCCCCGACCTCGGACACCGCATCCAGAGGCCCCCCTCGCAAGGCCGCGCGGCGTCGTCGGCGACAAGGGAACCCTCCGGAACGGGCGAGTACCTGGAGCTGACGGCATCCTGGCTCTTCAACGCGACCGGCTATTACCGCTACGACACACCGAACGAGCCGGACATCAGGGGCCTGCCGAACTTCGCGGGCACGGTGGTGCACCCGCAATTGTGGCCCCGGGACCTGGCGGTCGCTGGTAAGAACGTGGTGGTCATCGGCAGCGGCGCCACCGCCGTCTCCCTCCTGCCGGCGCTCGTGGGCCGGGGCGCGGACGTGACCATGGTGCAACGCACGCCCAGCTACATCATTCCCGTTCCCACGCAGAATCGGCTGGCCAAAGTGCTGGAGCCGCGGCTGGGTGAGCAACGGACCGCGCACGTGGCCCGAGCGGTCGCCACGCGACAGCAGCGGTTGCTCTGGAAGACGAGCAAGATCGCGCCGCACCTGGTCAGGGGCGCCATCGCGGCCGTCAACAAGACGCAACTGCCCGACGACGTGTCCGTCAGAGAGCACTTCAATCCGCCCTACAAACCGTGGGATCAACGCGTGTGCGTGGCTCCCGGCGGGGATTTCTACCGTGCCCTGAGCTCCGAGCGCGGTCACGTGGTCACGGGGACCATCGACGAAGTCACCGAGTGTGGTGTGCACATGGACAACGGCCGGGACATCCCCGCGGACGTCCTGATCACGGCCACCGGGTTCAATGTGCTGTTGTTCGGCGGGGCCCGGTTCAGTGTCGACGGCGTGCCCGTGGACCTCACCGAAAAGATCGCCTACCGCGGCGTCATGCTCAGTGACATGCCCAACTTCGCGTTCGCCATCGGGTACATCAACGCGTCCTGGACGCTCAAGATCGGTTTGCTCGTGGACTGGTTTTCTCGCCTCCTCGCGCACATGGACGGGGTCGGTGCGACCTCCGTGCGGCCGGTCGCGCCGGAGGACCTCCCCACCAAGCCCCTGCTCGACTTCGACGCCGGGTACGTCCAGCGCGCCCTCGACGACCTCCCGCGACAGGGCACCCGCAGTCCGTGGCTGATGTCCATGAGCTACCTGGCGGATCGCCGCGAGCTCAGGTCGCGGCCCGTGGTCGACGAGTTCTTGCGCTTCGACGACGCCGTCGCCCCCGTTCTCGAGGAACTCCCGGCCCTGCTCGCGGGGCCGGGAGACACGGGGGTGGAACACATCGTGGACCTCGGCGACTGCCGCACCATGTGCGTTCGCATTCACGGCCCCGAGGACGGGCCGGTGGTCATCATGATCACCGGCTTGGCGTTCGACCTCACCGCGTGGCCGATTTCACTCCTGAAGTCCCTGGTAGGGGAGGGATTTCGCGTGGTGCGCATCGACAACCGGGACGAGGGCCGTTCGTTCCGCGCCACGTCCAAGGCGCCGTCGGCGCGACAGTTGCTGAGCGGTGATCTCCCCGAGGGTCAATACACCGTGGAGGACATGAGCGAGGACGTTGCGGACACCATGCGGGCCCTTGGTATTGCGCGCGCGGACGTCATCGGCTTTTCATTGGGCGGGATGATCGCCCAATCGCTGGCCGCTCACCACCCGGAGCTGGTCCACCGTCTCGTCTCCTTGTGTTCAACCACCGGTGACCCCGAGGTGGGGACCACCGCAACGTCCACGGCGGCCATGCTGATGCTTCCGGGAGCCCCCAACCGGTCCGTGTACATCCGAGCTCGCGTGATCATCGGACGCCACTTGGCCGGACCGGGCTACCCGATCGACGAGGCCTACGAGGCACAGCTGGCCGCCGCCCATTGGGACCGCAGCCTCGACCCTCATGGGGAATCCGCAGCCATGCGGCGCCAGATCGGTGCCATCCGCGCCTCCGGGAACCGGGCCGAGGTGCTCGCGAACATCACCGCCCCCACCCTGGTGATTCACGGTGACAAGGACAAGATCGTGCGCCCTGACGGGGGCCCGGCCACCGCGGACGCCATCCCCGGTGCCACATTCATTGAGATCCCCGGCATGGGCCACCAACTCCATCCCGCGTTGATGCCCACCCTGCTGGGTTACGTCAACGAACACCTCGTGGCGCCGGAACAGCGCCCCACTTCATGATCCCGATGCACACCACCGATCCGGCCGCACCCCACAACACCAGCGCGGGGGTCAGGAGCGTGATGATTTCCAGCAACGGTGGAATGACCGAGCAGATCACCCCGATCAGCACAGCCGGAGGTGTCAGCCGAAGTGCGCCCCACGGTGTCGCCGGGGCCCGCTCAGCCCTGAGCAGTGCGGTGGCCACCGCGAGCACTGCGGCCCAGCACACCGCGGCCAGGGGAACCCGCAGCAACCACCACGCCCCAGAACCGGGAACGGGGTCGTAACCGCCCGCAAAGAACCATGCCGCCATGATCAGAATGATCACCGGTAGGTGCCACAAATAAATGGTCATGGCGCGCGTTCCCACCACGACCACGACCGCTTGTGACACGCGCCAACGCATGAGGCGGTTGAGCGCGGGGGTGCACACCTGCAGCACACACGCCTGGGCCAGACCCAGCAACACCATGCACACCGTGGGTGGGTTCAAATTGGTGAGCATGTCCGGCGCGTACCGCCCGGAGATCACGCACACGGCCAGCAGTCCGTAGCAGAGCGCCGCGATGGCAATCAGGGTGATGGTACGGCGTGCGGCGAACCAGCCGTCCGCCCGGAAGAACCCCAGGTGCTGAATCAGCGGCCACACGAACAGCATGTTCAGCAGCCCCCACCACTGTTGATCCGTGGCGATCCGCAGCAGGTCCACGGCCACCACGCACGACAGCAGGAACCAGCACCACACCCAGCCCATGCGCTCGTGCACCTCCAAGAAGGCGGGGGCCAGCGCCTGCGAAATCAGGTAGGCGGCCAGGAACCACAGGGGCATGCCCATACCGGAGAGCGCGAACGTCACCAGTTCTTCTCCGACACCGGCCACCAACGCAATCCACGCCCCGGCAGCAAGGACCAGCCACAGCACGGCCGCGGGCTGCATGAGTCGCAGGGTGCGTTCGCGAACGTATTCGGCCGGAGCCGCTCCCCTAGCCCGACGCCGCCGGATCGCCCCCGCGGTGGCCACCCCACCCACCACGAAGAACAGCGGCATGACTTGCACGATCCACGTGGCCCACCAGTACCAAGGCTGCTCGGTGGGAACCATGACGGAGCGCAGTTCCCCGGTGTCCGGGTCTGCCGTGAGGGTCACCATGAGGATGTGACTGAACACCACGGCAATTACACAGCCCACTCTGGCGGCGTCCGCTGCAAGGTCCCGCTCCGCGAGCACCGCAGATCCCGCGGCCCGGGTCGGGGCGGAGTGGGTCTGCACGCCGTCGCTCATGAAAATCAGTGTAAACAGGAAACATTTGGGAGTTAACTTTGGCCGCGCCGAGACAGCGAGATGTCGCGGTGCGGGCACAGCCCCCGGGCCGCAGGTGGGGAAAACCCCACCTCGACTCGGTGGCTAGCTCGGGCGCGGAAAACAGGGGCCGAAACGTAGCGTTATGGACATGAGCACTCCAGACCTGCGCCAAACTCCCCCGTGGGAATCCACGGAAGCGATTCCGGCCGACACAGAGCACACCCGTCCACTTCCACCGCACGGAACACTGCAGCCCCCGCAGAGCATGCCACCTTCGCGCGGCTCCACAGCTACTCAGAACTCCTCCCCCGAGTGGAGTGCCTTCTCCCCCAAAACCATGTTCTTCGGAACGCTCGATCTGGTGATCGATGCGCTGCTGAACTTCTTCTGGGTCGTGGTGATCGGCACGCTGATCGTCACCGGTATCGCCATGATCCCCGCGGTGGGCCTGGGGCTGCTGGTCCTGGCCGGAACCGTGTACGTGATCTGGGCTGCGGTGTGGCTGGAACGGCGGCGATCGGCGTCGTCATTCGGTCTGGACCTGCGTGACCCGCAACGGCGCCGCACCCCGCGCACAGACTGGGTGCGGGTGCCCCACCAACTGTGGCTGGACGCGACCGACGGTTCCATGTGGCTGGGATTCCTGCACCTGATCCTGACCTGCATTCTGGGTGTGCTCTCCACCATCTCGTTGGTGATCATCGGCGCCGGCATCGTGGGCGCGTTGTCACCGCTGTTCGCCCCAGCGGACTCCATTGCCCAGCGTTTCCTTGTGCCCGTACCCGGATGGCCCGAGTGGTCCGGTGTGCTGGCAAGCATCCTGACCGCCCTCATCGGTCTGGTCCTGCTGGTTCTGCTCACCCTGGCTCACCGTGGTCTGTCCGCCACGCTGCTGCGGCTGAGCGAGGCGGCCGCTCTTCGACGTGAAGCGGACGAGTCCCGCCGTCAGGTCGAGTACGCGACCGAGGCCCGCGAGTCCGCGGTCCGGGGCGCTCACACCGAACGCTCCCGCATTGAACGCGACCTGCACGACGGCGTTCAGCCCCAGTTGGTCTCGGTGGCCATGAACCTGTCGATGGCCAAATCACGCATCGATACGGACCCCGCTGCGGCCAAGGAACTGATCACCGAGGCCCACGGCACCACCAAGGCCGCCATCACCGAGTTGCGCCGCCTGGCCCGTGGTTTCCACCCCGCCGTTCTGGAGGACCGCGGGCTCGACGCCGCCATCTCGGCCGTGGCCGCTCAGGCCTCGTTCCCCGTCACGGTGAACGTGACCGTTCCGCGGCTGAAGCCGGAGACCGAGGCCGCCGTGTACTTCGCGGTGTCCGAGTCATTGACCAACGCCGTCAAGCATTCCGGTGCTCGCACGGCTGACGTGGCCGTGTCCATCCAGGACGGTGACATTCCCGGAACCTCCACCGTGGTGGCCGGAATTCGCGACTACGGTCGCGGCGGCGCACGCGTGGTCCCCGGTGGCGGACTGTCCGGGATCGAGGATCGGATCCGGTCCGCGGGGGGTCGGTTCTTCTTGAACTCCCCCACCGGCGGCCCCACCGAAGTGATCGTGCAGCTACCGCTGGGCGAACCCAACCGCCGTGAGACCACCTTGCCTGACGGCAACCGGGGTGCGAGCGGCGTCGTCGACAATCAAGGAGCGTGACCCCGTGCGTATCGTGATCGCCGAAGACGCCGTACTGCTGCGGGCCGGCCTGGTCCGCCTGCTCACCGATGCCGGCCACCAGGTGATTGCCGAGACCGACACCGCCGAGGGCCTCGTGAAGGCGGTGGAGGAACACCACCCGGACTTCGCGCTGGTGGACGTGCGCCTGCCACCCTCGTTCACGGACGAGGGGATCCGCGCCGCGGTGCTCATCCGCTCCGCCCACCCCGAGGTGGCCGTGCTCGTGCTCTCCCAGTACGTGGAGGAGCGCTACGCCTCCGAACTGATCGCTTCACGCCGCGAGGGCCTGGGTTATTTGCTCAAGGATCGCGTGGCGGACGTGGAGCAGTTCCTGGAATCCGTGCAGACCGTGGGCCAGGGCGGGACCGTGCTGGACCCGGAGGTGCTGACCCAGATCCTGGTGCGCTCCCGGCAACGCGAGGACCTGCAACTGCTCTCACCCCGCGAGCGCGAAGTGCTGGGACTGATGGCGCAGGGGCTGTCCAACGCGTCCATCGCAACCAACCTGTATCTGACCGAATCGGCCGTGGAGAAGCACATCGGCTCGATCTTCATGAAGCTCGGGGTGACGTCAGCGACCGGCAACCGCCGCGTGCTGGCCGTTCTCAAGTACCTGGGCTACCCGGATCACTCACTTTAGGACACCACCATGAGCACACATTTTCCCCCTTCCCAGTCCGACGGCGCTCCCCACGGATCGCCCGAACCCTCACCTGACCAGGCGCGCCAGTCCGTACCCGCCGCGGGGCCGCACCCCGCCAATCCACCCATCAGCCGGGGCCAGCGGCGCGGCTGGAACACCGCGACCGGCATCATTGGCGGCCTGTGCGCTCTGTCCTTGCTGGTGGGCGGCGCGGGAGCTGCGGCCGCTGCGGTAATGACCCAGGAACGCTCGGACACCTGGACGGCCTCCTCGGATGCATCACGTATCGAGGTGGACGCCCAGAGCGCCAACGTTCACGTCGTGACCAGTCCCACCGCCGAACACGTGGAGGTCGAGTGGCAGGAAATCGGCTGGGGATTGGACGATCAACGCAGCCCGCGGGAAGCGGACGGCGTGATTCGCGTTGCCGCCCCCGAACAGTCCTCACGGTGGAACGGCGGCATCAACAACATTCGGATCACCGTTCCCGAGGACGATTCCCTCGCGTCCCTGGACCTCACGGCAACCCACGGGATCGTGGACATTTCCGGCGCATTCGACCGGGTCGACCTCAGTTCCGAGTACGGCTCCCTGAGCGGTCGCTCCGTGAAGGCCAAAGAAATTGCGGCCCGCACCGTCAACGGTCAGGTGCTGCTGGACGGTGTGGAGGTCAGCGACCGTCTGGACGCCCACACCCGTAACGGCCTCACGTCCGTCCGCGTGAGCGGCACTGCGCCCAAGCAGACGTCCGTGACCGCCGAGAACGGGATCTACGAACTCAAGCTGCCCACCGCCGACTACTGGTACCCCGCCACCTCGCAGCAGAGTTTCGCCGACCCACGCTCGCCCGAGACGGTCACCCCGGAGCGGAACCGGTACAACGGGTCGTTCGATTCAAGCTTCGGTGACTACGACGCCGCCCCGTCGCCCTCGGTGAGCCCCTCCGCCACCGCGGGTGGGTCGCCGAGCGCTTCCCCGAGTGCCGAGGCATCGAGCACGCCCGGTGCGGCACCGTCGAACTCCGCTCGTGACCGGTCCGGGTTCGTCACGGCGTGGAGCTCCCAGGAGGCTTGCGCATCAGCGCCCGGCGATCGACCGTGTCTGTTCGTGGCCGGTGAGCCCGTCGGTTCCCAGGACAGCGCGGACATGCGCTACTGGCGCGAGCAGTGGAACTCCGCCTACGACGATGCCATGACCAACGACCCATGGAATGATGTGGACAAGTGAGCAGGTGAGAACCGGCTGACTTCCATGCGCATAGGCCAACGCACGCGGGTCCGTACCTCCGAGTGAGGTGCGGACCCGCGTTTTCGGTGGCTGGACTGGGGCCCTACGCTGGTTCCCGTGAGCCCATCTCGCATCCTCAAAGCCCGCATCGCGGTGTCGTTGTTGTTCATGACCAACGGCGCGATTTACGCGAACCTGCTGCCGCGCCTTCCCGAGATCAAGGACATGTTCGAACTGTCCAATGCGATGTACGGTCTGGTGCTGATTGCCCTACCCATTGGCGGTGTGGTGGCGGGGCCGCTGCCCGCGCCGATCATTCGGCGCTTCGGAACGGCCCCCGCCGCAGCAGTCGGTTCGGTGCTGTTGGCCGGCGCCGTGTTCTTCGCCGGGTCCATACCCCACGTGGCCGTGTTCTTCGTGGGGCTGCTCCTCGCCGGCGCCCTGGACGCGGTAGTCGACACCGCCCAGAACGCCCAAGGGCTGCGCGTGCAACGACTCGCGGGTGTCTCGATGATCAACTCGATGCACGCGCTGTGGAGTGTGGGTGCCGTGCTGGGCGGTCTCATGGGCACCGCGGCGATCGCCCTGCACCTGCCTCTGCCAGTGCACCTGGGACTGAGCGGCGTCCTGTTCGCGGTGGTAGCGCTGGCGGCCATGCGGTTCTCGCTCCCGGACAGCCATGAGGTTCCCGCGGAGGTCATGACGGACACCGCCGGTGTCCCCATCATTCCGGCGGGCGCGGGGAGGGCGCTGCTGGCCCTCGTGCCCTTCGCGGTGATTGCGATGTCCGGGGTGCTCGTCGAGGACGTCGGCAACAACTGGGCCGCCGTGTACCTCCGGGACACCCTGGGTGCCGCGGCCACCGTAATGGGCTTCGGGTACGTGGTCATGGTGGGCGCGCAGTTCATCGGTCGTCTGCTGGGCGACCGGATGATCAATGCCTTCGGGGAGGTGAATATCACGCGCTTCGGCGGGGCCCTGATCTTTCTGGGCATGGGCACCGTGGTTCTCGCCGGCAACGTTCCCATGGCCCTGGTGGGCTTCGGCCTGGCCGGATTCGGTTGCGCAACCCTGGTGCCCAGCGCGTACGCCGCCGCGGACCGCGCCCCCGGTCTCAAACCCGGCACCGGGCTCACACTGGTCAGCTGGAGCATGCGGTTGATCTTCCTGATTTCTCCGCCCGTGGTGGGTGCTCTCGCGGATACCGTGGGACTTCGAATTGCCATCACGTTCGTGCCGCTCATGGGCCTTCTGGCGATCATCTTCGCCCGGTCGCTGCGGATCCGCGGCAGGGGCCGCTGACCTCCCGCCCCCGGGGGTTTAAGGTTCCCTATTACTGTTTCGAGCGGGGATTTCGGTAATAGGGAACCTTAAACCGTTGCTGCTCCTCCAACACGGCCGACCGCAGCCTGTGGATGACGGAATCCGCGTCGGTGAGTATTCGCGTAGGTTCCAGGAATGAAACGTGTTCCTGCTCTGGACCTGGGTGAGTGCCCGGTGGTGAAGCCCTTTGCTGACTGGGGCCGCCGGAACGAGCAGCTCTTCCGGGACCCCACCATGCAATTGCTCGCCAGAGGGGTCTGGGTGCAAAGATCCGAACCGTTGTCACACCTTCAACGCGCAGCATTGCTGCAACAACACTTACGGACGCACGACAACCATTTGCGTGTCACCGGACTGAACGCACTTGAGCTCTTGGATCTGCCCATTGGGGAAACACAGAGTTGGGTCAATCCACTGCTGGGCCACCGGGCGGCCGAGAGGGGGCTGGAGTTTGAGACAGCCAGGTTGATTCCTCATTTGTCGTGGCATGGAACCCGCATTCGGACTTTCGCCGGTCAGCTTCGGATAACCAAGTCCCGTGGTCTCAACCGGTATTACGGCCCGTGGGGATGCTTTGTCGCGCACCCGGTAGAGGCTCTGGTTGTGGCGGCGCCCTATCTGTCGATGTGGCGACTCATTGCGTGCATTGACGCTTTGCTGTCACGCAGAATCGTGGTCGATGAAAAAATCCCGCTGCAAGAGTTCACCGCCGATGTGATCGACGACGCCCTCAATCTGTTCCCGCCCAATTCGCCGTCCGTCCGACGTGTGCGTGCCGCTCTCAGCGCCGCATATGACCAGGTGTGGTCGCCCAATGAGACGTTGACCCGGCTCATCGCGCTACGCCACGGTTGCCCTCCACCCAGGACCAATTACCACGTGACACCGCGAGGCAGACATTTCTACATCGATCTGGCCTGGCCCGATGCAATGACCGCGATCGAATACAACGGGGAAGTTCACTACAAGAAGCGGTCCCACTACGAGGACGAAAATTACCGGATCCAACTCCTGCGGGAGTCCGGCTGGGACGTGCACGTTCTCGTGTGGCGCGATCTTTGGGACCCTGCGCGGCTTCGAACATGGCTCGACTTCTTGGCCGGGAAGCTGGGAACGCCTTCCGCAAAGATTTAAGGTTCCCTATTCCCAATTTTTGGGTCCGAAAGGGGAATAGGGAACCTTAAGTCCAGAGTGGGGGTCAGCCCGCTGGGGCTGCCGCGGGGTCCACATAGGCGGGAACCTTGGCGAGCATTGTCTGCAGCTTGGTGAGTTCCGCGGTGGCCGCGTCCGTGAGCTTCTTTTTCTTCGGAGCGGCTGCTGCCTTCTCGACAGCAGTCTGCGTAGCCGCCAGCTGGGCCGTGAACTTCGGGTCTTGCTGATCCAGCTTGGCGGCGACCAATTGCTGAGACAACAACGGCAGCTGAACGTTCAACTGCGAACGCGGGCCGAACTGCTGCTCCGGAGTCAGCTTCAGCTGCTGATTCACCAGCACCTGCGTGCGCTGCTGTAGCTGCTCCAGCGTGGTCAGCGTGGTGATGTCCGCGGTGTAGGGGTTGACCGTGGGCTTCGCGGGCTTGTCGGTCTTGGACGGAGTTTCGGGCTTGGGCGCCCCGGTCGGGGTGCCCGGTTCGGCCGGCGTACCGGGAACGGCTGGCTTAGTAGTCTCCGGCTTCGGGGCCTTCGATGAATCCGCTGGCTTAGTGGTTTCTGGCTGCGGAGCCTTGGTCGTCTCGGGCTGCGGGGCCTTTGGCTTATCTGCCGGCTCAGCGGTTTCGACCGGCGCCGGCTTCTTTGTATTGGTAGGCGCGGGCTTGGGCTTGTCGGTCTCGCCAACTGTCGGCTGGGGATTCGACGTGCCGGTCTCGCTAGGAGTCGGTTGCGGCGTCGGTTTGCCAGTGTTCGCGGGAGCGGGCTCGACCGGGCCGCCCGTTGATGCGGATTTGGTGGGCTCGGGGGCGGCGGCGGGCTTACTCGGCGTCGGCTTCTTGGTCGCCTTGGCCTTCGTGCCGGTGTCCTTCTCGGACGTGTTCGACGGCGCACCGGAACCGCTTCCCTGCGACGTACCGCCACTCGGGCGGGACGGAGTGGCATTGGGTGCTTCGTCAGACGGGCCGCCCGCGTTCACGCGACCCTCGGCGTCGTCGTCGGAGCCGGAGGAGCTGCGGGACGGGCTGGGCTGAGCGGGACGAGATGGACTGGGTGAGGTCTTCGGTTTCTGAGACCGACTCGGTTGTGCCTTGGCCGCGCTCGGCTCGGGGGCAGCACCAGCGCCGTCGCCGGAACCCGAATCACCCTTGGAACCGGAGCCAGCGCCCTCGTCAGGCGATCCGGCAGCAACGTTGTCCGCCGGGGCCGATTCCTGGCTCAGCGCAATGATGCGGTCCTGCTCCTTTACGGGGACCTCGGACACGGGGCCGTTGTCCGTTCCGGGTACGGAACCGTTGTCGGTGGTGGCCTGATCGGTCCGCGCCTGGTCCTCCAGGGAGTACTTGGGGCGGGAAGCGGGGATGATGCCCTCGCCGGTCTCCCAATCGAAGGACTGGGCGTCCACGGCTTTGCCCTGCACCCACGTCTCGAAGTGAAGGTGTGGACCGGTCACGCGCAGGCCGGTCTGACCGATGGTGCCCAGCTGCTCGGAAGCCTTCAACGGGTCACCCACCTGCACCATGACGTCCTTGAGGTGGTTGTAGGTTGTCTTCACACCGTCCGCGTGGGAGACCTCCACGCGGTTGCCGCCCCATTCGTCCCAGAACACCGCGGTAACGGTGCCTTCCAGGGCAGCGACAACCGGGGTGCCCTCAGAGGTGGAGATGTCCGTGCCGTTGTGGAATTCTCGGTCCCCGGTGTCCGGGGCGGTACGCCACCCGAACTGACCGCCGTCCAGAACCGTGGGGGGCTGGGCAGGGGCGATGATCGTGTTGAAGGGCAGCTCACCCTCAAACGTGGCGGGGGCACGCTTGGCCGGGGCCACCGAGGACGGCCCCGACTCGGTCCCGCGATCCGACACATTACGAACCTGGCTGGCCAGGTCGTCCTGGGGGGTGTCTTGAACGTCCGGAATCAGGGCGTCGTCCGGCACCGCGGCGAACAGTGAGGGGCGGGATTCACCCTGATCGTGGGCGGTGACCTGTTCGAACGTGCCGCGGCTCTGCTGACTTTCCGACGCCTCGCTGGCGTATGCGGATTCCCACGGCGCTGGGGCTGAGCCATTGCTCAAAGCAACGCTGACCACCACCAGGGCGGAGAACGACGCAAAGGCGATCAACGCCATGGACGGGCGTCGAGCCGCCGTGGGACGAACACGTGAACGAGCCATCATCAGTTGTAATCTCCCCGGAGCTTGACATCGACATCGTTTGCCCGCGATCTCGATGATTAGTAAAGCAATCGTAAGTGAATCCAGGGTTGATAAACAGTGTCGCCTCACCCACCTAACGGCCCGATTTTACGAAACTCAGTACTTACCGCGCCACGAGTCCTGCACCAGCCCGCGAACGTACGCCGCCTGCCCGAGGTGCTGTGCGGCGTCGTCGATCGTGGACACGATCCGCACCCCGCGTGTCACGGGAGGATCCCACGAATCATCAATGACTTGGTCCAGATCGGAGTCTCTCAGGGTACCCAGATAGTCGACCGTTGCCGAGGTGACAGCATTCAGGTAGTCCCGCAGCAGGTCCGGGTCGGTAACGCGAACGCGCGCGACGTCCTCCGGGCCGTCCCCGAAACCGAAGTCGTCCGGGCCCCGATCCAGGTCAAATTTCTCGTCCCAGCCCTGCGCGGCCCACACCTGTTGCTTTTGCGAGAGGTTCGCTATCTGCGCGTCCTGCTGTCGGGCCGAGTGCCAGATCAACCACGCAATCGAGTTCTGCGTGTCCCCGGGCATGCAATGGAGCGTGTCTCCCGAGATTCCCTCCAAGACGTCACCGGCCACCTGCGCGGGCCGTTGCGCCGCGTCCACCAATAGGTCTTTCGCGCTCATGCTTGACTGCCTTTCGCTCGACGTCTCCGCTGGTCACTTTACGACGACGCCGCTGGGCTCGAAAGGGGGCCGCGCACCGGGGACGCACCAGCCGGGGTCTCCGTGCCGCACCGGCCGCCAAAGGCTCAGCGCCCCGGCTCGGCCTCAGTCGAGCTCGATGCGATCCGTGGGCAGGGGATCGTGGAAACGAACCTTGCGATCTGCCCGCAGCACACGGAAGACCACGGCGGCCACCACCACTACGGCGAGGCCTCCCACCAGGCTGCTCCCCTGCATGCCATAGGAGAAGGCCGCGGTTGCGGTTTCTATGACACTTCCGGCCCACGGGCCGCTCTGAGCCACCTCAACGGCACCGCCCAGGGTTTGCTGAGCGATGTCTGCTTGTTCCGGGTTCAGCGCCTGGGGAAGATCCAAGTGGGACTGGTAGAACGCGGTGGTCAGGCCACCGAGCACGGCAGTACCCAGGACCGCGCCCACTTCGTACCCGGTTTCGGACACGGCCGATGCCGCACCCGCCTTGGCTTCGGGCACCGAGGACACCACCAGGTCGGTGGACAGCGTGGTGGCGAGACCTCCGCCTGCGCTCATGGCCGCAAAGCCCACCAGCACCGGAAGCGCGGAGCTCTGTTGATCGGTGAAGGCCACGATCATGAACCCTCCGGCAATCAGCAACAGACCCGTGACAATTGCCATGCGCACACCGAACGTCACGGCCACCTTGGCGGCTGCCATGCCCGTCACGATGGCCAGCAGCAGACCGGGGACCATCAGCAGACCCGCGGTCATGGGGTCCTTACCACCCACCAGCTGCAGGTGCTGGGTCAGGAAGAAGAGGAAACCGAACATCGCGATGCTGGCCGTCACGTTGACCGTGAGACCACCGGAGAAACGTGAGCTGCGGAAGAAGCGCAGGTCCAGCATCGGGTAGTTCTTGGCCACCTGACGGTGGGCGAACAGCACTCCGTTCAGCACGCCGAACGCCATGATCAACAGCCCCTGCAGCACGGAACCACCGGTGGCCAGGGATTTGATGGCGTAAACGACCGGTGCCATGGCCAGGACGGCCAGCACAATCGACAGCGGATCCACGGGTCCGGGATGGGGATCCCGCGACTCCGGCAGGAGCAACGGTCCCGCGATCAAGAACCCCACGAGAACCGGGATGGCCAGCAAGAACACCGAGCCCCACCAGAAGTGGTTGAGCAGGAAGCCACCGGCAATCGGCCCCAGTGCGGCGCCGGCGCTGAAGCCGGCGGTCCAGATGGCAATGGCCAGGCGTCGCTGGTGATCATCCCGGAATACGGTGCGCATCAAGGACAGCGTGGCCGGCAACAACATGGAGCCGAACACGGCGATCCCTACGCGAGCGGCCACCAACCACCCGGCAGTGGGCGCGAAAGCGGCCAAGGCAGAGATGACACCGAAACCCGTGGACCCGATCATGAGAATTTTGCGCCGACCGATCCGGTCCCCCAGGCTGCCCATGGGAATCAGCAGGGCGGCCAGGATCAGCGGATACACGTCCACGATCCACAACAGCTGCGACGCCGTGGGGTGCAGCGCCCGGGAAATGGCGGGCAGCGCAAAACTGAGAGCCGTGTTGTTCACGGACACCAGGAGCACCGGCAACATGAGGACGGCCAGGGCGCCCCACTCCCGGGCACCAGCTTTCTGCCGCTGATCGATCACGGTGGACACGATGAAGACCTCCTCGGTTCTCTGTTGCCGGCTGTTCGGCGTGGATTCGCGAAAAGCACTTCGTCGTACTGCGCGGGCGGGGCCGTTGTGGAACGGGCCAATTAATTACTATACCGACTAGACGGTACAGTTAACGACGAACGCGGGGCAATATTCCCCGGATCCGTTTGGGAGAGGTTTTGCTCACATGCCCCGCAAACCACTGGCTCGGGACAAGCTACTCGAGGCCTTCGAGCACATCGTCCTCACGGACGGCGAGCGCGCCGCAACGCTCGACGCCGTCGCCGCGGCCGCCGGTGTCTCCAAGGGTGGCCTGCTCTACCACTTCCCGCACCGGCAGGCCCTGGTGGGCGCCATGCTGGTCGATCTCGAGTCCCTTGCGGCCGAGGACCTCGAGCGATTGACCGCCTCACCCCGTGGTGCCGCGCGCGAGTTCCTCGCGACCTCGCTCTACGAAGACAGTAAGTTGGACCGCGCCCTGGTCGTCGCCTCCCGCCTCATCCAGGCCGGCGACGACGCCGCTCGCGCCGCCTACGCGCGCATCGAGAAGAACTGGTTGACCGCGGTGCTCGAGGACGTGGGTGACCCCGTGGTTGCCACCGCCGTGGTGTGCATGGGCGACGGGCTCTACCAGCAAGCCTCCATGGGCTTACTGCCCGAAAGTCCGGAGGAGAAGCAGGAAACTCTTGAGCACCTCATGGCCGCGCTGGACCGGTTGACCGCTTAGGTACATGGCCATCTAAGTGGACCCTCGCCGGACCGTGTAACTGCCTGACCGCATGCCTGACGAACCGACTGAGTGGCCAGGGCGGCGTCGTCGACGGATGCTCCTATGGACGTCAGCTTGCCCGGAAGCTACCCATTGCCCTGGTGACAACTGTCACGTGGCCCTAGGCTTTTATAGTGCACGTATAGTGCACGGGCGTGCCGAGCGCCCCACGTGAAAGAAGTACGGCATGAGCACTCAACCCGCTGGTTCACTCGCGTGGATGAACCTGGGAACCCACGACATCGACGGCGCCGCAACCTTCTACGGCGACCTGTTCGGTTGGGACTTCGCGGACCAGGGCGAGGACTTCGGTCACTGCAACATGATCACGAACAACGGCGCCCCGGTGGGCGGTGCCATGAGCAGCCTGATGGGCTCGGAAGGCCCCACCGAGGAACCCCAGAACCCCACCGCCTGGACCGTGTATCTGCACTCGGATGACATCGAGGCAACCCTCACCAAGGTCACCGAGCAGGGCGGCACGATCTACTACCCCGCCATGGCCGTGGGCGAACTGGGCTCCATGGCCATTGCCGGAGACCCCGCCGGTGCCGCATTCGGTCTGTGGCAGCCCAATCAGTTCGCCGGTTTCGAATTCACCGGCAACCACGGCTCGCCCGTGTGGTTCGAGGTGATGGTCAAGGATTTCGACGCCGCCCTGCCCTTCTATCGGGTGGCCCTCGGCTGGGACATACACGCCATGGGTGGCGAGGACAATGGCGAGTTCCGGCATATCACCAACGGTCGGGACCGCGCCGCCACTGCCGGTTTGCGCGATACCTCCGCGTGGGGTGACACGCCGTCCTACTGGCGCCTGTACATCGGCGTGAACAACACGGACGAGTCCCTGGAAAAGTTCAAGGAGCTCGGTGGCACCGTGCTGGACGGCCCCCAAGAGTCACCTTTCGGGCGCATGGCAACTGTCCAAGACCCCCAGGGGGCGGCCTTCCAAATCATTCAGATTCAGGGGTAGGGTGCAGGCGGCGATGCGCTACACACGCACCGCCGCTATCACCCCAGATCTTGGGGCGGGGCCCGTGATCCGATGGTCGGTCGGATCACGGGCCCTTGTTCTTCGCCGCGGGTCACCACCGGTTTCCACCGAGGATGCCCCGGCAGAGGCGAGCCGGGTCGGCCGGCGGCGGCGGACGAACCGAGGCGGCAGGAACGGCTAATCCACCCGCGCCATGCCCTCCACCGGGGACACCCGCGTGGCCCGACGCACCGGGGCGGCCGAGGCGAGCACCGCCACCACCACCGCGGCCACAATGATCGCGAGGAAACCGGCCCACGGAACCGTGGGCTCCACGGTCATCCCCTCGGTCACCAGGGACATCACGCCCAGCGTGCCAAAAGCCCAACCAACCACCAGGCCCACGATCGTGGCCACCAGTGAAATGACCAGCGCCTCGCGCCGAATCATGGCGCCCAACTGCCGTCGGGTCAGGCCCAACGCCCGCAACAGGGAGTTCTCGCGAACCCGCTCGAGCACGGACAGGGACATGGTCGAGGCAATGCCCAGTACGGACACCACCACGGCCGCGGCCAGCAGTCCCAGGGTGACCGTGAGCATGACGTCCAGGATGGACACGTAACTTGCTTTCTCCATAAGCGCTCCCTGGAGCTCACCCGCTGTCAGGTTCAGGATCTCCGCGACCTTTTCCTGCAGCTCGGCCGCGGAGGAGTTGTTGAGGGACTGGGCGGCATCGATCTGGGCGATCGCCCCGTCAGCGTCGGCCGGGTCCGTGGTCTTGACGCCCAGCACCCCGTTGAGCTCGGAAATTTGCTGCACCTGTTCGAGGCTCACCTGTCCCGCGCTGGCCGGAACGGAGATGTCCACGGGACGGTTCTGGTCCAATTCGTTGAGGAGGTTGACCCGGGCCACGTGCTGGCCGGTGAGCACCGTTGCCACCAACAGCACGCCGATCAACAACGCCGTGGCGGTTGTGGCCGTACGCGCCGGGTAGCGGGCAGCGTTCACGGCCGCCAGCCGTGAGGGCTGGCCCCCGGGCAAGAGGCGGCCCAAGCCCTGGACGAGCGGTGGCAGGTACAACCGGGACGTCATGACCACTCCCAGGAAGCTCGCCAGACCGCCTACGATCCCCAGGATCGGATTGCGCTCCGACGCACCGAACACCAGGGTTCCGGCGCCGGCCACGAGAATCAAGGCACCCAGGACAATGCGAACGCGAGGAACGCCGTCGGCGGCGCGAGACCCCCGCAACCCGTCCAGGGGCGAAGCCCCGTGGGCGCGGCGAGCCGGCCCCAGGGAGGCGACCATCGTGAGCACGATGCCGGTGAGGAACCCGACCAGCAGGTCACGCGGGGCCACCGTCACGGTCAGTGCACTAATGATTCCGGAGGCCTGCAGCGCCACCGCCAGGGCCCACACCACGGCCACTCCGATAGACGCACCCACGATGCCCAGGACAAGGCCTTCGGTCAGCACCGAGCGACGCACTTGCTTGCTCGTGGCGCCCACGCAGCGCAGCAGGGCGAGTTCACGGGCCCGCTGGGCGGTCAGCACCGACAGCGTGTTCGTCACAACCAGCAGCGCCACCAGGATGGACAGCCCCGCAAAGGCCAGCAGGAACACGGTCAGGATGTTGGAGCCTGCGGCCAGCTGATCGAGCATTTCCTCGGTCAGCTGCTCGGGAGTCACCACGCGCAACTCGGGCTGCTGCCCCTGGCCGCCGGCCAGGATCTGTCCCGCGGTGGTCGTCAGTTCCTGGAGTCGAGCATCGCTGACCGAACCGTCCAACGCGAGCTGAATGGCCTGCAGCGGGCTGCCCCCCGAGATCTGATCGGGAGACAACCGCGTCAAGGCACCGTTGCTGAGCCACACGCTTGCGAACGCACCGGTGGCCGAGGTTTCGGTCAGACCGGACACGGTGAATTCCTTGGCCGCCGACGGCGCCCCTGCGCCTTGCTCGGTCGCCTCGCCCTCGCCGGCGAGCGCACCACTCATGTCCTGAAGTGACACGGTGTCCCCTACGCCCACCTCGAGCTTCTCGGCAAGGGACTCGTCCAGCAACGCTTGGTCGTCGCCGCTGGGGTATTCCCCCTGCGTGATCTGCGCGGGGAACAAGGCGGGATCGTCGGGCAGATTGGATGTCACGGTGGCCGAGCCGTCCGAAGAGACCGCGTTCGAACCGGGGATG
This sequence comes from Kocuria sp. cx-455, assembly GCF_014698015.1. Lineage (GTDB taxonomy): Bacteria > Actinomycetota > Actinomycetes > Actinomycetales > Micrococcaceae > Kocuria. Next base: position 103,719 of record NZ_JACXBS010000006.1, read on the forward strand.
GCCCCGGTCGTGTACTGGGCCCACACGGACTCCACACCGGTCACGCGGGAAAGCTCCTCGACCTGTTGAGGGGTGGCGCTGAAGCTGAAGGCGTCGTCCGCCTGGGAGGTCACCACGGCGTCCGCATTCTTGTATTGCGCGACCAGGTCGTTGGTCATGCTCGCCGTCAGGGTGCTCGACAGGCCGAGGGCCGCCGTCATGAAGCCGGAGGACACGGCCACCACGGCCAGGACCATGAGATAGCGCGTCCATTGCAGGCGGAGTCTGGACAGGACTACGGTGCGCATCAGCGATCACCCGCCGGGGCGTCGTCGGGCTGGATCCGCCCGTCCATGACTCGAATGACGCGATCCGCGGCCTGAGCCACCCGGGGGTCGTGCGTCACGATCACCACGGTCTGGTTGAACTCGTCCACGCTGCGGCGCAGCATGCCGAGGACCTCTTGGGAGGTGGTGCTGTCGAGGGCGCCGGTCGGTTCGTCCGCGATGATCACGGACGGCTCGGGAAGCAGGGCGCGAGCAATGGCCACGCGCTGCTGCTGGCCTCCGGACATCTCGTCCGGACGGTGATCCAACCGGGAGCGGATACCCAGGGTGTCCGCGAGCGCCTCGAGACGTTGGGAATCCACCTTCTTGCCCGCAAGCGAGAGGGGAAGTTCGATGTTCTGCCGCGCGCTCAGGGTTGGGACCAGGTTGAACGCCTGGAACACGAAGCCCACGTGGTCGCGGCGGAAGCGGGTGAGCTGGTCGTCCGAGAGACCGGTGATGTCCTGGCCACCCACCACGATGCGCGTGCTGGGATCCTTGTCCGGAACGTCCAAGCCCGCCAGGCAGTGCACCAGGGTGGACTTCCCCGACCCGGAGGGCCCCATCACGGCAACCAGGGTGCCCTCGGCAATCTCCAGGTTCACGCGGTTCAGTGCTGTGACCGATGCTTCACCGGTTCCGTAGGTGCGGGAGACGTTGGCCGCAACCACGGCCATTGATCCATGGTGTCGGGATGGGGTGCGCCGCTGCGTTTGCTGTCCCCACGGCAGACCCTGCGATTTCTGTGTTTCGGTACGCGTCGAGTTCATGCTTCAACTCTGTCCGAGACGGGACACACGCACATCGGGCGCGAGTACCGAACCCGCAGGCCACGGTCTCATCCCGGAGTGTGAGGCTCCGCGGCGGAGCCATCCGGGGGAATGAGGTCAGGAGACCACGGATTTGATGTCCACGGCCGTTGCCCTGTCCACGGCGATGAAAACATCCTGGGCGGTACGGGCCGGCCAGTCCCCCGGCACGAGCGCCGCGGGGAGCATCGGGGTTCGTCTGATGATTTCCAGCCACTCCGTGTTCAGCAACAACCGGCGGTGCAGTGAGGCTTCACGCTCCGCCGCGAACGGGCCCCAGCGGCCGATGAATTCTTCATAGCCGCGCGAGATTTCTGCTAGGTCAAAGGCCTCCTGCAGGATCTGATTCTGCGTCGTGGAACCGGCCGGGACGCCGACGAACGCGCGGACGTGCTCGCTGCCCTCAATGCGCCCCACCAGACCGGCCACGTCCTGCACCCCTGGCGCCACCCACACCCCGCTCTGCAGCCGCCCGAAGCCGCCCCACTCCAGCGCGGATTGCAGTTGCCTACGGAGATTCCGGGCTTTTTCCGGGATCGAGTAGAACACGTGCGTCCACTGGCCGTCCCAGTCCTTCATGAGCACGTCCGGGCCGTGCACGCGCGAGTAACCCTCCCGGAGAACGGGCATGCCTCCGGGGCCAATGGTGTAAAAGGTTTCCCGACCACGCCGCTGCTTGGCCAGGAACCCCTTCTTGGACATGCGGGCCAACGTTATCCGGGTCGCGTCCTCAGACACACCCAGCGGTTCCAGGGCCCCAATGATCCCCTTGGTCGACAAGCGCAATTCCTCGACTTCTATGTAGATGCCGAACAGCGCCATGATGGCGGTCTGCGCCGTGGGACCCTCGTACTCCGGAAGATCCGGAGGGATGGTGTGGGTGCTCATGAGGTCCTTCTGGCGATGGGCGTGGGCACAACCAAGGACAGCTGAACGCCCCGGTTCGCGCGGAATCCAGCATATCCGCTCTCTGACTTTTGACAATTGATTGACTTAACGGACGATTCTTGTCTAATGTGATGCGCACCACAAATTGCGTCTCTTGACGCTCGATCCATAAACCTTCTTCCACTTCCCGTTGCCTTGGCGCATTCGCCGCGATCTAGGAGCACCAATGTCCGCAACTGCCACCCCTCAGTTGAATCAGTTGAGTGTGCAGGAACAACGCAAGGAAGCCCGGCGCGTGGTCGTGTCCAGCTACTTGGGCAGCACCATCGAGTTCTACGACTTCCTGCTGTACGCCACCGCCGCCGCGCTGGTCTTTCCGCACGTGTTCTTCGCCGACCTGGATCCTCTGGCCGCCACCATTGCGTCCTACGGAACGTTTGCGGCCGGTTATATCGCCCGGCCTCTCGGCGGCGTCATTTTTGGTCACTTCGGTGACCGCCTGGGTCGCAAGAGGATGCTGATCCTGTCCATGCTGATCATGGGCGTGGCCTCCACGTTGATCGGTCTGATCCCCTCCGGCGCCGTCATCGGCTCATGGGGTGCCATCATCCTGGTGACGTTGCGCCTTATGCAAGGCATTGCCATCGGCGGTGAGTGGGGCGGTGCCGCGCTCATGGCCCTGGAACACGCCGAACCGAAAAAGCGTGGGTTCGCCGCCTCCTTCGTGAACGCCGGCGCACCGACCGGTTCCGCGCTGGGAACCTTTGTCATGGGGCTTTTCGCCTCCCTACCCGAGGACCAGTTCCTCTCGTGGGGCTGGCGCGTCCCGTTCTCGCTCTCGGCCGTCCTGCTGATCGTGGGGCTGGTGATCCGTACCAAGATTTCCGAGAGCCCCATCTTTGCCGCCGCCGTTGCGGCGGACGAGAACTCACCCAAGAGGGCTTCGCTGCCCATCTGGAGCGTCATCCGCCGCCCCAAGAACCTGTTGTTGGTGATGTTCGGCGGTGCCGCCGGTTTTGCCCTGCAGGTGGTCATGGCATCGTTCGCCGTAACCTACGCGGTGGCCCACGGCACCGAGCGTCAGCCCGTTCTCTACGCTTTCGCCACCGCCTCCCTGCTGTCCGTGGCCGTGGTAGTCGTCATGGGTAAGGTGTCGGACCGTTTCGGCCGTCGTCCGGTCATGCTGGTCGGCATGGTCGCCTTCATCGCCCTGTTGTCCCCCATCTTCAACTGGCTCGCCTCTGGCAACATTTTGTTGATCTTCCTGGCGTTCATGGTGGGTCTGACCTGTCACAGCACCATTTACGGCCCGCTGGCCGCGTTCATCTCCGAACAGTTCGGCACCACGGCCCGCTACACCGGCGCTTCGGTCGGATACCAGATGGCCACCCTGCTGGGTGCAGGATTCACACCCACGATTCTGGCCACCCTGTACGGCGCCGAGGGTCAAATCAGTCGCGTACTGCTTTACCTGGGAATCCTCACGGCTGTCAGCGGCATCGCCATCCTGCTGACCAAGGAATCCAAGAACATCGACCTGCACACCTACGAGCACTAGACCCGCAGCAGCGCAATGCCCCGCGCTTCCTTGATGCGCGGGGCATTGCGCTGTGCACACCGTCAGGCCGTCACCACGCCGCTTTCGTAGGCGATCACCACGGCCTGCACTCGGTCGCGAGCACCCAGTTTGGCCAGGATGTGGGACACGTGCGTCTTGACCGTGGGTTCGGACAGGTACAGCTCGGACATGATCTCGCCGTTGGACAGCCCCCGGCCCACCAGTTCGAACACCTCTCGCTCGCGCGCCGTCAGCGCTGCAAGCCGGGGGCTCTTCCACGGGTTCGACGCCGCCGCGGGCACCTGCCCGGGGATCGTCGTGTTCCCGGGCACCTCCCAATGCGACGCCGGCCCGGCACCCGCGGGAGCGGCGTCGTTGGGGGAATGGGCAATGAGGTGGTCGAGCAGCCGGCGAGTGGTGGAGGGCGCGATCACGGCGTCCCCGCGGGCGACCGTGCGGATGGCTTCGAGCAGTTCCTCGGGGCGGGCGTCCTTGAGGAGGAACCCACTGGCCCCGGCGCGGATGCCGTCCAAGGCATATTCGTCCAGGTCGAACGTGGTGAGCACAATGACTTTGATCTGCGGACGAGCTGCCAGGATGGCCCGCGTGGCCTCGATGCCGTTGAGTTGTGGCATGCGCACGTCCATGAGCACCACGTCCGGAATGCGTTCCGTGTCCACGGCCCCGGCCACCAAATCCACGGCTTCCCGACCGTCACCGGCCTCGCCGATCACCGCGAGATCCGGTTGGGAGTTCACGAGCATACGGAAACCGCCGCGCACGAGCGGCTGGTCGTCGACAATGAGCACCCGCGACACGGCGGCGGACTCTGGGGGAATGGAACTCACGCGCCCTCCGAAGGAATGGTGGCCTGAACGACAAAAACGTCCGCGCGGGTGACATGCGGTCCCGCCGTCATCTCACCACCGTACAGAGCCACGCGCTCGCGCAACCCCTGGAGCCCGTGGCCCGCACCCGGAGCCCGGGGTGGATCATTGGCCCCCGCGCCGTCGTTGACGACCTCCACCCACGAGAAATCGCGTCGATGCTCGATGCTCACCCGTACCGAGCTGGCCTGCCACGCGTGCTTCAACACATTGGTGAGGCCCTCCTGCACCACCCGGTACAGGCTCAACTGAGCGCCGGTGCTCAGGGCGGGAGTACCCGATTCATGGAACTGCACGGGCAATCCGGCCGCTTGCACCGAGCGCACGAGCTCGGGAATGTCACCGAGCTGCGGTACCGGTTTGGTCTCCGTTCCACTGCCCGTGCGCAACACTCCCAGCAGTTTGCGCATCTCCGTCAGCGACCCGCGTGCGGTTTCTGAAATGGTCTCCAGGGTCTGGGCGGCCACCTCCGGGTTCGACGCCGCCGCGTACCTCGCGCCGTCCGCCTGGGCAATCACCACGGACAGCGAATGCGCCACCACGTCATGCATTTCCCGGGCAATGCGCGTGCGCTCGTCCTGGGCGGCAAGGCGCACTTCCTGTTCGCGCTCCACTTCGAGGCGACGGGCCCGATCCTCAAGCTGTTCACGCCGCAGCCGGCGCGTCCGCGCGAGATCACCCGCGAGGAACGCCACGATCACGACCAATGCGCTGACCACGGTGAACATCACCGCCGCCGGCGCCCACTCCAACAGGGTGGGCCGGCCGTAAAACGCGAAGAACCAGCGATAACACAGTGCGCCGAAGACCGCGCAACCCAGCAGCGCGGCGAGGAGCACCGCGCGACGCTTCTTCCTGGATGCCCGCACCGCCACGGTGTACATCAGACAGGGCACGGCCCACATGCACAGCCCGATGGTCGCGACGTTGAATACCACCAGGACGAAGAGCGCCAACCCTCCCACCGCGAACGCCGTGGCCACCGGGGCCGCTCGTCGAAACAACAACGGCAGGGCAACCACCACGGCGCACCACAGGCTCCGGCCGCCGTCCAACGCCCCTGCCGTGAGAAAGGACAGCGAGACGAAGATTCCGCCGCTCATCATCAGAGCGTTGCTGAGGTGAGGGTGCTCTTGTGCCCAGCGCGCGAACCGTACGTGGAGTGCCATTGACATGAGGGTAGCGAGCTTTCACCGCGGGGTCGTCGTGCTCGGGTATGAGCCCCGGCAACCATGGTTCACGCGGATATGAACCGGGTCCACCGCTCAGCGGCCCTGGCGGGCGGGCCTTAGTTGAGCCACTCGGTGGGCGGCCCGGCGTTCAGCAGAACCGTGAACAGCAGGGCAACCAACACCACCAACACGAGAGCCGAAAGAATCGGCCAGCGCAGAATCACGGCCAGAAGCCGCTCGGCAGCGGTGCGGGCGGGTTCCTGACCGTTCTGCGGTGCGGCACCGGCCGGAACCACACGCCACCGCGAAGCCAGCAGGCCCTTGCGGTCCACGTGACGTTCGAACGGAACCGTGGCGAACGGAACGACCGCCAGGACCAGGCCCAAGATTCCCTTGGACGCGGGCCAGCGCTGATCGGTCCACACCACCACGGTGGAAACGCAATAGGACAGGAACACGAAACCGTGAATGCTGCCGGCAATCCGCATGGTCCAGTCCGGTGCGCCCAGTGCGTACTTGCCGATCATCGCGGCAATCAGCAGAGCCCACGTGAGCATCTCGGCCGTGGCCACCACGCGGTAGAGACCACGAGGACTCACCCGTGGCGGGCGGTGTCCGGTGGTGTCGACGTGGGAACGAGAGGCGCTGTTCATGCGCTCCGGCGAAGCGGCTGACTGGCTGGGCATGGGTCTCCTGGGATCTCGGAACTGGTCTCACACCATTATGGGATGGCGGGCATGGGCCTTTCATCCACCGTTCGATTGATTCTCCGCGGCCCTTACTCCGCGCCCGACTTGCTGGTGGCGTCGCGGACCTCGCCCACGAGTTCTTCCAACACGTCTTCGAGGGCCACGATGTACACGGATTCGTCCGTGGTGCGGGAATCCCTGGCGACCTCGCCCACCAGGGCGAAGTGAGCGCCGTCGGCCTGCATGGTGCGTGTGACCTTTCGCAGCTTGTCCTGCGGAGCCACCCGGGCGAAACGACGGATCGAGGCCGCCGGAATGGGCACGTGACGCATTCGTTCCGGAAGTCCCAGCACGTCCTTGGTGTGGATGTAGCCCATCAGACGTTCATTCTGGTCCTGCACGGGGAACCGCGAGAAACCGGTCTCCGCACACATCAGCTCGACTCCAGCGGCAGTGATATCGCTGGGAACCGTGCGCATGCCGGTCAGGGGCAGGGCGACGTCCTTGGCGGTCTTGTTCTCGAAGTTCAAGGCCCCGGTGAGCAGCCGGATCTCGTCAGTGTCGAGCAAGCCCTCGCGGCCGGATTCCGCCACGAAACCGCGCACGTCCTCGGAGGTGAAGGACGAGGCGACCTCGTCCTTGGGCTCCACCCGGAAGACCCAGCGAACCATGTGGTTCGCGGTCTCGTTCATGATCCAAATGAACGGGCGGAACACCACAACGAACCCGTGCAGCAGGGGGCCCAGCACCATGGCCGCACGCCCCGGTACCGCAATCGCGATGTTCTTGGGCACCATCTCACCCAGCACCATGTGCAGGAAGGTCACGATCAACAAGGCGATGACCAGGGCAATGGGGTGCAGCAGAGCTGAGGGCACGCCGAAGTACTCGAGCGGTTGCTCGATCAAATGAGCGATCGCGGGTTCGCCGACGGCGCCGATCAGCAAGGAACACGCGGTGATGCCGAGCTGGGTGGCGGCGAGCGCCGTCGACACGTTTTCAATGCCCTTGAGGGCGTACTTGGCGGTTTTGGAACCTTCTGCGGCCTTGGGTTCCAACTGGTCGCGGCGGGCGGAGACCATGGCGAACTCGCTGGCCACGAAAAAGGCGTTGCCCACGAGCAACAGGATGAGAACGATGATCGCGGTGCTGGTGGTCATCGCTGTTGCTCCTCTCGGGGGTCCTCAACCGAAACGTCCTCATCGCGGTGGAACGAGGGGTTTCCTTGCTGACCGACCTGCGCCGCCTGGAATTCCTCGGCGGTTTCGGGCTGGCGCGGTTCCCCGCCCAGCGGGTCGGGTCTGCCGACCGGCGGTTTCCATTCCGTGGAAGTGGTCGAGCCACCGCGAGCATCGGGGTCTCCGCCCTCGCGGCGCACAAGGATTCTGTCCACGCGGTGCTGATCCATGCGGACCACTTCCAGGTGAATGTTCGCCTTGGTGGGCAGATCGTCCTCATCGCGGTGGGTGTGGTCCACGGCCTCGAGGGTGAGGGTGTCCTTCACCTGAGGCAACCGGTCCAGCTCCTCGGCCATGAGGCCGCCGAGGGTGTCGGATTCCTCGCCCTCGGGCATGTCCAGGCGTAACACGTCGCCGAGCTCATCGGGACGCAGCAGACCGGAGACCACCAGGCCGCCATCGCGGGTGCGGCGGAAGCGCTGCACGCGGGTGTCCTGCTCGTCATCGATCTCGCCCACGATTTCCTCGATGAGGTCCTCCAGGGTCACAATGCCGGCCGTGCCACCGTACTCGTCCACCACGATGGCCAGCTGTAAGCCCTTGCCGCGCAGCTTGCGCATGAGGGGGTCCAGGGTCATGGACTCGGAGACCACGTCCGCGCTGGCCGCAATCTCGCCGACCCGCTTGACGGCGCGGTCGTCGAACGGCACGGCCAGGGCGTGGGTGTAGTGCACCACGCCCACGATGTCATCCACGGATTCACCCATGACGGGGAACCGAGAGTGCCCGGTCTCCGCCGCAGTGAGCAGCATGTGCTCCACGGTGTCTTCGGATTCCAAGAAGTTCACGCGCGGGCGCGGGCGCATCACGTCCGCGGCGGTGCGCTCACCGAATTCAATGGACCGCGCCACCAATTCAGCGGTGCCCGCTTCCAGGGTGCCTTCGCGGCCGGAGCGGTTCACCACCGCGACCAGTTCGACCGCGGTGCGGGCATTGGCCACTTCTTCGGTGGGAGTAAAGCCCAGGAATCGCAGGACTGCATTGGCCGATCCGTTGAGGACCTTGACCAGCCAGCCCAACAGGACCATGAAGATCTTCTGCGGGTAGACCACCACGTGGGTCACGCGCAGCGGGTCGGCAATGGCCCAGTTCTTGGGCACCAGCTCGCCGAACACCATTTGCGTGAACGTCGCCACGATGAAGGCGGCCGTGGTCGCAATACCGGTAGCCACGGCGTCCGGCATCCCCGCCCAGCCGAGACCGCTGCTCAAGAGCTCACCAATACTGGGGCCTGTGATGAAACCAGCCAGCAAACTGGTTACGGTGATGCCCAGCTGGGCACCGGAGAGGTTGGTCGAGGTCTTCTTGAGGCTTTGCTCGATGACGACGGCGCGCTTGTCGCCTTCCGATTCTGCGCGCTGAACTGCCTGTCGATCCACGGTGAGGAACGAGAACTCCACCGCCACGAACAGGGCGTTGGCCAGAACCAGAAGAAGGAAAACGAGGAGGAGGAGCCAGGCTGTCAGCACCTGCCCACCCCACTCATGGTGGGGGCTGCGCTGCAGCGCAAGTTGGAGGCTAGGCCGGATCGGGGAAGAGGACTGTGCCTCTTCGGACTGTCCGACTCCTTGTCGTCGGCGGAGGCGGGTACACCGAAGTACGCCGCGTGCCGGGAGAGTTGAGATGTCACGGTGAAAAGAATACAGAAACATGCCGAACCGTGCGGGTGATTTTGGTCTAAATGGGCCGGGCTGCGGCCCCCGCGGCCACGTCCGGGCACCTGGGGCACGGGTTAGCGCTCTTTTCCCCGGCCCGGACACTATTGGCAGAGGTTCTTAGGTTTTCCCCCGGTTTTAGCTGCGAACCTCTACCCCAGATGTTCAGCCGTGCTCGGAAACTTCGACCCTAGTTGTCACGGCCCACAGCATTCCGGTCACGATTGTCGGCCCTGCGAATACCGGCGTTAACCCGCGTTGACCTTGATGTTTGAGACACCTAGCCAATGAGCGTTATTGCCGCAGACCAGTTGATCCGGACGTTCAGAGGTGCAGGAGAATTCGCCCAATACTAGGACCTCTCCCGGGCTCAGCGTCGGAGCATTGCGGGCAAAAATCTGTGGTGCGCCGGGCTGCGAGGGCTCCCACTGTGTCTGGGCATGGTCGGAAGTCACCGTGGCGCTCGTGTGGGTTTCTCCGTCTACCTGCGTGGATTTACCAATACAGTGCACCGCGGTTGGCATGCCGTAGATAACCTCTTCGGAGGTGAAAACTACGCACTGCGCGGGCCCGGTCTGGGCTGCGAACCGGTACATCCCGCGTTCCGCCTTATACGGGACGGCATCCACACGAACACCCTTGTGCGGCTCCACGGCCTCCCCACGAGTGAGAGCGATGGCTCGACCCTCGTCTCTGGTGACGCACCCGGCGGAATAGCCACGTTGCACTGACGCGGCATAGGTGGGCATCGAGCAGTCATACCCATTGATCTGATGGTGGTTGGCATTACCGTTTCCGCCCATGGGCGCAGCGAGATACTTCTCCATCTGTTGGGCGGCTTCCCCACATGAAATTTCACCGGCCAAGACCACGAGTCCGTGACCGTCTACAGGTTCAGGGCACGGAACCCCGATGGCTGCCGCCTGGCTCGCCGCACTCGGATTCTTCTATGGGGAAAGCGTCTGCGATCGGTTCGGCGGTTCTGTAGCACGGGACGCAGCCGAGTCTGCTTCAGAAGCCGTGGGCTTCGTGGTCCCCCCGGTGCTTGGCCTGACTCCATCGGCCGAAGTTTCAGAAGGTTCCACCGAGGTGTCCGGATTGGTGGTTTGCTCCGGGCTCATCTGCACCACGGAGTTCTCGCAGGCGCTGAGACCCACAAGGAGCACGAGCGTCCCTAACGCGACGCTAAGTTTCTTATTTATTCCCACGTCGACTCCTCGCCATATGGTGACAAGATATCCCACCACGACGAGTGAAACGAAGGTGTCCCATGAGTCAGCCCGCCGCAGCTACTTCAACTACAGCGCCGGAGGTAGTGCAGAAAAAACCTCCGAAGATTGTGCCCTTGCTTCTCGGACCCGCTTTGGCCGTTTCGCTGACCTTTGTTCTTCCGGATTCTCTGGCTTACGAAGGGCGGGCCGTCGCGGGCATCGCACTGTGGATGGCGCTGTGGTGGATGACTGAAGCTGCCCCGATCCCGGTCACGTCACTCTTGCCCCTGGCCCTGTTCCCGCTGGTGAACGCTGGGACCATGAAGGACGTGGCCGCGCCCTACGCCGACCCGGTCATCTTCTTGGTGATGGGGGGCGTGATTCTCGGGTTGGCTACTGAGAAGAGCAACCTCCATTTGAGGATCGCGCTGTACACGATCAAGGTGGTGGGAACGAAGCCCGCGCAGATCGTCTTTGGACTCATGCTTGCCTCCGCGTTCTTGTCCGCATGGGTATCCAATACGGCAACCGCGGTCATCATGACTCCCATTGCGGTATCCGTCCTGCAGTTGATCCGCCAGATCGACCCCAAGCTTGTTGACAAGAAGTTTGCCGCATCCATGGTGCTGGGCGTGGCCTACGGTGTGACCATCGGTTCCACGGCAACCTTGATCGGTCAGCCTCCCATGGCGCTGATGAAGGCGTACCTGGCGGCCAACCACGACTTCGATATCCCCTTCGGGCAGTGGATGATGGTCGGTGTTCCGTTCGCAATTGTGATGCTGGCGCTCACGTGGCTGGTTCTCACCAAGCTGGTGTTCCGCACAAGCCTCACGGAGATTCCGGGCGGGGCCGACATGATCAATAGGGAACTCCACTCCCTCGGGACCATGTCACAGGCGGAAAAGCGAGTCGCCACTATTTTTCTCACGGCCATCGTCCTGTGGGTGGCCGTTCCATTTCTGGCTGACAACGGCCACGTGACGGGTGCGATCCCCTTCATCGCGAACATCTCGGATACTCAGATTGCCATCGGAGCCGCCATTGCGTGTTTCCTGGTGCCCGCAGGTCGCACGTCCCCGGGCCACGCTCTGTTGCAATGGAGTTCGGCCAAGGAGATCCCGTGGGGGTTGCTTCTCTTGTTCGGGGGTGGTCTGAGCCTGTCCGTAGCATTCACCGCCACCGGCTTCTCCCCTTGGATTGGCGAACAGGTCACCAACCTGGGAGCGCTCCCGGCGTTCTTGATCCTGGGCGCAGTGGCCATCATCGGACTTGCCCTCACCGAATTGACCAGTAACACCGCCACTGCGGCGGCGTTCTTCCCGATCATGGGCGCCGTGGCGATCGGCGTGGGAATCGACCCGCTGTTCATGACCATCGTGGTCACCCTGGCCGTGTGCTCCGCGTTCATGTTGCCCGTGGCCACCCCGTCCAATGCGGTAGCTTTCGGCAGTGGTGAGGTCAGCATCAAACAAATGGTCAGGGTGGGCGTGTGGCTGAACCTCATCGCGCTGGTAGTCGTTATGGCCACCGTCTACACCCTTGTACCGCTGGTCTTCGGAGTCACTCCATAGAACTTTCAGGGCAGAGGTTCGAGCTCTCTCCCGGCGTGGACATTTTTGGCACAGAATCGCAGTTTTGGGACTGGTTTCGCTGCGAACCTCTACCCCAGATGTTCAGCCCTGCTAATCCCCGCCCCAGATGCCACGAAACCCCGCGGTCACGGACATCCAATCCGTAGCCGCGGGGCCCCGCTCAGCACCGTCGAGTTACAGCTCTACGGTGTCGTTCTTACCCGCGTCAGGGCGTTCACCGGTGACGCGAGCCTTAATCATGGAGAACATGGTCTTGGCGCCCTCGGAGCTCCAGTACTCACCGGCCTCGGTGTTGACCAGGATCAACGCGGCCTCCGGGGACTTGGGGTCCGCCTGCAGGAACGCACCGGTCAACGCGTCGGCGAGTTCTTCCTTGCGCTGCGGGTCCTCCACCAGTTCAGCGCGGCCACGCAGCGAGACCCACGTTCCCTTGCCCACGAACGTCACATTGACCTGGGCGTCGGCGGTGATCTGCTCCACCAGGTCCGAATCGCGGGAGGTCATGAACCACAGGTCCCCGTCGAAGTCCCTGTCCTGCACGGTCATGGGGCGGGTGACAATGCCGCCGTCCGGGGTGTGGGTGGCGATCACACAGGTGTCGATGCCCTCGATCAGTTCTTTGATGGTCTCCACTGCTTGAGTCTTGCCGTCAGTGTCAGTCATGGTTTCCCTCCGTTGGATAGCCGATAATGCGTTCTTGATATGAAAAATTGATGACGCCCACCCGAGGCGATGAGCTACCCGCCCCGGGAGATTAGTCCACCCGCCCCAGAATGTGTTCCGCGCACTCGCGCAGTCCTTCGTGGCGGAACTGATAGCCCGTGTCCAGGAATTTGCTCACGTCCACCCGGTGACTGGCCACCACGGTTTCCCGTGTGGCCTCCTTACCCAGCAGTGCCTGCGGGCCCGCGAGCGGAGTGGGCACCACCGCCGGTCGGTGCAACACTCCCGAGATGATGCGGGCGAAATCCTTTTGCCGCACCGGATTGGGCGCGGCCACGTGGTAGGGCCCGGATGCGTCCTCGGACAGCACCAGGTGCGCCACCGCGCCGGCCATGTCATCGATTCCGATCCAGCTCTGCCACTGCTTACCCCCACCCAACGGTCCGGACAGACCCGCCGCCATGAGCGGCAGCTGCGGCCGCAACAGCCCACCGCTCGGAGTCAGCACCAGCCCGGTGCGCACATTGATCACGCGCACACCGAACACCTCCGCGCCGTGCGCCGCCTTCTCCCACTCGGCACACACATGCGCCAGGAATCCCGCACCGGGAGGCTGTTCCTCGGTCAGGATCTCATCCCCGCGATCGGTGCCGTGATAGCCCACGGCCGACCCGACCACGAGCACCCGGGGTCGCTGTTGCTCGGGCACCTGCCCGATCGCCCGCACCAACAGCGCGGTGCTGTCCACGCGTGAGTGGAGGATTTTCTCCTTGTTCTTGCGCGTGAAGCGCGTGGCGATACTCGACCCGCCCAGGTGAAGGACGACGTCGATCCCCGCCAGATCTCGCGGGTTCAGGAGACCCTTCTCCGGGTCCCAGCCGATGACCCCGTCACGGGTGGTGCCGCCGCGTTCGAGCCTCACCACCTCGTGACCGCCGGTCTCCAGGAGGGCGCACACTTGCGAACCGATCAGACCGGAGGACCCACCCACCGCAACACGCAGCCGGGGCCCGCGGTGCTGGTCGTGGAAATCGAGGTCACCGCGCAGCTGACGCTCGCGGTAGGCGAAAATCCGTTGCAGCTGACCGCGCATGAGCTTGTCGCTGAGCCCGCTGGCCTTCTCCGCCACCCGAGGCAGGGTGCGCACCGTGACCTGATCACGCACGAGCGTGCCGCCCTCCGGTGTCTCCTCGAAGTTGTGGCGGTGCTCCCACTCCCCCAACGGCCCGCGTTCCATGCGGTCGGTGAAGTAGCGCGGCGGGTCCCAGTCACCGTGGCGGGCAGTCCACGGAACATGCACCGCGCCGAAGGTGCCCGGCACGGACACCCCCAATTTCACGCGCGAGCCGGGTTCGATCCCGTCCGTGGGGCCCTCTGTGACCTGGTCCGGACCGCCACCGAAGGGCGGGGTGAGCCGGGGCAGGGCACCGGGGCGTTGATGCCACGCGAAAACCTCGTCGCGCGGTTGGGTCAGACGGGTCTCGTACTCGAACTGTTGCGCCATTGCGGGTGTCCGTTCTGTGGGCCGAGTGCTCGGGACTGGATCCGGAAAACCTGTACTCCGGAGGCGGGGGCAGCTACAGCTGATCAGCCGTTCTGGGGAACCTGATCCACGAGCTCGTCGTCCTCGGGTTCATCGGCCGGGCTCACCGTGCGGACCTGCGCCGAAGTGGGACGGCGTTCGCGCTCGTACGGTTCCAGCGTCACCGTTTCTCCGGTCTCCAGGGAGCGCAGCACGGCCTCGTGGACGCGGGTGTCCAGGAGACCCTCCTCTCCGGAGGGCTCGGGCTGCTCACCGTTGCGGATGCAATCCACGAAGTACTGGGTCTGCCCACCGAACTGCTCCACGGGGTCGTGGGCGAAACTTTCCGAGTTGCCGTCCTTGGTGAGCGTGTAGCTGATCCCCACGCCCTCTCCGAAACCGAAGCACGGCTCAGCAGTGATTTCACCCTCGGTGCCGGCAATCGTGAACCGCTCGGCGGATTCGGAGGCGTACGAAATGGTGAACTGGGCCACGCGGTCCTCCGGGAAGCGCAGGGTCACGGCCACGGTGTCGTCGAAGTTGAACTCCCGGCCGGGGGTCCGAACGCCCACGGCGTGCACCGCAATGGGTTCCGCGTCGAAGAGGTTGCGCACCTCGTTGAGGGGGTATGTTCCCATGTCCGGGATGGGCCCACCCCAGTAGCCGGAGTGACCGCGGTGGTTCTCCTCCGTGATGTCCTGGGAAAACACGGAGGAGAAGTACCGGGGATTACCGATGACCTTCTGGTCGCGGACCTTCTCGATCATGTCCACGGTGCCCGGTTCCTGATGCAACCGATAGGCGACCATGAGTGTGGCCCCGGAGGTGTTCGCGGCGTCGATAATGGCCTGGCAGTCTTCCACCGAAACTTCCATGGGCTTCTCCAGCAACACGTGCAGCCCGGCCTTGAGTGCGGGCTCGGCGAATTCGCGGTGCCGGAAGACGGGGGTGGCAACGTAGACGGCGTCGATGTCGCCGGAGGACAACAGCGCGGGGTATTCCTCGTAGGAATACGTGGCCACCCCGAACTCCTGACCGAGCTCCTCGGCCTTCTCCGCGCTGGAGGTCACCAGCGCCGCAAGTTCGGCGTCATCGATCCGGGACAGCCCGGGGATGAAGGCCTGCTGGGAAATCTGGCCTACACCCACCACGGCAAAGCGCACGGGACCGTTGTTCTTCTGGGACATGTGAAACCTCCAAAGTTATGTCAACCTCGCGCCGCGTTGATCATCGCGCTTATCGGGACAACTGATCCCACCCTACGCGCGGCCCCCGGGCTTGTCAGGAGAAGTCGCGGGCGTTCTGCAGCACCGGGATGGCCGCGCGAGTCTTCTCAACCAGCTCGAGGTCCAGGTCGACGACCCGGTAATCGGGGGCATCCTCCAGGGAAGCCACCACGGAACCGTCCGGAGCGGCCACCAGACTGTGCCCCACGCCCAGCGGCGCATTGCCCTCGACCTCACGCCCGACCGACGCCGGGTCCGCCTGTCCCACGGCCACCACGTACGACGTCGCGTCGAGGGCTCGGGCGCGCGCCAGCAGTTCCCATTGTTCGACCTTGCCGGGGCCCGCGCCCCAGGAGGCGCCGAGCAGGACGACCCGAGCGCCGTCGGCGGCCATGCGGGTGAAAAGCGCGGGGAAGCGGATGTCGTAGCAGGTGGCCACGCCCACGGTCACGCCGTGGAAGTCGAAGGTGACGGGCGCGGCCCCGGCCTGGACGGTGTCCGATTCCTTAAAACCGAACGCGTCATAGAGGTGCGTCTTGTCGTAGCTGAGCACGCGGCCGTCGGCGAGGGCAATGAGCGCGGTGTTGCGCACGCGGCCCTCGTCGCCGGGGCTGAACATGCCGGCCACGATTGCCACGCCGTGCTCCTGGGCCGCGGCCGATACGGACTGGGCCCACGGGCCGTCGGCGGGCTCGGCAATGTTTTTCAGGCTGCGACCGAAGGCGAACATCGTGGCCTCGGGGAGCACCAGGATGTCCGCGTTGTCCTTCCCCGCGCGAGCGGCGAGCTCCTGGACCCGCGCCAGGTTCTGCTGCGGATCGTGCGAGCTGAGAATCTGTCCCATGACAATGCGCATGTTTTTCAGCGTATCCGGATCGGGGTGCAGGATGGAGACCATGAATTCACCCGCGAGCCCCGGCAGAGCCCAGCACGTCCCCACGTGGACGCTGGGTGCGGTGGGGTTCGTGTCCTTTTTCGACCGGTTCGGCACCCCGCCCATGTTGCTGATCATGTCCAGTGACACCGGCCTGGACGTGCACCAGGTGGTGCAGTTGTTCACCGTCTACTCGCTGCTCTACGCCCTGGGGCAGCCGCTGTGGGGCATGTTGAGTGACCGGTGGGGACGTCACATCGTGCTGCGGGTCGCGCTGATCGGCGTGATAGTCGGCTCGATCGCCAGCGTTCTGGCCGGCGGTTACGCGGCGCTGCTGATTGCCCGCGGGTTCACGGGCCTCACCGTGGGGGCGCTGTATCCCACCCTGCTCACCCTCATCGGGGACACCCGGATCGGCCCCGCCAAGGTGCATGCACTGTCTGACCTGCTGGCGTATTCGTCGATCGGCAATGCCGTGGCCACGCTGACCACCGGCGCGATCGCGGCGTGGCTCAGTTGGCGCGTGGTGTTCGGCATCGTGGGAGTGGCGTGCGTGGCGCTGTTGATCCTGCTGCGCCACGTGCATGCACCCAAGCCCGCGCGCGCCGCCACGGCAAAGGGCGGCGCCTTCGCCGCATGGCCGCTGACGGTCTACGGTATTGCCTTTGCCGAGGGCGTGGTGCTCGTGGGCATCCTGACCTACGTGGTTCCGGCGCTGCAGAGCGTGGGCGTGAGCGTGGCCCTGGCCGGCGTGCTCGGTGCCACCTACGGACTGGGCGTGGTGGTCGGCGCTCCCCTCATGCGGGTGCTCTCGCGCAGGTTCACGCGCACCCAGTGCATGATCTGGGGCGGCGGGTTCATGGTGGTCGGCCTGGGGGCCTCTGCCCTCTCCGCCACTCCGGTCCCGCTCACCATCACGGCCGTGTGTATCGGACTGGCCAATGCCATCCTGCATTCGTCCGTGCAGGGCTGGGCCACCGAAGTCGCCCCGGAATCGCGGGCCACCACGGTGTCCTTCTTCGTGACCTCGCTCTTCCTGGGGGCGGCAGCGGGCACTTTCGTCACCGCCGGGCTCGCCGACGCCGCCCGGTTCAGCACCATATTCGGCATCGGCGCGGTTGCGGGGCTGGGGATCACGGTGGTTGCGAGCGCGGCCCACGCACGGTGGGTGCGCTCCACCGCCACGTCCTGACGGTCAGGCGTACTTGGCGATCTTCACCGCGCTCGCGATCATGGGGAGCTGCAGCGGCAATCGCCCGAGGGAAATGAGCTGCTTGTCCAGCGGACGGTGGCGCCAGTCCCACGCCATTTTCATATTGCCCGGCCACACCCCGATGAACAAGGCGGTGGCCGCGACGCCTCCCAGCTTGCGGGTTGCGGGCACGAGCAACAGCGCGGCGGTGGCAAGCTCCGCGTACCCCGAACCAATGGCCCAGTCCCGGGCGGTCCCGGGCAATTGCTCGGGAATCAACCGTTCGAACGGTTCCGGCTTCACGAGGTGCAGGGCACCCATTCCGGTGAGCGCCAACCCGGTGAACAGGGCGGATTTGTGGGCGCTCTTGCGTTGCTGCAGCAGTTTTTTGGTCATGCCACACGGTAACCCGAACGCATTCCGGCGGGCCGAGCGGCGTCGTAGAGTGGCGATACACGCCCGAAGGGAGACTCTCATGGAACCGTTCGTCACCGCCGCCTGGCTGCAAGAACATCGTGATTCCGTGCTGCTCGCCGATGCCCGCATGTACCTGGACGGGCGCAGCGCTCGAGCCGCTTACCTGCAGGGCCATCTGCCCGGCGCGGTGTTCGTGGATGTCGCTGAGGCTCTGGCCGCCCCGGCCTCCCCCGCGGCCGGGCGGCATCCGCTGCCCTCCCCCGTGGATTTCGCCGCGGCCATGTCCACCGCGGGAATCGGAGACGACACCACGGTGGTCGCCTACGACGACGCCGGTGGCGTGATGGCCGCCCGGCTCGTCTGGATGCTACGCACCGCAGGCCACAATGCCGCCCTGTTGGACGGAGGCATCGGAGCGTTTCCCGCAGAGACTTTGGAGACCCGCTACGTGACCCCGCAGTTCGCGCACTTCACGCCCGTGC
The DNA here is from genome assembly GCF_014698015.1 of Kocuria sp. cx-455. Lineage (GTDB taxonomy): Bacteria > Actinomycetota > Actinomycetes > Actinomycetales > Micrococcaceae > Kocuria. Next base: position 122,102 of record NZ_JACXBS010000006.1, read on the forward strand.
CGTGGCCCCGCGAGGCTCTGGCCACCATTGACGAAGCGGCCGGTGGCGGCACCGTGATCGATGCCCGGGACCGCACTCGATTCGACGGTCACGGCGCCGATCCCATGGACCCCCGCTCCGGGCACATCCCCGGGGCGCGCAACGTGCCGTGCCGAGAGCACCTGGGTGAGGACAAGACCCTGCAGCCCATTGCGCAGTTGCGTGAGCATTTCCGCAGCGCCGGAGTCACGGACGCAAACACCATGATTTCCTACTGCGGCTCCGGCGTGACCGCGTGCCACAACCTCCTGGTCGCCGAGTTCGCAGGGCTGGGGCGCGGCCGACTGTTCCCCGGAAGCTGGTCCCAGTACGCCCACACGGACCGCCCGGTCGAGACCAGCCCGTTGCCCGGCTGACCCCCGGGTCACAGTTCGATAACCACCATAGATTTACTATTGTAAATTCTTGCACGGGGCGCCAGACTATGTGACATGGGCAACATGAAAGCCCGCTTCTGGGCTACTTCTCTCGGATTCACCGCTGCTATCGCTCTTACCGGATGCGGGGCAATGGCCGCCGCTCCGGCCACCGCGCCGCCCGTAACATCCGCACCACCCGTAACGTCCGCGCCGGCGGCGCCGCCTTCGGCACCCACCGCGGAGGCTCCGTCCCAGGGGCCCGGTGGCTACCCCGTGGTGACTCCGGAGAACTCACCCCAGGTGGGTCTGGACACGAACGGCAAGTACGCTCCGGGGCTGAAATTGGCCGCGATGGATCAGGGGCGTTTGTTCTTCGCCTACCCGCAGAACTGGGACGTCATTGCCACGTCAGACACGTCCATGAGCATCCGCACCCGGGACGGCCACATTGAGGGCGGCATCGACATCCGGCCGGTGGGCGACCCTGAGCCCGACATGCCCCACATGACCCACACGCGCACCGTCTACGGCCAGGCCCAAGGACCGGGCCACGCCGCGAACGTGGTGGTGGGCCGGACGGACGGACCGTTCAATGCCGATCGACTCAGTTGGCGCCTCCAGGATCCGACCACCGGAGGATCCGGGTTGGCCCTGGGTGACGGGCGCGTGGTCGACATCCAGCTGTACGCCATCATTGGCGAGGGCCAACCCCCGCTGACGGACGCAGAGATCGAGCAGGTGATCGACGACATCCCCAACAACCCGGAGCACCTCGCGGCACAGAACATCTTGGGAACCGTTCACCACTTGGGCTGACATCGCGCCGACGGGGAGAGATCGGCGCGAGGAAAGGACCGGGGATCGCATACGTGATCCCCGGTCCTTCTCTGCATTCAGGCGGCGCGATGTCCGGCTCGAATGCTTACGTTTTACGCAGTTCGGTGCCAAGATTGAAATCAACGAGTGTCATGGATGACACCACTGATGAGGAGGCAGCAATGTCCAAGCGACCTGAGAATTCCGACCCCATTGCTTCGGCCGGCCAAATCGACGATCCCGACCAGCCCGTGAGCCGCAACGACGACCATCCGACGGATCAGCAAGAGCAGTCCGAAGACGATCCCGACCACCCCAAGCGATCCTTCCGCCATCGCCGCGCTCACGGGGCCTCCGCTGCCGGGGCCGCTCATTCCGACGAACACGCTGCCCGCCGTCGTGGAAAAACCCCCAAGGCCCTCAAGGAGACGGGCTTCCCCAACGTGGACGCCGCCGAGGTCGAGGCCCAGCACGGTCACGACGTAGATTCCTCCGCCCTAGCTGCAGGGCGGAAATTTCACCCGCCCGCCGGCCGGAAGGACCCCAACCTCCCCAATCTTCCCCCGGCCGGTCAGGACTTTCACGTGAGCGACGACCATGAACTCAGTGACGGGGCTCGTAGCGACCGGGACGGTGACGACTCCGAGGCAGAGTCCTACGGCACTCCGGAGAACTCGGGTGGGCCCGAGCCCATCACCCACTCGCGCGCCGTCGAGGACCGCGTGCAGCAGCAAGAGCACGACTTCGACCTGGGGGTCACCGAAGAGGGCGAACGCTACGTCACGCCCCACGAGGATCGCTGACGCGCCCCTAACCGTCCAGGCGAGTTTTAAGGTTCCCTATCCCCGATTCCAACGCCGGAATCGGGGATAGGGAACCTTTTTCGTGGGTGTGCCACCCCGACCGCGCCGCACGGGCGCCGTGGAGCGCGATCAACGGGTGGGCGAGCCCGGACCCAACGGGATGCCCAGGCCCCACCACGCGAGGAAGAACAGGAACCAGACCACCAGCATGGCCAGGGACACCGGGATGGTCAAAGACATCAGCGTTCCGATGCCCGCTTTGGGGTACCAGCGCTGCATGAACCCCAGGGTCATGGCGAAGAACGGGTTCAGTGGTGAGATCACGTTCGAGGGCGAGTCGCCGATCCGGAACAGCATCTGCGTGGTTTCTGGCGGTATCGCCAGGTACATGAACATGGGTACGACCACGGGCGCGGTCAGCGTCCACTGCGCGGAGCCCGAGGTGATCAGGATGTTCACCACCGCGACCAGGAGCACGAACCCGGCGAACAGGACCACGGTGGGCACCCCGGCGTTGCCGAGGAGTTCCGAGCCCTTAATGGCGAGCACCGTGCCCATGTTGGACCAGTCGAACCACGCGATGAACTGCGATGCCGCGAAGAACAGAACGATCAACGGGGCCACCTGGGTGATGGCCGAGGCCATCATGGGCGGGATGTCCGAGGGTTTGCTCAGCGTGCCCGCGACCCAACCGTAGACGGAGCCGCACAGGAAGAACAGGAGCCCGATCGGTACGGCCACACCACTGATGAGCACGGATGTCAGGGGCGATTCGTCCTCACCGGGGAACGGGGTGTTGGGCATGAACATCAGGGTGAAGTAGATCGCCAGACCGATGGCCAGCGCGATCATGGCCGCGATCAGACCCCGGATCTCACGCGGAGAGGTGGAGGAGAGGTCCTTGTCGGTGAGGGTTTCGGCCTGATCGCCATTGCCGTCCTCCTGAGCGGCTCGCTCGGCGGCTTCCTGCTGGTCCAACTCGTCCGCTTCATAGCGCTTGGAGACGTTGGTGAGCACCAGCTCGGAGACCAATGTGATCACCAGGGCAAGCACCACGGCCGAGGCAGCCGAGAAGAAGTAGTTGGCAATCGGGGAGACCGTGTACTCGGGATCCACCAGCTGAGCCGCGGACTGGGTGATGCCGCCCAACAGCGGGTCGGTCAGGTTCACAATGAGTGAGGCATTGAAACCCGCCGAGGACGAGACGAACGCGATCACGGCGCCCAGCACAGCGGAGCGGCCGGCGGCCTTGAATGCCGCAGCACCCAGGGGAATCAACACCACGACAATGGCGTCCGATGCGACCGAACCGGTCACACCGGCCAAAGCCAGGACGAACGTCAACCATCCGGCGGACACCCGGGAGACCACGAGTTTCACCGCGGTGTTGATCAAGCCGGTGCGTTCGGCCACGGCCACGCCCAACAGCACGGTGATGACCACGCCCAACGGTGGGAACGTAGCGAAGTTCTCGACCGCCTCACCCACCATGCGCTGCGCGCCCTCGGGAGTCAGGAGGTTTTGAACTGCGACCTCTTCACCGTCGGCGGGGTTCACCGCGGTAATGCCGACACTCGACAGCACGGCGGACAAGGCAACCACCGCGCCCGCCAAAATGACGAACAACCAGAACGGATCGGGCAGCTTGTTGCCCAGCACCTCCACGACGCTCAGTGCGCGGATCACGGGGCCGTTTTTCTGTGGCTGTTCCGCGGTGCCATCCGCCGCGCTCGAGGATGAGCCGTTGGTCTTTGTCGCCGTGGTAGCGGCCTCGGTTTCAGTCATGAAGTTCTCTCATCGGCTGTCGGGTCGAAGGGGCGCCGCGCTCATGCCCGAGTGCCCCACGACACTATCAAGACAGGAACCAAGGCGTGCCACCACGTCATTGACCCGGGTCAAGCGTGAGTGCATGACGCGCGACACGGGTTGCTCGCGTTTCAAACCCGGCCGGGGCCCAGCCGAAGCAATGCCTACTTCTGGAACGCCTCCAACAGTGCCCGGCTGCCGTTGGCGAGCAGAGCGACGTCGGCGCCCACGTTCACGAAGTCCGCGCCCGCGGCCAGGTAGTCCCGCGCCTGGTCCTGGGCGAACGCGTTGACGCCCACGAACTTGCCCGCGGCCTTGACCTCGGTAATCACGTGTTTGACGGCGGCCACCACGTCCGGGTGGGTTTGCTGCCCGATCAGCCCCATGGAGGCGGCCAGGTCCGACGGGCCGATGAACACGCCGTCGACCCCTTCGACGGCAGCGATCTCGGTGATGTTCTCCACGGAGGCCGCGGATTCAGCCTGCACGATCAGGGTGATGGTCTCGCGCGCTCGCGCCAGGTAGTCGGGGATGCGGTTCCAGCGGCCGGAGCGAGCCAACGCGGAGCCGACGCCGCGCACCCCCTGCGGCGGGTAGGCCACCGCCCGCGCGGCGGCCTGAGCCTCGGCGACCGAATCGACCATGGGCACCACCAGGGTCTGAACGCCCAGGTCCAGGTACTGCTTGATGATCACCTCGTCATTGGCCGGCACCCGCACCATCCCCAGCGTGGGGTAGGCGGCCATGGCGCGCAGTACCGACTGGATGGTCTCGAGCGACAGCGGGGAGTGCTCGCCGTCAATGAGCAAATAGTCGAAACCGGTACCGGCCAGGATTTCGGCGGCGGTGGGATCACCGGACGAATGGAAGATGCCTACTACCGGCTGATCACCGGAACCCAGCGGAAAAAGGTCCCTGAGGCTCGGCAGCGCACCCGGCAGGTTGGCCGCGTCCTCCGCGCGGAAGGACTGGATCAAATCATTCACTCGAACCGACATGTGATGGCTCCCAAATTTCCGTAGTCAGCGTGCACGGTGTCCCCGGGGTGGACCCACATGGGCTTGGTGAACGAACCGGCCAGGATGATGCTCCCGGCGGGCAGCGAATCGCCGTGCGCGGCCAGTTTGTTGGCCAGCCACACCACACCGTTGGCCGGGTGGTTGAGCACCGCGGCGGCCACGCCGGTGTCCTCAATGGTTTCGTTGCGGTACAGCAGCGCCGAGACCCAGCGCAGATCCACGGCCGCGGGGTCCACCGGGTTACCGCCGTAGACCATGGCACCCAGGGCGGCGTTGTCCGAGATGGTGTCCACAATGGTGCGGCCCTCCATCTCAATGCGTGAGCTGAGGATCTCCAGTGCCGGCACCACGTACTCGGTCGCGCGCAGAACGTCGAAAATACTCACGTTCGGACCCGTGAGTTCCTCCTTGAGCACGAACGCCAGTTCCACCTCAATGCGCACGTTCGAGTACTGATCGTGCCTGATCACGGAGCCGTTCTCGTAGACCTGGTCGGCGAAAATCGCGCCGTAATCGGGTTCGCTGATGCCCGTGGCCTGCTGCATGACCTTGGACGTCAGCCCGATCTTGCGCCCCACCAGGCGGCGCCCGGATTCCTCACTGCGGCGGCGCCATTCATTTTGCACCGCGTAGGAATCCTCCACGGTCATCTCCGGATACTGCTGCGTGAGCCGCGGGATCATGGTGCGATCCCGCTCGGCCGCGGCCAGATCATCTGCGATCCGGGCTATACGTTCCTGGTCCAGCATGGTGTCTCCCTCGCGTTCGTCGGGTTGTCCCGCCGACGACGCCGCTGGGCCGGCCCGCGTGCGGAACGGCCCGGCGGCGGCGTCGGCGTCGGCGTCAAGAAAGTGTCGAAAGGTGCGTGGTCAGAGCTGGTTGCCCAGCTTGTATTCGCCCTTCTTCCACTCGGGCATGGACTCCTCGCCCTCAGTGGCGCGGGTGTAGGAGAAACCGTCCGCGCCGATGGTCGCTGCCATCTCGGACTCGTCCGTGCGGGCGACAACTTCCTGGGGATTGCCGTCCAGGTCGAGCACCAGGGAGGCCTCGGTGTACCAGGAGGGGACCACGGGGGTGCCCCACCAGTCGCGGCGCTGGTTGTCGTGGACGTCCCACGTGACCACGGGGTTGTCCGGATCGCCGGTGTAGTAGTCCTGGGTGTAGATCTCCACGCGGTGACCGTCAGGGTCGCGCAGGTACAGGTAGAACGCGTTGGAGACACCGTGGCGGCCGGGGCCGCGCTCGATCTTGTCCGACTGGCGCAGGGCACCGAGCTTGTCGCAGATCGCCAGGATGTTGTGCTTCTCGTGGGTCGCGAACGCCACGTGGTGCATGCGGGGACCGTCGCCGCCGGTCATGGCGGTGTCGTGAACGGTAGGCTTGCGGCGCATCCACGCGGCGTAAACGGTGCCCTCTTCGTCCTGGATGTCCTCGGTCACGCGGAAGCCCAGATCCTGCATGAACTTGGTGGCGCGGGGAACATCCGGGGTGACCTGGTTGAAGTGGTCGAGACGCACCAGGGCGCCGGGCGTGTAGAGGTCATACCGCCAGGCCAGGCGCTCCACGTGTTCCACGTCGTAGAAGAACTCGTAGGGGAAGCCCAGCGGGTCCTCCACGCGCACCGAATCGCCGATGCCCTTGGTGAAGCCGTCCTTGTTGCGCTCCACGCGGCAGCCGAGCTCCTCGTAGAACGCCACGGCCTTGTCCAGCTCTTCCGGGCTGCGCACGCGGTAGGAGAATGCCGCCACCGCGGCCACCGGGCCCTGGCGCAGCACCAGGTTGTGGTGAATGAACTCCTCGATGGAGCGCAGGTAGACGGTGTTCTCGTCCTCTTCGGTCACGGTCAGGCCGAGCACGTCCACGTAGAAGTCACGGGAGACCTTGAGGTCGGTGACCACGAGTTCCATGTACGCGCAGCGCAGGATGTCCGGCGCGGGAACCGAAGGGGTCTTGATGGGGTTATCGGTGGAGATCGGGGCTTCCTGGGATACGTAGAAGCCCGAGGACGTCATTGTCCGGTCTGCGGGATTCGTCATGATGGTGTCCTTCTGATGGGTGGTACTGGATGGGTGGAGGAGGGAGGGTGCTCAGCCGTCCATTTTCTCGGCGGCTTCTTCCTGCTTGCCGAAGACCGGGTTGTGGACCTCGCCCAGGTTGATGTGCACGGCCTGCTGGTCCGTGTAGAAGTCAATGGAGCGGTAGCCGCCCTCGTGACCCAGGCCGGAGGCCTTCACGCCCCCGAACGGGGTGCGCAGATCACGCACGTTGTTGGAGTTCAACCAGACCATGCCGGCCTCGACGTCCTGCGCGAAGTTGTGGGCGCGCTTGAGATCGCTGGTCCACACGTAGGCGGCCAGGCCGTACTTGGTGTTGTTGGCGAGCTCCAGGGCTTCCTCGTCCGTGTCGAACGGGGTGATCGCCACGACCGGTCCGAAGATCTCCTCCTGGAAGATCCGGGCATCCGGCTTGACGTCCACGAACACGGTGGGCGCCACGTAGTTTCCGGTGTCGAAACCCTCGGGGCGGCCACCACCGGCGACCAGACGGGCCTCGGACTTGCCGATCTCCACGTAGGACATGACCTTGTCGTAATGCTCGGGGTGCACCAGGGCGCCCACCTCGGTCTTGGGATCCGAGGGCAGACCCACCTTCACGCGCTTGGCCTGGGCGGCGTAGCGTTCCACGAATTCGTCGTAGATTCCGCGCTGGACCAGGATGCGCGAGCCGGCGGTGCAGCGCTCGCCGTTGAGGGAGAACACACCGAAGACGGTGGCGTTGATGGCGGCGTCCAGATCGGCGTCGTCAAAAACAATGGCCGGAGACTTGCCGCCCAGCTCCATCGAGAGGCCCTTGAGGTAGGGAGCGGCGTTGGCAAAAATGATCTGCCCGGTGCGGGACTCACCCGTGAACGAGATCAGGGGGACGTCCGGGTGCTTGACCAGGGAGTCTCCGGCGTAGCCCTCTTCGCCGTAGCCGTTGACCAGGTTGAACACACCGGCAGGAACGCCGGCTTCCTCGAAGATACCCGGCCACAGCGAGGCGGAGAGCGGAGTGAATTCGGCGGGCTTGAGCACCACGGTGTTGCCGGTGGCCAGTGCGGGGCCCAGCTTCCAGGACTCGAGCATGAACGGGGTGTTCCACGGGGTGATCAGGCCGGCCACGCCAATGGGCTTGCGGTTCACGTAGTTCACCTGGCGACCGGGGACCTTGTAGGTGTCGTCGCTCTGGGCCACGATCAGATCCGCGAAGAACCGGAAGTTCTCCGCGGCGCGGCGGGCCTGACCCAGCGCCTGGGTGATGGGCAACCCGGAGTCGTAGGACTCCATGGCCGCCAACTGGTCACCTCGGGACTCCACGATGTCCGCGATCTTGTGCAGCACGCGGGAGCGCTCGCGGGGCAGCATCTTGGGCCAGGGGCCCTCCTCGAACGCGGTCTTGGCGGCGGCCACGGCGGCCTCGATGTCCGCTTTCTTGCCGGAGGCGGCTTTGATGTAGGGCTCGTTGGTGACCGGGTTCAGAACGTCAAAGGTGTCTCCGTCAATGGAGTCCACCCATTCCCCGTTGATGTAGTGACGGATGGAGTCGGGCAGGCCCTGGGGCTTGGCGTCGGTGGTCGTAGTCATTTCTGGTCTCCCAATGTGTGTGCTGGGTGTGGACGGATGGTCAGTTGGTCCCGCGGCTGTTGAGATAGCTGCGCAGCGTGGCGGTGCGGTGTTCGCGTACCGCCTTCTCCACGGCGTCCGCGGGGGCGTGGGTCTCGATCAAATGCAGGATGTGGAAGTGCTCGTTCACCGACGCGCGAGCGCGGTTGGGCACGAACGAAAACGTGGAGGTGCGCAGGTGGTTCAGGCGTTCCCACTCCACGGCGATCATGTCGTTGAGACGTTGATTGGGGCACCGGCAGGCCAGCACCTGGTGGAACTGGTGATTGACGGCGGTGAAGGTGTCCGGGTCGAAGTTCGCAAGCGATTCCTCGAGCTTGGCGTTGAGTTCGCGGGCCTCGGCGAGTTCTTTCGCCGTGAGGTGCACGGCCGACTGTGCGGTGGCCGCGCCCTCCAGGATCCCCAGGGCCTCCATGGAGTAGCGGTACTGATCACCGTCCACCATGGACACCCTGGCACCCACGTTGCGCTCGAAGGTCACCAGCCCCTCGGCCTCCAGACGGCGGATTGCTTCCCGTACGGGCACCACGGACATGCTCAGTGTCTGGGCAATGTTCGCGAGCACCAGGCGGTATCCAGGCGTGAAGGCCTGCTCCAGGATCTGCACCTTGATCCACTCGTAGGCGTACTGGGCCTTACCGAGTTTTTGAGTTGCGTCCGTGCCAGCCGGGGTGGCCATGGGATTACCTCTGTCCTCGATCAGTCCCGTGTCAGCCAGTTCAGTGACCGGGGACCGGGTTCTCGGCCAGCCACTGCTGGAACTTCTCTTTCCACTGGCCGGTGGGCGGGAACAGCCCATCGACCGGGTTGCCCTCGGCCACGCGCTCGGCCACCCAGGCATCCTCGTGTTCCTTGGCCAGTGCCGCGTCCACGACCTCCTCGGCGATGTCGCGCGGGATCACGATCACGCCGTCGTCGTCACCCACGATCACGTCGCCCGGTAGAACGGTCGCGTTGCCGCAGGCCACCGCGATGTCCTGATCCCACGGGACGTGGCGGCGCCCGAGCACGGCGGGGTGAGCGGTCTGCGCGAAAACGGGCAGACCGATCTCCTCGACGGCCGCGTAGTCGCGCACGCCGCCGTCCGTGACCACACCGGCCGCGCCGTTGAACTGGGCGCGCAGGGCCAGGATGTCGCCGAGTGTTCCTGAGCCGGCTGAACCGCGGGCCTCGATCACGATGACTTCTCCCGGGCCCACGGCGTCGAAAACCCGCTTCTGGGTGTTGTACCCGCCGCCGTGGGATGTGAAGAGGTCCTCGCGGTTCGGGACGAAGCGCAGCGTCTTGGCCGTGCCGACCATGGTGGTGCCCGGCCTCTGCGGGTAGACGCCCTCGATCACCACGTTGTTGAGGCCGCGTTTGCGCAGCTCGGCGGACAGGCCGGCGGTGGGTGCCTTCTCGAGCTTGGCGCGCAGGTCCTCGGGGAGGGCGTTGCTCTCTTCGGCCGGAAGCCCGGCCGCCTCGCGGGAGCCCCAGGCCTCTTCGCGCTGCTTGTCGTCCACGGCCGGCATCGCGCCCAGGGCCGGGTCGAAACTCGCGGTGGCTTCCGTGACGCGACTGATCAGGCGGCCGGTGCTCGGGGCGCCGTGGGCCTCGGGCGCGTCCACTTCGATTTCGACGACGTCGCCCGGCTGGGCCACGGACGATCCCGCCGGGGTGCCCGTCAGGATCACGTCACCTTCGTCCAGCGTGACGTGCTGGGAGAGGTCCGCGACGAACTGCGCGAGCGGAAAGATCATGTGGTCGTCGGCGGTCGTATCGTCCTGGACCAGATCGCCATTGACCCACGTCCGTACACGCAGCTGGTCGGGGCTCACCGCGCGAGCGTCAATGAGCTCGGGGCCCACCGGGGTGTAGCCGTCGCGACCCTTGTTGCGCAGGTTGGAGCCCTTGTCCGCGGCGCGCAGGTCGTAGACACCCCAGTCATTGGCGGCGGTCACCGCGGCAACGTGATCCCACGCTTCTGCCAGCGAGACATTCTTGGCGGGCTTGCCAATCACCAGGGCGATCTCACCCTCGTAGGCGAGCAGTTCGGTGCCCGCGGGGCGCGCCACCTCGGCGCCGGACCCGGCCAGTGAGCTGAAGGGCTTGATGAAGTACGAAGGAACCGCCGGCTTGCGACCACGCTGCGCGGCTCGGGATTCGTAGGCCAGGTGCACGGCAATGATCTTGCCCGGCGTCACCGGAACCGCTGCGACTCGGGAAGGAACGTTCTGAGTGCTCTCCGTCATGGAGCCTCCTCTGGTTATCCTCGGATGTTATTCGAAATCGTATATTATCCGGGATGGGTCAGCAAGGGTCTTTGCTTGCATCTGGCCCTTGAGCGCCTACTTCCGATCAGAAATCGTTGAAACCTCGCGGTTTAACCCTACCCAACTTGTACATAGTTTGACTAGATGTTGCGGCGCAGGACTTTTGTGCCGTATGACATGCGCCACTGCATGCGTGTAAGTGTCATTTGGAAGACATCCGGATCACCCGTCAGCAGGTCGAACTAGAGAATCCGACCCCGGCCCTGGGTTCCCCAGATGTTGAGCTTGTGGAGCTGACAGTCCGAAGAACCCTAACCATGACACCGGGCAATGACATCATCGGTAACGGTTATGGATGCCTTCCCGAACGAACTGAACTACCACGCGATATCGACGCGGCGCGCAATCACATCGACGCTGCAGCCCTTGGGTCAACAGGTACGTCATCGGATCGACGGCGCGACCACGAAACCTCGTCTCTCTGGTCGCGACGTCGATCAGGATGCACTACCCCACTGGCCGTGGTCGCACCGTCGATGAGATTGCGGCGGCAACTAAGCCTCGCTCCGTAAGTTACTGGGGCGCCCGGGAGGGTCGGGTATGGCTGAATGCCGTCAGGACAATCTCCGGCCCCACGATGACGTGTGTCACCTATCCCTGATCGCCACCGTTAGTAGGCAGCGGGACCGCGCCCGTCCGTCATTTCCCGTGTCGCGTGAGCACATCCTCCACAACGGTGGTCTCGGCGCCGCGGACATCCCAACCACCGGTGATTTCGTGGAAATCCCGGGCGGCCGCGGTGATGTCGAACTTGGTCACATCGCGCGGCGGGTTGGACGTTTCCAGCACGTGGATCAGGTAGGTTTCGACCTCGGCCAGTGCCTGCGGTTCATTCATGGTGTGTCCTTTCTCCGGGAGGGGTCAGAGTTAAAGCTCCCTGACCCGTTCATTGGGGCGCGCTTTGATGGGCGCACTTCTTGACGGGCCAGTGTGTCCGCAGCCCGTCACGATGACTGCTTGTTCTCCGAGTCCAGTTCCTCGGCGGTTTCCGCGTCGTTCTGGGTGGCCCCGAGTTTCCGAGGGCGCAGTTGTTCCAAGCGCATCCGCTGGTACTTCCACCGCTGAACCATGGTGGCCTTGGCCTCGGCTCGGTCCTTGGGGTTGAGCGGGTCGTCCCCCAGTACGGGATCGCGCCCGGCCTGGTAGCCCTTGGCCCACACCTGGATGACCGCCCACGCCAGGGCCGTGTACGGGACGGCAAGGATGGCCCCGAAAATACCCCCCACCAAGGTGCCCACGGTCAAGGCGAGCAGGATGACCAGCGCATGCAGACTCAGGGTGCGGCCCATGATCACCGGCTGAAGAATGTTTCCTTCCACCTGGTTGACCACGATGATCCACGCCACCAGGGCCAGGGCGACCACGGGACCGTTGGTGACCAGTGCCACCAGCGCCGCCAAGATACCCGCAATTGTGGCACCCACCACGGGGATGAACGCGGTGATGAACACGATGACCGCCAGAGGAATGGCCAGCGGAACACCGGCGAACAAGAGGAACGCACCAATGAACACGGCGTCGACCAGGGCGACCATTGCGGTGCCGCGCACGTAACCACCCAGCACTTCGGAACCGCGGTCAACCGATTCGGCCAGCTTGGCCCGGCGCTCGCCCCGAGTCCACCGCAGCGCGAAATTCCACATCTTCTCCCCGTCCTTGAGGAAAAAGAACAACACCACCACCATGAGCACTGCCCCGGTGACGAACTGCGTGGCCGCACTGATACCGGTCAGGGCACCACCGGCAAGACTGCCGCTGGAGATGAACTCACCGGCCTGGCGAGCCGCGGCGTCAATGGTGGCGGTGTCGATGGGTAAGGGTCCGGCGGTGATGAACCGCTGCAATTCGTTCCAGCCCTGTTCCGCCTGGGCGGCCAGGGTATCCCACTCGCTCATGACGGAATAGACGATGCCGGTCACGATGAGGCCGATCAAAGTCAGGATCCCCAGGAACGCCGCGAGGGTGGCGAGCAGGTTGGACCAGCCCTTACGCTCCAGCCACTTCACGAGGGGCCCCACTGCCGAGGCGAGGATAAGGGCCACGAGCAGCGCAATGATGACCACCTTGACCCGAAGCAACACCCATAACAAGCCCGCCACAACGGCGGCGATGAGTACGATCTGGGCGGCTCGGGAGCCTGCCCGGCCCAGGGAGTCCGACCAAGGACTGATTGCGGGGGTCAAGGACTGCGCGGCGTCGCCGATATCCTGAACACCGCTCGTTGAGGAATCCTGCTGTTCGCGCCGGGCCGCCTCAACCTGCGCAGCTGCCGCGGCATCTATTCGAGATGACCCTCGGCGGTCCGAGGGTGGGGGTGTAGAGGCATCGGGAGTGTCCATGGAGGGCTCCTCAAGACTATCGGGGCAACGCGTTGCGCATGCTGCCGTTCAGGGTTACGCGGGGAGTGCTCCATAACCCTAAGCCAGATGACGAATATTGTCGTCAGTCACGGCGAGGGCACCCGGGCTCGCCCCATGGAGGTCGCCTCGTTGGCCCCGCCTTCGATCACGGACGGCAGAAACAGTCCGTAAAACTATTACACTCATGTACTAACTGTAGTAACGTGGATCACGATCCGGATTTGACGTACGGGCAATCCCGTGATGCTGACCACAACTGGTCGGGTCACCTCCCTAAACTTTCAATCGGCAGAGCCGCACGCATCGACGCGCGCCGTCACGTACCTCGAGGAGCAAGGCATGCAGTTTCACCAGTACGGATATGTTTCCGAGGACCCGCGAATCGCTGCTCCTCAGGGTTACGGAATCGACCGCCCCGAAGATCTTCCCGATGAGATGGACGTCCTGATCGTCGGAACCGGCCCGGCGGGCGTGATCGCCGCCGCCCAGCTGACTCACTACCCGGATGTGAACACTCGCATCATCGAGCGCCGTCCCGGCCGTCTCGAGATCGGCCAGGCGGACGGTATTCAGGCCCGCAGCGTGGAGACGTTCCAGTCCTTCGGTTTCGCGGAGCGCATCACCCAGGAAGCGTTCCACCTGACCGAGATGTGCTTCTGGAATCCGGACCCGGAGAACCCGGAGAACATCGTGCGCACCGGACGTCCCGCGGATGACCCGCACGGCGTCTCCGAGTTCCCGCACCTGATCGTGAACCAGGCGCGCGTGCTCGACTACTTCCTGGAGGCCGCAGCCAACGGCCCCGCCAAGATCGAACCCAACTACGGCATCGAGTTCGGCGGCCTGGAAATCGACCAGGATGCGGAGTATCCCGTGTCCGTCACGGTCCGGTACGTCGCAGGCGAGCGCGAGGGCGAAGAGCGCACCGTCCGTGCCAAACACGTCTTCGGTTGCGACGGCGCCAGCTCCGGTGTCCGCAAGGCCATCGGTCGCAAGCTGGAAGGCAAGGGTGCCAATCACGCCTGGGGCGTGATGGACGTTCTGGCCAACACCGACTTCCCCGATATCCGCACCAAGTGCGCGATCAACTCACGCAACGGCTCGATCCTCTTGATCCCCCGCGAGGGCGGTTTGCTGTTCCGCATGTACGTGGACCTGGGTGAAGTGGCCGCGGACGACAACCGCAAGGTGCGCCAGACCCCGGTCGAGGAGATCATCAAGCGCGCCAACCAGATCATCCACCCCTACAGCGTGGACGTGAAGTCCGTGGCGTGGTCCTCCGTCTACGAGGTGGGCCACCGACTGACTGATCACTTCGACGACGTCGACACCAAGGACCGCGGCTCCCGCGTGCCCCGCGTGTTCATTGCCGGCGATGCCTGCCACACGCACTCCGCCAAGGCCGGCCAGGGCATGAACGTGTCCATGCAGGACGGGTGGAACCTCGGCTGGAAGCTGGGCGCCGTGCTGTCCGGCCGCGCCGACGAGTCGTTGCTGGACACCTACTCCGAAGAACGTCAGGCGATCGCCAAGAACCTGATCGACTTCGACCGCGAGTGGTCCACACTGATGGCCACCCCGCAGGACAACTTGCCGGATCCCTCGTACCTGGAAGATTTCTACGTCAAGACGTCCGAGTTCCCGGCCGGGTTCATGACCGAGTACCAGCCGTCCCGGATCACCGCGGGCACCGAGCACCAGGACCTGGCCGCCGGCTACCCCGTGGGCAAACGCTTCAAGTCCGCCCGCGTGATGCGCGTGTGCGATGCCAACCCGCTGCATCAGGGTCACCAGGCAACGGCCGATGGCCGGTGGCGCATCCACGTCTACGCAGATCGCCCGGCTCCGGGCGAGGACTCGGCGACGTCGCGCTTTGCCGAGTGGTTGCAGAACGATCCCAGTTCGCCGTTGGTTGCCTACCGCCGCAAGGGCGACGACGACGCCACTCTCTTCGACGTGGACGTCACCTACCAGCAGCCCTACACCGAGATCGACATCAATTCGGTGCCGCGCGCCTTCAAGCCGCAGATCGGCCCGTTGGAGCTGAACTACTGGGAGCGCGTCTACGCCGCGTTGCCTGACGAGGACATTTACGACGAGCGCCAGATCAGCCGCGACGGTGCCGTGGTGGTGGTCCGCCCGGACCACTACGTTGCCGCGGTACTCCCCCTGGATGCCACCAACGAGCTGAGCTCCTTCTTTGAAGGCGTGCTCACCAAGAAGTAAGCCACTTCCCCCGGGGACAACGCAGGCCCGCCGATTCGTACGCGTACGGATCGGCGGGCCTTGCCATTGCGCAATTACTACAGCCCCCGGAACTCCTCCACGATCTCCGCGGCCGGTCGCTGCCGACAGGCTGCGAATCCCGTACCCGCCCACAAATTCAGACCTTCCGGATTCTCCGCCGACGCCGCTCGCAACGGTGCGGTCATGTAATGCACCTGCGGGTAACCGGCCACTTGGTCCGCGGCCATGCGTTCGGTGAACCGGTTGCTCAGCGCCCGCGCCGCACGCCCCGAGAACGCCCGGGTGACCACGGTGTCCCGGTACTGGCCGCTGAGCAGTGCATCCTGGTGGGCTTCCTTGGTTCCCGCCTCTTCCGCCGCGAGGAACAACGTGCCCACCTGCACGAAGGAAGCGCCGGCGGAAAGCAGGTTCCGGGCGGTGTCGACACCGCTCACCCCGCCGGCAGCGATCACCGGCTTGTCCGTGTAGTCACGCGCCAGACTCACCAGTTCATGCGTGGTGTTGTCGGACGGCTCCTTCGTCTGGCCGTGCGTGGCCCGGTGGCCTCCCGCTTCGATCCCCTGCACCACGATCGCGTCCGGATTCAGGGCGTCCGCCGCCCTGATCTCCTCGGGGTCCGTCGCGTTGAGGACAATCTCGGTGCCCACGGACCGCAACCGAGCGACGTCGTCGGCGGTGGGCAGACCGAACGTGAACGAAACGAGCGGGACCGGGTTGGCCACGAGGTAGTCGAGCTTGGCGGCGTAATGGTCGTCGTGGAACGGGCCCGGTTCCGGCGCCGCCACCCCGAGTTCCGCTGCCATGGGCGCGAGCGCGGCGGCGTATGCAGCGAGCGCCCCGGGATCGGAAGGGTCCGCTTCGGGGACGAACACGTTCACGCCGAAGATCAAGGTGCCGGCGCGGACGTCGTCGATCTCGGCGGCCATTGCCTCGACCGTCTTATACCCCGCCGCCAGCATGCCCAGCCCGCCGGCCTGAGACACCGCGACGGTGAGCGCCGCGTTGGACGGCCCGCCCGCCATGGGAGCCTGAATGAGCGGAACGGTGAGGGCGCCGAGCGTGCTGGTCACGGTGTCTCCTAACTGAGTCATTCCAAGGGGTCGAATAATGGGGTGAATTGCCCCGCTGGGAACGTGAGCGGCACCCCTCAGGAGTCACCCGTAGATGCCAGGACAACCGCCGCCTCCGGTGTGGCCACCCGGAAGCTGAAGGACTGTTCCAGGTACAGGAACACGTCCTGCCCGTCATGGTGGTCATATCCCACGGCGAGGTCCTCGCCCGACTCGAACAGGAAGTCCCCACCGCGCAGGCTCAGCACGACGCCGCCGCGCACGCCCGGCGTCCACACGATGGGACCGCCCAGGATTTTGCGCACGTGGTCGAAGAGCGGGAAGCCACCGTGCTCGGACGTCTCCATTATGGCGGTGAAGTCACTCGGTCCCAGGGCCAAGGCGTAGGGCCCGTCGATGCCGCTCGTGTGCAGGAGTTTCACGGCCTTGGCGACCCTGCGCCGATAGTCCTCGATGTCGGGCACCGGGTCGATGTGCGGATGCGGGGTGACTTCGGCGATACCTTGGATGCCCACCTCGCTCCAACCGTGGAAGACCGCGATGTTCTCCAGGGAAGCCATCTGGTACGCGGCATCGTCCAAGCTGCCCAGGTCCGCGTCTGCGGCGCCGCGATCGTCGTCAAGCAGTTCGTCACGCGAAAGGCTGAAGCCCACGCGGGCCTCGACCAGCGGCAGCACCTGACGTTGCCGCGCGCGCACACCCTTCACCGGAGCCTGCTGGACGGTCGTGACCCGCCCGAGGTTGGTTGCCGAGTAGTCCCAGCCGTGGGGCCCGGCGAAGTCGACCAGCTTGCGGGCGCCGAGGGCGGCCGAAAGCCGTTCGGTGGCCTCACTGTCGATCGTGCTCCAGTTTCCGTCCGAAATGGGCGCGTGGGTCCGGAGAAGATGGTTCGTGCTCATGATGCCGCTCCCTTCAAACTACCGATGCCCAGGGATCCCGCCGGGTCCGCGGACCCGGCCCCGGAATCCCCGCCACCCTCGGTTGCTGCTTCTTCAGAGGTTTCGCCGTTGTCGACGATGTCGCCGTCCTTGAACAAAATGCCTCGAGCAATGGCCCGCCACTCCGGCTTCTTGCGGAGCAGGAACTCCAGCTCCATTGAGAAGTGTTTGTATTCCTCACCCAGGGAATTAGCCATGATGGCCAACGCGTCCTGATCCTTCTCCACCGACATTCGCTGCTCGTACCAGTCGATGGCCTCGGCTTCTTCGGTGAGGTTGGTCAGCATTCTCACCAACGTGCGTGTCTCGTCCGAAAGTTCTTCAGCTGGTTCGTGATATTGGTCGAATCCCATGGGAACTCCTCACTGAATGACAGGTCAGGCCAGCTTAGCCTCATTGCAAGAAACAGACCCGGCAGCGGGACTATGGAAAACTTGCATCTCGTGACACGCCACTTCACATCAGCCCATTGGTGGATCGAGACTAAGGACCATGCCGACCAGTCATGACATCGACTAATGGAAATCGTCCCGTCATCAAGGTGACCGGTGTGGTGCTGCGCCGCACCAACGGTGATGTGCTGACCGTGCGTAAGCGCAACACCGGGATGTTCATGTTCCCCGGTGGTAAACCCGAGGCGGGGGAGACTCCGTTGGACACCGCGATTCGGGAGGTGGAGGAGGAGCTGGGCCTGGTTCTGACTCCGGAAGATCTGGTGCCCGTGGGCGAGTGGATGACCGATGCCGCCAACGAACCCGGTCACGGCCTGCACAGTCATGTGTTCATGGGGCTCACTTTGCTGGCCGAGACCCCCGTGCCGGCGCGCGAGATCGCCGAGCTGCGCTGGCAGCCAGTGGACGGCGTGGAAAACGTTGCGGATCTCGCTCCCCTGGCCCGGTGGTATGCGATTCCGGCGGTGCGGGCGCTGTAAGCCTTTGGTGTTGGCTCACTTGCGCTAAGTACCTGTCGGGGCTTGACTCTCCTCAACGAGGAAAGGCTCGATCCCCATGGTCACATCCCACAATGATCACCTCTGGGCGTTGATGCGCACAGAACGCACCGCGTTGGCGGAAGACCTCTCAACGCTGACTCCCGAGCAATGGCGGCACAGCACTCTGTGCGGTCGTTGGAGTGTTCAGGACGTCGTTGCCCACCTGATCGCGGCGGCCAGTATGAACCAGGTGCGGTGGCTGCGCAGCATGATTGGCGCACGGTTCCGGGTGGATGTGCACAATCAGCGGCGCGTGGCGGAATATCGAGGGCGGACCCCGGAAGAGACGCTTGAGCGTTTCCGCCGGATCATCCCCAGCACCACGTCACCCTCCGGGCACGTTCCCGCGTATCTCGGTGAGGTGGTCGTACATTCGCAGGATATTCGACAGCCCTTGGGTCTCTCGCGGACGCCCGGTGCGGAGGCATTGATCCCGGTGGCGGAGTTCTTCGCCTCACGGGACTTTGCGGTCAACAGCCACAGGTTGGTGAAGGGGCTGTCATTGCGGGCCACCGACGGGCCGTTTGTCGTGGGCGCCGGACCCATGGTCAGCGGTTCTTTACTTGCACTGGTGATGACCATGGCCGGACGGGCGGTGTATCTGGGTGAGCTTGAGGGCCCGGGAGTCCCAATATTGCGGGCTCGCTTGGAGGGCACGGGCGCTTAGAGCTGGGGCTCCTGGCTCTCTGGCGCGCGGTGGCGTTGACCAATGAAATAGCTGCCGGCGCCCACAAGGACTGCAATCAAGAACGGCGCCAGCCAGCTGTTCCACTCGGCAACCAACTGGGGCCAGGGCCCGAAGAAGGCCAGTAGCGCAGCGACTCCTCGAATGGCAAGAGTGAGGCCTACGACCACCCAGAAGGTCTCCATCATGGAGCGGGGAGGCCTGATCCATGGGAAGTCACCCATCGTTGTAGCCGGGTCTACTTGGCCCTGCTCTTTCAACACTTGGAAGCGGCGGCTGCGGCGCCTGTACAGAAGTGTTCCGTACAGGACACCCATGAACAGTGCCAAGAAGATGTTGTAAGTGGTGATCTCGCCGGGCCCGTCGGATGATGCGTGCCTTTCGGAAATTTCTTCGGCGTGATGTCGTCTAGCCCTGCCCGGCGGGGACGGCAGTACGGTAGCTTTGAATCCACCGGACGATACGCCTTGTCAGTTCTTGATTTGATCGAGGGAGACACCATGGCCGCGTTTTGCTCATACTTCACGGGGTGCTCTTCGTGACGGGACTGGGAGGGTTGAACCCCTCAGAGGGAGCACTGGTCCTGGGCTTGGTGCAGCAGCAGGTGCCGATCGTCAACGAGCCACCAGACTTGCGTGCCACTGCCGAGAAGATCGCCGGCATGGTGAAGGGGGCCAAGGCCGGCTTGCCTACCACGGATCTGCTGGTCTTCCCCGAGTACAGCCTCAACGGGTTGAACCCCAAGGTCTGGGCTCGGGATGAGATGCTCTGTGACCTGGACGGCCCCGAGGTGGAGATCCTGCGCGGCGCATGCGCCGACAGTTCCGTCTGGGGATGTTTTTCACTCATGGAACGCAACCCCAATGGTGCTCCGTACAACAGCGGCATCATCGTCGATGCCGCGGGCGAGATCGTTCTGTACTACCGAAAGATGCACCCGATGGTGCCGTTGGAGCCCTGGGAACCCGGCGACCTCGGCATTCCGGTGTGCGATGGGCCTGCCGGGTCCAAGCTGGCCCTGATCATCTGCCACGACGGGATGCTGCCGGAGATGGCACGGGAGGCGGCCTACAAGGGCGCCAACGTCATCCTGCGCACGGCCGGCTACACCGACCCGATACGTCACGCGTGGCGGATCACGAACCAGGTCAATGCCTTCACCAACGTGGCCTACACTGCTTCGGTCGCACTGACCGGGGCGGACGCGACCGGTGTCTGGTCTATCGGCGAGGCCATGATCTGCGACGTCGACGGCACCGTCCTGGAGCACGGAGACAACTCACCGGACCGCGTGGTGACCGGCGAGGTGATCCCGGCCCGCGCCGATCAGGCCCGACGGAGCTGGGGTGTGGAGAACAACATCTACCAATTGGGGCATCGCGGTTACGTCGCCGTGCGTGGCGGGGCGCGAGACTGCCCGTACACCTACATGACCGACCTCGCCGCAGAACGCTATCGGGTGCCATGGGAGGACGAGGTCGAGGTCACGGACGGCACCGCTATGGGATACGGCCCGCCCCGGGAGCCCGGAAGCACCACGGAGACACACCGAAGTGAAGCCCCCCGCCAGACGACCGGCGGGTAAGGGACGGCACCTGGTTTCTTCTACTGGGGACTGGCCTGTTTCCAGCTTCTCAGGCACCGGCAACAACGCGATGATCCCCGGGAAACCAAGATCACTTTTGATGGCACCGGACCCCGGGCCCGTTTCGGTAGCCAGATCTCCATATTGATACAATTTTTATAATGAATTTAATGGTTTACTGTCTGACTGAGCTATTGATTTAGCCATGTGGCAACTGCTTGACTGACTAAATCTTCGGCAGTGAAGTGATGCGCCTCACAAAGAGCGCGTCCATCTGCCCAGCGAGCAATGGTTCCCGATGCCATACCCACCGGTTGGTCTCGATTGGTTCAGGGAATCATTGTGCCTCGGGCACCACACACCAGGTCATAGGAGATCCACGATGACGACAACCAATCCCACGCCGACCATTTCGAAGCCCGGCACTGACTCCACCGATCAGCTGTGGCGCTGGAGCGCGACCGAGATGGCTCAGGCCGTGGCCGGGGGGTTGGTCTCCAGTCGCGAGGTCGTGGAGAGTTGTCTGGGGCGGATCGATGAGGTCAACCCGCACCTCAACGCTCTGGTGGAGGTGCGGCCCGACGAGGCACTGTCCTTGGCTGATGAGGCAGACCGGCGGCGTTCAGCCGGTGAGGAGCTCGGTCCTCTCCACGGGGTGCCGGTGTCGATCAAGGTGAATTCCGACCAGGCCGGTTATGCCACGACTCAGGGCGTGTCCGCCTTCCAGGACGCCATGGCCAATGAGGACAGCCCTCACGTGGCGAGTCTGCGTCGTGCCGGGGCCGTGCTGATGGGCCGGAGCAATTCCCCGGCCTTCGCCTATCGCTGGTTCACCAACAACGACCTGCACGGGCGCACCCTCAACCCGTGGGACCCCTCCCGGACCCCGGGCGGGTCCAGCGGCGGGGCGAGCTCGGCCGTGGCCTCTGGGATGGTGCCGATCGCCGGCGGCAATGACATCGGTGGGTCGGTGCGTTACCCCGCCTACGCCTGCGGCGTGGTGGGCTTGCGGCCCACCGTCGGGAGGGTGGCCCAGACCTACCACCCCGACGACGTCGACGCGTCGCTGTCCGTGCAGACCATGCTCGTTCAGGGCCCGCTCGCCCGCAGTGTTGTCGACATCAGGCTGACGATGAGGGCGCTCAATGACTTCAGTCACCGCGACCCCGCCTTCGTCCCCGGTGCCCGTGCTGCCACCCGGCCCGACCGACCCCTGCGGGTAGGACTCGTCCGGGACCTCGGTGTTGCCGCCCCCACCGCGGAGGTGAACGCTTCTCTGGATCAGGCAGCCGACCATCTGCGCGATGTGGGCTACGTCGTGGAGGAGATCGAGCTGCCGGTTCTGGCTGAGGCCTACCGGCTGTGGTACCTGCTCTGCATGGAGGAGTTCCGCCTGGCCATGCCCATGGTCAACGAGGTCGGGGACCAGGGCATGCAGAAGGCCGCAGAGCACTACTACGCCGTGGCCGCCGAGTGGTGGGGGGAAAAGCCGACGCTTGAGCAGTTCATCACCGGCTACGCCCGCCGGGGCACGCTGATCCGCCAGCTCGGTGAGATCCTCGAGTCCTACCCGCTCATTGTCCTGCCGGTGTCGTCCGAGCAGGCCTTCGAGCAGGACGCTGACATCGCCAGTGTGGAGAGCATGCGTCGTCTCATGGCCGCGCAGGCATCAATGATGGCGATCCCCGTCCTCGGGTTCCCGGCCATGTCGGTGCCCACCGGGGTTGCCAACGGCCTGCCGACGGGGGTGCAGTTGCTCGGGCGACGTTTTGACGAGGAAACACTGCTCGAAGCGGCCACCGTCATCGAGACGCGCGCCGGGACGTTCACGCCCATCGACCCTCGCTGAGGGGAACGACGGTCATCCACACGACCCATGCACACCGCAAGGGCGACTACTAGGTTTTCCGCATCACCGTGGCGGCATCCACGGCGATACCCTCCTGCGGACCTGCGGAATCCCGAATAGCGGGCGGGGTGATTCCCAACTCTTCCAAGCTAATGGTGCGCAATCGCGCGTTTGTGTCGTTCACCGGTGCCCGCAGCAGGGTGGCGGTGGCCCAACCGTGGGTCAATAGGTAGTGGTCACTGTCCGGTTCTTCCCGCCCGGTCTCGGCGCTGTAGGTCACGGCAATGTGGGTGTGGTCGCCGCGGTGGATCTGGGCCTGCACCGCACCGAAGGAGGCCAGCTCGGCAGGCTTGAGACCCCGTAGCCGGTCGGGAGCGACGTCGGGAACATTGATGTTCAGAATCCTGCCGTCGAATGTGCGCGATTCCCACCGTTCCAGCGCGAACTTGGTGACCAGCAGCGCCGTCTCCCAGTGCTGCGGTTTACCGGACGTGATCGAGACAGCCATCCCCGGGATCCCGTGGGATGCCGCCGTCAGCGCAGCGCCCACCGTGCCCGAATGCAGCGTAGCTTTACCGGTGTTCGCGCCCAGGTTCACGCCCGAGAGCACCATGTCCGGAACCTCGCCGAACGCACCGTAGGAGGCCAGAAACGCAATCAGGGCCGGCGCCGCTTTCACCCCCACGCATTCGACCCCCGCGGGCATGTTGGGCGGATGGGCGTCAACGAGCGCGATCTTGCCGTCGACCTCCTCCCCGGACAAGGACGCGCTGGCGCCCGAATATTCCTCGGCGGGCGCGGCTACCTTGACCCGGTGCCCACGGTCCAGAGCGGCCTGGGCGAGAACCGCGAGACCCGCGGATGCAACGCCGTCGTCGTTGGTCACAAGGATGCGCATGGCCCCATGCTTCCACGCCGCCCGCTCGCCCACCAGAGCCGAGCGCGTTTAGGACAGTTTCCGAATGCTGATCTGGCGCGCGAACTTCTCGATGGTCGTGCGATTACCCGTGCCCAAACCCCGCCGCGCCACGTTGAGCGCGCCGGCGGAAGCACCCAGGGCCACGGCATCCACCAGATCGAGGCCGCGGGCCAGGCCCACTGAAATTCCGGCGGTCATGGAATCCCCCGCACCCCGGTGGTCCAGCGGCGTGATCGACGGCGCCGACACCTCCCGCACCGAATCCTTCTCGATCAGCAGGGCCGGGTCCTTGGCTCGCGAGATGACGACGGCGCCCGCCCCACGTTCCAGCAGCATCTTGCCGGCCTCGGTGAGAGACTCGGCGGTTTCGTCTCCGACGAGCTCGAGGTCCATGATTTCCTCGTGACTGATCTTGAGGACATTCACGCCGGCGGCGGCACTGGCCAGTGCGGGCTTACCGCTCAGGTCCGCAACCACAGGGGTTCCGGCATCGCGCGTATCGCGGATGAGTCGGGCGAAGAACGACGGCGGGAGCACGTCCGCCGGTTCCGCACCCGTGACCACCAGGACATCGGACGCCAACGCATCCACGAAGGCGGTGCCGTACAAATCGTCCAGCTCGTGACGGGACAGCTCCGGTGGCGGCATGTGGGCCTGGGTCTCCCGATCATCACCGCGCAGGTCGTACACGTAGCCGCCGTTGCCGTAGCCGTAGCGGACGGCGTTGACCTGCATGCCCATCCCGTCCAGCATGGTGCGAATCAGTGAACCCAATTCACCGCCGAAGGGGCCGTTGATCGCGACCTCCGCCCCCAGTGAACCCGCCATCCGCGCAACCCACAGGCCTTGTCCGCCCGGATGCAAATGGACATCCGACTCGTGTTCACTGCGGTTGCGATGAGCGGCGGGCTCGGTCATCTCTACCACCAACAGCGGGGTGGGAACCAAAATCGATACGCGGGGCTTGTTCCCGGCGGGCGTGGGAGTCATGGCCGAAAACTACTACGAGTTAGGCCCTGGTGAACAGTTGACTCAGGTGCCACCATGGGGGGATGAACACCACCGCCCCGGTACGCATCCTGGAAGGCCAAGCCGCCAGCGATCACACGCAGAAAGTGCTGACCGCGTACTTCAGCGAACTCAATCATCGCATCGACGGCGGTTTCGACCCTGATCTCACCGAAAGCACCTCGCCCGAGCAGGTCACCCCGCCCAACGGCGATTTTTTCCTGATGACCGAATTGATCTCCGGGGAGGTCATCGCGTGCGGCGCCGTCCGCAAGCTCGATGACTCCACCGTGGAACTGCGGCGGATCTGGGTCACCCCCGATCACCGCGGCAAGGGCCACGCCCGCACGCTCGTTCGTTCGCTGGAGAACAAGGTTCGTGCGTTGGGTGCCCACACCGCCGTGGTCTCGCTCAACGAAGAGATGACCGAGGGCATTGCCATGTTCCGTAAACGC
This sequence comes from Kocuria sp. cx-455, assembly GCF_014698015.1. Classification (GTDB taxonomy): domain Bacteria; phylum Actinomycetota; class Actinomycetes; order Actinomycetales; family Micrococcaceae; genus Kocuria. The sequence goes on from NZ_JACXBS010000006.1 coordinate 147,025, forward strand.
GGTTACGAACCCGTGGCGCCCTTCCACGAGAACACCACGGCCACCGTGTTCTTGGGGCGGAAACTCTAGCTGCGGGCTTCCTTGGTCTTCTTCTGGTTGGCCTTGTCGATGGCGGCAACCAGTTCGTCCTTGGTCATCTCCGAGCGTCCCTCGATGTTCAGTTCCTGGGCGATGTCGTACAGGTGTTCCTTGCTGGCATTGGCGTCGACGCCGCCCGCGGACTCTTCTTTGTTCAAGCCACCTTTTTCGGCGCGTTCGTCCGAGGGCCCGTTCTCTTCCTTAGGTTCCCAGTGGTCCCCCACCTTCTCGTGGGTGTGCTTCACCGCGGACCACGCGGTGCGTGCGGCCCGCGATGAGCTGTCGTACTCGTCCTTCGCCGAATCGTAGGTCTGCGCGAACGTGTCCTGAGCCTTCTTGTCCGAGCGCTGCAGGGTGGCCGGGATCTCGTCCTGAATGGCGCGGCCGTTCTTCTGTGCCTTGGGCATGATCAAAGTCCTCTCACGAGACACCTCATTGATGATGTGCTGATGATTCTAGGCCCGGCACACTCTTCCGGACATCGTGGGGCGTGGTCGGTGTAGTGTCCCTCACATGGTCATCCAGTCGCCCCAAGGTCCTCCCACTCACGCTCGGATCCTCGTCGCGGGGGGCGGCAATGGGGGGATCGCGCTGGCCGCACGATTGCATCGGCAGGGTGAGAACGACGTCGTCATTGTCGAGCCCCGCGCGGAACACCACTACAGGCCGTTACTGTCCTACGTTGGCGCGGGTCTGGCCTCCATTGACTCAGCACGCAGGCCCCAGGGCCGAGTCATGCCGGCCGGGTGCGTCTGGGTGCGTGACGCCATCGCCGGCGTGGACCCGGAAGCCTCGCGGGTGGTACTCGCCAGTGGGGCCACAATCGATTACGACCATCTGGTGGTCGCCGCCGGATCCGGGCCGGACTGGGATGCCATCGACGGCTCGGCCGAGGCTCTGCACGCCCAGAATGCATCCACCAACTACTTATTCGATCTCGCGCCGAAGACCTGGCGTCTGGTCGAGGGGATGCGTTCCGGGACGGCGGTGTTCACCATGCCCGACGACAGCTGCCCCTGCGCCGGCGCATCGCAGAAAATTCTGTACATGGCGTGCGACCTGTGGCGTAACCGCGGTGTGCTCGAGGACATCCGCGTTGTTGCCGTGGTGCCGACCGACACGGTGTTCGGCGTGCCCGGCGTGGACGAGGAGCTCGAACGCAAGATCGACGAATACGGGATCGAACTACGCACCCGCTCCCGTGTCCGGTCCCTGCACGGGGACACCGGCACTGCGGTCCTGGACAACGACGGCGTGGTCGAGGAACTCGATTACGACTTTCTCCACCTCACGCCACCGCACGCCGCACCGCGGTGGGTCGCTGCATCTGGCCTCTCGTCGAAGACGGCACGGGGTTTCGTGGACGTCGATCCTGAAACGTTGCAGCACCGCCGGTACCCGAACGTGTGGGCGGTGGGTGACATTGCCGCCACCCCGGGATCCAGCTCGGGCGGCGCCCTGCGCAAACAGACGCCGGTCGTGGCCAAGAACATCCGGTCCGAGCTCAACGGCAAAGCGCCACGAGCCCGCTACAACGGTTACACGGTCAGTCCCTTCACCGTTTCCCGCCGCACTTTGGTGTTCGCGGAGTTCGCCCCCGACGGCACCCCAATGCCCAGCACCAAACTCTTCGAACTTCGCAAGGAGCGGGCCCTCACCTTCCTTCTCGACCGGTGGTTGCTGCCGCAGATCTATTGGCATCGCATCCTGCGCGGCAAGTGAGGCCCCCGTTGGCCCGGGGGTCGGGCCACTAGGGGCTGAAGAAGAAACGCGTCATGTGGAAGAACACCGGCGCGGCGAAGATCAGGGAGTCCGTGCGGTCCAGGATGCCACCGTGACCGGGGATGATCGCGCCGAAGTCCTTGATCCCGCGGTCGCGTTTGAGGCTGCTCATCACCAGGCCGCCCACGAAACCCATGAGGCACGCGATCAGTGACAGCAGCGCGGCCTGCCACGGGGTGAACGGGGTCAGCCACCACAGGGCGGCGCCCAGAGCGGTGGCCGAGAGCACTCCCCCGATGAACCCCTCCCACGTCTTGTTGGGACTCACGGTGGGCGCGATCTTGTGGCGACCCAGTGTCTTGCCCCACAGGTACTGCAGCACGTCCGAGCCCTGAACCACCACGCACACGAACAGCAGGAGCGCACCACCGGCCACACCGCCCGAACCCACCGGAGATCCGTCCGCGGCGGACTTGCCCTCGGTGAAAGCCACCGGCAATTGCAGGACAGCGGGCAGGTGACTGAGCGCGTACACGCACACCATGAGCCCCCATTGGCTCAGTGCGGCCCGGTGCAGGAAATGATCCGTTCGACCGGACAGCGCCAGCAACACGGGCAGAAACAGGAACGCGTACACCGGGATGAAGATCGCGAACATCCCATACCAGTGCTCCCACATGAACCAGTAGTGCAGTGGGGTCAGCACGGCCATGATCCAGATCAGCGCCCGACCGTCCTTCTCGCCGGACGGCACCAGCGCCATGAACTCCCGCAGCGCCACGAGCGAAAGCAACATGAACAGCACGAGCATCACGGTTTCCCCGAGCGCCAAGCTGACGGCGAGGACTCCCACCATGATCCACCACGCGAAAATCCGCTGCCGCACGTTGCTCAGGGTGTTCCGCAATCTTTCCGTGGTGGCGCGCCGGAACATGAGCTCCGCGACCACCGTGGCCACCACCAGGAACACGCCCACGCCGATCAGCAGCCGAATCGACGGCGGGCCGATCAACCCGATCTCGGTCATGACTCAGCCTCGATTCTTGAGTTCGCGTGCAATCCAGCGCAGCCGTGTGGCCACCGTGAGCGCGGACCCCGCGGCTATGAGAAGCAACGTCACGAACAACATCCAGCCGCGCGGCAGATTGAGCAGGGGCTCGACCACGGTCGCCAGGATCCCGACCATGAGCGTCCACATGCGCTGTTGTTTCGCCATGACCCCGCCGAAGAACTGCCCCGCCCCCGCACTGACTCCCAGCGTGCGCACGTAGGCGGTCAGCACGGCGAGACTTCCCGCGAGCCAGCCCACGGTCACGCCGCCGTCCATCGCCGACGCCGCGTAGCCCGCTCCCGCAAGCAGGGCAAGGTCCGAGAGCCGGTCGGGCACCTCGTTGAACAGTTCACCGGTGGCCGTTCTCAGCCCGCCCTCCACGGCGAGCATCCCGTCGAACATGTTGCACACCAGCCGCAACGGTATGGTCACGGCGGCGCCGACGAGCAGGAGGAAACGGACGGCGTCGTCGACGTGCGCGGAGAGCACCAGGCACGCGCATCCCAGCAGCGCGAAGCCGACCGAGGCCAGGGAAATGTGGTTGGGCTTCAGGCCCGCTCGCTGCAACGCGGCCGCTATGCCGGTGGCCCAGCCTGTGGTGCGCTGCGGAATGGGGCGGCGCAGGGGGTCCGGCGGGTTGGGGGGATTGGTGCTGGAACCCATGAGTCTCCTCGCGAGTGAACGGATTGTCTCCTGCCACCTTGACATGTTCGGCCGTTACCCGCGCACACCGGGCGGCCGGCCCGGGGATTTCGCCGCGCTACGCGTGGCGCATGTGCGGGGATTCCTTGTCCCGTAGCGCAGCGGTCTCCAGCTGGATGGTCGCGTGGTCGAAGGAGACGGGGAAGTGCTCCCGGACGCACCCGAGCACCGCCCCCAGGATCTCCGGGGCGTGACCGGATTCAAAGCACCGATCCTCCACGACCACGTGGGCGGACAACACCGGGAGCCCCGTGCCGATCGTGGAGGCGTGGACGTCGTGAACGTCCCGCACGTGTTCCAAGGCCATGATGTGCTCCCGCACCTCGTCCAGGTCCACCCCCTTGGGCGTGAACTCCATGAGCACACCCATGGTCTCGCGAAGCAGCCGGAACGCCCGGGGCAGGATCAGGGCGGCAATGAACAGCCCGGCAATGGTGTCCGCGCGTTGGAACCCGGTGGTGTGGATGACGATCGCGGCAATGATCACGCCCATGGACCCGAGAGCGTCATTGAGTACTTCGAGGAAGGCGGCACGCATGTTGAAATTCGAGTCCCGGGCGGAGGCGAGCACGGCCATGGCCGCAATGTTGGCGACCAAACCGATCGTGCCGAAGATCAGCAGCTCAAGGGAGGGGATGTCGCTGGGTTCGAAGAGTCGCCGGATGCCCTCGATGGCCGCATAGATTCCCACCGCCAGGAGCAACACGGCCTGACCGAGCGCCGCGATCACCTCGATGCGCGCGAATCCCCACGTGCGGCGGCCGCTGGGCGGACGCAACATCATGGTCGCGGCGATCACGGCCACCAGCAGACCCGAGGCATCCGCCGCGGCATGGGCGGTGTCCGTGAGCAGCGCGAGGCTTCCGGTGATCACGCTGCCCACCGCCTGCGCAATCACGATGATTGCGGTAATGCCGAACGCGATGACCAACCGCCGCCGCGTGCCACGGTCGGCCGCCTGGGGCACGTGGGAATGTCCGTGGTCGTGACCCATTCCCATGACTGCACTCCTCCGATTGACCGTTGCGGTCCTGTAGATAACGCTACGACAGGGCAAACCCCTTCTACAGTGATCATTACGGTGCGCCGAGCCAAAGGCCAAAACGACCGACGTCACCGAACGTCAAGGGGAGGACCCATGAACCGTTCAATCCGTCTCCGGGATTATGCCGTGGCAGCGGCGTGGGGTTTTGCGGAGGCCACCGCGTTCTTCATTGTTCCGGACGTGTGGCTGTCCGCGGTGGCCATGAGGAGCACCAAGCGCGGGTTGCAATGCGTGGCTTCCGCGACGACCGGAGCAGTGTTGGGCGGAGCGGTCACTCATCTATGGGGTGCCAGGACAGACGCAGCGCGCTCGGCACGGGCGCTGGCCACCCTACCCGCGGTCTCTCCCGCCATGGTGCGCCGAGTCGAGAACGACTATGCGGCCAATGGCTACCAGTCGCTGCTCACCGGGCCGCTGCGGGGTACGCCGTACAAGATCTATGCCCGCACCAATGGGCTGCTGGGCCGTTCCCTGCCTCGATTCCTGCTGTGGTCCGTCCCGGCCCGCGCGCCCCGGTTCATCCTGGTCACCGCAGCCATTGGTGGACTGGACGCGCTGGGACGAAAACTCCTGCCGAACGGTCCCGAGTGGGTCCGCTGGAGCATCTTCGGCGCGGGCTGGCTCGGGTTCTACACGTGGTTCTTCAAGACCTTGGGCCGCTGACTGCGACCAGCTTTGAGCGGGCATGACTCAAGTTTCCTTCCCCACTCCCTGGCACTCTGCATCATAGAGTGCTAGATTATGTCTTACTTGAGCGATGTAGGCTCAAGTAACGTGATATCTCCACGGAATGGTAAACGGGGACTCTCACGTAAGCCTTACTGTATGAGGAGCACACATCATGGCAACTTTTGATCCGTTCTCTGAAGTTCAGAACTTCGCCAACCAGATCCTGGCGTCCCGTAACGGCTTGGAGCAGATGCCCATGGACCTGTATCGCCAAGGAGCCAATTACTACTTGACGGCAGATCTGCCGGGAATTGATCCCGGGAGCGTCGACGTGGACGTCGACGGGCAACTGCTGACCATTCGGGCTCAGCGCAAACTGCCCACCGCGGGGCAGGACACCAAATGGATCGTCCGTGAGCGCCGCAGCCACTCGTTCGTCCGGCAGTTGAACTTGGGGCAGGGCATCAACTCCGAGGAGATCACCGCGTCCTACGACAACGGTGTGCTGACGGTGACCATCCCCGTCTCTCCCAAGGAGCAACCGCGCAAGATTGAGGTCACGACCGGGGAGTCTGCGAAGCAGGTGCAACTGGAACAGACCGAGGAAGATTCCACGGCAGAAATTTCCTCATCCGAGCAAAGCTGATCCCCTCCTCGGTCCTCAAAGGCCCTCGAACACTTCCAAAAGAAGTGCTCGAGGGCCTTTAGCGTGGCATCACCCCACCGGAACAGGATTGGAAACGCGGTTGCACCGCACCGCCGTGAGGAGTTGCGACTACCTCTCCATGATCCAGCGAGCGATGTCCGCCACGTCCTGACGGGCGGTCGAGGACCACACCATGAGCGTGTAGGTGTGGGGCGCTCCCTCGGTGACGATCGCGGTGGTGTCCACACCGGCGAGCTGCAGCTCGGCCACCGTGTTCATGGTGTCCGGGTACAGAATGTCGTGATCGCCCTGGGTCACCAACGTGCGCGGCAGCCGATCATAAGAACCGTACGCGGGGCTGACCAGCGGGTCTCGAACGTCCCGCTCTCCGGCCCACCAACGACCCGACAGGCGCAGCTTCTTGACGCTGAGCATGTTGTCCTTGGCCTCGTACTCGGCGATCTCGGGGTTGGTGAGGGTCACGTCCACCCACGGCGCGATCAGTACCAGGCCGTCCAGCGGGGCTACCCCCTTGTCCCGCAGCCGTTGTGCCTGCGCCAGGGCCAGGCCGCCACCGGAGGAGTCACCCATGAAGTACACGTGCGAGCCCAGTGTGCGGGCCAGTTCCAGGGTTCCGTCCACCAGGGGTTCGACCTCGTCCACGGTGTGAACAGGGGCCAGCGCATAGCTGGGCACCAGCACCGTGGCACCGGTCCGTTTGATGAGCTCGTCCAGGAACCGCCAGTGCGTGCGCACCATGGCGTTCACGTAGCCACCGCCGTGCCAGTACACGATCACCCGAGTTTCCGCATTGCAGATCCGTGACTTGGGTTCGGCCACCAGCACGGGCCGCCGGGCCACCATGACCTTCCGGAAGTCCACGCGTTCATGCATGGAACGGTGCGGAGCGGCCTCGGGCTTGTCCTTGCTCAACTCCTCCCGGGCGCTGTCTTCCTCCTCGGGCATGCTCGGCAGCAACGGCAGGAGCACATCGGTCGCCTTGAGCGCAGGGTCTGCCTGGCGCAGAACCACCTCCGAAACCGCCATGGCCTTCACGGGCACCACACCGCTCGCGGCGTGTTCCGACGCGGCGGCCGACCCACCGTTCGAGGCGACGGCGCGGCGGGAGGTGGGTGCGGCGGCGTCGTGATCGGAGCGGGAATCCGAACCGGCACCGGCCCCAGCCCCGGCTGTTGCGGCACCACCCGCGGCACCGGCAGTGGCGCCGGCGGTAGCGGTGCGGGTCAACGACTCGCCTTCAACGTCCACGCGGGGCAGGATCTTGTCCAGCCACCGGGGCAGCCACCAGACCTTTTCGCCCATGATTCGCATGACGGCCGGGATCAGGAACATGCGGACCACGAACGCGTCCAGCAGCACACCGATTGCCAGGCCGAAACCAATGGGTTTGATCATGGACAGGTGCGCGAAAATGAAGCCCGCGAACACGGAGATCATGATGATCGCCGCGGCGGTGACCACTGCGCGGCCCGCCTTGAACCCGTACACCACGGCCTGACGTGCCGGGTGGCCGTGAACGTAGGCCTCGCGCATACCCGAGCCCAGGAACAGCTGGTAGTCCATGGCCAGACCGAACAGGATGCCGATCATCAGGGTGGGCAGGAAGCTCAGGATGGGCCCGGGATCGTGCACGCCCATCAGCTCGCCACCCCAGCCCCACTGGTAGACCGCGACCACGGCACCCAGGGATGCCAGGACCGAGAGCAGGAAGCCCGCGGAGGCGATCACCGGGACAACAATGGAGCGGAAAACCATGAGCAGCAGAAGCAACGAGATGATGATGACCACGCCCAGGTAGAGCGGGAGCTTCTCGCCGAGCAGCTGGGAGACGTCGATGTTGGCGGCGGTGGTACCGGCCACGCCGATCGTGACGTCCTCGCTCTCCTGGAGATCGCCGTTGAGGCCGCGCAGGTTGTTGACGAGTTCCTCGGTGGCGGCATCCGCGGGACCGGATTCCGGGATCACCTGAATCACGCCGGCGCGACGGTCGTCGGTGGTCACGGCGGGCATCACATTGGCCACATCATCCTGGTCGGCAATGCGATCGGAGACCACGTTGAGTTTCTCGGTGGCCTGGTCCTCGGTCAGGCCCTCGGGCAGATCCACCACGGCCACGAGCGGGCCGTTCTCGCCGGCGCCGAAGTCATCGGCAATGCGCTGGAAGGCCTGGTACGACGTGCTGTCCACCGATTCGGTGGAGGCATCCGGCAGTCCCAGGCGCATGTCCTGAGCCGGCAGCGCGAGCACCACCAACACGCCCACGCTCAGCAGCGAGGTGATCCAGGGGTGGCGCAGGTGGAACGGAACGTCGTGTTCGTTGATGTGCTGCTCGTCGGGGGCGGCGTTGCGCTGCTTGCGGGGCAGCGCCTTACGCCCGGCCAGGGACAGCAGTGCGGGGGTCAGGGTCAGGGTGATGAGCAGGGCGATGAGCACGGCAACGCCGGCCACGGTGCCCATCAGACCCAGGAACGGAATGCCGGTCACGTTCAGCGCGACCAGGGCAACGATCACGGTCAGGGCCGCGAAGAACACGGCGGTACCGGAGGTGCCCACGGCCATGCCGATGGATTCCTTGATCTCCATGCCGCGGCGCAGCTGTTGGCGGTGCCGGTTCAGGACGAACAGCGAGTAGTCGATACCCACGGCCAGACCGAGCATCACGCCCAGCATGGGCGTCACGGACATCATGTCGATCACGCCGGAGAAGGCGAGCGTCGCGGCCGTGGAAATGCCCACGCCGATCAGCGCGGTCAACACCGGCAGAATGGCCGGTACCAGGGCGCGCAGCATGACCAGCAGCACGATCGCGGCGATCACCACGCCCACGATTTCCGCCGGACCCACCAGTGACGAGATGTCCTGCGCGAGCTCCTGGGAGAAGTCCACACCCACGCCGTCGACCGGGTGGTCGTTCACGGCGTTCATGACGGCTTCCTTGGCATCCGCGGTCACGGAGGTTTGATCCACGGTGAAGTTCACCACCGAAATGGCGGAGTCGCCGTCCGCGGAGACCACGCGGTAGTCACCCATGCGTTCCATGGTCTGCTCGCCGGATTCCAGCTGAGCCTGCTGCTCCTGGATCTGTTGCGGGTTGATGCCACGCTGCTGCAGGATCTGGTCCGCGTTGGCCCCCGGGGGCAGGTTCTCCTGCAGTTGCTGGATGGCCCGTTGGCCCTCCTCCAGTTGCTGGCGACCGTCCACGAGCTGCTGCCGCCCGTCGTCGAGCTGAGCCTGCGCCTCGAACGGGTTGGTGGCGCTGTCGACCTGGTCGATGCCCTCGGTCGAGGCGACGGCGTCCGCGATGCCCTGCCGCTGCTCCTCGGTGAATTCCGATCCGTCCTCGGTGTAGAAGACCATGCGTCCCGTGCCCTGGTTGGCCTCCGGCAGTTCATCCTGCAGGCGGTCAGCGAGCTGCTGAGTTTCGGTGCCGGGGATGGTGATCGCGTTGGACAGCTGCACACCGGAGAACGCAACGGCCCCCACGGAGATGGCCAGCACGGCGATCCACGACACAATCACCGCCCACGCGTGACGGGCCGAGCCGATGCCCAGCCGGTAAAGAAGTCGAGCCACGAGGAGTCTCCTACATGTCGGTAGCAATGGTCATGGTCAGATACGTTGCGCAAGAGCGGTTCCCGCCGACGACGCCGCTCGCGCGGGCCGGTCGACGATAAGTCAGGTTGTGAAGCCGCGACCCAAAACGAGCAGGGCGTCGGACATCAGTTCGTCCCAGATGCGACGGGATTCATCGTTGAGTTCCCCGCCCGTTCGAAGGAGCCACGCGTCCATGCAGACGGACATGGAGTTGATGATGGAGGTGGCCACCAGCTGTAGTTCCAGCCGGTCGTGGTCGGGCAGCCGTTCGCAGAGCACGTTCTCCAACCGTTCGGTGGCCGCACTGGTCACCCGGAAACCCCATAACGCTGCGGTCGGTGATTCCTTCACCTCGGTGACCTGAAGCAACAGCGGACGCAGCGCCTCCACCAGGCTGTGAGACCGCATCGCGGTGCACAGATCCTGATACATGGAGCCCAACGTTTGCTCACCGCGTTCCGACGGATCCGGGAGTTCCGCCAGAACGGCCCGGATGAGCCGTGTGACAAGTTCCGACAGGTACTCGTAGCCGGCATCTTCCGCGGACGAGAAGTGGTTGAAAATGGTCCGCCTGGAGACGCCCGCCTTCGCGGCCAGGTCGTCGACGGTGAACCCTTGAATACCGTGGCGGTCGGTCAGCTCACCGGCGGCCATCACAATGGCGCGCCGGTTGTGCCACTTGAGGGCACCGCGCTTGTCTTTGGGGGCTTTCCCCTGGCATCCGATGTTCACGTGTCAACAATAGGCCACTTGTTGCACTCTGTGCACCTTTCGACACCGAGTGTGGGCAAGCAGACTTCCGAGTGAACACTGGTGGTGATCCTCAGAACGTTCGGGCCTTACAGGCAGTTCATCTTACGATAGATAACTTCTCTGGACCTCCGCTGGAACCATGCCGCCGCCGGTGAGCCAGGCAATGTGGGTGGCGTTCTTCAGCTTCTGGCCGGTGAGGTTCTTGCGGTCCATGTACTCCGTGGCGGCGCTGATCCAGTGCGGCCCGTCCAGGCTGGCCACCGCGGAGGGCTCCGCAAGTATTCCCTCTGTGGCATACAGTAATTTGACCTGGTTCTTCATGTGCTGATCCGTCACCGTGTAGTAACCGTCGATCAGTCCTTGCATGCGCCGCCCCACGAAACCGGAGGGTCGCCCCACGGCCAGTCCGTCCGCCACGGTGCGGGTGTCCAGACCCAGTTCCGAGACGGAGATCCGATCGTGGAGCCCGGTGTACGCACCCAGCATCATGGCCGGCGCGGCGGTGGGTTCAGCGAAAATGCAATGCACGGCGTCCCCGAATTCCAGCGCGAGGCCATAGGCCACTCCGCCGGGAGCGCCGCCAATGCCGCACGGGAGATACACGAACAACGGGTGATCCACAGCCACGGTGATCCCTTGGTCGCGCAACTGGCGAGCCACCCTTCGCCCCGCCACGGCGTATCCCGCGAACAGGCTGACCGAGTGTTCGTCGTCCACGAAGTGCGTGGTCGGATCGGTCTGTGCCGCTTGTCGTCCGGCGTCCACCGCCGCCGTGTAATCGGTGCTGTGCTCCACCACCTCCACCCCCAGACCCCGGAGCAGTTCTTTCTTCCATGCTTGGGCGTGCGTGGACATGTGCACGGTGGCCTGCAGCCCGAGTGCGGCGGAGGTGATGCCGATGGACAGCCCCAAATTTCCGGTGGACCCCACGACCACCCGATGCTGAGCCATGAGGCGGCGGACGGGTGCCGAGCCGAACTCCCGGTAGTCGGTGGGTAGCAAACCCGCCTCGGCAGCCAGTGACTCGGCGTATTCCAGCACCTCGTGCACTCCCCCGCGGGCCTTGATGGAACCGCTCACGGGCAGGATGTCATCGCGCTTGAGCAGCAACGTGCCCGCGGCCAGACCCAGTTCGCGCTGCATGTCCGGAGCCGCATCCAAGGGCGACTCGATGACTCCGCGAGCCGCCGACGTCTCCGGGAAGGCTTGGGCGATCCACGGAGCGAACCGATCGAGCCTCGCGGCGGCGTCGTCCACGATGCTGCGCGAAAGGCCGGACGCGGACAGGCCCGCCGCGGAGATGGTCACGGCCGGGTTGAACCATGCCGATGGTTCCTGAGCGGCCAATCGTGTCAGGAACGGGTCATCGTGGAGCTTCGAGTGATTCGCCATCATGCTTGCTCCGTCCCCGCAGGAACGGTGGCCGGATCCTCCCCGGTCAGTGCGGCGCGCAACAGCACCGTGAGGTTCTCCTCGGTGGGCGCGGTGGGGGTGGAGTCCGGAATGGCCTTCAGGGATCGCTGAACGGCTTCCGAAATCCCGCCCTCAGTGAACCCGATGTCCGTGAGCGCCCGGGGCGCATCGATCTCGCGGTACAGCGCGTCCAGCGCTTCGGTCGCATCGCTGGAGTCGGAGCCCAATGCGTCAGCCAGGCGGACAGAGACCTCTGGAACGGCGGGCGCATTGAACGCCAGAACGTACGGCAACACCGTGGCGTGGACCTGCGCGTGGGGGAGGTTGAACGTGCCGCCCAGCACGTGCGCGATCTTGTGGTGCATGCCCGATCCGGCAGACGCGAACGACAACGCCGCGAGATAGCAGCCGTACAGCGCCATCTCGCGGGCGCGCAGGTCATCGGGATCGGCCGTGATGCCGCGCAGGGCCACGGCCAGGGCCCGGGCACCTTCGAGGGCGAACGTTCGATTAATGGGGTCGGCCTTGGGCGCCCACAGCGAATCCACACAATGGGCCATGCCGTTGAGCCCGGACGCGACCGACAGGCCCACCGGCAGGGAGCGGGACAGGGCGGCGTCGTAAATCACCGTGACCGGCAGGACCTTGGGGTCCAGGCCGGTGGTCTTGGTGCGGTTCTCGGTCAGGCCCCACGTGTCGGTCGCCTCGGAGCCGGCGTAGGTCGTGGGCACGGCGATCAGGGGCAGCCCCGAAGTCAATGCGATCGCCTTGCCCAGGCCAAGGGTCGAACCGCCGCCCACGGTCACGAGAGCGTCGACACCCGCGTCCGACGCCGCTGCGCGCGCCTTCTCCGCAAGCTCCACCGGGACGTGCTGGGCCACCTCGTTCCACCACAGACCCGGTGCGAGCCGCGAGGTGATGGTACGGGCTGCCGTCTCGGCGGAACCGCCCGAGATGATCATGGGACGCGTGCTACCCAACCGCTCGAGTTCGGCCGCCAGGAAGTCACCTGCCTTGTCCGAGCCGAACACCACCCGCTGGGCGGCGGTGACGTGCTCGAACACCATGGGCTGGTTCTCACCGGGCTTGGTGCCACCGGACCGCTGATCACTCACGAACATCCCGCTCTCTCCGCATGAAGACTGACTGGTTCCAGTGTGTCAGGTGCGCGGTTCACTCCCCAGCCATTTCATGAGGGGTTACTGCATAGTAGGCCTGGCTACCGTGCAGTAAACCCTGATCACATGGTGCCGGCCGCTGCCTCCCACCTCCGATACTGCGCCGCCAGCCGCACGGGGGCATTGGGGGCACCGAATCCGCGGTAGTTGCCGCGCCGTTCCACGACCTCCACGAACACCTCACCGAGGGTTGCCGTGTAGAAGTGCAGGAACTCCCCGCGCTCGTCGCGGTCGTAGAGCAGGCCGTGCTCGCGCAGCTCGGCGACCGTGTCCGGGGCCAGGTCGAAGCGGGCCACGAGGTCCTCGTAGTAGTTCTCGGGCACCGGCAGGAAGGTGAGGCCGCGGCGTCGGGCGCGGCGAGCCACGGCCACAATGTCCGAGCAGGCCAGCGCCACGTGCTCGGGGTAGGCCGCGCCCGTGTAGGCGCCCTGTTCCGCGGCGGTGGGGGCCACGTTGAGGGGGATCCGCACGGTTTGGTCCGCGGAGCGCATGACCTGCGAGCGCACCAGCCCGGACGGTCCCGCGACCTCTTGCGCAGGCTGTGCATGCAGGTCGAGCAGGGAGGTGAGGAACAGGACGGCCTCGTCGTAGTGCTGCCACGGCTGCGCGAGGTTCACGTGGTCCACGCCGGTGATCAGGGAGTCCGACGCCGCTTCGGCCGGGTCCGCGCCGAACTCCTCCAGCCACGGGGGCACCCCGCGGTCCCCGTGGGGACCGAAGAAGATCTCGGTCGCATCCGGGGCGAGCACCCCGTGCAGCACGGTTTCCCCCGGTTGCTGGGTGCGCGCGACCACCGGGGCGAGCAAGCGGGAGGCGCGGTGGGCGGCGTCGTCGGGACTGTCGACCTGGAACCCCAGGGCGGCCAGGCGGGTGGGTTGCGCGAGCGAGGCCTGCGGCTCCTCGCCGATGACCACCCGAACCGGGCCCTGCGTCCACGCCTGGACGGTGTCCTTGCTGCGGTGATGACCGGCCAGTTCGAACCCCAACTGATGCAACAGGCGCGTGGTCTGCCCGAGTTTAGAGGTGCGCAGCTCCACGAAATCCCACGCCCGCGGCGGCTGGGGATCCGGCAGATCACTCAGCACCAGCGGCTCACATGCGGGGTCCTCCCCCGCCGCGCGCACGGCGTCCGCGGTCTGGTCCTCCAACCAACGCAGCGAACGCAGCCCGTCCACGGCGGTACGGTGGACGTCAGCCTGCCGGAAGGCATCGTTGAAGATCTCCAGCGAGACCGGACCCGCGTACCCACATTCATGCAGGCGAGCGAGCACGTCCACCAGGTCGAAGTCCCCCTCGCCCGGGAAGACGCGATGGTGTCGCGACCACGAGAGAATGTCCTGCTTGAGCAAGGGCGCGTCCGCGAGCTGCACGAAGAACAGTTTGTCCGGCTCCAGCAGCTCCACGCCGTCCACGGTGTCACCGCGGGAGAGGATGTGGAAGCTGTCCAGGCACGTGCCCACGGCGGGGTGATCGGCCAGCTCCACGATGCGGTGTGCGCGGCGCCAGTCGTTGACGTTCTTACCCCAGGCCAGGGCCTCGTAGGCGAGCTTGATGTCGTATTCGGCGGCCAGTTCGCCGGCCCGGCGCAGCTGATCCGCAATGGCCTGATCATCATCCAGGGCGGCCGTGGCCACATTGGAGCACATCAGCAGCACGGGCGTGCCCAGGCGGCGCATCAGGTCGAACTTCGCGCGCAACCGGCGCAACGAATCGGGGAACGCCTCCGGGGCGACCTCCACGCCGTCGCGGAACGGCTGGTACATATCTAGGGAGAGACCGAGTTCGGCGGCCATCTCACGCAGCTGCTCGGGGGAGGACGGCGAAACCACCAGGTCCTGCTCGAACACCTCGATCCCGTCGAATCCGGCGAGCGCGGCGGCCTGCATTTTCTCCTTCAGTGTCCCGGACAGGCACACCGTGGCGATACTGGTTCTCATCGGGCTCCTCCCGACTCCTGGGCCGGGGCGACCGGGGACTGCCCGGTCAGCGACAGGAAGTGATCACGCATCCGATGCCGGTCCGGGTTCAGGTCGGTGAACAGTCTGAAGGCATCGACCGCCTGCCCGACCGCCATATGGCCACCGTCCAGCACCTGGCATCCCACGGTCTTGGCCGCGGTGACGAGTTCCGTGGCCAACGGCAAGTAGACCACGTCCGCAACCCACTGCCCCCCATTGAGCAGGGCGGTGTCGAACGGTGTTCCGGGGTGGTGATGCATTCCCACGGGGGTCGCATTGACCACGCCGCTCGCGCCAATCACCAGCTCGGGCACCTGATCCGGTTCCACAGCCCCCACGACGGCGCCCGGGTACCGCCCGGACAGGGCGGCGGCGCGCTGGGCCGCGCGAGCGACGTCGACGTCCACCAGATCCAAGCGCTGGGCGCCCACCGCGAGCAGCGCCTCGGCGACTGCCGACCCCGCACCGCCCGAGCCGAACTGCACCACGCGATCCAGGTTGGCCCCGGGTAGGCCCCCGCGGAATCCTTCCGTGAAGCCGGAGCAGTCCGTGTTGTAGCCGATGAACTTGTCGTCCCTGACCAGCACCGTATTGACGGCCCCGATTGCGGCGGCCTGGGGAGCCACCTCGTCCAGGTGGTCCATGACGATTTGTTTGCAGGGGTGGGTGATGTTGAACCCGTTGAACCCCAGATCCCGCCCGGCGCGCAGCAGCTCACCGACGTCCGCTCCGGGACGATTGATCTTCGCGAGATCCACGGGGCGGTAGAGATAGCGCACACCGTGGTGGTCGGCCTCGCGCTCGTGCATGGGTGGGGTGAGGCTTTCGGTGATGCCGTCACCGATCAAACCGATCAGGAAGGACTCGTTGAGGGTGGACATGCGGTTCCTTTCGGGGAATCCGGGGTGTTTCGGTAACTGGATACGTTGCCGTGCCCGCGGACGGCGCGGTGGCTAGGGACGCTGCGGAAGTTGCGAGGCCAGCTGGATCGCGGCGTCCTTGAGGAGAGGGATGTGCTGTTCGAGACCGGCCAGGTCGCTGCGGTAAACGGGTGCGGCGAGCGCGAGCGCTGCCACAAGAGGCCCGCCCGGGGTCATGACGGGGACAGCGACGGCGCACATGCCGTCATCGTGTTCCTGGTCCTGGGAGGCCCAGCCGCGTTCGCGGGTTTCCTCGAGGATCTTTTTCAGCTCGCCCCGGTCCGCGAGGGAACGATCCGTGCGTGGGGCGAGGTCAAGGGTGGCGACCAACTCGTCCCGGGTGTCTTGCGGACTGAAAGCGAGCAGCGCCCTGCCCAGCGATGAAGTGTGCAGCTCGCCCCGGTCCCCGGGATCGGTGGTGATGCGGTGGTTGGGCCCGTCCACCGTGTGCACGGTGAGGAAACGGTCCCCGTCCAGCACGGCGAGCAGGGAACTTTCGCCGGTGGCCTCCGTGAGCCGACGCAGCACGGGAAGTGCGGTACCGGAGTACCCCCTGGCCGTGGCGACCTTCTGGCCCATCTGAAAAACGAGCAGACCCAGGCGGTACTGCTTGGTGGCGGTGTCGTACTCGGCGAACCCGGAATCGACCAGCGTGGTCAGCAGGCGATAGCAGGTGCTGAAGGCGTAGCCGGAGTCCGCGACGATCTGACCCGCGGTGGCCCCGTGCGGGTAGTTGGCCAGCAGCTCCAGGAGTGTGAGTCCCTTGCGCACGGTGCCGGAGCGATCACCCGGACGTGCCGGGGCCGGGGCGATTGCTGCGTCCGCCGCGCCCGCCGCCGAGGCCGTGGTGTTCGTGGGGCTCATGACGTGCTCCTGATTTTTTCGGTCGGGTACTTGACGAACAGTGTGACCCACTTCATGCTTATGTTTCAAGTATTTGAAAACCATTTCCAATATATGGCAATTACCGCAGCGGGGACGTTTGATCCCACGCCTTCCGTGAAGGACGTCTTCTCATGAGCACCACCCACCACGCGGGCTCACCGGGGCCCACGAATCCGGCAGCAAACGCCGCCAAGACTCCCAAGAAAGCAGCGCTCGCCAGCTGGATCGGCTCCGCTCTGGAGTACTACGACTTTGCCGTGTACGGCACTGCCGCCGCACTGGTGCTGAACCACATCTTCTTCCCGAAGGATGCTTCCCCCGGTGTGGCCATCCTGTTGGCCATGGGCACCGTGGGTGTTGCCTACGTGGTTCGCCCGTTGGGTGCGCTCATCATGGGCCCCCTCGGTGACAAGTACGGGCGCAAGTTCGTGCTCATGCTGACTCTGTTCCTGATGGGCGGCGCCACGTTCGCGGTGGGGTGCTTGCCCACCTACGATCAGGTCGGCCTGCTGGCTCCGGCGCTGTTGGTGTTGTGCCGCGTGATCCAGGGCCTGTCCGCCTCCGGTGAGCAGGCGAGCGCCATTTCGGTGTCGCTGGAGCACGCCGATGACCGCCACCGCGCCTTCACCACCAGCTGGACCCTGCAGGGCACCCAGTTCGGTACATTGCTGGCGACCGCCGTGTTCATCCCCTTCACCCTGATCCTCTCCGAGGACCAGCTGTTCAGCTGGGGCTGGCGTGTCCCGTTCTGGGCTTCCGCAGTGGTGGTTTTCGTGGCGTACATGATCCGCCGCCACCTGGAGGAGCCGCCGGCCTTCGAGGAAGCCCAGGCCGAGGGCGCCGAGGTCAAGCGCACCGCTCCCCTGAGCACCCTGCTGAAGTACCACAAGGCCGCCGTGATCCGCATTGCCGCTGCCGCCATGGTCAACACCATCAACGTGGTGTTCCTGGTCTGGTCGCTGTCCTTCGCAACCTCCATCGTGGGCCTGGAACGCTCCACCATGCTCTGGGTCTCGGTGGTCGCGAACTTCGTGGCATTGTTCACCATTCCCGCCTGGGCGCTGCTGGCGGACAAGATCGGGCGCAAGCCCGTGTTCATCGCGGGTGTGCTGGGCGCCGTGGGCTTCATGTTCCCGTACCTGGCCGCGGTGGCCGCGGGTAACTGGACGCTGATCTTTATGCTGGGCGCGCTGCTGTCCGGTTGCTTCTACTCGATGGCCAATGGCATTTGGCCCTCGTTCTACGCGGAGATGTTCCCGACCCGCGTCCGCGTGACCGGCCTGGCTCTGGGCACGCAGATCGGCTTTGCGATCTCCGGCGGCATCACGCCGTTCCTGGCCACCTCCGTGGCCGGCGCCGACGGTTCCTCCTGGATCAACGTGGCGTTGGTGGTTGCCGCCGCGGGTCTGATCTCTGTGATCGCCGCGCTGACCGCCAAGGAGACCAAGGACCGCTCCCTGGACGAGATCAACGATTTGCACACCACGCGCACCGAGGCATTGGAACTAGGCGCATTGGACCGCAAACAAGCCGCGGGTGCGGGGCGCGGCTGACCGGCGCCGGCGGGGTGAAACTGGCTTCGTGATCTCCTGACCTATCGCACCCGACCCGGCCCGGGCGGCGTCGTCACTCCTGATGAGTGGCGGGCCGCCCGGGCTTGGTGACGTGCAGGGCGATGGAGGCAAAGAGGGCGACCACGGCGGCAGCCATCGTGAGCAAGAACCCGCGCCCGGGCTGCACGGACAGGACACCGCCCAGTGCGGCACCCAGCGAGACGCCCAGGACCAGGCACGTGGTGAGCATGGTCATCACGGAGGCTATGCGGTGTGACGGCGCAATCCGCTCGCCGCGGCCGAACGAGCTGACCAGCATCGTGCCCACGCCCACGCCCATGATTGCGAACAGACCGGCAAACAGCGGAGCGCTCGGCAGGGAGAGCAGGCCCGCGCAGGCCACAGCAATGATCGACGCACCGATCGCCACGCGCAGGGACAAGGGGAAGCGCTCGGGCAGGCGGGAAACCAGAATGCTCGCGACCGCGCTGCCCGCACCCATGAAGCCGTAAATGACGCCGGTATAGGCCTCGGTGCCGCGCAGCGCGCTGACGGCGGTCAATGCGGTCTGGGTCGAGCCGAACACGGTGCCCACGCACAGGCAGACGATCATGGGCGGCACCGCTTTGGCGATCGAAATCCCGCCGATGCCGCCGGCCGCGGTGTCCTCGACCATGGCCGCTCCGTGCTCGGTGCGGTGGCGCACCAGGTACACGATGAACGCACCCTGGCCCACGAGCACCCACGCCATGAGGGTGAGCAGGGCGGGATTGGGGCCGAGCAACCCGACCAGCAGGCCGGCAACCACGGGGCCCAGGATGAAGCTGGTTTCGTCGCAGGCAGTTTCGTAGCCCAGCGCGCGGCTGATCAGTCGCGGTTGCCGACGACGCCGTGCCAAGCCCGACCAGTGCGCCCTTGCGATGGCTCCCACTTGCGGGTTCGCGGAACCGACCAGGGCAGCGCACACGAGGATGAGCGTGGTGGGCCCGTGGTTGATGACCGTCAGCAGCAGGGCCAGGAGGCTCAGCAACTGGATGACAGTGGCGCTGACGACCACGGGCAGCGGGCCGAAATGGTCAACGAACCTGCCGACCAGCGGGGCACCGACTGCCGAACCAAGGCCCACGGCTGCCACCGTGATGCCGGCCAGGCCAAGACTCAGTCCCGAACCGCTGACGTACAACAGAATCCCGAGTTGCAGGGTGGCCGCGGGTAGGCGGCCGATGAATGCCGTGATCAGGAACGGCCAGCCGCCCGCGGCGGCGAGCGAATCCTGTGATGAGAGTGGCGCCTGCGCCTGCGGGGTGGTCGAGTTGGACAAGGGAACCTCCGGGTACATCAAACTGCCGCACACCCGACCACACGTGCGGACCGATCCCTCTAAGTTCGATTCAAATGGTACTCGTGGATCGGTGATCCGGTGCGGGCGGTGGGTTTGGTCGCCGGGTCAAGTGTTTGGGTGCCGGGGAGGGTGGGTGGTGGGTGGGTCGAGTGCCGGTGGAACCCTTGTTCACACATGATGTGCCGTTAGAACCCTTTCCACTGAATTGGAGGGTTCTAAAGGCACCTGAGATGTTGGCTGCGGTTCTCACGACGCACCATGTGGGGCGCGGGTGAGCCGTCACGCCATACTGGGGGCATGGAACAGGGTTTGAGGTCTGCTGAATTCGGTCCGCCAACTCCCCCCGCCGGGCAGCTCGACGACAGCACTGCGGTGGTGATGCAGGAGTTCCGTGTGGTGAAGCATGTGGCGGCTGGATAGAGCCCACTCCCCCACATCAGGGGCCATTAGGGCCTTCCCCACCTGGAAGGGCGGCTCCAACGACACCTCACATGTAACGAACGGTTCCTGCGGCGTGCAGCAGTAGCTCTGCACGGATCACCAACACCCATGCGCCCCCAAACGAGACGTGGATCACACACGCGGGGCACACTCTAGTTATGGCACACATGAATTCGAACACCTCCGTCCAGCACACCGTGGTGATTGGTGCAGGAACAGCAGGATCCATCGTCGCGGGGCGCTTGGCCGCGGCCGGCCACACCGTGACTCTTCTGGAGGCGGGTGGACAGGACACCAACCCCGCCATTGCCGAACTCCCCCGCCTGGGCGAGCTCTGGCACAGCGCCGAGGACTGGGATTACTTCACCGTTGCGCAAGAACACGCCTCCGGCCGGGTCATCCACTGGCCACGGGGCCGCGTCCTGGGCGGCTCGCACGCTTTGAACGCGTCCATCTGGGTTCGCGGCAACCCGCTCGACTACGACGACTGGGCCGCCGCGGGTTGCGACGGATGGTCGTGGAGCGACGTCGGCCCCGTTTTCGAGACCTTGGAAAAGTACGACGGCGCCGCGTCGCACCAAAATCTCAACCCGCGCGGCAAGGACGGACCAATTCCTGTGGTGGGTGACTACGAGCGCAGCCCCATCTTCGAGTCGATCATTGCCGCGGCGGAGGCCGTGGGTGTGCAGTTCAATCCCGATTACAACGGGGACCAGCAGGAAGGAGTTTCTTACGAGCAGCTCACCATCCGGAACGCGAAACGCTGCACCACGTACACGTCGTATGTGAAACCGCTGGTCGAAGGCGGCCAGATCACAGTGCGCACGGGCGCGATCGTGGAGAAGTTACTGATCGAGGACGGCGAGGTGGTCGGTGTGGAACTGCACGCCGGGGACAACCGCGAGGTCGAGGGCGTGGAATCGGCTGACCCCGCGGCCACGGCAGCCGGATCCGGCGAGGTGATCCGAGCGGATCAGGTCATCCTGTGCGCAGGCGCCCTGGACAGCCCTAAAATTCTGATGCGTTCGGGCATCGGCCCGGCCGACCACCTGCGGGATGTGGGTATTGAACCGGTCGTGGACCTGCCCGGCGTGGGTGAGAACCTGCATGACCATCTGCTGCTGCCCGTGATTGCGGAAGCCACCGCCCGGACCATCGATCACCGGGTGGATGAGCAATCGGTGTCGCAAACGCACCTGTTCTGGCGCTCAGGCCCGGAGCAGGATCGCCCGGACACCCAACCCATCCACTTCTGCGTGCCCATGTACGACGACGACATGACCGGGCCCGCCAATGCCTTCACACTGCACAGCGGGCTGGTCCGGCCATACTCGCGCGGAACCGTCCGTCTGACGGGACCCAGCAGCACGGATCCCGCCGAGTACGATCCGCAGATCTTCGCGGATCCGCGGGACCGGGAATCCCTGCGAGCCTCGTTCCGCCAGGCCAGAGAGATGGTCAAGACCGCACCACTGGCCGAGGAGTGGGGAGCCCGAGAGATTTACCCCGAATCCGACCTCACCACCGAGGAGGAGGAGAACGCCTACATGGACCGAGCGGTGACGACCTACCACCACCAAGTCGGCACCTGCAAAATGGGCACCGATCCGATGGCGGTCGTGGATCCGGCAACCCTCAAGGTCCGCGGCGTGGAAGGGCTCCGCGTGATCGATGCGTCCATCATGCCGTTCGTGACCACGGGCAACACGAATGCACCGTCCGCGATGATCGGCGAGAAGGGGGCCCGGATGCTGCTGGGTGAAAAGTAGGCCGCATCTCATGCCGCGCTAAAACCCCCGGACACACCTCAGGGGCCGATGGAACCCTTCCCGTCACGGAAAGAGGTTCCACCGGCGCCTGAAGTGTTGATAACGGTTCTCTGCAGCCCTCACGAAGGAGTGTCACTGGCGCCCACCGTTTCAGGCCGCTCCGTCGCGCAGCACCCGGATGGCTTCCACGACCTTGGGGGTCTCGCCGATGTTCTTCATGGTGGCCGCCACGATCCCGTTGTCGGGGAGCGGATCGGCAATCGGAACGGCCGCCAGCGGGCGCCCTTCGGGTGAGTAATCGGCCAAACCCATGCCCACCAGGATGCTCCAGGCAAGCCCCCTGCCCACCACGTTGCGCACCACGTTGACGCTGGGAGTGCTCCACCGGATGTTCTGTGCCAGCCCCACCCGTGCCAGAACGCCGGTCAGGATCTCGCGCACGGGGTTCACGTCCAGGAGTATTCCCGGTTGCCCACGCAACTCTTCCAAATGCACGACGTCGCGCCGGGCCAGCGGATGCGCCGCCGACACAATGACTTTCGGTCTGGCCTGGTGCAACATGCGTACCGTAAGCTCCTCCGGATCCGGCGCGGTACCGGCAGAACGCACTCCCGAGCCGTGGGTCCAAAGGTGGGCCGCGAACAAGACGATCATGTCGCATTCGCCCACAGCGAGACGCTCCAGCAGTTGCGGCGAACCGCCCTCGGTGACGTTGAGTGCCACGTCCGGGAAGGACGTGGAGAAGTGCTCCAACAGTAACGGGAATACCCACGGTGAGAGCGTGGTGAAACTACCCACGCGCAGGTCACCCCGCATCCGACCCACTTCTTGGTCCACGGACTCGACGAAATGCCGCGAGTGCTTCAAAAGTTTCCGGGCCTTCTCCACAGCTACACGACCCGCGGCCGTCAACACCACACCCTTCGATCTGGTGCGGATGGTCAAAGGGGTGTCCACTAGGTGTTCCAGATCGTTCAGTGCCGAGGCGATGCCCGCGGTGGAGACGTGCGACGCATGTGCAGCGGCCGCGAGAGAGCCGTGATCGGCCACCGCGACCAGGTACTCCAGTTGCCGCAGCGTGACCTCACGTGACAACGCAACTCCTTATAAAGAAATTCTGTATTTATAAGCCTAATAAAAGCATTTTACACGTTGATGTGATGCGCATCATGCTAGAGGACAAGCCGTTGACCCTTCTCTTCAGGAACTTATCCATGAACTCAGCCATGAACCCCCTAGCAGGACCGCGCGTTGTCACCCTGGGTGTGGCCGGTGGCCCCCGGATCTGGAATTCCCCGGATACGTGGGAAGCCGCGGGCAACTCCGAACTTCACGATGCGCGGCGGGCGGGTATTGCCACAGCCGTGGTCGTGGCTGACCAGGTGTACCTGGTGGACGCCGGCCACTCCGTCTTTACGCAGCTGGCCCGAGCGGGACTTCCCATGTCCAATGTTCGAGGAGTGTTCCTGACGCACCTGCACTCGGACCACACCATCGACCTGAACAACTTGTTGGTGTTCGGCCTCTTCGAGACGCCCCAGGTGCCCTGTGAACCCATTGCCATCATGGGTCCCGGAGACCGCGGCGCGCTTCCGCCCATCTCTCCCAGGGCAACCGTTGCCCCGATCCCAGTGGCTGCGCACCGCCCCACACCCGGTACCGCCGCGATGGTGGACGCGCTCATTGCAGCCCACGCGACAGATCTCAACGATCGCATCCTGGATGGCCTGCGGCCTTCGCCCACCGACGTCTTCCGGGCCACGGACATCTCCATTCCCGATGCCGTGGGGTACCACCCCAACGACAACCCCAGTCCGGACATGGAACCGTTCGAGATCTATCGTGACGACGTCGTCACGGTCACCGCCACGCTCGTGGTGCATCCACCCATCGCACCTGCCTTCGCCTTCCGCTTCGACACCGCGCACGGCTCGGTCACCGTCTCCGGCGACACCCGCCCCAGCGAGAACTTGGTCCGATTGGCACGAGACACCGACCTACTGATGCACGAAGCCATTGATTTCGAGTGGGTCCAGCGACTTTACGGTGACAGCACGGACGATACTGCCAAGGCCTCCATCGATCACCACCACAAATCCCATACCTCGGCGGTACAAGCCGGAGAGCTCGCCACGCGGGCCGGGGCACGAGCCCTTCTGCTGCATCACCTGGTTCCCGGAAACACCCCCCACTCGGTGTGGTGCAGGGCTTCCGAGACCTTTGCCGGCCCCCTCCACATCGCAAGGGACCTTGACTCCATTCCTTTCGGCCACGTGTATCCAGATGCCGAACCCGGAGCGAACCACAGCGGCCCGATCATCACCGCTGACCAACCTTCCCAAACCGGCGCGGCCGGTCGCGCACTTTTCCAGGAGACCAACTCATGAGCTACGGAGATCCCACGCCTCGACAGAACTTTCAGGGCGCGGCAACCACAACCTCCTCCTCGACGGATGTGAAGGACGCACCCGCAATGCTTCCCCCGGAGGAGGGGTCTCTCAACACCAAGGAGATGCGTCGCATCCTGGCGTCAAGTTTCCTGGGGACGGCCATCGAGTTCTACGACTTCATTCTTTACGCCACCGCCGCGGCAGTCGTATTCTCGCAGGTCTTTTTCACCGTGGACTCCGCAGCTCTCGCAGCTTTCTTCTCGTTTGGAACCCTGGCCGCCGGCTACATCGCCCGCCCGCTGGGCGGCTTGGTGTTCGGGCACTTCGGGGACGTCCTGGGACGGAAGAAGGTCCTGGTCCTGGCCATGACCCTCATGGGTGTGGCCACGGTGGGTGTCGGCCTGCTCCCGACGACCGCCCAGATCGGTGTGGCTGCACCCATCCTGCTCGTGACCTTGCGCGTTATTCAGGGTCTGGCCGTTGGTGGTGAATGGGGCGGAGCCATGCTCGTGGCACTCGAACATGCACCGGGGGGCAAACGCGGTTTCGCGGCGAGCTTCGCGAACATGGGAGGCCCCGCCGGTGCCGTGATGGCCACCCTGGTCGTCTCGTTGTTCTCCACGCTCCCCGACGAGCAGTTCCTCTCATGGGGCTGGCGCGTGCCGTTCTTGCTGTCCGTGATACTGCTGGGCGTGGGCCTGATCGTTCGCCTTCAGGTCTCCGAGACGCCGCTCTTCCAAAAGATGGAAGCCGAGGCCGAGCGCCGTCGTATCCCCGCATTGGAAGTCATCACCAAATACCCCAAGAACCTGGTGATAGGCATCATTGCCGGCCTGGGCGTGTACTCGGTGCAGGGGCTGATGACCGTGTGGGCCGTTTCCTACGTGATCGGCCACGGACTGGATCGGACTGAGGTGCTGAACTGGAAGGCCGTAGCGGCCACGACCACCGTAATCATGGTGATCGTCTCGGCTCGCATGTCGGACCGTTTCGGACGTAAGCCGGTGATGCTAACGGGGGCCTTGCTCGGTGTGGTCCTGGCCTATCCGATCATCGCACTCGTGGGCATGCACGAGATGTGGGCCTTCGCACTGGCCATCGTGCTGTCCAACGGAATTCTCCAGGGAATCGTCTTTGGACCGTTCGGTGCATTTTGCGCCGAGCTGTTCCCCACGCGGATCCGCTATACCGGCGCGTCCCTGGCTTACCAGTCGTCATCGACCTTCGGCGCCGGTTTCACACCCGCAATCGCCGCGTGGATTCTGTTGCAGACAAGCGGGCAAATCTGGGTGATCGGCGTCGTGTGGGCTGCAGTCCTTGCGCTCACGGGGGTTGCCATCCTGATGGCCAAAGAAGGACGCGGCAGGGACATCTCCTGAGCCCAACGCTCCCTCGAGGTCCCGCCCGGGGACACTCGAAACCCCCGGACACACCTCAGGGGCCACTGGAACCCTTCCCATCACGGAAAGAGGTTCCACCGGCCCCTGAGGTGTAGGTGGCGGCTCCAACGGCCCACCGCGTGCGCCCTCAGAAACCAGAACCTACTGCACCGCCACCTTCGCGAACGGGTAGTCCGTGTAACCCCGGTGGTCACCGCCGTAGAAGGTCTTGCTGTTCGGCTCGTTGAGCTCCAAGCCCTCGCGCCAGCGCTCCACCAGGTCCGGGTTGGCGATGAGCGCGCGGCCCACCACTACGGCGTCGGCGATGTTGTCCTGCACGATGTGCTCCGCCTCTTCAAGGTCCGTGTGCTCGCTGAACCCGCTGTTGAGCATGAACGGACCGCCGAAGCGGGTGCGCAGATCCTGGACGAACGGGCTGTCGATGTCCTTGTACAACATGGACAAATACGCCAGGCCCAGGTCCTTGATGCCGTCGACCAGGACTTCGTACGTGGCCACGGCGTCCTCGTGGTCGGCCTCAACCGCGCCCTGCACGTTGTGCTGCGGGGAGATCCGGATGCCCACGCGATCAGCACCGATTTCCTCGGCCACCGCGCGCGTCACCTCGATCACGAAGCGCGCACGGTTCTGCGGGGAACCGCCGTATTCATCGGTGCGCTGGTTGGATGCCGGGGTCAGGAACTGCTGCAACAGGTAGCCGTTGGCACTGTGCAGTTCCACACCGTCAACACCGGCGTCCACGGCGCGGCGGGCGGCGGCCACGAACTCATCGCGCACGCGCGGCAGGTCCTCGAGTTCCAGGGCACGCGGCTCCGGAGTATCGGCCTTACCACCCGGGATGTGAATCGGCTGACCCGGCGCGATGGCACTGGGAGCTTCACCCTGCTGCCCGCCGGTCAACGCGGGGTGGACTAGACGTCCGGCATGCATGATTTGGATGAAGAACAGCCCACCGCGCTCGTGTACGGCCTCGGCCACGCGACCCCAGCCGGCAGCCTGCTCATCCGTGGCCAGACCCGGCTCGTTCACGTAACCGCGGCTCACCAGCGTGGGGAACGTGCCCTCGGCAACGACCAGGCCGGCCGATGCACGCTGGGCGTAGTGCTCCACCATGATGTCCGTGGGCACGCCGTCCGCATCTGCCCGCATGCGGGTAAGCGGGGCCATCACCACGCGGTTGTTCAGTTCGTACTTGCCCACCGTCAGCGGGTCGAAAAGAGTAGTCATATGCATCCTTCCACGGTTCTCTCCGGGCCGCGGCAAATAGCCCGGATACTTTCCGTAGACAACAACGCAATGCGGCCCCGCGACATTCCAACGGCGCCGACCCTGGTGTTCATAGGCTGGCACCGGACCGAGCGGCGTCGGCGGCCCCTATCTGGAGATCACCTTGGGCGCGGCCACGGACTTGAGGCCCTCCACCCCGAACTCCAGGCCGTAACCGGAGCTCTTGATGCCGCCGAACGGCACACGCGGATCCACGGCCCCGTGCTTGTTGATCCACACCGTGCCGGCCTCGATTCGCTGCGCCACCTCGACCGCGGCGTCCGGGTCGGAGGACCACACCGAGGCGCCCAACCCCACGTCCAGGCCGTTGGCCATGGCGATGGCCTCGTCCACGTCCGAGTACTTGATGATCGGCAGTGCCGGACCGAATTGTTCCTCCGCCACCAGCGGATTGTCGTTGGGCAGGTCCGCGATCAACGTGGTCGGGTAGAAGTAGCCGGGCTGCTCGGGCCGCGGATCGCCGCCGATCAGCACCCGGCCACCGCCGTTCTTGGCGTCCTCCACGAGCCCGGCCACGATGTCGTACTGCTGCTTGTTCTGCAGCGGGCCCAGCACGTTCTGCTCCTCGAGCCCGTTACCCATGGGCATCTGCTGGGCCACCGAGACCAGGGCGTTGCACACGTCGTCGTAAACGTCCTCGTGGACGTAAAGGCGCTTGAGCGCCGCGCAGGTCTGGCCGGTGTTGATGAACGCACCCCAGAACAGGTCGCCGGCGATCTGCTGGGCGTCCACGTCGGGCAGCACCACGCCGGCGTCGTTGCCTCCCAGCTCCAGG
Source organism: Kocuria sp. cx-455 (assembly GCF_014698015.1). Taxonomy (GTDB): domain Bacteria; phylum Actinomycetota; class Actinomycetes; order Actinomycetales; family Micrococcaceae; genus Kocuria. Next base: position 174,617 of record NZ_JACXBS010000006.1, read on the forward strand.
GTCAAGCGAGCGAGTCCGTCCGCGGCGGAGCGCATGATGGCCTGGCCGGTCTTGGTGGAGCCGGTGAACATGATCTTGTCGATCCCGGTGTGCTCGGTCAGTGCCTGCCCGATCTCGCCACCGCCCGGGACCACGTGCAGCACGTTCTCCGGAAGCGCCTGATTGAGCACGTGAATGAGCCCCAGCACGGACAGCGGCGTGTACTCGGAGGGCTTGACCACCACGGTGTTACCCATGCGCAGGGACGCCGCGACCTGCCACACGGTGATCATCATGGGCCAGTTCCACGGGCCGATCGCACCCACCACACCCAGCGGCACGTAGTGCAGTTCGGCCTTGCCGGATTCATCATCCACGAGAACTTCCGGTTCCATGGGCGTGTCCGCATTGGCGCGCAGCCAGGCGGCGCACGCGCCCACCTCGAAGGCCGCGTTCGGGCCGTTCTTGATGGGCTTGCCCTGCTCACGGGAGAGCAGTTCCGCGAGCGCCTCGGCGTTGGCCTCCACCGCGTCCGCCGCGCGATGCAGGTACTCGGACCGCTTGGCGTGGCCCGACGCCGCCCACTCGGGTTGCGCGGCGCGGGCCGCCTCGATCGCCTGGTTCAGTTCGGCGACCGTGGACTCGTGGACCTTACCCACCGTCTCTCCCGTGGCCGGGTCGAGAATCTCGCGGCCGGAGGGATCTGCAATGGCTGACAACAGTTCTTGATACGTGCTCACGGGTGCTCCTTGGGTGCCGGTGGTCCGCCAGCGGCTGGCGAAAGCCTGGTTCTGCATCCATTGTGTCTTGTGTCACGCCGCTCATGTTGTCTGCCCGTGCAACTGTTTTGCTCCTCGGCGCAGGCGAGGGTTCCCGACGGTCACGTCCCGACGCATCAGGCAGCACCCCGCAGTCAATGACAAGTGCCCAGCACTCCTGAACAACGCCTTGTGAGTGTGAGCTGGCTAACAATGGGGTAAACCCGTTGAATCCTGCATCAGGAGGCTCACCGTGCAGCAACCTACTCGCCTCGCGAGACGCCATCTGTCCACCACAGCCCTGGTGTTCATGATCATCGCCGCGTCAGCGCCCTTGACCGTCCTCGCGGGCGGAGTGCCGACCAGTTTCGCGGTATCCGGTCTTTTGGGAGTGCCCGTGGGTTATCTCATCCTGGGGCTCATCCTCGCCGTGTTCGCCGTTGGATACGGTGCCATGAGTGGGCACGTCCAGAACGCCGGAGCGTTTTACGCCTACGTGGCCGAAGGTCTGGGAAACAGACAAGGCATCGCCGCGGCCATCCTGGCATTGGTCTCCTACAACATGATGCAGGTCGGCCTGTATGGCCTGTTCGGTTTCTCACTGGCCACCCTGATCACCGGCCTGACCGGCATCACGGTTCCGTGGTGGCTGGCTGCGCTGGTCGGATGGGTGATTGTTGGTGCCTTGGGCGTCAACAGCGTGGACCTCTCCGCCAAGGTGCTCGGTGTCCTCGTCGCCCTTGAATTTCTCGTGGTTGGTGTGGTCTCCGTCCTGGCGCTCGTGGCCGCCCCGGAGGGCATCGGGACCCAAACCCTCGATCCCCAAAACTTCTTCACCCCCGGCATCGGGGTGCTCCTGGCCTTCGGAATCGCGGCATTCATGGGGTTCGAATCGGGCGCCATTTACTCCGAGGAAACCAAGAACCCCCGCAAGACCGTGGCCCGCGCGACCTACATCGCAGTGGCCGTGATTGCCGTGTTCTACATGTTTTCGTCCTGGGCGTTCTCCGTGGGTGTCGGGGCCTCGAACATCGTGTCCTCATCTCAAGAACTCGGACCGGACCTGGTGTTCGTGTGGCTTGCCGAACGCAGTACGCTGCTCGCCGACGTCGCGAACGTCCTTTTCATCACGAGCCTGCTCGCTGCCCTGGTCGCCTTCCACAACGGCGCCGCCCGGTACTTCTTCGCACTGGGCCGCACCGGGGTGCTTCCGAAAAAACTCGGGCTGACATCCCCTCGGACCGGAGCTCCGTTTGCCGGGTCCCTCGCCCAGTCGTGCGTGGCGATCGTTGTGATCGTGGTTTTCGCCATAGCCGGAGCAGGTTCACCGCTGGGAGATCTGTTCCCGGTTCTGACTCTGTTCACTTGGCTGACCAATGCCGCGGCCTTTGGTTTGGTGTTCCTTCTGGCCGTGACATCCATCGCGGTGGTGGCCTGGTTCTCTCGCAATCACCACGGACACGGTGTGGGCACTCGCGTGGTCGCGCCGGTGCTCTCAGCCCTCGGGCTGCTCACCGTGGCGGCCCTCATCCTTGTCAATTTCGATCTCATGATCGGAGCGGAGGGACCATCACCGCTGGTGGCCATCATGCCGGGCATCATCATCGGTGCCGGTGTTGTGGGACTGATCTGGGGTGAAGTGCTCAGACGATCCCGCCCAAACGTGTACCGGGCCATGCAGCACGAGGACCAGATCCCCGAATCACAAGAACTACCCGTGGTCACCACCCGCCCTCATTCCTGATTCGATCAACAACCCATTTTCCGGAGGAGTCACCATGAGCAATCCCCACGTTGTAGTTGTCGGGGCCGGTTTCGCCGGCCTGGTCGCCGCTCGCGAACTACAAATGGCCGGCGTAGACGTGGAAATCGTCGAAGCACGCGAGCGTATCGGCGGGCGAGCCTGGACCGAAGAACGTATGGGGCGCCCCCTCGAACTCGGTGCGACCTGGGTGCACTGGATGCAACCGCACGTGTGGTCCGAGATCACGCGGTACGACCAGAGCATCTACCCCAGTCCGTCCTGTGATGACGCTTATTGGGTCACAGGAGGTTCGGTCAAGCACGGTTCTGAGGCGGACCTCGAAGCAGCAATCGATCGCCCCATGCAAAAGATCTTCGAGGGCTCACGCGAGTTCTTCCCCTACCCCTACGAACCACTGCGCGTACTGGACGAAACCAGCGGCAGCACCCCGGAACTGCGCCGGCGGTTCCTGGCCGCGGATGAAGGCAGCGTTTTGGACTGCCTACGGGACGGCTCCTTCTCCCAGGAGGAGATCGATCTCTGCAACGCTTTCTGGGCCGCCGGGTACATCGGGGACCCGGAACTGGGATCGCCGCTCATGGCCAAGCAGTGGGCTGCACTGTCAGATCATCGGATGAGCCTCATGGAAGAACAAACACTTCGGTACAAACTCACGAACGGCATGCGGGGAATCTACGAGAACATTGCCGCAGACCTCAACTGCCCCATCAGGCTCAACACCCCGGTCACGTCCATTGACCACCGAGCGACCGGCGCCACGGTCACCCTGGAGAACGGCGAACGCATTTCCTGCGACGGCGTAATCGTCACGGTTCCCGTGGGCGCACTGCCCACGATCGAATTCACTCCGGCGCTGCCCGAGGGCATGCGCAACATCATTGACAAGAAATGGAACTCCACCGGCTGCAAGATCTGGGTGAAGGTCAAGGGCCACCACAGCATCCTCGGCTACGCACCCACACCCGCCAAAATGGCGATCTTGCGCAGCGAGTTCTTCATGGACGACGACACCACCATTTGTGTGGGGTTCGGCCCCCACCACGACCAGGTGAACCTCAACGACCCGAAACACGGTCAGGAGATCATCAACCAATGGCGACCGGACCTGGAGGTCGTGGACTCCACCGGCCACGACTGGGTGGCGGACAAGTGGAGTGGTCAGGCTTGGGCCACACTGCGCTCGGGGCAGTTCACCAACGGCTGGCACCACTTCCGCACGACCGACAGCCGGCTGCATTTCGCGGGGGCGGACTGGGCGCGTGGCTGGCGCGGCGTCGTCGTGGACGGCGCCATCGAAACTGGATTGAGCACGGCACGCAACATGATCAAGGAGCTGAAGGTCTGAGGGCAGCCAACGGGGACCGGCCGGGTCAGGGCTGGGTATGTCGTTACCCGGCCAGGACGCGCCGTCGGTAGGCGGACGGCGTCTCACCGAACTCGGCCTTGAATGACTTGCTCACGTGCGCGGGATCCAGCAAACCATACCGACCACTCACCGCCTGTACGGTCTCCTCCGCGAGCGCGGGATCCGCGAGATCGCCCCGAATGGCCTCCAGCCGCTTCAGACGGATGGACGAGGAGACCGTCAGGTCCTGGGCCGCGAACCTGCTGTGCAGCTGCCGGACCGACACGTACAGCGCCTTGGCAATGGTGCCGGGCGTCAGCTCAGGATTCCCCAGGTGGTCGTCGATGTAGGCGGAGGCCTGCTGCACCAGGAGATCACCTGGCTGCTCGGCGCTTAATTCCAGGACGTCGGAGGACAGCACGCTCACGAGCATGCCGAGCGCGCTGCGAACCAGGCGCATCGCGTGGGGCCCGTGCAGAATATCCATGTTCTCCGCCAGATCACGGAACATGGGAGCGGCCACCCTACCCAATCCGTGATCCTGCGTGACCCGTCGAGCCGTCACCAGTTCAACCTGCGCCGGTGTCATGTGCACCACGGAGCGGGGAAACGTCATGACCATGGAGTGTTGGGGTCCGCGATACTCCAGCTCGTACGGCCGGTACGCCACATACAACCCCAGGTCACCGGGTCGCAGTACGCACTCACGCCCGTCCTGCCGCAGCAGGCACTCACCGTCGAGCTGCAGGCTGAGTTTGAAGTACTCACCCTGGTCCTGTTCCACCAGCTGCGCCGTACGGATCACTCGATGAGCGTCGGTGGTCATGTCGAACAGGTGAACGTCATCGAGTTCCACGGCGCGCAGGTTCGCGCGGAAGCGTTCCTCGTCCGGGGCCGTGATCTCCAGTGCCGCGAATGAACGGCGAATCACCGTCCGCCACTGCTCCATGGTCAGATCAGTGTGCTGACCAGAATCTTTATGTGCCGTGTCGTTCGACATGCGCATTGTCCTCGCTCGCTTGCTGACCGGGTGACCGCATCCTACGGACAATCGGCCACGACAAACATCAAGTGCCAATCACCGCAAGCGGGATGGGGCGGCGTCGAAAACCCGGCGCCACTCATGCGTGAGCGACGCCGGGTTTTCTAGATTCCGTAAAATCAACAGGAGTCGCTCACAGGCCCTCCCCCGAAGGGGACACCAAGATTTTGACCGCCGTCTCATTGCGGTGAATGAGAGTGTCGAACCCTTTATCCACCAGACCTTCCAACCCGATCTTTCCGGTGATGAACGGTTTCAGATCGATCTTGCCGGACTCCACGAGCTCGATGGTGGCGGGGTGGGAATTCACGTATGCGATAGTGCCGCGCAGGTCAATCTCCTTCATCACCAGCTTGTGGATATCGAAGTTGGACCGCTCCGCCCAGATCGATACGACCACCAGCACTCCAGTGGGCCGAAGCGCGTCCATAAGGGTGTCCAACACGACCTGGACGGAGGTGCACTCGAATGCAATATCCGCGCCCTTGCCGTCGGTGATCTCCTGTACTTCCGCAGCCACGTCCACTTCGCGCGGATCCAACGCGTAGTCGGCAACGCCAGTCTCCAGTGCTTTCTCGCGGCGCAGCGGGGAGAGCTCCGATACCACCACAGTGATATTCAGCGCCTTGAGCACAGCGGCCGTCAACAAGCCAATGGGGCCGGCGCCACCCACTACAGCTACGTCACCGGCCTTCGCGCCGGAGCGTTCGACCGCGTGATACCCCACGGACAGGGGCTCAATCAAGGCTGCCTCATCCAAACTCACCGAATCGGAGATGGGGTGGACCCAGCGGCGCTTGACAGCGATGCGCTCTCCCAGGCCGCCGCCACGTCCGGCGAGGCCGATGAAGTTCATGTTCGGGGACAGATGGTAGTCCTTGGAATCAGGGCCGGTGTCGACATCGTCACCAATGATGTAGGGCTCGACCACCACGTGCTGGCCGATCTCAAGATCCTCCACTCCTTCACCAAGCTCATCGATCACTCCGGAGAACTCATGCCCGAGAGTAACTGGAGCAGTTTCACCTGAGATGGGATGCGGAGTGCCATGGGTAGGACAGAATACCGGCCCATCCTTGTACTCGTGCAGGTCAGTGCCGCAGATGCCGCACCAGGCCACCTTAATTCCTACTTCACCAGGAGCCACCGCAGGCTCGGGGATCTCCTCAATGCGAATGTCGCCTCGGTCGTAAAACCGTGCTGCTTTCATCATGGGCCTCCGGGGCACTCATGGGATCGGGAACGGGGACTCGATCCCTGTGGTCTGACCATAAGCATGTTGGGCCCTAAAAATAAAGCGTTCTGCGAGCATTGACCGCATTTTCTGGCCCAGCCCCACAACGACGAGGCAATGAAGAAGTGGAGGACCAGGCCCATGCCGTTCGCGAACGTGATGATGAAGGGTTTCATCGCCCCTGCCTCACATTCCTGTGGTCCGCGGTTCCCCACATCGAGCCGCCGCCTCTACAGTGATGAAAAGTCTTGCTACTTCTGATCTTCCCGGAGGCTCCACATGTACGCTGACCCCCACGATATGCCCGCCGTTCGTGACATGCTCCATGACATCCTGCGCAACGACCCCGCTCCGCAGCACCTGGGTATCCAGTTGGGGGACATCGACCAGGGGCGCGTGGTGATGACCATGCCGATCGCCGATCACATGGCCAACAGCCACGGCATGAGCCACGGTGGCTACCTGTTCACCCTGGCCGACACCACCCTCGCCTACTGCTGCGCGACCGCCGGATCCAGGGTGGTCACACGCAATGCGGAAATCACCTTCGTGGCTCCCGCCCACTCGGGCGACACCATCACCGCAACGGCCACGCGGCGGGTGAGCTTTGGCAGGAACCAAATCTGCGACGTCGTTCTGGAGGCCGGCGGACGAGTGGTCGCCTACTTTACGGGGCAGGGCACCACGCCCCCGGCACGGCGCGGCACGGAGTCCTAGGAGACGGTACCCGGGTCCAGACGGGCGCCCTCCGCTTCCTGGCGGTATACCACCCGTCCGTCACACACGGTGAGAACCGGTCGGAGGTCCTTGAGATCCTCGATCTCTACACTGAACGGGTCGCGGTCCATAAGTACCAGGTCTCCCAGGCAACCTTCCGCGATGCGGCCCAACCGGTCTTCTTCGAAGGACGCGCGGGCGGCAACGGTGGTGAATGCGGCGATTGCCTCTGCCACGGAGATGTTCTGGACGGTGTCCAGGAGCCTGCCGGAGGAGGTCCGCCTGGCCACGGCGGCGTAAATGCCCAGCCAGGGATTGGGCGTAGTCACGGGGAAGTCCGAATTGATGGGTGCTTGGATTCCGTGGTCGATGAATGTGCGCATGGGATAGGTGCGCGCAATCCGTTCGGGGCCCAAGTTGTTGAGGTAGCTGTCCCCCAGCTCGTAGAGGAACGCCGTGGAGGCCGCGGCAATGATGTTGCCGTCCCGGAGCCGGTCCAGCTCGTCCTGATTGGGCAGCCCGCAGTGTTCCACCCGGTGGCGCCTCGAACGGACCACGGTGTCGTAGTGCTCATGCCCCGCATCTCGTCCGCCGGCCTCGATCAGATCCAACGCCTGTGTCACGGCACGCTCACCGATCCCGTGCACGGCCACGCGCTGACCGGCAGCAACGGCCTTGGCCACCAAGGGTTCGATCTCAGAGGTGTCGTAGTAGAGAATTCCGCGCGAGCTACCGCCCTCGAACGGCTCGGCGAGCGCGGCGGTGCGCCCGCCCACGGAACCGTCGAGCACGAACTTGAGCCCCTGGTACCGCAGCATGTCGTTGCCGAAACCGCTGCGCAGGCCGGTGCCCAGAACGGCGTCGTAACTGCCCGGGAATTCGCCCTGCGCGAGCGCGAAGTACCACGGCCGGAAGCGCACCGTGAGCGCGCCGTGGGCGAGCAGGCTTTGGTAGACGCCCATCTCGATGGGGCCGGAACTCATGTCGTGGACCGTGGTGATGCCCTTGCCGGCGAGGTCATTGAGCGCGAGGCGCATTCCGGCGGTCATGCCTTCGGGGGTGTCTGTGGGGAGGTCGACCAGGGACATCGCTTTTTCCTGCAGCAGGCCCGTGGCGCGGCCCGTGTCCGGGTCGCGCACGATGCAACCGCCGGACGGATCCGGGGTGTCGTCGCTGATGCCGACCCGCTCCAGCGCGGCGGTGTTCACCAGCGCCATGTGAGCGCACGTGCGGCGCAGAAACACGGGATGCCCGGGCGCCGCGCGATCCAGATCCTGCACCGTGGGGCCGGGGCCCTTCATGCGGTGTTCGTCATATCCCCAGCCGGCAAGCCACTCACCGGGTTCAGTGTGTTCGGCCTGGCGGGAGATGGCGGACACGATGTCCTCAACCGTGGGCGTGACGGCCGGGCGACAATCCACCTGCAGCAGGCTCTTCGCATACATGCCCGGATGGCCATGCGATTCAATGAGTCCCGGCATGAGAAAGCGCCCGCCCGCATCGATCACGGGGGCGTTCGGGGCGCTGCGCTCGCGGGCTTGCTCCGAACTGCCCACAAAGGTGATCACCCCGTCGCGCACGACGACGCCGCGCGGTGCGGTTTCGTACGCGCTACCGGGGTCGTACACCACGGCATTGATGACGGTGAGGCTGCGGATCGGGCACTCCATGGGTGTCTCCTCGGGAGGTTACTTTCGGTTGAGCAGGTCCCCGCCGATCTGGTCGACGCCCCGTGCGTCGTCGCGCCGGATGAGGACCCTCGCAATGATGGACGAGACCAGGGAGATCACGGCAATGGTGAACAGCAGGATCGCCGGACCGGTCGACCCGCCGCCCGTGGCGGATAGGATCGTTTGGGCGAGGGCGGGCATGAAGCCGGCCACGATGCCCGCGAGGTTGGCCGAGAGCGCGATGGCCGAGTAACGGATCTTGACCGGGAACAGCTGGGTCAGCACGGTACCCACCGGCGCATAAGCGATGGACGCGAAGCCCAGGCCGAGGATCATGGCCACGGTGATCATCGCGGTGGAGCGGGTGTCCATGAGCCAGAAGATCGGGAAGGCCACGAGCGCAGCGATCACATAGCCGACAACCACCACGGCGGAGGGGCTCGTCTTGTCCGCGACCTTGCCGGCCACGAACATGCAGACGATCTGCGCCACGGCACCCCAGGTGATGGCGTTGAGGATAGTGGTGGACGGCAGACCGAGCTCATCCGTTACATAGCTGATCATGAACGTGGTCAGCATGAAGAAGCCTGCGTTGCCGAACAGGTAGGTACCGATACCCACGAGCAAACGACCCGGAACCGTGCGAATGATTTCGACAACCGGTGCGCTTTCCTTCTCGATGGGTGAGGCGGCCTTGGCGGCTTCCGCTTCCTTGAAGTCATCTGTCTCGTCAACCTTCAGCCGGATCCACACACCCACGGCGACCAGCAGGATGGAGATCAGGTAGGGAATACGCCAGGCACCCTCGAGGAACCGCTCACCGGACGCGGCCACCACGGCGGCCACGATCACACTGGAGAGAATGGTGCCGGTGGGTGAACCCAGCTGTACGACGGATCCGTAGAAACCACGCTTGTTCTCGGGCGCGTTCTCCACTGCCATGAGCGTGGCGCCGCCCCATTCACCGCCGGCGGCCATGCCCTGCACGAAGCGGAGCACACCGAGCAGGATGGGGGCTACGAGACCCGCGGTTTCATAGGTGGGCAGTAAGCCGATCAAGGTGGAGGCCACACCCATGGCCACGATGGTGATCATCAGAATGGTGCGGCGGCCGATGCGGTCACCGAAGTGGCCCGCGAGCAGCGCACCCACGGGGCGGGCAATGAAGCCGACCCCGAAGAGCAGGAACGAGCTGATGGTGGCCAACGCCGGGTCGTCGCCGCCGAAGAACAACGGAGCGAACACGATGGCGGACGTGGTGCCGAACAGGAAGAAGTCGTACCACTCGAGGGACGTCCCCACGTAGGCACCCATCAGGGCGCGGCGGGCCTTCTTGGGGTCGTGCTCCCGGGCGGCCGGGCGGTCCGCAGTGTGGCCCACGGGGCCACCGGCAGTGCTGGACATGAGAACCTCCGGGTCAGAACGTGGTGGCCGGGTTCGGTTGTGGTGACGCATGGCCCCGAACGAGTAGGCCCTCTTCTGTGACCAGCCTCTCATACGATCACATCCGTCGAGGCACTCCTTTTCTCCCAGACGGTTGTCACGTTCCGTCCCAAGTGGTCAAATGTGGGCATGAGTGAAAACAGCATCTGGGATGCCCTGGAAACCGCACGCGACAAGGCCAAGGAACGCGAGGAGGAAGAAATGCAACGCGTTGAGGATGCCGACAACAACGAACAGCAGCGCGCTGCGAGTTCTCGCGTGGCGGCCCGCCAGGCCGTGCGCGAAACACTGGACGACATCCTCGCCCAGCGAGAGGACTGAGACGTGGGCCGCCAGAACGAGGCGGGCCGGGACTCGAGACAGTCGGCCGAGGAACAAACCGTGGGAATGACCCCGGAGCAGGAACAGGAATTCCTGCGGGACGGTGACGCACAACATCAGCCCGCGGACGGCGGGATCGGCGCCATGACCGACACCCAGGGCCGCGACCCGGACACGTCGAACTAAGGTTGGCCCCAAAAGCCGTAACCCGTGACCCGCGCCCGCTTCACGGGTTACAGCGTCTGCACGAACTCCCACAACTTCTCCGCACCCACCGTGAGGTTCCGCGCAAACCCTTCCAAGTCTTCGGAGGTGTCCCGGCGGTAGTTGATGCAGAACTCGTATCCGTCGGACAGGCGCGTGTAGGTCATACCGAAACCCTCGGGAGTGGTGGGGGCAAAGGCGTAGCGCACGATCTGCTCCGGCCCACCGATCGACGTGGTGGACAGGAAGTCCCGCCGCATAATTTTCAGGCCGGGGTTCTGGAAAAACGACGTGTCCACACCGTCGCGCTCGGCCACGTACTGCAAACCCAGCAAGTGACGGTCAATACCGTGCGCCGATTTGCACGCCTTGATCCACCCGCGGTGGGCGTCGAGAGCGGCCTGGAACTGTTCCAAGGTCGGCTCCACCGCCTGCAACGCCGCAACGAATTCCATCGCCTCAGACGTCACCGGGCGCAGACACTCCGTGCGGCCGGCCTGATATTCGCGCATGTCCACGGCCTCGTACACGCTGCGCACCCGGTTGTACGTGGCCCACTGGGCGAAGAGCATGATCAGTTGCTGAGCGGCGTCGTCGCTGATGCTGAACGGAAGTTCGGCCTTGTGAGGCCGCGGCACGAACACCCGGTGGACGCCGTGCAAGGCGGCCTCACGGCGGTAGGCGGTCAGTTCCTCGAGCAGGGTGGAGCGTAGGGAATCCCTCAGCTCCCAGGTCAGTGGTTCCGGGTCCGCGATCTCAGAGGCGACCGGCTCCTCCGGAATGGCCAGCTCCTGCATCCGTGCCACCGCGGCCAGGATGGTGGCACCGTCCACCGTGCTGTGCTCCACGTGGATAGCCAGCCAGTCGTCGGCCAGGCACACCTCGTAAGTCAGCGGTTTGTAGGCCCACGCGTGACCCACTTCGAAGGCCGAGCGCTCGAGGTGCTCAACGACCTCCGCCTGAGCGTCCAGCACGTTGACCATGAAGATCATGCGGGTGATCCGGTCGTAGATGTCCGCGTTGTGGGGATTCTCGGTCAGCTCTTCCAGCAACGGCGCGGCCTTCTCGCTGCCCAGGTAGGACAGTGTGCCGAACGGGGGCTCGGGCTCGGCGGTGGCCTCGGCGCCGTCGATGACCGAACGCAAGGATTCGGCCACGGTGCGCAGCGACAGCGGCTGCCCATCCGCATCACTGATACGCACCGCATACAAGCGACCGCGGTGAATCACGCCGATCTCACGCTCGGCCGCGGACAGCTCCGGGCGGATGATCTCGTCGACCTCTTTGGCCGGGTGTCGCAGGCCGCCCTCCAGACAGCGCCACTGCTCCATGCTGATGTCGTTGCCGCGCGGATCCACCTCCTGAGGGGTCTCACCGCGCACCTGCTGCAAATGCACCCACGCCGCCCGGTACACCAATTCCGCCGCCCGCCCCAGGCCCGGAGCGCCGAAATCACCGGTGATCTGGAAACCCACGTTTGAAGTCAGCGGCAAGGAGGTGCGGGTCATCAGGTAACCCCTGAGCCAGTCCTCGGACAGCCAGCTGTTGCCCGCGGCGTTCTGATCGCGGGCGAATTCCTCCAGGCCCGCCTGCACATCGGGGCCGTGCTGCTTACGAAAGGACTCGGTGGCCTCGACGGTCTCCCCGTAGGCGGCATCGTCAACCAGGGGACGGACCGTGGTCAGGAAACGGTCGAGTGTTGCGTCCAACTCGGGGACGGGCAGCGGCTTGGCGGACATGCGGGATCCTCTCGACACGGCACACCGTGAAGCGCGGGCACTTCCTCCGTCGGTGCGGTTTCACCCTCCATCTTGCCGGAGAACACTGCACAGCTGGCTACCGATCCGCCCCGTGAACAGCGCGTCATCCCTCACGCGCGCTGTTCACGGGGCGATTCAGTCACTCCCACGTGGCGGTGTCCGGATCCACGCCGTGGGCCCGCGCATTCTCGGCCACCGCGCGGTACAGCCAGTCGGCCAGCCCCGGTTCGAGCGTCTCGTAGTGCTCCGTGAACCGCGGATCCTGGGTGTACATGGTCGCCAAACACACCTGCATCGCGTGGCTGCAGTCGTAGAACTGGGCAATGGATTCTCGGTAGCGTTCGGCCAGCTGATTGGCCTGCTTCGACCCCGGCTCGATCCCGTCCCGCGCCGCTTGGGCCAGGTCCCGGTTGAGTTGATCGCCGTCCGCCTTGATCCGCTGCCAGTCCTCCGTGGACATCCCGGCGGCCCGCTGTTGCGACTGTTCCCACTGGTCGGTGTCGCCCCAGCGTTCCTCGGCCTCCCGTTGGTACTCGGGGTTCCAGTCCTGACCGAAGATCTCGCTTTGTTCCTGCGGAGTCAGTTTTCTGTTCATGGCGTGCGCCTCCATCATGTGATCCACTGCGCAGACCATCTGCTGCAGGTGATCGATGCGCTCGGCCAACAGCGCACGCTGCTTCTCGAGGTGTGCGCTCTCATTCACGGACGGATCGTCCAGAATCTCGCCCACCTCGGTCAGCGAGAACCCCAGCTCGCGGTAGACGAGCACGCGGTGGATCCGCGCGACGTCGTCCGCCGAATAAAGGCGGTATCCCGCGCTTGAGCGGCCGCTGGGGCTCACCAGGCCGATATGGTCCCAGTGATGCAGCGTCCTGACGCTCACGCCGAGCAACGACGACGCCGCTCCCACCGTCAGCAGCTCGTCTCCCGGCGGGTTTTCGGTGACCTGGGGACCGTGCGTCATGGCTTCAGCATCTCTCACAACCCCTACTGTTCGCCCTGACGTCGCGTGAGGGTCAAGCCCTAGTACTTGGCCAGCGCCCGGCCCAGTCGATCGAGCCCCTGGTCGATGACCTCTGGTGAGTGGGTCACGAACGACAAGCGCATGGTCGAGCGGTCCGGATCGTGAGCGAAGAACGATGCCCCGGGCACGAACGCCACGCCCTCGTCGAGCCCGATTTCCAGCAAGCGGGCGGTGTCGATTCCGTGGCCCAGCCGGACCCACAGGAACATGCCGCCGTCGGGCTGGGTGACCTCGGCGCCGTCGGGAAGAATGCGCTGCAGGCTCCGGTACATGGCCTTGGCGCGCAGTGCGTAGACCGGACGGACCTTGTCCAGGTGGGCTTCGACGTCGGCGGTGGCAAGATAGCGCGCGACCGCCAGCTGGTCCGGGACCGGGGACTGCAGCCCGATTGCCTGTTTGGCCACGGTGAGCGTGAACTGGATGGGGCCTTCCGAGCGCATCCACCCGATGCGCACGCCCGGGGCAATGACCTTGGAGACCGAGTTCAACAGGATGGTCTGCGCGGACATGCCCGGGTGGGAGGCGATGGGCGGCAGCGGCTCGCCGTCGAAACACAATTCGCCGTACGGGTCGTCCTCCACAAGTGCGGCGCCGGTACGCAGCAGGACATCGGCAACTGCCGCGCGACGCTCCACCGACATGCACACGCCGGACGGGTTCTGGAACGAGGGAATCAGGTAGACGAACTTGGGTGAGTGCTCCGCAATGAGCTTCTCCAGCTCGTGTGGAATCACTCCGTTCGCATCGGTGGGCACACCGATTAGTCGCGCACCGTTGAGTTCGAAGGCCTGGACCGCGGCCAGGTAGGTGGGGCGTTCGACCAGCACCACATCACCCGGATTGACGAGCGCCTGCGCGACCACGAACAATCCCTCTTGGGATCCCGTAGTCACCTGAATTTGTTCGGGGGTGGTTTCGAGGTAACGGCTGATCCGGGCAGCGGCCTGCTCCCGAAGCTCGAATTCTCCCTCGCTGGATGCGTACTGCAGAGCGCGCTGGGCGTGGTTCGCGAAGACCCAGTCGTAGGCCGCGCGGATGTCCTGGACCTCGAAGTATTCGGGGTCCGGCACGCCGCCGGCAAAGGAGATGACGCCCTCCTTGGACACCGCGTCCAGCAGGTCCCGCACCGGTGAGGAATCCACTCCGTCCAAACGGTCGGCCACGCGGAATCTGAACATGCCCTGTGCACTCATGAACGTGAGTATTTCACGACGGCGCTCGGTCACCCTGGGTGCGCGGTCGGCCTCGGAATCCTTTTGTGGTGAAACCCGGAGCGCTAGCCTGACTACATGTCGGAAATCGTTGAATTACTGGACAGCTCTGCCATAGCGCTGGACCACGAATCCGCGGATTGGCGCGAAGCCGTCCGGTTTGCCGGTTCTCTCCTGGAGAAGTCAGCAGCGTGCTCCGAGCAGTACACCCGGTCGATGATTGAGAACGTTGAGCAGAACGGGCCGTACATTGTCGTGGCTCCCGGATTCGCCTTTGCCCATGCTCGACCCTCAGAGGCTGTCCACCGCACCGCGATGTCCTGGGTGCGGCTGAATACCCCGGTCGAGTTCGGCCACGCCAAGAATGACCCGGTGACTCTCGTGGTGGCATTAGCCGCAAATGATGATTCCGCCCACACCCGCGCAATGCAGCATTTGGCCAAGGTCCTGGGATCACCGAAAAAGCGCACGGCCCTGGATCAGGCCGCGACGCCGGAAGAGATTCTCGACATCCTCGGCGGAAGTGCCACGGCACAACAAGCCACCCACCGCATCAAAGATGATGTGACGATCACGCATTCGGGTGCCGCACACGACCAACAGGCCCAAAGCACGACCAACAAGATTCTCACCGTGTGTGGCAATGGCCTGGGAACCAGTCTGTTTCTCAAGAACACGTTGGAGCAGGTCCTGGAGCACTGGGGGTGGGGTTCTTACATCACGGTGGAAGCCACCGACACGATCTCCGCCAAGGGTAAAGCCAAAGAGGCGGATCTGATTCTCACGTCGGGGGAAATCGCACGAACCCTCGGAGACCTCGGCATCCCGGTTAAAGTCATTGAGAACTTCACGAGCACGACAGAACTGGATGCTGTCCTGCGCGATTCATACGACGTCTAGCGCAAAGGTAGATCCCTTATGGACTGGCTCGTCAGCACCGCCGAATTTCTGGTCAATGAGATTCTGGCCGTACCCGCATTTCTTATCGGCATCATTACAGCCGTTGGACTCATTGCCCTGCGCAAGTCATCCGGCCAAGTCGTGGGCGGTGCCATCAAAGCGACGCTTGGCTTTTTACTCATCGGTGCCGGCGCAACGCTCGTAGTGGCCTCCTTGGACCCGCTGGGGAACATGATTCTAGGAGCCACCGGCGCCCAAGGGGTGATACCCACCAACGAGGCCATAGCCGGAATTGCTCAAGAACAATACGGTGCCCAAGTCGCCTGGCTCATGATCCTAGGGTTTGTGGTCAGCCTGATTCTGGCGCGATTCACTCCGCTTCGATACGTCTTCCTGACCGGTCACCACGTGCTCTTCATGGCAACCATGCTGACGATCATCCTTGCGACAGCGGGATACAACGGCACCGTGACCGTTCTTCTCGGTGCCCTCTTGCTGGGAATCCTGATGGTCTCCCTGCCGGCCCTGGCGCATCCCTGGACGCGAAAAATCACCGGCGACGACAGCGTGGCCATCGGCCACTTCGGAACCGCAGGCTATATCGCAGCCGGCGCTGCGGGACGCGTGGTGGGTAAGAACAGCCCGTCCTCCGAGGACGTGAAACTCCCCGAAGGACTGCGATTCTTGCGGGATTCCATGGTCGCCACTGCCTTGTCCATGGCTCTCATGTACATCGTCATGGCCATCCTGTTCATGGTGCGCGCCGGCACGGAGGAAGCATTCACCGCCTTTGCGGGCGGTGCCACCGGTGTGGGGAACTACATCATGCAGTCGGTGACGCAGGGACTTCAGTTCGGTGTGGCGGTAGCCGTCATTCTTTTCGGCGTGCGAACCATCTTGGGCGAACTGGTACCCGCCTTCCAGGGCATCGCGTCCAAGGTCGTGCCGGGCGCCATCCCCGCCTTGGACGCGCCCATCGTTTTTCCGTACGCGCAGAACGCCGTTCTGTTGGGCTTCATTTTCAGTTTCATCGGCGGACTTCTCGGACTTGCCGTCCTCTCTGTTTGGCTTAACCCTGCGTTCGGCATCGCCCTCATCCTGCCTGGATTGGTGCCCCACTTCTTCACCGGCGGCGCGGCCGGTGTCTACGGCAATGCCACGGGCGGGCGTCGCGGTGCCATGGCAGGTGGTCTGGTCAATGGGCTGATCATTACTTTCCTGCCGGCCCTGCTTTTGTCCGTTCTTGGAACGTTCGGCTCCGAGAACACCACGTTCGGGGACGCGGATTTCGGCTGGTTCGGAATACTTGTCGGCTCAGCAGCCAACTTGGGTGCGGTCGGCGGAGTCATCGTGGTCCTACTCATCGGCCTCGTCCTTCTGGGACTCGCCATTATGTTCCAAAAGAAGGCGGTTGACGGGCGTTGGGATCCTGCCCCGGCTCGCGCCACCCAGCCGGCCATGTCGGTGACACCACCGAGTTCAATGAACGCCACCAGGAGCTACAAGAAAATCCCGCCGCCGCAGGGCGCACCAACACCGCCACCGCCCATGAAGTAATTGTTCAGAGAAGCTATTACTTCACCGGGGGCCACGCCCGAACGAGGGACAGCATGTAACGTTCGAACGCCTCATCCGCACTCTGACCCACCAAAGCCGGCCGAGTGACCTCCATGGAGACCCAGCCGTGCACACCCGCCCAGATGGAATAAACCACTTCGTTGAGCGGGAAATCCCCCAGCACTCCCGCTTTCATGCAGTCGTCCACGCGCCGAAGAAGAGTATCGATAGCGGCCCTGGAGGACACCCCGTGCGGAGGTTCCTCGGTGAAGTTCTCGAATTTGATGTTCGGGCGTTTCCCGCCACGGCCCATCATGACGTTGTAGAGAGCTGGATAAGTGAGGGCCCAGCCACGGTAAGCCCGGCCGAGCTCCAAGATGTCAGTCAGTGGGTCGCCGGTGACCGGGACACTTTCCTGGGACTCGATGAAGTTGCGCACTGATTCACGGATGACAGCCCCAATAAGGGCACCACGGCTCCCGAACATGGTGTAAATCGCCGTAGTAGAAACACCGTGCTTGGCCGCCAGTGGGCGCAATGATACGGATTCGACTCCGCCGGTCACGACTTGATCAGCAGCATCGCGGATCAGCGCGGCGCGGGTTTCATCATCAAACTTCTTGGGTCTAGCCACCCCGTAATGCTACTAGCCAGAAGCATAATAACGGTGTTATATATAGTCAGACGTGTCTAGGCATCCTCGGATGCCTAGCTGCTGCGGAGTGTCTTGGGGCACTCCGCAGCACGTCGCATCAGCGGTGTCGGAACAAGTTTGACTGGTCCTGGGTTGCATGCGCTCTGACCGCAGCTGCATTTGCTCTGATCGCCACGGGAACAGAACCCACGAGAACCGCGCCGTAGCCCAACGCAAAGATGATCATCGTGACGGCTGGCGGATTTTCTTGTTGCCACAGGAACCCCGAGAGCACGAGCGCCGCTCCAAAAATGACGGCCGCAATTCCCACCGTGCGCACGAGCGGGGCTGCGGCACGATGCGCGGCGTCCCAGGCGACGTCGGAGACCTGCGTCTTTCTGGTGCGAATCCCGATCGAACCGTTGCGCCCAATCAGCCCGAGCGCGCCCTGTTTGGCGACCATGAGATAGAAGGCGCCGACCATGAAAAGACCCAGGCCCCCAAGAATGCCCATGAGGTTCATGGACTCACCCGCTCTCTGCTCGGCCCGGGTCTCTACAAGTTCAGTGCTACGCCGCTCGACTTCTCCGGTTGCGGCGCACACGACGCACAACCCACCAGATCAGGAAGGCCAGAACGGCGAAAACCACGATGCGGGAGAACACGCCGGCGTACTGCTCCGCGATATGCCAATTCTCACCGAGGAAGTACCCCGCAACCACGAAAATCGTGTTCCAGATCAGGGATCCCGCGGCACTCAGGACAACGAAAAGCGGGAAAGACATGCGTTCGATGCCGGCGGGGATGGAAATCAATGACCTGAAGATCGGGACCATCCTGCCGAAGAACACGGTGGCTTTACCGTGCCGCTCGAACCAGGCTTCGGTGCGATCCAGATCGTCGAGGTCAACCAGTGGCATCTTGTCCACAATCACACGCAGCCGACGGCGGCCCAACGCGGCACCGATCCAGTACAGGGCAATGGCACCGACGACCGACCCCAGGGTGGTCCAGAAAATGGCCCCCGCCAGGGAGAAGTTGCCCTGACTCGCGGTGAACCCCGCCAGCGGAAGGATGACCTCCGAGGGCAGCGGAGGGAACAGGTTTTCGAGTGCTACCAACAAACCGGCGCCCGGAGCTCCGATCGCCTCCATAACTTGAACCACCCACCCCGCAAGTCCATCGAGTTCAGCGCCACCGGCTGCTTGGGCGGGCAGGAGGACAGAAGCTAGGGACATCACGCATTCGCTTTGTGTGGGGTTCAGGAACGCGCCCATGATACGCGAGGGCGCTTGGAGCTTCCCCCAAAACATCGGCGGACAAGCGCGGACGATCGACGAGGCACAATGGGGTCATGAGACTTTGGTCATTGGATCCCGCACTGCTGGACCGGCGCGCGTTGGTCGCCGGCTGGCGGGAAACCCTTCTGGCTCAAAAGGTCCTGCGAGGTGAGACCAAGGGATATACCCGCCATCCCCAGCTTGAGCGCTTCCGTGACCGCCCGGATCCGCTCCAGGCCATCGCGGATTATTTGCATGCCATTGCGGACGAGGCAGATCGACGCGGGTACTCCTTTGACCGGGGACGCATCTCACGCGCTCGTTCCGCCGACCCGGACATCATGTATGTGACGTCTGGGCAACTCAATTACGAACTCGCCTTTCTGCAAAGCAAGGTTGCGGGCCGTGACCCGGAGTGGGGTCACACGCACCTGGACGACACCATGACTGCCGAGCCGCATCCGCTCTTCGCCGTGGTCGATGGACCCATTGAGACGTGGGAGCGCGTCAAGCCAGCGGCCGAATAGTGCTGCAGTGAGCGAACGCCGCGGGCCTCGCCGGGACAACCCGTAGGGAGCCCACGTAGAGTCAATATGACCCTTTTTCCTGGCTTGGAGACTCATGAAGTGCAGCGTGGTCATCCCCACACGCAACGATTCCGGGTACCTGCATCGGTGCCTGCGGGCCTTGAGTCGGCAGAGCCGCCTTCCCGATCAAATCATCGTGGTGGATAACGGCTCCACGGATGACATCGCTGCAGTCCTCGGGGAATTCCCGGAGGTCACGTGTTTTCGCGAAGACATCCCCGGTGTGGCATATGCCGTTCGCTCCGGGTACGACGCCGCTCGGCATCCCGTGATCCTGCGCTGCGACGCGGACAGCATTCCCTCAACGCAGTGGGTTGAACGCATGATGGAAACCATGGAGCGCTGTGCCGCCTCCACCGGCGCAACCCACGTGGTCGCAGTGTCGGGAATCGCTCGGTTCGGACCCCGACACCCCACGCTAGGGAGATTGGCGGGGGCCTTGTACTCGTACACGTACCGGCTCGTGGCCGGACTAGCCCTGGGGCATGTGGCGCTCTGGGGGTCCAACATGGCTATGACCGCTGCGTGGTGGCATTCGGTTCGGGACCGCGTCCATTTGTCGGCGGACATCCATGACGACTACGACCTCAGTTTCCAGCTGGGCCCGGACCAGACCATCCGGTTGGATCCTCGCAACGTGATGTTGGTGTCCTGGCGGGCAGCGGCCTCACCCTCCCGGATCGTGCGACAGCTGCGCATGGCGTACAGCACCATGCACACCAATTGGGTGATCCAAAAACCATGGGTTCGAATGCGAGACAGGTGGAGTGCCTCACGTGGCTGAGCGGCGCCCCGCAGGCGAATATGTCGCCTCCAGCATGTGCTTCTCCGCCCTGGCCTTCGCCCTCTTATACGGAATTCAGGAGCGGTGGGTTGACGTTGCCGTCCTACTTCTGGCCGGGCTCGGCCAAGTGGTGGCCTTTCTCTGCTTCCGAAACGGGTACGCGCGGGGCGTGTCCAGTGTGGTGGTGCTGATTGCCGGGGTGAGTGCCGCGGAACAGCTCTACAGCAGAATCTCGTGGTGGGATCTTTTGATCCACTTCATCTGCACGTACGTGCTGGTCTTGATCGTCTGGAATCACGTGCTCCGCCGCGCCCCGGGGCGGGGCACCCTCCCCACTCGCCGACGCATTCTCATGTGCACAGTTGCCGGCCTGGCGCTGGCCGCGGTGTGGGAACTCATGGAGCTCATTGGGTTCTTATTCGTGACCCCCGACATCCACATTCCACCGCTCGACACCCTCAGTGACGTCGCCGCCGGGGTCCTGGGTGCTTCCCTGGCAGGACTCCACAGGAAATCTCGGTAGAGGGGCACAAAGACTGTTGTCCGCGTGTCAATCCAGTCCTGGCAAGGGTCGGGACACGACCTCACGGGCATCTTCCACAGAGACACCCACCATCCGGAGCATGTTCTCGGCGAAGTGTTCGGCGAGCTCCTCTCGACCCTCACCTGAGTTCACCATATTGATCGCGGACGCTTGTGCCCCAAACGTGCACACGACAGCTAGATCAAGGTCCACCACGTTCAACCGCCCCGCCTTGACGCCACGCTCCAAGTCGCGGCGACAGCGCGGACCGAGCACTTCCACCACTATCGGATGGGCCACACCCAATTTCACGTAAATCCTGCCCCACAACGGATCGGTGAGCGCGTGACGGACGAGTAATCGCAGGGATGCCGCGTAGATCTCGGCCGGATCATTGGTGAACTCCGCCACTCGGTCCAACCGGTCGCCCACGGAATCGATTTCCCCTTTTATCAGCGTGCTCAACAGATCTTCGAGAGACGGAAAGTAGTTGTAGATGGTCCCGGCGGCCAGCTCCGCTGCGGCCGATACATCAGCCATGGTGACGGCCGCCAAACCCCGGTCAGCCACCAGCTTGCGCGCGGCTGCCAACAGCTTTGCTCGGGTTCGCGCCCGTCGCCGCCACTGTCGACCACCATTCATCCCCTCCGTCGGCAGTGGCGCGGACGTTTCCAACGGGGCGTCAGAGGAGGCAGAACTCATGCCCACAGACTACGTGAGCAGGTTCAGCAACATTCAATATTGAGGCTTGCATCAATCTTGAGCATACCCTCATAATGAGATGCAGTTCACAGCTGATCTGACGTCTCTGACAGGAGCCCTCATGACCATTCCTCCGACCAAGGCCATGCCGGTGGTGCCCACCACCGATACGGTTGCGGACTACGAAGCTGATGTCGCCATCGTCGGATACGGGCCCGTGGGCGCATTACTTGCGCTGCAATTGGCACAGAACGGCCACAGCGTGGTAGCGGTGGACCGGTGGCGCGAGCCCTACAAGCTACCCCGTGCTGTCACTTACGACCACGAAATTGCCCGCATTTTGGCCACTCTCGGCATTGACTCCGACAACGACGACGCCGTGGAACGCCACCCCGAGATTTACTACTGGAAGAACGCCGACGGTAAGACCCTTCAGGAAGTGGACTGGGGCAGTGACAACCCGTCCGGGTGGGCTACGCGCTACTGGTTCTACCAACCGGAACTTGAGGAGCGACTGCGGTCGATGGCAGCCCAGTACGAGCAAGTGACTCTCCTACGTGGAATGCGCGTCACCCAGCTGACGCAAGATGTCGACTCGGCCACCGTTGACGGCATCCAACTCCACGACGAGGGCGGTGCCCAACGCACTCGGATCAAGGCCAAGTACGTTATTGGCTGCGACGGCGCCAACAGCATAGTTCGCGACAGCCAAAAAATGGCATACGAGGACCACGGCTACTTCTTCGATTGGCTCATCCTGGACATGAAGCCCACGGTCGAGCGCGAGTGGTCCCCTGCCCACTGGCAGCTGTGCGATCCAGCGCGTCCCACAACCATCGTTCCCGGCGGACCCGGGCGACGCCGCTGGGAATTCATGGTGCTCCCGGGCGAGCAACCTTCCGAACTGGCCAGTCCGGAATCCGCCTGGAAGCTCCTGGAACCGTGGGACGTCACGCCGGACAATGCCGAACTCGAACGATCCGCGGTGTATCGCTTCCAGGCTCGATGGTCGGATGAATGGCGTAGGGGACGTGCGTTGATCGCCGGGGATGCCGCGCACCTCATGCCGCCGTTTGCCGGTGAGGGCATGTGCGCCGGTGTTCGTGACGCCATTGCGTTGGGGTGGCGTTTGGATCTGGTACTTTGTGGCCTCGCGGAAGACGCGCTCTTGGATTCTTACGGTCCCGAGCGTCGCGAACACGTGAAGTCCTACGTCGAGTTCTCCATGGAACTCGGCAAAGTCATCTGCATTACCGACCCCGCGGCTGCCGCCGAGCGGGACAAGCACATGCTGGCGGACATGGAGAACTACGATGGCACTCCGGTGAACACTGATATCGGCATTCTGGGCCCGGGGCTGGGCGTGGAAGGTGATGCTCACGTGGGGGAGCTGGCGCACCAGGGCGTTGTCGAGGGGTTCGGGAAACGGGGTCGATTCGACGATGTGGTCGGTCGCGGGTGGATCTTGATCGGCCTGGAACACTCTCCGTGGGAGGCACTCACCGGGCAGCAATGCGCGGCGTTGGAGCGGCTGGACGCCAAGGCCGTTCACATTGGCCCGGTGGGCAGCGATGCAGAGATTCACGACGTGGACGGCGTGTTTACCACGTGGCTGGGAGACATGGGCGTGAAGTACGTGGTGCTTCGCCCCGACTTCTACGTGGCCGCCTCGGCCACGGACAGCCAACACCTGCAGCAGTCCGTCAACACACTGATTTCCAGGTTGCATTTGATCGCCAAAGGAGAAACCAAATGACATCGTTCATTCACGACACCTTGGGCCAACGAGTCATCCTGGACGCGGGCAAAGCGCCGGAACATTTACGTGCCGAGCTGGAACGCCTGGAGTGCTCCAACGTCATGGTGATCGCCTCGGAGTTCGAATCTGACCTCGCCGCGCAAGTGGCGGGTGAGACTGACACGGTTCTGAACTGGAACGAGGTACGCCAGCACGTTCCGGTGGAGAACGCTCAACGAGCCCGCCGGGCGGCAGCGGATGCAAAGATAGACGTTCTCGTCAGTGTGGGTGGCGGTTCCACCACGGGTCTGGCAAAGGCTATTGCTCTCACTTCTGGTTTGCCGATCATTGCCGTACCCACCACGTATGCCGGTTCCGAAGCCACACGCATGTGGGGCATGACCGAAGACCGAACCAAGTCAACGGGTTTGGACGATCGCGTTCTACCTAAAACTGTGATCTACGATTCCACGTTGACGTTGACGCTGCCCGTTGAGTTGTCCGTCGCCTCCGGATTCAATGGGTTGGCGCACTGTATTGATTCCATGTGGGCCCCCAATACGGACCCTATTGCTCAGGCCATGGCGCTGGAAGGGATCCGCGCGCTCGCCCGTGGCCTGCCGCAGGTGGTGAGCGACCCGAAGGATCTTGGGGGAAGAGACCTGTGCCTGTACGGTGCGTATCTTTCAGCGGTCTCTTTCGCTTCCGCGGGATCAGGTCTCCACCATAAGATCTGCCACGTTCTGGGCGGTACGTTCGACCTGCCTCACGCCCAGACCCACGCCACGGTCCTGCCGTACGTCCTTGCTTTCAATGCCCCTTCAGTTCCTGAAATCGCTCGTCGAATTTCCCAGGCACTCGACGACGCCCCGTCTGATGGGTCGGCACCAGCGGCGGTATCGGCGTTGGAGACACTGCGCGAGGCCACCAATGCACCGCGAGCCCTCCGGGATGTTGGAATGCCCGAGGACGGGATTGCCGAGGCCGTGGAACGCATTATGGGGGTGGCCCCGGCAGACAATCCCACGCCCGTGACCGAAGAAAATCTGACAAATCTGCTGCGCAACGCGTGGTCCGGCGAAATCCCGGGAGGAAATCATGAGTGAAACGGTGAACAACAGCGTGGCCGAAAAACAAAGTGAAAGGGAACAGTTCGTCACTAATATTGCTCTGGAGTCTTTTGAGGATTCTCCCAATGAGCGATTAAAAGAAATCATGCAGTCGCTAACCAAGCACCTGCATGATTTCGCGCGCGAGGTGCGCCTGACTGAGGACGAGTGGAATGCCGGAATCAAATTCCTGACGGATGCCGGACACATCACCACGGGTACTCGACAGGAATTCGTGCTGCTGTCGGATGTGCTGGGTGTGTCCATGCAGACCATTGCCATCAACAATGAGGCCTACGAGAACGCTACCGAGGCCACCGTCTTCGGACCGTTCTTCGTGGAGGACGCACCGGAAATCGACAACGGCGGTGACATGGCCTTTGGGGCAAAGGGTCAACCGTGTTGGGTCGAAGGAACCGTGAAAGACACCGATGGCAACCCTCTGCCCGGTGCTCGCATCGAGGTGTGGGAATGTGATGAGGACGGTTTCTACGACGTTCAGTACGACGATGGCCGCACTGCGACCCGCGCCCACTTGTTCGCGGACGAGAACGGCGAATACCGATTTTGGGGACTGACACCTGTCCCCTACCCCATTCCCTACGACGGGCCGGTCGGTAAAATGCTCGACGCGGTGGGACGTTCCCCAATGCGCGCCTCACACCTGCACTTCATGGTGTCCGCCCCGGAGAAGCACACTCTGGTCACTCACATCTTTGTCAACGGCTGCGAGTACCTGAAACGAGACAGCGTGTTCGGGGTGAAGCCTTCTCTGATCAAGGACTTCGAACAGCAAACTGCAAACACACCTACCCCGGACGGCCGTGAACTGGATCGGGATTGGGCCCGCGCTCGCTTCGATATCGTGCTGCCGCCGGCGAAGTAGAAGAGCTGCGCCCTCCCCGGCGGTGACAGTTGAATGGGTGGCCCTCACCTGAAAACCCATCCCGATCATGACAAAAGTCAGTGGCGCCCTCCGCCCGTGGTTGACACACTCAAGTCATGAAACGGCAAACTCTGGCTTTCTTCGCTCTGGTCATCACCATCCTCTACGGAGCGGGCTTCGCAGCCTTCGACACCTCCCAGGCCTATGCGGCCCTGGGCGGTGCCCTGGTGGCCATCTCGTGGATTGCAGTGGGCGTCTTCGGGCGGGACACTCCCCGAGGATCTCGCCGTTCACTCGACAACTGACTGCCCCCCCCATTGACGGTCATGTCCGAAAACCGCTAGTGCCATGCGTGGAAGCGTGTCACTGTGGTGACATGAACTTTCAGGACATGAGCTTTGACCAGCGGTACCGCGCCGTTCAATCGCGCGATCACCGCTTTGACGGTCAGTTCGTCCTGGGCGTGACAACAACCGGGATCTACTGCCGCCCCAGTTGCCCAGCGCGCACCCCCAAACCCGAAAACGTGCAGTTCTTCCGCGCGAGCGCCGCCGCCCATGCCGCGGGGTTCCGGGCCTGCAAACGATGCTTACCCGAAGCCGTCCCCGGCTCACCGGAGTGGAATCTTCGGGGAGACGTGGCCGGTCGAGCGATGCGACTAATAAATGACGGTGTGATCGATCTGCACGGCGTTTCGGGCCTCGCACAGCGTCTCGGTTATTCGACCCGCCACCTCACCCGCATCCTCCGCGACGAAACGGGGGCCGGGCCGCTCGCACTCGCCCGGGCCCACCGCGCCCAAACGGCCCGGGTACTCCTCACGCAAACGGCGATGCCCATCTCGGACATCGCGTTCTCGGCAGGGTTCAGCAGTATCCGCCAGTTCAACGACACGATTCGTGAAGTGTACGACCTCTCTCCGCAGCAGGTCCGAGCGCACGGTCGCCGCACTGCACAGACCGACACCCCCATCGTGGACATCGGCTTGAGCTATCGGGAGCCCATCGACCTGCCTGGGCTATTCGACTGGTTCGCCGCACGCGCGATTCCCGGCCTCGAACACGCGGATGCCTGGTCCTACGCGCGGGCCGCCCACTTGTCCGGCGGGCCTGCATGGTTCAGGGTGTACACCTCGCCCGATTCGCGCCACGACCTGCGCCTGCAAGCTCGGGTCACCGAGATGCAGGACCTCCCCGTTCTCATGGCGCGCGTTCGTCGGCTGTTCGATCTCGACGCCGATCCGGTCGCCGTGGACACAGCCCTCACCACCCTCTCGACCATCAGTCCGCTCGTCGCGGCGGCGACTGGGATTCGTGTGGCCGGCTGCGTGGATCCGCATGAACTCTTGATCCGCACCATGATCGGCCAAAAGATCTCCGTGGCTGCGGCACGCACGGTCCTCACCCGGATCACCACCGAACTGGGGGGTCCCGCTCCCGCGTTCGCGCTCGGACTCACCCACATGTTTCCCACTATGGAGTCCATTGCTGAGCGCGGCGGCGCCGTCTTGTTGGGACCGAAAACTCGCCGGAACGCCGTCGTTACCGCGGCCGAAGCCCTCGCGGCAGGCCGGCTGCGCCTCGGGTTCGGTGACGACTACCACGAACAACGGAAGGCCTTGCTCGCGCTGACAGGCGTGGGCCCCTGGACCGCGGAGTACGTGCGCATGCGTGTCACTGGCGATCCGGACGTGTTCCTGATCGACGACGGCGCTCTGCGCGCCGGAGCTCGCCGGGCCGGTTTGCCCGCGGGCAAGTCCGAACTACTCGCCTGGTCGGCCCAAGCCGCGCCGTGGCGCAGTTACCTGACCACCCACCTGTGGAGGGCGCCCACCGTGCCCGCACAGCCGCCCGAAGGAGACCCCTCATGACCGCCACATTCCAAACCGTGAACACCCCGGACGGACCGTTCACCGTGATCATCAGTGAGGCGGGGAAAGTCATTGCCTCCGGGTGGACCTCGTCCGTTACAGACACCGCCTCGCGGATCCGCCCCGCCCACCGCCCGGACAAGATCGAGGAAGGGCCAGGGGACGCGGCGTCCGCGGTGGAGGCCTACTACGCGGGGGATGTGCGCGCCGTCGAAACTGTGGAGGTCCAATTGCACGGTACCGACGGCCAGCTCGCGGGGTGGCAGGCGCTGCGCCAGATCAAACCAGGTCAGCCATTGAACTACTCACAGTTCGCGCGTGCCCTGGGGAGCCCGTCTGCCGTGCGCGCGGCGGCGTCCATTTGCGCGCGCAATCCCGTAGCCCTGTTCGTACCCTGCCACCGTGTGCTCCGCACGGACGGTTCCCTGGGTGGCTTTGCGTGGGGGCTCGACATCAAACAGAGCTTGTTGGACCGCGAGGCAAGCGCCTGACATACCCGATCAAGGGTCAGACGGCGTGCTTCCAGCTGCCCGCCGCAACCTATCCCCCAGCGCCGCAACCGCAGCGCGGACCTCCGCGTCCGCGACCACAGTGAACTCGCAGGGCAGCAGGATCAGCCACTCCGCGGCCTGCTGGGGACTGTCCGCGCCGGTGGTGAATTCGGAGACGCCAGGTTTGATTTCTCGCAATTCGCTGCTTCCCCAGTGCATGTACTCCGGCGCGTCCTCCGCCGCCAATTTTGCGTGAATGACCACGCGATGCTTGTAGGCACCCAAAGGCATAGGCTCGCGCAGAGACTCCAGCGCCTCATCTGAATCCGCCCTGCGACGAAAAATCCAGCCACCCACCCGCATGTCGGCCATGCGATCGAGGCGGAATGAACGCCAAGCCTCGCGAGCGACGTCGTACGCGGCCAAGTACCAGACGCGCCCACGACACGAGACCTGATGAGGCTCGACCCACCGTTCCGTGAGGACCCCATTCCGGTCCACGTAGCTGAAACGAAGCCTACGTCGCAGCCTGACCGCGTCCGCGCAGTCCGCTAGAATCCCCTGGTCCACCGAGGCCGTCATCCTGGACATATCCGTGGATGCGCGCAGTTCGCGTGCTTTCAGCCGTGCCGCTGGAGGCAGAATGCCGTCAATCTTGGCGAGTGCCCGGGACACTACCTCAGCATTGGCCACTTGGCCCGTCGTCACGGTGAGCGCGAGGTTGACCGCGAGCGCTTCATCCTCGTCGAGCGATAGTGCGGGCAGCGCCTGGCCGCGACGCAACGCGTAACCACCGCCCTGGCCGGGCTCGGCATCCACGGTGTAGCCAAGATTTCGCACGCGGTCGACGTCGCGGCGTAGCGTTCGCGGCGTGACGCCCAGTTCTGCGGCGAGCTCCGGCCCGGACCACACGGCGCGATGACCGAGCAGGCTCAGCAGTTTTAGTGCGCGGGAGGTCGGATCCGTCACGCACTCAGTGTGACTGCGGACAGGATCTGTCCGCAATGGGGTTCACGATTCTCTCATCAGCAGTTGAAGCAGTCGAGAGAGGCAAGATCATGGGTTTCCTGGTTCCTGAAGCACACGGCGAAAAAGATGTTCTGATCACCAATGTCCTTCATCAGCTCGCGCAGGTGCGCTCCACCGTCTACGGACTCACCAGCGAGCAGGCGCATTCCGTGCCGGCGGCGTCATCGCTGAATCTCACGGGATTGTTGCGGCACTGCGCGCTGGTGGCCGCGGGGTGGTCCAACATGGCTGCACAGCAAATCAACATTCCGGATGTTCCCGAGCACATCGGCGAAGACATGTACGTGGAGGATTGCGTGGCCCACCCCGCCACGGTGGATGAGACACTCGATTTCTTCGATCGCTGCGTGACGTACGCGTCCGAGCAAATGGAGTCCATTACCGATCTGAGCGCTCCCATGCCCATTCCGGACGCGCCGTGGTTCCCGCCCGAGCTCGAATCCTGGGAGGCGCGCTGGGCGTTGACCCACCTCGTCGGGGAACTCGCACGCCACGCGGGACACGCGGACGTCATTCGCGAGTCGATCGACGGCAAGGGCTCCTACGAGCTCAACGATTTGGTGGACGGGTTGGATCCGAATCGGGGGTGGTGAGGGTGGGCCGCGGAGGTCTTGGATATGGGTTCGTCGAGAACGGGCCAGGCGGATTTGTCCCGCATCAGAAGTCGAGATTGTTTATCCTGTCGAGCCATGATGCGCCCGAGTTCCACGCCCGGCAGGGCGCCGTCCTCGACGACCCAGCGGCCATCCACCATGACCCGATCCGCCCGGTGCGCGCCGCACAGCACCAGGGACGCGACAAGATCGTGAGACCCGCGAAACGCAATTCGTAGCGCGTGAACAGGGCAAGATCCGCCCCTGACCCGGGCGCCAACGCACTTATGCCCTCCCAACCCAAAGCTCGTGCGGACCCGACCACTCCCAACCCCACGGGAGAACCGGCCTCCTCGAGTTCGAGCGCACGACACGTCCTCGATCCCAACCGAATATTGGACGTTGCGCAATGCGCGACCCCCACCCCCGCAGCGCCCAACCGCTTGATTTCGGAGTCATCCAGGTGGATTGCGTGCCCGAGCCACGTGCATGAGCTGAGCCAGCCCACGGACTCCAAGTAGTCCATGGTGCGCAGGCCGAAGCGTTCGCGGCAGAAGTCCTCTTCGTCAATGGTCTCCGCCGGGTGAGTTTGCTGCCGGACGTCCAGCTCCGCGGCCAGGGCTGGGTGTCCCGCATGAGTTCGCGGGTGACGGAGAACGGTGAGCACGGTGCCAAGGCGACCCGGAATCTGGCGTCCTCTCCGCACTGGTGATATTTCTCCGCCACACGTTGGGAATCGGCCAGGATGGTGCTGTGATCCTGCACCGTGCACTGGGGCGGCAGGACGACGTAGTGCACCCGGACAACAGCAGTTCGGCTACTGCCACGGTGACAGCGGATTCCAGGACATTCGGGGTGAGCCGTGCCCACACGGGATGCAGACCCTGCAATCAGGGGAACAGTTCAGCATCTGCCACCGACTCCCAGGCGCGCGTGAGCGTTTGGTAGAAATGGTGACGCGTGTTGATCAGCTCGGGCAGGACCACGTGGGCGGCAGCGTCGAAAATCCCGTCATATCGAGCTGGTTCCGCCCCCGCGCCCACGATCTCCGCAATGCCCCCGTGTCAATGTCCACCACCAGGCCCCGGCTGGCATCGGAGTTCTTGCGAGAGGACGTATGGATTCCGGCGGGATCTTTGACCCAAAGCAAACTGCCGTTCGGCTGGGGATTCGCGCCTGGGGTGGGGCGTTCGATCGTCATGGCGCACCTTTCCGGGCAACTTCCGTCACCCGTGATGAGCTCGACAGGTCACCGAGCTGGCTCAGTGTTCCTGACCGCCGCTCAAGGTGCCGCGGGCGCTGCGGATACGACGTCGCACGGGCCCGTATTTGCGGAACCACCGGCCGGATGCCTTTTCATATTCCGGAAATGATAATTACCATGCCGGAAAGAGAAGGCGTTGCCCGACGCAGTCCCACGCGGTTACGCTCAACAGCACAACCGCCACGGCGGGCCTTGTGACAGGGCATGTACCGGGCACGAATCCAGTGCGGCGCGAGTCGCAGGGCGCGTACACGGACCCGTATTCCGGGTCCTGCGCGCCTTGCGGGCTGCCTCAGTACCGATAAGCCGAACCCCGTGACCCGGAGAGCATCGTGAAGAATCGACATGCGTCAGCAGCTACCACCGCCCCGCAGCGCCCCGAGGAAGAGTATCTGGGCATCGGGCGGTCCCTGGCTTACGGCCTGCAACACGTCTTGACCATGTACGGCGGCGTGATTGCTGTGCCACTGATTATCGGAACCGCCGCCGGTCTGGACGCCACCGGAACAGGCATTCTGGTGGCCGCCGCGCTATTCGTGGGTGGCCTGGCCACCATCCTGCAGAGCATCGGTGTTCCCTTCCTGGGTGCCCAATTGCCGCTGGTGCAGGGTTTGTCCTTCACGGGCGTGGCCACCACGTTGGCGGTCCTGCAGGGAACACCCGGCGAAGAAGGCCTCCGCATCATCTTCGGTGCGGTGCTGGTCGCTTCCGCGTTCGGTTTCATCCTGGCGCCGTTCTTCGCGAAGATCATCCGGTTCTTCCCACCGGTCGTCTCGGGAATAGTCATCACGACCATTGGTGTGACGCTGATGCCCGTGGCCGCGGGATGGTCTCTGGGGCCGGAAGACGATCCGTCCCACGGCTCCGTGGCCAATATCGGCCTGGCCGCGTTCACCCTCCTGGTGGTCCTGGTGCTCTCCAAAGTGGGTTCGGCTGCGATCTCACGCTTGTCGATCCTGCTGGCCATCGTGATCGGCACGATCGTGGCGGCGCTGCTGGGCCGCGCAAACTTCTCGGGTGTGGGTGACGGACCCGTGATCGGATTGCCGGCCCCCTTCGAATTTGGCACGCCGCTGTTCGTTGCATCGGCCATCCTGGGCATGCTCATCGTGATCATTGTGACGATGACCGAAACCACCGCGGACATCGTGGCCGTGGGGGAAATCGCCGAAACCGGCGTGGACTCCAAGCGCATTGCCAACGGTCTGCGCGCGGACATGCTGTCCTCCACGGTGGCCCCGTTGTTCAACACCTTCACGCAAACGGCCTTCGCCCAGAACGTGGGCCTGGTGGCGATTACGGGCATCCGCAGCCGCTTCGTCGTGGCCGGGGCCGGGGTGATCATGGTGGTGCTGGGGCTGCTGCCCGTGCTCGGGCGCATGGTGGCGGCCGTGCCCTCTCCCGTGCTGGGAGGTGCGGGCATCGTACTGTTCGGGACCGTGGCGGCGTCGGGAATCCCCACCCTGGCCGGCGTGGATTACCGGTCGGGTCTCAACCTGATAGTCGTGGCCGTCTCGCTGGCCATGGGCCTGATCCCGGTGGTCTCGCCGAACTTCTACGACCAGTTCCCATCCTGGGTCCAGGTGGTTCTGGGATCCGGTATCAGCGCCGCCGCGCTCACTGCCGTGGTGCTCAACATCCTGTTCAATGAACTCACCGCCGGTTCACGCCCCAACTCGTCCACCTTCGCCGCGTACCCGCCGCGTGTCTTGCCCAAGTCCGTGCTCCAGGGACTCCAAGAAGGGGACACCCTGGTCAATGGGCGCATGATCGGGGCCGATGGCCAGGAAATCGCGGCGGTCGACGACCACCTGGTCGACGAGGCCCGACGTCGCGTGGAGACCGGAGAGCTTACGGACACCGGCCAGATCCACCGGGTCTACAAGAACGATCGCCAGTGATTTTTTTACCCACCGAACGCCACATCGATTGAAAGAGAGCATCATGGCCCCGCCACCCAACGCATCAGCCCCGGATGAGGCGACCATTCGGAAACACCTGCAGAGCGCCATTGAAGCGGCCGCTCAGAACGCCTCCGTTGACGGCGGGCCTTTCGGAGCGGTGGTCGTCACCGCGGACGGCCAGCAGTTCACGGCCGTCAACCGCGTGACCGCCGACCACGACCCGACCGCCCACGCCGAGGTCTGCGCCATCCGGGCCGCGTGCAAGGCGCTGGGCACGCACGATTTGACCGGCGGGGTGCTCTACACCAGTTGCGAACCGTGCCCCATGTGTCTCTCGTCCTCCTTGTGGGCCCGCCTGGGCGCGGTCTACTTCGCGGCCGATCGGCACGACGCCGCAGACGGCGGTTTCGACGACGCCGTGTTCTACGAGTTCTTCACGGCCACCCCCGACGAACGCGACGCATTGGTTCCCGTCCGCCACATCGCGGTGGAGGACCGCAAGGCGCCGTTCGAGGCCTGGGCGGCGAACCCGGCGCGGGCCGAGTACTGACCATCAATCATCACCTCGTGGGAGGCCCCGCCATGTGCCGTCACCGCCTGGGCGCACACTAGAGACTCACGACGCTGCCCCTTTCGGAGGTTTGATCCTATGTTCATTTTCAACACAGCCACCACGGCCAACGGGTTCCTGGCCGATCCCAATGACTCACTCGAATGGCTGTTCCAGGTCAAGAGCGAGGCTCCGGACATGGAGCCTTTCACCCGGACCGTCTCCGTGTTCGTCATGGGTTCCTCAACCTATGAATGGTTGCTCCACACCGAGAACATACTCGGTTTTCCCGAGAAATGGACGGAATTCTTCGGAGAGCGGCCCACCTATGTGTTCACGAGCCGCGACCTTCCCGTGCCGCCCGGCGTGGATGTCCGGTTCCTGAACAGCACGGTCCCCCAGGCGCTTCCCACGATCACGGAAGCCGCAGGTGACGGCACCGTATGGGTCATGGGCGGTGGAGACTTGGTGGGCCAGTTCTTGGACGCCGGCGCTCTCGATCGCATCATCATGACGCTTGCGCCCGCGTTCCTCGACAGCGGAAAGCCGCTACTTCCGCGCACCGTGTATCCCGACCGTCTGACCCTCAAGGGCGCGCGTACGGTCGGCCAGTTCGTGGAAATTACGTACGACGTGACGGGGTCGCGTCCCAGCGCATAAGTTCCGCGAGCGCCACGTGTCCGGTGGCGCCGACCAGATTCAGTTCTCCGTGGCGGGATCCACGTCCTTGTTGTCGGTCATGGCACCAACACCCTCGTCCGCGGGCTCGGCGTCCGCCTCAGTCCGGCTGCTCAGTTCTTCCCGTTCTTCCTCGGGGCTCATCTTGATCGACTCTTCGCCCGGCTTGCCGTTGTTCTGTGACTGCATGATGGCTACCTCTCAGTGTCCGTATCCCTGGGAGAGATCCTCTTCCCCCGTCTGGCCTTCGTAGAATTCCCGTTGCTCGTCCGAGTCAGCCTGGGCTGCGGCCTTGTCCCTCTGTTCTTGGGCATCCACCTGGTTGACCGAATCCGGGTCCTCGTTGCGTCCTACCTCGCTCATGGGTGCTCCTCCAGCTAGCGCTTTGACATCTGTAAACCGTGTATCCCCACTGAGGATCCTCCCCCGTAAGGGTGCTGTCAATCATCTGAAGGTCGGAACACGGGGCGACACCGGGAGGTACAAAAACTCCCAATGCAGGTGCACTCTTATCTGGCCCCTTGGCAAGAACGCGGTGCCAATCTACGATTCAAAGTGCTGAGATTTCTTTAATATCAGCATGCATACCAATGTCGGAGTCACCCACTCCGACAACCGGGTGGATCCCCGTCCGGGGACTACCGCAACGCCAAGCAGATCGAGGCACCCTCATGATCATGAAAACGCTGCACGACATCGGGATTCGCTCAGAACACGCATACGCCGCGGGTTTGGGAACCATCGGCCTGTCCTTCATCTCATGGGGGATTTCCCGTGTGAAGCCAGATGACTCCAAGGCCCAGTCGGATCGATGGGGTATTTTCATCGGCCATTGGACGCCCACCTTCATGACGGTCGGGCTCGCCCTGGCTCAGTACGAGCAGAGCCAGTCCAGGAAGTAACCGACAGCACTAGTCTCCCCAGACGCACCGAGCTCCATGAGATGGCCCCCGCCACGGTTCATACCGGAGCGGGGGCTATTCTCCGTCTTCTCACACTCAACAGCGCAAGCATCCACAGCAAGGCCACCAGGGCGGGGTCGAGCCAGGAAGCTCGGGACCAGGCGGCGTCGTCAAGGATGGCAGGATCCATGATGTCCTGAGTGAGAATCGCGGCGCTGAGAAATGCGGCGAAGGCAAGGGTGATTCCGAGACCCGCGAGGCGCTTGATCGCGGTCAACCGTGGGGCATGTGCTCTCCACACCTCAACACCGGCGAAGACCACAAGGAAGCCGTAATAGACCGGCAGCCAGAGGTTCCAGAGTTCCTGATTGAGGAAGCTGCCGCCGCCGTTGAGGTGACCCGCATAGACGAATGAGGTGGGAATGATCGGGATCAGCCCGAGAAATCCAAGGAACACCAGCGACCCGACAGTCTCGGTGAGGTGGCCGGGAGAGGAGCGTGCTCTCATGTCCTGGCTGGGAACGACC
Organism: Kocuria sp. cx-455; assembly: GCF_014698015.1. Taxonomy (GTDB): domain Bacteria; phylum Actinomycetota; class Actinomycetes; order Actinomycetales; family Micrococcaceae; genus Kocuria. The sequence continues at coordinate 209,598 of NZ_JACXBS010000006.1, forward strand.
CGCCCGCTGAACGGCCCCGCAGGTACCAATTGGGCCACTTGCTCCGGCGGCAGCACTCGCTCGAGAACCGCGAACAGTGCTACGAGGATCGCCACGGTGAGTATCGCTGCCACGACTGCCCTGGTCAGTACCGTGACGATCATTGCCCCGATGACGGGCGTAGGTTCGGTTCCCAGATACACCGCGGCGTTCACCGCAGCTGCGACCACCAGCACCATGGGAAGCATCCACCGTGTGAGTCTGATGAAGGCTGGATACAGGTGGGGGCCAATGAGGTATTGCGGTGAAGCGGACAGAGAATTCATCACAAATCATCCCTAACGGATGCGCGAGGTCGGCCCTTCTGAGCGGGGTTGACCGCTTGGTCAAATTTTAGACCTGTCGGTCTAATTCGACAATGGGTGGTCTTCCCGAGCGACCGGGGCAGCACCGTGAACGCCCTCGTCGCTCAGTGTCCAGTCAACTCACTGAACCCCGTAAATCACTGCAACGGTTCCCAGACTGGTCTGGGCCACGGACTTCAGTTCAAGATTTTTAGGCATGGGCAGCTCGCCGAACAGGCGCTTGCCGGCTCCCAGCAGGAGGGGATGGATGAAGAGACGAAGTTCGTCCACCAAGCTGTCGGCCAGCAACTGACGACAGAGATCCCCGCTTCCCAAGACGGCAATGTCTCCGTTTCCCGTTCGCTTGAGTTCCCGCGCGGCAGCGCCAAGATCGGAGGACAGAATGGCTGTGCCGGCCCAGGCAACTTCATGCAGGGTCCGAGAGGCCACGTACTTGGGCGCCGCGTTCAGGTGCGCGGCCATGGGATTGCTGTCGGGCTGGAACGGCCAGAAAGCCGCCATTTTCTCGTAGGTTTTGCGACCGAAGAGATAGCCGGACGTGTTCGCCAAACCCGTAGGCGCCACCACCTGATGGATGCTCTCGGCAAACGGGGCACCCCATCCCCCGCGGGTGAAACCACCTTCCGTGTCCTCCTGGGGGGAGCCAAGACCCTGCATGACCCCGTCGACGGTCAGAAATTCAATCAACACCAGCTTGCTCATCGCGCTGTCCTTTCACCGTTGCTGTTGAGCGTCCTTACGAGTGAAGGTGACATGGATCGTCCCACTCTCGGCCACTTGTGACGTCGCGTTGTGGGTGAGTTCCAGTCCTTGCAGCCCGTCATACAGCCGAGTCCCTCTACCGAGAACGATCGGCGCGACCATGAGATGCAACTGGTCCACCAGGCCGGCACGCAGAAATTCCCGGGCGGTGCGGATTCCACCGCCAATGCGTACATCCAGCCCGTGTGCGGCCTCGGTCGCTTCGGCGAGGACGTCCCGGGCGGAGGCATTCCGGAAGTGGAAAGTTGTGCCTCCCGCCATGGTGATAGGAGCTCGAGGCACGGAATGGGTGAGTACATACACCGGTGTGCCGAAGGGTGGCTCGTCTCCCCACCAACCCTTCCAGTCCGGGTCGTCAGGAAATGAGTGCAGACCGAACATGGCGGCACCCATGATCTCGGAACCGATGCCCTTGACGTTTTCGGCTGCGTAATAGTCATCAAGGCCACCGGCACCCGCGCCGCTGGTATCGCCGAAAACTAGCCTGCGGAACGTGCGAGTTTTGGAATAAGCCTCCGTGAGACGCTCCCAGTCCACACCCATCGGATTCTCGGGCGAACTACCGGTGGTTGAGGCGTAGCCATCCAGCGAAATGAACAAGCTCATACGAACACGAGTCATAACGGGTCTCCTTCGATCTGTCACGAACCGCACCGTTGTCCAGCTGGTCCAATAAGTGTTTTCCATTGCAATTGTTGGGCTTGTCGGTCCATGAGTGTGCGGATTCATCGCGGCAACACTCAGTCTCTGGACCCAAATTCATAAGTGAGCAAGACAATTTCCGAGTCTGGCAAGCGTCGAGCGTCCAGCAAGTGTGCACTGGTTTCGGGGACGCCCTCCAAAATGCGGTGGTCTCCCGCCACGATCTTGGGACCGACCATCAAATGCAGGACATCCACGAGCCCCTGAGCCATCAGTTCCGTCCATAGCGTGCGACTGCCAAAGACAAGCGCCTCACCCTCTTGCTGCCGCAGATCAGCCACTCGTTGAGCTAGACCCGAACGGGGAACGATGCTCGTCTGGTCACGGTACGGTTCGGTCTCTTCAGGAGTCAGCGTGTCGGACACGACCGTGATCGGAATGCCCTCCGCGTAGCGTTGAGCAATGAACTGGTCGTCTCCGCTGGCGTCGGGATTATGGAACTGATGGGGCCAAAAACTGACCATGCCGCGGAAGGTGGTGGCTCCGAACGGCAGCGAACTCGCCGCCGCCATCCGTTCGGCATTCTGCTTTCCGAACGCCGTATCCATCGGCATGACCATTACGTCTCCGCCGGGCCCTTCGGTGTACCCATCCAAACTGACGAGGCTGCTGACAACGATCTGTCCCATGACGATTCCTTATGGTTGAAGTGCCCGGCCCGGGCGATCCGGACGCGGCGGATATGTTCCGCAGTGACCAGCCGCTCCCGGTGATCCATGAGCGTGAGGTCGGTGGTGACGGGTGACATCATGACGTTCTCCTCGCAACTATGGATGCCCGCTCACACGAGCATCAGGAGCATTCCGACCCCGAGGGTCAGGTCCAGGGCGGCGCACCATTCGGCAAGCGATCGAGAGACGACCGCGTGGCGCCGCCAGTGCACGACATCCCACACGGTGTGACCGATCAGTCCCACGGCAATCAGGACGCGACCCCCAACGGGATCGAGCCACAGGGCGGGGAGGCATACGCCAACGAATCCGACGGCGGCAAACGGCTGCCAGCGATAAATCCCGTGCTGTTTCCACAGGCCTCGGATCAGTCCGACCGTGATGGAGCCGATGATCACGGCGGCGAACACCGCCAGTTCGAGCACCACATTCTCGGACAGCCATCGAATGGCAACGATGACGACCACGAGAACCCCCAGGACGGGCCAGGACCAGCCGGGCTGGTCGAGGGACGCGATGACCACATAGGCCGTGGTGGCAACCAGCAGCACCATCAGCCCGCCGAGAGCGTTGGAGTTGTCGTCGGTCACCAGGTTGAAGACCGCGAAAGCCACACCGAGCAGTAAGGGCCATCGCCTGACAACGGTGCGTGCCAGCTGAACGGGCCAGGGCGCCATCGGCGTCTCGGAACGCGGTGCGGTAACGGTATGCATGTTCATGCTTGGAGGTTAGGGGCGTGCGCGCGGCACCCGGCGGGTGGCTCTTATATCCCGTCCGGAATCCTGGGATACTCGTCCTACCGCTTCGGACAGGGGAATCTGATGGCCGATCGAAAGACCGCAGTAATCGCCTACGATCACACCGAACTTCTGGACCTTGCCTGCATCACCACACCCTTGTACCTGGCCAACCTCATCGGCCGGCTGAGCGATCCCTATCAGGTGCAGGTCGTCAGCCTTCGCGGTGCACCCATCAGGTGCGATGCTGGCCTGACCGTGCAGGCACACGGCGCCGTCGAGCATGTGCTGGCCCCGCTCGACACCTTGATCGTGGCCGGTGGCGTGGGACATTTACGTGCCGCCGACAGCGAACCACTGCTACGGCACGTCCGGAGGCTGGCGGATGCTAGCCGTCGAGTCGCTTCAGTGTGCACGGGCGCCACCATCCTGGCCGCGGCCGGTCTCTTGGACGGCAAGCGCGCGACCACCCATTGGCGATTCGCCCCCGACCTGGTCCGCAAGTTCCCGCGGGTCACGGTGGATCCCGACCCCATTTTCATCCGCGACGGCTCGGTGGCCACCGCGGCCGGGGTCACCAGCGCGCTGGATCTGACGCTGGCCTTCATCGAGGAGGACCACGGCGTAGGGCTCGCGAGTCAGGTCTCCCGTGACCTGGTCACCTACCTGCAGCGGCCGGGTAATCAGGCGCAAATGAGCATGTTCACGGCCACGTCCGGCGAGGGCAGTGAGGTGGTCCACGCGGCGGTCGCCTTCATCACCGCCCATCTGGACGACGATCTCACCATCACGGCCGTGGCCGACCACGTGGGCGTGAGCCCACGGCACCTCGCCCGGCTTTTCGATGCACACCTGGGCGATTCCCCGGCACGTTTCGTGCGTCGGATCCGCAACGACGCCGCCGCGAGACTTCTCGACGCCAGCGCCCTCCCCCTGTCCGAAATCGCACGCCGCTGCGGCTTCGGATCCGTGGAAGCGCTCCGCCAGAGTTTCGTGAGTCAGTACGACACCTCACCCAGTGCCTATCGGGATCGGGTCGGCCGGCCATTGGCGCACCACTGACGGAGGGTTGAGACGAATGACCCAGGATATGGGACGAGCCAGCGGGCTACCGCCCGGTCACCCGATGCGCGGACCTAACCTCCAGACATGAGCACTCACAACAACACCGCACCGCGTATTCTTCTGATCCCCGGGGCCTGGATGGGTGAGTGGATCTGGGAGCCCACGGTTGACCAGCTCCGCAGCCACGGGTTGGAGGCAGCGGCCCTCACCCTGGAAGGCTTGGAACCCGGGGCCGCGGCTCATCACGTCAGCTCCGTTCGGCTCGAAAGACATGTCACCCAGGTCGCCAATGTGATTCTCGAATGGCCGGACCGGCCCGTGGTTCTGGTGGGCCATTCCTATTCCGGGATAGTTGTCGGCCACGTCGCGGACCGCCTGCCGGACCGTGTGATCTCGTCCCTCCATTTCGACAGTTTCCTCCCGATCAACGGGCACAGCCTGATCGACAACTGGGGCTCGGACCCGGCCCAGCGCGCACGGGAACGATCCGACATCGAAAACGGCAACGGCCACCCCTTCCACTGGGCACCGCCACCCCCGCAAGCGCTGGAGCTCGAACCGGGACTCACCCCGCAGGACCGAGAGTTCCTCCTGGAACGGTTCACCCCGCACCCCGGACACACCGTGCTCGACCCCGCCCGCCTGGACCGCCCCGTCAGCCAGCAGAGAGCGCTTTTCGTAGCCTCCGCCGGGACCAACATCCCGGCCATCCTGAGAACTCCTGAGGCGGCCACATGGGACATCCGCATCATGGACTCCGGGCATTGGCCGATGCTCGAACGCCCCCGGGGCGTCATCGAGCTGATCACCGAACTCGTCGAGTCACTCGACTGACCAGCCGCTGCCCCTACGCTGGCCCCATGACCCACATCCGCCCCACCCGTCACCGTTTTCACGGCCACATTGCCGGGGCCGGCACCTCCGGCGGCACCCGCCTGGTACTCGGCTGCTGGACACGCACACCCCACGGCCCGTTCTCGGACGTCATGGTCGCCCACCCGGACGGTCGGCGCGAGCTGCTCGCCCCGGACGAATGGGTCGCGGACTTCGTGGCCAGCACCTACGAGTTCGACGATGTTCGGATCGCCCCCGTGCACGTCCAGCGCACCGGCACTGCGAAGAACTCATCGTGGCGCGTGGCTGCCGGCCCCCTCACCTGGAACTTCACCGTGGGCGCACGGGATCCCTTGGGATACGCCCTGCGGGCCGTGCCCGCCCCGATCGGCCGGACGTTGACGTTCACTCGAGCCAGCGACGTCGTCGCGCGTCGTATCATGCCCGGCGTGCGCACGTTGGGAACCGCGGGCAATGACCGGCTCGAGTGGTACTCGGCGAGTGACCTTCACGGGTTGAGCGAGTCCACCGCGACCTGGGACGGCGCGCCCCTGGGCACGTTGGCGGACATGACGCCGCCACCGGACTTCGGGTTCAGCTCAACGCCCCGGACACCGAGCCTCACGGCGTTGACGAGCACCGTGCGCGTCGGCTTCAGCCCTGGGAATAATCCAAGAATTTCATAAGTAGCCTGCCAAATCGGAGCCGGAACCTGGTAAACACGAGGTACTGATTCTTTTCAGTCCTAGGAGGTCTGTTTTGTCCACCAACGAGAACAACATTCCGCAGGTTCCCGGTGTCCCCGGCGTTGAACCGGCATCCGTTGAAGAACCCACGTCTCCCCGCCCGCCGCTTCCCCCCAAGGCTGATCAGTCCGGTCCGGAGACCGTCACGCCCACCGGTGCCAAGACCGGTGCGCCGAAGACCGCGAATGCCCAGCAGGGCGAGTACCTCACCACCGCTCACGGCGCTCGCTTGACCAACTCGGACCAGTCCTTGAAGGCCGGAGCCCGCGGCCCGATCCTGCTGCAGGATCACCACTTCCGCGAGAAGATCTCCCACTTCGACCACGAGCGCATCCCCGAGCGCGTAGTGCACGCTCGCGGCGCCGGCGCCCACGGCGTGTTCCGCGGCTACGGCACAGCATCCAAGATCAGCCGGGCCGGTCTGTTCGCCAAGGACAAGGAAACTCCGGTTTTCGTGCGCTTTTCCACGGTTCTCGGCTCCCGGGGCTCGGGCGATCTGGCCCGTGACACCCGCGGTTTCGCGACCAAGTTCTACACGGACGAGGGCAACTGGGACCTGGTGGGTAACAACATGCCCGTGTTCTTCATCCAGGACGCCATCAAGTTCCCGGATGTCATCCACGCCGGCAAGCCGCAACCGGATCGCGAGATCCCGCAGGCCCAGTCCGCCCACGACACGTTCTGGGATTTCGTGTCCCTGCACACCGAGGCCCAGCACCACACGCTGTGGAACATGTCCGACCGCGGTATCCCGCGTTCCTTCCGCATGATGGAGGGCTTCGGCGTGCACACCTTCCGCCTCATTGCCGAGGGCGGGGAAACCGTGCTGGTGAAGTTCCACTGGAAGCCGCGCTTGGGCGTGCACTCCGTGACCTGGGAGGAAGCCCAGCTCGTCAACGGCGCGGACCCTGATTTCCACCGCCGCGATCTGGCTGACGCCATTGAGGCCGGCGCGTTCCCGCAGTGGGAGTTGGGCGTGCAGGTGTTCGAGGACAATGAGGACCAGACCTTCCAGGGCATCGACCTGCTGGATCCCACCAAGATCGTGCCCGAGGAACTCGCCCCGGTGGAGCCGATCGGCCTCATGACCTTGGACAAGAATCCCACGAACTACTTCGCGGAGACCGAGCAGATCGCGTTCAACCCGAACAACCTGGTTCCCGGCATCGACGTCACCAACGACCCGCTGCTGCAAGGCCGCCTGTTCTCCTACCTGGACACCCAGATCACCCGTCTGGGCGGACCCAACTGGAACCAGCTGCCCATCAACCGTTCGCACGCCCCGGTCAACGACATGCTGCGCGACGGCATGCACCAGACCGCGGTGCACGGCGGCGTGGCCCCTTACCGCCCCAACTCGCTGGACGGCGGTAACCCGTTCGAAACTCCCGCGGACGCCCGTCCGTTCATTGACTTCCCGCAGCCGGTGGCCGCGTCCGTCAAGGAACGTAAGCGCCCGCAGTCCTTCGAGGACCACTTCAGCCACCCTCGCCTGTTCTGGCTGTCGCTGTCCGAAGTCGAGCGTGAGCACACGGCGCAGGCGTACACGTTCGAGCTCGGTAAGTGCTGGGACGAGAACATTCGCATTCGGCAAGTCCGGAACCTGGCAGCCATCGACCCGGATCTGGGTCGTGCGGTGGCGCAGGGCCTGGGTCTGCCCGAGCAGGAGCCCACCGAAGCTCCGGCGAAGGACGTGGAGCCCTCCGCCGCGTTCACACAGGTGGGCAAGACATGGCCCACCGAGGGCCGTCAGATCGGCATTGTCGTGGGCCCGGACGTTGACGTGGCCGCGCTCAAGAGCCTTCTCATTGCCGTGGACGAAGCGGACATGGTGCCGCTGGTCATCGCGCCCACCGGCGGTGAGGTCGGGGGTGGCGTGGTTGCCCAGCGCACCTACCTGACTGCGCGTTCCATCGAGTTCGACGCCGTTCTGGTCGCCTCCGATGCTGCCCCCGGCGACGACGCCCACCACGGTTTGGACGCCAAGGCCGCCGCAGCCGGGCCCGAGGGTCTCGACCCCCGCGTTGCCCTGCTGCTGCAGGAAGTGTGGCGTCAGGCCAAGGCACTGGGCGCATGGGGCTCCGGCGCCGATGTGCTGACCACGCTCAAGCTCGATAACAGTGCCGGCGTTGAAACGGGCAGCGGCCCCGTGGAGGTCTTCAAGACCATCATGGAGCTGCTCAGCCAGCACCGTGCCTGGGACCGTTTCCCAACCACGGGTCGTCTGGCCTAGGCCACGGCACCGCACAACGCCTGCCGCCCCGCTGACTTTCAGTGGGGCGGCAGGCGTTTGCGCGCCCGGGGTGGGATGAGCGCGGAAATCCGTGAACAGCGTCGTCGCGGCCGGCGCGGCTACACGTGGCCGGAGCCACGCACCTCGGGGCCGCCCAAGTCAAGTGATTGTCACGGTTCTACATGCAAGGACGCACTTCTCAATAAATATTGAGTGAGCTGACGTGGAGTTTTTAGATGGAGCCAACTCATCTTCTTATCGTCAGGAGCTCCCGTGCGGACACTCATCTTGCTCGCCCTTGTTGGGTTCGGGGCGCAGCTCGTGGACGGGTCCCTGGGCATGGCCTATGGCGTGACCTCGTCCACGCTGCTTCTGGCCGTGGGCCTGGCCCCCGCCTCGGTCTCGGCCACGGTGCACCTGGCGGAGGTGGGCACCACGCTCGCCTCGGGGGTGTCCCACTGGAAATTCGGAAACATCGACTGGCGCGTGGTCGCATTTATGGCCCTACCCGGTGGGATTGCGGCGTTCTTCGGGGCGCACGTGCTGACCCTCTCGGGCGAGGCCGCGGCCCCGGTGATGTCCGTGGTGCTGCTGGCACTGGGGATCTTTGTGGTGTGGCGCTTCCTGACCATTCCGGATCGACGCCCGGACTTCAAGGGCAAGATTCCCGGCTTCCTGCTGATCCCGTTGGCCGCGGTCGCGGGGTTCATGGACGCGATCGGCGGCGGCGGTTGGGGCCCGGTGGGCACACCCACCCTGCTGGCCTCGGGCAAGATCGCACCGCGCAAGGTCATCGGCTCCATCGACACGTCCGAGTTTGTGGTGAGCCTGGGCGCCTCCGCGGGCTTTCTGTTGGCGCTGGGCAGCCAGGGCATCAACTTCGGTTTCGTGATCGCGTTGCTGATCGGCGGCGTGTTCGCCGCGCCGATCGCCGCATGGCTGGTCCGTCTGATCGCCCCGCGCGTGCTTGCCATTGCCGCCGGCGGCCTGATTATCTTCACCAACGTTCGCACCATTTTGCGGCTCGACGCCGTGGAAGCCCTCGTTCCCGGCCCGGGCACCTATTACACGATCCTGGGTGCGCTGGCCGCGCTGTGGCTCGCCGGCATGGTGTGGGTGGTTCGCCGTGAATTGGCCGACCGGAAGGCCGAGCGCTCGCTCGACGAACCGGAGAAGGTATTGGTCAAGTAGTAACTACGCGGCTTCCCCCGTTACAGCGTGAGGCCGAATCCGTAGGTGTACAGGTTCTCGTCGCGGTCACGGTAGGCGTACTCGTCGCCCAGGAACTTCCCGGGCACGTCGCGCGGGGAATCGGCAATGGCTTGAGCGGACACCGGCATGGTCATGGGGAGCCGACCGGCCGGGCCGCCGTCCTCGCCGGACAGCGAGCGCAGCAGATGCTCGGGTTTGATCTCGAATGTGATCACCACGGCGCGGGCGTCGGGCTCGAGCTCGGCCAGCAGCCACGGGTTGGTCGCATTGATCACCAGCACTGTGGGGACGGTCTTCTCGATCTCCTGCACGCGGTCCACGTCCACCCCGTTGTCGCGGGGGTCCAGGGACAGTGAGACGCCTTCGCGGTCGTCCTCGAAGAGGGCGATCTCGGGGCGAGCCCAGATGAGGGCGAAGTCCGCGTCCTCGGGTGCATCGGTGATATCGGCTGTCGGCCAGACCGACGCGATGGCCTCTTCCAGTTGACCCTGCACCTGTTCGATTTTGGTGCGGCCCGTGACCAAGGGGTAAACCTTGACTGGCGTGGCGAGCTGAAGGGGCAACAGGGCGGCGGCGGCGTCGTTGCGCAGGAGCGTGACCGACTGACGCTGCGCGCGCTCGCCCAGGGCCGAGACCTCGGGGGCTCCGATGGTCTCAGTCGCGTGGTCGGCGCTGACGTACGGGTTCTCGAACAGGCCCAGCGAGAACATCTCGGTGAGCAGGCGAGCGGCGGGTTGGTCGAGCTCGGAGGCGTCCAAGTGGCCCTGCTCAACGGCGGCGATCAGCTGGGCGGGGTTGGCCATGTCGGAAAAAATGTCGGTGCCGGCGTGCACGGCGGCGGCGAACCGCTCGGCCTCGCTGAGCTCCTCCACGCCCCACATCATGGCGTCGATCACGCCGGAATCGGAATTCACGTAGCCTGCGTGGCCCATTTTCTCGCGCAGCAGCTGCTGGATGAAGGTGCGATTGTAGGCGAACGCGACCTCTTCGAACTGGGTGGTGGGGCCCTGCCACAATTCCTGATCCAGCTGAGGCGCGGAGTTGTTCATGGGTCGTGCGTAGTAGGGCATGATCGAGGCGGCGCCGGCGTCCAGGGCGGACTGGAACGGGGGCAGGTGGTAGCGCTCGAGCGCGTTCTCGGTGGGGTACTCGTTGGTCTGGCCCCATGCGAAGTGCGGGTCATGTCCATCCAGGCGCACACCGCCGCCCGGGAAGTGCTTGATGGTGGTGGCCACGGATTCGTCACTGAGATTCTCACCCTGCATGCCGCGCACCACGGCGCCGATGTAGTCCGAGACCAGCTCCGGGTCCTCACCGAACGTACCGTTGAAGCGGGACCAGCGCGGCTCGGACGCGAGGTCCGCCATGTAGCCGTAGAGTTTGTGGATACCGCCGGCGCGCCATTCCTTGGCGATTTCGCGACCGAAATTTTCCATGAGTTGGGGATCGTTCAGAGCTGCCAGGCCGAGCTCACCGGGCCATTCGGAGAAGATGCCCGTGGATTCGTTCACGCCGAACTGGGACACGAGCGCCACGTGGTTGCGGGGGTTGGACGCGAAAACGGCCGGGATGCCCAGGCGCGAGTTTTCCGCCAGTTCCTGAACGGCGTTGGTCCACTCCGCCAGCTCCCGGGGGGTGAGGTTGTCACGGACCACCAAGTAGCGCTGGCCGCGCTCATGAATGGCTGTCTCGGTCGCCGAGGTCACCAGCACGGGCTCCGCGAAGGGAACTCCGGTGATGGGGTTGGCGTCTCGCCAGACGTCCTCCTGGTTGAGGATCTGTCCCGCGACGGGGTTGGGAAGAAACGCGGAGTATCCCGGATAGTGCGAGCCGATGACCATCAGCCCGGCCTTCTCCTCGGTGCTCATCCGGGAGACGAGATCGCGCGCCCGTTCGGCCGCGGGAAGGCGCCAGTCCTCGAAGGGTGAGAGCGCGCCGTCGCCGTCGAGATCGCGGAACGTGAGCCCGTCCTGCTGGATGTAGCGGCCGGTCCTGCTGCCGAGTTCGGGTTGAGTAGTCATGTGTGCGGCCCCTTCGTCGCGTTCAACGCCGTGCCATGGCCGCGACGCTGACCATCCGTGTGAACGGCCGGTTCCGACCATGGCGATCTCATGATCACTGTATTCGCGACGCCCGCGCGGTGCCCGCGGTTGGCAATAGTTGCCAGGGCCTATGTGAGGACCGCGGGCCCGACGGCGCTGGGACTACTCGGCGGGTTGCACCTCGCTCTCGACAACCCACTTGTGGTTGGTCATTTTCATTCCGTTCGCCTCCACGTCCACCATGTAGACGGTCTCCTCGGTGGAGCTCTCGATCGTGGCCTCCGCCCCCTCCATGCCGGCCATGTGATCCGCGGTCAGGACGACCTTGGTGCCATCCGGCAGGGGCGGCTCGCCCGGGTTCTGGAGTTCCTCGTGGACGACCCACTTGTGATCGACCACGGGGTCACCACCGGAGGCCGGTGTGTACGTCACCGAGTAAGCGGTTGTGTCGAAGGCGCCCGTGATGGTGGCCTCGCTCCCCTGCATACCCGGCATGTGATCGGCAGTCAGAGTCACCGTGGAACCGACCGGGTACGTCGGATCGCTTGCGTCCACGATTCCCCCCGGCGCAGGACCGCCATCCGGATTGTGCTGGTGCCCGGAGTCGCCCATCCCCTGGTGAGCGTTGGATGCAGACGGCGATGCGGTCGTCTCTGCGCTAGCAGATACGGTCGCGGGGCTGTCTTCCCCTCCTGTGTCCGCGTCGCCGCACGCGGTCAATGCCAAGGCCGCGGCAAGCGTCAGGCCCGCCAGAGTGAAGGGGCGTTTCATGGTGAATCCTTTCGTTGTTGGGCGGCGCTTACGCGCCGAGCCACTCATCGATCGTCGTGGTGGTGACGTGGGCATCCGCCGGAATCAACCCGCCGTTCGCAATGCCGCGACCCAGGTACGGGGCCTCTCGAATGGCCTTGGGCTGCAGGCCGTCGATCGAACCCTTGGCGGCGAGGATCCGTCGGGCGAAGTTCGCGGCGGAATCGACCTGGGGTCCCCTGATGGCCACGATCTCGTTGCGGGCGGGGCGGGATTCAGTCACGACATCCGCTGTGAACCTCACCACGTCGCTCATCGCGGCCGGAGCCATCAACATGCTCGGCATGATCGACAGCGGCCCCTTGGTCACCCGGTGAACGAGCACCGGGATCAGCTCGAACCACTGCGATGAGCGCACCGTGGTGGAGGCAATGTCGGCTTCTTGGTAAAAGTTCTCCTGTGCGGCTTTGCCCTGGTAGTAGCCGTATCGGTGATTCACCTCAGGATTGGCAGCCCCCGCAATGGAAAGACACACAATCCGACCAGCGCCGCACGCCTGCGCTGCGTGGACAACGTTTCGTGCCGCGCGGGTGAAGAACTCAATGGACTTCTGAGCACCCAGGGCATCAATGTGCAAGGCATCAACAACGATGTTCACGCCGTCCAGGCCCCGTTCCAATCCCTCCGGGGACATCACATCCACACCGTGGCTACGGCTGATCCGCACCACATCGTTTCCCTGCTGCTCCAGTTTGTCGGAGACAGCTGAGCCGAAATTTCCACTGGCGCCCAGCACCGCAATTTTGCTCATGCCCCCACACTAGTCACGCGGAGAGGGGCCAGACAGGCCCCGTAGGGGAGCTAACCTAGTTGCGTTTACATCGACCTGATTTTGCGGTTCTGGTTTTTCCATGGTTGCTGGAGCAATTCCCTCGAATTCTGGGCGCATGACGCGAAGCGTGGCTCACTCAGGTGCGACAACCTCCAGCCCGTGTGCACGGGCGGCCTCGGCAAGCCTGATGTCGTAGGTCAAGATCGCTGAAACCTCGATATGAAGCGCACCGGCGAGGTGGAGCGCATCAAGACTACGTAGACCGATCTGCGGGATCAGTCCCGCTTCGCGGAACTGATCCCTGATCAATGGGGTCAGTGTCACACCATCGAGAACTGATGTGATCAATACCTGATCGATGTCGTGTCGTATTCCGATCCGGCGCAGCTCGGTTTCCAGGAGATCGCTGGAGACGAGGGTTGGCCCTTCGTCCAGATAGCTGCGCAGTCCGTCCGACTCCTGCTCGTCGCTGATGAGTTTCACCGCCGCTGAGGTGTCGAGATAAAGCACCTTGGTCACCGTCGATGCGGTAGCGACAGTCGTCATCAGCGATCCCCGCGCTCGTCATCAATGATTTCACTCACGGACCTTTTGAGTGCGACTTTCGGCAGCGCTGACCAACCGCCAGTTCTCCGAGCGGGGCGCGAAACCGGGAAGGGTAGGACTGGCGTGGTGGTAGGGGACAGATACGCGACGACGACGCCGTGGTTCGTCACCTCCATCGCTTCTCCAGCGGCGACCCGACGCAGCACATCCGCCGAGTTATTGCGGAGTTCGCGGTGAGTGATGGTGGCCATGGTTCAAGCGTAGCATTATCCGTAGCACATCTGATGTCCTCGTACTGGATGCTCACCGATTCCACAGAGGTGGCGCTACCCGGAGTTGAGCACCCCGCGCTCGACTTCCTGACGTCGGTCCTGGCCGCGGGCAGTTCTCAGTCCCCCGTCAGCCCGTCGATGGATTCTCTGATCAGATCCACGTGCCCGTTGTGGCGGGCGTACTCCTCGATCATGTGGGTCATGATCCAGCGGAGGTTGGGGGTTTCGCCGTGGCGTGTGGCTTTGCTGCGGGCATTCAGGCCAAGTTCTGCGAAGGCGCATTCGGCATTGTCTCGGGCCCGGGAGACGCTCTTCTTCCAGTTCTCCACGAGCTCGATCGGGTCATCCTGGGTGGCGGTGTCGAAGTCCCAGTCCGGTGAGGTCTTCCAGTCCACAGACGCCCAAGGCTCGATGTCTTCTTCGTCCCAGAGGACCTCCCTGAACCATTGATCCTCCACCAGCGTGAGGTGCTTGATGAGGCCGGCCAGGGTCATGGGGCTGGGGCCTAATGTTTGGGCCAGCTGAGCCTGACTCAGCCCGGAGGTCTTCCACGCGAACGTGGCCCGGTGGAAATCCAGGAATCCGCGGAGGGTCTCCCACTCGTCACCGGCAATGGGCGGTTCGGGGCGGCCGTGCTCATTGGTTTCGATAGTCATGCCACCTGATGCTATCCGGGTGCGCTGCGGGTGCTCGGCAAAGGATGATAGAGGAGTACGAAAGGTGGAATCCATCCCCTCCCCGAGACGCGTCCGCCGAAATCTGCGCTCCCCCACGAGCCAGCACAGTTGACAATGAGCGTACAATTTTTTGTACGGAGGTGTTCTATGAAGACCATGAATTATTCGGAATCACGGGCTCGCTATGCGGAGGTCTTGGATTCGGTTGTCGATGACCGGGAAGAGGTCATTGTGACTCGCTCCGGCCACGAGCCGGTCGTGATTGTCTCGTTGGATGAGTACAACTCTCTCAAGGAGACGGCCTACTTGATGCGTTCCCCAGAAAATGCTCGACGACTTCTTGATTCGATGGAGGAGCTTGAAGCTGGCCGCGGCACATCACACGATCTTGTGGATGAGAACTGATCGTGAGACTTGTCTGGTCCGAGTCGGCCTGGGAAGAGTACCTATGGTGGCAGCGTCAGGACCGAAGGATCCTCAAACGGATCAACCTCCTCATCCGAGATATCACTCGAAATGGTAATGAAGGAATTGGGAAACCCGAGCCTCTGCGCTACGACTTCGCGGGATATTGGTCGCGCAGAATCACGGAAGAACATCGTCTCGTATACAAAGTAACGAGCGACGAAGTATTGATTGCTACATGCAGGTACCACTACGGGTAGCCTGAGACGCCTTGAAGACTGTAGACCGTCTACGCTATTCCTCACCGGCACCTCGGTTGATGAGAACATAGAAGAGCAAACCGGCAATAATCAAGATTGCAAAAACGATCGCTAAAACTAAGTCATTGATCGCTCCAGAGACCCTCAACATGAGGGTTCCGATTCCCAAAATGACCAACAAGAGAGCCGGGACAAAGGGTCTGAGAACTACGGGAATGCCGCGCTCGGCATCTGGACTTACCGCCCGCTGATTGGGTTCCATACCTCATGCCATCAGCCACCGGCCCATTGCGCAAGAGTCAATGTCGAGTTCTTGTACTAATGCGCCCAATTCCCGTACCCGCTTGAAGCTCTGACCATGCCGGCCCACAACTGCGTGAGGTCGGCCATTGACCGACAGGACGGGATCAGGCCACCAGTCCGTAGACGATGCCGCTCACGGCCACGAAACCGGCAACCGTGACGAATACATTGGAAAGCTTGCCGCGGTAGGGCTCCAACGCCGGGAGCTTGCGGATGGCATACATGGGCATCAGGTAGAGAATAATGGCGATGATCGGGCCCGCAATGGACTCGATGAGCGAAAGAATACTGGGGTTCAGGATGGCGGCCAGCCAGGTGGTCAAGAAAATGAACACGGCGATGGTGATGTTCAGGTTCTTGTCGCTGACGCGAGAGCCGTCACGGTCCACCATGGAGCGCACGATGCCCGCGGCGCCCTCGGCCGCACCCAGGTAGTGACCGAAGAAGGATGACGCAATGGCGGCCAGCGCCACCGCCGGGCCCAGGTAGGCGATGAACGGGCTGCCGTGCTCATTGGCCAGATAGGACAGCACCGGCAGGTTCTGGTCCTTGGCGGCCTGTAGGCCGGTGGGGCCGAGGGCCAGCACGCAGGACCACACGAAGCCCATGGTGAAGATCACGAGCAACAAGGTGCTGCGCTTCAGCACCGCCGACGCCCGCTCCGACGCCCCGGCACCGTACTCGCGCTTCAGTGCCACAGAGAACTGCGAGATCGCGGGAGAGTGGTTGAAGGCGAACACCAGCACCGGGATGATGATCCAGATGGACATCGCCAACTCACCGAACGAGGGCGCACCGCCGAAACCCTCGAGGTTCCAGCCGGGGATGAGATAGAGACTCACGCCGAACAGGATCAGAATCAGCGGGTAGACCAGCCATTGCGTGACGATCAACATGATGCGCTGGCTGGCCAACATCACCAGCATCATCAGTGCGATCAACAACCCGGAGAGCAGCCACCGCGGCACGGATGGCAGTCCGAGCTGGTTGACCATGAGGCTGTCCACGGTGTTGGTGATACCCACCCCGTAGATCAGGACAATGGGGAAGATGGCCAGGAAGTACAGCACGGTGATCACCCGGCCCACCCCCTCGCCGAATGCCTTGCGGGCCACCACGGTGATGTCTTCACCCGGGACCGGGGATGCGCACACGAAACGCGAGAGTGCCCGGTGGGACAAATAGGTCATGGGACCGATGAGGATGGTCACGATCAACAGCGGCCACAGACCCCCCAGACCGGCGTTGATGGGCAGGAACAGGACTCCTGCGCCCACGGCCGTCCCGAAGAGGGAGATGGTCCAGTTCGTCTCAAAGCGTTTATTGGCCACGCGGCCGGGTCGTTGTATGTTCTCGGGCCGGTCCGTGGCTGTTGTGGCTGCGAAACCGGTGGTGCTTGTCGCCTCATGGGCTTTGTTCGACACGTTGATCTCCGTGCTGTGGATGAGTGGGGGAGCGTGGATGTGCTCGTTCTCGTGAACTGAGTCACAACGGTACGTGCGTACGACAAATTGTTCAACAATACGGCGTTTTTGCGCACCCCGAGCTGCCGCGTGCTCCTGGCCGCCCGGGCGATCGCCCGTCCCCTTAGAGGTCCTTGAGTTGATGAAGTTTCCAGCGCAGGGTGGAAGCATCGTTTAACCAGAATGCAGCATCGTCAAGATACGCAAGGGGAATTTTCATGGCACCCACCGAAACTCGTCAGATCGTCCTGGCCGCGCGGCCGCACGGAGCGCCCACGGACGAGAACTTTCGCCTCGAAACGGCAGCGCTGCCCAGCATGAAGCCCGGGCAGATTCTCGTGCAGAACGAGGTCATGTCCGTGGACCCTTATATGCGCGGCCGCATGAACGACACCAAGTCATACATCCCACCGTTCCAGATCGATGAGCCGCTCGAGGGCGCCGCGGCCGGCAGCGTGATCGCATCCAAGTCCGAAAAGATCAAGGTGGGCGATCACGTCTCGCATCAGCTCGGGTGGCGCGAATTCGCGGTGGTTGACGACGACGCCGCGACCGTCGTCGATGTCGAGGCCGCCTCCGCATCCAAGTACCTGGGCATCCTCGGCATGCCCGGTCTCACCGCCTACGTGGGGCTCACGGAGATCGCAAAGTTCAAGCAGGGCGACGTCGTGTTCGTCTCCGGCGCGGCCGGCGCCGTCGGCTCGGCCGTGGGCCAGATCGCCAAGGCGCTGGGGGCGTCCACCGTGATTGGCTCGGCCGGCTCGGCCGAGAAGATCGCTCGCCTGAAGGAATTGGGTTTCGATGAGGCCTTCAATTACAAGGAGGGCGACGTCAGCGAGTCACTGCAGAAGGCCGCACCCGACGGAATCGACGTGTACTACGACAATGTGGGCGGCGATCACCTTCAAGCGGCGATCGGGGCGCTGCGCAAGTACGGACGCGTGGCGATGTGCGGGGCCATCTCCCAGTACAACGCCACCGAACCGGAGCCCGGCCCGACCAATCTGTTCATGGCGGTCGGTAAGGAGCTGAATCTGCGCGGGTTCATTGTGGGCAACCACTACGACCTGGCCCCCGAGTTCCTGGAGCACGCCGTCGGATGGCTGCAGGATGGCACCCTTCAGGCCGACGAGACGTTCCGCGACGGCCTGGAAAACGCTCCGCAGGCGTTTATTGATCTGCTCGGCGGCGCCAACACCGGGAAGATGATCGTGCGGTTGTAAGGCCCCGCCAGAACATGGACGTGCCTTTCGCCCATTGCGGCGGAGGGCACGTGCATCTGGTGGGTGCAACGCGCTTGCCAAGACTCTGCAGCTTCGCCTCAGCCGCTGACGTCGCGGGCGATGTGGCCCGGAAACTGGTGGCAACCGGTCTCCCGCCGCGAAACCGTGCGGCTAGAGTCAAAGAGCGCTTCCCTGTTCTTGTTCGCGGAAGGGCACGTATTCGTCGTCAAAGGAGTCGGCATGCGCGCTGCCACCGGGCAGGAAACCACCTTCGCCAAGTACAAAGACCCATACATCCTGGACCACGCTCACATTCAAGAGCCTCCTAGTAGATTCGCTCAGAGACTCAAGTTTCTGGGCCCGGGCATGATTACAAGCGCGGCCGTTGTCGGCTCCGGCGAGCTACTCACGGCTACTGCGCTGGGCGCGCAAGTCGGTTTCATGTTGTTCTGGCTCGTGCTCGTGTCCACCTTTGTGAAGGTGTGGGTGCAGGTCGAGCTGGCTCGATGGTCCATCTCGACCGGTAAAGCGGCCATCACTGGCTATAACCAAGTGCCACCTAGAATTGCCGGCCGAGGTTGGATGGCCTGGCTCGTACTGTTCATGTTCCTTCAGTTCCTGATTGGACAAGCAGGCGTCATTGGCGGTGCCGCGCTAGCATTCTCGATGCTCTTCCCCATTGGAGGCGACCCCTTCGACTTCATGTCCATCAGCCTCTGGGTCGCGATCCTGGTGGTGATTGCGATTGCGATCCACCTGGCGAATCGGTACGAGATCGTAGAGAACATTTCCACGGTGCTCGTCATGCTGGTGACGCTTTTCGCGGTGGCCATGGTGTTCCTCATTCAATTCACGGAATACAGCTGGAGCTTGGGCGACCTGGGAGACGGTCTACGTTTCCAGGTTGCCGCCGGCGCCATGGGCGTGGCACTCGCAATGTTCGGAATGACGGGTGTGGGGGCCGGCGAAATCACGGCCTACACGTACTGGGTCGTGGAGAAGGGTTATGCAGCCTGGTCCGGGCCCAACGACGGGTCCCAGGCGTGGGTTGATCGGGCACGCGGATGGATCCGTGTCATGAAGTTGGACGCATGGGCGTCGTGGATCATTTACACGATTTCCACCATGGCGTTCTACATGCTGGGAGCCGCGGTCCTGCATCCGCAACCCGATCTGCGCCCCAAGGGCAATGAGGTCATGACCGTGATCTCGAGCATTTTCGAAACCGCCGTCGGGCAGTGGGGCGGAGCTCTCTTCCTCATCGGGGCAGGGGTCGCGCTCTTCAAGACCATCTTGGCCAACGTCCCCAGCCTGGGCCGACAGGTCACCAACACCCTTGCCGTGTTCGGGGCCTTCGACTGGACCAACATGGTGACTCGAGACAAGTGGATGAAGATCGTCATGATCATCCTTCCCATCACCTGGGGCACCCTGGCCATATTCGCCGCCAACCCCCTTGAGCTCGTGATCATTGCCGGAATTCTGAACGCCTTGTTCTTGATCGGTGTGGCGATTTCCACCATTTACCTGTCTCGGACCCAAACGGATCCCCAGGTCAAGGACGGCCCGTTCTTTACTGTCATGCTGCTGATCTCCGCGCTGTCGATCATTGCAGTGGGCGTGCTGTCATTCCGAGACGTCTGGGCACAGATCACCAACTTGTTCGGCTAACGGTTTCAGTTGGTCAGGCCTTAAGTCACCGTTCAAATTCTCAAGGGGATACGACGTGAAAGCTGTAGTTGTCCATCAAGCCCACGACCTGCGCATTGACGACATAGATCGCCCGGTCTGCGGTCCGGACGATGTTCTTGTGGCTATGGAATGGGGTGGCATCTGCGGTTCCGATGTGGCCTATGTGCGATCCGGGGTGTCCGGCACCGCAGTGCTTCGGGATCCCCTGATCTTGGGCCATGAAGTCGCAGGACACATTGCGGAGATCGGCTCGAACGTAGCGGAAACTGGGGCCCTGCGAACCGGTCAGCGAGTTTCCGTTCACCCGGCAACTCTCGCGGGGAAACACACGATGGCACCGGCTATGGTGGACCGGACCAATCTCTGGCCCGAGGTTCGCTATTTCGGCTCCGCAGCCTTCCAGCCTCACGAGCAAGGGGCATTCTCCGAGTTCCGACTGGTCCGACCGGACCAGATCAGACCGCTTCCCGATAGCGTCAGCACCAAAGAAGGTGCCTTGGCAGAACCCTTCGGAGTAGCGATTCACGCCGTCAATCGCGCTGGATCCGTGACTGATCAAACGGTACTTGTGAATGGGTGCGGACCAATTGGCGCACTCGCCGTGGCTGCAGCCAAGGCGCAAGGTGCTCAGGACATCTACGCAGCGGATCTGAGTAAAGCATCGTTGAGGATCGCAGAACACATGGGCGCCAACCACCTCGTTGACGTCACCCAGGGCGAAATGCTTCCGACCGACGTCGACGTTGTCATCGAAGCATCGGGTGCCCCACGAGCGCTCGGAGGTGTGATCGCGGCCGTGCGACGAGGAGGCGTATTGGTTCAGGTCGGAAACTTGCCCGCGGGTGAGGTCAGCGCCGCATTGGGCAATATTGTCACTCGGGAGATCGACTACCGCGGGTCGTATCGGTTTGTGGACGAAATCACCGAGGCGATCAGGCTCATGGGCGGGCACGTGGACGTTTCACCACTCATGACCCATGAGTTCACCCTGGCCGAGGCGCGCGAAGCATTTCGCATTGCGGCCGATCGGGCCTCCGGCTCCAGCAAGGTCATGCTTCGACTTAGCTGAAGCTGGTCCAATTCCGGAGCGAGCGTCGGCGGCCCACTGTATGGTGTAGATCACATGCAGAGGGAGCATCACATGCCCATCTATGAGTTCCGGTGCACGCAGTGCGGTGACTTCGAGACGTCTCACTCGATGGCAGCCGCGCCCAAGAATCAGCCGTGCCCGGTCTGCGGCGGAGACGCCAGGAAACTGTTCTCAGCCGCAAACCTATCCACCCTCAATTCCCCTCGGGCGCGCGCCATTGACCGCGCGGCCCGGACTGCTGAAACACCCGACGTCGTGAGCGGACCCCCAGGACGAGGGCGCCCGGCACCCACAACGAAAGACCCGCGACACCTCAAACTGCCGCGGCCCTGAAGTGCATTGATTTCACGGCCGCGTCCCTATTGGTCACGGCCGGCAACCGGAAGGACGCAGGTCATGCCCGAGGTCATTTTTTCACTCGATTCATCCCAGCCCTTCACCTCACAGGAGAAGATCGGCCACAACCGTTGGCACCCGGACATTCGACCCATCGCGACACTCAAACGCGGTGAGAGTTACCGCATCGACTGCCGCGAGTGGTTCGACGGTGCCATCAAGAACGACGATTCTGCGGACGACATCCGCGACGCTCCGCTGAACAAGGTGCATGCACTCTCCGGGCCGTTCGCCATCGAAGGCGCTGAGCCGGGTGACCTGCTGATCGTGGATATCTTGGACGTTGGCTCCATTCCGCAGGAGCAGGGTGCGCTGGCCGGTCAGGGCTGGGGGTACACCGGCATTTTCGCCCAGAAGAACGGCGGCAGCTTCTTGGTGGACCAGTTCCCCGATGCCTACAAGGCCGTCTGGGACTTCCAGGGCGGTGAGTGCACATCTCGCCACATTCCCGGGGTTCGGTTCACGGGCATAACCCACCCGGGCTTGATGGGCACAGCACCATCGGCAGATCTGCTGAAGAAATGGAACAAACGCGAGGGCGATTTGATTGCCACGGAGCCGAACCGAGTACCTCCCCTTGCCCTGCCCCCTGAGCCCGACTCGGCGATTCTGGGCACACTGAGCGGCTCGGACTTCGACCGGGTTGCCTCGGAGGCTGCCCGCACGGCCCCACCCCGCGAGAATGGTGGTAATCAGGACATCAAGAACTTCACCAAAGGTTCCCGCGTTTTCTACCCGGTCTTCGTTTCCGGTGGCCACCTCTCCGTGGGTGACCTACATTTCTCCCAGGGCGACGGCGAAATCACGTTCTGCGGCGGCATTGAAATGGGTGGCTTCATCGACATCCACGTGGACGTGATCAAGGGCGGTATGGACACCTACGGAGTCAGCGAGAACGCGATCTTCATGCCCGGCCGCAACGGGCCGGTCTACTCGGAGTGGCTCGCCTTTTCGGGCACCTCGGTCACGCTCGACGGCGAGCAGCGCTACCTTGATTCCCAACTCGCCTATCAGCGCGCGGTCCTGCACGCGATCGATTACCTGGCCAAATTCGGTTGGTCCCCAGAACAGGCGTACTTGCTGCTCGGGGCGGCTCCGATCGAGGGACGGTTCTCCGGGGTGGTGGACATCCCCAATTCGTGCGCCACGGTGTACTTGCCCACCGAAATCTTCGACGTGAACATTCGGCCCTCCTCGGACGGTCCCACGCGGGTAGATCCGGGTATCGGGGCGCCGGTAGCCAGGAATTAGCAGCCTTAGGCCCCTTGCAGACCGACGTTCGCCGTGCGCCCCGTCCGTTCCAGGGCGGGGTGCACCTTTTTCTCAGGGTGACTTCAAGCCTTTTCAACGGGCTCTAAGCAACCACTCCGTACATTCATGGTCGATACCTCAAGCCGCAGAAAGCAGGACTGACCATGAGCCCAATCTTTGGTAAACGCAGCAACCGATCGTACCCGGCCGCCTCCGAGGGAACCCATGAGACGGCCCAAGACCAGAAAACCTTCGAGGGTCGCCCGCTGGATCGACAGAACGAGGACGTGGAGGATCAAGGGCTTGCCTTCGACCTCGGCACCCTGGTCTCACGACGCCGCGCGCTAGGGGTCTTCGGCGCAGGTGCCAGTGTGTTCGCGCTGGCCGCGTGCTCGGCGAACGCAACGAGCACGAGCAGCCCGTCCGCGTCGGCATCGTCTGCGGCGTCGTCGGCGAGCGCGACTCCCACCGCCACGGCGACCTACGACGAGGAAATGCCGGGAGAAACCGCCGGCCCCTACCCCGGGGACGGATCCAATGGGCAGGACGCCCTGGAGATCTCGGGGATCGAGCGCAGCGACATCACCACAAGTATCGACGGCGGCGCCACCGCGGACGGTGTGCCCATAACGTTGACCATGAACATCGTGGACATGGTCAACAGTAACGGCCCGCTCACCGGTGCGGCCGTGTACGTGTGGCACTGCGACGCGCAGGGAAACTACTCGATGTACTCCGAGGGCCTGGAGGACGTCACGTACCTGCGTGGTGTGCAGGTGGTCGGCGACGACGGCACGGTCACGTTCAAGACGATCTTCCCCGGCTGCTACATGGGCCGCTGGGCGCACATCCACTTCGAGGTGTTCCCGGACATCGACTCGATCACGGATGCCTCCAACGCAATCCTCACCTCGCAGATCGCTCTGCCGGAGGACGCGTGCAACACGGTGTACGCGCGCTCCGAGTACAGCGGTTCCGCACAGGCACTGGCCGCGGTGACTCTCGACACCGACAACGTGTTCTCCGACGGGTGGGAGATGCAGATGGCCGATGTCACCGGAAACGAGAACAGCGGTTACACCGCGCACATCGATGTCCCCATCGACACGAGCACGGAGCCGCAGGCGAGCGGGGGAATGGGAGCACCCCCCGCCTGATCCCGAACCCTCGGTCACCAAGGTCACCGGACCACCCGAAAAAGCCGACGCCGCCCGCGAAAGTCGCGGGCGGCGTCGTCGTCAATTGCAGCGGAGGTGAGGTCAGCCCTTCTTGAGGGTGATCTGCCAGCTGGCCTCGCCCTTTTCGACGTAGTCGGTGACCTCGTGGCCGTCGGTGGCGGCCCAGTGCGGGATGGCCTCGGTGGCCTGGGTGCAATCGAAGTCAATGACCAGGTGGTCGCCGGACTGCAGGGTCTTCATGACGTCCTTCGCCTCGATCAGCGGGAACGGGCACACCGCGCCCAGCGAGTCGAGGGCGTAGTAGCCCTCACCCAGGTCCTTGAGCTTCTTGGACGGCGCCAGGGTCGGGTCCTTGACCATCACCGCGGACGGTGCCGCGGCGAAACCGGAGAACGCGTTGGTGCTCTGCGGGCTCTTGGACGGGGTCGCGTCAATGGAGTTGCCGGACGGGTTCTCGTTGGAGAGATTGTGGTCCAGGCTCTCGGACGTGGAGTAGGTCTCGGTGTCCTGAGCCCGGGCGGCGGGCTGCGCAGCGGAGGGCTTGAGCCACAGCTTGGTGCCCGCACCAACGCCCAGGGCGATGAACAGCAGCGCGATCCAACCCTGGAAGCTGAACAGGCTGGTCTCGACCATGCCGTTACCCACGGTGCACCCACCGGCCAGCGCCGCGCCAACACCCATCAGGACACCGCCGGCGACGGCGCGCACGGTGGTCTTGGCGTCGGCCACACGAATGCGGAATTCGCCGGTGGCCTTGGCCGCGATGAAGGAACCGACCAGCAGACCCAGCACCAGCAGGGTGCCCCAGTTCATGAACTTGGAATCGCCGGTGGTGATGAAGTCCAGGGTGTGGGCGGACGGGGTGGTGATACCCAGGCCGCTGTTGCGACCGGTGGCTGCGGACAGCGGCCAGGCAATGACGCCCAGCAGGCCGATCATCCATGCGGCGTTGTAGACGTGCAGCGGGCGCTTCCAGGCCGGGCGATTGTTGAGGCGCGCGGGCTTGGGGCTGCTGGCTTCGCGGATCATGAAGCGGCGGACCATGATCCCGGTGAACACGGCCAGTGCGATCGCGAAGATCCACGGCGAGATCCCGAGTGCCGCGGGCACGGTGGTCAAACCGGTGTCCCAGCTGGTCATCCAGGAATTGAAACCATCGAGCATGCCGCCCTTCATGGCGGACGCGGACAGTGCATACATGGCCAGCGCCACCCACGAACCGACCAGGCCTTCGCCCGAGCGGTACCAGGTACCGGAGGCGCAACCGCCGGCCAGGATGATGCCGATGCCGAACATGAAACCACCGATGATCACGGCCGCCGGGGCGAACGTGCTGTACTCGGGGGCAATCACGCCCAGACTCGTGAGAGCCGCAAGCCCAATGGCGTGGACGGAAATCACGATGAGCAGTGCCGCGAACGTGCGCCACGACTTCTGCAGAAAGATGTCCCGCAGCATGCCGGTGACACAGAAGCGACCGCGCTGCATCACGATGCCCAGCACGGCGCCGACGACCAGACCGGTAAGAATCATGTGGTGAACCTGATTTTCAGTAGTTGAGGAAGGTGGGAACGCGCAGTCGCGTTCAATGAACCGCACTCCAGTAAACAGGGGCGTTGCGGCAGGGGCGAGAGGTTTGTAACAAACTGTCACATTCAGTTTTTCCCCACGGCCCGGGGGTAATGGGGGTCACGCAGGAATGTCGCTCGTGTCGAACTTGAAGTACCGGGACAGGACCCGTGCGATGCCCTCGTCGTTGTTGGAGGTGGTCACCAGGTCGGCCGCCGCCTTGGCCTCGGGGATGCCGTTGCCCATGGCAACGCCCAGGCCTGCGGTGCGCAGCATCCCGATGTCGTTGCCGTTGTCGCCGAACGCCATGACGCGGGACAACGGGATGCCCTGGGCCCGGCCGTAGTCGGTGATGGCGGAGCCCTTGTCGATCCCGGCGGCGGTGGCTTCCAAGTACAGCGGCGAGGAGTAAGCGAGCTCGACCTGGTCGCCGTAGTCGCGGGTGAGCTCGTCCAGCAGCGGATCGGTCACGTCCCGCTCGCCCACGAAGAGCACTTTGGTGGGTTGCACGTCCACCTCCGACAGGTCAGCCACGTCGCGAATGGTCAGGTCATTGCCCGCGGCCTCGTGCTGCGCGTGGGTGTCGGACGAGTCCTCGACCAGCAGCTGATCGTCATGCGGAATCATGACCATGACGTGGTGCTTCTTGGCCGTGGCGATCAGCGCTCGGGTGACGTCCAGCGGCATGGGGTGACGTGCGATTTCGCGGTCCGTGGCCTGATCCACCACGATCGATCCGTTCATTCCCGCGAGCACCAGGTCCTGACCCAGGGTCAGTTCACTCGCCAGCTTCTTCAACCCGGGAATGGGGCGCCCTGACGCCAGCATGATGCGCGTTCCGGCCGCGCGCATGGCCTCGAAGGCGCGCCGAGTTCCCGGTTGAAGGTCCTTGGCGCTGTTCAGCAGGGTGCCGTCCATGTCGAAGGCTACAAGCTGGTAATCGGGGGACATTCTTCTCCTGTTGCATTGAGGTCGGCCCGTTCGCACCGGGCGGTCTCAACCCTAGTCAGCTCGACCTCGCACTCAGAACGTCAGGACCAGCCGCCCACGCACGCCGCCCTCCTGCAAGCGCCGGTGAGCCTCCGTCGCCTGGGAGGCGGGCAACGTATCGGCCACCTCCAGGGTCACGACGCCGCTCTCCACCAATTCGCGCAGCGCGTCCAGTTTCTCGCCGTGGTGGTATTCGTCGCCCACCCAAACGCGGTGGAAGGTCAGGTCACTGTCCTCTGGGCCTTGCCAGAAGCGCACCGTGGCGAATCCTCCCCCTGAGCGAACTGCCGGTATGGCAATCTCATTCATCACGGCGGCATCAACCAGTCCATCCACACCGTCCGGGTAGATGTCGCGTACCTTGTCCGCGAAGTCATCGCCTCGCTCCACCACGTGATCGGCGCCGAAGGCGACCACGCGCTCACGGTCCTTTGCGGCGGCGTCGGCGATCACCGTGAGGCCCTGGAGCTTGGCCAGTTGCACCACGTAACCGCCCAGGGTCCCCGCCGCGCCGGTGACGGCCAGCACCTGACCGGGTTCGAGAGCCGATTTCTCCAGCGCCTGCGTGGCGGTGAGCCCGTTCATGGGTAGCGTGCTGGCTTCCTCCAAGGAGCGACCTTCGGGGATCCGGGCCAGGGAGTCCGCGTCCGCGACAAGGTACTGCGCGTACGCACCACCGTGACCCCGCAATGGGATTGCAATCGCCATGACCCGATCACCGACGGACCACCGGGAGGTGTCCAGATCTGCGGTGGGCTCGCCGACCTCGTCAATTATGCCCGCCGCATCCATTCCCGGTACGTGCGGGGCGGGCAGCTGGGCGGGAGCGCCGTTACCCTGACGCGTCTCCGTGTCCGTGGGATTGACCGCCGCGGCCTTCACCGCGATCCGAACTTCTCCGGGCCCGGCATGAGGCTCCGGAACATCGTGGACATCGAGAGCCTCGGGCCCTCCGAATTCTGTAAATCCAATGACTCGCATGCTTACGTTAACGACTCAGATCGGCAGGAATTCCTGCGGGGCGCCGCGTGTGTTTCGGGACTACGCTCAAGTCATGGGTATCCAACGGATGGACAACGTGGCCATCGTGGTCAAGGACCTGGACGCCGCCGTCGACTTCTTCACCGAGCTGGGCATGGAGCTGGAGGGGCGCACGCCCATTGAGGGGCTCTTTGCGGATCAGACCGTGGGCATCGCCGGGCTCCGCAGCGAGATCGCCATGATGCGCACTCCGGACGGGCACGGTCGGGTGGAGCTGACCACCTACCACTCCCCCGACGTGATCACGCCGGACCCGCTCGCGCCGGCGCCAAACACCGTGGGCGTGCATCGCATCATGTTCGCGGTGGACGACATCGACGACACCGTCGCCCGCCTACGCACCCACGGCGCCGAACTTCTGGGCGAGGTCGGCAACTATGAAAACGTCTACCGCCTCTGCTACCTCCGCGGCCCGGAAGGCATCATTGTGGCGCTGGCGGAGCAGATCGGCTGACTTTCACTGACATTCCACTCCGTCAAAGTGCACTTCAGCGGCCTGCTGAAGCAGTTTTAGGGACTGGAATGTTCAGGGGCGCAAGTTCATGCCAGGTCTGTACCCGTTTTCAGACGCATCACCGGCCAGGCCTCGAGATCGTGCAGCATCTGCCGATCATGAGTGGCCACCACAACGGCGGAGCGGGTGGTCTTAAGCGCCTCGGTCATCTCATCAACCAGCGCCGCGGACAAGTGGTTGGTGGGTTCGTCCAGCAGCAAGAGATCGGGCCGTTTCGCCAAGCACAGGGCCAGGTGCAGCCGCCGCCGCTGGCCCTGCGACATGCGACCCACCGGGGTGCCCAACGTTCTTGACTCGAGCAACCCGGTATTTGCGAGCGACACCGATGCCGGCCCGCCAGGCTGCTCACGCTCGAGCGCGGTGACATGTCGCTCGTACACCTCGGATACCGTGTGCTCCGGGGACCACTGAGGCGTTTCCTGAGACAACCAAACCACCCTTGTTCCCGGATAGTGATTCACCCACCCCGTGGTCGGGTCAATCCGACCGGCCAGAATGCCCAGCAGCGTGGACTTGCCGGCACCATTGGGGCCAGTGATGAGGAGCCGGTCACCACCTTCAAGGGTCAGATCTACCGGCGTGCGCAACCGGTGCGCCACGGTGACATTGACAATCGTCAGCAATGGTTGGCCCTTACGAGTACTGGAATCCGGCCAACGCAGGTGCGCAGGAGGGTTCGGAACCGAGATGATGTGCCGCTCCAATTCCTCCTGACGCCTATTGAATGCCTGCACCGTACCGGCCGCTCTGGTGGCCCGCTGGTGTTTGCCGTGCCCCTTCTCGGGGCGCCATCCGGACTTCAGGCGCCCGCGGGCTTCGTCTGCCGCCTGTGACAGTCGAGTTCTTTCCGCCTGCTGATCCGCATGATCTTGCTCCCAGCGGGCGCGTTCCCTGTTACGGCCTTCCATCCAGGCCCCGTAACCGCCCGCATACAGCCGCGGGCGGCCGTCCTCACTCGGATCGAGATCCAAGAAACTGGTGGCCACATCGCGCAATAGCGCACGGTCGTGGCTCACCAGGGCGACGCCACCGCGGTGCCCCTTCAATCGCTCCGTCAGGAACGTGAGACCAGCGGCATCGAGATGGTTGGTGGGCTCATCCAGGAGCATGAGGTCCGGATTAGTTCCCAGCACGCACGCCAACCGCACCCGGTAGCGCTGCCCCACGGACAACGTGGATAACAACCGCGAGCGGTCCGCGCACGCGTCGAGGCCGGCCAGAGCGACGTCGACCCTGCGGTCCGCGTCCCATGCGTCCAAGGTGGTGGCGAACTCGAGGGCGTGGGCGTACGCGTCGGCGGCGCCGTCGTGACCTGCGGCCATGGCGTGGGTGGCCTGATCAAGCCGCTCCAGGGCCGCGAGGGAATCCGCAATGGCGTTCTGAATCAGCGACCCGACGGTTTCATCGGATCGTGATTCGAGCTCCTGCTCCACAAACGCTACCGTTCCCTCGCGCGTGACCGTACCCGCGTCCGGTTCGGCCATTCCCGCCAAGATACGGAGGAGTGTGGATTTCCCACGGCCGTTCTCACCGACAATTGCCAACCGCGATTCGGCACTAACGATGACGCTCGCGTCCTTCAGGACCCGCCGATCACCCAGCATGACTTCTAGATTGTCGGCGCGAATGTGCGCCGCGGAACCCGCTGGCAGCGCTGTGGGTTGAGGGGTTTCGATGCGATAAGGATTTTGCACTGTACTCTCTTCGACTCGTCATGGAGCCGGGCAGCACAAACGAACCGCCCGGCAGATGCCAGGACGGCGAGCAGAGTGAAAAAGAGATCTAAGAGGACTCCGCCGCCGTCAGCGGCGAGTCCACAACTTGATCGAAGCTATGCCTTGCATGCGAGACACGGTACGCCCTGGGTCGAGTTTGCTCAACCGTCGCGCGGGCGAATGCCATGGGGCCGCATGCGCCCGGCGGCGCAGGGTTTAATATGACCCCTCGGAGGCTATGCATGACTGACCTACATTTCCGCGAATGGAAAACTCCCGCCGGATTCGCAACATCGGCCGTGATTCCGGAGAAGCTGAGCTGCGGGATATACGAACTCTCGTTCACCAACGGGGAGCTCTACGTTGGACGGACGATCAATTTCCCAGCCAGATTCTCGACCCACCGACGACGGTGGGATGACATTGAAGCGGTTAGATTTGCGGAGGCGATTCCCGAGGAGCTGGACGACAAGGAACGAGCTACAAGCCAATCGCGGGTCAAACAGAAGAAACAACTTCGCAACAAGACCTTGTTGTCGCAGCCAGTAGGACCCTCACCGCTGGACCTCATCGTTGATCCCCAGGCACAAACTGAATGGTTGCAGCACGATGCAGATTCAGAACCGCCCGGTGTGGATCCTGAACGCGTCACCCTTGCCCAGCGGCGCGTCAAATCCAGGATCAAATTCGACCAACTCCGAGACCACGCGGAATTCCCAGCGTTGATGGAATCCGTAAGCGCCTACGTTTCACAAGTCATTGTGTGGCCACAAGAAACAGAAGGCCGCCAATGGACATTAACGGCGCTTCCCAGCACCGCGCGGCACAAAGTGAACCGGCGCCTGGCTGCGCTGAGTATTCATAACGTTGAGGTTCTGGTGTTCGGCGAGATGTTCTGGGAGGACACTAGCGCTTGGGAAACTTATACCTTCATGAACACCGCGATCATGTCTGAAGTTCCGCAGGAAATCCAAGATCTCACCGAACTGACCGCAGGCTACCGGTCCACAGGAACTGTGCACCGAGTATCCACAGCCGGCCTACACGCAATTCCGCCCCTGCTCGAAATACCGGAAGTCCTACGGGCAGCGCGTCAACTGGCCATGGGCCAGCTCCGGAAAGGATCATCGGTTCTAGCGCGGCACCACAACGACTCTTTCGCTGATGAAGTCTTCGCTGCTATGGACCTCTAACAGTCGCGGGGAAGGTACTGCAATAGTTGCACCTGGATGTAACTTTCGCAGTACCGCGAAACTCTCTGGCTAAATGGGCAAGAAGCGCTAAGAATGCAGTCACTCTGGGGCCAGTTTGTGCGGCCTCTGATGGCTTGAGAGCGACTGAGATCTTGCCGGTGGCTTGAAACCGCCTGAGATCTCATGGCCGCCGACATTCCAGTCCGTAAAAATGCATTCCAGCGGCATGCTGAGGCACTTTCCGGGACTGAAATGTTCAGGGGCGCAAGTTCATGCCAGGTCCGTACCCGTTTCTCTCACACCCAGCGCCCACACCGCGTCGGCGCCCAGGGTAGAGCGCCCGCGCCGCGAAACTTCCTGGGCCTCCGGCTTACCCCTCCACTTCATGAACCCGTCCGGGCCGATGTAGCTCAGCGGCGGATGGTCTCCGACCGCGGCCTCGGCTAGGGGTAGAGCACCATCCGCGGCGGACTGAGAGAACGGGGACGTGAGTCTGACGACCATTTGATCCAGGAACTCACTCCCCGTAACGTTCTGAAGTCCCGTAGCCGCCCAACCCGGATGCGCACATGTCACCACCACCCGAGAGCCGAGCCGCTCCTGCAACGCCCGGGCCCACAGCATGTCGCACAGCTTGGACTGCGAGTAGGCGGTCAACGGGTTCCACCGACGCCTGCGGAAATGCGGATCATTCATGTCAACCCGCCCCACCTTGTACGAGTCCGACCCCGTAATCACAATGCGCTCTCGCACCCGATCGCCGATCAGGTTGGTCAGTGCGAACGGCCCCAGGAAATTGGTGCCGAGCAGCATCTCAAAACCGTCCGCGGTCTCGCGCCGCTTCGGCGAAACAGCCCCGGCGTTGTTGACGAGCACGTCGATATCAGTGGTCAACGAGTTGGCGAACCGGCGCACGGACCCGAGATCCGCAAGATCCATGCTCGGCGTTTCGATGCGACCTGCACTTCCACTAGTGGCCGTCACTAACGACGCCGCTCTCTCCCGATTCCGCGCCGGCGCCACAACCACTCCGCCAGCAGCAGCCACCCCGAGCGCCAGCTCCCTACCGATCCCACTGGTCGCTCCGGTGATGAGCCATGTGCGGCCAGATTGGTCGGGGAGGTCGAGTGCGGTCAAGGGTAAAGACGTCATCACACCACGGTATGCGCGCTCCTCCAAACGTTGACGCAAACGTTGAAGACCCTGGGCGATGAACTGTAGGTATCCGTCCCGTTCCAGTTCTTGCAAGGCCAACTCGCCCGATTCGAGTTGCTTCCACGCGTCCTCGATACGACCCATCCGCAGGTAGCCGTCCCCCGCATTCAAGTGCAGACTCGGCGCGAATCCCTTGGCGCTGGGAACCCCGATTGGGGCGAGATCGGCGTCGGAGACATGAACGAATTCAGCGAGTGCGCGTTCATCCCATTCGACCTCTGCAGCCACAGTGGACTGCAAGTCTGCGAGGTAGTGCGCTATCACGCACCGCGGCGCGTGCTCGGCCGACGTCGTGTCGGACCAGCACTCGCGCAGCGCCTTTTCTCCGAGTTCATGGTGACCGCTCAATGTCAGCTGGACGGCATCCAGAACAGCGCCCCAATCAGTCATTGACCCAGTATCCCCTTCACTCGCGCAACGGACCCGCAATCTGATCGACGTTGCGGCCCTCGCGGCCGGACCAGTGCATCCTGATCGACAGTCGAGCCACTAAACCCGGTTTTCAGGGTCTTTAGGTCGATTAGAGTGCAGAGCGCTGAGCTGTCACGGTCCTACCGTCGATCGATCTCCTCCAGGTTCTTGGTACTGGTCGTCCTCGTCTCAGCCATACTCCCACCCTAGAAACCCAGGGTGAATAGCTCAGTCACCCCTCGACCGGAACCGACCGCACCACCCTCGCCGGAGAACCGACCACCACGGCATTGACGGGGACATCCTTGGTGACCACGGAGGCAGCGGCGACCACAGCGCCGTCGCCAATCGTGACGCCCGGCAGAACCGTGACATTCGACCCCAGCCACACGCGCTTGCCAATGACGATCGGCGCGGGGTGCATGTCCGCACGGCGGGCGGGATCCAGGTCGTGATTGAGGGTCGCGAGCAGGGCGTTGTGACCAATCAACGAATCGTCGCCAACGCTCACCCCTCCCTGATCCTGGAACTTGCAGCCGGAATTGATGAAAATCCGCTTCCCCAGGGTGATGTTCTTACCGAAGTCGCTGTAGAACGGCGGGAACAGTGCCACGGATTCGTGCACCGGCTTACCGATCAGTTGAGCCAACAGCTCCAGTACGCGCGTGGGCTCGTGGTAGCCGCCGTTGAGCTCAGCGGTCACGCGCAGGGCATCCTGGCTGATCCGATGCATCACGGCATGCAGTGGCGAACCGCCGGTAATGGTTTCGCCAGCGCCGAGCGCGGCGAGCAGATCGTCGAGTTCCATGTTCGTCTCCTAACGTCAGGGCCTGAGCAAGACTTTGATGGCCTTGCGCTCGTCCATGGCCTGGTATCCCTCTGCGGCGCGGTCGAGAGGGAGTTCGAGGTCGAAGACCTTGCCCGGCTCGATCCTTCGGTCCCAGATCAGCTGAATCAATTCGGGCAGGAACCGCCGCACCGGCGCGGGCCCACCGTGCAGGTGCACCAGCCCGAAGAACAGTTCCAGGCCGTTGAGTGAGACATCGTGCGAGACGCCCACGTAGCCCACATGCCCACCGGGCCGGGTCGACTGGACCGCCTGCATCATGGATTCCTGGGTGCCCACCGCTTCAATCACGCTGTCCGCGCCCAGCCCGTCGGTGAGTTCTTTGATCTTCTCGACGCCGGCCTCCCCGCGTTCTTCCACGATGTCCGTGGCCCCGAATTCCTTGGCGAGCTTCTGGCGGGATTCGTGGCGGCTCATCGCGATGATTTTTTCTGCTCCCAGCTGTTTGGCGGCCAGCACTGCCATGAGGCCGACGGCGCCGTCCCCGACTACCGCAACAGACTTACCGGGCCCCGCCTCGGCTGCGACGGCTCCGAACCAACCGGTTCCGAGCACGTCGGAGGCGGCGAGCAGGGAGGGAATCAGATCGCCGTCGGGCTGGCCCGGGGTGGCGACCAGAGTGCCGTCGGCATAGGGAATGCGCGCGTACTCGGCCTGGGTACCAATCTGACCATCGACGAAAATACCGTTGACGCAGCGGGACTGGTAACCATTGGCGCAGATGGGGCACGTGTTGTCCGAGATGACGAACGAGCCCACCACGAAATCGCCAGGCTTCACTGTCTTGACGTCGTCGCCGATCTGCTCGACGACGCCCACGTATTCGTGGCCCATGTGCTGGTTCTCAGCCGGGTCCGCGCCGCGGTATGGCCACAGATCTGAACCGCACACGCACGCGGCCACGATCTTGATGACTGCGTCCGTGGGTTCCTGAATGATGGGATTTTCGCGTTCTTCGACCCGGACGTCGCCGGGCCCGTGCAGTACTACTCCGCGCATGGTGTTCTCCTCAAAATTTTGGTCAGTGGTTTGATGGTCACAGTTGAAGTTCACTTCAAGTCAAGGACCCGTCAAGAGTTTCTAGGAGACGCCATGACCTACACCATCGGAGAAACTGCGGAGCTACTGGGGGTTCCGGCCTCGACCATGCGCTACTACGACAAAGAGGGGCTATTGCCAGAGCTTTCCCGAGGTGCCGGGGGACGACGAGTGTTCGCGGACAAGGATCTCGAGGCCCTCAAAGTCATCGACTGCTTGAAGCAGTCCGGCCTCCACATCAGTGAGATCCGCCAATTCATGCAGTGGTACCAGCAGGGCGATGAGACGCTTGAGCAGCGCCGGGCGCTGTTCCAGAACTGCCGAGCTTCGTTGATCGAACAAATGAAACAGCTCCAACGCACTCTGGAGATCGTTGAGTACAAGTGCTGGTACTACGAAACGGCCACCCGTCGTGGCTCCGAGAGAGCGGTTCTCGACCTGCCGGAGGACCAGATTCCCGAGCGTATTCGCGGTTACAGGGGCCGGCTCGAGGTCTCAGCGAGGGCCCCGCCCAGCCCCGGCCGAGGTACCGGACCAACAAGTTCAAAAAGAGACGCGGAGATAGTGCCCTCCGGCCGCTCTTCCCGAATTACCTCACGAACCAGGCCGCTGCACACCCTCAAACACCCGCAGCAAATCCGCCGCCACACTCACGGCAATGACCGCGGGCTCCTTGCCGGTGATACCCG
The DNA here is from genome assembly GCF_014698015.1 of Kocuria sp. cx-455. Lineage (GTDB taxonomy): Bacteria > Actinomycetota > Actinomycetes > Actinomycetales > Micrococcaceae > Kocuria. The sequence continues at coordinate 244,506 of NZ_JACXBS010000006.1, forward strand.
GAATGCCGATGGGGCAGGAAATCCGGCTGATGGCGGCGACGTCGTGGCCTTCGTCGCTTAAGCGTTTGCGGAAACGCGACCATTTGGCGGAGGACCCGATCAGCCCCACCGTGCCCAGGTCACCGCGGCGCAGGGCGGTGTCGCAAAGGATGAAATCCTCCGAATGGTCGTGGCTCATGATGAGCACGTGCGCGCCGGCCGACAGCTCGGTGAGAGTGGTTTCCGGCGCGGGGCTGTGGTGGAGGTGGACCTGGGCGGTTCCCTTCAAAACGTCCGCGAACCGGTCCGGATCCAGCTGGTCGGCCCGGCTGTCCACCAGATGCACCGTCACGGGAAATCGGGACAGCACCCGCGCCAGCTCATACCCCACGTGTCCCACACCGAAAATCGCAACCGTGGGCCGGGCCCGCTGCGGTTCGAGCAGCACGGTGACCACGCCTCCGCAGCACTGTCGGCCGTGCTTCACGGTGGCGTGCTCGTTGAGCGAGAAGGTCATGGTCTCGGGTTCGGAACCGCCCGCGGTAAGTATCGCCCGGGCGCGTTCGATCACGGTCGCCTCCAGGTTCCCGCCGCCCACGGTGTCCCAGACCTGTGACTCGCTCACGACCATCTTGGCCCCGGCTTCCCTGGGCGCGTGCCCGCGTACCTCGATCACCGTGATCAGCACGCCCGCGAGGCCTTTCCCGCGCAAGTGCTGCAGGGCGTCCAACCAGTCCATGTCAGTAGTCCACGTCAGGTGTGCAGCCGTCAGCGTGCGGTCGCGGCGGCGTCCGGCACATCCTCGGACGCGGTCGCCGACGCCGCCTCGTCAGCCGACCCGACCTCCGACGACGACGCCGCCCGGTCCCGGCGCGCGTCCCGGGAACCGGAAGCGCCGCACTGCGCGAGCGCCCTGCGCGCATCCTGAACCGCCCAGAACACCGCCTCAGGAGTGGCCGGGCTGGCCAACAGGACACTGTGCCCTTCCGGCCCGAACGCCGCCGCGGCCTCCCGCAGTGCCTCTCGCACGCTGAACGCCAGCATCAGCGGCGGCTCGCCCACGGCCTTGGACCCGTACACCACGCCGCTCTCGGTCGCTTTCTCGAACAGGTGCACGTTGAACTCTTCGGGCATTTCCGAGAAGCTCGGCAGCTTGTACGTGCTCGCGGCCTGAGTGGTCAGACGGCCGCGGGAAGGGCCATCGGACTCGTCCCAGCGCAGGTCCTCCAGCGTGAGCCAACCGGCGCCCTGCACGAAGCCGCCCTCGATCTGCCCGATGTCGATCAGCGGGGACAGGCTGTCGCCCACGTCATGCACGATGTCCGTGCGCAGCAACCGGTACGCGCCCGTGAACCCGTCCACCTCCACCTCGGAGACCGACGCCCCGTAGGAGAAATACTTGAACGGTTCACCCTGCATCCGGTCCGCGTCCCAGTGCAGCCCCTCGGTGCGGTAGTACCCGGCGGCCCACAGGGAGATCCGCTGGAAATACGCATCGTGGGCCAGCTCGGCAAAGGACATCTGCCGGTCGTGAAAACCGATGCCGGTGACCGTGCCGTTGACGAACCGTACGTCGTCGGGATGGATGTTGAACTTGCGCGCCGCTACTTCTGCCAGCCGGTCGCGAATCTGCTCACACGCGTTCTTGACCGCGCCGCCGTTGAGGTCCGCGCCGGAACTGGCCGCCGTGGCGGAGGTGTTGGGGACCTTGTCGGTGCGCGTGGGCGCTAATCGCACGGTCTCCAGTGGCACGCCCAGTGCGGTGGCCGCGACCTGCCGCATCTTGGTGTGCAGCCCCTGCCCCATTTCCGTGCCGCCGTGATTTATGAGCACGGAGCCGTCCCGGTACACGTGCACGAGCGCACCGGCCTGGTTGAATGCGGTGAGGTTGAACGAGATTCCGAACTTCACCGGGGTGACCGCGAGCGCGCGGTGGGTATCGGGGTGGGTTGCGTTGAAGTCTTCGATCTCGGCACGCCGCTCCCGCACGTCCGCGCGCTGGTGCACCTGGTTCCAGATCTCGGCCAAGCGCTCCGCATGGCGCACCGGCTGACCGTAGGGTGTGCTCTGGCCCGGCACGTAGAGGTTGCGGGCGCGCAGTTCCGTGGGATCCAGGCCGAGCAGCGGTGCGCACCGACCCAGGATGTCCTCGATCACCAGCATGCCCTGCGGCCCGCCGAACCCGCGGAAGGCGGTCTGCGAGGTCTTGTTCGTCTGCGCGACCCGCCCGTGGACCTCCACGTTGGGGATCCAGTAGGCGTTGTCGATGTGGCACAGCGTCCGCTGCATCACCGGCTCCGAGAGATCCAGGCTCCACCCGCCGTCACTGGTCACGGTGGCCCGCAGCGCTTGGAGGCGACCGTCGTCGTCGAACGAAACGTCCCAGGACGCGTGATAAGGGTGGCGCTTGCCGGTGATCGTAATGTCCTGATTGCGCGTCAGCCGCAAGCGGACCGGCCGCCCGGTGAGCGTGGCCCCCAGCGCGGCGATCGCGGCAAAACCATGCGGCTGCATTTCCTTGCCGCCAAAGCCACCGCCCATGCGCAGGCATTGCACCGTGACGTCGTGGTTGTCCAGGCCCAGCACGCGCGCCACGATTTCCTGCGTCTCACTCGGGTGCTGGGTGCTGCACTGGACGAACACCTGCCCGCCCTCATCCACATACGCGAACGACGCGTGAGTCTCCAGGTAGAAGTGTTCCTGCCCGCCGAACTCGATCTCCCCGCTGAAGCGGTGGGTCCCGTTGGCCAGGCCAGTTTCGACGTCGCCGCGGCTCACCGTGGGTTGGCGGCCCTGGAAACTCTGGGCCGCAATGGCTTCCGTGAGAGTGATCAGGGACGGCAGGGGTTCGTACTCGACCTTGATCGTTTCCGCTCCGAGCCGTGCGGCTTCCAGGCTTTCCCCCAAGACCCAGCACACGGCGTGGCCGTGGAACATGACTTCGCTGGGGAACAGGGGTTCGTCCTCCTTGATGCCGGCGTCATTGATGCCCGGCACGTCCTCCGCGGTGAGAACCCGGGCCACGCCGGGCACGTCGAGGGCGGGGACGACGTCCAGGGACGTCACCCGTGCGTGGGCGTGCGGGGCCTGCAGCGGCCAGGCATGGAGCACGTTCTGATGGCGAACAACGAGGTCGTCGGTGTAGAGCGCGCACCCCGTGGCGTGCTCGGCACCGTGCTCGTGGGCCACGGTCACGCCGACCACCGGGTTCTCGGGGCGTTCTGCGAGGGATTTCATTGGGATACCTCCTGAGCCTGGGCGGGCTGTTGCTGTGCCCAGAACTTGAGCAGGGATTGTTCGAGCATGGCCGAGCGGTAGCGGGCGCTGGCTCGCATGTCGTCGATCGGGGTGCCCTGCCGGGCCAGCAGGGCGGCGGCGTTCACCGCGGTTTCGCGGGTCCACGGCTGACCGATCAGGGCTTCCTCGACCTCGCGTGCACAGATCGGGGTGGCGGCCACACCGCCCAGGCCGATGCGCGCGGAGGTGACTGCGGCGGCGTCGTCGACCTGGATGGCGATGGCCACGGCCACGCTGGAGATGTCGTCGAAACGGCGCTTGGCGATCTTGTGGAACGCGGCATGGTCGGCCAGCGGCAGCGGGATGCGCACGGCGCGGAGGATTTCGTCCGGACGGCGGACGCTTTCGCGGTAGCCGGTGTAGTACGCGGCGAGCGGGACCTCGCGGTCCCCACCCCTGGAGGCGAGCACCACGGAAGCACCGAGCGCGAGGAGCACCGGGGCGGAGTCGCCGATGGGTGAGCCGGTGCCCAGGTTGCCGCCGAACGTGGCCGCGTTGCGGATCAGGCGGGACGCGAACTGCGGGAAGAGCTGGTCGAGCAGCGGCACACAACCGCCCAGGCCGCGTTCGACTTCGGACAGGCTCAGCGCGGCGCCGATCTCGATCCGGTCGTCGCTCACGTCAAGCGTGCGCAGCTCGTCGAGGCGATCCACGGCAAGGACCACGGGCGGGCGGACGTGGCGGATGTTGACCTCCACGCCGAGGTCGGTGGCCCCGGCAACCAGGCGCACCTCCTGCTCCTCGTCCCGCGCCTGCTCGAGGTGATCGAAAAATTCGCCCAGGTCAGCGGGGCGCACGAAGCGTGCGCCAGCGGTGTCGATGCGGGTGTAGCTCGGTTTCGGGGCGGGTTCCTCTTGCCGACGCCGCAGCAGGTCCGTGTCCTCGGGCTCGCCCAGGGCGTAGGCGGCGTCGCGGATGGGGCGGTAGCCGGTGCAACGACAGAGGTTGCCGCTCAGGGCGTGCAGATCAAAACCGTTGGGGCCGCATTCGTGATCCGCGGCGTGCTCCTCACCCTGGACGTCCGTGCCAGTTTGGTCGTGGGCCGGGGCATCAGCGGAACTGCGTTCGGGGCGGTAGTACTCCGCGGCCATTGCGCACACGAAGCCGGGGGTGCAGTAGCCGCACTGGGATCCGCCGCGGGTGGCCATTTCCCGCTGCACCGGGTGTAGTTGCCCGGGTCCGCGGGGGCCGGGGGCGGTGCCGAGCCCCTCGGAGGTGACCACTTCCTGGCCGTCGAAAGCCACGGCGGGTGGCAGGCATGCATTGACGGAGGTCCAGCGGGTGCGATCCTCGCCGTCCGGCCGTGCGACCAGTACTGCGCAGGCACCGCATTCGCCTTCCGCACAGCCCTCTTTGGCGCCGGTCAGCCCCTGGTCGCGGAGAAAGTCCAGCAAACGCGTGTGGGGACTGACGCCGTCGAAGCCGCGTTCGTGGCCGTTGATGGTTAACCGGATCTCGCTCATGGCGTTGAACTCCTCGTGACAAGCCACTGGCTGCGACGTGGAGTGGATCGATCCTCAGCTGTACCGGGAGCCCTCTGGTGCCGAACCAGTGCATTTCTTGGTTGCTCGCCCGGTAGATAGTCCGATGCCGGACCCGCCGTAGGCTGCTTCAAATGTAAGCCAGTTCACAGTGGGGGTGCAAGGCGCGGGGCGGCGTCAGGCAAGGTTCAAATCGTCAATGACTCTTTGTACGCGTGCGCACTGCTGCTCGTTGAGACCTTGGATGGGCAAGGGCAGACACTTCTCAGGCACCAGACCCACGAACTCGGCAATGGCCGCTACCACGCGCAGACTTCCGAACTCCGCGTTGAGCTCCCACAGCGGGGCGAGGCGGACAGATTCTTTGGTGGCTTCGTTTGCGTCGCCGGCCTGAACGAGGCGCGCGAGCCTCACCGCCAGCTCCGGCAGGGTCCCACCGATCACCGAGTACCAAGCATCGCACCCGGCCTCCAGGCCGCCGACGGCGCCCTGGTCACCCGAGATGCCAATGGTCACGTTCTCAGGGATGGCGCTTCGGATGTCCTGGACCCGCTTCCGTGCTTCCGCGCTGTTGGCGGGCAATGCCGGGATCTTGATGGACGCGATGCCCGATAACCCTGCGATACGGGCGTACAGGTCCGTGGTGAACGAGAAGTGTGTGGTTCCTGGGTTGTCGTAGACAATGACCGGCAACTCCGTGTGCTCGGTGACGGCGCGGAAGAGTTCGAACACGTCGTTCTCGGTCAGGGCCTGGTAGCTCACGGGGGCGAGCAGGAGGGCTGAGGCGCCGGCTTGGGTGGCGTCGTCGGCGTGGGCAAGCACCTGGGAGGTGCGCAGTGCACCGATGCCCACGAATACCGGGACGTCACCCGCGTGCTCGGCGGCTAATTGCGCGACCCGCCGTCGTTCCTCGCGACTGAGATACGCGTACGAGCCGGTGGAGCCGAGGGCGGTGATGGAGTCCAGGCCGGCGGCCGCAAGATGTTCGATCAGATTTTTATATGCCTTTTCATCAAGAAGGTCGTTGTGGAGCGGCGTGAGCGGGAACGCGCTGAGTCCGGTGAACATGTGGGCCCCTTTCGTGACGCTCGTGAGCTCCGCGAATCGCGGTGGGATTAACATGCAATCCCAGGCTCTGATCATCCCGTGCGTCAGGTCCGCAAGGAAAGAGAGCCATGATGTTCGTTGAAATTGCCCTGGTGAGCGGTCTTGTTCTGCTACTGGGCTCCTTACTCGCCAAGAGATTCGGCCTTATCGAACCGGTGGTGCTGGTGGCCGCGGGTGTTGTGGCGGCACTCCTGTTGCCCACCATGCGAAACCTCCAGTTGCCCTCCGAGCTGGTGCTGTCCATCCTTCTCCCGCTGCTGCTGTTCTGGGAAGCCGCGAATATTTCGCAGCGGGAGATTCGCAAGGTGTTGCGCGGTGTGATCATCAACGCGACCCTCTTGGTGCTCGTCACGGCCGTGTCCGTGGGGTTCGTGGGGCAATGGTTGGGATTGGGGCTTGGCACGGCGTTGCTGATCGGTGCGGCCGTTGCACCTACCGATGCCACGGCCGTGGCGGCCATGGGTCGCGGTGTGGACCGGCAAACCATGACGCAGCTGCGTGCGGAATCGTTGATCAATGACGGTACGGCATTAGTGGTCTTCGCCCTCGCTCTGGAGTTCGCCTCCGGTGAGAACGAGATCACGGTCGGACACGCATCGGGTTTTTTCGCCATCTCGTTCATCGGCGGGATCCTGGCGGGGTTGGCCGTGGGGTGGGTGACGTCAAGGATCATCTCCGTCTCCGAGGATGCCATACGCAACAACGTGTACACGCTCCTCGCTCCGCTGGCGGGTTATTTCCTGGCCGAGACCGTTGAGGCTTCGGGTGTTCTGGCCGCCGTGGTGGCCGGACTCTTCCTGGCCCAGGCCGGTCCGCGCCGCTACAACGCGGCGTCCCGCAGCTTGTTCTTCCCGTTCTGGGGCATGACCACGTATTTGATCAACGGCACCCTGTTCGTGTTCGTGGGTGTCGAGCTACCCGCGATCATCGCAGGCCTTCCCAGCGCAGACGTGTGGCGGGCCGTGGGTGCAACGTTCGGGATCTACGTCACGATGATCCTCGTCCGTTTCGTGTTCGGAGAAGTGGCCATACAGCTGATCCGATTGCTCGACCGGCGCCCGACCCAACGGTTGCGGCGCACCACGCTCCGCCAACGCGTGGTCAATTCCGTGGCGGGATTCCGCGGCGCGGTGTCTCTGGCCGTGGCCCTTTCGATTCCCACGACGCTCGACGACGCGGCATTCCCGGGCCGCGACATGGCCGTCTTCATCACCTCCGGAGTCGTGCTGTTGTCCCTGGTGGTGCAGGGGTTGTTGATGCCCGTGGTGGTGCGGTGGTTTAACGCCAAACCCGGACCCAACGTGGAGCCGGAGGGCACGGACGAACGCGAAGAGCTGGAGGCCCTGGTCAAGACCGCCCAGGCCGCAGTCGAGGCGCTGCCCACCTTGGCCCAGGAGCAAGGCGCGTCGGAGAAAGCCATGGAACGCGTGCGATCCGAGTACCGCATGAACGCCACGGCGTGGGCCAGCGAGCTGGCCGAGGAGCTGGACACCAAATCCCACGCCGTCGTCTCGTTCCGAGCGGACGAGCACGCCTTGCGCGTGGCGGTTGCCCAGGTCTCTCGCAGGCAGCTGATCGACATGCGCGACCGCGGGGATATCAACGATGAAGCCCTCACCCGGCTCCTGCGGCGCATCGATCTGGAGGAACTGCGCATCACCGGTCCGGTGGAGATGGAGTAGCTGAGCTCAGGACGACGACGCCCCTCCTTACGGCGTCGTCGGGCCCTGTCGCGGGGTAGAGGAGCGGGACCTTACCCGCCGATCCCGACCACCGCGATCATCACGGGCACGATGGTCACGATGAGGATCACGCCCAGGATGTCGAAGAAGATGCCGGTGCGGATCATGCGGGTGATGGGCACGGCGCCGGTGCCGTAGACGATCGCGTTCTGCGGGGTGGAGACCGGAAGCATGAACCCGAAGGATGCGGCGAAGGTCGCGGCCATGGCCGGTACGAACGGGTCTACCCCCATGGCCTGACACAGCGGGATCACGATCGGCACGATGACCGCGGCGGACGCCGTGTTGGACGTGGTCTCCGAGATCAGCACGGCCAGCACCGCGGAGAACACGGTGATCGTCGCAACGTTGGTGATGTTCAGGTTTTCGGAAGCCCCGGTGCCAATGGTTTCCGCCAGGCCGGTCTCCGCGAGGAGCGAGCCGAAAATGATGCCGGTACCGAACAGGATGATGGTTCCCCAGTCGATCTTGGCGGCGTCGGACCAGGTGAGAGTTGCTTCGCGCTTCTTCCAGTTGGTGGGAAGCAGGAACAACAGGGACGCGCCCAGGACGGCCACGATGCCCTCGTCGAGACGGTCATCCACAAAGATGTAGGCGTCGGACTCGGTGCCACCGACCAGGCTGACAACCGCCGGGAGCAGCCAGAGAGTCACCGTGAAGCCGAACGCGATCAGCGTGTTCTTCTCCGCCCGGGACATGGGCCCTTGTTCTTCCCGATGCTGGCGGACGTATTCCTCCACGCCCTCGATCCGACGAATTTCTGGCCTGTTGAGCAGGACCATGACGATGGTCAGAACAACGAACATGGCCAGGCAGACCGGGAACGCAATGGCCATCCACTGGGCGAAAGAAATGCGGGTGCCGGTGGCCTCCTCAATGAGACCGCGGCCGATCAGGTTGGGCGGGGAACCGACCGGGGTCAGCAGACCACCCACACTCGCGCCGTAGGCGAGCATGAGCAACAGTGCCGCACCCACACGCAGTCGCAACGGGTCGAAGTTGGCCTTGACCACGCCGCGGTCCTGCATCATCTCGGCAATGACCGCCAGGATGCCCAGCGCGGTGGGCATGAGCATGGCCACGGTGGCAGTGTTGGAGACGAACGCGGAGAGAATGCACGTGATCACGCCGAAGGCAATGATGATCCGATATGTGGATCGGCCGACTCCCGGTAATGACAGCACCGCGAGCGCGAGCCGCTGGGCAATACCGTGTTTGAGCATGGCCGCGGCCAGGATGAACGCGCCGATGAAGGTGAAGATCGTGGTCGATCCGAACGGCGCCAGGACGTCCCCGGCCGGGGCCACGCCGAGTATCACCACCGCCGCCACACCGATGAGACCTCCCACCGGAATGGGCACGGGCTCACAGATCCAGAGGATGATCACGCCCAACAGCACGGCGGCCAGGGTGTGCTGATTCCGTTCCAGGTTCAGCGGGAGCAGCGCGAAGATGATGGCCACGACCGGGGCGAGAAACAGCCCGGAGGTCTGGCGAGCGCGTTCGAACTTCTCCTCCCGCGGGGACAGCGTCTGCTCGCTGAGACTGCGGAAGGTTTTGCCACCCAGCAGGGCGGCGCGCACGTCCGTGCGCTGTGGCGAGCGGGCGGTTTCGGCGGACTCGGATTCCTGCGTGCTCATGGCGAAAGCCTTTCGTCGCGGTCATCGCGGGTATACACACCATGCTCTTGTGACTTGCATCACGTCCAAGGCGTATTATCTACTGAACACATAGGCAAAAGCAATGGATCAGGGGTAGGACGCGTGGATGTGAGGCAACTGACGTACTTCCTGGCGGTGGTCGAGCACGGTGGATTCACTCGCGCTGCGGAGCACCTGATCATTGCCCAGCCCTCACTGTCGCAGACAATCAAGGGCCTGGAGCGAGAGCTCGGCGTCTCCCTGTTCCATCGCATCGGGCGGCGGGTGGTCCTCAGCGAGGCCGGTCACGAACTGCTCGGTCCTGCCCGACTCGTGGTGCGGGACCTCGAGGCGGCCCGCAGCGCCGTGGACAATGTGCGCGGGGTGCGCAGCGGTCGCCTGGACATGATTGCAATGCCGTCCCCCGGGATCGAACCGCTGACCTCGATGATCGCCGCGTACGCGCGCACCCACCCGGCCGTGACACTCAACGTGGACGCGGCCTTCACCGCCGAGGAGGTCCTCGACTCCGTGCGCACCGGCGGCGCGGAGATCGGCATCCTGGGCACCAAGGCCCCCTTCCGCTCCGGCGATGTGGAGGTTTTACACCTCGAACAACAACCCCTGGTGCTCATCGCGGCCCCGGGGACGGACGCCTTTGACGGCGCGGACACCATCCACCGAAAGGATTTGGCCGGGCACCGGATCGTGGCCTCGCAACGGGGCTCACTCATGCGCTTGATGGTCGATGACACCCTGGCCCATGGCGTGCCCCTGCAGATTGTCGCGGAGGTCGCCCACCGCACCTCGGTGTTGCCCCTGGTCCTGGCGGGGGTGGGGCACGCGGTCATGCCGTCCTCGTGGACGCCGCTCGCGCACCAGGCCGGTCTGCGAGTGCTGCAGATTTCGCCGACGACGCCGCTGCACGTTGCCGTGATCAGTCGCCCCGAGCACGTGACACCGGCCGCCAGGGCGTTCCTCGAGGTGGCGGAGGAGCATGCGGCTCGGGTCCGCGGGGGCAGGACGCCCGATAGTGAGCCCACCGAGCAATAGGTACATCCTATTTAGAGAATGAAAAACCAGTCTTGGACCTATGCACTATCCGGGCGCTCTACTGGATGACAGGACATGCGCCGTGGATCGCGGCCTCCCATCACCAGCCCTCGCATTCTCGAGAAGGAGCGCACCATGACTGAGCAAAAGGTATTCACCATTGCCTCAATCCCCGCGGACGGGGTGGGCAAGGAAGTCATCACCGCCGGCCGCAAGGTCCTGGACGCCATTGCCGAGCACTCCGGCGGAGCGTTCTCCTTCGACTGGACCGAGTTCCCGTGGGGCTCTGCCTACTACGCGGAGCACGGCGTGATGATGGCTTCGGACGGCCTGGAGACGCTGAAGGACTTCGATGCCATTTACTTTGGCGCCGTGGGCTGGGACAACGTGCCCGATCATGTGAGCCTATGGGGCTTGCGCCTGAACATCACACAGAACTTCGACCAGTGGGCCAACATCCGCCCCGTGAAGTTCCTGCCCGGGGTGCAGTCGCCGCTGCGCAAGGCCGATGACACCGAACTCGACTGGGTGGTGGTGCGTGAGAACAGCGAGGGCGAGTACGCCGGCCTGGGCGGACGCAACCTCTCCGGGCGCGGGCCCGGCAACGAGATGGCCGTGCAGACCTCCCTGTTCACCGAGAAGGGCTGCGAACGCATCATCCGTTTCGCCTTCGACCTGGCGCGCACCCGCACGGTGAAGAAGGTTTCCAGCGTCACCAAGTCCAACGCGCAGCAGTACGGGATGGTCCTGTGGGACGAGGTCTTCGCCCGCGTGGCCGCCGACTACCCGGACGTGGCCACCGAGTCCGTGCTCGTGGACGCCATGAGCGCCAAGTTCGTGCTGCACCCGGAGGAACTGTCCGTGGTGGTGGCCTCCAACCTCAACGCGGACATCCTCTCCGACCTCGGTTCCGCCCTGGCCGGCAGCCTGGGCCTGGCCGCGAGCGCCAACCTCAACCCGGAGCGCCGCTTCCCGTCCATGTTCGAACCGGTCCACGGTTCCGCCCCGGACATCGCCGGTCAGGGAATCTCCAACCCCATTGGCGCGATCGCCAGCGCCGCGCTGATGCTCGACCACTTCGGTCTTCATGCCGAGGCCCGCCGCCTCGAGGCAGCCATCGCGGCGACGACGGCGTCCGGTCACCTCACCCGCGACATCGGCGGCACCGCGAGTACGGAGGAGACAACCGACGCGATCATTGCGGCTTTTCTGGGGGCCCGGGCTGCGGTCTGAAGCAATCGCAGAACCCCTCCACGTACCGGCGAAAGCCTCAACTTCAGCGGCCAGGACGTGTAGCATCCGGGTATGGCTCTCGTCTCCAGCACAGGTTTCGCCCACGTCCGCCTCACGGTCACCGACATCCGCCGTTCTAAGGACTTCTACGACCGCGTCTTCGGGTGGCAAGCGGCGATAGACAACTCCGCGCAGGCCGATGACCCCGGGGTGCGTCAGTCGCAGGAACAGTATTACGGTGGCGTGGTGTACCAGACCCCCCAGGGCACACTGTTCGGACTACGCCCGGTCGGCACCGAGGCGTTCGACCCCGACGTCACGGGGCTGGACCACGTGAGCTTCGCCATCGAATCACGAACCGCGCTCGAGGCCGCAGCGGCCGAGTTGGACAACGCCGGCATCGAGCACGGCGAGGTCACGGACCTCACCGACGCCGGCATCGCGATCCTGTCATTTCAAGACCCCGACAACATCAACGTCGAATTGACCGCACCGCTACGGTGAGCCGGTGACCGCACCAGCACAGACCGGTCCGAGCATGGTGACCCCATCAACCAATGATCGCTGGTGGAACGTCACCCCCTCTTACACCTAGAGGCTGCTATTCGACGCGACGCGGACGCGATCCTCACCTATGACCGCAGACTCAGCGACGCCGCCCGGCCGATGGGTCTTGAGATTGTCGTCCCCGGGGTTTCAGAGGCGCGCTGAAGTCAGAGCACCCGTCGCGCACCGTCCGCGGGGAGGACCGTGAAGGTGTCCGGGGTTCGTAGCTCGTGGTTCGTGAAGGCTCTCACAACGGCATCCCGAACCTGGTCCAGTCCGGTCGTGTGGACGAGGGCGATTGCGGAGCCGCCGAAACCGCCTCCGGTCATTCGGGCGCCCAGCGCCCCGGCGTTCAACGCGGAGTCCACGGCGAGATCGAGTTCGAGGCAGGAGACTTCGTAGTCATCGCGCAGCGAGACATGCGAGGCAGTCATTAGTTTGCCGACGCCGCTCAGATCACCTTGACGCAGCCGCTCCACCGTCTCCAGCACTCGGCGGTTCTCGGTCAGCACGTGCCGGACGCGGCGGGCCGTTTCAGAATCAAGGGCAGCTATATCGGCACTCGGGGCATCCCCGGTTGGCGAGGCGCCCGGGACCACGCCTGTGCCTGAGAAGGGGGCGGGAGCGGCGTCGGCGGCGGTGGGGAGATCGCGCAGGGAGGTGACGCCCAAGGTGGTCGCGGCTCGTTCGCACGAGGCGCGGCGGGCGGCGTATCCGCCGTGGGCGTGGGAGTGGGCGACCTTGGTGTCGATCACGAGCACGCTGAGCCCGTGCTCGGCCAGGGGTAGGGGCACGACCTCCGATTCCAGGGTGCGGCAGTCCAGGAACAGCGCGCCGCCGGCCCGGCCCATGAGTGAGGCGGACTGGTCCATGATTCCGGTGGGTGCGCCGACGAATTCGTTTTCCGCGCGCTGGGTGAGCCGGGCGAGGTCCGGGTGGTTCAGGCCCAAGCCCAGGAGGTCGTTGAGGGCGACGATCGTGGCGACTTCGACCGCGTGGGATGAGGACAGGCCCGCACCCGTGGGCACGCTGGAGTCCAGGAGCAGCTCGAATCCGGGCACGACGACCCCGCCCAGACCGGACAGAACGTAGGCGACGCCTGCGGGGTAGGCGCCCCAGCCGTCGACCGATCCGGGAGCGAGTTCCGCAACGGTGAAGGCGGCATGGGAGAAGTCGCCACCGTCCGGGGCGTAGGTGGAGGCCAGGTCCGCGATGCCAACCGCTGGGTCGCTCGCCGACTTCAGCCGCATGGCGACCATGGCGGCGCGGTCGATCGCGAAGGGAAGCACGAGGCCGTCGTTGTAGTCCGTGTGTTCCCCAATGAGGTTCACCCGACCCGGGGCGCACCAAACGCCGTCCGGGGCGTGGCCGTAGAGTTCGGTGAATCGGCGGGCGAGGCGTTCGGCGCGGGTGCGCTCCGCGTGCTCGTTGTTCTCGGGTTGGTGAAGGGTCATGACGCGGCCCGCCTCAGGCGTTCGGCGGTGTGTTCCGCGGTGACGTCGTTGATGAAGGCGCCCATGGCGGCCTCGGAGCCGGCGAGGAATTTCAGTTTGTCCTCGGATCGGCGGGGGCTGGTCAGTTGCAGGTGGAGCCAGCCGGCCTCTCTGTCTGCGCGGGCGAGGGGCGGCTGATGCCACGCGGCAATGTACGGCGTGGGGGTCGAGTAGAGCCGGTCCACGCGCTGCACGAGGTCACGGTAGAGCACGGCGAGTTCATCGCGTTCGTCACCGGTCAGGGCCGCGAGATCGGGCACCTGCCGGTGCGGGACCAGGTGCACTTCCAACGGCCAGCGGGCGGCGTAGGGAACGTAGGCGGAGAAATGATCGCCGGTCAGCACCATGCGGTCCCCGGCGTCTGTTTCATCGCGCAACAGCTCGCCCATCAGGGGCCGGCCGGTCGCGTCCAGGTGGGCCCGCGAGCGCTCGGCCAGGCGCGCGGCGATCGGGGCGGCGTACGGGTAGGCGTAGATCTGACCGTGCGGATGGTGCAGCGTCACACCGATTTGTTCGCCGCGGTTCTCGAACGGGAACACCTGGCGGATGCCCTTCATGGCGGACAGCGCCTCCGTGCGCTGAGCCCACGCCTCGATGACCGTGCGGGCCCGCTCAAAAGGCAGGGACGCGAAGGAGCCTTCGTGCTCGGGCGTGTAGACCACCACTTCGCAGCGGCCATACGCGGGCGACGCCGCTCCCCACAGTTCCCGACCCGTCCCACCCCGAGGTTGCGGCAGCTCCCCCAGCTCCGAGCCCAGGGACGGGAAACGGTTCTCAAAGGCGACCACGTGGAAGTCCTCGGCCGGGATCTCGGACTCCCGGCCCTCCACGGACGGACACAGTGGACACTCATCAGCCGGCGGCAGATACGTGCGGCTCTGCCGATGGGCGGCCACCGCAACTCACTCCCCCGTCAGCCGGTCGAAGCGCACCTGCCCGTGACCGGAGCGCTCGCCCAGCGGACGGGCGTCGACCACGCGCTCCACGGGGGCGGCACCGCGGTCGCTGAAGAACACGGCCTCGCGCCCGTCGGCCAGGCGGTGGCTCCGGTGCTCGATGGGCGGTGCGCCCGCCCGGTCTCCGGGGATGCATGATGTCAACGGACGAGCTCCAGTCGCGGGTTGGTGATGTGTTGGTCCATGATCCTGTGCTCTGCAGCGGGGTCTCAAATCGAACATCGACCGGCCGGTGCGTGGGGAGGACGACGCTCGCGATATCGTGACCTCCAATGTGTCACCCTGGCACGCCAACCGGTAGTGGTGCTGCTGGACATCGCACGCCCCAGGAGGGAGTCCCCACGAACTCACCATCAACTATTCGGGCGCACCTGCCCTGGATAGTGGCCGGGATCGTTCTCGTGGCGCTGAGCCTGCGGGGACCGATCATTGCGCCCACGCCCGTGATCACCAACATTCAGGACGACATCGGGCTGTCGTCCGTGGCGGCAGGCCTGCTCACCGGGCTGCCCGTCCTGCTTTTCGCCGTCATCACCCCTGCGGCCACCGCGGTGATCCAGCGTGCGGGCCCCGAAGCCGCGATCCTGCTCTGTCTGGCCGGCATCCTGGTCGGCACGGTGATCCGATCGGTGGGTTCCGCCGCGTTGGTCCTGACGGGGACCGTGATCATCGGTGCCGCGATCGCCGTCGGCAACATTGTGGTGCCGGTGATCATCCGCCGCGACGTCCCGGGTCCCCGGGTGTCGGTGGTGACCGCGGCCTATACCGCCGCACTCAACGTGGGCTCCATGATCACCGCGCTGGGCACCGCGCCGTTGGCCGACGCCGTGGGCTGGCGCTGGGCGCTGGCCATCTGGGGGCTGCTCGCGCTGGTGGGCTTGATGTACTGGCTCGGCTTGGCACGACGTCGTTCGGGCGCCGCAGCTGCGGACGCGACGGGCGACGCGGCGCGCTTGAGAGCGACGAGCCAGCCCGCGAGACCGACGCTCGCGAATCACTGAAATCGGCCCCCGGTACCTCTCGTGTGCGCCGGATCGGCTGGTTGCTCGCACTCGCGTTCTGCGGGCAAGCGATGGCGTACTACTCGGTCACGGCCTGGTTACCCGCCTTGTTGGCGGACACCCGGGGGTTGAGCTTGGCAAGCTCCGGGGCCTCCGCCTCATTGTTCCAGGTCGCCGCGGTGATCGGAGCTTTCGGTGTACCCCTCCTGACCGCGCGGGCGCCGACCTGGGTGCCGGTCGTGGTGATCGGAGCCCTGTGGATCACGCTGCCGATCGGCCTGCTGGTGGCCCCCGGGTGGTACATGTTGTGGTCGATCATCGGCGGGGCCGCCCAGGGCGGTGGGTTCACGGCCATCTTCTCGATCGTTGCCCGTGTGGCGCGCAGCTCCTCGGAAGCCGCCACCGTGTCCGCGCGCGTCCAGGGCATTGGATATTCGGCGGCCACCATCGGACCGCCCGTGGCGGGCGGGCTGAACACCCTGACCGGCGGGTGGACGGCCCCGCTGCTGTTGGTTCTGGCCGCAACGCTGGTGTTCGGTGTCGGAGGGGTCTTGGCGGCGCTCAGTAGTGGCCGGGCCCGGGGGGTAGCACACGTACTGACCCTTCTCCCTCCTACGGCCCAAGAACGACCTGCCCGGGCTGCTCGACAGACCTCGTACCCTGGGGGCTGAACGTGATCCGCCACACCGACGACAACGGAGAGCTCCCATGACCAGCGCTGAAGCCACCGCTCCCTCTCGCCATGATCCCGCAGAACCCCTGACCGTCTCCACGGCCATTGCGGAGGTGATCGCCGAACGATCCGACCACTTGTTCGGGCTGATGGGCAACGGCAACGCACATGTGATCAGTCACCTCACCTACCAGGGATTCCCGTTCACCTCCGCACGGCACGAGGTGGCCACGGTGACCATGGCCGACGCCTACCACCGGGCCACCGGCCGGATCGGTGCGGCCACGGTCACCTACGGCGCCGGGTTCACCAACACCTACACGGGCCTGGCCGAGGCTCGTCTGGCGCGGGTTCCGCTGGTGCTCGTGGTGGGTGACGCGCCCACCACGGGGAGGCGACCGTTCGATATCGACCAGGCCGCGGCGGCGTCGGCGGTGGGAGTGACCACCCTGGTGGCCGGTCCGGACAATGCCACGGCCATCACCCACCGCGCGTTCGAGCTGGCCGAGCAGACCGTGCAGCCGGTGATCGTGGCGATCCCCTACAACCACGCGACCGCCCCGCTCACCGAGCAGACCCCGCTGGAACCGCTGGCGGAGAAGCCCTCCTGGACAGCACCTGGTGAGGATCTCGACCGCATCGCCGCCGTGCTGCGCGGCGCGGAACGGCCGTTGATTCTCGCCGGGCGAGGTGTCCTGTTGGGCGACGCCGCCGGGGCCCTCCAGGAACTCGGTGACCGCCTGGGTGCCCTGTTCATGACCTCGGTCATGGCCACCAATGCCGTGGATTCCCCGTGGAACCTGGGGATCGCCGGGGGCTTCACGCGCGAGCATCGCCTGGATCTGGCGCGACGGGCGGACGTGGTTCTGGTCGCCGGAGCGAGCCTCAACACCTTCCAGTCCCGCTACGGAACGCTCTTCTCCCCGGACGCGCGCGTGATTCGCATCGACAACGAACCCGAGGCCACCATGGCTCACCCGCAGGTCACCGACTACGTGCGCGCGGACCTGGGTCCCGCCACTGCCGGGCTACTCGCCCGCATGTCCGCCGCCGACGTCGCGTCCACCTGGCGCGCGGCCGTGCCCGAGGTGGCCGGTGACGCGTTCCGCTCCGCCGAGCCCGTGGAGGACCCCACCGAGTTCGGCCCGGACGGTCGCCTCAATCCCCGTGCGGTGGTCTCCGCCCTCGAAGAGATCCTGCCCGCCGAGCGGTCGGTGGTCATGGATGGCGGGCACTTCATCGGATGGGCACCCATGTACCTCTCCGTCCCGGACCCCCAGGCCATGGTGCTGGTGGGCACGGCGTTCCAGTCCATCGGCCTGGGCTTCGGTTCAGCCGCCGGTGTCTCGGTGGCGCAACCGCAACGCACCACGGTGTTCGTCACCGGCGACGGCGGCGGGCTGATGGGCCTGGCCGACCTCGAGACCTTCGTGCGCGCCACCCGCCGCGGCGTGGTGGTGGTGCTCAACGACTCCGCCTACGGCGCCGAACTGCACCAGTACGCCTCCAAGGGCCTGGACCCCACGGCCATGCTCATCGACGAGGTGGACTTCTCCGCGATGGGCAAGGCCATGGGCGCCGACGGCGCCAAGGTCCGCACCCTGGCGGAACTGTCCACGCTCACCGACTGGCTGGCTTCTCATGAGGAGGGCGTGTTCGTGCTGGACGTGGCCATCTCCCAGAAGGTCGTGGCGGAGTTCATGGCCGCGTCGCTGGACGCGGGGAAGCGACTGTAGGCAGGCGGGTTAAGGAGATTGGCGGAATCTGCTCGAACCAAGCAACATTCACGTTTTAAGAAGGCGGGTTCTTTGCGTCTGCAATTATTGGATTATGACTCCCTCATCACCCCCCAGTGAGGGACCGAATCAGGTCCCCTTCCAACAGCCGCAGCCTTATCCCGGGCAGAATGGCCAAAATTGGTCAACACAAACACTGCCCCCGCAGCAGCCCAAGAAAAATCAGTCGAATATTCTCGGCCTCATCGCGCTCATCACAGCTGTGATCGGCTTTATCTTTGCCTGCATCCCAGGTGCCCTCATTATCGGCTGGATTCTTCTGCCAGTCGCTTTCATTCTCGGGCTCGTCTCGCTGTTCCTGCAGGGTAAGTCCAAGTGGATGGGCATCACTGCATTGATTCTCTCGATCGTGGGCACGGTCGTAGGGGCAGTGGTGTTCCTGGTTGTTGTATCCACCGCATTTGACGAATCCTTCGGTGGTGGGGACACCACCGTGGCGGGACCCTCTGAGGGTTCGGACGCTGGGATTGAGCAGAATGCTGACAAAGAAGTAGCACCGGACGAAGGATCTTCTGAAGATGGCACTCGCGGGAACCCGTACCCCATCGGCTCGACCATCGAAAACGATGAATGGCGCGTTGTCGTGAACTCGGTGACCCCTGCTGCCACCGACGCCGTTCTCTCTGAGAACGATTTCAACGAACCACCTGCCGACGGCTCTCAGTACATGCTCGTGAATTACTCAACCACTTATTTGGGTGACAATGCAGACGGCGAAATACCTGCGTTTGTCACGGTGGAGTACGTGACAGCAGATGGCACAACGGTCAACAGCTTCGACAACATTGTCGTTGCACCAGATCCCATCGATACCACCAGCACCCTGTACACGGACGGCACGGCTACAGGCAATGCTGCCTTTGAAGTCCCGACAGATACCGCTGACCAAGGTGTTCTGGCCATTACTCCTGGAATACTTGGTGACAAGGTTTTCGTCGCAGTCAAGTAATATTTGAAAGACCAATAGTGGATGCCCTCGAGATCTTCTCGGGGGCATCCGTTTGTCTACCCCATCCCCGCCGACCACTCCTCCACCCGCTTCTGCGACTCCTCATCGCTGAGATCCTCCACCCGGGTCATGACCGACCACCGCCCCCCGAACGGGTCACGGATACTCGCGTACCGATCCCCCGACACGAAATGGGTGGTCTCCTCCCGCAGAGTGGCACCGGCGGCAACCGCTGACGCCACGACGTCGTCCACGTTGGGGCAGTACAGCGCCAGCGAATAGGTGACGTCGTCGCCGTCGGTATACGGGGCCACGAGGTGGTAGTCCGGCTGGGCCGCGCCCACCTGCAGGCGGCCGGCCGAAAACTGCAACTCGGCATGGACCACCACATCACCGAAGCGGAAAGCGCTGATGAGCTGGGCGCCGAACACCTCCTGGTAGAAGGCGAGGGCCGCGGTGGGATCCGCGACGGCCACAAACGGCGTGATGGACGAGTAACCGTGCGGGGTGCCGTTGGTGGTGTGCGAACCGGTGGCCGGGGTGTTCTGCTGTGTCGTCATGTCTGGAACGGTAGACCCGCGCGCGGGCCGGCGGCTTGTATATTCCTGCCATGGGCGAGCTACCGGAGATCTCCGAGCGCGGGGTGCTCTATCCGCGCCGCCTACCCCCTCGATTCCAGCGGATTCCCGCGACCGGGCCGGTCAGCGAGCTCGTCGTCTGGTGGTGGATCGCCCAGTGGAATGAGCCCCCGGGTTCGGTCTCGCGCCAAGACCTACTGCCCTTCCCCGGCTGCAATCTGGTGGTCGAGCAGGACATGGTGGGTTTCGCCGGCCCGACAACGCGCGCTTCATATCGCGACCTCGTCGGCAGCGGGTGGGCGGTGGCCGCACTGCTGCAACCGGCCGCCGTGCCGGCCTTCACCAGCGACCCGGCGAGTGTGCGGGACAGCTACGTTTCGTTATCGGTGCCGGAGCTGCACTTGCAGGTTGCAGAAGCAGTTGCCGTCGGGGATTTCGACGACGCCGTGGCCAGACTGGCCGCGTGGGTCACCGCACGGGTTGGCCCGGTTTCGGACGAGGCTCGATTGGCCAACTCGCTGGCCGAGGTGGCCGGGTCTAACTCATCCGTAGTGACGGTGAGTGATCTGGCGGCCGCGTTGAACGTATCGCAGCGGACGGTGCACCGGCTGGCCGCGCAGTACATCGGGCTGACGCCGCACGCGTTGATTCGCCGTCGGCGGCTGCAGGAGGCCGCAGAGCACATCCGGTCTGAACCGGAGGTCAGTCTCTCGGTTGTCGCCGCAGCCCACGGGTTCTCTGATCAAGCGCATTTCGCCCGCGAATTTCAGCGGTTCCTGGGGCAGACGCCGCGGGAGTATCAGAAACGGGTAGAAAATAACGGTCAGATCTCTTGATCGACTACGTATACCTTTCGAAGAGGCAACTTATCCCGCCACCGAATGGGCAACTGATCGTAATACTGCAGGGTGAGTTCAGTGATCTCTTTGCCCCCAAGTAAGCGGATATTCTGCCTCTCTCGTTCGAGGGCAGCTGCGTCGCGCGAGTAAACACCAAGAGTCACGAACAATCCATGCTCATCCTTCGGCGCAAGGGCCCCTAACAGCCCCTGGACCTCCGGTCGCCCCTTACTAGCTGTGGTGTGCTTGCACTGAACCTTGATCAATGGAGGCTCCAGACCCAATGGATCGCGATGAGCAAGAATGTCGACACCGCCATCGGACGAGTATGAAGTCACCCTAGCCTGATATCCCATGGCTCTCAGGAGGTCTGCCGTGAAGTGTTCGAACTCTTCATGCTCTAACTCTTCGAGGAGGGTCCGTATGATGAAATCGTTTGTGTTTTCCCGAATCCTCTCGGCCGTGGGCAGGGCATCTGCTTCTTCCTCAACGACTATTTCAATGTCCTCACTTGGAGTCTCCACGGTGAGAGTCTCTAGATCATCGTTGGCAAGCCACTCTAGAAAGTCTTCTTCGGAGTTCGACTCTAGAAACTTCATAAAAATGGAAGTGTGTCGTTTCACTCGGAAGAGTGTCAGTGCGGATCCGATTTCATAGAGTGCGGTTTTTGGGAACAAGCCACGCGGCACGTCCGTTCGAATCCATTGCACAGGGCGGCGATGACGATGACGCCTAACCTCCGGATGGAACTCGTAGTTACCGATGATCTCGCCGAAATTAAGGGTTCCATCGCTCTTGTTTGGGGATATTACGAGGTCTCCTATATTCATCTCGAACGCAAATCTCAGGAGAATCCCTGACCAAATAGGAATAGCGCCTTCCTTGGCGTCTGGGAGATTTTCGCGGAGTGCCGCCTTCATTCGTTCCCGGTTGTTGCCGATCCGAGTCAAATCGCCCAGTTCCCAACCGACTGAGACGAATCCACCTTCAACGAGCTGGTCGTTGATTTCGTTGTTATGGATACCCCACATGTTCATGACTACTCTCCCGCCTCTAACAGAAAACTGATTATCATGCCTTTAGATGCTCGCTAGACAGCTTGCCAATGGCCTCGGGAGACGTCGCAAAGTGCATACTCCACTCATTCTGCACTCGACACCCCGTAGCACGCCAAGACTGCTTGGTTCCCCTGTTCGATTGCGGTTTGCGCGGCATGCTCCGGTATAACACAAAGGGACAGCCTTCTATCAGGCCACCGGTGCGAACCAGACCGGCCCCACGGACCGGGCGGACAAGTCATCTACAGGACACTGCCCGAGCAGGTCGAGTATGGAGGGAGTCACGCCCGGTCCGGGGAAGCCAAGTCTGGCAGCCAGCCTTGGGCTTGCCACTACCCATTAGAGGTATGTAGTGACCCGTCCATGGTGGAGAGGTTGCCGCCGGGGATTTCGACGACGCCGTGGCGAGACTGTCCGCGTGGGTCACCGCACGGGTTGGTGCTGTCACGGACGAAGGGCGGCAAGCGAATTCGCTGGCCGACATGGCTGGGGCCAATTCTTCCGTGGTGACGGTGAGTGACCTGGCGGCCGCGTTGAACGTATCGCAGCGGACGGTGCACCGGCTGGCCGCGCAGTACATCGGGTTGACACCGCATGCGTTGATTCGCCGTCGGCGGCTGCAGGAGGCCGCAGAGCACATCCGGTCTGAACCGGAGGTCAGTCTCTCGGTTGTCGCCGCAGCCCACGGGTTCTCTGATCAGGCCCATTTCGCCCGGGAATTCCACCGGTTCCTAGGGCAGACGCCGCGGGAGTATCGGGGCGCGTCCGGGCATCACAGCTGACTGTTCAGATCCAACGCGTGGGCGCGGGATTCTTTGAGATCCACAATGGGCTCCACGCCCTCCTGGCGACCGTTCCAGCGGTCCACGTAGACGAAATCCGGGTCGAAACGCTTCTGCTGCGTCTCGGGGTTAAAAATCCGGAAATAGGGGGCGGCGTCCGTGCCGCAGCCGGCCACCCACTGCCAGTTGTGGGGGTTGCTCGCGGCATCCGCGTCCACCAGGGTGTCCCAGAACCACTGCTCGCCCAGGCGCCAGTCGATCAGCAGGTTCTTGGCCAGCAGCGACGCCACGACCATCCGCACCCGGTTCTGCATGGTCCCGGTCTCCCACAGTTCGTGCATCCCGGCGTCCACGAGCGGGATGCCGGTGCGTCCCCGCTGCCACGCGGCGAGCGCGTCCTCGTCCAACTCCGGCCACGGGAAGTGCTCGTACTTGGGGTTGATGGGGCGCTGGGCCATGTCCGGGTGGATGTAGAGGTTGTACCAGGAGAACTCGCGCCAGCCGATTTCGGTGAGGAACGTGCCGGGGTTCCCGCCGCGGTGCAGCGCCGTGTGCCACACGGTGTGGGGACTGATCTCGCCCCAGCGCAGGTGCGGGGACAGCCCGGACGTGGCCGGTTTGGCGGGGTAATCGCGGTCCTTGGCGTAGGTGGGCAGGCGCTCCTCAAGAAAGTCGTCCAGCCGCTCGTGCGCAGCCTGCTCTCCCACCGTCCAGGTCTGGGCGAACCCGCCGGACCAATCCGGGTGCGTGGGCAGCAGGTGCCAGTCGGCCAGGTTTTCCGAGTCCGGGGCCGGTTCGGCTGGGGTGAGGGCCGACGGCGCCGGATACGGCTCCCGCGGCGGCGGGCCGCTCGTGCACGCGCGCCAGAACGGGGTGAACACCTTGAACGGGTTCCCGCTCTGGGTGGTGATGGTCCACGGCTCGAACAGCAGGGAGCCCGCGTAGGAGTGCGCCTCCACGCCGTTCTCCCCCGCCCATTCCTTCAGCGCGGCGTCCACGGCGCGCTCGGGACCGCCGTAGCGGCGGTTCCACAGCAGGGTGTCCGCGCCAGCCGCACGAACGACGTCGCTCACCACCTCCTGCGCCGGGCCTCGCCGCAGCGTCAGGGGCGCCCCCAGATCCGCGAGGTCCGTGGCCAGCGAGGTCAGGGAGTGGTGCAGCCACCACTTGGCGGCACCGCCCAGCGGGCGGATGCCCTGGGACTCCTCGTCCAGGACGTAGAGACACACGACGGGTTCGCCGCCTTCCACGGCGTGGTGCAGGGCTGGATGATCGGTGACCCGCAGGTCATCGCGGAACCACACTACGGTTGTCATCTCGGTTCGCTACCCATCTCTCGACTTTCGCTCAATTTACACATGTTCGGTGGAGGTGAGGGGGGTGAGCGAGTGGTGCGAACGCAGACGCACAGGAACTGCCTTTCCTCGCTCGCGTGTGATGAAGTGAACCATGACCCACGAGTCAACACCCTCACCGAACACTGATTCCACGCCCGGCCAGACCCCATCGAAGTCGGGACCCGAGCGCACCCCCGATGGCCACCACATCATCGTCAACGGGCGGAAGTGGCGGGCTTCGGATCCGTCCATCCCGGAAAAGTTGCGCGCCGAACTCGTCGCCGAGTTGATGGCCGCGCGCCGGCTCGTGCGCACCGACCCCGAGCACGCGCGGCCACGTGTGCAGGACGCAAAGGTCGCACTCGGGGAACGGGGCGAGGCCTGGTGGGAGCACACAGACCAGGGTCGTTCACAGCGCCTAGAGGCAACTATCAAGGCGCTGCTGCGCCATCGTGACGGCACCACAATCTGCCCGAGCGACGCGGCGAAGGTCGTGGGCGGCACAGACTGGCGCGAGCTCATGGACCGGACACGTATTGTCGCCGCCTGCTTGCACCGCGACGGCGTGGTGGAGGCGCAGCAACGCGGCAAAAGAGTGGACCCCACCTCCGCGCACGGGCCGCTGCGGATCGCGCCGGGACCGGAACTCGGACCATGAGTCCCCGCGTAACGTGGGTCCGCCGTCCGTAGCCCTGTGCTGACTTCCAGGGACACGGGACATCCGGGATGAAGAACAATTAGCATCACTCCGCAACCGCCGGCCCTGGATTTCGTCGCGACCATCCTCGATAGCGGGGTACCGATTGCTTACGATCGGAAACGGTGCGTCGTCTCGGCTTAGGTTCAGCTTGTAAAATTTTCCTGGAGGAGCATCACTGTCGGGAATCGGGCCGACGTCACGCAACGCTGTCCTTTTCAGGCACTCGCCAGCTTCAGCCTCTCCGGGTAGTGAACTCATTCTCCGATGATCCATCAGATGTATGGGTGCGGTACGGACATCCGAGCATCAACATGTCCGAGCCGCTGGAGCATCAAATGGCTATCTCCACAGCATGCGATCGGGGTCAAATGTTCCGCCTGCGTGGAGGAGGATGAGCGGCGATCCTTTGGTGGTGCGATAGCGGTGCGTCGGTCGGTCGGGAGTTCAAACAGATGCGAGAGCTCCTGTGGGTGGATGTCCGAGAACCGGCCATATGTAAAGTTTCATGGACAGCTCGTTCTAACACGGTGACTTGATTGCCGGCGGTTCGAACCTGCATGCCCCTTTGCTGCTGCCAGACCAGTCCAAAGCCGTGTGCACTGGACGCTGTGCGGGGCTGACGAGCTGAATGGCGGCAAAGCTCCAGGCCAGCCAATAGGCATGGTCCCGGCCGGACTTCGTGGCCGGCAACTCGGGGTGATCAGATACGGTGACCAACCCGATCGGGTTTGCCAAGCGCCACTGTGGAATCTAGTCCACAGTCGCAGTGCCTTCAGGTGACTCAGACAGTTACAGGGTGCGCGGCCGGTCGGCTTCCAGTTGGGTGATCAACTCCTCGAAGAGTCCTTGCAGGTCCTCTAACTTGCGGCTCGTGCTGGCATCTTCCGCCTGCAGGTCATGCTCTAACGCCGAAAACCAGGCAACCATCTTCGTCTCATATGCGCCCATGAAGCCTGCAAATCCAATGACACCGCCCTCCCCCGCGCGGGTCTTTTCCCGCATGAGGTCTGCAATGCCGCGTTGTTCCTCACGCCAGACCATGAACTGCGGTGCCCCATAGGTGTCGCTGGCAAAGGTGCTACCAATCCCGGCCAGCAGTGCGGCCACTTTCCTCGTGTCCTCCTCCGAGGCGAAGCGCAACTCGCTCACCGATTCGTACAGGCTTTCCACCACCGCCCAGTACCTCCCAAACCGGTACAACGTGCTGCGCAATGCGATGAGGCGGCGACGATCGTCGGCATGGTGAAAGTAGGTCAAGAAAGATCCCTGGCGAATGTTCCCAAGACGATGTGCGACGTCTCTGGCCGCTGCGAGCAGAGGCTCGCTATACCGGTTCAACTCCTCCCGCGCGGCATGAAGCCGCTCTTCCTCACGAGTCTGAGCCTTCAGCTCCTCCTGTAACCGGGCCAAATTTTGGGCCGTCCTGCTCTGCCGCCCAGACGTGATCAGCGCCGTCAGTAATCCGGCCACCGCGGTCAGCACACCCACTCCAGCAGCAATCAAAGCCACCACCACGGCAACATCCATACCCCCACCGTAAACATGCAGGTGGCTCAGCAGGCTCAACTGATTCGGTCAGGAACGTCATGAGGGCCACGACATGCATCAGGCAGTGACCCTTTGACATGTAGGAGTCGTGCCAGGATCGAAGGATGAGTGCAGAAGCCGGATGGTCCGATGAGCCAATTAATGACACTGACGCCGACAGTCTTCAGAGGGAGAACCTAGCGAAGGAAACCGCTCAGCTCATCGAACGCGTGACGGCTTCTCAGGCCAGTAAGGTGTTTGCCCTTACTGGACCTTGGGGGAGCGGCAAGACCTCGCTGGCCTTGATTATCGAAGGACAACTCAAGGGGCACCGCACGGGGTGGAAGACTGCTCACTTCACTCCCTGGGCAGCTGCGGACACTGAGTCGATGACGGCGGAGTTCATCGCTGCGCTTGCCGATATCCTCCCCGACGACAGGCGGACGAAAGCGCTCGAATTGCTTGGCCAGGCAATAACCGTGGGCTCCTCGGGGCTATCCGTCGCCTTACCTGCCATGACTGGAATTCCCGCCGGACGAGTGACACAAACGGGGAAGAAGGTTAGGGATTGGCTGACAAAGCCGAAACCTTGGCACAAGGCGTTCGATGAGCTGTCCAAGGAACTCGCTGGATCACGAGGCAGGGCGCTCATCCTGGTCGACGACATCGACCGAATTGACCAAGAGCAACTGGCCTTGTTGCTGAAGATCATCCGTCTGCTTGGACGCTTCCCGAATATCCATTACCTCCTCATGTACGACGAGCGGACCCTGTTCGAGAACCTCTCGGGTGATAGGAACGACAAATCGGCGGCGCTCTACGCGAACCGCTACATGGAAAAGATTGTTCAGTACCAGGTGCCCGTACCGCCTATGTCGCGCTATCAGATCGAGCAACGGGTGCAACAAGGACTCGACGACATTGCCGCAAGACGCGGGCGACAGTGGGGCTGGAACGACAGCGCCTACAGGGATGCCAGGGACATTCTGGTGGCAGCTCTGAAAACACCTCGAGGCATCGATAGGTACGTTGTTCAGCTCGACAGGCTACTGGCCCTACATTCCCCAGAGGAGATCGACGACATAAATCTGATGCTCCTCACTGTCCTTCAGACGCAGGACCCTGTCGTCTATAGCAGGTTGCCGGAAATGAAGGGATACCTTACCTTCGACAACAGGAAGCATGTTCGCCTACCACTGGACAAGGAAGAAAGTATCAATTGGCAAGCGGTCGTTGGCGCTGCTGAGCCCTGGGAAGGCTCTCTAACGAAAGAGATTGTTAATACTCTCTTCCCCGCCACTCTTGAAAAGACCCCCACGGAATCCATAGCAAGTAGCAACAGCATCTGTCACGACGAGTATTTTGATCGGTACTTCGTCCATGTCATTCATGGGGAAGACGTCCCCGACCGACTCCTCGACGATGCACTGAAGCAACTTCAGGAAAAAAACGAGCGATCTTCCCTCGTGGCCTTGTTCCAGGAGCAACTTTCTGAAGATCAGATGGGAGTGGCCCTGGGGCGGCTCATTCAAAGAACAGTACCGAAGACACTCGACCAAGAATCCCAGTCCCCACTGGGCCTAGTCGAAGCTGTCGCACGACTACACGGTTTCCTTCCCGAGCGGCGCGACGCCGCCATGACTCCGTACGGCCGTGTCCAGGATTGGCTGATCCAACTCCTTGAGCACGTTGACACAACAATCCCAGCCGCAGACTTAGTCGGCGTCCTAGGGCATGTGGGAGAGCCATTTGCCCTCGCGGAGATCCTCGGCCATGCTTTACGGAATTCTCAGAACGATCGTGCCCGGAACGATCCACATCAAGGCGAACGTGTAGCCCTGCTCAAGGACGCCGGTGCGCAATGCACGGATGAACTGGTGAGCGCCTGGTTCGACTTGATTTCCCAGCAGAAGGCAGCGACCGAGCGTGATCCACGACTTGTTCGTATGGGACTCATGTTGTCTGTCATCGGAGATTCTGAGGGGTTCCTGCGCCGCATGAGTGAGAAGGCCGAAGAGGTTCCCTCACAAGAAGAGGTCGTCGCTTGCTATATCGCCGTGGAGGAGTGGTACCCACGGTCGAGCGCATCCAGCTCGGTCCAAGGGCTCGACGAGGGCACGCTACATGAACTTTGGCCGAGCCTCCCGGTTGACTCCACCTCAACAGAACAGTCATCCCTGGACCCCTATGACGTGAGTTGGGAAAACATCGTGAAATTCGCTCGGTCTTGCATTATCCAGGAAAGAATGCCCCCGCAGGAGTAGCTCGACATGCCGATGTCAGAAACCCCGTAGGGCCCGCGCCTGTCGTGCGTGGCCTTACGGGGATCACCGTCCGTGACGAAGAGCACGAAGGACGCGTTTGCCACCAACAGGGCTGAGAGATCAATTATCAGCTGAGGGTCGGAGAGCTTCGTCTCGATCCAGAGAGTTCCTGCAGCGCCGGGGTCGAGGCGGAAGCGCTGTACGAGGACAGAAGCTCCGGGGCCAAGGACGACCGGCCCTGACTGGCCGCCTACCTCAAAGCCCTACGGGTCGCGGACACCCTGGTGGTGTGGAGGCTGGACGGGCTCGGGCGCAACCTGCGGCGCCTGGCCAACGTCGTCCACGACCCCACCGACCACGGCATCGTGCTGAAGGTCCTCACCGGCCAAGGCGCAGCGATCGACACCACCACCACCACCGGCAAGCTGGTGTTCGGAATCTTCGCCGCCCTGGCCGAGTTCGAACGCGACCTGATCTCCGAACGCACTACCCCCGGGCTGGCTTCCTCCGGGGCGAGAGGCCGGAAGGGTGGTCGCCACTTCAAGATGACCCCGGCCAAGGGCCGGCTGGCCCAGGCGTCCATGGGCCAGCCCGGCATCAACGTAGCGGAGTTGTGCCAGGAGCTCGGGGTGATCCGCCAGATCCTCTACCGCCACGTCTCCCCCACAGGGAAATTCGCGAGGATGGACGCAAGCTGCTGGCCCAAAAGCGGACAACGCAAGCCATCCAGCCCTGCTCGGCAACTTCAGAATGGCGATGCCCAACTTGGGAATCCGCCGGATCATCTGCTGACCGACACTTCGCAGAAGATCCCCTCTGGGCGGCGCGTCTGAGAACATGCTTGGAGGAAGCCGCGGCACCGTAAGCCACCCCGGGAACGGAGGGTCCGTTGGGTAAACAATCACGGCGACCGAACCGACGTAATCGACACAGCCGCATCAAAGTGCGGCAGGAGAATGGTGGACTCAAGGTCTCCATTTTTACCAGTCCCAGTGTCGTGGGCGGCGAGGTCTCATTAAAAAATGAACTACGGCTGGTGCGTAGTGCACTGCTGTATGCGGACACTGTCGAACTCGTGTCCCCAGGAGCCACTATGCTCAGCACACTGAACCCCTTGTCGGGTGCTGGGGACGTGGATCCATCTTCGTTGCTGTCACAGTTGGACGATGAGACCCTGACACGGCTGGGACTTGAACGCTCCCCGAACGAAGTGCGCCAGGTGTTCGAGATGCTTCCTAAGCTAATGAGCCTTCCTGAGGAAGATAGACGTGCTGTTCTTCCCCGGGACGCTGAGCAAGAACTGCTGACTGGCCTGGCGGAGTTGCAATCCGCGATGGCCACGGCAGGGGATTTCGTCGGTGGAGTCCTCAAGCGATCTGGTTCACCAGAGCTAGAAATCGCTCTTGAAAAGGGCGTACTAACCGTAGACTCCGCTGGATTCAGGTCCGAGATGCAAACCGAGGATCAGATCGAATGGTACGCCGCCCGATTGCGCTCTGCCTTGGGAAACCCTGTCGACACGTTGCTCCTCGACGAACGAACCGTGAAGTTCCTTCAGGACATGGACGTGGACGCCCCCGCGGAGACTGTGAGGGATCGTGCGACCAGGGCTGCTGCGGGGTCGGGACTCCTCGAGCGACTGCCAACCTTTCCTGACGCTGCAATGAACGATGTCCTCGAAGTCCGGGATGCCCTTGCCGAGGGACGATCACGGTATCGCGTGGCGGTGAAGCGGCTGGCCGCCGAGCTCTCGTCCACAGCACTTGATGAGACCTTGCCGGCTGAAATCGACGAAGTCTGGCGCGACGAAGTTCGTCCCACGCTGTTGGATATGCAGAAAACTGTACGAGCGTCGAGCCTGGCACGGGGAACGGCCCGGCGGTTGGCGTCCGACTACAAGAGTCTTCTCACAGGCGGCACCCTGATTGTGGCGATCGAGAACCTCGCTCAACTATCACCGACAACAACAGGGTCGATCGCCGTTGGCACGAACATTGCGTGGCAGGCCACCGCCGAAGTGCTCCATGCCCGATCGGAGGTTCGCAAACGAGACCTCGTGTACTTACTGGACGTACATCGACGCTTAGGTGGCGCAGCCCTGTAGCAAGTGTCGACGACGGACGAATACTGGGCAGATGCGACCATGACGAGAAACCACTCTGTCGTTGACAGCAAGTGATCACCGCACTGGCTACTCACCGCAGGCACGTGCGCAATTGACTTCGGCAACCATGCTCCCCCGACGCATACTCATGTCCTTTCGTGAAGACGTCTGCATGGACTGCTTGTGATGGTGTGGTTGCGCAGACGAGTTTGGACATCTATGCAGTCGACTTCGGAAAACGACACGAGGCGCGGGCAACCAAGCGAGGTTGTCATGCCCGGTTACCCCGAGCGGTGAAAAGCCCGCTCAGGTACGACATATGGATCACGACGTCCACTGCAGCAGGTGGACTCAGATGGTCGATGCCTGCGGCAGCTCTCGAATCCGCCGGTACAGGGTGGCCCGGGACATCCCCAGGTCCCGGGCGACCTGGGTGGTCGGTTCCCCACCCTCGATGAGGCGGAGAGCGTTGCGAACCTGGGAGTCGGTGAAGGTCTGGCGCCGCCCACCGAGGTCCTTGCCGGCGGCGCGGCGCTTGGCCACCGAGTCGGTGATCCGCTCCCGCTTGATCTCCAGCTCCATCTGCGCCAGTGCGGCCATCACGGTGAACACCATCGAGCCCATCGGGGTGTGCGTGTCCACGTCGCCCCCGCCCAGGTTCAGCACCCGCAGGCCAGCCCCCTTGCTGCGCAGCTGCTCGGCGAAGGCCAGCATGTTTTGTGTCGACCGGCCCAGGCGATCCAGCGTGGTGATGACTAAAGTGTCGCCCTCCTCAAGCGCAGCCAGCGCGCGGTCGAACTGCGGTCGCGACGCACGGCTGCCAGACACTCCACTGTCGACATACACGTCATCGCGCCGCACGCCGGCGTTCAGCAGGTCAGACACTTGACGGTCCACGTCCTGTTGCCGCGTCGAGACCCTGGCGTACCCGATCAACTTCCCCATGTCCACTCCATCTGTCTCGCAACTGACGTTGAGTATCCGATTCTAGGGGCATGGATAAAGCACAGGGATTCGAGACAGGCTAAACCGCGGAAACATGCGGGCGCAAATTTCTTTGACGAGACGTCTCGCATCCCATCCGTTATGAGCCTGGGTGCCCCCTCTAGACGCGGATTCGCCCAGGACGTCTCTTTCCCCACGAGGCCCCCGGGGGTGTTTTAGCTTGTGAGAGGCCTGTGCTTTACTGAGAGAAGCCTCAGACTGGGGCTGGACTGAGTCTCCCCGGGCCCCGGTGTGAGAACTCAAGAAGGAGTGATGAACATGGCAGGCAACCGTTCCGTCGTCTTCCGCGGCGTGAAGAACATGCAGGTTGAGGATCTGGACTTTCCGAAGCTCCAGATGCCCAACGGCAAGAAGGCACCCCACGGTGTTGTCCTGAAGATCGTAGCTTCCAACATCTGCGGTAGTGACCTCCACATCTACCGCGGATCCTTCCCCGCCCCGGAAGGCATGGTCATGGGGCATGAGATGACCGGGGAAGTCGTGGAAATCGGCTCTGACGTCGAGTTCCTGAAGGAAGGCGACCTGGTCTCGGTTCCCTTCAACGTGGCTTGCGGCCGCTGCCGCAACTGCCGCAACGGTCGTACCGAGGTCTGCCAGACCTGCAACCCGGACGCCGATTCCGCTGCCTACGGCTTCAACCTGGGCGGCTGGGACGGCGGACAGGCCGAGTATCTTTTTGTTCCCTATGCGGACTTCCAGCTGCTGAAGTTCCCGGACCGTGACCAGGCCATGGAGAAGATCCGCGATCTGGCGCTTCTCTCTGACATCCTCCCGACTGCTTTCCACGGCCTCATGGAGGCTGGCGCCAAGCCCGGGTCCACTGTCTACATCGCGGGGGCCGGCCCCGTGGGCCGTTGCGGCGCCGCAGCTGCGCGCCTGCTGGGGGCGTCCTGCATCATCGTCGGCGACCATGACAAGGATCGCTTGGCCCTGATGAAGCGCAACGGTTGCGAAACCATTGACCTCAACGAGGATGTCCCGCTGCAGGACCAGATTGAAAAGATCCTTGGCGAGCCGATGGTCGACTGCGCCGTGGACTACGTCGGCACCGAAGCTCACGGCATCGGCAAGGACGCGGACAAAGAGGATCCGGCCTATGCGATCAACCAGGTGATCGACGTTACCCGCGCGGGAGGCGCCACCGGCATCATCGGCATCTACGGGCCTGACCCCCTGGCGGATTCCAAGGACGAGCAGAACGGCATCTACCCGATTGAATTCGGCAACGCCTGGATCAAGTCCCCGAAGATCACCGCTGGCCAGGCGCCGATCATGCATTACAACTACGAGTTGATGCAGGCGATCCTGTGGGACCGCATGCCGTACCTGTCGGACATGCTGCAGACCAAGGTCATCGGCCTTGACGATGCTCCTCAGGCCTACGCGGACTTCGACAACAGCTCGCAGGAGAAGTACATCATCGACCCCCACGGCATGATCGCCTCCTGATCTTGTTCACCCGGTAGTGAGGCCCTGGCAATTTGCCAGGGCCTCACTACCGCCAGGACGCGCCCCAAGCTGAGGGCGCCTTTTCGTTCTCTCCTATGGCCGGTCAGGAAAACAGCTGGCCGTGAACCCGGTGCCAGGGGTTCCACGCCGGGGTACCAGGCTCTCCCATGAAGGGGTGCCATGATGGGCCCCATGGCTACCCACAGTGATACCCCTAGCAACGAAATTCCTAGCCAGAAAGGGGTATCAGAGGGTTCCAGTGCGGTGTTCACCATGAAGGAAGCCGCCGATGTGGCAGGTGTCAGTGTGAGCACCCTCCGCCGACGACGCGCCGAGCTGGAAGAAGCGGGGGCCACCATCACCTCCACCGGGTGGCAGGTGCCCATGACCGCACTCATCGCCGTGGGCCTTATCCACGGCGAGGGTTTCCATACCGCCTCACAGGCCGGACCATCGACCCGAGCCGCTCAGCCTTCGGAGGAACCAGAGAACACCGGGCGGCTGCTCGAGCGCGTCCGCGAGCTGGAGGCTGAGGTCCAGGAGTGGCGACGGCGCGCCGAAGTTGCTGAAGCACGAGCCGAAGAACGCCGCCGAGCTCTCGACGCCCTGCAAATCGCCAACGAAACCGAGCGGATGGCGCTGCGCATGCTCACCGGGCAGAGCTTCCACACACCACAGACCCCTTCAGCCCTAGAACCTGCTCACCGCGCCCCGGTGGCGGAGCCGGAAGCATCCCCCGAATCCGCCACACCCGCACCCTCTCAAGAGCCGCGTCGCGGGTTCTTCTCCCGCATCTTCTCGGCCTGAGACCAGCTACAGGCCCCGTCCACGATCCTCCCGGCCGGGGCCGGGGCGGCGAAGATGATGTGCCTGCTCCCACGGATGAGGCGGGCTCACCCGCTGTTGCTGCTGGGGCGCCGGGGACTGTTTCCGGGGTGCCGGGTTGTCCAGCTCCACGAACTTGCGGATCTGCTCCCATTCCGCGCGGCGGGCCGCCACCACCTGAGCCTGTTGCTCCTGTTGCTGACGCACCGCGGCCACCGAACGTTTACCCCGCCCTGCCTCACGGCGCCGCGGCGCGGTCTGCAACCCGTGCTCCAACTCCAGACGGGTGCATGCGCTTTGGGCGGCGCGCCGGTCGTTGCGGCCGTGCCACACCGTCCCCTCGTCACTGACCCGGCACACCACCACGTGCACATGGTCATCAGCGTGGCGGACCATTACCCACGGGTGCTCCGCGAAACCCATCGACTCCGCAAACGTCTGACCCGCCTGCGCCCACTCCGCATCCGTCAACCGCCGATCCTCGACAGTGTTACGCAGGGAGGCTTGCCAGATCGGTTTCGTGATCTCCGGGCGGGTGCGCATCGCCGCGCGCATCTCCTTCACCCACGCCTTCTCATCCGCATCCCCGGTCACGAACACGTTCCCGCCCACGACCACACCACCGGGATTGACCTTGACCCCGGGCGGTGGACACCTTGTAAGAGAGGATGTTCATCATGGGAAGACAGCGTCGGGAGTTCTCTCCTGAGCACAAGGACGAGGCCGTGAAGCTGGTGATCAACACTGGCCGGCCGGTGGCTGTGGTCGCTGGCGAACTCGGTATCGGGGACAGGCGTTGGGCCGGTGGGTCAACCTGTTCAAGAGCCGCCAGGAGGCTGCTGAGGGCCCGTTATCGGAGACCGAGCGTGCCGAGTTGACGCGGCTGCGCAAGGAGAACTCCGAGCTGAAGATGGATCGGGCGTTCCTGAAAAAAGCCTCCCTCTTCTTCGCCCAGGAAGCATCGGATACGAACGAGAAGCGTTCGCGTTGATGCACGCGCAGAAGAACAACCACACGATCAGTCGGATGGCTCGGCTGCTGGAAGTGTCACGATCTGGGTATTACGCGTGGATCAAACGGGTCCCGTCGAAGCAGGCGGTCCGTCGTGAACGGATCGAGCAAAAAGTCGCGTGGTTCCACGGGGAATCCGATTCGGTTTCCGGGGCGCCACGGATCCTCGCCGATCTGCGTGCCGATGGTGAAGTCATCAGCCCTAAGACGCTCGCCAA
>NZ_JACXBS010000007.1 GCF_014698015.1 Kocuria sp. cx-455
CCGGGGTTTGCTGGGATAACGCGATGGCCGAATCGTTTTTCGCGACGCTGAAGACCGAGTTCTACTACCGCCGAGTCTGGTCAACGAACAACGGCGCCAAGGTCGCTGTCGGAGACTGGATCGAAGACCATTACAACCAACGACGCAGGCACTCAGCCATCGGCCACATCAGCCCCGTCGAGTTCGAGATGCAACACTGTAACCAGACTGCGGATCTTCAACAAGCCGCACAACCCCGTGTCCACCATCCGGGGTCAAGGCCACACCGCCGGAATCTGGCACAACTGGCTCATCGGCACACCAAACAAGCGTTCCCTCATCGCCTACGACCACTATGCCTAAACGGACTCGCTCGTCTAGGCGCCGTCGAATGCTTTTGGGAGGCAGCACGGGCCGCGAGCGCGAAGCTGTTGTTGTTGCTGTTGCTGTTGCTGTTGGCATTGAGGAGGTCCGCGAACTCCTGGGCGTCCTGCGGGGGGGGGAGCAAGGTGCGAGAGGTTTGTTTGCCGGTGTCGGCCTCGCGCCAGAGCACGGCACGGCACAACACAGACGATCGTGCCGTCCTTGCGTGAACGCTCTCGGATGCTGGCCATGGCCTGAATCGTAGGGTGCACGTCAACTAAAATGCCGCCCCGGGGAACTGGGGCGGCATTTTGCCTAGTCAGGTGGGCGGAGACGGGGGTGTCTAGAGTCAGGACATCGTTGACAGTGTTGACGCTGGCAACCACCCCGTGATCGTTGACCGGTGAGTCGCGACATCGTGAACAGCCCCGGCCGGTGACGATGGTGGATGGGAAGCACAACACGTCATCTAGTCATCGTCCGATCCGTGCGCGATCAGCACCTCACCATCGCCCAGGCCGCCACCCGCTACGGGCTCTGCCGGCAATGGGTCTACACCCTGCTCACCCGCTACGACGTCCACGATCTGAACCGGCTGGCACGGTCCCTCCAGCAGTTGCAGCACCCACGCATGAATGCCCTGCACAGGAGACATCAGCTCAAATGACGGAACTTGAGAACGACTGTCTCAGCACCTCCACAACGCCGCTGCCAGTGAACCCCCGACCCCAGACACGACAAAAGGGCCCCGGAACCATAAAGTTCCAGAACCCTTCTGTCATCCATCTACCGACTCATCTGTCAACGATGACCCGACTCAGGACAAAGGGCGGAGACGGGGGGATTTGAACCCCCGGTCCGGTTTAATCCGGACCCTTCATTAGCAGTGAAGTCCATTCGGCCGCTCTGGCACGTCTCCACGTTGCGTTATCACCGGTGGGTACACCGGACATAAAAACAACGATGGTCAGCTTATCCGCCAGGCGGAGCCGGGGTCAAAACGCACGGGGTCAGGAACAATGGCTATGGTAATTTGAGGCCGGTTCTCGCAGGATCCGATCCATCCCGATCCCGGTTACCTCATTGATCAGTCACACCGCGGGTCCGACCATGCGTCGCTGACCCCGTGCCGCCGATACCGCTGGAAGGTGCCACCTCATGCGCTCACTTGTGGTCACTGCTTGGTTTCCGGATACGGACATTCCGAGCCGGACACCGTTTGTCCTGGAGCACTGCTGGGCGCTTCAGGAGGCTGGTCACCTCGTCTCCGTGGTGCACATCAACATCGGTCGAGAATCCCGCCCCTCCGTCCAAGAATTCTACAAGGGTGTCCCGGTCACTCGAGTGTGGCTGGATGTGACGAATCCGCTGAGTTTTGTCCGAGTAGCCCGCTTGATCTCACGCGGATTACAGGGTGCTGACGTACTCCACACCATGGCGTTTTCGGCGGCCCTCTTCGCGGCACCCGCGTGGTTATTCCGTAGGGTGCCCTGGGCCCACACCGAACACTGGAACGGCGTGGTCAATCCCGCGAGTGTGGGAACGCTGTGGCGGAGTGTGTCCTGGCTGCGCTATGTCTTGCGATTGCCCCACGCAGTCACCGGTGTGACAAGGGAACTCGCTGACGAGATGGCCAAGTTTTCGCGCCCGGGCGCCACGCACGTGGTTCCCTGCGTGGTGCAGAACCCGAACCCAATTCAACCGTTCCCGTCCGCGCCTCCCCTGCGGCTCGTGGGCGTGGGAGCCCTCGTTGACCGGAAACAGCCGTTGCTCGCGCTGGAAACCGTAGCCCGCCTGGTGCAGCGCGGAACGGATGTGCAATACACGCTCGTGGGTAAAGGCCCGCTGATGGCCGCTGCGCAGAAGTGCGCCGAAGAACTCGGTATTGGCGATCGTGTGGTCTTCACCGGCCCCATTGGCCCTTCGGAAGTGACAGAGCATCTGTCGCGGGCGCATGTGTTCTTCCTGCCCAGCAAGCAAGAGAACTTCTTCACGGCGGTGGCCGAGGCCCAGGCCGCTGGCCGTCCCGCCGCGGTGCCGCTCAGTGGCGGTTTCGACGACTACTGCACCGACCAGAACTCCGTACTGACAGACAGCTGGGAACCCGACGACCTGGCCGATGCCGTGCTCCTGGCCTGGGACCGATTCCACGCGGTTTCACCGGACCGCATCGCCGACACGGTCCGCGAGCGATTCTCCCGGCAGGCCGTGGGAGCGACGTTCGACACGATTTACCGTCTGATCACCGACCGCTCGACCCTTACATCCAAGATCTCTGGCTAGTATTCACCCAATGACCACTCCGGCTGCTACTCCGGGCGCTCCAGGGCGCTGGCGTGGAATTCTCTTCCCGCCCCCCAACCACGAGAACAAGGACAACCCCATCGGGTCCTCGTTCGCCCTGACCGTCATCGCCGTATTCGTCCAAGGCCTGTCGCGTTTCGGCTACACCTTGCTGATCGGCAACCTCCTGGGCAACGAAATCCTGGGCCAGGTCAATACCGCTATTTCCCTGGCGCTGTTCCTGGTCCTGCTGTGGCCCCAGGCCTCGGGCAATGCGGCGTCCAAATTCATTGCCATGGCACGCGGCCGGGGAAACTCGGACGAACAATTATCCGTGAGCCTGTACGCCTCGCGGAGCGCAGCGATCGGCATGGCCGCGTTGTCCGCCACCGCGGTTGTGCTGTCTGTCTTCGCGCTGGGCCTCCCCCTGAGTTACGCGTTGTCCACGGGCCTGCTGGTCATCTCGTTGTCCGCCTACAACTTTGTGCGCGGTGTCAGAACCGGGAACAACCAGTTCGTCACGACCACGGCCTGGGACTGCATCAGTTCCTTCGCGACCCTCACGCTGTTGGTCATTGTTCTCCTGGGGGAACTCACACCGCTGTTGCTCCTTCCCTTGAGCGTCGGGTATTTGATGTACGCCATCCCGTCCTGGCCTCGCAAGGGCGGAAGCAAGCTGCCGTCGGCCCTCAAGAAAGAAATTCTGATGTTCACCCTCTGGGCGTCCATCAACATCATCACGGCCGCGGGGTTGCTGCAGTTGTCCTTGCTGCTCGGGCACCGCTTCGACACCCTGGCTGCCGTGGGTCAGTATTCCGCGGCCGTGGCCATTGCAACTCCCGCGAGCATGCTCTCCTCGTCCATGTTGGTCGCGCTCGCCCCCTCCGTGGCGCGCATGTTCACGGCGGGCGACCACGCGAACATGAAACGGCAGCTGGATTCCATCATGCGGGTGATGGTCCTGGTGTTCCTCCCCGTTTTCGGTGTGGGCATCATTTGGGCCGAGCCCCTCATTCACGTGTTGTACGGCGCTCGGATCGATGAATTCGCGGGATCGGTGCCGCTGCTGATCATCCTGTTCTTCGCCGTCTCGGCCACAAGTTTCAACGCCGCCAATTCCCGTCTCAACGGCGGCGAGTCGTGGGGTGTCAGGGTCCTTGCGTTGTGCAACGGGGTGGGCATGTTGCTCGGCGTGGGCACGATCCTGTGGCTGGGACCCACCATGGGAGTCATGGCGTCTGCCATTGGCTACACGGTGGCCTGTTTCATCAGCGCTCTGGCGCCCATGATCGTGGTCTGGGTTCATGACCGAATGCGCTGGGGCGGCCTACTCACCCGAATCGTGGCCGGGTACGCCCTGATTCTGGGCTGCCTGTTCTTCGGCCTGCGTCACTCTGAGTTGTGGGTGACCGGTGTTCTCACCTTGGCGTTCTGCGCCGCGTGGGCCTTGATTTCTTGGGGCGATCTGGCACCCCGCATCCGCATGGTTGCGGGACGCTTGCGCAAGAACTAGCGGCCCGACTGCCCGGGGGCGGACTTCAACCCGCCGCCGAACCGCGCCGCCGGCCCCACTTGTGACGCAGAATCTGAATTGCTCCCGCCGCGCTGATCCGCAGTGGGGCGTTCCTCGCGAGCAACCACGACAGTCGCGGGGTCGCCAATGCCGCAGGTGAGGCAAAACGACGTCGTGCGGCCAGGGCCTGCGCCAACCGCGCCGGTTCCGTCTCGGGATTGCTCAGCAGCTCGATCACGCGCGAGTCGGCCCGTGATAGCTGGTTTTTGCTCAGCGGAGCGGCACGCAGCAGGGACTGAATCGAGTCGTACGTCGATTGCGCCTGTGAGCGATCCCACGACCCATTTTTCACATGCAACTCGATGGAGGGAAAAATGTTGACCCGGATGAATTTCAGGTAGAACCCCGCTTGCAGGGCGGGCGGAGCCTGAGCGAACCACTGCGCTTCGCTGAGGCGGAGAGCGGGCCGGGCTTGGTCGAGCACGGGAATGGGAACCCGGGACACCCGATCCGTCGCGTCCGCGTGGACGAGCAGTCCGGGGATACCCCGGGCGTAATCAATGCGCCGGGCGTGCGTGTGGAGCCGAAGAATGAACGCTTGTTCCTCGGCCGTGATCACGCCGGTATCGAACCGGGCGCCCGCCGCTCTGGCCGTGGCCACACGGATGAGCCCAAAAGCTGAGCTTCGATAGAACAACCGGTCCGCCACCGCGGAGAGATTGGAGCTGCGCCACGGGCGGGTGATGGGAGTCATGTCCGCTCGCCCATCGGAGTGGTGCTGGAACGGCAGCACCCAGTCGCTGCCACGGGTCTGAGCAATCGACAACCACCGATCCACGGCCCCGGGGTCCAGGGTGTCGTCGCTGTCGAGGAAACTAATGAAGGCCGCGGTGGTCCGTTCCAGAGCGGTGTTGCGCGGACCTGCGGGTGTAGTTCCCGGGTCCGAGCACTCGATGATGGTCACTCGCGCCAGCTGCTCGTCCGAGAGCATGGACTCAACCTGCCGTGCGGATAGGTGATGCGCGACCACCAGGATCCCGCAGTCCGCGGGGCGCATTCCCCGCGTGGCGGCAATGGCCGAGTCCACGGCCCGTCCCAGCGGGCGGTCTGGGGAGTGAACGGGAATGACGACGTCGACCACGGGCGGGCCAGATGATTCGTGCATGTCACGAGACTAATGGAATCCTCTGAGACAGCGCTTAGTGGCTACCCCTCGGGTCACGTTGGTGCAGTCACGTTTCCGGTCAGCCCTGGGCTGCCAGAGCGAACGGCAGAACATTGGTGGCGCCCGCCAAGCGCAGCTCACGCGCGGCAACGGTAAGAGTCCAGCGGCTATCCACCAGGTCATCCACCAACAGGATCGATGGCTGCGGTTGTTCCCGCAGGGCCTGCGCGATCTCGGGTGGAACGGAGAGCCGGTCCCATACTTCCGCGAGTCGGTAGGCACTGTTTCCGCCGTGGCTTCCGCGCGGAACATCCTGGTTGAGCCGCAGGGTTCCGAGGAAGGGCAGGTGCCCCGCCGCGGCGAGCCCCTGTGCCAGGGAGGACACCAACTCGGGCCGAGACAATGACGGCATGGCCACCACGCCGGTGGGGCGAGTCGACCAGTCCCACTGGGCGAGAACACCGATACACGCACGCCCCAGGGAGGAGTCGACGGTGGTGTCGACGGGCTGACCGTTGTCATCGGTGCGGAAAATCTCCCGCAATCGTTGTCCCCATCCCAAGTCGGTGAGACGAGCCAGAGATCTACCCCGGTCCGCCCGTTCGTCCTCGGGAATCTTGCCCTTGACCTGGATGCCGAGCCGGTCCATGCCGGTGGGCCATTGGGCGCGGGGCTCCAGGGGCGCACCCGCTCGATGCAGGGCGCTGTCCGCAGCCGCGGAGGCCTCCTTGTGCACTGTGGTGGCGTACCACGCGCCGGCGCACACATCGCAGCGACCGCACGGTTGGGCCGTTCGGTCATCCAATTGCTCGGCCAGGAACTGCATGCGGCACTCAGTGGTGAACTGATAGTCCATCATGGCCTGCTGCTCGGCAATGCGAGCGCGGCGAACCCGGTCGTACCGAGGGGCGTCGTACTCCCACGGCTTGCCCGTGGACTGCCAACCACCCGAGACACGTTCCACGGCGCCATCCACTGCGAGCACCTTCAACAACAGCTCCAAGGGCGTGCGTTTGATGTTCACCCTGGTTTCCAGGGCCGCGACCGAGAGGGGCCCCCCGTGCTCGGCCAGCGCCGTCAGCACTGCCCCGGATTTCTCCTCCGTGGGCATGGACGCGGTGGCAAAATATTCCCAGATCTCGCGGTCCTCGGCACCGGGCAGTAGCAGGACATCGGCGCTGTCGGTCGCGCGGCCGGCACGGCCCACTTGCTGGTAGTAAGCCACCGGTGAGGACGGCGCACCGAGGTGGACCACGAACCCCAGGTCCGGTTTGTCGAACCCCATGCCCAACGCCGACGTGGCCACGAGCGCCTTCACGGTGTTGTCTTTCAGGGCGGCTTCGAGTTCTTCACGCTCCGCCGCATCAGTACGGCCCGTGTAGGCCACCGCCGCGTGCCCGGCGTCCGTGAGCGCCCGCGCCGTGTCCTCCGCGGCACTGATGGTCAGCGCATAAATGATGCCGCTCCCCGGCAGCTCGTCCAAGTGCTCGATCAGCCACGCCAACCTGGTGGCCGTGGAGGGCAGACGCAGGACACCCAACCGCAGCGACGCCCGCGACAGCGGCCCTCGGAGTGTGAACACTTCGCGGTGATCTCCAACTCCCACGCCCAGTTGTTCTCGGACATCCTCAATGACTCGCTCATTGGCCGTGGCTGTGGTGGCCAGGACGGCCACCGAATCGGGAAGGCGTCCCAGCAGGTCTTTGATCCGGCGATAATCCGGACGGAAATCATGTCCCCAGTCAGAAATGCAGTGGGCCTCGTCCACGACCAGAAGGCCGAGCCGGTCCACCAGCTGTGCGAGCTGCTCGTCCCGGAACTTAGGGTTGTTCAAGCGCTCGGGCGAGACCAGCAGGACATCGAGTTCCCCCCGTTCCAGTGCGGCGGTGACCTCCCCCCATTCCGTGGGGTTGGCCGAGGAAATGGCCGCCGCCTGGACTCCTGCTCGGGCCGCCGCCGCCACTTGGTCACGCATGAGGGCCAGCAGCGGGGAAATGATGAGTGTGGGCCCGTACCCCTGTGCTCGCAGTAACAGCGCGGAGATGAAGTAGACCGCGGACTTGCCCCAGCCGGTGCGCTGGACCACCAGGGCGCGACGGTGCTCCCGAACCAGTGCGGAAATGGCATCGAACTGCCCGGGGTGGAAGTCTGCTGCCGGGTTGTTGGTGAGCGCACGCAGGTAAGTCACGGCCTGCTCGTACAGCTGACGGTCGATTGTCTCCGATGCCTGGTTCATGCCGAAAGTGTCTCAGCGCAATCAGACACGCATAAGCAAGGGGGGCGTGAGTGGCTGGAGACCGCTGGAGGGAGGTCACGGACCGTTAAAGTGGAAGGCGCCCGCCGCGCTCATGTTTTTTCCCCCGAAGAAACACGAGCCCGGCGGACGCGTCCACCGGCAGAGCCGGTGCGGATCAATCCGCTGGTGAAGCCAAAGCCCCCGCAATGACTTCCGTTCATTACTTCACGGTGAGTAATTGCGCTTTCACGCCCCCCAGCGTTTCAACGCGTTCACCGTACCCGACAGGACAGGTTTTGGCCCCCCTGGCCAAAACATTGGTTGCTCCCCGGTACTTGAAGTAACAACAGTATGTAAGCATGAGTTCCGCTCCGTTGCCAGCACTATTCGAACCGCATCACACGGGCTGTCCTCAACCCTGGGGTTCCCGTTTGCACTAGCCAAACGTGGTTTCGAGACCCATAGGGGACGTGTCACCTACTGGACCCGGGTGCGCCGTGGCGTAAAGAGGGGACACGTCAACTTGTGCTTCGTCCCCCAAGCTACCCACATGGAAAGTCACTTCTCCGATCCGTCCGGGGAATCCGACGCAGGGGTGAGCCTCCCGTGCAGACGGGCCCGGGATGCGCGACTTGGACGCCTGCGTGTTTACCATGGTCTTCTGCCCTCAACATGTCGCGGAGATGAACATGAGCCGAACAGGTGCCCCTCGAAAGACAATGAGTTACACCAAACTCGGAGCGCTGGCCCTGGCCGCCGGAATGGTACTGACCGGTTGCGGTTCCGACTACCCCTTGGGTGAGGAACAACGCAGGGCCGCCGAACAGGGCGACACCTCGCTGTCGGGCACCCTCACGGGTATCGGCTCATCGGCCCAGAACGCGGCCATGCAGACGTGGCGGACCGGATTCGAATCCACGTACCCCAACGCCAAGGTGCAATACCTGTCAGCCGGTTCAGGCGCGGGTCGCTCCGCACTCGTGGGCGGTGGCACGGACTTCGCGGGTTCGGACGCGTACTTGGACGAGGACGAGCAGACCGAAGTCACGGACACCTGCGGTCCGGGCGGGGCCATCAACATTCCCGTCTACATCTCCCCCATCAGCGTGGCCTTCAACCTGCCGGGCATCAAGGAATTGAACTTGGACGCGCCCACGATCGCCAAGATCTTCCGACACGACATCACACGGTGGAATGACCCTGCCATTGCAGACCAGAACCCGGATGTGAACCTGCCTGACGGCACGATCACCCCGGTCGCCCGCGCCGATGACTCCGGGACCACGGAGAATTTCACCGACTACCTTGAGGCCACCGCACCCGAGATATGGACCGACGAGCATGACGGTGGCTGGCCCAACGCCCTTCCCAGCGAGCGCGCCCAGGGCAACAACGGCGTGGTCACCGTGACGAACCAGACCGAGGGCGCCATCACGTACGCGGACGACTCCCTCGTGGGAGATTCCCTGGGCAAAGCCAGGGTGAAGGTGGGCGACGAGTACGTGCCCGTGACCGCCGAAACCGCGGCTGCGGCCGTGGGAGCCTCTTCTCGGGTGGAAGGAACCGGTGAACACGACATCGCACTGGACAT
This sequence comes from Kocuria sp. cx-455, assembly GCF_014698015.1. GTDB lineage: Bacteria > Actinomycetota > Actinomycetes > Actinomycetales > Micrococcaceae > Kocuria. The sequence continues at coordinate 9,131 of NZ_JACXBS010000007.1, forward strand.
CGACCGCACCCCTGACGTGCAAGGCGCCTACCCCGTGGTCCTGGCCTCGTACCATGTGTTCTGCACGAGCTACAGCGACCCCGAAACCTTGGAACTGGTCAAGACCTTCGGGCACTACGTGGTCAGCCCCGAGGGTCAACAGCTGGCGGGAGACTCGGTCAAGAGCGCGCCCCTTCCCGAGAACCTCACCAAGGAGGCTCAGGTGGCACTGGACTCCATTACGCTGCGGTCATGACCACCATGCAGTGCCCCCGGAATGAGTGACCGCGCGGCCGTGTTCTGTCAGTGATGGGTATTCCACTTTCGCTCCTCGACCGATCCCGCACCCGCCAGGGCCACACCGATTCCGCCGCTTTGCACCAAACGGTGGAACGCGCCCGACGCGCAGAGGAAGTCGGGTTTCACCGGTTCTGGGTGTCCGAACACCACGGGGTTCCCGGGGTGGCCTCGGGAACCCCGGCCTTGCTCGCCCAGGCGGTTGCCGCCGCCACCAACACGATTCGTGTGGGGTCCGGCGGAGTAATGTTGCCCAATCACCGCCCCATCGTGGTCGCCGAGGAATTCGCGGTGCTCACGGCCCTGCACGGCGAGCGTTTCGACCTGGGTCTGGGGCGCTCCCTGGGCTTCACCAAACCGGTGCGCGAAGCGCTCGGCGCGTTGCAGGCCCGGCCGCGAGAATTCGCGGCGGCCATCGATGACGTCCGCGAGTATCTGACAGGAGCGGGCAACGTCACGATCCGCCCGGCCGATACCGGCCGCATCCCGCTTTTCGTGCTGGGTACCGGTACCGGGCTGCAAATCGCAGCAGAGCTGGGCCTTCCGGCGGTGGTCGGTGGGCCGTTGCTCACGTCTGGCCCGGAGGCCTTCGACGCGTACCGCTCCGAGTTCCGCCCCAGCTCCCAGCAGGCCGAACCGTATCTGATCGTCTCCGCGGAACTCTTCGTGGCCGACTCCGCCTCGGAAGCTCGCGACCTCGCTGTGCCGGAGGCCTGGGCCATGGCTCAATCCCGCCTCACCGGGTCCTTCCCGCCGCTCCAGCCGACAACGTCGCTCCCCGCGCAGCGCACGGGGCGGCGAGATCGCTACGTCTCCCAGGCACTGGCAGCCGTCATCGCGGGTACGGAGGACAAGGTTCTGAGCCAGGTCAGCGACCTGCTGGAGCGCACCGGGGCGGACGAGATCATGAGCACGGCGTCCACCTTTGACGTCGCGGCGCTGTACGACTCCGACGCCCGGTTGGCTCGCGCCGTCGCGACCCTATAGTCCGCGTCCCTCGCCCAGCTCGGGACGGATGCCATCTACCGGCCGGCCGGGCTACCCCGCCTCAGCCGATACCGCATGAACGAGCTGCTCCATGGGGCCCTTCCCCCATATCAATGCCCAGGCCATACAGCCCGTCGTGACTCCCAGGGTGATCGGCCAGAACGGATCGAGCGCCAGAAATCCTTGCAACCGGTCGATGTCGGAGCCCACTCCCGGTGTGACCATGATCCAGATGCCCCACACGAGCAGGTGCGCCGTGTATGCCGTCAAAGGCATGGACCCGATTACCCGAACCGGCCACAGAAGCCAGCGCAGCGACGTCGTCGCCACAAGAACGGACAAGGCGAGGATTGCGAGCGCGAATCCTCCCGAGCCGAACGCCTCCCCCACCCCGTTCGAGTGGGGGTCGTCGCGAAAGACCGACAGCGCCCAGAGAATCGATCCGGTCTGGAGATCCGACCCGTGACGAGCAATCACGTGATTACCCACAGGGCCGAACACCGCGTAACCGAGCACGGAGAGTGCCACCCCGGACACGAGCAGCAACACCGTGGGGCCGATTCCGCGCCGGATCAACCGCCCCGCAATGATCCCCGCGGCCACGAACGCCAGCCACAGCACAAAGGGGTAATTCCACCCGAGCACGTCGGAAACGAAGTCCGCGGCACTTCCTCGTTCGGGCGGGCCCCCGCTGTCGATCAGCGTGACCACGAAGGGCACAACAGTGGCCGCGAGCGCCGCTGTGAGGACGAGCGCCCGCCCGGACCACGAGACCATGAACCCGCCGATCACCAAGAGGAGGCCGTAGGCCGGCAACACCACGAACACGGGCGCGTCAAGACTGAGCAGAAGTAGCCCGAGGGTCCAGATGAGTAGCGCGCGGATCGTGATGGCGCGGCGTGGGGCGCGTGCCGCGCTGTGTTCGCCGGCTCGCGCTCGAATCCCGGAGCCCATGAGACCCAAGGACACACCGGCGAGGGTTGCGAACAAAATGGCGGACCTGCCCTCGACCACCCCGAGCCAGGTCTCGGGTTGCGACCATTCCAGGGGCGTGACCACGGTCAGATGGGCCACGTACATGCCCAGGATTGCCAAGCCCCGGGCCAGATCGATGCCGGGGATCCGGTCCGGCGATTCCAGCCGAGCCACGTTCCGCTCCACGCGCTGTGACATGTTGCGTGGTGGTGACGCTGCGGACGGTGGCATGTACCCATCATGGCGCACCGGGAGAATTAGGCGTTGCTGCGGGGGTAGCTAGGAAGTCATGATCTAGCGTGAGGAACATGTCTGCCTCCGATCGAGTGCCCACAGAGATCCTCGACCTCGCACGCTCGGCCCGGCGGGTGACGGTTTTGACCGGGGCGGGGATGTCCGCCGAATCCGGTGTCCCGACCTTTCGCGACGCCCAGACCGGACTGTGGGAGCGTTTTGACCCGGCGGAGCTCGCCACCCCGGAGGCCTGGGAGGACGACCCGGCCCAGTGCTGGGCCTGGTACACGTGGCGCGCATCCCTCGTGCGCCGGGCCGACCCGCACCCCGGTCACGTGGCGCTTGCGCAATGGCAGGCTCGCCCCGGAATCGATCTGTGGATCTCCACCCAGAATGTCGATGACCTGCACGAACGGGCGGGCGCTGGGGTTCTCGCCCACGTCCACGGCAACCTCTTCGCCCTGCACTGCGCGAGCTGCGGCGCGCCCGCCGACGTCGATTATCCGCCCATTACGGAGCCCGTGGCTCGGCTCGACCCGCCCGGATGCCATCAGTGTGGTGGGCCGGTCCGCCCCGGTGTCGTGTGGTTTGGCGAGACCCTGCCCGAGAGGGCGTTCCAGGACTCGGTCGAAGCCGCGCAAGAAGCGGACCTGGTGCTCGTCGTGGGAACCTCGGGCCTGGTGCACCCCGCCGCGAGCATCCCGGACTTCGCCGGTGCGCGCGGTGTGCCCGTGGTTGAAATCAATCCCCGGGTCTCGAAGGTGTCGGGCAGCGTCGATCACGTCTGGCGCGCCCCGGCCGGCCAGGCACTCCCCGCGCTGGTGAGTGCCCTGGACTGAGCGGCGCCGGGCATGAGAAAGGCCCGAACCTCAACCGATGAACACACCACGGTACAGGTTCGGGCCTTGCGCAGGAGGTGCGCCCTGTGGGGCTCGAACCCACGACCCATGGATTAAAAGTCCACTGCTCTACCAACTGAGCTAAAGGCGCGTGCCCCGCAACGGCGAACCGGGAACGGAGCACCGCTACTCTACCGCAGGCACAGCACTTTTCCACTTTCGGCGCCACCGCATTGCCCGCCGTCATGCGTGCCGGCCCACATCGACCAGACGCCGGCTACCGGTTCGCTCACGTTATCCGGCGCATGTATGGGAACCTTGGTGGGGGCGCATCCCCGCTCAGGCGGCCATGCTGCAGCCGGCGGTGCTGGTGGGGATTTTGTCGACCCAATCCATTTGTTCGTCTGTGGTGCTCCGTGTGCTGTCCGGGTCACCCGTGGTCCCGCAAGAGGTACGCACTTCATGAGCACCGTCTCCAAGACCAAGTTGGGCCCTTCCGTCATCACCGAGTACCTGCAACGGGTGATGGAGGACCTGCGCGAGGTCCGTGGTGGCGCCATCAACGACTCGATTCCGGCTCTCGCCCATACCGATCCGGACCTTCTAGGCATTGCCGTGGCCACCGTGGACGGTGCCATCTATCAGGCCGGTGATTCCAAACAGGATTTCTGCATCCAGTCCATTTCCAAGGCATTCACCTACGCGCAAGCGCTGGTGGACCGGGGCATGGACGGCGTTTTCGAGAAGATCGACGTGGAGCCCAGCGGTGACGCGTTCAACGAGATCTCCCTGCAGCCCGCAACGGGCCGCCCCGCCAACCCCATGATCAACGCGGGTGCGATCGCGGCCACGTCACTGGTCAAGAACACCGCCCACGGCACGCGCCGGGATCGCATTCTGCGCCTGTATTCCCGTTTGGCCGGGCGGCAGCTGCGCTACAACAAGACCATTCAGGCTCAAGAACACCGCGCGGGTGATCGCAATCGCGCCCTCGGGTGGTTGTTGGCATCCCGCGGCATTATCGAAGGTGATCCCACGGACGCGCTCGAGGACTACTTCGCGCAGTGCTCGGTAATGCTCAATTGCGTGGATCTGGCACGCATGGGTGCCACGCTCGCCGCGGGGGGCAGCAATCCCCTGACCGGTGAACGTGTACTGGGCACCCGGGTGATCTCGGACGTCCTCTCCGTCATGAACACGTGCGGCATGTACGACGATGCCGGGCGCTGGGCCCTGCAGGTGGGGCTGCCGGCCAAATCCGGTGTGTCCGGCGGTATCCTAGCGGTCCTTCCCGGTCAGCTGGCCGTGGCGGTCTTCTCTCCTCCGCTGGATCAACACGGCAATTCGGTGCGTGGCGTGGCAGCATGCGAACGCCTGACCGAGGATCTTGACCTGCACTTCGCCCGAACGGAACGCAACGGCCACTCGACCGTGCGTTCCGAGTACTACCTGTCCGAGGCGCCGTCGTTGATGCGCCGCAACGAGGCCGCCACCGAGGTGCTTGAGGAACACGGCGAAGATGTGCGGATCATCGAATTGCAGGGGGACCTACGTTTCGCCGGCGCGGAAACTGCGATCCGCACGATTCGTGAGGCCGCGCGTGAATGCGCCTACGTGCTGGTGGACATCAGGCCGGTGGACGATCTGGCCCGGTACGTGATGCCGCTGTTGGGCCGCACATCGGAACAGCTGGAACAGGTCGGGCGCCACCTGAGCATCATTGCTGAGAAGGGCTCAGAACATACGCAGGACCTGGAGCACCCCGTTACCGTGTTCCCCACGCGCGCCGAAGCCCTGACGTGGGCGGAGGATCAAATCCTGGACAAGTTCGGCGGCCCCGAATGCATGCCGGACAAGGTGCATTCGACCCGCTCGGACCTGCTCAGCTCGCTGTCCGAGGCGGACGTCGAAGAAATTCGTTCCAAGACCGTGCGCGTGGAGTGGCCCGCCCGAACCACGGTGCTGCGAGCCGGGCAACGGTTTGAGGGTGTGTACATGGTGATTTCGGGCAATGTGGAAATCACTCGCCGCTCCCCCACCGGGGAGCGAGTGGAATTGGAGGTCGTGGGCCCCGGCATGAGCTTTGGTGAGGTGGCCCTGGGAACGGACTCCCGGCACATGGTCAGTTTCACCACGCTCACGGACGTGACGGCCCGCCGGTTGCCACCGGAGGCCGTGGACGAGATCGAGAAATCCCACCCGGATCTGGCCCTGCGGTGGTGGCGTGCCGTCTCGGCGCACGCCATGCGCCGCATCGAGGAACGCTGGCGTCAGCAGGCCGGGGAAACCCACACCACGGACTGATCACGCGCGTAGGCTGGGCTCATGAACGAACCGCGCCAGCACCATTCGCCCGTGAAATTCTCACCGGAGCAGTTCGACGCCCACGAGGGCGGGATTGATCCCGCGCGCGTTTCCGAAGCAGCCCACTTGGCGGCCCACGCGCTCGTGTCCCGCGGCCGCGAGGCGGACGACCCCGAGGTGCACCAGCGGCTGGTCCAGCTCACGGACGAGCAAGGTCTGGAGGGCATAGCCGAGCTCTGGGCCCAAGCACCCGCCGTCTCGCTGCCCGGCGCCCTGTGGCGGTTGTACGCCCTGCGCGCGGCGGCCCGCACGGACCCCCATCGGATGGGCCGCTGGTTCGCGGCGGGCAAGGGCACGGCGCAGGTCTCCAACGTGGTCGCGGGTGTGGCCGATCCGCCCGGTGCCGAGGAGATCTGCCGGGTCGCGGACACCATCCTGTCGGGTGCGTTCAACGGCGAGTTCGACGTAGCCCTGGAACGTTTTGCGGCGTTCTGTCGCGTGATTGCACTGGGCCAGCAACGCACGCAGGACATCCCCAGCTTGACCGTGCGGCGCGCCGATCACCGCATCCCCAGACTCTCCCGAACCGCGAACGAGCTCGACGCCGCAGCCAAGGCCTGGCGCGCCGGGGTATTGGATTAGCCCCCCGCACAGGGTTTAGCATGGTGAACAGGTGTCGGGCCGTGGCAGCCCCGGGCTCCATCATTTAGCCGCTACGAGCGGCCTTCCGCCGAGAGGCGCTCCCGGTCCGGCACCCCTTTCAATCCCCCAATCCTTGTCATTCCCCCTGCTTGGGCGAGCAAGTCATCGTGCGGCCATTGCGTTTACCTGAGGCGGGTACAGTGAGGTCGAAAATTCACGCGGATTACATCTAAGGACGGGCGGGGTATGGCCTTTCGGATCTTCCCGGAGGACGAACAGGTAATTGAGCTCCTGGTTCACATGTCCCGGTGCGTCACCACCTCCGTGGACCTCTTGGCCGAACACCTCAGCGCCGCCCACGACCACACCGGTGAAACCCTGCAGGCCCTGCTGGACACCGAGGACGAGTGCAGCAACCTGTATTTCTCCCTGATGACTACTACGCGCTCTTCTTACGTGGTTCCCATCCCCCGCCAGGACCTGTACATCCTGGGCCAGTGGGTCCTGAAATCCGTGGAGGCCCTCGTCGCGTGTGCCGAAACCCAGCAGTTGTACCAGATCGACCGCCCCACGTCTCACGCCACCGAACAGTTGAACGTCATCCGGTTGATGTCCGAAATGACCACCAAGGCCATGGGCCGGTTGGCCACCCTGGACGAGTTGGACGACTACTGGTTCGAAATGATGCGGCTGTCCCGCCAGTCGGAGCGAACCCACCGAAACTATCGCGCGTCCCTGCTGGACAAACACAAGGCACCCCACGCCATCCGTCGCATGGACGCCGCGGGCAGACTACTGGACGCTTCGCGTGCTCTGGGTCAAGTCTCCGCCGAGGTCGGCCGAGTGCTCGTCTCGGAATCCTGATATCCCATGGCTGAGCTCCTGCTGACCATCGGGTTCATCCTGGCCATCGCCTTCACCGTGGTCAACGGGTTTCATGACGCCTCCAATGCCAACGCGCTACCCATCCGCTTCAATGCCCTCACCCCGCGCGTGGCCGTGGCAATGGGTGCCGTGTTCAACGTGCTCGGCGCCCTCACCGTGGGGCTCGTCCTCACGCAGCTCATCCCGTTCGACATCCCCGTTCCCATCAGCACCGTGGGAACCGTGGTCATCATCTGCACCCTGGTCACGGCCGTGGCGTGGAACCTTCTCACGTGGTGGTGGGCCATGCCCGCCTCGTCCACGGCGGCCATGAGCGGGGGCATCATCGGCTCGCTCGTGGGTGCCTACGCGGTGGGCCTGGCCCCCGATCTCGCCGTGCATGCCAGCACACTCTGGCAATTGGCGCTGCCCATCATCGTGGCCCCGGCCATCGCGTTCATCCTTGCGCAGGTACTGGTCTTCGTGGCCGTCTACCTCGCCCGACATGAAGCCCCGGGCGTCGTCAAACGCCGATCTGCCGTTGTTCAGGCCACCGGCGCGGCAGCCATCCACTTCGGCCATGGCATCCAACACGGCCGGCGTGCCATCTGGGTGTTCGTTGTCCTGCTCATGTGTTATGGGATGTTCATTCCCATTTCGCACATCCCGTGGTGGATTCCGGTGCTCGTGGGCCTGTGCCTGGGCGCGGGAACGCTGGGGGGTGGCTGGCGCATCGCCTACACCCTGTCCTCACGAGTGGTGAACCTGGATCCGTTGCGAGGCGCGGTGGCTCAGACGGTCGCCGGCTCCTTGTTGTTCATCGGCGGCTTCCTGACCCTGTTCCCCATGTCCATGTCCCAGACCAGCACCGCCGCCATTCTGGGGGCAGGGACGCTTCAACGGTTCCGAACCGTTTACCACCGCACCCTGGTTCAGGTTCTGGTCACGTGGGCGGTGACGATTCCCGTCTGCGCCGTGATCGCCGGTACCCTCTTCCTCGCCGCATCACCTCTGCTCCAGCTCGGGGCATGACAACACGACGGCGCCGCGCGCTCGGGTGCGCGCGACGTCGTCGTCTTGTGAGAAGCGTCAGGGACGCACCGGATCAGCCGAAACGGCCGGACACGTAATCCTCGGTGTCCTTCTTCTGCGGGTTGTTGAAGATCTCCGTGGTGGGCGCGTACTCAATGAGCTTGCCCGGCTTGCCGGTGCCCTCGATATTGAAGAACGCGGTGCGATCGGACACACGCGATGCCTGCTGCATGTTGTGGGTCACGATCACCACGGTGTAATCGGCCTTGAGCTCGTTGATGAGATCCTCGATGGCCAGGGTGGAAATCGGGTCCAGGGCGGAGCAGGGCTCATCCATGAGAATCACGTCCGGCTTCACGGCAATGGCGCGGGCAATGCACAAGCGCTGCTGCTGACCACCGGACAGCCCCGAACCGGGCTTGCCCAGACGATCCTTGACCTCGTTCCAGAGATTGGCGCCCCGCAGGGAGGACTCCACGAGCTCATCCGCCTCCGCGGACGAGATGCGCTTGTTGTTGAGTTTCACGCCGGCCAGCACGTTGTCACGGATGGACATGGTGGGGAACGGGTTGGGCCGCTGGAAGACCATACCGATCATGGAGCGCACCGTCACCGGGTCCACGCCCTTGCCGTACAGGTCGTCACCGTCCAGCAGCACCTTGCCCTTGGCGTACGCACCCGGGATCACCTCGTGCATGCGGTTGAGCGTGCGCAAGAACGTGGACTTACCGCACCCCGAGGGTCCGATGAAAGCGGTCACGGACCGGGCTTCAATGTTGATGTTGACGTCCTCGACGGCCAGGAAATCGCCGTAGTAAACGTTCAGGTCTTCAACGTCGATTCGTTTCGACATGGTGTGGATTCCTTAGAACTCGTGACTCGATAAGTGCTTAGCGGCCGGCCGTCTTGGGAGCGAAGGCCTTGGCGATCTGCCGCGCGAGGAGGTTGAGCAGCATCACGATCGCGATCAGGATCAGTGCCGCGGCCCAGGCCCGCTGCAGCGAGGGGTCGGGGTTGGTGGGCGAGGTCGGTGTCAAGATCTGGTAGTAGATGTAGGTGGGCAGCGTGGTCATCCAGCCTGAGAACGAGTTCCAGTTGATGGCCGTTGCGAAGCCCGCCGTGACCAGCAGCGGAGCGGTCTCACCGATCACGCGGGCAATAGCCAGCGTGACACCCGAAGCAATACCGGAGATCGCGGTGGGGATGACCACCTTCAAAATGGTGCGCCATTTGCGCACGCCCAGGGCGTAGGAGGCCTCACGCAACTCGTTGGGCACGATGCGCAGCATTTCCTCGGTGTTCTTCACGACCGTGGGGATCATGAGCACGGTCAGGGCGACGGCGGCCACAAAGCCGGTGCGGGTGGACGGTCCGAAAATCATGCCGAACAGTGCCGCCGCGAACAAACCGGCCACGATGGAGGGGATACCGGTCATCACGTCCACGAAGAACGTGATGGCCTTACCCAGCCAGCCATTGTTGGAGTACTCCACCAGGTAGATGGCGGTTAACAACCCGATCGGCACCGACAGCAACGTGGCCCAGAACGTAATGGAGATCGTGCCCACAATGGCGTGGTAGGCGCCGCCCACAACCTCCCCGGGGCCCTCGGCAAAGTTGTCCTGGGCGCCGGTCACACCGTTCATGGAGGTGAACAACAGGTTGGATGTCAGGCCGGGGATGCCGTTGGCCAGGACGGTCCAAATCACCGAGACAAGCGGGATCACGGCCAGGATGAACGCGGTGTAGACCAGGAAGGTCATGAGCGAGTCGGCTCCGGCGCGCGATCCCTCGATCGCACCTACCAGCAGCGGGCCCGCGATGAGGAACACGAGGGCGGCGAAAATGGCCCAGGTCGCAATGTTGAAGCCGATGAGCGCGGAAATTGCGGCGCCCACCACAATAGCCCCCGCACCGATGGCGGGGATGAGCCACTTGGGCCGCTGACCGCGAGTCAACTTGGACTCGCGCACGGGAGAGGCACCGGGCTTGGTCGTGGTCGTGGTCATCAGTTAGCTCCCGAGAATTCCTTGTAGCGGGCAATGATGGCGCGAGCGATCATGTTCACCACCAGGGTGATCAGGAACAGCACCAGACCGGCGGCAATCAGCTCGGACAACCGCAGACCGTAGGCCTCGGGGAAGTTCAAAGCGATTTCCGCCGCGATTGTCTGGTTACCGGACTTGATCAGCGACGAAATCATGGGTCCGGAGGAGAGCACCAAAGCCACGGCCATGGTTTCGCCCAGGGCACGACCAAGGGCCAACATCACGGACGAGATGATGCCGGGGCGGGCGAAGGGCAACACCGACATCCGGATCATTTCCCAGCGAGTCGCACCCAAAGCCAGGGCCGCTTCTTCGTGCAGCTTGGGCGTCTGGGTGAAGATCTCGCGAGACATCGCAGTGATGATGGGCAGGATCATGATGGCCAGCACAATGCCGGCGGTCAACATGGTCTTACCGGTCTGGGACGCGGGCCCTTCGAAGATCGGAATGAATCCCAGGTTGTTGGCCAGCCAGTTGTAGAACGGCACCAGGGCCGGGGCCAACGCCGTGGCGCCCCACGCACCGTAGATCACGGAAGGAATCGCGGCGAGCAGGTCGATCACGTAACCGACGGACTTGGAAATCCTGGCCGGGGCGTAGTGCGAGATGTACAGGGCCACCAGGATGCCAATGGGCGTGGCGATCAGCAGCGCAATGATCGCTGCGATCAGCGTGCCGAGCACCAGGGGCCAGATGTACGTGAAGAAACCTTCTCCGCCGGTGATCTCGTCCGCCGGGGCCGCGAACGTGGGCAGCGCCTGCATCAGCAGGAACAACGCCACGGCCGCGAGCACGGCAAAAATCAAGATGCCCGCTGCGAGACTCAACCCTGAGAAAATCGAGTCGCCGGCACGACCGGCCGAGGAATTCATGGTTCCCGGCTTCTGTGCGCTCGCTGTGGTGGACATGTACAAAGTCCCTTCAAATCATGGTCATGTGTGGTGCCTGGGCAACCTACCATTGCTGCTCAGCAGGAGTGGCTCCCGGGCGATTCGCGCGCAGACGGCGTCGACGCGTTGTGCGCGCCGACGCCGCTCGTGCGCGTCACGTGGTCAGGTCAGCCCTGGACCGAGATGGAGTCGACTGCTGCGGTGGCCTGCTCGCGCAGGGTCTCCGACAACGGTGCAGAACCGGCGGAATCGGAGGCCGTCTTCTGACCGTCCTCCGAGATCACGTAGGACTCGAAGGCCTTCACCAAGTCGGCCGTCTCCTGAGAATCGTACTGGGAGCACACCACGTGGTAGGAAATCAGCACGAGCGGGTAGGCACCGGCTTCGGTGGTGTCACGGTCGAGCTCGATGGCCATGTCGTGCTCACCACGGCCCTCAACTTGTTGGGAGACCTCAACGGCCTTGGCCGCTGCTTCCGGGGAGTGGGGAACGTATTCCTCGCCCACCTTGATCTCCACGGTGCCCAGGTCACCCACGGCGGAGGCATCCGCGTAGGTGATGGTGCCCTCGGTGCCCTGGGTGGTGTTCACCACGCCGGAGGTGCCCTTGTCGTTCTCGGCGGCGTACTCGGAGGGCCACGCCTGGTTCGCCTCGTTGGTCCAGTCCTCGGGGGCGGCGGCGTGGAGATAGTCGGTGAAGTTCTCGGTGGTGCCCGAGTCGTCGTTGCGGTGCACCACGGTGATGCGAGTGTCGGGGAGGTCCGCATCCGGGTTCTGCTCAGCGATCGCGGGAGCGTTCCAGGTCTTGATCTCGCCCTTGAAAATCTTGGCGATGGTGGGGGCGTCCAGCTTCAAGCTGTCCACACCGGGCAGGTTGAAGGCCACAGCGATCGGGGAGATGTACACGGGCAGGTTCAGCGCACCGTCGGGTCCGCACTGCTCCTTGGATTCCTCGTTCTCCTCGTCGCTCATGTACGCGTCGGAGCCGGCGAACTGGGCCCCACCCGCCAGGAAGGCGGTGCGGCCTGCGCCGGAGCCGTCCGGGGAGTACTGGACGGTGGCGCCGCTGTTGGCGGACTGGAAACCGTTCTGCCACGCCGTCATGGCGGCCTGCTGCGACGATGCGCCAATGCCGGTCAGGGTGCCGGAGACGCTGGACTCCCCGCCGCCGCTGGAGTCTCCGCCTTCGGTGCCGGTCGGGTTGTCCGAGCCGCAAGCGGTCAGGGCGAGGGCGCCAATGGCGAGAACGGCGGCTGAACGGCCGAAGTAGGAAGCCTTCACAGTGTTACCCCTTCATGGAATGTCCCGGCGGTGCCGGTGGATCGCAATGCGACCGGACCCCGGCCGCAACTTCCCCTACGGAACCCAAGATCCGTAGCGGTACACCCGTGACGGTAGGCAGTGGATATGGACAGCGATCTCCACGAAGGTGAACGCGGGGTTAACAGATGACATGTCAGTGCCATGATTGCGCGCGCCACCTGCGGCTTCACCGGTCAGTGTGAGTTATTGCACAGGATGGGTGCGCAAAATCCCACGGTCCCTGACCGCCGTCGGAATCCTGCGGCCGCTGCCTAAGATGGTGCTATGGCATCGAGCGAGGCGAAACACCCCAGATCCCGGCTTGCTCATGTTCCCTCGGTGGTGAGTCGACGTTCCAAGGTCGGCTGGAACCGCATGCTCAGGGGGCTGTTTCAAGCCGTTCAGATGACCGTGGCCGCCGTGGGTGCCTACATGATCGCGGAACGGCTCCTCGGCCACCACGGTCCCATCTTCGCGGCCACTGCCGCTTTGGTCTCGCTGGGGTACGCAAAGGGCGGTCTACGCTACCGACGGGTCCTCGAGGTGTCCATCGGATGCACCCTGGGCATCGTGGTGGGGGACTTCTTGATCCACGTGCTGGGCCACGGGGAATGGCAGGCGGCCGTGGTGCTGTTGATCTCACTCATGCTGGCCCGTTTCTTGGACAACGGCGCCATTTTCACCACGCAGATGGGCCTCCAATCCGTGCTGGTGGTGTTGCTCCCGCCATCGCAGGACGGTGTCTTCGCCCGCTCCCTGGACGCCGTCGTGGGTTGCGCCTGCGCACTGCTCCTGGCCTACTTCATCCCGGAGGATCCCCGCCGAGAGCCTCGGGAGGACGTCCGCAAACTCATCACCGAGTATTCCGAGTTACTGAGCGAGTGCTCCCGGGCCGTGTCCGATTACGATTCCCGGTTGGCCTGGCACGCCCTGGTCAGGGGGCGGCAAACTCAGCCGCTCGTGGATTCCGTGCGAACGGGGTTGAAAGCCTCCAAGGAAATTTCACACGCCTCACCTCTGCACCGGCGACATCGCCAAGAAATCGAAGAGCTGGACCATTGCATCCACTATCTCGACCTGGCCGTGCGAAATTCCCGGGTCCTGGCACGCAGATTGGCCTCCGTGCTGAATCGGGTCACTCTGGCCGATGAGGCGGTGTCGTCACTGTCCGAGGTGCTCGCGGATCTCTCCGACGCCGTGGTGAGCCTCGGTAATGCCCTGGCGGTGAGCCACCCGCAATCGCGTGAGAGCTATTTGCGGCAGGCGCGTAACGAACTGTTCTCCGTGGCGGCTCGCCTGGAACCCCGGGAGATGGGGGTGCACACCATGGAGGGCGAAGCCCTGGTACTGATGATCCGCCCCATGGTGGTCGACCTGATCGAAGCCACCGGCATCAGCCACCAGGTGGCGATCAATCATCTGCCGGCGCTCCAATCGGATTGAGATCACCGCTGCTATGCGTGTCTGACGGGAAAGTTACTGTGAACGCATGAGCACCAAGACCCGCAAATCCTCAGTATCCTACCGCTGCACAGAATGCGGCTGGACCACGGCCAAATGGGTGGGTCGGTGCGGAGAATGCCAGTCCTGGGGAACGGTCGAAGAGGCCGGGGCGGCCCAGGATCACGGCCGCACCCAGGCGGCTCGTTCCGTGGCCCAACCGGCCACACCCATTGGCCAGGTCGATTCTTCCGTTGCGCAGTTCACCCCCACCCATGTTCCCGAGCTGGATCGTGTGCTGGGCGGTGGGCTGGTACCGGGCGCCGTCATTTTGCTGGCGGGCGAACCGGGTGTGGGTAAGTCCACCCTCCTGCTCGACGCTGCGGCCAAGGTGGCCGGGGGCCGGACTCCACGGGACGTGCTCTACGTGACCGGCGAGGAGTCCGCCGCGCAGGTCAAACTGCGCGCGGAACGCATCGGGGCGGTCGCGGACACGCTCTACCTCACCGCGGAAACGGATCTGTCCACCGCGCTCGCTCACGTGGCGGCCGTGAAACCCCAGCTGCTCATCGTGGATTCGGTTCAGACGCTCGCCAGCTCGGAAGTGGACGGCTCCGCGGGTGGTGTCAGTCAGGTCCGCGAGGTGGCCGCGAGCCTCATTCACGCCGCCAAGACCAGGAACATGACCACGTTGCTGGTCGGACACGTCACCAAAGAAGGTTCCATTGCCGGCCCACGGCTGCTCGAGCACCTCGTTGACGTGGTGTGCCAGTTCGAGGGCGACAAGCACTCCCGGATCCGTTTGCTGCGCGCCGTCAAGAACCGTTTCGGCCCCACGGACGAGGTCGGTTGCTTCGACCTGGCAGAAACAGGCATCGAATCGGTGGCGGACCCGTCCGGATTGTTCGTCTCCCGCACTCCCCTTCCCGTGGCCGGCACCTGCCTGAGCGTCACGGTTGAGGGCCGCAGGCCCTTGTTGGCCGAGGTGCAGGCCCTGTTGGACAAGTCCAGCACCGCCCAGCCCCGCCGAGCCACCTCAGGTCTGGACGGTTCTCGCGTGGCCATGCTGTTGGCTGTGCTGCAGCGTCGGGCGGGTGTCGCCCTGGCCACTCTGGACTGCTACGTCTCCACCGTGGGCGGCGTGCGACTCACCGAGCCGGCCACCGACCTGGCGATCTGCATGGCGCTGGCCTCGGCCGCCCAGGACCGCCCGCTGCCCCAGCGTTTGGTGTGCTTCGGGGAGATCGGGCTGGCCGGTGAGGTCCGGCCCGTCCCGGACATCAATCGTCGGATCCAGGAAGTGGCACGTCTGGGTTTCACCCACGCGGTGGTACCCGCCTCGCCGAGTGGACCGGGCAAGATCCCCCAGGGCTTCTCCGTGCGAGAAGTCACCACGGTCAGCCAGGCCATTGAATTGCTGTTCCCTCCCCGGGAGCGTTGACGGGGCCCTGGTAGTGCGCGTGGCGCCCCAAGACCGAGTGCGAGGTGGCTGCGGGTAGCACGTAGGATGACGATGTGGTGAAAGCTCAGAATTCGGCTCTACGGAAAACCCTGGCCCGCTTGGCACCCGGGACCCAGTTGCGCACCGGACTCGAACGCATCCTGCGGGGCCGGACCGGCGGGTTGATCGTGCTGGGCTTCGACAAGTCCGTCGAAGCAGTGTGCTCCGGCGGGTTCGACATCGATGCGGAATTCACCCCCACCAAACTGCGTGAACTCGCCAAAATGGACGGCGCCATCGTGTGCGACCGCGACGCCACCCGCATTCTCAAAGCCGGGGTGCAGCTCATGCCCGAGGCCCACATCGAGACCCAGGAATCCGGTACTCGCCACCGATCCGCCGAGCGAACCGCCAAGCAAACCAACGTGCCCGTGGTCTCCGTGAGCCAGTCGATGAGTGTGATCACCATTTACGTGGGTGACCACCGGTACGCCATTGAAGGCTCCCAGGCCATCATGGCTCGAGCGAATCAGGCCCTGCAGACGCTCGAGCACTACAGCAACCGTCTCGAGCAGGTTCTGGGTAGCCTTTCGGCCCTTGAGATCGAAGCCGCGGTCACCGCCCGAGATGTCGCACTCACCCTGCAGCGCATGGAAATGGTACGGAGGATCTCCGACGAAATCAGCTGGTACGTCCTGGAGCTCGGGGAGGACGGCCGTCTGATCTCACTGCAGCTGGAAGAACTCACTGCGGGTAACGGTCCGGGCCCCGGTGTTGTGCTTCGCGATTACCTACCGGAAGAAACACCCGGGGACGTACTGCGCGAGGCTCTGGAACAGCTGGCCGAGCTGTCCCCCGCCGATTTGATCGACCTGCAAAAGGTCGCGGTGGCCGCCGCACTCATCACACCGCAGGGCAACCTGGAAGCGGACCTCCACCCGCACGGCTACCGGTTGTTGGAGGGCATCAAGTCGATGCCTCGTGTGGTGGCCAAGCGTCTGGTGAGCCAGTTCGACGGGTTGCAGGCCCTCATGGCGGCAAACCTGGAGGAACTCATGTCCGTGGAGGGCATCGGCGAACAGCGCGCACGCAATGTCCGCGAATCGCTCTCGCGCATGGCCGAAACCAGCCTGCTCGAACGCTTCATGTAATCAGCGGGTCACTCCAGAACGAACGTCGCGTTCGAGCTGCTTTGTTCGCCCAGACCCACGCTCAGGTTGTAGTAACCCGCCGTGGCTTCGGGCTGATTCGCGGGGCATTCCTCGGCGGTGCGGGTGCGGTTCCATGTCAGGCGGGCATCCTCTGTCTTGCCCGGATCCAAGGTCACGCCCCGGTCCTCGCCGTTCGCGGCACAGTGGCGGGAATCGAAGATGACGTCCGAACCCGAGGTGACCACATAGCTCATGGCATTGCTGCCCGCATTGACCTTGCACGGCTCATCACCCGTGTTCTCCATGGTCAGGATGAGAACCGGTTCCTGATCCGCCGGGTAGGTCTGCTTGTCCGTGCCGGCCGTGAGAGTTAGGTTCGCGCCGCACTCCTCCACCGCGGCCGGGCTTGCCGACGGCGATCCGGTCGGGGACCCCGCACTACCGCTCGGGGTGGGGCGGGGTGTGAAATCGGCAAATTTGTTGTTGGGGTCCACGGTGGGATCAGACGTGGGCTCGGCGGTGGCCTGGGTCTGTGTCAGGGGTTGCTCGGGTTCCTCCGACGACCCGGTCAATGCGGAGACCACGGAGAAAATACCCCAGATCAGGGCCACGACCAACACGAGCAGAACGACCAGGGCGATCACGCGGCGTCGGCGATACACCGACGGGGGCAACCGGTCCCCGGAATCTGCGACGGATACGCCGGAGTTGCTGGAATCACGCTGCTCAGAACCATTGGTTGCCATGAACTCCAGGCTACCGTGGGGACTTATGAACTCGAGCCCCACGCCCAGCCCTGCGGAGCCACTTCACGGCATTCACCAAGCGGTTGTCGAGTGGTTTTCCCAGGCCGGCAGGGATCTCCCGTGGCGCCACCCCGAGTGCTCTGCCTGGGGCGTGCTCGTGAGCGAAATCATGCTCCAACAGACCCCCGTGGTGCGTGTCCTGCCGGTCTGGCGCGAATGGTTGGACCGGTGGCCCACACCCGCCGATCTGGCGGCGGCGAGCCCCGCCGACGTGGTGCGAGCGTGGGGCCGGCTGGGGTACCCCCGCAGGGCCCTGAGGCTGCACGCGGCCGCAACGAAGATCGCGCAACAGCACCGTAATGAGGTGCCGAACAACCATGCGCAGTTATTGGACCTGCCCGGCATCGGCTCGTACACCGCTGCCGCCGTGGCCGTGTTCGCCTTCGGGCAGCGTCACACCGTGGTGGACACCAATATCCGACGGGTGCATGCTCGCCTGTTCAGCGCCATGGCGCTGCCGGCCAAGTCACTTACCGCCGCCGAAACCCGCCTCGCCGATCGGCTTATGCCCGGGGACACCGCGCTGTCGGTCAAGTGGAATCAAAGCGTGATGGAACTCGGAGCACTGGTGTGCACGGCCCGTTCCCCCGCATGCCATGAATGCCCCGTGGTCGAACAGTGCGCGTGGATTGCCGCGGGTCGCCCGGAACCCGACTACGTACCCAGGGGCCAGTCTTGGCACGGCACCGACCGTCAGGTGCGCGGTGCCATCATGGCGGTGCTGCGTCACAGCAGTGACCCGGTCCCGGTGAGCCTGCTTCTCACGGATCGCTCCGGGGCGGAACAGCTGGCGACCCGGATCGAGAACCCGGGGCGGGAGAGCGCCGAACAACTGGCAAAGCTCTGGTCATTGCCGGCGCCGCCGGAACAGCGCGAGCGAGCACTCGACGGGCTGGTCAGGGATGGTTTGGCGCGTCGCCGGGACGACACGGCGAGCCTGCCCGAGTGAGACGGCAGTGCCGCCACGGATGGCGCCGATGATCGGCGCTCACACTGCCCCGTGGAGCTGCCGGATCATGCGCGTGTTGCCCAGGGTGTTGGGCTTCACGCGCGCCAGGTCCAAGAACTCGGCCACGCCCTCGTCGTGCGAGCGCAGAAGCTCCGCAAAGATATCCGGATCAATACTTTCCTGGTTCTCCATCACCTCGAAGCCGCGGGCTGAGAAGAACTCCACCTCGAACGTCAGGCAGAACACCCGGCTCACCCCGAGCCCTTCAGCACGTTGGATCAGGACCTCGAGCATGCGCCGCCCCACACCCCGCCCGCGCGCCTTGGCCGAGGTGGCCAGTGTTCGAACCTCGGCCAGGTCCTCCCACATCACGTGCAGGGCACCGCAGCCCACCAGGTCGCCGCTCTCGTTCTCGGCGACCACGAACTCCTGGATGTTCTCGTAATAGGTCACGGTGTCCTTGGTGATCAGAATGTTCTCCTGCACCAAGGGCGCCACCAGGGCTTTGATTCCCTGGACGTCCGTGGTCCTGGCGGGGCGAATACTGATCTTTTCCATGCCAAGACTGTACGCCGCCGGGGCCGTGGGGCGCGGGTTAAACGCCGCGAGCGGCGTCGTCACCCTAGTCGGGATGACGACGCCGCTCGCGGTGTTCTCGGGTCCGCTCGCCCTAGGCCTGGGCCTGGGCAGGGCCGTCCCCGAAGCCACTCGTGTTGGGTGAGCGCGGAACGTCCTTACCGGACTGGCTGTCGTCGTTGTCGAGCAAAGACGGGGTGCTTTGAATTCGTTCGAGCTCCTCGTCGGACAGCTCCGCCATGGGGATGGACTCGAACGTGAACTCTCGCTCGTCGCCCTCGCCCTGAACGTCCACCGTGATCTTCTCGCCGGAGGAAATCTCGCCGAACAAGATCTTCTCGGACAGTTGATCCTCGATCTCACGCTGAACCGCACGGCGCAGCGGGCGGGCGCCCATGGCCGGGTCGTAGCCCTTCTCGGACATGAGCACCTTGGCGGCGTCCGTGAGAGCAATCGACATGTCCTGCTCGCGCAGCCGCTGCTGCAACCGGGCGACGAACAGGTCCACGATCTTGAGGATCTCGACCTGGCTCAGCTGCGGGAACACGATGGTCTCGTCCACGCGGTTGAGGAACTCGGGGCGGAAGTGCTCCTTGAGCTCCTCCTGCACCTTGGCCTGCATGCGCTCGTAGGACGTGGCCGTGTCACCGCTGGCCTGGAAGCCCACGGGAACGGTGCGGGAAATGTCCTTGGTACCCAGGTTGGTGGTCATGATGATCACCGTGTTCTTGAAGTCCACCATGCGACCCTGTGAGTCGGTCAATCGACCGTCCTCGAGGATCTGCAGCAGTGAGTTGAACAGGTCCTGGTGGGCCTTCTCGACCTCGTCGAAGAGCACCACGGAGAACGGCTTGCGGCGCACCTTCTCGGTGAGCTGGCCACCCTCTTCGTACCCGACGTAACCCGGAGGGGCACCGAACAGTCGCGAGACCGTGTGCTTCTCCTGGTATTCGGACATGTCCAGGGTGATCAGGGCGTCCTCGTCACCGAACAGGAACTCCGCGAGCGCCTTGGCCAGCTCGGTCTTACCCACCCCGGTCGGACCGGCGAAGATGAACGAACCACCGGGGCGGCGCGGGTCCTTCAGACCCGCGCGAGTACGGCGGATCGACCGGGACAGCGCCTTGATGGCCTCGTTCTGACCGATGACGCGCTTGTGCAGCTCGTCCTCCATGTGCAGCAAGCGGCCGGATTCTTCTTCCGAGAGCTTGTACACGGGAACACCGGTGGACGCGGACAGGACGTCGGAGATGACCTCGGGGGTGACCTCGGAGATCTGATCGTCGCCGTCGCGCCAGGCCTTGTCCTTCTCCTCACGTTCGGTGATGAGCTTTTGCTCGTCATCGCGCAGCGAGGCGGCCTTCTCGTACTCCTGACCGTCGATGGCGGCTTCTTTGGCACGCTTGGTGTCTTCGATCTTCTCGTCCAGGGCCTTGATCTCCGGCGGCGCGGTCATGCGCTTGATGCGCAGGCGAGCACCGGCCTCATCGATCAGGTCAATGGCCTTGTCCGGCAGGAACCGGTCAGAGACGTAGCGGGCGGACATGTGCACAGCGGCGTCAAGTGCCTCGTCCGTGATGGACACGCGGTGGTGGGCCTCGTACTTGTCGCGCAGACCCTTGAGGATC
Source organism: Kocuria sp. cx-455 (assembly GCF_014698015.1). Taxonomy (GTDB): domain Bacteria; phylum Actinomycetota; class Actinomycetes; order Actinomycetales; family Micrococcaceae; genus Kocuria. The sequence goes on from NZ_JACXBS010000007.1 coordinate 29,514, forward strand.
TCCACGGCGTGCGCCTCGGAAGGCTCGTCCACCTGGATGGGCTGGAAGCGACGCTCGAGGGCGGCGTCCTTCTCGATGTGCTTGCGGTACTCGTCCAGCGTGGTGGCACCAATGGTCTGAAGCTCACCACGAGCCAGCATGGGCTTGAGGATGGACGCGGCGTCGATGGCACCCTCGGCGGCTCCGGCACCCACCAGGGTGTGGATCTCGTCGATGAACAAAATGATGTCACCGCGGGTGCGGATCTCCTTGAGCACCTTCTTCAGGCGCTCTTCGAAGTCGCCGCGGTAGCGCGAACCCGCCACCAAGGAACCGAGGTCCAGGGTGTACAGGTGCTTGTCCTTGAGCGTCTCGGGCACGTCTCCGCGCACGATCGCCTGAGCCAATCCCTCCACCACGGCGGTCTTACCGACGCCGGGTTCACCGATTAGAACGGGGTTGTTCTTGGTACGGCGTGAGAGCACCTGCATCACGCGTTCCATCTCCTTGTACCGGCCGATCACCGGGTCAAGCTTGGACTCGCGTGCGGCGGCGGTGAGGTTGCGACCGAACTGGTCCAGCACCGCGGAACCCGCGGGGGTGCCTTCGGCGCGGCCACCGGACCCGACTCCGGCGGCTTCCTTTTCGCCACCGGCGTTACCGGACTGGTACCCCGAAATCAGCTCGAGCACGGTTGCCCGCACCTTGGCGGGATCGGCGCCCAGCTTGATCAGGACCTGGGATGCCACACCCTCGCCGGCCCGAATGATGCCCAGCAGGATGTGTTCGGTGCCGATGTAGTTGTGACCCAACTGCAGTGCTTCACGCAGCGAGTGCTCCAGCACCTTCTTGGCACGGGGTGTGAAGGGGATGTGACCGGACGGGGCCTGCTGACCCGGTCCGATGATGTCTTGTACTTGTTCGCGCGCCGAGCTGAGGGTGATGCCCATCGAATCGAGGGCCTTGGCTGCTACGCCTTCACCCTCGTGAATCAAACCGAGCAGCAGGTGCTCGGTACCGATGTAGTTGTGGTTGAGCATCCTGGCCTCTTCCTGGGCCAGCACTACGACCCGGCGGGCGCGGTCGGTGAAGCGTTCGAACATGGATACTCCTCTATTGATTCCTGCCAATGATGCTAGGCACCTGAAAGGCATTTCTGGGCATTGTTCGCCACTGGCGCACGATGTACAGCCCAGAGCTAAACCCGGTTGCATCCGGCAACAGCAACGGCCGGAGCGCACCCCGAGGTGCATTCCGGCCGGATGGCTGCCCACCGGGAAACATCGATCCCGGCGGAGAAATCCGATCCACGCTGATCTCCGTTGTCTGATCAGCGGATCGGACGGCTCAACTTACTTGTGGGCGTCGTAGTACTTGTCCTGGATGTCCTGGTGGATACGGCCGCGATCGGATACCGGGAGACCCTGTTCCTTGGCCCAGGCGCGGATCTTGGGGGTCTCGGGATTACCCGAGCGCGTGGGACGAGTGGTGGCCCCGCGATTGGTCTTGGCCGAGGCGCGGCGAGCCTTGGACACGAAGGGACGCAGCGCCTCACGCAGTTTGGTCGCGTTCGCGGAGTTCAAATCAATCTCGTACTGTCCGCCGTCGAGACCGAAACGAATGGTCTCATCCGCGGAACCGCCGTCGATATCATCTTCAAGAATGATCTTGACTGTCTGTGCCATGTCGGTTCCTCCTCATCACCCCTAAGAGGGTGACGTCAAAATTATTGGGCTATTGACTGCGGTGTGCGATCTCTGTTCCGGAAGTCACACATTGTGTCGTGGCGCGTGTACCTGTCCCCCGAATAACCCCAATTGCTTGCGGCGATCTTTGCGATACCCAGACTCCGCTCATTAAGCAGACAAGAACACGCGTGTTTCACGGGCCACCATCATGACATGATGAGACAATAATGTCACGGCCGGACAATGCGCCGCATTAGTTATTCTCGGGCGTATCTCGGATGGGAATGGAGTTCTTCAGCCCTAATCCGCGCTTTCTCTTAGAGCTTACTTCTTGGTATCCGAAGGGAACATTGTCTCCCTCACGTTCACGCACTTCTTCATACCAGCGCTCGGCGTCCTTCTCGACATTGGCCTGGGCAGAACGTTCTGCCCGGTCACCGCGGAAAAGCCATCGCATGACCAGGTAGAAAATAAGGCCCACACCGAGAGAAGGCACAAAAACGGACAAGTACTCCATGGTGGTGATTATCCCCTACTGCCCTGAACGGGAACTGATATTGGCCTGTTGATATCCACTCACTCGGGCTTCATGAGCGGGAAAAGAATGGTCTCCCTGATGCCCAGGTCGGTGAAAAGCATGATCAAGCGGTCCAGACCCAGCCCCAGGCCACCCATGGGCGGCGCACCGTACTCCAGGGCCCGCAGGAAGTCCTCGTCCAACTGCATGGCTTCAACGTCACCGGCGGCCGATTTGGAGGACTGTTCGGTGAGTCGTTGACGTTGAATCACCGGGTCGATCAGCTCGGAGAACGCCGTACCGCGCTCCATGCCGCCGATGATCAAATCCCAGGCTTCGATGAGACCCGGCTTTTCACGGTGCTGGCGCGCGAGCGGCTGCGCGGAGGGCGGGTAATCGTAAACAAAGGTGGGCTGAATCAAGGAGGGCTCCACGATTTCCCCGAACAGCTCCACCACGAGCTTTTCGGCATCCCACGCGCGATCCACGGAGATGTCGCGTTCCTGGGCAATCCCCCGCAGCGTCTCGGCGGGGGTGTCCGGGGAGATTTCCTGACCCACGGCTTCGGACAATCCCGGGTAGACGGAAACCCATTTCCATTCACTGAAGAGCTCAATCCGGCCCCGGTCAGTGTCAATACCCTCCACGCCGAGCGCGGAGGCGCACGCCTGAATGATTTCTTTGATCCGCTCGGCCATGACGAATTGATCGGCATAGGCCTCGTAGGCTTCCAACGTGGTGAACTCCGGGCTATGCGTTGAATCCACGCCCTCGTTACGGAATACCCGCCCGAGCTCGTAGACCCTTTCAATACCGCCCACCACGGCACGTTTCAAGTACAGCTCGGTGGCGATACGCAGTGTCATGTCCTGATCGAAAGCATTGAGGTGCGTTTTGAAAGGCCGAGCCGCCGCGCCACCGTGAATGAGTTGCAGGATGGGAGTTTCGATTTCGATGTACCCGCGATCCTCCAGCACACGGCGCACCGTGTGGGTGATCAACGATCGGGTCAACACCACCTCGCGGGCCCGTGGCCGCACGATCAGGTCCAGGTAGCGCTGGCGCACCCGGGTTTCCTCGCTGAGTTCCTTGTGCAGCGTGGGCAGCGGGCGTAACGCCTTGGAGGCCATGCGCCAGGAATCGGCCATGACGGAGAGTTCACCGCGCCTGGAGCTGATCACGCGTCCGGTTACCGCTACGAAATCGCCGAGGTCCACCTGCGTCTTCCAGGCGGCCAGTGCTTCCTCACCCACGTTCGCCTTGGAGATCATGACCTGCAGCCGAGTGCCGTCACCCTCGTGAAGAGTGGCGAAGCACAGCTTGCCGGTGTTGCGCACGTGCATCACACGCCCGGCAACGGTCACGACGTCGTCGGTTTCCTCGCCGGCCTCCAAATGCTCATGGCTGTGGCGCACCTGAGCCAGGGTGTGGGTGCGATCAACGCCCACGGGGTAGGCGGAAACACCCGAGTCCTCAATGGCCTGGCGCTTGGCGGCACGGAACAACATCTGGTCGTTGAGCTCGTGCTCGGAAAGCTCCGGCGTGGAATCTGCTGCTGGGGTGTTTTCTCGCTGATCGGTCACAATTCTCCATGATAGCGGTCAGATCAAATCTTCATATTATCGATGAGGCGGGTGGGACCCACCCATGCCGCGGCCAACGCCAGGGCACCCGCCCGCGGGGATGTCTCCGCGAGCGTATCGGGGTCCACGGTCACCAGATAATCGAGTCTCACGCCGGGTTCCCCGTCGATTGCGCTCCGCCCCTGCTCCAAAGTGAGTTCACCCGCCGCCACGGCGCGCAAGGTGCGGTTGAGGACCAAGGCGTGAGCGGCGTCGTCGGCGGAGAGATATTGGTTGCGGGAGGACAGCGCGAGGCCCTCATCGGAACGGACAATGGGCACCGGGCGAATGTGGACGCGGTGATTAAAATCACGGACCATTCTTTGCATCAGCAGTAATTGCTGGGCGTCCTTTTCCCCGAAATACGCGCGGAAGGCAATTCCCGGGCCGGGTTGGACGATCATGAAGAGCTTGTTGACCACGGTCAGGGCGCCGTCGAAGTGTCCCGGGCGCGTGGCTCCCTCAAGCAGCGATCCCGCTCGCCCGGAGGTCACCGAGATCAGCGGCACACCGCCCGGGTACATTTGCTCGGTGCTCGGGGCGAAGACCACGTCCACCCCGCAGTCGGCGAGCGCCGCGATGTCCCGTTCCAGCTGCCGCGGGTAGCTGTCGAAATCCTCGTTGGGGCCGAACTGCAGCGGGTTCACGAACACGGACACCACCACCAGGTCGTTCTCATCCCGGGCCGTCCGCGCAATGCGCAGGTGCCCCTCATGCAACGCCCCCATGGTGGGGAACAGCCCCACACTGCTCACGCCCCGGGACACACGCGTGTCGAGCGTGTCCCGCATCTGCTCCACGGTGGTGCACACCACGGGTCGAGTCACTGAAAGTCCTTCCCATCGAGCGCGGCCAGCACCGCGCGGTACGTTGTCTCGTCGATCCGGCCCGAGGCCGCGGCCCGCTGCGCCGTGAGTCTTCCCAGGGCGCGGTACCCCTCGAGCAGGTCGTGGCCCGCCGACGACGCCGCCCGGTCCGGTCCGGCAAGTTCCGCCAACGCGGCCACGTGGGCGGCCACCGTGGTGACGTCTCCGCGGGCCACCGGGCCGGTCAGTGCGTTCTCCCCGGAGGCCAGGGCATTGTCGACCGTGGCTCGCACCAGCGGGCCGAGCATTCGATCCGGGTGTTCGACACCGATCGTGTGCAGTAACTGCATGGATTGGCCCATGAGGGTCATCACGTGGTTGGACCCGTGAGCGAGTGCCGCGTGGTAGAGCGGCCGGTCCGCCTCGGCAATGGCCACGGGTTCGGCGCCCATTTCCACCACGAGCGCCTGGGCAATGGGCAGGACGGGTGCGGCTGCGGTCACCCCGAAGCTGCAGTCCGTGAGCCGCTGCAGATCCAGGGTGAGTCCGGTGAACGTCATGGACGGGTGGATGGCCAGGCCGATGCCACCGGCCGCCCGCACCGGTTCGAGAACGTCGGTTCCGAAGCGACCCGCGGTGTGCACCACCAGTTGTCCCTGTTGCCAGGCGCCGAGCTTGCCGAGCCCGTCCACCAGGCCCGGCAGTTGGTCGTCGGGCACGGCCAGCAGCACCAGCTCGCTGCGGTCCACAATGGTGGCCACGTCGAGCACCGGGACATCGGGGAGCAGGGCATCCGCCCGTTCCCTGCTCGCTTCGGAGTGGGCGTGCACGCCCCCCACGGCGTGGCCCGCCGCGCGCAGTGCCGCACCCAGGACGGCACCGACCTTTCCGGCGCTGATGACGCCCACGCCCAATCGTCCCGGGCGGTGTTGTGGCTCGTTCACTGGATCTCCTCGCGTGAGCGCCGTGCGCTGTCGTGATTATTGCGTTCCCGGGCAGCGCGTGCCGCATCCGTCTGGCGAACCATTAGATCCCTGGCCTGTTGCGCGTCCAGGTGGTGAACCGCGGTGGTCACCGGCCCGGTGATCATATGGGCGTGGATACTGGCGATTCTCATGCGGCGTTCGATCGGGCCCTGCTGCAGTCCGAGTGACTGGGTCTTGTGGTGCGGGATCACACTCACGTTGCGGTTGAGACGTCCCCACCGCAGCGACAACACGGCGTCATCCATGGCGAATCCCGTGCGCCGCCAGGTCAAAGGATCCAGCCACCGAGCCCGTCGAGGACTTGTCGTGTAGTTCGCGTCCCCGTCGATCCCGTTGAGCCCGTCACGCACGAGTTCCGTGGGCGCCTCGGCGAGGGGCAGCACCAGCTCGAGGATGTCCGCCACGTTGTCCGGGGTCCCCACGGGCAGCACGAGTGAACGCAGCCCCTCCAGATCATCCACACCGCCTTTACCCGCGGTGATCACCTTGACCCTGTGGCCGTCGAAGACCCGCCAGAGCGCGGGTTTGGACACCTGCAGCGCCTGCACCCGGCCGACCGGAATGGTCGAGGAGCGTTCGTTGAGCAGACCGGAGCGGACGCGCACGCCCACCTGGACCTGGCTGAGTGTGAACCCCCAACTGCTTTCCAGTCTGTTGTAGAGCCCCGAAACAATCATCACCGCCACGGGTAGGTAGCTGGGGATCACGACCCGCAGGGCCTGCGGGTTCCACCACCACACCACCACGGCGACCGCCGCGAAGAACACCGCCGACACGGTGCCCCAGGAGAGCACCAGGCTCAACACCACGCGGCTCGTGGGCACGGTGAAAACGCGGCGCTGCTGATCCGGGTCGTCCTGGTCCGAGAGCAGACCCAGCCGCGCGGCGGCGCGTACCTCGCGGGAACCTTCCTCCGGGGTGCTCATCCCCCGGTTATCGGCATGTCCTGCACGTGCTGTGCGGTACTGCCGGGCTTGCGGCGAGTGATCCCACGGCGCCGGGGCGGGCGCGTCGGCCCGCGGCGCGGGAGCACCGACCGGGGGGCGGGCGGCGTCGTGCCCGTAGCCGTCTCGGGAGCCCCCCGCGGTCGCGGGGGCGGACCGGGAGGCCTCACGAACGGCACCGAGCAATTGATGACGCAGCTCTCGCGCCTTGTCGCGGCGCAGGTACGACAGTTCCAGGGCGCTGGTACCGCCGTCGGCCACGTCGAATTTCAGGGAGGCCAGACCGAAAATGCGCGGAAGTAGTTTGCGTTCGATGTCGATGCCCTGCACCCGGTCCAGCCGCGCTTGCCGTTGGGTGCGGAAGATGGCTCCGCTGCGGAATCGCACGTGTTCCGGGGTGATCTGGTAGCGGGTGAACCACCACGAGAGAACACCGAGGCCGATGACCAGGCCCACCACCCCGCACAGCACGGCGGCCACCAGGCCGATCCCCACCAGCTGGACCGTTCCGGCGAAGTCCACGTCCAACGGGTCGCCGTAGACGACCGCGGACAGTACGTCGTCCAGGAAGACATTTCCCACGCCCCACACCAGGGCCACGATCAGCAGCCAGCTGCGCACGTACGGCGTGAGCGGGTGCACCCGCAGCCATTGCCCCTCGGGGGACGGGCGGAGCGCATTGGTTCCGGGCGGGCCGTTGGTCCTGGAGTCGCTCATCACAGCCCCACCATGAGCTCTTCTCCCCGGCGCGTGAGCTCCTCGCGCAACCGGTCGGCCTCCGCGCGGGGCAGGCCGGGCAGATTGGCGTCCGTGGCGGCGGCGGCCGTGTGAAGGGTCAGGTCCGCCAGCCCGAAGGCGTTGAGCAGCGGCCCGGTCTTGATGTCCACGTACTGCATGCGTCCGTAGGGAACCACTGTGACACTGCGGAAAATGATGCCCCTGCGCAGCCAGAGTTCGGTGCCCTGCTCCGCGTAACCAATGGCGCGGACCCGGCGCGGAATCAGGCACAAGTCGATGATCCCCCAGACCAGCACGATGGCGGGCGGGAGCCACCGCCACAGATCGGACGGGTCGCCCCAGATCGACAGCAGAGCCAGAATCACCGGGACGCCGGTGATCAGCACCCAGATCACGGTGCTGACGGTGGCAGAAATGAGCCTCACCTTGATGTAGTCGGGTGAGACGCGTCTCCAGGCCAGTCCCTGTGGACCCAGGTCATTGATGTCGGGCATAGCCTCCCTCTCCGGCGGTGTAAGGATCTTGACGTCCACCGTACGGGGTGTCCTGCTCCGCGTCGGGGTCATCGGGGGGCAGCTTGCACCAATTCTCGACGACCCAACCGACACCCATCAGCACCGCTCCGGCCACGATCTGCCCCACGCACAACCACAGCGGTTCCTGGGTCGTGCGCACTCCCAACAACATCACCTGGTCCACGCCGATCCCCGCGTGCCAACCGGCCGTCAGGGCCCCGTAGTAGGCCACTGCCTGGGCCGCCGCAGCGGTGCCCACGCCCCACACGGGGTCATACGGCTTACGGTCCGCGGGAGCTCGACGACGCCGCCGGCGCCCGCCCTCGGGGTCCCGGTACGCGCGCAGTCGCAGACCGAGATAGACCAACACGACGGCCGCTGCCGCCTCCGCCACCACACTCCCCCACGGGAGGATCAGCATTGACTGGCTCTGCCCCGTGAGTGCCTGATTGATGCTCCACCCCACCACCGCGGCGACGAGGGCAATGACCACGAGGGACAGAACGGTCAAGTAGCGCATGGTCGAATCAGCTCCGTTCCGTATCCCCGCACACGGTGAAATCCGTGGTGGTCAGCCCCTCCAGGTCGGGGGCCCTGCGGGCCAGCTCCCGCACCCATTGTCCGCCCAGTCGCGCATCGGGATCCAGGCGGGCCCACGGGACCAGTACGAAGGCACGCTCGTGTGCCCGCGGGTGGGGCAATGTGAGCTGCGGGTCCTGCCGTTCGGCTCCCTCGAAGCAAATGATGTCCAGGTCCAGGGTGCGAGGCCCCCAACGAACCAGCCGTTCACGACCGTGCTCGTCCTCGATTTTCTGGCACGCCCGGAGCGTCTGTTCGGGACCGAGTTCCACCTGGAGTTCGACCACCGCGTTGTAGTAGTCCGGTGACCCCTCTGGCCCGCCCACGGACTTGGTACTGACCACGGGCGAGCATCCGAGCACGGTGATTCCGGCAGTACTGTCCAGATCGGCAACGGCCGAACGCAGCACGGCCAAGCGGTCCCCCAGATTGGCTCCCAAAGCCACCACGCACCGGGCCGCCACTACCGGGCCGCCGTTTCCCGGGTGCGGAAAATCGTGACGGCGACGTCCGCGAACGTGACTTCAATGGGTGCCTTGGGTTTGTGCACGGTGACTTCGAGCCCCCGAATCATGGGGAACTGCCCGAGCAGCTCCGCCGCGATGCGTTCCGCGAGGGTCTCGATGAGCTGGTACCGGGGACCGATCACGATCTCCCGGACCAATTCGGCCACTTCCCCGTAATGGACGGTGGCCGTGAGCTCGTCGGTTTCACCGGCGGGCTTCAGGTCCACGTACATGACCAGATCAACGAAGAACGGCTGACCGGTGCGGCGTTCCTTCTCGAAGACACCGTGATATCCCACGGCTCCCAAGCCGGTGAGTGTAATGCGGTCGTGGTGGCTCGGTTCGGCGGGAGGGGAAGTCATCGGTGTTCAGTTCTCGCTCTCGTGCGGATCAAGGATCGGTGGCGTGACACCCAGCCACGCGTGTGCGGTGGCCACCGCATCCGCTGTGGCTGCGACGTCGTGAACCCGCACCGCCCAGGCACCCCCGAAGGCGGAGAGCGCGCTGATGGCGGCCGTGGCGCCGTCCCGATCGGCCGCGGGACGCGGGCCCCGCTCGTCGCCCAGCAGGTGACCCAGGAAGCGCTTGCGGGAGGCCGCAATGAGCACCTTGTTTCCCATGGTGAGTAACCGGGGAAGGGCACGTAACAGGTCCCAGTCCTGGGAACCCGCCTTGGCGAAACCCAGTCCCGGGTCCACGATCAGATTCTCCGGTTTCACACCGGCCCGATAAAAGCGCTCACGCAACCGACACAATTCGGCGATCACGTCGTCAGCGACATCGTCGTAGGAGGAGAGGGCGTCCATGGTCGTGGACGTGCCGCGCGAATGCATCAGAATGTACGGTGCCCGTCGCCGCGCCACGAGCTCGATCATCGCCTGCTGGACGTTCATGCCCGATACGTCATTGATGATGTGCGCGCCCGCATCCAGGGCGGCCGCGGCGGTCTCCGCATTGAGCGTATCCACACTGACCACGATGCCGTGGTCCGACAACTCACGGATCACCCGAAGAATGCGGCGCTGTTCCTCTTCAAGGCTCACGCGCACGGAACCCGGGCGGGTGGAATCACCTCCCACGTCCACGATGTCCGCGCCCTGGGCGGCGAGCTCCAGTCCGTGAGCAATGGCCGCGTCCGCGGTGTCGTGGGCACCGCCATCGCTGAAGGAATCCGGGGTGACGTTGAGGATGCCCATGATCAGTGTGCGGCCCCGCGGCAACTGCTCATACGACCCCCAACCCAAGGGCCCGGCGGCACGGTTCGGGCTCATCGGTTCTGACCCGACAGGATCAGGTTCATGGCCTCCGCACGAGTGGCCGGATCCCGCAACTGACCGCGCACCGCGGACGTCACGGTCTTGGCCCCCGGCTTCCGCACCCCACGCATGGACATGCACAGGTGCTCACATTCGATCACCACAATCGCTCCGGCGGGATGCAGGTTGTCCTCGAGTGCCTCGACCACCTGCGTAGTCAATCGCTCCTGGACCTGGGGTCGCTTGGCGAACACGTCCACCAGGCGCGCCAGCTTGGACAGCCCGGTGACCTGCCCCGCGGGACCGGGAATGTAACCGACGTGGGCCACCCCGTGGAACGGCACCAGGTGGTGCTCACAGGTCGAGTAGAACGGGATGTCCTTGACCATGACCATTTCCGCGTGACCGATATCGAACGTGGTGGCCATCAGCTCCGAAGGATCCTGATGGAGCCCGGTGAAAATTTCCGCGTACGCGCGGGCCACACGCGCGGGTGTGTCCCTCAAGCCGCTGCGGTCCGGATCTTCCCCGATGGCCAGCAGGATCTCTCGTACCGCAGCTGCAATGCGCGGCTGGTCGATCCGTTCGGTGACGTGTTCGGAGTCGAGATAGTCCGCGTACGAGCCGGAGATCGGTTCGGACAGCTCCGTATCCTTGTCCCGGCCCATTCAGCGCTGCTCCTGAGATCCACCGGACCAGGGGTTCCGGTCATCGCCCTGCTGCTCACCGCCGGCGGGACCGCCCTGGGGTCCGCCCCGCCCGTCCGTACCGGGCAGCTGGGATTCGCCGTGCTCCGGGACCTCGAGCGGATGCTCGGGCTTGGCGGCGACCGCCTGGTCCTGCGGAGCCATGGTGTCCGGGTCCTGGGTGTGCTTGCGGTGAGCTTCCTCGCGCTCGGCCGCGGTGATCACCGGCGGGATGTCGGAGACCGGGCGATTGTCACCCGAATGCCACACGGGCCTCACGTCCCGTTTGCGCACATCACGGAAGATCTCACCGATCTGGGCTTCGTTGAGTGTTTCCTTTTCGAGCAGCTCCAAGGCCAGCCGATCCAGGACGTCCCGATTCTCGTGGAGAATCTCATGAGCCTCCGTGTGGGCCTGGTCGAGCAGCCCCCGCACCTCGTCGTCCACGACCGCCAGGGTGCGGTCCGAGTAGTCCTTGCCCGACGAGCCCATCTCGCGACCCACGAACGGATCGGAGTTGTCCCCGCCGATCTTCACGGAACCGATACGCGTACTCATGCCGTACTGGGTGACCATCTTGCGGGCGGTGTCCGTTGCCTTCTGGATGTCGTTCGACGCTCCGGTGGAGGGGTCATGGAACACGAGTTCCTCCGCCGCGCGGCCACCCATGGCGTAGGCCATCTGGTCCAACAGCTCATTACGAGTGGTGGAGTACTTGTCGTCGGCGGGCATCACCATGGTGTACCCCAACGCGCGGCCGCGCGGCAGGATGGTGATCTTGGTGACCGGGTCGGTGTTACGCAGTGCCGCCGCCACCAGCGCGTGACCACCCTCGTGGTACGCGGTGACCTTGCGTTCGAGTTCCTTCATGATGCGCGAGCGTTTCTGCGGGCCCGCGATCACCCGGTCGATGGCCTCGTCCACGGCACGGTCGTCAATGAGCTGCGCGTGAGAGCGCGCGGTCAGCAACGCGGCCTCGTTCATCACGTTGGCCAGTTCGGCGCCGGTGAAGCCCGGGGTGCGCTTGGCCACCGACGCCAGATCCACGTTCTGCGCGAGCGGCTTGTTCTTGGAGTGCACACGCAGGATCTGCTCGCGACCCTTCATGTCGGGGGCGTCCACGCCGATCTGACGGTCGAAACGACCCGGGCGCAGCAGCGCCGGATCCAGGACGTCCGGGCGGTTGGTCGCGGCAATCAGGATCACGTTGGTGTTCGCGTCGAAACCGTCCATCTCAACCAGCAACTGGTTCAGGGTTTGCTCACGCTCGTCATTACCGCCGCCCATGCCGGCACCGCGTTGGCGGCCCACGGCGTCGATCTCGTCCACGAACACGATGGCCGGGGAGTTCTCCTTGGCCTGCTGGAAGAGGTCGCGCACGCGGGAGGCACCCACACCCACGAACATCTCCACGAAGTCCGAACCGGAGATGGAGTAGAACGGCACCCCGGCCTCACCGGCCACGGCCTTGGCGAGCAGGGTCTTACCGGTACCGGGCGGGCCGTAGAGCAGCACGCCCTTGGGAACCTTGGCGCCCACCGCGGTGAAACGGTCGTGTTCCACCAGGAACTGTTTGATCTCGTCGAGTTCCTGGACGGCCTCATCCGCGCCCGCCACGTCCGAGAACATGACCTCGGAGTTCTCCTTGTTGAACATCTTGGCCTTGGAGCGACCGAATTTCATGGCCTGTCCGCCGGACTGCATGCGGGAGAAGATGAACCAGAAGATCGCCAGGATGATCAGGAACGGCAGCATGAACCGGATCAGGGAAAGAAGCCAGTTGTTCTCCACCGGCTGGTCGGTGAACCCCTCCAGCTGGGCGTCGTTCATGGTGGCCACGACTTCCTCGGCGCGTGGTTCCACGTAGAAGAACTCGACGTCCTTACCCAAATTCTGGTCGTCGAGGGTGAAGTCGTCCTTGAGCTGGAGCTCGACCTTCTGTTCGCCGTCGTAGATTTTCGCCTCTTGGACCTTGTGGTCACGCAGCAGCGACATACCCACGTTCGTGTCCACACGAGAGGTGGACGGGCCGAAGAGACTCGCTCCCACGGGAACCAGCACCAAGACGGCTAGCAAGATCCAGAAGAACGGTCCCTTAAAGAAACTGGTGGGTTTTTTCGCCGTGGCCAAGCCGATGATCCTCCCGTGGACGTGACACGAAGTGTCGCGCCCCAAAACTGACGGTGTTGTGTCCGGGTCCGAATGATCCGGCTACCGGTGCGGGTGCGCGGCGCGTCACGCATAATCTATCCCTTTCGGGGATACCCGACCCCATTCGGGTCGCCGCGTTTTCTCTGAGCGCACGCGCCGCGCTCACGCTACACGCGGGACCCCGGGATTGCCTGAATTCTTACTCGTAGACGTGCGGGGCCAGCGTGCCGATGCATTCGAGGTTGCGATAGTGCTCCGCGAAGTCCAAGCCGTACCCCACGACGAATTCGTTGGGAATGTCCCACCCCACGTACTTGACGTCAATGGCGGTCTTGGCGGCGTCCGGCTTGCGGAGCAACGCGCAGATCTCCACGGACTTGGGGCCGCGGGATTCGAGGTTGGTGCGCAGCCAGGACAGTGTGAGACCGGAATCAATGATGTCCTCGACAATGAGGACGTCCTTGCCGTGCAGGTCGGTGTCGAGGTCCTTGAGAATCCGCACCACACCGGAGGACTTGGTGCCGGAACCGTAGGAGGACACGGCCATCCAGTCCATGGGGTACTGCCCCTTGAGCGCGCGGGTGAGATCCGCCATCACCATCACCGCACCCTTGAGTACACCCACGAGCAGGACGTCCCGGCCCTGGTAGTCGCGGTCGATCTGCTCCGCCAGTTCTTGAATCTTCTGGGCGATCTCTTCCTTAGTGAATAGGACGTGGGACAGATCTGACTGGACGTGCTCGGCCTTCACGTTGTACTCCTGAGGTGTTGCGTGTGCGGGGATGAAGATTGTAGGAGGGGTTATTAGGTGTTCTGGAACTCGAGGCGCCCCTTGGCGCAGAACGGGTCCGCGCGTCGTCGCCACACGGTCACCTTACCCGCCATTTGAAGCGGACCGGCAGCTCCGTGCCCCAGAGCGAATCCTTCGAGCGCGCTCAACCGTTCGAACGTGGGGGTTTCCCCGCCCGCGGCAATGCATGCCTGGGCGAGCATGCGACGTCGCATGGCGGCGGGGGCCTCCTGGACCGCCTGGCAGTCCAGTTCCACGGCCGACGCCGCCGCCGGTTCCACTCTCGCGCGCCGGAAGAATTCCGCGGCCTGCTCGTCCAGGAAATCCGCGTCCGCTTCGAGGACCGAGGCCGTCCGTGCCAGGGCGTCGGAGATGCCTGGGCCCAAGTGTTCCTCCAGGAACGGCAGCACGCGGCGGCGGATCCTGGAACGCATCAGCGCCGTGTCCGAGTTGCTGGGATCGTGCCAGGGGTCCAGACCTTCAGCACGGCAGATCGTCTCGGTCTCCTGCCGGGTCACGTTCAAGAAGGGGCGCAGGTACAGCACGCCCTCCCTCGTGTGCCGCGAGGACATACCGGACAAGGAGCGCGTACCCGATCCCCTCGCGAGGCCCAGCAGCACGGTTTCCGCCTGGTCGTTGCGGGTGTGGCCCAGAAGAACGGCCTCCGCGTGCAACTGCGCGGCGATGTCGTTGAGTGCGGCGTAGCGGGCCACACGCGCGGCCATTTCGGGTCCGTAACCGGCCCGGTCCACGGTGACGCGACGGGAGATCACGGGCTCCAGACCCATGTCCTGCAGGACCCGCACGGTGGCCCCGGCGACCTCGTGGGAACCCGGTTGCATCTGGTGGTCGATCACTGCGGCACCCAGGCGCACCGTGCCTCGGCGCGCCCAGTGAGCGGCGGCCGCGGCCAGGGCCAGGGAATCGGGGCCGCCACTGCACGCGACCAGCACCAGCGGTGGTGATCCGTCAGGTGTGGCCGGAAGCTCGGACAGGGAACGGTTCACGGCCCTGCGTGCGCGTGCCACCCAGGGGTGCAAGCGACCGGTTCGTCCTCGTTGCAAGGATCAGCCCTGAGCGTCGCGGGTGCGGCGCGCCATGTCCTCGGCCATGCCCAACACCTTGGACAGCACCGGAGTGTGCTCGCCCAGCATGATCAAGGCGCGTTCGAGCTCACCTGTGGGCACCACGGTGGCCAACGCCGTGACGGCATCACTCTCGGTGCTGATCCCCGTGCGGATCTGGGTGGTGGACAGCACCGGCTGGGCAGCCTCGACTCGGCGCAACACGGCCTCGATATCCTGGGCCCCCACGCTGTCCTCCAGCATGACCAGGCGTTCATATACGGCGGGGTTGCCGATCTTGATGCGGCGTCCGCTGCTGAGCTGGGAGAGCATGGGCGCGGAAAGCCCCAACACTTCCGCCAGCCGACGCTGGGTGATGTTGTAGGCCGCCACCACGTGACCGAAACGCTCCGACAGCGGTTGGCCGTACAGCTGAATCTGCTGCTGAATATTTTCCGAGCTCACGGCTTCATCCTGACACACTCCGCCGGATCTATGCGCTGTGCGGCAAGCGCATCACCCGAGCACCCGGTCCATCCAGCGCTGCGGATCGTGGATCTCCGTCTCGTCGGGCAATGTATCCGCCGAGGTCCACACCGTGTTGAACGCATCCATTCCGGCCCGCTCCACAATGTACTCCACGAATTTCTGCCCGTTGCCGTACTGACGCATTTTCGCGTCGATCCCCATGAGGGTGCGGATCGCCCGGTCCAGGGCGCCGTGATTCTCGGAGCGAGAGTCGAAACGGCGCCGAATGGTCTTGACGGTGGGAACGATCGAGGAGTCCACCGCGTCCATCACGGCGTTGGCGTGGCCTTCGAGGAGGGACATCACGGCGGTCAGGTGGGACACCGTGGCCTTTTCCTCCGCGGTCAGCAAATGACCGATGGGACCCAGACCCGGGTCCGTGCGCCCCGCGGATCCCTTGCCGATCACGGACGCGACGACGGCGCTCAGCCGGTCCCACGGGGAAACGTCGAAGGATCCCAGTGTGGAGATCTGCTCCAACATGTGTCCGCGCAACCAGGGTGCCGCAGCGAACTGCACGCGGTGGGTTTGTTCGTGCAGGCACACCCACAGGCGGAAATCGTCCGGTTCGACATTGATCTCACGCTCCGTCCACAACACGTTGGGAGCCACGAACATCAGTCGTCCGCCCGGGTGGGATTCGGCCGCCTTCGGTGAGACCAGACCCGCGTACGGGTCGTACTGGCCCAGCACCTTGGACGAGAGGAAACCGACCATTGCACCCATTTCGGCTGCCGCGGCCGTGGGCGCGACCCCGCGCAGGGCAGCGTCGAACTTTTCAGGGTTCTTCGCCCGGATCCGGTCGAAGATCGGCTGCATGAGCACCGAGAACGTCTGAGTGTTGGCCTTGGCCCACCCGGCACGGTCGACCACCAGGATCTTGGAATCGCGCAGATTCTCGGCGGCGTCCAGTCGCGTGATGGTGTGCACGTGATGGACCGATTCATGGGCGAAGTAGCGCAGGGACTCCACGGCCTTGCTCATCTCCCGCGGTTTGGGAGTGGGCCCGGGCGGGGTCAATTTGGCAGCGATCTGGGCCGCCGAGTCCCAGTCCACGAGTGAAGGTCGTGCCACGTCTTGAGTCATGCCCACCACTCAACCACAGAGAACCGATTGCCACACCGTCCCGGGTTCAGCCTTGGGCGAGCGTAGCCACCGTGCGGTCCACGGTGTCCCTGGCGGGGCCTGTCTGCCCCTGGACATCATTGAAGATCACCGAGTACACCAGCACCTCGCCCCCCGCCTGCTGCACGTACCCGCTCAACGACACCACGGAATTGAGGGTGCCGGTCTTCGCCCGGGTGAGCCCCCTGGCCGCCCGCTCATCCGGGTCGTCGAACCGGTCCGTGAGCGTTCCGGTGGCACCACCCAGGGGCAGCCCCTGCCCGTAGGGCCCCGCATCGGGATCGATCAGTAGCGCCCGGGTGGCCTGGGCCAGCAGACCCGTGGTGACGCGGTTGGACACTGCCATTCCGCTGGCATCAATGATGTCCGCGCCGGCCATGTCGATCGAATGCGCCTCCAGCGTGGCGCGGATGGCCCGTTGCACACCCGTTACGCTGCCCGGTTCCCCGGCTGCACGCGCCGCCACGCGCGCGAGTGTTTCCGCCAGGGAGTTGTCCGATTGTTCGAGCATGTACGCGGCCTGTTCGTGGAGGGGCGCGGACTCCACGCGCGCGAGTTCCACGGCTTCTTCCGGCCTCGCGTGCTCACCGGCGCTCACGGTGGCCCGCGTTCCCAGCTGGTCCTGGAGTCGGTCCCGGAATTCTCCCGCGGCAGCCTCCCCCGCGTTATCGGGCCGTTCACCACGGGGCCCCGGGTCCTTCCCGTCAGGGGTGGGAACCCTGTGCGAATACATGGCCAGGGGCGAGACGGCCGTGATCTCACCGGCGGCCACGTCCTCCGTGGCCCACCCCGGATTCAGTGCCGGCCCCGAGAACAGCGATGTGTCCAGACTCACCGTGACCTCGCCCTGAACGTCGCGCTCCGTGAGCGCACTCGCGGTCCGCTCGGCCAGGTCTTCGAGCCCGGCCCGGCCGTTGACAGCATCCGGGTCACCCTTACCCGGCGCCAAGAGGGTGTCCCCTCCCGCGACGAGCGTGATGCGGTGCGGATCGTCACCGGTCTCCACGGTGGTGGCGAGCCGCGAGTACGGGTCCAGGTGTTCCGCCACGGTCAGTGCGGTCAGCGTTTTCTGGTTGGATGCGGGGATGCGGGCCTCACCCGCTGCCCGCTCGGCACGCACCCGGCCTGATTGGGTGTCCAGCACGGTGACGCTCGCGCTGCCCGGCGCGCCGGCCAGTTCTGCGCTCACGATGTCTTGAATGACCTCGTCGTCCGCGCCCGGGTTCTCCGACGGCGACGCCGCGGCGTCCAGCACCCCGGGCAACTTCCCCTGTTCGGTGGGGACGGAGACCACGGTCATGGGTCGGCCGGGCTCCCCCGCCACGGTTTCCGCGAGGACGGCGGGAATGGCCCACACCGAGCCGAAAATCAGCGCGACGATCAGCAACCCGGCGACCACCGGGCCGAGGAGGCTCCTCCTGCGTCGCGGCGGCCGAGAACTCTGCTGAGGCATGCGCCTATTCTTTCGCATGCGCGCACCGACACGAAACGATGAGGGAGATCCGAGCGGCGTCGTTGATTGCCCCGTGCGCGCCCCGTGCCGCTATCGTGGGTGACAACGTGAAGTCGGGGCGCCCTCCGCGTGCCCCGTTACAACCGAAACTCGAATACGAGGAGTGCTGCCATGGAGCTGGACGTCACCATTGAGATCCCCCGCGGATCCCGCGTCAAGTACGAGATCGACCACGAGACCGGTCGTATCCGCCTGGATCGTGTGCTGTTCACGTCCATGCAGTACCCCACGCACTACGGATACTTCGAGGACACCCTCGGTGAGGACGGCGATCCGCTGGACGCGATGGTCATCTTGGATGTCGACATCATGCCCGGCGTGATCGTGGAAGCCCGACCCATTGCCGTGTTCAACATGACCGACGAAGCCGGCGGTGACGCCAAGGTGCTGTGCGTATCTACGGACAAGCGCTACGACGAGATCCAGGGCCTGGAGGACGTCAACGAGTTCAGGCAGAAGGAGATCCAGCACTTCTTCGAACGTTACAAGGATTTGGAACCCAACAAATGGGTCAAGGGTGAAGGCTGGGAGGGCAAGGAAACCGCCGAGCGCTTGATCGTGGAAGCTCAGGAACGTTTCCAGCAGTCCCAGTACGATTCCGCCGCAGAGGCCGAGCAGGACGACTGAGTTTCCACACCGACCCTTCCGGAACCCCGCACCCATTCGCTGGTGCGGGGTTCCGTTTCATCCGCCCGCACCGTGTGCCGGGTGAGCCAGCGGCCTGTGCGTGTCGGTGTGGTGTGGTGGGATGTCTTGTGAACGCCCCGCAGACAGCGCGCGACGGCGCTCCGCCCATCCGTTGCTTCCCACCCGCCCGTTCGAGGTGATCTCCGTGCTTGGCTCACACCCTGCGCCCTACGAGCGCGTATATGTGTTCCACGGCAGCGCGTGCACGCAATTACTGGGCGCGGACCGATTGGTCACGGCCGTGCAGAAGCTTCTGGCCGCCGCCGGGGTGGACCCGCATGTCTCCCCGGCCGTCCACACGGACATTGTCCCGCGACCGTACACGAACGAGGCGTTGCAGGATCCCCTCCTGGACGCGCCCGCGGGTTGGCTGCGCTCCCACACCAGCGTCATGGAACTTTCCGTCCAACTGCCCATGCAGAGTTTCTGGGATCGCATCAGCGCCGGAAGCTGGGCCACGTGGTCCGAGAAATGGCCCGCCCCCGTGGACGGTCCGTTGTTCCCACCGAGCAGCCCGGACTGGTTGACCCGCGCACCGCGCTGGGAATTGGACCCGCTGGCGCCGGCCCTGGGTCCTGCCGCGCCGGGGGGCTGGGTCTGGTCGCCCCGTGCCGGGGGCGATTCGGAGGGTGGCTTCGACCACCCGGAAGAATTGCCCCTTCGGGGAGAGCCCTCGGCGGGGCAGGCTGGAACAACCGGGGGCGCTCAACCAGTGTCCTGGGTGGGTTTGTTCCAGCTCACCGATGTCGAGTCCTTCTGGGTGCTGAGCACCCCCGACCGATTGGATCACGTGGTTGAGCTGTGCGAACAGCTCAGCAGCACCCACTCGGCCTTCACCTGGCTGACCGGATATTTCGATACCCAGGACGTCCTGGGGTCGCTGCGATTGCCCATGGAATGCGCTCCTGAGCTGGAATTCGCGCTGACCGAGCGCGGTTACGCCGTGGATGTCTGGTGGTGAGCGCCTAGAAGTGTTCCGCGCAGCGCTGGAGGAGGGTCGCTGCGGCGGGTCGGGCATCCCATTCCTCATGCCACAGTGAGCGCATGACCGCTTTGGACACCGCCTGCGGAGTGATTCCCAGCTGAGCCGCGACGTCCTTCTGCTGTCCCCTCGCCCCCGGAATCAGTAGGTCGACCACGCGCCATTCGGCCTCACTGCGGACACTCACGATGCGCCCCACGAGCTTGAGCACCGCCTGCGCCTCGGCCGCGGACTGCTGGTCCGCGGCGCACACGCGCACCGCCACGCGTTCGATGCTGCGCCCGGTGGCTGCGGCCTCGTGGCCGTAGTGCATTCCTGCTCCGTCCGCGGCGACCGCCAATCGGCCCTGCGGGTCGGTCACGCGTGTCAGGAACACCTCACCCACGCCGATGGCCACCGCATAACGATCATCGCGCAGGGCAATCATGGTGGCGCTCACGGCTGCCTCGGGGTCCTCGGTCAGCCCTCGGACCTCGCCCGGCCCGGTGGGTTGGAACGGCGCGCTCGTGGTCAGATCTCCCAACTCGCGCGTGAGCTGACGATCCAGCTCGGAGCTGGGCCGGGACCTGTCCGCCACGCGCTGAGTCAATGTCATCACAAACACGTTCTCAGTATCGCAGTTCGCGCGCGCGTTTTATGCGGCGGCACCGCGGCCGGGAGCGGTGTCCGACTCTAGAGCAGGGTCCGCAGGATGCGGGCGGCCCCGTCCTCATACACGGTGGTGGTGACCTCGTGGCACACCTTGGCCACCTCGTCCGGGGCCTGGCCCATGGCCACGCCTCGGGCCGCCCAATCGAGCATTTCAATGTCGTTGCGGCCGTCGCCCATGGCAATCGTATGAGCGGGGTCCACGTTCAGCTGACGCCGGATCTGCTCCAGAGCGCTGGCCTTGGACACCCCGTTGGCCGCCACGTCCAACCACGAGGACCATCCCACGGAGTAGGTCACTCCGTGCAGACCGGCCTCATCGATCACCTTGGCGAACTCCTCGGGGGTGTCATTGGCGCTGTAAACGACCAGGCGCACCGCGGGGGTTTCGGCCAGCGTCTTCAGATCCACGCCAATGGCTTCAATGCCGAAGGACGAGTCCTGGAACCGTTCGGTCGAGTAGAACCGTCCGTCCGTACCCTCGAGTGCGAACTTGGCGCCGGGCAGTTTGTTCGCCAGGGCCCCCAGCGCGGACGAGGGGTCGAAGCTCACGCGATCCACCACTTCGTAGTGGTTCTCGAGCTGCGGATCCAGCCGCAGCGTGATGCCACCGTTGGAGCACACGGCGAACCCGGATTCCATGTGCACCTGGCGGATCACGGGAAGTGTCGCCCCCATGGAACGGCCGGTCGAGATCACCACGTGGTGACCCGCCGCGACCACCGCGCGGGCGGTGTCCTTCACGGCGCGTGACATTTTGCCGTCGTGGTCCACCAGGGTGCCGTCGACATCCAGGGCGACGAGGTATTTGACCCCCTTCTCCTTGGTCCACGAGCCCACGCGTACGGGTTGAACCTTGGTGGGGGGAAGCGTATCCGCCGCTGATTTCAGTTGTTCTTGCTGCCGGTCATCGATGCCGGCCTGTGTTTGAGTCATAACAGTCATGGTGTCACACCACCAGCATCCGATGACACGACGCAGACCACACGGTTAAGGGCGCATGAACTCCCCGGCGCCCTAGTTCACCGGGCGCATCACGTCCTGACCGCGCATGTAGGGCCGCAGAATGTCAGGGATCACCACGGATCCGTCCCGCTGTTGGTGCGTCTCGAGGATCGCGACGATCCAGCGCGTGGTCGCCAACGTGCCGTTCAGGGTGGCCACGGCGCGTGTACCGGCCTTCCTGGGTTTACCGTCAGCACCCGTGGTTTCCGGCAGCCGCTCACGAATGTTCAGGCGGCGGGCCTGGTAGGTGGTGCAGTTGGACGTGGAGGTCAGCTCACGGTAGCGGCCCTGAGTGGGAACCCAGGCCTCGCAGTCGAACTTACGGGCCGCGGAGGTGCCCAGGTCACCGGCGGCGGTGTCGATCACACGGTAGCTGAGCCCGCATGCCCGCAGCATGTGCTCTTCCCAGGCCAACAGCCGCTCATGCTCTGCGGCGGCCTGATCCTGGGTGCAGTAGACGAACATTTCCAGTTTGTTGAACTGGTGCACGCGGATGATGCCTCGGGTGTCCTTTCCGCCTGAACCGGCTTCGCGGCGGTAGCACGAGGACCACCCGGCATAGCGCAGCGGACCGTCCGAGAGATCCAGGATCTCGTCCATGTGATAGCCGGCCAGGGCCACCTCGGAGGTGCCGACCAGGTACAGGTCGTCCTTTTCCACACGGTAGATCTCGTCATCGTGTTCCACGTCGAAGCCGGTGCCGCTCATGACCTCCGGACGCACCAGGTTGGGCGTGGTCATGGGAATGAAACCGTTGTCCAGCGCCAGGTCCTGGGCCGCGAGCAGCAGCGCGTTCTCCAGGCGAGCGATATCCCGCTTGAGGAAGTAGAACCGGGACCCGGAGACCTTGGCCCCGCGCTCCATGTCGATCCCGTCGAGCAGTTCGGCGATTTCCACATGGTCCCTGGGCTCGAAACCCTCGGCTCCGAAATCTCGCGGCGTGCCCTCGGTGCGCAGCACCGTGAAGTCTTCCTCGCCCCCGGAAGGTACACCCTCTTCCACCAGATTGGGCAGCTGAGCGAGCAGTGCCTGCTGAGTCTGCTGAGCGGCGTCGGCGGTGGCCTGGGTGGCCTTCACCTCCGCCGCGAGCTGCTTGACCTGGGTGAGCAATTGCTGCTTTTCCTCGCCCTGCGCCTTGGCGACCTTCTTGCCGAACGCATTCTGCTCCGCGCGGAGGTTTTCGAACTCCGTGATGGCCGTGCGGCGCTGGGCGTCCGCGTCAAGAATTCGATCCACCAGGCTCTCGTCCGCCTCACGGGCTTTCTGGGAAGCACGGAACAGGTCGGGGTGGGCGCGTAGCTCATTGATATCGATCACCGTTCCAGGGTAGCGAACGGGGCAGACCAACGCGGAACCCGCCGCCGCACGTGGCTCACGCCAAGCCGGCGACCGTAGACTGCCCCAGTAAACAGGTGAGTGTTGTTCCTACCGAGAAAGACTTCCGTGCGCACCAATTCTCTGGTGCCGCAGCGAGTTGCTGTGGTGCTCAACCCGATCAAGCTCCAAGCCGATGAAGCCCGCGACGCCGTGATCCTGGCGTGCCGCAAGGGAGGCTGGTCCGATCCCGAGTTCTACCTCACGGAGGAAGACGACTCCGGATACTCCATGGCCCGGCGCGCCATCGAGGACGACGCAGATGTGGTCATTGCCGCCGGCGGCGACGGCACGGTGCGCGCCGTGGCCGAAACGCTGGCCGGGACCGACACCGCCCTGGGGCTCGTTCCCCTGGGCACCGGGAACCTGCTGGCCCGCAATTTGGGCGCGAATCTGGCCGATCCGCGCCATTGCGTGGACGTGGCCCTGTTCGGTTCCGAGAAATCCATTGACACGGTGTCCTTCAACGTGGAACGCGAGGACGGCACCACGGACAAGAACCGTTTCCTGGTCATGGGCGGCGGCGGTTTCGACGCCCAGATCATGGCGGACACCAAGGACGACCTCAAGGACATGGTCGGCTGGGTTGCTTACGGCGAGGCCGGTGCCCGCCACCTCTTCAACCGCCCCGGTTGGGCCCGCTTCCGGGTGGACGGCGGCGAATGGGAATCCACGCGCGCCCGCTCGGTGATGGTGTGCAACTGCGGTGAGCTCACCGGTGGCATGGTCCTGGTTCCGGATGCCAAATTGGACGACGGTGTTCTGGACCTGGTGGTCATGAGCCCCCGCAGCATGCTCGGTTGGGGCCGGATGGCCGCCAAGGTCCTTCTGCGCCACACCCACGACCTACCCGTCATCGACTTCCATCGCGGCAAGCACGTGCGCGTGGAATTCTGGGACGCCACGGAATCCCAAATCGATGGCGACACGCTGGGCAAGATCACGGCCTTCGAGTCCGAGGTGTTCCCCGGCTCCGTGCGGGTGCGCGTGGCCCCGTCCATGGCGGACTTGGATGAACCCGAGGTCCCCGTCATCGACGCCGCGGATCCGGACAAGATCTGACGCTTACGCTCCCGCGATCCGAGCGCCGCGAAAGACGCCGCCACATTCCCCGCTTCTGGCACCCGCACCGGGGCCGGAAAATGAGGGGACGCGGCGGCGTCGTCAGCAGTGGACTCGGAGGCTAGGCGGCACCGGCCAGGCCGAAGATCACGGCGGCGATCGTGAAGCCCACCACACCGATGATGGTTTCCAGGACCGTCCAGGTCTTGAACGTGGTCTTGACGTCCATTTCCAGGAAGCGACCCACCAGCCAGAAGCCGGAATCGTTCACGTGGGACAGCACCACGGAACCCGCGGCCACGGCAACCACCACGGCGGCCAGCTGCACGGCGTTGTAGTCGCCGGCGAGCACCGCGGGAGCCACCAGGCCGGCCGCGGTGGTCAGCGCCACGGTGGCCGAGCCCTGGGCCACGCGCATGACGGCGGCAATGATGAAGCCGGCCAGGATCACGGGGATACCCACGTCGGACAGCACATTCTCCAGTGCGTCGCCGATGCCCGAGGTACGTAGCACCCCGCCGAACATGCCGCCGGCGCCGGTGATCAGGATGACCGAGCAGACCGGCCCGAGCGCCGATTCGAAGGTCTTCTCAATGGCCGATCCGCTCATGCCGCGAACCTTGCCAATGGTCAGAGCAGCAATGATGAGAGTGATCGTCAGCGCAATGGGGGTCTCACCCAGGGCACGCAGTAACTCGTACCAGCCCTGCCCCGCGGCCTCTTCCGACACCGCGCCGGAGTTGGCCAGGGTACCCAAGCCGGTGTTGAGGAAGATCAACAGCATGGGCAGCAACAGAAGGGTCACGACCAGGCCGACCGCCGGCGGGTTCTTCACGTTCTCGGCCTCGCCCAGAATGCTGGGTACCGGGAGGTTGATCCTGCGCCCCGTGAACTTGCCGAACAGGTAGGACGAGAGGTACCAGGACGGGATGGCACACACCAGGCCGACCAGGATGATGTACCCGACGTTCGCTTCGAAGAAGGTGGCGGCGGTCACCGGACCCGGGTGGGGCGGCAGGAACACGTGCATCACGGAAAACGCGCCCACGGCCGGCAGCGCGTAGGTCAACACGCTTCCACCCAGGCGGCGTGCCACGGAGAAGACGACCGGGAGCATGACCACCAGGCCGGCATCGAAGAAGATCGGGAAGCCGAACAGCAAGGACGCCACACCCAGGGCGAGCGGGGCGCGCTTTTCACCGAAGATTCCGATGAGCCTGTCGGCGAGCACCTGAGCACCCCCGGAGGTTTCGAGCAAACGGCCGAGCATCGCGCCCAGACCCACGAGCAGCGCCACGCTGGCCAGGGTGTTGCCAAAGCCGTAAAGCAGCACCGGAACAACTTCACCGGTGGGGATTCCCGTGGCGAAAGCGGTCAGCGCGGAAATGATGATGAGTGCGAGGAACGCGTGAACTCGCAGTTTGATAATGAGCACCAACAACACGGCGATTGCCGCGGCCGCGATCAACAGCAATGGGCCCGCTGTGAGGGTTTGACTCCAGCCTTCAATTTCCACGGGGTAATTGTCCTCTCAGGTGGTCGACCCAGGAACGGGCCTGAACAAATGCGGCATCCGAGTGCTGTTTGGAAACCTCGATGACTCGCTGATCCGCTCGCGGATAAGATCCCAGGAAACGAGTGCGCGGGCACATGCGCCGCACGCCCATCAATGCGTCTGCCACACGGGCATCATGGATATGACCGTCGACGTCCACGCTGAAGAAGTAGTCGCCCAGGTGGCTTCCGGTGGGCCGGGATTCAATCCGGGACAGGTTCACCCCGCGAGTGGCGAACTGCTCAAGGATCTCCATGAGCGCTCCGGCACGATCCTGCCACAGCGGAATCACCACGGACGTCTTATCCGCGCCGGTGGGTTTGGGGATGGTGGCGTCGGGGCTGGCCGCCACGATGAAACGGGTCACGGCATTGCGGTTGTCGCCAATGTTGTCGGCCAGAACGGTGAGTTCGGGGTGCCGATCGACCACCACGGGCGAACATACCGCGGCGTCGTAGCCGACACCCTCGGAACGGGTGCCGCCGTGACCGTCCAGGAAGGCCACCGCGGAGGCCGCCGTGGAGGATGCCGCAACATATTCAACACCGGGAATATTTTGTTCGACCCACCCGCGGATCTGGGCCCACGCGTGGCTATGAGTGGAAATGGATCGAATCTGACCCAGCGGCCGCTCACCCGGCGCCACCAGCGTGAACTGGATGGGAACCAAAATCTCCTGGAGGATGCGTAGCTCGGAGCCCGACGCGACGTCGTCGAGTGTGGCCGTCACGCCACCCTCGACCGAATTCTCGATGGGTACCACCGCGGCGTCCACGACACCCTCACGAACGGCCGCTAGAGCGGACGGAACGGACGCCATGGGAATCCGTTCGGACTCTCGCGCGCCGGGGACCTGCATCAGCGCCGCTTCGGTAAAAGTGCCCTCCGGGCCCAGGAAAGCGAACCGACGCGGGTGTGGCCCCGAATCCGCAGTGGGACCCGAGGCCACGCCGGAATGTGCCGCGTTCACAGGACGCGGGGAGTTTCGCCGTTTTCGGAAACCAGGGGCTTCTCGGCATCCGCCCACGCACCCATACCTCCCAGCACGTTGACGGGATCGAACCCGTACTGCGCAAGGTAGGCCGTGGCCTTCAGCGAACGACCACCGGAGCGGCAGATCACGTAGACATCCTCGTCCACCGGCACTTCACCGGTGCGCTCGGCCAGTTGGGACAGCGGCAGGTGCTGGGCGCCGCGGATGTGCCCGGCTTCCCATTCGTCCTGCTCGCGCACGTCCAGGACGGGTGCGCCCTCGGGGATGTCGTCAACGGACGCGGACGGCAAATTGTTCACGTTGTCCATGGTTCCTCCGGATTCAGAAATGGAATTTCGGTCCACTACCACCTTAACGCTGCTGCTGGTCCAGCGGCTCTTCGTCGTGTGTTGCGGCCGGGCCCAGGTCGGGCAGGCCTTTCTTGGCCACGTGACGTTCGGACACGCCGTATCCAATGGTCGTGCCCACCACGAGCGCCACGCCCGCGAGCAGGCTGTAGTACCAATGCGGGTTATTGAAGTCGAACATGATGTACAGCGTCACAGCGATCAGGAACGCCAGGCAGAGGTAGTTGGTGACCGGGGCGCCGGGCATCCGGAACGTGACCGCGTGCGCCTCCCCGCGGGCCACCTTGCGGCGGTAGCCCAGGTGGGAGACGAAGATGGAGATCCAGCCGAACAGGATGAACACGGCGCACGCGCTCAACACCACCTCGAACGCGGATGCGGCCCCCAATGCGTAAATCAGGACAATGCCCAGCAGGTAGAAGCCCAACAGGCAGATGAGCGCGCCGGACGGTACGCCGCGTTTGGACACGGTGGCCGTGACGCGGGGCGCTTGGCTGTGGGCGGCCAGGTTGCGGAGCAGCCGGACGCACGCGTAGAGGGTCGCGTTCACACCGGAGATGGCTGCGGTGAGAACCACGAAGTTCATGACACCGGCGAGCGCGGGAATGTTCAGCGACCCGAGGGCGGTCACAAAGGGCGACTCGTTGCCGGAGTACTGCTCCGTGGGCAACAGCATGGACAGCACCAGGATGGAGCCGATGTAGAACAGCGCAAGTCGCAGTACCACGGAGTTGATGGCTCGCGGCATGGAGCGCTCGGGGTCCTTGGCCTCACCGGCGGAGACACCCACGATTTCAATCGCGGAGAAGGAGAAGACCACGCCGGACATCACGATCACCAGGGCGAGTGCACCGCCGGGCGCGAAGCCCTCCGACCACAGGTTGGCCACGGAGGCCGCGGTGGGGGCGTTGAAAATGTCGCCGGCCACCACCAGAATGATGCCCGCCACCAGGAACAGCAGGATGGCGAGCACCTTGATCATGGCGGCCCAGGTCTCGATGAAGCCGTACAGCTTCACGCTGAGGAGATTACAGCCGACTATCACGAGCGCCGCCACCAATGACGGGATCCACCCGGGGATCTCCGGCCACCAGAACTGGACGTACACGGCGAGCGCTGCGATCTCACCCACGCCGGCCACCGCGGACAGCACCACGTAGCTCCAGCCGGTCATGTACGCGAACCGGTTGGACACGAACTCGCGCGCGTAGGAGACCCACGCGCCGGTGGTCGGGCGGTAAATGACCATTTCACCCAGCGCGCGCATCAGCAGGTACACGACCACGGAAACGACCAGGTAGGACAGCACCAAGGCGGGGCCGGCGGTCGCCAGACGCTGCCCGATGCCGAGGAACAGCCCCACGCCAATGGCGCCGCCAATGGCGATCATTTGGATTTGGAAGTGCCCCAGTGACTTCTTGTACCCCTCGTCACCGCGGTCTTCATACGTTGGCATGGGCCCCGTGGCGGGCTCCTTCGGATCGAAGGCCATGAGCTTCTCCTGTTCGTGGGATGATGCGTCATATTGCGCCCAGCGGGGGCAATACAGGGCGGGCAAGTGACAGGTGGTCTCCGGCGGGGGACGATGGAACGACCCCGCCGCCGTTCACGGCCGGCACGAGAAAAGGACGGTAAGAGACTTCATGGCTCTGGACGTGATCTTCACCAACGGCACAATCTACACTCAGGATCCCGATCATCCCCTGGCGCACAGCCTGGGAGTGCACCAGGGAAAAGTCGTGAGCCTGGACGATCAGCTTTCCCCCGATCTTTTCGACCGCGTGGTGGATCTGAAGGGTGCCGCCGTGGTCCCCGGTTTCAACGATGCCCACTGTCACCTGAGCTTTCTGGGCGAGTCCCTGGTTCAGCTGGATCTCCGCCCGTCCGCGATCTCCACCATGGACGATCTGATCGGCGCAGTGCGTGACGCAGCCGCCGGTGCCGAGCCCGGCGAATGGGTCATGGGTCAGGGTTATGACCAGAACTACCTGGACGGTGTGCACCCCACAGCGGCCGCACTGGATGAGGCCAGCCCGGAGAACCCGGTGTGGCTGTGGCACAACTCGCGACACATGGCCGTGGTGAACACTGCGGCGTTCGAGCGCGCCGGGTACCCCGGTCGCCGGGGTTTCACGGTTCCCGTTGGTGGTGAGGTGCCCCTCGATGAAGACGGCGCCGCCCAGGGCCTGTTGTCGGAAACCGCTCGCGGTCTGGTCCAGGAGGCCCTCCCGGTCAAGACCACCGACGTCGTGGCGGACCAGATCGCGGCCGCGTGCGACGCCGCTCTGGCCGCCGGCATCACCTCCGTCACCGAGCCCGGTCTGGGTTCACCCGCGAACCTCGGGCAGTCCTTCACGGACATTGCCGCGTATCAACTGGCCAGGGACCAGGGGCGGCTACGTGTGCGCGCCACCGTGATGCCCTACCTCACTACGCTGCACCCCATTGACCCCAGCGGGCAGGACGTGGCCAACGACTTACCCGAAGAGGAGCAACCCTTCGGCCTGGATCTGGGCATCCGCTCGGGCCTGGGCGATGACTGGTTCCGGATCGGCGCGGTCAAAGTGCTCTCGGACGGTTCCCTGATCGGCCGTTCGGCCTTCATGACCGAGGGTTACGCCGCGGACGCGGAGAACGGGGTGGACAACGTCGGGCTGCTGCAATTCCCCCGGGAGTGGCTGGAGGGCCGTCTGATGGCCGCGCACAAGAACGGTTGGCAATTGGCCGTGCACGCCATCGGCGACGGCGCCGTGGACGTGGTGCTGGACATCTTCGAAAAAGCACACAACGAGTTCCCCCGCGAGGACGCCCGCCACCGCATCGAGCATTTCGGTGTGGCCAGTGACGAGCAGGTGGCCCGCTCCGCACGGTTGGGTGTGGTTCCGGTGCCCCAGGGTCGCTTTGTCAATGAACTCGGCGACGGCATGGCCAAGGCACTCGGTGCGAAGCGCACCCGCCTGTGCTACCGCATGAAGTCCCTCCTCGAGGCGGGCATGGTGACTCCGGCTTCCACGGACGCGCCGGTGGTGGATTACCCGCCGCTGTACAACATTCACGACATGGTCAACCGCCGCACCGCGTCCGGCGCCCAGTTCGTGCCGGAAGAGTGCATCACGGTGGACCAAGCAGTGCACGCATACACCGTGGGCAGCGCCTACGCGTCCCGCCAGGACCAGGTGAAGGGCGCGCTGAGCGCGGGCAAACTCGCGGATTTCGTGGTGCTATCCGATGACATCTACGCCATCGACCCGCAGACCATCAAGGACGTGCAGGTCACGGCCACGGTGGTGGGTGGCGACATCATGTACGGAGACCTGTAACGGATCGGCACCCCCGTTGCGAGCGCTAACGCTCGTTGAATCCAGTCACCGCTCTTCCGGACCTCGACGAGTCCGGGCCCACACCAGGAGGTAGTAATGACCGAACAGTCAGCCGGCCATCTCATTGTCGACTCGCTCAAGCACCACGGTGTGGAACGTGTGTTCTCCGTGCCCGGTGAAAGCTACTTGGACGTGCTCGACGGCCTGTACGACTCAGGGATCGAGAACGTGGTGTGCCGTCAGGAGGGCGGCGCCCTGTACATGGCGGAGGCCGTGGGCAAGGCTACCGGCCTGCCGGGCGTCGCCATGGTGACCCGCGGGCCCGGCGCGTCCAACGCCTTCGTGGGAATCCACCTTGCGTGGCAGGACTCCACTCCCCTGGTGCTGTTCGTGGGGTTGATCCCGGTGGGCCACCGCATGAAGGAAGCTTTCCAGGATGTGGACCCGTACGCGTGGTTCGGTACCCAGACCAAGCGCGTGTTCGTGCTCGACGAGGCCGAGCGTGCTTCCGAGGTCGTGGCGGAGGCGTTCTTCGCCGCGACGTCGGGCCGTCCCGGGCCCGTGGTGGTAGGCCTTCCCGAGGACGTCATCACCGAGCTGGTGGACCGTCCGGTGGTGTCGCCCATCCCCGTGACCGAGGGTTCCGTGAGCGATCAGGAACTGGCCGACCTCACGCACGCTTTTTCCACCGCTGAGCGCCCCGCCTTGTTGCTCGGCGGCCCCCGCTGGAGTGGCGTGGCCTCCCAGCAGGTCACCGCATTTGCCGAGAGGAACGGCATTCCGGTGATCTCCGATTGGCGCGCCGCGGACCGTATCCCGGGCAACTCCCCCGTCAACGCGGGCGAGCTCGGGTACCGTCGCACCGAGGAATCGGTGGCCGTCCTGAAAGACGCCGACCTGTTGGTTCTCGTGGGCGGCACCCTCTCCGACATCCCCACCGACGGTTTCACCGTCCGCCAGGAACCGGATGCCATCAACTGGATCGTCAACATCGACGCTTCGCTGCGTCAGCACTCCGGTGCGGTCACCCGCCAGATCCTGGCATCCCCCGTGGCCTTCGGCCGAGCCGTGGCGGACCTCGATCTGGGCGAGCACCCGGACTGGGCCTCATGGCGTGACCCCGCGGTGACCGCTCACCATCAGGTCTGCCGCATCCCCGGCAACACCGGCACCAACGCGGAGGGCACCGCCGACATGACCCTGGTCATGGCAGAGGTCCTCAAGCGCATGCCCGAGGACACCCAAATCACGTTCGGTTCGGGTAACCACACGGCGTGGGGGCACCGGTACTTCCCGAACTCCTTCTATCCGTCCCAGTTCTCCGTGCGCAACGGCACGATGGGCTACTCGGTTCCCGCGGCCGTGGCGCTGTCGCTTGCGGACAAGGACCGCTTTGTCTTCTCGATCGCCGGCGACGGCGAATTCCTCATGAACAGCCAGGAGCTGGCCACGGCCAAGCAATTCGGTGCGCACCCCTTGATCCTGGTCATGGACAACTCTCAGTTCGGTACCATCCGGTCCCATCAGGAGGCTCGTTACCCGGGCCGGATCTCCGGCACGCAGCTGGAGAACCCCGACTTCGGCGTCCTGGCTGAGGGTTACGGCGGGTACGGTGCCCGCCTGGACAACAACGGCGACATCGAGCGAGTCATCGGTGAAGCCATGACGGCCGTACAGGAGGACCGCGTCCCCGCCGTGGTGCACGTGGTGGTCGACCGTTCCAAGGTCATGCCGGGCGTCTGAGCCCGCACGGTGTGCCCGAGCCCAGCTCCGCTAGGATCGGACATCGACCTTTGCCCGCCACGTAACGGTTCGTCTCCAGGAGTTCCACGGATGTTTCGTTTGTTCCACAACGCCACGGTCCACGCCATGAACCCGGCCACGGGGTGGACGCCCCGAGCCACGTGGCTCACCCGCGACATGCCCCACCCGGATGCCATCCTCACCTCCGAGGACCGCATCGTGGCCGTGGGCGCTTATCGGGACCTCAAGGACAGGGCGCCCATGGGTACGGAGCGCATCGACCTCGAGGGTCGATACGTACTGCCGGGGATGGGCGACGGACACATTCATTCCGCCATTTACTCGCGGTCCATCACGGAACCGGACATGCGGGCCTGCGCATCGCTGCGGGATGCGTTGGAGCTGCTGAAACCGTTCGTGGACCGGGCCCGCCAGGACAAGTCGAAGACGTGGATCTTCGGCGGTCACTGGAACGCCAATGGCTGGGACGTCCCGGTGTTCCCGGACAAGCACAGTTTGGACAGCATCTGCCCGGACATCCCCATGGCTCTGGGGTCGCTGGATTGGCACACGTTGTGGCTCAACTCCAGGGCCCTCGAGACCCTGGGGCTGGACCGCAACGTCAAGGACCCGGACGGCGGCACCTACGAGCGCGACGAACACGGGGAGCTGACCGGCATCATTCGTGAAGCCGCGGGCATCCCCATTCGTGACGGTCTGATGCAGTCGGACGTCTCCGGCAACATCGATGATTACCTTCCCGCCGGTCAGCGTGAATTGCTCAAGAGAGGTATCACCTCTATTCACGACATCGACGGCGCCGATTGCCTCTCCGCCTATCAAAAGCTCCGCGAGCGCGGTGAGCTCGATATTCGCGTTCACAAAATTTTGCGCCAGGAACAAATCCTAGACTTCATCGACCGTGGCGTCCGCACTGCCTCGGGAGACGAATGGATTTCCATGGGCCCGCTCAAGCTCTTCGCGGACGGCGCTCTGGGTTCACACACGTGCCACATGTCGGATCCTTGGCCGGGCACGGCGGATCATGGCATGGCCGTGACCACCCGGGACGAATTGGATCATTGGATTCACCTGGCAGCGAGCGCCGGCATTGCCACCGCGGTGCATGCGATCGGTGACCAGGCCGCCACCGAGGTGTTGGACGCCTTTGAGGCCCACCAGGCCATGTCGCGGGTGTTCGGGTTGCGTCAGCGAATCGAGCACGCCCAGTACATCAAGCGCAGTGATGTCCCGCGGTTCCGTCAGCTGGGTGTTACCGCGTCCATGCAGCCCATGCACTGCACCGCGGACCTTCCCCTGAATGACTTCCTGGCGGATCGTGATCTGGTCGCCTACGGCTGGAACAGTCTGCGAGCCGCCGGCGCCGAACTTGTCTTCGGTTCGGACGCGCCGGTCGAGGATCCCAATCCGTTCCAGGGCATCCACGCGGCCATTACGCGCTCCCGCCACGGAGATGCGGTGGACGGCTGGCAGCCGCAGGAAACCGTGTCCCGGCCGGAGGCCGTGTACTACTACACCCACGCCGTGGCGCGCGCCTCCTATGAGGAGAACCGCAAGGGCTGCTTGGCGCCGGGTATGCTCGCGGACTTCGTGGTGGTGGATCGGGACGTGTTCTCCGAGGACGACCGCGCGGTCAAGGACACCGTGGTCCAAGCCACCGTTGTGGGCGCCCGGGTCCGCTACCGGCGCGGGGTCAACTGAGGTGCAACCGGGGTGAGATGAATTTCTGACCCACGTGGCCCTCGGTATCCAGAACCCAGCCCATGCGTTTGATGGGCCGCAGCGAGACCACCGTTTCCTGAATGTCCATGCCCGGGACCGCGGACTGGATGGCCCGTTCGGCCTCCAGAATATCCCCCACGGAACGAAGCCACATGACCACCATGAGGTTGGCGCGCCCGGTGATGGACGTGACGACGCGAGTGCGCGGATCCCGGTTGAGAGCCTCCGCGGCGGCCTCGTGCTGGTTCGCGTCCAGGCGGGCGAACCATTGGGCTGTGATGGGCATCCCGGAGAACCGCTGGATCAGGTCGCAACGAATGGACAACAACTGCGAGGCCAGGACCTTGTGCAGGTAACGGCGGGCGGTGGCCGGGTGCAGTCCCGTGGTGCGGGCGATCTCGGCCGCACTTGCGCGACCGTCGAGCATGAGTGCCTCGATCACGGGGCGGTGATCCTCGCTGAGCGGCGTACTACTGACCGGCAACGATTCCCGTTCGGCCCTCGCCCACGCCTGCGCCGCCCGTCGCTGCTCGTCGCTGAGCCTGTTCAAGCGCCACCCGTCACCGGCGCGGTGAAGTTTGGTGGAGATCATGTTGTGGATCTTCACGACACCCTGGACCCGGGAGATTTTTTCCTCGGTGATGCGTGACAGCGATTGCAGATCCCGACTGACCACTGTGAGACCGAGATCCGGCTCGCGACCGAAGGCATCCACGGAAAGTACCTCGGGCATGGCCACGAGTTCTCTCACGACACGTTCCCACTGCTGGGTGCCACACGAGACCTCCTGAAAGGACAGGAGATTCCTGGGGTCGTTGAGATTGACCTGAGCCGTGATCCAGGCCGCCCCGGAGCTGCGCAGTTTCTCCCACCGCCCGGCCAGAGTGGTGGGGTGGGCGTCCAAGATCTCGGCGGCTTCACCCCACGTGATTCTGGGGGCCCACTGCAGCAAGCTGATGAGCTCCAGGTCCTGATCGGACAGCTCAGCCTTGGCCTGGCCGTTGCTTGACATGGATCTCCCTCCGTGTGTGGTGGCCGACATGATTCTACTAAGGTTCACGTGCCAACGACGCCGCCCCCGCACCGTGGTGGGTGCGGGGGCGGTTTTCATCTGCCTACCGTTCGCAAACGGCCAACCCTGCGTTACTTCTTGGCGGGCGTGTGCAGCAGCTTCTTGTTGGCGAACTCCTCGATACCGAAGGGGCCCAACTCGCGGCCCACACCGGAGCGCTTGACGCCGCCGAAGGGCAGATCCGGAGCGGTACCGGTGGTCTCGTTGACGAACACCATGCCGGAGTCCACGCGCTTGGCGATGTCCAGAGCCGCGGCCTCGTCGGCGCCGAAAACGGATCCACCCAGGCCGAAGGGCGAGGAGTTGGCGAGCTCAATGGCCTCGTCGGCGTCCTTGACCTTGTAGACCACGGCCACGGGGCCGAAGATCTCCTCGGCGTAGGCGCGCATCTCGGGGGTCACGTCAGCTAGCACGGTGGCTTCCATCCATGCGCCGTCGCGATCGATCTTCTTCCCGCCGGCCAAAACGGAGGCGCCCTTGTCGATGGCGTCCTGGACCTGCTCCATGATCTCGTCACGAGCACCCACGGTGCTGATCGGCCCCAGGAAGGTCTTCTCGTCCGAGGGGTCACCGACCTCGATGCCCTGAACCGCCTGTGAGAATTTCTCCACGAAGGACTCGTAGGCATCCTCCAGCACAATGAAGCGCTTGGAATTGGTGCACGCCTGACCATTGTTGGACATGCGTCCCCTCACCGCGTGCTTCACGGTGCGGTCCAGGTTCTCCCCGTCCAGCACAATGAACGGGTCGGAACCACCCAGCTCCAACACGACCTTCTTGAGGTGCTTGCCCGCGGTGGCTGCCACGGAGGAGCCTGCGCGCTCGGAACCGGTCAGCGACACACCCTGCACGACAGGATCCGGGATCACGATGTCCGCGATCTGATCATTGGACGCGAAGATGTTGATGTAGACGTCCTCCGGGAAGCCCGCCTCGTGGAACAGCTTCTCCTGCACCAGGGCGGACTGCGGAACGTTTCCGGCATGCTTGAGCAGAATGGTGTTACCCAGCATCAGGTTGGGGGCCGCGAAACGAGCCACCTGGTAGTAGGGGAAGTTCCAGGGCATGATGCCCAGCAGGGAACCGGTGGATTCCAGGAGCACGCGGGCCTGACCACCCGTGGAGGGTTCCAGGGTGAGGCCCTCCATGAAGCCTTCCGCGTTGTCGGCGTAGTAGTCATAGATTCCGGCAACGAGCATGACTTCACCGGTTGCCTGGGCCTTGGGCTTGCCCATTTCCCCGGTCAAAATCTTGGCGAGCTCTTCCTTGCGCTCTCGGTACAGCTCGGCCAGCTTGTGCATGAGCTGGGCGCGCTCCGATACGGGGGTGTCGCGCCAGGACTTGTAAGCCTCACCCGAACGCTTAATTGCGTCCCGGATCTCCTGATCCGATGCGGTGGGGAACTCTTCTACGGTTTTGCCAGTGGCGGGATTAACTGTTGCGTAAGCCATACCTCCAGGCTATGCCTCACTCCGGTTTTGGTGAACTCTGTTCACCAAGGGCGAGAGTCCTGCTCCCGCGGTGGAGCGCCCCCCGGCAGTCTTGATACCAAAAGTTTCCTACACGAGGATGATGCTACGAAGACCGAGGTGACGGACCCCCGTCCCCGCTTCGGACGCGGCGCACATTTTCTGGGCCGCCCATCACCACACCAAGGAGCACCGCCATGACCACCGCACCCCTTGACCAGTCCGTATGCAACTGCGAGAACTGCGGACCCAACTGTACGTGCGAGAACTGCACGTGTGAAAACTGCACGTGCGCCCACTGCAATCACGCAGCCTGACGAAAGAATTGGCCGAAACCCTGTTTCCTGGCGGGGCACCGGTCGCCCGCGACGTCGTCTTCGGCGGCGTCGTCGGCCGCAAGTAGCTGCGCGGTGCCGGCACCGCGCAATGTCGCGGCGAAAAACACCATTGAGTCCTTGGAACGACACAATGAGAACGTCAACTCTCATACTCGTTCGATAGGACTCCTGCATGACGCATTCAGACCAGCGCGGATTCAAAAAAGTCCTTGGTCGGATAGACGCGATCGCCCTGGGGTTCGGGGCCATGATCGGCTTCGGCTGGGTGGTCCTGACCGGTGGCTGGCTCGACGACGCCGGAACGGCGGGCGCCGCGCTGGCCATGGTGGCCGGTGGCGCCATCATGGCGGTGGTCGGACTGGTGTACGGCGAGCTCGTGGCCGCCATGCCGGCGGCCGGCGGTGAACACAACTATCTGCTGCGTGGCATGGGCGCGCGCTGGGCGTTCATCGGCTCGTGGGGAATCACGGTCGGTTACATCACCATTGTGGCGTTCGAAGCGGTGGCCGTCCCGCGGACGGTGCAGTACATTTTCCCGAACCTGAGCCAGATTCCGTTGTGGACCGTGGCTGGATTCGAGGTCAACCTCACGTGGGCCTTGCTCGGGTCGCTGTGCGCCGTGATCATCACGTGGATCAACATCCGCGGCGTGAAGCAGGCCTCCACCGTGCAGATCTTCGTGATCATCTTCCTGGTGCTCGTGGGTCTCATGATGATCTTCGGCGCGTTCTCCGGTGGCTCCGGGCGCAACATGGAACCGTTCTTCCACAACGGCATCGGTGGTTTCTTCCTGGTCCTGGTGGTCGTGCCGTTCTTGTTCGTCGGCTTTGACGTGATCCCACAGGTGTCCGAGGAAATGAACCTGTCCCCCAAGAAACTGGGCGGCACTATCATCACCTCCGTCATGCTCGCGACTGTCTGGTACGCAGCCGTCATTCTCGCCACATCCGCATCGCTTCCCGTTGCGGAACTCGCGGTGGCGGACATCGCCGTGGCGGATGCCATGGGTGCCGTGTTCAATTCCCAGGTCATGGCGAACCTGCTCCTGGCCGGCGGACTGGCGGGCATTCTGACGTCGTGGAACTCTCTGCTCATGGGCGCCTCACGCCTGCTGTGGGCGCTGGGCAACTCCCGTATGCTGCCGCGCTGGTTCGGCAAGATCCACCCCACACACGGGACGCCGGTCAATGCCTTGTTGTTCGTGGGCGCGCTCTCCTTCATTGCACCGTTCTTCGGTGAGCAGATGCTGGGTTGGTTGGTGGACTCGGGCTCGCCCTCCATCGTGATCGCCTATTTGCTGGTCTCGATCGTGTTCGTGATCCTGCGCAAACGCGAGCCTGACATGGAACGCCCCTTCCGCATCGGTGGCCGCGGTAACGGCGGGACAGCCATCGGCATTCTGTCGGTCGTGCTGTGCGCCGGACTGGCACTTCTGTACATCCCCGGCATGCCTGCCGGCTTGGGTGTCGCCCCCTACGTGATCTTCGCTCTCTGGTGGATTCTCGGACTGGTTTTCATGGTCCGCATTCCCCGCGGTATCGAGCCCGGGGCTGACGCCGAACCCCGCCTGGTGGCGGCGGTCGAAACCCGCAAGAAATAAGGCGTGTCACGACTTGCGCCGGGGCATACCATGTACCCAGGGACATTGCGCCCAAGCACCTTCAACTGCCCAGTTCTTCAGATGGAACTGTGAGAGAGGCACAATATGACTAACCAAGAGAACATTTCTGCACTGCTTGAGGGCACTCCCACGGGTCTGCTGATCAACGGCGAATGGCGCGATGCTTCGGACGGCGGCACGTTCGATGTCGAAAACCCCGCCACCGGTGAAGTCCTTGCCACCTTGGCCTCCGCCACCGAGGACGATGCCCGTGCGGCCATGGACGCCGCCGCGAACGCCCAGGAGTCCTGGGCCCGAACCTCCACCCGGGAACGCTCGGACATTCTGATGCGCGCGTACGAGTTGGTGAAAGAGCACACCGAGGAACTCGCGACCCTAATGACCCTGGAAATGGGTAAGCCGCTCAAGGAGTCCCGCGGTGAGGTGGCCTACGCCAACCAGTTCATGCGCTGGTTCGCCGAGGAAGCACCCCGCCACTACGGCCGGTACGCGGACACCCCGGAGGGCAACCTCAAGATGATCGTGACCCACAAGCCCGTGGGCCCGTGCCTCTTGATCACCCCGTGGAACTTCCCGCTGGCCATGGCCACCCGTAAGGTCGCCCCCGCCGTGGCCGCCGGCTGCACCATGATCCTCAAGCCCGCGCGCTTGACCCCGCTGACCTCGCAGTACTTTGCCAAATTGATGATCGAGGCCGGCATTCCCGCCGGCGTCCTCAACGTGGTGTGCTCGGCCTCCGCCTCCAAGGTGTCCGGTCCCATCATGGATGATCCGCGCCTTCGCAAGGTCTCCTTCACCGGCTCCACTCCGGTGGGTAAGCAGCTCATGAAGACCGCTGCGGACCGCGTACTGCGCACCTCCATGGAGCTGGGCGGCAACGGTCCGTTCATCGTCTTCGAGGACGCCGATCTGGACAAGGCCGTCGAGGGTGCCATGGCCGCCAAGATGCGCAACATGGGTGAGGCGTGCACCGCCGCCAACCGTTTCCTGGTGCACGAGTCCGTGGCCGAGGAGTTCTCCAAGAAGTTCGGGGAAAAGCTCGCAGCCCTCAAGACCGGTAACGGTTTGGAAGACGGCACGGACGTTGGCCCGCTGGTCGAGAAGAAGGCTCGCGACGGCGTCGTCGAACTGGTCGAGGACGCCAAGGACAAGGGCGCGACCATCGCCGTGGGTGGCAACGCGGTTGCCGGCGACGGCTACTTCTTCGAGCCCACGCTGATCACCGGCGTGACCGAGGACAGCCGCGTGTTCACCGAGGAGATCTTCGGCCCGGTGGCTCCGGTCATCACCTTCAAGGACGAAGATCACGCAGTTCGGCTGGCCAACTCCACGGAGTACGGCCTGGCGTCCTACGTGTTCACCGAAGACATCTCACGCGCGCTGCGCATTGGTGAGCGCATTGAATACGGCCTGCTGGGCATGAACGTGGGCGTGATTTCCAACGCTGCGGCTCCTTTCGGTGGCGTCAAGGAATCCGGTTTGGGCCGCGAGGGCGGCGCCGAGGGCATTGCCGAGTACACCACCACCCAATACATGGGCCTACCTTCTCCCTGGGCCTGATCCGGGCTCTTATTCTTGACCTGTGAAAGGACAGCAACACAACTATGGCTGACATCGAATACACGCTGGAGCAGAAGCGTGATCTGAAGACCGCCGTTCCAGGCCCCAAGTCCCGGGAGCTGGCGGAGCGTCGCGGTAATGCAATTGCTTCCGGCGTGGCATCCTCCGTGCCCGCGTACGCGGAGAAACTGGACGGCGGCGTGATCTTGGATGTCGACGGTAACCAGCTGATCGACCTGGGTTCCGGCATCGCCGTGACCTCCGTGGGCGCTTCGGCACCCAAAGTCGTGGAGAACGTCAAGAACGCGGTGGAGAAGTTCACCCACACGTGCTTCATGGTCACTCCCTACGAGGGCTACGTGGCACTCGGCGAGAAGATCGCCGAGCTGACTCCGGGGTCCTTCGACAAGCGTGCGGCCCTGTTCAACTCGGGGTCCGAGGCAGTGGAGAACGCGGTCAAGCTCGCCCGCACCTACACCAAGCGCACCGCGGTGGTCGTCTTCGACCACGCGTACCACGGTCGCACCAACCTGACGTTGGCCATGACCTCCAAGGTCATGCCTTACAAGCAGGGCTTCGGGCCGTTCGCTTCCGACGTGTACCGCGTTCCCATGTCCTACCCGTTCCGCGACGCTGACGGCATGACCGGTCAGGAAGCGGCCGAGCGCGCGCTGCTGCTGATCGAGAAGCAGGTCGGTGCGGAGAACGTGGCCGCGGTGGTCATCGAGCCCATCCAGGGCGAAGGTGGCTTCATCGTCCCCGGCGAGGGATTCCTGCCGGCCCTGAGCACGTGGTGCCGGGACAACGGCGCCGTGTTCGTGGCGGACGAGGTCCAGGCCGGCGTGGCGCGCACCGGCAAGTGGTTCTCCTCCGAATGGGATGGTGTGGAGCCCGACCTGGTGACCTTTGCCAAGGGCATCGCAGGCGGTATGCCGCTGTCCGGTGTGGTGGGTCGTGCGGAGATCATGAACTCTGTGCACGGCGGTGGGTTGGGTGGCACCTACGGCGGCAACCCCGTCGCGTGCGCCGCGGCCCTGGGCGCCCTGGAGACCATCGAGGAGTGGGGCCTGAAGGATCGCGCGCTGGAGATCGAGAAGATCATCAAGGAGGAGCTGGGCGACCTCGCCGAGTCCTCCCCCATTGTGGGCGAGTTGCGCGGGCGCGGCGCCATGATGGCGCTCGAGTTCGTGGTGCCCGGATCCAAGAAGCCCAACGCTGACGCGGCCAAGGAG
Source organism: Kocuria sp. cx-455 (assembly GCF_014698015.1). Taxonomy (GTDB): domain Bacteria; phylum Actinomycetota; class Actinomycetes; order Actinomycetales; family Micrococcaceae; genus Kocuria. The sequence goes on from NZ_JACXBS010000007.1 coordinate 70,259, forward strand.
ATCGCCGCCAAGTGCCTCGAGCAGGGTGTTGTCATCCTGACCTGCGGCACCTTCGGTAACAACGTGCGTCTGCTGCCGCCGCTGGTCATCGACTTCGACCTGCTGCGCGATGGCCTGCGCGTGTTCGCCAAGGCCATCGAAGAGGTCGGCGCCTGATCTGACCCGATCCAGCGCTCTCTCGACGGGCGGTCACCGGTTTTCCGGTGGCCGCCCGTTCTTGCTCCCGGCCCCGCCGACGCCGCTCGGCCGCCCCACGCGGTTGAGTGCCCAACGATTTATGGTTCCCTATCCCCTCTTTTCGGCGCGAAAAACGTCATAGGGAACCTTAAATCCACTTCGTGGGTGTGGGAGGGTGGAAGCACCGAGGCTTGTATGCCGAGCCGCACCTGGAGCCCCGAGGAGCACCGTGACGCACTATCCGACACTCACCGAGACGGTCCTGGCATTACGTAACGGTCAGGTCAGTAGCGAGGACACCGTGAGGTCCTCACTCGCGCGCATCGAGGAGCTCAATGAGAGCTTGGGGATGTTCATTCACGTGGACCGCGAACGTGCCCTGGAACGGGCTCGTGAGGCGGATGAGCAACTGGCTGCGGCGGCGTCGGCCTCTACTGACCAGTCCGAGCTTCCCGCATTACTGGGTGTGCCCACCGCGTTGAAGGATGGGCACGACGTGGCGGGGATGCCCACCACGTTCGGGAGTCTCGTCAGCCGTGGCGATGACGGCACGTTCCCGATCCCCACGGAATCCGAGCCCCTTGCGCGGACCCTCGAGGCCGCCGGGACGGTGATGCTGGGTAAAACGCAGGTGCCGGAGTTCCTGCTCAACTGCTATTCCGAGAACAGAATATTTCCCCCCGCACGCAATCCACATGCACCGCAGTACAGCCCGGGAGGTTCGTCGGGAGGTCAGGCCGCGGCGGTGGCCTCCGGGGTGCTGGCCGGTGCCATAGGCTCCGACGGCGGCGGTTCCGTCCGAATTCCGGCTGCCGCGTGTGGCCTGATCGGACTCAAACCCAATCGCGGACGCGTGCCGAGCAGCGATGCCCTGAACAATGTGGGGCAGCTGGGTGTCAACGGCCCCATCACGCGCACCGCTTTGGACGCGGCCCTCCTGATGGACGTGCTGTGTTCCACACCGGGTCACACCGCCATCGACCGGCCGGTGAGTGCCGTACCGGAGCGCTCCTTCACGTCCGTGGTGAGCCGCGCGTTGGCCGGGGACGCCCCGTGGGGTGACCGGCCGCTGCGGATCGGGGTGTCGACGGCGTCTCCTTTCGAGGGAACCTACGACATCACGGTATCGCCCGAGGCGCAGCTGGCGCTGACCGAGGGGGTTCGTCAATTGCAAGCGTTGGGACACCACGTCGAGGAAGCCGACATCAGCCACGCGCCGGGGTACGCGGACTCGTTCTTCAAGCTGTGGACGACCGCGGTGGGGCAAGTCCCGTTGGCGGCGGGGCAGGAGTCCCAGCTCACCGGTCTGGCACGGCATTTCCGTTCCGCGGCGCTGGATCGCTCGGCGGTGGATCTGGCGGACGCCGTCAGCGCCATTCGGGTTTTCGAGGCCGACACCATCGCCCAATATGCCCAGTACGACATGATTCTCACGCCCGCCCTGGCCATGCCGCCGCGGCCCATCGGATGGTTCTTCGAGGGCTATGACATGGCCGATCCGGAGGGCGCCGAGCGTGACTACATGAGGCAGTGCCAGTACACCCCGTACACCTCGTTCATCAACGTGGTGGGGCTCCCGGCGATCAGCGTTCCCACCGTGTGGACGCAGCCGGAATCCGGCGACTACCCCGCACAGGTGCCCATGGGGGTGCAACTGGTGGGAGCGGCGTCGTCCGAGGCGTGGCTGCTGGCCCTGGCCGCGCAGCTGAACCCGCCCACGGACCCGCCCGCTGCGTGAGCGCCACCGGACGGAACATTGCGTCGCGTCGCTGACGAGCGGAGGTTTCCCGAGTAGGTTTGGGGTATGGCGAACCGTGCGGGCACCGTAGCCCAACCCAGTGACCTTGTGGACATCGATCAGCTGATCGCGGCGTATTTCGACCGCGTACCTGACACCGGTAATCCCGATCAGCGAGTGGTGTTCGGCACGTCCGGGCACCGCGGATCCTCACTCAAGACGTCGTTCAACGACACCCATATCGCGGCCATCACGCAGGCAATCGTGGAGTACCGCGCGGAGCAGGGCATTACCGGCCCGCTGTTCATGGGCAAGGACACGCATGCGCTGTCCGGGCCCGCCCAGGACACCGCGCTCGAGGTGCTCGCGGCCAACGGCGTGAACGTGCTGCTGGATTCGCGCGAGGGTTTCACGCCCACCCCGGCGCTGTCCCACGCGATCATCAAGTACAACGCATCCGGGGCGGCCGAGCAGGCGGACGGCATTGTCATCACCCCGTCCCACAACCCACCCGCCGACGGCGGCTTCAAGTACAACCCCCCGCACGGCGGCCCCGCGGATTCGAACGCCACCGAGTGGATCGCCGCGCGCGCCAATGAGCTCATGGAGGCCGGGCTCGACGGCGTGCTGCGCGTCTCGCACGACGCCGCCCAAGCCGCGGCAACCACCGGCAGCTACGATTTCCTGGATTCCTACGTTTCGGATCTGCCGTCCATCATCGACCTGGACGTGATTGCGGAATCCGGTCTGCACATTGGGGCGGATCCCATGGGTTCTGCGTCCGTGGCGTACTGGGAGGAGATCAGTAAGCGGTTCGGACTGAACCTCACCGTGGTCAACCCCGAGGTGGACCCCCAGTGGGCGTTCATGACCCTGGACTGGGACGAGAAGATCCGCATGGATTGCTCCTCTCCCAACGCGATGGCCTCGTTGATCGGCAACCGCGACAAGTACGACATCGCAACCGGCAACGATGCGGACACGGACCGGCACGGCATTGTGACCCCGGATGCCGGGCTCATGAACCCGAACCACTACCTGGCCGTGGCCATTGATTACCTGTACCGCAACCGCTCGGGCTGGTCCCAGGACGCCGGTGTTGGCAAGACGCTGGTGTCGTCGTCGATCATCGACCGCGTTGCCGAGTCGCTGGGGCGGCGCCTTGTCGAGGTGCCCGTGGGCTTCAAGTGGTTTGTGCCGGGTCTGATGGACGGTTCCATTGGTTTCGGTGGCGAGGAGTCCGCGGGTGCTTCGTTCCTGCGCATGGACGGCTCCACCTGGACCACCGACAAGGATGGCATCATCCTGGCGCTGCTGGCCGCGGAGATCACGGCGCGCACGGGCAAGACCCCGTCCCAGCGCTACGCGGAGCTGACCGAGGAGTTCGGGGACCCGGTGTACGAGCGCATTGACGCACCGGCCAATCGCGAGCAGAAGGCCGCCCTGAAGAAGCTCTCCGCGGAGCAGGTCACCGCGGAGACCCTGGCCGGGGAACCCATTACCGCCAAGCTCACAGAGGCCCCCGGCAACGGTGCGGCGGTGGGCGGCTTGAAGGTCACCACCGAGAGTGCCTGGTTCGCTGCCCGGCCTTCCGGCACCGAGGACGTGTACAAGATCTACGCCGAGTCGTTCAAGGGCGCCGAGCACCTGGCGCAGGTGCAGCAGGAGGCCAAGGCGCTGGTGGATTCGGTGATCGGGTAGGGGGTTCGCTCTCTCATAACATGCGGGGCAGGAGATCAACGGGTATCGACGCAATCTCCTGCCCCTCGTCTTGGGGGATGAGTTGACCGCCCCCGACGCACTGCCGTTCGAGCGACGGGCGACAGCGTGAGTGATTACCGCCGGTTGAAGATACCTTCCACCAGATTGCTGGGGCGCTGCTGCTCGCCCTGCTGTGCCCCGAGCACGATCACGGCTCCGCTGACCACGGGAACCGCCCACTGTAATACCTTCAGCTGCTTCTGGGCCTTCTTCAGCTCCTCTGAGGCGCCGGCGCGCGGCTCGGTGACACCCTCGCCGCCCTGCTCGGCCAGCTTCCCCACCTTTGCGCCCAGCACACCCGTGTATGCGGTCAGACCCATGCCCACCAGAGTCAGGGCCGTCTTGGTAACCGTGGTGGCGCCCGCGCCCTTTTGTTTGGCCAGGCGGGCCTTATTACCGAACAGCAGCCCGACGCCGCCCACCGTGTGGGCGACAAAGGCACCGGTCTGCACGGGGGTCCATTTCGCCCAGCCGATGGTGGACAAACGGGTACGTTCCTTCGGGTCCTTGGCGGCCGCCGCGGCCCCGTTGAGGCCGACGGCGCCCATCAGTGAGCCGCCGAACCAGGCAGCTGCGCTGAGGTCGTGAACGGAGCGGGACAAGAGATTGCTGGCCATGAGGAACTCCTCTGAGAACTTGAAACAACGGGACCGCCCATATTAGGCAGCAGCCTTATGACCGGTCTAGCCTCCGGCACGACTGTTGCACCCGCCGCAGATCTCGGGTGAGCCGCAATTGCGAGGGGGTACGCCGCCCGCGAGTTCCACTCTCACATGCAGCAGAAGGCTCCCCGGGGGCCTGTCTGAATCAGTCCTACCCAATTAGAATCGGAATCCGTCTGAAGCCAAGGGGACTGAAAACAATGGCTACTACACACGATCTGCATTCAACCAAGAGCTTGTACCGCACCGCCGACGACGCCATGGCCGCACCGGCCGAGAAGCTGGCCTATGTGGCCCTGCTGGAACCGGACGCCATCGCGGTGGTCGATACCGATGAGTCGTCGCCGAGCTACGGTACGGTGATCGGCCGGTGGGACGCCCCGCCTCAGGAAACTCCGGACGAGTTCCACCACTACGGCTGGAATACGTGCAGCTCCGCCCTGGGAGGTGAACACGCCGGCCACGATGACATGGACAGGCGTTACCTGCTGGTGCCGGGCGTGAGGTCGTCGCGGATCTATGTGCTCGACACAGGTCCGGATCCGCGCAATCCGCACTTGGTGCGCACCATCGAACCGGAGGAAGTGACCTCTGCCACCGGGTACAGCCGTCCCCACACGATCCACTGCGGCCCGGACGGCGTGTTCGTCAGCGGTCTCGGGTCCGGCAGCGGGGACGGCAACGACGGCCCGGCGGGGATCTTCACCATGGATCATTCGGATTTCTCCATCACCGGCGCTTGGGAGGCCGACCACGGATCGCAGTCCATGGCCTACGACTTCTGGTGGCACCAGGACGCCAAGGTGCTCGTCTCCAGTGAATGGGCGCCACCTCGCCTTTACGAAGACGGTCTTGTGCCCGAGGCGCTCGTGGGGCGGCAATACGGTCACCGGTTGCATTTCTTCGACATGGAGACGCGCAAGCACATCCAGGAAGTCGACCTGGGTGACGAGAACCAGATGGTGCTCGAGCTCAGGCCGTCGCACGATCCGAGGCAAACATTCGGGTTCGCCGGGGTGGTCATCGACGTCACGGACCTGTCCGGATCGGTGTTCACCTGGTACCGCGACGGCACGGAGTGGAAAGCGCAGAAGACCATCTCGATCCCGGCCGTACCGATGGCCGCCGAGGATCTGCCGCCGCTGCTGGCCGGGTTCGGCGCCGTTCCCCCGGTCATCACCGACATCGGCCTGTCCCTGGACGACCAGTACCTGTACGTCGCCTGCTGGGGCACCGGGGAAATCCGGCAGTACGACGTCAGCGACCCGATGCATCCCCGGCTGAACAGCATCGTGGAGGTCGGAGGCATTGTGCATCACACCGATCACAGTTCGGGTAAACCCTGGGGCGGCGGCCCCCAAATGATCGAGATCAGCCGTGACGGGCACCGCGTGTACTCGACCAATTCGCTGTACAGCACGTGGGACAGGCAGTTCTACCCGGAAGGCATTCCGGGCGCCATGCTCAAGATCGACGTGGACCCGGACGGCGGCGCCATGACGCTCGATCCGAAGTTCCACGTGGAATTTCCTGCCCGGGCCCACCAGGTACGCCTTGAAGGCGGGGACTGCTCAACGGATACCTTCTGCTTCGTGTAGACCGGCCCGGGTCATTAAGCCCACTAATCATGCTCCCGCGCCCGCAGGTCCGTAGGGGCCGTGAACATTTCAGTCCGTAAAACTGCACCTGGGCGGGCCCAGAGAGCATTTTTCGGGACTGAGATGTCGAGGGGCAGTGCGGCTAAACCCGCGTCACCCACACCGCCTCCGCGGCGAGTAGGCCCATGCTGACCACGGATGCCGCAGTGGCAGCCACCACCGACACCGCAATCACCCCCGGCGACCCCGAATCCGGCAGCACCCGCAACCGGGTACCCGGCACAACGCCCACACCGGCCAGATAGCGCAATGTTGCGGGGTCATCATCGGAGACCCGCACCACGGCAACGTCCACCGGATCCCGCACGTCCGCCAGCTGCACGGCTGTGGGCGCGACGATTTCTCCGGCCGGAGACGGAATCACGTCTCCGTGCGGATCCGCGGCCGGATGCCCCAGCAACGCATCGATCCGATCCAGGAATTTCTCCGAGACCGCGTGCTCGAGCACCTCGGCCTCGTCATGGATTTCATCCCACGCGTACCCGAGCTTGGTGGTCAGGAACGTCTCCAGGAGGCGATGCCTGCGCACCATTTTCACCGCCATCGCACGGCCCTCATCGGTCAGCTCGACCACACCGTAGGACGGTCGCGTGACCATGCCCTGCTCGGTCAGCTTCTTGAGTGCTTCGGACACCGTGGACGCCGCCAGCCCCATGCGCGAGGCCAGCGTGGTGGTGGTGACCTTTTGCGGAGACCACTCCCCCAATTGCCAAATGGTCTTCAGGTAGTCCTGGGTGGCGGAACTGAGCTCTGCTGGTTGCACGTGTCCAGGGTATCGGTCCCCCCGGATTAGAATTTGGCGGGCGGTACTCATTTTCGGCCGCCCGTCAGACGCCACGCGCCGCTGTCAGGAGCCCTCATGAGTTCGTCACCGTCCACGCCCCCTCATCACGACGCCGCTTCACCCGGTCTCCCACAACGCCTCGGGATCGGCTGGCGGCTCCACGGGGACGGACGGACCGTGGCCCCCGGTGATGTCGTCACACCGCGCGAGCGACTCGTGTGGCCCCGGACGATCTCGATCGGTGCGCAGCACGTGGTCGCCATGTTCGGCGCAACCTTCCTGGTGCCCCTGCTGACCGGGTTCCCGCCGGCCACCACGCTGTTCTTCTCGGGCATCGGAACCATCCTGTTCCTGGTCCTGACCGCGGGACGTGTGCCCTCGTACCTGGGCTCGTCCTTCGCGTTCATTGCCCCGATCACGGCCGCGATGAACCAGTACGGTCCGGGTGGCGCACTCGGTGGCGTGGTCATGGCCGGTGTGGCGTTGGCGATCATCGGCGTGATCGTGCAGCTGGCGGGCACGGGGTGGTTACAGAAGCTCATGCCGCCCCTGGTCACGGGCACCATCGTGGCGCTGATCGGCTTCAACCTGGCGCCCTCGGCCAAGACGAACTTCATGGAAGCCCCGGTCACCGCCATAGTGACCCTCGGGTCCATCATTTTGATCTCGGTGCTGTTCCGCGGGCTGATCGGGCGCCTGTCCATCCTGCTGGGCGTGGCCATCGGCTACGTCACCGCCGTAGTCCGCGGCGAGGTCGATTTCACCGCGATCAACGCCGCGTGGCAGGAACAGGGACTGTTCGGGCTACCGCAGTTCCACGCCCCCGAGTTCCACCTGAGCTTGGCGGGCCTGTTCATCCCCGTGATCCTGGTGCTCGTGGCCGAGAACATCGGGCACGTGAAGTCCGTGGCGCTCATGACCGGTGACGACCTCGATCCCTACGCCGGCCGCGCCATCATGGCCGACGGCCTGGCCACCATCATTGCCGGCTCCGGCGGCGGCTCGGGTACCACCACGTACGCCGAGAACATTGGCGTCATGGCCGCCACCCGTGTCTACTCCACCGCTGCGTACTGGGTGGCCGCGATCGTCGCGATCCTGCTCAGCGTCATGCCCGTGTTCGGCGCCGCCGTGGCCACCGTTCCCCAGGGTGTGCTGGGCGGCGCGGCCACGGTGTTGTACGGCATGATCGGCATGCTGGGTGTGCGCATCTGGGTGCAGAACCGCGTGGACTTCTCCAACCCGGTCAATCTCACCACCGCGGCCATTGCCATGATCGTGGGCATCGCCGACTACACCTGGTCGGTGTTCGGCCTGGACTTCGCGGGCATCGCCCTGGGCACCGCCGCCACGCTGGTGGTCTACCACCTCATGGCGCTCATTGCCCGCGTTCGCGGCTCCGTGGGCTCCGACCCGCTGACCCCGGACACCTCTAAGACCCCGTCGCCACTGGGCTAGTCAGGCCGACCACTGAACGCGCGGTAGCCGGCAGGGCAGTGAATGACATCTGAGGTAGAGGTTCGCCCTCACACGACGGTGTTTGCTGCAAACCTCTACCTCAGATGTTCAGCTCAGAACGGCAGCTCGATCTTGCGCTCGACCACCCGGCGGATTTCCTCTGCGTCCACCTCGGCGACCGTGGCCGGGGACCACTGCGGGTTCTTGTCCTTGTCCACCATCAGGGCGCGCACACCCTCCAGGAATTCCTCGGACTTCGCGGCTGCCGTGGCCATGCTGAGCTCGCGCTCCAGGCAGGAGCGCACGTCATCGTCCTGGGCGCCCGCGTTGAGCAGCTCGAACACGCGGACCAGCGCTGTGGGGCTCATACCGTCCAGATCGCTTCCCGCGCGTTCGACGATGGCCTCGAGGGAATCGCCACCGTAGGTTTCCTGGACCTCGTCCCACATGTTAATGATTTCCGAGGCCGGCGGTTCCTGACCGAACTTGGCGACCGCAGCGGCCACGCCGTCGGAAATGGTCAACTCGACGAAGGCCTCGGCATCCGTCGACGTGATGTAGGTGTCCGCCAAGCCCAGGGCAATGGCATCGGCACCGTCGAAGCGGGCGCCGGACAATCCCAGGTACCGGCCGAATTCCAGGGAGGTCTCGCGGGCGCCGTCGGCGGTCTCGCGGGAGACACGCGGCAGGAAGTAGCTGGCGCCGATGTCCGTGAAGAAGCCGATTGCCGTTTCGGGCATGGCCATTTGGGTGGTGTCGGAGACAATGCGGTGCGAGCCGTGGACAGAGATGCCCATGCCGCCGCCCATCACAATGCCGTTCATCATGGCCACGTACGGCTTGGGATACTCGGCGATCAGGTTGTCCATGGCGTACTCGGTGCCGAAGGTGTCCTCGACCTCGTCCGAGCGGCCGTCCAGGGCGGCCTCGCGGACCTCCTTGATGTCGCCGCCGGCGCACAGGGCCTTGGGCAGCGTGGACTGCATGACCACCTGCGTAATGGCCGGGTCCTTGGCCCAATCCTGAAGGGCCCCGGCGATCTGGTGGTACATGGAACGGCTCAGCGCGTTGAGCGCCTTCTCGCGCGTGAGCGTAAGCACTCCGGTGCCGCCCACGATTTCAGCCCGGACAAAGTTCTCCTGAGATGTGGTCATGGTCACCACCCTATCGAGACCGACCTCGCAGAACTCAGGATTCGAGTGCTTTACGCAGCGCGCCCAACAGGTCTTTGGCGCGGCGGTCCACGTTCTCCGCCAGCATCTCATTGGTGTGGAACGAGAACCCGATTCCGTAGTCCGGCCACGCGCCGTGCAGGCACCCGCCCGCCCCGGAATGCCCGTAGGCGCGCTCCACAGGACCGTATGTGTGGATGGGATCCTGTAATTCATACCCCAGGCCGAAGCGCAGCGGGCGGTCGTTGACGGCATCCAGGCCTTCGGACCATGTGCGGGTGAACAATGCGCGCGTGGGCGCGGAAACCAACGCACCGGATTCCACGAGCGAATACACCCGGGCAATTGAATCGGCCCCGCCAATTGCACCTCCGGAGGCCGGACCGGCCGCGTGAAAGGCCCGCGAGTTGGCGGGAAGCTCCTCCCCCATCAGGGCGTCGCCGTACATCCGATCCACGATCGCGCGCCGCTCGGGGTCACGCAGGAACGTGCTGATCGCGTAACCGGGGGCACGGAAAACGGGCGCCACGCGAGGCTCCAGGGATTCCGGCAGCCCCAGGTAGAGATCCAGCCCGTGGGGTTCCACGATCCGTTCGGCCAGCAGCTGCCCCGCACGCTTTCCGGTGATGCGCAGCATGATGGCCTCCAGCAGGTACCCGAACGTCACGGCGTGATAGGCCACCTTGGATCCGGGTTCCCACACGGGCTTTTGTCGCGCCAGGATCTCGGAATGGGCGGTCAGGTTGAAGAAACTGTCCGTGGGATCAGGGTCCGTGTAGATCAGGCCCACGGTGTGATTGAGCACCTGCGCGACGGTCACGTTCTCTTTGCCGGCCGCCGTGAATTCGGGCCAGTACCGGGCCACGGGCGCGTTCACGTCCAGCAGACCATCGTCCACGAGCATGGCCGCCACCGTGGCCACCAGCCCCTTGGTGCCGGAGAACATCACGGCCAGGGTCTCGTCGGTCCACGGAGCCTCCGCCGGATCATCCGGAGACGCACGCCGCTCCTGCGAGCCACCGTGCAGCCGCACCAGCGGCTCGCCGTCGCGGTACACGCTGAACGACATGCCACCGCACGCGTGGCCCAGGTGCTGCTCGAAGATCTCGCGAATCACCCGCCCCGTGGTGCCTGGCACGTGGGTTTCGGCAATTACGGCGTGCGCGCTTTCAATGGTCATCGTGACACGTCCTTCCAGCGAGGGACCGGGTTACAGCGTGGGCACGTGCTCCAGCAGCGACTTGGTGTAGTCATGGCGCGGGTTGCGCAGCACGTGATCCGTGGGCCCGTAATCGACCAGGTGCCCCTTCTCCAACACCGCGAGTTTATGGGACACGTGCCGCGCCAAAGCGATGTTGTGCGTCACGAACAGCATGGCCAATCCCCGATCGCGCTGCAGTTCTCGCAGCAGTTCAATCACGGAAGCCTGCACGGACACGTCCAGCGCCGAGGTGATCTCATCGCACACCAACACGGACGGCGCATTCACGAGGGCACGCGCCACCGCCGCACGCTGCCGCTCACCACCGGAGAGCTCGCCCGGCCTGCGGTTGATGTAGCTACGCCCCAGCCGCACGGCGTCCAGGGCGTCGGCCACGGCGGCGCGGCGCTGCTTACGGGACATCCCGCCGCTCATTTCCAGCGGGACCTCGAGCGAGTCCCCAATGCTGCGGCGCGGATTCAGCGACGAGAACGGCGACTGGAAAATGTACTGGATCCGCCGCCGGTCCTCGTTGCTACGCTTGCGCGTCCCGTTGGCGAGCACCTGGCCCGCCAACCGCACCTCGCCCGTGTACGCGCCGTTGAGACCGGCGATACTGCGCGAGAGCGTGGTCTTACCCGATCCGGATTCACCCAGCAGCATGGTCGTCTGGCCTTCAAGCAGGTCGAGATTGATGCCGTCCAGGATCACCGCCGGCCCGTAAGCCAGCCGCAGGTCGCGCACGGCGAGCAACGGTTCATTGTCGGACGTCTGAGCGACCGACGACGCCGCTCGGTCTCGGTCGGTGCGCGCCTCACCCGGCCGGGCGGCGTCGTCATGCCCGTGGTCCCACGGCGCGCGCATCGCGGCGCGGGGGCTGACGGCGGGTCCACCGCCCATGTCGCGTGCACCCTTGAGGTCCGGGACCGCGGCCAGGAGCGTCTGGGTGTACTCGTGCTCGGGCCGGTAGAGGACCTGCTTGGCCGGGCCGCGTTCAACGATCTCGCCGCGGAGCATGACCGCCACGTCGTTGGCGACCTGCGCGACCACGGCGAGGTCGTGGGTGATGTAGAGCCCGGCCACGTCATGCTTGGTGGTCAACTCGTAGACCGTCTTGAGCACCAGGTCCTGGGTGGCCACGTCCAATCCGGTGGTGGGCTCATCCAGGATGATCACGGCGGGCCGGCACGCGAAGGCCATGGCAATGCCGATGCGCTGCTGCTGACCGCCCGAGAGCTGATGGGGGTAGCGTCGCTGGTACTTCTTGGTGCTGGGCAGACCGACTTCTTCGAGCACCTCGGCGACGCGGGCCTCGCGTTGCTTGCTGTTGCGCCCGAACTCGTGGATGCGCAGCACCTCGTGGATCTGCTCCCCCACGCGCAGGGCACCGTTGAGTGAGAGCGCCGGATCCTGTGGGACGTAAGCGATCGTACCCCCGCGCAACCTGCGCACCTGTTTTTCGGACAGCGTCAGCAGGTCCATGTTCTGGTCGAAGAACCGGGAGGCGCCCTTGTGGAGCTGGACCGAGCCACCACGCAGTTCCAAACCGGAACGCAAGTGGTTCATGCATGCCAGCGCGGCGGTGGTCTTACCGGAACCGGACTCACCGACCAGAGCGAGAATGCGCCCGGGCGTGAGGTCGAAGGTGACGTCCTTGAGGATCGATTCCCCGCCGTGGACCCCCACGTTCAGGTCCCGCACGGAAATGGCCGTGGCCACCGTGGCCTTGGGAACGGTAGTTGTGGTGGGCATTTACTTGTCCTTCCGCGCGGAACCGGTGACGCGGCCCGCGGAGGCACCCGACACGGCGTCGGCAATGAGGTTGGTGCCCACGGTGAGGACGGCGATCGCGACGACCGGCAGGATCACACCCCACGGCTGGAGCGAGAGAGCAATGCGGTTCTCGTTGATCATCAGGCCCCAGTCCGCGGTGGGTGGCTGCATACCCAGGCCCAGGAACGACAGCGATGCCACCGCGCCAATGGAATACGTCATGCGCAGGCCCATCTCGACCATGAGCGGGCCCATGATGTTGGGGACCACGTCCCGGCCCAGGATCTTCCACTGGGGCACCGCGTACATCTGGGAGGCGAGCACGTAATCTTCCGCAACCACCCCGGAGGTGGCCGAGCGGATCACGCGAGCCACACGCGGGGCGTGGGTGACGCCGATGACCACCACGAGCACCCAGCCCTGCGGGCCGAGCACGGTGATGGCGAGCATGGCGAAGACCAGCTGCGGAATGGCCAACAGCACGTCACCGGTGCGCATGATGACCGAATCCAGCCACCCCCCGCGGAAGGCAGCGAGCATGCCGAGGACGGTTCCCAGCCCCACGCCCAGCAGTGTTGCCAGGGCCGAGTACAGCAGCAGCCGCCAACCACCCTCGAGGAACCGGGACAGCACGTCGCGGCCCAGGTTGTCCGTGCCGAAAATGTCGTACTGGAACGGTTTTCCCGCGTAGGAGGTGGGGCCGTAACCGGTCCACGCGGGCACCACGAACGGTCCGGCAATGGCAACCAGGAGCACCAGGCCGGTCAGTACCAGGCCGAACTTGGCCTCTGGTTGGGAGAGGAACCTACGGAAGAAGGAGACCGGGCGAGCATCCCCGCGCGACTCCGCCGGTTCGAAACTCGCTGCGGAAGGGGTGACGGGAGTGTCCGGCGTCACCGGTTGCTGGTTCTGCGCGCTCATGTGTTGGACTCCGTCCGCAGCTTGGGATTGGCCAGGATGCCGATCACATCCGCAATGAGGTTCACGACCACGTAGAACGCGGCAATGATCATGGACAACGCTTGGACCACCTGCACGTCACGGATCCGGACCGCGTCCACCATGGCCTGACCCAGACCGGGATAGCGGAAGAGGAACTCGACCACCACGATGCCACCGGCCAACCAGGCCAGCTGCATGGCCACGACCTGGGCCACCGGACCGATCGCGTGGGGCAGCGCGTGCTTCATGATCACCTGGCGTTCGGGCACACCCTTGAGCCGGGCCATCTCCACGTAGCCGGAATCGAGCACGTCCAGCATGGTGGTCCGGGTCATGCGGATCATGTACGGGACCACCACGAGCACCAGGGTCAGTGCGGGAAGAACCAACTGCAGCGGGTAATCCCACACCCGGGTTCCCGGGGCCGCCATGGTCACGGATGGCAACAGCTGGAACACCGTGGTGGACAGCAGCGTGGTCAACGCAATACCGATCACGAATTCGGGCAACGCCGCCAACACCAGGGAAAAACCCGTCAGCGTGTGGTCCGTGGTGCGGCCGCGGCGCATGGCGGACCAGGTGCCGAGCAGCACACCCACCGGGATGGAGATGACCGCGGCAATGATCATCAGCAGCACCGAGGCCGAAACCTTCTGCCCCAGCAACTCATTGACCGAACCGCCCGTGGCCGCCGAGGTTCCCAAATCACCCACCAGCAAGCCACCCAGCCACGTGAAGTACCGCTCGTACCACGGGTCGTTGAGGTTGAGCTGTTCGCGCAGTGCCGCGAGGCGTTCCGGTGTGGCCTGTTGACCGAGGATCGCCTGCGCCGGGTCACCGGGTAGCAGCAGCGTGAAGATGAAGACGAGCACGGATACCGCGAGCAGCACGAAGACCGAGATGCCCAGGCGTTTGAGAATCATGCGTCCCACGGGTTACTCGCTTTCCTCGGCGACCCAGAGCAGGCGGAACTGGAACCCGCTCACGGGCATGCCCGCGCGGTGTTCGATCGCTCCGCCCACGTACCTCTGGTACGCGTCCGCTTGGTTGAAGAATCCCCACACGATGTAGCCGCCGTCGTTGTGGAGCGTTTCCTGTGCCTGTGCCACCAGTCGGTTGCGTTCATCGTCGTCCAGGGTGGCGCGTGCCGTGTTGTACAGGTCGATGAATTCCGGATCCGCCCAGTGCGTCTCGTTGAAGGGCGCGTCCGGGACCGTGCCGTTGGCCGTCTGGGGCAGAAAATTCCGGGTGTACCAGAAGTCCTGAGAGAAGGGGTACTGCAGATAGCCGTCACCGAAGAACGTGGTGGTGTCCACGCGGCGCAGGCTCACGTTGATGCCCGCCTCCGACGCCTGTTCCGCAAAGACCTGAGCGGACTCCACGGCTCCGGCCTGGATCGGTGCGGTGACCATTTCCACGTCCAGCCCGTCCGGGTAGCCGGCATCGGCCAGCAGTTGCTTGGCCTTCTCGATGTTCCGAGTGCGCTGCGGCAGCTGCGGGGTTCCAGGATCGAACGGTGCGTACATGTCGTTGCCCACGGTGCCGTGTCCGGAGAAGACCTGCTCCACCATTTGTTCGCGATCCACCACGAGCTTGAACGCCTCGCGCACGCGGGGGTCGTCGAAGGGCTCCACATCCACGCGCATGGTGAACGGCAACCAGCTACCGGTTTCGGACATGACGGTGTAGATGCGCGGGTCGGTTCCCACCACGTCCACGAGCGCCAAGGGAAGCTGACCCACCACGTCCACCTGCGTGGAGAGCAGTGCGTTGACCAAGGCATCCTCGTCGTTGAAGTTCACCATGTGCACCTCGTCCAGCAGGGGTGCGTCTCGCCAGTAGTTCCGATTGGCCTTGAGGACCGTGAGCTGACCCGGTTCGAACAGTCCCAGGCTGAAGGCGCCGGTTCCGACCGGGTTGGCCGGGTCGTAATTCTCGGGCACGATCCCCATGGAATACTGCGCCGTGGAGTCGATGAACATGGCGTCCGGCTCGGACAGTTCGAAGCGCACGGTGTAATCGTCCACGGCCACGGACTTGGCGAGGCTCGCCAGACCAGAGGCACCGGCCTTGGGGTCGGCGGGATCCGTGACGCGGTCGTAGGTGAACACCACGTCCGCCGCCGTCAGCGGTCTGCCGTCGTGGAACGTGACATCCTTGCGCAACCTGAAGATCCAGGCTCGCCCGTCCTCGACGGGCTCCGCGCTTTCGGCCAGCGCCGGGACGGGCTCGTACTCCTCGTTGAACTCGTACAGCGTGTCGTAGAGGTTGAGCACGCGTCCGGCATCGGCGGTACCCACGGGAATGTGGGCGTCCACGCTGTCCGCCGCGCCGCCGCCCGCGAGACCCACCCGAAGGATTCCGCCCGGTTCAGGGGCGCCCGTGGCTTCCGTTCCCGAGAAGACCTGCTGGGTGTTACTTCCGCAGCCGGCCAGGGCGAACACAGCGGCAGTGGCTCCCGCGCCCAGGAAGCCACGCCGGGACAGCGCACGACGCCGTTCGGCCGAGTTCCGGGTCTCCCGTTGCCGTGCGTGGTGGCCCGGAGCCGGATGTGGATAGGGTTTTGCGCTCATATTTCCTCGCTGTTGAGACACGACGGTGTGAGACTCCTGGCGAGCGCTCAATGGGTGGAGCGTGCCGTGGCGCAACCGAACACGGGGCGCCGGTGGGAAAGGGATAAGCAGCTAAGGAATCTTGCGGAGGCAGCCGATCCACCGCGAACGGATGAAGACCACCGGTTGACGAACCGGGCCGCGGGCGGAGTGACTGCAATGCATGTCCGCCTCCGTTCAATAGTGGGCGATGCGATCCTGAGCCGAGCTCCCGAGTCAATAGCGCCGCATGTTTCGCGTACCTATGACCTTAGAAACATCACACGTGTGAGTCAAAGCTCACACGCGCACTTACGCGGTGCGTGGTGGCCACTGTCCTCGATCCGCCAACACCCGGGTGAGGACATCCCCGCGGTCGGTCACAACTCCGTCGGCACCGATGTCCAACAAACGGCGCATTTCGTCCGCGTCGTTAATGGTCCACACGTGCACGGCCACCCCCAGGCGGTGGGCCACCTCGATGAACTTCGGGGTCACCACTGACACCGGAAGGTTCCGCCCGCCCGGCAGGGAGAGGTCGTACGTCACGGGCAGTTGGACGGCGTTGAAGTCCGCCACCTTGACTCTCCACGCCCTGGTCATCAGCGACCAGAGGAGGGTCGCGATTCTGGGTGAGGCCTTGTCCGTCACACGGGCCGCCTTGGAGAGGATCGTGAGTCCCGCGCAGCCAATGGTTCCCGCCGAGGTGAGCGGGCGCTTGCCGGTGAGCCTGTGGATGTTCTCGAGCGTGCGGCGTCGCCGGTGCTCGGAGAATGAGGTCACCCGCACGCGGTCCACGGCGTTCTCCTGGGCGAGCACGCTCGGCAGCGCGGCGACCGAGGGTTCGTCCTTGACGTCGATATTGAAGTGCAGCTGCGGCAGTTCACGCAGCAGTTCGGACAGCGTGGCCAGCGGTTCCGTACTGCCGATGCGCACATCTTGCAGCTCGGACCAGGGAGTATCACAGACGTCACCGGATGAGTCGGTCACCCGATCCAGGGTGGGGTCGTGAAAGGCCAGCACCACGCCGTCAGACGTGGTGTTCACGTCCGTCTCGACCCACACGAATCCGAGGTCCGCGGCCGCGCGAAACGCGCGGAGGGTGTTCTCATGGCCGTCCAGCGAGAAGCCACGGTGGGCAAGGGCGGCGGGCTGATCAGCAACTGACATGTACTAAACAGTAACTTGTCGGTCGCCGTTTCCGGTTAGGCATGATTCAAGTAGTTCTCAATGACCTGGGCCACGCCATCCTCGGCGAAGGGCGGTGCCGTACGGCCCACCGCGGTGACGACCCCCGGATGCCCGTCCGCCATGGCGTACCCGTGACCGGCCCACGTGAGCATTTCCAGGTCATTGGGCATGTCGCCGAAGGCCATCACGTGCTGACTCGTGATGCCGCGCTCCGCGGCGTATCGCTCCAGCGTGCGGGCCTTGGTCAGCCCGCGCTGCCCGATTTCCACGAGCGGGGCCGCGGCCACGGAGTGGGTGACGGCAAGCCGCCCATCGACCAGCTCACGCACGTGCTCGAAGTACTCACTGGGTACGGCACCGTCCAGCTTGGCCAGCAGCTTGACCACGCCGACACCCCGGGGCAGACACTGCCTGATGGGTGCCTCTTCCACGGGAAAGATTTCCATGCGGTCGCTGCGGGACCACCCGGGGTCGGTGAAGACCCGCTCCAGGGTCTCGGCGGCATAGAGGGTCCGGGGGAACAGCTCGCTGATCTCCCCCATGATTCCGAATGCGTCTCGCACGTCGAACAGGCTGGTTTCAACTACGCGTTCGGTGGGCAAGTCGTACACCACGGCCCCGTTGGAGCAAATGACCACCCCCACGTTCTCCAGCTGTTCATGGAGCGGATGAAGCCACCGTTTGGGACGCCCGGTCACGAACACCACGTGGATCCCGGCGTCCCGTGCGGCGGTAATGGCCTCAACGGTGCGCGGCCGGAAGCGAAAATCGGGTCCCAGAACCGTCCCGTCCAGATCGCTCGCGATCATTCGTACGGGTTGTTGGGGCGTCTCCTCGCTACTTCCGACCGCCACTGGAGCGCTACTTGACTTCGTACACGGGGGTCAAGAAAGCGCGCGCGATCCCGTGGAAGAACAGGTTGAAGTTCACCACGGCGGGGCTGGCGTTCTCATCCACGTCCAGTTCAGCCACGTCCACGGCGGTCACGCACAGGATGTAGCGGTGTGCTCCGTGACCTTCGGGCGGGGCTGCACCCAGAAATTCGTCGGTGCCGCCGTCGTTACGGTGCTTCACGGCACCTTCCGGCGGGTTCGACGCCGCGCCGGTCGCCAGTTCCATGACGGAGGCCGGGATATTGGACACGCACCAGTGCCAGAACCCACTGGGTGTGGGGGCGTCGGGGTCATACATGGTCACCACGTAGGACTTGGTGCCCTCGGGTGCGCCCGACCAGGACAGTTGCGGGGAGATGTCCTCGCCGCCGGCGCCCATGATTCCGGAGACCTGCGGGGTCGCCATGGTCTCACCCTCGGTGACATCCGTTGAGGTCAGAGTGAACGTGGGAAGGTCGGGCAGGTCTGCGTAGGGTTCGCGCTCGAGCATCGGTGTTCCTTTCGTTGAACGATTCGTACTCACGGACACTGTGTTGCCGACGGCGCTCGATCGCCTCCCAGCGAGAGCTTGCCGTAGCGGCCGGCCGCCCAGGAGCGGCCGGTGCGTCAGTTCTTCGGCAGATCGTCCTTGGTCGGGAGGTCCGCCCCGGAACGGGAAACGGTCACACCCGCGGCGGCGGCGGCGTAGCGCAGGATCTCCCGCACCTCATCCTTGTCCAGCTCGTCCACGCCACGGCGAGCACCGGCTCCGGTGAGACCGCGATCGGTCAGGGCGGAGATCAGTGCGGCCATGAACGAATCCCCGGCCCCCACCGTGTCCACCACGTCCACTCGGGCCGCGGCGGTGTCCACACCTTCGCGTCCCGTGCCGCGGCTGACTGCCCAGGGACCCAGCGGCCCGCGGGTCACGACCACCAGGCGCGCGCCCGCTTGCAACCATGCCCGGGCGCTGTCCTCGACGGGGCGGTTCGGATAGAGCCACAGCAGATCTTCGTCCGAGGCCTTCACGATGTCCGCGGACGCCACAATGGCCTCCGCACGAGCGCGGGCATCCGAAGAATCCGGAATGATGGTGGGCCGGCAATTGGGATCGTAAGAAATCAGGGCGTGGTCATGGGCGCGCTCCACCGCCTTGCGGACCAGGGTCGCGCCGGGTTCGAGCATCGCACCGATGGAGCCCACGTGCAGCAGGCCGGTCTCGCCGAGGAGCTGATCGATCTGGTTGTCTGAGACGTCCAAGGACCAATCCAGCTGGAAGTCGTACGTTGCGGCGCCGGTCTGATCCAGCGTGGCCTGCGCGACCGAGGTGGGCATGGAATCCGGGCTGAACGGCAGGCTCACCTTGTTGTCCCGCAGGTGAGCGGCCACTTGTTCGCCGTACTCGTCCTGACCGTAACGGCCCAGGAACTGTACCGACTGACCCAAGCGCGCAAGGCCCACGGCCACATTCATGGGGCTTCCGCCCACGTGCGCGCGGGGTGCTTCACCCTTGCGCGAGACCACATCCACGAGAGCTTCACCGATCACCGTCAACATGGCTCCACGGTAGCAAAGGCGGCCGCCACGAAGGGGGTACCGAGGCGGCGTCGTCACCTAATGAGATACGCACGCGAGGGGTGCGCGAGCCACGTACACTGACGTACGACGAGCCGCCTCATCCCTACGGGGCGCCATCACGCTAGACCGCACAACGAAGCGCGGCACAACACGGCCCCCACGACGAAGTCCGGGTCGAGGAAGAAGGATGCTGATGAGCACCACCTGGTCCGATCGAGAAGCACTTGCCGAAGCACTGGTCCCCCTGGTGGGCCGTTTGCACCGCGAGAACAAGGTGGTCACCACCGTGTTCGGCCGGTCACTGGTTCACAAGTCCGTCACCGAGATCATCAAAGCGCACCGCTTCACCCGCCGCATCCTGGGGGAAGAGCTGCCATTGAAGGACACCCTCGACATCGTCGAGACGCTGACCAAGCTCCAGCTGGGTACGTGCAACATCGACGTGGCCAAGCTGGCCCGGGGGTACCAGGAATCCGGTGGCACCGACCTCGAGGCGTACTTGAGTGAGCGGCTGGCTTCCGTGGTCGATCTCCAGGGTGAGAACGAACCCGAGTCTCAGGACGTGGTGCTCTACGGCTTCGGTCGCATCGGCCGTCTGCTGGCCCGCATCCTCATCAACCGCAACGACGGAACCGGCCTGAACCTGCGCGCCGTGGTGGTCCGCAAGAAGCCGGGCAACGACCTGGTCAAGCGCGCTTCTCTGCTGCGCCGAGACTCCGTGCACGGCCCGTTCGACGGCACCATCACCGTGGACGAAGACCAGAACATCATCACCGCCAACGGTGTGGTCATTCAGTTCATTTACGCGGGCTCCCCGGCCGAGGTGGACTACACCGAGTACGGCATCGACAACGCCCTGGTGGTCGACAACACCGGCGCGTGGCGTGATGAAGAGGGACTTTCCCAGCACCTTCAGTCGAAGGGGGTCGCCAAGGTCCTGCTGACCGCTCCCGGTAAGGGCGAACTCAAGAACATTGTGTGCGGCGTGAACGACAAGGACATTGTGGCCGAGGACAAGATCCTCTCCGCAGCATCCTGCACGACCAACGCCATCACCCCGGTCGTCAAGGTTCTCAACGACCAGTACGGCATCAAGCAGGGTCACGTCGAGACCGTTCACTCGTACACCAATGACCAGAACCTCATTGACAACTGGCACAAGGGTGACCGCCGCGGCCGCTCCGCAGCGCTGAACATGGTCATCACCGAAACCGGTGCGGCCAAGGCCGTGGCCAAGGCCCTGCCCGAAATGAAGGGCAAGCTCACCGGCAACGCCATCCGCGTGCCAACCCCGGACGTCTCCATGGCCATCCTCAACCTGCAGCTCGAGAATGCCCCCGAGACCGCGGACGAGGTCAACGCGTTCCTCAAGGACATCTCCTTGAACTCCGGGCTGCGCAAGCAGATCGATTACGTCGACTCCCCGGACGTCGTCTCCACCGACCTGGTCGGTTCCCGCCGCGCCGGCGTGGTGGACGGGCTGGCCACCATCGTCAACAACAACTCCCTGGTGCTCTACGTCTGGTACGACAACGAGTTCGGCTACTCCTGCCAGGTGGTGCGCGTTCTCGCACGCATGGCCGACATCGCCATGCCGCAGCTACCGTAGGCTCCCCAACCACAGACGACGCCGCCCCGGCCACCTTTCGCGCGAAAGGTGACCGGGGCGGCGTCGTCGGCTGGAATGCACAACTCAGGGGCCGCTGGACCCCTGCCGCGCACCCGGTGCATTGTTAGAACCCTTCTGGGCGTGACCAGGGGTTCCAACGACGCATGAGGTGTACACGACCTCGCCATCGACCCGTTCAATGGTCGGGTGCAGACCCACCTTGCGCGCCACACGTTCGGATGCGCCATGACCGGGAGAAATGTGCGCGGTGAAGTGCGCAATGTCATCTGCCCGCAGCAACCCCGCCATCGCCGACGCCGCTTCGGTCGCGTAGCCGAGCCCCCACCATCGGGTGCCGATCACCCAGGCGAGATCCGCGGACCGTTCAGTTCGCCGGATCGTGGCCTGCACATATCCTATGGCTTGTGCCGTGGCCGCCGATCGCACGATCCAGTTACGCCATTCTTCGGCCCCGTCCGGTGAGGTTCCCGTGACCTGGAGCGCGTACCGTGCGGTGAGTTCCTCGAGCGTGGGTGGCCGGCCGCCCGTGAACTCGTAGAGCGCTGGATCTCCGAGCACCTCGAGCATTTCTGAGGCGTGATCGACGCGCAGCGGTTCCAAGGTCAAGCGAGTGGCACATCCCATGGCCTGTTAGAACCTTCCTTTCCACGTGGTGCGTTGTTGGAACCCTATTGCGCGTGACCAAGGGTCCCAACGACGCATGAGGTGTAGGCGAAGGCTCGGGCGGCACCTGTGACGTGGTCGCGGCAGCGCCTGGAGTGCGCCCCAGGATCAAGAGCGTTCAGCTCTACTCCGTGAGGGTTCCGCCGGAGGGCTTGACCTCACCAATGGCGTTGAGGCCGAACATCGGGGTCCCGTTGACTCGGTGGTCGCCCACAATGCGCGCTTTGTACATCGTGGGGTTGTGGGTGGCCACCGTGCGCGCGTTGCGCCAGAAGCGGTCCAGGTACTTGGATCTGCCCACAGCGGAGGCGCCGAGCAGGTCGAAGATCCCGTCGGTGACGTCGCGCACCAGTTCCGGGACAACCACCTGCGCGTGCGCCACCGGCACCTCACACGCGTTGGTCAACTCCTGGGGGTTGGCGAGAAGGGGCTCGCCCCCGAGCACTCCGATGGCGGCGTCGAGCTCACGGGCCGCCTGAAGAACAATGGCCCGCGCGGCGGCAGTCTTGGCACCAAGCTCACCCACGCGTTGCAGAATCTGCGGATCCTCGCGCGCGACAGATCCCGTGCCGGTGTTGAAACCGCGGGTGCGCGAACGCACCAGGTGCACGCCCTCGTCGATCGCGGCCTTGGCGATGCCGGCCTCGACGGCGAGGAGCACGAGCTGGAACACGGCGGTCTCCTGGGTGGCCCGACCGTCGCGGTTGCGCACGTGGTCCGCCGGAACCCTGACCCCACGGAAGTGGGTGGTGCCCGTTCCGGTAAGTTGCTGGCCGAAGCCGTCCCAGTCATCGAGCAGTTCAATGCCGTCCCACGAGGTTTTCACCAGCGCGTGTGAGCGCTCCTCCAGACCGGGGATCTGGGCGGTGACCTGGATCCAGTCGGAGAAGATGGAGCCGGTCGAGTAGTACTTGGTGCCGTTGAGTTCCCACTCGCCGTCGGTGGTCCGGGTGAGTGTGGTGGCCGCGGTGCCCAGGGCCGCACCGGATCGCTCGGTCGCGGCATTGCCCACGGTCTCACCGGCGGCAATGCGTGGGAACCAGACGTCGGATTCATCGGAGCCGAGGCTCGCAATGAATCCCAGGTGTGAGCGGTACACGTGTGCCACGTTGGAGTCGGCGGCGGCCAGAGCGATCAGCAACTCGGCGACCTGCTCCAGGCTGGCACCGTAGCCGCCCCGCGAGCGCGGGACCGTGAGCGCGCCGAAACGCCGTTCATTGAGCCATGCGAACTGCTCGAACGGAAGGATCCGTTGTTGTTCGCGTTCCACAGCCCCGCCGGCAATGCGGTTGAACACCGGCTGGAACACGTCGAAGAGGTCGCGGGTGCTCAGGGGCTCCGCCACGTCCAGCTGATGTTTGGTGGGGGCCAACTGTTCTGTGGTCCGGGTATCGATACTCATCTTCTCGGGTGTCCCTCGCGTTCTGTCGCGATGCTCCGCGCCGTCGACCGAGAGCAGCCCGGCGCACGGGCGTGACCGTGCGAACCGCGGGAGCTGAAAAGCTGTCCATCGGTCGTGGCGGAAGCACCGTCCCGGTATCCGGGTGGTTGCTGCGGCGTTGACGAGCCACGTCTCTTGGCCGCTCTTGATGGCGTTACGGGTCCAGGCCATCACGGGCTCAGAATGACTGTCAACACACGTGACGTTCTATGACCGCCAGAACGCCCCGGTCACCCGGGACAGCGCATGAAGGTCGTCCACGTGGGCGACTTCGCGGGCGGAGTGCATCGACAGCAGTCCCACGCCCACATCCAGCGTGCGCATACCCAGCCGGGTGGCCGTAATCGGTCCGATGGTGGAACCGCACGGCACGTTGTTGTTCGAGACGAACTCCTGATAGCTCACCCCGGCGCGCTCGCACGCGTCCGCCCACAGCCCCGCACCCACGGCATCCGTGGTGTACCGCTGATTGGCGTTGATCTTGAGCAGCGGCCCGGCGCCGGGCTCTGGGGTGTTCACGGGGTCGTGGTGCCCCCGGTAATTGGGGTGCACCAGGTGCCCTGCGTCCGCGGACAGGCACACCGATGCGGATAGGGAGCGCCGGTAATCGTCCTGCGATTCGCCCCGCGCCGCACTGACCCGGACCACAACGTCCTCCAGGAACGGACCGGCCGCGCCCGAGCGTGTGGCGGAGCCGACCTCCTCGTGGTCGAATGCGGCCAGCATCGAGACCTGGGGCGCTGACTCGAGGTCTTCCGTGTCTTCGACCATGGCGTGCAGCCCGGCGTACACGGAGGACAGGTTGTCCAACCGCCCGCTGGCGAGCAGTTGCCGCCGCTGGCCGATCAACTCCGGCTTCTGCGTGTCCGCGAGCACCACGTCGTAACCAACGATGCGCTCCGGGGTCACCGATGCCTCGACCATGTCCGCGAGCAACCCCAGCACATCGGCGTCCTGAAGGGATCCGGTCCCCCAGATGGGCTGCATGTGCTGCTGCTTGTCGAGCGTGAGACCTTCATTGGCTCCGCGATCCAAATGGATGGCGAGTTGTGGAATGCGCGCAATGGCCTCGGTCGAGCACAGGTGCTGCGAGAGTTCACCGTTCTCATCGCGGACCACGAGCCGCCCGGCCAGGCGCAGATCCCGGTCCAGCCACGAGTTCAACAACACCCCGCCGTAAACCTCCACCCCGGCCTGGTACCAGCCGTGGGACACCGTGGTGGGTTTGGGTTTGAGCTTGAATCCGGGTGAATCCGTGTGGGCGCCCAGAATTCGGTAGCCGACCCCCGGGCGAAGATTGCGCGGGGCCACCCATGCGACCAGCGCGCCGTCGCGAATCGTGAAGTGCCTCCCGGCGACGTCGCTCCAGGCCTCGGTCTCGTTCAGTTGCGTGAATCCTGCTCCGCGCAGCAGCTGCGCCGCGACCTCGACCGCGTGGTATGAACTAGGCGATGCCATGACGTAATCGCCCAGCGCGCGGGCGTAACCGAACGGGGCACGGTGAGAATCCAAATCAGAAACGCAGTGTGGGGCCATGCAGCACAGTCTAGGGAGTGCGGTCCTGGTTGCTGGAAGAACCGCCCCCGCGGGGTCCTTGGTTCGGGCTCGTCGTCTTGCGCACGTCCAGCAGGCCCACCGGGCGCCCCTGACCGTCCTGGACCGTGTACGGGCCGTACTGCTCGGGCAGGGAGAGGTAGTTATGGGTGCGGGGATCCACCACGAATGCCGCGAGTTCGGAGCCGTTCTGGCTGACCACGAGTGGCCGCTGAGCGAGCGAGGGCAACCGCGGCGGGGGCGGCAGGATGATGGTGCGGGAGGTGGCAATCCGCGCCTTGCGCGCCATCCGGAACACGACCACAAGGAATATCCCGTTGATCGCAAGCGTGAAGAGGACTTCGATGGGCCCGCCGCTCGTATCGTTGAGGTCCGCCAGCCCGACCATGGCCATGAGTGTGACCGTGCAGTTGTTGACCACGTGGAGGGCGACCGCCGCTTCCAGCCCACCGGTACGCCACGTGAGCACGCCCATGGTGATCGCCATGATGGCAATGGCGGTCTGTCCCCAAACGTCGTAGAGGTGCCCGGCGACGAACAGCGGCACCGGCAGGAGAATGGCCCATGCCGGGTGCTTCAGCCACCGGCCCACCGTCTGCATCAGATAACCGCGGAAGACCAGTTCCTCCGCAAAACACTGAATGGGCACCAGCACCACCACCATGAGCAGCAGCCAACCCCACTGGGGCGCCACGGTGAATTCTATTGCCTCGCCGCCGGCCATGAGGTCGAGCAGGATGGACAGGCCATTGACGATCACGAAAATGGCCAAGGCCGCGAGTCCGCACCGGAGCAGCCACTTCCAACGCAGCCGCCCCGTCACCGAGTGGAGCAGCCCCAGGGGCCGCGGACCCATGATCCATCTGGCCAGGTACGCCGCCGGTGCCAGCAGCGCGACTGACCCGAATAGGAAGAAGAAGATCAACGGATCCAGCTGGTTCACGCCGGTCACGTCATCGAGCTCCATGGGGTTGTCCATGAACAGGATGATCGGAATGGCGAACAACACCGACAGGACGAGGAACAAGAAGAACAGGATGGCGCCCTCGACGAGCGGCTTCCACCATGCGTGGTTCCGATCCGCCCGGCCCAGCCGGTGATACGCCAGCGTGCGCAGCTGTTCGGGCGGTACCGGGGACGGCGCGGGTGGCTTGCTCCAAGGCGCGGGATGCTGGCTCATGGTCCCACGCTATCGGTCGCCGGTGCGCGGTGCGGTCATTGTCACGGGCGTGTGCAGCGGTCGTGTGTCCCTACACCGCGTAACGGTCCACGAACGCCGCCAGGATTTTCTTGGGCTGATCCACCTCGGGGCCGTCCTTGACCCGGTCGATGACGGTGTGGGTGTCCTCCGGCCGGAAGTACCCCAGATCTTTGTAGGCGACCACCCGGTTGATCAGACCCTGCGGATCGAGTTCCGGGTGGAACTGGGTGGCGTAGAGATTTTGTTTGATCCGGTACATCTGCACCTCGCACACGGTTCCGGTGGCCAGCAACACCGCATTGGCGGGCAGCGATCGCGTGCCTTCCTTGTGCCCCACGTACGCGGTGAACTCCCCCGGCAGGTGGCACAGCAAGGGGTCCTTGGCGCCCTCATCGGTAACCGTGACGGTGATCGGCCCCACCTCTTCGCTACGTGTGCGGTCCACCACCGCCCCCTGGTGGGTTCCCAACGTGCCCACGCCGTAGCAGGCGCCCAGGAACGGGAAGTCCCGGGCCACCACCTCGTCCAGGAGAGCGCTGATCCATTCCTCGGCCCGGTGCTGCGTGGCCGATTTCTCCTCCGCAGGATCCGATGAGTTGAAGGGCGAGCCGCCCACAATGATTCCGCTGTACTTGTCCAGCTCCAACTGCGGAACCGGGCCCTTCTCCAGTCGCACGTGTTCGAGTTGGGATTCCTGCAGGCCACCGAAACGCAGCACGGCATCATATTCCTCCAGTGCCACATCGTTTTCGGGCCGGGTGGCCAGCAGTACAAACGGTTTCATGACCTCATCGTAGGCACCGTTTCAGCCCCCACCGCGCGTGCATCGGTGTGCGTCACGCCCGGCCCCGCACTGCGGCCGAGCGAGCCTGGGTTCCAGTTCTGGATTCTCAGCCTCAACCCCCTTGACTTCCGCCGCGTGATCCAGTTCACTATCTTCATACGGAATTTAGATTTCATATAGCGAAAAAGTAGGGAAGCAATGACGCTCAGCGAGTTCAACGAAACGGATCGCCAGACAGCGGTGGAAACGGTTCGCCCCGCCCTGGACATCCAGCGCTGGATCGAGGAGATCGTGGCCGGCCGGCCGTACGACACCATCGACGACGTCCTGGCCGCCGCCCGCGATGCCGCTCACCCTTTCACGGACGCAGAGCTCGACCAGGCGTTGTCGCACCACCCCAAGATCGGCGAGCGCGCCGCCGGGGAGTCCAAAGAAGCCGATCTCTCCCGCAATGAGCAGGCCGGGCTGGGTGAGTCCACGGCGGACCTCAACGCCGAGCTCGCCCGGGGCAACGCCGAGTACGAAGAGCGCTTCGGCCAGGTCTTCCTGATCCGTGCCGCCGGCCGTTCATTGCCCGAGATTTTGTCAGAACTGCAGCGCCGCCTGCAGAACACCCCGGAAGACGAGCGCACCGAAGTTGCCGAGCAACTTCGTCAGATTGCACTCCTCCGCATCGAAGGGATCCTGTCATGAGCTTCATATCCGCACACGTTCTTGATTCCGTGCACGGCTGCCCAGCCCAGGGAATCGACGTCACGCTCCTCACCGGCGAAGGCCAAGAACTTGGCACCGCCACCACCAATGAGGACGGCCGAGTCACCGACCTCGGCCCAGAGACCCTGGAGTCCGGCCATTACCGGATCATTTTCGCAACCGAGCCGTACTTTGCCGGGCGCGAGCTTGAGACGTTCTATCCGTTCGTCTCAGTGGATTTCTCGGTGCGACAGGAGCAGGGCCACTACCACGTGCCCTTGCTGCTGAGCCCGTTTGCGTATTCCACGTACCGCGGCAGTTGACCCAGGAGCCGACCCAGTCGACGATTGCCGATCCACTCAGACAGCACACTCAATTTCCTCACAGGAGTAGATCACGATGACCGAAGTAGTTCTCGGAAAAAACCAGTACGGCAAGGCGCAGAACCACGTGGTGCGCATCAACCGTGACAACGACCGCCACATCATTCGCGACCTGGTGGTCACCTCCCAGTTGCGCGGTGACCTGACCGAGGTGCACACCAAGGGCGACAACGCCCATTGCGTTCCCACCGACACCCAGAAGAACACGGTGTTCGCGTTTGCCCAGCAGTACGACATCAAGTCCCCGGAGGACCTGCTCCTCAAGCTCTCCGATCACTTCACGAGCGAGTTCGACTGGATCACCGGCGGCCGCTGGGCAGCGGACGAACACCGCTGGGATCGCATCAACGACAACGACCACTGCTTTGTCCAGAACAAGCAGGAGGTCCGCACCTCCGTGCTCGTCACGGACGGTGACAAGAAGACCGTGATCTCCGGATTCAAGGACCTCACGGTCCTGAAGTCCACCGAGTCCGGGTTCGTGGGCTACCCCAAGGATCAGTACACGACCCTGCAAGAGACCGAGGACCGCATCATGTCCACGGATGTCGCCACCCGCTGGCGCTACAACACCACGGACGTGGATTTCGACGCCGTGTACGAGGACGTCAAGAACATCATCCTCACCAAGTTCACCGACCACTACTCCCGTGCGCTGCAGGAAACCCTGTACCTCATGGGTAAAGCCGTGATCGAGGCTCACCCCGAGATTGACGAGATCAAATTCTCCTGCCCGAACAAGCACCACTTCGTGTACGACCTGAGCTTCTGCGGCCTGGAGAACAACAATGAAACCCACTACGCGGCTGATCGCCCGTTCGGCCTGATCGAGGCCACCGTGCAGCGCAAGGGCGCTGCCGAGGACGAGAACGCCTGGATGGGCATCACCGGCTTCTGCTAAGCCACTTGCTCCACCGCCGGTGTGTTCCCGTCTCCTGAGGCCGAGGCGGGAACACACCAGCTCATTCATTCCTAGGAAGGCTTCCCATGTCACACACCGCTACGACCGAGGTCAAACGGCCCGAGGACAACTACCTCGGCGCGGGTCCGAGCTTGGGCTACGGATTTCAGCACGTTCTGACCATGTACGGCGGCATCATCGCTCCGCCATTGATCGTGGGAGGCGCCGCCGGTCTGTCCTCCAACGATCAAGCGCTCCTGGTCGCTTGCTGCCTGTTTGTCGGTGGTCTGGCAACTATTCTCCAGTCCTTCGGCATCAAGTTTTTCGGATCCCAGTTGCCCTTGGTCCAGGGCACCTCGTTCGCCGGCGTGGCCACCATGACCGCCATCGTCAATGGTGACGGCGGGATCCAGGCGGTTTTCGGCGCGGTGATGGCATCAGCGGCCATTGGCTTCTTGATTGCTCCGTTCTTCGCGCGCATCATCAGATTCTTCCCGCCGGTGGTTACCGGCGTGGTCATCACGACCATCGGCCTGTCACTGTTCCCGGTGTCCGCGCAGTGGGCCATGGGTGGCGCCGCCGTCGCGAATGCCGGGGACGAGAACACGATCTTCAAGAACGTCTGTCTGGCCGGCGCCACGCTGCTGATCATCATGATCTTGTCCAAGGTGCGCAGCGCGATCGTCTCGCGGTTGTCCATCCTGCTGGGCATCGTCCTGGGCACGCTCTTTGCCCTGGCCATCGGCATGGCCGACTTCTCCAATGTCACGAACGGCGCGGTCTTCGCCTTCCCCGAGCCCCTCGCGTTCGGCCCGCCCACCTTCGAGCCCGCGGCCATCATCTCGATGACCATCGTGGTGCTGGTGATCCTCACGGAAACCACCGCGGACATCATTGCCGTGGGTGAAATCGTGGACACCAAGGTGGACCGCCGTCGAATCGCTGACGGTCTGCGTGCGGACATGGGTGCTTCTTTCCTGGCCCCGCTGTTCAACGGCTTCACCCAGTCCGCGTTCGCCCAGAACGTCGGTCTGGTAGCGATCACGGGTGTGAAGAGTCGATTCGTGGTCACCGCCGGCGGTTTGATCATGCTGGTCCTGGGCCTGCTCCCTGTTCTGGGTCGTGTGGTTGCTGCGGTTCCCATGCCGGTCCTGGGTGGCGCGGGCATCGTGCTCTTCGGCACCGTGGCGGCTTCCGGTATCCGCACCCTGGGCAAGGTCAAGTACCAGGGCACGCCCAACCTGATCATCGTTTCCACCGCTATCGGTATCGGCATGCTCCCGATTGCCGCCCCGAGTATCTACAGTGGCTTCCCCGCGTGGTTCGAGACCATCTTTCACTCCGGCATCTCCTCCGCCGCCGTGGCAGCCGTGCTGCTGAACATCCTGTTCAACGAGATCAGGCTGGGTAACCCTCCCAAGGGCGCCGGTTCGGTCTTCACCGCGGCCCCGCCCCGCTATGTTCGACTTGAGTCGCTCGAGCACCTGCAGGGATCGCTCCGGGAAGGCGACACCATCAAGGACGGCAAACTCGTGGATGCCGAGGGCAAGGAAGTTCCCGCCATCACCGCGGCGGGCGAGATCATTCAGGTCCCGGTCGTGGAGAATCACTCAGGATCCTCGAACAGCGACCACTAGCCAGGACGACGCCGCTCGAGGTCTTCGCGCGCGAGAGCACCGAGCGGAATCGTCGCGTTACAAATAAACTCGCGGCTGCCAGGCCCCCACCGGAGCCTGGCAGCCGCACTGCCACATCGGTGAACCACCGTGACACTGCAGGAGAAACTGTGCAGCCTTCAAGCAATCATCATATTTTGAGCGGGTTGACCAACAACCTCAAAGACGCGAATTCCGAGGAGACTCAGGAGTGGATTGAGTCCTTTGACGGGCTGATCGAGTCCCAGGGTACCGAGCGGGCGCAGTACATCATGCGCGCGTTGTTGCAACACGCGGGGACGCATTCGGTGGGTGTGCCGATGGTGACCACCTCGGATTACGTCAATACCATTCCCGTGGATCAGGAGCCGGAGTTTCCCGGTGATGAGGAGATCGAGCGTCGTTACCGGGCTTATCTGCGGTGGAACGCGGCCGTGATGGTCCATCGTGCTCAGCGTCCCGAGATCGGGGTGGGTGGTCATATTTCTTCCTACGCCGGTGTGGCCACTCTCTACGAAGTGGGTTTGAACCATTTCTTCCGCGGACCCGAGCATTCCGGGGGCGGGGACCAGGTGTTCTGGCAGGGTCATTCCTCTCCTGGTAACTACGCGCGCGCTTATTTGGAGGGGCGTCTGAGCGAGGATCAGTTGGACGCGTTCCGGCAGGAGAAGACCAAAGCCCCGCATGGTTTGCCCTCGTACCCGCATCCGCGGTGCCTGCCCGATTTCTGGCAGTTCCCCACGGTGTCGATGGGGATCGGTCCGATGAACGCGATTTATCAGGCGCAGTTCAACCGCTATCTCCACAACCGTGGTATCAAGGACACCTCCGATCAGCACGTGTGGGCTTTCCTCGGTGACGGGGAGATGGACGAACCCGAAAGCCGTGGTCTGCTGCAGCTGGCGGCTAATGACAAGCTGGATAACCTCACCTTCGTGGTCAACTGCAACCTGCAGCGCCTGGACGGGCCGGTACGCGGTAACGGCAAGATCATCCAGGAACTGGAGGCCTTCTTCCGCGGCGCCGGGTGGAATGTGATCAAGGTCGTGTGGGGTCGTGAGTGGGACGCGCTGCTGGAGAAGGACACCACCGGTGATCTGGTGCGGATCATGAACGAGACCTTGGACGGGGACTACCAGACGTACAAGGCCGAGAACGGCGCGTTCGTCCGTGATCACTTCTTCGGTAAGTCCCCGGCGACCAAGGAACTCGTGGCGCAGATCTCCGATGAGCAGATCTGGAACCTCAAGCGCGGGGCCCATGACTACAACAAGGTCTACGCGGCCTATCAGGCGGCCATCAAGCACCAGGGCCAGCCCACGGTGATCCTGGCCCAAGCGGTCAAGGGCTACGGTCTGGGCTCGCACTTCGAGGGTCGTAACGCCACCCACCAGATGAAGAAGCTGACCCCGGAGGATCTGAAGGTCTTCCGGGATCGTTTGCGCATCCCCATCAGTGACGAAGAACTCGACAATGACCTCTACGGGGCGCCCTACTACCACCCCGGGCCCGATTCCCCGGAGATCAAATACCTCCTGGAACGGCGCCAGGAACTGGGAGGGTTCCTCCCGGACCGCCCGCACGCCCAGAAAGACATTACGCTGCCCTCGGAGAAGGCCTACGCCTCGGGTAAGAAGGGCTCCGGGAAACAGCTGGCCGCGACCACGATGGCCTTCGTGCGGATCCTCAAGGACTTGATGCGGGAGAAGGACTTCGGCCACCGGATCGTGCCGATCGTCCCGGACGAATCACGTACCTTCGGGATGGACTCCTTCTTCCCCACCTCCAAGATCTACAACCCGGCCGGGCAGAACTACCTCTCGGTGGACCGGGAGTTGATGCTCGCCTACAAGGAGTCCCCGCAGGGTGTGCTGCTGCACCCGGGTATCAACGAGGCCGGTGCGACCGCGGCGTTCACCGCCGCCGGGACCTCCTACGCCACCCACGGGGAAGCGATGATCCCGTTCTACGTGTTCTACTCGATGTTCGGGTTCCAACGCACCGGGGATTCCTTCTGGGCCGCAGCCGATCAAATGGCCCGTGGTTTCATCATCGGCGCCACCGCCGGCCGCACCACACTCACCGGTGAGGGCCTCCAACACGCCGATGGTCACTCCCCGTTGATCGCGGCCACCAACCCGGCCGTGATCCACTACGACCCGGCCTACGGCTACGAGATCGCCCACATCATCAAACGCGGTATCGAGCACATGTACGGCACCGCCGATGAGGACCACAACGTGATGTACTACCTCACCGTCTACAACGAGCCCATCCACCAACCGGCCCAACCACAAGACGTGGACGTCGAGGGCATCATCAAGGGCATCTACCTCCTCAAACCCGCCGAGAACGAAGGCCCCCGCGCCCAACTGCTGGCCTCCGGTGTGGGAGTCGCGTGGGCCATCGAAGCGCAACAGATCCTCGCCGAGGAGTGGGGAGTTTCCGCCGATGTCTGGTCCGTGACCTCCTGGACCAACCTACGCCGCGACGCACTAGCCGCCGAGGAAGAAGCCTTCCTCCACCCCAGCCAGGGCGCCCGCACCCCGTACGTGACGCAAGCTCTGGCCGGTGCCACCGGCCCGGTCGTGGCCACCAGCGATTTCGTCTCGGACCTACCCGATATGATCCGCCAGTACGTACCCAACGACTGGGCCTCACTGGGCGCGGACGGGTTCGGTTTCTCCGACACCCGCGCCGGCGCGCGCCGCTTCTTCAACATCGACGCTCACTCCATGGTGGTACGCACCCTGGAAATGCTCGCCAAACGCGGCGAAGTGGATGCGGAGGCCCCGCGCCAGGCCATCGAGAAGTACGACCTGCTCAACCCCAACGCCGGAACCTCCGGCAACGCCGGCGGAGACGCCTAACCCCTCCCGGTTCGACTGTGGCCCCCGTTCCGTCGTGAACGGGGGCCACAGTCGTTGTCAGTGCGTTCGCTGCCTCGGGGGGGGGCGTCAGGAGGCCGCCGGGACCAACTGACGGGACAACTCCTCGGCCGCGTCACGCAGCAGCGGCACGGCGCGATCACCGAAGCCCCAGTCCACTCGCGTGGTGGGACCAGAGACCGAGATCGCGGTGGGCGTGGGGGCGTTGGGCAGCGCCATGGAGAAACAACGCACCCCGACCTCCTGCTCCTCATCATCGATGGCGTAACCCCGCTCGCGAATCTTCTCGAGATCGTCGAGCAGAGCGTCCACGGTACCCAGACTCTTGGGCGTCGGGGTGGGCATGCCCATCGAGTGCACGATGGAGACCACTTGCTCATCCGGGAGCGTGGCGAGGATGGCCTTGCCCACACCCGTGTTGTGCAGGGGCGCACGGCGGCCGACCTCGGTGAACATGCGCATTGATTGCGAGGACTGAGCCTGGCCCACGTACACGACCATGCGGCCGTCGAGCACGGCCATGTTGGCGGATTCCCCGAGCTCCTGGACCAGTTGCTGCAGCACCGGCTGGGCGTAGGTTCCCAGTTGCAGGCTGGCGGTGTAACCCAAACGGATCAAGCCCGGGCCCAGCGCATAACTGCGATTGGGCAATTGGCGTACGTACCCCAGAGGTACGAGGGTGCGCAGCAAGCGGTGGATGGTGGGCAGTGGGAGCTCGGCCCTGTGCGCCAACTCGCTCAGTGAGGACTCGCCCCCGGAGGCGGTGATGATGTTCAGCAGGTCGAACACGCGCTCGACCGACTGGACCCCTCCCCCATTTTTACCTTCTGCCATGGCGCCCACTCGCTTTCTTGATGGATGGGGACCCTATGCGGGACGGTCCATCCGATGTCACCATGTGAAATAACTCTCACACGGGTCTTGTCTTTCATCCCAGAATACATCTACGATTCAACAAGTGGAAATATTTTTCCACAATGCGGATAACGAAGTGGAGCGAGGGTTCCGCTCGGTCTGAAAGGAATTTCATACAGATGTCTACACCCAGCCCCGGATACTCCATGGTCCTGCGCGTCGAGGCGCCCGCTACGTTCAATTCCACCAGTGAAATCACCACCGCCGCCTCCGCTGCCGGCGCCCAGGTGACCGCTTTGGACATTGTCGAATCGCACCCCACCAGCGTGGTGATCGACATCAGCTGCAACGTCTCCAACGCCGAACATCGCGACGAGGTCCGCGATGCGCTCAACGCCCTGGACGGCGTGAACGTCCACAAGATTTCCGACCGTACCTTCCTGATCCACCTGGGCGGCAAGATCGAGGTCACCCCGCGCGTGTCCCTGCGTAACCGTGACGATCTCTCCCGGGCCTACACCCCCGGCGTGGCCCGCGTGTGCACGGCCATTGCCGAGAACCCGGAGGACGCTCGTCGCCTGACCATCAAGCGCAACACCGTGGCCGTGGTGACCGATGGCACCGCCGTGCTCGGCCTGGGTGACATCGGACCCGCCGCGGCCCTCCCCGTGATGGAGGGCAAGGCCGCGCTGTTCAAGGCATTCGCGGACGTTGACGCGTGGCCCGTGTGCTTGGACACCAAGGACACCGAGGAAATCATCAGCATCGTCAAGGCCATGGCCCCGGTGTACGGCGGCGTGAACCTCGAAGACATCGCGGCGCCGCGCTGCTTCGAGATCGAGGCGCGCCTGCGCGAGGAACTCGACATTCCGGTCTTCCACGACGATCAGCACGGCACCGCCATCGTGACCCTGGCGGCCCTGTACAACGCCCTGCGCGTGGTGGACAAGAAGATCGAGGACGTCAAGGTGGTCGTCTCCGGTGTGGGCGCCGCCGGCAACGCCATCATCCAGTTGCTGCTGGCCAACGGCGTGGCCAATGTGATTGCGTGCTCGCGTAACGGTGCCATCCACTCCGGTGAGACCTACACCGACCCCCACCGCACGTGGCTGGCCGAGAACACCAACAAGAACGACTTCTCCGGTTCACTCAAGGAAGCCGTGGCCGGCGCGGACGTCTTCATCGGCGTGTCCGCACCCAACGTGCTCACCGGTGCGGACATCGCCACGATGGCCGATGAAGCCATCGTGTTCGCCATGGCCAACCCTGACCCCGAGGTCCACCCGGCCGAGGCAGCCGAGCACGCCGCCGTGGTCGCGACCGGTCGAAGCGACTTCCCGAACCAGATCAACAACGTGCTCGCTTTCCCGGGTCTGTTCCGCGGTCTGCTGGATGCCGGGGCCTCGGACATCACCTCCGAGATGCTCGTGGCCGCGGCCAAGGCCATCGCGGATTGTGTGGAACCGAACGAGCGCAACGCAAGCTTCATCGTCCCCAGCGTCTTCGATCCCAATGTGGCCCCGGCCGTGGCGGAAGCGGTCAAGAACACCGCGCTGGGCGAGGACGGCCAGTAGCGCGGCAACTGGGCGGGCGGCGTCGCCGTGGAGACGACGACGCCGCCAGCCCACCGCTTCGCGTCGCGCAAAGCGACGCGCCACCGGCATGAAAGCGCACCACCAGCACCACCCGAATTTTCCAGGAGGCAACTATGACCATTACCCACAACACTCCGCAGAACACGGCCGCGGCCACCGAGATCCTCTCCGACGAGGCACTGGCGTTCGTGGAGGCACTGCACGAGAAATTCAATGACCGCCGCGAAGAGTTGCTCGGCAAGCGCGTGACCGCTCGTGAGCAGGCCGCCTCGACCGGAACCCTTGATTTCCCGGAGGAGACCCGCGAGGTACGCGAGGGTGACTGGCAGGTTGCACCGGCACCCAAGGCCTTGCAGGACCGCCGCGTGGAAATGACCGGTCCGGCCACGCCGGCCAAGATGGCCATCAACGCACTGAACTCCGGCGCCAAGGTGTGGCTGGCCGACCTCGAGGACGCCGCGAGCCCCCACTGGTCCAACCAGATCGACGCTATTGCCAATCTCCGCGATGCCGCCCGCGGTACCCTCTCCTTCACCTCGCCCGAGGGCAAGGAGTACAAGCTGCGCGAAGACGCACCGCTCGCCGTGGTCGTGACCCGCCCGCGCGGTTGGCACCTTCCCGAGCACAACATCACCGTGAACGGAACGGAAGGCTCCGGTGCGCTCACCGACTTCGGTCTGCACTTCTTCCACACCGCCAAGCAGTTGCTCGAGAACGGTCACGGCCCGTACTACTACCTGCCCAAGATGGAGTCCTACCTCGAGGCGCGCCTGTGGAACGACGTGTTCACGTTCGCCGAGCAGTACCTGGGCATCGAGCACGGCACGATCCGCGCCACGGTGCTCATCGAGACCATCCCCGCCGCGTTCCAGATGGACGAGATTCTCTACGAACTGCGCGACCACGCGTCCGGCCTGAATGCCGGTCGTTGGGACTACCTGTTCTCGATCATCAAGTACTTCCGCGACGCCGGTGACAAGTTCATCCTGGCCGACCGTTCCTCGGTCACCATGACCGCGCCGCTGATGCGCGCCTACACCGAGCTTCTCGTGCAGACCTGCCACAAACGCGGCGCGTTCGCCATGGGTGGCATGGCAGCGTTCATTCCGTCCCGTAAGGACGAGGACGTCAACCGGGCTGCTTTCGAGAAGGTCCGCAACGACAAGACCCGCGAAGCCAACGACGGTTTCGACGGGTCCTGGGTGGCCCACCCTGACCTCGTTCCGGTGTGCAAGGAGGTCTTCGACGGCGTGCTGGGGGACAAGCCCAACCAGGTCGACCGCCAGCGCCCGGAGGTCTCGGTGACCGCCGAGCAGCTGCTGGACGTCCCCTCCGCGGGCGATCAGCGCACCGAGGCCGAGCTCAACGCCAATCTTTACGTGGCCATCCGCTACATCGCGGTCTGGTTGTCCGGCAACGGCGCCGTGGCCATTCACAACCTCATGGAGGATGCTGCCACCGCGGAAATCTCCCGCTCTCAGATCTGGCAGCAGATCAAGAACGGTGTGGTCTACACCGACACCGGAAACACTGCAACGCGCGAGCTGGTCTCGGACGCCCTGGACAAGCAGTTGGGTGTCCTCAAGGAAGAGATCGACGCGGAGAACTACGAGAAGTGGTTCATCCCGGCCGGCAAGCTCATCTCCGACATGGTGCTGAGCGCCCATTACCCGGACTTCCTGACCCTGCCCGCCTACGACCTCATGGAAGGGGCCAAGTGACACAATCCATTCTCGGGGCGCAAGACGCCTCCGCCACTCCCGCCGACGCCGCCAGCGGCTCGGCGGGGGCCGTCCCGGCCGGCGCGAGCCTGCCGACCGCGTTCTACCAGCGAGCGGATCTGGTGCTCGCAGGCACCGACGCGGACCTGGCACGGTTCTTCCCGGGTGATTCCGGGGTTCGCCAGCCCGTGCACACGTGCTACATCCCGGCCGACCTCGTCACCGTGGACACCCCCGCCGAATGGGGCCGCGCCGCACAGGCCGCCGCCGATGAAGCGGGCGGACTCCGAGAGCTCGCCGAACTGGCGGGTCTCACCGGGCACGGCGCGAGCGACGTCGTGGATCGCGTGGCCGCCAAGTTGCAGACCGAACCGATTGAGGACCTGCGGCTGGACCTCGAAGACGGGTTCGGCAACCGCTCCGACGGCGAAGAGGATGCCGCCGCGGCCCAGGCCGCGCGCACCGTGGCGCAGTTCGCGATCAACAGGGCCGGCGGTTCCGCGCCGGCACCGGCCTTCGCGGGCATTCGATTCAAATGTTTCGAAGAGGCCACCCGGGCCCGCGGACTCCGGTCCCTGGACGTTTTCGTCAGCACCCTGGTGCGCGAGGGCGGTCTCATCGAGGCGGGCGTGAGCTCGGACGGTTTGCCCGACGGACTCGTGCTGACGCTGCCCAAGGTTTCCTCCGTGGAACAGGTGCAGGTCATGGTCGAGGCCTGCCAGGCTCTCGAGGACACGTTGGGCTTGCCCAACGGGAGACTGCGCTTCGAGATCCAAATGGAAACGGCCCCCATGATCCTGGGGTTGGACGGCACGTGCCTGATCCCCGCGATGCTGCACACCGCCCAGGGCCGGGCAACGTCACTGCACTACGGCACCTACGACTATTCGGCGTCCCTGGGGATCTCCGCACAGTTCCAGTCCATGGAACATCCCGCGGCGGACTTCGCCAAGAACGTCATGCAGGTGGCAGTGGCCGGTACGGGTGTGCACCTGTCCGACGGTTCCACCAACCAGTTGCCCGTGGGGGACACCGCCCAGCGCCGTGACTCCTGGGCATTGCACGCGCGCCTGGTCCGCCGCTCGCTCGAACGTGGCTACTACCAGGGCTGGGATCTGCACGCCCACCAGCTGCCCACGCGGTTCTTGACCAACTACGCCTTCTACCGCGATGGTTTCGACGCCGCCGCCCACCGCCTGGAGGTCTACTCCCGCCGGTCGGCACCCGGCATCGAAGCCGCCGATGTGGCCGATGAACCAGCCACCGCTCGCGCCCTGGCCCGCTACATCCTGCGGGGCACGCTGTGCGGTGCGGTGACCGAGGACGAGCTGCGCGCCGCCGGCTTGGCCCCGGAAACGGTGAACTCGGTCGCCAAGACGGGCGTGGTGGCGTCGAACGCTGAACATTCCGAACTAGGAGGAACACGATGAGCGA
Source organism: Kocuria sp. cx-455 (assembly GCF_014698015.1). Taxonomy (GTDB): domain Bacteria; phylum Actinomycetota; class Actinomycetes; order Actinomycetales; family Micrococcaceae; genus Kocuria. The sequence goes on from NZ_JACXBS010000007.1 coordinate 109,215, forward strand.
ACGCACCTACTGGGCGACCCACGGTGGCCACCCGCCACAAACCGATCTGCTGACCGACCGGGCCATGTTCAAGGAGGCCTACGCGGTGATTCCGCGGGGCACCCAGCGGGATATCGTGACCTCGTTCCTGCCGCATTGGGAAGGCACCAGGCTGTGGGTGCTCGCGCGGCCGCTGACCGGTTTCGCGGAGACGTTCTCCCAGTACCTCATGGAGGTTTCCCCCGGAGGCGGCTCGGACAAGCCCGAGGACGATCCGGATGCGGAAGCGGTGCTGTTCGTCATGGAAGGCTCCCTCGAGCTGACCCTGGGCGACGAGCCCGGTGACGACGACATTCACACCCTCAACCCCGGCGGCTATGCGTTCATCGCCCCCGGTGAAACGTGGACCGTGCACAACCGCGGCTCCGAGGAAACTCGGTTCATGTGGGTGCGCAAGCGCTACCAGAAGGTCGCGGGCGTCGAGAAGCCGGAATCCTTCGTGACCAGCGATCAGGACGTGGAGCCCACACCCATGCCCGGAACCGAGGGTCGCTGGGCCACGTCGCGGTTCGTTGATCCGGCGGACGTGCGCCACGACATGCACGTGACCATCGTGACGTTCCAGCCCGGCGGGATCATCCCGTTCGCAGAAACCCACGTGATGGAACACGGGCTCTACGTGCTCGAGGGCCAGGCCGTGTACCGGCTCAACGAAGACTGGGTCGAGGTACAGGAGGGCGACTTCATGTGGTTGCGCGCCTTCTGCCCGCAGGCTTGCTACGCCGGAGGCCCCAAACCCTTCCGCTACCTGCTGTACAAGGACGTCAACCGCCACGCCCCGCTGACGTTGGGAGGCCACGCGGGGCGCTGACGCCTGAGGGCTCAGGACCTCAGAACGTCTTGGCGTCTATGACGAAGCGGTAGCGTACGTCCGAGCCCACCACTCGGTCGTAGGCGTCGTTGATGTCATCGGCGTTGATGAGTTCGATCTCCGCCGTCACCCCGTGGTCGCCGCAGAAATCCAGCATCTCCTGGGTCTCGCGGATGCCGCCGATGTTGGAACCGGTCAGGGACTTGCGGCCGCCGATGAGCAGGGGGGCGCTCACCTCGAGGGGTTCGGTGGGCAGCCCCAGCAGCACCATGGCCCCGTGCGGACGCAGGGTGGCCATGAACTCCTGCACGTCGATGTGCGCCGAGACGGTGTTGATGATGACGTCGAACACGCCCTTGTGGTTCTTGAGCGCCTCGGGGTCCTCCTTGCGGGCGATCCAGTCGGTCGCGCCGAAACGGCGGCCGTCCTCTTCCTTGGAACGGGTCTGGCTGATGACGGTCACCTCCGCGCCCATGGCCTTTGCGAGCTTCACGGCCACGTGCCCCAGGCCGCCCATGCCCACGACGGCCACCTTGGAGCCCTCGGTGACGCCCCACGTGCGCAGTGGGGAGTACGTGGTGATGCCGGCGCACAGCAGCGGCGTGGTGGCAGCCGGATCGAGGTTCTCGGGGATGTGCAGCGCGAACGCCTCGGACACCACGATCTCCGTGGCGTACCCGCCGTCCGTGGGACGGCCGTCGAAGCGGTCCACACCGTTGTACGTACCCACGGCGTTGGGGCAGTTGTTCTCCTCACCCTTCAGGCACCACTCGCACTCGCGGCAGGAATCCACCAGGCACCCCACGCCCGCGCGCTCGCCCTCGGTGAATTTCGAGACCTCGGATCCGACCTCGGTGACGCGGCCGATGATCTCGTGGCCCGGGACCATGGGGAAGTCGATCGGCCCCCATTCCTCACGCACGGTGTGGATGTCCGAGTGGCAGATGCCGGCGAACTCGATTTCGATGCGGATGTCGTCCGGGCGCAGGTCCCGGCGCTCGATGGTGCCCTTCTCCAGAGGGGCGCCGGAAGCAACGGCCTGATAGGCAGCAACGTTAGTAGTCATGGGAGGAGACTCTAGACCCCGCTCATGGGGTACGTCATTGTCGGGGAAGGTGGTTCGCCGTGGGCGTGCGGTCATCCCGGGTCGGGCGGCGAGGGGACGGGCCCTAACGGCGCTGTCCCCTCACCGCCCGAACGGAAATCCCGTCAGGTCCTTCGGCAGCGGCGCAGCGTAGGTACGGGACTTGGAGGTCTTCAGCCCCAACCGCACGAGCGACTGTGCCACGGTCACCGCCGCAGCCACTCCATCCACCACGGGCACACCGCATTGTTCACGCACGGCTGCTTCCAGGGCGGCCATGCCACCGCAGCCGAGCACGATCACTTCCGCGCGGTCCTCGTCAATGGTCCGCTGCGCCTCGGCCACGATGGACTGGATCGCGGCGTTCTCATCCGCCTCCAGATCGAGTACCGAGGTGTTGGAGGCCCGCACGGATGCGCAGCGGTCCATGAGTCCCGCCAGCTGGAGCCGATCCTCAATGAGGGGAACGGTGCGGTCCAGGGTGGTGACCACCGAATAGCTGCGGCCCACGAACGTGGCCATGGTTGCGGCTGCCTCGGTGATGTCCACGACCGGCTGCTCCAACAGTTCCTGCAAACCCTCCCGGCCGTGTTCGCCGAATCCGGCTTGGATCACGGCGTCGAAGGGCTGGTCGTAGCTGAGCACGGCGTCCATCACGCCCACCGCGGCGAGGTAGGACTCCATGTTCCCCTCGCACGAGGGTGCCCCGAAGTGCGGGGTCAGTCCCACGATGTCGACGCCGGGCTCGGCCACTTTCCGCGCCGACTCCGCTATTGATTCCGTCATGGACTCCGTGGTGTTCACGTTGACCGTCAAAATACGCATGATGTTCTCCTAGTCGAAGTCAGTGAGTGGCGGCCACGGCAATGGACTCACCGTGCTGATCGGTGTATTCCAAGGACTTCTTGGCGGCGACCAGGTAGCACAGGGCCCCCAGCCCAGCGCCGATGAACCAGGCGAATTCGCTGGCGGCGCTGAAACCGGGAAGAAGCGCGACAGCCATGGAAACCAGCGCAGCCGGGATGAACGCCGCGATCGCCCGAGGGTTCACGCCCTTGCGGTAGTAGTACTCGCCCTCCTGTGCGTCGATGTACAGCTGCGGCACATTGACCTTGGAACGGCGGATGATCCAGTAGTCGACCATGATGATGCCGAACAACGGCCCGAGCAGGGCCCCGAGGCCTCCCAGGAAGTACACGATCACCACGGGGGAGTTGTAGAGGTTCCACGGCAGGATCAACAACCCGATCACCGCGGAGACGATGGCTGCCCGCGCGAAATTCAGTTTCCTGGGGAACATGTTGGTCAACGCGAAGGTGGGGGCCACGAAATTGGCCATGAGGTTCACGGCCACCGTCAGGATCAACAGCGCAAGGGATGCCAGAACCAGGAACAGGGTGGAAGGGATCGTCTCCACGATGTCTGCCGGGGACGTGATGACCCTGCCGTCGATCTTGAACTGCGCACCCGCCAGCGACACCACGATCAGACCGAACAGCAACATGTTGACGGGGATGCCCCAGAAATTTCCCCTCACGATGGAGCCACGGCTCTTGGCCGACCGGGTGAAGTCACAGAAGTTCAGGACGAAGGTGCCGTAGATCGAGACCCACAGGGAGCCGCCGCCCAGAATGTGAAGCCACATCTGCCCACCCGTGAGGGGTGTGTCGGTGGACCAGGCAATGGCGAAATCAACTCGCAGCAACATCCAGATGGCCAGCGCGAGCATGGTGACCAGGATGATCGGGCCAGCGAAGGCCTCGTACTTCCTGATCATTTCCATGCCGTAGCAGATGATCACCACTTGAACGAGCCACAGCGCCAGGAAGCTGAGCCACCCCAGGGTGGACAACCCGAGAAAACTGTTCGAGTCCAAGGATTCCAGCCCGGGCCACAATGCAATGAGCAGGACCCGCAACACCACTGACGCCAGATACGTCTGGATCCCGAACCAGGCGATCGCCACGATACCGCGCACCCCCGCCGGTAGGTGAGCACCGTGGACACCGAAAGAAATGCGGCTCATCACCGGATACGGGACGCCCGTCTTCTGTCCCATGAAACCGGACAGACACAGCAGGAAGAAGAGCAACAACGCACCCACGCCCAGCGCGGTCAGCACCTGCCATGCCCCCAGCCCCAGGGCGAACAGCCCAATCGCGAAGGAGTAGTTGCCCAACGAATGAACGTCATTCGCCCACAAGGTGAAGATGCTGTACGCGCTCCAGGTGCGACCTTTCTGTTTCGTGGGGGCGAGGTCCACGTTGTACAACCGGTCACTGGTGATGGGCGGCGGCTCGGTTGCTACGCTGCCCGCCGAGTACTCCCCTCCGAAATCGGGCCGTCCGGCCACTTCGGGGGACACTGCGAGAAGGTCCTTCTTGTCCATGTGAGATCTCCCTGCGAGAACTTGTTCTGGTCGGCTCTTGCGTCACCGGCACCCTCGATAGAGGGTGGTTTCAAAGCGGAGACAGCGTCTGCCCACCGGCCTCCTCAAGTGGCGTGAACCACACAGTACGTGCCGGAAGTTCCGTTGACAAGAATTTATTTTCCGGTATATGAAAGTGCGCGTCGCCGTATCCCTGGTGAACGTGCCCACCTCCCCCACAAGAGGGTTGACGGACGTCACATTGTCACCTAGTGTTTTTCACAGGATAGAAATTAGATTCCACAATCCGAAATAAGGTCTCCAGATGGGGCCGTTGCGCAGGAGGAAAACCGTGAGCTACACCGTCAACTCGTCGATCTTGCTGACCGATCTGCCCATCAACGACCGCCCGCAGGCTGTGGCCGACGCCGGTTTCACCCGCGCGGAATTCTGGTGGCCGTTTTCCACGCCCACTCCCTCGGACGCCGAGATCCAGGATTTCGTGGCCGCGCTCAAGAACGCGGGTGTCCAACTGACCGGTTTGAACTTCTACGCCGGTGACATGCCCGGAGGTGAGCGCGGTGTGCTCTCCCAGCCGGCACGCTCGGACGAGTTCCAGGCCAACATCGACGCCGTGGTCACCATCGCCCAGGCCACCGGCTGCACGGCCTTCAACGCGCTCTACGGCAACCGCCTGGAGGGCGAGGACGCCGCGGAGCAGGACCGGATCGGTGTCGAAAACCTGCAGCGCGCGGCGGACGCCGTGGCGCCCTTGGGCGGCGTCGTGCTGCTCGAACCCGTCTCCGGAACCGAGGCGTACCCGCTCAAGACCGCCGCGGACGCCCTTGCCATCATCGAGAAGGTGGGCCGTGACAACGTCAAGCTGTTGGCCGACTTCTACCACTTGGCCGTCAACGGTGACGATGTGGAGCGCGTCATCGAGGATCACGCCGCTGACTTCGGCCACATCCAGATCGCGGACAACCCGGGCCGCAATGAACCCGGCACCGGTGAGCTGCCGCTCGAGACGTGGATCAACCGCTCCCGCGAACTCGGCTACAACGGCGTGATCGGCCTGGAGTACAAGGCTTCGCAAGAGGATCCCTTCGCGTGGCTGCCCCGTGAGAAGCGCGCCTGACCGGGGCGCACCCTCGAATCACGCGCCATCAACAGCGCACCAAGACCAAACACCCGTCACACCCGCGGATCACCGCAGAACGTCTAAGGAGAACATCATGGCCAAGGTTGCAGTTATCGGACTGGGCATCATGGGCCTTCCCATGGCCAAGAACCTCGTCACGGCCGGCCACCAGGTGACCGGTTACAACCGCTCCCCCGAGAAGGTTCAGGAGCTCGCCCAGGCAGGCGGCACCGCTGCCGACTCCGTGGCCGAGGCCGTCAAGGACGCCGAGGTCATCATCACCATGGTTCCGGACTCCCCGGACGTCCAGGACGTGGTGGGGGGCGAGGACGGCGTGTTCGCCAATGCCCCGCAGGGTGCCCTGTGGATCGACGCGTCCACCATCCGCCCGGACGTCGCCGTGAACCTGGCCGAGGCCGCCCGCGAAGCCGGTATCCGCCCGCTGGACGCCCCGGTCTCCGGTGGCGAGCAGGGCGCGATCGACGCCGCGCTGTCCATCATGGTGGGTGGCGAGGCCGCCGATTTCGAGGCCGCTCAGGAAGTCCTCAACGGCGTGGGCAAGACCATTGTGCACGTGGGCCCCTCCGGCTCCGGCCAGACGGTCAAGGCCGCCAATCAGCTCATCGTGGCCGGCAACATCCAGTTGCTCGCCGAATCGGTCGTGTTCCTCGAAGCCTATGGTGTGGACACCGACGCCGCTCTGAAGGTCCTCGGCGGTGGCCTGGCCGGCTCGAAGGTTCTCGATCAGAAGGGGCAGAAGATGCTTGATCGCAACTTCGACCCCGGTTTCCGTCTGGCCCTGCACAACAAGGACATGGGCATCGTCACCGCCGCCGCACGCGAGGCCGGCGTCACCATCCCGCTGGGCGCAGTCGTCGCCCAGTTGGTCTCCGCACTGGTCGCCCGCGGCGACGGCGGCCTGGACCACTCGGGTCTGTTCAAGCTCGCCAATGAACTCTCCGGCGGCGACAAGAAGTAGTTCCCCGGCCCCTGCGGGCACGGTGGACCGAGACAAGATTTCAAGGAGAACATCATGACCAAGATGCGTACGGTGGACGCCATTGTCGCCATCCTGAAGAAGGAAGGCGCAACCGAGGCGTTCGGTTTGCCCGGTGCCGCCATCAACCCGTTCTACTCAGCCATGCGTAACGACGGCGGGATCCGTCACACCCTGGCCCGCCACGTCGAGGGCGCCTCACACATGGCCGACGGTTACACCCGCGCCGCCCCCGGCAACATCGGTATCTGCGTGGGCACCTCCGGTCCTGCCGGCACCGACATGATCACCGGTCTCTACGCCGCGATCGCGGATTCGGTGCCGATCCTGTGCATCACCGGTCAGGCACCGGTGGCCAAGCTGCACAAGGAAGATTTCCAGGCCGTGGACATCGCCTCGATCGCCGAGCCGGTGACCAAGATGGCGGTAACCGTGCTGGAGCCGGGTCAGATCCCGGGCACCTTCCAGCGTGCGTTCCACGAGATGCGTACCGGCCGGCCCGGCCCGGTTCTGATCGACCTGCCCCTGGACGTACAGTTGGCCGAGATCGAATTCGACATCGACCTCTACGAGCCCCTGCCCGTGGCCAAACCGGCAGCCACCCGCGCTCAGGCCGAGCGCGCCCTGGACATGCTGTTCGCCTCGGAGCGTCCGCTGATCGTGGCCGGTGGCGGCATCATCAACGCCAACGCGTCCGAGAAACTGGTCGAACTGGCCGAGGTGCTCGACGTCCCCGTGATTCCCACCCTGATGGGTTGGGGAGCCATCCCGGACGATCACCCGTTGATGGCCGGCATGGTGGGTCTGCAGACCTCCCACCGCTACGGCAACGAGACGTTCCTGGCCTCGGACTTCGTCCTGGGTATCGGCAACCGCTGGGCCAACCGCCACACCGGTTCCATCGACAAGTACACCGAGGGTCGCACGTTCGTGCACGTGGACATCGAGCCCACCCAGATCGGTCGCGTCTTCGCGCCGGATCTGGGCATCGTGTCCGACGCCGACGCCGCCCTGACCGTCCTGCTCGAGGTGGCCAAGGAGCGTAAGGAAAAATTCTCCGTCCCCGATTACGGCGTGTGGGCCAAGGAGTGCGTCCAGCGCAAGGGCCAGCTCCAGCGCAAGACGCACTTCACCGAGGTGCCGATCAAGCCGCAGCGCGTGTACGAGGAGATGAACTCGGCCTTCGGTCAGGACGTCACCTTCGTCTCCACGATCGGACTGTCGCAGATCGCCGGCGGCCAGTTCCTGCACGTGTACGGTCCGCGCAAGTGGATCAACGCGGGTCAGGCCGGGCCCCTGGGGTGGACCGGCCCGGCCGCCCTGGGCGTGGTACGCGGTAAGCCCGGCGAGACCGTGGTGGCCCTGTCCGGTGACTACGACTTCCAGTTCATGATCGAAGAGTTGGCCGTGGGCGCGCAGTTCAACCTGCCCTACATCCACGTGGTCGTGAACAACTCCTACCTCGGTCTGATCCGTCAGTCCCAGCGCGGGTTCAAGATGGAACAGAACGTGTCGCTGGCGTTCGAGAACATCAACTCCCCGGAGACCCAGGGCTACGGCGTGGATCACCTGAAGGTGGTCGAGGGCCTGGGCTGCAAGGCTGTGCGGGTCACCGATCCGAGCAAGCTGCAGGAAGCGTTCTCCGAGGCCAGCTCGCTGGCCCAGGAGCACCAGGTTCCCGTGGTGGTGGAAGTCATCCTGGAGAAGGTCACCAACATCTCCATGGGCACCGAACTGGACAACGTGACGGAGTTCGAGGAGCTGGCGGCCCGCGGTGTGGACGCACCCACCGCCATCGCTCTGCTCGACTGACCACGGAGTGTTCTACTCTGTCCGATAAGTCGCGGGCCGCATGCGGAAGACGTGTGCGGCCCGCGGTTCATCTCAACATCTTCCGGAGGTTCTCGTGCGCATTGTGGTGGCACCAGACAAGTTCAAGGGCTCGGTGAGCGCCGAGGAGGCGGCCGAGCACATCGCTGCCGGGATCCGCGGGGCCCAGCCCGATGCCCAGGTCACGATTCTGCCCGTGGCAGACGGCGGTGAGGGCACGTTGGACGCCGCGGTCACCGCCGGCTACACGCGCCACGATCTCACGGTCACCGGCCCGATCGGCGATCGCGTGGCGGCCGCGTGGGCCCAACTCGACGACACCGCGGTGGTCGAGATGTCCCTGGCCTCCGGCCTCGCCGCACTCCCCCACGATGACAACGGCGAGCCGATCCTCGCCGCCCGCGAGGCGACCAGCCGCGGTACCGGGGAATTGATTACCGCAGCCCTGGACGCCGGCTGCACGCGGGTGATCCTGGGTGTGGGCGGCAGCGCCAACACGGACGGCGGCGCGGGTATGCTCGCCGGCCTGGGAGCCCGTCTCCTCGACTCTGCCGGCCACGAGATTCCCGACGGCGGAGCAGCCCTTGCCCAGCTGGCTCACGTGGACGTTTCCGGTCTTCACCCGCGCGTTGCCGAGGCCGAGTTCGTCCTGGCTGCGGACGTGGACAACCCGCTGACCGGTGAGCGGGGGGCCGCTGCGGTCTTCGGACCCCAGAAAGGCGCCTCCGAACAGGACGTAGTCGAACTCGACGCCGCCCTGGGAACCTTCCGTGACGTCCTCGCCGAGGTGCTGGGGGCCTCCGCGCGCTCCGCCGCCGAGGCCCCGGGTGCCGGTGCCGCCGGCGGCGTCGGCTATGCCGCTCTGGCCGTCCTGAACGCGACGCGCAGGCCGGGGATCGATGTCGTCCTGGACCTGGTGAAACTCGACGATGCCGTGACCGGCGCGGACCTGTTGATCACCGGCGAGGGCAGCCTGGACGAACAATCCCTGGGGGGTAAGACCCCGGTGGGCGTGCTCAAGGTCGGACAGGTACACGGCGTGCCCGTGATCGCCGTGTGTGGCCGCACGACCCTGGACCGCGAAACACTGGAGGCCACCGGATTCCGCGCGACCCACGCCCTTTCCGATCTCGCCCCGGACGCGCAAACCTCCATGCGTGAAGCACCCCGGTTGCTCCGTGAGGTGGGACGCACGATAGCTTCAGAACTAGCCTCGACCTCGAACGGCTGAGCGGCTCGCGCCGTCATCGTTCCCGCACCCTCCGAAAGGACTCCCCGTCATGAACGCAACCCCTCGACAGGGCAACAAAGATTCCGGCAAACACACCGGCGACTCCACGAACAATCAGCCCGCTGAGGACAAGAACCAGCGCACCACGGACCCGCAGGCCAACGAGGAACGCGCTACGGAGAGCCTGAAGGCCAAGATGACCGAGGCCGCGTCGAACCCCGAGGTCGACAAATCCCCGCAGGACGTGGCTCAGGAGAACTCTCAACTGGCCGTGACCGAGGAACGCCGCGAAGAGGTCGAGTCCGCGCGCGCCGAGCAGATCAAGCTCGCCAACGAGGCCAACAGCGCCGAACGCGTGCGTGAACTGATCCGCGCGTACAAGGCGGAGAACAAGCTCCAGGACTCGGACGAGCCCACCGAGGCTCGCATCACCGGCCAGCACGCCGGCAAGTTCGACCTCGTGGTGCGCGGTAAGCAGGTCTCGTGCGGTGATCATTTCTCCCCGCGTGAGATCGGTGTCAAGGGCGGCAAGATCGTGGCGATCGAACCGCTCGGAGCGAACCTCGAAGGCACCGAGGTCGTGGAACTCGCTGACGATGAGACCCTGATCCCGGGTCTCGTGGACACCCACGTGCACGTCAACGAGCCCGGTCGCACGGAGTGGGAGGGCTTCGCCTCCGCGACCCGCGCGGCGGCGGCCGGCGGCGTGACCACGATCGTGGACATGCCCCTGAACTCCGTGCCCGCCACCGTGAACGTGGCCGCGCTCGAGTACAAGCGTCTGTTCGCCCAGCAGAACGCGTTCGTGGACATCGGCTTCTGGGGTGGCGCGATCCCCGGTAACAAGAAGGACCTGCGGCCCCTCCACGACGACGGCGTGTTCGGCTTCAAGTGCTTCCTGCTCCATTCCGGTGTGGACGAGTTCCCGCACCTGGAAGCGGACGAAATGGAAGAAGCACTGGCGGAGGTCAAGACCTTCGATTCGTTGCTGATCGTGCACGCGGAGGATTCACGCACCATCGACAAGGCCCCGCAGCCCAACGGTGACATGTACGAACACTTCCTCAAGTCCCGGCCACGCGGTGCCGAGAACATCGCCATTGCCGAGGTCATCGAGCGCACCCGCTGGACCGAGGCGCGCTCGCACATCCTGCACCTGTCCTCGTCCGATGCGCTGCCGATGATCGCCTCCGCCAAGCGCGACGGGCTGGACATCACCGTGGAGACGTGCCCCCACTACCTGACTCTGCTCTCCGAGGAGATTCCCAACGGCGCCACCGCCTTTAAGTGCTGCCCGCCGGTGCGCGAGGTCTCCAACCGGGAGAAGCTGTGGGAAGGCCTGTTGGACGGCACCATCGACTTCATCGTCTCGGACCACTCCCCTTCGACCCTGGATCTCAAGGATCTGGGCAACGGCGACTTCGGTGTGGCCTGGGGCGGCGTGTCCTCGCTGCAGCTGGGTCTGTCGCTGATCTGGACCGAAGCACGGCGCCGCGGTGTGGGCCTTCCCAAGGTTCTCGAGTGGATGTCCAGCCGCCCGGCCGAGCGGGTCGGTCTGCGTTCCAAGGGCCGCCTGTCCCTGGGTTACGACGCCGATATGGCCGTCTTCGCGCAGGACGAAAGCTTTGTGGTGGACGCCAAGGCGCTCAACCACAAGAACCCCATCACCCCGTACCAGGGCAAGGTGCTCTCCGGTAAGGTCCGCCGGACCTTCGTGGGCGGTAAGGAAGTCGACTACCAGAAACCCTCGGGCCGTCTGCTCAACCGCGGACTCGTGTGATTCGCACTCCGCGGTGGTTTGCCCAGGTTTCACGGTTCATACTGTGAAGCCAGGGCAGAATCTTTGGCCTCAGAGATTTCGCAGTGGAAGGACCGGTCCCACAGCTAGGAACGCACCATGACAGATTTGATCGATACCACCCAGATGTACCTGCGCACCGTGCTGGAGCTCGAAGAAGAGGGCATCCCCGCCCTGCGCGCGCGCATCGTGGAGCGCCTGGGCCACACCGGCCCCACGGTGTCCGAAACCGTGCAGCGGCTGTGCCGTAAGGGGTTGATGGTGCTCTCCGAAGGAGATATTCGCACCCGCACGGTGTCCCTGACCGCGGAGGGTCGCGAGCAGGCCACGTCCGTGATGCGCAAGCATCGCCTGGCGGAACGACTGTTGGCGGACGTCATCGGGTTGGAACTGCCCTACGTGCACGAAGAAGCCTGCCGCTGGGAACACGTCATGAGCGATCGGGTGGAAGTGCTGCTCGAGAAGCTGCTGGCCTCGCCCACCACCTCCCCGTACGGGACTCCGATCCACGGCGCGTTCACCCAGAACCCGGAGGGGGTCTCACTGTTGGATGCGGTGGCGCAGGCTGACGCTGATGCAGGCACTGGCGCCGGTGCGGCCGGCTCCGGCGGGGAGCGCGAATACACCTTGGAGTTGATCTCGGAATCGGTGCAGACCCACGCGGACCTGCTGCGAGCCCTCTACGACGCCGGGCTCATGCCGGGTGCGGCCGTGGTGGTCACCGGCTCCGCTCCTTCCGGCTCGGAGGCGCACCCGGGTCACCACGGACCCGTGACCCTGCGCCGCACGGACCGATCCGAGTCCGTGGAGCTACCCGCCGAACTGGCGGCGTCGATCCTGGTGTCCTGAGTGGGACGGGTCCGGCGACAGATTCGCCCACCCGGCTGACCCCTCCTCACCGGATCGCCTGATTGTTGACAATAGGCAGATTCCCTTCGATCATGAGGCATGAGCACTTGGGACGTGTCGGAGGGTCACCCCTCCCCTGATCCGGCCCCCGGCGCGGTCACCGCGCCGGAGAACCCTGATGTCCGTTCGCCACTGTTCACGGCCCAGGAGTACCAGAGTCGGCTGCGGTGCGTTCGGGGGAAGATGGCGCACCAGGGGCTGTCCGCGCTGATCGTCACGGATCCCGCCAATCTTTACTATCTGACCGGCTATGACGCGTGGTCCTTCTACGTTCCGCAGCTGCTCTTCATCCCCGCCGAGGGAGACATGTTGTTGTTCCTGCGCGACATGGATGCGCAGGGTGCTTTTCGTACCTCGTGGCTGCCGCCTCATCAAATCATCGGTTATCCGGAACGCTACGTTCAGCGCCCGCACCTGCACCCCTTCGACTGGGTCGCCTTCGCGCTGCGACGCCGCGGACAGATCGCCCCGGCCGCCCACGGCTGCGTGGGCCTCGAGATGGACGCCCACTTCCTCTCCCCCAAGGGCTACCGCGCCCTGATCAACGCGCTGCCCGAATGGTTGCTCGTTGACTGCTTCGAGCTGGTCAACTGGGTGCGTTCCGTGAAGTCGGACGCCGAGATCCACTACATGCGCCTCGCCTCAAGAGTTACCACGGCGGCCATGCACGCCGCGATCGACGCCATTGCACCCGGAGTCCCCCAGTACCGCGTGGCCGCCCGGATTGGAGCTGCGCAAACGGAAGGAGATGGCGAGGCCTGGGGTGACTTTCCCGCCATCGTGCCCATGCTGCCCACCGGCGCCTCCGCAGACACACCCCATCTCACCTGGTCCGATCGTGTGCTGTGCCCCGGCGATGCCGTGGTGGTCGAGCTGAGCGGCGTGCACCGGCGCTATCACGTACCCCTGGCCCGCACAGTGAATCTGGGTCCACCCAGTGACCACATGTTGCGCTTGGAGGAAGCCGTTGCCGAGGGGATGCAGGCCGTTCTGGATGCCACCGCCCCGGATGTGCCCATCCGTGAACTGGCCAGCGCGTGGAACTGGAAACTGGCCGCCCACGGTTTGGAGAAACCCAGCCGCCTGGGGTACTCGGTGGGCGTCGGCTACCCACCGGACTGGGGCGAACGAACCATCAGCATCCGCTCCGAGGACGAAACCACCCTGCAGCAGAACATGACCTTCCACCTCATCTGCGGTATGTGGATGACGGGATACGGCTACGAAGTCTCGGAGACCATCCGAGTGACCAGCACGGGGGTGGAAACGTTCACATCCTTCCCCCGCCAGATCATCAGGAAGTGAGCTCATGATCACCACCACGCCGCGTATCACCACGGTCCACTCCCTGGACCCCAACCCCACCGCGGGCATCTCGGACCCCACGGCGGGAAATCTACTACCACTCGCCCGCCGCGCCGGCGGCTTGGTGGGTTCCGTCATCGACTCCTCCACCTCGCTGCTTGCAGCCCAGACCCACGACATCGTTCGCTTCGCCATGGGCGCGCCGGCCGCGGAAGTGATTCCCACGGAAGAGTTCCGACAGATCGCCGGCGAAGTCCTCACGGACGCAAGTTTCACCTACGGCGCCACCGAGGGTGAACCAGACCTGATCACCACGGTCACCGAACAGTACTCGAGCGGCTCCTCCGATCCGGAGCGCATTGTGATCACCTCCGGCGGCATGCAGGGACTGGATCTCGCGTTCAAACTGTTCACGGATCCCGGTGACCTGGTGGTCGTGGAGAGCCCCACCTACACCAACGGCTCCGGCACCGCGTTGAGCTACGGCGCGGATGTCCTGGAAGTCCCCGTGGACGACAACGGCATGGACATCGACGCGCTCGAGACCCTCGTTGCCGAATCGGGCCGCACGCCCCGCATGATCTACACGATCCCCAATTTCCAGAACCCGTCCGGCACCACCCTGAGCGAGGGTCGACGGCGCCGCTTGCTGAACCTCGCGCATCAGTGGGGCGCCATGATTCTCGACGATGATCCGTATGGTGCCCTGCGCTTCTCCGGCGATCCCGTACCCGGTTTCCGGGAGATCAGCCCGGACGACCCCCTGGTCTTCTCCGTCCGGACCTTTTCCAAGATCCTGGCGCCCGGCTTGCGCGTGGGCTGGGTCAACGCGGATCCACGCCTGCGCAAGCTCTTGATCGCCGGTAAGCAGGCCATGGACACGTGCGCCAACGTGCCCGCCCAGCACATCATCAACGCCTACATCAACCGCGGCGGCTACGGTGAGCACCTGGCCGGCCTGCGCACCGAGTACAAGCGCCGCAAGGAAGCCATGGATGCATCCATCGCCAGGCACCTGGGCACTCGTGTACGCACCACCGATCCCGCCGGCGGTTTCTTCCTGTGGGTCACTCTCCAGGGCGACGACGCCAGGGTGTCGTCTTCGCGTTTGTTCGAGATCGCCCTGGCCGAGGGCGTCGCGTTCATTCCCGGTCCCGCGCTGTCGCCGTCCGGCCAGTTCCAGGACGCGTTCCGTTTGTGCTTTGCCTCGAGTACCCCGGAACGGACCGACGAAGGACTTCAGCGACTTGTGCGAGCTCTCGACATCGCCCGCGAGGAAGTTGATGGGTGACCGGGGGCCCGGGATGACGCCTGACGATGTGCAGTGCACCTCGCAGGAACGGGCCGTGCTCGACCTCATCGACCCCGACGAGCTGGTCGAGCTGACCTGCACCCTGGTGAACACCGCCGGCGAGAATCCCGGGGGCACCGAGCAGCGCACGGCCCGGGCCTTGGAGCATGCGGCGAGCGAGCGGGGATTACTGGCCCGCAGCGACGTCGTGGCCCCCGGGCGCCCCAATGTGGACGTGGACCTGACCGTGGGCGGGCCCGTGTCCGACGGGCCGGGGCTGTTGTTCTTGGGCCACTCCGACGTGGTGCCCGCCGGGCCCGGGTGGACTCGGCAGCCGTACAGCGCGCAGGTCGACGGCGACCGGCTGTACGGCCGCGGCGCCACGGACATGAAGGGCGGGCTGGCTGCGGTGGTGATCGCCATGTCGGCGCTTCGCCGTTCGGCGGTTGAACTCTCGGGGCCGGTGCGATTGTCGTCCACGGTGGACGAGGAAGATCTGGGCCTCGGCATCCGTCACCTCACCGCACGCGGGCTGGAACGGAACTTCCGCGGCTGCATCGTGGCCGAACCGACCGATCTGCAGACCGTGATCGCGTGCCGAGGGGATGCCTACCTCGAGGTGGAGATCACCGGAGTGCCCGCCCATTCGGGGCGGCCGGCGGACGGCCGAAATGCTATCGACGCCGCCGCTGCGCTCCTCACACTCGTCAAACAGGACCACGAGAAGCACACGCGCGTGACAGATCCGTTGCTGGGATCGCCCACGTGGAACGTGGGCAAGATCGAGGGCGGCCGGGCGACGTCCATGGTGGCGCCGTCGTGCCATGTGTGGTTGGACCGGCGGCTCATGCCGGGCGAGGACCCGGAGCAGATCGTCTCCGAGCTGCGCAACACGGTGGATGAAGCCGGGATCACCGGTGACGGCATCTCCGTGGACATCGACATCACCATGTCCATGCCGGGTTTCCGCACCGATGGGGACCATGACCTGGTCACCACGGTTCATGACGCCGTGGCGGATGTGGGCGGGGCGGCGTCCATCGGCGGCTGGACGGCCGCGTGCGATGGCGGGTTCATTGCCCGGGACCATGCAGTGCCCACGGTGGTCATGGGTCCCGGCGGGCTCAACGACCAGGCGCACCAGGTGGACGAGTCCGTGAGTATTCGTGAACTGACGCAAGCGGCCAGGGCGTACACGCTGACCGCGTTGCGACTGCTCTCGTGCTGACCATACTCGCGTTGTTCTACCTGGTGACCACGGGCATCCTGCCCGTCTCCGGGATCTCCGTACCGCGCAGCGACGCGCCCACGGTCTCCCTCATGAACTTGGCGGCAATCAACCCGATCACGCACGCGCCCATCATGTAGAAGGCGGGGATCAACGGATTGCCAGTGGATTCGATCAGGGCCTCGTTGACCAGCGGTGCGGTACCTCCGAAAATCGCGGTCGACACGTTGTAGGTGATCGCGAAGCCCGCATAGCGAACCTGCGTGGGGAACATCGCCGGGAACGTGGCCGAGATGCAGGCCAACTGCGGGATGTAGAGCAGTCCCAGCACCGCGAAGCCCAGCAGCGCCCACCAGAAGCCGTTAGCCATGAGCATGTACATGGGGATCGACATCACGATCAGGCCGATGAGCGAGAAGTACCACATGGGTTTGCGCCCGAACCTGTCGGACAGCGTTCCTGCGAACGGAATCACGAGCATCATGGCGAACTGCGCAACGAACATGATGGTCAGCACCGTCTGAGCGGACATGTCCGTCTGTCCCTCGAGGTACGTGGGCATGTAGCTGAGCAGCGTGTAGTTGACCACGTTCACGGACACCACCAGGCCGGCCATGATCAGCATGGGCTGCCAGTAGGTGGTGACCAATTCCTTCAGGGCCATGCCCGCGGATTCCTCCGAGTGGCCGGCTTCCTCCAGTTCCAGGAACACCGGGGAGTCGGCCAGTTTGGACCGCAAATACAAACCGATGAGGCCCATGGGTCCGGCCAGCAGGAACGGGATACGCCAGCCCCAGTCCATCATGGCCTCGTTGCCGAGGATGACCTCGCCCAAGAGCACAATCAGCGAACCGAGGGCAAAGCCGCCCAGGGTGCCGAATTCCAGGAAGCTGCCCAGGAAACCTCGCTTCTTGTCCGGGGCGTACTCGGCCATGAACGTGGCCGCCCCGCCGTACTCTCCACCGGTCGAGAATCCCTGAATCACGCGCAGCAACACCAACAGGACGGGGGCCGCCAGGCCGATGCTCGCGTGGGTGGGCAAGATGCCGATACAGAAGGTAGCACCTGCCATGAGGATGATGGTCAGAGCCAAGATTCTCTTGCGACCCAGCCGGTCACCGAGCGGACCCCAGAACAAGCCACCCAAGGGCCGGACCAGGAAGGACAGGGCGAACGTACTCAGCGCCAGCAGGGTCCCGGCCTCGCCCGGGAAGAAGTTCTGGGTGATGTAGACGACCGAGACGGCGTACACGCCGTAGTCGAACCACTCGGTGGCGTTACCGATCGCCGACGCCGCTACCGCGCGGCGCACCGTTTGGGCGTCCGGCTCGGGGTGGTGGGAGGTTCCGTCGAGGGTGTTCGTACCGCGCGCATCATGCGGCGGATCAGCCTGGTGTTGCGAATTCATAGAACCTCCACTGTGAATTCAAGTGGCACCTGGTGGTGCCCCGGGATCTTCAGCCGCGACGCCAGATGCGTGCTGACCGTTTGATTGTCGACAATCCTACCCTTCGGGGTATCGTTACGTAAGACATTGACGCGCAAACCCGTGCGGTTTGCCCCGGACCGGAGGCCGCCATGCCCGGCAATCTGCTACGACCCGTGGTGCAGGAAACCACCCCCTCTTTGATCGCCCGGCAACTGCGGCGAGCCATCGGGGACGGCGAATTAACACCCGGCCAACAGCTCAATGAAATGGAACTGAGCCGTTCCCTGGGCGTGAGCCGCGGGCCGCTGCGCGAAGCCCTGCAGCGCCTCACCCAGGAGGGCCTGCTGCTCAGCGTCCGTAACCGCGGCGTGTTCGTCATCGAGGTCACCGACGACGACGTTCGTGACCTCTACCTGGCCCGTAACGCCGTGGAGTGCGCCGCCGCCGACCGTGTCATTGCGAGCGACCCCGAGGCCGGTGCGGATCGTCTCCTCGAAAAGGTCGAGGACATGGCTGCGGCCATCGACCGCGGTGACACCGCCGCCCTGACGGAGGCCGACGTCGCGTTCCATGTCCTACTCGTGGAACTGTCCGAAAGCCCGCGGCTGATTCGCATGCACGACACCCTCATGGTGGAGACCCGCATGTGCATGACCGCGCTCGAGACCCGGTACGCGTCCCACAGTTTCCGCTTGGACGAGCACCGGGAGATCACCGAGGCCATCCGCGCGGCGGATGAAGCCCGCGTGGATGCGCTGCTGCTCGATCACATGCGTGATGCGATCATGCGGCTGACAACGGACCACGTGTAGCTCAGGTGCGCGGCACCGCCACGTACTTGTACTCCAGGAATTCTTCGATGCCCACGCGCCCGCCCTCGCGCCCGAGCCCGGAGGCTTTGACGCCGCCAAACGGGGCAGCAGGGTTGGAGACGATGCCCGTGTTGAGACCTACCATGCCAACCTCAAGAGCGTCACTCACCCGGAAGCTGCGATCCACGTCCTGGGTGAACAGGTAGCCCACGAGTCCCCACGGGGTGTCGTTGGCCATCTCAACCACCTGCTCCTCCGAGTCAAAGGGAATCACGGGGGCCACGGGACCGAAGATCTCCTCGGTCATCAGCTGGGATCCCGGGTCCACGCCGGAGAGCACCGTGGGGCTGTAGAAGAATCCGGGGCGATCCGGGCGGGAACCGCCGCAGTCCACGGTGGCGCCCTTGGCCACGGCGTCGGCCACCAGTTCCTGCACCTTGTCGAGGGCCTTGGCCTCGACCAGGGGTCCGACGTCGATCCCGTCCTGGGCGCCGTCGCCCACCGAGAGCCCATTCAGCCGCTCGGCGAGTTTGCGGGAGAACTCACCCATCACGGAACGGTGGACGAACAACCGGTTGGCCGCGGTGCAGGCCTCCCCCATGTTGCGCATCTTGGCGGCCACGGCGCCGTCGACCGCGCGCTCCAGATCAGCGTCCTCGAAGACGATGAACGGTGCATTGCCGCCCAGTTCCATGGATGAGCGCATCACGTGCTGGGCCGCTTGTTCCAGGAGTCGCACACCCACCTCCGTGGAACCGGTGAAGCTGACCTTGCGGGCGATCCCGCTGGCCAGCCACGGACCCACCACCGATGAGGCCTTCTTGGTGCACACCACGTTGAGCACCCCGGTGGGAAGCCCCGCTTCGACCAGGATGTCCACGAGCGCCAGGGAGGACAGCGGGGTGAGGTTGGCCGGTTTGAACACCATGGTGCAGCCGGCGGCGATGGCCGGCCCGATCTTGCGGGTGCCCATGGCCAGGGGGAAGTTCCAGGGCGTCACCAGCACGCACGGGCCCACGGGTTGCTTGGAGACCATGATCCGGTTCTTACCGTCACCGGTCATGGTTTGGTCCCCACCGATTCGCACGGCTTCCTCCGAGAACCACCGGAAGAACTCGGCGGCGTAGGCCACCTCGCCTTTAGCTTCGGTCAACGGTTTGCCCATTTCCGTGGTCATGATGAGCGCCAGCGCGTCCTGGCGTTCCATGATCAGGTCGTAGGCGCGGCGCAGGATGTCGCTGCGTTCGCGCGGCGGTGTGGCGGCCCAGTCCTTCTGGACGCGCCCGGCGGTTTCGATCGCGCGCTGGGCGTCCTCGGGTCCGCCGTCCGCCACGGTGGCAATGACCTCCTCGGTTGCGGGGTTGAGCACGTCGAACCGTGCTCCGGAGGCGGCCTCGCCCCACCGTCCGTCGATGAACGCACCCGTGTTGACCGTGGCGATCGCGTCCAGCGCGGCCTGCGAGGTGCGGTGTGCGGTGGCGTGTGTGCTCATCAAAAATCCTCCTGTCGAAGTCCGCGAGCCCAATGGTGGAGAGCTCGACGGCGGAACTTCACGTGGTTGATATTCCGGGGTCGAGGATTTCGGCCACGTGGGTGCCGCGCGCGGTTGAATGCAGATGGTTCACCTGCATCGCGCATGAGAACCCGTCCGTGAGCACCACGGTGTCCGGCGCGGCCGCGCGCAGGGCCGGGGCCAGGGACGTCTCCGCGACGTTCATGCTGACCTCATAGTGTTCGGCCTCGAAACCGAAGTTTCCGGCCACCCCGCAGCAGCCGTGGGCTTCACTCACCTCCGCCACCCCCGCGGCGGCCAGCGCCTTGCGCTGGGTGGCGGGGCCGAACACCGAGTACTCGTGGCAGTGGGTCTGCACCACGGCGCGCCGCGGCACCGGCCGTGCCGGTTCCGCCAGCCGATCCTCTCCGGCCAGCGCGACAACGTGGGTGGCAAAGCTCCTCACGCGGCGCGCCACCCGCTGCGCCTGTTCGGTGGGTACGAGTTCGGGAAGGTCCTTGCGCAGCGCCGCGGCGCAACTGGGTTCGATCACCACGATGGGGCGGTCGGTGCCGTCATCCAGTTCCGCGGCGGCTCGGGTCAGCAGTTTCTTGGCCGTGCCCAATTGTCCCGTGGAGATCCAGGTGAGCCCGCAACACACGTCCGCCGTGCACTCAACCGTCTCCCCCGCACCGGCCAGGACCCGGGCTGCGGCACCGGCCACCTCGGGCCGGAAACCTCGGGTGAACGTGTCCACGAAGAGGACGGCACTGTCGGAATTCGCGCCGACGGGCGGGGTGCCGTCGGGAAGTGAAGTGGGAACGTCATCGGAACCGTCGAGCCGAACGGAGCGAGCGGCGCGGCCGACCTCGGCGCGCCATTGCCCGGCGCGGGCGAACGTCGGCAGCTCCCGGCTCGTGGTGAGTCCCCCGACTCGCGCCGCGAGCTTGCCCAGCGGCGTGGCCAGGACGGCGTTGACGAGCGGTGCGATCGGGCCGGCGAGCGCGAGCCAGCGCGGCAACCAGCCCAGGGAGTAGTGGGAGCGCGGGCGGATCCGGCGCGCGTAGTAGTGGTCGAAGAATTCGGACTTGTAGGTGGCCATGTCCACCCCGGCGGGGCAGTCCGTGGCGCACGCCTTGCAGGAGAGACACAGGTCGAGGACCTCACGCACGTCCTCGGACCTCCAGCCCTCGGCCACGCCGGGCGCACCGCGCACCATGTCCTGCAGCACTCGGGCGCGGCCGCGGGTGGAGTCCTTCTCGTCGCGGGTCGTCCGGAAGCTGGGGCACATCACGCCGCCGCTGTCCGCGCGGCACCGCCCCACGCCAATGCACCCCTGAACGGCGTGCACCCAGGGATCCGGCTGGGCTGCCGGCCCCGATTCTCGGGCGGTCTCAGTCGCCCCCACGGGTTGCAAGTCGAAGCTCGTGCGCCACTGCCTGTCCGGGACACCCTGGAGCGCCAGGTGCGCGTCGATGGGTTCCGGGCCCACGATCGAACCCGGGTTCAACAGTCCGGTGGGGTCCCACACTCGCCGGAACCGCGCGAAGGCCCCAAGCACCTCGGGCGAATACATGATGGGCAGCAACGCGGAACGAGCGCGACCGTCACCGTGCTCCCCGGACAGCGAGCCCCCGTGACGGACCACCAAATGAGCCGCATCGCGAGTGAAATTCCGATACACCTCACGCCCGGGCCCGGTGCGCAGGTCGAAGGTGATGCGGATATGGATGCACCCGGCACCGAAGTGCCCGTACATCACGCCGTGCAGGTCGTAATCGCCCAGCAACACGCGCAGGTCGGCCAGGTAGTTGGCGAGGTTTTCCGGGGCCACCGCGGAGTCCTCCCAGCCCGGCCAGGATTCCCCGCCCGTGGCCAGCCGGGACGAGAGGCCTGCGCCGTCCTCGCGGACCCGCCACAGGTTTGCGCGTTCCTCGGGGTCCGGGACCGCGATGCCCTGCACGAGCCGGCCGTTCTCGCTCAACCGTGCCAGCAGTTCATGGGCCTGCGCTTTGACCGCTTCCTCCGTGTCACCGTCCAGGTCCACGAACAACCAGGCATTGCCCTCCGGTAACCCCGTGACGGAATCCGGCCCCCGGCGCCAGTGCATGGTTTCGACAATGGCCCGGTCCGTGCCCTCGACCGCGGCGGGCGAGAACTCGAGGATCGTGGTCACGTCCCGGGCGGCATCGACCACCGTGCCGTAGCCCAGGCAGACCAGCAGGGCGCTGGCGGGTTTCGGCACCAAACGCATGCGCGCCCCCACGACCAACGCGCACGTGCCCTCCGAACCCACGAGGGCGCGGGCCACGTTGAAGCCCTTTTCCGGCAGCAGGTTCTGCACGTGGTATCCCGAGACCTGACGCGGAATCTGCCCGAGTTCCAGTCGGAAAGCGGCCAAATGATCGTGGGCCAGCGCGCGCAATTCGCGGCTCAACTCCTCCGCTCGCTCCACCGCCATCCGGTCGCCGGGCTCCGTGGCGCGCAGCCCGGCGGCCGTGGCGGTCAGCCGCGCGCCGTCCGTGGTCACCACGTCGATCTCGAGCGTGTGATCGCTCGTCCGGCCGTGGCGCACGGAATGATTGCCGCACGCGTCGTTACCGATCGCCCCGCCCACCGTGGCGCGGTTCTTCGAGGACGGGTCCGGTACGAACGTCAGCTGTCCGTCGGTCGCGGCCTCGACCTCGCGGGTCAGGGTGGCCAGCACCACCCCCGGTTCCACGTCGACCGTTCCGGCCTCCCGATCCACGCGGCGGATCCGGTTCAGGTGGCGCGAAAAATCGACGACGACGCCGCGCCCCACCGCATTGCCCGCCATGGACGTGCCGCCGCCCCGGCTGACGATCGGGGTGCGGGAGTCCGCGCACGCGCGCACCGTGGCGACCACGTCCTGCACGGTGCGCGGGAAGACGACGGCCAGGGGACGCACCCGGTAGTTGGAGGCATCGTAGGCGTACTCGGAGGTTCTGCGCTCGGACGCGTCGACCTCGACCCCCGCATCGCGCAGTCGAGTGAGCACCGGCGTGGTACTGGCGGAGCGTGCATCGGAGGCAGCGGCGAAACCTGCCGACGTGGCGGTGTTGGTGGCAGCGTTCATGGGCGTCCTCAGCCCCGGGCGTCCGAGCCGTAAAGTCGACTCCCCAGGCCATGATCGACCACACCCGGAGTCGCCTGCTTCAGAACGGGGCTCAGGGATGTCATACATCACATTCTCCCGGCGTTATCGAATGATTGTCAACAATCGGAGGATTGTCCTAGGGTTCAGGTGTGGAGCCGCAACAGACACCCGAGAGTCACCCGGCCGGCGGCGCGCGCCAGGGCACCGTCAATACGCGCGGGGCACTCAGGGCGAGCAACTATGAGTCAGGAACCGAGCGACGTCGTCGCCCCAAGCTCGTAGTCCTCACGTCCCCCAGCGCAGCGGACCTGCCGAATGCCCGGGAGGTTGAGGCGCTCTCCGAGGTGGTCTACGCAACCGCGGAACAACTACCCGACGCTCTTCCCGGGGCTCAAGTGCTGCTGGTCTGGGACTTCTTCTCCACGGCACTGCGGGATGCCTGGCAGTACGCGACGGACCTTGAGTGGATCCACGTGGCTGCGGCGGGCGTGGACTCGTTGTTGTTCGATGCACTGCGCGACTCGGACATCACGGTGACCAACGCCCACGGCGCCTTTGACGTACCCATCGCCGAATTCGTGCTCGCCTCGATCCTGGCCCATGACAAGCATCTGCACCGCAGCAAAGAACTGCAACGAAATACAGAATGGCGACATCGAGAGCTCCAGCAGACCGCGGGCCAGCGGGCGCTGGTGGTCGGCACCGGAGGAATCGGCCGAGCGACCGCAAGACTCCTGCGAGCGGCAGGCTTGAAGGTCACGGGCGCAGGCCGCACCGAACGCGAGCGCGACAGGGATTTCGGCACGGTGGTCGCCAGTTCGGACCTCGCGCAGCATGTGGGAGAGATTGATCATCTGGTGTTGATCGCGCCCTTGACCAACGCGACCCGGGGACTGCTCGACCGCCACGTACTCGGGCACATGAAACCGAGCGCGCACGTGGTCAATGTGGGCCGCGGGGCGCTCGTGGACGAGCCCGCACTGGTGGCTGCGTTGCGCGAAGAACGCCTGGCGGCGGCGTCGCTGGATGTCTTCGAACGGGAGCCCCTGCCCGGCGACCATCCGTTCTGGGCCATGCCCACCGTGCACATCTCCGCACACATGAGCGGCGATGTGGTTGGCTGGCGCACCACCCTGGCGGAACAGTTCGAGCACAACTTGGCCCGCTGGCTGCACGGCGAGGACCTCAAGAACGTGGTCGACAAGCACCTGGGCTACGTGCGCGGTCACTAATACACCCCCGCAGTCTCAGGTGATGAACCTGCAGAAAGGAGGCGCGCTCTAAGCGTTTTCCTCCCTCACATCGGGTAACTGTCTTCCCCTCACGTGAGACCCCGTGAGCCACTGGCTTCACGGGGTCGCGTCACGCACCCGCGCGATACCGCAAAAAATTTCTGGGCAAACCCCTTGACCTGTGACCCAGCCTACAGTAGATTTCATATTACGGAAAACAGCTTCCGGATTACGAAAGGAATGAGAAATGTCGAACGCACCCGCCACTGCAGCCCACGTGTCCTACTTCAAGTACACCGGCGATACGCTGGACCCGGATTTCTCCTCCGGTAGCAGCAAGATCCAGAACCGGTCCGCTGAGATGTGGACCCTGGCCGTCTCCGCTGCGTGCGTTGGAGCAGCACTGTCCCGGATCCTGGCCCGCTGACCGCGGATCCCGCCGGAACCCCCCACCACTAGGAGCAGCCATGTCCCGCGAACTCACTTCGGGCGATACCGCCCCCGCACTCACTCTCACCGCTCATGACGGCACCACCGTGACCCTCGGTGACCAGAACGAACGCAGCGCAGTGGTGTACTTCTACCCCAGGGCGTTCACGCCGGGGTGCACCACCGAGGCATGCGACTTCCGCGACAACCTGGCCGCCATCCAGGGCCTGGGTTACGACGTGTACGGGGTCTCCGGGGACAGCCCGGAAGAACTCAGTCGTTTCGTGGCGGAATATCACCTCCCCTACACACTCTTGTCGGACCCCGAGCACACCGCCGCCAAGGAATGGGGCGCGTGGGGCGAGCGCACCATCAACGGTGAAACCTCCGAGGGCCCGCTGCGCTCCACGTTCGTGGTGAACGCAGACGGCACTCTCGCGAACGCCGAATACCGCGTGGACGCGAAGGGCCACGTGGGACGCCTCGTGTCCGAACTCTCCAACGGTTCCTGAGAACCGTCACCAGACTCCGCCCGGGCAGTGGCCTCCTGGACGGGCGGAAACAGCGGCAGCCGTCTTCGGGCGGCTGCCGCCCTTTTTAGCCCTTGAGCATTACCTCGCGCGACGCCGCCCGCTCGACTGCCAGCCCGGCCCCGTCATCGGGACGCAGCCCCAACACCGCCCGCTCAGCCCTCGCCCGTGATGAGCCCCTCGGACACCATCCAGTCGTGGGCCACGTCCACGGGCTCTTGGCCTTCCACGTCCACCTTGAGGTTCAGCTGGCGCATGGTCTCATCGGTCAGTAGCGGCGAGACCTGATCGAAGACCTCCCGCAGCTGCGGGTATTGCTCCAGGGTTTCCGAGTTGAACACCGGCGCCGCGTTGTACGCGGGGAAGAACTTCCGGTCATCCTCGAGCACCGTGAACTCCAGGGCGTCGATCCGACCGTCGGTCGTGAAGACCTCACCGAAGTTGCAGTCGCCGTTATCGGTTGCGGTGTACACGGCACCCGTGTCGTACACGCCGATGTTGCCGTCCGGAATGCCGTTGGCCGAGCCTCGCGGAATGTCGTAGGTGTCCAGCATGGGATCCAGGCCGTCCGGGCGGGAGTTGAATTCCGCCTCCACGCACAACGTCCGTTCGGCCACGGGCAGGTTCCCGATCTGTGACAGCTTGGAAATGTTGCCCAGCTCGGGCACGGCCTCGCTGCGCACCGCGAACGCATACGTGTTGTTCAACGGCGCCGGCCTACCCCACGTGAGTCCGTTCTCGAGGTCGGCGTCGTGGACGGCCCGCCACTGTTCTTCCTTGTCCGGGATGCCGGTCGGGTTGCCCATGTACGTGATCCAGGCGGTTCCCGTGTACTCGTAGGTGAAGTCACCCTCTCCCGACACCATGAGTTCGCGCACCGGTTGGCTTCCCGGAACGTTGGTGAAATCCTCCACCTCGAACCCGGCAGCCTCCGCGGTCATCACGGCGATCTTGCCCAGGATGAGTTGCTCCGTGAAGTTCTTGCTCACCACCGTGATCTGGGCGTCCTCGGGCAGGCCTTCCACGGCCTGTATCGACCCCGGTTGCACCTCCGGCACGAACGACGTAGCCGGTTGCAGACCGCAGCCCGCCAGCAGCATCACGCCGAAGCCCGCGCTCAGCCCGGCGGCAATGCGCGTGGGCTTTCGTGTCGACGACGCCGCCCCGGCCACCGGTCGTTGCCTCTGTCCCGTTCGTTTCGACGTTGCCATCACAGTCCCTTCGGGCGCGCGACGTATTCCACGAAACGCCCCAGCCAATCCACGAGCAGAGCCAACAGTGCCACCAGCAGGGAACCCGCTATGAGCACCTTGATCAAGTTCAGGTTCACTCCCGTGGTGATCAGGATTCCCAAGCCACCGCCGTTGATGAACGTGGCGAGGGTTGCGGTGCCCACCAGCAGCACCAGTGCCGTGCGAATACCGGACAGCATCACCGGCACCGCGAGCGGCAGTTCCACCCTGAAGAGCACCGCGGCCGCGCTCATCCCCATGCCGCGTCCGGCTTCCACGAGCCGCTGGTCCACTTGTTGCAGTCCCACCATGGTGTTGCGCAACACCGGCAGGATCGCGTACGCCACCAATGCCACGACCGCTGCCGTGAACCCGAAACCGAGCCAGAAGGCCAATAACACCACCAGGCCGATGGCCGGAGCCGCTTGCCCGATGTTGGCCACCACCAGAACGGGTCCGGTGAACTTTCGGAGCGGGCCGCGCGTGAGCAGGATTCCCAGCGGGATCGCGATGGCCAGGACCAGCACGGCCGCCACCGCGGTGAGTTTCAGATGCTCCCACGTGTAACCCCACAGTGCGCCGGGCGCCAGTGTCGCACGTTCCGTATCCGTCAGGTCACCGAAGGCCAACCACGCGAACAAGGCCGCAATGGCCACGAGGATGACGGCCAGCTGGATCCACAGTCCCTTGGACGAACTTCCGGCCACCGCGGCGGTGGTCGAGACGGCATCCGGGTTCGCGACCCCGGTGGTGGCGCTCATGACCGGTCCCCGGCCGCGTCTTCGGTGGCCGCTGTGGAACCGGCCGCGGCGGCGTCGTCCTGGCTGTCGTGGTCGGAAACTTGGGGGAGGGCACCGGTGTTGAGACCGACCGGCGCGTCACCGTGGCCCTGGGCGGCGGCCTGGCCGGCCGAGATCGCGTCCATCACGGTATTGACCGTGATCAGTCCGGTGAACACATCTCTTCGCCCGGCGACCAGCGCCGCGCCCGTGCTCGCGACCAGCATCGCGTCCAGGGCGTCGTTGAGCGTGGATTGTTCGTTGACGAGCGGCAGGTCGGGGTCCGCGGCGTCCGAAATCACCTGCATGCGTGAGAGCTGGCGTTGCGACAACCACTGGATCGCGCGGCCACGTGAATCCAGGATCACCACATTCTGCTGACCGGCTTGCTCGAGCCGGGCGATGACCTCCTCCGGCGACTCCCCCGCCCTGGCGGTGACGGCTTCCTGCTGCTCCACCTCGTGCACCCGGTTGAGCGTGAGCTGCTTGAGCCCGGCGCCGGAACCGATGAAGTTCTCCACGAACTCGTTGGCCGGATTGGCGAGGATACGTTCGGGAGAGTCGTACTGCTCGATTTGGGCGCCCTCGTTGAAGATGGCGATCCAGTCGCCGAGCTTCACGGCCTCGTCGAAGTCGTGCGTCACGCAGACAATGGTTTTCTGCAGCTCGGCCTGGATGTTGAGCAACTCGTTCTGCAGGCGTTGCCGGGTGATGGGGTCCACGGCGCCGAACGGCTCGTCCATGAGCAGGATGGGCGGGTCCGCCGCGAGCGCACGGGCCACGCCAATGCGCTGCTGCTGTCCGCCGGAGAGTTCCTTGGGGTACCGGTTGCGGTAGGTCTTGGGGTCTAGGGACACCAGGTCGAGGAGTTCATCCACCCGAGCGGCAATGCGGTCCTTGTCCCACCCGAGCATTTTGGGCACCAACCCGATGTTGGCGGCAACGCTCATGTGGGGGAACAGTCCGCCGGCCTGAATCACGTAGCCGATCTGACGGCGCAGCTTGTCACCGTTCATGTCCGTGACGTTGTCCCCGTTGATCACGATGGACCCGTCCGACGGTTCGATCAGGCGGTTGATCATTTTGAGGGTGGTCGTCTTGCCGCAGCCGGAGGGACCCACGAACATCACAATGCTGCCCGCGGGGATCTCCATGGTGAGCCCGCCCACTGCCGGCTTGGCCTGACCGGGGTACTGCTTGGTCACCTGATCGAGAAGGATGGATGCGCCGCTGACCTGCTCGGCAGAGTTCTGGATGGTTTGTGTTTCAGACACGGATACCTCGCGAGGTTGTCAGTCGGCTCAGGACCACCAGAAGGAGGTCCAAAATAATGGCCAGCAGGATCACGCCAACGACTCCTACCACCACGGATTCAAATGCGTTGGCCCCGCCCAGCCGGGAGAGACCCGAAAAGATGAAACCGCCCAGGCCGGGGCCGAGCGTATAGGCGGCGACCGCCGCAATGCCCATGACCATTTGTGCGGACACTCGAATGCCCGCCAGGATGATCGGCCACGCCATGGGCAGTTCCACGGTGGCCAGGGTGCGCAACCGGCTCATGCCGATTCCGCGCGCGGATTCGACCACGGAGGCGGGGATGCTGTTCAGCCCCACCACCGCGTTGCGCAGGATGGGCAGGGTCGCGAAGAACGTGACCACAATGACGGCCGGGATGACACCAAAACCGAAGGGTGCGATCAACAAACCAATGAGCGCGAAAGAAGGAATGGTCAGCCCCATGGCCGAAACGCCGTTGGCGAGCGCGCTGGCCGTTTTACTGCGGTAGACCAGCGCGGAGAGCACCACGGCCACAATCGTGGCCAGCACCAAGCATTGGACCACCAGGCTGAAATGCTGCCACGAGGCGAACAAGATCTGTTGCTGACTATCTCTGACAAAGTCCCACACGCGCGCACCGTCTCCACCCCCGCCGCAGGCAGAGAGCTATCTCGTCCATAGTGATCAGATTGCTGCTGATTTCCGTTTAGAGTATGACCGACCTCACCCATTCACGTGCATTACGACGCATCTTTCTTCCATCGTGACCTGTTCGTTACATTAGCCGACCCGCCGTTAGTTGCACCTCTGCCGGGTCGTGTTGCTCATAGCGGACAGTCCCGGAATCTTCTTGCCAAGAGCAGTGAGCAGTGGAAGCGTGGAGGCATAACCCATTAGAAAGGAGCTTTACCAATGGCTGACTTGACCGGTAAGAAGATTCTCTCGCTTCAGACCAACCGCGGTGTGGAGCAGGATGAGTTGAAGGTTCCCCTGGAGAAGCTGCGCGAAGCGGGTGCCACCGTGACCGTCGCTTCGCCGGAGAACGGTGAGGTTCAGAGCCTCGTGGGCGACTGGGATTTGGGTGAGACCTTCCCCGTGGACCAAAAGATTTCCGACGTCAACGACTCCGAGTACGACCTGCTGCTGCTGCCCGGGGGCACACTCAACGCGGACACCCTGCGCTTGGACGAGGATGCCCAGAAGATCGCCCAGGCCTTCGCATCCTCCGGCCGCCCCATTGCCTCCATCTGCCACGGCCCGTGGCTGCTCGTGCAAACCGGACTGGTGGACGGCAAGACCCTGACCTCCTACGAGTCCGTCAAGGTCGACATCAGCAACGCCGGCGGCACGTGGGTGGACCAGCCCGTCAAGCGGTGCCCCGCCAAGGACTGGGTGCTCATCACCTCTCGCAACCCCGGTGACCTGGAACCGTTCGTCCAGGCCATCGAGAAGGAGCTGACCGCCTGAGATCACTGAGCGGGATCACCACCCGGAAAGATCTCGACCAGAACCACAACTGCCCCGGTCGCATCTTGCGGCCGGGGCAGTTCCGTCACCGGGTAGGGTGCCGGACGTCATCCGGTGTAGGTCCTCGAGGACTACTTCCCCAGCACGTCCTTCAATGCACCCAGGATGAGCGCCACGGATTCCGGGGCGGCATTGGGGCCCATCAGGCCGATGCGCCACACGGTGTTGGCGAACTCTTTGACGCCCGGTCCGATCTCCAGGTTGTACTTCTCGAGCAGTTCCTTACGGACGGCGGTGGAATCGACCCCGTCCGGGACCTTGACGGTGGTCAGCTCGGGCAAGCGGTGGCCCTCCGCCGCGAAGAGCTCCAGCCCCATGGCCTCCAACCCGTTCTGCAGCGCGTGGCCGGCCGCGTAGTGACGGTCGCGAACGGCGTCGAGCCCTTCATCGAGAATGCGCTGCAGTCCGGCATCCAGGGACGCAATCATGGCGACCGGGGCGGTGTGGTGGTAGGTGCGGGTCGCGCTGCCGGAGGCCTCCCCCACGTAACCGCCCAGCATTCCCAGGTCCAGGTACCACGAGCGGGGGTTTTCCACTCGGCGCTCCCACGCGCGATCCGACACCGTGAAGGGCGCCAGGCCCGGGGCCACGCCCAGGCACTTCTGTGTGCCGGCGTAGCCGATGTCGATGCCCCACTCGTCGGCCTTCAGTTCAATACCGCCGATCGACGTCACGGCGTCCACGAGGAGCAGGGCGTCGCCCTTGATGGCCCCGAGGGCGGCGATGTCCGAGCGGACGCCCGTGGAGGTTTCCGCGTGGACGGCCGCAATGATTGTGGGGTTCGGGTGCGCCTGCGACACTTTCTGCGCATCCACGGGCTGGCCGAAGGGGAAGTCCACCCGAATCACCTCGGCACCGCAGCGCGCGGCAACATCGCACATGCGCTCGCCGAAGAGCCCGTTGACGGCGATCACCACCGGGTCACCGGGATTCACGAAGTTCACGAACGCCGCTTCCATGCCCGCCGAACCGGTGGCCGAGACCGGCAAAGTCCGGCGATTGGCGGTGCCCCACACCTGACGCAGGCCGTCACAGGCACGGTCCATGATCTCCAGGAACTTGGGGTCCAGATGTCCGATGAGCGGTCGGGCGAGTGCCTCGGTGGCTTCAGGGTACGGATTGGTCGGTCCGGGGCCGAACAAGTGGCGAACGGTCAACGTGCTGGTCATGGGGGCCTCCTCAGGTGGTCCATGTGCGGGGTGCGTCTCCGTCAACCCTAGCCGTCGAGGGACCGCGCCGTGGCCGGTGTGACCGGCCGGCGCAAGAAGACCAGGGTCAAGGCAATTGCCACCGCGATCAGGGCCCCGATGAACGCCACCGCGCCGCTCCAGCCGTAACCCGTGAGGAACAGCCCCGCCACGTAACCGAACACGGATGAACCGCCGTAGTAGAAGAGGGTGTACAGGGAGGACGCCTGGGCCCGCCCCACGGTGGCCCGCGCCGGCACCCAACCATTGGCCACCGAGTGCGCCCCGAAAAAGCCCGCGGTGAAAATCAGCAGCCCCGCCACCACGGCCGGCAACCACGGGATGAGCATGACGAGCAGGCCCCCCAACATGATCAACGAGGACGTGATCAACACCGCGCGGCGGCCGAACCGGGCCGCGATCCGACCCGCCTGAGCGGAGGACCACGTGCCCGAGAGGTAGGACAGGAACAGCACGGACACAACCGACTGCGGCACGTTGAACGGTTCGTCACCGAGGTGGAACCCGATGAAGTTGTAGACCGCCACGAATCCGCCCATGAGCAGGAAACCCTGCATGTACAGCGAGACCAATCCGGGATCCTTGAGGTTCACCCGCAGCCGCTCGAAAAGACCCTCCGGCCCTCCGAGCCGCACCGCTTGCGGTGTAAAACCTTGTTGCTTGGGCGCCAGCAGAATGAACGCGACCGCCGCGAGAGCCGCATAGATGGCCACCACGAGAGTACCGGCGCGCCAACCGAAGAAGTCGGCCACCGGCGCCGCCACGATGCGCCCCGAGAGCCCACCCAGCGTGGTGCCGGAAATGTAACTCCCCGCGGCAATCGCCGCGTGCCGCGGGTTCACCTCTTCCGCAAGGTAGGCCATGGCCACGGACGGAATGCCACCCAACGCCATTCCCTCCAGGAAACGCAGACCCACGAGCAGTTCGAAGGATGGCATGAGACTCATGGTCACGCCCAGGATGGTGGCCGCCACCACCGCGCTCACCATGGTCCGGCGGCGGCCGAACCGGTCCGACACCAACGACCACGGGATCACCGCGACCGCCAGGCCGAGGGTTGCGGCCGACACGGCCAGCGAGGCCTGAGCGGCATCGATGCGCAAATCGCGCGCCATGATCGGGAGAACGCCCTGGACCGAATACAACTGGGCGAATGTCGCGATGCCCGCGCACAACAGCGCGATCAGGATCTTCTTGTACCCGGAGCTGCCTCGCTCGTAGCCTTCCCATGTCCCTGCGGACTGCATGCCGAGGCGCTCCCTTTCACTACGTTCATGTGGATGATGTCCTGGACCAGGGTACGCCGCGCCCGCACCGTCCCGGGCCGCACCGACCCGAACGCGACGACGCCGCCCGGTGACCCGCATACTGCGGGCGACCGGGCGGCGTCGTCGGGTGAACCGTGCGGGAGTGAACCCTTACTTGTCGCTCACCGCTGCGGCGAGGTTCTCCAGGGAATCCTCCAGCACGGACTCCGGGAACACCGGGAAGCTCATCTTCTGGAGGAGCGCCGGGTTGGCGTCGCCCCACGAGTAGGTCAGCGTGACCTCTGTGGAATCGGAGCCCTGGGACTGGAGTTCGTACATCCACTCCCAGCCGTTCTTCTCCACGGGAGTGCCCTCCTGGCACGGCTTCCACGCGATCAACTTCTTGGGGTCGAAACCGGTGACGTGATTTTCCATCTTGTAATCACCGCCCATGGCGTCCGAGTTCATGTTCATCACGAACACGTCCCCGACCTGCTGGATCCGCTGGTCGGTGCCGGACACCACGGTGCCGGATCCGTCCACCTGCGGGTGCTTGGCGGGCAGGGAGAGCACCTCGAAGATGTCCTCCGCCGAGGCGTCGATGACCCGATTGGCGCTGATGCTGGTCTCACTCATGAAAACCTCTTTCTGCGTTGGGTACTGCAACGAACTGCTCTCAACCTTAGGCAGTGCCGGGCCCGCTACTGCAAGGGCTTCAGCGATCGGCGAAGCCCTCGACCGCCCCTCGCTGGGCCGCCAGACTGCGCAAATGGTAGGCGAACCCGAGGGCCGCCCGGCCGCGCAACCGTCCGGAGGTGATCGCGCGGATGCGGTCCGTGGACTCCACTCGGGCCCCGTGCGCGCGCAGCGCTCCGACCACGGCCTCGTCCTCGCTGCATTCCACGTTCGGGAAGCCACCGGCCGCGGCGAAGGCACCGGCCCGCACGCCCATGTTGGCCGCGTGAATATAGGGGTGCCCCTCCGCCAGGTCGTGCTCCGAATGCCACAGCCGGGACACGTGGTCGGGGCATTCGTCCGGGTCCGGTTCCACGGTGCCCAGTACGGCGTCCACACCGCTTCGCGCGCGCTCCACCTGGTAGCTGAGCCAATGAGCGGGCACGGCGGTGTCAGCGTCCGTGGAGGCGATCCAGTCCGGGTTCCCAGCCAGCGCGTGGTTCGCGGCCGCCTGCCTCGCTCCCCCGGCGCTGGCCCAGCGGCCCTGCAGAACCGTCAGCCGCGCCCGTTCGTCCATGCCCCACGACGCCGCCCACGCCTCGCGCGCCTCGGGGACCGTGCGGTCGGTGCAGTTGTCGGCGGCCAGGACCACGCACACGATGGCCCCCGGTTCGGCGCTCACGAGGTTGCGCACGGCCGCGCTCACCGATTCGATGCACCGGGCCACCCGATCTTGTTCGTTGCACGCGGGAATCACCACCGCGATCCGAGAGCTCATGAACGGCCGCGCCTGGTCCGTGCGTAGATGTCGATCTCGAAATCCGCTTCGCGGTGCGCCACCACCCTGGTGAGGTTCCGGCGGCGCCGGGCCTCACGATGCACATCGTCACCGTCCAGGGGCCAGTCCTTGATGGGATGCCGCCAGTGGCACAGCACCAGGTGCCCCTCCGGGGACAGCGCGTGGGTGCACAGGGACAACAACTCGTTCCATTGCTCGGCCGAGCAGAAGTAACCCACCTCGCTCACCACAATGAGGTCCAGCTCGGTCCACGCGGGGTCCCATTGCTCCGGGAGCACGGCCTGGCGCAGCTGCACGTTCTCCAGACCCCGCGCGGTGAGGCGCGCGCGGGCCTTGCCCAGGGCGACGTCGCTCGCGTCCACCGCGGTCATCGCACCCACGTGCGCTGCCAGCTGCGCCGTGAGAGCACCCGTGGAACAGCCGATGTCCAGGGCACGGGGGTACAGCTCACGCGGAAGGCTGGCGGTGAGAACGTCGCGTTTACGGTGTTCGTAGCGGGAACTGTCCACGTTCCAGGGGTCCTCGGACAAGCTGTGGACCCTGTTGAACACCGGTGTCTGGTGCGGTGCGGACAGGATGAAGTATTCGCGGTCCCGTTCGAAGTGCTCCAGGATGTGCGGTCCGAGCAACACTTCGTCCCCCGGCCGATCCGACAGCGGGCGCACCTGAGACACATGCTGGGCCAGGGCCCGCTGTTTGGCGTTCCGGTCCTCGTCCGACAGCGGCACGTGCACCACCCCGCGCGGCAACGTGTTGGGAGCGCCCCAGTGCCACCACCAAATGGGGTACTGGACGCAACGCACCGCCGCGGCCCCGGCGGCCCGCTGCACCTGGGCCGCAAGGATCTCGTGGTCCGGGTGACCGTCCTTCACCCACGTAACCACAGCCAGGGGCCGCCTGCCCTCCGCCACCCAGGCCACGGCCTCCGAGACGGGGTCCGCGAGCGCCTCCGCAGTGAGCCCTCCGTCGGGCAGGGCCAGGTACTCGGGTTCGCTGGAGCCTGCGCTGATGACGTTCACCGCGTCCGCCATTTCCTGATGGCGCACCCGCGAGAGTGATTCCCGCGTGTGAGTGGGGGATTTCGGGTGCGACTTCTCCCCCAGCGTGGCCACGATGACATGCACCGAAGTGCCCGCCCGGATCAGACGGTGAACGGTGCCGCCGGCACCCAGGGTTTCGTCGTCCGGATGCGCCGCAAAGACCACAGCGCGGTCCACGCCCGCCAGATCCAGTTCCGGCACCGCACGCAGCTGTTTGTTGTCGGCCCACACCTGTTCGGGGGTTCCGGGCTCACGGTGATCGAAGCTCACCACGGCGCATCCTCCGCCCCCGCCAACAGCAACTCGCCCAGCGCTCGGTTGTCACGCTCCGCATGGTCCTGACGGATGTACACCTGCAACGAGTTCACGCGGCGGATGTGCGCGGGGTCCCCGGTGAGCGGGCCCGGCCCGGTGGCCCGGGACACCTCGCGCAGCACCGCTTCCGCCGCTTCGGCAACGGTGCGGCGAACCCGCAGTGCCCACAAAGCGCCCTGCTCGCCCGTGGCCTCCCCACCGTCGACGGCGCTCGCCGCCCGGTCCAGCACGGCCGACGCCGCGGACAGGGCCAGGTCCACGCGGCCCAGGTGGGTGTGCGCGGCGTCGTCGAGGGGTGTGCGCGGGTGTTTGCATCGTTGCCACAGGAGGTCCGCGACGGACTGGGCGCCGCCCCACCAGATCGCGGCCACCCCCATGCCGCCCCACGCGAATCCGGGGCGAGTGAGGTACCACTCGTCCTCGCCGAGCGGTTCGGCGGGCACCTCGCGGAAGTCCACGGCGGCGGTGGGGACGTCCGAGAGCCCTTGGGCGACCCACGCCGTGTTGGACTCGGGCAGGAAACCGGGGTGGTCGGTGGAGATCATGAACGCGCGGCGGTGGCCGGTGAGTTCCCCCGTCTCATCCGCCACGTGGGCGGTGAGCACGGCGCGGCTCACGAACTCCGCGAGCGAGCACCACGGTTTGGTGCCGGCGAGTGTCCACCCGGTCGCGGACGGCGTTGCGGTCAAGGGCGTGCCGGGGCCTTCCGCGGCCCACACGGCCCAGGTGTCCGCGCCGGTGAGAACGTCGTTGCGGCCGGCCTGATCGATGATCGCCGTGGCATCCAGATGCGGTTCGATAATGCGTGCATAGGCGAGATCCTGCCGCGCCAAACCGCTCAGCTCCGCCCACAACTCGCGGGTGCTGCCCTGGCCCGGCAACGGCAGGCCGGATGACAACTCGCGGGCCGCGTTCAAGCCGTGGCGCACGAACTCCTGAACCTCCCGCCGCTCGGGTCGAGGAGTGTGCGGGATCGGCAACGTCGACTGGTCAAACACAGTAGTAAGCCTACGTGCTTTGGGCGACCGGCCGAGCCTCTTTATCCGACAACGGCCGGATTTGTATCATGGTTAGTAACACGATGCGCGAATCACCGTCCGAAGGGGCCCGCCATGTCCACCACCGCAGCCAGCTTCACCGTGGACACTGCGTCCCCGGTGCCGGTGTACGAACAGCTCATCGAGTGCGTCACGACCGGGATCGCCTCCGGCTCGCTGGAAACCGGCGACCGGATTCCCCCGGTGCGCTCGCTCGCCATCGAGCTCGGGGTGGCCGCCGGGACCGTGGCCAAGGCCTACCGCACCATGGAGGCCAGCGGTGTGATCGAAACCCGCGGGCGTAAGGGCACGTTCATCGCCCAGTCCTCCGACGATCGTCACGCGGCCGCCTGCAGCGCCGCCGCCGAGTACCTGGACCGCGCCGCGGGAGAGCTGCACTACTCCCCCGACGAATGCGTGCAGATCGTGCGACGGATGCTGGATCAGCGAGCCACCGGCTAACGGCGCGGCTCGCCCCGGGTCGGCGGGCGCCGCGGCGGCGCACCATTTCATCCGGCCGTACTGCAGAGTAGGGAGCCTTACTGTGCAGTAAGGCCGGATGAGATGGCGTGGGTCAGGCGCCGTCGTGCCGCGCGTGTCAGTTACCCGGCGGAGGCCTGGGCCTGTTCGACCGGCTTGTCGTTCTCACTGGTCTTGCCGCCGTTGCGAACCATGAGGGCGAGCAGGAACGCCAGGGCTGCAAACACCGCCAGCAGTGTGAGGCCCACGAAATACGAACGGTTGTCCGGGTTATAGGTGGCGCCCATGACCAGCGGCGGGAAGTAACCACCCAGTCCACCGGCCGCAGCAATGATGCCGCCGATGGTGCCCACGTCCTTGGCCGGAGCGGCACGACCGACCCAACCGAAGACACCGCCGGTTCCCAGGCCCAGGAACACGGCCATGGCCAGGAATAGCGGGCCGTAGACGTGCTCGGCATCGGGCTGGAAGGCCACGAGCATCGCCAGCACGATGGTGCCGCCAAAGGACGTGAGGGTGACGATCTTGGGTCCGAACGTGTCCGCGAGCGTGCCGCCGATCGGGCGGGCGATCACGGCCGCCAGGGCGAATCCTGCGGTGCGGGTTCCGGCTCCGGTGGGGTCGTACTCATACACGTTGGCCAGGTAGGTCGGCAGGTAATTGGAGAACGCCACGAAAGCGCCGAACACCACCGCGTACAGGAAGCACAACTGCCAGGTGACTTTCAGGCTGAATGCCTGCTTGAGCTTGGGCATCATCGGCTCAACCTTGCGTCCGGCTCGCGCCGGAGAGTCTCGCAGCAGCAGCCAGCACAGCAGGGCACTGACGGCCACGATCGCGGCAATGATGATGTGGGTGGCCATATATCCGGTGGCCGCAACCAGCCGCGGGGTGAAGAACGCGGAAACGGCCGTGCCCACCATGCCCGCGCCGAACACACCGGTGGCAAAACCCTTGCGGTGAGACTCGTACCAGGCGGAGCAGAATGGGATACCGATCGCGAACACGGTGCCGGCGATGCCCAGGAGGAACGCGACCGCGACCAGCAGCGGGAAGTTGTTGAGTTGGCCCACCAGGCCTGTGAGCAACACGAGCGGCGCTGTGATGCCCAGGATCACCGTGAACATGACCCGCCCACCGTATTTGTCGGTGAGCGCACCCACCGGAACTCGAGCAATGGACCCCACGAAAATGGGCATGGCCACCAGGATGGCGGTCTGGCCGGGAGTCAGTGACATGTCCCCGGCGTAGCGCTTGGACAGCGGACCCACGATGGTCCACGCCCAGAAACCCACGGTGGACGCCAGGGTGGCCAGGATGAGGTTCCTGAGTTGACCCTGTTTCAAGTTCGGTGCCGCTGAGGCGGCTTCAACGGAGGACATGACGCTCCTTCTGGGACGTGGTGGGCCTGAGCCGGGAGGCGTTGTGGCGAGAACGCTTCCCGATCCGAGAATTACTTACTTGACGCGCGTGGAACCGGAGCGCTCACGCGGCGGCCGGGTGCGGCGTCGTCCGCTGTCCCGGTCGTGGGTGCCAATGGGTTCCCACCCGCGGCGCACCGGGGCGGAGCCGGCCCGGGGGCTGGAACCGCGCGTGCGGTACACGATGTACGGGCGGAACAAATAGTGCAGCGGGGCGGTGAAGGCATGCACCAGACGGGTGAACGGCCAAATCGCGAATAGTGCCATACCCCACAGCACGTGGACGTGGAACGAGGTGGACGCCGCGGCCATGGCTCCGACGTCCGGCTGCAGGACCCACAGTGAACGGAACCACGGGGAGACGGTTTCCCGATAGTCCACGGTGTTCGGGTCGAACACGGCCAGCACCGTGGTCGCCAGACCGGCCAGGATGGCACCCAGCAGCATGATGTACATGAACTTGTCGTTACCGGTGGTGGCCATGAAGACGGGACCGGTAAGGCGGCGCCGGACGATCAACATCACGATGCCCACCAGGGTGCCCACACCGGCCACGGTGCCGATGGACAGCGCCAGGAAGTGGTACGCGTGCTGGGACATCCCCACGGCCTCGGTCCATGACTTGGGAATCACCAGGCCCACGATGTGCCCCACGAGCACCGCCAGGATGCCGAAGTGGAACAGCGGGGACGCGATCCGCAGCAGCCTGGATTCATAGAGTTGGGACGAGCGGGTGGTCCACCCGAACTGGTCGTACTTGTAACGCCAGATCAGCCCACCGGCGAGAACCGCCATCACCACGTACGGCAAAACTCCCCATAGCAGGGTGTCGAGAATGTTCACTGGTTTCCTCCGGTCATGGGCAGGAGTCGGGGGTCGTAGGCGTCCAGGCCCACGGATTCTGTGGGCGGGCCGTAACCGGCCATGCGCGCCACGGCGGTTTCGTCCTCCGGGGACGGTCCCGGCAGCGTGGAGCACACCAGTTCCACCGCGCACGCGTGGGGTAGGTTGTCGCGGACCAGCGCGAGCCGCAACAGCTCCAGCGACGGCCGGTACCGCTGCAGCAGTTCGAACCCGTCCTGCGGTGAGACCCGGGCGGCGAATTCAAGCACCACGGGCAGGTGGTCCGGCAGTTCCTCGTCCCCGAACACACACCCGTGGGCGCGGTACACCTGCTTGAACGCGGATAGCGCTTCGCCGCGGCGGCGCGTGTCACCGTCCGTCCAATACGTCAGGTGCAGGCTGTGGCGGCGGGAGAGATCGTATTCCTGGACGTACTCGCCCTGGATCTCGCTCAGATCGCTGTCACGCAGCCAGCGGGTCAGGGGTTCGACGGCGCTCGGTGCCACCCCCACCTCGGCCAGGGCTTCCTCGAGCACGGGCAGCTCATCGATCAGTTCCCGATCCGGGTAGCCCAGCAGCACCGCGGCCGCTTGCCGGATGACCGCCGAGCGCTGCGGATGACGATCCCGGTACTCGGGAACGTCCACGGTGCCCTTGGTGGCCTTACCCAGGAGAGTTGAGAGCAGCCCCATCATCGTCCCCCGTCGGAACCGGCGGTGTCACGATCGGGCCGGGCCCATGGATCACGCGACGTGGTCGACAGGCTGTCCGCGTCCTCCTGCGCCCTGGCGGGGAACAGCCCGTCCGGGCTGCCGTTGCCGTCCCAGTTGAGCAGGTTCACGCGGCCGGCCAGTTGCTCGTTGCCCGTGGGGTCCTCCCCCGTCTGACGGGAACGCAGTGCCTGGAAGTTCTCCACGGCCACCGGCATCGGACGGCCCGAGGCCTCACCGAACACGCCGGTCTGACCCATTCCGGGCCCACCGTCCACGTCCAGTGAGCAGCCGATCTCCTCCAGGTTGTGGGCATCCTCAACGTGGGCCGCGGGAATCACGTAGCGCTCGTCGTACTTGGCGATCGCCATGAGCCGGTACATTTGCTGGATCTCGGAACCGGTCATGCCCACGGCCTGGGCAATGGACTCGTCCGGAGCGTCACCCAGGGTGATGTTGCGCATGTAGGCGCGCATGGCGGCCAGCTTGCGCAGCACGTCGGTCACCAGCTCGGTGTCACCGGCGGTGAACAGCTCCGCGAGGTACTCCACCGGGATGCGCAGACTCTCAATCGCGCCGAAAAGGTTCTGCGGGTCTTCTCCGTCATGACCCTGTTCCTTGAGCAGATCCACAATCGGAGACAGCGGCGGCACATACCAAACCATGGGCATGGTGCGGTACTCGGGGTGCAGCGGCAGTGCCACGCGCAGGGTCTTGGCCAGCGCGTACACCGGCGATTTCCGAGCGGCGTCGAGCCAGTCCTCCGGGATGCCCTCCACGCGGGCGGCGGCAACGACCTCCGGGTCATTGGGGTCGAGCATGAGCTCTAACTGAGCCTCGTAGAGATCCTGCTCGTTGGGGGTCGCGGCGGCCTGGGTGACCTTGTCGGCGTCGTAGAGGAAGATGCCGATGTAGCGCATGCGGCCCACGCACGTCTCCGCGCACACGGTGGGGATGCCCACTTCGATGCGGGGATAACAGAACGTGCATTTCTCGGCTTTGCCGGACTTGTGGTTGTAGTAGATCTTCTTGTACGGACAACCGGTCACGCACTGGCGCCAACCACGGCACTGGTCCTGGTCCACCAGCACAATGCCGTCCTCGGCGCGCTTGTAAATGGCGCCGGACGGGCACGCGGCCATACAGGACGGGTTCAGGCAGTGTTCGCACAGCCGGGGCAGGTAGAACATGAAGGTCTGTTCGAACTCGAACTTGATCCGGTCGTTGGCTTCCTTGTGGAGCTTCTGGATGACCGGGTCCAGGTGGCCCATTTCCGTGGCGCCACCGAGATCGTCGTCCCAGTTGGCCGACCATTCGACCTTGGTGTCCTCGCCCGTGATCAGGGACTTGGGTCGGGCCACCGGGAAGTCGTCACCGGCCGGGGCGCTGACCAAATTCTCGTAGTCGTAGGTCCAAGGCTCGTAGTAATCCTTCAACTC
The DNA here is from genome assembly GCF_014698015.1 of Kocuria sp. cx-455. Taxonomy (GTDB): domain Bacteria; phylum Actinomycetota; class Actinomycetes; order Actinomycetales; family Micrococcaceae; genus Kocuria. The sequence continues at coordinate 150,319 of NZ_JACXBS010000007.1, forward strand.
CGGCTGCACCGGAGAAGCGAACAACTGGGCGAGCTTCTTGAGCTTGCCACCGGATTTCAACTTGAGGTTGCCCCGCTTATTGAGTTCCCAGCCGCCCTTCCAGGTTTCCTGGTCCTCATAACGGCGCGGATACCCCTGACCCGGGCGGGTTTCCACGTTGTTGAACCACACGTACTCGGTACCGGCACGGTTGGTCCATGCTTGTTTACACGTCACCGAACAGGTGTGGCACCCGATGCACTTGTCGAGAGTCATCACCATGGCGACCTGAGCCATGACACGCATCAGTACTGCACCTCCTGAGAACGTTTGCGGACAACGGAGACGATGTCGCGCTGATTTCCGGTGGGGCCCATGTAGTTGAAGGCCCAGGACAGATGGGCGTAGCCGCCGATCATGTGGGTGGGTTTGACCAGGATGCGCGTGACGGAGTTGTGGATGCCGCCGCGTTTACCCGTGATCTCGGATTTGGGAACGTCAATGGTGCGCTCCTGGGCGTGGTGCACGTACACCACACCCTCGGGCATGCGGTGGGAGACCACCGCGCGTCCGACGAATACGCCGTTGGTGTTCACGCACTCGACCCAGTCGTTGTCGGAGACCTCGATGGCCGTGGCGTCCTGCGGAGACATCCACACCGAGGTGCCACCGCGCGACAGCGACAGCATGAACAGGTTGTCCTGGTACTCCGAGTGGATCGACCACTTGTTGTGCGGGGTCAGGTAGCGCACCGCAATGGACAGCTCGCCCTTGTCACCGAGCTTCGGTTCACCGAACAAGCGGTGCATGTCCAACGGTGGGCGGTAGGTGGGCAACATTTCGCCCATGTCTTTGAGCCAGTCGTGGTCCAGGAAGAAGTGCATGCGCCCGCTGAGCGTGTGGAACGGCTTGAGCCGTTCGATGTTCACCGTGAAGGGTGCGTAGCGGCGGCCGCCGGTTTCCGACCCCGACCACTCCGGTGAAGTGATCACCGGAACCGGTGCCTGCTGGGTGTCCTTGAACGTGATGCGTTTTTCCTCCGAGCCGCGGGCCAGATCCGACAGTTCTTTACCCACACGCCTCTCGAGGGTCTCGAAGCCCTGCGTGGCCAGCTCACCGTTGGTCGTGCCGGAGAGCATCAGGATGGCCTCCGCCATGCGCTGATCGGTGTCCAGTGCGGGGCGACCCTCGGCGGCGCCGGAATCGAAGACTCCGTGCAGGCGACCCAGCTGGTCCACCTGGCGCGTGACGTCGAACGTCACGTTCTTGGTGGTCAGCCCCAGTTTGTCCGCCAGGGGCCCGAGCGCCACGAACTTGTCGCCGATGGCCGTGTAGTCCCGTTCCACGATCTTGAGGTTGGGCAGGTTCTTACCCGGAATCGCGGGAAGGTCTGTACCCTTCCACTCCGGTGCGTGACCGCCCGGCTGGGCGATTTCTCCCGGTGTGTCGTGGGTGAGCGCGGTGGCCACCACGTCCTTGCGCACGCCCAGGTGATCGCGGGACTGCCGCGCGACCTCATCGGCCAACAATTGGAATAGCTTCCAGTCGGTCTTGGCCTCCCACGGCGGGGCGATCGCCGGGGTGAATGCGTGCACGAACGGATGCATGTCCGTGGACGAGAGGTCGTACTTCTCGTACCAGGTGGCTGCGGGGAATACCACATCGGAGAGCAGCGTGGACGAGGTCATGCGGAAGTCCGCCGAGACCAGCAGGTCCAGCTTTCCTTCTGGCGCCTTCTCATGCCAACGGACATCACGCGGCTTGGCGGACCGGTGATCCTCGCCCTGCACACTGTTGTGGGTGCCCAGCAAATGTTTGAGGAAGTACTCCTCACCCTTGGCCGAGGAACCGAACAAGTTGGAGCGCCACAGCACCAGCGTGCGCGGCCAGTTCTCGGGCGCGTCCGGGTCCTCCACGGCAAAATTGAGATCGCCGTTCTTGAGCTTGCTCGCGATCCACTCGGGTCCACTGCCGGCCTCACCGCGTTCGACGGCGCTCACCGCGGCGTCCGCCACGTCCAACGAGTTCTCATGGAACTGCGGGTAGAACGGCATCCAGCCCAGACGCGTCGATTGCGCCACGACATCCGCGGTGTGCATGCCCTTGAGGTGGCCGTCAGCGAGCGGGGACTGCAGTGAATCGGAGGAGTACCCGTCGGAACGGAACTGATCGGTGTGCATGTACCAGAACGCGGTACCGATCATGAAGCGCGGCGGACGCACCCAGTCGCCGCCGGAGGCCATGGTGGCCCACCCCGTGATGGGGCGTGCCTTCTCCTGGCCCACATAGTGCGCCCAGCCGCCACCGTTTCGGCCCTGGCAACCGCACAGCATGAGCATGGCCAGGATGGCACGGTAGGTGGCATCACCGTGGTACCACTGACAGATACCGGCACCCAGGATGATCATGGATCGCCCCTCGGACTTCTCCGCATTTGCGGAGAATTCGCGGGCGGTGCGAATCACGGCCTCCGCGGGAACGGAGGTGACTTCTTCCTGCCACGCCGGGGTGTAGGGAGTGTCGACGTCGTCGTAGCCGGTGGACCACTGCCCCGGCAGGCCTTCACGGCCCACGCCGTACTGGGCGAGCATGATGTCGAAAACGGTGGTCACGGTCCGCCCGGCCACCTCGGTGACAGGCACACCGCGGTGGATCACCGAACCCACACCGGTGGGGTCGGTGAACGCCGGCAGCGCCAGCTCGCTCACCTCGCCCCGGTAACCGGAGGCGTCAGCAATCGACAGCGACGGCGTGACGCCCTCCAGGTCGAGGTTCCATTTGCCCTCGTCGTGCTCGTTGTAGCGGAAACCCATGGAACCGTTGGGAATCACCGGCCGGTTGGTGTCCCGGTCCAGAAGCACGGTCTTGAACGCGGGATCGGCCTGCGAAGCGGCGTCGTCGTCCCCGGCCTTGCCCAGGTCCTCGGCGGTGAGGAACTTGTCCGCGACCACCGTGCCGTCCTCGCGGCGGGACAGTGAGACCAGGAACGGAAGGTCCGTGTAGTGGGAGACGTAGTTCTCGAAGAACGGGACGCGGCGGTCCACAAAATTCTCCTTGAGAATCACGTGTCCCATGCCCATGGCCAGCGCGGCGTCCGTGCCGGCCTGAGCGGGCAACCATTCGTCCGCGAACTTGGTGTTGTCCGCGTAATCCGGGCTGACCGAGACCACCTTGGTACCGCGGTAACGCACCTCGGCCAGCCAGTGGGCGTCGGGCGTGCGGGTCACGGGAATGTTGGAGCCCCACATCATCAGGTAGGTGGCATCCCACCAGTCCCCGGATTCGGGAACGTCCGTCTGGTCGCCGAACACCTGCGGCGACGCCACCGGAAGGTCCGCGTACCAGTCGTAGAAACTGTTCATGACCCCACCGATGAGGTTGATGAACCGGGCTCCGGCGGCGTGCGAGACCATGGACATCGCAGGGATGGGCGAGAACCCGATGCAGCGGTCCGGGCCGTAGGCCTTGATGGTGTGCACGTGGGCGGCGGCCGACATCTCCACGGCTTCCTGCCAGCTGGAGCGCACCAGTCCGCCCTTACCGCGGGCCTTTTGGAACGTCTCACGCTTGACCGGGTCATTGACAATGGACTCCCACGCCAGCACCGGATCCGAGTGGATCTGCTTCGCTTCGCGGTACATCTCCAACAACACGCCCCGGACGTACGGGTAGCGCACCCGGGTGGGCGAATAGGTGTACCAGGAGAATGCGGCGCCGCGGGGGCAACCGCGCGGTTCGTACTCGGGCCGATCCGGGCCCACCGACGGGTAGTCCGTCTCCTGAGCTTCCCACGTGATGATGCCGTCCTTGACGTACACCTTCCACGAGCAGGATCCGGTGCAGTTCACACCGTGGGTGGAGCGGACAACTTTGTCGTGACTCCAGCGGTTGCGGTAGAAGGCATCGCCGGCGCGACCGCCCTCCCGGAACACGGCGCGACCGTCCTCCGTCTCGTCCCAGCGGGAGAAGAATTTCCCGAGTTTCAATAACGCGTTCGATGCCGGGCCATCGACTCCGGCGGGGGTTTCGGTGGTAGCCATGGAGCCACCGTACCCCTAACTCACATCCAAAATGCCGATTTAAATCACTCGCAACACGAAATTCATTATTCCCAGGCTGACCTGGGAATATAGTCACATATTCGTGCGCTAATCGATCGTTTGGTCGGCCCGGCGGCGATGACCTGGGGCAGTGCACCATTTCATCCGGTCGTACTGCAGAGTAGGGGGACTTACCGCGCAGTAAAGCCTCATCACATGGCGCTCCGTCGGGTTCCACCACCGGTTCGAAGCCACGCCGTGCCGCCTCTAGACTGGTGCCTCATGAAGTCCATGATTGCGCCGATCCTGCTGGTCGCCACCGCCCTGCTTCAGTCCATGGGTTTGTTCCCCTATCACGGTGACGGCATCACGCTGGCGGGGCAGTTGCTGTTCCCCATCCTGTTCGCGCTCCTGGCCATGTACCTCTCCACCAAGGGCACACCGGGCGCGTTCGCCACGGTGCACCTGGTGATTTTGATTGCCGCGGCAATCCTGCTCCTCCTGTCCCTGGTGGGCATGAACATGACTCTCCCCCAGCTCTACCCGACCATGATCCTGTACTACGTCGCCTTCCTCCTGGCGGCAGTGGAGTGCGGCCTACGGATCGCGGGGATGCCCAAGAAGCGTCGCCCCCGGGACCGTGAAGAGATCAGCGATTCGGAAACCACGGTCTAGGCGTTGCACTTTGACAGCGTGATCGTGGCCGGGGGCCGCTCCTCTCGGTTGGGAGGCACCCCCAAGGCCGCACTTCGCAGGGGTGGGGAAAGCCTGGTCGAGATCACGGTGCGCGCCGTGGGTGCGGCCGGCAGCGCCGTCGTGGTGGGCCCCGATGACCTGCTCGTACCGGCAGGCACCCTGCGGACCCGCGAGGACCCTCCGTTCTCGGGGCCGGCGGCGGCCATAGCGGCGGGCCTGGATCTGCTGGGGCGGCAACCGTCCCGTGCGGCATGGACCGCGGTCCTGGCCTGCGATATGCCTGACGTTGCCGGGGCCGTTCACGCACTCGCCGACGCCGCTCGCGGCCTTCCGGAGGACGCGGACGGTGTGATCGCCGCGGCCGCCGACGGGCACCGCGAGAACCTGGCGGTCCTGATCCGCACCGAACCGCTCACCGCGGTTTTCTCTCAAGACCCCGCACGTGACCGGTCCGTGCGATCGTTCTGGAAACATCTGCGCTTGATGGAGGTACGTGCCCCGGAGGGCAGCACGCAGGACGTGGATACGTGGGAAGATGTGTCCAGGTTCGATCTGCACTGAATCCACACGGCAAGGAGATGGCATGCCCGGACTTCCCGGCCCGCACGAGCACTTCAACCAGGACGACGACCACACGCCTCCGGAGACCGAGGGGCAGGAGCCCACGCACCGCTGGGCCAGCTGGAACGAGGCGCGAGAGATCGCCCACCGGATTCCCGATGCGCTTCCCAGCAGGTTGCTGCCCCTCACGGAATCCCTGGGTGAGACGCTTGCCGAACCCATCACCGCCATCATGCCCGTGCCGCATTACGCCTCCGCCGCCATTGACGGGTGGGCCGTGGCCGGTGAGGGCCCGTGGCGAATCCGCACCCCTCAGCCGGCGGAAACCGACGAGCGGCTCCTGCTGACCCTTCCGCCGGATGAGCGCATCCTGCCCGTGGTGGAACTGCGCCCCGGTGAGGCCACGCAGGTGAGCGTGGGGTCGGCCGTGCCCGTGTACACCAAGGCGGTGCTGTCCAACCACCGCGGCCACGTGGTTCCCGCGCAGACGCCGGTGGAGCACATGGAGGAATACGTCCCGCAGGAGGGTGACACCCTGGAGGACGCGACACCCGCGGCGTCGCTGATCCAGAACCAGGACGTCCGTGCCCTGGGACAGGAAATTTCCGAGGGTGACGTGCTGTTGCGTACGGGCTGTCACCTCAATCCCGCGCACGTCGGGCTGGCCGCCAGCGCCGGCCATGACATGCTCCCGGTGCTGCGCCGCCCCCGCGTGACCGTGCTGCTGGGATTCGCGCACGTCGTGGAGGACGGAATTCCCGGTCCGGGAGAGGTCCGCGACGTTCTGGGGCCACAGATCCCGGCGATCCTGCATCAACTCGGTGCCAACGTGGACCAGGTGCGCCGTGTGCCCGACGGCGCCCAGGGGGTTCTCACGGCCCTCACCGAGGCGCCTTCCGGCGCGGGGTCGTTGCTGGATGCCCGAGCGGAGATCGTGGTGACCACCGGTGGCACCGGCCATGGTGAGGACGATCATGTGCGTGCGGCTCTCACCGAGTTGGACGCCCACCTGATCATTGACGGCCTGGCCCAGGAACCCGCCCACGGCGTGATTGTCGCTCAGCTCCCGGATGACGGCCCCCTTGTGCTGGCACTCCCCGGTAGCCCGTTGTCGGCCGTCACGGGTTTGTTGACCGTGGGTCACGCCCTGATCGCCGGCGCCACGGGTGAGCCGTTGCCCGAGGTCCGCGCCGCCACCTCCGGTGCCACCCTGGAGAAAACGGGCCGTGTTCTCGTGATTCCCGCCTATTTCCAAGAAGGACGCGTGCTGCCCGAGCCCGCGGTGGGCCCGGCCATGCTGTCCGGCATGGCCCACGCGGACGTTCTCATGGTGGTTCCCGCCGAGGGCCTGCGGCCCGGTCAGGACGTCAAGGTACTGGGGCTCCCCTGGCGCCGGTAACCAGCCTTGATCACCCACGGCGCTCCTCCGGTGCGGAGGGGCGCCGTGGCGTTTCAAGGGTGGCGGGATCGGCCGCGATGCCCGCGTCACCGAACTGGCGCTCCGGTTCGCCTGACCGGGCCGGCCCATCAGACGGCCGTGACGAAGAAGGTAATGGCCCCGATAATAAACACGCTCGCGGCCAGCAGCGCACAGGACAGCTCAATGATGATGCCGATGCCGGCGGCCTTGATCGCCACCCACGAGGTGTCCAGGGCGGTCCGGAAATTGCGGTTGCGCACCGTTTCCGATGCCAGCAGCCCCACGATGAAGCCGATCACCAGGCCCAGCACCGGAATCACGAACATGCCGATCACGGCACCTATCACGCCGAACAGGAGCGTGCGGTTGGGGATCGCGCGGCGTTTGAGGCGGGAGCCCGTGAGAACCAGGCTCGCGGACATGCCCGCGAGCAACAGGGTGCCCCCTAGAGCGAGGACCACCCAGCCCTCCACGGATTGCAGGACCACCGCCCAGATGATCAGACCGATCAATGCGGTGATGGAACCCGGCAGCACCGGAATGACGATGCCCAGGCATCCAATAATGATGAGTACCGAGGTCACGATGGTGGCGATAATCTCCGGGGTCACCGTCATATCGTACGGCCCCGGCGGGCGAACTATACTTGCATCCAAGTTGCCAATTTTCGTGGATCGGATGGACGGTGCCCACTCTCATCAAACCCCAGGACCCTGCCCCCGCCCGGACGAAGCACGGGAGGTCATGGCACCGCATCGCAGGTAAACCCGTGCGCTGGTGGATGATCGCGCTGCTCCTAGTGATTGGTTTTCACCGATGGATCCCCGATACGCGGTGGCTCATGGTGCACATGGTGACCCTGGGGTTGATCACCACCTCGATCATGGTGTGGTCCCAGCACTTCACCGAGGCACTGCTGCACCATCGCCTCTCCGACAGCGAGCGACCGCGCCAGGTTCTGCGGATCTACGGCGTCACGGTGGGCACCCTGGTGCTGATGGTGGGCATCCTGGCGGACTGGTGGTGGCTCACCCTGGTGTCCGCAACGGTCATGGGCGGTGTGCTCACGTGGCACGGGGTGTCGCTCTTGGGCCAGGTGCGCACAGCCCTTCCCGCCCGGTTCGGCATGACCGTGCGGTGGTACGCCGCGGCGGCATTCTTTCTGCCGCTGGGTGCGATCTTCGGGGCGATCCTCGCGTTGGACCTGGCCGACCCCTGGCACTCGCGGTTCCTCCTGGCCCACCAGAGCATCAACATTCTGGGCTTCGTGGGCCTCACGGTCTCCGCGACCCTGCTGACCCTGTGGCCCACCATGGTGCGCACACGCATGGAGGACACGGCCACCACCCTGACCCGCATGGCGTTACCCGCCATGGCCGCGGGCAGCCTGGTGGCGGCTGGTGGCGCACTGGGCGGCTGGGTTCCCGTGGTGATCCTTGGACTGCTCTGCTATGCCACAGGGGTCGGTGCGATCGGTTGGATCATGATCCGCACCGGCAGGCGGAAACCACCCGCGGGCTACATGGGCTGGTCCGTGGCCTCCGGAATCGCGTGGCTGTTCTTCACGGTGGTGGTGGCGCTCATTCTGGTGGCGGTCCGGGGCGTGCACACCAGTGTGATGAGCGCCCTGACCATCCCGTTCGTGGCCGGTTTCCTGCTGCAGACCCTGCTCGGTGCCATGAGCTACATCCTGCCGTCGACCATGGGCGGAGGCCCCGCCACGGTGCGCGCCTCCCTGGCCGCCATCAACCGCGGTGGGATCTATCGGGTCACGGTGTTGAACCTGTGCATTGCGCTGTTCGCCCTACCTTCCGATATGTTGCCTTCGTGGGTGCGCGCCCTGGTCTCGATCGTGGGCGCGGTGGTCTTCGCCGCGTTCCTTCCCCTGATGATTTCTTCCGCCAAGATCTCCGTTGCCGGACGACGCCGCCTCATGGCCCAGCGCGCGGGCGGCCAGCCACCCGCACCGACCCGGGCCGATACCGCCGAGCCCGAACGTAAGACCCGGGCACTGTGGCAACTCGTGGCCGGGGTGCTCACCGTAGTCCTGGCCGTGGGGGCGGGAATTGCCGTGGCACCGCAGTCGGCGGGGCTCGGGGTGAGCGGTAGCGCGGAGAATGCCGTTCAGGCCACCGGCAACACCACCGAGGTCACGATGCATGCCCATCAGGACATGCGGTTCGACCCGGCAGAAATCCAGGTTCCCGTGGGCGACCGGCTGGTCATCACGTTGGTCAATGACGATCCGACCAATGTCCACGACCTGGTCTTTGCCAACGGCGCCACGACCGGCCGTATGAGCCCCGGCGATACAGCGCACGTGGACGCGGGCATCATCTCCGAAGCGCTCGAGGGCTGGTGTTCGGTGATCGGCCACCGGTCCATGGGCATGACCGTGGCCGTGACTCCCGTGGACAGCCACGGCAACCCCGTGGGTGCGGCGGGACACGAGAACCATGGCGTGGGAACGGCGTCGGCGGCGGATGACTCGCAGGACCCGGCCGCGGGAGTGGACTTCAACGCACCGCCCGGGGAGGCTTTCACGGTGCGTGATTCCGCGCTGGAGCCGGCCCCGAACGAAACCGTCCACGAGCTTGCCTTGGACGTCCAGGAAGTGGCCCGTGAGGTGGCACCCGGGGTGACCATGGACGCGTGGACCTTCAATGGTGACTACACGGGGCCCACGCTGCGCGGTACGGTGGGTGACGTGTTCGAGGTGACGCTGACCAACAGCGGAACCATGGGGCACTCGGTGGATTTTCACGCCGGGGACGTTTCACCGGATCAGACCATGCGGACCATTGCGCCGGGTGAATCGCTCGTGTATCGCTTCGAGGCGGCACGATCGGGAATCTGGCTGTACCACTGCTCCACCGCCCCCATGAGCACACATGTCGCGGCAGGAATGTTCGGGGCGGTGATCATCGACCCACCCAACCTGCCCGAGGTGGATCGCGAGTACTTACTCCTGCAGAACGAGACGTACCTGACGGCCCCCTCCGCCGACCAACCCGACCTACCGGAGGGCGTGAACGCCGTGGTGGATCCGGCGGCCATCACCGCCGGGCCGCCGTCGCTGACCATGTTCAACGGCCACGCAACGCAGTACATGCATGAGAAACTGCCCGCCCGACCGGACGAACGCGTGCGGATCTGGGTGCTCGCGGCCGGGCCGTCCAAGGGCACGAGTTTCCACGTGGTGGGCGGCCAGTTCGACACCGTCTACAAGGAGGGTGCGTACTTGCTCTCCCCGTCCAGCTCGGCAAACCCAGAGGGCACCGGCGGGGCCCAGGCCCTGGACCTGGCCCCGGCCCAGGGTGGCTTTGTCGAAATGTCGTTCCCGGAAGCCGGCACGTACACGTTCGTGAACCACTCCTTCGCTGAGGCCGAACGCGGCGCGCGGGGCCAGATCGAAGTGACGCAGTAGCGGGCGGGTGGGAAAGCCCGGGCCGGTGCACTCGCCGGCCCGGGTTCCCTCCCTCCCGAACTACTCGGTCAGGGCACTGCGCATGGTGCGTAGCGCAACGGAGAGCGCAGCGAGTTCGGCACCGGCATCGCCGCCGGAGGACATCTCCTCGATCTCGTCCAGCACGTCACGCAAACGCTCCAACCGGTCCTGGTTCTCGCGCTCCCACGAAGTGACCTTCTCCTCGGCGTTCTCCCCGGGAGATTCCAGAGCCTGTGCCGCGAGGGCCACCAGGGTCGAGTACAGGTCCTCTCGCATGGAGATCCGCGCCATGTTCTCCCACCGGGAGGTCTGCGGCAGCGCGGTGATGCGGTTCAGCAGGTTTTCCAGCCCATAACGATCGAACAGCTCGAAGTAGACCTTGGCAATGGTTTCCACGGTGACGTGCTCATCACCCGCATCCGCCGATGTCGTGTGCTCACCGGCGCGTTCGCCCGCCACCTGGACGCCGCCGGCCTGAGCCAGTCGAGCCACGTCCAACAGGGCGAAGGCGTCGAGGAGTTCGGCCCATTCGACCGCCAGTTCCTTGGGCACTCCCTGGCGCTCAGCCAGCTCGGTTTCCGCGCTGACGCGCTCCTGGGACTGGGCGGCCATGAGCTGCTGCTCACCGAATCGAAGCTGCACGGTGGGCTTGTAGGCGGCCACGAGTTCCTGGATGGTGGCCTCGGAATCGCTGCGGTTGAGGAACCACCGCACCACCCGATCCAGCAGCCGCCGCATGCGCAGGGTCAGCTTGTTCCACATCTCCAGCGGGACATCCGTGCCGAGTTCTGCGTGCCGGGCCATGTAGGGGTCCAGGTCGAAGATCTCCACGGCTGCGGTAAACACCGCGGCGAGATCGGCCAGATCCGCGCCCGAGTCATCGATCACCCGGTACGCGAAGGCGATCCCGCCGTAGTTGATGATCTTGTTCGCCACCATGGTTCCGATGATCTGCTTGCGCAGCGGGTGGGTCTGGATGTCCTCGCCGAACTTCTCCCGGATCTGCAGGGGGAAGTAGTTCTCGAGCGTGGCATCGAACCACGGGTCATCCGCCAGGTCACTATTGGTCAGGGCACCGGTGAGCTGGATCTTGGTGTAAGCGGTCAGCACGGAAAGCTCCGGGCCGGTGAGGGAACCGCCCTCTTCCGCGCGGTCACGCAACTGTTCGTCGGTGGGCAGGAACTCGAGTTCGCGGTCCAGGTCGGCCGTTTCCTCCAGCCAATGCATGAGTCGGATGAACGTTTCCGCGAACTCGGGGCCGCGGGCGCGCTCCGTGGTCAGCAAGACATTTTGCGCCACGTTGGTGCGCAGCACCAGGTCCGCGACCTCGTCGGTCATGGACTGGATGAAGTCAGCGCGTTCATCCCGATCCAGCTTTCCGGCCTCGACCATGCGGTCGACCAGGATCTTGATGTTCACCTCGCGATCGGAGGATTCCACGCCACCGGAGTTGTCGATCGCGTCCGTATTGACCAGCACCCCGTTGCGCGCGGCCTCGATGCGGCCGAGCTGCGTGGCGCCCAGGTTACCGCCCTCGCCGATCACCCTGACGCGCAGTTCCTCGCCGTTGACGCGGATGGGATCGTTCGCCTTGTCACCCACCTCTTGGTTGGTTTCCAGTGAAGACTTCACGTACGTGCCGATGCCGCCGTTGTACAGCAGATCCGCCGGAGCCAGCAGGACGGCGCGCACGAGTTCCTGCGGGGCCATGGACTCCACGCCGTCCTCGAGCCCGAGCGCCTCGCGGACCTGCGGGCTGATCGGCACGGACTTCTCCTGGCGCGAATACACGCCGCCGCCCTCGGAGATCACGGACTTGTCGAAGTCCTGCCACGAGGTACGGCCCGCGTTGAAGAGCCGCTCGCGTTCCTTGTACGACGCCGCGGCGTCCGGGTTCGGATCCAGGAAAACGTCGCGGTGATCGAACGCGGCAATCAACTTGATGTGCTCTGACAGCAACATGCCGTTGCCGAACACGTCTCCGGACATGTCTCCCACGCCCACCACGGTGAAGGCCTCGGACTGGGTGTCCACGCCGAGTTCGAAGAAGTGTCGTTTGACCGACTCCCATGCGCCCCGGGCGGTGATGCCCATGGCTTTGTGGTCGTAGCCGACCGAACCACCGGAAGCGAACGCGTCCCCCAGCCAGAACTTCCGGTCGAGAGAAATGGCGTTTGCGGTGTCCGAGAATGCCGCGGTTCCCTTGTCCGCTGCAACCACCAGATAGGAGTCGTCATCATCGTGACGCACCACCTGGTCCGGGTGCAGCACGGTGTCTCCCTCGGGTGTCTCCGGGGCCTCAGCGGCGTCCTTGGAGGAGTCGTCGGAGACTTCCGCGTTGGGTTCTGCGTCGGAATCGTGGGTGATGTTGTCGGTGAGGTCCAAAAGCGATGCAATGAACAACTTGTAGGCCTCGCGGCCTTCCTCCAGCCACCCCTCGCGATCCTGCTGGGGATCCGGAAGCTGCTTGGGGAAGAACCCGCCCTTGGCACCGTCCGGAACAATCACGGCGTTCTTGACCATTTGGGCCTTGACCAGGCCGAGTACCTCGGTGCGGAAGTCCTCCCGGCGGTCGGACCAGCGCAGCCCGCCACGGGCCACGTGTCCGAAACGCAAGTGTGTTCCCTCCACACGCGGGGACCACACCCAGATCTCGAACCTGGGCCGCGGGAACGGCGCCACGTTGATGGACTGAGGGTCCATCTTGAACGCCATGGTGGGGCGTTGCTTGTACACATTGGTGCGCAATGTTGCTCCCACAATGTTGCTCAGCGCGCGGAACAGTCGATCGGCGTCCAATGACGGTACGTCGTCCAGGTCCTTGTCGAGGCGTTCCCGGGCGGCCTCACACGCCTGCGATCGCTCGGATCGGCCCTCATCCGTGTCAGGGAACCGGGCCGGGTCGAAACGGGCGGAGAAGTACGCGACCAGTTCCCGCGTGGCCTCCGTGTAGTCCAAGAGGGTGTCGGCAATGTACTCGAAAGAATTGGCGTACCCCAATTGCAGCAGGTAGCGCACATAGGCTCGTAGCACGGCAACGGCCCGCCAACTCATGCGTTCCACGAGCACCAGGCGGTCCAGGGAATCGGATTCCGAACGTCCGGAGAGGACCGCGCACAGGGTGTCCTCAATGAGGTCTTCGGTCTTGGCGTCGTCCGGACCGTACGTATCCACACCCTCGGGCAGTTCCACACCAAAGTCGTACAGCTGGAACTCGCGCCCGTCCGCGGGGGTCACGGTGTAGGGCCGCTGATCCAACACGCGCAGACCCATGTTCTGCAGTAACGGCAGCAGCTCCGTGAGCGAGAGCCGCTGCGTCAGGTAGATGTTCAGTCGAACCTGGCCGTTGTGTTCGGCCACCCGCACCTCGGCAGGCAGGTTCGGGTCCCTCCCCCACAGCTCCTCGCAACGCTGCAGGTCCTGGACGGCCTCTTCAATTTCGTAGTCCTCGCGGTAGGCCCCCGGGAAGGCGTGGGTCCACAGCGGGGTCAAGCGAGCGACGTCGGGGGAGTCGAAACCCAACCGAATGGCGCGCGCCAGGGTGTCCGGCCATGAACGGACGGCTGCGCGCAGTCGATGCTCCAAATTCACCTGGTCGAATTCGCGCACTTCACCCGTGTACGGCAACCGGATGCGGAAGAACAGTCGCGCCAAGGATGACGAGGTCAGCCGGACCTCGAAATCAATGGCCTCGGCTTGGAAGACATCCTGCAGTTGTTCCTCGATGCGTTCACGCACGGAGGTGTTGTACCGGTCGCGCGGCAGGAACACCACAGCGGACATGAAACGACCGAACGTGTCCTGGCGAAGGAACAAACGCGTTTGACGGCGCTCGTTCAGACCGAGCACACCGCTGGCGGTCTCGTAGAGCTCGTCCGCCGTCATGTGGAACAACTCGTCGCGCGGGTAGTCCTCGATGATTCCCAGCAGATCTCGTGCGGAGTGGCTGTCCGGTAAGAAACCGAAGCGCTCCACCACCGATTGCACCTTGTTGCGCACCAACGGGGTCTGGTGGGCGGGCACGGAGTAGGCCCGGCGGGAGAACAGCCCCAGGATCAGGTATTCACCGGTGACCGTGCCGTCCTGCGCGAAGGTTCGGATGCCGATGTAATCCAGGTATTCGCGCCGGTGAATCGAGGAACGGCGATTGGCTTTGGTCACGAAAAGTACTTCTCGGTCCCGGGCGTGCAGACTTCCCAGACCGGTGAGCTTCTGCGTGTGTCCCTCGGTGCCTTCTTCTCGCAACAGTCCCAGCCCGGTGTCCGGGCGGGACTGCAGGGCAGCTTCTTCCCCGGCAACGGTGAGGTCGTACCGTTTGATTCCCATGAACACGAAGTTGCCGTCCCGCAGCCAGTCCAAGAACTCGGCGGCGGAGTCGACGTCCGGCAACCGGGAGCCGTCCTCGAACCGGATCTCGTGCAGGCCGGAGAGGGAACGGGCGAGCTCGTCCGTCACGGCGTGCATCTTGTCCTGGTCTTCCTCGACCCGGCGAACGTCCGGAACGAGCCGCCCGCCCAGATAGTTCCTCAGTTCTTCCCGGTCCGCATCGCTCAAATTACGGTGCAGCACGATGCGGATCCACGATTCGATCCGGGATTCTGTGCGGCCACCTCCGCTGGGGTGCGCGGTGGCATCCGCGCCGCGGTCAACCAACGGGATGGCGGTCGTGTCCCCGGACGAGGCCGTCGAGATATTCGGAACCCGCGTCAGCGATTCCAGCTCATGGGTCTGCATGTCACGGGTGGCCAACAGCAGCGGGTGAAGCACCAACTCGGCACCGCCCCATTTGGCAGCAATCTCTGTGTTCAACGTGGACACCAAGAACGGCATGTCATCAGTGACCACGTAGAGAACGGTACTGCCCTGGTCCTCGCGCACGTCAACACACACGTCCCCCGTGGAGCGGATTTTACCCACCTCCCAGTGGGCCGTGGCCAGGGAGGTAAGGCGATCCCCGTTAGCGGCAGCGACGTCGGCGTCGGGAACCGAACGGTAATACTCGTTGATCCACTGTTGCTCGCCGCTCCACTCGGGTCGCTTCCACGTTTGGGGAATGACCTGGGTGTCGGTCGTGTCGGTCGTGTCGGGAGGGGTCACGTCTGCATCACGCCTTTGCTCGCAGTCGATGTGCAATGAACGCACGGCAATCACAAACCGGAACGCGCGCCCACCCGACTCTTACGGCATGACTCGCGCTCGGCCACGTTGCCGAGTCTGCTTCCACCCTAGGGCTCCCCGCCCGCGAGAGCCACTGATCGTGTTGAGCGGGGAGTGAACGTCGCACCGGCCACGGCGACCGCAGAGGCCAAAACCCTCGAGTATCAGGCCCTGGGAGTTGCCGGGATCGGCACCGTCTTCGTCAAGGCCATGCTGTGCAACTGGCTCGTGTGTCTGGGTGTCTTCATGGGTTTGACGTCAAAGGACACCGTGGGGAAAATCGCGGCGATCTGGTTGCCGATCATGGTGTTCTAC
The DNA here is from genome assembly GCF_014698015.1 of Kocuria sp. cx-455. Lineage (GTDB taxonomy): Bacteria > Actinomycetota > Actinomycetes > Actinomycetales > Micrococcaceae > Kocuria. The sequence goes on from NZ_JACXBS010000007.1 coordinate 165,935, forward strand.
GGCCTGGGCTTCGAGCACGCCGTGGTCTACTTCTTCATGGTCCCCATCGGCATGTTTATGGGCGCGGACGTGAGCATCGCCGACTGGTGGCTCTGGAACCAGATACCCGTGCTGCTGGGTAACCTTGTGGGCGGCTTCGTCTTCACGGGTCTAGCGCTGTTGCGGGCCTTCCGCCCCGCGCCGAAGGAAGTTCCCGTCAACCACTGATCCGCGGTGGGGTATCCCCGTCTTCGGCTGACCTCACGGGGTAGCCACCCTTAATTCGCGACGCCACCCGGGGCCGACGCCGCCTGCCTCACCTGCTCCACCGTCACGGTCACCACTTCCCCGTTCTCCAGGCTGCGAAGCTTCCGGTTCATGATGTGACCCGCGGTCAGGCGAATGAACGAGCCGTGGCTGACGATCATGACGTTGCGCCCCGGGTAATCGTCAATGATCTGCCGCAGCACCGCGACTCCGCGCGCCACCAGGTCCGCGGTGTGCTCGCCGTGCCGTTCCATGAACGCGTGGCGCTCGTGCTCGCTCATGTGGCTGCAGTCTCGGCCCTCGATGTCGCCGAAGCTGCGTTCGATCAGATCGTCATACATGCGTGACAATTTCAGACCGACTTCTGCGCCGATGATGTCCGCCGTTTCTCGGGCGCGGGACAGCGGTGAGGACACCAACACGTCCCAGTGCTCCCCCGACGCCGCCAGCTCGCGGCCCACGTCACGGGCCTGTCGACGCCCGGTGTCGTTGAGGGGGATATCGGTGCGGCCTTGCAACCGGCGATCGAAATTCCAATCGGTCTGGCCGTGGCGGATCAGGGACAGTGAAGAATCAATCACGGTTCAACGCTACCCGCCGTCACCCGCCCGTCCTGTTCCGCCCCCGCAACGCCGCAGGAGAGCAACTGCTTAGGCGCGGCGGTCATCCGTCTCGATATCGATGCGCTCCTTGCGGAGGGTGTCTTCAATGACTTCGGTGCGCTCGGCGCGCTGAGCCACCAGCCGCACCCGCTGGTACGGCACGCGCACGGTCCGAACCACAGCCTCCGTGCGGTACAGAATCAGTTCGTCGTCGCCAACGGAAAGGTCATGACCGTCCAGGAAAGCCTGGCGTTCATCATCGGAAATGGGTGTCCGCACCACGTCCGGCTCGTCATGGCCAACGGTCACTTCCTGACGGACGGGCTCTTCCACCACGTACTTGCGCAGCCGGAGTGAGCCGGTCTCGCGCCGTTGCCGGTTGATCACCAGACGCTCTTCATGACGAACCACCGATGCGGCCCGGTCATCAAGCATTTCGTCACGCTGCGGGTCACGCGGGTCCTGCCCGGGAACGCTGTTCTGTGCTGCCATCCTGACCTCCTGAAAGAGTGTGTTCCCGAGATTATCAGCCGGGTTATGTTCCGGCCTACCGTGTAGCATTTGGAGCTACCCCGGTGGGTCCCGAAAGGATGAGCTGATGAGCTATTCGGATGATGGCAACGGATATTTCACACGTGCCCTGGACGCCGAGGACCGGGGTGAGCTCGCGCAGGCCGAAACCGCATATCGGCAGGCCATTGAGTTGTTCAAGGAGACTCGACAGACCCAGCGTGAACTCGCGGCGTGCCACTACAATCTGGGCCACCTGTACGTGGTCATGAATGTGCGGGACAAAGCCATCACGGAATATCAGCGGTGCCTGGAGTACTTCGGGCAGGTCTCCGACAGCAGTCAGCCCAAGGGCCGCGCGCACTTGATCGTGGGGTCCCTGTTCGTGGAGGACCGGGACTACCCGCGGGCCGAATCCCACTTACTCGATGCGCTCGGGCAGTATTTGGACGCCCCGCACGATCCTCAGGACGAGGCCGAGTGTTACGTGAACCTCGCTCGCGTCTACAACGCCACCAAGCGTCGGGCGCAGGCTGTGACGGCGTACAACCGCGCCTTGGACTTCTACCAGGAGACACCGGATTCCCAGCGGGACCAATCGGATTGCTACACCGAGCTGGGCATCGTCTACCAGGATCTGGGCAAACTGGAGGAATCCGCTGCCGCGTACGGAGAGGCCGCCAGACTGCGTCAGCAAAGCACCCACCGCCACCACAAACACAAAAATAAGGGTTCCGAGTCATGAGTTTTCCGCTGATTTTCGGTTGCATGGCCCTGGGTGGGCCGTGGGATCGTTCCGAGATCACCAACGCCCAGTTCGACGCCGCTCACACCGCAGTGCGCGCAGCTCACCGGGCCGGATTCGAGCTGTTCGACCACGCGGACATCTACGCCGCGGGCAAGTCCGAGGCGGTGTTCGGCCGCATCCTCGCTGAGGACCCCGAATTGCGTCAGGGCATCCGGTTGCAGACCAAGTGCGGTATCCGGCTACCGGGCAACACCGGGCCCCAGGACTCCCCGGTTCACTATCGTCTGGATCGTGACACCATCCGAGCAAGCCTCGAGGGTTCATTGCAGCGCCTGGGCGTGGACCGCGTGGAGCGGTTGATCCTGCACCGACCGGATCCCTTGACCACCCTGGGAGAGACAGCCCAGACCCTGGATGACCTACGCTCCGAGGGGTTGATCAACTCCGTGGGGTTGTCCAATATGACCCTGCGTCACGTAGCGGCTTTCCAGCAGGTCCTGAGCACCCCGTTGACCGCGGTTCAAATTCAAATGAGCCTGTCCCACCGTGATTTCGTGGAGACTCAGGTGCTGGGTAATCAGAGCGAGGGCACCGAGTACAACTTCCCCGAGGGCCTGCTGACCCACTGCGCCGCGGATGAGATCGAGGTTCAGGCGTGGGGTGCCATGGCGAACGGCATTTACTCGGGCCGTGGCGCCCCTGAAGGTGACCCGACTGCGGAAGCTACGAGCGGCGTCGTCACGCGCTTGGCCGAACGCATGAATCTCCCTCGTGAGGCCGTGGTGGTGGGTTGGCTACTACGCCACCCGTACGCGATCCGCCCGGTCGTGGGCACTACCAACCCGGAGCGAATCCGGGCGTGCACCCATGCACCTCAGGCCGCCGCGCAGATGACGCACTCGGACTGGTACGAGCTGTGGACGGCCGCCCGCGGACATGCCCTGCCATGAGCGTCTCAGACCTACGGGGTATCCTCCCAAGAGGGGCTTGAGTAGGGCACTAAGTAATTGTTAGTGAACGGTGACCTAGACACGCTTGCCACAAACAGCCCACATGACTATTTTCTTTTGTAAAGAAGCCGTCGCGGGCTGCGACGGTCGACAGGGAGAGTATCCATGAACCGACCTTGGCTTACCCGGACGCCCGGACACGTGGTGTGCAACCCGGACGAGTTCAGTCACCGCACCGACCTTCCCGTGGTGGACGCCACGGCAACCCGGTCGCTAGCGGTCAATGAACTCACCACGGTGCAATTGCGGGTCAACCCCGGCCAGCACCAATTGGTCATCACCCACCGTGACGATCGCTGGGTGGAGACCATCGGTCTTTTCGACGACGCCGCTCCGGATCTTCCGGTCCTCCGGCGCCATCCCAACCCCACCGGTTTCGCCACCGATTTCGAGGTGGGTTGCACGGTGACCTCCCACTCACAGCGCGGATTGGTCAAAACGTTGGCACAGTTGCGTGATCGATTGGACAACGCGCCCTTGGCCGTGTGCGTCCAAGACGCGGACGAGCCCACCGCGATCACCGCGGCGTGCTGTCATGTCGACCCCGTGGAAAACGCCCTCATGTGGTGGACGTGGCGGACGCTGCCCGAATCGGGCTGCGTGATCCGCACCCGCGCGCAACTACACCTCACGGCCGCGCCGCAGGGCGTCGCGGCGTAGCTCGGCTCGCTCAGCGGTTCTGCGTCGTGCGTAGTCGCGCGGTCTCAGAACGGGGACGGTGCCGTGTACGGCTCCAGTAGCTCTCGCTGCTCCTTGGTAATGCGCAGAACGGTCCGCGTTTCCGGGACGAACAGTGCGAGCTGGGTTTGGGCGCGAACGCAGGGAGCGCCGTCGGCGGCGTCGACAATTTCGAATCCGAGGGCGAGCGTGGCTGCCTTGGCCGAAACGACCCAGACGCGGACCTCCGTGGGCACGTTGCGGTAGGCCAGCGGGCGCAAATACTTGACGCGGTGCTCGGCAATGAGCGCCTGCGTGCCGTCCGGCAGAACCGAGAAGAGCGGGATCTTGGCCGGCGCCACCTGCTCGCCGGTGCCCACGGGTACTCCGAAAGCCGCAATGCGCGCTTCTTCGAGGACACGCATGACCTCCACGTTGTTCACGTGGCCGTACGGGTCCATGTCACCCCAGCGCAGCGGAACCTCGCACGTGACGGAGCGTTCCAAGTACTCGTTCGATCGCATATCGACGCTCCTCACGTGTGGATGTGTCCTCCCGGCCGGCAGCTCACGTGGTTGCCGGGGATGAGTGAGATGATATCCGCGTCCGTGTTGCGATGGAGGTATTGGAGTGACGATTCAGGGGCCCGCCGGACCCAAACGACGGCGTTGGCCCGCGCGGCTGGCCGTGGTTTTGGTATTGGCCTTCGTTGCGTGGCTGGCCGTGTGTTGGGCCGTGTTGGAGCATCCCCGCACCGAGGAACCTGCCGTGTCCGACGCTCTGCTCGTGCTCGGCCCTCCGGACATCCAGCGCATGGCCACGGCGCAGGAATTGATGGAACGTGGCATCGCTCCCGTCCTGGTGATCGCCACTCCGGATGCTCAACCTGGCGACTCGCCCGCCATGGTCCAGTACTACGAGGACAAGGACTTTTGCGCCCCGCGCACCGACTATGAGGTCATATGTTTCAAGCCCAACCCGTCCACCACCCAGGGTGAAGCTATTGAGCTGCGCGACCTGGCCGCCGAGCGCGGTTGGGACACCGTCACCGCCGTGACGTTCAAGCAGCACGTACCGCGGGCGCGCATGATTCTGAAACGGTGCTACGGCGGCGAGTTACGTATGGCCGCAACCGATTATGGGTTCACGCCGCTGGGTGCTCTGGGTCAGTATGTGTATCAGAGCGCCGGGTTCGTGAAAGCGTGGCTCACTCCCGGCTGCGAACAGCAGCTGCCGGGCAACCCGAAAGAGCTGGAATGAGGATCTCATGGGTGACCTTCAGTGCCCCGCGACCGTAATTTTCGTCGCCGACGCCGCCACCGCCGATTCCCTGCCCACTTTACGTTTTCGGGTGGCTCAGGTGCTGTCTCCGGACGTGTGCACTCCCGTTGATCTGGTGGGAGCGGTCAAAAGTATCGTGGACGAGTACCGCGGCGAATGCGTTGCTGTTGTAGCGCCGCGGCCACTCGTGAGCAAGGCTTTGGCGGAGGCTTCCGCACATGGTTCCACGCCACCTGCTATCGCTGCCCCGTGGGTTGCGGTGGAGGTGGATTCCTCCGGTTGGAAGCTGCTGCCCACGAATTGGTGAATGCGCTTATGCGTGTCTGAACACGTTTCTAACGTGGGGCTTTATGAGTGATAACCCCGCGATTGGAGAATTCGTGTTGACCGTGATGCCCCGGTGATGGGTCCGAGCCATGCCGCATGCGGTGCTGCCGCTTGGGTGGCGCTGACCGGTGATTACACCCTGGAATTGGCCGACTTTTCCGTGCCCATTGGATTCGGCGTGCTCCCCGTGGGAGACGCGGGCGTGGTGACCGGTGCACTGATCTGCGCCGGCGCGGCGCTGTTGCCCGACATCGATCACCCGAGCGGAACCGTGGCGCGATCCCTGCCGCCGTTCTCAGGGTGGCTGTCCCGGATCGTGGCCCGGTTGTCCGGGGGCCATCGGCGAGGCACGCATTCGGTGATCGGACTGCTCGTGTTCACCCTGTTGGCGTGGTTGTCGCAGAACACCTCACTGCCCGTGGGTGATGGGCTGCGGTGGCTGGCTCAGTCGAGTGGTGATGGATCCACCCCTGCCGTGGTTGAAGCCCTGCCCGGGCAGGTGTGGCCACTGGCCGCGGTGCTGTCCGTGTTACTGATCGCGTTCGCCGTGAAGGTCCTGGCCTTTCTTCCCGACCGGATTTCGCACGCCAACTGGTTGGTGGCCCTCGGCCTTGGACTCGTGGTGGCAACCAATCCCCCGGACCATCCGTGGTGGTTCGTCATTGCTGTCGCACTGGGCTGTGCCGTTCACATGCTCGGGGACATGGTGACCACCCAGGGCATTCACCTGCTGTGGCCGCTGCGCACTCGCCTACCGGTGCCGTCCACGTTCTACCGGGGCAAATCCTTTGTGCGCTTTCCCGTTCTGGGCAAGGCCGGATCCGGTATGGAACTCGCGGCACTGACGCCCATCAGTCTGTACGCGGTGGTCGGTTTAGTCTGCGCAGTGGCCGCATGGGGTGGCATAACGCTGGGCTGATGCGGTTGCGGCGGGTCGCCGTTCACGGTGATTCGCCAAACGGCTCACCCATCGGGTAGGCTACTCAACGTTGTTCACCGGCGGAAGCCGAGTGATCCAACAAGCGCGAGTGGCGGAATAGGCAGACGCGCACGGTTCAGGTCCGTGTGCCCGAGAGGGCGTGGGGGTTCAACTCCCCCCTCGCGCACCACACTAAGACCGGCTGTTGACAAGGCGAAATGCCCTGTTAACGGCCGGTTTTTCGTTGTCCTTCACCGCGCATGCATGCGGGGGTAGCCGCCAGCGACATCTGAGGTCGAGGTACGTCGCGTTCAGGCGACTTAGAGTGCGTTCTCGCGCCACAGATGTCAGAGTCTTCGGGGCCCACCGTGGAGCACAACCCTCAGGAGCCTCGTGACTGACGTTGCGACCCAGAGTCCCCAGCCCCTGCATTCTGATCGACAGTGGAACCCAACATTGGTCGAATTCTGGCTCTACCGTCGATCACTCTGCACCCAGTGGCTGATTGCTCATGCCGATGTTCTGGACAGCCAGTACGTGATCTTCGACGATAAGATCTGGAGCACCCACAGCTCCCGCGGACACTGGCAAACCTACAAAGCTTCCGGACCGAAAGCCGCCACATGACATCCACTCCCCCGCTGCAACTCAAACCCTTCGATGCCACCGACGTCCCGTTTTTCGCGAACATGGCCGCGGATCCGCGGGTCACGAAATTCGTGGGAGACGGCAGCATCTGGGACCAGGCCACCCTTGCGGAGAAGACCAACAACGCGCTCCGAGCCGCTCCTTTGAATGAGCAGGGCGCAGCCCGCTGGTTCGTGGCCCTCCATGATGGCCAACCCGTGGGCGTCCTAGTCTCCACACGCCGAGAAGCCGGTGTGGAGATCGGTTACTGGGTGCCGCCGGAGCACTGGGGGCAGGGAATCGCGGGATCCATGGTCGACGCCGGCCTGGAGACCATCCCGGCGCTGTATGACTCGGACAACCTGATCGCACGCGTTGACCCGGACAACACGGCGTCGGCGAGGGTGCTGACCCGGCGAGGATTCCACGTAACGGGGTGCGAAAACGGCTTGGACCGGTACACGCGGAAGGAGCCCTCTTCCGCGGCCCCGTGATCAGGCGTTGAATGGGGCGCAACAGAAGCACCGCCAGAACCGCCCCAAAGGTCCGTCATGACCAGCAACGACCCGGAACGCTCTGCCGCCGAACCCAAATTGAACCAGCCCGCCGCCGCACCGCCGGTTGTCGACCGAAACGTTTTCGACGCCGCGCTGGCAAAGCAAGTAGCTCGCGAGAAAGAAGTGACGCGACATAACGACCGGGTCTCGGCCGAGCGGCGTCGGCTTCCCATGGTGGAAGTCGAGAACTACACGTTCGAGGGCCCGGAAGGCCCCGTCACGCTGACCGACCTGTTCGGTGAGCACTACCTGCTGCTGGTGCAAAACGTGATGTTCGGCCCGGACTGGGAGCAAGGCTGCCCCAGTTGCACCTGGGCCGTGGACAACCTGCCTGCCAACATGGAACGGGTGACGGAGAACGGGATCGCGTTCGCCATGATCTCCCAGGCCCCCATCGAGAAACTCGAGACCTGGCGAAAAAGGAACGGCTGGCCGCACCTGTGGGTCTCCTCGCACGGGACCAGCTACCACTACGACTGGGGCTGGACCCGCACGAACGACCAGGGCGAGGAGTGGCAACTGCCCGGGTATTCGTACTACCTCCTCAAAGAAGGCGTGCCGTACCTGACGTACATGACGACGGCGCGCGGCACCGAGGCCATCCTGCCCACCGCCCACATCATGGACCGAATGGTCTATGGACGCCAGCAAGATTGGGAGAACAGCCCTGAGGGTTGGCCTCAGTACCCGACCTATGGTTAGGGCGTGGCTGTTCTCCCAGAACACCGCAATGTTTGATCAGGTCAGATCAACCCCGTGTCACGGTCACCCGGCCGGTGCTGCGATCCCATGTGGCCACGCGCCCATTGGAGAACTTCTGCTGGACACCCTTGGCCACCTTGTACTCATTGGTCACCGGGTAACCCCAATTGTGTTCGTGGCCGGCGGCGCGCCACGCGGAACCAATGCCTCCGGTCAGTTTCACAACCCGAGCGCCGGTTGTCGGTGACCACATTGCACGGTTGACGGTGCCACCGCGGCGGAAGTCCTGATAGGCGCCTCCCGCCAGGGAGCGTTCGGCATGCGCGGGGTATCCCCACCCGCGCTCATAACCGGCCTTCTTGTACGAGGTGCCGATGGCCCCGCTCCACTTCACGGGAGCAGCCGCAGTCTGGGGACTCCAGTAGTAGGTGTACCCGCGGGTGAATCCTTGGTACACGCCACCGAGGAATCCCGTGGCTCGTTCCCCGGAGGTGGGTTGACCGTATTTGGCCGCCCCGCCCGTGCTCAAATAACTCGTTCTGATCCCGCCTTTGAGGAGGGAGCTGGTCTGCGTCACGGCCGTTCCACCGCCCACGTTGGGCAGCGCCCGGAGATCATGGCCGATCAAGGTTGCCGGGTTGTAGCCGTAATGGTCGACTCCCTGCAGGGTCCGCAGGCCCGCGCGCCCGAATCCGGCGTTCTTGTAGGTCTTATGACCCTGGGATGCGGCCGCCTTGGCCGACCACTCGGGCGGGTTGGTGTTGCCCTTCACATCAGCGGATCCGGCGTGCCACGTCACGGGCAAGCTGCGGACAGCCGCACTGGGTGCCGTTTGCATGGGATTCGCACCACCACCGCCGATGAGCGTGACGCCACCACCGCGGATCCAATTCTGCTGATTGGCCAGGACCTCGTACGTGATGAACTCGGCCCCGCCGGAGTAGCCGGACAGCCACACTCGTGACGTGTCCAAACCGTAGCTGCGGACCAGTGAGTCCTTGAGCGAGCGGAAGTACTGCCCGTTCTTGTCGATGTCTTCCCACCAGGTGATGCCGTCGCCGGTGGCCTTCTTGTCGGGAGAGATCGGGACCACCAGGATCATGTTCTTCTTGCGCGCTTCAGCAGCCATGGCCCTCAGGTGGCTTCCACCGGGGTTGTGGACCCAGGTTTCCGAGGTTTTCCAGTAGTCACCGCCGAAGTAGAACAACACACCAACGGGCTTGGTGCGATCAATGCCGTCCGTGTAGATGTGGTAACTGGACGTCATGCCGTGGGCACTGAAGGGTTTGAAGTAGGTGGTGGCCGGTGGGGTGGCTGCGGCCACCTGCACCGCGGGAGCCTGCGCAATGTGCGCGGACGAGGGAGCTGCGGTCGCTGCGGGGGCCAGCGAGACCACAAGACCCAAGGACAGGGCTGCGGTGGGCAGCACAAAAGAGCGTAAGAAGCGCATGGGGGGATGCTTTCTAAGGGGGGTATGAAGTTATGACGGACCACGTGTCCCGGGGGAGGACTGCGTGGTGGCAGGGCACTTCTAGGGGGATGAGGCCAAGCCAAGAACACATCTTGCCAGGTCAGAGGGCCCCTGAAAAGCTGTGCGCGAATATGAAGGAACTTTTGATACGCAATGTCCCACCCCTGGGCACCCGCCGGGGTCTCAGTCCTGCAGCCGCTCCACGATCTCGGTGAGGCGTTTCGCTTCCCGATCAGTAAGCGTCACTCCCACCTCACGGACCTTGTTCACCACGTGGCTCGGTTCGAGCGACGTCTGCGCCGTGGGTTCACCGGGCGCCCGAACGGTCGTTCCGGATTCGGTGACCGTGATGTGTCCCTCCGGTGTGTGCTTCATGACCATCAAATGATTCAGGAACACCGATGTCGGATCCGTGGATGTCTTCCTGTGGCCCATCTCGACGTCCACCGCGTGGACGGTGGACTCGTCCAGCACGTGCTCCAACGCGTCCCCTCGCCGGAACGCCCACAGGGGCCAGCCTTCGTCATCGATGCGGCCCACCGAGAACACGCGGTCACCCTCGTGTCGCAGAGCACCGTCGGCCAAAGAAATCGGGCCGGTCACGCTGAACCCGAACCCGGGATCGCACAGGTAGCGAGCACCGTCGACGTCCACGAGCACCGTCATGTGAGTGCGCGGACTGTCCACGCCGCGCACACGTCCCAGGGCGCGTCGAACACTGAACCCCAAGGTTTCCAGCGCCGCAGCGAACAGTTGGGAATGCTCGAAGCAATAGCCCCCACGACGCCGCTCCACCAGTTGGGCGTGGACGTTCGCCGGCTTCACGCCCGGGTGATCACCCAACAGCACTTCCACGTTGCTGAAGGGAAATGTGAACACGTGCGCGCGGTGCAGCCGTTCGAGTAGATCGAGGTTCGCAGGCCCCGGTTCAACACCCACGGCGCGCAGATAACCGGGTACGTCGAATTCACCGATCCGCCATTCAGAAACCGCCGCGGCGCTTTCGACCATCACGCTCTCCTCGTTGAATCGTTAGCAGTGCAATTGCCCCGACGCTTCGACCAGGATGAGCGCTCTTATCGGTCTTACCGTCGGTCAGGATGCATCCTTTGGACCCCAATGGCGTTACCGGTCATCAGCCTGCACGATTCTCAGCGGTAAAGACCCTTGCCGCTAAGGGCTCACGTTGCTGGTCAGCTCAACTTTTTACCGCCCGGTGTTCTGCTCGTAGTCGGTGAATGCGGCGATGAGTTCTTTCCAGACCCGTTCGGCAACCTCAGGGTCCAGTCCAGCATCAAGGGCCTGTTCGCGGCGTGCCCGCAGGATCGACTCCACGCGTTCGGAGTCATAAGCGTCTTGAGTCCCTTGACCGGCTTTCACTTCACCGGCTCGGGCCACGAAGGACTGCCGTTCGGCGAGAAGAGAGATCAGCTGCGCGTCGATGTTGTCGATCGCTGCGCGGACCTGTTCGATGTTGTGCGGCATTTGAGCGTCCATAACGCCACACTAATGGCTCCCCTGCTCGCTCGGACAGGCATACTTCGGTCCGCGCCGCGTTAGGACCACGGAAGATGCCCCGCGTTGCTCGATGAGCTGCCCCGCAGTTCGTCGGTGAATTCAAACGCCCGAACGGTCATGCACGGTGCATCCTAGCCTTCTGAATCCGCGCGATAAGCGCTCGAGCCCGCGCCAGCGGCGTCGTCGTCGTCGCTCGCGCCCAGCTGGGCGCCGGCGTCCGCGCGCTCCTCGGAACCCTCGTGGCCCTCGGAGTGGCCGTGGCCCTTCTTGCCGAAGGGCAGCAGGTGCACGATCAGCACGATGACCGCACCCCACACCAGCCCCAGCAGGAGCGAGAAGAACGTCTCGATCAGCCACGCCAGGGCGCCGCCAATGCCCGCGATGTGGTGGGCGGGCTCGGCCAGGTGGTGGACCCATTCGTAGGGAGCGGTGAGGCCCAACTCGTCCATGCCCACCAGGATGATGTGGCCACCCACCCACAGCATGGCGAAGACACCCACGATGGAGATGATTTTCAGCAGCCAGGGCATCGCCTTGACCAGGGCCATACCGATCTTCTGCGCGCCTTCGGATTCGCGTTTGGCCATGGACAGTCCGATGTCGTCCATCTTCACGATCAGCGCCACAAAACCGTAGACCGCGATCGTAATGACAATGGCCACGACAATGAGGATGATCGCACGGGCCCAAATGCTTTCCGCGGCCACCTCGTTCAGAGCAATGACCATGATCTCGGCGCTGAGAATGAAATCGGTGCGGATGGCACCGGACGTCACCGTCTTCTCGGCCTCGGTCCCTCGCTCGGTGGCCGGTTCCTCGGGTGCGTGGTCCTTCCTGGAGAAATGCTCGTAGACCTTTTCCGCGCCCTCGAAGCACAAGTAGGTGCCACCGAGCATGAGCAGCGGCGTGAGCAGGAACGGCGCGAACTGACTCAGCAGAAGCAGTGCCGGGAGGATGAAGAGCAGCTTGTTGCGCAGAGAACCCTTGGTGATGGTCCAAATGATCGGGAGCTCGCGCCTGGGGTCCACGCCGTGCACGTAACGCGGGGTGACCGCGGCATCGTCCACGACGACGCCCGCGGCCTTGGCGCTCGCGCGACCGGCCGCCGCCGCGACGTCGTCAACGCTGGCCGCGGACAACTTCACGAGCGCGGCAATGTCATCCAGTAGTGCGGCCAACCCAACAGCCATGACCGTTCCTCAATTCGGTGGGGAGCAATGCGTTTGGAGTAAGGGTACGGCCAGATCAACCCACCCGTTTGCCCAACACCGCCACCAGGAACTGGCTGTCCTCGGTGAACGGGCGCAGGTCCCAGCTCGCCAACCGGAGCTGCGGCTCAAGACCGGCCGCAGCGGCGTCGTCGAAGAATTCCTGGAAGGAATAGCCGCGGCCCGCGCCGAAGCCGATCACGGCGCGCCCGTCCTCGGCCAGGTGGGCGGCAAAGCGCCGCAGCACTTCCTCGCGCGTGCTCGCCGCGAGGAACGTCATCACATTGCCCGCGCACAGGATCGCATCCAGGGGTTCGGTGATGCCGTGGGCCGGTAAGTCCATTTCGGCGAGGTCGGAGACCACGTACTCGGGGCCGGGAAAGTCCTCGCGCGCGGCCTCGAGCAGGGCCGGGTCCACGTCCACGCCGACGACGCCGTGCCCCACCGCATGCAGGTAGCCCGCGTTGCGTCCGGGGCCGCAACCGGCGTCCAGGACTCGGGAACCGCGGGCCACCATGGCATCGATCAACCGGGCCTCGCCCACGATGTCCTCCCCGGCGGCCGCGAGTTGCCGGAACCGCTCGATGTACCACCGGGAGTGCCCCGGGTTGGCTTCGACCTGTTTCATCCACTGACTTTGTTCAACCACACGGTCAGCGTACCGAGGGAGGGTCTTGATGACGGCTCAACCACTTGGTAACGAGTCTGCGGGCTGCACATTAATCGCGAAACACAGGTGCCACTTTTGTGCGGATTGCTTCTGACTTCCGATCCCACGAGAAACTCAATTGAACCATTCAGCTCGTTGCGGGCACTGAATGGGAATTCCCGAGGCATACTCAGGGGTATTAGTGGCAGCCGACCCCCCCAGGAGCACACAATGGAGTTTGCAGAACGGTTAACGGCCTTGGCGAACAAGGTTTCCCAGCAGAAGACCGCCCTCGAAACTGAAGAGGCCACGAAGAACGCTTTCGTCATGCCTTTCATTTCCACGATTCTCGGCTATGACGTCTTCAACCCCGCAGAAGTCGTCCCAGAGTTCACCGCTGACATCGGTGTCAAGAAGGGCGAAAAAATTGATTACGCAATCGTGCAGGACAACCAAGTGCAGATGCTCATTGAGTGCAAGCACGTTGGAGCTCCGTTGTCGCTCGAACATGCCTCCCAGCTCTTTCGATACTTCGCTGTGACAAATGCTCGCATTGCAATCTTGACCAACGGCGAGGTCTACAAGTTCTATACGGATCTCGACGCACCGAACAAAATGGATTCCAAGCCCTTCTTGGTGCTCGATCTGTCCGACATCGATATGACGCTCATCCCAGAGCTGCAGAAGCTGAGCAAGACAGAGTTCGATCTGGACTCCATCATCAACGCTGCGGGCGAACTCAAGTATGTCGGTCAAATCAAACGAGCAATTGCCAGCCAGTTCAAGGAACCCTCTGACGAGTGGATCAAGTTCTTCACGAACCGGGTCTACGAGGGTGCGTACACACAAAAGGTGCGGGAACAGTTCACCCCGCTGGTCGCCAAGGCCGCACAACAGTTTCTCAATGAGCAGGTGAATAATCGTCTCGCCACTGCATTGGGTGCAGGTTCAACTCCTCCGCCGGTTCCCGGCGAGGATGCCCCCGCTGAAGCCATCCAGAGTCAAGACGAAGCCGATAAGGACCTTCGAGAGTCCGACGCCGGAATCGTCACTACCGTGGAGGAATTGGACGGCTTTCATATCATTCGCGCCATCGTGTGTAACCAGGTTGACGTTTCGCGCGTGACCCACCGGGATGCGAAAACGTACTGCGCCGTTCTGTTGGATGACAACAATCGAAAAAGCATCGCTCGCCTCCACTTCAACCGCAGCCAAAAGTACGTGGGCATTTTTGATGAGGACAAGAAGGAAACTCGGCGGCCGATCGACTCGCTGGAACAGATCTACGCCTTGAGTGACGAATTACGAGCGACTGTGGAGCGGCTCACCACGTAACTCGGTAGTCTCGAAACACTTCGATTGTCTCCAGAAAGCACCCCATGCTCATCCTCGTCGCCGCGCTGATTGCCGTCCTGATCGGCAGCATCCTGCAACGAGTGTCGGGAACCGGCGTGGGGCTGGTGGTGGCGCCGGTGCTGTCGCTGTTGATGGGTCCGGCCACGGGAGTCCTCGTGACCAACGCGGCCACGGTGTGCTCGGGGCTCATGATCACCGTGGCCGTGCGCAGGATGGTCGAGTGGAAACACGCGGCCGTTCTGGTCCTGTCCGCCATTCCCGGCGTGGTCCTCGGAGCACTGGTGGTCCGTTGGGTCCCGGCGGAGTGGCTCCAGATCGGCGTGGGCGCGGTGGTGCTACTGGCCTTGGCCATCACCAAGTTCGCTCACACCACCGGGCAGGTGAAACAGCGCAAAGCCGTGGTTCCGGCCGGGCTGATCGGAGGTCTCTTCAACTCCACGGCGGGTGTTGCCGCGCCGGCCATGGTGGTGTATTCGCGGATCACCAATTGGGATCAACTGCGATTCGCCGCGACCATGCAACCGGTGTTCATGTCCCTGGGGGCATTGTCCGTGGGCTCCAAGCTGATCGCGGGCGTTCCCTTTGCGCTACCGGTCCCCGTGATCGTGGCATTCGGTTCCCTGATTCTCACGATTTACGTGGGCATCACCGTGGGCACATTGCTGTCACGTCGTTTGGACAAGGCGGCGGCCGCCAACTTGGCGATGGGACTGGCGGCCGTGGGCGGCGTCGTCGTCATGGTGCGAGGCGCGCTGGGACTCTTGCTCGGGTGACGGTTTATGGTTCCCTATTACCGAACCCGGAGCGGAAAACGGGGATAGGGAACCATGAATCACGCCGCTACCTCCGGGCGGGCAACTCCCGGACCTCGTGCCGCTTGCCGTACGCCATGATTCCCAGGCAGACGACGGCGATCACCGCACCGGAGAGGAACAGCCAGGGGTAGGTGGTGACCTCTGAGATCACCGCGAGCACCATGGGCACGAAGAAGCCGATGTAGGTCAGGGAGTAGAAGACCGCGGTGAGCCCGGCCAGGTCGTCCACGCGCGCAATACGCTGGACCTCCTGCAGCCCGGAGACCAGCACCAGGCCGTAACCGCAGCCCAGGATGGCCGCGGAGATTAGTACGACCGGCAGCGACAGGGTGGCCGAGGCGAAGACGGCGCTGAGCATGCCGATGACCACGGCAATCATGCCGACCACCAGGGAGCGAATCGACCCGTCACGGTCCAGTCGCTTGCCCAGCGGTTGGATGAAGAAGCCGAAAGTCAGGCAGACAAGGCACAACAACCCGGAGAAGGCGATGCCGTAGTCCGGCCCGACCACTTCCGCCATGAGTGCCGGGAGGATGGCGTAGCCGGAGGCCGCGCAGCCGAAGACCCACGGAGCGGACGGCGCCACCACGAACCAGAAACGGTGTTGCTTGGCCGCGGGAATTTTCAAGTCGGACCAGAGGGAACCCACGTGCCGCCCGGTGACCCGTGTCTCCGGGGCGCCGGCCACGAGGAACACAGTGGGGATGCAGATCACAATGTTGATCAGATACGGCAGCACGGTTTGCAACGGAGCGAACTGCGCCAACGTTGCAGCCACCGCGGCACCCAGGGCAAAACCGGCGGTCAGGGACAACGACGCCCGGCGAGCGCCTGACACCCTTTCCGGGTGAGGTTCGTGCGGGCGACCTGACAGTTCCTTGACCCACGAGGTTCCCACGGCCATTCCCAACCCGAGGGCGATACCCGAGAAGACCCGACCGATGAACAACACGGTGAGACTGCCCGAACCAAGCGCCAAGAGTGCGCTGCCCAGCATCGCGATGATCGGCGCTGGAATCATCAGTGCCCGGCGGCCGTGGCGGTCCGACAACGGACCGCCGATCAGCAGGGCGGGAACGATACCCAGCACGTATGCGGCCAGGAGCATATCCACCGAGACTTGGTCGAATCCCTCCACGTGCCGGTACATGACCAGCAGCGGTGTGAACTCATTGCCGCCCCACGCGACCGCGAACAATCCGGCTGCCACCCGCGTCCAGGGTTTGATGTTCACTCTTGAGTTCCTCGATCCACCAGATGCGCTGCGGTACAAACTGCATGGTAGGTGCCGTCTGGTGGATCACCAACTGGGCCGCTGAAGCAATCCTTTGACTCTCCACCGGCAACTCATGACAATCGAACCATGAGCGCTGATCGACGGGACCCGCAGGTACCTCCGGTCACCGCGCCCACCATTTACGACGTCGCCCGCCACGCCGGTGTTGCACCCTCCACCGTCTCGCGCACGTTCGCCCGTCCGGGTCGGGTCTCGTTCACGACCGCCGAGAAGGTCAGGGCAGCCGCCGAGGAGCTGGGCTACCGCGTCACGTCCGCCAACCGGTCGGGTTTGGACGGCGAGCGCCACACCAAGATGATCTCCCTGATGCTCGCGGACATCTCCAACCCCGTGTTCTTCGAGCTGATCCGCGGGGCGGAGGAAGCGGCGTCGGAGGCCGGGTATCTCGTGCTGCTCAACAACACGCACGAGGACGACCGTGAGGAACGAGCCGTCATTGAGCGCACGTTACCCATGGTGGACGGCGTGCTGCTCACGAGTTCGCGCATGTCCGATTCCGCGATCCGCATGATGGCCAAGCAGAAGCCCACGGTGGTGGCCAACCGCGCGGTCAACGGTGTGGCCTCCGTGGTCCCGGACAATGCCCGGGGCATGCGCCGGGCCGCCGAACACCTGGCTTCAAGCGGCAGGCGGAATATTCTCTACGCCGCCGGTCCGGAGGCCTCCTGGTCGGACGGCATGCGCTGGCGGGCACTGCGCGAATCCGCCCTGGAGCTCGAGCTGAAAGTCCATCGCACGGGTCCGTTCGAACCCACCTCGGAGGGTGGGCGCAGGGCAGCTCGGCACTGGCTCGACCACCGTGTGCCCGCGGTGGTGTTCTACAACGACCTCATGGCCATGGGGTTTTTGCGCGAACTGCGTCAGCACAGAGTGCGGATCCCGGATGAGGTGGCCGTGGTCGGGTTCGACAACGTGCAGGAACTGGACCTGATCAGCCCCTCGTTGAGTTCCGTGGCGGCGCCCATGCACGCGATTGGGACCACGGCCGTGCAGAATCTGCTGGCCATGGTTCGAGGAGCCACGCACACGGCATCGAAACCCGTGGTGGTCCCGTCCCGGCTGGTGGTCCGCGAATCCAGCGCGCTGCCCCTGTCGGGCGGCTGAGGAATTCAGCAACTCACGGCAACCCATTGCCTGAGCCCGTGTTCGCGGCTGGGATGGGGGTATGTCAACGTCGATTGCAGCCCACCCCGACCGTTTGCTGCCGGCTGACCCGGGTACCCGGGCCATTGCCCGCAACCTTCTCACGCAGGTCGAGGACCTGCCGATCGTCTCCCCGCACGGACACGTGGACGCCCGGATCATTGCGGACAACACCCCGTTCCCGGATCCCACCCAACTGCTCATCAGCCCGGACCACTATGTGACCCGCTTGCTGCACGCCAACGGGGTGAACCTCTCCGACCTCAACGTGGGCAACAGCAGCGGCGCCGACCCGCGCGAGGCCTGGCGCATTTTCTGCCGCAACTGGCACCTCTATGACGGCACCGCCTCCGGCTATTGGCTGCGTTCCGAGTTCGTCAACGTGTTCGGCATCGATGACTCGCGCATCAACGAGACCAACGCGGATGAGCTCTACGACCGGCTCCGGAACATCGTGACGCAACCCGATTTCCGCCCGCGCGAACTGTTCGAGAAGTTCAAGCTCGAGGTCATGGCCACCACTGACGACCCGCTGGATGACCTGTCCGCGCACGAGCAGATCGCCGCGGACACCTCGTTCTCCGGTCGTGTACTGCCCACCTTCCGCCCGGATGCGTACGTGAAGTTCCACGGCACGGGCTTCACGGACAAGGCCCAGAAACTCATCGACACCGCCGGCGAGGGCCGCACCGGGTACGAGGGCTACATCCGCGCGATGGAGAATCGCCGCGCGTACTTCGTCGATCGCGGAGCCGTCTCTGCGGATCACGGCACGCTCAACGCCAACACGCTCAAGCTGGACTCGGCGGACGCCGCCCGCTTGTTCGACAAAGGCCTGCGCGGCGAGGCCACCGTGGAGGAGGCCAACGCCTTCGAAGCCCACATGACCTACCAGTTCGCACGGATGTCCGTGGCGGACGGCCTGGTCATGACCATCCACCCGGGTATCTACCGCAATCACTCCCCCGAAACGTTCGACAGGTTCGGGGCGGACACCGGCCACGACATCCCGTTCGCCATGGAGTACACCCGTGGCCTGCAACCGCTGCTCGGGGACTTCGGCAACGAGCGCGATTTCCACTTTGTACTGTTCACGATCGACGAGACCGTCTACTCCCGCGAGATCGCCCCGTTGGCCGGTTTCTACCCGTCCGTGTACGTGGGCGCACCGTGGTGGTTCATCGACGAACCGGATGCCATGTTCCGCTGGCGTTCCGCGATCACCGGGACCGCGGGCTTCTCGCGGTCGTCCGGGTTCATTGACGACACCCGCGCGTTCTGCTCCATCCCGGCCCGCCATGACGCCTCCCGCCGCACCGAGGCCGCTTTCCTGGCCAAGTACGTGGCCGAACACCGCATCAGCGAGGAGCGCGCCGCCGAGATCATCGTTGACATCGTCGACGCCGCTCCCAGAAGGGTTTTCAAGCTGTGACCACCTCGAACACCACCGAACCGCGCCCTTTCGACCGCAGCACCGTGGACGTTGCGCCGGCCCCACGCCCGCGCCTGGTTCACATCGGACTGGGAGCCTTCCACCGCGCCCACCAGCTCTGGTACACGCAGCATTCCGAGGACGACGCCGCTCACCCCCAGTGGGGCTACGCCTCCTTCTCGGGTCGCTCCGCAGATCTCGCCCATGCCCTGGAATCCCAGGACGGGCTCTACACACTGGTGGAACGCGGCCCGGACAGCGATGAGTACGAGGTGATTAGCGCACTCGTCGAAGCCCGCCCCGCCGAGAACGTGTCCCGGTTGTGGGAACTGTTGGCCGCACGGAGCACTGCGGTGCTGACCATCACCGTGACCGAGGCCGCGTACAACCTGGGCGAGGGCCTCGCTTTCGACCCCGCCCAGTCCCCCGTGGCTGCCGACCTTGAGGCGCTCACGGCAGCATTCGTCGACGGCGCTTTCGACCTCGCCGCGGTGGGTGTCCCGGCCACGATGGCGGGCAAGGTGGTGGTGGGACTGGCCGAGCGACGTCGTCAGGACGCCGGTGGCCTGGCCGTGGTCTCGTGCGACAATCTCTCCGCCAACGATGTGGCCGCGCACAACGCCGTTCAGGGGCTGGCCGCCGCCGTTGACCCCTCGCTGGGCGCGTGGGTCGAGGACAATGTGTCCTTCGTGGCCACTTCGATCGACCGGATCACCCCGCGCTCGGAGGACTCCGTGCTGGAAGACGTGGCCCGGGAAACCGGCTACGCGGACCGGGTGCCCGTGGTGACCGAGCCGTTCCGCAGCTGGGTATTGCAGGGCGAGTTCCCGGCGGGCCGTCCGGACTGGGAGAAGGCCGGCGCGGAGTTCGTGGACGATATCGAACCCTTCGAGCGTCGCAAGCTGTGGCTGCTCAACGGCTCCCACTCGCTCATGGCGTACGCCGGGCAACTGCGCGGCCACGCCACCGTGGCCGACGCCATCGGGGATCCCGTGTGCCGCGCCTGGGTGGACGAGTTCTGGGACGAAGCCTCACAGCACCTGACCACGCCGGGACTGGACGTCCCCGGCTATCGCGAGGCCCTGTTGGACCGGTTCTCCAACCCGCGGATCGCGCACCACCTGGCGCAAATCGCAATGGACGGTTCCACCAAACTGCAAATGCGCGCCGTGCCGGTGCTGAAGGCCGAGCGTGCAGCCGGTCGCCCCGGGACGGCCGCGGCCCGGGCGATCGCCGCGTGGATCGCCTACCTCGACGGCCGCACGGAGGTTTCCGATGCCCGCTCGGAGCTGGTGCTCCAGGCCAACCAAATCACCGGACAGGACCGTCTGCTTGCACTCCTGGGTCTCCTGGACGCAGAACTTACTCACGACCGGGATGTGGTGGCACAGCTCGGCGGGCTCATCGACGAGCTGCGCTGACCCACCACATTCGCGAACACTAAGGAAGGGACCGCGCAGTGTTACGACCGCAGAACTCCCCCACCCGAGAAATGGTCACTTTGGACGGCACCTGGCGTTTTGCCGTGGACTGGGACCGCACGGGCCTGACCGACAACTGGCAGAACGGCCCCCTCACCGGCCACTTGGACGCCCCGGTTCCCGGATCGATCAACGACCTCTACCACGACGAAAACATCCGCAACCATGTGGGCTACTACTGGTACCAGCGCGAAGTACGCGTGCCTCGAGGCTGGGACGGCGAGCGCATTTTCGTTCGCTTGGAGTCCGCCACCCACGAGGGCACCGTATTCGTGAACGGCACCAAGGTGGTGGAGCACGCGGGCGGTTACACGCCGTTCGAAGCAGACATCACAGACCATGTCACCGCGGGCGAGACATTCCGGTTGAGCGTGGCCGTGAACAATGAGCTGACCAATTCATCCATTCCCCCCGGCGAAATCATCGAGCTGGAGGACGGTCGGCACCAGCAGGAGTACAAGCACGACTTCTACAACTACGCGGGCCTTCATCGCTCCGTGTGGCTGTGCAGTGTGCCCGCCGTGCGCGTGGACGACGTCACCGTGACCACCGACTACCGGGGCGCCACCGGGGCCGTGGACTACGCGGTCTCGGTCACCGGAGGCGACGACGCCCACGTGGCCGTGCGTGTCCTGGACGAGGACGGCACGGAAGTGGCCCGGGCCAACGGGGCGAGCGGCACCGTGGAGATCCCCGACGTCACCCTGTGGCAACCCGGCGTTGGCTACCTCTATGACCTCGTGGTGGAGGTTTCCCAGGGCAGTGAACTGAAGGACTCGTTCACCCAGAAGGTGGGCGTGCGCACTGTGGCCGTGGAGGGGAAGCAATTCCTCATCAACGGGGAGCCGTTCTATTTCACCGGATTCGGCATGCATGAGGATCATGAGACTCTCGGCAAGGGCCATTCCGATGCGCACATGATTCAGGACTTCCAACTGTTGGAGTGGATCAACGCCAATTCACTGCGCACCTCCCACTACCCGTACAGCGAAGACATCATGGATTACTGTGATCGTCACGGTGTCGTGGTGATTGACGAAACAGCCGCCGTGGGCCTGAACTGGGCCATTGCCGGGGGAATCATGGGCGGATCCGCGGGCGGGACATTCGAGCCCGGCCACGTGGATGATTCCACCCAGACCACCCACCGGCAGGCCATCAGGGAACTCGTCGATCGGGACAAGAACCGCCCGTCCGTGGTGCTGTGGTCCATCGCCAATGAGCCGGACACCGCGGCGGAAGGCGCCCGCGGGTACTTCGAACCGCTGGTGGAACTCACCCGGGAACTGGACCCCAGCCGACCGGTGGGTTTCGTGAACGTGATGTTCGCCCCTGCCGGTGCGTGCACCGTCTCGGATCTCTTTGACGTGCTCATGCTCAACCGCTACTACGGCTGGTACGTCCAGACCGGTGATTTGCGCACCGCTGAGGCCTCCCTGGAAAAGGAACTGCGGCAGTGGGATGAGCAGTACGCCAAGCCCACCATCATGACCGAGTACGGCGCGGACACCGTTGCCGGGATGCACTCCATCTACGACCAGCCCTTCACGGAGGACTATCAGGTGGCCTTCCTGGACATGTACCACCGAGTCTTCGATCGGGTCGAGTGCATGATCGGCGAGCACGTGTGGAACTTCGCGGACTTCCAGACGAAGTACGGCTATGCCCGCGTGGACGGCAACAAGAAGGGTGCCTTCACTCGTGATCGTCGCCCCAAGGCCGGTGCGAGGGCACTCCGGCAACGCTGGGCGGGCAAGCTCGGTCGCTGAGTTCACCGTCACCCCGTGGTGTGGGTATACGCAGGTGCCCCACCACCACGGGGGTCGGTGTCGTCGACCGACCCGAACACCGCCGTTGGCAACTCACGGAAACCACGGGTACTCACGGGGCCCGCTGGTGGAAGCTGGGTGTAACCAAGGGTGAAGAACCCCTCGCTGACCTTTGAACCGGCGCCGCAGGGCGCGGATCGGCACACAGGCAAAGGAGCCTTGAATGTCAGTCCCAGCAACATCGCAAATACCCGCGATCAACACACCGCACCTCAAGCCCAGGACCCTCGTCGGGTACGGTCTGGGCGACGCCGGGTGCAACATCGCCTTCCAGATGACCGGCCTGTTCCTGCTGCTCTTCTACACGAACGTAGTGGGTATCCGGGCAGATCACGCCGGGGTGATCCTCATGATCGTGAAGGTCTGGGACGCGTTCGCGGACCTGTTTGCCGGCCGCATGGTGGACCGCACCATGACTCGCTGGGGCAAGTTCCGCCCGTTCCTGATCTGGTACTCGATCCCGCTGTTGCTCTCCAACTTGCTGTGCTTCTGGATTCCCGTGGACGGCTACGGCGCCAAGCTGGCCTGGGCCACCATCAGCTATGCACTCATGGGTCTGCTCTACTCGATGGTCAACATTCCGTACGGCTCACTGGCAGGCGCGATGAGCCAGAACCCCGTGGACCGCTCCCGCTTGGCCTCGGCCCGCATGGTGGGCTCCGGCGCAACCATCCTGTTGCTCTCCTTGTTCCTGGCACCGCGCATCAAGGGGGCCGAGAACCTGGCCGCGACCTTCCTCGTCACCGCCATGGCGTTCGTGGTCATCGGTGCGCTGTTCTTCTTCACGACGTTCGCCACCTCCAAGGAGGTCGTGTACCGCGAGGTCGAGCGCGTGACCCTCAAAGAGACCATCGCCACCGTTCGGCAGAACGGCCCGCTCCTGCGCTTGTGCGGCTCCTCCTTGCTGTACCTGATCGCGCAGAATGTGATCGGCGCGCTGACCATCTACCTTTCTACCTACGTGCTGACCCGCTATTCCGAGGCCGGCTGGGTAGCCACCATCTCCATCGTCATCACCACGGGCGCGGTGCTCTACGTGGGCCCGTTCGGCCCCACCGTGACACGCGTGCTGGGTAAGAAGCGCGGCTTCATGTACGCGGCCGTTCTGGCGGCCACCGGTGGCGTGTTGTTCTCCCTCAGCAACTTCCTCTGGTATTCCTTTGCCCTGAGCCTTCTGGGCCTGTTCTTCATGGGCGTGGGCATGGGCATCCTCAACACCATGACCTGGGCCCTGGAAGCGGACACCGTGGAATACGGCGAGTACAGGACCGGAATCCGCACCGAGGGCGCCACCTACTCCGCGTTCTCCTTCACCCGCAAGGTCGGCCAGGCCGTGGGCGTGGCCGTGGCCGGCTACGTGCTGACCTGGGCCGGTTTCAACCCCGACGCCGCCGTCCAGTCCGAGGACACCGTTCGCGGCATGGCACTCGGTGCCGGTTTGGTTCCCGCTGTCATCTTCCTGGGTGCCATGCTGATCATGGCGGCTTACCCGCTGACCGAAGCCAAGTTCAAGGACATCATGAAGGCCATTGAGGCCAACCGTCAGCTGCGGCATGAACAATTGCAGCACGGGGAAATTCCGCACTCCGTCCCCACCCGTGAGGACCGCGTGGGTCCCACCGCTCGTGACTCCCACCCCATGACCACCCAGGCCCCCGTGATCCCGCCCAAGGATGACGACGACGCGCCGTCGGCCTGATACCGACACCCACCATTGATTTTTCGGAGAGGATAAACACATGAAAATCACCTCGGCCAAGGTCATCGTGACCAGCCCCACCCGCAACTTCGTGACGCTCATGATCACCACCGACGAGGGTTTCACCGGTATCGGTGACGCCACGCTGAACGGCCGTGAACTGTCCGTGGCCACCTACCTGTCGGACCACATTGTTCCGCTGCTGATCGACCGTGACCCCGCCAACATCGAGGACACCTGGCAGTTCCTGTACCGCTCCGGCTACTGGCGCCGCGGTCCCGTGACTATGGCGGCGATCGCCGCCGTGGACATGGCCCTGTGGGACATCAAGGGCAAGGTGGCCGGTATGCCGGTGTACCAGCTGCTCGGTGGCGCCTCCCGGCGAGGCCTGGCCACGTACGGGCATGCGTCCGGGCGCGATACCGAGGAGATCTTCGACTCGATCCGCTCCGAACAGGAACACGGCTACACCGCCATTCGCGTGCAGTCCTCCGTCCCTGGCATCACCGCTCTGTACGGTGTGGCGGCCCAGCCGCAGTCCTCCGGTGAGCGTTACGACTACGAGCCCGCTCAGCGTGCGGCACTGCCCGCCGAGGAGGATTGGGACACTCGCGCGTACATGCGCCACATCCCCACCGTCTTCGAAGCCGTGCGCAATGAATTCGGCCCCGAGCTGCCGCTGCTCCACGACGGCCACCACCGCATGACGCCGATTCAGGCTGCCACGCTCGGCAAGGCGCTGGAGCCCTACGACCTGTTCTGGCTCGAGGACTGCACCCCGGCCGAGAACCAGGAGGCGCTGCGCCTGGTGCGTCAGCACACCACCCAGCCGCTGGCCATCGGCGAGGTCTTCAACACCATTTGGGACATCAAGGATCTGATCTCCGAACAGCTCATTGACTACGTCCGGTGCGCCTCCACGCACTTCGGCGGCATCTCCCCCCTGAAGAAGGTCATGGACTACGCCGCGATGTACCAGGTCAAGTCCGGTTTCCACGGGCCCACGGATGTGTCCCCGGTGGGTTTCGCCGCCCAGATGCACGTGGGCATGGCCATCCACAACTTTGGCCTGCAGGAGTACATGCCGCACTCGGAAAAGACCAACCAGGTCTTCCGCCAGAACATGACGTTCGAGAACGGCCTGCTTCACCCCTCGGACACCCCGGGCCTGGGCGTGGAGATCGACGAGGACGAAGCCGAGAAGTACGAGTACGCCAACGCCTACCTGCCGTACAACCGCCTTGCCGACGGCACGGTTCACGACTGGTGAGCCCCGCAGTGGTTGCGCGCAGCAAGGTGGCGCCTCTCGTGGTGGTCATGGGTGTTTCGGGGTCGGGCAAGACGACCATCGGAACACTCGTGGCCCGCGAGCTCGGCGTGGAGTTCATGGACGGCGACAGTCTGCACCCCCTTGAGAACGTGCAGAAAATGGCGTCCGGTACTCCGCTGACCGATGCGGATCGCTGGCCCTGGCTCGACATCGTGGGCCAGCGCCTGCACACGTACGGAGAGGAGAACCAGGGCCTGGTGATTGCCTGCTCCGCGCTCAAACGGGTGTACCGGGAGCGCATCCGATCGCAGGCGCCCGGCGCGCTGTTCCTGCACCTGGACGGTTCGCTCGCGGTCCTGACCAACCGGCTTGAGGGCCGCAGCGGGCACTTCATGCCCGCGTCTCTTCTGCAGTCACAGCTCGAGACACTGGAGCCCCTGGAGGTCGAGGAGGGCGGGTACAGGCTCGACATCGACCAGCCCGTCGAGGACATGGTCACCGAGGCCGTCAGTAAACTTCGGGCCATTGCGCAGGTGCAGTCCTAACGCTGGAGCAACACGGCCACCTCGTAGTGACCGGTGTGCGGGAACATGTCGAGCAACCGCCCCTCGACCGGTTCCAGGGAGGGCATGCGACCCAGATCCTGGGCCAGGGTCTTGGCGTTGCACGAGGAGTACACCACGGTCGAAACCCCGGACGTTTCCAACCACTCGCACAACCCCGCGTCGAGTCCGCGGCGCGGGGGGTTCACGATCGCGAGGTCGGGGGCGGGTCCGGAAGGTACGGCGGCGGCGTCGTCGGCGGTGAAGCGAACGGAACCCGGGCCGGATTCGGTAAGGCCCATGGCGGCGGCGGTCCCGCGGGCGGAGGCCACGGCGTCCGCGGAGATTTCCGTTCCCGTCACCTCGCGCGACGGTCCGGCCACGTGCAACGCGAAGCCGCCCACCCCGCAGTACACGTCCCACACCGTGCTCGGGCGGGCGCGGTTCACCCACTCGCTCACCTGCCGATACAGCTGCGCGGTGACGTGAGTGTTCGTCTGGAAGAACGACCGCGGCCGGACACGCAACGGGATCTCGTTGACCGTCATGATCAGCTCGGTCTGCTCGGTGAGCATGATTTCTTCGGGCCCTTCAAGCACGGCCTTGTGCTCGGGTTGGATGTTCACGGAGACCACGTCCGCGTGCGGCACGAGCTCGCGCAACAGGTCCATGTTGTCGCGGATCTTGGGCAGCTGTTGGGTGGAACGCAGCACGAACCGCACCATGAGCCGCCCGTCCGGTGAGCCCGTGACGATCACGTGCTTGATCTCACCTCGCCGTTTGGTCACGTTGTAGGGCAGCAGGCGCACCCGCGCGATGAACTCCCCGAGCGCGTCCAGCGCCATGGAAATGGGCTCCGGGTAGAGCGGGCAATCACGCAGATCGGTGCCCCCGCCGTGCTGGTCGAGAATGCCGAGCGTGGGCTCGCCCACGGATCCGGCGACCACCATTTTGGCCTTGTTGCGGAAACCGGCCTCGGGTGAGGTCACCGGCTCCAGCCAGCGTGGATCACCATGCGGGGCCACCAGCTCCCGCACGAGCCGTTGCTTATCGGCCACCTGCCTGGCGTACGGCACCTCGATCACCGTGCATGACCGGCAAAGTCCCTTGTTGTAATAACCGCAATCCACGCGGTTGATTCTACGGTTCGGGCGCGGCGCCCCGCTGCGCAGTCGGCGGCCCGCCACTGGTCCGCGGGCGCCAAGCGTGGCACGGTGGTTACCAACACCGCCCGCCACCGGAAATCCGAGATGACCGCACCCAAACCCTCCCCCGCCGTGATGACCGGTCGCACAGATCCCGCGCTCACCGTTCGTCCCGTGGACTACTCCTCCTGGAAGCCGACGACGCCGCCCCCGGCCGATCCCCCACAAGGCACCGTTGCGGCGTCCGCGCCCGGTGCACCCGTGACCGGCGCCGCTAACGCACCCATGAGCGGCCCACCCAAACCGGGACCGGGCCCGCGGAAGGTGGGCGAGGCGCCCCCCGCTGCGTCACGGGCCTCGATCCCGCTGCGCCTGGATCCATTGATCGCCCACTTCGTGGCGCAATTACGCAAGGGCGTGCAGCCCACGATCTCCGCCCCGGAGAGCGCCGTCTACACGGCGGATTCCTCCGGCGCGGACACCCCCGCGGAGCTGACTGTGCCCGCCTCGGGTGTCCATTCGCAGGGCGTGTGGGATGTGACCGAGGATCAACTCCGCCGGGTTGTTGCAGACCCTGAGGACACGTGGACCGCGGACCTCGGACGCACCGATTATTACGTGCGGCAGAACCTGTGTGTCCAGGTCAACCGGGCCGAACACCGCGTGGTGGGCATTTACCGCAGTGGCTGGGCCCTCGCTCGCAGACCCGACGAGACGTGGGCGGACGGCCCCGACTCCCTGGAGCGCACCGGCGCCAAACCGGGCGGCGGTGGAACGCGGTATCCGACCAACCGCCGTGAACTGCTGGCCCGGTTGAAGGCGGCAGGATTCCACGTGACCACGTCGGGGCCCACCCACGGCAAGATCACCCACCCGGAGGTTCCCGGACGCTTTATCCCCTTCTCCTCCACGCCCTCGTCCCAGCGCTACGGCAAACACGTGACCACCGCGGTGAAGCGCGTATTTGGGATCGATCTGCGGGGATAATGTGCCGGTGTCATTAAAGGCCGCGCAGCTTATTTCGCCCTGACAAGCGGCAACACAATGCTTGGTAAATCACCCGTCAGAAAATGGCAGAGAACGTACTGAATTCCCACCCAATTCGCGGTAAATCGTCATAGTCTTAGCAGGCACGGATGCGCGGTTTCGCAGGCAATGGGCCCTTGGGGAAGGGTTGCGCGGGGCCGGTGTCCGATCCGACACATTTGGGGGAGAACATCGTGTTAAGAACACCCGCACATCACCGCCCGCGATTAATCTCGCGCCACCGTCACGGCACCGCCTCTGCGGACGACGTGCTGCACGGGTGGGTCCACGCCGAGGACCGCGTGCTGTCCGTGGCGGTGCACCGACCAACAGGGCCGGAACGCAACGGCACCGTGGTTATTGCGGGATCGCCCGGCCGCGAACGCGTCACCATGTTCCGGACCATCGTTGACGTGGCGCGGACCCTCGCGGCGGATGGCTGGCGCGTGGTTCGCTTCGACTGGGCCGGAACGGGCCTGAGCCCCTGGACGACCGAGGCCGCACCGGCCGAGAACTGGGCGGACGACCTCGAAGTCGTCCGGGAATGGGCCGCGCAGGCCGGCCCCGTGCACGGGCTGGGTGTGCGGCTCGGCGGCAGCATACTCGCGGCCTCCGACGAACACGGGTGGGCTTCCCGGCACGTGTGGGCGCCCGTGTCGGGAAAACTGTGGCTGCGCCATCAAGTGGCCCTGCGTCGCATGGCAGGCCCCGAGCTGCCGGCCCGGGTGACACCCGGGGTCGAGCTCATGGACCTCCAATTAGGCCCCGAAGGTGCAGACGCCCTGAAACAGCTACCCGAACCGGAAGCGGATTTGGGCCGGGGCCTGGACATTCTCGACGCTCCGCAGCTGGAGCCCGTCCCCGTGGACGTTCACCCCCGGGTGGCCAGCGTTCCGCCGGAGGCCGCGGCCACCATTGCGGGCGCAGTGGCGGCCGTCGCTGACCGGCTTCCCGGTTCCCTTGCCCCCGGCGCGGTGTCGTTGATACCCGATCACGCCGTGAGGCTGTCCATGGACGGAACCGTGGTCCATCTCCGGCGCACCCGGGTCGGCAGGGACCATCGCCCCGCCGTCATCACCATCCCCGACGACCTGCAACCGGCAGCGCCCGGGGTGGCGTTCGTGTCCCTGGGTTCAGAACCCATGGAGGCACCGGGTTCCTTGTGGACACGAGCCGCGATCACGGCCTCCGCGCGCGGGGCCGTGTGTCTGCTCGCCGAACGGACGGACACCGGTGAGTTGGTGCGTCCCGGACGCGCCCAGGATCCTAACCCGTACGTTCGATACACCCTCACCGAATCCCGGGAAGTGCTCGAGGAATTGGCGCGGCTCACGGACGGCCCCCTCAAAGCAGCGGGCGTGTGCCTGGGAGC
This sequence comes from Kocuria sp. cx-455, assembly GCF_014698015.1. Taxonomy (GTDB): domain Bacteria; phylum Actinomycetota; class Actinomycetes; order Actinomycetales; family Micrococcaceae; genus Kocuria. The sequence goes on from NZ_JACXBS010000007.1 coordinate 195,374, forward strand.
GTGGGGACTCGTCGCGTGTGTCCACCAGTTGCCCAAACACGTGACGCAACGGTTGTCCCTGTACGCGGTGAACAACATCGGCTGGCAGCGGGCACCCTGGCGGTACTGGCGCCAGGGGCTTCGTAGCGGGCCCCTGGCACCGGCCATCCCCGGACAGGCACCCGCCGAGCCGAGTGGTAGTGACCCCGCCGCCACTCCGTCGCTGGAGCAGCGACTGGGCGCCGTGGCCCGCACCATCGTGCGAGGCGCGCGACGGGCGGCGTCCAATGCTCATCCCCGTGTGAGCGCGGCGGCCGCCGCGGTGGGAATCATTGACGTCCCCCATCCTCTGATGCGCCGTTTGGCGCGGATCCCCGGGCTGCGGGTGGACGTGATTTTCGGACCCGCGGATGCTCAGCACGCCGGCGTGACCGCCGGCCCGATCAGCACGAATCACACGGTGACCGTGCTTGATCCCTTGGATCATTCGTTGCACGCCACGGCATCCCGGAGGAGCATGCTGGATCATCTGCTGGCGGACTTGTAGCCCCGCGCCGTGCTGGGCCGGGCCCGCGGCACGGGTTGCACGTGCGCGTGGCGGCGGGCGGTGGGCCGGTCACCGGATTGGAACCGGCTCCACCCCCAGGGCACGCACCAAACCGCCATCGCGGGGCGGGACGGGCCCCGTGCCGCTGACGGGCAACCGCACGGTGTCACCGGGCAACAGGTGCACGTACCCGTCCTCGGCGACCAGACCCGTCGGCAGGTCCAGGGCAACGAATCGTGCCAGACCCCGGCACGTGACCTCCACGGACCATGTGCCGGTCCGATCCCGGACCCACTTGGCCGTCAACTCGGGGTCGGCGAGGTCGTCCCGGCGGGGTCCGCCGGACAGGTGTACGTCCCGGGCGAGAACCGTTCCGTCGGAAGCCACGAGCTCGGCACGCATTCCCTCGTACTCCCGGGCGCCGAATCCGTAGGCGTTGTCCAGATCGCGGAACGTGCCGTCCGCCAGGTCCCCCCGGAACACCAGTTCTCCCCGGGCCGGCACCGTGATCGCAACCTCAACGGGTTGCTGGCACCCTCCCTGAACCGTGGCCACGGTCCATCGCAGGGTCGCCGCAAGATTCTCGGGACCGTCATGCCACAGGTGAATCGACAACCCGTTGCCGCCCTCGGGCAAGAAGCACACGGTGGTGGGAGCGCACGCCCTGCGCATGCCGTACCACGCGGCCGTGGGGCGCCCGGCTGCGTCCAGCACGCCCCACCCTGCGCCGGGGGCGGTCGAGTGGGATGCAAGAACCAGTGCCCCTCGGCAGGGTGAGTCGCCCCGGCGCCATTGCGCGAGAGTTCGTTGGAACACGTGGGCCAGTGCCGCTCGCTGATAGTCCAAGCGGCCCGCGTGCGTGGCCAGGGCTGTCTCCTCCGCAGGCCTCGGTGGGATTGTCAGAGTGGCATTCGGGTCGCTGTCCCTGTCCAGGAACAACCGCTGCACGTAGCGCATGGTGGTGTCTTCGAAGCTCCAGGCGGCTCCCGGATCACGTGCCAGCCCGCCCTGCCACGCGGCGGCCCGGTCGGGGTGGTCCAGTGGGCCGTCCGTGCCGAACTGCTCCCGCACCGCGGCCGGTTCCGGGGGGACGGCGAAGGCCAGACATTCCGCGGCAAATCGAACCCCGCTGCTGCGCGCATCCTCCAAGGGGCGCCCGTAGGCCCCCACGCCGAAGTAATGACACACTCCGTCCGTCGCATCCACCGGCGAGTGGACCACCGCTGTGGTCACCGGTTCGGCAATCGTCACGGGCCTCGCCGACGCCGCGCCCGCCTCGTAGGCCCGGGCGGCGGCGTCAAGATCCGCGTCGGAACACGGTGAGGACGCGACGACCACCACGTCGGCGCCGCCGGCACCGACCGCCCGTGGAATGTCCTCGACCAGAACACCGGGGGTCCACTCGGCGGCCGGGCGGCCGGCCAGCACGGGAGCCTGGATCACCTCGGTCCCTCCCGAGATCACGACCGTGGACGGGTGGGCCGCCAAGCGAGCCGCCAGCGAGCGCACTTCCTCCCTCAGCTCAGCGCGCCAGTCGGGATCATCGGGCGGATCCAGCGGCCCCAGCGCCACGTCCTGCCACACCATGAGACCGAGCTCGTCGCACAGGTCGTGGAACGTGTCCGACTCGTAGCAGCCGGTTCCGGGCAGCCTGATCATGGTGGCCCCGGCAGCCCGCAGTCGCATCAGAACCGCGCGGACGGTGGCAGGATCCGGGGCCGTGTCGGACGGGTCCGCCCCCGCCCACACCGCGCCCCGGGCGAACACGGGGACCCCGTTGACCCGCAATCCCAGCCCCGCGCGGTCGGCCCGCGGTTGCGCCGTCACGGAGCGAAAACCCACGCGGTGCGAGCTCGTGGTGTTCCCCACTGCCACGCACACCTCGTGCAGCGCCGGCGCCGCCGCTCCCCCCGCTGTCATGGCGTGGGGCCACCACAGGCGCGGATTCGGCACGGGCAGTTCCACGGTGACGACGCCGCGCCCGCGCGTGTGCGCGGCCGTCACCACGATCTCGACGCCGGCGCCCGCGCAGCTCACCCGCACGGCTTTCGCCGTTCTTCCCGCCGGGTTCACACGAAGGTCCACCAGCACCGTGCCCGCTCCGGACTCGTCGACCCGCGTGCGAACCGCGTGGGGCCGAGCCTCGATCACGGGCGCCCGGTGTCCCTCGGACACCGGCTCCGCGGACAGGCCACCCCACGGGCCCAGGACGGGACGCGCACCGGGCCAGTCGATGTGGCCGATCAGGGGTGTCCGGCGCCACCGCAGTGAGCGGTCCGACACGAGCGGCGAAAGCCATTTGGCCCGCGGTTTACGAGGGACGCTCACCGTGGACAGCGGGAGGATGCGCAGTGCCACGTCGCATTCCCCCGGTGGTAACCGCACGACGTCGTCCCAGGGCGCGAAGGCGCTGGTGGAGGTCTTGACCCGGTGGCCCGCCACCCATAGTTCGGAGACGGTGGCCACTCCCCGGGAACGTAGTCTGTGGGGCCCGCCGGACGTGGTGATCCGGGTGCGGTATTCCCACGCGGTCTCGCCGGCGGTAACCGCCAGTGCCTGCTCGACAGCCCCCTCCCCCAGGGTGTCGCGTAAGGCGCCGGTTAGTGTCCCGGGAACGCGCGCGGGGATTCCCGTGGCGCGATCGGTCGTTGCCGCCCGCTCGACCGGGACCGGCCGGCCGGTGCGCAGATCGACCGGGACGAGGGTCCAGGCGGCACCCGAGAACACGTCCCCGCAGTCGTCCTGGAACCACTGCTGCGGTTCACAGAGATATGTCACGCCCGTCACTCCTCGAGATCGAGGGCCTGGCGGGCAGTGTGGATCGCCGCCCGATACCCGGCCGCCAACGCCTCTGCGGCGTTGTCGATGCGCGGAGTGCGCCCCGAGGCCACGCGTGCGAGGTGGAATTGCAACGTCTTCGCGGCCGCTGCGGCGCCGTCGAACGAATCCGCGGCCCGGGCCAACTGTTCGGCGGACACGTCGCTGGGCCAGGCCGCGGCGCCGTCGGCGAGGTATCTGCACAGGTGAGCCGCCAGAGCGCCCGTCAGCCCGGCCTGCCGCGTGGTGGCGAAGGAGTAGAGGTGGAAGTAATCCACACCCCGCTCGGCCAGGACGGGCAGGTGTTCGCGAATGGCGGCCACCAGCCCGTCGGCGGGACCGTGCCCGTCGGGACCCGGAGCGGGAGCCCGCCGGAGATGGTCACGGGCCACGGTCAAGGTGGCATGCCAGAGGTCCTCGGGCGAGCGCCGATTCAGGGCGTTCAACCGCACCAGTTCCACGTACGGGTAGGGCACACGACCGCAGCGCATCCCCGGGCCCAACGTCTCGTCGAGGTCTTCCCCGGAGAGTGTGTGCGCGCCGTCGTTGTGCAGATACACCAGTTCCCCGGTCGACGGATCCAGCCGCAGGGGCACGATGGACGTCTTGGTGTGCTCCGTGCGATAGGAGACGCCCGCGGTGTCAGGGAGGTAGTAGGCGTCGACTTCCACAATGAGGGCGTCACCGCGCGACATGGCCAGCTGGAGGTGCTCGCCCACCGGTCGCCAGGTGTCGTACTCGCCCACCGAGATCCCGTAGAGGACCTCCAGGTCCTCCGTGCGGGGTTTCACGAACTCCCACTGGTCGCCCAGGAAATCCGCGCTCAGAGCTGCGGCCAGCATGGGGACCGGGTTCAGCCCGAGGGCTGCGAGCAACCCGATCCACACGTCCACGTAACAGTTCGTGGGTGACCACGGCTCCGCCGGATCATGCAGGACCGAGCGGGCCACCGTGGCGGGTGTGAGGCCCTCGCAACCTTTGACGGCCAGGGTCTGCGCGCCGAACGGACCGGCCTCGCGTGCTGCCGGCGGCCCCGGCGACCGGTTCACAGCTGATGTGGTCGTCATGACAATCGCAGTTCGTCTCGCACACCGGTTGGCCAGGCCGCCGTGTTGAATCCGTGCTTGGCCGCGAGCGCCAGGGCCACGCGTTCCAGACCAAATCCGAAACAGGCGGAGTGGGCCGGTTGAGCGTCCGCGGTACGCAGGTGGAACGCTTCGCCGAAGTGGTCCTCGTGCAGATTGGCCGAGGCGATGGCCGTGGGGTGTCCCGGGTACACCTCGGTGAGGATCTCGAACTTCAGTTGGGCCTGCCGCTGCCCCGCGCTGAGCAACTTGCCCGCCCTGCCGAAGAACGGGTCGTTGGCCGTGTCCGCTTCGACCTCGAGTCCCAGCGTGCGCAGCAGGCCGAGGCCCGCTTCGAGCCACAGCGCTCGGTGTTCCACCGCTTGTTCCGGGGTGCCCAGCCGCACGGCCTCGAACATCCGGAACGTCACGAACCGCATGGGGTCCGCGCTGGGTTCGTGCCGATAGCATTCGCCCACCAGTTCGAAGACCGTGCCGTCAACCTCGGTGCCCTCCAGGTACGCGTAGAGGGGGTGGCACACCGCGGGAATCAACGAGTGCCCGGCCGGCGTCAGCGAGGACGACCAGTCGCCGTGCTCCTGATACGTGGCCAGCAGCTCGCGGTGGGCCGCGTTGTCCCCCTCGAAGGCGTTAATGGTTCCCAGAAGCTGGGGGAACGAGGCCACGTAATCGGTGCGTTCCAGCAACCGGATCCCGTTGACGGGCGGGAACCGCAATCGGCGCGCCCCCGGCGCTTTGTCCAGGTCCGCAACAATTCTGCGGGCGGCGCCGATGATGCCCTGCACCACGTCCTCCGCCTGGGGTCCCAGACCGTTCACGCCCTCGCCGAGCGTTGGCAGGAGCCAGTCGTTGGCTTCCAGGCCGGCGCGGAATTCGGTCTGCAGGTCTTCGAGTTGGTCGGTCGTTCTTGCTGTTGTCATCGGAGTCCCCTTGAGACCGTTTGGAGCTTGGCTGTGTGTTGGAGGATCCGGTCGTTGTTGACCATCACGGAGGGCCCGATGCTGTCGCGGTACAACCGGGCCAGGCTCATGGGCGACCGATTGGCGAATCCGGAAATGCCCACGATCACCATGGCGTCCCCCACGATCGTGCGCACGGCCTCCGCCGCGGAAACCTTGAGGGTGTTCATGGAGATCGCGAACGGCATGCTTTCGCACGTGCGCGGTGAATCCCACGCCGCCTGGTAGCGGGCCACCGAGGACCGCACCACGTCCGTCATGGCCTGCAGCGCCACCTCCAGTTCCGCCAGCCGCAGGGCGGACGGCGGAGGGTTCTCCGGATCCTTACGGGCAGCTTTCTGCACCACGGACCGGGCCACGAGCCCGGCTTGGGTGGCCATTCCCAACCACACCGACGCCCACAGGCAGTGGGCGGCCGGCAGCATGGTCTGGGCGGAGATCGTTTCGAACGGCACCCCGAACACCGCATCGGCATCCGTCTTCGCCTCCAGCTCGAAGGCCTCGGAACACGTTCCGCGCATCCCCAGGGCGTCCCACCCCCGGGTCCTCGTGAGGTCGATGTCCGTGGCAGCCACTGCCACGAGCACCTGGTCGCTACTGACGGCACCGGCATCACGGCGAGCCGTCACGAAAATCGCGTCCCCGGCGCTTCCGTAGGAAATTACGGGGCAGCTCTTGTGCAGGTGTATCCGCCCGTCTCCCGTGTCGTTCACGGCGCACGACGACGTCCGGGTGTCACCACCGATGGCGATCTCGGTGGTCGCTGAGGCCAGCAGCAGTCCGTCACCGGCCACGCGCCGCGTCATGTCCCGCAGCAGGTCGGTGTCCGCATGGCGGGTGAGGCACAGTACCTGCGAATAATGCATGGCCAGAATCATCGCCGTGGACGTGCACTCACGACCCACGCGCTCAAGGGTCGAGCACAATTCGGTGATGGAGTACCCGAGGCCTCCCAGGGACTCCGGCACGGGCGCGCCCAGCAGCCCCTGGGCTCTGGCCTCTGCAATCGCTTGCGCGGGGAAGAGCGATTCCGAGTCAATGGTGGCCGCGTGTTTCTTCGCCACGGTCGCCAGGGCTTCGGCCCGGGCCGCACACGCCCGGGACCGGCCCGGAAGCAGGTCCGTGGTGGATTCCACCTCGGGTCCGGACGCGATTCGCTGGGTTGTTTCAGTCATGATCGATTCCCTCCACTGCCTCTGAAATGGAACTGATGGATGTGAACGTCGCTTTGGTCAGCAGTTCCTCGGGGAACTCGATGTCGAACTCGTCCTCCAGCCCGAGCATCACGTTGACCGACGCATGGGACGTCATGCCTGCGCGGTACAGATCGACGTCCGTGCCGAGGGTGTGGGCGTCCTGGGACAGCTTGCCGTGCTCGGCCAGGACCTTGCGGACGGTGAGTTCGGTGGTGGTGGTTTCCATGGGATGGGCCCCTTTCAATCGGCGGAGTTCTGTGGTCATGGTGTCGATCGGTGCGCGCAAGGCGCCGGCCGACGGGTCTGGTGGGCAGCTCAACGCGAGCGCGACCGCCAGTGCGTAGTCCCCGTCATGAGACATGCTCACGGACCAGTCGCCCAGTCCTCTGCGGGTCGCCAGCGCTGCCGCTGAATCGGTCAGGCACAGGCGGGGCGCGCCGTCGGCCCCCGTGTGCACCGCAATGCTCGGCCACGGGACGGCGTCGGTGGCCGCCGGGGCGAGGACCTTCAACACGGCTTCCTTCGCGGCGAAGCGTGCGGCCACCGACTCCGGGGACGTGAGCTTCGAGTCCGCTGCGAGCCGCGCGAATTCCGCTGTCCCGAAGACGGCTCGGAGATAACGCGCCCCCAGCCGTGCCATGGATTCCGCCACGGGAGCGATCGACTGGATGTCGCAGCCGACGCGCGGGCCGGCGGTCTGTGCGATGGTCATGACCCCTCCCCCGACGTGATGTTTTCGAACTCGGGCCCAACCGGCTGGGCCGCAACGGAGCGCTCGATTCCCAGCCGATCGGCCCAGCGGCTCAGTGCCACGGTGGCCGCCGGTCGCCAGCATTCAAAGGTGTGCTCGCCATTGCACCCGGCGGGGCGGCCGTACATGGTGTAGGAATAGGGCGACCCCTGCGACCGGAGGGCTTGCGCCAAGTTCTCCGTGGTCTCCCGCAAGGTGGGCTCCAGGTCCCCGGCCGAACCGTTGCCCTCACCCACGAACAACTGAACCTTGGTGCGCTTCAGCGCTTCGCTCTGGCTCACCGGGTCCTGCGCGTCCCATTGCTCATCCGTTGTGCTCTGCCCGTTGCCGAAAATCGCGTCGGTCTGCCCGGTGGCCTCCTCCGACACCTGGCTGAACATGTCCCTGACCTCACCGGATGAGAGGTCCAGCAGGCCGGACAAGCTGATGGCCTCCGCAAACAGGTCCGGGCGTTGTTCGGCGTAGCGAATTGCTCCGTAACCACCCATGGAGTTCCCCAGGACAACTCGATCCTCCCGGCCGGTGCGGGTGGGAAGATGAGCGTCCACCCACGGCACCAATTGGTCGAGATGATACGTTTCCCACTGCTGCGCCCGGTCATCGGATGCCGTCCAGTCGGTGTACCACCCGTCCTTGCCGCCGCTGGGGATGACCGTGATGACGGGCAGCCCGTCGGTGATCTGCTCCGCATGACCGGCCTCGAACCATTGGCGGGCCGGGGAGGTTTCTGCCCCGCTGCCGCCCAGAAGATAGACCACTCGATAACGCGTCCCGGGATCGTAATTCTGTGGCCTGACGATGATGACGGAGTTTTGGCCGCCGGGCAGTCCCTCGGCCACCGCGTCCGTGCTCACGCCGATTTCCACGGCACGCTCGGACAAGGCCTGCGCACCCGTCACGGTGATGCCGTTCGAGGGCTTGTCGAAGTCCGTTTGGTCGAGGAAATCGGCCTGTTGCAGGGCCGCGGAGCCCGTTGCCATGGGCGATTGTGAGGGGGTAGGGCCGCCGTCCCCGGCGGCGCACCCGGTGAGCACCATGGCGATGACCAGGGAGCAGATGAGCCCGACCACGGATGTCCTTCTCACGCCGCGCATGACTGCACCTCACCGATCGGGCCGGCCGTCAGTCCCATGGACGCGTCCACGATCTGCAGCGCCGTTGACCTCGAGGAATGGGACTGCAAGGCGTGATCGAGGGTGGCCAGGTGCGTCACCATGACGTGTCTGCCTCGTCGCTGCAACCGACGCAGCCCCCGGTCGCCCCGTTCCTGAAGGAACAACAGGCCGTCCTCCGGACCGAACAGATAAGACACTTCCGCGCCGCGTGATGAATACTCCATAACGACCTCCGGCACATTGGGAAGGCTGCGTCGCCCCAGGAAAAGCCACAGGGAGTAGGGCATCAGGCGCCGGATCCGGTCTTTCAACCGGGTGCGGAAATTCGTGGCTATCGCCACATCGCCCATGGACCGCAATTGTTCGAGCACCGCGTCCACGTCCCAATTGCGGTAAAGCCTCTCGTAGTAGCTCTCGGCCGCTCGCCACGCCACGTTGTTGAGAATGACACGGCGGCGCATGGGGCTGTCCTGCGGAGCCATGGCCACGAGCCAACCCCCCGCGCACAGGCCTACACCCGTGACTTCCTCGCCGGTCCGGTGGTGCAACCAGCGCGCTCCGGAGTCGATATCGGCAATGCCCTGGCGGGTGTATGGGTTGACGTCCTTGACTTCATCCAGCCCGGCACCGTCCCCGCAATGATGGCGTTCCACACGCAATGCCGGTACCCCGCGTGCCGCGAGCCTCCGGGCCGCTATCGTCCACAGGCCCGTGGGACCGTCCTTGGGTTCCGCCGACGGCGGGGCCAGAGTCACGGCACCCAGGCCGGTTCCGTGGTTGTCCACGGGGTGGGTGTAGGAGGCAGGCAGGCGGTCCTCCCCGAGCTCGAGTAATTCTTCGATCACGTCCACACCGAATTCCGCCACATGAAGGCGGGCCGTGCACTGCGGCTGCCAGCCCCCCGCCCGGTAGTCGCGACGCGGCCCACCGCGCAACCGCCCCACCAAGCTCGCGATGGCGTCAGGGCTCGCCTTGGCGTAAATCGACGCCACTCCGTACAGTTTTTTGGCCACCCGGCGGTCCGCTTCACGAATCACGTCGACGCCCCGATCCTGATGCGTTTGCATCTTGTGCGGGTCCTTCAGCGTTCGAATGGAGGCAGCCTCGGCATCCGAGTAGTGGGCCCCACCGATCTCGAGGCCTTCCTCGCTGACCGGCGGCAGGATCAGCCCGCTCGCGCGGCGCAGCCCGCTGTACTGGCGCAGGAACACGGCGCCTGACACCGGTTCCCACAGCAAGCGTTGCTCGAACGGGACTGCCGAGGCAGCCAGGAGTGCTGCGCCGATACGCAGCCCGATCGCGTGGACCGGAGCATCATCGCCCACGATCCTGCGCGCTTCGGAATATCCCAGTGCGAGGTCGTCCTCCCAGATCGCCGCGGGATCACTGCCCTCGGGTCGGGCCCCCGATTCGGCGGTGCCGCTCCAGCTCAGTCGGATGGCCACCCAGCCGTTTTCGGCCGCGCATGCAGCGACCAACCGCATGCTGCGGTGGCTGACAACTTCCTCCCTGGCCAGTGCAGGTGCAATGACGACCGCGCCGCGGACCCGGCCGTGTGCCGGACCGTGAACCCACGCGTGAATCACGCGATCAGGCGCAGCAATAAATGTTGCTTGGCCTTCTACCCTCATAGGCTTCTCCCCACCCATTAATGGCCCGGAACACCCCAACGTGCACCGCCATCCGATCCCCACCGGATTGACCAAAGTCCTTGGCCTCGTTCCGCTCGTTTGCCCCAGCGTCACGGACCTTTCGACATTATTCCGAGGCCACCTCTCGAACCAGGAATTCAGCCGATAACGTCAGCATACCCGCACTCCCGGCCCGGTCGGCCGGAATTCTGCAGGCCTAACTCTTTGTCGCACTCTCAATGTATTCACATAATGCCGCCTCACAAGTGGGATTACTTCTGGTGTCCCTATTTAGGGTGACAAATTATGAAGAACTACGCTATTGCGTCTTTCCGCGACGTGCTTATTATGTGAGCTAGCGGATGGTGACTTGGGGGTTACCACCGTGTTCTCGGGCCTTGGGCTATGGGCCATTTTTTGGGGGAGGTCTCTTCATGGGGCAACGCGTTTTATTCATTGGGCTCAATTACGCCCCGGAACACACGGGGATCGCTCCGTACACGTCAGGAATGGCGCACGCTTTGACTGCCGCCGGGTGGGACGTGGGGGTTGTTACCGGGCTACCGCATTATCCACAGTGGCAGGTTCACGCCGGTTACGAGCGCGGCAACCGGAACCGGGACATCATCAACGGCGTACCCGTTGCGCGAGTACCCCACCCGGTTCCGAGAAACGCGGGACTCGCACGCCGGCTCGGAATGGAAATCATGTTCGGCCTGCGTGCGGCACGGGCCAGGTGGAACAACCCGGATGCAGTAGTGGTCGTGAGCCCGGCACTGTTCGCATCGATGATTGTCCGGCTGCGCGCCAAGTACCACGGCATTCCGGTGCTTGCCTGGGTGCAGGACATCTACACGGCGGGACTGACCGAAACGGGATCCGCCGGGGGGTTTGCCACCAGGGCCATGCGCGCCGTGGAAGGTCGTTTCCTGCGCTCGTGCGAGGCCACGGTGGTCATCCATGACCGCTTTGCCCAGTACGTGCAGCGCGAGCTGGGCGTGGACCCGGCGCGCGTGCACACCGTTCGGAACTGGACCCACATCGGACCATCGACTCACGTGGACACCGCCACACTGCGTGAGCGGTTCGGTTGGCCCATGGAGGACATCGTTGTGCTGCACACCGGCAACATGGGCGCCAAGCAGGACCTGGCAAACGTGGTCGCCGCGGCCGCCCGGGCCGATCAATCGGGTGCCCCAGTGCGCTTCGTCCTGGTGGGTGGGGGACGGCAACGCCCACTGCTCGAAGAGCTGGCCGCCCACGCACCGCGCCTCGAAGTGCTGCCCAGCGTGGACGATGAAACCTACAGTGCGCTCCTGGGCGCCGCGGACGTACTGCTCGTCCATGAGCGTCCCGGGGTGACCGAGATGTGCGTACCGAGCAAGTTGACCAGCTACTTCACCGCCGGGCGCCCCGTGCTCGCGGCCGTCGAAGCGCACAGCCCGTCCGCATTCGAGGTTGCTTCGGCCGACGCGGGAATGCGGGTCCCTCCGGGGGACCCTCAAGCGCTCGTGGCCGGGGCACTCACGCTCCACGGTGAATGGGTCGAATCCGGGGGTACCCGCCACAACGGTGGCGCCCGCTACGTCCGTGAGGTCCTCAGTCGCGATGCCGCCACCAAGGCTTTCATCGCTGCGTTGAATGCGGTGCGGGCCTCAGGTCATGCACCCACGCGCACCACCACCTTTGCTACCCCCACCAACTGAACCGGGAAATATTCCAATGACTAAAAAAGCGTTGATCACCGGCATCACGGGCCAGGATGGTTCGTACTTGGCCGAGCTCCTACTCTCCAAGGGCTATGAGGTGCACGGGGTGATCCGGCGGGCTTCCACTTTCAACACCTCACGCATCGACCATTTGTACCAGGACCCGCACTCTCCGGAAGCACGCTTGTTCCTGCACTACGGAGATCTTTCGGACGGCGCCCGCCTGGTGACACTACTCGGCGAGATCGACCCGGACGAGGTGTACAACTTGGCAGCTCAGTCCCACGTCCGCGTGTCGTTCGACGAACCAGAGCACACGGGCGCCACGACGGGGCTGGGTACCGTGAGACTGCTGGAAGCCGTCCGGCGGGCGGGTGTGAAGTGCCGCTTCTACCAGGCGTCGACCTCCGAGCTCTACGGCGCCACGCCGCCTCCGCAAAATGAGAACACCCCGTTCTACCCGCGGTCCCCCTACGGTGCCGCGAAAATTTACTCGTACTGGATCACCAGGAATTACCGCGAGGCGTATGACATGTTCGCGGTCAATGGGATCCTGTTCAACCACGAATCCCCTCGCCGCGGCGAGACGTTCGTGACCCGCAAAATCACGCGCGCGGTAGCCGCCATCGCCGCGGGAAGACAGGAGTTTCTCTACATGGGCAACCTTGATGCCGTGCGTGACTGGGGCTACGCGGCCGAGTACGTCGAGGGCATGTGGCGCATGCTTCAGGTCGACGAACCCGAGGATTTCGTCCTGGCCACCGGACGTGCCACGTCGGTGCGCGAGTTCCTGGAAACGGCGTTCGAGCATGCGGGTCTCACCTGGCAGGATCACGTTCGGTTCGATGAGCGGTACCTGCGACCCACGGAGGTGGACGCCTTGATCGGCGACCCCTCCAAAGCGGAGGAGAAGCTCGGTTGGAAGGCCCGGGTCCACGCACCCGAGCTGGCCCGCATCATGGTGGATGCAGACCGTGAAGCCCTGGAGTGCGTGGGCACCTCCTGGATCGACACGGTCAGGGAAAGCGTCTGGGCCCCGGAGACCGCCGCATGAGCGCCGATCAAATAACCGCAACTCTACGGAGCGCCGCGGACGGCCTCGGACCGCGCACCATCAGCGATCCTGCGGATGCGCGTACCCACGATGATGTGACCTACACCCCCGGCGAACTGGATCGATCCGCCCCGTTCTACGTGGCCGGCCACCGCGGGTTGGTGGGCTCGGCCGTCTGGCGGCACCTGGAGAACCAGGGCTTCGACCGTCTCATCGGGGCGACCTCATCCGAGGTGGACCTGAGGGATCGTGCCGCGGTGGAACGATTCATGTCCGAGCACCGGCCCCGGTACGTTGTGCTGGCCGCGGCCCGGGTCGGTGGGATCGCGGCCAACAATTCCCGCCCGGTCGATTTCCTGTCCGACAACCTCCGCATCCAGGTCAATGTCCTGGATGCGGCACTTGCCGCGGGCGTCGAACGGGTGCTGTTTCTGGGCTCATCATGCATTTATCCCAAACTTGCGGAGCAACCGCTGCGGGAGGACTCCCTGCTGACCGGGTATCTGGAACCGACCAATGATGCGTACGCGATTGCCAAGATCGCGGGCATCATGCAGGTCCAGGCCGTGCGGCGGCAATACGGTCTGCCCTGGATCTCGGCCATGCCCACCAATCTCTACGGGCCGGGGGACAATTTCTCTCCCGAGGGTTCACACGTCCTGCCCGCGATGATCCGCCGTTACGATCACGCGGTGGAAGCCGGTGCCACGTCCATCACCAATTGGGGTTCGGGCTCACCGAAGCGCGAATTCCTGCACGTGGTCGATCTCGCCACGGCGTGCTTGCACCTGCTGGAGCACTACGACGGGCCGCAGCAGGTCAACGTCGGTACCGGGGAGGACGTCACGATCCGGGAACTCGCGGATCAAGTCGCGCAGGCCACCGGCTACCAAGGCGACACGCACTGGGACACCAGTAAGCCCGACGGCACACCGCGCAAACTGATGGATGTCTCGCTGCTGCACGCACAGGGCTGGTCTCCCACAGTGGATCTGACCACAGGCCTCCGGGACACCGTGGCCTGGTACCGGGCCCACCGGGGGCAGGCCCGGGGCCTGTGACCTCACGGCCCGGGCCGACGGCGCCCTAGAGCGTCAGCCAGCACACGGTCAGTCCCAGCGACGCCAGCGCCACGCAGATCACGAACGCGCGCCACGGTGCAACCCGTCCGATCAGGCTGAAGGAAACCAGCACCACTGCAACCTCGCGGACCACCAGGACGGTGGCCGCCAGGTGCAGGTCGAAAGTGGCGGCCCAGGCGATGACTACGCCGAAGACGACTCCGGTCACCGGCCCCATGAAAGTCTTCCAGGCCTGTCCCGTGCGGACCAGCAGCACGGAAGCGGACCAGGACAGCACGGAGGGAAACGCCACCATGGCAATGAACGGGACCATGGACATGGCCGTGGCCCAGTCTGGGCCCAGCAGCGGCCGGAGCACGAGCGATGCGGCCATGGAGAGGACCACACACCCGAACGCCAGGAGCAGGGCACGCGAGAGCAGCCGCTCGCTTTCGCTCCTGATCTCGCCGTCCTCGTCCTTGTCGGCAATCCCGACCCTCACCACGTTGGCCGTCGACGCCGCGAGCGCATCACTGGGGGCGCGTCCCACCGCGCTGCCTGCGCTGTACGTACCCAGGGCTGCCGTACCGGCAAAGATGCTCATGAACAGGCGCTCGGCCTGGCCCTGGAACCACGACATGAGGGCATAACCGGACATCGTGGCCATGTCGGAGAAAATCGACTGCTGCCCCGGCGTCGTCTGCGGAATCGGCTTATCGTTACGCCGGGCCCGCCACCAGCACAACAGGGCGAAGACGCCCTCGGTGACCGCCAGTTGAAGGGACGGCCCCAACAGCGAGTGGGTCAGGATCAGGGTGGTTCCGCCCACCGTCAGGCCCAACAGGGCGGCCCACAGCTGCAGACGCGCCAGGGTCCCCCATTGGTTCGTTGCCTGTAACGTGCCCACGTACAGCAGGCCGAGGACACCGAAACCCGGGGCCAGGGCCACGGGCAGTACCTGGAAGAATTCGCCCCAGTTCTCCAGCGTCCCGTTCCACCGTAGGAACAGCATCAGGCCGACAAGAATGAGGAACGCCACGAAGGGCATGATCGCCCTGTAGCGATTCATGATGCGCATGCCACCGGGTTCGCTCAGCACTCGGATCACCACGAACCGGGCACCCGAATCGATCGTGACCTGAATGGCCGTGTAGATCAAGGTGACCAGGTTGTAGATACCCACGTAGTGCGGAGTTGTGAAGGCTGCCAGCAGCAGCACCACGAGCGCGGACGAGAGGCGGGGTATGGCCCGCTCGATCAGTGACTTGATCTGGGCGAGCATCAGGACTCGGTCAGAACGGTCGATGCTGATCTCACGTGATGTCTCGCGTAAGGACGCGTTTGCGGGCGCACTCCCGCTATCACGCTCTCCAGTTGTTCCCGTGTTCCCGCCGGGCGACCCGGAGCTCCTCCGTTGTCGAGCAACCAGGACATTCCCGTGGCCTGCACCCACGCCGTATAGGCTCGGATGACCTGCGGGTCCTCGTAGACTCGATCGACGTAGTCCGGGGCGCTGGAAATCTGACTCCGGCTCAGCCGGTAGGCGATGAGCGGGACCGCCAGCTTCACCACTGCGGCCCCGGACAGGAGCGCGTCGAACCACATCACGTAGTCCTCGGCCGCGGAGTGTTCTGCGTATGCGTTGGCGCTCAGCAACGTGGTTCGGCGAGCCAACATACTCGGGTGGAACAGCGGATTGACGAACGGCAGGAGGAGACCGACCTCCTTGCTGGTCAGGGAGCCGAAGTAGGACGGCCTGGGAAGACTTGCTTGCCCGAACCGCACCGCGGATCCGCACACGATGTCCGCGTGCTTCAGCGCTGAAATTTCCGAGCGGAACCGCCACGGCATCGAAATGTCGTCCGCATCCGCCCGCGCCACGAGTTGGCTGTCCGTGGTCTCCAGAGAACGGCGCATGCACGTCACCGTGCCCCGGTTGATCGGGTCCATGCGAACCGAAAGCCGCGAATCCTTCACCCGTTGCGCACGTTCTGCGGTGCGCTCATCCGGCCCGTCCACGGCCACGATGAGTTCGGCGTCTCGCGGCATCGCGCGAAGCGCGGAGCGGATGGCCGATTCAATGGTGGCCTGGGCCCGATAGGCAGGCATGATCACCGTCAACAACGGCATGGGAACCCCCCGGAACAGCAACGTTGTGGACTCAACCGATAGCCCCTCCGGTCAGCCCACCCGCCGGACATTCTCCCCTGCCCGCCGAGCATGTGCGAGATTATCACGATAGACTCGCCCTCCTTTGTTCGGCCGGCACCCGAGCGTCGTCGGCCGGGCCGGGAAGAACGAGGGGCTGACCGCGGTCGCGTGGATTCCCGATGATCTTGTCCGCGAGCCACAGGCCCCACAGCGGGAGGATCGACAGGGTCATGAACGTCTCGAAGGATTCCAGCTGACCCACGATGCTTTGGAAGACCAACACCGCCCCGAAGGACGCAAGAAGCAACCTGGTGGACTCACTGCGGCTGCGGGTATAGGCGTCAGCGATCAGAGCCGACAACCAGCCGATAATCAGGTACCCGACCACAACCCCCGGCACCCCGAAGTTGAGAATCATTTCCGCGGTGAACCCGGGGACGATGTAGATCTGTTCACCGTCTCCCAACAGGTCGAAGCCTGAGACCTCCACCATGGAACGGAACGGGCTGTCACCTCCGGCCCCGGCGAAGTGCAGCAGTGCCATCGGGACATTGAGCAGAGCACTCCAGACCGTCTCGCCCCCCAATGATCCGTGCAGGTCAACATGTTGACCGGCCCAGGCTGCCATGGAGAATCGGCCCCATTGCCAATCGATGAACGACCACGGATCGGTGGTGGCGCCAACACGTTGTGCCGTGGTCACCACCACGAACGCCGCGAAGGACACAGCACCAATCACGAGAATCGGCCATTTCAGGACTC
The DNA here is from genome assembly GCF_014698015.1 of Kocuria sp. cx-455. Taxonomy (GTDB): domain Bacteria; phylum Actinomycetota; class Actinomycetes; order Actinomycetales; family Micrococcaceae; genus Kocuria. The sequence continues at coordinate 212,191 of NZ_JACXBS010000007.1, forward strand.
TGATCCTGGGAAGCATCAGGGCCAGCAGCGGAAATGACACGTACATCAATTCGGCTCGCCCGCCGTTCCAGGTGGAACTGACCGCGAGCGCGGCCAACCCCGCCGTGAGGAGCAACGTGTTCCAGAGGGCCGGACCGGCCACGCGCCTGCGACTCGCCAGCGCGAGAACGAGAATCGACACGGCCCACGGCAGCCAGCCGGCGAGAAAGGCGTAGCGGGCATTGCCCCCGTCCACCGCAATGATTCTGCCCCCACCCTCCGGGGTGGCGGCCATGACCCGGAGCATACCCAAGGTTCCCGCGGCCGCCAGCAGCAACGCGATGCCACCGACCGAGACCCGGTGGGCGGCGGCGAAGGAGTAGAGATTCTCCGGAATGTAGGATCCGCGCGAACGCCGCTCGGGTTGCTTCCCCCGTGACGGCCCCCGCAGCGCGGGGCGGGGAACGACCATGCCCGCCCAGAGGGCGCAGCTGCCCAAGAAGGTCGCCCACGCGGCCGTCATCAGTCCGGAATCGGCCCCGGTCGTGGACCCGGACAGCGCCTCGAAATACCCGCGGTCGTTGGACCACCGCAGGACATGAGCGAACCCGGAGAGCACGTTGGCCACTTGGAAGTTAATGAGCATCCACGTCCGGAGATTCAATCCGTCCGTGCCACGCGATCGAACGTGGGCGATGGCGAGGAGACCGACCAGGGCCGTGGCCACCAGCAGGACGGTTGCCGTGGCAACGGGATTCACCGTCTCACCACTGTCTTCAGCTCAGCCCGGCGTGGGCGCCGCGACGATGCCCGGAACGGTTCGCCACGAGGGCCACCGGTGCATCGCCGTAGCCGTCCACCGCCTGCTGCAATCGGCCCATCGGGGTTCCACCCGGCACGGTGACGAACAGGACCACGTCCGACGCACGGCTGAGCACCACACTGTCGACGGTTTCGGCGAGGGGTGAGCAGTCGATGACCACGACGTCGAACTCGTTGCGAAGTTCACCGATCAGGACATTCATGCGTTCGGAGCACACCACGTCGCTCGGCCGAACGGTTTCCGTCCCCGCGGGGATGAACATGAGGTTGGGGCCGAGCTTCACCGCTGTCTCCTCGGCCCTGGCGGAGCCGCCGGCAATGTCTGCGACCCCCACCCGCATGTCCTCACCGAGTAGCTCGCTCAAACCCCGGTTCTGCAAGTGCGCATCCACCAGTACGACGCGACTTCCGAGGTCCGCGTAGCTACGAGCAAGCTCCAAGGCCACCGTGGTGACACCGTCCCGGTGGCGCGAACCCGTCACCAGAAACACGGCCGACCCTGGAACGTGGGGCAGTACCTCCGGGTGATGGCGCTGCAACACCGATCTCAGCGAGACGAATTGCTGCGGTACCCGCGGCTGGTCGGCCGCGTCCGCGGTCTCGCCACGGCTGCCGTGCGACGACGATTGGGCCAGTCCCCGGCTGGACAGTTGTTTCAGACGAGGAACCGCCCCGGCCAGGGTTGCACCGCGAACCTCGCGCAAATCCTGAACCGTTCTGGGGCGGCGATCGAGTCCTTCAACGAGGAACGCCAGGATCACTCCGAGCACGGCGCCGCCGACAAGACCAATCAACGGGTAGCTCCAGGCCTGCAAGCCACTGGTGGAGACCGGCAGCTCCGCCCGGCTGATGGTGGTGGCCAGCACCGTGCTGTCACGGCCCTCCACCGAGGGTGACAGGGTCGACACGCCACGGGTGAGTTCGTCGGCAACCGCGTTTGCCACGGTCTGTGCTTCTTCGGGCGTCTCGGCGGTCGCTGCGACATCGATCAGGGACGTGGCGGTCGGGTTCGTCACCGTGACCATTCCCTCTAGCGCGTCCACCGATTCGTTGACATCGGGGCGATCGGCCACCGGTTCCAGAACGAACGGGGTGGTGGCAAGAGTCGCATAAGATTTCAGCTCTCGCGACAGATATGTAGCCGCCTGATTGAGTTCGGCGGCGGAGTCGCTCGTGGGGATCGCCACGTACAACTGCGCCGTGGCTTGGTACTTGGGGGGAATCACCAGCGCAATGACCCCGCCGATAAGGAGCCCCACAAGCATTAACCCGGCGACAACCAGCCACCTTTTCCTCAGCACGTCAAAATAATCCCGCAGTGTCATATGCCCTCCCAGCCCTTGCCTTTCGGCAGCGAGTCACGATGTCCGCCCGGACATTCCCCGCAACGCCCGGAGGCGTTTGTTATCGACCCGCTCAATACTCCCCTAATGAACGCATTCTAAACACGAAATCATCTAAATTTCCCCATATCCTGTCAGCACACGGCACCGCACACGGGATATCCGAGCCGCGGTGCGGATGAAATAACGGGTGCGTTGGGCATCCCGTTTTGGAAAGCTGAATCCAGGCTGACTACGGTAACCACGGGAGAACTCAACCGGGAGCAGTACGGCGCACAACAGCTCCGGAGGCCACCCGTTCGAGGGGGAGAAATGACACGAAATTCACGGCGACTCGCCACATTCACGGGTGTCGGCTACGACAAGGGCCGGGGCACCCTCGCGTGCGCCGCGTGGGCGCTGGTGGTCGAACCACTGCAGCGCTCGGTGCTGTGCCCGCCCTCGGTGCGCGCGCGCCTTCTCAGGGCATTCGGGGCAAGCATCGGTACCGGCACGCTCATTCGTCACGGGGTGCGCATTCACTGGCCGTGGAAGTTGACCGTCGGTGAGAACTCGTGGATCGGCGTGGGGGCCTGGTTGCTCAACCTCGAACCCATCGACATCGGTTCCGACGTGTGCATTTCCCAAGAAGCAATGCTGTGCACCGGCAGCCACCGGGCAGACGATCCCGCCTTCGAATTCGACAACGCCCCCATTCGCATTGCCGACGGCGCCTGGGTCGCCCTGCGTGCCACGGTGCTGCGCGGCGTCACCGTGGGCGAGGGCGCCGTCGTGGGCGCAACGGCCCTCGTCACGCGGGACGTTCCCGCCGGCCGGCGAGTGCTGGCACCCGCGGCGACCGAGGCGCGGCCGGTATGAGGATCCTCCAGGTGGTGGCCCTCGTTTCCGGCACGAACGCCTATGGCGGGCCCACCACGGTGGCGCTCAACCAATGCCGCGCGCTGGCCGAGGCCGGGCACGACGTGGTGCTAGCGGCCGCCGGCTCGGACCTGGGCGCGCCGCTGCCGGACACCGTCCAGGGGGTACGCACCAAGTTGTTCCCCCCGCTGCAACTGCTTCCGGGGGCGGGATTCGCCGGGCTGTCATCCCCCGGCCTGTTGTCCTGGCTGCGACGCGTCGCCGCGAGCGCGGACGTGATTCACGTGCACATGGCCCGCGACCTCCTCACGCTCCCCGCGGCGTGGTTGGCCCAACGGTCGGGCACACGAGTGGTGCTGCAGCCGCACGGCATGATCGACGCTTCGACCAACCCACTGACCCGCCCCCTGGACGCACTACTCACCCGGAAGGTCCTGAGCCGGGCGGAGCGGGTTTTCCACCTGACGGCCCGTGAGGCCGAGGACCTGCGTGAGGTGAGTCGTGGTGTGGTGACCCTGCAGGAGCTGCACAACGGCATGCCCAGCAACTCCGGGCCACATCCGATGACCGGGACGGCCACGTCCGGGCCGGAGGGGTCCGAACCGAACGGTTCCGTGGCCCAACGGAGCGAGTGCCGAGTCCTGTATCTCGCACGGCTACAGGAACGCAAACGACCCCTCGCCTTCGTGGCAGCCGCACGAACGCTCGCGCAGCGGTTCCCCCGGGCCACGTTCACCTTGGTGGGTCCGGACGAAGGACAGGGGGAGGCCGTTCGTGAGGCCATTGCGGAGGCCGGTTTGGGTGATCGCCTCACGTGGCAAGGCCCGGTGGATTCGCAGGGCGCACGCATGTGGATGGCGCGCTCGCAGATCTACGTCCTGCCCTCGGTCAACGAGCCCTACCCCATGTCCGTGCTCGAGGCCATGGCCGCCGGTCTGCCCGTGGTGATCACCGACAGCTGCGGCCTGGCCGAGACCGTGGAGCGCACCGGCTCCGGCCTGGTGGTCGGTGCGGAGCAGGAAGCGCTCGAGAACGCACTCGCGCACCTGCTGGGTGACCCCGCGAAACGAAGCGAGCTGGGCGCCGCCGCCGCGGAAACCATTGACCGTGAGTACGCCATGGACGCCGTGGTGGACCGGCTGCTCACCGCATACAGGGCCCGCTGACGCAGGGCCCCGTCGCGGAAAAAACGCCCGCAATCGCACGCACTAGGATGTCCGTGTGAAGGCCTTACTGCTTGAGAACATCCATCCCGACGCCGTTGACCTCCTGCGCAGCCGCGGAGTCGAGGTCGAGACCCGCAAGGGCGCGCTGGACCCCACCGAGTTGAAGGACGCTCTGCACGGAGTGGACATGCTGGGGATCCGATCCAAGACCCATGTCACGCGCGAGGTGCTGGAAGCACACCCGCAGCTGCAGACCATTGGTGCGTTTTGCATCGGCACCAACCAGATCGACCTGACCGCCGCCACGGACACCGCCACCGTGGTGTTCAACGCGCCGTATTCCAACACCCGGTCCGTGGTGGAACTGGCAATGGCCGAGATCATCGTGATGGCGCGTCACCTGACCGACAAGAACAAAGCCATGCACGAGGGCGTGTGGGACAAGTCCGCCAAGGGCTCCCACGAAGTCCGCGGCCGCACGCTGGGCATTGTGGGGTACGGCAACATCGGTAAACAACTGTCCGTGCTGGCCGAAGCGCTGGGCATGAAGGTCTTTTTCTATGACACCGTGGACCGCCTGTCCATGGGCAATGCCACCAAGTGCGATTCCCTGGACGAACTGCTGCAGTCCGTGGAGACCGTGACCCTGCACGTGGACGGCCGCCCCGACAACGCCAACATGTTCGGCCGCGACCAATTCCGCAAGATGCGCCCCCGCTCGCTGTTCCTGAACCTGTCCCGCGGGCACGTGGTGGACCATGAAGCCCTGCGCGAGGCCCTGGTGTCGGGTCACGTGGCCGGCGCCGCGGTGGATGTGTTCCCCTCAGAACCCAAGGCAGCCGGTGACCCGTTCACCTCACCCCTGCAGGGCCTGCCCAACGTGATCCTCACCCCGCACGTGGGAGGTTCCACGGCCGAGGCCCAGGAGAACATCGGTCAATTCGTGGCCGGCAAGCTGATCGATTACAGCCGTTACGGTTCCACGAGCTTGTCCGTGAACTTCCCCGAAATGCAGCTCGACCCGGACATCCTGGGCACCCGCCTGATGCACATCCACAGCAACCTGCCCGGCGTGCTGGCACGCGTGAACTCGGTACTGGGTGAGCACGGCATCAACGTGGACCGGCAGCAGTTGGTCACCAAGGGCCAAACCGGTTACCTGGTCACCGACTGCGGCAACGGTGTGACCCCGGAGGTGGTGGCCGCCATCAAGGCCCTACCGGAGACCATCCGGGTGACAACGGTCAACTAGCGGCCCCCGGGGCCGTCGCCCACCGCAACGGACGCCGCGTCGCACCCGCCGCGAACCCGCCGCAGCAGCGCGTCGACCCGCACCACCGGCCCGCCCCGAATCACCGGGGCGGGCCGTTATCGCTCGTGACCCGCCGCCAGTCAAGCCTGCGGAAGAAACACTCAGTAACTTCATAGAATGAATTCCACGTAATTCCCATCACAATGACGTGGAGATCCCTCATGAGTCACCCCGCGGTGCCCGGCGCGCACCTCAAGAACTTCGATCCAGACCCACGCCGCGGCGAAGAGGTCGACTTCCAATCCCCCGGTGAACGAGCATCGTCCGAGGACCTGAAAACCCACCGCATCAAATGGCTCGGCCTGAGTGCCGGGCTGATCCTGGCGCTTCTCGTGTACGTCCTGATGCCCGGGGACGTGGCCCAGGGCGCCCGCCTCACCGCAGCCACCGCCGTGCTCATGGGTGCGTGGTGGATGACTGAGGCGCTCCCGCTGCCCGCAACCGCCCTGGTCCCGTTGGTGGTGTTCCCGGTCCTCGGCGATGACGTCGCGTTCGACGACGTGGGAGCCTCCTACGGCAACAACGTGATCTTCCTGTTCATGGGCGGGTTCCTGTTGGCGCTGGCCATGCAACGCTGGAACCTGCACCGCCGCATCGCCCTGCTGACCGTGAAGATCATCGGCACCAAACCCACCCAGATGGTCGCCGGATTCATGGTGGCCACCGGTTTCTTGTCCATGTGGGTCTCCAACACCGCGACCGCCGTGATGATGCTGCCGATCGGCGTGTCCGTCCTGCTCCTGGTCACCAAGATCGGCAACGGCACCGACACCGGTGCGGGCCCCACACCCGACGCCTCCGCGTCCAACACACGTGACGTCACCCACGACGCCGCGGCCCCGGCCGATCCCGGAACGGGCACGGCCGCAGAGGCCGACCCCCAGGACAGCTCGGTCAAGCAGGAGATCATCAAGTCCAATTTCGGTACGGCGCTGATGTTGGGTATCGCGTACGCGGCTTCGATCGGCTCTTTGGGCACCATCATCGGCACCCCGCCGAACACGCTGCTGGCCGGCTATCTCTCCGACTCGCACGACATCCAGATCGGCTTCGGGCAGTGGATGTTGGTGGGTGTGCCCCTGTCGGTCGTCATGCTGGCGATCTGCTGGTTCCTGCTCACCAAGGTGCTGTTCAAGCCGGAGATCACCGAGATCCCGGGCGGTAAAGAACTCATTCAGGACGAGCTCGCCAAGCTCGGTGCCATGTCCTCCGGCGAGAAGCGTGTGCTGGCCATTTTCATTCTGGCCGCGTTCTCCTGGGTTTTCGTGCCGATGATCTTCGACACTCCGCCCATCTCGGACGCCGGTATCGCCATGGTGGTCGGCCTGCTGTTGTTCTTCTGCCCCGCCGGCGCCGCCCGCGGTGTGCGCCTGTTGGACTGGGATTCCGCCGTTAAACTTCCCTGGGGCGTGCTGTTGCTGTTCGGCGGTGGTTTGGCGCTGTCATCGCAGTTCTCCTCGTCCGGGTTGACCGAGTGGATCGGTGAGCAGGCGCAGGGTCTGGGCGGGGTTCCCATGGTCTTGATGGTGCTGATCTTCGCAGCCGGCATCCTGCTCCTCACCGAGCTGACCTCCAACACCGCAACCGCGGCAACGTTCTTGCCCGTTGCCGGCGGCGTGGCCATGGGCCTGGGGATTGACCCCATGCTGCTGGCCATCCCCGTGGCGCTGGCCGCAACCTGCGCGTTTATGCTCCCGGTGGCCACCCCGCCCAACGCCATTGCGTTCGGTTCCGGTTACGTCACCATTACGCAAATGATCCGCGGCGGCATCTGGCTGAACCTCATTGCCATGGTGCTCATCACCCTGGTGACGATGACACTTGCCGTGTGGGTCTTCGGACTCACCTACTAGCACTCCACCGCCCGCGGCCCACCAGGGCTCGAACGCACTGATGGCCCGGAACCACACGGTTCCGGGCCATCAGATGCCTGTTCGCCGAAGTGTTACTTCTTCTTGGCGGACTTGATGGACTTGCCCGACTTGTCAGCGACAACCGATTCGGCCGCGCCCTTCTCGGTGGCAGCGCTGGAGTTCTCCAGCTGACCGGACGTGGACTCGATGTGGGAACGCATGAACCACTGGAACAGCTCAAGACCCTTGACCTGACCGATCAGCATGTCCTCGGTGATGGGATCCACCTTGCCGGCCTTCGTAATGGCCTTACGGTGGTCCTTGATGACACCGGAGTAGACCACGTCCAGGGCGGCCAGGTGCTCCACGCCGGTGGCGCGCATGACGTCGTAGTCGTCCCACGTGCGTGAGGAGACGATCGCGCCGGGCAGGCCGATGGGCGAAACACCCATGGTCGCCATGCGCTCGGCAACCTCGTCCACGAAGCCGCGGACGGTCTCGATCTGGGGATCCAGCATCTCGTGGACGGAGATGAAGTTGGGGCCCACCACGTTCCAGTGGGCGTGCTTGAGCGTGAGCTGCAGGTCGTTCAATGCGTTCAGGCGCTGCTGAAGCGTATCCGCCAGAGCATGACCCTCGGCAGTGGTCAGCCCCGGAACGGTGTAGTTGGCGTTCTTATTGGACTTCTTACCCATGTGAACCTCCTTGTGCACCCGGCGTACTGAAAACTCGCCGCTGTCATGGTGCGGTTTATTTTGATGTACTAATAATAACAATTTCCCAAACGCTCCACCAGGCAAACAGTTCGCCCGCGGAGTAATTGGTGACGTGGGTCACTGATCACCTAGTCTTGGTCCCAGTACCTGAGACTTGGAGTATCGGATGACCGCGCGTTACCAGCACTTACTGTCCCCTCTCACCGTGGGTTCCACAACCCTTCCCCATCGCGTGATCATGGGCTCGATGCACACCGGACTCGAAGAAAAGGACGGCGGTGAGCACGAGCTCGCGGCCTTCTATGTAGAACGTGTGCGCGGCGGGGCGGGGCTCATCGTCACCGGTGGGGTCTCCCCCAACCCGGAGGGCGCCGCGCGTCACCACGGCGCCCACCTCACCACCGAGGACCAGCTGCCACGTCACCGTGTGGTCACCACTGCTGTGCACGAGGCCGGCGGCCTCATCGCCCTGCAACTGATGCACTCGGGCCGCTACGCCATGCACGAGCACGCCGTGGCCCCGTCGCCCATTCGCGCCCCGATCAACAAGGTGACACCGCGGGAACTGTCCGGCAGCGACGTCGAACGCACCGTTGAAGACTTCGCGAGCGCCGCGTACCTGGCCCGGCAGGCCGGCTACGACGGTGTGGAGATCATGGGTTCCGAGGGGTATCTGATCAACGAATTCCTGGTCGAGCACACGAATCGGCGCACTGATCGCTGGGGTGGTTCGCCGCCCGCCCGACGCCGCTTCGCCACGGAGATCGTGCGGCGCGTCCGCGAGCGCACCGGTCCGGATTTCTTGGTGATGTACCGGCTCTCCGCGCTGGATCTCGTCCCGGACGCCCAGGAGTTCAAGGAGGTTCTGGCCCTGGGCCGGGAGGTCGAAACGGCGGGTGCGTCCATCATCAACACGGGCATCGGCTGGCACGAGGCTCGCATCCCCACGATCGCCACGAGCGTGCCCGGCGCCGGATTCACGTGGGTCAGCCGCGCGCTGCGTGAGAATCTCCGCATCCCGATCGCCACGGTCAACCGCATCAACACCCCCGAGCTCGCCCAGGAGGTCCTGGCCCGCGGGGACGCGGACCTCGTGACCATGGCCCGGCCCTTCCTGGCCGACCCCGCATTCGTCGCCAAGGCGCGGGAGGGCCAGCCGGACAGCATCAACACGTGCATTGCCTGCAACCAGGCGTGCTTGGACCACACGTTCACCGGCCGACGCATGTCCTGCCTGGTGAACCCGCGCGCCATGCGCGAGACGCAACTCGTGCTGGGCCCCACGCGCACGGCTGAGCAGATCGCCGTGGTGGGTGCCGGCCCCGCGGGAATGGCCTTCGCCGAAGCTGCCGCGCAACGCGGGCATCGCGTCACACTGTTCGAGGAACAACCCGAGCTGGGTGGGCAGTTCCAACTGGCTCGTCGCATTCCGGGCAAGGAGGACTACCAACACACGATCCGCTACTTCACCACGCGCCTGCGCGAACTGGGCGTCACGGTGCACACCGGGCACCGGGCCACCCCCGCGGACCTCGCCTTCGCGGACCGGGTGGTCATCGCCGCCGGTGTCCACCCCCGCCGCCCCGGGATCCCCGGGGACACCGGCCCCGCCGTGCTCGGCTACAAGGAGGTTCTCGAGGGCGCACCGGTGGGTGACCGGGTCGCGGTGATCGGGGCGGGCGGCATCGGGTACGACGTCGCGCACTTCCTCACGCACAACCCTTCCGCCGACTTCTACGCGGAGTGGGGCATCGATCGCTCACTGGAAGCCCGCGGCGGCTTGCTGACCCCGGCGCCCGAGCCCCCGATGCGACGGGTCACCGTGTTGCAACGCAGCACCACCAAACCCGGTTCACGACTGGGCCCCACCACCGGATGGATCCACCGCTTGGAACTGCGCATGGCCAACGTGCAGTTCATCACCGGCGTGGAATACCGGGAGATCACCGACCGAGGCGTTCGCATCACCGCGCCCACCCCGGACGCGCACGTACACGGGGGCGGGGGCATTGCCCTGGAGACGCCCCGGGTGGAAACGCTCGTGGAAGTAGACACCGTAGTGCTCTGCGCGGGCCAGGAATCACGCACCGAGCTGGCCGCGGACCTGGCGGGCGATGCGCGCCCCGTCCACGTGATCGGCGGGGCCGACGTGGCCGCCGAACTGGATGCCAAGCGCGCCATCAAACAGGCCGTGGAACTGGCGGCGGCCCTGCCCTGAGTCGACACATCGACATGTCAGGGCAGGGCCGCGGCGCTCACTGCGCGGGTGAACGGTAGGACTTAATTGTTGCTGCTGACCGATCCGCTGTTCGCGTCCACGTAGTACGTGGCATCGCTGTCGTCGATGTCCAGCTCAACTTCCCAGTTGAGGGTGTCGTTGTCATCGTCCAGGGAAACATCATCGAGCAGTACGGTGCCGCCCTGCGAAGACACCTCACCGAAGGCGCTCTCGACGGCCTCCTTGATCGAGATGGACGCCCTGCCCAGCTCGTCCAGATCATCCTGATCCGCCGTGCCGTCCTCCTGCTCGTTGGTGATGTTCTCACCGGCGCCGTCCAGGGTGACCTCGTGCTTGGTGTCATTCTGGATGACGTCCGCCTCGAAGGTACCGTTGTCGCGGTCGTAGTCGAGCTCCACCACGTCGCCACCCTCGTACTTGGCGAGAAGAGTGTCCACAGCGGCCAGGGACGCGGCCTGGCCACCGTTCTGATCGCCGGCGGCAGCAGACGCCGACGGACTCTCGCTGGCGGCCGAAGCCTCACCGTCGCTGGGATCATCGGTGATCTCGGCAGTGGACTCGTTCTCCGGAACCGCCGCGGTGGTCTCGGCGGGCGCTTCCGCGGCGGGTTCATCGTTACTTCCTCCGCAGCCGGTGAGCAGCAGCGCACCGATCACGGCGGAGGAACTCAGGGTCAGAATTTTCTCAGTGTGCTTCATAGTTCTATCATCCCGTCCGCGCGCTGATTTGTACGGTATTACGCCAAAATCTTCGCTCGCGACGAAAGCATCCGCGCCCTTTGCTCTTTTCACCGGTCACTCAGACACCGTGTCTACTATTCTGGGGACTACTCACCGTCGCACGCCTGCCTCACCCCGGTTGGCGCGCACACGACAATGCCACGGGTTGGCGCGGAAGGAGGCGGCTGTGGGTTTTTGGACCGGTTTGGAAAACGGAATCGAGAAAGCCGTACGCACCGCTTTCACCGCGGGTTCCCGCAAGCGGATCGAGGCCGTGGAAATTGCCAGCGCCCTGCGCCGCGAGCTGGATCAGGAATCATTCACGATGTCCGCGGGCCGCACCATGGCACCCAATGTCTTCACCGTGCAGTTCTCCGACGACGATTTCCCCCGCGCCCAGGAATGGGGCACCCAGTTGGCAGAGGAACTGTGCGATGTGATCATCCGCCACGCCAGGTCTCAGGCGTACACGCTGCAGGGCGCGGTGCGCGTCAGTTTCATCCGCAATCCGGATCTCGAGGCCGGGGAGTTCACGATCATTTCTTCCGCCGAACGCACGGATTCCGGGCCGGGCGCGGGCAGCTCGGCCGGGGCGGCGTCGGCCTCGGTGCGAGCGCCGGAGCCCCAGCCCGCGCCGCAGCGGCCACCGCGCCCCACCTCGTTCGACGCCGCCACCCCACCCCGCGTGGCGCGCGAGCCGCAGCCGGAGGTCGATTACGTCCCCGTGATCGAGGTCGGCCGCGAGCGTTTCTCGTTGAACGCGGCGAGCGTGAGCGTGGGCCGTTCCACGGAAGCGGACATCACCGTGGAGGACACCGGCGTGTCCCGCAAGCACCTGGAAATCCGGCACCAGGGTCAGCACTACCTGGCCGTGGACCTGGGATCCACCAACGGGTCCTACGTTGACGGTGAACGCATTCAGGGTCGTGCCGAGCTGGTCGACGGATCAGTGATTACCATGGGGCGCACCCGTTTGGTGTTCCGGTTGCTAGTCCCCAAGGAAGGGCGCTGAGGTGTCTGAGCTGACCATTACGCTATTGCGCTTCGGGTTCCTGGCGTTGCTGTGGATCTTCATTTTCGCCATCATCGCCTCCCAGGCACGGGACCTCGCGGTCGGCAACAGGGCCCGCGCGGCCATCGACAGCGCACGAAAAAAACGGGCCAACGCAGGCAAGGAACGCCCCGCGACACCGCCGGCCGGTCATGATTCCGGCGCTACCACCACCGGCGGCACCCGCTACCGCCCCCGAACCCTGGTGATCATAGACGGGCCGCTGTCCGGCAGTAGTTTTCAACTCGGCTCCGCCCCCATACTGCTGGGCCGTTCCGCCGAGGCCACAGTCCCCCTCGAGGACGATTACGCCTCCGGCCGCCACGCGCGCCTGTTCCCGCAGGGTTCACGGTGGTTCCTCGAAGACCTGGGATCCACCAACGGCACATACATCCAGGGCCAACAACTCTCCCGCGCGGCAGCGGTTGACCCGGGTGTGCAGTTCCGTGTGGGGCGCACCGTGATGGAACTGAGGCCCTGACCCATGCCCATTGCTTTCCGTTTTGCCGCGCGCTCGGACGTCGGCCGCATCCGCTCCAAGAATGACGACTCCGCGTACGCGGGTCGGTACCTGGCCGTCGTCGCGGACGGCATGGGTGGCCACGTGGGCGGCGATGTCGCATCCGCATCCGCCGTCATCGACCTCACGCACCTGGACCACGCGGGCCACAACGGTGACGCGGAAACGATTCTGGCGGACGAGATCCAGAACGCCAACCAGAACCTCGCCAAGCTCGTGCAGACCAACCCGCGGTTGGGAGGCATGGGCACCACCGTCACGTCACTGCTGATTGACGGCGACACCATTTCGGTGGCCCACATCGGCGATTCCCGCGCCTACCGCTGGTCCGAAACCGAGGGGTTCAGCCAGGTCACCACGGACCACACCTTTGTTCAGCGGCTCATCGACGAGGGCAGGCTGCGCCCGGAAGAGGCCGAGAGCCACCCGCACAAGAACGTGCTCATGCGCGTTCTAGGTGATGTGGATGCCTCACCCGAACTCGAGGTGCAAACGATCACCCCCCGGGTCGGTGAACGGTGGTTATTGTGCTCCGACGGACTCAATGCAGTGGTCAATGCGCAAACCATCGAATCGATCATGCGCTCCACCGGGGATCTCAACCAGATCGTGAACTCCCTGGTGGAACTCACCCTGGATCGCGGCGCCCCGGACAACGTGACCGTGATTGTTGTCGAGGTCCAGGAAATCCCGCGGGGTAGCGAACCTGCGCCCGCCACCGGGGAAACCGTGGGTGCCATTCCCGACAACAGCCGCACCTCGGACGAACAACTGGCCGACGAGGATCTGTGGAACGCAAGCTTGGACTCGCCCGTGGCCGGTGCCGGCTACTCGGACGGTCATCACACCCCCGAGGAGGGCCCAGAGGCGAGCAAGGAGTCGTCCGCCGCGGAGCTGCGCAGAGACCTCGCCGAACGGCCCCACCTGCTCGTGGGCGCGGCGGCCAATGCCACCCAGACCGGAAGGATCCCCACGGTCACGGATTCCGTGGCGCGCCGCCGCGCGACCATGCTGCGCACCTCCACGTTGGACGTCCCGTCGGATCCGGACGAGGTCCGCAATGCATTGTTCGGCGAGCGGAAGCAACGCAAGGGGGGCAAGCGGCGTCGTGCGCTGGTCATCGGGCTCCTGGGACTGGCCGCCCTCGCCCTGTTGCTGGGCGGCTGGGCCGCGAAGTCCTGGACGTCCTCGCAGTACTACGTGGGCGAGAACAACGGGAAGGTGGCCATCTACAACGGCGTCTCCCAGAGCCTGGGGCCCATCAGTCTGAGCGAATTGGACAGCACCACCACGGTGGACGTGGACAGCCTGCCCAATTACGTGCAGGAGCGGGTGCGGGGAACCATTCCCGCGGGCAGCCACCAAGAAGCCGAGCGCATCGTCGACGAGCTGGTTTCCTCCAACGGCGACGAACCCAACCCGCAACCCACCGGCCGGGTCACGGTCATCACGCCCACGCCTGAGGACACGAGCTCGCCCTCCGCCAGCCCCAACAACGGTGGTGATGCCTCGTGAGCAGTGCGGCAATGAACGCCCCCACCCAAGCACCCGGGGAGAAAATAATTCCCAAGCCCCGGCGCATCACTGAATTCCTGCTGCTGATCGTGGCCCTTGTCATCGGGATCGGCGCGAACATTCTGGTCGACCCGGATCGCCTGGTCGAGGATCCGACCCGCATTATCACCAGTGGAGCGGTCCTGGCAGGCGGCGGCCTACTCATTCACGTGGTGCTGTGGATTCGCGCCCGCCACGCGGATCCCTACCTGCTGCCCATTGCCGTGACGCTCAACGGCCTGGGTCTGGCCATGATCCACCGCATTGACCTGTCCACGGGACAGACCGCCTCGGACACCCAGGTGATCTGGACCGGGCTGGCAATGGTGGTCGCATGCGTCGTGTTGTGGTTGCTCAAGGACCACCGCCTGCTCCGCAAGATCACCTACATCAGTCTCTTGTTGTCCGCACTGCTGCTGCTGTTGCCCATGGTCCCGGGCCTGGGTGTGGAGATCAACGGCGCTCGCCTGTGGATCTCGATTGCCGGGCGCACCTTCCAGCCCGGTGAGATCGCCAAGATCACGCTGGCCATCTTCTTTGCCGGTTACCTGTCCACCAACCGTGACCTGATCCTGTTGGCCGGGCACAAGATCGGCCCGGTCCGGTTGCCGCGTTTCAAGGACACCGCCCCCATGCTCGCGGCGTGGGTGATCGCCATCGGCGTGCTGGTACTGCAACGGGACCTGGGTACCGCCATTCTCTTCTTCGGACTGTTCCTGGTCATGATCTACCTGGCCACCGGCCGCGCGACCTGGATCGTGCTGGGCGTGGCCCTGATGCTCGTGGGCGGTTTCGTCGCAAGCCGGATTTTCTCCCACGTGAGCCAGCGCCTGGACTCGTGGTTGAACGCTTTCGAACCCGAGGTCTACAACCGCCCCCTGGGCGGATCCGGGCAAATCGTGCAGGGCCTGTTCGGCCTGGCCTCTGGCGGATTGTTCGGCCAGGGGCTGGGCCAAGGGCGGCCGGACCTGGTGTCGTATGCCAATTCGGACATGATCATCACGGCGTTCGGCGAAGAGCTCGGGCTGATCGGGCTGGGCGCGATCCTGTCATTGTTCCTGTTGTTCGCAACCCGCGGTATGCGCGCTGCCCTGGGCACTTTCGACGCGTTCGGCAAGTTGTTGGCCGCGGGATTGTCCGCGCTCATGATCATTCAGTTGCTCGTAGTCATCGGGGGTGTGACGCGGTTGTTGCCGCTGACGGGTTTGACCACCCCGTTCATGTCCGCGGGTGGCTCGTCACTGGTGTCCAACTGGATCATCGCGGCGATTCTGTTGGCCATCTCGCACACGGCCCGCCGCCCAACCCTGACCGGTCCCGCCACGGACGAGGATTACGCGGAGCTCCAAGCCCATACGAAAGCAACTCGCGAGGGCCGGGGCACTAACAATGAAACCGTGGATCCCGAGCCCACCACCGAGCTCTCGTCCTCCGTGGCCGGCACACGCGACGCCTCCGAAGACGCCGGTACCGCCACCGAAGCCATTTCTCGGATCAGGGGCCGCTCCGGCTCCCCGTCCCCCGACCCAACCGATTCGACACCGGAAGGAGGAAGACCGTGAACACAGCCATCCGCAGAATCTGGTTCGCATCCGTGGCCATCGTGGTGGTCCTTCTCCTGGCCTTGACCTACGTTCAGTTCTTCGCTGCCAAAACACTCGAGGCCAACCCGTGGAACAACCGGGCACTGTACGATCAGTTCGGATCCGACCGGGGATCCATCCTGGTGGACGGCGTAGAAATCGCGAAGTCGGTACCCTCCCAGGACGATTTCGAACACCAGCGCGTCTATGAAAGTTCTCCCCTGTACGCACACCTGACGGGGTACTTCTCGCTGGTGTACGGCGCCACCGGTCTTGAGGCGGCCATGGGTGAACAGCTCTCCGGCGCCTCCGACGAGCAGTTCTACAACCGCGTGGTGTCCATGTTCTCCGGTGACCAGCCGAGCGGTGCCTCCGTTGAACTCACCCTGGACCCCGAACTCCAGCAACTGGCACACGACCTGCTCGAAGGCCACAAGGGTTCGATCGTTGCCGTGAACCCACAGACCGGGGAGATTCTCGCGATGGCCTCCAGTCCCAATTACGATGCCAATCGGTTGGCCTCGCACAATACGGATGAGGTAGTGGCCGCCGCCGAGGAGCTCAACAGCGACGAGGACAAGCCGCTGGAGAATCGGGCGATCGCCGGTGACCTGTACTCACCGGGCTCCACGTTCAAGATCATCGACACCGTGGCGGCCCTGGAATCCGGCCAGTACGACACCGACTCCACGCTGCCCAACCCGGCAGAACTTCCGCTGCCCGGCACCACCGTGACCCTGCCCAACTACCGCGGCGGTGGCTGCGCTGCCCGCACCGAGGTTGATCTGGAGTTCGCGCTCGAACAGTCCTGCAACACGCCGTTCGCCTCGATCGCGATGGACCTCGGGCAGGATGCCATCCGCGACACCGCGGAGAATTTCGGGTACGGGCAGGACCTGTCCATTCCGCTCCAGGTGACTCCCTCAATCTTCCCGGAGGACATGAATGACTCTCAGCTCGCCCTGTCCTCCATCGGCCAGTACGACGTGCGCACCACTCCCCTGCAGGTGGCCATGATGTCCGCGGCGATCGCCAACGACGGCGTGATGATGAAACCGCAGCTGGTGAAGACGGTGCGTTCGTCAGACCTGTCCGTGATCCAGGAGTTCGAGGCCGAACAGTTGCGCCGCTCCACCGATCCGGAGACCGCGCAGACCGTCAAGGACCTGATGGTGAAGGTCGTGGACGAAGGGATCGCCAACGGTGCCTCGGTTCCCGGTGTGGAGGTCGGCGGCAAAACGGGCACGGCGGAGATCGGATCCGAAGCGGGATTGAACGACTCGTGGTTCACTGGTTTTGCGCCCGCAAACGACCCCCAGATTGCGGTGGCGGTGGTCATCGAGGATGTCGACGTGACCACCGGTGCACAGTTGACCAGTCCGAGCGCCAAGCAACTCTTTGAGGCGGTGTTGAACCAGTGAGACCATCGTCGAACACCATTCTGGGCGGGCGCTACGCACTCACAGAACGTATCGCCATTGGCGGTATGGGAGAGGTCTGGAAAGCCAAGGACCAAGTCCTGGGCCGCATCGTGGCCGTCAAGATCCTCAAGGACGAGTACAACGGTGACCCGACCTTCCTGCAACGGTTCCGCGCCGAGGCACGTCACACCGCGTTGCTCAACCACCCCGGCGTAGCCAATGTCTTCGACTACGGGGAGGATGAGGGTTCCGCGTTCCTGGTCATGGAATTGGTTCCCGGCGATCCGCTGTCCAATGTGATCGATCGCAAGAAGTCGCTCGAACCGGACACCGTACTCAACTACATCGGTCAAACGGCCCGTGCCCTTGCTGCCGCGCATGCGCAGGGGCTGGTGCACCGTGACGTGAAGCCGGGCAACTTGATCATCACCCCGGACAACCGGGTCAAGGTCACGGACTTCGGCATTGCCCGGCTGGCCGACCAGGTCCCCCTCACGGCCACGGGCCAGGTCATGGGCACGGCCCAATACCTGGCTCCTGAGCAGGCCACCGGCCAGACCGCCACGGGTTCCTCGGACATCTACTCGTTGGGGATCATCGGCTACGAATTGCTCGCCGGGAAACGTCCGTTCACGGGCGAGTCCCAGATTGCCATTGCCCTGGCGCAGGTCAATGACTCGCCGCCGCCGCTGCCGGACAGTATTCCGGAGCCGGTGCGGGCCCTGATCATGTCCATGCTTGCCAAAGATCCGCAGGACCGTCCGGAGAACGCCGGCAAGTTGGCCAACGCGGTGGATGCGTTGCGCCGCAATGACGTCAAGTCCGCTGTGGCCATGGTTCCGGGAATGGCGGCGTTGCTGCCCGACCAGCAGGACAATGACCAGCCCACCGAGGCGATGTCTCCGGTCAAGGGCGATCACACCCGGGCCATGCCGCGTTCCACGGGTTCGGCCGCCGCACCGGCGGTCGTCGGTTCCGCAGCCGCCGCCAACAGGCCGGATCCCCAGTACAGTGCCCACCCCTCGACCGCCCAGTTCGATGCCGTGGACCCTTCCCACGGTTCGAGCAAGGGCGGCTCCGAGTCGAACGGGCGCCGCAGAACCGCGTGGCCGTGGCTGCTCGCCCTGGTGGTGCTCCTGTTGGGCGGGCTGATTTTCGGCCTGTGGGCACTGGGCAATCGTGGCGATGAGAATCAGGCCCCGCAGGGCACGGTGACCTCCTCCACCGCCAGCCCCGACACGGACATGGTCACGCTCCCGGCCAGCATCGTGGGTGAGGACGGGGATGAAATCGCCAATAAGATCGCCCAGCTCGGTGTGAACGTGGACAAACGGCTGCAACAGGGCAGCGGTCGCGCAGCCGGCACCGTGATCTCCTCGGACCCCGAGGCCGGCACCGAGGTCGCGGTGGGTTCCACCGTGATCCTGTACGTCGCGTGGTCATCCGAGGACAGCAACAACGGCGGCACTCAGCAGAATTCGCAGGCTCCCACACAGGATTCCCCGGCCACACAGAGCCCCGAGCCCGCCCAGACACAGGCACCGCAACCGGGCAATGAGTCCACGCAGGCTCCCGGTGCAACCGGCGCGCCCGAGGCGGCGGCCACCCCAGAGGCCGTGGCAGATCCCGACGCCGCGGCGTCGTCGCCCGCCAATGGCCAGCTGCAGAGCGTGGGCGAGGCATCAGGAACCGATGCTGCCCAGAATCAACAGGATAGCGGCGGCACCGCCCAAGGATCCGGTACCGAGGGGTGATCGGACATGGGAATGCCCGCGATGCCTGACCTGATCAACGAGCGGTACAAGGTCGGTGAGGTCATTGGACGCGGTGGCATGGCCACCGTGCACCTGGGTGAGGACGTCCGTCTGGGGCGTCTCGTAGCCATCAAGGTATTGCGACCCGAGCTCGCCGCGGATGATACGTTCCACGAGCGTTTTCAGCGCGAGGCCCAGGCCGTGGCCTCGCTCAATCACCACACGATCGTCTCCATTTACGACACGGGCGAGATCACGCCCCAGAGCCCCGATGGTGTCACGAGGCCGTACATCGTGATGGAGTACGTTCCCGGCCAGACCCTGCGCGAGCTGATTCACGGTAAGGGCATTGAACCCGATCAGGCCATTGAGTACATGCTGGGCATTCTCGACGCGCTGTCATTCAGCCACCGCGCCGGTATCGTGCACCGTGACATCAAACCGGCCAATGTGAAGGTCACCCCGGACGGCGCCGTCAAGGTCATGGACTTCGGTATCGCGCGCGCCGTGGAAGACACGCAGGCCGCCCTCACGCAGTCTCAGGCCGTCCTCGGAACCGCCCAGTACCTCTCTCCGGAGCAAGCCCGCGGCGTCGCGGTGGATGCTCGCTCCGACCTCTACTCCGCCGCCTGTGTCCTGTTCGAGATGCTCACCGGTCGCGCCCCGTTCGTGGGCGAATCCTCGGTGGCCATCGCGGCGCAGCATGTGCGGGACGCGCCTCCCGCGCCGTCGGCCCTGAACCCCCAGCTGCCCCAGTCCGTGGACCGGTTCATGGAGAAGGCGCTGGCCAAGGACCGGGATTACCGCTTCTCCGATGCCGCGCAGATGCGCCGCGCCCTGCGCACCGTTCTCGCGCAGTTACCGGACGATCTCGAAGCCACGCAGGCCCTGGATACGACCAAGACCATGGATTCCAATACCAAGGCGCTGCCCGCGGTGGGCGCGGGGGTCGGCACCGGTGCCGTGGTCGCCGCCGGCCGGAGCGAAACCGCCGAACACGCTGCCTACACGGATGACGCGTCCGCGCACTACGGCCTGGACCCGGACGAGGACACCGGGGGCCGTGTCGGCTCGGCAGCCGCGGATCCGGCCGCGCGCCATGACAAGCGCCGCGGCCGCTGGATTCTGCCCGCAGTTCTCGCGGTTCTGCTGCTCACCGGGCTCGGGATCGCCGGGGTCATGGGTGTGCAGTGGTGGCAGGAGCAACAAGCGCAACAACCGGCCATGGTCTCCGTACCGCAGGTCGAGGGAATGGACCGCACCACCGCGGAGAACACGCTGCGCGATGCGCAACTCGAGCCCACGTTCAGCACCGAGAACAGTGATTCCGTGCCGGAACGGCACGTGATCACCATGGATCCGTCTGCGGGCAGTCAGGTGGAGGCGGGTTCCGGCGTGGCCGTGACGGTATCGGACGGTCCCGCCACCGTGGATGTCCCCAATACCCTGGTGGGTCAGAGCCTGGACAATGCCCGCAATGCGTTACGCGAAGCCGGTCTGAGCGTGGGAGCGGTCAGCACCGTCAACAGCGCAACCGTGCCGGAGAACGTGGTCTTGTCCACCGATCCCGCCGGCGGCACCACGGTCGAGAAGGACAGCGCCGTGCAGTTGCAGGTCTCGACCGGCCGGGTGACCGTGCCGGACGTGGTCGGGATGTCCCGCACCGAGGCCCAGGATGCGCTACGCGCGGACGACGTACGGCTGAATTACAACATCGCGGTGCGGGATTCCGAGGAGGAGTCCACGGGCACCGTGCTCGAACAATCGGCTCCGGCCGGTTCCGCAGTGGCCCAGGGTTCCACGATCACGCTGACAATAGCGCGTGAGGTCACACCGTCACCCACTGCAACGCCGGAGCCCAGTGACGAGCCGACCCAAGATCCCACGCCGTCCACCGGGCCCGAATCGGACGGTGACGGGCAGAATGCTTCGCCCTCCCCGTCCCGGTCCCAGGGTTAGATCGGCGCTGACCTCAGGCGGTGATGAGCGGAGACAGTCCCGCGGCCGCCGCCGCGGCGCCCTCCTGGCCGACCTCTTCGAGCCACGTGCCCAACATGAGGTAGCCACCCCCGGTCAGCACGGACTCGGGGTGGAACTGGACACCGTGCAACGGCGCGGAGCGGTGTTTGAGCCCCATGACCACCTGGCCGTCCTCGGTAGTCGCCGTGACCTCGAGGCAGTCGGGGACCGTGGCCGTGTCCACGGCGAGCGAGTGATAACGCGTGGCCGTGAAGGGTGACGGAACGGAGGCGAACACGCTCGTGCCGTGATGGACCAACTGGGAGGTCTTACCGTGCATCAGCTGCTGAGCGTGGCCCACGCGGGCGCCGTACACCTCACCCAAGACCTGGTGACCCAGGCACACACCCAACAGCGGAGTTTTGGTCTGCTCAGCCCACCGGATCAGGTCGGGGCACACACCGGAATCCCCCGGCGCACCGGGACCCGGGGACAGCAAGACGCCCTGGTGCTCGCCGGCCAAGGCGGTCACCGCGGCAACATCGAGATCGTCGTTGCGGATCACCGTGGTTTCTGCACCGAGCTGCTGGAGGTACCCCACCAAGGTGTAGACAAAGCTGTCGTAGTTATCCACCACGAGAATCTTCACGGACACGAAACTACTCCTAGACGCACAAGAGATAAGACGGAACTATCGCGCAAGTCTACGCCCGCTCGAGCGGATAGACTGAACGCCGGTTTCACGCTCAGGCGTCCCAAGCTCGCAATGCGTACCGTGGCGGGCCCGCCCCGTGAGTCCCACGCAGCAGGAGGAATGATCAGTAGTGTCCCAGCCCAAGAAGCGATTCGGTAAGTCCCGCGAGTCCCTGGAATCCCATGAGAAGTACGCGATCACGGACAAGGATCGCCAGCTGACCGAACTGGCCGCCCAAAACCTCCCCCGTAATCGACATGCGGAGGCCTTCCAGGAGTCCCTTGCCAACGGCAACGGTGGTTCCACCTCTGCCACCGCGGACGGCGCTGAAAAGCAAGCCGGCTCCAAGAACAAGAAGGCCCTGCGCAAGGCCGCCAAGCGGGACCGCACGGGCGAACCGCAGCCGACCCCCATGTGGTACAAGGTGGTGATGATCGGCTTCATGATCGTGGGCCTGCTGTGGATCATCACCTACTACCTGTTCCAGGGCACCCTGCCCATCCCTGGGATCAATGTGTGGAACCTGGTCATCGGCTTGGTCTTCATGATGACGGGGCTGATCATGACCACCAGATGGCGCTGACCCGCACTCATCCACTCAGAGCTCTCTCAGCCCAGGAGGCACACCGTGGCCACGCCATTGCGGCAACCGGATCCGGAACCTGACCCCATGCATCCCGGGGATTCCCCGCACCACGGGAACAGCGCACCGGATGCGGGCCGGGCCGCGGATACGCAAAAGTCCCGGCCGCAGGATTCTGCGACCGGGACAGCCCCGCTCATTGAAGACAGTAAGGACACCGGAGGGAACAAGCACCGGCTCAATGCCGCCCGCATGGAAGTGCGGTTAAGGCGTATTGCCCTGCTCGGACTTGTTCTGGTGCCCCTGCTGTACTTCATCGTGCAGTCACTGCGCTGACCCTCTCCCTGGTCCGCGCCGTGAGCGCACGCGTGGGATCAGTTGGCTTCGGGAGCGGTGAACTCGACATCCAGGTCAATGTTGACCTTGTCGGAGACCATCACACCACCGGCCTCGAGAGCAGCGTTCCAGGTCACGTTGAACTCCTTGCGGGAGATCGAGGTGGACGCGGTGAAGCCGGCACGGGTCACGCCGAAGGCATCCACGGCCACTCCGTTGAATTCCGTGTCCAGCTCGACCGGCTTGGTCACGCCGCGCAGGGTCAGTTCGCCGGACACGGTGCCCTCACCGTCGGTGAGGTTCAGGCCGGTGACCTTGTAGGTCATCTCCGGGTGGTTGGCCACGTCGAAGAACTCCTCGGAACGGACGTGGTTGTCACGAGTCTCGTTCTTGGTGTCCACGGAAGCCATGCCCACCACGATCTCGCCGGTGGACTGCGCGGCGTCCTCGGCCACGTTGAGCTGGCCGGCGACGTCCGTGAACTGGCCGCGCACCTTGGAGATGCCAGCGTGGCGAACGCTGAAGCCGATCTCGCTGTGGGCGGGGTCCAGGGTCCAGGTGCCGGTGGTCATGCCGTTGAGGTTGCTCATGAGTTTCTCCTTCAAGAATGTGGCGCTCCCCGGTTCGATTGCGGGGAACAACTGCTTGCTTCGGAAACTACTTTACTCGCCTGTATTGAGATGTCAATTAATTCTTCGGAAACTATTTATGTGACCCGTGTCATAGGAGAACCCGATCCGACGTCGGCTCGGGTTCTCAGAGGCTTCACACCGCCCTACGGCCTGGGCCTGAGCCGCACGTTGGGCAACGTGGGTGCCGGGAGGGCGCCGTCGTTGTGGGAATCGGCGACCACGCTCGGGAACCGGCCGTGCGGATCGGCGGCGGGCGGGGCGTCGTCGGCGCCGATCGTGGCCTGCCAGGCGTCGCGGTGGGCGACGATTTCGTCGTGGGAGCGGCCCACGAAGTTCCACCACATGGTGATTTGTTCGCCGAATGGGGTGCCGCCCAGGATCAAGAGGATCACTTGCTCACCCTGGGGAACGCGGAGTTTCAGGGTGCGCGCACCGGCGGCAATGTGTGCCAACTGAGCGGTCTTGAGGACACCCCTGGGTCCTCCGCCATCGGGATCCACCCGGATCAAGGTCTTCCCCTCGTCCAACAGCACCCCGTGCTCGAAGTCCTCGGACAGGTCGAATTCGACCTCCACGGTGTGCTCGGTGGCGTCCACCACGAGCTCAGCCCCCAGCACGGGGTGGACAGAATGCACCGGCGAGCGCTGCCCGGCGAATTCGCCCAGGAATACGCGCAGATCCCAATCCTCGCCACTCAGCGGCTCGGGGGTGTACGCCTCGAACCCGGGATCCGTGTCGCGGGAGTCGTTCGGCAGCGCCAACCACAGCTGTGTCCCGTGCAGCACGGTGGTGTCCGCCGTGGAGTACTCGGTATGACTGATCCCGCGTCCGGCGGTCATCAGGTTGAGGCTGCCGGGAGTCACGGTGGCCCTGTGACCGGCCGAATCCTCATGGTCGATGCGGCCCGTGAACAGCCAGGACACGGTCTGCAACCCGGTGTGTGGGTGCGGTGGCACGTTCATGCCACCGGTCTCGGACACATCATCGGGGCCGTAATGGTCCACGAAACACCACGGGCCGATCATGGTGCGGCCGCGCGCGGGCAGGGTGCGGCGCACCTGCATGGCGCGCGGTCCACCCAGCGGAACCTCCCGGGGGTCGATGATCTCGAGACCCCGGGCGGGCTCGTCCTCACCGCACAGCTGTTCGGAGGGGTCCGGTTCTACATTGCTCATGGGGCGTCTCTTCCCTCGTTCGCGGGCCCCGCACTCAGATGTGGTAGTCGATCACGGACCGCGGGCTGAGCCCGTGGAACTGCCGCTGGTGATACACCAGGGGTTTGCCCGAGCCTTCATCGCCCACATTCTCCACCACGGCGGCGTTGAAAACCAGTGCGGAGCCGGCCTTGACCCGGGCCAGCGGCACGGCGCGCAGCACGCGGCGCACCCCCAGCAGACGGGGCTCTCCCGTGGGTAACTGCTCCCACGGCATGTCCTCACCGAAGCGCGGCGCGCCGGAAATCGAGAACGCGCGGGCCAGGTCCACGTTGTCCGAGTCGAGGAAGTGCACCAGGAAGGATTTGGCGTCGGCCACGATGGCGGCCGAACCGCGCTGGGCCTGCAGAGAGAATCCCAAGATGGGTGGCTGCGCGGAAATCGAGGACACCGACGACGCCGTGAGGCCCACCGGGCCTTCCGGTCCCGCCACGGTGATGATGGCGATCCCCGCGGGATGCTGCCCGAAGGCCGCCTTGAACCCGTTGATGAGGTTCTCGTCCTCGGCCAGATTGTCCGTGGGTGCCACGAAATCCGCGACCTCGGCCGAGGCGTGCTCCGCTTCTCGGCCGCTGGCGGGCACGGTGTCCAGGGCGCGCTCGTGCCGGTCCGGCGACATGTGATCAGCGGTGTCCGCGCCGGGCTGCGAAGCGCCGGTTGCTGCGTTGCGAGGCTGATCTGTCATGGCTAGTCCTTCCGAGGGTGGACGTGGTGGACGGCCTCAGTCACTGTGAGGCGCGTGGTAGCTGTAACGGGGGGCCGCTGTCCACAATTCCAGGCCGCGCCGGATTTGTTCACCCGGCCGCGCAACAGTCCGTCACATTCACCCGAGTTCACCGTGTCAGCGAGACCGCCCGGCAGCCGGTTACCGCAACGAACGGTATTCCTTGGCGAAATGCACGAGCGGTGCGTCCGCGTTGCTGGAACCCTCGGCCCGCCCCATGGCAGTCACCTTGCCCACGAACACCTGATGCGTGGCCGCCGTGTGCACGGACACCGTTTCGAGCTCGAACCAGGCCAGGGATCCATCCAGCACGGGAGTCCCGGAACCCTCCGTGCGATGAAACGGCACCGAATCGAGCAGGCCGTCCACGGGGTTGCCGGGGCTGGCCAGCCAGTTGGCCACCGACCGTTGGGACGAGTTCAGCAGGCTCAGGGTCCACACCCCCGATGTTTCTACCGCCTCGCAGATCCGACCCATGTCGTAGAGACACACGAGCATGGTGGGCGGCTCGTAGGAGACGTCCGCGAACGCGGTGACCGTGGCGGCGTGATCCTTGCCCCTGTGGCGCGAACACACTACTCCCACGCCGGCCGCGTGATCGCCCGCGAGCATGCGGTAGCGGTCCACTTGTTCATCGGTGGGTTCCGGGTCCACTGCCTCAAAGTCCATGCGCTCAGTCTGGCATTTCGGCAGCCGACGCCGCGCAGGACCAGCCTCGCAGCCGGTCACACTGGCCACGCCGGTGGCCCACTACGTCTGTCCGCCGGTCATGCGCAGCGTGATGTTGAGCCTGCCGCCGTGCTTCATGCCCAACTGGGGCCCACCGGTCCCCGGATACACCTTGGGCACTCCGTGAAACGCGTAGCGCGAGGGTCCGCCGAACACGAACAGATCCCCGGAACGCAGTTCGATGTCCTGATAGGGCGCGGTGCGGGTCTCCGTATTGCCGAAGCGGAACACGCATGTGTCCCCCAGGGACAAGGACACGATGGGTGCCGCCGAGTACTCGTCCTTGTCCTGGTGCATGCCCATATGGGCCTGCGAGTCGTAGTAGTTGATCAGGGCGGAATCCGGTTCGAAGTTCAGCGCCATCTCGCTCAGCTCGCCGTACGCGTCCGCGGCCGCCTGCTGCCCCATGTGCACGAGCCACTCCGGAAGGTCTTGAACCCTCGGACCGCCACTCGCGCCGTAACGATAGGGCCGCCAATTGCGGCCCAGCATCACGGACTGCACGGACATCCGCCCACCTCCGGGCATGACCTGGTGACGCATGGGGGATTCCCTGACCCACACGCGGCACTGGGTCACCAGCTGGGCCTGTCGTTCGGGGTCCAGCCAGTCAGGGATGTGCACCGCGCCGGGTGCCGGTTCCTGGCGCTCGCGCGGTACGGAGAACAGTTCGTTGACCTCGAACTCGGTCATGCCCCCACCGTACGCAGCACCACCGACAGCCATAAGCGCCTCTAAGACCTCGGGAATTATGCCGCCCCGCGCACCGTTATTTACCGTAGAAACCATTTTCGACCAGAAGAGGAATTTCGTGCGTCAACCGCTGTCCGTCATTGACTTCGCTACCGTCCGCAAGAATCAGTCCGTGGGAGAAAGCTTCGCGGATTCCGTGATGCTCGCCCGGGAGGCCGAGCGGCTCGGTTACACGCGCGTGTGGTACGCGGAGCACCACAACATGCCCACCATTGCGTCCTCCGCGCCGGCCGTTTTGATCTCACACATTGCGTCCCAGACGGAGTCGATTCGGCTGGGTGCCGGCGGCGTCATGCTCCCCAACCACTCGCCCCTGACGATCGCCGAGCAGTTCGGGACCTTGGCCGAGCTCTACCCAGGGCGAATCGACCTGGGCCTGGGGCGCGCTCCCGGCACCGATCCGCGGACGCTGCAGGCACTGCGGCGCACCCCGCAGTCCGCGGAGAGCTTCCCGCAGGACGTCAAGGAGCTGCAGGGTTACTTGACCGGCAACTCGCGCATCCCCGGTGTTGCCGCCATGCCGGGTGCGAACACCAACGTTCCGCTGACCATTTTGGGTTCGTCCCTGTTCGGTGCGCAGTTGGCCGCCTCCTACGGGCTGACGTACGGCTTCGCATCACACTTTGCTCCGGATGCCCTAGTGGACGCGGTTAACACCTACCGCACCCAGTTCCAGCCTTCCGACCAGCTGGCCGAACCGTACGTGATCGCCGCGGTCAACGTGATTGTCTCCGAGGATCCCCAGGACGCCGCCCGACAGCTCGAAGCCACCCAGCGCGCCCGGGTGCGCAGCATGGTGGGCCGCGGCCGGGAGTTCACCGAGGAGGAGATGGACATGGTCATGGCCTCCCCTGCCGCGCAGCAGGTCCTTCACATGTTGAAATACACCGCCGCGGGCACCCCGGAGACCGTGGTCGACTACCTCGAGGGTTTCGCCCGGAACGCAGATGCCGATGAACTGATGATCTCCCCCGCGGCCACCCGCCAGGAAGACGTCCTCAAGGGCATGCAGCTGCTGGCCGACGCCTGGCACAAATAGGGCTCAGACGAGCTTGCCCAGGAAGGCGCCCAGAGCGGCGTCGAACTCGGCAGGGTTCTCCATGTTGGGCGTGTGACCGCTGTTGCTGATCACGGCCAACTCGCCGTGGGGCAGCATCTCGGTCATCCGCTGGGCTGCGCCCCCGTCGAAGGCGTCATGGTCGCCGGCGATGACCAGAGCGGGCTTGTCGAAAGCCTTGAGTGTCTCCACAAAGTCGTTGCGTTCGGCGCGGCCACGCATCGCCGCGGTGGCACCCTCGAGCGGAGCTGCCTGGATCATCTCGAGCACGGTCCTGGCCACCTCGGGCAGCCGCTCCACGTTCTCCTCCCAGATCATCTTGGGCAGCACGGCCTCGCCGTAGGCGTCCATGCCGCCGCTCACGATTGCGTCGGCGGCCACGTGACGACGCCGCCGCCCCGCCGCGTCCTCCGCCTGCGGCACCGTGTCATTGATGATCAGGGCGCTTAAGCGCTCCGGGTGGGATTCGGCCACTTGCATGGCCACTTGCCCGGCCATCGAGAAGCCCAACAGCACCGCCCGTTGGATCTGCAGCTCGTCGAGCAGCCCGATCACATCCGCCACGAATTCCTCGGTGTACACGATCCCGGGGGTGACCTCCGATTCCCCGAATCCGCGCATGTCCGGGGCGACCACGCGCCAATCCTGCTCGCTGAAGGCCGAGACCTGACGGTCCCACATGGAACGGTCGTAGGCGTGACCGTGCAACAGCACGAGCGGGGCGCCCTGGCCCTCGTCCGTGTAGGCGAGGTCGATGTCGTTGACGTGTGCGGTGTGCGTGGTGAATGCGGAACGGCTCATGGCTCCCATGATGCCAGCTCGTCGCCCCCTGAGCGGCGTGAACCGAACCCGAACGCCATGTGA
Organism: Kocuria sp. cx-455; assembly: GCF_014698015.1. Lineage (GTDB taxonomy): Bacteria > Actinomycetota > Actinomycetes > Actinomycetales > Micrococcaceae > Kocuria. Next base: position 240,626 of record NZ_JACXBS010000007.1, read on the forward strand.
TCCGGCCTTACTGCGGGGTAGGTGATCCTACTGTGCAGTAAGGCCGGACGAAATGGCTCGCGGGCGCCGGGCCATGAGCAGCCGGTCAGATCTCCGCGAACCTCACCACGGTGCGGCTGGCAACGGCCGCCACCGCTGTGACGATCAGTAGGCCCAGCGGGATGGTCCAGCGACCGAGTTCGGCCGCGAGCTCGAACCAGAAGTCAGGCCACGCCACGACGGCGGCGAGCAGGCCGAGAAGCAGTAGCACCACAGTCACCACGGAAATCACCGTCCAGATGACTCCGGCCGCGCGGTAGATACCGCCGAAACCCATGCCCGCGAACAAGCTCATGAGGCACATGAGGAACAGGGAGATCGCAACGATCAGCGGGTTGCCGTTGTCCATGGCCGTCACGGTCAAGTAGCTGATACCCACGCCGTAACCGGTCGCGGCTTCAATGGCCAGCAAGACGAGCCCCACGGCCACGACGATCAACGACGTGACCATGAACCCCAGTGCGGTTCCGGCCCAGAAGTTGTGACGGGTGCTGCCGAAGGCCAGCGACCCGGCAAAACCGCGATTGGCGGTCAGGGCGCCGTGGGAGATCAGGAAGCCGGGGATCGCCCAGAAGACGGCCTGGTTGTATTTGAACCCCTCGCTGACCTCTGGCGGCAGCGGCAGACCGGTGCGAATGCCGATGATCAACCCGATGAGGATCATGATCACGGCCACCATCAGCAGGATCGCCGGAGCGATCACGAACGAGTTGACCCTGTTGGTCAGGTAGAGCGCGAGGTTTCTCCGTACGTACTGCATCACAAGCCCCTATCTGCATTGTCCGCCCCGCGCATACCGCGTGCGGCTACAAGTTCTTGCAAGGTGACCGGCTCCACGGACACGTTGGCCTCGTGGGCGCGGCGGTGATCGCCGTCGGTCGCGGTGCCGTCCACGGTGACCGAGAGGATGTTGCCCAGCCGGTGCTCGCGAAGGATCCGGCGACCACCGGCCAGTTCACGAACCACGGGCTCAAGGCCTCGCAGCACAAACGCACTGTCCCTGGCGTGATCGATGTCCGCGTCCACGGTTACCCGCCCGTCCTCCAGCATCACCACGTTCTCGAGCAGGTCCGACACCTCGTCGATCAGGTGGGTGGAAAGAATGACCGTGCGCGGATGCTCCGCCATGGCCCGCGCGAACTCCTCGTAGAACAAAGCCCGGTGGCCGGGGTCCAAACCCAGGTACGGCTCATCCATGAAGGTGTACGGAGCCCGCGAGGACAGGGCAATCACAATCACCAACGCGCTGCGCTGGCCACGGGAGAGCTTCACCGCGCGCGTGCCCATGGGCAGCTGGAACCGTGAGGCCAACCGTTCAGCCAGCTGCGCATCCCAGTTGGGGTAGAACGTGGGGAGGATGCGCAGCAGCGAGGCGGGGGTATCGTCGTCGTGGAACTTCTGGTCCTCGTGAATGAAACACGTTCGTTCCAGGACCTTGGCGTTCTCCCGCGGATCCTCACCGTCGATCAAAATTTCGCCGGAGCTGCGGAACGTGTGATTCAGGATCACCGACATCAACGTGGTCTTACCCACGCCGTTCGCACCGAGCAGCCCGTGCACCCGATGGGGAGCGAAATCCACGGTGACGTCCTTCAGCACGTGCTTCTTGCCGAACGACTTGTTGAGGTTTCTGATCCGGATGCCCTGCTGGCCCGTGTCCCACGGTGTACCCGTTCGATGATCTGCCTGGAGAGTTTGGGAACTCATGGCGTGTCCTTTCTGATGAGCGCAACCATGTCGTCGAGGGACAAACCCAGTCGCTGCGCCTCGGCCACGGCCGGGCGAATGAAGTCTTCGTTAAACGCCTTGCGGCGTTCCTCGCGCAAAATCTCGGGGCCGTCGGCAGCCACGAACGTTCCTATTCCACGACGCCGCGCCAGGACTCCCTGGTCGACCAACCGTCCCAGCGCCTTTCCCGCGGTTGCGGGGTTGATGCGGTAGAACGCCGCCAGCTCGTTGGTGGAGGGCACTGCCGAGTCCACCGGGTAATTGCCCTGCAGGATGTCGTCCGCAATCTGGTCAGCCAGGACCATGAAGATCGGGCGACCATCGTGTCTCGGTGTCATGGCACCTCCTCTAGTTCCCTGGTTAATTACTTCACTAATTAACCACTAAACCGATGAACCGTCAAGGGCAGTCGCACGCGAATTTGACAGACCAACCAAATGATCCGGCCTTACTGCACGGTAGGCGGGGCTACTGTGCAGTAAGGCCGGATGAAATGGCGGGGCTCGGTGCTACTGGACCGCCACCCACCAGATGAGCAGCATGGTCACCAAGAAACCGGTGAGGTAGTTCAGCCACAAGAAGGTCTTCCACCCGGCATTGGCTCGGCCGGAATCGGCGTCCGTGACGGAACGGAAGCGCAGCACGTTCCCCAGGTACGGCACTGCCAGCAACGCCGCGAATTGCCCAGGCCAGTCGGTCAGTAGCATCAACACCCCGGCGCCGGCATACAGCAGAGCGGAAACCCACACCGTGGGTCGGGCACCGAGCACCGTGGCCACGGAAGCCAACCCGCCCTCACGGTCGGGAACCACGTCCTGGACGGCCCCGAACATTTGCGAGGCCATGCCCCACAGGAAGAACCCGGCCAGCAGCGACCACAGTCCCAGGGTGAAGTCCGCGCCGGCCAGTACGAGTCCGTACACCGCCGGGGACACGAAGTGGGTGGCGGACGTCAGCGCATCCAGGAACGGCTTTTCCTTGAACCGCAGCCCCGCCCACGAGTAGGCCACCACCGCGAACAGGGACACGGCGAGCACCGCGATCGACCACGGATTTCCGGTGGCCAGCGCCCAGCCCACCAGGACCACCACGAACGGGACCGGCACCACACAGGACGCGAGTAGCACCGAGCGCCGCGCGGACCTGTCCACCACCGCGCCCTCCACACCGCCCTTGCGGGGATTGCGGAGGTCGGATTCGTAGTCGAACACATCGTTGATGCCGTACATCGCCAGGTTGTAGGGCACCAGGAAGAACACTGTTCCGAGCACCACGAGCCACCACGGCAGCCCCCCGGTCAGCAGCACCGCCGCCGCGAACGGGTAGGCGGTGTTGACCCAGCTCAGCGGCCGGGAGGCCCAGAACAGTTTGCTAATCACGCGTCTCCCGCGGGTTGTCGTGTGCAGTACGGCCGCCCGTGCGGGCGCCCGGCTCGCGGTCGTCCGAGATGCCTCCGGGCACCCGCCCCGACGCTACCCGGCCACCCAAGAGTAGCCACAGCGCCGGTAGTAGGAGCACCCCGGCCAGGGGATACGCGAAGTCTTCGAGTGGCGCCAGCCCCACCTGTACCCCGGAAATGTTCTGATCCGTGTAAGTCATGATCCCCACGGCGATCATCAGGTTGTCGAACACCGCCGTGAGCACGAACAGCAGCACGGTCGAGGCGCCCAACGCGCCCCAGAACAGCGGGCCCGGTCTGCGCAGCAGCACCGCCACCACGAGCACCAGGGCGGCAAAGCCCAGAAAGATGAAGTTCACGTCCCAGTACGTCACGGGCGGTCCCCCTCGGGCGAGCGCGAGCGCAACCACCGCCACAGCACGGGCGCGCCCAGGATGTAGATCATGGTTTGGTAGCACAGGAACGCCAGGAAGAAGACCTCTTCGATCGGAAGCTCGGGTGCCACGAAGATCCCCAGCGTGAGCGAGTTGTCACCGTGCCAGAAGAGCCCGTGGAAGATGGCCACCACGTCCCACGCGAGGAAGAACGCCACGCCGGCGACCAGCACGATCCAGGCTCGCACCGGCGCACCCGACCAGAAATAGAGGTCCCAGCGGCGGTCGATCAGGGCGTAGCAACCAATGAACACGAGCAGCATCAACAGGTACATCAGGTGGTGCGCCCCCCGGGCGCCGTCTCCCGAACCGCGTCAAGCACCACTTCGGACGAGATGAGACACATGGGCACCCCGATTCCCGGCCGCACGGACGAACCCGCGTAGAACAGCCCCTTGACTCCCCCGTCGCTCACACCCGGCCGGAACAACGCCGATTGCGCGAGTGTGTGCCCGGGGCCGAGCAGAGAGCCGCGCCATGCGTTGACGGTGGACACGAAATCACCGGGGCCGTAGGTTCTGCGGACCACGATGCGTTCCGCCAGGTCTTCGATGCCTGCCCATCGGGCGAGCTGGGCCACCGCGGCATCGGCCACCTTTTCGACCTGCGGTGCGCCCGGCTGGTTCACCTCGCTCGTGTGGATCCCTCCCCGCCCCCAGTCGGGCACGGCCGGTGCCGGGACCAGGATGAACAGGTTCTCGTCCCCGTCCGGAGCGGCCCCCGGGTCGGTTGCGGAGGTCATACACACGTAAATGGACGTCTCGTCCGCGAGTTCCCTGCCCTCCGCTATCCGCGCAAAGTTGTCCGGCCAATCCGCCGTGAACAGCAGGTTGTGGTGGACCAGTTCGGGCAGCTTTCCGCGCACGCCCAGGCACACGAGCACACCGGAGGGTCCCGGGTCGCGGTGCTTCCAACGCGACTCGGGTGCGCGGAACGGCTGCGGGAGCAATTGAGTTTGTAGGTGGTGCAGGTCGGTCGCACCGACGACGACGCTCGCCGCCTCGCGCTCCCGGGTTCCGTCCGCCAGGCGGTACCGTACGCCGGTGACGGCGCCGCGGCGTCGTCGGCCGAGTGGCACCGCAAAACCGGACGAGCTCACGTCGATACCGGTGACCGTGGCGCCGGTGACGATGTCCACGCCGACCTCGCGGACGAGCCGTTCCATGGCGTCAACGAGCGCGGCGAACCCACCCTGCGGATACTGCACTCCGTCCGTGAGATCCAGGTGGCTCATCAGGTGGTACATGGCCGGGGCGGAATCCGGGGCCGCGCCCAGGAAGACCGCGGGGTAGCCCAGGACCTGCCGCTCGCGCGGGTCGGGGAACCGCTTGGCAATGTAGCCCTCCATCGAGTTGCTCAGCAGCGCGCCCAGCCGGGGCAGGTTCTTGAGCACCTCCGGAGTCATGAGCTCCCAGGGCTTGGTGAAGTTGGTGTACAGGAAGTACCTCTTGGCCAGCTCGTAGACCTCGGCACCGGACTGCAGATATTCCTTGAGCGCCGTTCCGGAACCCGGGTCGAGGTGCTCGAAAAGTTCTTCCGCTTCCCCGGACACCACGTCCACGGGGTGCGAATCACGGTGCTGTTCGAAGAACGTGCGGTAGCCGGGGGTCAGCTTCTGCAGGTCCAGTTCCTGCTCGGCGCCGGATCCCATGAGGCGGAACCACCGGTCGATGACCTCGGGCATGAGGTACCAGCTGGGTCCGGTGTCGAAGCGGAAGCCCTGGGCGGACCAGCGACCCGAGCGCCCACCGAGGATCTCTTGTTGCTCGAGCAGCAGGACGTCGTGGCCGTCCTTGGCCAGCAGGCCGGCCGTGGCCAGACCCGCGAATCCGCCGCCGATCACCACCGTGCGACTCATGAAACACCTCGCGATCCGGCACCGGAACCAATGCCCGCATCGGAGCGTGGCACCCGTCTGGATCCCGCGAGGACGCGCGTGGCAATGCGCGTCTTTACCGCGGTGGGCACGCTGATGCGCCGTTGGGCCAACGTGGCCGCGGGTACCGCGGCGATCCTGCGAGCCAGTTCGTGGAACAGGCCGTGGGCGAGCAGTACCGCGCGGCGGGCACGCCGGTCGAGCGCGAGGATCCCGGGTACGGCGGCGTCGAGGTCCGCGTGGAGATCGGCAAGCAACTCGTTTTTCTCGGCCTCGCCCAATTCGGCGGGGTCCGTGTCCGGGAAGTACGTGCGGCCCAGTTGATCATGATCAGCACCGAGATCCCGCAGGAAGTTGACCTTCTGGAACGCGGCACCCAGCCGGCGTGCGCTCGCGCGCAGCAGCTCGCGCTGATCGGGGGTGTCAGCACGCGTGCCGGGCAGGTCCATGAACACTTCCAGGCACATGAGACCAATGACTTCCGCGGAACCGTAAATGTAGGTTTCCAGCGACTCGGGGTCGTGTTCGGACACGTCCAGATCCGCGCGCATGGACGCGAAGAACGGCGCGGTGAGTTCACGGCCGAATTCGTGGCGGCGGGCGACATCGGCGAACGCGTGGACCACCAGGTTGGTCGAGAACCCGCTGGTCAGGCCCCGTTCCACCTCGGTTTCGAGTTCGTCCAGGGCCGCACGCACGGGACCCGTGGCCAGCCCGGCGGCAGAGGCGGTGCCGTCCACCACTTCATCGGCCACCCGCACCAGGGCGTAAATGCTGGAAATGTCCCGGCGGCACTCGCGGGGCAGTGTGCGGCACGCCCAGGAGAAGGATGTGGAGTACCGCCCGATGACCTGGCCCGCTGCCGCGGCGGCTGTGCGGGTGTACAGCGGCAGAGGTGCGCGCGAAGATACCTCGGGTCGAGTCACTTACTTCCTCCGATGCAGCACGTAATGACAAATGGCACTGAGCTCGGCGCGTTCTGCGTCCGGCAGCGGCAGCCGCTCCAGTGCGTCCTGGGCGTCGGCCACAAGTTCTGCGGCCAGTTTCACGGCCCTGGTCTCGGCCCCGGCTTGTGCCAGTGCCGCCTTGACCTGCGCCACCGTGATGTTTCCGGCGGCGAATTCAACGAGTGCTTCGCGTGCGTGGGCATCCTGCATCCCGTGAGCCGTGAGCACGGTGGCCTTGCCCTCGCGCAGGTCCGCTTCGGTGGATTTTCCGGTCACTCGTGGGTCCCCGAAGGTTCCCAGAACGTCGTCCACCACCTGGTAGGCCACGCCGATCCGCGAACCCGCCCGCGCGAGGCGAGCGGCGTCCTCCTGGTTTGCGCCGGCCAGCAACGCGCCGGCCCTGAGCGGGGCCTCGAACGAGTAGGTGGCGGTCTTGAGCCGCTCCATGTTGAGGATGTCCTGCACGGCGGGGTGCTGCTGTCCGTAGCGATGCATGGACAGCAGCACGTCGTCCAGCTCACCGGCGGCCGAGGCGGTCACAGCATCGAACACCACTGCGGACACGGCTCGTGAGCGCACCGGATCGGTGGTGCACGTGGTGGCCAGTTGGAGGGCTCCGGCCAGCAGCAGGTCACCGCCGATGATCGCGACCGCCTCACCCAGGTGCTGGGCTTCCTCCGAGGGCGCCCCTACACTGTGCGCGTCCCTGCGGTAGAGCTCCCCCACCGTGGGCCGCCCGCGACGCACGGGATCGCGGTCGACCACATCGTCGTGCACCAGAAGCGCGGCATGCAGTAGCTCGAAGGACGCCGCCAGGCGGACACACTCGGGATCGGGGGCGATGCGGGCGTCGCCAGACATCTCGGGATCGGGGCGCCCATCGAAAGCCCGCCAGGCCAGGCGTGTCAGACGCGGTCGCAGCAATTTTCCGCCCGTGACCTGCTCACGAATCCGCGAGCGCAATACCGGAAACCCGGGGCTGCATCGAATCGTGCCCCTGAGGCCGTCGAAATAGGCGTCCAGTTCTTCCGTCACCGCCACGCAGAAGTCGTCCCACCCGGGATCGGAGGTGGCAACCGCCCCGCCGCGCAGTGGCACGGGAAAAGGCTGATGGGTTTCGGTCAACCGTGAAGAGCTCATGCGCGCTCCTCCCCGGTTGCCAGGGGTTCCCCGGGATCCGCCGGTTGCGCGGCCCGGGTGGGTCGATCCCGGAGTTCGTCGCGGTAGCTCTCCATACTGGCCGCGGTTCCCGTGAGAAATGACAGGACCGCGGCACGCCCGCGCTCATCGAGCTTCTCCAGTTCTTCCTCGACCATGCTCATCATGGGGTACACGTGCTCCATGGTCGTGGCGCGGGACGCGTCCACCGCCCGAATGATCATGCGGCGGCGGTCATCGGGATGGGGCTCACGCACCGCGTGCCCCGCCCGAACCAATCGATCCACCACTGCCGTGGCCGCCGCACTGGTGATGTGAAGCGCGCGAGCCAGCTCGGTGGGGCCCATGGGGTGGCGCATCAAGATGGCCATCGCGTGATAGTCGGTCTCCTTGAGACCCATGATCCTGCGAACCTGATAGCCGATGTCGTCATTGACGCGCACCACGCGGCGCAGCTCGCGGCTTTGAGGGCTGACGACATCGGGTCTGAACCGCGACTCAGCCATCAAGAACCTCGAAATTCTAGGAATTAGAAAAGTTGATCACCATGATGCTTGAAAAGCCTGTGAACTGTCCAACGCGAGAAGGCATGTCTGACTGGTGGTTCCACCTCAGCGCACCCGTTGCAGAGCATCCAGCACGGCGTTCCCGTAGCCGCCACCAAAACGGATCGCGTGCACCAGTAACGGCGGCACCTGGTACCACGGGACACGTTCGCGCCAACCGTCGGCCAGGGGGTAGACCTCGTCGTAGGCGGTGAAGCACGCTTCACCGAACCCGCCGAACAGCAGCATCATGGCCACGTCGTATTCACGATGCCCGTAGAACGAGGACGGGTCGATCAGCCAGTTGCGGCCGTTGGCATCGATCACCCTGTTACCGGCCCACAGGTCACCGTGCAGCAGACTGGGCGGCTCGACCGGCCCGGCCAGTTCGGCCGCACGGGGCGCCAGTTCAGCCAACAGGTCCGACGCCGCAGGGTCCAGTTTTCCCGTGTCGACCGCCGTGCGTAGCAACGGTTCGATCCTGCGATGCAAGAGAAAATCGGCCCAGTCGTCGGTGGGTGAGAGATCCACCGGGAACGAGCCGATACGCTGCGGCAGCTGGGGGTCCAGGGCGCCGAAGTGGGGCGCATCCGCGCGGTGGATCCAGGCCAGGCCGCCGCCGCATTCGGCTTCGGTCGTGGACCCGCCCGCGCCGTTGGATTCGTCGATCCATTCCAGGACCAGACCCTGATTGCTCACGCGGAACACGCGGGGGACGGACACCTCCGCCGGTGCCGCCGCGCGGAGCGCTTCCAGGCCGGCCGCCTCCAACTTGAGCACACCGGCCGGCGCGTCGAGCATGGTTTTGGCGAACAACGGCCCGTCAGGGGTGTCCAGGCGATACGCGGCGGCCGTGTCCCCACCGCTCAGCGATCGCACTCCCGTGACGTCAAGGTCGGCAACGAGGTCTTCGGGCAACTGGTCCATGGTTCTTCTTTACACCATCCCCGCGACATGCGCAGGGCCCCCTGCCACACCGACGACCCGCGCTCACGGGACCACACGATGGAGTCCACGCGTTCCGGGGTGTGATGTGCACCGCCCAAACCTTGTGCTAGTGTCTTCCGCAACAAGGATCAAGAGTCCCGGTGTGAAGCTCTGGCTAACCGGGCGGCAACCCTCCAGCACGTAGCGGGGTGCCCCAGATGAGGATCCGGCCGCCGCGCAACCGCACGGCGAGCAAGTACGGCGCACGGAGCAACCTCCGGCGTCAAGAACCGCCGGAGGTATTTTTATGCCCGCCCTGTCCACACCCCGGGTCTCCAAGCAGACCGTCGCCACCGGCCCGCCCACGGGAACCTCGTGGTTGGTGCGCAGACCGCGCCGCGAATCCCTGATCTCGTTCGAGGTGTTCCCGCCGCACCCCGCCCGCGATCCCGCGGCCGTGTGGCGCAACATTGACGCCATGGCCGCTGCCGGTCCGGATTTCTTCTCCGTGACCCACGGTCACTCCGGCGCCAACGGGGTGTCCCGCGAAACCCTGCGGCACCTTCTGAAGCAGACCAAGACCCCCGCGGTGGCCCACTTGACGTGCGGTGGCACCGACCGCGCCGGCCTGGAACGCGCCGTGACGGATTTGCTCGACGACGGCGTGCGCGACCTTCTCGCCCTGCGTGGCGATCCACCCGTGGGTGGTGGCGAGTGGACCACCCACCCGGGTGGCTTCGATCGGGCATCGCAGCTGGTCGAGCTGATCCGCGAGGTCGAGGAACGCATGTTCGGGGCGTGCGAGCGCCCCGGTAAGCGCCCCGTCTCGGTGTCCGTGGCCTGCTACCCCGTGCCCGCCAAGGGCCGAGATTTCGAAGCGGACCTGGCGGCACTGTGGGACAAGCAACGAGCCGGAGCCGACTACGCCATCACCCAGGTCCTTTATGACGCCCAGGACTATGTGCGGTTCCTGGAACGGGCGCGCTCGGAAGGTATCCACATCCCGATCGTCGCCGGGCTGGTGCCCCTGACGGACATCAAGCGTTTGGGTCGGATGGCCGAGCTGACCGGTGTGCCGATCCCGGAGCGGATCACCGCCTTCCTGAACACCGACGATCCGGCCGAGCTGCGTCGCCGGGGCATCGCGGCAACGCTAACCCTGATCGACGAGCTACTGGACTTCGGTTGCCCGGGCCTTCACTTATTCACGTTCAACCGGCCGGACGCCCCGCTGGCCATTCTCGACCACCTCCGGGTGCGCGACGCCGCCCGCAAGTTCCGCGGGAGCACCTCCGCGGCCTGACCACAGCCCAGCTGCGGTGTCCCCGCAGCCACAGCAACACCGCGCCACCCTACCGACAGAACCCTCTCGCTACGGTCCCAGCGACCGTGGCTTCCCACAACACACCCTCTTACTTCAGGAGCACCCCCAATGACTGCCATTTCCAAGACCTCGTTCCCCGCCGCGACCATCCTGGGATACCCCCGGATCGGCCCCGACCGCGAGCTCAAGAAGGCCCTGGAGGCCTACTGGTCCGAGCCCACGGAGAACCCCGCGCAGACCGTCCTGGACACCCTCACCCAGCTGCGCGAGCGCACCGTGGGCCGCCTCCGGGACCTGGGCCTCAGCGAGCCCTCCGCCGTCCCGTCCGACACCTTCGCCGTGGACCAGACGCTGGACACCGCCCTGGCGCTGGGTGCGGTTCCGGCCCGGTTCCGCGCGGACGGTTTCCGCCCCGCCGCCCCGGACACCCCGCAGGGCATCGAGTTGATCACCGCGTTGTCCCGCGGAACCGATCACCTGGAGCCGCTGGAAATGACCAAGTGGTTCGACACCAACTACCACTACTACGTCCCCGAGATCGGCCCGGACACCCCGCTCTCCGCTCACCCGGAAAGCTTGATCGAACGATTTGTGACCACCCGTGAGGCCACCGGGGCGATCATCCGCCCGGTCCTGGTGGGCCCCGTCACGCTGTTGCTCCTGGCCCGCCCGGAAACCACGGACGCACCGGGCGCCCACCCCATCGATCGACTCGATGACGTGGTGGATCTCTACATTCAGCTGCTCACCGCCCTCAAGGACGCGGGCGTCCCGTGGGTCGAATTGGACGAGCACGCCCTGGCCGCCGAGGGCTGGGACGTCCCCCTCGACACCATCATCGAGTCCCTGACCAGGGCCTACACCCGCCTGAGCTTCCCCTCCAACCGCCCCGACATCCTGGTCGCCGTGGGGTACGGGGACGCCGGCGAGGCCGCCCAGCTCGGCCTCGCCGCCACCGACATCGAGGCCCTCGCCCTGGACCTCGATCGCGGCAACGAACCCGGTGAGGTTGCCCTCGAGGCGTGGGGCGAGCGCCCCCTCGTGGGCGGCGTCGTCGGCGGCCGTACGGTGTGGCGCACCGATCTGGAGAAGGCCTCGAAAACCCTGAGCCGGCTCAGGGACACCGCGCGAGGCCCCGTGGGAGTGGGCACCGCGACCCCGTTGTTGCATGTCCCGCACGATGCGGAGCGTGAAACCGCCCTGGACCCGGACATCAAGGAATGGGTTGCGTTCGCGGATCAGAAGGTCGCCGAGGTCGTCACGCTGGCGCGCGGGCTGAGCGACGGTTGGTCCGCCGTGGCTTCCGAACTCGACAAGGATGCACAGATCCGCTCCCGCCGGGCAGCGCACCCGGCCACGAACCGCAAGGAAGTTCGCGCCCGCACCGCGGCTGTGCAGCAGCGGGACCGCGAGCGCGCGTCCACCGGTGAACGCCGCACCGCTCAGGCCCAGCGTCTGAACCTGCCGCCGCTGCCCACCACGACCATCGGTTCATTCCCCCAGACCCCGGGCATCCGCACCACCCGCGCCGATTTCCGCGCCGGCCGCATCGATCAGGCCGAGTACACGGAGAAGATCCGGGCCGAGATCGCAGGGACCGTGCGCGCACAGGAAGAACTCGGCCTGGACGTGCTGGTGCACGGTGAACCCGAGCGCAATGACATGGTGCAGTACTTCGCCGAGGGTCTCGACGGATTTGTCACCACCCAGCACGGGTGGGTCCAGTCCTACGGCTCGCGCTGCACGCGCCCGTCCATTCTGTTCGGTGATGTCTCCCGCCCGGCCCCCATCACGGTGGACTGGACCGGTTACGCGGCGTCCCTGACGGAGCGCCCGGTCAAGGGCATGCTGACCGGGCCGGTCACCATTCTGGCCTGGTCTTTCGTACGCGACGACGTTCCGGCTCGTGAGGTCGCCGACCAGGTGGCCCTGGCCCTGCGCGACGAGATCACGGACCTCGAGGCCGCCGGAACGGCCATCATCCAGGTGGACGAACCCGCGCTGCGCGAGCTGCTGCCGTTGCGGCTGGCCGACCGCCCGGATTACCTGGACTGGTCCGTGGGATCATTCCGCCTGGCCACCGGCGGCGCTGGGACCGCCACCCAGATCCACACCCACCTGTGCTACTCCGAGTTCGAGACCGTGCTGGACGCCATCGACGGTCTTGACGCGGATGTCACCACGCTGGAGGCCTCCCGTTCCGGTTCGGGTATCGTGGCCGGGCTGGCCGCGGGAAACTTCCCGCGTGACGTGGGCCCCGGCGTGTGGGACATCCATTCCCCCCGCGTTCCCACCTTTGCCGAGGTCGCCCAGCGTGTGCGCCACGCCGCCGAGGTCATCGGCGCGGACCGCGTGTGGGTCAATCCCGACTGCGGCCTGAAGACCCGCGGCTGGCCCGAGACCGAGGCAGCCCTCAATCGCCTCGTGGCCGCCGCCGTCACCGTCCGGGCGGAATTGGCCAACGACGACACCGCATCGGCGACTTCCGTGCCTGCCCCCTCGGCGGACACCACCGCTCGCGCGGCGGAAGGGAGCCTCCTGTGACCGAGCACGTCAACGCCCCCTTGGGCACCCCCATTGTGACGCCCATCCACCACAGCGCCGCGTACGCGTTCGCCACCCTGGCCGACGCTCGGGCGGTCTTCGCGCAGCGCGCCTCCGGCTACACGTACGCCCGCACCGGCAACCCGAACGTCACCGCGTTGGAATCCGCGGTGACCAAGCTGGAACGCGCCGAGTGCGCCGTGGCCACGTCATCCGGGCAGGCCGCGGTGACCCTGGCGTTGCTCGCGCTGACGGGACCGGTCAACGGGCACGTGGTGGCATCCTCCCATCTGTACGGCGGCACCGTGGATCTGCTCACGGACACCCTGGCCGAGACCGGGCTGACCGTGACGTTCGCCGATCCGCGTCGCCCCGAGCAATGGGAGGCCGCGGTGACCCCGGAGACCCGCGTGTTCTTCCTGGAGTCGATCGCCAACCCGCTCGCGGATCTCCCGGAGCTGGCGGCGATCGCGGACATCGCCCACCGCAACGGTGCCGTGGTGATCGTGGACAACACCGTGGCCACCCCGCACCTGTTCACTCCCGGCGAGCACGGGGCGGACCTGGTGGTCCACTCGGCCACCAAGTACCTCTCCGGTCACGGCGGTCCCCTGGGCGGTGTGCTGGTGGACACCGGCACCTTCGACCCCACCGAGAACCCGGAGCGTTGGCCGTGGCTGACCACATCACAACCGCGTTGGGGTGGTCGCTCCCCCGTGGAGGTCTACGGCGCCAAGCGTGCGCTGTTGGGCGTGGCCCGCTGCAAGTACCTCAATGACCTGGGCCCGTGCATGAGCGCCATGACGGCCCACGAGATCCTGCAGGGAATCTCCACGCTGGGAGTGCGCGTGGAGCGCCAATCGGCCACGGCGGCGTCGTTGGCGGCAACCCTGAACCGGCACCCGGCCGTGGCCCGTGTGCACCACCCGCATTTCGGCGGTACACGGCAGGAAGAACTGTACGAGCAGGGCGGCTACCGGGGCGCCGGCGGGGTGTTCTCGATCGACCTCAACGGCACCCCCGAGCAGGTCGAGCACGTGGTCGATTCCCTGCGCCTGATCAAGCTCGCCGCCAACATCGGCGACGTGCGCACCCTGGTGGCTCATCCCGTGAGCATGACGCACTGCCGCCTGACCCCCGAGCAGTTCCGGGCCAGCGGCATCACCGAGCAGACCCTGCGCTTCACCGTGGGTCTCGAGGACGTCGCGGACATCACCGCGGACCTGTTCCAGGCGCTGTCCGTGATCGCGGACGCTACCGAGGCGCCGGCACCGCGGGAACGCCACCCCCACGCCGCCCGCGCCACCGCCCACCAGCAGAAGGACTCTTTCCATGACCATCACTGATTTCTCGCTGCCCGGCCTGGCCACGCGCGCTATTCACGCCGGCCAGGAACCGGATCCGACCACCGGTGCCGTGGTACCGCCGATTTACCAGACCTCCACGTTCGTGCAGGACGGCGTCAACGAGTTCCGCACCGGCGGCTACGAGTACAGCCGGGGTTCCAACCCCACGCGCAGCGGTTTCGAGGAACAGCTCGCCGCGGTGGAGCGCGGCACCCGAGCGTTCGCGTTCGCCTCCGGCATGGCCGCCGAGGATGCCCTCTTGCGCGCCGTCCTCACGCCCGGCGACCACATCGTGTTGGCCGCGGACGTGTACGGCGGCACCTTCCGCTTGGTCGATCAGGTGCTCTCCAAGTGGGGTGTCACGCACAGCTTTGTGCCGTCCGCGTCCGCGGACGACGCCGCCGCGACCGTCCGCCCCGGCGAGACCAAGGTGCTGTGGTTGGAAACGCCGTCCAATCCCCTGCTTCGCATCGCGGACATCGCCGCGTGGGCGCAGGTCGCCGACGCCGCCGGGGCCCTTTTGGTGGTCGACAACACGTTCGCGTCCCCCGCCCTGCAGAACCCCCTGACCCTGGGAGCCCACGCGGTGGTGCATTCGACCACCAAGTACATCGGCGGCCACTCGGACGTGTTGGGTGGCGCCGTGGTGGTGGGCAACACCGAGTGGGACGGGCAGCCCCTGAGTGAGCTGATCGGTTTCCAGCAATTTGCCGGCGGCGCGGTGGCCGGTCCCTTCGACTCCTTCCTGGCCGCGCGCGGGTTGAAGACCCTGCCGTTGCGCATGGAACGCCACTGCTCCAACGCTCTGGCCGTGGCCCGCTGGCTGCGCGAGCGGGACGATGTTCTGGAGGTTTTCTACCCCGGGCTCGAGGAGCACCCCGGTCACGACCTTGCAACACTGACCCTGAACGGGGGCTATGGCGGCATCATTTCGTTCCGGCCCCGCGGTGGTGAAGCAGCAGCCCACACGTTCGTGAAAAGCACGCGGCTGTACAACCTGTCCGTGAGCCTGGGCGGCGTGGAGTCATTGACGTGCGTGCCCCATAGCATGACTCATGCTTCCCGCGTGGGTACCCCCCACGAAGTTCCCCGGGACCTGGTGCGGCTGTCCGTGGGGATCGAGGACTTGCAGGATCACGTGGCGGATCTGGATCGGGCCCTGGCCGCAATACATTAGTCAACCGTCTGCGGTTGATGCGACGCGCTGGCCGGGCTTACGCATGAGCCCGGCCAGCGCGTCGCTAGTCGCCTCGCAGTTGGGCGATGTCGATTTTTTTCATGGTCATCATGCGTTCAAATGCCTCGGGCCGTTTCATCAGATCGTCGGTGTCCACCGGCACGATCTGCCAGCTCACACCGAACTGATCCGTGCACCAGCCGCATTGCTCGGCCTCGGGCACTGCTGAGAGGGCTTCCCATAACCGGTCGATCTCATCCTGGTCATTGCAATTGACCATCAGTGACACCCCGGGAGTGAAGCTGAAGTCCTGCGCCACCCCGGAGTCCATGGCCGAAAACCATTGGCCTTCCAACGTGAAGTCCGAGTACATGACAGTGCCGGGCACTGCAGGACCCGTCTGGTCCGCGTAGGGCACGAACGTTCCGAGATTGGCGTCCCCGAATACTCCCGTGTAGTACTCGACGGCTTGCTTGGCACGGTTCTGCGCCTGGCCACCGAACATCAGTGAGGGAGTCACGAAGGGGCGCGGTTCGCCCCCGGGATTGGTGAGCATGAGCTGCCAGCTCACGCCGTAGCGGTCCTGCACCCACCCGTAGTACTCACTGAACGGGTAGGTGTCCAGAGGCATGAGCGCGGTGCTGCCCTGAGAGAGTCGGTCCCACACCCGTTCAAGCGTGGCCCTGGCATTCTCGTCTCTGGACGGATCGAAGTTCAACATGAAGGAGATCGCCGGGTTCGGCGTGAATTCCTCGCCCGCATTGATCAAAAGAACCTGAAATCCGGCGATGTCCAGGACTGCCGTGAGCAGTTCGCCCGCTAAGTCCTTCTGGAAGTCCAGGAGACCTTCCGTGGGGTAGTTGGACGAATCAACCAGGCGCGTGTTGGGCAAGGCCTGTTCGTAGAATTCGGCGCCTTCCGCTGCGTTGCCCTGGAACCAGAGGTTGGGCACAATTTTTTGCATGGGATCCTCCTCGGCCGGTTCTGAAGCGAGCTGACCCACGGGGATCAACGGCGCTGGGTCCAGTATTGACCCACCCGGCAGAGCTGGCAATGATCCAGCGTACCCGGGCGGTCAGGGAGTGGGCATGCCGCCGTTGACGTTGAGGGTCTCCCCCAGAACGTAGCTGGACTCGGGTGAGGCCAAAAATACGTAGGCCGGTGCGAGCTCGGTGGGCTGACCTGCACGACCCAGCGGCGTGGACTGGCCGAACTCGGGCAGCGCCTCGGTCGGCTGGCCGTCGCTGACCTGCAGGGGTGTCCAGATGGGGCCGGGAGCCACTGCGTTGACGCGAATCCCCTTGGGTGCGAGCTGCTGCGCCAGGCCCTTGGTGAAGTTGTTGATCGCGGCCTTGGTCGACGCGTAGTCCAGCAGGATGGGCGGTGGCTCGTAGGCCACGACCGAGCTGGTGTTGATGATGGACGAGCCCGCGGGAAGGTGCTTGAGCGCGGCCTTGGTCACGCGGAACATCCCGATGATGTTCAGGGTGAACGTATCGACCAGTTGCTCGTCGCTCAGCTGCTCGAGGCTTTCCGCAATGACCTGCCGGCCGGCATTGTTGACCAGGATGTCCAGACCGCCCAGCTCGTTGACGGCGTTCTCCACGACCGTCGTGCAGAACGCCCGGTCCAACAGGTCACCCGGGATCAGCACCGCCTTGCGGCCGGCCTTCTCAATGACAGCCTTGACGACTTGCGCGTCCGGCTCCTCGTCCGGAAGGTAGTTGAGGGCGACGTCGGCCCCTTCCTTGGCGAACGCGATGGCAACGGCGGCACCGATTCCGGAGTCCGCACCCGTGATCAGCGCCTTACGACCCTCCAGACGACCCGTACCACGGTAGGATTCCTCTCCGCGGTCGGTCTTGGGTTCGAGCTCTACGTCCAGGCCCGGCTCGGACTGGTGTTGCTCCGGCGGCTCAATGGCGGGGTAGCGCGTCACCGGGTTCTGGAAGGTCAACTGATCCGTTGTCTCCCGGTTCGCGTCCTGCTGTGCATCATTGCTGGTGTCGCTCATGTCCGATTCCTCCCTCGTCGCAAACTGGTTTTATCAGCCTACTGATTTCTTGTGGAACCAGACAGGGGTTCAGAAGCGCGGCGAGGGTCTCGATGAACAAGCGTTAAATGCAGTGAAGGGGCACCAACCGTGGTTGGTGCCCCTTGACTGTTGATGTGTGTTCCGGCGGTGTCTTACTCTCCCACACCCTTCCGGGTGCAGTACCATCAGCGCTGTGGGTCTTAGCTTCCGGGTTCGGGATGGGACCGGGCGTTTCCCCCACGCTATAACCACCGGAAACCTGTGCCCGACCCTGCCACCCACGCGTACGCGTGTGGTGGGGGTGGGAAACCTGTTTCCTGGTCTGTGTGTGGACCAGTATTCTTTTGTACCAACCCGAGCACCTCCCCCGCTGGTGGGGGGGGTGGGGTTGTTGGTTGTCAACCACATAGTGGACGCGTGCACCACATTCTTGATGATTGTTGGTGGTGTATAAGTTTTCGGTGTATTAGTACCGGTCAGCTCCACGTCTTACAACGCTTCCACACCCGGCCTATCAACCCAGTCGTCTACTGGGCACACACCCCTCAAGGGGGTTAGGAAATCTCATCTCGGAGCAAGCTTCCCGCTTAGATGCTTTCAGCGGTTATCTCTTCCGAACGTAGCTAATCAGCGATGCTCCTGGCGGAACAACTGACATACCAGAGGTTCGTCCGTCCCGGTCCTCTCGTACTAAGGACAGACCTCCACAAATTTCCAACGCACGCAGCGGATAGGGACCGAACTGTCTCACGACGTTCTGAACCCAGCTCGCGTACCGCTTTAATGGGCGAACAGCCCAACCCTTGGGACCAACTCCAGCCCCAGGATGCGACGAGCCGACATCGAGGTGCCAAACCATGCCGTCGATATGGACTCTTGGGCAAGATCAGCCTGTTATCCCCGAGGTACCTTTTATCCGTTGAGCGACGGCCATTCCACAATGTACCGCCGGATCACTAGTCCCGACTTTCGTCCCTGCTCGAGCTGTCACTCTCACAGTCAAGCTCCCTTGTGCACTTACACTCAACACCTGATTGCCGACCAGGCTGAGGGAACCTTTGGGCGCCTCCGTTACTCTTTAGGAGGCAACCGCCCCAGTTAAACTACCCATCAGGCACTGTCCCTGACCCGGATCACGGGCCGAAGTTAGATATCCAGAGTGACCAGAGTGGTATTTCAACAACGACTCCACCCCAACTAGCGTTGGGGTTTCATAGTCTCCCACCTATCCTACACAAGCCACACCGAACACCAATACCAAACTATAGTAAAGGTCTCGGGGTCTTTCCGTCCTGCTGCGCGAAACGAGCATCTTTACTCGTACTGCAATTTCGCCGAGTTCATGGTTGAGACAGTAGGGAAGTCGTTACTCCATTCGTGCAGGTCGGAACTTACCCGACAAGGAATTTCGCTACCTTAGGATGGTTATAGTTACCACCGCCGTTTACTGGGGCTTAAATTCTCCGCTTCGACCCCGAAGGGTCTAACGAGTCCTCTTAACCTTCCAGCACCGGGCAGGAGTCAGTCCGTATACATCGTCTTACGACTTCGCACGGACCTGTGTTTTTGATAAACAGTCGCTTCCCCCTAGCCTCTGCGACCCCAACCAGCTCACACCGCACAGGGTGATCACCAGCCAAGGCCCCCCTTCTCCCGAAGTTACGGGGGCATTTTGCCGAGTTCCTTAACCATGATTCTCTCGAACGCCTTAGTATTCTCTACCTGATCACCTGTGTCGGTTTAGGGTACGGGCGACTAAAACCTCACGTCGATGCTTTTCTCGGCAGCATAGGATCACCAAATTCCCTCACCAAAGAGAGTCCCATCACATCTCAGGCTCAACGGTCCGCGGATTTACCAACGAACCACCCTACATGCTTAGACCAGGACAACCATCGCCTGGCTTGGCTACCTTCCTGCGTCACACCTGTTAACACGCTTACCTCCCCGGATCAGGTCCCACGCTCCCCACACACGCCTTACCCCTCGAAAGGGGTTCGGTCATGGTGGTTCGGGTGGTTAGTGTCCCCGGTTCGGTATGGACGGTTTTTCGCCGGTACGGGAATATCAACCCGTTATCCATCGACTACGCCTGTCGGCCTCGCCTTAGGTCCCGACTCACCCAGGGCAGATTAGCTTGACCCTGGAACCCTTGATCATCCGGCGGACGGGTTTCTCACCCGTCTTTCGCTACTCATGCCTGCATTCTCACTCGTTGAGGTTCCACCACTGGGTCACCCCGCAGCTTCACTACCCCAACGACGCTCCCCTACCCACAACACCACCTCAACCACGAACGGCTCGGATATACGGTGTCATGCCACAACTTCGGCGGTGTACTTGAGCCCCGCTACATTATCGGCGCGGAATCACTTGACCAGTGAGCTATTACGCACTCTTTCAAGGGTGGCTGCTTCTAAGCCAACCTCCTGGTTGTCTAAGCAACTCCACATCCTTTCCCACTTAGCACACGCTTAGGGGCCTTAGTTGATGGTCTGGGCTGTTTCCCTTTCGACTATGAAGCTTATCCCCCACAGTCTCACTGCCGCGCTTACACTTGACTGGCATTCGGAGTTTGGTTGACGTCAGTAACCTTGTAGGGCCCATCAGCCATCCAGTAGCTCTACCTCCAGCAAGCAACACACGACGCTGCACCTAAATGCATTTCGGGGAGAACCAGCTATCACGGAGTTTGATTGGCCTTTCACCCCTACCCACAGCTCATCCCCTCCATTTTCAACTGAAGTGGGTTCGGTCCTCCACGCGCTCTTACACGCGCTTCAACCTGGCCATGGGTAGATCACCCCGCTTCGGGTCTAGATCACGCCACTACACAACGCCCTATTCAGACTCGCTTTCGCTACGACTACCCCACACGGGTTAATCTCGCGACGTAACACTAACTCGCAGGCTCATTCTTCAAAAGGCACGCCGTCACCCCTAAAGGCTCCGACGGCTTGTAAGCACACGGTTTCAGGTACTATTTCACTCCCCTCCCGGGGTACTTTTCACCATTCCCTCACGGTACTGATCCGCTATCGGTCATCAGGAAGTATTCAGGCTTACCAGGTGGTCCTGGCAGATTCACACGAGATTTCACGAGCCCCGTGCTACTCGGGAGAACATCAAGTCACGGTAACTGCGGTTTCGTCTACGGGACTCCCACCCACTACGGTCTGGCACTCACCACCAGTTCGACTACCACAACACCACAACCCCCAGGGTGGCGACCCCGAGAACAACGCATCCCACAACCCCGATCATGCAACCCTCGCCAGGTATCACACACAACCGGTTTAGCCACCATCCGCTTTCGCTCGCCACTACTAACGGAATCACTATTGTTTTCTCTTCCTATGGGTACTGAGATGTTTCACTTCCCCACGTTCCTCCTCGCACCCTATGAATTCAGATACGAGTGACCACGCATAACACGCAGCCGGGTTACCCCATTCGGAAACCCTCGGATCACAGCTCGTTTATCAGCTCCCCGAGGCATATCGCAGATTTCCACGTCCTTCATCAGCTCCTGATGCCAAGGCATCCACCGTGTGCCCGTAACAACTTATACGCCACACAACACAAATAATCATCAAAAATACACACCACACACCCACACCCCCCTCACGGGAAAGCGCGCATGCGCGGCGTTCAAAGATGCTCGCGTCCACTATGTAGTTGACAAACAACAACCCACCAACACCACCAACCACCCCACACCAGGGGGCTTCGGTCG
>NZ_JACXBS010000008.1 GCF_014698015.1 Kocuria sp. cx-455
TCAAAAAAAACAGACAGAAACCACAACCAACACAACAGCCAGTCGCGGGATCCCAGCTGACACCCAACACCCCAAGGAAAACGGGAAAACACCCCAGAGCATCAGGCCATCAACCAAAAACAAAAAACATTTGGTATCAACAAACTAGGCACACTATTGAGTTGACAAACAACAAACCACTCTTCGGATCCTTGCGGGCCCGAAGCCAGTTGCGATCTGCGAGCTTAGGTGAGATCTGAACGGCGGGTCAAATCCAGGTGAACCGTAGGTTCTTGCTGGAAACTTGCCTGCGATCTCTTGCTCGCGGAGATTCATCCTAGCAGATCCGCGGCGTCTTGCAACACCGTGAAGCCGTGAAGATTGGATCCACTGTCGCCCGGTTCGTTCCTTCTCAGAAGGACTTCGCCGCGGCGACTCGGTAGACATTACACACTTGCCGCGGGAACGACAAACCCGCGGAACGAACCTCTCGGTCCGCGCCGCGGGTCGCGGGTCTAAGCCCTACTTGTCGTTGTTCTGCGAATGCGATGCCGGCTTCAGGTACAGCACCGCAAGCGGGGGAACGGTCATCTCCGCTGAAGCAGGTTTGGCGTTGAAGGCGCCCTCCGTGGCTACGACCTTCCCCAGGTTGCCCACCCCGGATCCTCCGAAAAGTTCCGAGTCCGTGTTCAGTACCTCATGCCATTCACCGGCCCACGGCAGTCCCACGCGGAAGTTCTCATGCGGGTTACCGGCAAAGTTGGCAATGCACACGAGCGGATTTCCCTGATCGTCCCAGCGGGTGAATGACAGGGTGTTGCGACCGGCGTCGTTCGCGTCGATCCATTCGAAGCCCGACGGGTCGTTGTCGCGAACATAGAGCGCGGGGGTGCTGCGGTAGATCTCGTTGAGGTTCTTCACGAGCTCTTGCACTCCATGGTGGGGAGGGGTCTCGGAGAGCCACCAATCCAGTCCGTGTTCCTGCGACCATTCGGATTCCTGGGCGTACTCGGTTCCCATGAAGATCAGCTGCTTGCCCGGGTGTGCCCACATGTAGGCGAGGTAGGCACGCACGTTCGCCAGCTGCTGCCACCGGTCCCCCGGCATCTTGCGCAACAAGGATCCCTTGCCGTACACGACTTCGTCATGGGAAATGGGCAGGATGAAGTTCTCGGAGTAGGCATAGACCATGGAGAACGTTGCCTTGTTGTGGTGGTAATGACGGTTGAACGGGTCCTCCGCCATGTACTCCAGACTGTCGTGCATCCAGCCCATGTTCCACTTGATGCCGAATCCGAGACCACCCGCTTCGGTGGGTTTGGTGACACCCGGGAACGACGTGGATTCTTCCGCAATCATGACAATGCCGGGATTGCGCCGGTAGGCCGTGGCATTGGACTCCTGCAGGAAACCAATGGCTTCCAGATTCTCGCGGCCGCCGTACTTGTTGGGTTCCCACTCGCCATCGTTACGCGAGTAGTCCAGGTACAGCATGGAAGCCACGGCGTCCACCCGCAGACCGTCGATGTGGTACTCCTCGAGCCAGTAGTTGGCATTGGCGACCAAGAAGTTGCGCACCTCGGATCGGCCGTAGTCGAAGATCAAGGTGCCCCAGTCCTTGTGCTCACCGCGACGGGGATCCGAGTGCTCGTACAGCGGTTCGCCGTCGAATTTCGCGAGCGCCCACTCGTCCTTGGGGAAGTGTCCCGGCACCCAGTCGACGAGCACACCGATACCGGCCTGGTGCAACTGGTCAACCAGGTAACGGAACTCGTCGGGGGAACCGAACCGAGAGGACGGTGCGTAGTAGGAGGTGACCTGGTAACCCCAGGAACCACCGAAGGGGTGTTCGGCCACCGGCATGAACTCCACGTGGGTGAACCCCTGCCATGTCAGGTATTCGACCAACTCGCGTGCGAGATCCACGTAATCCAAGCCCTTGCGCCACGAACCGATGTGAAGTTCGTACACGCTCATGGGCGCATTGTGGGGATCCGTCCGGGCTCGCTTGGCCATCCAGTCGGAGTCCTGGAATTCGTAGGTGGACTCGAAGACCCGGGATGCCGTGGAGGGCGGCACCTCCGTTGCGAACGCCATGGGGTCGGCCTTGTCGCGCCAGCCGCCGTCACGGCCCTGGACACGGAACTTGTAGGTGTCCCCGGAGCCCATTCCCGGGATGAACAACTCCCAGATGCCGGTGGAGCCCAGTGAGCGCATCGCGTGCTCGGAACCGTCCCAGCCGTTGAAGTCACCGATGACACGCACGGCGCGAGCATTGGGAGCCCACACCGCAAAGCTCACACCCTGGATCTCGCCCATGGCCGAGGGGTACCGGTGGACGTGCGCACCCAGCGCGGTCCAGAGCGTCTCATGACGCCCCTCACCCATCAGGTGCAGGTCCAACTCCCCGAGGGTGGGTGCAAAGCGGTACGGATCATCCAGAAGTTGCGGTTCCTGCCCGCTGTAGGTCACCTCGAGACGATAATCCGGGATGCGACCCTTCTCATGACAGTCAACGACACCCGAGAAGATACCGCCCCACTCGTGCTCGAGCGGGTGCAAACCGTCCATGGTGCGCACCGACACTTCGCTCGCGAATCGGCGCAACGTACGAATAGTGACTGTGTCGTCACCGTTCGGGTGAGCGCCCAATACCGAGTGGGGATCGTGATATCGGCCCTCTGCCACGGCCGCCAACACTTCTTGGGACACGGGCTTGGGCTTACTCCCCCGGGATTGGTCGACTTCTTGATCCGTGTTCTGCGACATCTCCGCGGGCACGGGGCGCTGCTTTCCCGTGGGTTCCGGATCCGTCGAGGTGTCCGGAGTGTGTCGGGGATCCTGCTCTCGCTCGGTACTCACTACTTCCTCAGTTCTGAAGGTGTCGTCGGAGTTCTGATCATCGTCCGTCGTGGCTGTCACGCTACGGGAGCTTGCCGCGCGTAGCGAATGGATGACGGCATTGGCCGGTACATCGACCCAGTCGGGACGGTTGCGCTGCTCATAGACCACTTCGTACAGCGCCTTGTCCAGCCACAACGCTTGGAACAGCACCGATTCCGTGTCGAGGCTCCGGCCGCTGACCTCGCGGTAACCGTCGAGAAAGGCCGACGACACCGCCCGCGTCCAGTCCTGCGTGTCATCGGGCCGATCACGACCGGCCATGGCGCCGGCGTAATCCAAGGAACGCAGCATGCCCACGACATCGCGGAGCGCAACGTCCGGGCGTACTCGCTCCTTGATGGGGCGCAACGGTTCACCCTCGAAATCGAGGACCTTGAATCCGTTGTCCCGGTTGTAGAGCACCTGACCCAGGTGATAGTCCCCGTGAATACGTTGCAGCGGGGGCAGCTCACGCAGGTCTTCGAGTTCGTCCATGAGTGATTCGAGGACGTGTTCGAAGTCGCTGAACCGGTCACCGCACGCCTTCCAGGCCCAGCGCAACCGCCCCGAAATATCCTTCAGGAATGCATTGCGGGCGTCGTGGTCGGCGGTGACCGGAGGAAAGGCAGCAACCAGGTCCGCGTGCACATGCGCCGTGGTGGCCCCCAGTTCCCGGGCCCGGTCCGTGAAGTCCGTGCCATTCGTGGCGCTGTCGACCGCCATGGCCCATGCGTCCTGCGCGTGGTCCACAAAATGTGCTGCCACGGCGAGCTGACCCGCGGTGGTCACGAGTCCTTGGCGCCACTGGGCATCGATCCACCCGGCCGTGGCCGGCACGGCCGAGGATCCCTGCGAGGTGAGCTCCACGCCGACCTCCACATCCGGGTTGCGCCCCTCCCCCACGACACGGAAGAACTTCACGATGACCGCGTCACCCCGCAGTGCGGTATCCGACGATGTCTCGTGGGCGGGTAGGGTCAGGATCACCGACGTGTTCGACTGCTCCGAGGAAATCACCCGCACCTGCTCGGGGCCGGAGATCCTGTACTGCGTATTGAGCGCGCCCGTGTACTTACCGTGGATGCCCATACCGTGGCGCAGCACACCACCGACACCGAGTTGGGTGTCCATGATGCGCAGCACGGCGTCCAGGAATGCGGGGTCGCCCACGGCGTCGTACAGATAAGACCTGCTGGCGTGGTCTTCGCCCACTTCGGCATTCGTGCGGGCGCTGGGCTCGTGGTTCGACGGCTGCGCGTCCGGCCCGGCAAGCGTCGGCTCGTCGGTGGGTGAAGTGGCCTGCTCCCCGGTGGCTCCCGAGCGGCGTCGTTCCCAGAATGACCCCGCCTGCCGAGCCGCACGCCTCAGGAAGGAGGTCGAGGCATCCACGCCCGCCACGATCTGCTCGGGCAGAGCGCGATTGGGGCCGCTGCCCTGATAGGAGCCGATCAGGTACCGCTCGAACTCGGACAGCGCCTCGGCGGTACGCACCACCGGAACGTTCAGCAGCTCGCTGCGATCACCCACGGTGGCCCGAACCAGGTACACCACACGATCTCGCACGACCGAACCCGGGTCCTCTTGGTCAAGGTCCAGCGCCACACGGCCCGCGACATCAAGCTTGATGTCCTGAGCCGCGGCGGTGAACGGGAACCAACGTTGCCGCGGCAGCCAGTCACGCAACCGGTCCAGAACTTGTTGATCCGTCATTGTGTGTTCCCCGCTTTCCTCGAATACGTCCTCGTGCCGTGCCCCACCGGTCAGTCGTTACGCGCGGGCTTGATGATTGGCATCGCAATGGTCTCCGGGTGGGACCCGTCGGCCGAGGACGCGCTACGCAACCGCAACCAGAAGAAGTCCTGCGACCCCAGGGTGATCCGGTATCGACCGGACTCGTCGAACTCGCCAAAAGGCTCCCCGCCGAACAGTTCGCGGGTACCGCGACCGGCGTACTCCGGCACGGTCAGTGAGCAACTGGCGGGCACGTGAGACAGGTTGAAAATGCACAGCACGGTTTCGCCGTGCTCGTCATCCGCATCGCGGGGATCCAGGCGACGCAGGAACGCGAGCACCGACTCGTGATCGGTGTCCACGTTGACGTAGTCGCCCATCCCGAACGCCGGGTGCGCCTTGCGCACCATGAGCATCTGGCGGATCCAATGCAACAGCGACGAGGACGACGCGAGCTGGGTCTCCACGTTGGTCTGTGTGTAGTTGTACACCAGTGACTGGATCACCGGAAGGTACAGCTTGCCCGGATCCGCGGTGGAGAACCCTGCGTTACGATCCGGGGTCCATTGCATGGGTGTGCGCGAGGCATCACGGTCGTCCAACCAGATGTTGTCGCCCATGCCGATCTCGTCACCGTAGTAGAGGAACGGCGAGCCCGGTAGCGACAACAGCAACGCGTGGGCGAGCTCGAGCTCGGCCCGCGAATTATCGAGCAATGGCGCCAGGCGGCGTCGGATACCGATGTTGGCTCGCATGCGGGAATCCGGGGCGTACCAGCCCAGCATGGCCTGGCGTTCCTCGCTGGTCACCATTTCCAAGGTCAACTCATCGTGGTTGCGCAAGAACGTGCCCCACTGGGTGTTCGCGGGAATCTGAGGTGTGTTCTTCATGGTGGAGACGATGGGCTCGGCCTTCTGGTCACGCAGCGCGTAGTAAATGCGAGGCATGATCGGGAAGTGGAAGCACATGTGGCACTCGGGTGAGGTCTCCGTTCCGAAGTACTCCACGACCTCGTGCGGCATTTGATTGGCTTCTGCAATGATTACGCGCCCCGGGTAGAGCTCGTCCACCATGGTGCGCAGATTGACCAGGAAATCGTGGGTGCCCGGCAGGTTCTCGCAGTTGGTGCCGTCCTCCTCGATCAGGTACGGGATGGCATCCGCGCGGAAGCCGTCAATGCCCATGTCCAACCAGAACTTGACCACGTCGAACACGGCCTGGACGACCTTGGGGTTCTCGAAGTTGAGGTCCGGTTGGTGGGAGAAGAAACGGTGCCAGAAGAACTGACGCCGCACGGGATCGAAGGTCCAGTTGGACTCCTCCGTGTCCACGAAGATGATCCGCGCGTCCTGATACTTCTCATCCGTGTCGGACCACACGTAGAAATCGCCGAAGGGCCCGTCCGGATCCTCGCGGGAGGCCTGGAACCACGGGTGCTGATCCGAGGTGTGGTTCAACGGCAAGTCGGTGATCACGCGCAGTCCGCGGGCGTGCGCCTCGGCTACGAGCCGCTTGAAATCGCTGACCGTGCCGAACTCATCCAACACCGAGTAGTAGTCGGAGATGTCGTAGCCGCCGTCGCGCAGCGGGGACTCGTAGAACGGTGGAATCCACAGGCAGTCGATGCCCAACCACTGCAGGTAATCCAACTTGTCGATGAGCCCAGAGAAATCACCGGAGCCATCGCCATTGGCATCCGAGAACGCCCGCACCAGAACTTCGTAGAAAACGGCTTTGCGGAACCAGTCCGGATCGTGAGAAATACCCGGCGCGTTGAGGTGGAAGGGTGTGCTGGTCATGGTTGGTTGCTGTGGCCTCTCAAAGGTGACGTGGAAATACTCGTGACACGAGGTTGACTCGCGCCACCGCGGGGATCACTTCACGTTGCGTCGAATGTTCAGGATGTGCGCCGGCTCGATGTAGGGATCCAGGCGGACGTAGTTGTGGGTCCCCCACTTCCAGCTGGCACCGGAGATCAGATCATCCACCCAGAACGAACCGTCCTCGTTGAAGTCATGGTCGCCCAGATCGAGAGAATCCAGGTCCAGCCATACCGTGGCCTCACGCGTGGCATGCGTGTCGGTATTGATGACGACGATTACAGTGTCCTTCACCTCGTGGCCATCGCGTTCCACGGTTTTGGTCTTGGAGTACGCCACGATCGCGGAATCGGTCGTGGACTGCACGGTGAGGTTTTGCAGGTCACCCAGTGCCGGGTGGTCCCTGCGGATTTCATTGAGCCGAGTGATGTACGGGGCCAGTGACTCGCCCCGATCAACCGCGCCCTGGAAATCGCGGGGGCGCAGCTCGAACTTCTCGTTGTCCATGTACTCTTCCGCGCCCGGGCGAGCCACGTGCTCGAACAGTTCGTACCCCGCGTACACGCCCCACAACGGCGAGGCGGTCGAGGCAAGCGCCGCGCGTACCTTGAAGGCCGCCGGGCCACCGAACTGCAGGTACTCGGTGAGGATGTCCGGGGTGTTGACGAAGAAGTTCGGCCGGTAGGCGGATGAGGTTTCGTGGGAGACCTCTTCCAGGTACTCCTCGATCTCTTCCTTGGTGTTCCGCCAGGTGAAATACGAGTAGGACTGCTGGAACCCGGCCTTGGCCAAGCCCTGCATCATGGCCGGGCGGGTGAAGGCCTCCGCGAGGAACACGGTGTTCGGGTGTTCTTCGCGCACGCGGGCAATGAGCCACTCCCAGAACCACAAGGGTTTGGTGTGCGGGTTGTCCACGCGGAAGATGTCCACACCGTGGCTGATCCACAGCTCGACCACGCGCAGCACCTCGCGGGCAAGACCCTGGGGGTCGTTGTCGAAGTTGAGCGGGTAGATGTCCTGGTACTTCTTGGGCGGGTTCTCCGCGTAGGCGATGCTGCCGTCAGCCCGAGTGGTGAACCATTGCGGGTGTTCCGCAACCCATGGGTGGTCGGGGGACGCCTGCAGCGCGAGGTCCAGTGCCACTTCCATGCCCAGCTCATGGGCATGGGCCACGAACTTGTCGAAGTCTTCGAAGGTGCCCAGGTCAGGGTGAATGGTGTCGTGACCGCCCTCGGCCGAGCCGATGGCCCACGGAGAACCAGGATCCTGCGGTCCGGCTTCAAGGGAGTTGTTGGGGCCCTTGCGGTGATTCCGTCCGATCGGGTGGATGGGCGGTAGGTAAGCCACGTCGAAGCCCATGGCCGCGGCCCGGTCCAGGGCCTCGACGGCAGTGGTGAAGTTGCCAGAGATCCACCGGCCCGCTTCCGCGTCCCAGGTGGCGCCTTCGGAGCGCGGGAAGAACTCGTACCACGCTCCGCGGCCCGCGGCCTCGCGTTCGACCTCGATCGGGAACCGCTGGGACGAGGTCAACAGGTCGCGCAACGGACGCTCGCTCACGTACGCCTTGATTTCGGCGGACGTGCCCGCAGCCAGCCGAGCCTCGACCGGCAGACCGGTATCCACCATGCGGGCCGCGGCGTCCTCGAAGGCCTGTGCCTCCGCTGCGGAACGCGAGGATTCCTTGGAGGCCGCTTCGAAGAGCAGCTGGCCCTCCTTGAACATGAGCTCAACGTCCTGGCCGACACCGATCTTGATCTCGGCGGCATGCAGCCACGTGTCGTACAGATCCGACCAGCCCTCGACCGCAAAGCTCCAGTGGCCTTCCGCCAGCGGACGCAACACGGCGTGGAAGCGATCGGTACCGGGGGCGCCGGGGGTCATGGTGACGCGCTGGACCTCGTGGCCCTGCGGGTCGTACAGTACGGCGCTCGCGCCCAGCGAGTCGTGGCCTTCGCGGAACACGGTGGCGGAAACTCGAATGTCTTCACCGGGGATCGCGGTGGCGGGGAAACGGCCGCCCTCCACCACGGGGCTCACATCGGTGATGGGGATGCGTCCGTAGACCAGGTCCGCGGACGGGAACTCTGATGAGTCCCCCGAGTCGGATTCGCTGCCCAATTCGGCGGTGCCGTGTTGCTCCGTGGGTTCACGATCCACCACGTCACCCTCTTCCAAGAGGTCGACTCGGGGCTGTTCCTCCGGCTGGTGACCGGAACCATCGGCAGCGGCGTGATCGCGCTGGAAGGACGGGGAAACATCGGGCACACCCGTACTGGGGGCCGGTGCGTTCAAGCGGCTTCCCACATCAGGCTGGGCGGACCCGGCCTGGGACGTAGGTTCCTGCGGGTCGTTGGTGCGTGCGTAATGGCCAGTGGGCTGAGGATTCTGCTGCGACACGGACCTAACGTTAGCGATAAACCGCTCGAATCTTAAGGGCGGCCACTCATCTGGAGTCATGGGAGTGTCCCAATCGGTCTATCAAGTGGCGACGGCCCGCGTGCCGGTAGGCTCGCACGTGTGAAGGCCATACGTAGATTCACCGTCCGCACCGTCCTGCCCACGTCCATTGCACCCTTGAGCCGGTTGGCCAAGAATTTGCGGTGGTCATGGCACAAACCCACCGAGGATCTGTTCGCGCAGCTCAATCCGCGCGCCTGGGAGAACGTTCACGGTGACCCCGTGAAACTTCTGGGATCCCTCACTCGTGAGGAGATTCAGCAAATTGCCGAGGATCCCCAGACCGTGGAACAGATCACGGCACTCGACGCAGATCTGACCAGTTACTTGACCCAGCGCCAGTGGTACCAGCGCACTCAGACCGACGACGCCCCGGCGGCAATCGCGTACTTCTCCGCCGAGTACGGCATCACCTCCGTACTGCCCCAGTACTCCGGTGGTTTGGGCATTCTCGCGGGTGATCATCTCAAGACCGCATCCGACATGGGAATCCCCGTGGTGGGGGTGGGCCTGCTGTATCAGGCCGGCTATTTCAAGCAGTCACTGTCCCAGGACGGTTGGCAGCAGGAAACGTATCCCGTGCTCGACCCCGACGAAATGCCGCTGACTCTGCTGCGCGAGCAGGACGGCGCTCCCGCGCGCATCTCGCTGCCGCTACCCAACTCACGTTCGCTGTCCGCTCAGATCTGGCGCGCCGATGTCGGCCGGGTCCCGCTGTTGCTGCTGGACTCCAACATCCCCGAGAACGACGAGCACGCCCGGAACGTGACCGACCGCCTCTACGGTGGCGGCAGTGATCATCGTTTGCAACAGGAACTGCTCCTCGGTATGGGCGGCATCCGTGCGCTGCGCGCGTTCTCCCGCCTCACCGATGCGCCCGCACCCGAGGTGTTCCACTGCAACGAGGGGCACGCGGGCTTCCTGGGCATCGAGCGCATCCAGGAACTGATGAACCCCCTTGACGGTTCCGAACCCATGACGTGGAACGAGGCACTGACCGCCGTTCGTTCCGCCACGGTGTTCACGACGCACACCCCGGTACCCGCCGGTATCGACCGCTTCGACCGCGCGCAGGTGGAGTACTTCGTCAATGCGGGCCTCACCCCCGCGGTTCCCACGGCCCACGTGCTGGAATTGGGCTCGGAGAACTACGAAGGTGGGGACCCGAGCAAGTTCAACATGGCCGTCATGGGACTGCGGCTGGCGCAACGCGCCAACGGGGTGGCCAAGTTGCACGGGGTGGTCTCGCGCGCAATGTTCCAGGGGCTGTGGTCCGGTTTCGATACCGAGGAGGTTCCGATCACCTCCGTCACCAACGGTGTCCACACGCCCTCCTGGATCGATCCGGCCATGCGGAAAATCGCGGTCGACCCGCAGGAGAACGACCAGGATCCGGCTTCGCGCTGGCGCACGATCTACCAGGCCAGTGACCGGGACCTGTGGCACATTCGGCGCGATCTGCGCGAACGTCTGGTGCACGACGTCCGACGTCGCTTGCGCGCCTCGTGGAAGAAGCGCGGCGCCGCCGACGCCGAGTTGGCCTGGACGGGCTCCGTGCTGGACCCGGACGTTCTGACGATTGGTTTCGCCCGCCGCGTGCCCACCTACAAGCGCCTGACACTCATGCTGCGCGACCCCGAGCGACTCAAGCGGCTGCTCCTGGATCCGGACAACCCCATCCAGTTGATCGTAGCGGGTAAGTCCCACCCGGCCGATGAGATGGGCAAGCGGATGATTCAGGATCTGGTGCGCTTCACGGACGATCCCGAGGTTCGCCATCGCATCGTGTTCCTACCCAACTACGACATCGCCATGGCCCGCGTGCTGTTCCCGGGCTGTGACGTGTGGTTGAACAACCCCCTTCGTCCGCTCGAAGCATGCGGCACCTCTGGCATGAAGGCCGCCAT
The DNA here is from genome assembly GCF_014698015.1 of Kocuria sp. cx-455. Classification (GTDB taxonomy): domain Bacteria; phylum Actinomycetota; class Actinomycetes; order Actinomycetales; family Micrococcaceae; genus Kocuria. Next base: position 10,778 of record NZ_JACXBS010000008.1, read on the forward strand.
GAACGGCGGTTTGAACTTGTCTGTGCTGGATGGCTGGTGGGATGAGATGTACGACGGCCAGAACGGCTGGGCCATCCCCACCGCGGACAACAAGGCCAGCACGGAGGAACGTGACGACATCGAGGCCGCTGCACTCTACGAACTGATCGAGAATCACGTGGCACCGCGTTTCTACGGAGAGTCCACGGACGACCCCGAGATCACCTCCGAAGAGATCCCGCACCAGTGGCTCGCGATGGTCAAGCACACGCTGGCCACGCTGGGTCCCAAGGTGTCCGCCCGACGCATGCTGACCGACTACGTGCAGAAGCTGTACGTGCCGGCCTGCGTGTCCGGGCGCCGCGCACTCGCCGACAACGGCAAGGTGTCGCGATCCACCTCACGGTGGATCGAACGTGTGCGTCAGGCGTGGCCGCAGGTGCATGTCGAACACGTGGACGCCGAGGGTGTGCTGCAAGAACCACAGATCGGTGACGAGCTGACCATCAACGCGTACATCAATCTGGGGTCTCTGGCTCCCCGGGACGTCAAGACCCAGGTGGGCTTCGGACACGTCTCGGAATCGGATCACATCCACGAACGCAATTACGCGTACCTCGATCGGGTCACCGAGCTGGGCGGCGGACGTTTTCTGTTCAGCGGGACACTGACGATCGACCGCTCGGGCCCGTTCGGCTACACGGTTCGCGTGCTGCCCTCCCACGAGGAACTGGCCGGCCCGGCCGAGCTGGGTTTGGTACGCAACGCCGCATAGCGTGAGCGGCCTGGTCGAATCGTTGACACGACCGCGGGCGGGGTACCCCTCAGGGGTGCCCCGCTCGCGGTCTTCACCCTCGATCACTAGGAGAGCGAGAACATTGCGATGCTCTGCGCAGGAATGCGACACGCATCCCCGCTGGTAAATTCGGTGTCGACCTTCTCGTTGAGCTCCGAATCGGTGGCCAGCACCAAGTGGTACACACCCCGCGTCACGGGGTAGCCGGTGGCGCACTGGGCTTGTGTGCGCAGCTCGTCCAGATCAGGCAGGGTGACGGTCACAGGTTCATTGGAGCCGTTGATGACAAAAGTCCCCACCAGGTCACCGCCACACGAACCCAGCACCACCTGAACCACTCGGGAGCCGTCCGTCTGCCACAATTCCGGGGTCATCGGGAGACCAGTGGAACCGTACCAGTGCAGGAGGACGTCCTCGGGCCTGGCAGGGAAATGACTGGGTTGACCCGCGAGGAAGCCCTTGCGAACGGCGATCAACCGCTTGGTGGCCTTGAGCATGGACCTTCGCCACGGGGTGAGCTGCCAATCAACCCAGGAAATCCGGTTGTCTTGGCAATAGGCGTTGTTGTTCCCGCCCTGCGTGCGAAGGAGCTCGTCCCCGGCGGTCAGCATCGGAACGCCCTGCGACAACAGCAGCGTGGCCATCATGTTCCGCACGGTCTTGGCACGAGCGGACCTGCGGCCGACCGTGTCCGTGGCGCCCTCTTCACCGTGATTCCACGAGTGGTTGTCGTTGGTGCCGTCCGCGTTGTTCTCGAGGTTGGCCTGGTTGTGCTTGCCGTCGTAGGCCGTGAGGTCGTACATCGTGAAGCCGTCGTGGGCGGTGACGAAATTGACCGACGCCAGCGTGGTGCGACCTTCCGGGGCGAACATGTCCGCCGAACCCGAAATAGCACCGGCCAGCCTCCCGGCGTTCCCACCGCCACCACCTCGGGCCATGGTGCGCTGACCCGACAACCAGAAATCTCGAACGGTATCCCGGTAGGTGTCGTTCCAGTCCGCCCATCCGGTGGGGAACCGACCGGTTTGCCAGCCACCGGCTCCCACGTCCCACGGCTCGGAGATCATACGAACGCCCTGCAACACGGGATCCGCGGCCACGGCCACGAAGAACGGGTGGTTGCGGGTGAAGTGGTGGTTCTCGTCCCGTCCGAGTTCCGGTGCGAGGTCGAAGCGGAAACCGTCAATGTGACATTCCGTGACCCAGTACCGCAATGAGTCCAATGCCATGCGGACCACTTGGGCGTCCGCGAAGTTCACCGAGTTCCCGCAACCGGTCACGTCCACGTAGTTGCCGTGGCCATCGTGCCGGTAGTACTGCCGGTCTCCCAGGCCCCGCCAGCAGTAGGCGGGTTCTTCGCTGCCCCCCTCGGCGGTGTGGTTGTACACCACGTCCAGGAAGACCTGGATTCCCGCTCCGTGCAGGGCTTCCACCGCTCGTTTGAATTCGTTGAGCACGGCGGTGGGCCCCGCCTCCTGCGCGGCCCGTGTGGCATAACCGTGGTGCGGGGTAAAGAAACTGAGGGTGTTGTACCCCCAGTAGTTGCTCAGACCGTTCTTGGTGAGGTGCGGTTCGTCGAGGTGTGCGTGGATGGGAAGCAATTCAATGGCCGTGATCCCCAGCTCCTGCAGGTAGCCGAGGATTACGGGGTGAGCTAGTCCCGCGTAGGTTCCCCGCAGCTCTTCGGGCAGATCAGGGTGGAGCATGGTGAGGCCCTTGACGTGGGCCTCGTAAATGATGGTGTCACGCCAGGCAATGCTGGGGCGGTCGTGATCCTGCCATTCGTGGTCCTGGGCCACGATCTCGGAAACGTAAGTGCCGCCATAGGCGTCCGGACCCGGGTTCTTCACACCGGCCGGAGGGCTCAACCGGGTGAGACCTCGGCCGTAAGGATCGAGCATGATTTGCTGCCGTGCGGGGTGGGGGGCGCGCTGGGCACGTGGCGACACCTCCTCGAAGCCGTACCTCGTGCCCTCCGGCATGGCCGCGCACACATCGTGTTCCGTGCGCTGCGAACCCGAGCCGGCACCCGACGATGAGTGTCGGGGCGGCGGCACAGTATCGTAGTGGATCCCGTGATTGCGGCCCCTGAGCCGGTGCCGGCGCCACGACCCGCCGGGACGCTGGTACACCAGCTCGAGTTCAGCCACACCCGGCGCGTAGACGGCCACATTGGCGCTGCCGTCCCCGGACCGTGAGGGGTGAACCCCCAGAGGGTAGCTACGCGCTTGCACGGCGGCGGGAGACTTCGTAGAGCGTGATGCCCACCGCCATCGACGCGTTGAGCGATTCCATCGCGGAGTCGATCGGAATCGAGACGATGGCGTCGCAGTGCTCGGTGACCAGGCGGGACAAGCCCTTACCTTCGGAGCCCACCACCACGATCAACGGTTCGGTGGCCAGGTTCAGTTCGGGCAGCTGGACGTCTCCACCACCGTCGAGACCGACCACGAAGTACCCGGCCTTCTTGCAGTTCTCGAGGGTGCGGGTCAGGTTGGTGGCCTTACTCACGGGCACGCGTGCGGCGGCCCCGGCGCTGGTCTTCCATGCCGTGGCGGTCACAGCAGCAGAACGACGCTCCGGGAGGATCACGCCGTTTCCGGAGAACGCGGACACGCTGCGGATGACGGCACCCAGGTTCCGCGGGTCGGTGATACCGTCGAGTGCGACGAACAGTGGTGCCTTGGAGCCGGGTTCCTGGGGATCGTACCGGCGGATCACCGCGGCAGCGTGCTCGTCCGCGTCACGGTAGTCGTAGGGCGGGACCTGCAACGCGACACCCTGGTGCACGGCGTCGGAGGTGAGGCGGTCCAGCTCCGAACGGGAGGCCTCCAAAGTGGGAACATTGCGTTCGGCGCACATCTGGAGGATGTCCTTGATGCGGTCGTCCACCTCGATCTTGGTGGCCACGAAGAGCGTCTTGGCCGGCACGTTGGAACGCAATGCTTCAAGCACCGAGTTGCGACCGGTGACCAGATCCTCCTTGATCGGGCCCTTGCCCGCGCGAGTCGGCCGGTGGGGTGAGGTCTGCGGCTTGCGGGCGGCCGCCTGCTTGGCCTTGTACGCCTTGTGGTACACGCGGTCCTCAGCCTTGGGCGTGGGGCCGCGGCCCTTCAGAGCCTTGCGGCGTTGCCCGCCACTGCCCACGAGGGGGCCTTTCTTGTTCTTGCGAACGGCTCCTGGTCGATTGGATTGGGCCATGGTTGTCTACTCCGTGTCTCTCACGGTTCACGGCGCACGGGCCGCCCCGGAGTGGTCAGCGATCTATGGTTCAGTTTAGGGCAGCGGCTAAATCAGACGGACCACGCGGAGCCCTGCGCCCCGTCCTTCACGACCACCCCGGCATCCGCCAGTTGATCGCGAATCTTGTCCGCCAGGGCCCAGTTCTTGTCCGCACGAGCTTGGGCGCGCTGATCCAACAGGTGACGGACCAGGGAGTCCAACGCCTGATGTTCGGCGCCTCCCGTGGATCCGGCACCGTCCAGGTTCATCAGCTGCAGCAGCCCGAGCACCTCGGACATGGCGGCCACCGCGCGAACCGGCGCGGCGGCGTCCTCGACTGCACCCGCGGCCAGGGCGCCGTTCGCGGCGCGAACCGTCTCGTGCAGAACGGCGAGGCCCTGCGGCACGTTGAGGTCGTCGTCCATCGCGCGCGTGAAGTTCGTGGGCATGTCCTGCGGTTGCCACTCCACGCTCAGCCCCGCGCCGCTCGCGGCGACCAGAACGGCCTCCACGCGCTCGACCGCCGACGTTGCTTCCTGCAGCGATACGGGTCGGTAGTCCAGGACCGAGCGGTAGTGGGCCTGCCCCAGGTAGTAGCGCACGGCCAACGGGCGGGCCTCCGCGAGCATGTGCTCGGGCGAGACCGTATTGCCGATGGACTTGGACATCTTCTCGCCCTGGTACGTGACCAGCCCGTTGTGCAGCCAGAAGTTCGCGAACTCCTGGCCGGCCGCCGTGGACTGCGCCACTTCGTTCTCGTGGTGCGGGAAACGAAGGTCCAGGCCACCGCCGTGGATGTCGAAATGAGTGCCCACGTACTTGGCGGCCATGGCCGAGCACTCAAGGTGCCAGCCGGGCCGCCCCTTACCCCACGGCGAATCCCACGCAGCGGTCTCCGGCTCGTCCGCCTTGTGACCCTTCCACAGTGCGAAGTCACGGGGGTCGCGCTTGCCGCGGGGATCGGCGTCCGGGGCGTCCTGCATGTCGTCCACGCGCTGGCGCGTCAACTCGCCGTACCGGGGCCAGGAGCGAACGTCGAAGTAGACATCACCGGAATCATCCGGGGCGGGATAGGCATGACCCGCATCGATCAACGTCTGGATAAGTGCGTGCATCTCCGGGATGTGTCCGGTGGCGCGCGGCTCGTAGGTGGGGGCGGCAATGCCCAGAGCGGCGTAGGCATCCGAGAAAACGCGTTCGAAGCGGTAGGCCAGGGCCCACCATTCCTCACGCGGGTGGCCACCCGCGTAGTCGGGGGCGAACGACGCCGCCGAGTTCGCCAGGATCTTGTCGTCGATGTCCGTGACGTTGCGGACCGTGGTCACCGTGTAGCCGCGGAAAGTGAGCCAGCGCGAGAGCTGGTCGAACACGAGCGCCGATCGCACGTGCCCGATGTGCGGTGCGCCCTGGACCGTGGCACCGCAGTAATACAACCGGGCCTCACCCGGGTACACGGGGTCGAAGTCTTTCACGGTTGCGGAGGCGGTGTCGTAGAAGCGCAAAGTCACCCGCCCAGTCTAGCGGCGCGGGATCACGAGCGCGGTCGCGATGGCCGCCAGCCCCTCGCCGCGGCCGGTCAACCCGAGGGCGTCCGTGGTGGTCGCGCTCAGATGCACCCGCGCCCCGGCCGCTTTGCTGAGCACCGCGGCGGCTTCGTCTCGCCTGGGCGAGAATTTGGGCCGGTTACCGATCAGCTGCACCGAGACGTTGCCGACGTCGTAGCCCGCCTCCCGCACGATGGCTGCGGCCTCACTCAGGATCCGTTCTCCGGACGCGCCGGCCATGTCCGGCCGATCCGTCCCGAAGTGTACTCCCAGGTCACCGAGACCCGCGGCGGAGAACAGTGCGTCCGCGGCGGCGTGGGCCACCACGTCACCGTCCGAGTGGCCTGTGAGTCCCCGCTCCCCCGGCCAGTGCAGACCGGCCACCCACAACGGTGTGCCCTCCGGTCCGAAGGCGTGGACGTCCACGCCGATTCCGGTGAGCGGTAGCTGGGTCGAGGGCTGCAACGGGGTTTGTGGCTGTTCGGTCATGGGTTCATCATCTCCCATGGCTGGGCCGGTCCATGGTGGTCATTCAGCCGCGTGATCGGCAACGGCCCAGTGGGCGCGTTCTTCGAGAACGGCACGCGCAGTAATCAGGTCGAAGGGACGCGTGATTTTGAAGGACTCGTCGTGGCCGGCCACGAGCGTCACGGGAACGTGGCGAGCAAAGCGCTCGATCAAGGACGCGTCGTCCGTGATGCCCTCGGGGTCCGCACTGCGGTTCACCGGGGTCAGTGCCCCGTGGTCGTTGAGTTCGAGCAGCCCTGCCTGACGGTTCACGCTCACCAGAAGCTCGGCATCGAAGCCTTGCGGGGTCTGCACCGCACGCAACCCGGAACGGTCCACGGTTCCGGTGCTGTGGCCCTGCGCGTCCACGCCACGAACCGTGTCGTTGACGGCAAGGACGGGGACCACGGCACGCTCTCCGGCCTCGAGAGCGGCCACCACGGCGGTGGTGACCTGCGGGGGAACGAGGCAGCGAGCGGCGTCGTGGACCAGAACGTATTTCGGCGCGGCATCCAAGGCCGCGAGTGCGCAGGCGACGGACTGCGCCCGGGTCGCTCCCCCGGTAACCGCACGTGCACCGTGGGCCGCCGCGATGTCACTCAGCGCGCGGTCCCCTGCGGGCACGGTGACGATGATCCGGGCCGAGGGCAGGGCGCGGGTCACGGACTCGAGAGCGATGTCGAGAAGGGGGCGCCCGGCAAGGGGCACCAACGCCTTGGGCATGCCGTGGCCCAGGCGCGTGCCCGAACCGGCGGCCACCACAATGACAGCGAGCCCGTCCGCAACGGACGGGCTCGCAGAAAGTTCAGTCATTGCCATGCGAGTAGGAGTGAGCCTGAATCAATCGGCCAGGATGTCATCCAGGCGCTTCTCGGCCTCTTCCTCGTCGATCTCCTTGGCCAGAGCGAGCTCCGACGTGAGGATCTGACGGGCCTTGGCCAACATGCGTTTCTCACCGGCAGACAAGCCACGACCCTGATCGCGGCGCCACAGATCGCGAACGACCTCGGCCACCTTGAGGACGTCGCCGGAAGCGAGCTTCTCCAGGTTCGCCTTGTAGCGGCGGGACCAATTGGATGCCTCTTCAGCATCCTTGGCCTGCAGAACGGAGATGACCTCTTTGAGCCCCTCCTCGTCCACGACGTCCCGCACTCCCACGAGGTCCACGTTGTCAGCGGGCACCTCGATCATCAGATCGCCCTGCGTGACCTTCAGACGCAGATACATTTTCTCTTCGCCCTTGATGGTGCGCGTCTTGATCTCTTCGATCGTTGCGGCACCGTGGTGGGGGTAGACAACCGTCTCGCCAACCTCAAAAACCATGTACACAAACCCCTTTCAGCCTTTCAATTCTACCACGGTGTATTATTTGCCGCGCTCGGCTCAGTTCCCCCGCGATCCCGCGCGAGATGTCCGATGCTGCGGCTCGGTGCCGTGGTCGTCATGGACGACGCCGCGAACGTGTCCCCCGCGCCCGGATGCAGACGTTGCGTCGCCAAAACGTTAGACTTGCCGCAGATATTCGACACATCGTCTTAGAGCCCGAGGAGTTCGTGCCGTGAAGAACGCCGCCCGCAAGAAGCTGCAGCACTTTGGTTTGGGTGCTGCTGCGGCCGCCGCATTGTTGACCGCAACCGGTTGCGGGTACGTGAGCCCTCAGGCCACAGCGGACGAGTATGCACCTTCGGACGGCATCCAGGCCGACCTGGGCGATGTGAAGGTGCGCAACTTCATGATCCTCGCGGAGGATGCGAACTCCGAGGGCCGAGTGATCGGTTCCGTGATCAACGAGGGCTCCGAGCCCGCCACCTTGTCGATTGACGCGGACGGCGCCACGGCGGAGGTCCAGGTGCCCGCCAACGACGCGGTGATGCTCGAGAAGTCGGACCCCGTGACGATTGACCGGGCCGGTGCCGAGCCCGGCCTCATGGTGGAAACCGAACTCGAGGCGGATGGCCAGTCCTCCACCCAGTCGGTACCCGTGCTGGACCACACCTACCCGCGCTATGCATCGTTGATGCCCGGCGGCGCACCGTCCACTCCCGGCAACCCTTCCAACACGCCCAAGGCAGAGTCCGAAGAGGGCGGTCACTGACCGAACAGCCAGCCCTGATGTTTGCGTGAGGGCCTCATCCCGCCGGGATGAGGCCCTCACACCGTGTCAGACCCTTCTCAGGCCTCGAACTTGTATCCCAAACCACGCACCGTCACGATGTGACGGGGCTGCGAAGGATCCGGTTCGACCTTGGAACGCAAACGCTTGATGTGCACGTCCAGGGTCTTGGTGTCACCCACGTAGTCGGATCCCCAGACCCTGTCGATGAGCTGCCCGCGGGTCAACACCCGACCCGCGTTGCGGAGCAACATCTCCAGGAGCTCGAACTCCTTGAGCGGCATGGTCACGGCCTCACCGGCAACGCTCACCACGTGGCGCTCCACGTCCATGCGGACCGGGCCCGCAGCGACGGTCGCGGTGATCAGCTCGTCGGGTTCCGCCCGACGTCGCAGCACGGCCCGGATCCGAGCCACGAGTTCGCGGGCGGAATACGGTTTGGTCACGTAATCGTCCGCGCCCAGTTCGAGTCCCAGGACCTTGTCGATCTCGGCGTCCTTGGCGGTGAGCATGATGATGGGAACGGTGGACCGCTGACGGATCTGCTTGCAGACCTCCGTGCCCGATTGCCCGGGCAGCATCAGGTCCAGGAGGACAAGATCCGCTCCGGACCGATCGAACTCGCTGACCGCCGTGAGGCCGTCTGCCACCACGGTCACTTCGAAGCCCTCTTTGCCCAGCAAATACGCCAGGGGATCGCTGAGAGACTCTTCGTCCTCGACCATCAGAATGCGGGTCACTTACGCTCCTTCTCTAGGTGCATGCGTTCGTTAGAGGCGGCGGCCACCGGGCTGTTGTGTTCGTCCAGGTCCTCCGCCTGGGGAATCACCAGTGTGAAGGTGGATCCTCGCCCGGACTGCGACCACACGGATACCTCTCCGCCGTGCTGGGCCATCACATGTTTGACAATGCTCAACCCCAGTCCTGTGCCACCGGTCTGGCGTGAGCGCGCACCGTCCACACGGTAGAAGCGCTCGAAGATCCGGTCCTGCTCTGCGTCGGGTATACCCGGCCCCTGGTCCGTGACCATGAGTTGGGCCATGCCGTCCCGTTCCCGCAGCCCAACACCCACGCGAGTGTTCTCCGGTGAATACCGCACGGCGTTGTCTATGAGATTGCGCGTGGCCGTCACCAGGAGGTCCGGATCCCCGTACACCGGGGTCTTGATCGTGCCCCCCACCTTGATGGAAATGCCCTTGGCCTCGGCGGCCAGGCGGGTGCGATCTACCGCTTCACTGACCACCGTGTTCAAGTCCACCACGGTCCCCTTCGACACCACATCGGCGCCCTGCAGCCGGGACAGCTCGATGATGTCCTGGACCAGTGCGGTCAACCGCACCGCCTCCTTGTGCAGGCTGTTGGCGAAGTGCCGCACGGCCTTCTGGTCCTCGGCGGCGTCGGCGAGAGCCTCGGACAGCAAACTGATGGCGCCCACGGGCGTTTTGAGCTCGTGGGACACGTTCGCCACGAAGTCGTTACGGATGGACTGCGCGCGAACGATATCGGTTTCGTCGTCAGCGAGCAGAAGAATGTACTCCTCCGCAATGGTGACCACGCGGATGTCCAGCACGAGAGCGCTCTTCTCCAGTGTGCCGCGCGTGATTTCCAAACGCTTTTCCTCGACCGCGCCATTGCGCCTGGTCCGTCTGATCATCTGCAGCAATTCCGGGTGAACCACGGTGTGGCCCCGGACGATCCCGTACGCGTAGGCGGCCGGTGACGCCCTGATCACGCCGTCCACCCCGTCGACCACCACGTAGGCCAGGCCGAGCGCGGCCAGGATCTCGGCGGTCCCCTCAGGCAGGGTGGGTTCTTCCACGGTCACCGCGGAACCGCGGCGTCGCTGGCTGACCCGCACGGCGATCAATCCACTGATGCCGAGCAGGAAACCGACAAAGCCCGCGAGGAGGGCAACGGAGGTCATGCTCACCCTGCCCAGCTTAGACGGACGGATCGAGTGCTCAGCGCGCATTCCGGGCGTTGGGCGCCGGGTTCAACCAACGTTCATCTCAGGGTGAGTCGTAGTTCATTCGACCCTGCGACTGTAGGAGCGCTCATGCGTATGCATCGTGCCCCGCCGGGTTCGAGCTGCCGGCTGGGCAGCAGTATCGCGTAAACTACGTGACCAACGAATGCTCTGAACGAAAGGACGCTTTCTGTGCGCAAGGTTTTTCAGGCTGAACTTCACCAGGTAGGTGAAGAGCTGATTCAGATCGCCACTCTTGTGCAGCAGGCGCTGAAGAGCTCCAAGGTCGCTTTCCTCGAAGCGGACGTGCAGGTGGCCGAGGAGGTCATCTCCAACGATGCCCGAATCGACTTCCTCCAGAACGACTTGGACGAGCGCGCCATCGACATCCTGGCGCTGCAGTCCCCCGTTGCCTCCGACCTCCGCATGATCGTTGGTGCACTGCGCATGAGCGCCTCGCTCGAACGCATGGGTGATCTGGCTCGCCACCTGTCCCAGTTGGCACGCATGCGATTCCCGGAGCCCGTGCTCCCCGAGGCGCTCAACGATCACTTCGCGGCGATGTTCGATCTCGATCTCCAGTTGATCGAACGGGTCATCTCTGTCTTGGAGGACCGCGACATGACGGTTGCGGACGAGATCTACGCCCTCAAGTCCGAGCTCAATCACAAGCACCAAGGGGTCTTCGACATGCTGGCCGATCCCAATTGGGATTCCTCGGTGCCCACCGCGGTGGACGTCACTCTGGCCTCCCGCTACCTCGAGCGCATCGGTGATCACTGCGTGTCCGTGGCTCGCAAGGTCTCCTACTTGGTCACCGGTGACTGGGCTCCCGTCTCCGACGCCCACCCCACCGGCCACGGTCACATCGGAAGCGACACCGGCGAATAATCGGGGGGGTTCGAAAGAACCCGGCCGCGCTCGCCCGATGGTGACGCGCGGCCGCGTTCCCGATCCGACCGGCACACCGCATGAAGATCGCCCCCACCACGTGGTGGGGGCGATCTTCATGCGGTGTGACTACGAGCTACTTCTTGCCCTGGTTGGCCACGGCCTTGATCGATTCGGCGGCTGCCTCGGGATCCAGGTACGTCCCGCCGATCGTGACCGGCTTGAAGTTGTGATCCAGCTCGAAGTACAGCGGGATACCGGTGGGGATGTTCAACCCGGCGATGTCCTCGTCGGAAATATCGTCCAGGTGCTTCACGAGTGCCCGCAACGAGTTACCGTGCGCGGCCACCAGTACGGTTTTACCGGCCTTCAGGTCCGGGACGATCTGCTCCTCCCAGTACGGCAGGAAGCGCTCGAGTACGTCCTTGAGGCACTCGGTACGGGGCAGGTCCGCCACGTCCGCGTAGCGGGGGTCGCCGGCCTGTGAGAACTCGGAGGAGTCATCAAGTACAGGAGGCGGGGTGTCGTAGGAACGGCGCCACACCATGAACTGGTCCTCACCGTACTGATCGCGTACCTGCGTCTTGTCCTTGCCTTGCAGATCGCCGTAGTGGCGCTCGTTCAGGCGCCACGAACGCTTGACGGGGATCCAGTGCCGGTCTGCGGCGTCCAGGGCGATGTTGGCCGTGTTGATGGCCCGGCGCAGCAGCGAAGTGTGCACCACGTCCGGTGCGAGATCATTGTCCTTGATCAACTCGCCACCGCGCTTGGCCTCAGCCCTGCCCTTCTCGGTCAGCGGCACATCCACCCAGCCGGTGAACAGGTTCTTCTCGTTCCACTCCGATTGCCCATGGCGCAGGAGAATGAGCTTGTGTGTTGCTGAATCATTAGCCATGGCCTCATTCTTCCACCCGCGTGAGCCGTTGGCACGTGTTGTGCGTGTGTGGCGGCGCAAGGCTTTTCCGGTCCCGGGTTGAGTTTCCGGCGTGGCGGCCACGTGATTCCGGTCCCGGCCGCGTGGCCGGCCCTCGCTCCCCTGGCATCCATTGGATGGCCTACCAGTAACCGGGGTTGCCGGACTCGCTGGAAACCGCGGGCTTCACATCGGCCAGGTAGACCCCGGCAATGGTGGCGGCAATCAGCATGAGAATCAGTGACCCCTGGCCCGGATAGCCACTGCTGATCAGCGACATGGTGGAAAACGCTGCGCTCAGGATGCTCACCACGGCGGCGCCGGCGGTCAACGCCAGCCAGAAGGTCTTGGTCCGCTTCCAGGCGCGCTCGAACTGTGGCGCGGAACGGCGCACGCAGTCCAGCGCGGCCATGAGACTCAGCGCGGCCACCACCAGCGTGATGGCGTAGTCCAGGTAACTGGCCAGTGCAATGGCCCAGGGGATTGAGGTCACGTTGTTCAGTCTACCGATCTACCAGTTCGTCCAGACCCGCTTTCAGGTCTTCCCACAAGTCATCCACGTTCTCAATTCCCACGGACAGCCGCAACAGGGTGTCCGGCACGGTGTCCGGTTCGTCGTGGTGACGACGCCGCCGCTCCACCAAGGATTCCACGCCGCCCAGGGACGTGGCCGGGGTCCATACGCAAAGACCTTCCACGAGCGCCTGCGTCGCGGCGACGTCGGCGCGCGGAACGACGGAGATGATCGAGCCGAAACCGCCGTCCATCTGCGCCGCGGCGCGTTCGTGACCAGGGTCGCCCGGTAATCCCGGGTACCGAACCTCGCGGACCCCGGGGTGCTCGCTGAGCCGGCGAGCCAACTCTGCGGCGCTGGCCATGGAGCGTTCGAGCCGCACGGACAGCGTGCGCACGCCACGCAGGGCGAGCCACGCCTCGAACGGCCCGGGAATGGCACCTTCGAGCGAGCGCTGTTTCTTGAGGTTCGCCCGCAGCTCGGGTGTGGCGCAGACCACGGCGCCCAAAACGACGTCGGAATGGCCGGCCAGGTACTTGGTGACCGAATGCACCACGAGATCCGCACCGAGGGTGAGCGGTCGCTGCAGCAGAGGAGTCGCGAACGTGTTGTCCACGCAGGAGAGCACGCCGGCCTCGCGAGCCGCGGCAAGTACGGTGGGCAGATCCGCCACCTCGAGCATGGGGTTGGTGGGGCTTTCCAGCCACAGGACGTCCGCGCCCTGGAGGGCCGCGATCGTGGCGTCGGTATCGGCGATGTCCACGGTGCGCACGGCGAGAATCCCTCGTTCCTCGAGCCGGTGCGCCAACTGGAGGGTCCCCTGGTAGCAGTGCTGAGGCATGACCAGGGTGCCGCCCACGGGAACCAGCGTCAGCACGGACGCGACGGCGGCCATGCCGGAGGCGTAGCAGAGCGCGGGAACGGGAGCGTCCTCGAGATCGGCGAGAACGTCCTCGAACGCCTCCCACGTGGGGTTGGTGAACCTCGCATAGGTGCGGTCCCGGTCATTGAGGTCACCGGCACCGCGATAGGTGGAGGTGAGGACCACGGACGGGTTCACGGGAGCGTCGTGCTCGTGGGCGGGCCGGCCGCCGGAAACGGCCACGGTGTCTTTACGCATGGTTCCAGGGTAATGCGCGAGCGCCGTGCGGTGCGCACTGCACTCGGGCAGGTGGGCGCCCAGCCTGTCGGTGGCACTCGGTACAGTTGAGCGCGTGAATGAGACTGCGCGCGGTGCACTGCTCGTCTTCGAAGGCGGGGACGGGGCCGGGAAATCCACCCAGGTCCGGGCGGTGGCGCGCGCCCTCGAATCCCAGGGGCGCACCGTGGCCCGCACGCGCGAGCCCGGAGGCACTCCCCTGGCCGAATCCGTGCGCGGGCTCGTGCTCGATCCCGCCCATGCGCCGGTGGATCCCCACACGGAGGCCCTGTTGTTCGCCTCCGCCCGTGCGGATCACGTCAACCGGTTCATCCGCCCCGCCATCGAGCGCGGTGAGGTGGTGATTTCCGACCGGTTCGTGGACTCCTCCGTGGCGTACCAGGGAGCCGCCCGCGGCCTGGGGCTGGGTAATGTACAGAAACTCAATGAGTGGGCGCTGCGGGGTTTGACGCCCGATCTGACCGTGTTGCTGGATGTGGAGACCTCCGTGGCCGAGAGTCGCCGCACCGGCCGCGGCCGCGTGGCCGATCGCATGGAGGGCGAGGACCGTGACTTCCACACGGTGGTCAATCAGGCCTTCCGTGAACTCGCCGCCGCCGCTCCGGAGCGGTACCTGGTGTTGAGTGCGGATCAACCCGCTCAGGCCATCACCGACCAGATTCTCAGCCGTCTTACGGAGGTGCTGCCATGACCGTGTGGGATCAGCTCGTGGGGCAGCATCACGTGGTGGAACAGCTCGAACGCGCTGCCCGGGACAACAACCCCACTCACGCCTGGCTGTTCACCGGCCCGCCGGGTTCTGGCCGTTCCACCGCCGCGCGAGCACTGGCCGCGGCACTGTTGTGCGAACGCGGCACCGGCTGCGGTGAGTGCCACGCGTGCCGCACGGCCTTTGCGGGTTCGCACGCGGACGTCATGCACTTCGTCACGGAAAACCCCCAGATCAGCATCGAGGAAGCCCGCGAGCTCGTGGTCAAGGCCCAGGATCGCCCGTCGGTGGGTCAGTGGCGCGTGATGATCGTGGAGGACGCTGACCGGATGACCGAGCGCACCTCCAATGTGATGCTCAAGGCCATCGAAGAGCCCCCGCCGCACACCATTTGGTTGCTGTGCGCGCCCTCCCCGATGGATGTGCTGGTGACCATCCGTTCGCGGTGCCGCCCCGTCACCCTGAAGGTCCCGTCGGCCCGGGACGTGGCCCAGCTGCTCGTCAGTCGGCACAGCGTGAGTCAGGAACGCGCCTTTGAATGCGCACGGCTGGCTCAGTGCCACGTGGGAATCGCCACCCGCCTGGCCCTTTACGATGACGCCCGCACACGCCGCCAAGAAGTGGTGTCCCTGCCGTTGAACATGCGCGGTGTGACCCAGGCCGTCCGCGCGGCAGACCGGCTGCACCGGCTCGCGGTGGACGAGTCCGCCGCGAACGCGGAGGCCCGTAATGACGAGGAACGCGCGCAGTTGCTCGTGGCCCTCGGCGCACCCGAATCCGGTCGGATGCCGCCCGCGATCCGCGGTGCGCTCAACCGCTTGGAAGCGGATCAAAAACGGCGCTCCCGCCGGATTCAGACGGACACCCTGGACCGCTTCCTGATCGACCTGACCACGTTCTACCGCGATGTGCTCAGCGTGCAGCTGCACACCGGAACCGAACTGATCAACCAGCATCTCACGCGTGACATCCAGGACTACGCCATCAACAGCGCCGCGGAACAGACCCTGGAACGCATCGATGTGATCAGTGAGACCAGGGACCGGATCCGCACCAACGTCAGTGCGCAACTGGCCTTCGAAGCCATGATGGTCTCGCTGGTGTGAGCGGCGCCGAAGGGAATCTTGTGACTCGTACCCTCACGGCCCGTTCTGCGGCCGCCGCCCTCGTCGTAGCAGCTCTGGCGCTGACCGGCTGCAGCCCGCAGTCCACTCAAGACTCCGAACCGGGGGCAACGTCCCAGGCCGATCCGGACGTCACCGCGGGCACCGATTCCGCGTTGGCCGCGTACTACACCCAGGAGCTCTCATGGGGTGATTGCGACTACCCCCAAGAGGATCAGGACGCCGCCAAGAACCTTGACTGCGCCCGCGTGAGCGTTCCCGTGGACTACGCGAATCCCGACGCCGGAGACACGTTCGTGGAGGTCTCCCGGTTGTCCTCCTCCGAGAACGACCCCCAGGGCACCCTGTTCCTGAACCCCGGAGGTCCCGGCGGGTCCGGGGTGGACATGGTGCTGTCCGCCAGTTTCTTCGCCTCGGAATCGGTACGGGACAACTACGACATCGTGGGTTTCGATCCCCGCGGCGTGGAGCGCTCGGACGGCATTGATTGCCTCACCGACCAAGAAATGGACGAGTGGCGAGCAGAGCCCGCGTTCGAACCCGGCACCGAAACGCTGGATGACATGCGGGCCATGTACGCGGCGATCGGAGCCAAGTGCCACGAGAACTCGTCCCCGGTGGTGGCCCACATGGATACCCAGTCCGTGGCCAAGGACCTGGACGTGATGCGCGCGGTCTTCGACCAGCCGGCCACCCACTACCTGGGTTTCTCCTACGGCACCGAGATCGGGGCCACCTATGCGCGCTTGTTCTCCCAGCGCACGGGGCGCGTCGTTCTGGACGGCGGCGTGGACCCCACCATGGACGAACGGGCTGTGACGCTGGACCAGGCCAAGGGTTTCGAGGACAACCTACGTCACTGGGTCCAGGACTGCCAGGATTCGAACAACCGTTGTGCCGTGGGTCAGAACGGCGTGGCTGACGGCATGGCGCAGATCCAGGATCTCCTGGCCAAGGTGTCCGAGGAGAACATCACCGTGTCCGACGGGCGCCGGATCACCGCCGTGAACGCGGTGGAGGGCATTCTGGTCCCCCTGTACTCCACGGCCTCCTATTCGCAGTTGAACTCCGCACTCGAGAAGGCCTTCGACGGGGACTTCGACGAGCTCATGGACTACTCGGACTCCAACCACGGCCGGAACTCCTCCGGCGAGTACACCTCGAACGTGTCCGAGGCTTTCACGGCCGTCAATTGCCTGGACACCGTCTCGCGTGAGATTTCCGATCAGGACATGGCGCGAGCCGCAGAGACCATGACCCAGGAGGCTCCCACCTTCGGGCCGTATCTCAGCTACGGTGACGCCGCATGCCAGGGCTGGCCGGACGAGCCCGTGGAGCCCCTCGAATCCTATACGGCGGACACCGATCAGACACTTTTGGTGGTGGGCACGACCCACGACCCCGCCACCCCCTACGCGTGGTCGGAGTCGCTCGTGGCGGAACTTGGCAATGCGCGACTTCTGACCCATGAGGGCTGGGGTCACACCGCGTACGTGTCCGGGAACTCGTGCATCAAGGACACCGTGGACAACTACCTGGTCTCGGGCGCCGTACCGGAGCAGGGCACCACGTGCGGTTAGCTCTCCGGGACCACTGGTAGCCCCAGGGCGCCCAGCACGGCGCGGGCCAGCTCATCGCACTGCCTGAAAGGGGCGGAGTTGGCGTTCGGGCGTGCGAACGCGCCCACATTCCAGGCGGAGGTGAAGTTCCCCGCCGCGAACACCGCGGGCTGCACGGCTCCGGTACGATCCACCACCTGGGCAGTGGAGTCAACCACGAGCTTGCCGGTACTGACAGTGGCGCCGTCATCGGTTTCGAAGTTCTGCTCGACTCCCGCACCGCTGGAATGCACGTGATGCAGCGCCGGATCAGCCGATGAGACCACCGTGGGCGCGGGCAATCGCGCTTCAATCCAGCTGTTTGCGGAGACATCCGCACCGCCGGCCCGCGAGCGCGCCCTGAACGCCGGAGTTCCCTCGGGCGCGTCCTGGTGTGCCGTGGTGACCTCCACATCGGGGCCCAGGAACGAGATGAAACCCGCTCGGTGCAGGGCCAGCAGCTCTTGCAGGCGATGAGCGGGCGGGCCCGAGTCCACAAAGCTGAAGAACCCGTGCCACCATCCCGGGACGAGTCGCTGGGATTCGTCGTCCAGGTGCTCGAGAGGGGCCAACCGGCCCACTTCCATGTAGGTGCGTAGGAGTGCCAGGAAGAGCGCTTGGGTCTCGGAATGATCCGGATGGGTCCGCAGGGCCAGGTCACGCTCGATGTAGCGCACCAGCGCGTCCTGGACCTGCTGGGGGTCCTCGAAGAACATGTCCTCGAAGGGCCGATCGATCGACGCCAGATCCACGCGATAGCGGGAATCGGGGATGGCCGTGCGCACGAGCCGCTGCAGCTCGTTACTGCCCCAGGAGGCCGCGCGGTAGGCGGGTGCGAACTCCTCCCAGCTCATCCGCGCGCGTTCCGGGTGCCCCACGATCAGCTCCCGGTACACGTGGTAACCGAGTTCCTGGTTGATGAGCGGCCATAGGTGCTCGTGGAAGTTGAGGGTGCTGTGCTGCTCCAATAACCGGCTCACGGTGTCCGTGGTGATGAAGCGCAGGGGCTCAGGATCAGCGGAGAGCACCGAGGTGATCTTGCTGTGGTACGGAACCCCGCGGCGGGATCCCACGAAGATCCGGGGTTCCCGGCCGCACGCCACGTAGGTGAGTGGACCGCCGTCGCGAATCCCTTCGCGGGCTTGTCCGTCCACCCGCTCCCCGGAGATCTGGAAGCGGCCCCCGCGGCCCTCGTACAGCAGCACCATGAGGTCGATGAAGGCCAACCCCATACCGGTCACGATCACGCGGTCCCCCGCGCGCACGGGCGAGTAGTCGACGTCGTTGGTGTAGGCGGGCGGGGCGTAGAAACCCCCGCGGGCACGTGCCGTGCGTTCGCGGGTCAGTTGGGTGTTGGAGCCCATGCTGTCCGTGTGGCCCACGGTGTAGACCACGGCGTCCGAGGTGATCGTCTCACCCGAATCCAGGGTCACGGTGTGCCCGAGCTCGGTGTCCGTCACGGCAGTGACCGTGGCCCGGTGGGTTTCCACGCGCACGTTCTCGGCCGCCTGCGCAACGGTCAGGCGGTAGAACCAGCCCAGATAAAACGATTGCAGTTGCCTGGTGGGAAAGCTCTCCGGGCCCAGCTCACGCACCTGGGCCATGATGTCGGGGGCGGTGATCCCGTGGTCGGTGATCTCCCCCGCGAGCACAGCCCGGCACCACTCCAGCAGTGTGGGCCCCTCACGCGCGGGGCCCGCGCACTGCACGGACTGGTCAGTGAACATGGTGATGTCCTGCGCCATCGAGTTGAGTTTCAACAGGGGTGACTGGTCGTGACGCCAGATCCGACCCGATCCCGGCTCGAACGGTTCCACCACGTGGACGGTGAGTGGCGCGGCGTCGTGCGGATAATTGGCGGTGATGCGCTCCAAGAGCATGGCCGCACGCGGACCCCCGCCCACGAACGTGACGCTGCGTGAGTCCACCGG
This sequence comes from Kocuria sp. cx-455, assembly GCF_014698015.1. Lineage (GTDB taxonomy): Bacteria > Actinomycetota > Actinomycetes > Actinomycetales > Micrococcaceae > Kocuria. The sequence continues at coordinate 29,744 of NZ_JACXBS010000008.1, forward strand.
TGACCTCCAGAACGTTGCGTGCTCCCCATACGGGCGGGCACTGCGGACAGTATCCTTCAGGCTATCGCCGTGTGCAGTGAGGGCGCAGGTCGGTGTGACGCACTGTGACAGCATGTGAAGAATCAAGTCAGCCGGCTGGAATCGACCGCGGTGGCGGCGGCACCATGGATAAGAGTGCCCGGGCGCTCAGCCGCGCCCGGGACCGTTGTCGACAGAGGGTAGGTCATGAGCAGCTCACCGCGCAGAGTTCACCTGGCGGCGCATTTTCCGGGCGTCAACAACACCACGATCTGGTCGGATCCGCGCAGTGAAAGTCACATTGCGGTGGATTCGTTCATTCGCATGGCGCAGACCGCCGAGCGCGGTCTCATGGACTTCTTGTTCCTGGCCGAGGGCCTGCGGCTGCGTGAGATGAACGGCAAGATCTATGACCTCGATGTCATGGGCCGCCCGGACACCCTCACGGTGCTCTCGGCCGTGGCCGCGGCCACCGAGCGCATCGGTCTGGCCGGAACGCTGACCGCCACCTTCCATGAGCCGTACGAGCTGGCGCGGCAATTCGCGACCCTGGATCACCTTTCCGGCGGCCGTGCCGCGTGGAACGTAGTGACCAGCCCCGATGCATTCACGGGTGAGAACTTCCGCCGCGGCGGCTACCTCCCCTACCCCCAGCGCTACCAACGCGCCGAGGACTTCATCGACGCCGCCCGGCAGTTGTGGGAGTCCTGGCCGGCCTCCGCACAGAACGCGGACGAGACCGCGGGCGCGTACGAACACCGCAGCGACTTCTTCGATATTTCCGGTCGTTTCGATGTACCCCGCAGTCCTCAGGTGCACCCGGTGATCTTCCAGGCCGGGGATTCGGATTCGGGCCGTGAGTTCGCCGCAGGTTCCGCGGACGTGATCTTCACGCGCCACTCCGAGTTGGAGGACGGCAAGGCCTTCTACAAGGACACCAAGGGCCGCCTCGCCAAGTACAACCGCGCCGAGGACGATCTGCGCATCTACCCGGGCGTCTCCTACGTCCTGGGTGACACGGACGCCGACGCCGCCGAGCGCGCCCGGGAGCAGGCGTACGCCCAGCACTCCGGTGCCACCGCGATCGCCACCCTGGAACGCGTGTGGAACACGGACCTCTCAGCGTTCGATCCGGAGGGCCCACTTCCCGACTTCGACCCCGTGCTGGACGGGCCCGAGGTCTCCCAGGGTCGCGTCAAGCACGTCAAGGACCCCGTGGCCACGGCCCAGCGCTGGCGCGAGATCGCTCGGGCCGAGAACCTGTCCATCCGCGACCTGGTGGTGCGGGAAGCTCCCGGTGTCGCCTTCGTCGGTTCGGCGGACACCGTGGCCCGGCAGATGAACCAGTACATCCAGGAGCGGGCCGCGGACGGTTTCATCCTGATCCCCACCGTGGTGCCGGGTGGCCTCGATGAATTCGTGGACTCCGTGGTCCCCCGGTTGCAGGAAATGGGTGTGTACCCCGATTCCTACGCGGAGGAGGACCCCACGCTGCGCACCACCATGGAGCTGGGCGGCTACCGTCCGGCCACCGAATGGTCGCGCGCACGCTCCACCGCCCGCGCCGCAGCTACCAACGCTCAGGAGGCCTGATATGAGCACCCCCACGTTCGTGATCGCCGCGCGCATCACACCCCGGCCGGGAATCGACCGTGTGGCGCCCACGGAGTACTTCTCCGGTGCCGCCGTTCGGCAGGCCGCCCGCGACGCGGAAACCGCCGGCGCCGCGTTCGTACTACTTGATGACGAGCTGGCCACCGCGCCCGCCTCAGGCCCCGCGGCGGGCCGGTTGTCCGCGTTGCAAACCGCCGCGTGGTTGGGTCCCCAGACCACCTCCGTGGGTCTGGTCCCCACCCTGCGCACGACCCACACCGAGCCGTTCCTCATGGGCACCGAGAGCGCATCCTTGGATTGGGCCACACATGGCCGCGCCGGTGTCGTCTTCGCCCCCTCGCTGGGCGCCGACGCCGCCGCCAACGTGGGTCGACGCGCCGCACCTTCCCCGGAGGCCGCCTGGGCGGAAACCGCGGACGTCATCGACGTGGTCCGCAGGTTGTGGGACTCCTGGGAAGCGGATGCGGAGATCCGTGACCGGGCCACCGGCCGGTTCGTTAACCGCTCCAAGCTGCACTACGTGGACTTCAGCGGAACCGATTCCGCGGGTGAGGAGTTCACCGTGAAGGGGCCGTCGATCGTTCCCCGCCCCACGCAGGGACACCTTCCGGTCTTCGTGGAACGCACCGCGGACGTTCGCCTCGAGTATCTGCGCGCCGTGGTGGAGCACGCGGACGCCGTATTGGTCCCCGTGGAGTCCGTGGGTCCCGACACTCTCACGGTTCTCGAGTGGAACCCGTCCGCCCGCGTGTTCGTGGTGATCGACGCGGACTCGGACGCCCTCGATCCGGAACTCGTGGCGAGCTGGGTTCAGGTCGGCGTGAGTGGCGTGGTGCTGGACACCGGGCCCTACGACGTGGAATTGGCCGTGCGCGCCGTCGCCGGGGCGGTTCCGGAGCTGGTCGGCAATGACGCGGCACCCACGGACGTTCCCACCCTGCGCGAGCGCCTGGGACTGCCACCGGCCCAGAACCGCTACGCACACGACTGAGAGAGCCAAGGCCCCGCCGATTGTGGCCCGAGCGGCGTTTTCTGCTACTGTCTTGGGTGCATCTGAACCATGCTCGGTTCTGCTGCGCCACCTTAGCTCAGTCGGTAGAGCAATTCCCTCGTAAAGAATAGGTCGCCGGTTCGATTCCGGCAGGTGGCTCCGAACGAGAGGAACCCCCGAGAACCCGCTTGAGGTTCCCGGGGGTTTTTTCATGACCAGAACTACCGTCGGGTGCAGCGGAGGTTCGGCTTCCGGCGCTCACCCCGTGCATGCACGCATGTGAGGAGTGTCGTTACTCGGTCAACCGGCCGTCCACCATGGTGACCTCACGGTCAGCGATGTCCACGAATTCGAGATCGTGCGTGACCACCACGGAGGCCAGGTCGAACTTCCTAGTGATCGTGCGCAGCAAGTGCATGATTTCGGCCGAGCGTTCCTGGTCCAGCGCGGAGGTCGGCTCGTCCACGAGCAATAGTCGAGGCTGGCCCATCAGCGCCCGGGCAATGTTCACTCGTTGTCGCTGACCGCCTGAGAGCTCGTGAGGTCTGCGTCCGGCTGCTTTGTCCAGCCCCACCATGGTCAACAGTTCCCGGGCGCGCTCTCTGGCGTGTTTGCGCTCCTTCCTGTTGGCCCCGCGAATGTGAGCAGTGACGACCAATTGGTCCTCGGCCTTGAGGGAGGGGATCAGGTTGGGTTGCTGAAAGACGGTGCCCACAGCCGTGCGACGTAGTTGGGCCCGTTCTTTGGACTTAAGACCGGTGATGACGTCACCCTCGATACGGATCTCGCCGGAGGTGGGGACGAGAAGCGTGGAGGCCACCGCCAGCAAGGAAGACTTACCGGAACCGGACGGACCCGTCAAAGCCGTCATGACACCCGGCATGGCCTCGAAGTCCACGCTGTCTAGCGCCGTGATGGTCCGGGGGGAACCGTCCGCGTTCTTGCCATCCGGATAGGTCAACGACACGTTGGAGACCTGGAGGGACGGCATGGTGTCCCGATGCTCGCGCTCTGCGGTCGCGCAGGAAAGAGGTGTGGTTGTCATGATCAGTTGCCTCCCAAGGCGATCATCGGATCGATGGACGTGACACGGCGGACGGCGATGACGGAGCCGAGAACACCGAGCACCACCACCCCCGCCGCGGGGGCGAGCGCGGAGAATGCGCTCAAATGGAACGGAACGGCGGAGACCAGGGCGGAAAGCAACAGTACGCCCCCAGCCCCGATGAGAAGGCCCAGCACTGCTCCCGCGGTGACCACCACGGCCGCCTGGCCCAGGGCATCTTTGAACAAGTAACCACGGGAGGCACCCAGGGCACCCAGCACCGCAATGTCCCGCGTGCGCTGCACGGTCCACACGGTGATGAACGACACCGTGACCAGCGCCGAAATCACATACAGGAAAGCCTGCATGCTCACCAGCGACCCGTGTTCGGATGAATAGGCGGGCAGAGCGTTGAACGCACCCCGGGTGGTCGACGACACGGTGTCCGCCCGGATGTCCACCTGTTCGGCCACCGCTGAGGCCTGCGCCCCGTTGGCGAAGTCTGCGAGGATCGCGGTGGCCAGAGTCTCCCGCGGCTGATGTGACACGTTCAACGCGTCGGTGTTCGTGGCCCAGGCCACAGGTGTGTGACTGTAGTACTCATCCTCCGTGATGCCAGCCACGGTCAGGTCCTGCCCCGCCACCGTCACGGGATCCCCCACAGCCGCTCCCAGTTCCTCCGCGAGTGACTGCGAGACCACCAGCTCGCCGTCTTGGGGCTGGGAAGCGCCGTCCACGGCAGCGAGGTCACGGGTGAAATACGAGTTGGCGGGTAGACCCATGATGGCGGTGCTGGCAGCGACCCCGCCTACATCCAGTTGGGTTTGGGAGACCACGAGGGGCTCCGCATGGGTCACTGACTCGTCCTGGCGCCAGGCATTGAGCTGCTCCTGGTCGATACGAGAAGTGGTGAAGGTGGGATCCTGCCCGTTACTCGAACCCCCGGCGAGCACCACCCGGTCGGCTCCGAAACTCTCGAGCGCGGCAGTGTTTTGTTTGCCGAGCCCGTTCGTGAGGCCCGTGAGCATGATGAGCAGGATCGTGATCATGGCGACAACGGTGGCCACGAGGGCCACCCTGCCCTTGGCGAAGGCGATGTCGCGGAGTGAGACGAACATGTCGAACCCTTCCGTCCGATGAAATATTTGTTGTACTTCAGTCTCCTCAGTGGCCCCGCTCCATACATCGCGCGGGCAGTTGATACCGGGACACCATCCGGTTGGGGGGCTCATCAATCGAACGGTTGATGCGGTGAATGACCTCCCGCGTAGGCTTGTCGGAAGCCGGTGCAGATCGGACGGGATCCACGCCCCAGGGGAAGAGACCATGACACCCACACCGTCCGCCGTGGGGATGCTGCGGGTGCTGCGCGTATCCCTGCACGTGAGTTTCGCGGGGTTGTTGGCCTTCGGTGTTTTGCGCGTCCTGACCTCAGACACTGACAAAGCTGCTCTGGCCTGTTTCATTGCCGCGGTTCTCGCCAGCGTGTACCTGATGGGCACCGTGTGGGAGAACCGACATGCCCACGGTCGGTCCCGGGATCCCCGCCCTTATGCTCTGCCGTGGCTGAGCGTGATCTTTGTCTTATGGGCCGCACTGGTCCTGCTCAGCGCGGATTTCTCCGCCGTAGCGTTCCCGCTCTTCTTCTTGTACGCGCACCTGTTGCCACGCTCGATCGGTGTGCTGAGCGTAGTAGCACTCACCGGTTTCGTGGTGTTGTCACAGTGGTTGCACGCCGGGCCACGGAGTTTCGTCCCGGCCATGGTCTTCGGACCCGTACTGGGTATGGTGTTCGCATTGGTCGTGGCCTCCTCCTACCGGGCCATGTACCGGGACGTCCAGGCCTACCGGCACATCCTGCAAAACCTCGAAGCCACCCGCAGTGAACTGGCACGGACCGAACGCGCAGCGGGGCAAGCTGCCGAGCGGGAGCGATTGTCCCGCGATATCCACGACACCCTGGCTCAGGGCCTGTCCTCCATCGTGTTGATGTCTCGCGCGGCACGCGAGTCACTTGCCGCCGGTGCAGTCTCGGTGACCGAAGAGCAGTTGACGATCATCGAAACGACCGCCAGCGAGAATCTTTCCGAGGCGCGGCGCTTCGTCAAGGACTTGTCGTCCCCCGCGCTCAACATCTCACTCGAGGACGGCTTGCGGCACCTCACGGAGCAGACCTCATCGGAAGCCCGGGCACGCAGAGAACCGTTGCGCGTCGACTTCCAGTGCGATGGCGAGGGTGTCGCGGCGCCGGCTCAACAAACGGTGATACTGCGCGCCGCGCAGTCCTTACTGTCCAATGTGAGTCGTCATGCCCATGCCCAACAAGCCATGGTCAGTCTGTCCTGGTGGGATCGCGAGGTGAGCATGGACGTGGTCGACGACGGTGTGGGTTTCCACCCGGGCAGGGTGCCGTTGGGCCACGACGACCACGGCTTCGGCCTGCCCGGTCTGCGCGAGCGGGTCTCCGCCGCCGGCGGGACGGTCACGGTGGAATCCGCCCCGGGCGACGGCACGGCGGTCACGGTACGGTTACCGTTGAAACCTCCCGGCCCGGGAACCCGGAGCACGAGTGAGATCTCCAGCCGCCAGACAAACGCACCGCAACGATCCGCGCCCGATAAATTCTCAGGAGAACGAGCATGAGCACACGGGTTCTACTCGTCGACGATCACCCCGTGGTGCGGGCCGGCCTGCGCGCCCTGTTGGAGGGCATGCCGGAGATCACAGTGGTGGCGGAAGCCCAGGACGCCGTGGGTGCGCAACAACGAGCCCGCCCCGACGACATCGACGTTGTGGTCATGGACATCCAGATGGGGTCCGGTCCCACGGGAATCGATGCCACGCGCGCGATTCGGGCCGCGGACGGGCCTCCCGTGCTCATCCTGACCACGTATGACACGCAATCGGACATTCTTTCTGCGCTGGAGGCCGGGGCCACGGGGTACCTCTTGAAAGACGCGCCGGAAGAAGCCCTCCGCGAGGCAATACTCGATGCGGCTGCCAACCGGTCGGTACTCTCCCCGCAGGTGACCGCGCAACTCGTGATGCGCACCACGCAACCCGCATCCGCTTTGTCTCCGCGAGAAATCGAAATACTCAAATTGGCGGCCACCGGGGCGAGCAACCGGAACATGGCGAAACAATTATTCATTTCCGAGGCCACCGTGAAGACGCACTTGGTGCACGTCTACAACAAACTCGGTGTCGACAATCGGACGGCCGCCATCAACCGCGCCAGGCAGCAACGGATCATTTGAACCGACGCTGTGCCGTTCAATCCCGCAGTAGGGCCTCGGCTTGAGCCACGCATTCATGCACGCTGTCGGCCCGGCGTTGAATTCCTTGAACGCGCGGGTCAGCTTCGCGGCTCCCGTCCGGTTGCTGGGCCGACGCCGCCGTGAAGCGCGCCATGGTCAGCGCCTCCGCCGTTTGCGCCATGGCATTGCCGCTGCGGGACAGTTGACGGTGGACGTCCGAGAGATAACCGCCCTTGGACGCGGGGATGTCCTGAGTTTCGGACGGCGCGCGGCGATGGGCCTCCATGCATACCTCGCGCACCCGGGGCAACAGATCCGCGAGGTCATTGGCGATCGGGATCGCTCCGGCACGCAGATCGGGGTCCGTCACGCCCTCCAATATTTGGTGGTACCGGTCCAGGCCTCGCTGGAAACGGTCGTGAGCACGCCGCCACACGCCGCGACCCAGTTCGTGGTCGTCGCGGCGGGTCGCCACGTAATCGCGCAAGAAACCCACACGGTGCCCCTTTCATACATGAACCGCCGCGTCCAAGACGCGGCGGTTCATGGTATCGCTTCAGCAGCACCGACCCTGCGGGTTATGGTCCTGCCAGTCCTGGTAATCCCTCCAGAACTCGCGTTCCGTCATGGGCCGGCCGGGTTGTCCACTTGCTCGGTGGTAGTCCAGGTACTTCTCGTACTTGTCCGCGCCCAGCACCCCGTTGCCGAACCGGAGTGCGGAACGGGCCCAAGACCGTACAAGCTCCCGGAGCGGAGCGGTCCGTGAATCCGACATCAGTGGTGACCGTGGCCCGTGGGGACCCGCTGCTCGTAGGGCACGGCCTCCCATTCCTTGGCCAGCGCCTTCTCGGAGGGCATGGAGATCATTCCCGACGGCGCGTAGTAGCGCGATTCCACCACCGGATCTTCGTGGGAGGCGCGCTGATGACCGCGCAGGGCCTTGACCATTTCCACGAACGCCATGGCCACCACGATGATCGTGAGGACCGCGAACACGATGGACAGCGTGCCCTGCACCAGAGTGTTGCGCACCACGGCTTCCATGGCCTCGACATTCTGGGCGGTGCCCAGGCTGGTCTCGCCGTTGGCCAATGCCTCCTTGAAGCGCAAGTGGTTGGCCCAATAGCCCACGGTGGGGTCCGAGGAGAAGATCTTGTGCCACGAACCCGTCATGGTGACCACCACGTCGAACAAGAGCGGGATCATGATGATCCACAGGTACTTGAAGCGTTTGAGGTTCGCCGCGATCGCCAGGCACACCGCGAGCGCAATGGCCGCCAGCAGCTGGTTGGAGATGCCGAACAGCGGGAAGAACGTGTTGATACCGCCCAGCGGGTCGGTCACGCCCAGGATCAGGATGGATCCCCAGCCGGCCACCATGACGGCCGTGGTGAGCCAGGCCCCGAGTCGCCAATCGGTGTCCCTGAACTTGGGAATGAAGTTGCCCAGGGTGTCGGTGAGCATGAAGCGTGCCACGCGGGTACCGGCGTCCACGGCGGTGAGGATGAACAGCGCCTCGAACATGATCGCGAAGTGATACCAGAAGCTCATCATGGATGCGCCGCCGAGCCACTGATTCATGATGTGGGCCAGGCCCACGGCCAGGGTGGGTGCGCCACCGGTGCGGGACACAATGGATTCCTCACCCACGGCGTCCGCGGTGCCCTGCAGCAGGTCGGGTGTGACGTGCACGCCGGACAGGCCCAGCGAGTTCACGAAGGCGGCGGCGCCCTCAACGGTTCCCATGGTCACGGCCGGGGAGGAGTTCATGGCGAAGTAAATCCCACGGTCGATCGAGACCGCGGCAACCAGCGCCATGATCGCCACGAAGGACTCCATGAGCATGCCGCCGTAGCCGATGAACCGGGTCTGACGTTCCTTCTCGATCATCTTGGGGGTGGTACCCGAGGCGATGAGCGCGTGGAACCCGGACAGCGCACCGCACGCGATGGTCACGAACAGGAACGGGAAGAGCGAACCGGTGAACACGGGGCCGTCGGAGCGTCCCGCGAACTCGGAGACCGCCGGAACGGTGATCTCCGGACGCACCACCACAATGGCGGCGGCCAGGAGCACAATGGTGCCGATCTTCATGAAGGTGGAGAGGTAGTCACGAGGGGACAACAGCAGCCACACCGGCAGCACCGCGGCGATGAAACCGTAAATGATCACGCACCATGCCAGCGTGATGCGGTCCAGCGTGAACAGCTGTGCACCCAGCTCGGTGTCCGCAACCCACCCGCCGGCCACAATGGCCGCCATGAGCAGGATGAAACCGATCACGGAGATCTCCATGACCTTGCCCGGGCGCAGGTAGCGCAAGTACACGCCCATGAACAGGGCGATCGGGATGGTCATCCCCACGGAGAACACGCCCCACGGGGACTCACCCAGCGCATTGACGACCACAAGGGCCAGGATGGCCACGATGATGATCATGATGGCCAGGGTTGCAATGATGGCGGCGTAACCGCCCACGGTGCCCAGTTCCTCGCGGGCCATCTGGCCCAGGGAACGGCCACCGCGGCGCATGGAGAAGAACAGCACCAGGTAGTCCTGGACCGCACCGGCCAGAATCACACCCACGATGATCCAGATGGTGCCGGGCAGATAACCCATCTGGGCCGCGAGCACGGGTCCGACCAGCGGACCGGCACCGGCAATCGCGGCGAAGTGGTGACCGTACAGCACGCGACGATCCGTGGGCATGTAGTCCTTGCCGTTGGCCATGTACTCGGCCGGTGTTGCCCTGCTGTCATCCGGGCGCGTGAGTTTGGCCTCGATGAACTTGGCGTAGAACCGGTACGCAATGAAGTAACTGCACACCGCGGCGAAGACGAACCAAATGGCGTTGACGGATTCGCCGCGGGCAAACGCAATCATGACCCAGGCCACGCCGCCCAGCAGGGCAATACCGATCCAGAGCGCGATGCGCAAGGGCGTCCAGCGGGTTTGTTCGGCCTCGAGGACCTCGGGATCCACGTGGCTGGGTGGTAACTCGGTGGCCGGGGTTCCGCCCGGGCCCGGAGAACCTGCGGCGCTGCCGCGATGGGTGGTGCTCATGGGGAAGCTCCGAATCTTGTGTAAATTCACTCAGAATCCAGGGGGATTCCGCAAGCGGGATTCTATTCCAGATGAGGCACATCACAAACCATTGCGGCCACCGCCAGCAAGAAATGGCGCTCACATGGTCAGGAGTACCTTGCCGATGTGCGACCCGGAATCGAAGTATTCATGTGCTTCACGCACCCGCTCCAGGGGGAAGGTCTTGGCCGTAATGGGTCGGACTTCACCGGACTTCACGTGCGGCCACACGATCTGGCGCACCGCGCCCATGATTTGGGCCTTCTCGCTCAGGGGACGCGAGCGCAGCGTGGTACCAATGACCGCGCCTCGCTTGTTCATCAGGCGCCCAATGTTCAACTCTCCCTTGACCCCGCCCTGCATCCCGATGATGGTGATACGACCGTTGGTCGCCAACGCCTTGACGTTGGGCTCCAGGTACTTGGCGCCCACGACGTCCAGGATCACGTCCGCACCGTGGCCGTCGGTGAGTTCCATGACCCGTTCCACGAAGTCTTGGTCCTTGTACTTGATGGCCGTGGCACCGAGCTCGCTCACGAAATCGGCCTTCTCCTGGCTGCCGACCGTGGCCAGCACGGTCAGCCCCAGTGCCGTGGCCACCTGGATGGCATGGGTTCCGATTCCACCGGTGCCCCCGTGCACCAGCAAGGTCTCCCCCTCCCGCGCGTTCGCTGCCATGAACACGTTGGAGAACACGGTGGCCGCCACCTCGGGCAGGCCTGCCGCCTCGACGAGATCCATTCCCTCCGGCGCGGGGAGCACCTGCGGCCATGGCGCCACGACCTTGTCCGCGTAACCACCGGAATCCAGCAGCGCCACCACCTTGTCGCCCACGGTGAGTCCCGCTTCTGCCGGCACCTCGGGACCGAGTTCGGCAATCGTTCCGGAGACTTCCAACCCGAATATGTCTGTCGCATCCGGCGGCACGGGGTAATTGCCCTGCCGCTGCAGCACATCCGCACGGTTGAGACCCGCGGCTGCCACCTCGATCAGCACCCCGTCCCCCGTGGTTAAGGGATCGTCTACTTCCGTGACCTTCAGGACCTCGGGACCACCCGATTCACTATCTCGTACCGCGCGCATGATTTCTCCCTCTCGCTGGTTGTTCTCCTGCCGTTTCCATCCTGGCGCGGATTGCGGGGCGCGGCTAGCCGACGACGCCGCGCGGCGGGTTCGCCACGCGCATCACCGGCCCGAGCGGCGTCGTATTGGCCCTGCGCCTAGCGCCGTGGAATAATGACGTGTCGTTCGCGACCGCCCCCACGGGCGGCTGCGAACGCTCAGGAAGGTTGTCCGAGCGGCCTAAGGAGCTGGTCTTGAAAACCAGTGTGCGGTAACCCCGTACCAAGGGTTCAAATCCCTTACCTTCCGCCTTTGACAAGGGCCCCCGCCCCCGTGACCACGGAGGAGCGGGGGCTTTTGTCATCTCACCCCTACCCTGTACAGGGCCTATCCTTCCGGCAATTAATAAGTAGGGGACTGCCCCGACTTTCCCTGACTCTCGGGGTTGATGGTTTTCAGGCGGCTTTGAGGCCGTGATTGATGGTCTCAAACTCGACCGGCGTGAGGCGACCGAGGCGGCGTTGGCGGCGCCGACGGTGATAGGACTTCTCGATCCAGGTCACGATCGCCAGCCGTAGCTCGTCCCGGCTCGACCAGCGCTGCCGATCCAGCACGTTCTTTTGAAGCAGGGCGAAAAAGGACTCCATGGCGGCGTTGTCTGCGCACGCCCCGACCCTACCCATCGACCCCACGAGGTCGTGATGGGCGAGCTCGTGCACGAACTTCCGGGCACGAAATTGACTGCCGCGGTCGCTGTGGACCACGCAGCCGGCCACCGTGCCTCGGCGGGCCACCGCGCTGCGCAGGGCCGTGACCGCCAAAGACGCCTTCATGCGGCTGTCGATGGAATAGCCGACGATCCGGTTGGAGTAGACGTCCTTGATCGCGCAGAGGTAGAGCTTGCCCTCATCGGTGCGATGCTCCGTCAGATCCGTGAGCCACAGCTCGTTCGGGGCGCCGGCGGTGAAGTCGCGCTCCACCAGGTCGTCGTGGACCGGTGGACCGGGCTTGCGGTTGAGCCCGCGCTTCTTGGAATGGACGCTGAAGAGCCGCTGGGCCGAGCACAGCCGCTGCACGCGGTTCTCACCGGCGGTGATGCCGTGGTCGGGCAGCTCGTCGGCGATGAACCTGTAGCCGAACGCAGGATCCTCGGCGTGGATAGCGATGGCGGCGTCGATCAGGTGGGCGTCGTCCCAGTCCCGGTCGGTGACGGGCTTGGCGCGCCATTCGTAGAAGGACTGCTTGGAGAAGCCCAGCACCCGGCAGGTCACCGCGACGGGGATCCCGTCAGCGGCCAGGTCGAGGACCAGCGGGTATGTCATTTTGGGGGCAACTCGCGGGCAAAGAAGGCCGCGGCCCGGCGCAGGATCTCGTTCTCCTGCTCGAGCAGCCGGTTACGCCGCTTCAGCGCCTTCAGCTCCTCGGCCTCAGCGGTGGTGACGCCGGGGCGGACACCGTCGTCGACGTCGGCCTTGCGCAACCAGTTGTGCAAGGTGGCTTCTGAGATCCCGAAATCGCGGGCGATCTGCGACAGCGGCGCCTCGTGCTTGCGGGCCACCGCCACCACGTCGCGGCGGAACTCCTCGGGGTAGGGCTTGGGCATGGAAACATCCTTACCGTGAGCAGAGATCCTCACAAGTCAGGAGTCAGGTAAACCGGGGGCAGTCCCTAGACTGTGAATTGCGTCACGTCCCAGCTTTCACACCTCCAGCCGAGAGGCCGTTGCCGTGAAGAAGCAATCCTTGTTCGCCGTTCCAACCCTCGCCATCGGGGTACTGGCTCTGGCGGCCCGTCCGGCCGCCGCAGCTGACACCTGGTCCTTCCAGGCGCAGCTGGCGCCCGCCAACAACAGCACCGCCGCCGGTACCGCCATGGTCGATGTCACCGGTGATCAAGCCAGGATCACCGTGAATGTGACCGGCGCTCCCGCACTGATGCAGGGCATGCCTTACGCCCACGCCCAGCACATCCACATCGGTGGCCAGGGCGTGTGTGCCCCGCCCACTGCGGACGCCAACGCAGACGGCGCGGTGGACTCGATGGAGGGGCAACCCTTCACCGGCGCCATTGCCGTCTCCCTGACCAGCGCCGGCGACGTCAGCCCCGCATCGGGCGCTGCGGCGGACCGGTATCCGACCGGGGGCAGCTACTCCTATCAGCGCACCGTCACTCTGGACGCCGCAACGCTGAATGCCCTGCAGGCGGGCAACGCGGTGATCAACATCCACGGTGCGGATCCGGCGGCGCTGTCGGCCCCGGCGCAAAATGCCGTGAACCCGATGAATCCTGCCCTGCCGTTGGCCACTGACATCCCGATTGCATGCGGTGAGTTCGTGGCCGCGCAGATGCAGGTACCCGAGGGCCCGGCAGACACCGGAGTGGAGACCGCCGGCGGAGTCGGCGCCAACGGTCTGGCCGGGATGGGCGTGCTCGGGATCCTCGCCGCGGGGGCTGCGGCGCTGGGTCTGCGCCGGCGCGCCGTGAGCCGCCGCTGACCGGCGGAACCGTTCCGTGCCCAAGCACCGCGTTGAGTCCCGCCACCTCCCGCTGGGGGTGGCGGGACTTGCCGTGGTGCTTGCCCTGTGGTGCACGGCGGACGGCACCGGCCCCGCGACGTCGGCACCGCCCACGGACACGACCGCGGCTTCTCTGCACGTGAGTGCCACCGGCGCGGCGGGCGCGGCAGCGATCCCGGTGCCCCCGCCCTCCAGCTCGACGAGCACTCCGAGACCCACCGGCGTGCCACCCTCGGATGACGGGCCCGTTTCTACGCCCGCGCGACTCGTAGTGGATCGGATCGGGCTCAGCAATGACCTGATGCAGCTGGGGCGTCGTCCCGATCGCACCCTCGAGGTCCCCCCGGAGGGGCCCGGCTCCCCCGCCGGATGGTACCGGGATTCCCCGGCACCAGGGCAGCCTGGGCCGGCTATGCTGCTCGGGCATGTGAATGCCACCGGAGGCGGGCCAGAGGTCTTCGCGGACTTGCATGCGTTGGTGCCCGGTGACGGCATTCGCGTGGACCGTGAGGACGGGTCGCACGCCATGTTCGTGGTGGAAGCCGTGGAACGGTATGCCAAGGACACCTTTCCCACGCTGCGCGTCTACGGCAACACGGCCGGCCCCGAACTGCGGCTCATCACCTGCGACGGCTACGACCCACACAGCGGTGCGTTCAACGACAACCTGGTGGTGTACGCCAAGCTCGTCGCACCGTGAGAAGCGGTGGCGTCAGAAGCCCACGGCCCGGCGGATCTCCTCACTGATTCGCTCGAGGCGGGCCTCCGCCTGCCCGCGTGGGATCTCGGCGTTGTCGTCGACCGGCAGAACCACTTCCAGGTAGCACTTGAGCTTGGGCTCCGTGCCGGAGGGGCGCACGATCACGCGGTCGTCGGCCTCGGTACGCAGCACCACGCCCTCGGTGGGCAACAGTTCGGGTCCGCCCTTGGACAGGTCCGTGTACTCGACCACCGGGGAACCGGCCAGTTCCGCGGGAGGGTTCTCACGCAGCCGCTGCATGCCCTGCGGGATCAGCTCGAGATCGGCCACGCGGAACGTCAACGGTGCGGTGGCGTAGAGCCCGTGCAAACGCGCCAGCCGGTCCAGTTCGCCCTGCACCGTGGCGTTCGAGTGCTTGAGCCGGTGCACGTAGGAGGCCACCCGCACCGCGGTGGTGATGCCGTCCTTGTCGCGCACGGCCAGCGGGTCGGTGCAGTAGCCAATGGCTTCCTCGTAACCGAACCGCAGCCCGGGCGTGCGGGCGATCCATTTGAAGCCGGTTAGGGTTTGCCGGAACTTCAGACCGTGATGCTCGGCGATCCGTCCGAGCAACCGTCCGGAGACGATCGAGCAGGCCAGGGTGTCACCGCTGCGTTCGGGGTCCGACGCCGCATGCTCACCCAACAGCGCGCCCAGCTCGTCACCGGTGAGCCGCCGCCACGTGGTGTCCCCGGCGTGCGAGACGCTCGGAATCGCAATGGCGCAGCGATCAGCATCCGGGTCCAATGCAACGACCACGTCCGCGTCTTCTTCCGACCCCAGCGCAAGCGCCAGGTCCATGGCCCCCGGTTCCTCGGGGTTGGGGAAGACCACCGTGGGGAACGCCGGATCCGGCCGCGCCTGCTCCGGAACCACCGTGACGTTCGGGAATCCGGCGCGTTCCAACACGCGCACCGCGGTCTCCCCGCCCACGCCGTGCATGGGGGTCAGGACTATGCGCACGTCCGATTGCTCATCGGTGCCGCGCAGGGAGGCCGCGCGGGAGATGTATCCGTCGAGCAACGACTCGCCCGCCCACTCCACGGACTCACGGTTCCGGGGCACCTCATTGGCGGGTGGCGCGGCCGCAATGCGTTCGGCAATGTGAGCGTCATCCGGGGGCACGATCTGCACGCCGCGCTCGTCGTCCGCATTCACCGCCCGGCCACCCAGGTACACCTTGTACCCGTTGTCGGCCGGAGGGTTGTGGGAGGCCGTGACCATCACGCCCGCGTCCGCTCCCAGTTCCCGCACGGCATAGGCCACCACGGGGGTGGGTAACTGCGCGGGCAATCGAATGGCTCGGCAGCCGGCGGCAGCGAGGACGGCGGCGGCGTCGGCGGCGAAATCCTCGGAACCGTGGCGAGCGTCGCAACCGACGACCACCACGGGCCGTTCCCCCACACGCTCGGTGAGGAACGCCGCGAGACCGGCGGTCGCGCGAATGACCACCGCGCAGTTCATCCGGGATTCGCCCGCACCCACGGCGGCACGCAACCCGGCCGTGCCGAACACGAGCGGACCCGCGAACCGAGTCGCCAGATCCTCCAGGGCGGCTTGATCGTTGGACTCGACACCGCCCACGAGTGCTTCGAGCTCGGCGCGCGTGATCGGATCGGGATCCTGCGCGATCCAGTTGCGGACAGTCGATAAGAGTTCAGCAGTCATGCGTACCTCCGCAGGGTGAGCGGGTGAATTAGTCGGACAGGCCGTCGAGCACGGCGCGGGAGCCGGACAGGCCCAATCGGGTGGCCCCGGCCTCGACCATGGCCAGCGCGGCCTCGGTGCTGCGGATCCCGCCGGAGGCCTTGATGCCCAGGCGACCGCCCACGGTGTCCGCCATGAGGCGCACGGCCTCGACCGATGCCCCTCCGGCGGGGTGGAAACCCGTGGACGTCTTCACGAAGTCCGCGCCCGCCGCCTCGGCGGCCTTGCATGCGGCCACGATCTCGCCATCGGTCAGGGCCGCGGATTCGATGATGACCTTCAGCACCACGTTTGCGGGGCAGGATCCACGGACCGCCGCGATTTCCGCCTGCACCGCGTCCCAGGCCCCGGCCTTGGCCAGACCCAGATTAATGACCATGTCCACTTCATCCACGCCGGCGGCCACGGAATCCGCGGCTTCGGCGGCCTTAACGGTTGCTTCATGGGCTCCGGAGGGGAAACCGCACACGGTGGCCAGCTTGACGCCCTCGGGCAGCTCGACGTTCAGCCGCGACGGGGAGACGCAAATGGAGAAGGTGCCCAGCTCACCGGCCTCGCGGGCCAGCTCGTTCACCTGCTCCGCGGTGGCCTCGGGCTTGAGCAGCGTGTGATCGATCATCGTGGCCAGTTCGGCGCGGGTGGTCATGACATTAACTCCTTGGTTCTGTGAGCCGGGCGGGATGTGGGGTCAGGAGATCCGGTCGAGCACGACGTCGTCGCGTGCGCCGGTGCCCTCGGCCGCCCCGGGATCAATGGTGTAGCCGCCGCGCAGGGAATCCAGCGCGCGGTCGAAACGGTCCGGGGTGTCCGTGTGGAGGGTGAACAGTTTCTGGCCCTTGGTGATCTTGTCGCCGGGAACCGCGTGGATCTCGATACCGGCACCGGCCTGCACGGGATCCTGCTGGCGAGCGCGGCCGGCACCCAGGCGCCACGACGCCACACCCACGGAAAGCGCGTCCATCTCGGTCATGACGCCGTCCTCGTCGGCCGTGACCTCGTGGGTGTCGGTGGCCACCGGCAGCGGGGCGTCCGGGTCGCCGCCCTGGGCGGAGATCATGCGCTTCCAGGTGTCCATGGCGCGGCCGTCCTTGAGGGCCTCCGCCACGTCCGGGTTCTTGACGCCCGCTGCCTCGAGCATTTCCCGGGCCAGGGCAACGGTCAGGCGAACGACGTCGCTCGGGCCGCCACCTGCCAGGACCTCCACGGACTCGCGGACCTCCAGGGCGTTGCCCACGGTCAGGCCCAGCGGGCGGGACATGTCGGTCAGCAGCGCCACGGTGTTCACACCGGCGTCGGTGCCGAGGTCGACCATGGTGCGCGCGAGCTCGCGGGCGTCCGCTTCCTTCTTCATGAACGCACCGGGACCCACCTTGACGTCCAGCACCAGGGCGCCGGTGCCCTCGGCGATCTTCTTGGACATGATCGAGGACGCGATCAGCGGAATGCAGTCCACGGTGGAAGTGATGTCGCGCAGGGCGTAGAGCTTCTTGTCCGCGGGGGCCAGGCCGGAGCCGGCCGCGCAGATCACGGCACCCACGTCCTCCAGGATGGACATCATGCGGTCATTGGAGAGATCCGCCTGCCAGCCCGGGATGGCCTCGAGCTTGTCCAGGGTGCCGCCGGTGTGGCCCAACCCGCGGCCGGAAAGCTGCGGAACGGCCACGCCGTAGGAGGCGACCAGGGGTGCCAGCGGCAGGGTGATCTTGTCACCCACGCCACCGGTGGAGTGCTTGTCGGTGGTGGCTTTGGAGAGGGCCTTGAAGTTCATGGTCTCGCCGGAGTCGATCATTGCCCGAGTCCAGCGGGCGATCTCCTCGCGGTCCATCCCGTTGAGGAAAATGGCCATGGCCAGCGCGGACATCTGCTCATCGGCAACCACGCCGCGGGTGTAGGCATCAATCACCCAATCAATGGCGTCCATGGGCAACTTCTGACGGTCTCGCTTGATTCGGATGACATCCACGGCGTCGTAGGCCTCGACCATCGCGATCACTCCCTCGGGATAGCGGTTTGAGAACACCCGTTCCTGGCTTGTGGAACCGGTGCTCACATCCTAAGCTGCTCATGAGAAATTTTGTCAATTGGACTTTTGACAAATGTTCGCGCCGGTACGGCGCCCCATGCGAAGGCAGGATCATCGTGGATCGCTTCCAAGGCCTCATTGGCATTGTGCTCATTTTGGGCCTCATCGTTCTTCTCTCCAGACATCGCCGTTCCATCCGGTGGCGGACCCTGGCCGTGGGCCTGGCCCTGCAGGTGGGTGTGGCGCTGTTGATCCTGAAATGGGGGCCGGGCTTCGAAGCCCTGAAATGGTTCTCGGGACTGGTTCAGGGAGTGATCGGGTTCACGGACCAGGGAACATCCTTTGTCTTCGGCGGGCTCCTGGGCGAGAACAACGGCTTCGTCTTTGCGCTGAACGTGCTTCCCGTGATCATTTTCCTGGGTGCGCTCATCGGCGCCCTGTACTACCTGCGCGTGATCCAGCTCTTCGTGCACCTGCTGGGCACGGCGCTGAACAAGATCATGGGCACGTCCAAGATCGAGTCCGTGTTCGCCTCCACCGTGATCTTCCTAGGGCAAAGTGAAGCCCCGCTGATGATCAAGCCGTATCTGAGCAAACTCACCCGTTCCGAGCTCTTCGCGTGCATGACCGGCGGATTCGCGGCCGTGGCCGGTTCCACCCTGGTGGGATACTCGCTGCTGGGCGCGCCACTGCCCTATCTGCTGGCGGCCGCGGTGATGAATGCCCCCGGTTCGTTGCTCGTGGCCAAGGCCCTGATGCCCGAGACCGAGAAGTCCGTGGCCTCCGTGAACGTGCTGGAAGTGCGCGACACCGAATCCAAGAACCTCATTGACGCGATCGGCACCGGCGCCATGAGCGGTGGCAGGATCGCCGTGATCGTGGGTGCCCTGCTCATCGCGTTCATTGCCCTGATTGGCCTGGTGTCCGCGATACTCGGGTGGTTCGGCGGCCTGTTCGGCTTCGAAGGCTGGTCCCTGGAAGGCCTGTTCGGCATCATCTTCGCCCCGCTCGCGTGGGCGCTGGGGGTGCCCTGGAACGACGCCGCCATGGTCGGTAACTTCATCGGCCAGAAGACCGTGCTCAACGAATTCGTGGGCTACACGTCCTTCGGCCCGGAAATCCCCAACCTGGATCCGCAGTCCGTGCTGATCACCACGTTCGCCCTGGCCGGGTTCGCCAACCTGTCCTCGATCGCCATTCAAATCGGTTCCATCGGCGGCCTGGCACCCGATCGCCGCGGCGACGTGGCCCAGATGGGTTTGTTCGCCCTGCTGGGCGGCTTCCTGACCAACATGCTCAACGCCGCACTGGTGGGTGTCATTCTGGGTCTCTGACCCTTCTCCATCACCACCTTTCACGAACGAGAGACTCCCATGTCATTGAGCCCCCGAGATCTCCAGGGACTGAGCGCCGCTCGCCTCTACTACGAGCGCGGCCTGTCCCAGGGAGACGTGGCCCGTGAACTGGGGGTCTCTCGTCCCACCGTGTCCAAGCTGATCCAACACGCCAAGGATCGCGGATTCGTCACCATTGAGATCCACGATCCGCGCCAGGTCTCCACTGCGGTGGCGGATCAGCTGCGTGCGCGCTTCGGATTGGCGCAGGCGCGGGTGATCACGAACCAGCCCACCGACGATGACCTCGTCCGCGAGTTGGGTGCCGCGGGCGCCCTCATGCTCGAGGAAAACGTTGCTGACGGCGATCTGCTCGGAATCTCCTGGGGCCGCACCATGCACGCGGTGGCCCGTTCGCTCCAACCGGCCGATTGCCATGGCGTGCAGGTGGTCCAGCTCAAGGGCGGGGCCACGCTGACCTCACGTTCCGCGAGTCACTACGAAACCATCCGGTTGTTCTGCGAGGCGTTCAACGCCTATCCCCAGACCTTGCCGCTTCCGGTCATCTTCGACAATGCACAGGTCAAACGGGTGGTTGAGGAAGATCGGCACATCAAACACATCCTGGATCTGGGTCGCGACGCCCAAACTGCCATCTTCACGGTGGGAACCATGAGCCCGGACTCCACACTGTTGAAACTCGGCTATCTCTCCGCCGCCGAACAAGCAACGCTGCTCGAACACGCCGTGGGGGACATCTGCTCGCGTTTCATTGACGAGCACGGAGAACCGTGCCTGCCCGACCTCGAAGAACGCACCGTGGCAGTGTCCTTGCAGAATCTGAAGGCCAAGCAGACGCGAATCTGCGTGGCCGGCGGGCAGCAGAAGGTTCGCCCGCTGAAGGCCGCCCTGGGTGCCGGCTATGTATCCCACCTGGTCACCGACGAGGACACCGCCCGGGCGGTTCTCGCCTAACCCGACACCGTTGCGCGGCTGCTTCTGCACGTCAGAAGCATGTGCCATATTGGGCTCAAGACCCCGCAATGACGCGCGGGTCATGACGCACAAGGAGACCCGTGGCCCCCTCTGAAAACCGCACCGTGGCCCACGTGGTGGGCACCGTACTGGCCGAGCTCGGGGCAGGTCACTGCTTTGGCGTGGTGGGCAGCGGGAACTTCGAAATGACCGCGGCACTGCGCCGAGCGGGTGTACCGTTCACCGCCGCGCGCCACGAGGGCGGAGCGGCCATGATGGCCGACGGATACGCACGCATGTCCGGTCGGGTGGCACTGGTGTCCACTCACCAGGGGTGCGGGCTGACCAACGCGCTCACGGGCCTTGCCGAGGCCGCGAAGAGCCGCACTCCGATGATCGTTCTCACCGCAGACACCGCGAGCGCGGCGGTGCGTTCGAACTTCAACGTGGACCAGGATTCCTTGTCCCGCAGCGTGGGTGCCATCGCCGAGCGTGTGCACTCCCCCGCGAGCGCCGTCGCCGACGTGGTGAGGGCTTACCGAACGGCCCTGACCGAACGGCGGGCCGTGGTGCTGTCCGTGCCCACGGACATTCAACAGGCACTGGTCGACTTCGATTCCTCAGCACTTCCGGCAGTGTCCGCGGCGCAACCGGTTCGCCCCTCACAACAGGCCGTGGCCGAACTCGCGAGGCACTTGAGCCAGGCCAAGAAGCCCGTGTTCGTGGCCGGTCGAGGCGCGCGCCACGCTGCTCACGAACTCAGGGAACTGGCCGAAGCATCCGGGGCGTTATTGGCCACGTCTGCTGTGGCTCACGGGCTGTTCCACGATGACCCGTTCAACCTGGGCATCTCGGGTGGTTTCTCATCCCCCTTCACGGCCGCCATCGTTGCTGACGCGGATCTGATCGTCGGGTGGGGGTGCGCCCTGAACATGTGGACCATGAGGCACGGATCTCTGATCGGCCCGGACGCAAAGGTGGTGCAGGTGGATGTGGACCTGGATGCCCTGGGCGCCCACCGCCCCGTCGACCTCGGCGTGCTCGGTGACTGCGCGGAAACCGCCACGGACGTGACAGAGGGTCTGAGCGGCGTCGGCGGCGAAACGTGGCGAACCCCGGAGATGGCGCAGCGGATCGAGTCGCATGCGCGGTGGGCCAGCGAGGAGATCGAGGACCTCTCCACGGATACCCACCTCGACCCGCGCGTGTTCTCGCGTGAGGTCAACACACTGCTGCCGGTTGAGCGCGTCGTCTCCGTGGATTCGGGCAACTTCATGGGCTATCCAAGCGCCTACCTGGACGTGCCGGACGAATTCGGTTTCTGCTTCACCCAGGCTTTCCAATCCATTGGCCTGGGACTGGGAACCGCGATCGGAGCGGCGCTGGCTCGACCCGACCGCTTGCCCGTACTCGCGACCGGTGACGGCGGTTTTTTCATGGCCATCTCCGAACTGGAAACGGCTGTCCGACTGGGGCTGCCTCTGGTGGTGCTCGTCTACAACGACTCCGCGTACGGGGCTGAGATCCATCACTTCGATCGGGCCTCGGAAGAGGATCTTGAGACGGTGACTTTCCCGGAGACGGACATCGCCGCCATTGCCCGAGGCTATGGCGCGCACGGAATAACGGTGAGGTCCCTGGCCGACCTGCCCGGTGTCACGCACTGGCTCGACGGACCGCGCGAGGTCCCCTTGGTCGTGGACGCGCGCATTGCCTCGGACGGTGGGGCGTGGTGGCTCGCCGAGGCGTTCAAGGGACATTGACCACACCATGACATCAACCGATCCCTTCCACCCACAGACATTTACGGACAAGGAGCACGCCGTGGGCGTCATCTCACAACTCACCCGCGCACTGACCGATCAGCAGGTTCGAGTGATCGACCTCACCAATAAACTCAGCTCAGCCACCCCCACGCTGGAGCTGCCGGCGCCGTTTTCCAATCTCATCGACTTCTCCCTCGAGGAAGTGTCGGCCTACAACGAACCCGGGCCATTCTGGAAGCACTACAACATCCACACGGGTGAGCACATCGGAACGCACATTGACGCTCCTGTTCACTGGGCCACCGGCCGCGACGGCAAGGACGTCTCGCAGATCGAACCCGCCCGGCTGATCGGGCCCGCTGTGGTGCTGGACTTCACCACCGAGGCCGGACGGGACGCGGACTTTCTGGTGGATGTCTCCCACATTCAGACCTGGGAAGCCGGACACGGTGCTATCCCGCCCAACGCCTGGGTCCTGTTCCGTACCGGCTGGGACTGTTTCGCCCAGGATCGGGAAGCGTTCCTGAACAAGGACGAGAACGGACCCCACAGCCCCGGGTTCACGGTGGAATGCGCACGATGGCTCGGTGAGGAGCGGGCGATCTCGGGTGTGGGTGTCGAGACAGTCGGCATCGACGCCGGAGCCGCCGGCACACTGGATCCGGCCTTCCCCATGCACCACTACCTGCTAGGCAACGACAAGTACGGCATCACGTCCCTACAGAACCTGGGTGAGTTGCCGCCCACCGGTGCGCTTCTCGTGGTGTCGCCTCTTCCCATTGCGGGCGGGACCGGCAGCCCGTCCCGCGTCTACGCGTTGGTGGACGCCGAGTAGTGCCCGCGGGCAGAAGACCGGCCGAGGTCCGGACGGCTCGGTGAGGTGCAGTCCGGGTTGGGTGGCCCGAGCCGGTTAACCCGCCAGGATCGCCTGCGCCACCTGGTCCGCGTCCGCGAGCGTGCGCGCACCCAGATGCGCCGGGGAATCCGCTTCCGCGGCAATCGAGACTCCCCACTGCACCGATGACAATTGCAGGCCCAGCACGAAAATCCCAGGTTCCACGGCGTCCTTCTGACCCACCACCCGGTAGGCGAACGCCCCAGTACCGAGTGTGAGACCGCCCAGCGCGGTGCCAGCGCGGAGAGCGCTCGCGCTGACGTCCAGCCCCGTGCTCGTGACGGGGCTGGCGCCGTCGCGTGTTTCCATGAGCTTGCCGCGCACCAGGCCCCGCTCGTGCATGTTGGACAGCAACGGGGAGATGTTGCGGTGCACGTCGTTGGCGGGTGACATGGCCTCGATGAGCCAGCGGGCCCGGACGGGCGCGTCACTGACCCACGGTGAGGCCGCCACGAAGCAACCATCATTGCGGTCCACCACGAAACGCGGTTCGGGACCGAGGAAACGGAGCACGCCCGCCCGCGTGAGAGCGGCCACCTGCTGGATGCGCAGCACGGGTGGGCCTGAGGCCAGGCCCTCGACGAACGGCTCGAATTCCCTGCGCAGCTCGTTGACCCACGAGGAATCCGAAACCCCTGCCTCCGCCAGCACGCACTTGAGCACGGTGCGGGCGGCATTGAGGGACGCGATGGCCAGTTTGATGGGATCATCCTCGCCCCGCAGCGAACCGTGCACATCCCGGTCCAGGTAATGCACCACCGCAGCGGCGTACTCGTCGTGGCTGTCGAAATTGATGTCCTCGAAGGGTCGCGCCAACCGTTCTTGCTGCAGCTGCCGGCCCGGTACCACGGAGGCGGAGACCAACGCCTCGACCCGCTGGGACCAGCGAGCGCCGTCGTCGTCGAGAAGAATGGCGTCCAGCCGGCGCAGGAAGTCACCCGCGGGCTGGGTGAACGCATCCGGGGAGGTGCGCGCCAGGACACGGTAGTAGTTCCAGTGGGCGTCCTTGCGCATCAGGGGCCACAAGTCACGCTCGAACGAGAGTTGTTCGGCGCTGCCGTCCAGCAGCTGCTGGACGGCCTCAAGCGTGAAGAACCGAGTCTGCAGGGTGTGCGCGTAGTACCCCTCAAGTTGCGGCTTGGCGCGATACGGGGTGCCCCGGCGGGAACCCGCGACAATGTGCGGTTCCCGGCCGGAGGGCCGGTAAATCAAGCGTTCCGGGTTGTTCTCATCGGGTTCGAAGGTGCCGCCGCGACCCTCGGTGAGTTGCGCGAGCGCGTCACAGAAATTCAGGCCCATGCCGCGCACGAGCACGGTTTCCTGCGCGGGCACCTCACTCCACCGCGCATCGGCGGGCACGGTGGGCGGCCAGTACGTGAGATCGTGTTCGGCCGCGCCGTCCACCAGTTCCTTTTGATCGGGGCGCAGGTGCGCGTCCAAGTGGCCGAGGGCGAGCACCACGGCGTCCGCCGGGATCGACTGACCACCGGCGAGTTCCACGGCGTAGCGGTGCCGGGCCTCTTCCTGGACCCACGCGTCCACGGCCTCGGCCCGGTGCACGGCCAGCGTCACGTTGGTCGGCAAGTGGCGGTTGAGCGTGGCGAAAATCCATTCGAGATACCGCCCGTACAAGGCCCGGGGCGGATAATCCTGCGCGGTCAACCCGGCCAGCGCTGCGCGTTCGGCCTCGTTCAGGGGGTTCTCGGGTGTGATGTCGCCGTCGACGACGCCGCGGCGCCACCTGTCGAAGCTCATGTTCCGCACCTCGGCCAGCGGGTCCACGTCCAATGCGCCGTCCGACGCAATCACGGTGGGGAACAACGAGGGGGTGTTCATCAGGAACAACAGCGATTGATCGGTGCGCCATACGTGGCCCGCGCCGGGAGGAAAGGGGTCCACCAGGTCGATGTGCACCCGGGCGCGGGTTCGAGCCGCTCGTGCCGTCAGCCGTTCCACCGCGGAGAGCCCCCGGGGACCCGCACCCACCACTACCACTCGTCGCTGACTCACCATGACCACCAGGATAACGAGCCAGCTGTGCATGTCTTACCCCGCCCGTAGCATGGGCCCATGGCCACTCCTCCCACCGCGTCCGCCCGCCCACTGACCGAGCCCGCTGATGAGTTCTTGTGGCTCGAGGAGATCCACGGGGAACAACCCATGGAGTGGGTGCGGGAGCAGAACCGGCGCACCGACACCCTGCTGGACGGACCGGACCTGGAATCCATGACCGAACGCGTCCTGGACGCGCTGGACAGCCCCTCGCGCATACCGGCCGTGACCAAACACGGACCGCATTACTACAACTTCTGGCGCGATGCCCAGCACCCGCGCGGGGTGTGGCGGCGCACCACGTGGGAGTCGTGGCTCGGCGACAACCCCGAGTGGGACGTGCTGTTGGACATCGACCACCTGGCCCGAACCGAGAGCGTGGAGTGGGTGTTCTCCGGCGCGCGCCTGCTGCGCCCGCAGTACACGGACGGGCAGTGGCAGCGCGCTCTGGTCCGGCTGTCCCCCGATGGCGGGGATGCCGTGCGCACACGCGAGTTCGACCTCGAAATCCGGGAGTTCGTGACCGGCGGCTTCGACGTGCCCACGGCCAAGTCCTCGGTCTCCTGGGTGGACGCGGACACAGTGTTTGTGGCAACCGACACCGGCCCGGGCTCCATGACGGAGTCCTCGTATCCGCGCCAGGTGCGCCGTGTTTGCCGCGGCCAGCGGGTCAAGGACGCGCCCGTGATTTTCGAGGTTCCCGTGACCCACGCACAGGCAGCGGTCTACAAGGACCACACACCCGGCTTCGAGCGCGTGATCGCGATGGACCTGGCGGACTTCTTCACGGCGCGCACGCACGTGTGGAGCGGGGAGCAGTGGGTCGAGCTGGACCTGGACCCCACCGTGAGCGTGGATCTGCACAAGCAATGGCTCCTGATGCGCCCGCGCCACACGCTGGAATTGAACGGCACCGAGTACCCCGCCGGCTCCCTACTTGCTGCCCGTGTTGATGCGTTCATGCGCGGCGATCGTAGCGTGCGCCCGGTCTTCACCCCGGACGCGCACACCAGCTTGGAGGGCTGGTCCTGGACCCGCGATCACCTGATCCTTAACACCCTGCACGATGTCTCCTCCGCGCTCTACTCCACGGTGCCCGGCGTCTGGGAGCTCACTCCCCTGCCCGGCATCCCCCCGCTGCACAGCGCCTCCGCCTGGGCCGTGGACAACGAGGATCCCGAGGTGGGCAACGACTATTTCTTCTCGGTCACCGGCTTCCTCATACCCTCATCCTTGGGCCGCGGCTCCCTCCCCAACCCCTCGGTGCTCGGCGCCGAAGCCGACGCCGCCGCGCGCGAGGCGGGCGCACCCACTATCCTGAAGCGAGCGCCATCGTTCTTCGACGCGCAAGGACTCGAGGTGACCCAGCATTTCGCCGTGTCCGCGGACGGTACGCGCGTTCCGTACTTCCAAGTGGGCCCGCGCGAGCTGGAACTCGACGGACTGAATCCCACGTTGCTCAGCGGCTACGGGGGCTTCGAGGTCTCCCGCACCCCGGGGTATTCGGGGGCCACCGGCATCTCATGGCTGACCCGCAGGGACGAGAACGGCCGCACGGGCGTGTACGTGGTCGCGAACATTCGCGGCGGCGGTGAGTACGGACCGTCGTGGCACACCGCCGCGCTCAAGGAGAACCGGCACCGTGCGTACGAGGATTTCGCGGCGGTCGCGGAGGACCTGCAGCGACGTGGCGTGTGCAGCGCCCCGAAACTCGCGTGCGCCGGCGGCTCGAACGGCGGGTTGTTGGTCGGGAACATGTTGACCACCTATCCCAAGCTGTTCGGTGCGATCTCATGCGGTGTGCCGCTGTTGGACATGCGCCGATACACCAAACTCTCGGCCGGGGCATCATGGATCGCGGAATACGGCGATCCGGACCAGCCGGAACAATGGGAGTACATGCGCACGTTCTCGCCCTATCATTTACTGTCCGAGACAACGAGTTACCCGCCCACGCTGATCTGGACCGCCACCTCGGATGACCGCGTGGGACCGGTGCAAGCGCGCAAGATGGCGGCCAAGATGATCGAGCAGGGGCACCAGAACATGTGGTTCCACGAGGCCACGGACGGCGGTCACGCCGGGGCTTCGGACAACCGGCAGGCTGCTGCGCTGCACGCGCGGTCCCACCAGTTCATGTGGCAGATGCTCTCGGGTCGCACGGGCCGTTAGTCACCGGCAAGGCACCGTGGCTATTCTGGCTGACGGCCCTGGTACGGATCTGCCAACGGGCACATCCTCAAGACACTTAAACGTTGGAGATCACTCTTGCCTTCTTCACCCTCTCAACCCGTATCGGGCGGCACGGCGGAGCATTCCCCGCAGACCGCCCCGGGCGCGATGGGAACCATTGCCGTTCTGCTGATCGCGGCTTTCGTGGTCATCCTGAACGAAACCATTTTGAACGTGGCGCTGCCCCACTTGATGGCGGACCTTCACGTGGATGCGGCCACCGTGCAGTGGGTCGCCACCGCGTTCATGCTGACCATGGCCGTGGTCATTCCGACCACCGGATTCCTATTGCAGAAGTTTTCCACGCGCGCCGTTTTCGGCCTGGCCATGGGGTCCTTCGCGCTGGGCACATTGCTGGCCGCTCTGGCCCCCAGCTTCGCGATTCTGCTGGTGGCGCGCGTCATCCAGGCCTTCGGTTCCGCCATCATGTTGCCGCTGCTGATGACCACTATCCTCACGTTGATTCCCAAGCAACGCCGCGGCCTGGTGATGGGCAACGTGTCCATTGTGATCTCCGTGGCCCCGGCCCTGGGCCCCACGATTTCCGGGGTCATCCTGGCGCACTTCCCGTGGCGCAGTATCTTCTGGTTCGTTCTCCCCATTGCCGTGCTCGCCTTGATCATCGGGGTGACCCGCCTCCGAGACGTCGGTTCACGCGGCGACCTACGGTTGGACGTGCTCTCGGTGGCGCTGTCCGTGTTCGGCTTCGGGCTGCTGGTGCACGGCCTCTCCACGGTGGGTGCCGGCGGCACGCAGGGCGGAGATTCCAATTCCTTCATGGGCTGGGCGACCTCTGCCGCCGGCGGCGCCGTGATTCTTTTGGTGGGTGCTCTGCTCGTCGCAGCCTTTGCCCTGCGCCAGCTGAATTTGCAGCGCAAGGGCAACCCCTTCCTGGACCTGCGCACCTTCAGACACCGTGACTTCACGGTGTCCGTGGCGCTGTTGGCGCTCGCCATGATGACCTTGTTCGGCGGCGTGATCGTGCTGCCCCTGTACCTACAGACCATCCGCGGCCTGGACACGCTCCAGACCGGTCTGATCCTGCTGCCCGGTGGCCTGATCATGGGCCTCCTGGGCCCTGTGATCGGCCGCCTGTTCGACGCCTACGGCCCCCGCCCGCTGGCCGTGCCCGGTGCGGTCCTGCTGACGTTCGTGATGTTCAACTTCTCGCGGCTGCAGCCGGACACCGCTGTGTGGTGGATCGTCGTGCTCCAGATCGCGATGTCCGTGGGTCTGGCCATGATCTTCACCCCGGCGTTCACCGCCGGTTTGAACCCGCTGCCGCCGTCGCTGTACTCGCACGGCTCCGCGACGCTCTCCACCCTGCAGCAGGTGGCCGGCGCGGCAGGTACCGCGTTATTGGTGGGCATCTTGCAGGCAGGCACCACGGTGCTCCAGAACCCGGACGGTTCCACAACCACCGACGCAATCCCGGGC
This sequence comes from Kocuria sp. cx-455, assembly GCF_014698015.1. Classification (GTDB taxonomy): domain Bacteria; phylum Actinomycetota; class Actinomycetes; order Actinomycetales; family Micrococcaceae; genus Kocuria. The sequence goes on from NZ_JACXBS010000008.1 coordinate 58,491, forward strand.
GTTCACGCGGCCTTTCTCACAGCCACCGCGCTGGGCGGCGTGGCGTTCATGCTGACGCTGTTCATGCGCAAGTCCACCCCGGAGAACACTCGCGTGACGATGGACGGTTCCGAACCGGCAACCCATTGATCGAGCGTGACCCCGTTGGCGCGCTCACCCCACGCGGCTCACTACGACACCACCGCGCGGGGTCCACGTGTACTGGGTTCGCACCCCGGTCTTGATGTTGATGAAACGCTGATAGGCCCCGGCCGGGGTCCGGGTCTCCGCGATCGTCGGGTAACCCACAGCGGTCTCGTACCCGCTACGCGACCACTTCTGGCCTATGGCGGTGTTTTCCTCGATCGGGTGAGCCCCGGACCTGGAACTCCAGAGGATCTTGACCGTCCGGCCCGTTCGGGGATTCACGAACCCCTGGTAGACGCCGCCCGTGGCGGTGGGGCGCTCCCTGTTGAACGGAATTCCCACGCCACCGGGTCCACCCAGGGACGTATACCGGGTGCCGATTCCCGTCCACATCTTGAGTTCCTGCGCGCCGGTGCGGGATGACCAGAAGATCTTGGTGGTCCTGCCGTTGCGCACGAACGACTGCGACACCCCGCCCACTCCGGTACTCAGTTCACCCGTGGTTGGGGCGCCGAAGACCGCGGCGCCTCCCCGTGCGTTGTAGTACTGCGCAATGGCGCCGCGGACCGTGGGGCTAACCGCGCGCGCGGCCCGAGCGGCGTCGACCTTCCGATACCCGCTCACGTTGGCGCCGGTGTTGCGCAGAGTGTTGCGGATGGCTTCCACCCCCAGGTTGGGGTTGCGTTCCTTCATCATGGCAATCACGCCGGACACGTGCGGCGCCGCCATGGAGGTGCCGCTGAGGTCCCCGTAGGTGGGTGATCCCAGCGCGAACTTCCCGGTGTTGACCGTGGACCAGATCGGCGCGTTGTTGTCGCCACCGGGCGCCACGACATCAACCATGGGACCCCAGTTCGAATACCCGGTGATGGCATTGCGCGACGTCGTGGCACCCACCACGATCGCTCCGGGGCAATTGGCCGGGGACGCGAGATTTGCGCTCTTGGCAGCGTTACCCGCCGCCACCACGAGCGGCACGTTGATTTGATGCATTCGGTTGATGGCGTTCTGCATGACCGGTGCGCAGCTTGTCGCGTCCCAGGCCTCGGACAAGTTCACGACCTTGGCCGGGGTGGTGTTCTTGGGGACCCCGGGAATGGCAATACCCGCCGTCCACATCACACCGTCCGCGATATCGGAGACGTAACCCCTGCCGTCAGCCCCGAGTACGCGCGCATGTTGAATTCGGGCGCTGGGTGCCACGCCCGCAATCCCCGCGCGGTTGTTCGTCTGCGCCGCGGCAATACCCGCCACATGAGATCCATGCCACCAGCTGGCCCGCCCTGGACTCCAGTCGCCCATGTCCTGGGGGTTACCGTCCCGGCCATTGCCATCCCGCGAGTGATACAGGTCGGACAGGAAGTCGTAGCCCCGAACCGTCTTTCCGTTCAGGTCGGGGTGGTTGGTCTGGCCCGTGTCCGCGATTCCGATCACTACTCCGTCACCGGTCCCGTGCCACCATGCACCGGGGGCACCGATGTTTCTGGGGCCCCACTGGTAACCCCAGTACCGGTCATTCGGAGTGGTTCCCGCAAAGCCCGCAAGGGCGTTGACCACGATCTGGTCCGGCTCGGCAGATTCCACGGCCGGATCTTCCTCGATAGTCTCGACCACCGCCTCCTGTTCGGCCTTGTCAAGCATCGCGTCGGACTCCACAACATCTTCCGCGTTGCCGGTGGTCTTGACGATTTCGGGATCTTCGATCTGCGTGGTCTCTTCAACTTCCGCCAGGACATTTTCCTTCTGTCCCTCGGGAATCTCGTCCTTGAACTTCACGACGATCCGGTCCGTTTCCGGTAGCACCGTGCCCTGGGTACCGGTTCCCCTCCCCAAAGAACCGATGCCTCCCACGGTGGGCGGCTGCACTTGCGCCTGCTGTTCCGGGGCCGGCCCTTCCGGCGGGGCCGCCACCGCGGGCGCGGCCGTCGCCACCAGCAGCGTCGCTAGCGAGATCATCAGGAATGTTCGTGCGGCGCTGGTCTTCATGGTCTCTCCCTGGGAAACAGCAACCTGTCGCTGTGATCAGCGCGATCGTTCATGAGCTGATGTCCGTCGGCAGGAAGTCCGAACTGCGAGTGGTCGGAGTTTACCATCGTAAATACTTGCGGCTATGGAAGTTATCAAACCGGTATCTTGGTGGGTTGTGGTTGCCCGCGCCAGGGCATGAAAAAGACCCCTTCCTTCCCGCGGTTGCGGGGAAGAAGGGGTCTCGCATTGGGCGGAGACGGGGATGTGAAAACCACTCACGAACTGCTTCGGAATTGGCTTACGCCGGTTCTGTGCGGAACTAACCTAACCGTAAGTGTTTGGAAACTAGGAGGTAAGTTGACGGCGTCAACGGGCCCAATCAGGGGGGAAAGCGAGGGATGCGGTCCTCGTTTGGGAGTACCTTGAGCGGCTTGCCTAGTGCGTCCTGGTACATGTTCAGTACCCAGAGGAACGCCGTCATATCCTCCGGGAGTACCGGCCGTGGGTCTTCCCCTAGATGAGTGAGTCCGTTTAGGTTTAGTGGTCGTAGGCGATGAGGAGTCGCTTGTTTGGTGTGCCGATGAGCCAGTTGTGCCAGATTCCGGCGGCGCGGGTGAGGAGCCTCGCGGCGACGCGGGAGTAGACGCCGGGGATGGTTCTGCCGTCGTGTTCTTCCAAGGTGAGTTGGCCCTTCAGCGTGTCGAACGCGGACTCGACTCACCGTCGGATACCGCCGAGTTTGCCAAAGCGCGGCTTCTCGTCTTGGCGGCCAGGGCGGATCAGTTGCGCGCCGAGTTCGTCGGTGATGAAACTTTCGAATTCGCGTCCGGCGAAGCCCTTGTTGCCCACGATCACTTGCCCGGGCTGAAGAAGATGCCGGTCGTGGCGGAGCATGGCTTCGGCGGCTTCTCGCTCGCCGATTCTCGGATTGGCCAGCCCCCAGATGATAGGCATTTCCCCGGGCGTGCAGGTCAGGTAGAGCCGGAATCCCCAGAAGAATCGAGAGTGCGAGGCGCAGTAGCCATAGCCGCCTTGCCCGGCGCGGTCGGATCGTTTCACCGTCTCTCGAGACTTTCCACAGGGCAGCGGCGTCGAGTCGATCAGTCTCGTGGCTTCGCCCCAGGTCGGGGTATCGCGAGCCAGCTCGGTGATCACTGCGGAGATCAGCCACAGTGCTTGGCGCACGCGTTTGCCCCATCCCGATTGCTGGGGCAGGTTCGGGAACATCCCGGTCAAGTGCTTGCGGGCGTAGCGGATCCCTCTGCGGTCCGAGGCGATGCCGATCAGGTGCTGCGCCACGAGCAGGCACAGCAGTTCGACGTCGTTCAAAGCAGGCTTGCGCCCCGGATGCCGATCACGAGAAAAGTCGAACCTGGGCATGACCCGATCCTCAAGATGCACGTGAGGTGCGCTCAGGAGGATGTTCAGATCTGTCTTCACAAGCAGGGTTTAGCCCCCTCCGCTTCCTATGAACAGCCGCCACGCGGTCAAACGCTAATAGGACTCACTCATCTAGGGCGCGGTCACCATCTTTACGGAAAGTGTGCTTAGTAAGGGGGAGATGGTGGCCGATTTTGTCGACGAGGTGTTCGGCGATTGCAAGAGACGAAGTTGCGCCGGGTGAGGGCGCATTGCGTAATAATGTCGCGCTACCGATGTCCTCTATGACGAAGTCATCGAGGAGTTGGCCGTCTCGATCCATGGCCTGGGCGCGGATGCCGCGGGTAATGGGTGTGGATGCGGCCCCTTCCAGGCTGGGCACATACGCAGCAGCGCCGGCTAGGAACTTCTGCCGGGAAATAACAGCACCGAACTCTTGAACAGCCGCCTGCATGTTTTGCCCGGCAAACTTCCAGAAGCCCGGGCTGGCCGCGACGTCAATACTGTCCTTGAGCCCAACGTGCCAACCGTTGTAGTTCTCCCGGCCAAAGGATAAAAACGCATTGGGGCCGACAAGCATCTCCCCGTCCACCCGCTTAGTGAGGTGAACTCCCAAGAATGGATATGCCGGATCCGGCACCGGGTACACCAGGCCATTCAGGATGTCTCGATGTTCTGGGGCCAGCAGTGAGTATTGGCCAAAGAATGGTACGATCTTGGGGTAGGTGGCTCCTCCCGCCAGGCGCGCGACTCTGTCGGACTGCAGTCCTGCGCAGGCAATGAGGTGATCAAAGGTATGGGTAGTTTGCTCACCGCCACGCTCCACAGTTACTGCACACCCCCGTTCTCCATTAGCGATGGAAACGACCTCAGCCCCCAGTATCACCCGCCCCCCAGCCCGCTGAACATCATCAATGAGCGCACGCGTGACCGCGGCATAATCAATAATTGCTGTGTGAGGAGAGTGCAGCGCCATTCGACCCACTGCGTTGGGTTCAACACTTCGAATACCCTCGGGACCCAGAAGTTCGACGTCGGGTACACCGTTGGCCAGGGCTTTCTCTTTGATGTCACGCAGTCGGGCTTCCTCCACCGGTGTTAGTGCCACCACGATCTTGCCGCATTTGTCGAACGGCAAATTCTTTTCATTCGCGTAGGCGTGCAATAAGTGGACGCCGCGGCGGCACAGGCGCGCCTTGAGGCTACCGGGTTGGTAGTACAGCCCGGCATGGACGACACCTGAGTTGTGCCCAGTCTGGTGGGCGGCCGCAGCGTCTGCCTTGTCAAGGACGGTGATTTCCGCGTCCGGAAACCGATGGGTGATTTCGCGTGCGACTGCTGCGCCGACGATCCCTGCGCCGATCACTCCGAACGAAAGTGTGGACATTGTTGAATCGCTCCTTCGAAACTGACTCTGGTGCTGGATTTGAGATACTGGCGGAATGGATACGGTGAGTCGTGGTGTGAGCCTGACCGAACAGGCTGTGGAATCGATCAGAGGTGCCATCATCGCGGGCGACTTGATCCCTGACCGGCTGTACACCGGTTCGGAATTGGCCCGTCAGCTAGGGGTGTCTCGTACGCCCATCCGTGAGGCGTTGCAGGTCCTCTCGCGGCGCGGCATGGTTGTCATCGAGAAAAACCGCGGGGTGCGCGTGCTCAACACCTCAGTCAAGTCATTGATTGAGGTGTTCCAAGTGCGATTAATGCTCGAGGTTCCGATGTCTCGTCGTGCGACACAGTTGAAGACAGACATTTCTGCGGCGCAGTTCGAGGCTGCCGTAGAGTTGTTTCGTGCAGCGGCGGAGTCGGGCGACCCCGGAGCCGTCCTGCGCGCTGATCGTGACTTCCATCGTGCTTTAATGGCTGGCGCTGGGAACGATAAGGCGCGGGAGTTGCTCCAGGAACAGCGCGACTTCGTGCTCAGTACAGGAGTGGGTACAGTCCCCACCTCGCGCACCGCGATGGAGTGCTTTGACGACCACGCGGACATCATTGCCGCATACCGCCGAGACGACGCCGACGACGTCAGCCGTGCGGTATCGCGGCACATAGCGAATACTGCCCGAATCTTGATTCGGCAGGAAACGCGGGATCGTCCCGAATTTGGTGAGGTCGACGCCGACGAAGCCATCGCTTGGCTGACGGAGCGAAGCTGACTACAACTCAACCTGCCCTTGAGCGACCCCTCGTAGACACCTTCGCTGCTTAGCAGGTCACACTGTAAGAGCGATATATTTTTCAATTTGGTACTCCTCGATGCCGCTGTGACCGCCTTCTTTTCCAAGCCCGGAGGCTTTGATGCCACCGAACGGTGCGGCTGGGTCTGCGACTACGGGACGATTAATGCCAACCATTCCGCTTTCGAGGCGTTCCGCTGCCTGAATCGCCTTATTAATATCGCGGGTGTAGAGGTAAGAAACCAGCCCAAACGGCGTACCGTTCGCGATCTCGATCGCCTGATCGTCGCTTTCCGCTTCGTAGATAGACGCGATCGGCCCGAATATTTCGTTGGTGGCAATCGCAGAATCCAGGGAGGCATTAGCGACTACGGTTGGTGGTAAAAAGTAGCCGGCCCCGGGTGCAGTCTCGCCGCCTGCTAAGACCACCGCACCCTGACCGATGGCATCTTCGAGCAACTTCCGTACATTGTTGCGCTGGTTTTCATCAACAAGGGGGCCTATATCAACACCCTCTTCGGTGCCCGGGCCGATCTTAAGTTGGGCAACCTTGGCCAAGAAAGCCTCTCGAAATGCCGGGGCCACCGACTTCTCCACGATGATTCGGTTCGCCGCGACGCACACTTGACCTGCGTTTCGGAATTTCGCTACTACTGCCCCACTCGCGGCTTCGACTGGATCAGCATCCGAGAGTACGACAAAGGGTCCATTTCCGCCGAGCTCCATGGATGAGGCCATCACGTGGTCTGCAGCCTGCTTGAGTAATGTCGTGCCGACTGCCGTCGATCCCGTGAAGCTGATTTTACGCAACGTCGGCCTAGACATAAGGGCCTTCGACTGTCGGGAGGCAGAGCTGGTCGTGATGAGGTGAAGAGCGCCCTCGGGAACTCCCGCCTCATGGAGGAGCTGAACAAACATATGGGTCGAGAGCGGCGTGAGTGCTGCGGGCTTGATGAGGACGGTGCAACCAGCGGCCAGGGCAGCACCAGCTTTACGCGCACCCATCGACAGCGGGAAGTTCCACGGCGTGACGAGATAGGACGGGCCCACTGGCTGGTGTGTGGTGATGATTTTGTAGCCACCGTTTGGGGCGTCGCTATATCCACCCCGTTGCTGCGGGACCTGCTCGGAATACCACTGGATGTAGTCGGCAGAAACCTGTACTTCACCGCGGGCCTCAGCCAGGGGCTTACCCATCTCCGAGGACATGACCCAGGCGATGTCTTCCTTGCGCTCGATCAGCAGATCGTAGGCGCGACGCAATATGTTCGAGCGGTGACGGGTGGTTGTCGCCCCCCACTCTTTCTGGACGCTGGTAGCCACGCTCAGGGCCTCCAACGCATCCTCCGGTGACGCGTCTGCCACTGCAGCGATGACCGTCTCATCGGCCGGATTCTGAACTTCGAAGGTGTTGTTGTTCGACGCAACGCGCCATTCTCCGCCGATGAAGAGCCCCGTCGGGACCTCGATCTGACCGTGGGGCGCGGACAAGCTTGTCCAAGGTGATGGCTTCATGAGGAACGGATCCTTCCAAGACGTCAGAGGCATGAACCGGTACTAGTAACTTAGTGCACGAAGGTTGACTTACACGTTACATGCAAGTCATCATACCTGTGATCCACGCTACACAGCATGGTGAGTTACATCACGTTACGGATGCGGAGAGACCGATGACAACGACTAGGCTATCCGAGCGTGCTCGGATGAGGCGCGTAGCCGGCGCCTCCATGATCGGAACCACCATCGAGTGGTACGACTACTATATTTTCGGCACGGCCGCGGTGTTGGTTCTCAACGAGCAATTCTTCCCCGCCCTGTCCCCTGCAGCGGGGACGCTTGCTTCGCTTGCCACATTCTCCGTGGCTTTTATCGCCCGTCCCTTCGGTGGCATTATTTTCGGCCACTTCGGGGACAAGGTGAGTCGCAAGACAATTCTCATTTGGTCGCTAATGCTCATGGGTATTTCGACGTTCCTAGTGGGCTTCCTGCCAAACTATGCCACCATCGGTATTTGGGCACCTATTCTTCTCGTGACCCTACGTTTTCTTCAGGGACTAGCCGTGGGCGGCGAATGGGGCGGGGCCGTCCTCATGGCCCTTGAACATGCTCCGCAAAACAAGCGAGCCTTCTACGCGTCCTGGACACAGTCAGGTGTGCCTGCGGCCCTTGTCCTGTCCTCGACAATTTTCCTGTTCGTGCAGATGATGGACGAGGCTGCCTTTCACTCCTGGGGCTGGCGCGTTCCGTTCTGGATCTCGGCCGCGCTAATCGTGGTGGGTCTGTTCATTCGTCTGCGCATTACAGAATCCCCTGAGTTCTTGCGGATGAAAGCCGACAAGCGTGAAGTTCGTATCCCTTTGTTCGAACTTCTGCGAACAGCTTGGTGGCCTCTGATCCTCGGTATCTTTACACTGGCCTCCCCGAACATCATCTTCTATATTTCCTCGGTCTATCTGCTAAGTTATGGGCCAGGACATGTCGGACTGTCGCGGAATGCCGTGTTTGTGGCCCTGATTGTTGCGTCGACCATTGCGGTTTTCACGATCCCACTGGTGGCCGTCATCGCGGATCGGATAGGTAAAAAGAAGATCATGCTGACCGGCGCCGTTATGGTTGCGGTCCTTGTTTTTCCCGTCTTCTGGTTGGTGAACACCGGACAACCTTTGGGTGTTCTCGCAGCGATGATTCTGGCGTTGCCGATTGCACACGCGACAGCCTATGCCGTTGTCGCCAGCTTCATCCCTGAACTTTTCCAACCGGAGGTCCGTTTTACCGGTTCTTCGCTGGCATATCAGATCGGAGGCATCGTGACCTCGGCCCCAGCTCCCCTAATCGCCGCATCCTTACTTCAGAACACAGGATCGTGGATATCAATCGCACTTTATGTCTCCATTGCGGCACTTGTAGGGTTCGTGGCAATCGCATTGAGCAGAAAGCATCAGGAGCCGAGCCCTCAGATATCTACCGACTCATCCATTAAAAGTAGCGGCGGACGCTAGCAGTATTTACACTTACAAATTCCAGCATCATACAAAGCCATCCACATGAGTCCTTCCTGCCCATTAGGAAAGATCAGACCCATGCCTAATCGTAAGGAAAATCCTTTGCCCAAAGTTGCTGTTCTTGAAGAAATCAACGGACCCCTCACCTTGCAGGACTTTCCGGAACCCCGTCCTTCTCCTGGAGGCGCCATCGTCGAGGTGGCCCTAGGAGGAATCTGTGGAACGGACGTCCATCTGCGAACGGGACACCTGAACGTCCCGTTGCCCCTGGCGATGGGGCATGAAGCCGTGGGCTGGATTCGGAAGCTAGGCGATGACCTCACAACAGACGTTGAAGGACAATCCCTTGCGGTAGGCGACCGGGTTGCATGGGCGAATAATATCCCCTGTGGCTCCTGTCATGAGTGTCTAGTACTGAAGGAACCTACTCTGTGCTTGAACCGGAAGATCTATGGCATCAATCGTCGCGCATCAGACGCCCCTCACCTGCAGGGCGGCTGGGCAGAAATGATGGCGCTGGAGGCCGGGACAACGATCATCAAGATCCCGGAATCGGTAAGTTTCGAGGAAGTCATCACCTTGGGGTGCGCCGGCCCAACGGCAATCCATGGAGTGGTCGAGAACCTTAAGATTGAACCGGGGTCTGTCGTGGCCGTTCAGGGCGCTGGACCCGTTGGTTTGGCATCAGCCATGTATGCCAAAGCTATGGGTGCTGCACTCGTCGTGATACTCGGCGGGCCCACCTCTCGCATTGAGATGGCGCTACAAATAGCGGCTGCAGATGCGGGTGTTGATATGGATGCCTACCCAACGGCTTCGGAACGTTTGGACGCGTTCCTAAAGCTCACCCCAAATGGCAGAGGGGCCGATGTGGTCATCGAGTGTGCCGGTGTTCCGTCAGCTGTGGCCGAGTCCATCGACCTGGCACGTCCGAATGGGCAGCTATTGGTGTTGGGCCAATACACAGACCATGGGGCTACGCCCATCAACCCGCATTTGATTACCAGAAAGCAGCTAAAGATGTTCGGATCATGGGGGTTTGCTCCGGCCCATTACGTTAAGTACGTTAAGTCGCTTCCCCTCCTTGCTAAGAACCACGATTTGGCCTCTATTCTCTCCGTTTACCCCTTGCACGACGTCAACGACGCTCTTGCCGACGTGGCTTCCGGATCAGTCACAAAGGCTGCACTTAGACCGGATTCCAAAAATAAAGCTTGAAATTGGATGTACGGGTGCACGACAGTGGCGCTCAGTTCGTCCGGTCTCGGAGACTCCGACGGTGGCGGCTTCTACGGGATGCTCACCGTCGTGGATGGCCGGCCGCTGTGCCACATGTGCGGTCGCACCCACCAGAACCTCGGACCGCGCCAGGCACGCGCCGCTCACCGATCCCGGTACGGACTGAGCTGCTCCCTGGCTCTGGTCTGGCCCGAGGTGGCGGTCAAGCTCATATCAGCCGCTACCCAGCCCGAGCGGATCGCGTACCCGGCGAGTGTGCGGGTCACCAGCGAGTCGTGACAACGTCCGAGCGTACCCTCGGACACGGGCACAACCGGGCGGCTCCCGTCGAGCTGCTCCAACCAACCCGGGCGGGCTCGACCGTGCGCGTGCCGGCGGCGGCGTCCCCGATGTGGTGCAGGTGCTCGGGCAGATCCGGTCGGGCTGGCTCCAGCTCGGGCATCCCCTGACACAGCACCAGCTGCCGGGCGAGGGCCGGGTCCTTGCCCAGCTCGGAGGTCGCAGGTAGCCCGACGTACCTCGTTGTGCAGACGTCGTATCGCGCGGTTAACTGTGATGTCCATCAGGGCGCGCAGGGCGGCGTCCCGTCCGATCAGTTTCTTTCCCGCGGTGAGGGGGAGGCCCGGAAGAGGAATCTGCCGGCTGGACAAACCCAGGAGCGAGAGGGAGAAGGCCACTCATGGCAGCCCGATGAGCTCGTGGCCCAGCATCGGACCTAAGCACGTCATCTCGGCCTCGAAGGGCTCCCTACGGTGGCCATCGAGGATGTCGGACACCTGGCCGGGGCGGTGCCGAAGAAGATTTCCCGGAAACTGCTGAACATAGCTGCAGGGCCGTCACTGGATCTCATGGCGGGGAACGAAGCCTCGGGGCGTGTGTCGTCCCAGTCGGTCGCGGCGGTGAACGGCAGGAACTGGCCCCCGGTGTCCTCCTGCGCAGTGCGGTACTTCCCCCCGTTACCTTCTTCATAGGAGATGTGGGTGTGCAGGCCGGAAGGCCCCGGGATGATTGCTGCCCCAGTCCTTGGTGACTGCAGACGGTGATCTCACCGGAGTTGCGTCCTGACGCGCCCTGGGTCTGATGGAGACTCGCGCTATTTGATTCCGACCAGCAGATTGCGGTCGTTGGGGACAGCATAGAACGCGTTCTCGAACTCGGCGGGCGGGACGTCACCGAGCTAGCCGTGGAGGCGCTGCGTGTTGTGCCAGTGCACCCAGCCGAGCGTCGCGAGTTCGAGGTCCTCGACCGTCTTCCACGGCCCTGTGCGGGCGGGCCCGCGGACGAGTTCGGCCTTGTAGTACCCGTTCACCGTCTCGGCAAGGGCGTTGTCATACGAATCGCCGACGGTCCCGATTGAGGGGGTCGCGCCGATCTCCGCGAGGCGTTCGCCGTAGCGGATGGACGTGAATTGACCGGGTTCAACCGGTGGTTGCAACACCGGCTTGTTGGGTTGATTGTAGGTACTCGTTGAAGGCTTCGGCAGGGGTTCTCCAGCCGAGGGTCTTGCGGGGCCTGCTGTTGAGGGCGTGGGCGACAGCGCTGATGTCTTCTGCCGTCCAGCGGGACAGGTCGGTGCCCTTGGGGAAGTACTGGCGCAGTAGTCCGTTGGTGTTCTCGTTCGTGCCGCGTTGCCAGAGTGAGACGGGATCGGCGAAGTAGACCGGGATCCCTGCCTCGACCGTGAACAGGGCGTGGGCCGATATCTCCTTGCCGCGGTCCCAGGTCACCGAGCCTGCTAACTGTTTCGGCAGCGTCGACATCGTGTCCACCAGTGCGTTCTTCATGGTGATCGCGCCGTAGCCTGCCAGTGCCGGGCCGTTCTTGATCGATGCCCTGAACTGGTAGCCCTCCTCGCGGGGCAGGTGGACCAGCATCGTGAACCGGGTCGTGCGTTCCACCACGGTCCCGATGGCAGAGCGCTCGAGCCCGATGAGCAGCTCGCCCTCCCAATGTCCCGGGACGGCGCGGTCGTCGGCTTCGGCGGGGCGGTCGCTGATCAACGCTCCCTCGGTGACGTGGGCCCAGGTCTTGCGACGGGATCGTTCTCGAGGGACCCGCAGCGCCCGGCCCGTGGGCAGACACCAGACGAGTTCCTTCTTCAAAGCGCCTCTGGCTTCGATGAACAGTGACTGGTAGATCGCCTCGTGACTGATGCGCATGGATTCATCATCGGGGAAAGCCGAGCCTTAACCGGTTGCTGATCTGCTCCGGGCTCCAGCCCAGCACCCAGGCCCTGTCCTTGCGATGGGGCTTGTTGCGGCCCGTGAACCGCGGCGGCTGCGGTCCAGCGACCACGGTGCCGTCCGGGCGAGAGACCTTGCCCGACAGGCGCTGCTCGACATACTCACGCAGCCGCGGGTTGGTGACGAGCTTCGCCTGTTTGGGACGCTTGGCGGCCATGTTGGCCTTCCATTGCGCCACCGATGCCCGGTACTCCCGCGTCTCGCCCCGAGTCGCGGCGTTGCGGCGCAGCTGGCGGCTGATCGTGCCCGGGTCCCGGCCGAGCGCCCGGGCGATGTCGCGAACCCCGTTGCCTTGGGCGTTCAGGATCGCGATCTCCTCCCGCTCGGCGAAGCTGAGGTAGCGGCCCGACGGGGTGAAGTCCAGGTCGAACGGTGGCATGCCCCCAGCGTTGTGGAACCACCGTGCTCCGACCGCCTGCGCCACGCCCGCAACCGCTGAGGCCTCCGCAGTCCCTGCGCGATCGCTCTCCAGAAGGGCGCCTCGACCGGCCGTTGGAACTTTGGATGCCCCGGCGACCGCAACTTCGGACGAACAGCCCGGTCCGCGGCCTGCTGACGACGACCCATCACACACCCCTCTCACGAGGTGTTGCGACGACCAGTTGAATCCGCCTTGAGACCCGGCGTCGCTGTGACACCGCAGGTCGGCGTGATGGTGGCCTCTGGACCAGCGGGCCATCTCGATCGCGTCGAGAACCATCTCGGTGCGCATGTGCGACGCGACCCGCCACCCCACGATCATGGGGGAGAACGCGTCGACGATGAAGAACACATACGCGACACCTGCCCACGTCGGCACGAACGTCAGATCGGTCACCCAGAGCCGGTTCGGTGCGGTCGCGGTGAACTCCCGCTTCACGAGGTCCCGGTGCCGCGCCGACGCCGAATCCGGCCGCGTCGTCTTCACTCGCTTCGACCGTCTGGCGCCCTCGATCCCTGCGGCGCGCATCAGCCTGGCGGTCTGATCTCGGCCGATCATGATCCCGGCGCGTCGGGCGGCTTTCCAGAGCTTACGGACCCCATAGACCCGGTAGTTGCTCTCCCAGAGCTCAACCAGCAGTGGGATCAACTCCTTGTCCCGCACGGCACGTGTCGAGGGCGCACGGGTCTTGGCGGCGTAGTAGCTGCTCGGGGCCACCGGCAGCAGTCTGCAGATGAGCTCGACTCCAAACCGGCGAGCGTCCACGACGTCGTCCTTGTTCGCGTCGATGAACACGACTATTTCCGGTAGTGGCGGTCGAGCTCCGCCCCGAAGAAAGAGGCGGCCCGCTTGAGCACCTCGTTCGCCCGCCGCAACTCCCGGTTCTCTTGTTCGAGCTCACGCACCCGCTGCGCCTCAGCGCTACTCACGCCCGGGGTGACGCCGTCGTCCATGTCGGCTTGCTTGACCCACATCCGCACCGACTCGACCCCGTAACCGAGCTGCGTCGCCACGCGCTGAACGGCTCCCTGCGTGACACCGAGCTCCGCGCGCAGCGTCCTCACCATCCGCACCGCGGCGGCCTTCTCCTCGACCGAGTAGCGACGCGTCGTCGGCTTACCGTTCGCCAGTTCCTTCGGCATAACCCCATCCTCGTTTCCAAGGTCAGGAGTCTCCAACAAACCCAGGGCGCTTCAGACCGACGTAAAAGCCCAGGTGAGAGCAGGTTTCTCAGCTGGGCTTCATCATGTCCGGCGGTCGTTTTTCGTGGTCCCCTTCTGGTCCCCCCCCCCAGCATTCGATGCCGACGGCGGCGTTCGTGAGGGCGGCGACGTCGCCGAGCTGACCGGCCTCATCGACCCGAAGGTTCTCGCCAAGTGGCCAGCCGGGATGCGGGTGATCGTGCGTCGCGAACGCCCCCACCCCGGCGCGCAACTGTCTCTGTTCGAGGAACGCGACGGCTGGCGCTACGAAGCCTTCGTCACCAACACCACGGCCGGCCAGCTCGCCTTTCTCGAGGCCCGGCACCGGGCCCATGCACGGGTCGAGGACCGCATCCGCCACGCCAAGGACAGCGGCCTGGGACGGTTTCCGTCGCGGGAGTTCAACATCAACCAGACCTGGCTGATGATCACCCAGATCGCGGCCGACCTAACCGCGTGGACCCGCCTGCTCGGATGCATCGGCTCCGCCGCCACGTTGGCAACCTGCGAGCCGAAGGCGCTGCGCTACCGATTCCTCCACGTGCCCACCCGACTCGCTCACAGCGCACGCCGACGCCGCCTCAAGATCCCGGAGTCGTGGCCCTGGGCAGCCGCGATCGTCGCGGTCTTCGCGAACATCGCCGCCATCCCGCAACCGGCCTGAGCTAGCTCGTCCGCCCCCCCGACATCACCACCCGGAGAACCGCAGCCCGACAGCGCCAGCCAGCCCGTCGTCGTACCCGCAGTCACTCCGCACACGGGCGCACTCGACTACACGGCTCCGACACGATCCCGACCGCCGTCATGAAAGACCGGGGCTAGCCCTGGGCCTCGCCGAGGCGCGCTTCGGGCGTGAGCTCGGTGCGGAGACCGCCGCCGGTCGCAGCCCGGGCAAGAGCGCGACCCAGCGCAGGTGCCTGCTTGAACAAATTGTGACCGGCCACGAAGAAGACAGAGCCTGCCTCCCACACGGCCACGCCGTCCTCACTCCACGGGAGGTCGGTCACCCAGCAGTGGAGGAAGTCGCGCGGCTCTGGGTGGAGACCGGGCAGCGCCCGTGTCACGTATTCGCGTGCGCGTTCGTCCAGCGCTCGAATCGCCGCCGGGTCGATGAAAGTACCGTCGTCGCGGACGCCGACGGTGTCGCTGAGTCCGACCGAATAGCTGCTGTTGCCCGGTAGCGGCGTCGCGTAGACGCCGACTTCGCCGAAGACGCCGCTGCTGTCCTGCAGGCACGCGACTCGTGCCGGGGCGGCGGCCTTCACGTCGAAGGTCAGCCGTACGTGTGCGGCGAGGCGAACCGGCAGCGACAGGCCGACGCTGCGTGCCAGGCGGGCGGTTTCGCGGCCGGCGCACACGACCACCTTGGAGTAGACAGCCCGGTCGGTGACGCTGCGCACCTCGACCGTCCCGTCGGCGCGGGGATCGATGGAGATGACCTCACCGATGGTGACCGCGTCTGCGAGGGCACCCGTGAGTGCCGTGATCGCGGCGCGGGTGCGGATCGCGCCGCCCGACTCGTCGAGCACCGCTGGCCCCGAGTACCCAGCGAGCAGCGGCATCCGCTGGGCGACCTCGGCCGCGTCGATCTCGTGCGCTTCCACGCCGCCGACCTGATCGAGCACCCGCAGCCGCGCCAGGGCGCTGTCTCCGATCGCCAGGACACCGTCTGATGAGACCAGCTCGACGTCGAAGTGTTCGGCCCACTCATCCCATACGCCGCGGCTTTCGCGCGCGAAAGCGACGAGTCGCGGGTCGTCGTGGGCATGCCGGAAGATCCGCGACTCGCCTGCGGACTGACCCGTCCCGGGCAGACCAGCCTCGTACAAGCGCACCGGCACGCCCTGCTCCTGCAGCGCGTACGCCGTCGACAGACCGACGATCCCGCCCCCGATCACTGCTACCTCGGGTGAACGCGTCGTGGCAACGCCGTTGTCAGTTCCTGTCATCGCGGTTCCTCGATCTGTTGGTGATTAGCGATAGGCCACAAGAGAAGGGGCCGCTGCCACGACGTCAGCGGGCTGTGTAAGCCCGAAGTCACCGCGCGCAACGACCCCTCCTCTCTGGGCCAGTACTCCCGGTCTGTGGTGTCAGGCGGGAAGTTTGGAGCCCAGGACGTCCAACTTCTCGATCGTGGGCTCGCTGAACAGCTTGCCGGTCTGCTCGCCGAGAGCGGTGGCAACCGCGCCGGACAGGTGCGCGTCGCGGCCAGCGTCATCGGGGAACACGTCGAAGATCCCAAAGGAGGACGGGCCGAGACGGATCGCAAACCACGCGACGGTGGCCGGTTCCTCCTCGACGAGCCCTCGCCCGATGCCGAGGAATTCCTGGACCTCGTCTTCTTTGCCGGGCAGGGCCTCCAGTCTGACAAGCAGTCCCTTAGTCACGCTCATGACATCACCTTTTTCTGGGTCGAATTGCTCGCAAATTTCGCCCCCATCGTATCGCAGAACGTAGGCAGGTCGTCGGGCGAGCGGCTGGTGATCAGGTCCCCGTCCACCACGACGTCCTGGTCGACGACGACAGCACCGGCGTTGCGCAGGTCCGTGCGGACGCTCGGGAAGGACATCAAGGTGCGGCCTTCGACCACACCGGCCTCGATCAGCGTCCACGGCCCGTGACAGATCGCCGCCACGGGCTTGCCGCTTTCGACGCTCCGCGCGCAGCGTCCTCACCATCCGCACCGCGGCGGCCTTCTCCTCGACCGAGTAGCGACGCGTCGTCGGCTTCCCGTTCGCCAGTTCCTTCGACATAACCCCATCCTCGTTTCCAAGGTCAGGAGTCTCCAACAAACCCAGGGCGCGTCAGCCAAGACAAGAAGCCGCGCTTTGGCAAACTCGGCGGTATCCGACGGTGAGTCGAGTCCGCGTTCGACACACTGAAGGGCCAACTCACCTTGGAAGAACACGGCGGCAGAACCATCCCCGGCGTCTACTCCCGCGTCGCCGCGAGGCTCCTCACCCGCACTGGTTTGACCCCGGGCGGTGGACACCTTGTAAGAGAGGATGTTCATCATGGGAAGACAGCGTCGGGAGTTCTCTCCTGAGTACAAGGACGAGGCCGTGAAGCTGGTGATCAACACTGGCCGGCCGGTCGCTGTGGTCGCTCGCGAACTCGGTATCGGGGAACAGGCGTTGGGCCGGTGGGTCAACCTGTTCAAGAGCCGCCAGGAGGCTGCTGAGGGCCCGTTATCGGAGACCGAGCGTGCCGAGTTGACGCGGCTGCGCAAGGAGAACTCCGAGCTGAAGAAGGATCGGGCGTTCCTGAAAAAAGCCTCCCTCTTCTACGCCCAGGAAGCATCGGATACGAACGAGAAGCGTTCGCGTTGATGCACGCGGAGAAGAACAACCACACGATCAGTCGGATGGCTCGGCTGCTGGAAGTGTCACGATCTGGGTATTACGCGTGGATCAAACGGGTCCCGTCGAAGCAGGCGGTCCTGTCGTGAACGGATCGAGCAAAAAGTCGCGTGGTTCCACGGGGAATCCGATTCGGTTTCCGGGGCGCCACGGATCCTCGCCGATCTGCGTGCCGATGGTGAAGTCATCAGCCCTAAGACGCTCGCCAAGACGATGCGCAGGCTCGGGTTGCGTGGGATCTGTCCGAAGCGATGGCGCTCCACCACGATCATCGACAGTGTTGACGCCTATCCGCCTGATGCGCTCAACCGGGCGTGGGACACCGGGGCCCTGAACGCCGTCTGCATTGATGACATCACGTATCTGCGGA
>NZ_JACXBS010000009.1 GCF_014698015.1 Kocuria sp. cx-455
GGGGGGGGCAGCGAGGCGAGGCGCTGGCGCGCCCGCTCGGAGCGGCCCCTGCCGGGGCCTTGCACGCTGTCGCGTGCTGCGCCGCTGACGCGGCGTGGTGGGTGCATGGTTGCCGGTGTCTAGCTCCCTCACCCCTGGTAGGTGGTCACGGGCAGGCCTGAGACGGCCTGGGCCGAGCCCGCGCGCCCCTCACCGGGCCCAGGCTCCCCCACCAATACACAACCCCGCACAACCGCACACAGCCCCGCCCACCCGGCACCCGATGCCGGCACCTCGAGCACAACGACTCAACGCCGCCACAGAACAACCACACACAAGACACATGAGAGTGATATCTGTTAGTTGTGTATAGTTGGTTAGGTCACCGGGGCACCCAGCCCCACTACCCGACCGACAGAGGGAGTTTTTCTCATGGCCTCAGAATCTTTGCGCTACCGCTATTCGCTGCGCTCCGTGGAATATCACTCGGAAGAGCTCGAGCTCACACCCGAGCAGGCGGCCACGGCCTTCGCTGACCCGCATCACCCCACGGCAGAAGAAATCGCCACCGTGCGCTCCCACCTACAGACCGACCCCAGCCAGTTCTGGCACTACGCCGACCCCTGCGGATCCGAAGTCATGGACGAGCCCGGCCCCGAATTACTCACACCCCCGAACTAACCCCGCCCCCCTGAAGTAATACGCCTACTAGACCTAGTAGGCGTATTACTCTTGCCTAGTCAGACCCCTCATCCCCCCCCCGCGAGCGCCGGATATGAGGATTCCATCAGGGCTGACCGGGCACGGCCTACGCCCCCCCCCCGGTAGCACTTGTCATGATCCACACTTGCGCTTGTTCCGTTGTGTGTGTATAGTTGATGATGTTAGCGGGGCACACGGCCCCGGAACATAGACCCATTGGAGGGGTTCACATGTCCACCGTTTACAGCATTGCCTGCACCGATCTGCTCACCCTGATGGCCCGTTTGAAGCTTGCTACGGCCAAGCCCAACGACTACACCCCGGTGTTGGAATCGGTGTATTTTTCCGTCGATGACGAGCGGGTTACGGCGGTTTCCACGGATCGGTATCGGTTGTTCATGGATTCGCGGATGATGGATTTCGTGGACTCCGATGGTGAGCCCGCTACCGTGTTCACCCTTCCCGGCAGCGCCGCCGATGATTTCAAGCGGCTGGGATTCGCCAAGACCGGCGAACATGCTCGGATCGAGATCACCGATGAGGGGGTCACCGTGGTGACTCAGGCGGCACGGTTGAGCTACCCGGGGCTGAGTGCCGACTACCCGCGTGTGGGATCGCTGATGGCGACTTCCCTGAAAAAGGTCGCCGCCGGTGAGTCTGTGGAGGTCACCACCGGATACAACGTCGATTATCTGGCTGACTTCGCCAAGGTGCGCCGGGCCGGGGGGATCTCCAAGAACACGCCGTTGCGTGTGCATCAGATTCCCACCGGCGGGGATAATTTTCAGTTGATCGCCACGTTCCCGGGAACCGATTTCTGGGCCTTGCTCATGGGTGTGCGCAACCCTAAGGACACCGACGGCGCCACTACCGCCGCAGACGCGCTGGAACTGGCCGTGCAGACTTCCGAACTGCTCATGGCCTGACCCACAGATCGACGATGCCCGGCACCCCCACAGGTGTGCCGGGCATCGTCGTAGGCAAGGGCCCCCAGCAGATCACACCCCCCCCAAGAGTGCAATACATAACTAACCGAGTTGCGCACTTTTAGTTCATTGTGTATAGTTATATGTGTCAGCGGGGCAGAAGGCCCCGGATCACAGACCCGAAGGGGATCACCATGGGACAGCGTAGCCAGATGTTTGTACAGGTTCAGCCGAGCAAGCACGCCAGTAGTCAGAGCCCGCGCCGGGAAGGCCGCCATTACCACTGGGTATGGGGCCCGCACATGATTGTTCGCGCCGCCCAGGTGGTGCGGCTGTTGGAGACTGCAACCGAGACCAAGGCCATCCGTTACTGGAGCGCGGCCGAGGCCACCGCCGGAATCATCGCCACGTATTCGGTCAATCAGGCCACCGGTGAGGTGCAGGGCTTGAGTCCCTACGATGATGTTTCCGGGGCCCGCCTGGAGGAGTGCGACAACAACAACGGGGCGTTGTTGGTTCACGTAGACCCCGCCGGTGAGGCCTACTCGTTCGCGTTTCTGATCGGCTCGGAAAATGATGGGGACCTGGCCACCGTGACCGGTGTCGAGGGGCTGATGGCCGCGTTTACCGGCTACCCGTGGCATAAGGAGCGCGCCGAGAGTGAGGAGCTGGAAGACGCTTACCAGACCTTGCTGGAGGCCGAGGACCGCGGGCACCTGATGGATCAGGCCACCGCCGATGACATTGCCGACAACACCGCCCAGGATGACGCAGAACAGATCGCCCAGGCGGTCTAACCCGCTCGACGGTGGGCGGGCTGCCCAGGGAGAAACCCCGGCAGCCCGCCCACCCCACACATTACTAACACGTTCCCGCTTGCTGCATATATAGCACTTGTGTATAGTTGTGTGTGTTAGCGGGGCAGAAGGCCCCGACAACCAGACCCGAGGAGGGCCCCATGGCACAGCACAGAGCACCCCACACCCTGACCGCCGGCACGATCCTGGTGGCCCGCTCCATGGGGGAACAGACTGATGTGAGTTTCTATCAAGTGCTCAAGGCCACCCCGCGCACTGTCACGGTTCGCCCCGTGGCTGCGGCAAAGGACCACGACCACCAGGCCATGACCTACCGAGCCCGCCCGGTGCCCGAGGCCTTCACAAGCGGGCCCTTCCGCCGCACCGTCGTCAATTTCGAGGGCACCGAGCGCATAGCGGTCGGCTACCGGCTCAACGCCCGCCGCTGGGATGAACAGCCCGAGCATGGCTCCACCTACGCCTAAACCCCCCGAGGCCCGCGCGCATCCGCACGCGGGCCGCGCTCGCGGTCGAGGCCGCCGGGGTGGCCGGTGTGGCCGGAAAACTGTTCACTCCACACACTTGCGCGCTTTCAGTTGCTTGTGTATAGTTAGTTATGTAACCGGGGCAGCGGCCCCTACATATCGGACCCGAGGAGGGCACCATGATTGGTGAACGGTCAGTCTTCGCTTGCATCACCTGCCACGAACTGAAGGCCGAGGCTTTCGATTACCGCTACGGTGTGACCCACCCTATTTACTGGTGTGACACTGGCGAATCAACCATCAACCACCACAGCGGAATTTGTGGGTTCTGTGGCCATCAGGATCGGTTGCAGGAATTGTTCCGACTCGTCGGAGAGACGGTCAGCAATCCCCACATTGGCGAGATGGAAATCATCAACTAAAGAACCACGACGGCGGGCCCTACGGGCCCGCCGTTTCTCATGCCCACCACCGCTGACCCACCAGACGGGCGACCGCGCTCGCAGCCCACCATAAATATCTACTTGTGCAGCTTTAGTTAGTTGTGTATAGTTAGTGATGTTAGCGGGGCAGGAGGCCCCACAAGCAGACCCCCGGAGGGCATCATGAGCGCCACTATTGATCAGAAGGTCCAGATGGCCCACGGCTTGCTGGCCGAAGCGGAAGAACTCCGGCAGCGGGCCCTGCGCATCCGCAACGATCGCAGCCGACAGGCGGTGCCGCTACCCACCAATGCCGCCGAGCGGTCAGAAGAAATGCGCTCGCGGATCGACTACAGCCGCGCACAGGATCACCAGGTGGCCACCATCGCCCAGGAACGGGCGTTCTTACTGGCCTGGGCTGATGATCTGCTCGTGCAGGCCTCCCAGGCGCACCCGGAAGAACTGCCGAAGGAGCCGGCCGAACTGACGGCACATCACCCGCTGGCAACGCACGCGCCCCTGTGCGCCTAACACAACCAGCCGGGAGCGCAGCCGGTGCGCTCGCGGCCCCAGAACCTCCATACGACCCACCAGAAAGGCACCACCGTGAGCGTTACCAAGGAAACCGCCATCATCACCTACACCATGACCGAGACGATAGAGATCGAGGGACAGTCCACCGTGTCCCGCGCTCATGCCGAGCGCACCCTGGGGAAGCCGCTGGATACTGCCACCAGTGAGGAGCTGCTGGAATACGTGGTGGCCCACGTGGCAGAAGACGACCGGCACCTAAGCGTGTTGGCAGTGACCGACCGTGAGGGAACCGCCGCGCTCAACGGCTAACCTGCGGGCCCCGCGCTCGCGGTCACTACCTCACCGCGAGCGCGGGGCTCATCGTGACTCGGACTATCCATAACCACCGCTTGCACGATAATTATATTGTGTGTATAGTTGTAGATGTTAGCGGGGCAGACGGCCCCGGAGCGCCGACCCATTGGAGGGCATTATGAATGAGACCAAGCGCGAGAACACCACCGTGGTGATCGTCCCGGCCGCCCGCGATCAGGCCCTGCATCAGATCGAGCTGACCGGAGATTCCCTGCCCGTGCTCCAGCGGGCCGTGGGCGGGCTGGTGACCTGTCTCGGTGACGGGGATCTGGAGGGGGCACCGGCTGATCTGTGGTTGGCCGACGAGACCCCGGCCAACGCCCAGCGCAATGAGCGCGCCGAGTGGTTGCACCGTTACATGCACATTTACGGCCTGCGCTGCGGGGCGCTGTTCGGTGACGCCGTGATTACCTCCGTAAGCCCCGACGGCGACACGCTGCCCCTGACGCGGGCGCAGGTGGAAGACCTGATGCTCTTGTCCGAGACCATGCTCGAAGACATCTAAGGCCACGCGGGCCGGGGCGGGGGGCACCCTCCCCCGACCCGGCCCAGCATCACGGTGACCACCCGGCCCCGGCGCTCGCAGTGTTGACCCCGGGGAAATTCATCATGTCCACCTATTGCCCGCATTTAGTTATGTGTGTATAGTTGTGTATGTCAGCGGGGCACAAGGCCCCGGAGCTTGACTCACTGGAGGGCACGATGGGACGACTCCCCAAGGACTTGCGACCGATCGCCAAGAAGGCAGAACAAGCCGGGTGGCGGGTTGATATTCGCCCCAACAAGGCACTGTTTTTCCCAGCAGATAAGGCCTACGGCCCTATCACGGTCCACTTCACGGAGTCAGACTGGCGGGCGCAGCGAAACTTCATCGCCCACCTACGGCGGACCGGATTGAACATCTGAGCCCATGATCACCCCGGCCACACCGGCCGGGGTGATCTTATGGCACCACTTGCACGCATACAGTTATGTATGTATAGTGGTAGGTGTCAGCGGGGCAGCAGGCCCCAGAGCATCGACCCCCTGGAGGGCACCATGACCACACATCATCCTTTAGTTCGCGCCATCGAGAACAGCCCCGGCTGGGAATACCGCACCGTCGCTGAGCTCTACCCCGATACGCCCCTGCTGGACCCCCGTGACGGGGAATACGTCACCACCGATGACCCTCTCTATGACGACGCGGGCAACCTGCGCGTTATCGACCTCCATGGCGACCTCAGGATCTGGGAGGAGCCCACCGACCAGATCTTCCTGGCCTACTTAGGCTGACCCGGCGCGCGCTCGCGGTGACCACTCCCCGCGAGCGCCGGCGGTGGCGCGCCGGCCAGTGGTCACAAACCACCACTTGCACAGCTCTTGACCAATGTGTATAGTTGTTTATGTCAGCGGGGCAGAAGGCCCCGAATCCCAGACTCCACTGGAGGGCATCATGGCCACCGCCTTAACTCACACCTACCACGACACCGGACGGCTCGTGGAGACCTGCCTGGAGATCGGGTTAGGCCTGCGAGTGGACCTAGACCCCTGTGATGGCGTCGATCTCTACGGCGAGGATCTGAACCAGACCTGGGCCGCCATCGCCCCCGGCGAGGCCTTTGTGGTCCGCGCCGTCCTCCCCGACCGCGTGGAGACAGCCCACGCCTAAGGCCCCCACCCGGCGCTCGCGGGCACTAGGGCGTGTTGATATATCGAGGCTCGTGCTTACGTTGGGCTAGGGTGTTGGGGGTGCCGACCGTGCTGCTGCTTCATGCTCACCCCGACGATGAGGTGTTCGCGAACTTTGGCTGGGCCGCCGACTTGTCCTCGCGGGGATACGACGTCGTCGGCGCGATCGCGACGGGCGGCGAGGCAAGCGAACTGCATGAAGTTGACTCGCTCGAAGACGCGCGGGCACGTCGTATTGCGAAGTACGAAGCCGTGCTCGAACTCCTGGGGGGTCGTTCGTGGTCGTGGCTCGACGAGTCCGCCGGATGGGTTGATGCTCCGTCCGGTCCAACTGTGTCAGGCGCAGCTCCCCAACACCTCCGTGCCGCAGTGGAACACCTAATTTCGAAGACTCAACCGGACATAGTCCTCACCGTTGGCTCGGATGGGCTCACCGGCCATCCTGATCACGTCGTGGTCGGGACAGCTGTAGCAGCCGCGCGGAACGCCGTGGAAGTCTCCGAGGGAGTATGGGGGTCTCGGCTTCGAGCGGACGATGTTCGAGCAGCAACAGCACTTGTCGGTTCGCACACGCGCGGTGGGAAGGTCGGCTCCGGGAGAGTTGTCGGGACCAGCGCGCCACTGCTCACCCGAGATGTTCGATCATCAGCGAATCTGAGGAGAAGGGCGCTCGATTTGTACCGCGACGGGCTCGGGACCGACAGCCTTGAATCGATCGTTCGCAGCGCGCCCCGTGTTGGCGACTCGGTCCTCCTCCGCGGCATCTTCGATCTGACGGAGTGGAGCAAGGAGCACTACGACACCGAGAACCAGAGCAGTGTCGCTGCAAGGCATAGTCCTGCGTGGTAGTTCCGTGCGGTCTTGTCAGAGCGCATCGCGATGCCGCGCCACTGCTTGAGCCGGTTGAAGCACCGCTCGACGACGTTGCGTCCCTTGTAGTCATCCGCGTCGAACGCAATTGGACGTCCGGGACGTCTCCGACGGTGAGCGATCTGGTCGTCCCGTTCTGGGATCGTCGTCTTCACGTCCCGTGCTCGTAGCCACGCTCTGTTCGCCCTCGACGGGTACCCCTTGTCTGCCCGCAGCCGGTGCGGCCGCGAGCGTGGTCGACCTGCGGTAGGAACACGGATCTGCTCCATCGTCGTCGGCAGCATGATCGTGTCTGCGACCTGCCCGGCCGTGAGAGCGAAACCGAGCGGCCTGCCCTTGCCGTCACAGACGAGATGCGTCTTCGTCGTCAACCCGCCGCGCGACCGACCGATCGCATGATCCGACGGTTCAGGGCTGGTCTTGTTGTAGTTCGACGTGCCCCCTTTTTGACGCGAGGCAGGGTCGCGCCGTGCTGATGTACACGAGCGATCGTGGAATCGATCGACGCCACCCAGTCGACGTCGCCACGGCGTTCCGCTGCGCCCTGCACGTGTTCGAGCAGCCGCGCCCAAACGCCGGCTTTCGCCCATCGGTCGAAGTTGCGGTAGATCGTGTTCCAGTTCCCGAACCGTTCCGGTAGGTCCCGCCACGGCGCACCCGTCCGGAACCGCCACACCACCGCTTCGGCCACCACCCGACGATCCACCGGCGGGCGAGCTCTCGCTTTCGCTCGTGGGAACAGCGGCTCGATCACAGCCCACGTCTCATCTGAGATCACGTCACGCGACACACCTCGAGCGTGACGGAAGACTCCGAGTCAGACATTTAGCAACACGCCCTAGTCCCGCAAGCGCCGGCCCCTTATGGCCGTGCCCGCGGCCATAGGGGGCCCACTAAGGCACATCCGCACACCCCGGCGAGACTTCCCAGGAGCCCCCATGGACACTCAGACCCCCTGCGCCTTCACGGCCATAGAACGCGCTCGCCTAGCCCGGCCCCCTCTCAGGCGGGTAGCTGCCCGGGCTCGTGCGGCCGCCAATCGCGCTCGCCGTCGAGGAGACGACCCCGAAACCCAGCAGCGGCTCAACGCGGCCGCTCAGGCCGCCACCGAGCGCGAACACGCCAATGAGCAGGCCCTGCGCCTACTGGACCCTCAGGAGGGCCAGCGCTGGCCGTGAGCCGGACTCCCCCTATGTTTATCCGTGTGTAGTGATTATCATGGGCACCGGCGACCGTGCTCGCCCCTCCCCGCCGTGGGCCTCCCGCGCAGGACCGCGAAATTGTGGGCAAGGATCCTTTGATCTGCACGAGGACACCTTTTCTCTTTCGGTGCTTGGGCGCGGGGCGGCATCAGAAAGACGAGGCCCGTCGTGGCTACAGACAAGCGCAAGCGTGCTATCCGATCGCTGGCAGACGATCGCGGAATTTCCTACACCGCAGCTATGCGATTACTCGACTCTTTTACATCCCCGGATGTGCCCCGCTTGTCGGGCGTGGAACGAAACACCGCATGGACGTTCACGGTGGGAACCTCCCTGGATGAGCAGCTGCAACCATGCACCATTACGTTGGACCGCAAACAGGCTCACCTCGGTGTTTTCGGCGCTGTCGGCAGCGGCAAGACCGTGTTGGTTGAGAATCTGATCTCGCAGGCCCTGGCCCACCCTGGAGCCGGTGAGGATCAGATCTATGTCTTCGACCCGTTGGGTGAGTTGTCCCGCGAACGCGGCACCCACCCGGCGAAAAACACGGAAGGGCCCTACTCCGATCAGGATTTCGAGCCCCTTCTCACCACTGTCCATGAGGAGATGGCCCGCCGTTTTTCCGTGGCACAGACCCAAGGCACAGGACCGGGCTCGGATTACCCGTTTCCGGCTCTGTTGGTGGTCTTTGACCATCTCACACCGTTGCCTCACCTCACCGACGAATACCCCACCACCGCGGCCTACCTCCACAGTTTCGCTAACCTTGGGCGCGCGGTGGGGATTTCGGTGATCCTCACTCACGCCGGCCCAGGCTCCGGGGCAGTGTTCGACAATCTGGGAGCCCGAGTGCTGACCACCCGTGGGAGCAACGCACACCAGCGAGCGCTGGTAACTGGTCTGGCCGGTGAGGATGATCCGTTTACAAAGATCACCCATGAGTACGCGGCCACCGTAGTCCCCGGCCACGGCCGCACCTGTGTGCCAGTAGCGCTACCGGCGGGCCGCTGAGACTCACCACCCACAGCGCCGCCTTCACCCACCCCAGGGTGAAGGCGGCGCTGTGGTGTCCACCGGCAGGGCCGCGCTCGCGAGTGCGCTGGCGCGATAAGGGTGAATTTCGTGCTGGCCAGCAATAACACCGTGTTCAATGCCCGGTAGTGTGCCAGTGAGTAGCTGAGTGACTGTTTTTCGACCATGAGGAAACCCATGACGCCTAGCCACCCCTCGCACCCCAACACCGGGCCATCACCGGCCGATCGGGGATCAGATTCGGCCCAGGAGCACGGCTGGCGGCGTGTGGTCTCCCCCATCGTGAGGGCCGCGAACGACCTAAGCAGGTTCGTGCTCGGAAGTAATGCGGCCCAGGAGCATGGGTGGCGGGGTACGGCTTCTGCCATCGTGGCAGCTCTCGCAATTGTGGTAGGGCTCGTGTTCGGGATTGGCGGGGGTTTGCAGGCGCTGTACACGACCGATATCGGGGCAGCGGATCGCAGCAACGCACTGTGGATTGGCTGGCCCGCCTCCCTCGTGTGGCTTATGACCTTCGCAGGCAGCTTCCTGATCACGAACCCTGTCCAACGGTTAGCAACTCTTCAGCGGGTCATGTTTTGGATGACCGGCGCCGGCGTGGCCTTCCTGGCCATCCCCTGGGTGCGCGATGACGCCGCCGCCGACGCGCTCGGCAATCTTGCACTGTTCTGGATCGCGGGAGGCGCGTTGGGGATTCTCTTGGAACCGGCGCGCACTCTAGCCTCCACCCCATCCCACTAGCCACACGTTACCATTTACATATTATTGGGTTAGGTGTATAGTTGAGGGTGTTAGCGGGGCAGTGGCCCCTCACGACAGACCCTGGAGGGCATCATGTTGACCATCATCCACACCCCGGCCGAAGGCACCTTGCTCGAGGGCACCGCCAAAGGCGATGGGACTGCCGAGATCCTTAAAGCCCACCGGTGGCGCTGGTCGGCCACTCTGGGAGCCTGGTACATCCCGCGCACCCGCGATACCGCCCCGCCCCTGACCCGCATCACCGCCGTCGCCGGCGCCTTGCGTGCGGTCGGGTTCAGCGTGGCCACCGAGGTCGATCACAGCACTCGCCCCACCGCCGAGGTCGAGGCCGATAAGACCGCCCGCGCCGCGCAGCGGGCCCAGCGCCTGGCCGCCAAGGCCCACCGCTCCGCGACTACCGCGCAGGCTCTGCGGGAGCGCTCGCAGGCCGCGTGGGAGCAGGTGCCCCCGGATGGGCAGCCGATCCTGGTGGGTCATCACTCGGAAGCTGGTCACCGTGCCGCGATCAAGCGGGGCAGGGCAGCCACCCGCCGGCACCTGGAGGCGGAAGCCGCTCACGAGCGCATCGCCGCCCAGGCCGCTGTGGCGGCCGCCGCTCCCGAGCGCCGGTACGACCGCGCGAGGATGGATCGGCGGATCAGCACCTTGAAAGCCCAGCTGCGCACGGTCGAACGTTCCATCAGCACCCAGGGCGCCGCTGGCCTTCAGGACCGCAAAGCCCAGCTGGAGGATCAGATCACCTACTGGGAGCAGCAGATGGCCCACCGTCACCCGCGCACCTATTCTCAGGCCGATATCTCTCCCGGTGACCGGGTACTGATCAGAGGCACCTGGTGGACAGTCGCGCGCGCCAACCCGAAAACCTGCACCCTGTACTTCGACCCCGCGCGCAAGATCATCAGCAGCTACCGCGGCCGCTACGGGGAGATCAGCGACCACCGTCCCGCCACCACCTAGAATCCACCCCCGACCAGCACGTGCCCCCGGCCCGGTTTCGGGCCGGGGGCACTCTTCCCGAAAATACTTTCGCCACACCTTGCGCAATTATGGACGTATCTGTATAGTTGTTTTTGTTAGCGGGGCACACGGCTCCACACACTGACTCCCCCAGGAGGAAACGACATGTCTGCACAGACCCTCACCACTTTCCAGGTCCCGGCCTCCAAGCTCTACGAGCTCACCGCTCGCGTGAAGCTGGCCGCCGCTAAACCCTCCGACGAGGTTCCGGTGCTGACCCACCTGCGGTTGACCATCGCCGCCGGCACCGTCACCGCGGTGGCCACCGACCGCTACCGACTGTTCATGGACTCGATCCCCACCGAGACCGAGGGCGCCGGGGAGGTCCTGATGCCGGCCACCGCCGCCGATGACTTCAAAAAGCAGGGCTTCGCCAAATCCACCGACACCGCCACCATCAGCTGGGACACCTCCGAGTACTCCACCGTGGTCCTCACGGTAGCCACCCCCGCGGTGACCTTGACCTACCGGGTCGATCAGATGGATTACCCCAAGGTCGAGAAGATCATGACCAAGGCCATTGACCAGGCCCTCACCGCCGACCCGGCCCCGGCCATGACGGCCTTCAACCCGGCCTATCTGGCCGAGTTCGCCAAGGTTGCCAAGATCGGCGTGGCCAAGACCACCCCGCTGACCCTGCACCTGATCAACGACAGCGCACAGCTGCTGGCCACCTTCGCCGGCACTGCGTTCTTCGGCCTGCTGATGGCCGTGCGCTCACCCCGCGATGAAGAGGAGACCCCCTCAGCACGCCAGGCCCTGGAAACCGCCAAGGCCACCCTGACCACCCACTAACCCCACCGAGGCTCCTGGGGCCCCTCACGGGGCCCCAGGAGCCCTCACTCACACACCCCCGGCCGCGCTCGCGGTGTGTGAGGTGGTGGGCGGCGTGGTCCGCGCGCCGGTGTCCGCCCTCCCCGGTTCGCGGATTGCGCCGCTCATCACCTCACCCTCCCCGGTTCGCGGTCACCTGGCAGAAGGAACAGACCCATGAGCGAACATCCCGTACCCGTGGCCGTGATCCCCACCGAGGGCACCTACACCCTCACCGAGATCACCGCAGGCACCGAACACAGACCGTGGCACGCGGATCTGATCCTCACCGGCACCGGTTCCGGCGTTCAATTCTGGATCCAGCCAACCACCGAGCCCGTCAACTGGCCGGCCACCCGCCTGGCCCAACAACTCCATGCGATCGGCCGCTGGGACTACCTCAACGGCCCCGTACTGGTCTGCGGCACCACCGGCAACGACCACAGCCCCGAGCAGGTGCCCCCACTAGCTTTGATGCTGCTGGAGACCCCATAACCCCTAGGTGTACTGACCGGACATGTTGATCGAGGATCGGCCGGTGACGCGAGATACTCGCTGAATGGGCGAGCCGCAGGTTGAAGAGGTCAGCGCAGACTTCGCGCGCCGATGGTGGAAGTCCCTGATGGCGAACGCGGTGGCGCTTGTGGAGGATGCCCACGCCCTGGCGGACCGGGGCAGTGCTGGCCGGGCTCAGGCGCTCCTGGTGCTCGCGATGGAGGAAGTGGCGAAGGCACGTTGGCTGTACGAGGCCGCCGAGTGGGAGTGGAGTGCACCTTTGGGCCTCTACGGAGTGCAACCTCGCGAACCTGGCCTGGTTCGGGTTCCGGACGGACTACGCACCACCCGCGCACCACATGCAGAAAAGCTGCAGGTGGCGGAGCAGTTTACGTCAGGTCTGGGTGGCTTCTGGGACCCCGACCGCCGGATCGAGTACTACCAGTTGCCGGACTTGGAGACGTTCCATGGGTTGGCGCGGCAGCGGAACCTCGACAAGCAGGCTGGCTTCTACGTCGACCGTGCAGCCGACCAGATCGCCTCGCCGCTGGACATACCCGCCGGGGGGACCGTGGAGCAGATTCGTCGAGCGGCCAAGGTAGTTCAGATGCATCTGATCCAGGACCACACCCGCCAACAAGACGCCTCCGTTCCCAGCCGGATCGACTCGGCGGAGGATCTCCACTGGACGATCCTTCCCTAC
Source organism: Kocuria sp. cx-455 (assembly GCF_014698015.1). Classification (GTDB taxonomy): domain Bacteria; phylum Actinomycetota; class Actinomycetes; order Actinomycetales; family Micrococcaceae; genus Kocuria. The sequence goes on from NZ_JACXBS010000009.1 coordinate 12,765, forward strand.
TCGGACCCCGAGTTCTTCACCGAGGAGCCGCCTGGCGTGGGCGTCGAAGCCGCCGAAGAGTAGCCAGCCGCTCTGAGTTTGGTGAGTGGCGGATGGTTATCGCACGCGGTGTGCGGCCGCACTTCGTTGTAGTGCCCCAGCCACGGCTCGAGCGCGTCGCGGCGTTCTTGCTCGCTGGTGTAGCAGCGGGCGTAGGACCACCCGTCGGCCATCGTCCGGTGGAAGCGCTCCACCTTCCCATTGGTCTGCGGGCGGTACGGGCGGGTCCGTTTCGGCGTGATCGACAGGGCCTCGCAGGTGTCGCGCCACAGGTGCGACCGGTACGCCCCACCGTTGTCCGACAGCACCCGCTCGATGGTGACGCCATGGCCGGCGAACCACTGCACCGCCCGGCGAAGGACGGCGACGGCGGTGACGGCCGTCTCGTCGTCGTGGACCTCGGTGTACACGACGCGGGAGTGGTCGTCAATGACGGTGTGCACGAACGCGTACCCAAGCTTGGGGCCGCCGTACTGATTGCGCGGCTTGCCTGGGGTGACGGCGCGGTTCTTCCCGCCCTGGCGGCGACCGACGTAGCGCCAGCCGCCGCCGTCGGGGATGTTCCCGAGCTTCTTCACGTCCACGTGAACCAGCGACCCGGGGTGGGGGTGCTCGTACCGGCGGACGGGTTCACCGGTGGCCCGGTCGACGTAGGACAGCCGGTTCAGGCGCGCCGTGGTGAGGATGCGATGCACGGTGGAGGGTGCGATGTCGAGTCGGGAAGCGAGCTGAACGGGTCCTTCCCGCAGTCGCATTCGTAGGCTCACGCACCGCTTTGACACCGTCTTCGCGGTCTTGTTCGGCGACGATCTTGGGCGTGACGACCGGTCCTGCATGGACTCGCCGGCCCGGTAGCGGTCAACCCATCGCTTCACGGTCGGCCAGGACACCTGGAAGCGGGCGGCGACCTCGCTGATCGGCCACCCGTCCTCGAGAACGAGACGAGCGACCTTCAGGCGGTGACGTGGTGTCAGAGCCGCGTTGGCGTGGCTGATAAGTCCTCCTCAGAGCGGGAACGCAGGCCACCCGAAGTGGCCTGCCTTCCGGGCAATACATGACGCGACTGCGAACGTGGAGCGGTCCGCCGCTGAGGGCCAGCCTGAACGACTCCGCTCAGTCGATGAACGCAGCCGACTGTTCGACGCCGGTCAGTGGTCGACCTGGAATCCCGGCTGACCTGCATAGTCCTGCTGGCGTTGATCGAGGACCATGCGGATCTGGTCGGCGGCTCCCTCGCCGAGGACCAGCCGCAGGGGCCCTTCTGGTGCTGTGACGTGGGCAAGGATCCCCTCGGCGATGGCCTCCGGCGACGACCCGCCGCCCGTGGCCCCAGGCTCACTTGGCCATGGCACGACGGCGGTTCCAAAGAGTCGTTCGCGCAGCTCGTCATACGCGGGAATTGGTGCACTGAACTGCATCCCCGAGGTCGCCCACTGGGTATTCATGGCACCGACCTCAACGAGGGTGACTCGAACACCCATCGAGCTCACCTCGCCCGCCAAGGATTCGGTAAACCCCTCGAGACCCCACTTCGCGGCGTTGTAGAGCCCGAGCAGGGGCATGGCACCGACTCCGCCGGTCGACGAGATCTGAACGATGTGACCGCTGCCCTGGGCGCGCATCAGTGGAAGAGCAGCCTGCGTGAGCCACAAGGGGCCTAGAAGGTCGACGTCGAGGATGGACCTCGCCTCCTCCTCGCTGACCTCCTCAGTTGCACCGACGAGGCCATAGCCCGCGTTGTTCACCAAGAGGTCGAGACAGCCCGCGGTCTCGTGACCTTTCAGGATGGCCCGCCGGCACTCATCCCGGTCGGCCGGGTTGAGCCGCACCACGCTCAGAGACGGGTGCTGCACAGGGAGCACGCCCCGCCGGCTCGTTGCAACGACGCGATCACCCACAGCCAGCACCCGTCGGGTCAACGCAAGGCCGAGGCCGCTGCTCGCACCGGTGATGAACCAGGTCTTCGGTGTTGTCATGGGCCCATTCAAGCACGTTACGAGACGGTGCGTCTCGTTTCTATACTGGTGGCATGGCCCGCCCTGCCACCGCCGCTCGCGTTCTTTCCGCCGTCCTGCGCCTCGCAGAGCGCGGCGGCCCGAACGCACTCACCATGGAAGGCGTCGCGGCCGAAGCCGGCGTCGGCAAGCAAACGCTCTACCGCACATGGCCATCGATCCATGCACTCCTGTTCGACGCACTTGCGACGGAATCTGCTGTGTCCGAATCCGCGGGCAGCTACCCCGAGCTCTTCGAGGCGCTGAAGGCGACCAGCGCCGAACTCGCGTCAGAACCGCGAGCCTCGCTGCTACGGATGCTGGCCGCCGCAGTCCAGAGCGACGAGGTGATCGCACGTCAGTTCCACACCGCCCTTCTTCAGCGCCAGCAGCAGCAGTTCGCGCGGGTGGTTGCTGCCGACGGACTCGACAATCCCGAGCGAGCCACAGAGCTTCTGCTAGCCCCCCTCCTGTACCGATGGTTCCTCCGACTGCCCCCTCTCACCGACGGCGAGCTGGCAGACCACGTCGAATCCGTTCGACGCATTCACCGGCCCGATTGATCAACGCCCCCGGTCAGTACACCGCGTGGGCCTGGCCTGGGGGGGGGTGACGTGCACGAGGGCGTGCTGGGCACAGTCGTCCTCGGCGGCCAGGGTTCCCAGGGCCGCAGCGAGTCCTTCGAGGATGTCCACGGATCGCCAGACGTCGTGCTTAGGCATCCCGGGGTCGGTGGCGATGGTGAGGTGGACGTGGAGAGAACTTCCGTGAATCCCTGACTAGGGACGATGCAGGGTGGTCGGGGGCTCTGTCCCTAGCGTTGCAGCCTATTGTCCACGGGACCGCGAGTCACTGGGTTGGCCCCGTGAGTGCGGGAGCCAGGACCGCGCAGTTTGTCGGACCCCCGCCGTAGGCTTCGACTCAACAGGTTCGCGCAGAGGATGGGGTACACCATGAAGTTGCAGAAGGTGGCGATCCGTCGGTATCGCAGCATCGAGGAGATGGACGCGTTCGAGGTCGAGCCGGACGTGACCTGCCTCGTCGGGAAGAACGAGTCCGGCAAGACAGCGGTGCTCCAGGCGCTCAACAAGAGTCACTCTCACGACGGTGCCAGTTTCGATGAAGGGCTCGACTATCCCACGACGCGCACGAGCGAGAGGCGGAAGGCCGAGGGGAAAATGCAGGTCACTACCCTGACCTACCTCCTCGATGACGGCGATGTCCAGTCGGTGGAGGACTGGATGGGTGAGAGCGCGCTGTCATCCAGGACGATCACGGTGACGACGCTCTACGACGGCAGCAGCACTTGGGCAGTGGGGCTGGACGAGGAAGCCGTCGTACGTCATCTCGCGCGTGACCTTGACCTTCCCGCTGGTCCACAGAAGGCTGCCAAGGGCTCCAAATCGGTGAGCGGACTGGTTGAGGTCTTGGAGGGACTGGAGGACCCGAACACCGAGGCAACCGAGGTGCTGGCTCGGGTGGCCAAGTGGCGGGAGTCGTCTCCCATGCTGGGTGTGATCGACCTCCTGATTCAGCGACGCCCGAAGTTCGTCTACTTCGGTGAGTACGACTCCATGCCGGGCGAGATCAACGTGAAGGAACTCATCGCCCACCGTGACGCTGGAGACCTGAGCCGGGGCGAGCGCGCCTTTCTATCGCTGCTCCACTTGGCGAGCGTCGAGCCGGAGGACTTCATCAACCCGGAGAGCGACGAGCACCTCATCCGCGACGTGGAGAACGCCTCCAACGGGATCACAGAAGAGGTCTTCACCTACTGGTCGCAGAACACGAACCTGCGCGTCCAGTTGCGGGTAGGTAGTTCGACAACGGGTCCCTACCCAGGGCCGACGATCCAGATTCGGGTGCTCAACCAGAAGCACAACGTGACGGTCCCGTTCGATGAGCGCTCGCGCGGCTTCGTATGGTTCTTCTCGTTCCTCGCCTACTTCTCCGAGATCGAGCAGGAGTCGAGCCGTCCCCTGATCCTCCTGCTCGATGAGCCAGGCCTGAGTCTTCACGCAAAGGCGCAGGCAGACCTCCTGCGCTTCCTTGACGAGCGACTGGCTCCCGAGCACCAGGTGCTCTTCACGACGCACTCGCCGTTCATGGTCGACCCGCAGAGGATGCATCGCGTACGCACGGTGGAGGACCGCGAGGATGGCGGCACGACCGTCTCGGCAGACGTCCTGAAGGCTGACAGTGACACGGTGTTCCCACTCATGGCCGCGATGGGAGTCGACCTCACACAGACGCTGTGGGTGGGGCCCAACGTGCTTCTGGTCGAAGGGCCATCCGATGTGGTCTTCCTGACCCACCTCAGCGAAGCGCTGCGGTCGCAGGGTAGGGAGGGCCTCGATCCCCGCTGGGTAGTGACTCCCGGAGGCGGCATCTCGAAGTTGCCCTCCTTCCTCTCCCTCTTCGGGGCCAACAAGATGAACGTTGCGGTGCTGACGGACTCCTCGCCCAAGGAGGCCAAGACGATCCAGCGCCTGAAGGAACTGGGCCGTCTTGGGAACACGGGGATCGTCCAGGTGGGCGAAGTCCTCAACAAGCAGGAGGCTGACCTGGAGGACCTCTTCACTGATGCCGTCTATCTGAAGTTGGTCAACGAGTCATACCAAGGAGTTTTGAAGGGCCGTAAGGTTGTCGCCTCCGATATCCCCAAGGGAGACCGGCTCACCAGTCGAGTCCAGGAGTACTTTGCAGCAGAAGGCATCAACGGTGGACAGTTCAACCACTACGCCCCTGCGGGTGCCCTGATGCGCGGGGCGCTTGGCAAGGCGTCCCTGGCCACTTCGACGCTGGACCGGGCCGAGGAGTTGATGCGGCGACTCAACGCCTTCCTCCCCGTGGTTTGACCCCTCGCGCGGAGTCGCGCCACAGGAACGGTCAGCGAGAAGCCGTCACGCTGCCACCGAAGCCGTAGGTCCTGAGCTCGCGTGCAGGCTTCTTCGCGGGTGGGAGACCGAACACTCGTCGTGCCTCGTCCATCTCTCGCTCCCGCTTCGCGCGTGGACCCGCCACCTGTTCGGCATGCCCGCCGGGGCGGCCTGCGGCGAGGCGACTTTCCCTAATGGCGTCGCAACCTTCATCGACGCCTACCGCGCCGCTCTGGACTTCGGGCCAGCCTAGGTCAGACGAAGTATCCCCGTGCGTCCGACGCCGTCAATCAACGTCCCCGGTCAGTACACCTAGGAGCCATGGCACAATGGCCGGTGACCCCTTGCTGTGTCATAGCCTCCCCGGCTTACCCCACATGGCAAGGGGTCTTTACATACCCACCACACACAACCGCTTGACCCTATTTTAGAGTGTGTGTATAGTTGGCTTTGTTAGCGGGGCAGCGGCCCCGGGATACGGACTTTTTGGAGGCTAGCCATGGAACAGACCACCTACACCACCGACCAGACGGCCGCGTTAGACAAGGTGCTGACCACCAATCGCCGCCACGCCTCACGGAACGGGGAGTGGATGAGCGTCAACCACGTCGATCGCCCCGGGGAAGCATGGCCGGCCGTGGTGGGGCTGTGCTACTGGATCAGCACCTCCGATAAGGCCGTCGCCCACTTTCCCGGGTTGAGCAGCGACCAGCTCGCCCAGGCCCTGGCCCGTCACCACTACTTCACCACCAACCTGGGCGGGGTGGACGTGATGGCCCCGCGCACCATCTAACAGGCCCCCTGCGTGGTCGCCTCGGGAGGGAGGTGACCACGCGGGCCCCTCCCGACACCCCAGGAGCACCCATGGAACCCCCCGATCACCCCGTGCGCGTCGATATCGACAGCGCCGGCGGATTCGTCTCACCCCAAGCCCTACGCGCGGCCCGACAAGGCGCCACCGTGGAAGTCATCAGCGGTTTCGTCTGCGGCTTTCCCGACCTGCTGGCCCCAACCCACGAACCCGTACCCGACGGTCGCTACACCCTCACCCTGCACCGCGGGCACGTCGCCATCCGGCCCCTGACCTGACCAACCCACCCCCACACACTGGGTTGCACCCGCTCAACAACGGACCTGCCGGTGAGGAGATCCGCCAGCGTCGCCCCACCGCTTCGATCGAGACCACCGCGAGCGCGCCCACCCCGCCGGCCACTATCCCTCCCGTGCTGGGGATGTGCTCGAGGAGAAAAATATCCGCACAAACACATTGAACCTATTGACCACTTTTTAGTTTGTTTGTATTGTTGTTTTTGTTAGCGGGGCATTTGGCCCCACCACACCAGACTCACTGGAGGGCATCATGAAGCATCACCCCTACCTTTCCGCTCAGCCACCCGTGTTCCTGGACTCACCGGCACACCCCGACCCCACCGCGGAATCAGAATGGGTCCCGCTGACCGAAGCCATGCGGATCACCGGCGGAACCCTGATGATGGGATCACGATTACTCATCCATGGCCGCCCAGCCGTGTTCACACTCGATCCCTACATCGGCAGCTGCTCAGCTAAATACACCGACACCCCCGATTCCTACGCCCTGAACATCGCCGCCGCCTCCGACACGGTTCTGGTGCACACTCAGGCCATTCAGGCCACCCAGGATCACGTGGCCGCAAGCCAGGCATAAGCACCGGAACAGAACCCACCCCCCCATCAGCTACCCCCTCTTGATAAGGACCAGCACCATGCGTATTACCCGAGGAATCACCGCCGTCGCCGCGCTCGCCGCCCTGTCATTGACCGGCTGCGCCGCAGGGGATGCCGCGACTCAAGAAAGCAGCGCCCCGCAGGGCGCGGCCACGCCGACCAAAATCAAACACCCCGACGATCAAGACTCCTGCACCGTCACGATCGAACACGACGTGACCGAAGGTGACGCCCCGGATCTGGCCACCATTCAGTGCGGGACCACAGCGCGCGAAGTCGCCGGCAACTTTGCCGACAAGACCAGCAATTGGTACGCCCCCGAAAGTGGAGTGTCCAACATCGTCGTCGTAGGCACCAACGTCCGCGCGTGGGTCTACACCGGAGACGCCGATCAGACGTGCGCCATCATCTACGACGAGGGCGATCAGCCGGTCAAGTGCCGACCCACGGAGCAGGGAGAATCCTCACCGGAGCCAGTCAATCCCACCGAACCCGAGCGCATGAAAGCACCCACAGCCTGACAGCTACCCCAACGAACCCCCGACCAGTAGACCAGGAGAAACACCGATGCGCACCGCCCTCCGCACCCTCACCGCCGCGGTAACCAGCCTGTTCTGGTGCCTCGCCGCGTGGCTCATGTCCATCACCGGCATGACCATGCACACGGCCCGGCTGCCCTGGGCGTGGACCGCCCGCCGCGGTCACTTCTCATGGGCCCGCGCCTACGGCTTCATCCCCGGGCTATGAGCCCCTGGGGTAAAGCGGGAGAACGGATCACCGCTGAGGAAGCCAAGAACCGAGCCCGCGCCCGCCAAGCACCAGCCCGCCGCGCCTGCGCCGTCGCGAAGGAATCAAACGCCGCCCGATTCTCCGCCGCGCATAAGGCGTGGAAAGCGGGCCTAACCCGACCCGACATGATCACCCAAGGACTCAACCTCCGGGACCTCTACGGCCCCGAGGTGGACCGGGCGTGCGGGGTGGAAGAACCCACCGTGGACCTCTGGGAAACCGGCCGCGTCTACCCCACCTGGGAGCAACTGAGCGCGCTCGCCGCACTGTGTGAGCTCCCGGTGTGGTGGTTCACCGAAGAACCCCTGATCAGCGCCGGGGACCTGTTCATCTGCGGCCGCAGGCGCGTCATAGACACCACCCCACCGATCACGAGGTTCGATCCGATGGCATTAGCCGCCGCCGGCATCAACCCCTACCCCGACACCCCGGGCACGGATGACAACGGCCAGACCCGGCTGCTCTAACCCGAGTACGCCACTCGGACAATGGCCGTGTATGGAGATGAAAGGATCAAGGATGCGTAAACCTGAACTCGAGGCTCACCACTCATCCCCCACCGCGCACCACATCACGGTTGACGGATTCCGAACTTCCCGCGCCTGGGATAGTCCCTATGCGCCGCCCGTGGAGGTACTTATCCGAGAGTCCCTCTCGTCAGAGACCACCGAGGAGCTGGCCCGGAACCCGATTACCGGCAGCACAACACAGCCCGCGGAAAGCCGAGTGTCGATAGGCGACACCGCGCCCCTCCGTCTAGAAATCTTGTACATCATGCTCTTTGCGGTGGTTGGCGCATTCGCCAGTTATGCAGTCCTCACCCGAATCAGTGCTTCCCCCGAAAATTTGCTCCTGCTCGCGGCACCCGGCGCGGCATGTGGGTCGCTCCTAGGCTTCTGGTTCTCACTGTGGCGGTCACGAGTTGCTACCGACCGCGCCCGTCAGTATCTGGAATTTCGGAGCCAGCACGCCCAGGACGTGATCGAGACTGCCGATCCGGTGGCAGCTCGCGTGCTGGAGGTGATCGACATGGCCCGCCAGGACGCCCAGGCCATTGATCGGGCTGGGGCGGGCGACCTCGCGGAGAAGATGCCTCCCGTCAGCCGTCTGGCCGGCCAGGTGATCTCGGCACGCTTGGCTGCTCTACGCCCGGTTTCGACTGTGGTGATCGCCCATGCTCGTGATCTGCTGACGGGCACGAATCCAGCCGACGACTCCCGCGCGGTGGCAGACATGCGGACGCAACTCGAAGCCGCCGAGACCGAAGCCCACCCCCTCAATGAGCGCGTAGAGGTCCTGTTGAGTGAACTGACCGCCGCGGGTGCCCGGATTTCGGAGCTGGCCCGCAGCGCCCGCGCTCGCGCTCAGGTCACTGGTGAGGAGCAAGCATGAGCGCTCGCTGCGCCCAAGAGTTATACCCGATGTGGGACGGGGACACATGCCCCTGTGAAACATTCGGTATCGACCCCGAAAATCCACCCACCCGCGGGATTTTCACCACTACCTGGCCCGAGCACCCCAACCAACAACCCCCGGGGGCTGCACCTCGTAACTGAGCACCTAACGCACTCCCCCGTTCGCCAACCGCCACCCCTTACACATACACCCCATTGTGCGTAATCCATACAATGTGTATTGTTGTTTTTGTTAGCAGGGCATCAGGCCCAAGATTCAGACCTCCATGAAGGGGAAACACCCGTGAGCATCACGATGACTGATCTTTTCTGCGGCGCCGGCGGCTCCTCCACCGGAGCAATCCAGGTACCCGGTGTGAGCATCCGCGTGGCCTCCAACCACTGGCAGCTGGCCGTGGACACCCACAACACCAACCACCAGGACGCGGACCACGTGTGCGCGGACCTCACCCAAATCGACCCCCACTACTTCCCCACCACCGACATCCTCTGGGCGTCCCCGGAATGCACAAACCATTCCATCGCCCGCGGCCGCAAACGAGCCCATGACGGCCTAGGACCCGACCTCTTCGGTGAAGGCCTCCCCGACGAAGCCGCCCAGCGCTCACGGGCCACGATGTGGGACGTGCCCAGGTTTGCGGAGGTGCACCAGTACCAGTCGGTGATCGTGGAGAACGTGGTGGACGCCGCGAACTGGGTGCCGTTCCGGGCGTGGCTGATGGCGATGGATTCGCTGGGCTATGAGCACCAGATCGTGTACTTGAACTCGATGCACGCCTGGAACTTGGGCGCACCGGCCCCGCAGTCCCGTGACCGGCTCTACGTGGTGTTCTGGCGCAAGGGCAACCGGAAGCCGGATCTGGAGCACATGCAGCGCCCACCGGCGTGGTGCCCGATGCACGGCCAGGTGCGGTCGATGCAGGCGTTCAAGAACCCAGCGAAGCGATGGGGCCGGTACCGAGCGCAGTACGTGTACCGCTGCCCGCGTGTGGAGTGCCGTAACCAGGTGCTCGAGCCCGCGTGGGTGCCTGCAGCGTCAATCATTGACTGGACGGATATCGGGACCCGGATCGGAGATCGTGCCCGCCCGCTGGCGGTCAAGACGATGAAGCGGATCCAGGCCGGGATCGACCGGTACTGGGGCCAGGCTCTGGCAGTGCCTGTGGAGGGCCGGGACGGGAAGGACGCGGCACCGTTGTCCGGGGCGTTCCGGACGCAGACCACGCGCAACGAGACGGGTGTGGCGTTCCCTGCGCTAATGACACCCGCCGGTGGCACCTGGAACGAGGACGCCCGCCCGACCACCGAGCCGTGGCGTACGCGCACGACCCGGGAGACCGAGGGTGTGACCCTCGCGCCCATAATGCACCTGGAAGCTGCCGGCAACACCTACGACGCCGCGGACCCCAAGCACCGGGCACACGGCCAAGACGGCGGGTACTACCGGGTATGGGGTGGCAACGAACCGTTCAAGACCATGCACACCACAGCCTCCAAGGCCGCAGTGTTCGCCCCGTTCATCGCGGAGCTGCGCGGCGGCGGGTCTGATGCCCGCTCCGTGGGTAATCCGCTGGCCACCGTCACCGCCTCCGGCAACCATCACGCGCTGATCATGCGCAACAACAACGGGGGAGCGGAAATGTCCACCCCGACCTCAGAGCCAGTACGCACCGTGACAACCAGTGGCCACCAATCGCTACTCACCCAGGGCCAGACCGTGGCGATCGAGGACTGCCGTTTCCGGATGCTGAACCCGATCGAGATCCAGCAAGCAATGGCCTTCCCCGCCGACTACACACTGCTCGGCAACAAACGGGAAAAGGTCCGCATGGCCGGTAACGCAGTCACCCCACCAGCAGCCCGCGATCTCATCGGAGCAGTTATTCAAACACTGGCCTAAGAACCACCGCACATGCGACACGGACCCCTATAGCCCAGCTTGCCCGTCCCCGATCCAGCACCCAAAAGAAGGAAGTGACCCCATGCCTGTCATCGTTTATTCAAAACCCTCCTGCGTTCAGTGCAACGCCACCTATCGCGCCATGAACAAGAAAGGAGTCCCCTACACCGTGGTAGATGTGACCCAGGACCAGACGGCCTACCAGCACATCGTTGATCTCGGCTACCAGCAAGTGCCCGTCGTGGAAACCGAGCACGAGCACTGGTCTGGTTACCGCCCCGACAAGATCACGACCCTGGCCTCCTAGACCAGCCAGCCGGCCCTGCAGATCGGCCGCGCTCACGGGGAGCCTGTGCCGCTTATGCGTGTCAGACCTCACACCCACAATAAAAGTCCCTACCAGCACAGGACCGGGAGGCGCTATGAGTCAGGACAAGAAAGACGAAACCGTAGACCATCGCGCCTTCAAATTCCGCCTGGACCCCACCGACGCGCAATTGTCACTGCTGGCACAATCGGCTGGCGCAGCCCGCGTCGGGTACAACATGCTGCTAGGCCACAACGTGGCCGCCTACCAGGCCCGGCAAGAACTCCACGCCTCACTGCTCGACTCCGGGCACAACGAACACGACGCCAAAAGCGCCGTGACGGATCGTAAAACCCACGACCCATCACTCCAAACCCTGAGTTACCAAAGCTTTTCCACCCACTACCTCACACCCGAAATCACCCGCCACCGCATAGCCTCCGACGCCATCAAAGCCGGCGCCGACCCCAGCAAAGTCTGGAACGATCCGCGCTACGAAACCCCCTGGATGCACACCATCCCCCGCCGCGTATTCATCTCCGGGCTCCAGCACGCAAACACCGCCTACACCAACTGGTTCGCCTCCATGCGAGGAGACCGCGCCGGCGCTCGCGTGGGGAGGCCCCGGTTCAAGAAGAAGGGTCGTTGTCGGGATTCGTTCACTATTCCCGCGCCGGAGGCGATGGGGGCAAAAGGTGCCCCGTACAAGCGCGGTGAACCGCGAAGCGGTGTGATTGAGGATTACCGTCATGTGCGCCTGGCTTTTTTGGGGGTGTTGCGCACTCACAACTCGACTAAACGGTTGGTGCGCGCGTGCCAGCGGGGTGGGAAGATCAAAAGCTTCACCGTCTCTCGTAACGCTGACCGCTGGTACGTTTCTTTTCTCGTAGCTTCACCGGCTCGAGCCGCGGTTACGACAAAGCGGCAGCGCGCCAATGGTGCGGTCGGTGTTGATGTGGGTGTGCATTCCCTGGCGGCGCTGTCCAACGGCGAAGTGTTTTCTAACCCCCGGCATGGCCAGCTGGCGCAGAAAAAGCTCAAACGCGCTCAGCGCAAGCTTGCCCGGACGCAGAAGGGCTCCAAGGGCAGAGCCCGCGCCGCCCAACGTGTGGGACGGCTCCAACACCTGGTGACGCTGCAACGGGAGACCACCGCGCACCACCTCACTAAGTATTTGGCTACCCATTACTGCGCGGTGGCCATCGAAGATTTGAACGTGTCAGGGATGACTCGTTCAGCTAAAGGGACCATGGAGCACCCGGGCAAGAACGTGAAGGCCAAATCTGGCCTGAATCGTTCGATCTTGGATGCCTCCTTTGGTCGGATACACCAGCAGTTGCGCTACAAAATGGGATGGTCAGGAGCAGATCTCCAGATCATCGGCCGGTTCGTGCCTTCGTCCAAGATGTGCTCCGAATGCGGGACAGTGAAATCCAAACTGCCCTTATCTGAGCGTGTTTATGAGTGCGAGCACTGCGGCTTGAAGATTGACCGTGATGTGAATGCGGCGATCAACATTTTGCACGCCGGTGCTGGAAGTATCACCCCAAGCAACTCACCTCTGACAAGGGGGAGTCTAAATGGGCGTGGAGATCAAACCTGCCTTTCACCTTCGGGCGAGAGGATCACGAGGGGCGATTCACGAAGCGTCAAGGCCGACCCAATTTGGTGCCGGTCACCGCAAACGAGTAATCGTTGCTCATCTCTTACCGTCCGCGGAACAGCTCTAAAGTGAATCAGGATAGGACTTGGTTCTGTTATCAGCACTAGTCACATAGTGAGCGGCCCTCGCGCACAGGGATGAGTCCTAACCGAGGATGAGCTAGAAGCGATCCCGCTCGAGCGGCCCTCGCGCACAGGGATGAGTCCAGGTTGCCGATGACAACGATTGCAAAATCTTTGAGCGGCCCTCGCGCACAGGGATGAGTCCACCATCAAGGCGAATAGACACCGATCCCGGACGAGCGGCCCTCGCGCACAGGGATGAGTCTGTCGAAAGCACGATCCCGCGCAATCCGTAATGGAGCGGCCCTCGCGCACAGGGATGAGCCCACCATCAAGGCGAATAGACACCGATCCCGGACGAGCGGCCCTCGCGCACAGGGATGAGTCCGTCGAAAGCACGATCCCGCGCAATCCGTAATGGAGCGGCCCTCGCGCACAGGGATGAGCCCTGGTTTTAAACTTCGGGGCTGCCCCCGAGAGGGAGCGGTCCCCGCGCACAGGGATGAGCCCTGAGACCCCGGGGCTAGTTAGGTGTGTGGGTCTTATTGAGGTGTTTCCAGGAAGAGGTGCGGTCTTCCGTGGTGGTATTTCATACGGGCGACGTTGCCGATATGGAGGGAGATCCGGGGGGGGATCCGATCACACCAAGTGCGTGCGCGGCGTAGGAAAAGATTTGCTGGAGGTAGGTCGGGTCTTCGGGGTTTGTGGGGGCCTACAGGCTTGCGAGATCTTCGTCTGTGCTGTGGCGCTGTACGAGAGCGATGACTTCTTCTCCTCCCCCGTTCACGGGCCCGTCTACGACGGGTTCATCTTCTTCCGTCTCGAGGTACAGGCGCATTCGCGTGTTCGTGAAGTCGATCATGCTGCCGCTTCGTTCTCCTCGGCCGGGCTGGCGCTGGCCTTCAGCTCGGTAAACGTGATGGGGGTGATCCCTGCGACGCCGGCGGCTGTAGAGACCAGGTGCACGGCATGGGTGATGGCAGCTTCTCCGGCAGTAAAAAAGCCATTGGGCGTGACGTCCACCGACAGGTGCACGCGCAAGCTGTGTTCGGTGTGGGATGTGATCGGTGCGGTACCTGCCAGCTCTTCGATCACCTGATCAACAACTTCTTCGGAGATCGTTTCCGCGGTGGTGGCTTCGAGCTCGATAAACCAAGTGGCGCTGGTCATGGCCTTGTTCTCCTTGGGGGTCTGGGATTGTCAGGCTAAGCCTGGTGATCACTGCTCATACTACAGCCGCTTACCGGCTGTTAGTCAACCTCTAAGGGCATCCGCTTTTAGGATGTATGCTTACAGCTAGAAAACCGTATTTTCAAGGCTTCAGAGCTTGTACAGATAGCTTCACTTACCGACCGACTCACCTTCACCAGAATCACGATTGGCGAGGGCCGCTAAGGCGACTAAGCACCCAGCAGACCACAGGAGGATTCCATGACCACCACCCCCGACATGACCTATGCCCAGGTAGCGGCCATCACTGCCCGCCTAGGGTTCCGCCCCGTGGACGTAGCAGAAGAAGTCGGCATAGACCAACGCCGCTTCCGACGTATCCGCACAGGAAAACTTCCTGTGCCGACCTGGCTAGCCGATCAGGTCACTCGGTGGGCTGATGAAGTCGATACCGACGCCCAGATGCTGGCCACTCGACTGAAAGAGCAGTACCACGCCACTGGCCAACCGGTGACATTAGTTCGTTATCCCTCCAAGGGCTTCCTAGCCCGCACACAGCAAGGAATCAAAGCACGATCCGTGGAGAGCTGGGACGCATTCCTGGCCCTCACGATGTTCACTCTCGAAGCTGACTCCGTGCCCTACACCCTCACCACCCGAGGTGCTAGCCAATGAGCACCTACGACCCGGCCTACCTGGCCATCATCAAGTCCCAAATGGGCCTATCCATGCGAGAACTCGCACACCTAGCCGGAGTCAACGAACGCAGAGTGCGCGCATGGCTTTCCGGTGAATCCAACCCCTCCACCGCGGCCATAGAAAAAATCACCGCCGCCCACCAACAGTTCCACACCCAAGTAGGCCACCGTCTTGCCCAACTACTACGGACACGAACCCGGCCAATACGCCTAGAACCAACCACAGCCGATGATGTGCCAGTCCTAGCCGCAATAGCCATCATTCTGACCTACCGCGAAATCCCACACGTCATAGGCAGTACACCCCCATAAAAATCCCCACCCCCCGACTCACAGGAAACAAGGCCCCTATCCACACCCTCCAGAACGCCCACCGACAAGAAAACCCCCCCACAACACTGTGAGGGCCTTCTCATACCCCCACCGCGCTCGCGGGGCGGCTGCGGGGGACTATATCGCGGTCGGCGTTAGGAGGAATCGTTGGCACACACACAGAGCGCTGTAGTGAGCTGCTGCCGCGGTGCTCGCGTTGATTGCCTCCATCTCCTCGATGGTAGTGAGCAATTCGACTTGGAGAGCTTTCAGATGGTCCGTGAGCGCATCCATGGTCTTGATCTACTCCTGCACAGTGTGGATCTCGTAGCCAATATTCGATGCCTCAAGCCCTTTGAGGATTAGCCCGAGATGGTAGTCCCATGCCTGAATGGATGAGGCCTGAGCGCCGCGCTCTCTGGGCAGAAGCGCGTGTCGGGCGTAGCGCTGAAGATGGCACACGTATTCAGGGTTAGCCGCGTGGTTTTCCTGGGCCTCAGCTACCGCATTATTCACAGCAGTTGTGACCTCATCCCACCAAACAGCTGTAATCTCAGCTACCCGGTCAGGAACGGGACGGTGGCCGGCAAGGACCTCTTCGGCTTGGTCCTGCAGATCGTCAAAGATCCCGTTAAGATCTCGGGGACTGAACCCGAGCAGCCCTGTTTTTAACCTCAGTTCGGAAAAGTTCATACCTGCTCTACTTCCTTCTCGAGGTGGTCATCGGTTGCCCACTTACCAAGGTGGTTCTCTTTGGCCCAGCGCTCCAGGGTGGATTGGGACCACGCCGGGGATGCGGGACTGATGAGCATGGCATCAGGGGCCACCGGGTGGGTTTTCACCGCTGCCTGGAATTGGCCATGGGTCAAGCTCAAGATCAGTGCTGCATCTTCAGGGCCGAAGAGATGGTGACCCTTGGGCTTACGACGCTTCAGGGTGGAGTTGACCTCCTTCACCCACCGATCCAGAGTCTCCGCAGTCCATAGTGGCTTCTTCGGAGTCGTTGAACTGCGGATTATCCAAGCATCAGCAGGGATCTCCAACCGCTTCCGGTAGCTATTGAATGTTTGCATAGGAAACCCTGTGTAGGCACCTGCCGCACTGGCTGCGTAAAGCTTGACCGGCGTGCCTGTTTCGACTTCACGGTAGCCATTGTCTTTGAAGGCCATCAACGTCTTCCGCGTCCAGGCCGGCTGGTCCGACTTGCGCTTATCAGCCGAAACCAACAGCGCATCAGGGGCCTGCCGGTTCTCTGAGACGAAAAAGTTCAAAGTAGCTCGAGGCTTCTCCAAAACCTCGGCCGCAGCCGTTCCGGAGTAGTACTCAATTGGGGTAGTAGGCATCTGAATCTCCTTTAAGAATTATGATCGTCTTTGACTATACATAGACACCTATACAAACGCAACAGACATGATCTTCAAGTACGTTATGGCTGGTAGAACCTGCCCCTTACTTCCATCACGCACTTAGACACCTCACACCAGAACTCCCACTAGCAACTGTGCGGGCAGGTTACTGTCACTTTGCCATCACGTACCCGCCCGTCCCCTGGCGGCTAAAGGAGCTGACCATGACAGAGCCCCCTTCCGGCATCCGCTCCCTACTCGCCCAAGCGAGCGCACTTGGCGTCTGGATAAAAGAATTTGTAGGAATCCACCCGGTGCCAGCCTGGGTCATGGCGTTTTTCGTCTGGGCTCCCAGTTATGGGGTGGCCACAGTCTCGGCCGTGACATTGATACTGCACCCGCTGCCCGAGGGGCAGCTCCCATGGAGCACGGATCTCCAGCCGGCAGTGGGCTCCGCCGTTTTGTCGATCCTGCTTTTGTACATCATGTGCGTATTTCTGCACTGGCGTGGTTTCCAGATCTCGAATACGGGGATCACACCCCGCAAAGATCGGCGCGAGTGGTTCTGGATCCCGGCGGCTTTTCTGATGGCTTGCGGCGCCAACCTCATCAAGGCGGTGATGACTGGTCGCGCCCAGGAATGGTTCCCCACCCATACCCACCTGTACCGATCGGAAGCCACCTCTGAAAACGCCCTACCAAGCCTCCTGATTTCTATGCTCACTACCGGCCCCGCCGAAGAAATCATCTTGGTGCCGGGGTTGGTCCTGCTGCTGATCTCAGGGCGTTGCCCCCGATGGCTAGCCATCACCATCGCCGTCACCGCCCGCACCACATTCCACCTGTACTACGGCCTGCCCGTAGCTCCAGGATTTGTGGTGTGGGCCCTCCTACTCGTGCTCATATGGCAAATCACCGGAACAGCCCTCGGTGCGGTGCTCGCGCACATCTTCAACAACTTCATCGCCGCCCTCGGGCGCACCGCAGCGTTCAACTCGTACGCCTGGGATGTTGTCTACACCTGGTTGAGCGTGGCTGGGATCATCCTCTTGATCGCGCTGATCCCGCAAGCTGTCCGCACCCTGAAGTGCCTCAGAAGCACCTCGGCCGCCACCCACCCCCTGACCCATGCCGTTGAATGCCCACCCATCGGCGCCAGTTTCGTCACCCCCATCGCGGGGAAGCACACGCTATGATCACAGCCCCCACTGACACCGACCCCGGGGTGGTCACCATCAGCCACCCCGGGCGCACCGCCCGCAACGGAGCCGGCGTCAAATTCTGGACCCGCATCCCCACTTAGAACCCCGGTGCGCGCGGAGGTTAGGCCCCGCGAGTCTCGACTACTTCTGCGGTCAAATATAGAACTGGCATTCTACAAATGCTGTTATAGGTGTCGAATTTATGTTCTAGTCTGGGGATCATGAACGTCCCCCTCCCGTTGCAGATTGCGCGCCCCACGATGGTGCAAGCTGTGCTTGTCCGCGTGCCCGCTGGGTTCCCCTCCCCCGCTCAGGATTCCTTTGATGATGGGCGCATTGATCTCAACGACGTACTGATCAGGGACGTGAGCTCGACGTTCATCCTCCGAGTGACCGGGGACTCTATGGAGGGAGTGGGGATTTACGACGGGGATGAGGTTCTGGTGGATCGGTCCCTGACACCGGGTGATGGTGACGTGGTGATCGCGGTGATCGATGGGGACTTCACCATCAAGACCTTGCGCGTTCATCACCAGCGGGTGGTGCTACATCCCGAGAATCCTGCCTACCCCGACGTGGAGGTGGGCGGATTGTCCGAGCTGGTGGTGTGGGGCGTGGTCGTGCACTCCATCCGGCATTTGCGCCCCCGGGGACGATCAGCGTGATCGCCCTGGTGGACGTGAACAACTGCTACGTCTCCTGCGAACGACTTTTTGACCCGTCCCTAGTTGGACAACCCACCGTGGTGCTGAGTAACAACGACGGGTGCGTGGTCGCTCGCTCCGCCGAAGCGAAAGCGTTAGGGATCCAGATGGGCGACCCATGGTTCAAGCTCGCCGCAGATGCACAGCGATGGGGGCTGCAGCGCAGATCCTCGAACTACCCGCTCTACGCAGACCTCTCAGATCGCACAATGAGGCTGCTTGCCCAGTACGGGCAAGGCCAAGAGATCTACTCGATCGACGAATGCTTCCTAGTCCCCCCACCCGGACAGGCTCAGGAACTGCTGCACTGGGGCAGAGCCCTCAAACGAGTGGTGGCCCGCAATGTGGGTCTACCGGTCAGCGTGGGTATCGCCCCCACCAAGACCCTGGCAAAGCTGGCCACCGAGGCCGCGAAGAAAATCCCGGACACCGGCGGCGTTGTGCACTGGGACCACACCCCACCCGGTTTCTGGGACCGACTCATGGAATCCCTGCCAGTGACCGAGGTGTGGGGTGTCGCCGAGCGGACTGCCCGACGCCTGCAAGCCCAGGGGATCACCTCCATCGCCGGGCTGCGCGCAGCCGACCCGGTGCGAATCCGTGACCGGTTCTCCGTGGTGCTCATGCGCACCGTGCTGGAGCTCAACGCGGTGCCGGCAATCCCCCTGGAAGAGGAAACCGCCACGAAACAACAGATCATGGTCTCCCGGTCCTTCCCCGAACCAATCCACGACCCCTCCCTGATCGGGGACGCGGTAGCTGAATTCGCCCAACGCGCCGCGCGCCGGCTGCGTAAAGAAAACCAGGAAACCGCCCGGTTGACCGTGTTTGCCTCCACCTCCCCCCACCGGCCCGGGCCTGACCACCACGCGGCGACCCACCTACGGTTACCTATCCCGACCTGCGAACCAGGACCATTGGCGGCCGCGGCACGCGCTGGCCTCGCGCCACACTTGGAGACGGGTATGGCTTACATGCGAGCCGGAGTGATGTGCATGGAGCTCACTGAGGTAGGGGCTGCCCCCATGATCCCTGACACGATCACACCCCAGCGGCCGATCGGGAGCCTTCTCGATGCCGTCAACGCCCGCTTTGGTTCCGGCACCATGGCCCTCGGACGATACGGAACACAGGAACCCGCCCCGTGGGGGAACCATCAGCAAAACCGCTCCCCCGGGTACACCACAGACTGGTCGGCTCTACGCACCGTGAGCTGAACGCGCTTATGCACGTCCACACCGTGACCTACCATCCACAGATGAGCGATTCACCCACGTGGAAAACCCTGGCAGGCACCTTTTTGCACCGCGCCGTGCTGCATCCGGGCGGCAAATGGCGCTACGTAAACACCCCAGAAACACGAGATGAGTACCTCGACCACTCCCGGCGCCTGGCGCACCAGCTGCACTATGCCCTCCAGGACGAAGATTTCCCCCTTGCTACGGCCCTGGCAGACAGCGGTGGGCCCTCATGGGCCAAAAGCGTGGACCAGTACCGAGAGCTCTCCCCCCGTGACAAGGGGTGCGCGATCAGTCCCCTGCTTGAATCCGCCGAGACCATCACCGAGTGCATCCTCGAGGAGGCAGAAAAGAACCACTGGATGCAAGTGCGAACCGAAGTCGATGCGCCGATGGCTTACCTCAACGGGGAGACCAACACCCGGATAGATCTCCTGGTCAAAAGAGAGCGGCTCTCACCTGTAGTGGTGGAGCTCAAGACCAGCCGCTACAAGGAACCCAGTCCAGATGCTCAAAAAATGACAGAGGAAAATGTCGCATCGTATGCGCGGATGGTGGCAAAGATGTGCCAACGGAACGTTAACTACCAGTGGGTGTGGGCTCGTAGATCTGATGGGACGTGTACGTGGGGAGAACAACACACCATTACCCCGCCTACCGCGAGGACTAAGGCATTTCATACCCGCACCGGTCAGGTTCGTAGGAAATCCTCCGGAGGTGTGCAATAGTGGTGTCCATGAGTTCAGAGGTACCGCGTCGGCAGACACGTACTGGGGATCCCCTAGTGCCCATGACCTTCCGGATGCCCGCTGAACTACACCAAGATCTAGCAGATGCTGCCAAACGAGAAGGACTTTCTCGCACGGCCTGGATGATCAGTGTGATCGCTCAGCGTCTGAACCGCCCCGAGTACAACAAACTTCCGTTCACCAACGACTGAAGGCGGCCCCTGGCAGGACCGCCTTCTAAGTCTCGAACACCGTTCCCAGCTACCAACTGCGCGGTGTTCCATTAGCAACCTAGGAACCCCATGAGATACCGGATAAGACACCAGCACCCACAGAGGAGCTGCTGTGTCTAGAGTACCAGCACCCTTAGTGGTTCCACTAGAGCCATTGGCACCAGTGGGAACGGTGGGGACAAGGGGGCCAAAGCATCCCCGCTCCCCCTCCCAACGGCGACCTGTCTGTCTTGGCACGGGACGATTCCCTGTTACCGAGACCCACACCCCCCGTGCCCGCACGGGCAAGTCCTGGACCCCAGAGCCCGAAGGTGGCACCCAAGCGCGGGTACCCTGCTGGTGGTCGCGTGAGCAGTGGATCCAAGCCGTATTTCAGGACCTAACTACCGAGACCGGCGCCGGCGCGCTCTCCCGACACCGCACCTGTGCTGCACGGGTGCAGGCAGTCAGCACCGCCGATGCGAACACTGCCGACACCACCACCGGGCGAAACGTACGCACCTCCCACGCCACGGTGGCCAAGAAGCTGGGGTGCAGCGTAGATACCGTGCGTAGGGCCAGGCGAGTCCTGCGCGATCTCGGGTGGGCGGTGGAGATCACCCGGGGCCGGTACATGACCCAGGCCGAGCGGATCCTGGCCAGCCTGCACAAGGACACCTATCAGAACCGGTTTGCTTCCAACCGATCCCTGACGATCCCGGCCCGAGCAGTAGCTGTGCACCCCTACCCCGAAGGGGTTAAGAAACCTTCTCCCAAGACTTCTCGTGTTGTACCTAGCGCGCGCTCACGCGGCACCGGTACGAGCAAACCCCAGCCAAAGAAAAACCACCCCGCCCGCCCCAGCGTGTCAGTGGGCATTCAGAAGCTCACGGCACGACTGGTACGGCGTCTGCCGTGGCTCGACCGCAGGGATCAGCACCTGATGGGCCTGTGCCGGTCTTTGGCGCAGTGTGGGGTCACCGAGGAATGGACCATCCAGGATTTGATGAATGCGATGGAAACCGATCACCGTACCCGCGGGCTGCTTACTCTGCCTCCCAACAGTCAGCGCAATCCCCGGGCGTTGTTCCTGACCCAAGTGCGTCGAGCTATCACAGGACTGGAGCCACCCGCCCGGGCCCGCCGCCGAGCCGTAGAAGCCCGGCGGGCAGCCCGGGCCCAGGAGCTGTGCGACCGTGCCCGGGCTGCCGAAACCAAGACTCCGATGCCCTCATGGTTCAGGGACGCCCTGGCAGAAGCCATCAACCCCGACTCCCCCGGCACCCTTAGCATCACTGCCCCCACGGGCACCCCTCGCACCACTGCCCCTACCGGCACCCGTGGCACTGTCGGCCCCAATATCCACAATGACCCCACTATGCCTATTGGTCACATTGTTCTCACTGCTGCTAATAGCACTAATGTGCCCAATGGTGCGGCTTAAGTTCGCGGTTTCCACGCGGGTGCCGGCGGCTGCCCTGCCGACAACCACAGACGCCGAACGGGCCCCGCAACCACTCATCGGGGCTACCTTGGAGCTTCCCGGGGGACGGTTCTGTGGACCCCGCTTCAACCTCTGTCAGGACAAGGACGAGTAGCTTCCAACGGCGGTGACCAG
The DNA here is from genome assembly GCF_014698015.1 of Kocuria sp. cx-455. Lineage (GTDB taxonomy): Bacteria > Actinomycetota > Actinomycetes > Actinomycetales > Micrococcaceae > Kocuria. The sequence goes on from NZ_JACXBS010000009.1 coordinate 34,748, forward strand.
CCGCAAGTGAAAACCCTGTTTTCTTGATATTTAGTCTCTGGGGGAGGGGCGCGGTCCCCCCCTCCAGGGTAGGTAGAGCGGGCGGTACCGCGACTGTCGATCCACTCCTGCACCTGCATCCTCGATAGAGGAATACGCGCCGGGGGGGGGGCGGGACTCACTATCCCGGAGAGACCCACCCCTGAGCCCAGTTGACTCAACCCGCCACCGACACCCACCGTTCCAGTTGAACCCGAGGCGGGTAGGGGAGGGAAGCGCTGGAAGAGATGGCGTTCTGTGCATTCGCCCCCAGACCGGAGGAGGCATGTACCCCTGAAGGGTTACACCTTGGGGTGGGCATTACCCGTCCCAAGGAAATGGTTCTGCCGTCTACTCGGTATCGAGCTCCCTGATCGATCTTGTAAGACGCCCGGGCTGGTGAGATCCAGGGCCATCCCTGGAGGTGGTTGAGCCAAGGAGCGGGGGTCTAAGAACAGGGGCTGAAAAGACGCTGCAGGGGTAACTCACCCTCGCTGCCGTCGTTGGTCTGAAGTGCTCAGGATGGTCTCCAGCGTCGGGGGAGAGGGTGCGCTGCAGGGGCTAGCTGCCAGCACACCACCCCACCGTGAAGTAATCTTCTATTCAAGAAAATACGGTTTCCACGGAGGACCATCGCACGATCACGATCGCCGGGGCCACGGCCCCATGCTGGGTCGCGTGCTATGTTCGGCGCCGCAGTCACGACGAGCATTCACGGCAGGAGGCCGCCTCGTGGCGTCCTGCGATCGGTGGCTGGCAATGCTCATGAGCGTAGGGCTTCAGGCAGGGTTGTCGCTGCGGCCGCAGCCAACTCGGGGAGAGCTGAGTGATCAGGGGTAGAGGTGCCGTCGGGGGTAGCGGGTCCAGTGGTGCGGTCGGTGCCGGTGGGAGTAATGATGCTGCTGTGTCCGCTGGGGTCGTAGGGAACGGTAGGCCCGTTATTTGAAGATTTTAGTGGGATCGCTTCCCTGCGTACCGCTCCGCTAGGTACGCAGGGAAGCGTATCACACGATAAAAAATCTGGCCCTGCGCCTGGGCGTCACCTGCGGCACCACAGGGCACATTGGCACTGACGAGCACTCAGGCCATTCTATGAGTTTCAAATCCGAAACCATTGGTGTAGAGTGGTTACGAATTCGAAACCATCTGGAGGGTGTTATGACTGGTGTGACTCACCGCCCCCGCCCGTACTCGTACTCCCGACTGCCCACCGCGTGGGTGGACTTCAAAACTGGCCGTGGAGTGCTCGACAACGGGGCAGCGCTCATCGCCCGCACCTCGGGCCGGCGCAAGTACCCGACCCTGGGTGATGTGTTGGATTCGGTCTCCGCTGGGCTGGGTACGGCTGTCCCTAAAATCAAGATAATGTTCACCGGCAAGGTGCCGCCTACGGAGCCGGGTCATCGACACTGGCTGTTGGAAGCTAAGACTCCCGGATGGGAGACTCCACCAGGGCGCGGCCACTGGTTGGGCACGCCTCCCACGGGTCGGTTCGTTAATGAGCTCACCGATCAGTACGTGGAGATCCATCTGGCTTCCGAGTGGTTCGGGAACACGGATTTATCCCCGGCCGAGGCTCGGGATGCGTGGATGCTGCTGGATGCGATGCTCACCGATGCGTTTCAACCCGCACTGTCGGGCAACGATCGTTCGGTGATGATGCACACTCCCGGTTCTACGGGCACCAATCTGTGGGCGGCGTCGCTGCCGGCGGGAATGGAGCCGTTCCCGGTGGACGATGATATTGCCGAGGAGATCCATGCCACCAGCGGCCAACACCATTTGGAGCACTTAGTAGCGGGACCCTCGATGGTCACCCATGAGGACGTAATCCCGATGATGGATCCCCGTGGTCAGTCACAGATCGACTCCTTCGCTTACGTGGACGGGCGTTTTATGTACGCAGCCCAGTGTCGCGAGCTGGGCACCGGTCCCGGCCGCCGCCTGACGAAGTTTGAGACCTACGAGCTTCTTGACACCAACCCTTATGCCCGAGCGCGGATCTGCCTGCGGTTCACCGTGCCCGAAAACTGGGATCGGATCGGGATTTTTGGGGTCCAGCACCCCAACCCGAATGATGGCTGGTACTACCCCAACCGTCCCGGGGCCACCGGGGTTACCTGGGCGGACGCCTCTGAAGTGTTCGTAGCCAAGCAGTATGGGTGGAAGATCGAACCGCTGGAGTCGGTGGTTTTCAACGAAAAGGCCCAGGCAGCGCGCAAGCGCTTTGAGCCCGGCTCCGGTCATGCCAGCCGCAAGACGGTCAAGGCCCGCCCGCTGGATCTGTGGTCGCAGAAACTGATGATGACTCGTGAGTTCATCACCGATGATCCCCGCACCTCGGACAAGCTGCGTCAGGCAGTAGGTGGTGCGCTGCGCGCGATCTTGATCCAGTCCATCGGCTCGTTCGCTTCCCGCGGCCGCGGTTCCACCGGCGTGACCAACGATCCCCGCAACCTGCCACCGGAGTACGCCGCGTCCGTGGTGCGCTACGGGGACACCTACACGTATAAGATCCCCCAGAAGTTCAACAACCGTCAGCGGGACTTCTACCACCCCGAATATGCCGCCCAGGTATGGGGCCGTGCTCGAGCCCGGGTCCTCCACGCCCGTGTGAACGGGCAGGCCACCGGCGCATTGACCATCCCTGGTGAGCACATCATCGGTATCCACGGTGACGCGATCTACACCTCCCAGCTGCCCACTTGGGCTTTGCCGACCGTGGATGGGGGCGCCGATGACGGCAAGGCCGGACGCTTGCGCCTGCAGGGCTACCTTCCCGGCCCTCACCCGGTGCCCGTCTCCCGCGCCGATCGCGACGGGCTGCGCGACAAGGCATTAACCCACGCAACAGCGACCCCGGACCAGATTGTGGACCAGGCCGCGTTCATTTTCGAGTGGGACGCACCCAAAGACACGCCCACTAGTTACCAGGCACAGGATGGTGACCAGCAATGAGCCCTGAGCACTACTCACGTAATCCCGATGACCTTTCAATCGCGGATCTGACTCAAGCGATCAAGTCCAGCTACGGGATGACTTGGCAGCAGATGGGCGAGCAGCTGGGCCGCTCCGAGAAAATGATGCGCAAACTCGCATCCGGTCAATCCTCCGGTGAGCAGTACCGGCGGTCGCTGTCCGAGCTCTACACCTCCGGACAAGTTCGCACCCTGACCCCGCGCGCCCGAACCAAAGCCGGCACCTTGCGTCCGGTGCGCACCAAGGCCGGCAGTGAATCTAAGTCCGTGGTGCCAGCCGACACACGAGGCAAGGTGGCTAAGGGCCGCAAGCGCTACCGATATACCACTGACACCCGGAACACCTCCGCTGGACGGTTCTACTCCTGGAGCGCCCCCGGCAACCCCAAGGCCCCCGGGCACAAGAAGGCCGAGGATCATGTCAAGTCCACTTTCACCAAGATTGGACGCTCCCAGGCCCGCTCCGATAAGCGCGTGAAGGTCTCCGTGAAGATGCTCGACTCCCACGGCAAGGAGCACATCTTCTCGGTGGGATCCAAGAGTGGTTTCCACGCCTCCGATGCCCTCTCCGACATTCGCACCGACCACGGCGGCAGTGTGGAGGGCTGGGTGCGCAGCAACCTCGATCACGTCTATTCCGAGGCCGGGCCCATGCAGATGGTCGGCGGCGAGATTCACGAGTTCGACGCCACCCGCACCAAAGCTGAACGCCAAGCCCAAGACAAAGCCGGCACCCGCCGCCGCTGGAGGCGATAACCGATGACCCTGCACGAGATGCTCGATGAAGCACTGGCCACCACCAAAACCGATGAAGAGCTCGCCCTAGCCGTAGTACGCACACCGATCCTGGCCACCGCCCTGCGCCTGGCAACCATGACCGAGGAACAGGTGAACGAGCAGCTGGACTATGGGCAGAACACGCTGCGCGTCATGCAGCGCAAGTCCGAGCACTTCCCGGCCCCCCTGAATTTGGGCAAGAGATGGGTACGTGCGGAGATTCTGGACTACCAAAAGCACCACCCCCGCCGCGGTGTCCAACGACCCCACAGTTCCCCCTGACCTTAATAGGCCCACCGTGCCCGTTGTGCCTTTTGTGCCCAATGTACCTACTGGGGCTTTTAGTGTTACTGGTGCCAGTGATACCATTGGGCTCATTAGCACCATCTACCACGGAACTATGAAGCGTGAGGTTTATCCATGACTCAGATCCTGAGTATTTGTAACCACAAGGGTGGGGTGGGAAAGTCCACGACGACCTATCACCTGGCCAGGGCTGCGGTGCGCCGCGGTCTGTCGGTGTTGGTGATCGACGCTGACCCGCAGGGCAACGTTTCCACCACACTGGCCAAAGAGGCACTGGCCGCCGACCAGGCCGGTTTGGCGGACGTGCTCTACGGTCTACTGGACAGCCAGCGCCACCCCGAGGATGCACCCACCCTTGAAGACGTGGCCTGGGATGGCATCTGGGACGGTCTAACCCTGATCCCCACCGTGGGGGAGGCGCTTTCCTTCGTGGCCAACCAGCTGGTGGTCGAAGGTGCTGGTCGCGAGAGCAAACTGCGCGAAGCTCTGGAGGCGATGGATCGCACCTATGACCTGGTGCTGATCGACTGTCCCCCGAGCCTGGATCAGCTCACCCTCAATGCTTTGACGGCCTCCGACGGGGTTGTGATCATCACTCACGCCCGACTGTGGTCCGTGGACGGAATGGATCGACTGCTGAAGACGATTGAGAAGGTCCGCAAGGCATACAACCCGGCGCTGCAGATCCGAGGCGTGCTGGTCAATGCCTACGAGAAGAACCAGATAGGAACCCGCCACTGGGCCCGGCAGCTCGAGGATGAAATGACTCGCCGCGATCTGAATTTGTTGTCCGCACAGGTGCCTAAGCGCGTGGTCATCGCAGACACCGTGGAATCGAGCCAAGGACTGGACGAATCCGGAGCCGACACCACAGACCTGGTGCTGATCTACGACCGTGTACTGACCGACCTGACAGGAGTTTCAAAGTGAGCAACCAGCGCAACTACCGGCCCAGCCAGCTGAACTCCAGCTCGGTTATCACCCCACCGGGTGCAGATGCTCCAGAAACAAGCGTGGAAGCCACTCAGGAGCCTTCAACTACCCCCCAAGCACCCCAGAAGCAAAGCAGGACTGAAAAGTCCGCACAATGGCCTACAACAGCTAAGAAGGCCAAACCCAAGCGGGAGCGTCGGGTCTACTACATGGACCCAGACGAACATGCACGCGCTGAGGCCGCCTATGCCTTTACAGCCGGTCACACGCGTTTACGATCCTGGACGGCGTTTGTTGAGGCTGCGATCCAGGAGAAGACACGATCCCTAGAAGCTAAGTACAACGATGCTCGACCCTTCACCGAGCTCGAGGACTGATTATTTCCATGTGCCTGGAAGCTGACCGGCTTGAGGTGTTTATCCACAGGGAGGTTATCCACAGCCGCCGATCCACGCGCGTTACGAAAGTGAACAAACAAGGAAAAGCTATAGGTTAAGTCTTCAGGGTTAACTACAGGGGGAAAAGTTATCCACAGGCCTGGATCCCTGCTATTGCAAGGTTCCAGGCCTGTTTGCATTTGCACTTGGCAGGGCGAATTAACCGGCATCCAGGGCGAATTAACCACTTGGCAGGGCGAATTAACCACTTGGCAGGGCGAATTAACCACTTGGCAGGGCGAATTAACCACTTGGCAGGGCGAATTAACCGGCATCCAGGGCGAATTAACCACCCTCCTCGCAGACTTCTCCACAGCCCGGCGCTCTTCTAGAAACGTCCAGAAGTTGGAAGTTGGAAATACGCAACCAAATGATGCGATTTGGGCGTGATCTGTACTACGGTGAGTCCACAGTGAGAAACAAAATCCCCCGTTCGGCGGTAACCGAACGGGGGATCAACTGGCTACTTCATCTACCACGAAAGAGCAGCACTATGCTCACCTTACCCACCGAGACTGACCAACACCAGGCGCCAGCCCCCAACACCGCCGCGGCCCATGTTCGTAATCACCACGGCTTCCTACCCTGGGAATTGGTGCACTTCTCGTTGCCTTACCGCCCGGTGGACGCCGCCGAATGGACCCGCACCAACGGCGATGCCTCTGTGACTATCACCCCGGGGGCAATGCGGATGCCAGACGGCAGCATTCAGACCCACATCCCCTCCGGGAAGTTCGCCCGCGCGGCACTGCTGTTTTTGTGCACTGAGGCCAAGCTTTCCAGCAGCCGGCGGATTGAAATTGCCACCAGCTACCGCGGCTATCTCAAACAATTAGGCGTCTCGTGGCAGCGCGCTAATGCTGTAGCAGCCGTTCATCAACTGCGTGCGCTGTGTGCATCCACGATCACCGTCTCCTCTCTGGAGCAGGAGAACAGCAAGATTCGAGTCCGCGCCTACCGGGCAACCTTCAGTTCCGAGGAGTCGCTGTTTTTCGCCACCGAGGACCCCCAAGTTCTGGACGAGGACAAGCGTTCCGAGATCGTACTTAGCGAGGATCTGTTCGAGTCGATCAAGGGCTCTACCCCCATCAACATGAAGGCTTGGCGTTATTTGCTGGAGGCTAGCAAGTCCCCGCTGGTCCTGGACCTCTATACCTGGCTGGCCGCGCGACTGTTCACCCTGAAGGGCGTGCAGCGAATCCCGTGGAAAAATTTGGCAGAACAGTTCGGGTCCACAGGCTCCGAGGAGCACTTCCGTCGGTCCTTCAAAGATGCTCTAAATGCCGTTTGGGCCGTGTACCCCGAAGCGAACGTGAGTATCGTGGGCTCAGGGCAGCGCCAAGGCTTCCGGGGTGTCATGTTGCAACCGTCCCCCAATGCCCTAGACGCATTTCTTCCGTGAGTTGAAACTATGATGGCTCTAATAGCTGTCGTGGGGGAGGGGTGCAACGATGCGCCCAGCCGAAAGCAACACGGAGACATACCCGCAGCTGATCCCATGCAAAGTGTCTCCCCATGCCAGGAGAAGTGCGTGAGCCTGAGACCGGAGGCCCTGAAGCGGTGGGCGGAGAATGCTCAACCCCACCCCTGCTCGCTGACGTGGAAGAGGATCGCGGAGCAGGCCCAGTTCTCTTTGGTGACGGTAATGCGGCAGAAGTCCAAGGGTGCAATGGACCCCCAACTAGTCCTCGAGATTTCTCGACACTGGGGACACGACCCCTTGGCAGAACTCGGACAGTTCCCCGGGTACGAAGTATTGACCCAGCCTCCAGTACAGCCGACCACTATGGAGGCACTGACTCAGATTCCTCCCGAACTGATCCTGGGTGAAACTCACGCCCGGCTGGTTGAAGAACCGCCGGCAGTGCAGCAGATACCAGACTGGGGCCAGTTCCCCTACGCCTTCTCTTCCTGGATCAGCGCCATGGGCCCACGAGACTACAACGCCGCCATCAGATCGGTACTCGGTGTTAGCGACTCAGCCGTGGCGAAGAAGATCACCACCCCGCAGTTCAAGGTCAACGAAACGGTAGATGTGTGTCTGGGTCTGGATCTCAATGTGCGACTAGCACTGCTGATCTTGGGGCATGTCACCGAAAACGAGGCAGGGTTCGAACCAGATTTACGTGCAAAAGCATTGAAATATAGTAGTGGCGAGGAATTGATTGCACAGATCCACCATGTGGAGCGATTTATGCGCCGCCGCCTGCAGATCTCCGAGAGCGTGACGGAAGCGTTTGAAACGCTGACCTGAGCGACCGGTGCAATGTGATTGGTACAGATTGGGAGCATCAGCAGCGTGGAACTTGTCGAAGTCGCTGTCATCGTGGTGATGGTTCTGGTGATCATCAGCCTGGGGGTGCGACTCACCCCACTGTCATCTAAGCCCTCACGGCTGATCGTCGCCCTTCACCTGTTATTGCTGGTGCCCATGGTGCTCGCCATCTCCCCTGTTTATCTGCTCGTGGACGGGTGGTTGGGTGGGCTCAGCCTCGCCAACCTGCTTAGTCACCTGCTGTTCGTCATCCTTGGGTGGATGGCTGCACGCCTGATTTCTCGCCCGTTGAACTCCTCCAGACAGAGCTCTGCACTGCTGGGTGCGTGGGTTCTGGCTGTGGGACTGATCGGCACCACCGTGACCTACCTGGTGATGCCGGTGACCACCTCATCGCGGGGATTAGACACCTACCACACCCACCCGCTCTTCCCGGTCTACTGGACCTTTACCTACGTGACTTTTCTGGTGCCCTCACTGTGGCTGGTCCCCCGGCTGCGGCACGCGCTGACGATCACAGGCTTTCGCTCCCTGCGGGTGCCGTTCGCGGGGATGCTGACCAGTTTCGTCATGGTCTGGCCCGTTGTGGCGATGTACTACGTCGGGTCCTGGTGGCCTGAGGCCATTCCCCTCCGTGAGCTGTGTGTGGCTGTGGCCGGCTGCGCCATGATGTTCGGATTCCTGACCCTGCCCCTATCCGGGAAGAAGGCCCAGGTACACCGCACTGGTAGCCACGCCCCCAGCCACTCCTAGCAGCACCTCGCTCACTGTGTGTTTGCGCATCGCGACCCTGGACCAGCACACCCATGCGGTGATCACTGCCCCGGTGAGAATCCACCCCCATCCCACCATGGCAGGTACGGCCACAGCGACGAAGGCAGACGTTAAGGCGTGGACGCTGATCTTGATCCGCAAATTGATCAGTGCAACCAGCACCAGAACTCCCAAGCACACCCACACGCTGACCACGACCGCGGACCCCACCGGCAGCAGAACCAGCACGAGCCCGCCGAGCGTCACCGAGACCAAGCACAGGGCATAGAACCGATGGCGCTGTTCCCGGCGGACGATGAACCGATCAGTGACCGTGCCCCGGCGGGCCATAACGATCGACAGCACCTGTGGGATCCCCACGATGAACACCAGCGACACCGCGACTGCCAGCCACGGGCGCCGATCGGTAGTGAAGGCGACCACCGCTAGCAGAACTCCCAGCAACACGAACGGACTGAACACTTCTGTACCGATGCGAGCCCACACGGTATAGTCCTTTTTGTTCACGAAGTTGATACTCCTAATAATTGTAGTAGCGTGTGTGATAACGAGGACATGGGAGTGTCTTCGGCGTCAACGGCAGGGAGGCTGTTGTGCCAATCGCGGATCATCACGAAAAGCACTTAACGAAACGATCGACACTACTACTTAGCGGATCAGCCGCATGTGTCGTCGTAGCCCTCACATGCGTGTGGGGTGCAACTCAAGAACACAACGCCGCGCAATTAACGCAGCCCGGCCCAGATACCGTTGCTGTCAGCGATGATGGGCGCAAGATCGCCCCTGCTCCGGCGGAAACTTTCCGCAATCACCAATGCAATGACGCACCTAGTGGTAAAAAGGCCGAGAGCATGGACCCCAGCTCTCTAGTGATCCCCTCAGAGCGCATCAGTACAACCATCACCCCAAACGCTGATCTGTCCCTGCCGGAAGCCCCGAAGGGGATTCTCTACAGCAAATCGCAGCCGTTGGGCGCGGCTCACGGCAACACCGTGACCGCCGGACATGTGGATTATGGACCCGGCGGGCTTTCTGACCGGGGGGGAGAACTCTCACCCTGGGGAAGCCTGCACGCCGTCTCACCCTGTGATGATGTTTATGCCACCGATGCACAAGGGCGCGCCCACCATTACCGCGTCACTGATAAGTTCACAGTTCCCCAAAAAGAGCTTGATGTGTCAGGTATTTTCTCCACCACCGGAGCTGCCCACCTTGTGATGGTCACCTGTTCAGGGGAGTCCGTGGATGAGGCTGGCGGGCCAATGCAGTTCCACTACGACCACAACCTAGTGGTCATGGCCCAAGAGGTGACCGCATGATCCTCCAGCGTCGCCCCAAAACACCGGAACACTACGTCATCACGATCGGCTCTCCGTGGCTGATTAACGGTGAGCCCACCGACGCCACCACAGCATCCGATGCTTTGGCCGAAATCTACGACCGGGCCACCTGGTTCCCGGCGTGGGTTGATGTAATCACCACGGACGGAGCCACCTACTACTTGCAGATGGATGCCAAGGGAGCCACCGATACCCGCAGTGGCCCTGCCGAGGAGGACACCGCGGCGGTGCCCCTCACCGAAGAGATCCTGGACCTCTCGACCGACACCGAGGAACGCGAGGCCGCCCCTGCTGCCCACACTGAATCCGAGCTCGAGGATGATGGAAAACCTGCCCTACCCCGCCGTCGCCGCATGACCACCCCGGTCAAGATCGGCGCTGCCGGTCTAGGGCTCATGGCCCTGCTGGGAATGGGCGGTGTAGCCGCCTACTCAGCCGCATCCAACGATGAAGCTCCTACTCAGTCATCTGATACCCCAATGCAGGAGCCGGCTATCACCCTCCCGGAAGGTGCCACCCCGTTGGCCATCTCCTCACGGACTGTTGTGGCTCTTGACGGAGATCAGTTGCTATGGCTGGATCCCCAGAATGCCGAATCGGTAGCCGAGGCGACCACCGTGAAGAACCCGAACAAGACACGCGCTATGAGCACTGACGCCCTAGACGTGGTAGCCGATGGCACCGATCAATACGTGACCTACGACGGGGAAACTCAGCCCGAGATTCACCCGGGATCCGCAAACCTACGCGGTGAGACACCGGTGGTAACAGAAGGTAAGAAGGTTCGAGTTCTAGAAGAACCCCAAGATGATCTGACCGTCCCGAAGAAGGCGGCCGTATTCAACGGTGTGTCTGGGGGAGCCGCGTTCGCGCGAGCTCCTAAGGATGTGATCTATCCCGACCACACGGTGAGCCTGCAAGGCCCTAACCCGAAGGCCACGATCTCCAAGTGGGTTCAGGCAGACACCGATCGTGTGGTGGTTGTGTGGAAATCCGCGGATAAAGCAATCCTCGCCTCTCATGATCCCAAGACCGGGAAAATCACCGACGAGTCTGAAGTGAACGACAAAGAAGAAGTGGACGTCGTTGCCGGTGTAGTCCGTGTGGGAGACAACCAATACCTCAATGGGGACGCCCTCACCACTATCTGCACAGGTGGGGAGTTCATACCTGGTGGCCTAATTTGCCCCACGGGAGCAGATCACTGGAAAACACCCAGCGGAGCGATCGCCACCGATAAGCCGGCTGTCATCGGCGCCGAGGAATACGTCACGACCAACAACGAGATCAAGAACCTGGAGATGAAATGACCCCCAAGCACCGCGGCCAGTTATATCCCAACGCCCGTCGAATCGCCCTGGGCACCGGTCTGGCCTCCGTGGCCATACTCACCCCCGCTGTCGCCTACGCTGCCCCGGCCTCCGCCATCGCTGCAGACACCCCCGCTGCCGCCGCCGTCGGCGATCCCATCAACGAACCGGAGGTGGAGGTTCCCGCTGAGCCTGCCGAGCCGGAGGTGGAGGTTCCCGCTGAGCCTGCCGAGCCGGTTGAGCCTGCCGAGCCGGAGGTGGAGGTTCCCGCTGAGCCTGCCGAGCCGGTTGAGCCTGCCGAGCCGGAGGTGGAGGTTCCCGCTGAGCCTGCCGAGCCGGTTGAGCCTGCCGAGCCGGAGGTGGAGGTTCCCGCTGAGCCCGCCCAGCCGAGTGCTCCTGCCGAGCCTGTAGTCCAACAGCCCGTGGTCCCGGTTTCTCCCGTTGCCCAGCCCGCCGCCCCTGAGGCCCCGGTCGCACCCCAGCCGCAGCCCCCGGCTGCAGCTGCCCCTCAAACCCCCGTGGAGTCCGATGTGGTGGCCTCCGCAGCAGCGCCCGATCTCCCCGCGCCCACTGCGCGTTCGGTCGCACAGGATGCCCGACAGATACCTGCACAGGCCTCCCTGCCTGCGCGGAATGCGCCTGTCGGGAACATCAACGCTGCACAGCCTGCCGCTGATCACGGCCAAGGCCTGAGCCTGGACTCCACGGGCCCTACCAACAACCGCATGATCAACGCCGGAGAGGCCGGGACCTTCCCGGGGTCTTCGGACAACACCGCCTCGTGGCTTGGCCTAGGCGGCCTGTCTCTCCTGGCAGCGACAGTCCTGGGTGTGAAGGGTCTGCGATCCTCCCGCCGCCTCACCCACCGCCCGGCGACAGACTCACTGAGCACCACTCGATAAGGAGACGCACATCATGGCCAACCGCGAGGAAAACATCGAGTCCTGGATCCAGGGAGAGAAAGACCGCGCGAAACGGCGGGAGAGAATCATTCCCTCATCCGCCGCGCGGATTTCACACGAACCGGTGGGTAACTCCCTGGAGGCGATGGAGCGGGTGGCTTACTACCTCGGAGAACACCCCGAGGTGCCAGAGATGACGGGGGCGGGGATCAACAGTGGCGTTCTGCGGCTGACTTTTGACGGCCTGCCCGATCTACCCGCCCCCTTTATCTATCAGGCCGGAGACGGGGACCACTCAGTATGGGCTTTGCCAGTGGCTGACGCCGTGCAGCTTCCCGCCAAAGGGACTCCTGGCCAGCAGATTAAACCGGTCACCGCCATCGGTAATGACACCGAGGGCGGAAAGATGTTCATCAACACCCGAGAGCTAGTAATGGGTGTGCGCGGACGCGAAGAGTTCGTGCACGGTGTGATGACCGGCCAGGTTATGGAGCAGGCCACCGAGCCCTGGAGCCGGCACAATCACATTTGGCTCGTGGGCTTTCAAGAGCTGGCACCGATGCTGATTGGCTACTTGTCCCAGTTCAACCCCAATTTCCATGATGTAGAGACCCTGGACCAAATTGCCCCCGAGGACTTGAGGGGCGCCCCGGCCATGCTGTTCGTGTTGGGCTCCGATAGCACCACCTTGGATCAGTTCGTGGCGCTGGGCGCCGATAACGCTGGAATGCTCATGGACGGGGAAGTGGGCCCCGGGGCGCCCTTCATGACCGAAGAGCCCTCAGCGTTGGACAGCAAAACCGGAGCAAGCGGGGCGGTGCTTTACAACTGTGGGCCCGAGGGAATGGTCTTTTTCCCACACGTCGTGCAGCCCGGAGACCGCTACTACGAGGGCATGGTGCAGCACCATGCGGTCATGGAAGAACAGGCCAGCGCGGCCGTGGAGTCCCTAACTATGGACGATTTCCTGACCCCCACATCCCCGGGAGAGGGTCCCGAGCCGGACCAGCAACCACTCACCTCCATGCCTGCCGAGGCAGGCCCCAAGTCCCCTCCGACCGAGGATGAACAGCCCGATGACGCTCCAGTGATGGGGGGTCTACGCATTACCGATGAAGAGCTCGAAGCGTTCCTGTCTGAACACTCCCAAGACTCCGAGCGAGTCCGCGAAACGACGCCGGCCGACGTCCCCGTGACCACCGATCCAAGCCGAGCCCCGCATGAACAGGATTCACCTGAACTCAGCCCCGCGGAACCCGAGGATGAAACCACCGATATAAGTGAAGAAAAATTAGGATATGAAAATCAGGTTCCAGACGTTATAAATCTTCCTGTTGTCGAAAAAACTGCAGGCTTGGTGCGACTCCTGGGCGAGCCTGAACTGACTCTCGGATCATCACGCATCACTGGAAATGCTGCGGAATTGTGCGCTTTTATGGTACTTCACGGGGGATCGGCATCACAGGCAGAGATCACCGCTGCGCTGTGGCCTGGTGAAAAACTGAGCGAAAATTCGGCCCGCCTAAAGCTCTCTAGACTTGTGAAGAAAATCAACGACGTGAATAATGATGTTGTGACTACCGGAGAGCAATGGATGATCAGTGGCGTGACCACCGATCTGCAGGAGGTGCGAGAGGTGCTAAAAACCGAGAGCAGCGAGGAGGGACTGGTGACCCAGACCTGCGATCGCATCTCGCCACCCCTAGAGGGGTGCCATTCATGGGCTGCTGACTACCGCGAAAATATCTCCGCTGAACTGCAGCAGCTGGTCGGTGCTGCAGTCCGAGATCGTGGTCAGGACTCCCCGGCGGTGAATAGGGCCGGAGCTGAGGCAATGAGCCGCGTGCAGCAGAGGGGCACCAATGAGATTTCGTAACGACACTGAGGGCGAGCGACTAACACGGAAGAAAAAACCTTCCCGGCTGCGTGAGAAGTCCGCCAAACCCGATGCCGGTTCGACCGCCACCGCGGTGCAGGCCAAGAGCCTGCCGATGGGGCGTGTCTTGTTCTTCATCGTGGTCGGGTTTCTGGTCCTGGGGGCGCTGTGCGGGATCCTCTCGCTGCTGAGGCCCACGCATGTTCAAGCTGCGCCTGAGACCACAGGGCCATCTGTAGTGGAACAGCAGGAGCAGGCGTTCGCAGCGAACTTCGTGGGCGCGTGGCTGAATGCAACCACAAAGAACACCAAGGACCTTGATCGCTACTACGAAGGCGCTGGCCGTTCTATCACGGCCACAGCCCCGGTGGAATATCGAGATCTGGCGGTGGCCTCAACTCAGCCCAACGACCAGGGCAGCACCACGGTTATCGTCTCGGCCACGGTGAAACAAGCCCCGGAGACGGACGGTGAGGAATCTAAAGATTCCGACGACTCTGCCACTACCTGGGTGCCGCAGTATTACCAGGTGGCTGTAGCCGAGCGAAACGGAGCGATGAGTGCGCTGTCGTTGCCCGCTCCAGTTCAGCAGCCCGGTATCGAGGGAGCGCCCGCACTGGCGTACGGCGACAGGGTGAACGTCGAGAAGGTCAACGACACCGTGGAACAGTTTTTGAACGCCTACGCGGCTGGGCAGGGTGATGTGAGCCGGTATGTGAGTCCGGACAGCAACATCACATCGATCACCCATAGCCCGTTTAAGAAGGTCACGGTCTCTAGCATCACCGCCGAGACCGCCCCACCCTCTGACCCGCCAAATGATGGGACTAAGACTCCCGTGATGGTCACCGCGGAAATGGAGACCAGCGCGGGTAAGCGGTCAGCACAGTACGTGCTGACTCTTGAAGGCCGAGACGGGCGGTGGGAGATCGACTCGATCGACCCGGCCCCGCAGATCAAGCCCCAGGGCTGACGGCCGCATCCCCCCGAGCAGCACCCCCGCTGCCAACAACAAGGAGAACATGATGTTGACCACCGCTATTGCCACCGTTCCCATGGACGTTTTCGACACCGTTGATGGACTCGTTAATCGCACCCAAGCCACGATCGGAGGTGTCATCGGCTTGGCCGGGGTCATTATCGGTTTGCTCATTGCCGTGAAGGCGCGCACGGTGACCGGTGTGATCGTGGGCATCGCCGTGGGTGGGTTAATCGCAGCCCTGGGCGGTTTGATCCTGTGGGCCTCGGGCGTCTTCGACGACACCCTGACCACACCCACGCCCGCCGCCGCCGGCACTTCTGAAGTGCTGAACGAGCAAACCATCAACCACCAGGTGATCGACCCGTGGGGCGTCACGGTCTACCAGTCGTGAGGTGAACGATGAGCGAGGAAATACGCCCTGGTCAGGTTGGCAAGTTCTACACCAGTTCCCGAAAGATCCAAGAGCTTGTGGGCAAACTCCCCGACGGCAGTTACATCTGGGGCGGCCCCTACACGGTTCCGCAGGCAGTCTCTGGACTGCTCGCCTTCATGCTGCTGTTCTTCACCCGACGGCTGGGGCTGTGGGGATGGAACTGGCTTAGCGACGCGATCGTGGTCGTCGCGTTCAGTCTGGGCATCGTGTACTTGGTGGGGTTCATTCCTGCACCCAAGCGCTCGATCCTGG
Source organism: Kocuria sp. cx-455 (assembly GCF_014698015.1). Classification (GTDB taxonomy): domain Bacteria; phylum Actinomycetota; class Actinomycetes; order Actinomycetales; family Micrococcaceae; genus Kocuria. The sequence continues at coordinate 50,341 of NZ_JACXBS010000009.1, forward strand.
GTCTACTCACGGGGTTCGTCAAGGTGCTGTTTGCCCCCGTGACCGGGGTGTGGCGAGGTCGGCCGGCCGGTGAACAGACGCGGCGGGTTAGGAAGATCCAACGCACCAGGAATCTCGAGATCAAAGCCCAGGCCCGTGCCGCGCGAAAGAGTGCGAAGGCCACCCCAGCAGCGAAGACCATTTCTGCAACTTGGGCACTGCAACAGAAGGCGGCGCCCAGCGCGGCACCCACGAGCTCGCCGGCTCAAATTAGCTGCGGGCTGGACCGCCTACTGGCCGAACAGCACGTCAAAAGCTGAGGCAAGGAGAACATCATGTCAGGTACCCGTCGCCAGCCCATCCGCTGGGTGCGTGAAAACATCTTCGTCAATGACCGCGGAATCCCGCACGCCATTTGGCAGCTTGAAGGCCAGCCTTATGGGCTGGGGACCGTCGATCAGAAGAACGTGGTCCGTGCCCGTCATCAGGAACTGTTTCAGAACCTGACTGGTGACAGCGTTTTGCTCGGCCTGGTGGCGACGGTCTCTGCGGATGACGTAGCCGAGAAGATGCTCGCGGGTGTTAGAGAGCCCTCTGACCAGTGGATCTATGAGACCGAGATGACCCGGCAGCAGCAGGCTAATGAGCCCTCTGGATCTCGCCTGTATTTCCTGATCGTTCCCCTCTCACACTTCAACGTTGCAGAGATGGCCCATCGGATCCTGCAGAGCGCTGAGGACTACGGGCGCCATTTGGCCGGGTTCAATCCTGTAGCCCCGACCGAGCGTGAGTTCGAGACGTGGACGAACCGGGCCGCGGCCACCGAGAAGAAGATCCCGGCGGCGTTTCGTCCGCGGCGGGTGGGGATCAACGCGCTGCGGTGGATCGCTCACCACATGACCACCCGCGGTGGCAGCACCGCACCTGCAGAGCAGCGCCCGGGCGCTCTGGGCTGTCAAGACTGGTTGAACCTGCAGAGCTGCCTGCCGGAACCGTTAGTGGATGAGGGGGATCTGGAGTCGTTAGACACCGACACTCTTATGAGCAACGCCGCCGCCCACATCAAAGCGCTCAAACGCCGCTATGTGCGTGTGGATAACGACGAAGACGCACCTAGCTACCAGCAGTTCGGAGTCATCGGATTCACACCCCAGGCCGGTTTCGTGTTCCCCGGTTCGGAGTTCATCAACATTGCCGCCGAGCTGCCCCTGGACATTGACTTCTGCATCCGTATTACTTCAACGCCGGCAGCGAAAGTGCGGCAGAAGAATCGCCGCGCCGAGCGGATTCTGAAAGAGCAATACCAGCAGCAAGGCGGCACCGCCGGTGACATTACCGGCGGCTACACGGAGCTGGACAAGTCTGCCGGGGCGCTGCGGGAATACACCACGGAACTGACTCGCACCGAACGTGAGGTGGAAGTGGCGGCCACGATGATTTTCTCCACCGCCGGGGCCGCCAGCGAAGATGCCGTGGAACAGATGCGTATGCTGCGGGATCTCTACGGCGCCGATGAGTGGGAGATCATGATGCCCTTGGGTGGGCAGGAAAACCTATTCTGGGACTGCTGGCCCGGAGCCGTGGAATCTTCCACCTCCCGCGAGATGAAACAGATCACCACCGGCACCGCGTTCTCCATGGGCGTTCCGGTTACCTCCGATGCCCTGGGCGGCACACATGGGTTCCGAATCGCTGCCAACATCACCACCGGCCGGTACTCCCCGATCTACGTGGACCTGGGTGGGCTGGCCGAGAAGGATATCTCCGGCTCGTTCGCCGCGGTCGGTGAGCTGGGATCGGGTAAATCCGTACTGTTGAAAACCATCGCCTCCCATTCCATTGACCGCGGGGCGCAACTAGTGGCCGTGGACCACTCCGATAACCGTGAGTACGCAGCTTTAGCTGAGTCTTTGACCACCGCCAACATCATCGACTTCATGGACCCGCATTCGTCTTTGGACCCACTGAAGATCTACAGGGACGAACCCCGTAAAGCGGTGGCTGAGACTCTGAACCTCATGGTCCTGCTGCTGGGGGTGTCCAACACCGATGACGAGGGCATCCTGCTTAACGATGTGCTGAAGACCAACAGCACCGATGACCAACTCGCATTCTCGAGCTTGGACGAGGTTCGCAAATACCTGGTTTCAGACAAGATCGCGGCGGACGACAAAGAGGTGGCAATCAGGATTGCGCGACTGATGGCGGTGTTCGCGGATCTGAGCTTTGGTCGGGTGTTTTTCGACCCTGACCTACCCCCGATGGATTTTGAAGCCCAGGCCACCGTCTTCTGCACCCGCGGCATGGACCTTCCCACTGAGGAAGAGCTAGCCAGCGAAGAGGCCCGACGGGAGATGACGATCCCTAAGCGTGTGGGACGGGCCTCCTACGCCTATCTGGCCTCCATCGGGTCGAACATCATGTACGCGGATGACTCCAGGGAGACTTTGTTTCTGGTAGACGAGGCCCACCATATGACCGGCTCTCCAGAGGGGTCGGCCACGATCAAGACCGCTATCAAGACCGGCCGTAAGCATAAGGGCGCGGTGGGGCTAGGTACGCACACCTCCGACGAGCTCGGCCCCAAGGAGCTGCGTGGTTTGATCCCTCAGCGTTTCGTGTTCCGCACCCGCGACCCTGAGCTGGCACGCCCGAACTTGCGGTGGCTGGACCCGGCTTACGACAATCCTGAGTTCCTGGAGACGGTGACTAAGGATCTCGCCCCCATGAACGCCTCCGGGGAGGTTGAAGACCATCGTCGCGGTGAGTGCCTGTACCGCGACCAGCTCAACCGTGTGGGTAAAGCCAAGATCTTGATCCCCCGCGCGGAGAACCGCGCCCACACCGTTCTGACCTCGCCGCCGGTGGCGGCGTAACTGAAGGGATCCCCCTGATGCGAACATTCTCCACGGTGGCCTCTCGCCCGGCTGAGGAAGCCATGCTGCAGGCATGGTTCTGGCTGAAAACTCACCGGAAGACCCGCCTGGCCCTGATTGGTGTGGCCGTGTGCACCCTGAGCTATTTCGTGAACATGACCAACGCTATGGCCTTCGACATGGAATCCGGGTCCTACCAGACCTACTTCCTGCCGATCGGTGATGTGAAAGACACAGCCGGGGTACCCATCGCTTCCTACTACGAGCTCCCCCTGGACTACGGCCGGCTGAGCTACCCGCGGCGACTGATCCGCGGCGTGCTGCTGGGCTTGGCCTGGAACTTCTACACCTTCATCGTGTTCGGGATCATCGCGTTTTTGAACTTCATCCTCAGCTTTGTCTGGCTGGACTGGCTGCTATCCCCGTTCACCCTGCTCGCCAATACCATTGACGCCGTGCTGGGCCAGATGGGCCTGATCGGCTTGGGGCTAACCGTGACCGCCCTGGTGGTTGCCCTCACCGCCTACAAGGTGGGTTTCGGCGCCGCTCTGGCCGAGCTGGTCATCGCCGCCTTCGTGGCCGCACTGGTGGGCACCACGCTGGGTAACCCCAGCTCCTACTTCGGCGGGGAAGACTCCGTAGTCAAAGAGTCCAGCCAGTTTGGCTCCCAGCTGGGCAACGCCACCGTGAACAGCCTCAACGGGGGAGACGTCTCAGACACCACCGGAGACGCGAGCAGCAACCCGGTGTCTACGCAGCTGGTGGACATGACCGTGCGCAGCCCCGCCCAGATGATCTCCTTCGGCAAGCAGCTGGACGAGAAGTGTTCCAAGGAATGGGACGAGACATATAAGGACGGAGCCGATGCGGAGAAAGTCCGCAAGAAAATCAACGGCTGCGATAAAGAGGCCAAAAAAGCCAACGAGACCGACTCCTACCAGGCCATGGGTTTCTACCTGCTGAACTGGACCGGGGTGGTCGGGTTGTTCTTCCTGATCATCGTCTTCGGGTTCTTCATCATCAAGGATGTAGCTCTGGCACTGCTGGGCTGCGTGAACGTCGTGATCAAGGGCTACCTAGCCGTGTTCCCCGGCCCGGGCCGCTACGCCTTCTTCAACGCGCTGGCCCAGCTGGCAGTCAACGTGATCATGGTCGCCGTCTACGTGTGGGCACTCAGCGCCTACCTTTGGATCATCGGCAAGATCACCGAATCCATCGGAGCGGTGCCACTGATGCTCGGCTCGGGATTCCTGGGCATCCTGATCATCATCATGAGCATCACCTTCATCATGATGAAGGCCCGCGGCAAGAAGGCCGGCGAAGCCCTAGCCCGGTACCTCTCCAAGATGGGTCTCACCAGCAAACCCGGTGCACGCGCCGGTCAACCCTCCCGCCTCAAAAACACCACCAAAAAGGTTGCGCAGAATGCCCCGCGCGCGTTCCGAGCGGCCAAGGGAGCCAGTGCTCTGCTCGGAGCGAGCGCGGCAACTGGTGGTGTGGCCGCAGGTGTTTTGGCCGCCAAATCTGTAGCCGGAAAGGTGAACGATCGGCGTAAGGCAGCGAAGGTAAACACTGAAAACGTCTCAGCTCCGCCCAAGCCTGGGCGCAGCAGTTCCCGCCCCGGAGCGATCGGAGGCGTAGAGCCCCGACCCGCTTTGGATCCGGTGGATGCCAATCACCGCGGCGATCTGGTGGAGCGCCCTGCTCCGAACCCGCCGGCCCCGGCAGGAGCGCCGGGTGGTACCCCGGCTGCACCTACCGAGCAACAGCCCACTGGGGGCCCGGATTCTTACGGGCGGTTCAACAACGTGGTGCGGCACACCGATGGATCCTCCACGGTTCTGGCAGGCGAGATCCATGACGGCCCGCTGCCCAAGCACGTCAAGGCTTCGCAGGCATGGGGCGGGTCAACCCCGAATATCGCCAGCAATAATGTGCCCCCGCGTAAGCGCGCGCTCTACCGCCAGCTGCCCTCCACCTTCGGGACCGGTGGTGGACGATGAAGCGCTCTCGCACGGTCACCATCGCGGTTCTCGTAGTGATGCTGCTGCTGGCGGCGTTCATTGTGACCACCTCTGTGCTGCGATCACGTGAGGCCCAACAGCAACCGGTGGCGCAGGAGTCCCAGCAGAATCTGCCCGCCGGCGGGGACACCACCACGGCCGCGTCAGCCACCCCCTCGGTAAATTCCACGGTTCAGGCAAGCGTGGAGAAAACCCATCAAAAGCTGGATCCGGACACCAGCAAGGCCCCCGAGGTGGTCACCGCGTGGATGACCGCGTTCACCACCCGCTCCTCAGCCGATGACACGCTTTGGGAAGACACGGTGACACCGTGGAGTGCTGATGAACTGCTCGGTGAGCTGGAGGAATCGGGTAGCCAGCACATCGCCGCCCACGCGCCAACCTCGTTCGTGGAGTTAAAAGTGGGGGATCCCCTCACCGAATGGGGCCGGGATACCCCCATCCGGTGGTCCCGCCAGGTCTCCGTGATCTTCACTGATGCCAAGGGGCAGAAGTACCTGGCCCCGTACCGCGTCCAGGCGCAGCGTGGTGACGAGGGGTGGATCATCACGTCAGCCAGTTACAACGGCACGACGATCACGGTGAAGTAATGGGCACTGCTACGGACGAGGAGGACACCGGACAGAAGAAGTCCGGGCTGACCGGCTGGATAGTCGCCGCAGCCCTGACCCTGGTGTCGTTGCTGGTAGTCATCATCATGGTGGTTGTGATGGCCCTGGCCAGTCTGATGAGTGCCTACGACGAGGATCAGCGACAGCAGAACGCGGCCACGGGGTGCAACCCTGCCGGAACGAGCTCCGATGGTGTGACTACCGCGAATCTGACCGCCCCCCAGGACGTTCAGAAAGAGCAGATCAAGTTCGCCAAGGAAATCGACAAGACTGCCCAGGAGCTCGGGCTGCCCGGCAAGGCCAGCGAGATCGCCATCATCACCGCCTACGGTGAATCCACGCTGCAGAACCTGGACTACGGCGATCAGGTCCATGGGGTGACCAACCCTGACGGCTCAGCGGCCACCTCCTACGGGCTTTTCCAGCAGCAGACCTCCCAAGGGTGGGGCACTAAAGAAGAAGTCACGAACCCGGCCCACGCCACCAAATCTTTCCTGCTGGGGCCCGAGCACGACGGCAGCAGGGGGTTGCTCACGGTCCCAGGATGGCAGACCCGTGAGATCACCCAGGTGATCCACGAGGTGCAGGGAAACGCCGACGCTGGGCACTACGCCAGCTCCTACGCACCCGCCCGCGCCATTATGAAAGAGGCAGGGATCGACACCTCCCGCAGCGAAGACACGGAGAAGATGCAGAAAGCCGGGGTCACCGGCAAGGGCGGCAAGGACAAAGCCAAGGGCGGCGATGAAGTCAAGGTGGGCACCGTCAACGACGATTGCACCACCACGGTCACGAGCTGGGACGGCGATCTCGGGGATGGCGAGTGGACTAACCCCTGCCCCGGTTGTGTGAAGACCAGCCCCTACGGCAAACGTTCGATCAACGGCGTGGATGCCAGCAACGGCGGGCTGCACTACGGCGTGGACCTGGCTACCCCGGGCGCTGGATCCGGCAATGGCACGAAGATTATTACCCCTGTCGATATGAAGGTCTCAGAGATCTACGACACGGACGGCTGCGTGTTCGCCGTCGCAACAAGTGGACCCAAATTCGGGTTCGGCTTCTGTCACCTGAACCAAATCGACGTGAAGCCAGGCCAAGACCTCAAACGCGGAGATGTCATCGGTGTCGAGGGCAACAAAGCCGGAAGCGTCGGCGGTCAGGTGATGACCCACCTGCACCTGGAGCTCTTTGAACCAGGAGCCAACTTGTCTAAGTGGTATGAGCACAACGACAATATGGACCCCGAACCAGTGTTGAAGAAAAAGGGTGCTTGGAAAGCCTAAAATAAGAGGTAATGGTACTTTTGTTGTGTAGAAAATTGGCTATATGCTTGATGAGGAGACGATGATGGCTGCGAAGAACAGCGCTGAGTTATTCGCGCCGAGAAAGCCGAAACTGGGGCGGGTGGTGTTCTGGGGTTTCTTGGTTTCGATCGCGGTGGGCGCGGTGGCCTCGATTATCGGGGCGCCGCTGGTCCTGGTGGCAATGATCGTGGTGCTGTGCTTGGTCCTGGTGGCCGTGGTCATGGTGCTGTCGTGGAGGCGGTGGCAGAAGACCCAGAAGATGCCTGCGCTGCTGTGCGCGGCGCTGTCCGATGTGTTGCGTATGACGGTGCACGAAGACATGGTGCGCCTGTCCAAGTTCGAGCGTGGCAAGGTGCTCCAGGTTGGACCCCCGCAGCGGATCGTGTTGCAGGACCCGATGAAACGAGAGCTGCCGCGCCAGGAACTCGAGCAAGCCGCCGGCAGTGCGCTGGGTGGCCGGTATCGAGTGGACGCGAAGCGCTCCAAACCGGCGAAGACGCTCGTGCTCAGCGGATACACCCCGGAGCCGGAGCCGGAGCTGACGCCCAGGCAGGAGATCGAGCAACGGATACTTAAGGGCGCTCGTGAGGTGCTGGGAGATAGTGCTCAGGTGACGGTGGAGTGGGATGAGACTCCTTCTGAGCCGGACTATCTGGTGTCCGCGGAGATCACCGGGTTCAACGGCGTTGATATTGCCCTTCCTGGTAAACGCAATCAGGCAATCAGCCGGTTGCGCTCGAGACTGCCCAAAGGCAACTTCGTGCCCGAGGCAGACCCCCAGGAGGACCTCATCGCCTTCAGTCGCGCGAAGCCACTGCCCAAGCTGGTGCTGCCCCCCGCCCACCACGCGCCCCTGCTGCGTACGCACACCGACTACCGCGACCTAAAAATCCCCCTGGGCTTGGCCGCCGGTGGCACGGCTGCGGTCTGGCAGCTGCGCAAGCTCCCGCACATGCTGGCCATCGGCGGCACCGGTGGCGGTAAAACGATCTGCGAGCACGGGGTGATCCAAATACTCACCCAGGCCGGGTGCCGGGTGTGGCTGATCGACGGCAAGGGCGTGGAGTTCATCGGGTATCGGGAATGGCCCAATGTGGAGTTCCTGGCCCAAGACGTACCCTCCCAGGTCCGCCTGATCAACCTGGCCCACGAGACCATGGAGAAGCGCTACAAGCTGATCCGTGATGGTAAGGCCGGCCCCGAAGACATGGACCCGATCGTGATCATGATTGACGAGCTCACGTCCTTCAAGACCATGGCCGAACAGCTCTACCGCAAGTCCAAATCTGGCGGTCCGGCGAAGTCGGAACTGATGGACTGGATCGGCAACCTGCTGCGTCTGGCCCGTACCTGCAAGATCCACATCTTCATCGGGATGCAGCGCCCCGACACCACGATCATCGACGGTGAAGCCCGAGACAATATGGGCGGGCGGATCTCCCTGGGTCCGCTGAGTTCCAAAGAGGGTTCACTGATGATGTGGGACAACGCCGCGATCGGTGTTCAGATCCCTCGCATTGCTGGCCGTGCGGTGGGTCTGGTGGACGGGATTCCGACCCAGATCCAGGCCACCTACAACGCCAACCCCGACCCGCGAGCTGACGACTACCACCCAGGCATGGTCGCCGCTGCCCGCCCGGCCCAGGTGGTCTACTCGCGCAAGACGATCGGGGAGCCGGCCACAGATATTGATGACAAGACCGGGGAGGAGACCCCTCCGACCTGGCAAGATTATCTGGCAGCTCCGATCCTTGACGCCAACGGGGATGAGATCGAGTTGAACCCGGTAATGACCGAGGAATCCAAGGCCATGCGGGCCATGCCCGTCACCGAAGAACCGCAGCCGGTGGAGCTTCAGGAAGCTACTGGACTGGAGGACATAGACCAGTTCTTTGACCCGATCAATACCTTGCGTTTCGGCCGCCGCGCAGCCCGTGCGCTACGTGCCCTCTACGGGCGGCCTGAGACCGTTCACGAAGAAGATGACTCCCTGCAGCTGCCCCCGTCTCCGCTGCAAAGTGGCCACACTGAAGTCACTGAGGTTCACGCTCTACGTCCGGGGGACCGGGTGTTCCTGGACGATCTCGGTCAAGAGATCATGCTCTCCTCCGTGGACCCCAGCGAGGAAAGTGCCGATCTCTACGACCTGGAGGGCTACACCGATGACGGGGCCCCGGTCAGCGTGCAGATGGAGGCTACAGCCAACGTCGAAATGAGTATGGCCGACGAGCTGGCCAGCTAACCCCAAGAAAGGACCCCTTATGGGTAACGAGCTTGAAGAAGAAAACCCGCTGACTCTGATCAGTGCAGGCATCGTGTTCTTTGGCGCCGCGGGCCCCATCATCCTGGGGTGGATCGCCACCAAGAGCACCGCGACGATGGCCTGGTTGGTTGAGCACAACATCCTCGCCACCCCAGCGGAGTCCATCCTTCACCTGGGCGATGAAGGCGGCCTGGATCTGGCCCGCATCATCTTGCTAGTCATCCTGGTTATCGCGGTGCTCGCGGGCCTGGTCGCCGTGCTGCGGGCGATGAACAATGCCCGCCGCCGGCGTACGGTGCGAGCCCTGGACCTGTGAGCACCGAACACCTCGGCCCTGTCACCATGGCCGCTAAAGTTGCTGCGATAGGGGAAAAAACTCCCCAGCAGCAGGTCAGCGGCAACGAAGGGATCAGGGTGCGGTTCTACTACGTGCAGGAGGACGAGCCGGTGATTTGGGCGCAGTCGTGTACCGAGCGGGTGTTCTTCTATTCGCCCACCACCCAGCTATGGCACCTGAACGCCCGCACTATCCCGACTGATCCCCACCCGGTGACCACCCCCGCCGAGCTCATGAAGTGGATCAAAGTGGTGCCCCGGTTCAATGAACGGTTCACCGCCCAACGCCAGCGCGCCGATGAACTCCGAGCGCAGATCGCCAACCTGGGTGAGGTCATCACCTCCGCGGAAGCGGGACTGACCGTCGTGGATATGAAAAGCCACCGGCCCATCACGGCCCCCGGGATGCAACAGCTACTGGAATCACGAGGATCCACCTGGACCACCGTGGCTCGTTACGATGCCAGCTCGGACCGTTCCGGGCCCTACAAGGCCGTGCAGAACTATCTGCTCAGCGACCGATTCCCCTTCTCCCTCGACGCATACCAAGAGTTCGATCCCCCCTCCGGGCACATCATCGTCAGGATCCGCCGCGAAGACAGCGACCGGTAAACCTGCCCCCAGAGGAGGACCAGAAAGGCCCTTCCATGCGCTTCTTCCAGTACCGAGCCACCGCCAGCGAATCCCGCTCCCTGGTGGCACTGGACACCGACCGGCACCGCTTCTACCGGTATGTGGCCACCACCGGGCTCTGGCACCACGACACCGGGCTGGGGCAAGCGGTTGACCGCCTGGACCCGTTGGCAGACCGTGCAGCCATCGCCCCAGCCATCCGACACAGCCCGCGCTTGGATGAGCGCCATGAGGACCAGAAGGCCCGAGCGAACGCATACCGGCACCAGATCACCAACCTGGGGGAAGTGTTCACCGGCGCCGAGCTGGGACTAACCATGACAGAGCTGGACCGTAACCGGCCGATCACCACCCCTGGACTGCCGGCCCTGCTAGAAGCCCGCGGTCAGCACTGGACCGTCCTGAGCCGGTACAGCCGGCAAAGTGCATGGTCAGCGTCCTACACCGCCGTGGACACCGCCCAGCGCTCCACCCGATTCACCCGCTCCATAGAAGCCCGCCGCATCACGGACCTGCTCGCCGGGCACACCCTGGTCACCCTGCGACTGACCCCCGAACCCCAAGAAAACACCCCCAGCGCCACCCCCGCGGCCACCGACTACGTTCAGGCGGCCGCCTCAGCACGAGAACTAGGCACCACACCAGTCTGGAGCTGAGTGCGGGGGAGATCCGTCTGTCCCACCCTCCGGGGCACGATCGTCCACGAGAGTTTCTGTTTGACCTTCGAACTCGCCAGACGCTGATCGGTGAACGCCCGCAGCGCCTGCCGAGCATCGTCGGCAAATACATGGACGGAGACATGCTGGACCGTGGATCGACCAGTCACCATCAGCACCCACAATGTGGTGTCCTCGCGGTACTGCGCCACCCGCACACGCGCCTCCAGCGCCCCACCCGAGACGCACCCCATCCGCTCCACCACCTCGGACAAAGAACCAGCCAGAGCATCGCGGACTAACCGGGCCGCAATGCGTTCTTCATCCACCCCAAGTTCGTCAGCGAGATCAGGTAACTTCGGACTGCCGGCCTCCCACGCCTCATGGATCTCATCAACATCATCCGAGCTCCACAAAGGCAGCCCACGGGTCTCATGGTGAGCCTCGACGTTGGGCAACCAATCCCACTGCGGATCACCCGTCAGTGCCTCGCGTACAGCCTGCACAGCGCGCCCACCGGTCGGAGTTTTCCCACCATCCTCGGGCAGCGGTAGAAAGTACGCGGCACGAGCCCGTAACGCGGCCTGAGAACGACCCAGCTTCTCAGCCAGCTGCGCTTCGGTAAGACCGTCACGGATACCAGAAATGAACCGTTCATAGTCTTCGAGATCCCAGGATGCGTTGTGCGTCATTGTGACTCCCGTTCGGTGGCGAGTTCGCGTTCTTCGAAGTGATACGCCACCGTGCGCAGTAAGTACCGGTAGGGAAAACATGTCGGGGTCATGATGGGTTCCTGGTGGCAGTAGTGGGGCTAAGTGCCCTGTTAACAAATATAACGATACATATATACTAAATAGTCGTCAAAGTATTTGTGTTGTTCGCCTAATATGGCTGTCGTTCCTATGGGTGAGGGTGTGCCCTTTAGGCACACTGTGCCTTATAAAGAGGGTATTTGCCCTAGTCGATCCAGAATTTGGTGCCGGCGGTGCTGGTGGGTCCGGTGGTGCCGATGTGCCGGCCGGGACCGGTAACGTTAATTGCGGGAACTGATTAACTCACCGGGACGCCCCCACCCCTCAGTTTGACAGCCGCTGAGGGTCCTACTGGCCGCAGGCGGGGGAGCCTCGACCCCGGGGTTATCGGGTGTCCGCAGGGGACTGTCTTGCCCGGGACTTCACGTGCTGGTGCCGAAGGTGGGCCCTCCGATCACCGCCGGAAGGGCAACGGTGTTTCCACTTGTAAACCCCACGGTGGGGGGAGATGATGAGCGCATAATGGTATTTGCATAGAGCGGGAGAGCATGAGTTCGCCACAACACGACCCCCCAGTAGCACCCGGACGCTCATCGTTGGCGCGAGGGACTTTCACGGTGGGGAAGTGGATCGTGGCCATCCCGGTGCACTTCACCCTGGTGATAGGGCTACTGAGCGCGTGTGGTGGTGAACCGGCCACCCCGCCGGTGGCCGCCCCTACGGCATCCTCCACCCCCAGCTCGAGTGCGACTATCCCGCCAACCCCGTCCCTAAACCCGACACCCACACCCAGCCCCACGACAGCGAAGGCTTCACCAACCCCCAGCCCCACGACAGCAACGGCCGCACCAACTCCCAGCCCCACACCTTCTAAGACCCCGACGCCCACCCCGGAGCTATCCTCACCGGCCGGTGAGGCGCTGGCAGCGCTAACGGTAGGTAAGGCTGGATCGGGCGAAGACTATGACCGCGATACCCAGTTCGGCGGCTGGGCCGACCCGGATGACAACGGGTGCGATGCTCGTAACGACATTTTGGCTCGTGATCTGACTAACCCCGTCTCGATTGACGGGTGCACCATCACATCTGGAACCCTGTCCGATCCTTACACCGGAACCACCATCAATTTCGAACGTGGGCCGGCGACCTCATCGGATGTCCAAATCGATCATGTGGTGGCCTTGGGTAACGCATGGATTGCCGGGGCGGACCGATTAACGCAGGATAATCGGGTGGCCTTGGCCAACGACCCACTGAACCTGCTGGCAGTGGACGGGCCCACTAATGGGTCAAAATCCGCCCAGGACGCCGCCGAATGGCTGCCACCTAACACTTCATTCCGTTGTGAATACGTCGCCCTGCAAATCGCAGTCAAGACCAGGTATGACCTGTTTGTCACGGCCCCTGAAAAACAGGCCATGACCGAAGTGCTGGCGGGTTGCCCAGACCAGGAGCTGCCAGAAGCCGGGCCCATCCCTCAGCTACCGGCCACCACCCCGGAGCCGCCAGCGCCTGAACCCGTGGAACCGCAACCACCAGCCCCTGCTGAACCCGCCCTGCCCGGTGGGGACGTTTACTACGAGAACTGCGCGGCAGCCCGAGCTGCCGGGGCGGCCCCGATCTACATAGGACAACCCGGGTACCGCGCGGGCCTGGACCGAGGCGGAGAAGAAGGTGTGGCCTGTGAGGACTAACCACGATCAGCACCCGGCCGCTGCAGCGACTGCCCGGCGAGCCCGCGGGCCGAAGAATCCGACGGCGACCTGGGTGCTGTGGATGCTCTTAGGCCCACTCGGGGTGCACCGCTACTACTTGGGCGACTGGAAGATGGGTCTGTGCATGACCTTGACACTGGGCGGACTGGCGTTCTGGTCACTGATCGACGGGCTATTCCTGAACCGGAGACTACGCAGACTCAACGCCGCCCGCTGCGCCGTTTGATCACAGAACGCTTCAATCTTCCGCACGCTGGGTGTCTCAACCAGGTAAGGCCGCAGAAGTGGGCGAGATTGACTACGCGCTCCAGGTATCTCCTGGACTGCGCGGCTCTCCGACGGTGAAGGCTTCCCGGACCGCAGCGGCCTGTGTCTGCTCATCCTGCTGTTCGGCGTCAGCGATGACCATGGCGAATGCTTTAGTGTTCTTCACCAGATCAGTGATCGTCTCCGGGGAGTCCACACACCATCGGTAGGCGGTGGCGTAGTCCACCACTCGTCCATCGGCGATGACCGTGCCATCCGCGTCAAGTTCCAGACTCATGTTCTGACTCCTCGTTTTGGACACTAGATGTCCTTAGTTGAAGGGTAACCGGAGGTAGTGCCCCGATTTGCGGGCAAGACTATTTCCGGATCAGGATCAGTAACCGCGGACCCGGGTGATGGAGGGGCGAGGTTCGGCCGATCCGGTGCCGCACGGGTCGGCGTAGTGCCCGAACTGGCCCGGGTCGATCTGCAGGTAGGAGCGCACGGTGGCAATTTCTTCTGCCGTGGGGTGATGCGGGTCAACGAAGGCCTTGGCCACCTACGCGGGTGTGAGCTCGAATTCCTCCGAGTGATACTCCACCGAGCGCATCGAGTAGCGGTAGGAGGCTGTGTGCCTGGTAACAAATACATCAATACATATGTAACAAATGGTCGTCAAAGTAGTTGTTTTGTTGGCTTGATGGGCGGTTATGCCTATTGGTGATGATGTGCCCTTTAGGCATACTGTGTCTAAAAAATCTGTATTTGCCCTAGTCAGTTTCTCATTTAGTGCCGGTGGGGCTTGTGGTACCGATATGCCGGTTGGGGCCGGTGATGTTAATTGTGAGAGGCGATCGGTTCCCCGGAATGTAGTAACTACTTCCCTCTGTACCACTTAACTGGTACAGTGAGTACTATGAGGCAGGGAGGATCAGCCACCCGCCCAGACCGGATAGGAGCCGGACATGACTAACCAGCACAACACCTACACCACCCGCGACGAAGCGATCTACCGAGAGATCGTCGAACCCATCGAGAACGGCGACGTGGACGACGCCTACGCCGAGTATGACATCGAAACCCTCGCGGATGACCTGCTCTACTGGCATACCGAGCACGACGAGAACGGCAATGAGCTGCTGAACTACTGCGGATTCCGTCGCCGGGAGATTGACGAGGACGACTTCTGGGATCTCGTACTCGACCACGCCCGCCACTGATCCACGCGCCCCTCCACCGCATTGCCCCGGCCCTCATACAAGGGCCGGGGCAATGCCTATCGCCTCACAGGAGACACCATGACCACCACCACCGCCGGCGAGATGATCGCCTGCATTCGCACCGCCCTAGGGCTGACACGGGCGGATTTGGCTGCTGCCATCGACGTGTCCCACGAGTCCATTCGTTCTTGGGAGGTCGGCCGCCGTCCCGTGCCGGCCGGGATCTGGGACGAGCTGGCCAAGCTGGAAGCCCAGGCTGATCAAGAAGTGGCTGGCCACCTCGCCGCGCTCGAGCGCGGGGCCCCGGCGGTTTTCCAGTTCGATACCGGCCCGCAAGCCGGGCCTGTGGGATGGCAGCAGGTGATTGCCGCGCGGGTACACCGTCAGCGCCCAGACCTCACCATCAGCCGGGGGAATTGGTAATGGCTCGGCGCCGCCGCGATACCTGGTCGGTGCCCTCTCTGCCCGGGGTGCTGCGGGCCAACGCACGTGAGTGCGAACGCTTCGCCGCTATTCAGGAGCAGGCCGCCGCGCAACGGGGGGACGCGGCTCGCCGGTTGAGCCTGGCGCGCGGATATCGGCACGAGGCCGAGCTGTGCCGAGATGAGACACTGCCGTTGTTCTGGGTGACCGCTGAAATGGCCCAGGTGGCTCTGGACGCTTCCCAGGATCTGCCGGTCATATCCTCGGCTGTGGCTCCCACTAAACGCGGCTTCCTGGCGGTGGCCGGGGGCCTACCGCCGCTGCCCCCGCCTGAACGGCGGGGGTGGGACACGATCACCGGAGGGCAGATCACCGACGGGATCAGCCCATCGGGGCTGTTGTGGGAGGCCACCGGCTCGCATTTCAGGGTGACGATCTACGCCCACGAAACTGAGATGCCGGCCGGACGGCGGCTGGCCACCGGCCCGCTGCAAGAGCTGGTGTCGCTCTCACTGCCCCACGATCACAACGGAGTGTGGGAAACGGCCAACACCGGGGCGCAAGACACCGCCGAGGCCGGGCCACGATTGCAAGGCACATACCTGTCGGTAATGGCCTGGGCCTGTTCGGCCTGGCACCTGATGATGATGCCCAGCGTGGCCCAGCGCCGCAGCCTGGACTCGCGCACCGGAGGTGAGACGAGGCCCGAGGCGGCCACTGAGCGGTCGGTGACCCACATCGACCTGCGGCCCCTACGCCAAGTCACCACACCCGCTGAGGACACTGCGGACGGCGACGAACGGCGCTACCGGCACCGCTGGGTGGTGCGCGGTCACTGGGTGCAGCAGCCCTACGGGCCGGCCCAGTCACTGCGGCGGGTGCAGTGGCGGGAATCCTACATCAAGGGCCCTGCCGGGGCGCCGTTGTCGCGGTCGCGGCCAGTAAATGTGTGGCGACGTTGAACTGGCTTGTGGGGGGGCGGGAGTGAGGGCACCTGGGCCTGGCTCAGGCCTGCCCGGTATTACTTATCAGGGGGTGAGTTAGCTAGACACCGGCGACCATGCACACACCACGCCGCGCCAGGGGAGCAGCACGCGACAGCGCGCCGACGCATTGATCCCCATCACCGATAATGCCGGGCTCGATATAGTCAGGCTGGTTGCTATTATCGCGGTGATTCACACTATCGAGTTTGCTTTTACCCGCTTACTCATCGGGACAAATAAAAAATGTCTAGTATTGCCGCTCGGTGCATCTAGTGCACTTACCCCGCAGAAATATTTTAGATTAACTAAAGCTATTTATGCTGGAGTGCGTAAATATTTATTGCATACCGATCATTTATGGCATACAAGGCGGGATTGCCGATCCTAGGGACTCGAAAGATTAACGGCGCCGCCGGTGACGGTGTTGTTTACAAGATTGATGGCGCCACCAGAGACGATAAAACGCGAGCTATTGAAAATGCGGCCGGTGATGGTGGCATCGACGAAGCTGACCACCCCGCCGGTGACATTGTTGTATCGGAGGTTGACGCCACCGCCGGTGATGGTGGCATCGACGAAGCTGACCACCCCGCCGGTGACGTTGTTGTGTCGGAGGTAGACGCCACCGCCGGTGACGGTGGTACCCGCGAAGTCGACGGTGCCATTGGTGACGGTGGTACCCGCGAAGTCGACGGTGCCATTGGTGACGGTGGTATCCGCGAAGTCGACGGTGCCATTGGTGACGGTGGTATCCGCGAAGCAGAGAGCGCCGCCGGAGACGGTGGCATTCGCAAAACTGATATCGCCACCAGAAAATATGGCGTCCTCATAGATGACCTTCCCTTCGGAGAGGGCGATGTCCAAGAAGCTGACGGCGCCGCCTGTGACATTAAAGTTCCGAAACTTGACGGTGCCGCCGGAGACATTAGCGCCGTTGAAATTAAGAACTCCGTTGAGGACAGAGGCTCTCCAGAAGCTGACGGTGCCACCGGAAAAAGTAGATCCCCAGAAGCTGACGGTGCCACCGGAAAAAGTAGATCCCCAGAAGCTGACGGTGCTACCGGAAAAAGTAGATCCCCAGAACTTGACGGTGCCACCGGAAAAGACAGCGCCCTCAAAGTCGACGGTGCCACCGGAAAAGACAGCGCCCTCAAAGTTGACGGTGCCACCGGAAAAGATAGCATCTCGGAAGCTAACGTTGCCGTCGCCTGAGAAGCACGCCCTACTAAAATCTCCATAGTCGAAAATAGCTCCAGTAAAATCCAAGTCGAGGTTGGACCAACTCACCTCTGCACCTTTCCGTAAATGCTGTGTAATGACTCTCACAATTGACTGGCGAATCTCCCGGTCATGCGGGCGCATGTGTACAGTGCGCTCTTCTTCTGTGGGGGAGTCCGATCCAGTATTCAAAGTTCGTTTTAGCGTGACACTGCTAGTAACTCCCGGCTCATCATCCTGGATAACAGGCGTATAGGGTAAGCGGAGGTAGGTGCAGAGCACATTGACGCATTCCTGGCGACGAGACTGCGGCGATCTGTCCGCCAGCCCTGCCAAGGCGTAAATTCCAGCTGCCTGGACGGTGGGGTTCTCATCGCCCAGCTGGCGGGCTGAGGTGGCTAACTGTTCCAGAAACTGGCCTTCTTCAGTGCCCCGTTGACGACGGTAGGTGACAAGTACACCAATGACACCGACAACGCCAGCGCCTACGAATAAAACCATGCGCAGGAGCGCGTATTTATTAACGTCATCGCCCGCAGGTAACTCCCAGGCCCATTTGCCACCGAGTGCCCACCCAAGCCCAATCCAAAGTACCGCGGCAAAGATCATTAGCCCTACCAAAACCCAGGACGAAGCTTTGAACAGGCTCAAAGGCTTTTCACGAAGCTTTCGACCA
The DNA here is from genome assembly GCF_014698015.1 of Kocuria sp. cx-455. Classification (GTDB taxonomy): domain Bacteria; phylum Actinomycetota; class Actinomycetes; order Actinomycetales; family Micrococcaceae; genus Kocuria. Next base: position 68,262 of record NZ_JACXBS010000009.1, read on the forward strand.
CCCCATCGGGATACAGGAGGGTAGAGCGTGTATAAGCCAGTGAAACCGGCAATAATGAACATCACGACTCTTAGTGATAAATGCCAACTCAGGCCCTCAATCAGAGGGAATAACCAACCCAAACTGATCCACCCAGCCACGCCGAGAGCCAACAGTCCAATCGTCAATCTAGGGAGTGTGGAGAGACCTTGGAGTCGGCGCTGGTTTAGATGACGAACCAGGAGCCGTGGATGGCACGCCACTTGAAGGAGCTGAGTGAGCCACTGCCCAACCCTGGCAATAACTGGATTCTTTAAAATCAAATGTTCAGCCATAGAGCCATTCAAGCCTAAGTGTGAAGCTACCGGGCTCATGCTTCCTTTGGTGGTGTGTGCGGTGAGTGGGTGGGGGGGGGGGGTCTCGAGGCGCGGGCCTTGTCGTGGGTTAGCTGGCTCTATCGCTAGCGTCGGGTGTCTGGGCAGAGAGGCCGACTCAGGCCGTTTCAGGCCTGCTTGTGACCACCTACTACAGGTGAGGGAGCAAGACACCGGCAATCATGCACCTACCACGCCGCGTCAGCGGCGCAGCACGCGACAGCGTGCAAGGCCCCGGCAGGGGCCGCTCCGAGCGGGCGCGCCAGCGCCTCGCCTCGCTGCCCCCCCC
>NZ_JACXBS010000010.1 GCF_014698015.1 Kocuria sp. cx-455
TGCGCGGCGTTCAAAGATGCTCGCGTCCACTATGTAGTTGACAAACAACAACCCACCAACACCACCAACCACCCCACACCAGGGGGCTTCGGTCGTGTCCCAGGAAGTAACCAACAACCACCACCCACCACGGGTGCTGGGCTTGTTGATCGACAACCCAACAATGTGCCACCACACCACCACCACACACCACCCAAGGACATATTGATCCAAGGGGTTCCCGTGCGCGGGTAACGATCTGTACGCCTGTTGATATTCCACCCATGAGCAAACCACCACCACCACAAAACGCGGTGATGCGTGGCGGCCACTAACCACCAAGGACCTGAAAACCAGGACCCCGGGCGCAACCACACGGCTGCTGGGCCTGCTCCTTAGAAAGGAGGTGATCCAGCCGCACCTTCCGGTACGGCTACCTTGTTACGACTTAGTCCCAATCGCCAGTCCCACCTTCGACGGCTCCCCCCACAAGGGTTAGGCCACCGGCTTCGGGTGTTACCAACTTTCGTGACTTGACGGGCGGTGTGTACAAGGCCCGGGAACGTATTCACCGCAGCGTTGCTGATCTGCGATTACTAGCGACTCCGACTTCACGTGGTCGAGTTGCAGACCACGATCCGAACTGAGACCAGCTTTTTGGGATTAGCTCCACCTCACGGTATCGCAACCCATTGTACCGGCCATTGTAGCATGCGTGAAGCCCAAGACATAAGGGGCATGATGATTTGACGTCATCCCCACCTTCCTCCGAGTTGACCCCGGCAGTCTCCTATGAGTCCCCACCATCACGTGCTGGCAACATAGAACGAGGGTTGCGCTCGTTGCGGGACTTAACCCAACATCTCACGACACGAGCTGACGACAACCATGCACCACCTGTACACCAACCTCAAAGAGGAAAACCCATCTCTGGGCCGGTCTGGTGTATGTCAAGCCTTGGTAAGGTTCTTCGCGTTGCATCGAATTAATCCGCATGCTCCGCCGCTTGTGCGGGCCCCCGTCAATTCCTTTGAGTTTTAGCCTTGCGGCCGTACTCCCCAGGCGGGGCACTTAATGCGTTAGCTACGGCGCGGAAAACGTGGAATGTCCCCCACACCTAGTGCCCAACGTTTACGGCATGGACTACCAGGGTATCTAATCCTGTTCGCTCCCCATGCTTTCGCTCCTCAGCGTCAGTAACAGCCCAGAGACCTGCCTTCGCCATCGGTGTTCCTCCTGATATCTGCGCATTTCACCGCTACACCAGGAATTCCAGTCTCCCCTACTGCACTCTAGTCTGCCCGTACCCACTGCACACCACGGGGTTAAGCCCCGGGCTTTCACAGCAGACGCGACAAACCGCCTACGAGCTCTTTACGCCCAATAATTCCGGACAACGCTTGCGCCCTACGTATTACCGCGGCTGCTGGCACGTAGTTAGCCGGCGCTTCTTCTGCACGTACCGTCACTTTCGCTTCTTCCGTGCTGAAAGAGGTTTACAACCCGAAGGCCGTCATCCCTCACGCGGCGTCGCTGCATCAGGCTTTCGCCCATTGTGCAATATTCCCCACTGCTGCCTCCCGTAGGAGTCTGGGCCGTGTCTCAGTCCCAGTGTGGCCGGTCACCCTCTCAGGCCGGCTACCCGTCGTCGCCTTGGTAGGCCATTACCCCACCAACAAGCTGATAGGCCGTGAGCCCATCCAAAACCAGTAAAACCCTTTCCACACACCCCCATACGAGGACGCGTCATATCCAGTATTAGACCCAGTTTCCCAGGCTTATCCCAGAGTCAAGGGCAGGTTACTCACGTATTACTCACCCGTTCGCCACTCATCCAACCCAGCAAGCTGGGCCTTCAGCGTTCGACTTGCATGTGTTAAGCACGCCGCCAGCGTTCGTCCTGAGCCAGGATCAAACTCTCCGTCAAAAAA